>NZ_JACCCO010000004.1 GCF_013409935.1 Streptosporangium sandarakinum | reverse complement strand
GACCGGCCCCACGGCCGGCGGGCCGCGCGAGCCGAACCCCGCGGACGGAACCACCCTGCTCACCGCCAGGGACCTGGAGTTCACCCAGGAGTACATGGCCAAGCACCCCGGCGATGTGCCGACCAAGCAGGACCTGATGGACGCCGGCATGGGCAGCGGCCGGGCCCTGCGCATTCGGCGGTTCATCGAGCAGGAGGTCCAGAGCGGTACCGGGACCGCAACCAGGACCGGTACCACCCAGAAGCCCGGCCCGGCCGCCGGGCCCGGTACCGGCTCGCCGTCACGCTCCGGCACCGCCGATGCGACACCCACCACCCCCGGGACCGGTACCGACCCCGGGCCCGCCCCCGAGCACGGTCCCGGTACCGACGCCGGGCCCAGCGACGCCGGTACCGGAACCAGTGACACCGATACCGCCCAACCTGACCCCGCCGGTACCGGGCCCGAACTCGTCGGCGCCGGTACCGGCCACGCCGCCAACGAGTAGGCCCCGCGATGAACTGCCACTGCACCCCCGAGAAGACCTGCCAGTGCTCAGCCTGCTTCGCCATCCACGCCGCCGCCCACCGGCAGACCACCAGCCCACCCCCCGACCAGCCGGCGAAGAGACACCTCTTCGGCCCCCGCCGCTGACCTCCTCCAAGAAGGACCGCACGATGATCATCCCGATCTACCCCCTCGGACTCACCGGCCGCGACACCACCCCGTCGTACGGCGAACCCGGCACCCCCGAACGCCGCTACTACATCGCCCACCAAGTGGCCAAGCACCACAACCAGGCCATCGACGTCGCCCGCCGCGAAGCGGAGTGCTACGAGCGCTTCACCGCCGCCCGGGCGGCCGCCGACACAGCGTGGAACGCCCTGGCCGACCAGAAGACCACGAACTGGCCGGCGGCCCACCACCGGTGGGTCATCGCGGAGGAGGAACTGGCCGACGCCACGAAAGCCTGGACGTCCGCCGCCCGGGACTACGAGGAAGGCGTCGACCGGTCCCTCTACGGTGAAGAGGAGCACGCCTACTACGCGAAGATCGCCACGGAGACGGGCAATCCCATGCTGTTCGGCCCGCGCGAGAGCCCCGATGATGTGGTGTACGAGCTGAGCGAGCGCCGCTGCCGCCGGGAGCGGCTCGCCGCCAAGACCCTGACCGCCACCAGATAACCAGCACGCCCCGGCGGGCCCGCTGAACAGCGGGCCCCCGGGGCGTGTGTGGTCACGCGGCTTTCGGCCGCACCCGCACCCCGCCGCGTTCCAACGCCGCCCGCAACCGGCCCACACTGCACCCCAGCTCAGCCGCGACGACCCGCCCCGACCCGGCCGCCCGCACCATGCCGACCAGCACCCGGCCCGGCGGCAGCCGCCGGACCCCGTCCCGCTGCAACGCCGCCCGCACCCGCCCCGCCGAGCACCCCAGCTCAGCCGCCAGACGCCGCACCGACCCCGCCCGGTCGTACGCCAGCGCCAACTCCTCCCCCGCCGGGATCGGCCGCCGCCCGAACCCCAGCGCCCGCAGCTCCCGCCGCACATGCCCCTCGCTGAACCCCATCAGCAGCGCGATCGCCGGGGCCGTCCACCCCTGCCGGGCCAAACGGGCAGCGACCCGCCGGTCGAACCGCCGCTGCCCGGCCAACGCCTTCCCGCCCGCCCGCAGCGGCACCCCCGCCTCAGCGACTACGTTGCGGACCGTCTGCGCCGCCACCCCATGCCGGGCCCGCAGAACCGCCATCGGCTCCCCCGCCACGTAATCCGCCACGATCCGCTGCCGCACCTGTGAGGGGATGCGTTTCGCGCGGGACCCGCGCGGCCGCATCGTCACCCCTACGGCGACCAGCGCCTCATGGATCGCGGTGTGGGACCAGCCGAGCCGCTGCCCGATCTGCCGCACGGTCAGCTCGTCCTCGACGTACAGGCGTATGGCGGCGGCGACATCCAGAGCGCGCCGCGAGGGGGTCTCGTCCACGCGGCCACCATGGCGCACCCGCGCCTTAACGTCCCGGCGGCGGGACGCAACCGCCGGGCCCGGCTACCGTCCCCGCCCATGGCAACCCGCATCACGCCGGGCCTGACCCGGCAGATCACCGCGCTCGTCGCCCGCCGCGTCGACCAGGTCGCCGACGACGTCGCCCAGGCCGCCCGCGATAACGCCCCCGCCGCGAAGACGTGGGTGACCGACGCCGACGAACGAGTCCGCCCCTCCCACGCCGAAGCGCACGGCCAGCTCATCCCCGGCAACGTCGATTTCCGGCTGTCCGCGATGGAGTACGTCCGCAAAGGCCTCGGCCCGGACGGCAAAGCCGTCAACCGCGCCGGCGGGTGGAAGATCATTCCCGGCCGGTGGGATGTGGCCGACCGGCCGCGTGACGCCCGCCTGCCCACCCACCAGGCCGCGAACTGCCGATGCCAGGCCGTCGATCTGCCCGGCGCGGTCGCCGCCGGGATCCGCTCCACCCCGGCCCGGCCGGCGGGCACCACCATCACCGCGACCGTGTCCGCGTCGTTCACCCGCGTCGCCGAGTCTGAGCACGCCGAACGCGGCGGCGGATGGCTCGCCTCGGCCGCCCAGCAGGCCGCCGCCAAGCACCACGCCAGGCGACGTTAACCCCCCGCCCCGGCACCATGACCGGCGACCACACGACCCGCCGTGGAGGAGAAACCCTATGTCGTATGTGAAGCTCACCCTCGCCCACCCGCTGCGCACCGTCGACGCCATCGAGCTCGGCCTGGCCGAACGCGTCTACCCGCAGGGGGAGGAGCTGACTCTGCTGCGGCGCGACGCGATGCGGCTCGTCGGCGCCGGCTTCGTCCTCGGCGCCGAGCCGGGCAACCTGGAGAGCATCCAGGCGGCCCTGACGCCGGTCAAGCCCGAGCCCGCCGCGCAGCCCTCGGCCAAGCCGGCCATCGCCCAGGGCAAGAGCCGGAGCGAAAGCGCGGGGGAGTAGCGCAGGATGCGGTCCCTCGCGGACGCCGACCCGATCCCGGCCGCCCTGGACCTCCTGGCGGGCAGCACCCGACTGGCCGCCGAGCTGGGCGGGCCGGGCCGGGTCGGCGCTCAGCATGTCCCGCCGTACCCGCGGCTGCGGGTACGGCCGACGCCGGGCGGCAGCGACAACCTCCTCACCGGGGAGGCGCACGTCCTGGTGAAGCTCGAAGCGCTCGACTCGACCGATGCGCCCGTGGGGGAGTGGCAGCTACGCCAGATCCTGTACGTCGCCCTGGAGGAGTTGGCCACCCTTCCCGCGCTGCCGTACGACGACGGCCAGGTCGTCATCACCGACGTGGCATCGGCTTCCGGCGGCGGGCCGGTGCCGGAGGCGGACGGGCGGGGCCGCTACATCGCGACGGCCGCGATCCACTGCCACGCCTAACCACCGGACAGACTGCGGCGGTGTTGTTCCGCCCGTTTTAGGGTGTCGCCATTACCCCGGGCCGCAGAGACGGCTAACGTTTCGGACGCCCGCCCCTTCGGCCGTCAACCAAGAAGGGGCGGGCGGAAACATCCGAACGACCGGAAGGCTACCCGCTATGCCCGTCACAACCTTCGCCAACCACAAGGGTGGCGTGGGCAAATCCAACGAGGTCGAAGGAGTCGCCGCCGAGCTCGCGATGCGCGGCCGGCGCGTCCTCGCCGTCGATCTGGACCCCCAGGGCAACCTGTCGCGCCGCATGGGCTACCAGGAGCACGAGCTGGAGACGCGGCCCACGATCGCTGAGGCGGTCCGGGACCACACGCCCAAGGCGCTGCGCGCGTCGTTCCTGCCGTGCCAGTGGGAACAGGACTGGGCGGAGAACATCACCCTCGTCCCCTCTCGGATCGAGCTGGAGGAGCGCATCAGCGAGGCGGGAGTGCCCCTGTCGTGGCAGCGGCTCCACAAGTGCCTCGCGCCGCTCGCCGGCGACTTCGACGACGTGCTGATCGACACCCCGCCCACCATCGGCCACCTGCTGCACCTCGCACTCGTCGCCAGCGACTACGTGGTCGGGGCCACCACCCCCACCTATGACTCGGTCCGGGGGATCTACCGGCTGAAGAACTTCATCGAGAACGAGGATCAGCGGGCCGGCCTTGGGCTGCGGTGCCGCATGATCGGCGTCGTGATCAACATGAAGCGGGCCGGGGTCGCCAACCACGACCAGCGCACCGAAGCGCTCATCACGCGGTTCGGGGATCTGGTGTGGCCGCCGCATCTGCCGCTGCGCGCGTCGGTGGAGGATGCCAGCGAACGCGCCGAGCCGCCGCAGAACGCCGGGCCTGAGGTGCAGCAGATCTTCCGGGACCGCGTCGACCGCTACATGAAGGCGGTGGCATGAGCGGCAAGAGGCGGCCTCTGCCGGACGTCGAAGACGAGATCGTCCTGGAGCGCGGTGTCGGGCCGGGTGCCGTCGTTGAGAAGAGTGATGCGCCGACCGCGCCGACCGCGCCGACCGCGGCGGATACGGCGGGTGTGGAGATCGTGGGCCGGGTCGTCAAGAGCCCCGTCGCCCTCGACATCCCCACGGCCCCGCAGTTCGAGCTCGCCTCGCCCGATGCGAGCCGCGACGCGCAGCTCGTGCATTACGAGAACCTGATCGGCGGTGCGAAGGAAGCCGTCGAAACGGGTGCTCGCGCGCTCGACCGGTACTGGACCCTGACCGCTGGCCGGGCTCTGGTGGAGATCCGGGACGGCAAGCTGTACGAGCTGTACGGCTACACCTCGTTCATGGACTACGTGGCTCAGCGGTGGGGCATGGTGCGCCAGCACGCCTACAAGCTGATGCGGACGGTGCGCGTGCAGCAGGCCCTGCCGGAGGTCACGGTCGATTGGACCGTGCGGCAGGTGGACCTTCTGGGGTCCGTCGCCGAGCCGCACGACTCGGCTGGCGATGAGGCGGCGGGCGATAAGGCCATCCGGGAGGTGTGGGCGAAGGCTGAGGAGCTGGGCGACACCTCCGCGAAGGGGTTGGACGCCGCACGGAAAGCCGTGGGTGGTGAGGCCCCCAAGGCGCTGGAGGCGGTGAAGGAAAGGAAGCCGGTACTGCCGGTCTACCAGCGGGCGGTCAAGCCGTTCCAGGACTTCCGGCGGCTGCGGCAGGTGGCGATAGAGAATCCGGAGTACGCGGTAGAGCTGATCAAGACGCTGGAGGCTGCGCTGAACGAGTTGCGCGCCGAGAGCCCCACCCCCTGAAAGATGATCTTGTCTTACGTGTAAGACAAGATCATCTAGACCGGAGGGTGAAAAGGGGGGTCCACGCCACTGGCGCGGGCCCCCCTTCGCATCATTCGGCTAGGGACGCCTCCATGCGGACATAGTCGATGCTCGGATCGAAATCGCTCGGCCGGTGCGACGCCCGAACGACCGTCCACACCCGCCCCGCACCGCCCTGCTCGACCACCTGGTCGCCTGCGGCGACCGGCCACCACGACGCATCAACCGCCAGAACCCACCCACCCGGCCCGGTCTCCACATCCCCGTCGACGTCGGGGCGGCGCACGATCCGGCCCGGCATCCACTCGCCGGCCTCACCCAGCACCCCCGCGACGGGCGTGCCGTGCGCATCGACCCCCGCACGTCGGCGACGCACCCCCAAGGTGAGGGTCGCGCCGATCACAGCCACGCCGCGCCCGTCTCGATCGGATGCGGAGCCCGCCCAGGCGCCTGGTAGACGGTGTGCCGCACCCACCCGTCCAAGTCGGCGAGGGTCGGGGGAGCCCCCGCAACCCCCGACCCCGCCGCGACCTGAGTGGACTCGTACGTGACGCCCTGGCCCTCCACGTTGACCGACGCCTGCAAACGCACCCCCTTGGCCTGCACCAGGCGCCGCACGATCGGGTGCGCGGCCGCCGCCCAGGAGACGAACCGGGCCAGCACCGCGCCGTAACGCCGATCCGCCGCCGGATCGAGTCCGGCCCGGTAGACGAGCGTGTACGCGCCGGTCGCCTCCCCGGTGACCGGGTGCGTCTCCGCGGTGGCCGAGACGACCTCGATCAGCGGATCGTAGTTCAGCGACCAGCCGCCGCGGCCGTCCGGGACGACACCGCGCTCGGTGAACTGCTCCGGCAGGGGCGGCCGGTCGAGGTAAGCGGCGACTTCGGCGAGCGCGTCCTCGATGGCCATCTCGATCGCGGCGCGGTCACCGGGCTCCAGCCGCGTCGGCACGCCGGCGTGGACCGCGACCTTCTCCGGTGTCACCAGCTCCACCGACCCCACCCCTTCCTGGTTGATGCCGAAGGAGGCGGGAGGCGTCCGGGTCCCCACCGTCGAACGCCCCCCACCGTCCTCCGGCGGTTTTCCGCGCAACCCCCCAGCGCAGGTGCCCGCACGCGGCGAACGGGCGTGGTATCACCCCCCAGAGACACCACGCCGCGCCGCGGGACGAACCCGAGAAAGGGGGTTGCGCGAGCCTGCTACGCCTCGGCGGCGCGGATCACCGTCAGGTCCGCGGCGATCTTCTGAGCGTGGCTGCGGCTCATCGACACCCCTGCCTGTCGGTACAGCTGCTCACCCAGCTCGGTCGCGCCAGGCATGTGGAACAGCCGCACCAGCGGCCGCGCCACGATCACGTAGGAGAATTGCGGCCCCGGGTCGCGGAACAGCTCCTCGGGGCGGGCCTTCTCCGGCGGCTGCCCGGCCGGGTTGTCGCCCCACACCAGGTCCACGAACTCGCTGCCGGGCGCGGCCAGCATCCGCACCTGCGACTCCGGCTCCGGATCGGCGGGCAGCGGGGCGGGGGAGGCGGGAGGCTCCAGGGGAGCGGCCTGCGTCGGCTGCGCCGCCTCATCACCGGCCGGGCCGGGGCCCTGCTCAGCGGGTGCGGCCTGCTCGCTGCTGGCGCTTCGTGTCTTTCGGGTCGTCACCGCTGCCATCCTCCCGGCCGGGGTCTGCTCGACGTCGCCGCGCACTGAACCACATTCCGGCGTTTACGTCGCATCAGCCGTCGCAGCGACACGTCGGCGGCCGCCGCGGGGAACGTAGCTCTTGAGGTAGTAGCCGTTGACGATGTTCCACACGTACTGAGGTGTCGTCCCCACCTCGCGGGCGATCTCCGTCAACGTCTTGCCCTGCCTGTAGAACTGCTTGATCTGCGCGTGGTCGTAGCGGCGCCGCTGCCGCGGCGGTAGCCCGGCCTCGGCGACGACCTTGAGGATCGTGGCCGTGCTCGTGCGGGCCCGGGCGACGATCTGCGCGTGCGGGTGGCCGGCCTTCCACCCGGCGATGATCTGCCGCCGCTTGGCCGGGGTGATCCGGGAGGCGCGCGGCGCGGTGCCGGGCCGCATTTTCACGCCGGCGTCGCGCAGCAGCACGTGGACGCGGCTGCGGGAGTAGCCGGTGCGTTCGGCGATCTGCTGGAGCGTGTGCCCGGCCTCGTACAGGCGGGCAGCCCGATCCACGTTGAACGGCCTACGAACCCCACCCGCCACCGCGGCCGGGGTGGGGCGGTGAGTGGGGGAGTGGTGGCCCGCGGCGCGGGGGCGGCCGCGCTTGCGGAGCGTCACCCCAGCGTCGATCAGGATGCTCCGCATCGCCCCGTAGCTCACGCCACACTCAGCGGCCAGGAGACGCAGAGAGGTGCCCTGCTTGTAGAGGTCAACAACGCGGGCGAGGTCACCCGACGGGAGGGTCGTCGTCATGGCCCGGGAACGTAGCAACATCCGCCGCTAACGTCCTCGCCGCCGCTACCAGCGGAAACACAACCCCGCACCCCTCATAGCGCGAGAGGCACGGGGTCGCGTCGGGACGGTCAGGCGGCGGTGGTGGCGTGCCCGGCCTCGACCAGCGCCTCACCCAGGCCCGGCCCGCCGGCCGCCGGGGCGACGGTCGCCAGGTACCGGCCGTAGCGCTCCTTACGGTCATGGAAGGTCCGCACCAGGAAGCCGGGCCCATGCTGCTCCACCCAGGCGCGGGTGAACGCGGCCGCGTCCTCCCCTTCCGGGGTGCCGAGCTCGGGCGCGTACACCCCGACCAGGCGGGCCCGGATCTTGACCGTCACGCCGAAACCGACGTCGGCCAGCAGATCCAGGGTGTCGCCGTCGACGACCTTCGCCACCGTGGCGGCGTACACGTACAGGTCCGGACCCGCCGCCGCGGCCGCGGCGGCGGGCTTCACACGGCCGGTCACGCCGCCGAGTAGGTGGTGAAAGTGCCGTAAACGAATGACTCGGGACGGTCCACCGCCAGGCCGATCCGCTCGCTCGCCTTGATCGTCACGGTTCCCTCGATGAAGTTGTTGCCGTGCTCGGTCGAGGCTTGCACGACCACGGTCTCCCGGTCGAACAGCTTGGCGCCGTACCCCCACGCGCCGAGCAGGTACTTGCCCTGCGCCATGGCGGGAGTGTCGATCACCGACAGCCTCCACACGCGCTTCTCCGCGCCGATCGCCACGGACACCGCGACGCGGTAGGCGCCCTGCCCGTCTTCCTCCAGCTCGATGTCCTCGAAGTCGAGGGGGTGCATCACGACGCCGGACGGGTCGTAGTACGACAGGATCGCCCTGGTCAGGGCGCGGCGGACCTGCGCGGTCTTCTTGTCGGACGACTGACCGGTGTAGAGCTGGATACCCGGCGTCTGCGTGATACCGAGCAGGTTCTCCCCGACACCGTCGCCGAACAGAATCTGCTCGTCCTCCTTCAACTTCACCCCGTCGATGAGGTCCCGCTCCAGGATGCCCCTCAGCCTCGACTCATCGGCCAGGGTGTTCTTGTGGACCGTCTCGTAGTGCCCGATCTCACTCACGGGCCGGGTGTACGGCTCGAACTGGATCGAGCTACGGGGCGCGCGGCCCCAGGTGTCGGTCGGCCCACCGGTCGGCGCGGACGTGCCGTCCGCGGCGCGCCGCTCGGGGATCATGCCTGCGTTGTTGACGAACCCGGTCTGCCGGACACCGCTGATGATGTTGCTCGTGGTCGTCTCGGCGGGGAACAGGTCCCGCACCCGGTTGGGGCGGCGCTGCCGCTCGGAGATGCCGACGTTCTCCGCGGTCCCGAACGCCGGCGTGGTGTGCGTCCCACCGCTGAGCGTGAACAGGTCCTTCGCCTCGAAGCTGTAGAGGCCCTGGTTGATGGTGACGATGCCGCGTGGCTCCCGGAAGTCGCTCGCCCGCATCTGCTGGTAGGCGTCGGACTCGAAAAACGCCTGGCTGAGCGACTTGCGTTCCATGCCGTGGCCACCGGCGGCGGCCATGAGCCCAGCGACCGATGCCGAGCTGGGCTCACCCAGGTACGACATGATGCCCGCGGCCTTCTCCTCGGCGACGATGAGCGCCTGGATCTCGGTGGCGCGGTCCACGCTCTTGAGGTAGTCGGCGTGCTGGGCCTTCGACAGGACGAAATGGCCGCGGCCGGTCTCGTCCTTCATGCTGTTCTGGATGCGCGTGATGTTGTCGGCCTCGGCCTGCAGAGCGCTCTTGAGCTCCCTGATCCGCGCGTTCTCCTTGATGGCAGTCATCTGCCTTACCCCCCGGTTTGGCTGACATCGGTGTGCGTTCGTTGTGCGATCCGCGCCCGGTCAGCACCGGGACATCCCGTGATCAAGGCGGCAAGGTAGACCGAACCCGCGCTTACGTCGCATTCGATCGACGGGCGTATGTGGACGTTCCGGACCACCCCTTGTCCTGATCGTTCGGGGCGGCCAGAGTACGCATCATCAGGAATCGCAGGGGGCACCGCGCACCCGCTGCCCGCCACCCCTCGCAGGGGTAGGAAAGGACGGTGCATGCATGACCACCACCACGAGCGCCAGGCCGCGGCGCAACAGGATTGCCGCCGGCTTGAGCGCGCTCATTCTCGCCGCCAGCACGCTCATCGCGGCCGCAGCGACACCTGCGCACGCAGACGCCCCGCATACTTACTGCGGCCTCGAAGTGCTGGGGGCCATCGAGCATCGCTACGTGCAGATGGACGGCCCCACCGGCCAGCTCGGCTGCCCCCGCACCGAAGAACTCGTCAACCCGGATGGGGTGGGTCGCCGCCGCCAGTTCGAGAACGGCACGATCTACTGGCACCCCCAGACGGGTGCGTGGCCGGTGTGGGGGGACATCGGCGAAAGGTGGTGCCAGGAAGGGTGCGAGCGGGGATGGCTGGGATACCCGACGTCGGGTGAGTACCGGGTGGGCAACGAAGCTCATCAGAACTTCCGGTGCGGGACGATCTACTGGCGGGCGTGGCCGGAGCGGGGAACAACGATGACGCGGTTGTCCGAAAACCGCTGCATCTGACGATCGGTACACGCTATGGGCGCACTAAGGTGATCAAGCTCGGGGGTTGGAACGATCCGAACACGTGGAGGACCTTGTGCAACCGCACCGTCTCGCCGTACTGCCCGCAGCCGCCCTGCTCGCCGCCGCAGCCCTCACCACCCCCACCCCGGCCTCCGCCGCCGCGGCGGCCGTAGTGCAGGCTCCGAAGGTCCTGAAGTTCGGGCAGGCCACCCGCACCATGGGCAGCCACGGCCGACCCCTGCGCATCACCCCGGTCGGGGTCTACTACCACCAGCCGACCTGGAAATATGCGACCAAGCCCCGCAACGGGTATTTCGTGGCCATCGCCCTGCGGGTCACCGCCCTGTCCAAGCCGGAATCCATGCCGCCGCTCGCCGGCACCTCGCAGCTGCGCATCCGGCAAGGGGGCAGGGTGTTCACCTTCGCCTCCGGCCGGGCGTCGAGCACGCCGTGGGTGGGCCGTACCCCTGGGACGGAGGTGACCGCCCACCCCGGCTCACCTGAGGTGATCTACTACTCCTTCGACGTCTCCCAGAAGGGTGGCGTCCTGGAGTGGACCACGCCCACCGGGATGACCCGCTGGCAGATCCCCACCAGCAACGCCGGGAAGGCCACCCACGGCGCGCTCGTCGACGCCATCGCCGACTACGAAGGCCGATGAGGCGGGGGCCTGCCACAGGATGCGGCTCACCCGCTCGGCGTGGCCGTCGCCGCGAGGCCGCGACCGGCATGACCAGCCGCCCCGGGGCGACCGCACCGCAACCGGCTCCCACCCGGCGGCCCGCAGTGACGCCCCGCTCTCGTCCTTCCGGGTGTAGGTGATCATCCGCCGGTAGCCGAGCGCCCGCCCGGCCCGCCACGCCGCCCCGTACAGCAGACTGCACGCGTTGCGCGTGCCGTCCGTCGCTACCCGGGTCACCTCCAACGCCCACCCGGTGTCGTAGTGGCGGGCCACCGGCCGACCGACCACCGCCACCCCGACCAGCCGCCCGTCCCGCGCGGCGCCGATCGAGAACTTGTGACCGCGCGGGGCGCGGTGGCGGCGATGGTGCTCATCAACGAACGCGCACGCCTGCGCGAAGGTGATCGGTACCAGACGCAGCCCCATGTCAGCGTCCCAGGAACTCGAGGATTTCCCACCCGGCACGGACCTGCTCCGCGGTGAGAGGAACGGTCTTGATCTCGGTGGGCAGTGCGGACGGGGCGGTGGAGTCGGGCGTGATGGTCGGCTCGGGCGGCATCTCCGGCGGTTGGCGGCGGGTGGGGTCGTGCTCGTCGCCGTCCCAGGCTCCGGCGTCCTTCATGATCTCCCGCAGGATGTCGGCGGCCTGTTGGAGGCGTCGGAGATTGCGGTCGGACAGGACACGGCCGGCCTTGACCTGCCAGCCGGCCAGTCTCTTGACCGCCATCTCCTCCTCATCAGGTGTCTCCTCCGCCTCGACGTCCATGTCCGCGTCGGTGTCGGCCGGGCCGGTCGCGGCGGCCGCCGCGCCGGTTCCGGTGCTGGTGAGGGGGAAATCCTCGTGGTCGTCCTCGACGGCGAGCGTCAGCGCGTTGAATCCCACCGGAGTGAGGGAGACCGGGTCAGGTAGCGGCTCCCCAGGCTCCAGGTAGGCGAGCGTCACGTGCGGGGTGAACCCGTGGGTGGTCGAGTACCAGATGCCCGCCTCGTCCAACGCGGCCAGGAGTCGCTGCCGCAGCTCGACCAGGCCGGGCACATCCACCGGCACCCATATCGGTGTCCCCTCTTGCTCATCGTCGGGGAACGCGCCGATCCCACCGAGACGGCCCAGCAGGGCGCCGTACTCGGCGGCGACCTGCTCCACCACCACGGCGGCGTCGGCCAGGGCATCCTCTTCCACGCCCTCACCGAGGTAGGCCAGCGTCACATGCAGCTCACTCGGCGGGAGCCCGCCGTCGACGGCGAGGTCCTGGGCGACGTCGGTGGGCACGGTGAGCGACACCATCGCCCGCGGCCCGCCCTGTGTTTCCCCGGCCTCCCCGCCGGCGTCGGCGTCGGCGACGGGGTCGGTGGGGGGGTCGTCGGTGTAGCTCGCCAGCAGTTCGTCCCATGAATCGACGGCCGGGTCGGCCTTGCGTTCATGGCGGCCGGGCCAGCGGCCCGTCGTGTCATGGTGCCGCTCGGCGCAAAACCCTCGTGCCTGCTCAGCCATCATGTGCTCACCGGCCAGGGCGACGCACCGCTCGAACGCGCCCGGCGTCTCCCAGCCGATCCGCGCCGCCCCCTCACCCCGCACATACCAGTTCCGCAGCCGCCGAACCGCCTCCTCATCCTGGGGCGTGTCCACCACCCCCGGCATGCCCGACTTCACCGCGAGCGTCATGGTCTGCGACGCCGCACCGAACAGGACGGGGGAGAACTCATACCAGTCGAGGTCGTAGATGCGGCGCACACCCGTCTTGGGGTCCTTGCGGGCGCCGCCCGCGGGCACCGAGTAGCCGATCGACCATTCGCACTCGTTGCTTTCGGAGTAGAACACGACCCGCTCGTACGCCTCCCGCCCGTCCTTGGTTTTCAGGTTGAACAGGGCCCGCACGAACACCGCGCCCGCCTCGGCCGGCCACGGCTGCCCGTCCTTCGTCCGCGCCGGGAGACGGGGATCCCCGGGCATCCACTCCTCGACCAGTTCGGCCCGCGACACCCACGTCGTGGTGTCGTGGGCGAACACCCCCTTCGGTCGCCGCTGGGCCAGGGTGCGGGAGAACGCGCCCGGCATGATGATGTCGCCCACGTTGTCGAGCACGCCCGTGATGGCGACCAGGCACGTCACGGTCCCCTTCGGCGCGTCGGCCAGCACGCCCGGCGAGACCGCCACCGACTTGCGTTCCAGTCTCACCGTCATCCTGGAGCCCCCTCCCCGTGTCACATTCCCGGGGGAGAGTGCCAGGAGCGGGCGTTAACGTCGCTTGCCCCCAACTTCACAGCATGAGGTATAGGTAAAGCCGCTGAGATTCCTCGCTCTGAGCCAGCAGGTCAACGGAGTGGGAGGAGCAAGGTCCGTGGGTGCTTGTACTTCTGAGGCGGATCCGCTCTTACTGAGCGTTTCGAAAAGAAGTCGGCGGAACAGCGACATGGACCAGTTGAACCATCGCGCCGCAGGCTGACAACCGCTGAGAGACCTTCCTCGGCATCGGATGGTCGTCGGTCCCGTATGACAGTGTTCGGGGCATGCTGATCGTGATGAGCGGCTTACCTGGTGCCGGCAAAAGTTCCATCGCCCAGGCGCTGGGCCGGTTGCTTCCGGCCCCGGTGCTGTCGGTCGACCCGGTGGAGGCCGCGATGTGGCGAGCGGGAATCGACCGCGGCCAGCCGACCGGGCTGGCGGCCTACGTCGTGGTGGAGGCGCTGGCCTCCGACGTTCTCGCGCTCGGGCAGACGGTGATCGTCGATGCGGTGAACGATGCGCAGGAGGCACGACAGCAGTGGCGCGGCCTTGCCCGCCGCCGGAGTGCGGCGCTGCGCTACATCGAAGTGACCTGCTCCGATCATGCCCTGCACCGGCGACGGCTCGAAGGCCGCCGACGCGACATCGACGGTTTCACCGAGCCGACCTGGGCGTCAGTGGAGGCGCGACGCGCGAACTTCGGCACCTGGTGCGAGGACCGCCTCGTCCTCGACTCCACCGCTTCGCTGACCGGCAACGTGCAGATCGCCATCGCTCACCTGCGCGCTGCTCGCCGAGATCCCCTACCGAGCACCTCGGAATGACGTCTGGAGCCGGCGAAGGCAGATGATGCCGCATGCCCCGGCTCCAGCAGACCTTGACGGAGGTCGGCTCGGCGCTCGTAGCGGATACGCAGCCGCATGCTCATTCATCGGCGAACAGCACCGTCGCGCCCCGCCCCTGGACCAAGTGGCAGATCCAGGGGAACGTCACCCGCCTTCCCATTCGATAGCCGCCTCGTGCGACGCCCGGTAGACCAGCCGCTGCGACGACAGGTCCAGGCCGCGCAAAAGCCGCCTGGTAGCCGCCACCGACATGCTGATCCGGAATCAGGCGGTGATCACCAGCGCCCGCATCCACAACACGACCGCCATCCCCAGCACCTAACAGAGTGTGACAGCGCGTTCCATTGTTTTGAGCTCTTTTCCTAGCCCGGTGACAGCCGCCGTGGCCGACCAGGTGCCTTCTTGATCCGCAGCGCCTTGACGCCGCCCTCTTGCGCCTGGCGTTTCCACCGGAACACCGATTCACGGCCCACATCCAGTACCTCGGCCACCCGGTCCGGCGAGGCGCCCTGCTCCAGCAGCCGGATAGCGAAGACCTTCTCCTCAAACGTCGCCCTGCGACCTTTTCTCGCCATAGTCCCAGCATTCCCACACTGGAAGCTGATCTCCCACCATCACCGACAAGTAGCAAAATTTATGATCGGTTCGGTAAACTTGTTGAAGTCCAATAGTGGGAGCACTGCGTCAGCGTAACGTGGCGGCAAGGTGGGGTTCAGGTATCAGCGCTATGGAGGACAACATAGCCCCCTTGTGCGAAGACAACTCGATAACCATGCGCGCGTAGTGCAGTGACATCGTCGCGCTGCTCTTTGATGTTCTTGAACATCGGCTGTGGTGGGGCAACGTCGGCCACGACCCATGAGGCACGGCGGGGCATGGACCGCCAGATCACTATCTTGGCCCTACTGGAGAGGTTCGGCCCTACCTGGTTGGCTGCTTCCACCACCGCGCCATCGGGAACGACTGCGATCGCAGTAGCGGCAGCGCGTTCCCGTTCTCCGATGCGATGCCAGGCTGGATTGAAAAGATCGCATAGTGGAAAAACGCCGCCAGCGCAGCGGCGATTACTGCTACGGAGACGGCCCAGATGCGGCTGACGCACCATCGGCCGCTGGTCTCTGCTGCAGCTACAGACTGACGATCATAGGAATATCCGAGCATGCCTTGACCTGAAATGATCCGAGCCCTGGGAGTCCTGGTAGGCTTAGGTCTTTGCTCTCGCCGAACCTGGATTGCTTCAGTCAGCTCGCGGTGAAGCACCTAGTCTTTTTTACTTACCGTGATCATCAATCAACGTTTAGTAGCTCACAATAGCCATGAGTTTCTGAGGAGCCGAAGCCTAAGACCTTACTCTGCCGTCAACGCGACCGATGGCATGCGGCACTACAACTAGGCCGTTGGCGAACATGGAGATCTTGCAGTGAGAGGCGGTAGTCTTCACATAAAAGCGCTTCGTGGACTGGAGAGGATAGGACCCACAAAGCCCTGCCCTCCCGGCCAGAGGAACATTATTGTGTAGATGATCGAGATCAGTGAAGTTCACTGCGAAAACTTGTGGCTAATGGAGGTAGCTCATGACGGCTAGGTCTGAGAGCAAGCAAAAAAAGTCGTCCCGCAAGGGTGGCGTGCGCGATATCTTGTTCCTACTGCTTTGCAGCGTCGTGGTGGCAATACTGCTGCAGGTGTTCGTCTTCCGGTTGTTCTGGATCCCGTCGGAGTCCATGGAGAACACTTTGAAAGAAGGCGACGGCGTGGTCGTCAACAAGCTGTACGGTGCGGCTGAACGCGGTGACGTGGTGGTATTTAAGGGCTGGGATGGCCAGGACACCATCAAGCGAGTCATCGCGATCGGTGGTGACACCGTCAAATGCTGCGATGCCAAGAAGAGGGTCACCGTGAATGGTGTTCCACTTGACGAGAACAACTATCTCCACTCTGACGATTTTCCTTCGGGGGAGGAGTTTGAGAAGGTTGTTCCTAAGGGGCGACTGTGGGTCATGGGCGATCACCGCTCTGCCTCTCGGGACTCCCGCAGCCACGAGGAGCAGGAGGGAGAAGGAACAATCGCGGAGGACGCTGTAATCGGCCGTGCTGTGGTGATCTTCTGGCCCTTCTCCCGGATGGCCATGCTCTCAACACCAGACACGTTCACCCAGGCGTTCACCAAAGACAAATAACTTTGAGCTTCTAAGGCGATCTGCGTTCGGCGGAGGCTCTCGACTCTAGCCGCCGCTTTAGACCGTGAGCCTTTTTCATCTCGAATAGCGGTCAGCTTCGAAGGTCTGCAGCACGACGATGGCCTGGACGATCGCAGTGGCGCGGCGCGGGCAGCAGCGGAGCCGGTCCAGCACCTTCCACGCCTTGAGAGTCGCGGCGGCGCGTTCCCCGATCGCCCGGATGCAGGCGTGGGAGCGGTTGACCGCCTTCTGATGGCGCGATAGGCGCGGCCGGTACCGATGGCGCTTGAACAGGGTACGGATCACCCCGCCCGCACCCTGATACCCCCGATCGGCGAAGACCCGGATACCGGCATCAGTGAGGGCGTCGATCAAGCCGGTCCGCCGAGCCGCGTTCAGGTCATGCACCGCACCGGGCAGTGCGGGCGAGGCCCACACCAGCCGGCCAACCGGATCAGCGAGGAACTGGACGTTCACCCCGTGCCGATGATGCTTGCCGGAGTAGTACGGCGCATCGTCGGCCAGACGGTCGATCGGGATGAGCGTGCCGTCGAGGACGACATAGACCAGACGGGAGGCCTTCAACGCGGCGGTGTGCACATCGTCGGCCAAGGCAGCGACCAGGTCGACCGCCTCACGCACATAACGCCAGGCGGTGGCGGTGCCGATGGCGAAGCCGACGGCCAGACGGGCGTAGGTGTCGCCGCCCGCGCAGGTGGGCCAGGACCAGAAGAGCCTGCTGTCCGGGGCTGAGGCGGCGCCATTGGGACCGACGGTGGGCGCGGTGGGCGCGGATCAGCTTGGCCAGACGGGTAAGGGTGCGGTTGGACAGCGGAATCGCGGCAGGGTAAGACAGCAACGAGGCTCCTGGTCGGGGCATCGGATCTTGGTCGACTGCTGTCTTACCGGGAGCCTCCTCTCACCTCAACCCGGCCTTCTGCATCTGTGCTGACCAGCGCCGTCAGGTTGTGAGGATCTCAAGGTTGGCGGGAGTCGTCGCGATCGCCGGGCGAGGCCGGCCGCCGCCGTCAGTTGGCTCCTCCGGGTGCGGGCCAGGTGTCTTCCGCTACCCGTCTCTCCCACCGATGCACGTAGTGCCGGAACCCAGTCTCCGTCCGCGGCATGTCCAGCCACTCCTGGGCCGCGAGTCTGAACTCGCGCATGGCCAGGGCATCGGCATCGGCCCCGTGGTCGACGGGCCATCCGTCGAAGATGTCGTCGATTCCCATCCAGACGCGGTAGAGCCCGCCTACCCCCCACAGGTGCTCGAAGTACGGCCGCTCCGTACAGTTCCACGCTGCTTCGAGGACGAAGCCGCGTATCTGCTCCACATCCCCACTGACGAGGACACCCTGCATGAACGGATCAATCTTCGCGGCGAACCCAGCGAGCAACTCCAGATCCACAGACTCGAGATCGGTCATGACTCCAGCATCGCAAGAGGCGCTGAACTGCTTGCGGTCGACGTGGCCAGGGCCCTGATGATCGCTGGGCTCACCGGCTATGAGCTGCAATTTCAGGATGAAAAAGGCTCAGTGAGGGCGCATCCCAATTCGTCCCTGGCCGGTAAGTTGGATGCGCAAATCCGCGTTTCGCTGGTAGGGCATGATGAACAACCTGGTGCTGGGCCAGATCAACGTGGTGCAGGCGGCGTTGAGCCTGCTCTCACCCAGGCGTGCAGCGGGACGTGATCAGACCACGTGCTCCGGGCGTAATCGACGAAGCATTTCCGTACGCGGCCCTCGCCGGCGAACACGTAATCAATCTTCCGCTTGCGGGTCACGTAGGTCCAGCGCCGGCGCGGGTCGCATTCGTCGCGGCCCTTGTAGGCCGCGGCGGCGTCGCGCGGCACCAGGTTGAGGTCGCCACCGATCACACCCCGGCCGAGCTTGAACAGCTCGCGCAACTGGATGTGCCGGTAGGGCCTGCCCTTCTGCCTGTCGTCGTAGCTCGATCCCGACGAGAAGTGCGCGGTGCAGAACGTCCGGTCGGCCGTGCAGACGGCGTACCTGCGGGCTCCCCACGGCGGCGAGGTCAGCGCGTGCACGACGAGGCCGGTGTCCGTTCCGGCCACGGCCAGGGTGACGCTCAGCACCCCGCGTGGCCTGCCGTTTCTGTCGGGCAGGCACTGGTACGGAGAACCGTCCGAATACATCAGCCCCGCCGACCGGACGCTCCAATTCCGGCCGGTACGGCGTTCGAGCTCGTGTTCCAGGTCGGCGTCGGCACCCGTGCAGAACTCCTGAAGGAAGACCACGTCCGCCTCGGTCGCCAGCACTGCCACGTGCCAGGCCAGCTCGGCGTTCGAGCGGCGGAAGAGCGCGCACCCGGCGTTGGTGCCCGCACAGACGTTCCACGTCATCACGTGGAGGAGAGGTGGCTGTGCCTGTACGGACAGGTTCGGTAACAACAGTCCGGCGATCAGGAGCTGGCTGATCATCATCACCGAGATCCCTCCACACATGATCCGAGCCGTCAAAAGACCGCTCAACCGGCGCATACGGCAACCAGGAGCCTACTGGTCTTCATGGGGTCAGACCCGGGCGTACGAGCTGCCAAGAGCCTCTTCTCATGCCAACCCGTCCCGGTTCTCTCCTGCTGATCAGCCCGATCAGGTTGGAAAAGCCTCAGTGGTGCCCGCGAAGCCGCTTAGTCTAACGATGTCGGTGAAGCGGCTGCATCATACTTAAAAAGATCTGCCTATGCCTGCGTCGGCCTGGTATTCCCTGGTCATTCTCGAGCGCATTGATCTGACGGTCAACCGCAAGTGGGAGGGCCACCCGCGAGGGTTGCCCTCCCACCTCCGGTGCGACCATCTATAAGGGGTTCTACCTGGTCGAGCGGTGTTTCGACAAGCTTGCCAACCGTTATCTCGCAGGCGCCGTCAACGCATCTTTGATGCTACGGTTCCCCCAGCTCGAATGGTCAGAACCTCCCTAGCAGGTTTCGACCCGTGCGTAGGTTCCGATCGTCCAGCTGTAGTTGAAGCCATCGTGGCGGGGGAGGTAATAGCAGCCGGAGTCCGGACCATAGTCGATGACGACATTGACGCTCATGGGGGTGCTGCAGCTGTTGATCACCTGCACGATTTTGGACCCCACGAAGGTCCGGCTGATGCAGTCGGGCGCCGTACCGGCGAGCGTGCTGGTGTCGCTGGTGACGCTGGGATCGCTGGGCGAGGTGCTGGCAGAGGCAGCGGCTGGGACGGCTCCGATGCTCAGAGCGGCGGCGAGGGAAGCCAAAGCTATCATCTTTCGCATGTCTGACTGCCTTTCTTTGGGAGAATGCAGGTTCATCGGAGGCGCGTAGGCTGTGGAATTAGCATAGCGATTCCTCTGTTCTATTAACTTAGTCTCACCCTCCTCGTTAGGCGCTTAGGAATTGCTGCTGATAAAGCCGATCTGAAGCACTACTCGCTCGCTCCTTGGAGGGAGCGTATGACATCAACAAACCGCTGTCGATCCCTCTAGAGTTATTTAGTGATCACGCTATGCATTGTCGCTTCATGTCTTGACATCCGACATGAATAAAGTTAAGCCCCTCCGTGGATGCCGAGCCGTCATAAGTTTTGGGACTATCGGCGCCACGGGATGATGCAGGTCAGGTGAGGACCGGCGAAGAGGGCTCAGCCGATGCCTGGGTGCTTTTTCAGCCGGCGCATGCCGCGGTGCATGGCCACGGCGAGTTCGTGTTCATCGGTCATCGCCTCGAGGGCGATCCGGGCTTGATGTTCTGGTTGACCCACTCACCGAGGTTGGGATCCGGCGCGTAGCCGGACAGCAAGAATAGGCGCAGCCGGCCATGCGTGTGGCGAAGTCACCAACCGCGCGGGTGGTATGGATTGAGGAGCCGTCGACGATCAGGAAGACCGGACCGGTGACGGCGAGCAGCAACTACGCGCAGAAGGCGAGGAACGCCCAGCGGCCCGTCACCACATGGCTCGGCCGGCAGCGCAGCACGCTTTCCCCTTATGCAGATCCTATGGTTCCGGGCTTCGCGGGCTCGAGTTGAGGACCCTGGGGTGTCATCTGTGACGTTTATCACAGTCCGGGCAAAGAAAGGCGTGGAGCATGATCTCGATATATTGCAAGTACATTTCAAATATTTTTCCCTCCCTGATATGTGACCTCCCCACATGCATATATGTGCTCTAACCACATACCTGAGGATTTTCATCTTGATGGCCTGGTACGGCTGACGACCGCAGGCCAGCGGCGAATGGTGCCCCCAGCCTTCCGGCTTGCCCTAGCTTCGCGGCTTAGTCCTTGGCCTCTATGGCAGGGAATCTTGCTGGGGCGAGCCACAATTGGGGCCGCTGCCCCTGGCGAAGTGTGGTACTTGTCCTTCCGCGAAGGCCATCTCTACTCCCCGACCACTCGGGGAGTCAGCGGCCCGGCCGGGACGAACTCCCGAGGCCGGGCCCAGCTCAGCAGCATGAGCAGCGCAGCGCCGAGCAGGACACCGGCCGCGAAACCGGCCCGCCACCAGATCCCCGACTCCATGACGCCGCAAGGTGGCGGGCCGCGGAGCTTACGTCATCTCTGCCGGGACATCCCCCACCTCCCGGACCACCTGCGTCCACACCCGCAAAGCGGTAAGGACGCTTACCGGATCGCTGGTGTCCAACACGATCGGCGTCTGATGCGGCACGGGCACGGTGCGGCCCTGCCGCCCCGACAGGAGCGTCACCGCGATTGGGGAGCCGGACACCACCCCCGTCGTCGCGGCCGCCTCCGGCCGGGCCCGGCCGACCGTAACCGCGTACGCCACCCCGTCGATGTAGCCGTGAACCTCAAACACCGCGGCCCCCCTCCTCGTCGTAGGACACGCCGCCGGGCTCGGCCGGCTTCACCGACCGGTATCCGGCGATGAACGCCCGCGACAACAGCCCGCCCTGCTCCCTCCATGGGTTCCGCTCGATGGGCCCGTTGCCCTTGGCGATCGCCCGCCCCAGCAGGCGGGCGGCGCGTAACCGCACCGCCGCCACCGGCTCGTGGTCGTGTTTCATCGGACCCTTCTCCTATCGGGTGAAGCGGCGGCCCTCACGCGACCGCCTCGCCGCTCGAACATCACGATCCCGGCCGAGAACGTCCGCGACGTACTCGGTGTAGTTGCGCCACCCGTTCGCGCGGAACCAGTTGTACAGCTCATCACTGGCGTAGGCGTTGACGCGTCTCCAGTCGCCGCTGAACAGGCTCTTGGGGTCCACGCCGGCGGCGCGGCCCCGAGCGTTCACCATGTAGCCGTTGGTGGCGGCCTCGGCCTGCCAGAACTGCGTCTCGACCCATTCGTCGTACTGGCGACGCACTCGCCGCTCCACCGACTCGCCCGCCAGCCGGTCATCGACGGCTTCGCGTCTGCGGTCGGCTTCTATCTGCTCCACGGTGACGCCGTGGACCTGCGCCCATGCCTCCTCATAGTCCAGCTCCCCAGATGCGACCAGCTCGTCGATCCGGGCGTTGCGCTCCCGGTCGGACTGCTCCTCGGCGTCGAACCGGTCGAGCGCTTCGGAGATCCGCGCGGCGCTGTAGTTGTCATCCAGTGACCCGAGCAGGTCCGCCAGGTCCTCCGGCGTCAACGCCTCCAGGTCCACCCCTTCCAGCGGGTCATTGTCCAGGCGGCGGCCCCGAAGCTGCGCCATGATCCGCTCGTAGGCGGGGCTGTTCCATTCGACCCGCCCCAGCAGCGCCTGGAGCTCATCGACGGACAGCTCATCGAGGTCCACCCCGTCCAGCGGGTCCTTGCCCGGCCCGCCCAAGCCGGTGCCGAGCATGGCCAGCACGCCCAGCAGCCATGCCCGCATGTCGTCGTCGAGGTAGTTCGAGCCCGCCATGAGCGACTCCATGCCGGTCGTGAAGATCTCCCCGTTGCCGGCCTCGTAGACGCGGCCGCTGTAGGCGGCCGGGAACCCGCCGTCGTAGCCGACTTCCCTGAAGTTCGCGCCGACCTGCTTCAGCTCCGGCCGCTCACGGTGGCCGACGCTGCCGGTGGAGGTGCGCTCCCACAGGAACGCCCGCTCCGCCTCCTTCAGGCCGGGCAGCCGGTGCTGGAAGGCGTGCCCCAGCTCATGCACACCCTGCCGGAACTGCTCGTCAACGTTGACGTCCGGCATGACGACGGTGTGCGCGGAGTTGCTGTAGCCCGCGCGGCCCGACCCGCCCATGAGGTTCGGCTGAGCGATCGCCAACCGCACCGGGCCGTGATCGTCGAGCATCGCCACCCAGTCAGCCGGGTAGACGTCCTCAACGCGCCGCATGGCCTGCACCGGCTTGTGGTTCTCCTTGCGGGCCTGCCCGCTCTTGGTGAGGTACGTCAGGCGGGCCCCACCGAACGGCCGCACCTCGCCCAGCACCGTCAGCGCCGCCTCACGCCGCAGCTCACCCACCCGGGCCTTCGCCGCCTCGTGGGCCTTGCGCGCCTTGGCGACGTCCTTCTCCGCCCGCTCGAATGCCTTCTGCGTCGCCGTGCTCACCGCCGACAGGGTGTTGGTGCGGGCCTCCTGCAGAGCCGCAGCCTCAGCCTCAGCCCGCACCCGCTCCGCCTCCTGCATCGCCACCTGCGCCTTGTCGGCGGCGGCGACGGCGTCGCGGTAGGCCGGCGTGTCCAGCCGCGCGGACAGCTCCCGATCCACCTCGGCGCCCGCGGCCTTGATGACCTCCAGGTGCCGCATCGCGTGCTCGCCCGGCCCGTCGTCGTCGGCGACGTCGGGCACGGTCGCGGTGATCTTCTCCGTCTCCGGGTCGTAGGCGTCTTCCAGCGCCGACAGATCCAGCGGCTTGTAGACGGTCCGCGTCACCTGCCGGTGCCCGAGCTCCGCCAGGTTCGCCGGCAGCGCCTTGCGGTAGACCGCCAGCCGCTCCGCCAGCCCTTCACCGGTGGGGGAGGGGATGGCTTCCGGGGCCGGATCGTCCTGTTCGACCAGGCCGGCCACGTGCAGGCGGTAGGCGAGGCCGTAGTCGACCGCCAGCGGCGGGTCGGTGCGGAACTGCTCCAGCATCCGCTTGAGCGCCTGGTCGTGTGTCTCCCCAGGCAGCGGGTCCACCTCCAGGATCGACTGGACGAGGTTTTCCGCGGCGCGTTCCCGGATCTGCGCCACCAGCGGCGCAAGCTGCTCCGCCAGCAGGGCGGCATGCTGCTCATCCCCACCCGCGAGAGCGCGGGCGGCCTGCATCGCCGGCGCCTGGTCATCGAGGCGCTTCCATGCCTTCTCCACCAGGTCCGGGGCGCGCAGCCACGCCCGGTCCCCGGTGTCCGGCGGGGCGACGCGGCGCATGCTCAGCTCGTTGGTGATCGCCGCCGACGCGCTGCGGTACAGGTCCAGCTCCGCCTCGCCGAGGGCCTGGCGCACCGCGCGGACGCGTTCCTTCTGCCGCCGCTTGGCCTGGTAACGGGCCTGGAACAGGTGCTCGTTGTCGCGTCCTTCGGCGTGGCGGGTGACCTGCAACGTGTCGTCACCGTCGAGCATCGCGACGGTCACCAGCAGATCGGAGTAGTTGCGCACCACCGCGGTGGTGCCGATCCGCTTGCCCTGCTGGTCGGTCAGCGGCGCGATCTCCTCCACGGTGCCTGTCACGCCGCCGTGCGCCTCGTCGACGCTGATCCGGTCGCCGAGCTTGACCTGCTTCGGCGTGACGGGCCTGCCGGTGGTGTCGTCGACCACGTTGTTCCACACCTGCCCGGCCGACAGCTCGCCGCGGCCGACGCGCAGCACCGAGGGGAAGCCCCGCGAGGTCAGGGTGAGGGTTTGGCCGTCGTCGGTGGTGGCCGTCCACTCCTCCACCGCCGCCAGCGGCGGCGACGTCTTGCGCAGCGCGGTGATCGTCCGGTCGGTGCCGCCGACGTGGATGGTGTCGCCCGGCTCCAGGGCTCCCGGCACGATGTGCTCGCGGCGCCGCTGCACCGGCGGCTCAACCGGTGCATCCTCCGGCAGGTCCGGCATCAGGTAGACATCCACTCCCGCGGCGAGGATCCGCTGCTCGCGGCGGCCGTCGCCGTGCTCGACCGTGACCTGCACGAACGGCAGCCGCGGCGTGGGCTTGGCGTCCACGACACGCACCGCCCGCGCCTGACCGCCGGCCTGGTCGGGAATGACCACCACATCACCGGCGGTCAGGTTCTCCGGGTATGCCTTCTCCACCCGGTCGCGGTGCGGCTCGTGCGGCGGCGTCGGGTACCCGGCCAACCTCGCGTAGGAGGCATCCACCCAGGAGGCGGCGCGCTCCAGGGCACGCCGCTGCACGGCGGGCAGGTCCTCCCCGGCGAGGCCGCGCAGGTGCTCGCCCAGGGCGCGCATCTGCTCCGCCGACACCGGCTGGGAGGCGCGCAGCCGGGCGGCCGCCTCCCGCGCCTCCGCTGACGCGGTTTCGTCGTCCTCGATGGCCAGGCCGAGCACCCGCTTACGGATGTCGGAGCGCAGCCGTACCCGGGTGGCGGGGGTGCCGTCCTCCAACGCGGTGATCGTCGAGCGCGGCTTACGCTCACGCGGCGGCCGCGGGGCGCGCGGCCGCTTCATCCGCAGGTTCCGGCCCCGCGTCACCGCCTCACCGGCGTCGGCCTCCACCAGGGACGGCCCGGCCGGGCCGAGAACGTCGAAGATGATGCGGTCGCCGTCACGTTCGACACCGACGACCTTCACGGCGGTGCCGTCGTCGTCGACCAGCCACTCGCCGGCCACAATCTCCCCGGCGGTGGCGGGCCCGACTTCCGCCGGCTTGCGGCCGCCCCGGCGCTTGACGACGGTCTCGCCGTCCTTACGCGCCCGGATGGTCCGCCGGTCCTCGCTGTCGCGTTCGGTGGTGAACGTCAGGTCACCGGCCCGGGTGACCTCCTCCACCGTGACGGTCTCCTCCCCGGACGGGGAATCGACCCGGTCCCCGGGCGCGACGGTCTCGACCGGCGCGTCCTCGGGGATGCCGTCCTCGGCGTGGCGGGCCGCTTCCCGCTTGGCCTCCTCCCATTCGGCGGCGCGGCGCCGAGCATCACCCGACCGGCCACCGGCCTGGGTGAGCTTGACCATGAGGTTCGTCCGCATCGTGTCGAGCTGCGCTTCGCGCGTCCAGTGCGTCGCGCTCTCCTTCGCGGCCGCCAGTCCGGCGTCCGCGCGCAGCCACGCGTCCTCCAGGTCCTGCACGGGCGCGTCGCCGGCCATGACGGCGTCGGCGAGGTCGTCGAAGCGGGTGACGGCGTCGAGGAGTTCGGGGCCTCCTTCCTCCTCCAGGATGGTGCGGCGCTGCTGCGCCGCTTCGTCCTGGTTGGTTCGCCGCGCCTGCTCGCCCTCCTGGCGCAGCCTGGCGGCCTCTTCTTGGGAGGTGGCGGCATCGGCCGTGCCGAGCCGTTCCACGGTGTCTGTGAGGCGTACAGGGCCGGGCTCGGTGATGTGGCGGCCGGGCCGGTCACCCTCGTACTCCACGACGTCGTCCAGCCGTACGGGCTCACCCGGTCGGTAGGTGCCGGGGATGGTGCCCTCCCAGACGCGGCCGTCGCGCTGCGTCAGGTAGGAGCCGCCGACCCGGGTCCGGACGCGGCGGACGTCGCCGCTGGTGCGGACGAGTCGGATGCGGTCCCCGGGCGCAAGGTCCTCCGGTTCGACCGCTTCGGTGGGCCGCTCAACCTCCTCCGCGGCCGCGGCCGCAGGGGTGCCGGGAGTGTCCGCCTCCCCGGGAGCGTTCGCAGCGCTCGGAGCGTCGCCCGCACCAGGGGCGTCGGGAGCGTCGGGGGTGGTGTTTCCCCTCTCCTCCTGCTGCTTGTCACGGATGATGCCGCGGATCCTGTCCCAGTTGTCAGTCCGGGGAGAAAGCCGCTCCGCCTGGTCGATCAGGCGCAGCGCCCCCTCGTAGTCGCCCGCCTTGAATCGGCCGCTGGCCTGGCTGCGTATCGCCACGGCCTGCTCGCGCGCGTGCTCTTCCCGCTCGCGCCGCTGCCGCTTGAGCTGCTCACGCGCGGCACCCGACCGTGTCAGCGCCTCCGGGTGCGCGGCGAGGTAGTCCTCGATCCACTGCTGCACCTCCGGGTCGGAGTCGCCGGGGTGATCGGCGGTGCCGCTCTGCTGGGCGAACAGCTCAGCGACGTAGCGGCTCGGGGAGCCGGTCCAGGTGTAGGCGCCAGCCTCCTCCTCGATCAGCGCCGTCAGCAGGTCCCGGTCGGTTTCCTTCACTCCGGCCGGCAGAGGCGGCCCATCCGCGCCCGCGCCCGCGTCGGCCTCGGGTACGTCGGGTGCGTCGGCGCTGGGGGTGTCTTCGGGGTCGGAAAGGTCCGGCACAGCGAACCCGTCCTCATCGGTGCGGACGGTCGGCGTCGGATCATCCAGAACCGGCGTGATGTCGAGGTCCGGCTCCGCCGCCGGGTCCGGCACCACCTGCTGCCGCGCCACGTCGAGGCTCGCCTTGAGCACGACGAGCTCCGCCTGAGCCGTCTGGTACGTCTCCGACCGCTCCGTCTCCGGCTTCTTCGCCTCGTCCTTCAGCTCGTCCAGGACGGCCTGCGTCTTGAGGATGTCGTCGAGCAGCTTGGCGCGGGCCTGCGCGTCCCGCAGCTGCGCCTCGTGCGAGAACGGCCGGCCGATCATCGCCTGGGCGTTGGCCTGCTGCTCGGTCTTGGTCCGGATCGAAGCCTCAGCGCCGTCGATGAGGGAGTCCAGCCCTTCCAGGCGCCGCTCCAGGCTGGCCAGCATGCCGCGCTCGGACCCCTCGGTGATCTCGCTGGAGATGTAGGACTGCGAGCCGCCCGGCCAGTCGAACCCGACCTGCACGCCGCGGAACCAACTGTCGCCGCGGCGAACCCGGGTCCGGGTGGCGTAGACCGGGTGACCGCCCAGGGTGCCGACCTGGACGCGGTCGCCGTCCCGGTACGGGCCGTCCCGCATCTCCGTGACGGCCTTCAGGATCGGCGCGTAGGCGTCCGTCCGCTTGCTGATGGGCTCGTCCTGGCCCTCGAACCGCATCTCGAACAGGTCGCCGCGGGTGTCGGTACGGGCGGCGATGGCCTCGCGCCACTCGTCGATGTTCTCGCGGTGGATCTGGATCTCGCGGCCGAGCCGCTCCACCTTGGACGCCAGCCCGGCCTGAGTGCGGCCGTGGGCGCGCTGCAACCTCTCCAGCCGCTGGGCGTCGGCGTCGGCCTTCGCCTTGTCGAGCAGGTAGGGGTTGCCGGCGGCGAGCGCCTTGACCTCGGCGGCCGACAGCGCGGAGTCGCCGATGTCCTCCATCTCGCGCGAGTCGAGGTTGCCCTTCTGCATCTGGGCGATGAACCGCGCCTTACGCTCGATCGTCTGCCACGAATAGCCGTCGAACGTGCCCTCGGTGACGTAGCGCAGCACGCGCACCTCACCGAACGGGGCGTTCGGGTCCTTGCTGCGGAACAGGTCGTGGTCGTAGACGCCTTCGGCGTTGATCCCCCGGTTGAGGTTGCCCTGACGCTCCACGCGGCCCTCACGCTGGGCCAGGTCCGCCGGCCGCCACGGCACGTCCATGTGGTGCAGCGCGACCGCGCGGGCCTGGACGTTCGTGCCGGTGCCCATCTTCTCCGTGGACCCGAGCAGCACGGCGATCTTGCCGTTGCGGGCGTCATCGAACAGCTTCGCCTTCTGCGCGTCCGTCGATGCCTCGTGGATGTAGCGGATCATGTTCTCGGGGATGCCGCGCGCGACGAGCTGGGCCTTCATCTCGTCATAAGCCGCCCAATCGGACTGGTCGCCGTCGCCGACGATCGCCGGGGCGTCCTCGTCCGGCGCCGCCGCGGCGGCCTTCTTCTTGGACGACTTCGCCTTGGGCGTGCCCTGGTCCATGAACACGATCTGCAGCGCGCCCGGCGTCGGGTGCGGCGTCGGGTCGTCCTTACTGGCCGGGTAGACGCGGTCCTTGGTTTCGGCGTAGATCTCGGCGATCTGGTCGGCGGCGGCGCCGATCTTCCGGCCCTCCCCGCCGGCGTTCGGGTCGATCAGCCGCATGTCCAGCGCGGCCCGCTTGCCGTCGCCGCTGATCTTGAGCATGTTGTCCTCGATCACGCGAGGCGCGTTCGGGTCCCGGTCGGCCGGGTCCTCCGGCGGGTCCGGGATCTCCCCGTAGATCTCCTCGTACTGCGCTCGGGGCATGCCCTTGATGCCGCGCACGGGGTCGTTGACCCACTCCCACGGCCGCTTCGCGCGGACGGCCTCGGCGCGCACGCCCAGCTCCTGGATGTACTCCAGTTGGGCGTCATCGGCGGGGATGACCTTGGTTTCGCCGCGCTTGCCGTTGGCGTCCTTGCGGACGGGCGGCGTCGGCAGGTGCAGGTCCGCGGCCGTCTTCACGTCCGCGCTGACGCGGTACATGCGCAGCAGTTCGGGGACGTTCTGGAACTTGGAGAAGCGGGCCTTCATTCGGAAGCCGTTGCCGTCCGGGTTCATCTCGACGTCGGTGACGACGTTGCCGAACGTCGCCGCCCATGTGTCGAAGTCCTCGATGCCCGCCTCCTCCAGGAGGTCGGGCCGCAGGTAACGCATCATCGTGTACGCCTCGGTCACCGAGTTGGCGATCGGCGTGCCGGTGGCCAGGGTGACGACGCGGCCGGACTCGGACTTGGACCGCAGGTAGTGCAGCTTCATGTGCAGGTCGCTGGCTCGGGTCGAACCGGCGATGTTCGCGCCCTCGATCCGCGAGGGGGTGCGGAGGTTCTTGAACATGTGGGCTTCGTCCACCATCAGGTAGTCGATGCCGGTGTGCTCCCAGTAGATGTTGCCCTCGTCGCGGCGGGCGTCGAGCTTGGCCTTCAGCCGCTCCTCCGCACGCATGAGCTGCTTTTCGAGCTGCTTGAACGCGCGGGAGTCCTCGCCCGCCTCCTTGGCCCGCTCCATCTGGGCGCGGAGCTGCGCGAGCTCCTCCTCCATGTAGGCCTTCTGAGACTCGGCCGTCATGTCGATCTTCTCGAACGCCTTCTGCGTCAAGATGACGCAGTCCCAGTCCCCGGTGGCGGCGCGGGCGACGAACCGGCGCCGCTTGTCCTTCTCCAGGTCCTTCGTCCCGGCGGCCAGGATCTTCGCGTTCGGGTAGCACTCCAGGAACTCGCGCGTGAACTGCTCCAACATGTGGTTCGGCACCACGATCGCGGGCTTCTTCGCCATGCCGGTGCGGCGCAGCTCCATCGCACCCATGACCATCTCGGCCGTCTTGCCCGCGCCGACTTCGTGCGCGAGCAGCACGGCCGGTTCGTTGAGGATGCGGGTGACCGCGCTGTTCTGGTGGTCGCGCGGCGTCCACCCATCGGCCAGGCCGGGCAGCGCGGGCTTGACGCCGTCGTAGGACCGCAGCACGTAGGAGTTGAACCGGTCGTTGTACTCGCGGGTCAGCCGCTCGGCGCGGGCCTCGTCCTCCCAGATCCACTCGGAGAACCGGTCGGCCATCTCCTGCGCCTTCTGCTGCGCGGCGATGGTCGCCTCAGGGTCGGGGTATGACTTCTTCCCGCCGCCCGCGAGCTTGACGGTGCTGGTGACGCGGATCGTCTGCTGCTTGAGCAGCGCCTCGGCGATGGCGGCGGCCGGCCGCTGCTCGGTGCCCCACTCCACGCTGGCGGCGTCGGACTCCTTACCCGGGCCCTCGACCACCCAGGTGGAGCCGCCCGGGTGGACCACCGTGTGGCCGGGGGTGACGATCTCGTTTAGGAACTGCTCGATGATCGACGCGGGAATCCAGGAGGCGCCCATCTTGGCGTCGATCTCGCCGGAGGTGAGATCCCGGGGAACGACCGCCTCCAGGGCGGCGACGTTCCGCGCGAACCTGGGGTCTTCCTCGGCCGCGGTGCGGGCCGCGGCGAGCTTCTTGCGGACGTTGCCCGACAGGTATTCAGCCGCCGACACCAGCCGCGTCGACGTGAGCACGCCGGCGCTGGGCAGGTCCCGGTCGGTCGCGGGCACCTCGTACACGCGGTCGCCGAGTTGCCTGCGTGCCTCGTCCTCATCGACGCCGAGCAGGTCGGCGATCTGGGCGAGGTCGACCAGGCCGCCGGTGCGGTCCATGACGATCGCGAGCGCGTCCGCCGGGTCGTCAACGCGGGTGACGGTGGAGCGGGCCGCGGTGACGCGCTTGTGCAGGATCTCGGCCTGGCGGGTCCGCTTGGTGTCGGGGTCGTAGTCGTCCAGGGCGAACACGATCGCCATGGCCGGGTCGTCCCAGGCGTGGCCGACCGCCGTGGGCAGCATGTCGTCGTCGCCGGCCTTGCGGCCCTCGGCGTCGGCGGCGGCCTTGGCCTCGGCGGGGGTGAACCGCTTGTTGGCGCGCTTGGAGACCGCGCCCCACCGGCCGGTGTACTCCCGGTAGCGGCGGTTCAGCTCGGCCCGCAGCTCAGCCAGGTACGGGGTGTCGTCGCTGGTGGACGCCTCCTCTTCCAGGAGGGTCCGGGCGGCGTCGCGCAGGCCGACCAGGGCGGCGAGTTGGTCGCGGTGGTCCGGGTGGACCTCCAGCGGGTACGCGCGCCCGTTGAGGACCTGCGTGAAGCTGCCATCCGGGTGGATGGCGAGCGCGCCGTCATGCCGCTGCCGTCCGGCGGCGATCACGATCCGGTCGCCGAGCCCGTCCTCGGACGGGGTGTAGGTCTGGCCGGTCTCCTCGGCGGACGCGACGACCCGGTCGAGCGCGGCCGCGAGCGCCGGGCCGGCGTCCCGGTCACCCTTCACCGTCAGGTCGTGGTCGGTGAACTGGCCGCGCCCGGTCGTCATCTCACCGAGAACCTGCTTGGGGTGGTTGATGAAGTATTGGTTGATCGGGTGCTGGGAGCCGTTGACTTCCGTCAGCGGGGCATCAACCCACCCCATGTCGCCGGGCTCCTCGCCCTCCGCGCGCTTGCGGAAGACGAGCACGTCGGTCACGACGTCGGTGCCGGCGGCGGCGCGATGCGCCCCCTCGGGCAGCCGCACCGCGCCGACCAGGTCACCCATCTTGGCCATCTCGCGGCGGGCCCGCGAGTCTTCGGAGTCCATCGTGTACCGCGAGGTGACGACGGCGACCAGGCCGCCCGGCTTGGCCAGGGCCAGGGACTTGATGATGAAGTGGTTGTGGATCGAGTGCTGGCCCTTGTTGTGGGTCCGGTCGTGCAGCGGGTAGTCGCCGAACGGCACGTTGCCGACGACAGCGTCGAAGCTGTCGTCGGGGATGCGGGTGTCGGCGAACGACTCGTTGCGGATCTCGGCGTCCGGGTACAGCGCTTGGGAGATCGCCGCGGTGGTCGATTCGAGCTCGACGCCGGTCATGTGCGCCCGCTCGGGCGCCATGCCGATGAACGTGCCCGACCCGCTCCCGGGTTCGAGGACGTTGCCGCCGTTGAAGCCCAGCTTCTGCACGGCGTCCCAGATGGCGCCCACCAGCGATGCGTCGGTGTAGTGGGCGTTGAGGGTGTTGCGCTTGGCTTCGTTCCACTCCCGATCCGACAGCATGGACCGGAGTTCGTCCCGCTCGGAGGCGAAGGACTCCCACCGCTTCAGGCGGCGGGCGAACGCCTGCTCATCCACCTGTCCGGAGTCGTCGCGGAACTGGGCGCGGGTGGGCTTGGACTCGAACACCACCGGCAGGGAGCCCCACCCGGACCAGCGGGCCAGGACCTTCTTCTCTTCGTCGGGGGCGGGCCGGTTCTCGGCCTGGAGGGTGCGCAGAGTGCGGACGGCGGCGATGTTGGCCCGCGCCTTGGCCTTCTCCCCGGACGGGGCGAGGTCAGCCTGCGACGCGGGCCGGAACCGGCCGCCGGCGTCGGCTACGCCTCCGGAAGCTCCTCGTCCTCCCGGCCGGGTTCGGGCGTCAGGAACACCTCTTCGGCCATCACTTTCTCGCGGGCCTGCCGCCTCGCGGCCTCCAGCCGCGCGGTCTTCTCCAGGAACGTCTCTCCGGCCGGCGGCTTCTCGGCCAGGTCCTCGGCCAGGTCCGCGATCTGCGCGCTCACCCGCTCGCCCAGCTTCCGGAAGAACGTCTCCGGGTCGTCCAGTTCCGCGTACGCCTGTGGCTTGTACGTCTTCCAGTGCCTCATCGCGGTCGCGCCGTACTGGTTCATCGTTCCCTCTCTCCTCGTCCGGCGCGGGCCCGGTCTTGGGGGCGCCAATTGTAGAACGCAGAGTAGCATGATCATCACGATTCGTGTCAATTTGTGGTGTGGTATCCCGCTTCCGCGGCTCTGCCCCCGGCACCCGGCGACGCGTCACCTGCGACGACACACTGAACGACAGCGCGTGACGCGTCCCGTCCGCACCCAGCGCATCCACCAGCAGCGAATCACCGCGCGGCAACAGAATCCGCGCCACGATGGCGGGCCCGTCCCCGGTGTCCACCACGTCACCAGGCATCAGGTCCCCGGCCGCGACGCGGTCGCCCGGCGCGTTCGCGGCCGCGGCCAGCCGCTCGGCCTGCTGCTCCTGCCACACATCGGCCACATCGGAGGGGAAACCCTGCCGGACGGTCCTGCCCATGGGCAGGGTGAGGTCTTCCTCACGGCCGTCCAGGTGGCGGATCCGCGCCGTAACCTCCTGCGGAGTCATCACCACGCCCATCACCTGGGCGGGCTTGGTCTGACCGTCCGGGACGATCCACACACCAGAGATCAGGCCCAGCATCTCCAGGTCACGTACGGGCACCTCCGGCCGGTCGCCAACGACGACCTGCATCTCCGGCTGGCTTTCCGACCGCTCCACAGTGCGGTCCTGACCGTCGCGGTCCCGGCCGTGGAACAGCCACCCGCCGCCACGGCGACGTTCAACCCGGTCCACGGTGATCAGCCGTTTCACGCCGCCGGACTCGTCGATGATCACATCGCCCTGCCGCACCACATGCTGCGGGCGAGTCGGGTACGGCCGGTCAGCGTCGTCGACGGCTTCCAGCAGCGCAGCGACCGCAGCCTCCCGGGACGGATAAACCCTCTGCTCCGTACCGTGGTCCGGCGTCGACCATCTCCACCCACGCTGAGGGTTCGGCGAGTACCGGGTCGGCCTGGGCTTGTGCTCCCACACATCACCCAGCGGCTTGTCCCCATGCGCAGGGTCACCCGGCCGGCGGACCTCGATGACGTCGCGTGCCTGCCCGGCGCCGCCGTCGATCCGTCGGCGGCTGGCGTCGGTCATCGGGACCTGCCGCTTGGCGGGGGTGAACGTTAGACCGCCCTCGCCCTGGCTGCCGTCTCCGGAGTCGTGTTGCGCGTCGTCCTGCACCCGCTCCTGCGCCCGGGGGGCGGGGGGTGCGGTGGGTGCTGCCCGCTGCTCCTGCTCGACGTCCTGCGTCCGGCCCGGCACCGGCCGCTGCTCGTCCTCACCGCCGCGGCCGCCAACGTCCGGCGTAGCGTCGCCGTGGCTGCTGTTGTGCTCTTGCTGCCACCGCTCGTGCGCGGCGGCCGCCGCGCCGTTGATCCGCCGCCGCTCGTTGTCGGCATCGCGCCGGTACGACGAGCTGGGGTTGACGTTGCGTACGCCCTCATCCGTCGCGGCCGTCAGCTCATCGAGCGCCCGCTGCACCGCGTCGGGGTCGTCACCGGCCAGCGCCGCCTCGAATGCGGCCCCCGCAGCGTTGATCCGGTTGCGTCCGTCATGGTCGAAGGTGTAGCCGGTGACCTGGAAATTCGCCTCAGCGCGGGACTCGTTCAGCACCAGGCGGGTGACGTTGCCGTTGCCGACCCGGGACTCACTCCCGCGCTGCCCGTTGTGGTCGATGTAGTCGATGCGGACCCTGGCGGTGCGGCCCCGCCCGGTCTTCTCCGCTCGCAGCACCACGCCTTCGGTGACGATGCGGCCACTGCGGAACTCCACCCGGTCGCCGCGCTCCAACTGGTCGGCTCGGTAGGTGACCCGCTCAACGCGGTAATCGTCGCCGATGCGCTGCTTGGCGAGCTCGGTCAGCGTCGCATCGTCGGCGTTGCGCAGCATGCGCTTTTCGATGACGGCCCGGTTCTCGGCGAACCGCTTCTTCACCGCGGGCGGCGCGTCCGGCCACGCGGCCACGGCGTCGTCGTACAGCTCCAGGGCGCGGCTGTAGTCGCCGGCGTCGAACGCTTCCTTGGCCTGGCCGTGCAGTTCCTTGGCCCGCTCCTCACCCCCGGCGGCCGCCGCGGCGGTGCCCGGGGCGGGTGCGTCTTCCGGCTGCGCGACCTCGGCGGGCTGCCGCCCCTGCTCGTCCCTGCCCGGGACGGCATCGCGACGGCCCGCGTCCTGGTCGTCTCGGCCGCGGCCGGGGCGCAGCGCCTCGGGGTCGGAGCGCCGCAGCTCCTCCAGTCCGTCCACGGCCCGCGCCACGGCGCGGTCGATCTCCGTCTTGCCCTCGACGGACTCGTGCCGCCGGTTACCGATGGCGCGCACCTCGCGGATCAGCCGCATCGACGACAGCCCGCCGTCCGCCCACCGGGCGGCGATGTCGTTGAGCTGGCTCAGCTCCATGTCCGGGTCGCGCCGTACGGCGGGCACCTTGTGCAGGTCCGCCGCCAGGTCGCGGAGCGGCTGAGGCACCCCATCGGGGAGGTTCGGCGCCGGACGGTCCGGCGCGTCCATCGCGGCGACCGCCCGGTCCAGAGCCGCCCGGGCCCGCCCGCCTTCCGGCAGCCGGTCACGCAGAGCCTTCACCCGGTCAAGCAGCTCTTGTGAACTGATGCGGCCCGCGACCGCGTCCGTGGCCAGTAGCCCGAGCACGTTGGCCAGCGGTTCACCGTCGACATCCAGGCGGCCGTCATCGCCCATCGCCCGGACGGCCCGACCGATCTGGCCGTCCTCGTGGTAGACGATCCCGCCGGCCTGGGCGGACGCCTCCCCCCACCGGTTCGGCAGCAGCGGCTTGTCCGACCGGCCGCTGATCTTCCCGCCCGTCTGCTCCTGGTCGCGCTCGTGCGCGGTGAACATGTCCTCGGTGCCCGCGGCTTCCCGGCCGACGTCGGAGAACAGGCCACCCTGCGGCGCAGTCTGCACCGACCCACCGCCGCGGCGGGTCTGCTGAGGCGCTTCAGCCTTGCCGGTCTTGTGAACGGCGTGGTCCTCATCCAGCGGCCACTCCAGGCCGTCGCCGTCCAGGCGTCCGCCGCCGCCCGTGCTCTGCCACTGGGCGCCGTCGCGGCGCAGGTGGACCCGGGACCCGCCGAACATGTCGGTCTCGACGCCCTCGACGACACCGCGCACCGTCACCGTCGCGCCGGGCTTGGGCGGGTTCTTCGCTCCGGCCCCGGCGAACCGTTCGACGTTCGCCGCCGTCACCGGGATGTCGAACGTGACCCGGTCATCGCGCTCCAGGTCGCCGGGGACGACAGTCTGCGGTGCGGCCGGCGTCTTGGCGGCGGGCGCAGGCCGCTCGGCCCGCCCGCCCGATCCTCCGCCGCGGATCTCCTGGTAGGCGCGGTCCCGCGCGGCGCGGGTGAACGTCTCGTGGAAACGCTTGTCGTGGGCGAAGAACGCCTGCGCGAGTCCACCGCGCAGGTCCGCCTCCTCGGCGATGTGGTCCTGCAGCGCCTCATCGAAGACGTAGCCGAAGTTCTCGACGTCGTTGTTGGCGGTCGCGGCCTGCCGTACCCGCTTGTCGCCCACGGTGCTTTCGTAGGCGCGTCGCAGGTCCTCCCCGGACGTGTCCGCGCCGAACTGGTCGTTGAGTGTGGCCGCCCACTCATCCCACTCGGCGTCGGGGGTGAGGCCCTGCCAGTCGGCTTCCCGGTCGTCTTCGGCGACGGCGTCGGCGAGCAGGGCCCGCGCGAGCTGGGTCGCCTCGGGCTTGCCGTCGCGGATCGCGGCCGTCAGCTCAGCCATCTTGCCCGTGGGCAGAACGCGGGCGACGGCGTCACGGTCATCGATCTCGACGTCGACCGGTGTGGCGATCTCGTCCACGCCGGCCAGGCGCACCGTCCACCCGCCGTCGTCGGTGGGCTTGACCCAGCGCACCATGCCGACGTGCTGTCGCACGTCCTGGTCGTCGCCCTGGCCAGTGCGGCCGTAGACGATGACGGCTTGGCCGCCCTTGAGGTCCTTGACGGGGGTCCGCCCGTCCGGCGTGCTGGGGGTGAAGTTGCGGCTGCCCGCGGTGGGCGCCTCAGCCTTCAGTGGCTTGGGGTTGTCAGCGGCCTTGCTGGTCGGCTTGCTGCCGTCCGGCCGCTTCTCCACGGTCAGGTAGTTGCGGTGGATCAGCTCGACCCGGTCGGTCGGCCGGCCCTTTTTATCCAGCATGCGGACCTCGATGCGGCCCCCACCGACGTTCTTGATGACCGTGCCGCGGCCGCCGCCCCAGATCCGCACCTCGGCGCCGGTCTCGATGAACCGGCCCTTCCGGTCCCGGGGATGCAGGTCAGCGTTGAACTTGGAAGCGCCGAGCCCGATGCGGCGCGCCTTGACATCCCATGCGTCGAACTCGGACAAAGCCAGCCCCCGTATGCCCCGGTGTGTGCGTTGCGGGGTGCAGGGTGCCGCCTTGCGTCGTTAACGTCTCATCAGCCCGCCCGGCCGGTCACCGCGCCGGGGAGACGGTCCACGACACGCGGCATCGGCAGTTCGCGGTCTCCTCGATGGGGCCGGTGAAATCACCCGGCCACCGCAACTCGGCTTCGCCCACCTGGAACGGCATGCCACCCCTGCGGACCTGCCCGTCCACGGCTTCGTGTGAGGGTCGTACGTCGGCGTCGCGGCGGGTACGCCACAGGGCGGACACCAGCCCGCCCGGGCCGGCCGCGTCCTGGGCGACGACGTACTCCACGGCGTGGGTGAGGCCGGTCGCGGCCTGCACGCCGGCGCGAGCCGCCCACTCCTCCAGCCCAGGCAGTTGGGCGCGCACTTCGGCCACGAGCCTGTCAATGTCATCTCCGGCGGCGTCGCCGGTGGCGATGAGCACGCTGAGCCGGCGGGCCGCGCCGACAATGCCGGCCACGAGCCAGTCCCGGGCTTCGGTGATGGGCCATGAGGCTGCGCTGATGCGGGGCCCGTCCGGGAACCCGGCGACCGTGGCGGCCGTGGCCACCAGGGCGGGGGTGAGGGCCGCGGTTGCTTCCTGCTGCCACTGCTCGACGTCGGCGGCTTTGCCTGAGTCGAGGGGGGCGGAGCCGACGCGGGTGTCGGCCTTGTATTCGGCCTGCCAGTGGCGGGTGTGCTTGCGCAGCTTGGGGGAGGCGACGCGGGCGGCGGTGCGCTGCACGAGGCGCCGGGTGAGGGCCTGTAGGACGGCCTGGAGGTCCGGTTCGATCTGGTCGCGCACGTCCCGCGCGGTTCTGGGGGTGAGCAGCGTCTTCGTCTCCGTGGCGGGTTCTTCGTTGAGAATGTTTTGCAGCATGCCGAACGCCTGCCCGGTCGCGGGATCCGTCTCGTCCAGCGCCGCCGCCTCACCGGCCGCCGCCGCGGCGTCGCCGGCGTCGGGCGCGGCCGCGTCGGCGGGAGCGTCAGAGGCGGGTTCTGGCTCCGCCTCCGCTGGGGGTTGCTCGCCGGGCGCACCGGCCTGCTGATCAGGGGATGCCAACCCCAGCGCTGCGGCGTCCTCCGGCCGCGTCGGGATCGGCGTCCGCCCCATCGCGATGTAGATCGCCCGGGTGTGCGGCAGATCGTACGGCTCGTACTCGGCGATCTGCCGGTACTCATCCGGTGAGATCAGCCCCTCCTTGACTTCCTCCCGCGCCTCCCGGCGGCGTGCCTCCGCCGTACGGCGCAGCACCTCCACCGCCCCGGTGTCGAACTCGCTGCGGACCCCGTCGCCGGCGTCCTCCGCGAACCCGGTCGTGAGGATCCGCAGGTGCGGAGGCATGGTGATCGTCCAGAACGTGAACAGCTCTTGTTCGGCGTTGTCCCACGTCCGGCCACTCGAGTTGCCGAGTACGGTCTCGCCGACGCCGTAGGCGGCCAGGACCTCCTCCTTGGCGCGGGAAGCCATCTCTCCGTACGCCATGTCGCGCGGTGTTGCGCCCAGGTCCACATAGCTGAGCTTGCCGCCGCCGATCACGGTCAGCTTCCCGGCCTCCGCCGGGCCCCGCCCGAACCGCTCCTCCAGCTTCCGCGCGTCCGTTTCGTTCGTGCGGCCTTCCACGCTCAGCACCCCACCGGGGCGGCCGTCGTTGAGGAGGAACGAGTTGTTGTAGATCTTCGCCAGGAAGTCCTGATCCACCGACAGGCCCGCGGCCTGCAACGGGGTGATGCCCATGTACGGGTCGGTCGGGTGGGGTTTGCGGAACCAGCGGACCCGCTCCGCCGGGACCGGCACCCGGGTACCGTCCGGGGTGATCGTCTCGAAATGCGCCAGGAGGTCGCCGTTGAAGCCGGGCACCGGCCGTGTGCGGCCCGGCGGCAGCAGGTCCAGGCGGATCGGCCGGCCCCGCCGGTCGGTGGTGATCTCCACGAACGCGCCCCGCGCCGACAACAGGATTTGCGCCGACAGGCGGTAGCGGAACTGGCGGCCGGTCTCTAACTGGTTGGCCTTGCCGTCGTTCAGCAGCTCCAGCAGCGGGTCGTCCTCGATGAGGTCGCCGCTCTTGTCGTCCCGTAGTACGAAGTCGAGGTTCGCCTGGTGTTCGGCGATGGAGTCGACGGCCTTGAACACCCACACGGTGCGCTCGAACGCCTCAGCGACGGCCCGGTCAACGGTCCACGCGCGCCGCGCCGCGACCGACAGGTGACTCGACCAGTCCGCGACTGCGACCGTGCCGTAGTTGGGCAGCAGCTGTTTGACCTCCATCGCCAAAGCTTCGCCGGGGGAGCGCCGCGGCGTTCCCCCGCCGGACAGGAGGCCGGGCAGGAATCGGCGTGCCATCACCGCACCCCCTTTCGCCGGGTCTAGTTCGACCGGCCGGAGGCGATGAACCCGCCGGCGACCATCAGGTAGATGCCCGCCACGGCGACCGCGGCGGCGGGTGACCACGCGGCAACCGCGGCGACCGTGGCCACCGCGCCGGTGAGAAGCAGGACCAGGCCGGCGACGTCGCGCTGCACCCGCCGCCGGGCCGCGGCCGGATCCAGCGCAGGCTGGTCGCTGCTGATTTCGAGCTCGTTCGGGTCGAAATACACCTGGGGCCCCTCCGTACCGGTCGCCGCCCTGGTAGTGGGGGCGGGCTCCGGGGCACGGTAGGGGCCCAGGGCGTTTACGTCATGCGGCGCTAGTTGAGGCCGTCCAGGCGACTCGCCTGCATCAGGGCGACCGTCTCCCGACCGGCCGGGCGCCGTTTGCTCCGGCGGGCCATGATCTCCGCCGCGGTGGTGCCCGGGGCGGGCCGGGTACGGGCGGCCCGCTCGGCGGGGTTACCGCCCCGCAGGTGCTCACCGTTGGTGGTGTCGGCCAGGCACGGCTCCCACACGCACATGTCGAACCGCTGCCAGCACTTCACGCACAAACGGTCCATCGCCTCGAACACGAGGCCGTTCTCTTCGTATCCAGGGAAGTGCTTGAGGTCTTCGGGGAAGGTGACGTAGGGCTTTTCAGCCAGCCGCCACATCAGGTCAGGGTCGGCCGGCTCCAGGAACAGCGCGACACCCCACGCGTGGCCCGGCGGATAAGGCATATGGCTATCTCTCCCAGCGAAGCGGCACACCGTGCCCGCTCCTGGCGGCCCACTCCGGGGGTCGAGAGCGCCCGGTGAGGTCCCGGGGCGCGTCTCGGAGCGAAAAGCCAGACGCGGAAACTGCATGCGAAGACGAGTGTTGGGAAGCTTGGAGCCCTTCAACGGGGTGAAGGACGGCTCACACCGTAACGATCACTGTCAGCAGCGGTAAAGGCCCTGGCAACTACCGGAGTGACACCCGCCGCGAAACATTGGTCAATAACAATTCCATATACCTGGTGAACCGAAATGCGGGCGCGGGAGTCCTTTTCGCCCGCTTCAGACGATGATGCGCCAAGCGTCCCCCTCCTCCGCGGGCTCGTACACCGCCAGGAGGATCGCCTCACCCCGGTCTGGGGAGGACACGCCCCGTTTCTTCATGTCCGGCTTGGACTCCACGACCGAGTACCCCGAGGAGTTCGTCGCCAACTTCGGCGCCGATAGCTGCGCGGCGGTCATGTCGTCCACCCGCAGCCTCAGCCGGGTCACGCCGTACTCATCCGGCCGGACCAGCGCCCGCCCGGCCAGCCACATCTCATCCCTCTTGCGGTACGGCCGCAGCGTCGCCTCATCCGGCTCCCGGCCCGGCGACTCCGACACCAGCACCGACACGATCTCCGCATCGTGCCTGCCCTCCCGACCCCACGCCGCCAGCAGACCCGCCACACCCCAGCCGAGACCGTTGCCATCGACCTTCACCCGCACCCGCTGCCGCGACCCCAGCGCGGCCGCGACCGCCTCCGCCCGGAGGATCTGCGTCAGCACCATCCCCGCCACGGCGACCGGGTCGGCGTTCTCCGGCCCGCTGGAGGAGTGCTCCACAGTGGCCAGGTCTCCCACGAGGCGGGCGACCACGAGTTCGTCGCCGCCGTCCGCGGCGACGTCGACGCCGAGCCGCACCCACGCGCCGGCCTGGACGACCCAATCGCCATCCTCACTGTCCAGGTTGAGGGCGCGCAGCCTCACCCAGCCGTCGCGCGGCTCCGGCTCCTCGGCATCGACGGCGGCCTGCACCCAGTCGGAGGGGATGACGACGTTCGCCAGGCCCTTCGGGAACAGGGCGTGGATCTTCGCCCGCACGTAGTTGGACTTCGGCCCGTGGACGCGGGTCGTCCGGTCGATCCACGCCGCATCCACCATGTGCTTGGCGGGGGAGTGGCCACCGCCCGGGCACGACTGGCACTCCCCGAAGTCCTCCCCCGTCAGGTTCGGCGTGCTGAACGCCGAGATGGGGATCGTCTTGACCTCGGGGTCGGCGCACAGCTTCTCAAACCAGGTCCCGACTTCATCGGTCGGCGGGTTGCCGATCGCGATCATCTTCGCGCCCTCGCCGACGAGCAGACCGGCCAGGTTGTTGCCGATCGTGTGCGCGATGCCTCCGGCCTCCTCGACCACGAGCAGCAGGTTCGCCGCGTGGATACCCTGCACGGCCGCCTCGTTGTGCGGGGCGGCGGCGATCCCGTACGCCACCACCGTGTCGAGGCCGTTCGCGTCCGGCAGCTTGTACTGCGCCATGTCGATCGTGCCGGGCAGCCGCGCCCTGGTGTGCGCGGCCCGCACCTCCGGCCAAAGCTGGCGGGCGACCTGCCGCCACAGCGGCGCGAGCGTCACCACGGTGTTGGTGCCGACCGGGTACACGAGCGACGCCCACAGGACGAGCTGCCCGCACGAGAACGTGTTGTGTTCCACGAAGAGATCGACCCAGGTGTGATCCACGTCCACCTCGATCGCGACCGTCTGCGTAGGCGGTAGCTCCTCGACGCTCTGAATGCGCTCCCACCGGTATCCGGGCGGGGCGTCTCGGTACTGCCACTGCCAGGTGAACTTACGCCGTCCAGCGACTTCGGCAGCCAGCTGGACCTTTTCGTTCTTCGCCGGCGCGTCGATCAGCTCGGCGAATCGGAGGATCTCCTTGGCTGTGGTGATGACCCATTGCCAGGCGGTGAACGCCTTACCCTGCCAGTCGCCCTTGACGGGACGTACGGTGCCGGGAATGCCGAGCCGCAGCATGAGTCGCTGGAAGTCCCGGATCAGCCCCTCGTTCGAGAGCGTCATCGCGATGTACGCCTCGTTGATCTTCTGCGTCTTGTCCTTTCGCCGACGCTCCGTACGGACGTGCACGTAGCCGTCACAGGAGAACAAGCGGCCGACCACCGTGGCGATGACGCTCGGGTGCATGCGGAACACCTCGGCCGGGACGCGCTTCTCGGTCGCCTTGCAGCCGAAGATGCCCCACTGCCGGGCCAGGGTCAGGACCGGGTTGGTCTTCACGTCGTCGGTGTTCCGTACGACGACCTCGACATGCCGCTGCCCGGGCTTCGGCTTCAGCACCACGGTGCGGGCGCCCAGGGATTCCACGGCCTGGATGAACTCGTCGAGGGCAGGGCCAGGCATTTGGCTGAAGCGAATCCCGTGAGTTGTTCCCCCATCACCCAGGAGATAGCCGAGGACCGCCGCCTCCTCCTGCCGCATCCACCCATCGCCCACCGTGTTCACGACCTCGGGAACCAGCACGAGATCGTGCTCCTGGTCGAGATCGGCCATCGACTTCCATCCGATGTTCTCCGGCACCAAGCCCGTGCTGTAGGTGCCGTCATCGTGCACAGGGCGGCTCTTGCGCACCGCTCTGGCAGCCCAGAGCGGGTGGTGGCCGTTGCGCACGATCGTCCGTCCACTCTCGGATGTGAGCCGGTAGACGGGCTCGATCTGATTCCACTCCGCCCGAGCACGACGCACCGTCTGCGTGCCGTCTTCTTGCCAACCCAGTACATGAAACTCCCGCCGCATCACAAGGTCAGCAGCGGTTACCACAGATCCATCAGCAAGTTGCATGTACTCATCATGTGGCACACACTTCGATGACCCGAAGCAGGACGGGACGGCGACCTGCTTGTGCTCGGTGAGCGCGGTCATGAACTGCCGGGGCACCGACCACACCGCCGCGCCGAGAACCTGCTCGACGAACCCGACCGGATCGTCGGCCCACAGCGCGAACGACGTGCCGGCCGCCCGGTAGGCGGCCGCGTATACCTGCCGCGCCTCGACGTCGCTCAGGTCCTCCAGCACCAGGCGCCGCTCCTCGGCGGGCAGGTCCATCAGCTCAGCGAACATCCGGTTCGCCGTCCGGGACCGCTTGTCACCGGGCGGGTCGATCGCGGTCGGCGCGGTCACCGCCACGGCGGCCGCCCGTCACTGCCTGTCTCGGCCACGACATGTCGGTCGCGTGGGGTGGGCGGGGCGGCGTGGGGCGGGTCCGGCAGGGTGATCACGGCCGGACATGGTGAAGCCCCGGCCGACTAACGTCGAACCGGGGCTCACACGTGGGGGCGGTTTACTGGCGGGGGGCGTAGCCGTGCTGGGCGCCCCAGTCGTCCGCCGCCTGCGGGTTGTAGTAGATGAGCCGGCCGAAGTTCACCGACTCTGGCTCTGTCCCCTTGTCCTTGGCGGTGCGCAGCCGCGCCCTGACGTGCGGGACCGGCATGCCCCACCGGTCGGCGAGCTCCTGCGCCGACAGCCAGTGGAACCGATTGTCCTCCCACCACTGCACGAACGCCGGCACGTCGACCATGACCATGCGGCCGCGGCCGGGGGAGGTCCGCGGTACGGCGATGTCGTTCTTGCGGGCGTACTCGATCCGGTCGAGGATCCGCTTCAAGGGGACGCCGAGCCGGTCGGCCAGGACCGCGATCGGCTCCAGCCCCTCCTCGGTGTCGGCGGCCGCGGTGTCTTCGCTCTGGGCGAGGTACCGGCCGACCAGGACCTCCGACATGCCGACGAGGTCGGCGATCTCCACCTTGGTGAACAGCGGCTCACCTTCCTCGGTGGCGTCGGCCAGCGTGCGGAGCCCGCGGACACGCGCCTCGCTCGCCTCGGTCTCCTGGGCGGCCAGCTTGGCGATCTCCTCCACAGTGTCGGCGACGATGCGGTCGGCCTCTTCCGGCGTCCACTGGGGGAGCGTGGCGGGGGACTTGGGCAGGATCTCGGCCCAGTTGTGGCGGCCGATGCCGGCGGCGCGGAGGGTCGGCTGGACCTTGCGGCCGTGATGGCGGACCAGGACGAGGGTGGCGAGGTTGCGCTTGTGGGCGAGCTTCTTGTGCTGGTCACGGGCGCCGAGGACGGCGGCGTGCGCGGCCTTGACCTCCTGCGCCGTCTTGCGGAGGGGCGCGGTGAGGGTCGGCTGCCGGCGGCTTGCTCGGGTGCTGCTGCTGGTCATGGTGGGGTCCTTAGGTTCCTGGGGCTTATATCCTCCCGCTCGAAATGATCGGGCGGTGTACGCACTCCTGCGCACACCGCCGATTGTAGGGCATGTTTATTTACTTGTGAATTCCCTGATCCTCTTACCGGGCCCGGGCGGGCCCGCCGTGGGGGATCGGCTTCTTGGTCAGCGTGAAGCCCGGCCGGGCCCGCCGCGGTGCGGGGGCCGGGGTGGCGGGCCGCTCATGGATGTAGAGCACGAGCCTGCCGCCCGGGTGGACCTCGCCGAGCTTCATGTGGGGCCCATCCAGGTGCTTGGCGTCGTCGTCCGGCAGCACGCCGGCGTCGACAACGCCGTCCACGACGGCCTTCCAGGAGGGGTAGAGGTTCGCGGGGTCGCGGCGGCGTTGGTCCGGCGGCTCGTACACCGCGGTCATCTCGGCGAACTCCAGGGGCGGGATCTTCGCGGCCCGGGTGAGCCAGCACGCCGTCTCACGGAGGGTCTTCGTCACCTGATGCCGGGCCCTCCAGTGTCCCCGCCCGTTGGCATTGAGCAGCTTCATGCCCGCAGGCATGGTCAAGACCCACGTCCGGGGCCCGCTGGGGTCACTGGTCATGCTGTTCCTCCCAAGGGGATCGAGGCGAGAGATGGGCTTTCCATATGGGAAGTCCTGATCATGCTGGACAGGTCGAGGTCGAGGACGGCCTGTTCGGGGATGGCGGCCACCCGCCCGGCCACCGGGTGGAGGGGCGCGCAGCGGCAGCCGCACCCGCCATCGCAGCGGTGCCCGTCACGGCCGCACCCGCCACAGGTACCGGTGGCGGCCAGCCAGTCGGCGTCGCTGCCGTAGCGCGCGTGCTCGGGGCAGGGGGCGGCGTCGACGGGGGAGCGGCACAGGTTGCACACCAGGCCGGTCCCGGGGCGCTCGTCGTCGGTGATGGCCTGATAGATCACTGCGCGGTCCGGCCGGCGGGAAGGTCGCAACCGTAGGTCTCGGCGTATCCGTCCGGCCAGACGCCAGCCGGGTACCAGCCGGGGTAGCCGTCGTAGTGGCGGTAGCTGCCGCGGTAGGTCGGCGGTTTCTGGGCGGGGTAGCGAGTCGTACCGCGCTGGAGGGTGGGCGGCTTACCGACGTCGGGGCGCCGGGGCGGTGGCGGGTTCTGCGTGGTCGAGCGGGCGGGCGGCCTGCCCGTCGTGGTCCTCGACAGGCTGCCCGTCGTGGTCGTGGTCGTGGTCGTGGTCCTGGACGAGCCGGTGCCCGTGCCCGTCGTGGTCTTCGACGAACCCGCGCCAGGGCCTGGGCCTCGGAGTGCGGCGGCGCACGCGGGCCGCCCCTCGGTGGCGTCGCACGCCACCAGGAGGCCGGCGACCAGGGCGACGGTGAGGAGGGGGATGGGGGAGCGGTTCACGGTGCCTCCTGGAAAGGGGTTACGCGGCCGGGGCCCGGCTCGCGTCGGCGTGGTAGGCGGCGTGCTTGCGGTCGGCATCGAGACGCAGGCACGCATCGCACGGCTTCTCACCGTTGGCGCGGTGCCTGCGCAGCGCGCCGAAGCTCGGGCACTCCGCGGTGGTCTGCGGCAGCCGCAGCGCCCGGGGCCGGGGACGTTCGACGGCGGCCGCGGCCGCGGCGGGTACAGCGGCCACACCGGGCAGGGCCCGCCCTTCGGCGTCCCAGGTGATCCACGCCAGCAGTTCCTCCTCGGTCCGGTCCACGTCGACCAGGGCGGCGAGGATGATCGGCAGGTGCTCCCGCTCGGCGGGGGACAGCGCCGCGAGGTAGGCGGCGACGTCTTCGGGGGCTTCATCGCGCACCATGCACGCCAGGTGCATGGCCACCTGCAGAAGGTGGCGGGCCAGGTGTTCGCGGTGGCGGGCGTCGCTCAGGTCCAGGCCCGCGCCAGGATCGGGGGCGGGGGGCTGCATGGGGGAGACAGTCTCCTCGGAGAAGTCGGGGTGGCGGGCCGCCGCCCGGTACCGCTCGACGGTGCGGACCGACACGCTCATCTCCGTGGCGATGCGCTGCGCGGTCCAGCCGAGTCCGTTGAGCTGGAGGAAGCGGCGGAAGCGGGCGGAGGCGTCGCGCCGCTCCGGGGGCGGCGCGACGCCTGCGGGAGCGCCTACGGCTTCCCGGGGGAAGGGCAGGCCGTGGGCCGCGAACCGGGCGTAGTCGGCGTGGCACAGTCCCCGCGCGTGGTGGGGCCGGTCACAGCCGGACAGGGAGCACGATTCGCGGCCCATGGGTCACCGCCCGGCCGGGGCGGGGATGGTCAGGCGGAACACGGTCTCACCGCAGCCGCACACGACGTCCGGCCAGCGGGGGTCGTGGGTCCACCCGCCGTGGTCGCCGTGGCCCATCCGGTCGAGCAGCTCCCAGATGACGCTGGGGTCGAGCTCGACCGCGCGGGCGGGGGTGGTGGCGCGGTGCGCGGCGTCGGCGATCTCGCGGGCCTGCTCGGCGGTGGCCGCGAGGTTCACCGGGCCGATGTCAGCGGTGACCGCCTCCAGCGCGGCCCGGAAGTTGTGCAGGTGCAACTCGCGCAGCTCGGCGTCCCGCGGGGTGCCGTCGTGGCCGGTGGCCAGGTCGGTGCCGATCTTGATGCAGGTCAGTGCGAGGCGGGTGAGGTGATTGTGCTCGGGGGTGGTGGGGATGGAGGCGGGAATCGCCCAGTCGGCCAGGCAGGGGATCCGCACCCCTTCCGGGAGGGGGATCAGGACGTTGTCCGAGCCGTGGTCGTCAGGTGCAGCGATGGCCGTGGTGGTCATGGGGGGCCTTCCTGGTTAGAGGGTGGGGCGTGCACCGGGGAGAACCGAACCCCCCAATGCACGAGTAAAAGTGTAGGGCATATTTATCATTTTTTCCAGTGGCGAACGCTCCGAACGTCCTCCGGTTCCGGCCCCGCGAACCCAAGCACACCCGGCCGTTAACGTCACGCCGAAAGATCACCGCAAGGAGCCGCCCCTTCCGGCGGGCCGCCCCTACCCTTGATCCGTGGCGAACGACAACCCCCCGTGGCGGCCCCTCCGCGAGCGAATGGCCGGCCTTACCGACGCGCGCGCCCTCGTAGAAGGCACGCCCCCTTACCTCCTCGACCCACTACGGAAGTGGCTGGATGGCGTCGTGTTCTCTCCGCAGCCGGACGACATTCACAGTGCTCTACAGCTCAAACTCCGAAGGAGCGACATCGCCAGATGGTCCGGGAGGATCATGGTCATCTCTGTTGAAGGAGACGATCTCCTTGAGGCCATCGACGCCACGCTGGACCTACACGCGTGGCTCTGCACTGACGATAGCTACGCAAACGCCGCCCAGCGGAAATGGTGGGCGGAGCAGCTCGTCAGCCTCACAAGGACGCTCGACCAGGCCGGGTCGGCCTGGAAAGTCAAAGACAGCTGGGACGGCCTCACGACCCGCGTGGATGAAACGGTCGCTCAAGCCGTAAACACCACCATCTCCGACACCGGCAGCGACGCCTCCGCGCACCTGCGCAAGGCATGGGACGCGGCCTACGGGATCCAGCCGGACCCTACAGTCGCCTACAGCGAGGCCGTGAAGGCAGCCGAAGCCGTCACGATCCCCGCCGTTCTCCCTAGAGACAGGGGCGCGACCTTGGGCAAGGTGCTCGGCGAGATGAAGAACACCCGTGCAAGGTGGACTCTGTCCATCGACGACAAGGTCGGCCAACCCGCCTCCGCCGACGCGGTGATCGAGATGATCGCTCTGCTGTGGCATGGACAGCGAGATCGCCACTCTGGCCCTGAAATGAAGCTCACCACCCTGGAGGCCGCTCGCATGGCCGTACACACCGCGGCCACGCTGGTTCAGTGGTTCACCAGCGGCAATGTCCACCGCTCCTAATTCGACTACGCTCCCGTCCATCCCGTCCTGTATTGATCTACGCGGTAAAGCACGGCACATCGCACACCCCACCAGGAAGGTGCGCGGCTACGCCGCGCGCACCCGCCGGGCGGCGAGCCGCCCCAGCGCCGCGTCCAGCTCGGCCCGCGCCGCCGCGGCGTACCCTCCGCCGGGCGCCGCCCGGGTGGCCTGCCGACGCGCCCAGTCCGCCGCCCGAGCGGCCTGCTCGGCGCGGCGGGCCCGGTCGGCGGCCGCCGCGACCTGGGAGGGCAGCGGCGCTCTCAGCGTCCCGTCCTCGGCCACCCAGGCACGGACCCGCCACCGCACCCACCCGGCCGGCGCGTACAGGTCCCGGGAGACCGCCCAGATGCGGCCGTCCGGCTCCCGGTTCAGGGCGTGCTGCACGTCACGGGGCGTCGCCCCGGCCGCGAACAGCGGACGCAGAAGCGACCGCAGATGCCGGGCGCTGACCTTCCGCAGCGTCGCATCCTCCGCCCGCAGCCGCTCACACGCCCGGAGCATCTCGGCTTTGGTGCCGGGCGTTGCGGTGGCCAGCCACCCCAGGTGTGGTATCGCGCGCGCATCACGTGCGCCCGCGCCCGGGGTGGCGTCACGCTCTGCACCTACATCAGCCAGAGCAACAGGGGGGGTGCGACTTTCCTCCACAGGCAGAGTTTCCGCAGGCCACGGCACATCCCGCCAATCATCGGCCGCCGCGGTGTCCGGGGCGGGGAAGACCTCGCTCAGCTCCTGGGCGTCGAGGCCGGCGACCAGTTCGGCGGGCACCGTCAGGACGTACTCCGCCGCGAGGTTGCCCAGGCCGTCGTCGAGCAGCCCGCACAAGGTGCCGCTCCGGTACTGGGGCGTGGAACCGGGGACGAGCACGAACAGGTAGCCGCGGCGGCGCAGCCACCGCAGCCGGTCCGACAGCGTCGTACGAGACACGCCGGCGGCCTCGGCCAGGACCCGCCAGGTCGCGCCGAGACCGGGGCAGGTGACGAGGTCACGGCCGGTGCGAGTGGCGAGTTGCCACACCACGGTCATGGTGGTGGCCCACCAGTCGCGGCGCCGGTGCCGGGCGTCGTCGTCCTCCTCGATGGCGCGCAGCCAGAACGGCCGCGACGGCGTTCGGGCGAGATGCCCGGGGATCGCCTCATCGGGGTCCGGACGGTCGTATCGGCTGTTCAGCGCCGGTTTGTCGACGCCTACTCCGGTAGTAAGCCGGGCACACCGGGACACGCCGATCTTCGGCGCGACTGGCAGACCCGGGGACTCATCGTTTATCGTGGTCTCCAGACCTCTGGACACCGGCACGGCACAGAAGAGCCCTTGGCCGATCCGAGCCGGGCCGGATGTCTACCTAGGAAGGTCCTCGCGCCGGTCGCCGGCAAGCATTTGGCGCGAGGGCCTTTTTCCATTGGTGTATGCAGTTGTCCGCCGTCCTCGGCGGGTCTACAACTCCTTCAAGCGCTGTACGCGGCGGCTACGCCGCGGCGTGGTTCTTCAGTGACGGGAGTTCGAGCTGGGACTGAGCCGCGCGCGCCTCCTGGTCTTTCATGTCCCGGGCAGAGGCGAGCAGGGCCTCCACCACAGCAGCAGCGGCCTTGGCCGCTTCTGGGTGCTTCTCCGGGTCTGGGTGCAGGGCTCCCAGTAGATTCACCAGGTAGGTGTTCATCTGGCGATCTCTGTAGCCGTGGCTGGCTGCAGAGGCATCCATGCGACCGCGCAGGGCTGGGTCCGGCCGCACCATCGTCGGCTTGCGCTCGCCCAGGTACGTCTGTGGCATCGTCCCTCCCTTATCACTGTGATCAGCAGTTCTAGCACGAAACTGTTTCAACTGCGAGCACTCTGGGGAATGAGTCGGGCACGTGTCGCAAGGAACCGGCCCGGCACCCCGGTTGCTGCCGTATGCCGGCCACCCGCGGCCGTGGCCCGGACGCCGTCCCCGGAGTCAGAGCGCAGGACAGGAGAGCGACAACCCCAGCAGGGCAGCCACTCGGTGCGCGGTGCCGGGCCCGTCCGCCAGGACGGTCTCGATGCCCAACGCCTGAGCCGGAAGGAGGTTGGCCGGGTGGTCGTCGACGAACACGCACTCGTCGGCGGCCAGGCCCATCCGCTCCAGCGTCAGCCGGTAGATCCTCGGGTCTGGCTTGGCGACGCCTTCGGCTTCGCTGATCACGTGGTGGTCGAACAGGTCCCACACGCCGGTGGCGGTGTAAGGGTCGTACGGGTCACGGCCGTAGGAATTCGACAGCAGCGTCACCGTGAGCCCGGCCCGGCGTGCCTGGCGGGCGAGCTCGACCATCGACGGCTCAGCGCACACCGCGGCGTGGGCGCGCCCCATTAGGTTGTCCGCCGCCACTCCCAGGAGTTCCGCGGTGGCGGCGTTCCACGCCGCCTGAGTCATGCGCCCCAGCTCCAGATCTACGTACAGGGCCCGGCCGGCGGGGTGTTCGACCAGCGCGTTCGCCCAGGCGTTGACGGGCAGGCCCTCGCTGAGACACCAGGCGTGGATGGACTCCCGCAAGGGGACCGTCATCACTCCGGCGAAGTCCAGAATCAGGCCCCGGTACGGCAACGCGCCTCCCTCTCTACGGTCCGGCTGCCGGACCTCCGGAGCGACGGTACCTGTCGGCGGGCGGCGAGGTCTACGGCCGCGCGGCTACACCCCCGACACGGCACCCCCTATTTACGGCTGCCATTTACTGGTACGACTTTTGACCTTATTGAATGGCCGAAAAGTGAGAAACGCGCCGTATGCTGCTGCTCTCCGAATACGATGCGACCGATACTGAACATAAATAAGCCCTGCATGTCTACGCTGAGGGATGTCAAAGGCTCTCAGGAGGTGCAGGGCTATGCCCAATGACGCTATCACGCATGACCAGCCAGGCGAGAGGATCCGCACCCTCCGGGTAACCCGGGGCCTCACCCAGGAAGAACTCGCCGCCGCCAGCGGGGTCAGCCTCGGCGTGGTCAGGAAAATCGAGCAGGGCGGCACCGCCCGGTTCGAGACTTTCCACGCCATCGGCAAAGCCCTCGGCGTGGTCACGATGACCTTCGTCCAGCCCGGCCCGCCCGAGCCGGTCACCGATGGGCCCAACGAGATGGTCCTGGCCCCCATCCGCGCCGCCGTCGCCCCTGCTCTGGACCTCGCAGGGCAGCCGATGTACGGCACCGCCGACGCCGACGAGCTGTCCCTGACCCGGCTGGAAAGCGCCATCTCCAACCTCGGCATCATCTACCACAGCAACCGCTACGACGCCCTGGCCGGCCTGCTGCCGCAGCTCATCGTCTCCGCCCAGCACCACGTCGCCCACCTGGAGGACGAACCCATCCACTCGGCCGCGCTACGGCTCCGCTCCGACGCGCTCAACCTCGCGGCCCGCTACCTCATCCAGGTCCGCGCGCACGACCTGGCGCTCATCGCGATCCAGGGCGCCCAGCGCGACGCCCTGACCATCGGGGACATGCAACTCGCCGGGGCCGCCATCAGCGTTCAGGCGTGGGCCATGATGCGGCAGGGCCGGTTCAGCGAAGTCATCGACCTGTGCCTGCACGCCGCCGAGCTGATCGAGCCCCGCATGTCGTCGGCCACCCCCACCCAACTGGAGGCGTGGGGGTGGCTACTGGCCCGCGCCTCCGCGGCCGCCGCCCGCAACAACCAGCCCACCGAAGCCGAGGAGTACGCCAACCTCGCCGGCATGGCCGGGATGCGGATGGGACGCGAGTACCGCGACCGGCACGCCGGCCGGTCCTTCGGCCCGCTGACGGCCGCGCTCCTCAAGACGGAGAACGCGATGGTGACAGGCGAGCCGGCCAAGGCGGTCGCGCTGCACAACGCGTTGCCCCGCGGTGTCGGCCGGACCGACTCCAACACCTGGCACCGGGCGCTGCTGGACGCCGCCCGCGCCAACGTCCGCATCGGCGACGTGGCACGCGCCACCGAGATCATGATCAACCTCCGGGCGAAGGCCCCCGAATGGCTGCGCTACCAGCAACTCGGACGGGACACGACCCGGGAAATCATCAGCAATGTGAAGCGGACCCTGACTACCGATCAAAGGGCCCTCGTGGATTTCTTCAGTCTCACCGACTGAGGTACCACGATACGTAGTAGTTTCCCACGGAGCGCCGATGAACTACGGCGCTCCGTGGCTGTACTGGCATTTCTTCTATCCGTAACTTGGGCCGGGTGGATGACGAGCGCGCCACCCTGCTATTCAGCCCCAGCGCAGCGGAGATCCTCCAAGCGGACTTCCCTGGCTGGCTCATCTGGCGTGATTTCAAGCCGGAAGGTGAGCACGGCGATTGGTGCGCGCGCCGGCATACCAGCTCCCCGTCCCCGGACGCGGTGGTCCTGCGTCACACCGACCTGGAAGGGCTGCGGGAACTGCTGGAGAGCCACGAGAAGCAGCAGGAGCAGGAGGGGCGGGATGACTGACCTTCTCCGGCTCCTCCGGCTCCCGACGATCCGCCGTCGCGGCGCGGTGTTCGTCCGCTCCAGCAACGTTCGAGCGGCCCTGACCGCGGCGGGCCGCCTACAGACCGCATTCGCCAGACACGGCTTGGACGTCGACGCCCACCAGCTGGCCCGCGGCCGCGCCGCGGTCTCCGTCGCCCGGGGTGTGCTGGTCTACACCGACGGCTTCCGCTTCTGGTGGGTGACGTGGGACACCCCGCGGCGCGGCAAACCTTGGGTGACGCACCACACGACCACCGAAGGCGTGGTTGAGGAGCTGTTGCAGCACCCGGCCGTCGTCAAGCGAAGACAGATCACCGATACGCCCCACCTGCCCATCTGACCCTCAGCTCTGGCGGCTCCGTGTCGGCCGCGGCTCACGCCCCGTCTGCCCGACCGCCGGGCGGCCGCCAGAGGCGCGGCCCCGGGATGATCACCGGCATCCGTCGCCGGAAGACCCCCGGGGCCGCGCACCCCTTCACCATCTCTCACCGCACGAGAGGACCAACGCATGATCCCGGCACCGGGAACCGCTGCGAGCGAACAACTCCAGAAGCTCAGCGGATGGGGCAAGTCCACCCGCGCCCTCGACCAGCTTCAGGCACTGCTCACCGACCACGGGATCCCTACGGAATCCCTCCGGCGGGATAGCCAGCCCTACCTACTGGTCGACGGGAAGGTGCTCGTGTGGACGGGCCACACCGTCGAGGTCTTCTATTGGGGTACCGAACCGGGGCGCTCCCCCAAGAGGGCCCCGAGCTCCGACGTGCTCGATGTCGCGCGGCGGATCGCCGAACAGATCTCCCCTGCTTCCCGGCCGGTCGAGGGTGAGGGCAGCGATGTCGTCACCACCGTCTGAGCAGTCGCCCGACGACTACCGAGCCGCCGAGGTAGCCGACCTGCGGCGACGGTTCCCCACCTGGTTCATCCTGTGGCTTCCGTACTCGCGGAAGTACGGCGCGTGGCACATGGCGGACCCCGCCCTGTGCCGGTACGTCGACTCCGCGACCACGGAGGAGCTTTCGGCCTTGATGTGTGAGGCCGAACTTGATCTCTGCCCGGCCTGGACCCTTCCCACCGGCCACACCGGCCAGGGCCAGGCCCGGCAGGCACCACCCCGTGGCCACGAGACGCCCCACCCTCCATCCCTCAAGGGTGCGCGCGGAGGGTGGTCACGCTCTCGTGGCCATGGGAACCACGCCCGCGTTCCCGCGCAACGCGTGGGGGACGCGGCATGATCGCGCGGCGGCACACCCGGCTCCGGGGACCGGGTGTGCCGCCGCGTCCCGACTTCCTGCGCGCAGTGCGCTCATGAGCCGCGCACAGGAAGAAACGGCCGGGTGCCCGGGCGGGGACGTCGGGTCTCCCGCCCACCCCTCGGCCGCCGGCGGGGGCGCCCACGTTCAGCGGGCGCCCCCGCCACCCCGGCCACTGGAAAGGAGGTGAGCATGCTCAGGATCATCAGGGTCCTGCGCGCCGCGTGCGGCTCGTGCGGCGGTACCGGTTTCGTCATCATCGACGGCCAGACGCGGCAGTGCGTCTCCTGCAACGGCAGCGGCTCCCGCTGAACCACTCACGGCTCAACCAGTGTCACCCCTACTGACGATCACGAGAAAGGACAGCGCCATGACTCTGCTGATGGAGCAGACCGCCCCCTGGGGGCTGAGCCGAGCCACCACGCCCCTCCCGGAGGAGGACGGCCTGTACGCGTCGGTGCAGCTCGACCCCACCACCCAGGTCACCCGCTTCTACGACCGCGATGGAGCGCCCGTGGACATGGGCAACAAGGTCACCATCACCAAGTCCAGGGGCGGCGGCAACGACGGCTCCGGTGGCAGCCCCGCGGTGGCGGACGACTCCAACAACGACTAGGGACAACCCAAGATGAAGCCCACACCGCGGACCGTGCTGGTGGTCACCTCAGTCGAGGACGTCACGGCCAACCTGGTGATCGAGGCGCTCAACAAGCGCCGCGCGCAGGTCGCCCGAGTCGATCCCGCTGACATCGGCGCTGAGCTGATGTTCGGCGCCACCATCGGCGACGGCCGCACGGAGTGGGCGGGCCGGCTTCGCACGCCGAGCCGTGACATCGCGGTAGAAGAGGTTGGGGCGGTGTACTACCGCCGCCCCACCCCCTACACCGCGCGGTTCGCTGGCCTGCCCGAGCACCACCGCGCCTTCGCCGCGACCGAGGCCCAGTACGGTCTCGGTGGCCTCCTGAACAACCTGGTCGGCGCCACCTACGTCAACCACCCGGCGGCGCTCGGCCGCGCCGACCGCAAGCCCGCCCAGCTCCAGGCCGCCGCGCGGCTCGGACTGGCGATCCCGCCGAGCCTGGTCACCAACGACGTTGAGCAGGCCCGCGCGTTCGCCGCCGAGCACGGCACGATCATCTACAAGTCGTTCCGCGGTGCCCCGTCCACCCCGGGCGGGGGAGCGTCGGCGATCTGGACGCAGCGCGTCGCCGTCGAGGAGTTGGACGACTCGCTGGCGGTGACCGCGCACCTGTTCCAGCAGGAGGTCCCGAAGACCGCCGACGCCCGGGTCACAGCGATCGGGACACGGGTGTTCGCCAGCCGGATCACCACCCCGGACGGTGCGCTCGACTGGCGTAGCGGCGACTGGGAGAAGCTCGTCCACGAGCCCATCGCCGTGCCCGAGCCGATCCAGGACGCCGTACGCGCCTACCTGCAGCACTTCGGTCTGGCGTTCGGCTGCTTCGACTTCGCCCTCAACGACGCGGGCGGCGCCGAGCGGTGGACCTTCATCGAATGCAACCCCAACGGCCAATGGGCCTGGTTACCTGATGCCGACGCGATGGCGGACGCCTTCGCCGATGTGATCCTGGAGGGATGGTGGCAGTGAACGACACCGCCGCGCGGTTCCGCCGCGCCCTGGCGGACGCCGTGGGCTCCCCCGGCTGGCGCACCGCGCTGGAGGAGGTGCCGCGCGAGCCGTTCGTCGGTGACGCGATCTACCTCACCGACAACGGACAGCCGGACCGGTGGACGCCGATCCACCGCGACGCGGTCGGAGACGACGACTGGTGGCGGCTCGTCTACACCGACGAAACGCTCGTGACCCAGGTCGAAGGCGTCCTCGCCGAGAACGCGACCGGGACCGTGACCGGCTCCTCCACCTCATCCTCCACACTGCCGAGCCTGGTCGTGCGGATGCTGGAGGCCGCCGGGATCGACAAGGGCGACGCGGTGCTGGAGATCGGCACCGGCACCGGCTACTCAACCGCGCTGATGTGCCACCGCCTGGGCGAGGCGGCGGTGACGTCGATCGAGTACGACCCGGCCGTGGCCGAACGCGCCCGCAAGGCCATCACCGGACTCGGGTACGCGCCGACCCTGGTGGTGGCCGATGGGCTGCACGGCCATCCGGACAACGCGCCCTACGACCGGCTGATCGGCACCTGCGCGGTCCGGACCATCCCCGCGGCCTGGCTGAGCCAGGTCCGCGCCGGCGGCACCCTCACCACCCCGACGTGGGGATGGATGGGCGGCGTGGCGTTCGCGCACCTCACCGTCAACGACGACGGCGAGGCGAGCGGCCGTTTCCTGCCGGACGACCTGTATTTCATGCGGGCCCGCTCCCACATGCCGCCGCCCCGGCCGCCGGTCCTGACCGGTATCGGGGAGGCCAGGGAGAGCCGGATCGACCCGGCGCTCCTGGAGAACGAGACCGCCCTGTTCGTCGCCCAGCTCGCCGTACCGGCCGCGCAGCGGTCATCGGCCGAGGAGACGACGATCCTGCTGGACGTCGCCACCGGCTCCCGCGCCGACACCCGGCCCGCCCCGGGCGGCGGGTGGATCGTCCACCAACACGGCCCGCACCGGCTGTGGGACGCCGTGGAGGACGCCGTCCTGCTGTGGCAGGACGCAGGGTCACCGCACCAGTCGGCGTTCGGGCTCACCGCCACCCGGGAGAAGCAGCGGGTATGGCTGGGCGAGCCGGGCGGCCCGTCCTGGGACCTGCCCGCCTGAGAGCGACGCGGCCACCTACGCCAGCTCCAACCACGAATCGACACCCACCCCACCGGCCGCTCCGCGGACGCCGGCGGGGCAAGGGCTGGGACCTGCCGAAGACGCGACCAGACACCCAGCAGGTCAGGACGCGTCGTACGACAGCCCCGGCCTGACTATGAAGATGGGTCCGCAAAGAGGGACTTGCGGGGAAGTTTAAACTTCCTGCGGAGTACGACCAGCGGATAGGATTCAGGGCTACTAGCTGGGGTTTTGTCCTCACGAGGGTCTTGGGGGCTTCCCGGTAGCTGCGGGAACTTGTTTAAACTGACTTTAAACATAAAGTCGAAGAGGTACAGTCTCAGACTGTAAAGACTCTCAGTGCTACTGAGACAAGCAAGGGCCCCCAGCCCCTTCACGTACACGGTGTGACGACCAGTGAAGGCGACCGGGAGACCCCTGCTGTGGCTCCTGGGGTGATCTTCTTAGCTACAGAAGGTCATCCCAGGAGCGCCCCTCGGCGGCCCTGCGCAGCAGCTCGATCAGGAGCCCGACAAGGAGCCGTAGCGCTAGGTCGGGGCCGATCTTGCGAAGCAGTGCGCAGACCTTCGAGAACTTACCGATGGACCCTCCGCCGGGGGCGGGGGGAACAGTCTCGGCCATAGCATCCCTTTCTGCTGGGTCGTCCGGCGGGAGCCGCCTACTGACGGATGGCCAGCAGGCGGTTACCGCCGCACGGAACGCAGAAAAAGGTCAGCTAGAAGCTGGGACCGCTCATCACGGTAGTGGCTCGGCGGGCTCCCTGACCGGCGTTTCTGATAAAAAAGGGCAGGCTGGGCTTTCTCAGGAATGCCCGAATCGGCCATTTAGGGAAATAAGTCCGGCAAATGCCTCGTACCCTCGCGGAGGAGCAGGGCGCTCAGTCGTCACCACCCCGGCGGCGGGCCCGCCGCCCGGCGGCCGCCCGGTCCTGCAACGGAGCGACCCCGGGCAGCGGCTTCGCCTCCGGTGAGGGGAGCCGGTTCACTGCCTGGCGGCGCGCCTCCTCCGGTCGCCGGTCGTAGCCCGCCGTTGTGGCTGGCGAGGCGTGCCCGGCCAGCGCCTGCACGGTGGCCAGGTCGACGAGGTTGAGGAGGTTGCCGGCCCAGGTGCGGCGGAAGTTGTGCGCGCGCTGGGGGCCGATCCTGGCCTGCTCACCTCGCACGTTGAGCACGTCGCCGACCGTCTGCCCCGTGATGTGGTCGACCTGGCCGCGCGGGTTCGTGCGGACGTGGCCACCGCGGGGGGTGAACGGCGCGAACAGGCCGCCCGGGGCGCGGCCGCGCACGGTCAGCCACGCCTCGATGCGGGCGACCGCGTCGCGGGTGACGTAGACCAGCCGTTCCTTGTCGCCCTTGCCGCGGACCCGCAGCGCCCCCTCGATGGGGTCGTAGTCGGCCAGCGCGATGCCGGCGAGCTCGGCGCGGCGGACTCCGGAGGTGTAGAGCGTGGCGATGATCGCGGCGTCCCGCAGCGCCATGCGCCGCAACGCCTCGTTCCCGGTGTCGGTGCCTTCGGTGGCGTCGGCGTCGCACGCGGCGAGGAGTGCGCCGACGCGCTCGATGGGGATGTGCTCACCGGCCCGGAGCCGGGTGCCTTTGAAGTTGGTGATCTGCTGGGCGCGGTCGCGGTCTTCGGCGCTCATCTGGCCCAGCAGCCACGCCTGGTCGAGGACCTGGCGGATGGCGACGAGGTGCTTGTTGCGGTGCGACGGTGACCAGGGTTGAACGGTGCCGTCCGGTCGGCGGGAGCCCTGGCGGGCGATGATGTCGCGCAGCTGCACGGCGTGCTCGTAGCGGAGCAGGTGCCAGCGGACGTGTTCGCCGGTGATGGCGAGCACCGCGGGGTCGGGGTCGCCGGCGGGGGTGAGGCCGGTGGGGTCGTGGCCGGCGAGGATGCGGGCGACCCGGTCGAGGCAGCCGCGCATGGTCCGCTTGGAGTCGGCGGAGTCCAGTTTCGCGAGGTAGGCGTGGTAGGGGTTCTTGAGCGGGTCGGCGGCCGCCGCGGCGGGCAGCATGTCGGTGCTGCTCGCCGCGGCGGTCACCTCGGGCAGGTGCGTCATGCGGTGTGGCCGTGCGCGGCCGGGCCCGTCTCGGTCGCCGTGCCGGTGGCGAGAGCGTAGACGTCGGCGAGCTCGGGGTCGCCGTGCGCGCGGATGGCGAGGGCGACGAGGCGGCGCAGCGCTTCCCGGTTGATGTCGGGGTCGAGGTTGAGCGCGAGGGCGTTGATGTCGGCGGCCGCTTCGGCGCACAGCTCATCGACGCTGGTGTGGCGGGCCAGTTCCGCGGCGGGGATGAGGAGGACGTGCGGGCGGCCGTGCCGGGTGGCCATCTCATAGGTGTCGTAGAGGTTGTGCAGTCCACTCCGGACGGGCCGCCACTGGGGGTGGCCGTCGAGGAACCGCAGAAGGGTGAGGCGGTCGGCGTCCATGGGGACGAGCTGGAGCTGGTTGCGCATCGGGGGGGTCCTTTCACGGGGGCCTGGGGCTGTTGGGTGCGGGCCGGGAACCGCTCCCGGGACCGCACCCCATGATCATATCATTTTTATCTGCGGGAATTGAGATTCTCACTGATAAAAATCGGGGAGTGGTATGCGCCGAACTCATACCCTGAGTAATACTCCACGGGTAGACTCCGGGTATGGCCAAGGAGAGAACATCCGTCACCATCGCGCCGTGGATTCTGGACACGGTGCGCAAGTACGCCGAAGCGAACGGGCTCAGCGTCTCCACCGTCCTGGAGCGCGGCGCACTCCGCGAGATCGCCGCAGCCCACAGCCCGGCCGCCCGCGCCCCGATCTACGGCGCGAGCACCGCGCAGGAGGACGACGAGCGGATCATCGCCGAGGACATCGCGCGTGCCGCTGCCGATCGACGTCCGGGCGAGGCCGCGTGACCCACCGCTTCGGGGAGCTGTGGAGCGTCCAACTCGGGGACCGCGAGGAGATCCGGCTCGTGGTGACCGGCGACTTCTACCACACGCTCTACAACGACAACGTCCTGACCGCGCACGTCGAGGCGGCCGACCTGGCCCACGCGTTGACCGCGTTCGTGGTCGACGTCGGCGAAGGCCGCGCTGCGATGATCGACCGCATCAGCACCGTGGCGGCCACGCGCCTCAAGGGCAAGGTGGGCGACCTGTCCGAAGGGCAGCTCGCCGCGGTGCGCGGCATGCTCAGCACGATCTTCCCCGTCTCTGGCTGACCGCCCTCATGCGGAAATGCGCTGAGAGGGCCTGAGAGCCATTGGATAGGCCGCCGGTCCCGATCCCTCGCACCGGGTCGAGTTCGGCCGCCAGCGGTCACCACAGGAAGATCATTCCGGAGACACGAACCGGATGAACCTCACAAAACACCTGAGATGTCGTCTCATTTGGCCAGTCGGCCGTAGCAAATGAATTTTCCGCGATTACTATCGGGGCCCCTTCTTGGCAAGGAAGGGGCGGCCGGGGTGCTTGAGCTGGTCCCGTTCCGGGGCGGGCGAGGCGGTGCGCTGACCGCCCCTGGAACGGGCGCAGGCGTCCTGCCGCCTTACACGACGGGCTCGCAGCTGTCTCCCCTGACGGCCTCGGGCAGCTGGACGACGCCCCCGATGTGGCAGCGGAACGTCCACTGCGGCTCCTCGCGGGAGGTCACCAGGAACTCGCCCAGGAACGCGCCCTGCTCGGTCGCGCCGTTGGAGGCGGTGCAGTTGCCTTCACCCAGCACGACGGAACCGTATAGGACCTTGTCGCAGGTGTAGGTGGGGGTGTCGTCGGCTTGGGCGGGGGTCGCGGCAGCCAGGGCGCCGGCTATGGCGGCGGTGGCCAGGGCGAGGGCGGGCAGGCTGGAGAAACGCATGGGTGGGATGTCCTTTCTGGAGTAGCAGGGTCACCACCCGTTATATTACATAGAGTAGCTATTCAACTACATATCGTAGTGGATGGACTGCTGTACCCCCATGTCGCCGCCCGGCGACGACGACCGGGCGGCTCTATCACGCCCCTTTGCTACCGCCGACTCACCAAATGAGTCGCCGTCTGAAAACACTGTGACGCTCGCTCGGGCGGGGCGGGGCCCGTACCACCAGGCGGCCGTCCCCGCCACAGCCGCACCGCCCACGGGGAGGGGATCCGGCTCACCACCCGGCGCAGGGGGTTCAGCGGACTCCGGTGCGTTGCTCGGTACGGGCGGGTCACTCGGCGCGGACGGTTCGGCCGTCTGCGTCGCCTCCGGGACGGGCGGGGCTGACGTCAGGGTCGGCTCCGGCATGGGGGGCGGGTTGCTCGGCTGACCCGTGGGCGCGCTGGGTGACGGCTGGGGCGCGACGGTCTGCGTCGGCGCGGGGGCGGTCGGCTGCGGGGCCGTCGTATGGGCCGGGGACGACGTCGGGGTGGGCTGGGGCGCGTCGGTCGCCGGCGGTTGCGCCGTCACCGGCGCGGCCGGCACGGTGGTCTTCGGCGTGGGAGGCTGCTCGGTCTTCGCCGGGGCGGGCGCCGTCGTCGGGACGGCGCGCGGCGTCACCGCCACCGAGGAGGTCGGGGACGGGGCGACGGCGGTTCGGACGTGCCCGGTCGGGACCGGGGCCGGGGCCGGGGCTGTCGTGGCCGGGACGGCGTGCGGCGTTCCGACCTTCGGCGTTGGCGTGGCCGGGGCGGGGGTTTGCCAGGTCGGCTCCAGATCGAGCGGCGGCCGCGGCATCTCCTCCACCGCGGGCGGCTCAAACGCCAGCACCGGCACCGGGGCGGCGCCCGCGCCCTGCTCCTGCCCGGTGTCCAGCCCCAGGGCCTGGACGATCGGCTTACTGACGGTGTTCTCCACCACGTCCTCGACCACGCTCACAACGGGCGCGCTCGCCGCGCCGACCGTGGCCGCGACCACCGTGGCCGCGGGCGCCGACACCCCCACGGTGGCCTGCACGCCGATGACCGTGCTCGCGACGAACTTGCCCACCGCCGTGGCGACCGGGCCGGACGCCTGCGCGCCCGGCACCGCGGTGCTCGCCGACAGCATGCTCGACAGGCCGGCCCCGCTCAACGGGTCCAGCCCCGTCGGCATCAACGCGCCGTTGCTCATCAGCGCCGTGTGAACGGTCGAGGTGTAGCTCTCGGCGGCCGCGCGGGCGGCGTGGTAGGCGGGCACGGCGGCGGCGGCCGCGCCGAGGAACCAGTGACGCAGCTGCCGGTAGATGATGCTCAGCCGCGCCGAATCCGCGGACCGTGTGGTCGCCTGTTCGGGGACGGCGCCGATGGCGCGGGGTCGGTCACTGGTGGTCAGCCCGGTCCGGGTCCGGAGGAAGGCGTCGCGCTCCCGCCGTTCGGCTTCGGCGTACAGCTCCAGCACCCCGTCCAGGACGGTGCTGGGCATGGTGTGCTGGTAGGCCCAGGTGCGAGATTTGCCGCCGGCGCGGGCACCGATCCGGTCGTAGGGCATGTTCTGCACCTTGGCCATGCGGGTGACGGCCAGGTCCTCCAGCGTCCGGTAGACCGCCATGCGTTTGTTGTGCTCGCGCTCCTCAGCGTCCATCGACGAGCGGATGGACCTCCAGAACGCCAAGCCTTCGTTGCGCTGGGGGTCTTCGGCCAGCAGCCGCTGTGACTCCTCGTACAGGTCGGCGGAGAGCTTCAGAAACAGCCTGCGTGCGTCGGCGTCCAAGTCAGGGTTCAACGGGGGCACTCCAAGAGACGCAGGCTGTGAAGGCCGCCCACCTGCGTGCTGTCAACTGACGGCTTGCAGGCGGGCAGCGCATGGTTTGCTACGGTTTCCGCTCGGGTCGCCGATCTTCGCGGTTTCATAGCAAATTTGTCAACTGAGCCTAACCAGTCGGTGCAAAGTGTGTACTGTGTGGGCTCCACGCATCTAGTGAAAGACGCCTAAATGGGGCGGGCTCGTGAGGAGCGGATAAGAAGTGGCGACCTTGGCCGAGCGACTGGGCGAAGCGCTGCGCGCGAACAAGCTCTCCGCCCGAGGCGTAGAACGAGCGTTGAAGCGTCAAGGCATGACGGTCTCGCATGCCTACATCAGCCAGCTCAAGAAGGGTGAGAAGACCAACCCCACCTTGGAGCTGCTGGAGGCGCTGGCGGCTCTACTCGGTGTGCAAGTCGGCTGGCTCGCCGGCGAAGACCCGCCGGCGCCCCGGCCGCTCACCGAGGAGGAGCGGCGGCAGCAGGAAGCGGTCAAACAGGAACTTACCGAACTGGGCGTGCTGAACATCGCCGAGAGAATGACCGGCCTGTCGCCGCTGTCCATAAGCGCTATCGCGCAGATGGTGGAGGCGATGCGCGCGGCTGAGGCGCTCGACGAAACTCCGTAGCACAAAGCAGTCGGCGGCCCTCAGTAATCTTGCCCGGGCGCACCGGAAAGGTTCCCATTGTGCATTCTTCCCGGCTGCTGGCTGCGTTGGAGCAGGCACCCATCCCCCATCCGTTCACGCTGGGGGAGTTCATGGCCCGGATCCGCGCGGTACGGCAGCGTCCTCTCCACCTCCACGACCTGCCCATCGAAGCGACCAGCGCGGTGTCGGGCCTGTGGTTCGCCACCCGCAAGGCCGACCACCTGTTCGTCGCGCCCGGCGCGTCCGGGGTGTTACGCGTCAACATCGTGCTGCACGAGATCAGCCACATGCTGCTCGATCACGGCCGCGTCGGCGGTGACGCCGAGGAGGTGCTGCGCCGCCTGCTGGGTCCTGTCTCGCCCGGCGGCGGGCCGACCAATGTCGCGGCTCGCAGCCGCTACGACACCATCGAGGAACGCGACGCCGAGAAGTTGGCCACGCTCATCCTGCTTCGCGCCCACACACCGCCGGAAGACGGCGACGAGGGCCTGCGCAAGCTGAGCAGAACATTCGGATACGACTTGGGGAGCTGACGCCGTGAGCGTTGTGGACTGGTTAGCCATGGTCCTGCTGTGGGGGGCATCGATCTCTCGCATCCGGCCCGCCCGGCACTCCCACGAACAGCGGATGCTGTGGGGGGCGTTCACTGGCCTGGCCCTGTCTCGCGTGGTCACCGCGGCGCCGATCGTGGCGTGGATGGACGCCACCACCGGCACCGAGCTGGCCACCCTGCTGCGGCACCTGACCGGTCTTGCGGCGGCGACGTGCCTGCTTGCCTACGTCGAGGCGATCACCCGGCATGGCCGGCCGTCGCGGGCCCGCTGGATCTGGCCGACCGCCCTCGTGGTGATGGGGATCCTGACCGCGATGTTCGTGGCGCGGGGCGGCCGCATCTACTGGATCGACGGTGCCCACGCCCCGTTCCCGACCGCGCCGACCGGCCGCGTCTACCTGGCGGTGTTCGACGCCTGGCTCATGACCTGTCTGACGGCGGCTGGGTGGATGTTCGCCGGGTACGCGCGGGTCGCGCCGCCGCTGCTGCGGCTCGGCCTGGTGCTGTCCACGATCGGCATGGCCGCCGGCGTGATCAACCGGGCGCACGTCATGACGGTCAACCTCGTCACCCTGCTCGACCCGGACACCAGCCTGCGGGAGATCCCGATTCTCGGCCGGGTGACGCTGCTGGCGTGCATCATCGGCATCACGGCCGGCACGTCGATCCCGGCCTGGCGCGCCGGGGCGGCCAGGCTGCGCACCATGGCCGCGCTGCGCGAGTTGCAGCCGCTGTGGGAAGCGCTCACCCGCCAGTACCCGGCCATGGCGCTCACGGTCGAGGGGCCGCTTCAGGCGCGCCTCGTGCGGCGCGTCCTGGAAATCCAGGACGGGATGCTCAACCTCACCTCGGTCACCACGCCGCCCGAGAGCAGCGACCCCGGCACCGTGGCGGCGTGGGTCGCCGAGGCGCTGCAGGACGCCCGCGCCGGCCGCGGGTCCGGGGTTCCGTCCGGGACCGTCCCGGCACCCGCCTTCAGGGACAGCAAGGATCGAGTGGAGAGGGAAACCCAGTGGTTGCGGCAGGTCGCGATGAAGTTCAAGCAGCTCGACGGCCAGCCGGTCGCGTTGCGCGTGCCGTAACCGATGTGTTCGCCCCGATGTGGATCGTGATGGGTCTTCCCCTGGTGGTGGGCGCGGTCACCTCGGGGTGGACCGGGTTCGGGTGGGGTGCGCTCGCGGCCGGCCTGTGCGGCGGTGTCCCCGCCGTGGTCATCTTCGGCGGGGTGCGGCGCGGCTGGTTCGGGGACTGGCACATCGGGGAGCGGTCCCAGCGGCCCAAGCTAGTCGCCGTGATCGTCGCCCTGGTGGTGCTCACCCTGGCCCTGCTGATGGTTCTCGGCGCCCCCGCGGTGATGGTGGCGAGCGTGGCCATCATGCTGGCCACGCTCGCGGTCGTCGGCCCGATCACCCTCCGCTGGAAGATCTCGTTCCACTCGGCGGTCGCGGCCGGCGCGGTGGTGATGCTCACCGCGGTGCTGCCCGCGGCCCCAGTGCTCGTGGCGGGCGCGGTGGCGGTGGCGCTGATCGGCTGGTCGCGGATCGTGCTCGGCGACCACACCGTGCGCCAGGTCCTCGCGGGCGCCGCGGCGGGGGCGGCCGCGACGGCGGCGACGCTCACCGCCCTGCTGTAGGGGCTGAGACGGGTTCGGGCGCCGGGCGTCCGGGCCCGTTGTTCTCGCGTTTCGACCGGAAGGACACCGAGAAAAGACGACTTTCCGGCAGGAAAGCGGGTGAATCGGTCAATACGAGGGTGAAGAAATAGGTCCCCGGCGCGATTTGATCTAAGATGCGGGGAAGCACGGGAAGCCCGCCGTGCCAGGGCGGGCATTCCGTATTAAACCGGCCTCCTGCGGGGAGACGCGGCCGTTAAGTACATGCGAAGACGCTAAATGGATGTTACTCAACGCCGCAGCATGACGCAACACAACGCAACATGCAGTCTCACCGCCGGGGGCCCCTAACGAGAGGAGCCCCATGGCTCAGAACTCGAGGAAGAACCCTGGCGAGTCCAGCGGCGGAGAGGGCAACCGGGACGAGGGCCTCTGGTTCTCCACCAAGGCCCTGAGGGAGATCCGGCTGCTGATCCTGACTGCCCTCTTCCTGATCGCCGCGACGTACCTCATCGCCCACGGGTTCGACCCGTCGCCCCTGACGACCATCCCCCTCAAGCGCTGACCGCGCCGCACCAGTAGTACAACGGTGGGCTCCCCCTCCCGGGGGCCCACCGTGGCCCTCCAGAATATCGACGAGGTCTGAGCCTTCAGGCGGTGGCGGAGATACTGCGCGTCCTGCTGAATGTGCGCTCACGGCCTCACAGGTCACCCCGCGATCGAGACTGCTTTGCCGCCAAGCGCGACGGCGATGCGCTCGGCTTGATCCTGGCCGGTACCGCATGAAACCGTCCACCCATCGCCTTGGGCGATCCAGATGGGGAAGGTCGTCATAGCTGTGATATCCGGTTGATGGTAGAACGCCGCCTCGGCAGCGTAGAGCTCATCGGAGCTTTTGGTGGAAGTCATGATCTTCACCGACCCGGCCCATTCGCCTGACTCCGTGAACAGAGTGCAGGAGCCAGCGGTGATCGTCGGCTTAGGTTCGTCTAACCTAAGCAACTGCAGGTTCACACATTTGATGCCCGCCTCGTTCATCGCATCGACAACCGCGTCCGGATTGGCCAGGGTTCGGCTTGAGGCGACGTCAGTCGTCCCACCGGCGGAGCAGGCGCTGAGGAAAAACCCAGCGAGGAGTGTTCCTATTAGCGCCTGCCGCGGACGGTATATGGTGCAGCGGGGGATCATGATGAGCGTTATACACCCTTGAGCTGATTTGTCATCAGGGTTTCGGAGGTCATGACGGCTACTGCCTCTCCTTATGTCCCTTGATCCACGTCATCTTGTCCACGGTGCCGGTGACGAGTAGCCTCGCCTTGGCCTGGAACTTCTTCGTCGCGCCCGCCGACGCGGGCCCGTACAGGCCATCGACGTCGACGTCGTACCCCAGCTCGTTCAGACGGGTCTGCCACGCCTCGACGTCGGCGCCCTTCATGTACGGCTTGCCCTTGGTGTAGACGAGCGTGCGCGACCAGGCGGCAGGCTTGGCAGGCTTGCCGTCCAGCTCCTCCTGCACCATGGCCAGGAAGCGGTCCCAGGGGAAGCCGGTGCCAGGGTCGGTGTGCGAGCCGGTGCCGGGATACGCCCTGGTGACGTCGACGTGCGCGCAGAAGCCCTTCTTCCCGGCGCGGACCTCGGCCGGGGTGAGGTGCTTGACGGGGATGCCGTACTTCTTCACCCAGGCCGCGGCCACCTTCGCGGCCTGCTTGAGCGTGCCCAGGCTCGCGGCGTCCTGCCACTGGGCGCGGGTCTGCCGGGCGTAGCCGGCCATCTCGATGTGCAGGCCGTCCGCGTTGGCGTTCGGCGCGGCCCACGCGGTGTCGCCGTCGTTGACGCACCGCACCGCGCTGTCGGGGTCGACGCACACGTGGGCGGAGGTCTCCGGCGAGTTGGTGGCGAACCAGCGGGCGACGTTCTCGGCGGTCTCGGGCTTCTCCGGGGCCTCCATGGAGTGCATGACGATCAGCCGGACAGGCCGGAGACGACCCTTGTGGTAGTAGCGGGCCTGGATCTGCTTCATCGCTCCCCCGTAGGCGACTCGTGAGTGGTTCGCCGGGAGGATGCCGGGTTCGGGCGTTAACGTCACCCCGGGGCGGGCCGGGGCCATTCCGGGCATTTCCTGTTACGCATCGAGGCCGCGGCCCGATGCAAAGGCAGTGATCACCCGTCGACGTGATGAGGGACCGTGAGCTGTCGGGACTGTAAGACCTGCACCAAGCCGGCCGTTGCCCGCATGGGGCAGCACATGATGGTCGGGTTCCTGTACCTCACGGTTGTGGGGTTCTTGTTCAAGCGCGGGTTCATGCGGCACTGCCCCAACTGCAAGCACCTGCTGAGGAGGCACCTGCGCCGGGCGGACGGGTCGTTCCGCGACTAGGCCGGGAACGCCGGCGCTTTCCCCGGGGTGAGGTGGCCGGGGCGGACCTGCGCCGTACATGGGAACGGGCACCCAGGCGGGTGCCGGGGTGCCCGTGGGGTGGGGCGGCGGGTCGTCAGGCGTGCCCGCTGGCGGCCGGGGTGGGCTCGTCGAGGTCGGCGAGGAGTTGCGCGGTGTCGTTGAGGGTGCGGACCTGTTCGGCGGTGAGGGCCTGGTGGGGGTCGCCGTAGGTGCCGTACAGCTCGATGGCGATGCGGCTCAGCGTGGCGAGGGCGGCCGGGGTGAAGTGGGTCAGGAACGGGGCGGTGCGGTCCACGAGGGGTGTCCGATCGTGAAGGGCGGTCAGGGGGCGGGGCGGCCGCCCGGGTCGGGCCGGGCGGCCGGAGGGGTCACCAGTCGTCGCTGAACTCTTCGACCACGTGGTCGTCAACGACGCCGATCGTGGCCCTGTCGCCTTCCTCTTCGATGATCTCCAGCTCTCCGGCGAAGGTCCGGCCGGCGCCGTGGGCGGCGATGATCTCCTCCAGTTCCCCGGCGGGGTGGCCGATCTTGTAGCCGAAGGCGACCGCGGGGACGAGACGGTCGGCGACGCCGTTGGTTTCGTCGAGGTGGAAGGCGAGGTTGGCGATGGGGAGGGATGCCCAGGCGGGGCGGTTGGCCGGAAGGTGGTGGCTGGCGGGGTCGATGTCGGCGAGGGGGATCGGCGGGGTGATCGTGATACCGCCCTTGATCGTTGCGTAGATGCTCATCGTGGTCTCCGTTCGGGGATGCCGGGGGTGGGGCCCCGCCCGGGGTGGGCGGGGCCGGAGGCAGGGGTGGGGGTTACGCGACGACCGCGTTGGGGTCGCCGGACTCGATGGCGAGCAGGTGCAGGGCCTTCACTTCGTGCTGGTGGAGGGCCAGGGCGCGGATCACGTTCGGCGGGAAGACCAGCCACGAGGCGGGGGTGTCGGCGGCGCTGACGATCTCGGCGACGTCGGGCACGTGGTCGGCGAACTCGGAGGCGACCAGGCAGTCGCCCCTGCACTCTTCGCCGGGGTCGGCGTCGCATTCGTGGCAGGGGGTGGCGAGGTCGGGGTACGCCTCGGCGTAGCGCTTGCGCGCGGTGTTGAGGATGTGGTTCAGCTTGGCGTCGTCCCCGTAGGCGGGGAGGGTGAGCCAGGCGCGCAGGCAGCGGACGGACACCATGGGGGCCAGGTGGGCGGGGAAGCCTGCGCCGATGGCGACGGCGGTGACGCTGGTGTCGGTCAGGGCGTCGATCCATCCGCGGAGGATGCGCCCGAGGGTGGTGATCTCGGGGAGTCCTTCGGTGGGCAGTCCGGCGGCGGCCGCGGCGATGAGGTAGGCGTCGCGGGCGTCGGCGATGAGGTGGGCCATGGCCGGGTAGCGGGCGGGGACGGCGGGGATGACCTCGGCGCGGGCCTTGTATTCGTTGCCGTGCGTGACGGCGGCGGTGATGCGGGCGAGGGTGGTCATGGTGCCTCCTGGGGCGTAGTGGAACGGGTGGGCGAAGGGGAACCGCTCCTCCTTGCTCACACTTAAAAGTGTAGGGCATGTTTATTGGATGGGCAATGGGTCTGACCTGCGACTTTCAGCCCCCGGCTACCCGTGCAGACAGGTGAAGCGCATCCCGTGGAACCGCGCGAGCCGCCGCGCGCCCGCCCGATGGTTCGCCGACACCCCGATCGGCTCGGGCCGGTGGTCGGTGTACACCGTGACCTGCTTCCCCGCCTCGGGCACGAGGGTGCCGCCCCAGCTCGGCCCGATCACGCGGCCCGCCGCTCGACCTCCTCCCACAGGCACGTCAGGCACGCGCCGTACTGGCTGAGGCCGTTGCTATCCCTAAGACCAGAGTGACTATGTGCTTCCTTGGCCCCTACTTCGTCGCCAGTATCAACTACTTCGTGGAGTACTTCGACAGCATCAAGTACTTCGTCAAGACCGCATTGGCATGCTCACGCCCGGCCCCTCTCCCCACAGAGCACAACGCGCTGATGTGCGGCCCGGCCAAGCGCACACGGCCCGGTTTTCATGCTCGATCAGCGGAAGTTCCATGTTGTTGCCCTTAGTGGCGGTGTTCCATGCCATGACGTGATGTGGCCCAAGGGCCAGCGGACGACACAGGAACGACGCAGAGATGACGCGCAATGACGCCGCTGTGACCTGGCTATGAGGCGAGACAGCCTGAAAACATCGAGGTTCGTGGGGCTTGGGTGACCTCTGCTACTCACCAGGAACCGCCGGGGGGCGCCGCTACTCTTTTCCCAGTACCACAGCAATGCCCGACCCCTTGGCAGAGGGGCCGGGCGGCGCTGCGGTACTGCCGAACCCGGGGGCCCGGCGTGTACCTGCGTAGGTATCCAAGCGCAGTGTATCGACGGGAACTCTCGATCATGAAGAGGCCCGGGTCCGGCAGCGACTTATTTTCGCTTCGAGGCCGAAGGAGGCCGCTGCATGGACAGTCCGAACTGCTTCACGTGGAAAAGGACAACGGAGATCCGGGTCCCGGAGAGCTGGGGCCGGCATCTACGGGTCATCATCATCACGATCGTGATCGTGCTGGGTGCCGCCTGCGGCGTGGACCTCGGCGTTCTGCCGTTCCCGCGTCTGTGACGACGCTGGGCCGGTAGTCGGCAACACATGGGCGGCGGTCGCCTTGGCGGCCGCTGCCCGCTCCAACGCGTGAGGTGATCACATCCGCCGGGTACACCACACCTCATGACCACCCCAACCCCCGAGCCAGGCATGCTCACCTACACCTCCGACGGTGTCATGGCCTGTCCCCTGTGCGGCGGCAACAACACCCACGTCGAACACGCCTACATCAGCGCCCGAAAAGAGGACCATGAACCCAGGGAGATCCACGTCAGCGCCATCACTGGTGAGGTGACCCGTGAAGAGATCATCGCCCCGGCCGGTCCTGCGGTCGGCGAGGGTCGCCGCCAACGCATCGCCCTGACCGGTCACTGCGAGAATTGCACCGGCGAATACGCGATCATCTTCACCCAGCACAAAGGCGAGACCATCCTTGAGACCGTCCCGATCAATGAAGGCCCCATTTACCGCACCGGTCGCACCAGCTGGCGCTGACCCAATACGCGGAGGGCGCTCACTGGGCCTCGTCACCTGACCAGCTGGGGCGTTCACCGGGGCATGCCTGCTGCATCCGCGCCGGCCCCTCCCGCCTGCCTACTGCCAGCCTCAGATTCCGCGTAGCGGACCTAGGGCGGTTCCGGGAGGTGTGGGCCCCCGGCACCGCCGGGGGCCCGTGGGGGCTACTCCTTGTCGTTGGTGAGGGGGTCGGCGGCGTGCCGTCCCCGGGTCCGGCGCATCGCCAGGAACCCGTACGCCAGAGCCAGGACGGTCACGACGGGCATGACGATGCTGCCGATCGCGCCGAACATGCCGGTGTCGGAGGAGTCGGCGACGGGCTGCGCGGCGAGGTCCGTGGCGGGGGTGCTCGCCGGGGCGGGGGCGGACTCGGCGATGCGCGGCTCCTGAGCCACTTCCGGCAGGGCCGGGGCGGTCGGCGCGGGCTGCGGCGGCTGAACGAACGCCTGCGGCTGCGGGGCGTAGACCGGGGCGGGTGCCTGGGCGGGCACGGTGGCCGTGGCCGTGACGGTCGCGGTGGGGCGCGGCTTGGCCGGGGTCGGGGTCGGGGTGGTCTTCGGCTTGGCCGGGGTCGGGGTGACGGTGACGGTCACGGTGGGGGCGGGCGTCGCCGGGGGCGTCGCGGGAGGGGTGGCCGGGGGCGTCGAGTCGGTCGCGGGGGCGGGAGCCGGTGCCGCCGGGGTCGGCGTGGGGGCCGGGGCGGGCGGCACGGTCACGACGATCTCGATCGTGTCGATCTCGGCACCCTTACCGGCCGCCAGGGTGAGGGTGTAGGTGCCCGCCGTGGTGGGGGTGTAGGTGCCGCCAAACGTGGTGGGGGCGCACATGGGGTCGGCGGGGGCGGCGGCGAGGAGTCGGCTGTCGCCGTCCGGGCGGGTGATGGTGAGGCGGGCGTCGCACACGTTGGCGACGTCCGCCGACGCGGTGAGGGGAGCGCCCGCCTTGACGGTGTGGCCGGTGGTGGGGGTGGTGATGGTGCCGCCGGTGCCGGCCTGGGCGGCGGCGGGGGTGAGCAGGGCCGCGAGGGCGGCGACGCCTGCGAGGGCGTAGGCCCGAATGGAGACCATGGAAGGTCCTTCCTGGGTTGGTGTCGGGGCGAACCGCTCGCCCCGTTCACATATAGAATTGTAGGGCATGTTTACATGAAACGCAACCGGCCTCCCGGATGGACAGTTCTGTAAATATGCCCTACACTTTTATGTGTGAGTCCGGGGAGCGGTTCCCCGGCTCAACCCCAGGGAGGACCTATGACCACCACCACCGTCGCCGCGCTCCCCGTCTTCACCCGCGACGCGCTCGCCGACGCCGCGACCCTGCTGGCCGACCGTGGCTGGCTCGCCGCCACCGACGCCACCGACGCCGCCGACCTGGTCGCCGACGCCGTCGCCTCCCGCGAGGTCTACCTCTGCGACGCCTGCGCCGCCCGCATCACCGACTGCCTCACCGGCGGCGAGATCGCCATCTGCGACCACTGCGCCGCCTAGCAGCGGTGTCCGGGCGGGCGGCGCGGTGCCGCCCGCCCGGACACCCCACACAGCCCCAGGAACCTCCTCACAGCCCCCGGAAGGACCGGACGTGACGATCACCCTCCTCGACGCCCCCGCCGCCCCTGCGGCCGCACCGGCCGCCTACATCCCCCACGTCGATCCCGCCTGCCCCGCCTGCGGCGCGACCGGCACCGCGAACGTCGGCGTCCTGGAGGACCTGAACGGCGACGCCTACACCGACTGCTGCGGCGCGAACCCCATCGCGTTCACCTGCCGCATCTACCTGGTGAGCGTCTACCTCTCCGCCGCCGAGGAGTGGCCCGACGCCTGCCCCCACTGCGGCACCTGCCCCGCCTAACCCCCTGCCCCGGGCGGGCCCCCGCACAGGGCCCGCCCCCTCGACCGGAGGACCACCATGCACATCACCGCCCGCCAGTACGACCAGGCCGCCCGGCTCGGCTGGACCGCCGCCCACGCCGACGCCATCGCATGGGCCGCCGCCGGCGACCTCCACCAGGACGCGCGCGGCTTCTACCGCACCGGTGTGCGCGGCGGCCGCGGCCGCGCCATCGCCCGCGCCCGAATCCTGGCCCTCGAAACCGCCGGGTTCCTCACCGTCACCGGCACGGCCGTGATCCTCACCGACGACGGCCGCGACGCGCTCGCCGCGTGGCGCGCCGTCTCCCCCGCCCCGGCCGCCGAGGAGGCCGAGGACCTGGCGCCGCTGTACGGCGGGCGGGAAGCCACGCGCCGCTACCGGGAATGGCACGCCGCCAGCACCCGGTATGAGGCCGAGGTGCGGGCCCGCCTGGAGGCGACGCTCGCCCGCGCCGAGGAGTCGTATGCAGCTGAGGAGGAGCGGCGCGCCGTCCGCGCCGCCGCTGAGGTCTCGCGCCGGTACGCGACCGTGTGGGATGCGATCAACGCGCCCGCCGAGGAGCCCGAGCGTTGGGACGACGGCACGGTGCAGACCATCACCGGCGCGGCCGTCGAGCACGCCGCCCGGTTCGACTCCCCCACCCCGGCCGCCGCCGCGGCCGCGGCCGTCCCGGCACGGCACCGCCGTACCCCGGCCCGCCCGCACCACCCGGCACCGGTGCGCACCGCACGGCACCGCCGCGCGCACCCGGCCGGCCACCCCGGCGGCCGCCCCGTCCGGCGGGCCCGCCGCGCGACCACCCGCACATACCCGACCCGGTAGGAGCCCCCACTATGAAGCACACCGCCCCGCTCCCCGCCGAAGGCAAGCCGATCCCGAACCCGGGCGGCTGCCGCTGGTGCGGCGTCGATAAGTACGCCAGCCCCTCCGGCCTGAACAGCGACCCCTACGACCACGTGAGCCGCTGGGTGCCCGACGTCGGCTGGCATCCCTGGACACAGCCGACCACGGAGCAGATCAAGGCGCGCATGCTCGCCCGGCGGGCCCGCCGCTCGACCCCCTGACCTCGGACACGAAGAAGGGCCCGACCCCCTCCCCCCGGGGGTCGAGCCCTTCCCGCCCGCCTCAGCCGCCAGCTACCACCGCAGCCGCCGCGACCGTCGCCCGTCGAGCGAGACGACCTCGACGCCGTCGTACGGCTCCGGCCGCTCGAGTGACGCCAGGCGGCGTTCCAGGTCTTCCACGCGGGCCCGCAGCTCCACCACCTCACCCCCGCCCGGCCCGTCCGACTCGGCGCGGCCGTCCGGCTCGGCGAGCCAGGGATGCGTCTGGGTGAACCGGCCCACCAGCCCACGCCCCGCCGGATGCCGCCCCGCGCACGCCTCCCGGGAATCCCCCGGCACGTCCCTACTCGCCATCACTCCCCCACCCCCACACCATCACCGCCGGCATCGTTCGCCGCCCGGGCGGCCCGCCGCTCCCGCGCCGCCCGCACCCGAGCGAGAATCCCCTCGACCACATCCGCCTGATGCGACACCTCCACCGGCCCCGCACCCGGCCCGGACAGCTCCACAGCCTTCCGCGGCAACCACTCCTCCGGATCCAGCAGCGCCATCATCTGCAACGCCACCTTGCCGTTCGGCGGCGTCACCTGAGTCTCCTCCGACCCGTCCGGCCGCACCGTCCGCTTGATCTCCACCCCGCCGATCGCATCCTGCATCGCCGCGTTGAACAGGTCCCCCATCACTCGCGTACGCGCGCGCGTAACCCTGTCCGAAAAGTCCGAAAACTCGGGTGGGGCGTCGTCGGCTTCGCCCTGGGCTATCCAGGCATGAGCGGTGGATCGGGTGATGCCGGTGAGGGCTGCGGCGCGGCGGATCGAGTTGCCTTCCTCCAGGGCCTGGACGAAGCGGTCGGCAAGCTCGGGGGTGAGTTTGGTCGGGCGTCCGCGTCCCATCGGGTTCCTCTCCCCTCTGTGTGCGGGTGAACGGGTGAACGAGGTTGGGGGCTACTCGGCGTCGGCCGGGCCGGTGTGGGCGCCGATGGTGTCGATGTAGGCCAGCAGGGAGGTGCGCAGCACGATGACCACTTTGCCGACGCGGCGGCCGGTGAGGGTCTGAGCGGTGACGAGTTCGCGGATGCGGGTCTCCGGCAGGTCGAGGATCGCCGCGGTTTCCGCGACGGTGAGGTCATGGCCCGGGACGCGCCGGCGGAGGGTGTCGAGCAGGGCGGCGCGGTGGCGGCTGCTGTACCAGCGGGTGGAGCCGTAGCCGGTGTGGAAGACCCGCCCCTGGTTCTCCAGGGTGCGCAGAGCGTTGTAGACGCGGCTGGGGGAGGTGTCGGCGGTGATGAGGTCCGCGGCGGTCGCTCCGAGGGGTAGCCCGTCGAGGCGCGCGTGGATCCGGTTGTTGTGGGCGGCGACGTCGGCGGCGGTTCGGCGGCCGCGCTTGGCCGGGGCCGCCGGCTGGGGCTCGACGCCGGGCAGTGGCTCCGCGACCGCGGCAGTGGTGTGGAGGGTGTTGGGGAGCAGGGGGGGCGGCGGCGCTGAGGTTCCGGGCGGCGACGGCGAGGTCAGCCAGGCGGGTGAAATCCGCGGTGGGCACGGTCACGGCGTCAGGGGTGGTCACGGCAGGGTTCTCCTTCACCGGGTGGTGGGGTTGTGCCAGGTGGCTGAAGCGCTGTCGGTCTCGCGGACGGTGACGGATGCTACGTGGAGGTCGCTCCGGCCGGTGGAGTCCCGCAGCCAGGCGTGAGCGTGGTGGGCGAGCAGCTGCGCGATGCCTTCCACGCTGGGCCACGCGACGTCGGGGAAGTCCTGGCCGAAGACGAACAGGCGCTGCCCGCGCTGGGCGAACGCGGCGGCGAGCGGGGACGGCTCCCCGCCCGGGCCGGGGTCGAGCAGGGGGACGAGGTTGTCGCCGGCGCCGAGCATGAGGGCGTGGTCCAGGTGGTCGTCGATCCAGGCGCGCATGTGGGCCTTGAGCGGCGCGAAGTCCAGCAGGATGCCGCTGGGGTCGAGGTAGGGGCCGGCGACAGTGAGAGAGGCCCGCCAAGTGTGGCCGTGGATGCTGGAGCAGCGGCCCGGCAGGTGCGGCAGGGAGTGGCTGGCCTGCCAGGTGTGGTCGAGGGTCGCGGTGAACACGAGGTTGTCCTTCGGCGCGGAGTCGGCGGGGTCAGTGGGGTCGGCGCGGTGGCCGGGCGGAGGTGGCGGCGTGGTGCAGGATGAGGCCGAGGATGAAGAGGCCGAACAGGGTCCAGCACAGGGCCGCGAGGTCGGGCCGGCTGGTGGTGAGGGCGCTCCACAGCAGGGCGGCGGCGGTGGCGAAGCGGATGAGCTGCTCGAACAGGGCTGCGCAGCCTTGCGCCGTGTCGGGCCGGTGGGGTGCGGTCACGCGATCACCCCGGCGGGGGTGGTGTCGAGGACGTCGGCGCGCCCGGGTGCGACGGCGGGGGTGAACCAGGGGCGCGGCTCAGCAGCGCGACCGTGGGGAGTTCGCTCCTGGTCGGCGAGCTCGGCGACCAGGGCGTCATAGATCGGCGTATTCACGCCGTGATGGGTAGCAGGTTCGTTCGTTAACGTCGCGCCGCGTGCTCCCGCCAAAGCCAGGCCCAGACTCATAGTAACTCTGCGCATGAATTTTCCGAGTTGGGATTGCGCCTTTGAGCTGCGCTGATGACTTACTTCAAGTTCAGGGATCGAATGCACATTGAGCCGCGGCCAATTACGCTGGTGCAAGCGTCGTGCAGGCGGCTCTCTGCCTCGGTCGGTACTCCCGCGCGGGATCGACCGGGACGGGCCTCACCGTCGACCCCGAGATTGTTGGGGCCCTGCTACACAGAGAGGAAAGTCCATGCCGCGTAAGCGACGCCGCAAGGCGGCCAACTCCAGAGAGGGATACCTGCTCATTGCACGAGCGGTTCTCATCGTGGTGGACTGGGCGCTGCGCACGATCAGACTTGGCTAGGCAGCGCACCTAGCCAAGTCTGATCCCACCGAAGAGGGGCCCCGATCTTGGTTTGCCGCCGGTCGGGGCCTCTCCTGCGTGCAGAGGCTTCCCCATGGGCCGCATCTGCTCGTCCAGGGTACGGGTAATTCCCGCAGTCTGTACACTGAGTCAGCCAACAGAATACCGTTAAGCCCCTGGTCACAGCCTGATAGTAGGTTGGTAGTATTCAAAAAGACGGTTTGGCCACTAAGTTGCCACTGGATGAATACTGCCGTATCAGCCAACCTTCGCTCTTGATTTCTCTTCCCCGTTCCGGGAGCTTCAGCAGAGCTCTTTCGCGCGGGAAGGCACCTTCATGATCATCATCGGACCTGCTTAACGGCGCTTCTACTTGGCGCGGGGGCGGCCGGCCTTCCTCGGCGGCCGGTGGGCGCACACCGTGCAGTCGCAGGGCTGGTTGATCTGATCGGCCGGGCAGTCGGGGTCCGGGTTGAGGCGCTTGCCGACGCATTCGGCGTGGGCGCCGGTGGCGCAGGCGAAGGACCAGGTTTCGAGGTCTTCGAGGGTGTGCCCGGGCGGCGGGGTAAGGGGTGCGTTCGCGGCGACCATACTTCCCAGGATCGCACGCGGTGACCAATGCATCGCCAGCCGCACACACGTTCGATTACGCACCTCTCCCCCCGGGGCGTTGCTGCTGGTCAGGTGCGCCGTGCAGTACGAAGGCGGCCGTTTCATGTGCGAAGCGGCCGCCTTTACATTGTCGATCCGTACTGTCCTTCTTCCTGCCTGGAACGTCAGGGCTGCCCGGGGGCGGGGTCGAGCGGGTAGACGCGGACGCCGAACCGCAGCACGGTCGTGGTCTGGCCCGCGGGCCGGAGGGACACCGTGATGGCGTCCCCGTCGCGCTTCACTTCGAGGTAGGCGTTCAGCTCTGGGTAGTAGTCGTCGGCGATCAGTTCGTGGACGAGGTCGGCGGCCTGGTCGGTGGTGAAGGTGCTCATGAAGGTCTCCCGGGTGGTGAAGAGGTCGGTTTGGCCGGTCACGCTGTAGCGGCGTCCGGCTGATGTTCGGAGGCGCCCGGGGCGGCGGCGGCCGCGCCGACACTTGCCGCCTTCCCCGAGCAGGAGGGACTTCTTGGCCCAGATGCGGCGGCCGCACCGGCAGCGCGCCCACGGCCGCCGCGACCGGCCGGGTTCCTCCTCGCCGGGGTCGGCCTGGTCGAGCTCGAGGAAGTCGTCAGGGTCGGCGCCGGTCATTGGTCACCGGGGCCGGTCTGGGCGAGCGCCTGGCGGTACTTCTCCCGGTCGTTCACGCGCTCTCCTTCGGTTCAGGCGGGCCGGGGCGGCGGGGTGGTGCGTCCGGGGGGCGGCGGGCCTTGGACTCCGCGCCGCCCCCGGACGGGTCAGAGGTTGGCGAGGTGAGCGGCGATGACCTTGTTGTGCCGGGCGTCAGCGAGGGCGTTGTGCTCACCCTCGGCCTGCGTGGGCATGTCGTCGTCGGTGAGGCCGAGCCGCGCCGCCTCCTGCCGCAGGTCGTTCGTCCACATCGGCACACCGGTCGGCAGGTCGATCATGCGGCCCCAGAGCTGCGCGAGGGCGACGTGGTCGTAGGCGCCGTACCAGGCCCACAGCTCCACGTCCGGGGTGGCGAGGATGAAGTCGCGGACTGCGTTGCGGATCATCCTGCGTGGCATGACGTCGTTACTGGTCATGTCGAGGTTGAAGAACCCCAGGTAGGTGCTGGACGTCGTGATGCGTCCGTGCCCCTTCTGGGTGCGAGTACGGCCGGTGCTCAGCGGGAGGTGCGGCACGACGTTTTCCATCAGCCACTGGTGCCGGCAGATCCAGCTGTGGAGCGGGTCAGTCGCGATGTCCTCGTTCACGGCGTAGAACTCGCGGCCGTCCTCGGCCACCATGCCGATGGAGATGAGGTCGATCGTGCGGCCGTCCTCAAGGAATTCGCAGTCATAGAACAGCTTCAAGGTTCATGCCTTTTGTCAGGGGTGCCCCGTCCGGTGTGTCACCGGGCGGGGCGGGGCAGGGGTCAGCGGCGACGGTGCTCGGGGCAGAAATCTTCCTTGGAGCGGGAGCCCTTGCCGCGGGGCGGCGGGACGTCCCAGCCAGCGCGGCTGGCCTCCTGCCGGGTGAGCTCCGGGTATCTGCGGTCGAACTTGTACCGCGCCTCGAACTCGGCGTTGCAGCCAGTGGCGTCACAACGAACCCGGTGGATCGGCATCTGCTTCTCGTAGGTGCTCATCAGGTGTTCCTGCCGTTCGGGGGTGGCGGGGTCAGGCGGCGGAGGGGTCTGCGTCGTAGACGTTGACCATGACCAGCGAGAGGTGGCGAAAGTGCTCCGCGTCCGCGGCGTGGTCCTCCGGGCACGGGCATTCGCCGGCCACGATGTCGAGCTCGTTGGCCGCGCCGTCGGCCCAGGCCGCGAAGAGGTTGATGGCCTGGGTGGCGGCCTGCTTGCCGATGCGCTCCGTGAGCGCGTCGAGCAGGTTGGGGGTGAACGTTCTGGTCATCGGGTCCTCCGTGGGTCAGGGGGTGTGAGGGGTGGGCTGAGGGGCCCGGCCGGGGCCGGGCCCGGCGGGGTCAGCGCAGGATCTCCTGGAGCATGTCCACGTGCGCGGCGAACACGTGCCCGCCGCGGTACTCCAGGTGCTTGACCAGTACGGCGTAGCTGTCGGCGATGATCCAATCGGCTTCGGCCGCGTCATCGGCTCCGGTGACCTTGGGGAGAGACTCGGTGCCGCCCACCAGTCCGACCAGGACCGGCCACGTCACCATCCACGCCTCGTTCGTGGCGCGGGGGTCGGGCACGGGCCGGACGGGGAGCGGCGTGATGTGGTTCGTGCGGACGCCGCCGGCCGGGGACAGGTCCAGGCCGGTCTCTTCCCGGCACTCCCGGATGGCGCCCTCCACCGGGGTCTCGCCGGGCTCCAGGCAGCCGCCGGGCACCGCCCAGCCGTTGCCGTCGTCGCGGAGGACCATGAGAAGCCAGCGGCGGCCGAAGGCGGCCACGGTCACGATCGTGTCGGCGGCTTGGCGTTCTCCCCAGTGCCACAGTCCTCCCTTGCCCCGGGTGGGCCGGGTGGTGCCGGGGGCGGGCGGGAACGGGTTGTCCGGTCGGCCGTCCACGACCTTGTAGGGGAAGGCGGCCGCGGCCTGGCGGGCGGGCCAGTCGATGACGGAGGGGTCGTCGATGTGTTCGTCTGCGGTGACGTCGAACATGGCAGTCCTTCGGGGGTGGGGGCGGGCGGCGCACCTGGGCGCCGCCCGGCGGAGGGGTGAGGGGTCAGGCGGTGGGCTGCTCGGCGGAGTCGCCGGCGCGCCGGGAGTGCTCGGGGAAGTCGTCGGCGGTGAGCCGCTGGGACAGCAGGTCCCGGATCTCGGTGAGCCAGCCGATGACGTCGGTGACCGTTTCGGGGTCCTCGAACCGTAGTTCCACGGCCATGACGTGCCTGTGGTCGCGGCGCGGTAGGAGGAGCGAGGCGGTGGTGAAGCGCTGCCCGCCCGGGCGGTAGTGGTAGTCGTCGACGTCGGTCGTGTAGGTGGAGACGTAGGGGGTCACTGCGCCGGTGCGGGGCGCGCGGTCGATCGTGATGACGGTGGGGCCGTTCACGGGGCTGCTGGTGGTGGCGTTGACGTGGTTGATGGCCATGGAGGTGTCCGTTCCGTGTGGGGTCCCGCCCCGCCCGGGCCGGGCGGGCGGGGCGGGGCGGGGTTAGGCGGGCTGAGGGGCGGGGTGGGCGGTGTCGCAGAGGTAGGGGGCGGCGCGGTCGGCGAGGGCCTGCACGAGCGGCGTGGAGGCGAGCCAGGTGATCGGGTCGGCGGTCATGACGTCGAGGTCGGTCGCGGCGACCGCGTCGTACGCCTTCGCGGCGGCCATGGTGACGCCGTCCGACTGCCGTTCCAGGAAGGCCAGGGCGTTGCGGGCGTCGCGGGGGCTCATGGCCGCGACGGGAACCAGGGTGCCGTCAGCGTTGACCCAGACCTGGTCCTGCATGAGGCGGGTGTACCAGTCCATGAAGAGGGGTGTCCTTGTCAGGCGAAGGGGCGGATGAGGGCCTGGGCGAGCGGCGTGGTGGTGATCCAGGCGCGCGGGTCGTGAACGGCGCGGGCGGCTTCCAGCAGCGGCGCGGGGGCGGCCGGGGCGGGGGTGAGGACGGCCGGGTGGGCGTCCTGGTCGCGGCGGATGCCGCGGATCAGGTCCTCGACGATGGCGGCGGCGTTGACCTCCAGCCAGCCGAGAGCGGCGCACGTGTCGTAGAAGTCCATGGCGTTGACGGGCCGTTCGCGGCCGTAGGGGTCAACCCAGACGTCGGTCTGGTTGAGGCGGGCCAGCCAGTCCACGGGCCGGATCGGCGCGGGCGGGGTGGCGGCGCGGTGGGCGGGGATGGGCCACAGGACGTGGGCGGCCTGCCCGTCCGTCTCGTCGTGGCCCCATACGCCGTGGTGGTGCTCACCGTACGGGTCGTAGTAGCCGCACTCCATGGCGAAGTCGATGGGGGCGAGCAGGGGGCGGCCGTCCCAGTCGGTGGCGGCGGGGATGACGACCGGCAGGGCGGGGTCGAGGAGTTCGACGCAGCCGAGAGCCCGTGCGAGTTGGGCGACGGTGGGGGCCTTGTCGAGGTCCCGGTGGGTGACGTGGTCAAGAGGGTTGGCGGTGAGGGCGGCGACGGCGGGCCCGTCGCCGGGGTTGCGGGTGAGGCGGCCCATGGGGATGTCGTCGTAGCCGGCGTCGGCGGGCTGGAGGTAGCCGAAGCGGATGGTTGTGGTGAGCGGGTGCGCCCACGATCCGAAGTGGGACGTGACCATCACGGGCAGGCGGGTGAACAGGTAGTGGGCGCTGAGCGCGGTGAGGGTGGCGCGCAGCAGGGCGACGGTGACGATCATGAGGATCGGTTCTCCTGGGACGGGGGCCCCGCCCGGGGTGAGCCGGGCGGGGCGGGCGGTGGTCAGGCGGCGGCGGGGGCGGCGTTCTCGACGTTCGCGGCGACCAGGGCCGAGACGGTGGCGAGGAGGCTCGCGACGGGCCAGGTGTCGGAGAACGTGACCTGGGAGAGGTGGCCGTGCCGGTAGGTGTCGTCGCCGCCGTAGACCGGGCCCCACCCGAAGAGGCGGACGGTCACGTCGCCGGTGTCCTCCCGGACCTCGACCGCGACGCCATCCCGCCGGTAGACGCGGGTGAGGATGGCGTCGTAGCCGCCCAGCTCCTCAGGGTCGTAGCCGTGGTCGGTGAAGCCGAGACCGGCCATCTCGTCAGCGAGGTATCCGGCGAAGGGGCGGAGGAAGCTCATGATCATGCCTTTCCTGGGGCGTTGGAGGGGGTGGAGTGGAGGGAACCGCTCCCCTCACTCACACTTAGAAATGTAGGGGAAATTTATTGATGTGTCTAGTGGGTGGGTGGGTCCGAACCGTGGAACGCCCGCTCCAGCGCGGCGAGCGTGTCGCCGTCCCCGCCCGGCTCGTCCACCAGCAGCGCCAGCACCGCCATGTCTTGCACCGGCAACGCGACGTTGTACTCCCCCACCCGCACGGCGTCCGCCAGCGGCCGCAGCACCACCGTGAACGTCTCCAGCCGCCGCTCCAGCCGGACCAGCTCCCGCGCGGCCGCCGCCCGGCCGACCCGCACCCCAAGGAGGTAGCAGGCCGCGGCCGCGGGCATCGCCAGCGGCATCGCCGCACACGCCCACCGCAGCACCGCCACGATGCTCTCCCCGGCGCTCACGGCCGCTCCCAGTGCGTCAGCAGGTAGTGGCGTCGCCCGGCGGCCAGCGCCGCCTCCCGGTGCGCGGCCGGCTGCCAGGCGCCGCGTAGGAGGCACGGCCGCAGTAGGCACCGCCAGCGCGCCGTCTTCGGCTGCGCGGCGGCGGGTCTGGTGCTCGTCGTCATGGCCGGCACGTGTAGCGCATATGACCGCTTACGTCCTGAGCCGCTGGTCAGCGCGACGTAAGCGGCATTCGTCCCTACTGTGCGCCCGGGTCCCCAACCTGATACGCCCTGTTCGCCGTGCGCGGGCGGGCGGCGAGTGGCTGGGAGGGAACCCCATGGGCTCCGAGAACGTGTTCATCCCGCAGCAGGCGCGGTTGTGGCTCGCCCCGGTCGGCACGGTCGCCCCGGACGGTGTCGCCGTGCCGATGCCGTCCGGCTGGTACGACATCGGCCTGTTCACCCCGGACAGCTACAACTGGAAGACCGACCCGAAGTTCGAGGAGACCCGCGCCCACCAGAGCAATTACGCGGTGAGGCGCTGGCAGACCGAGGACGCGGCCACGATCGAGGTCAATCTCCTGGAGTGGACCCTGGCGTCGTTCCGGGCGGTGTACGGCGGCGGCACCATCGAGAAGGTCACCCCCAGCGGTGGCGGTGCCTTCTACTACAAGTTCACTCCGCCGGCGATCGGGTTCCGCACGGAGACGGCGGCGTGCGTGGAGCTGTCGGACGGTTCGCGGAAGCTGCGCCGCATGGTGCCCCGCTGCGAGCAGGCCGAAGGCGTCGAGCAGTCGTTCGAGAAGACCTCGGCGTCGACGCTGCCGCTGCGTCTGTCGGTACTCGGTGGTGACATCGGCGCCCCGTACTACGACATGATGTCGGGCACCTGGGCGGCGTTCGCGCCGGAGCCGGAGGAGACCCCGTGACCGGCGCCCGTCGCGGCGGCTGAGGTTGCGCTGCGTTACCGACGTACGGGTGAGTCGGGAGCGAGCCGCCGTAGATACGAACGCGGATACAAACGCGGATACAAACGGCTACTAGTGCTGTGACCGCATAGGTTCGCCGGGTTGGTAGTTGGAGCGGTTGGATGGGCGGTGACGTCCGTTCTGATCGCTGGAGGTGTGGTGGCCGAGCCTGTGCGGGTGCGCAGACTGACCGATCAGGAAGGGCAGAAGCTGCAGCAGATCGTGCGTCGGGGCAGTACCAGTTTGGTGCGCTATCGGCGGGCGATGATGCTGCTGGCGTCCGCCGGCGGGAACCGCGTACCGGTGATCGCCCAACTGGTCCAGGCTGACGAGGACACGGTGAGGGAGGTGATCCACCGGTTCAACGAGATCGGCCTGGCCTGCCTGGACCCTCAATGGGCGGGAGGCCGTCCCCGCCTACTCACCCCTGACGACGAAACTTTCGTCATCCAGACGGCCACGACCCGCCCCACCAAGCTCGGCCAGCCCTTCACCCGCTGGTCGATCCGCAAACTCGCCGCCTACCTGCGCCGCGTGCACGGACGCGTCATCCGCATCGGCCGCGAAGCCTTACGGTGCCTGCTCCGCCGCCGCGGCATCACCTTCCAGCGCACGAAAACATGGAAGGAGTCCCCCGACCCCGAACGCGACGCCAAACTCGACCGGATCGAGCACGTCCTGGAGCACTTCCCGGACCGGGTCTTCGCCTTCGACGAGTTCGGGCCCCTGGGGATCCGACCCACCGCGGGCTCCTGCTGGGCGAAACAGGGCAAGCCCGACCGCCTGCCGGCGACCTACCGCCGCACCCACGGCGTCACCTACTTCCACGGCTGCTACACCGTGGGCGACGACCGCCTCTGGGGCGTCAACCGACGTCGCAAAGGCACCGCCAACACCCTGGCCGCGCTCAAGTCGATCCGCGCCGCCCGACCCGACGGAGCCCCGATCTACATCATCCTGGACAACCTCTCCGCCCACACTGGCGCGGACATCCGCCGCTGGGCGAAGAGGAACAAGGTCGAGCTGTGCTTCACCCCGACCTACGCCTCCTGGGCCAACCCGATCGAGGCCCACTTCGGCCCGCTGCGGCAGTTCACCCTGGCCAACTCCCACCACCGCAGCCATCCCGCACAGACCCGGGCCCTGCACCGCTACCTGCGCTGGCGCAACGCCAACGCGCGCCACCCCGACGTACTGGCCGCTCAGCGACGAGAACGGGCCCGCATCCGCAGCGAGAAGGGCATTCGCTGGGGTGGGCGCCCGCTCGTTGGCGCGGCCTGAGAGCACTTCGTGCACTTCGCCTCCGACCCATCGAAGGATCCAGAGGACACTCGTGAGCATCCGTACGACGCATCGCGCTCTGCTGAGCCGTCTGCTGCCCGACGACAAACCGGATGATCTTGCAGTACGGCAGGGGCAATTCCACATCGTGGTCATGGGCTCCGACCGCGTCGTGTGCCTGCCTCGCACCCGGGCAGCGGCTGCCCGGTTACCCCAGCGGGCAGCCGCGCTACACGCACTCGCCGGCCTCGACCTCGGCTTCCGCACACCTGAGCCGCTGCTCCAAGGCAGCGCCCATGGCACCGACGAGGCGCCGTTCCTGGTACTCAGCCGCATTCCCGGGGAACCGCTGGAGACCGACGCCCTCAACGATGCCCAAGTGGTCGACACCGTGGCGGCGCAGTACGCCACGCTGCTGTCCGCTCTGGCCCGTGCCGGCACCGACGAGACGGTACGAGCAGTTCTCCCTCAGGCAGCAGAAGGCCAGTGGCGGCGGTTCGCGGAGAACGTGCGCGCGGAGCTGTTCCCGCTCATGTCCGGCAGCGGACGCCTACGGGCCGAGCGGGAACTCCTAGCACTCGACAATCTTCCCCACCTCACCCGAGGAGTGGTTCATGGCGACCTCGGTGCCGAAAACGTCCTGTGGGAATGGACGCACGGCCTGCCGCACCTTTCCGGAGTACTCGACTGGGACGACGTCACACTCAGCGACCCGGCCGAGGACCTCGCAGCCATCGGCGCCAGCTACGGCCCTGAACTCCTGGAGCGGGTGCTCACCCTGGGCAGCTGGTCAAACCACGGACTCCTCACCCGCATCGCCGCGATCCGCGGCACGTTCGCCCTGCAGCAAGCCCTCTACGCAATCCGCGACGGCGACGAAGAAGAACTCGCGGACGGCCTGGCCGACTACCGCTGAGACACACCGCCACATCCGCTGCATCAAGCACTTCACCGCAACAGCAACCCGGCGAACCTATGCAGTCACAGCACTAGGAACGCTGTACCTAGTCTGCAAGTCGGAAGTAATTTGAAGTCTCATAACCTACGCTGTATGGAGTCTCGCCGCGCTTCGCGTAGGTGAGGGTGAAGCCCCGGCGGTGCGTGGAAGCGAGCCGGGGCCTCACGGCAGAACCGGGCTCAGGTGGCCGTACGGCTACCTGAGCCCCCCTCCGCCACGGAGCGCCATCAGCGCGTCGAGTAGGACCGCAACCGCTTGCGCGAGCTTCAGCCACTTCTCGCCGTCGTCCGGCTCCTCCGGCGGCATGGACCAGTCAGCCACAGGGTGCTCCTGTCTTCCCGGGCCGGGCTCTTGTCCCTGGGTGCAGGGCCGATCCCCGGCCATGCGATCGGCCCTGCAGGAGCCGATCGTGTGGGAAGTGCTAGCTGATCTGTTTGAACGGTACTGCGACCACTAGTGATGAAGAGGAGCAGTTCAGACACTCACCCCCGCCGTTATCAGTCTGTTACGGCGCGGGGGACGTAAGGGGCTGGCTCGTCTACGGTCCGCGGTGACCTACCCGAACCCACCCCCGGAGGATCCCCAGATGCTCGACCTTGACATTGACCGCAATCAGCGCATGGAAGCGCTCGCGGCCGAGCGTAACGCCGCTGTCGCCGAAGCGTTCCCGCTGAAGTTCCGCGGGAGGATCGTGTGCGAACTGCCGACCGAGCTGCCGCTCGACGTGCTGGAGCCTCTGACCCATGTCGCGGTGGACCTAGGGCTGATCGTGCGGACCGCGCTGGACGCCGCCCGTGCCCAGGACCCGCAGGCGGCCACCATGGGCGTGATCGACATGGTGGTGGACCAGCTCATCCTCAACAAGCAGCTGCCCGACCAGGTGATGACGGCCGTGCAGCAGATGGCGGTTCGACTGCTGGGCGAGCAGGGGTTCGCCGACTTCTTCGCGCTGCGGCCGGCGGTGCCGGACATCGTCGCTTTGGCGAAGGGGCTGATGCGGGCGTACGGGCTGCGCCTGGGGGAATCCTCGCCGTCCTCCAGCTCTGTGAGCGGTGGGACGACCTCGACGCCGATCTCGCCCACCACTACCCCGGGTTCGACACCCGTGGAGCCTGGCGGCGGCCCGGCGATCCCGGGTTCGTCGGAGTCCGGCGGCTTCTCGCCCGCGTCGAACGGCTCCCCGCCGATGCTCTGATCCACACCACGCCGGAGCAACGGGCCGACCCGTGGCCGCGGAACTATGAACTGCTCGCGCAGATTCTGGAGGAGATCGCGGTACTGGCGGCCGAGCAGCGCCGGCCGAACCCGCGGGAGGTGCAGCGGCCGGGGTGGGTGACCGGGACGACCGGTAAGACGGGTATCGACCGGGCGTTCGATGTGATGATGGCGACGGCACAGACGATCACGTGAGGGGCGGGGCCGGGACCGTGCGGGTTCCGGCCCCGCGGTGTGCCTGGGGACCACCTTGCCAAGCATGTAAACATGCCCTACAGTTTTATTCGTGAGATCGGGGGTTGCACCCCGGCACCGGCCCCCCAGGAGGAACGAATGACCGCCACGCTCGCCGCGCCGACCCCCACCGCGACCCGCGTCGTCATCGTTCCGTGCGGCGGCAAGAAGGCCGACACCACCACCGCCGTCCCCGCGGCCGACCTGTACGTCGGCTCCTACCACCGGGCCGCGCGCCGCGCCGCCGACACCCTCACCGCGGGCGGCGGCCGCGTGCTGATCCTGTCCGCCCTGCACGGCCTGGTCCCCCTCGACCAGCTCGTCGCGCCGTACGAACTGCGGGCCGGGCAGGCGGGCACCGTCACCGGGGAGACGCTGCACGCCCAGGCCGCCGCCCTGGGCATCACCGACGCCGACGTGACCGTGCTCGGCGGCCGCGCCTACGTCGAGCTGGCCCGCCAGGTGTGGCCGAACCTGAACGCGCCCCTCGCCGGAACGCGCGGCATCGGCGAGCAGATGGCCCGCCTCGCCGCCATCTACAAGCCCACCCCCGCCCGGCAGGCTCCCGCCGCTCCGATCGACCGTGAGGCGCTGTGGCAGTCCTGCCGCGAGCACGCCGAGGCCCGCCACGTCGAACGGCTGGCGAAGGAGGCCCGTCGCCGCGCCGCCTACGTCACCGCCGACACGCTGCGCATCGCCGCCGGTCGCGCCTCGGTCCGCTTCTCCTTCCCCACCGGCGCGGGCGCGGCCAGGGTCGCGGCCCGCATGCGGGCGGCCTGCCGGTTCGCCGCCGCCAACGGTGTCACCACAACCCAGCTTGACGCGGCCACCCTCCAGGCGCACGGCGCCCCAGAGCGGGTCGCCCGCTTCGCTTCCGCGCTGCCGCGCCTGGTCGAGCTGGTCGAGGGCTACACCGCGCTCGTGGTCCGCCACTACGGCCGCTGGGAGCGTCATTCCTCCGCCGCCCGGCACCTGGACGGGGTGAGCGAGGTCGAGCGCCGCGCCCACCTGCGCGCGTTCCGGGCCCGCGCGTTCGACGTCATCGTGGCCACTCTGTTGCGCCCGGACACCGAGCCCGCCCCGCAGCTCGACGGGGACGCGCCGCTGTGGGAGCAGGCCGACGCCATCGCCGCCCAGTACGCCGAATACGGCTGGTTCGACGTCACCGGCAAGGCCGATGACGTCGAGGTCACCCGCCTGCTGGAGACCGCGCTGGTCGACGCCCCGCCCGCCGTCTCTGCCGTGGCGGTTCCGCTGCCCGCCGCCCGGGCCCTCCCCCGTCCGGCCCGCCGTCGTACGGCTGCGCGGCGGGCCCGACGCTCCGCGGCGGCGTTCGACCAGCTCGACCTGTTCGCCGCGTAACCCGGTTACATGGGGGCGGCGGCGAGGAACGACCCGGCGGAGACGCGGACAGTGCCGCCGAACCCCGCCCAGGTGACATCGTCCACGTACAGCACCGCCGACGAGGGCGGGGTGCCGCCCATGCGGACTTCCAGGTAGGCGTCCACCGCCCCGTCCGGGGCGGCGACGTTCAGGACCCGCTGGACCCACACGCCCGCCTCGATCGCGCCGGCCGCGCTGTCCTCCCGGAGGATGTCGCCGTTGCCGTCGTGCCAGCGGACCACAATGCCCGCATCGGCCCACGGTTCGTCCGCCCATAGCCAGGCGCCCGCCTGGTACTGGTAGCCAGGCACGGCGGGCATCTGCCGTCTGAACGTCACCGTCTCGGCGACACCGTCCGGGGTGATCTGCGCTGCACCGCCCCCGGACTGCGGGACGGTGTCGGTGTGAGCGACCTCCCCGCCGTCGACCTGCCATTCGTAGACCTCGAATTCTGCGTCGAACGGCCAGGTAGAGGTCTCCGGTATGCCGCCCGCCTGGACGCTCAACGTGCCCGGCTCGGCCACGTTGAGCGTCCCGGTGAAACGGGCCTGAAAGGACTGGCCGGGTTGGAGCCAGTACCACAGGTCACTCAGCAGGCTGCCGTAGTAGAACGCGGGGTGCATCTCGCTGATGCCGCCGAGGTAGTGCAGCCACGTGTCGATGGCCACCGACGCGGTGGGCCCGAGGAGTTGCGCGCCGGTCGCGATGCGCACGGGGGCGACCGCGGTGAGGGTGAGGACGCCCTGCACCTGGTGCAGGCCCGGCTCAACGTCCACGTGGAGGCCCAGCACATCGGCGTAGTTTTTATCGGCTGGGACCGTCACATCACCGGGTAGGAGGGTATGCCGCCACGGCGACACCGGCCCGGCGGCGCCGCCCGGGACGGCACGGCACAGTCGGCCGTCCGCTCCGGCGTAGACGGCGACGTACCCGGCCTGGGGTGTGGGCGGGGTGGGGAGCTGGGCGAGCTCCAACGGGACGAGATGACGGGACACGGGACACCTCCCGGGTTCAGGAGGTGTGGGCGATGATCACGGCCCGGTAGCCGTTCTGCGTGAGCGGCACCCCGGCCGAGATGGTCACCGTGTTGTCGGTGGTCGCGGCCTTCTTCACGTCCACCTCCTCGTTGGTGGCCACGTCCCACACCTGCACGACGATGGCTTTGGTGCCGAGGCCGTGGGTGATGGTCCAGGTGTTGCCCGCGGCGGCGGGCCCGATGGCTTCGTGGCTCGCCGCACCGCCGCCGGAGGTGAGCGGGAACGGCGAGAAGACGATGCTGGTGGTGCCGACTGTGATGGGGCCGTCCGTGGTGATCCACCACGCGGTGTCGGCGTGGATGGTGCCCTCTTCGACGGTGACCCACAGGCCCGGTGTCACCTCCGTGCCGGTGTCTGCGTCGGCGGTGCGGGTGAGTGGCTGCCCAGCCGCGGCGAAGGCGTACAGGCCGTTCTCGGCGGCCGCGGTCTGGTCTTTGAGGAGTAGCCGGTCGCCGGCGGCGAGGGTGACGCCGTCCAGGGTGGCCGGCGCCGCGGCGACCGGGACGTTGCCGGTGGAGGCGACCCGCACCGACCCCTTGTAGTCCAGGGACGAGATCGCGCCGTTGATGAGGGTCTTGACCTGCCCCCAGGAGGGGACGCCGGTGTCAGCGGTCGCGTCGCCCACGTTGGTGAGCTTGCCGCCGCCCCAGTCGTAGTCTCCGGCGAGCATCTTCTTCACGGCCATGACGGCGCTCCTTAGCTGAGATGGGCTCGGCCGGCGGTCGCCGCGCCGAGGGTGACAATCACCGTCGCGGTGTCCGGGCAGAACACGTTCGCGTCGATCTCGTGGCCGTCGACGTCCTCGACGGCCACGGCGGGGCGGCGGCCGAGGTCGTGGGGGATCGCCCACTCCTTCGCCGGGACGTCCTGGTGGTGGGTGTGGAAGCCGCCGCCGCCGGGTCCGGCCGGGCCGCGCTCCCCCGCCGGGCCGGGTGGTCCTTGCAGGCCGGGCACGCCGACGCGGACGGTCGTGGGCCGGGTGGTGAGGCGGATGATGGTGCGTTGCTCGGTGACGCGGACGATCACGGGATCGGTCACCGGGTCACCCCGGGTTTCACCGTGACCGGGCCCTCGATGAGGAACTGCTCGCGGCCGCTGGGCGCGGTGAGCAGCAGGTCATAGACGGCGCTGGTCCAGGCGAACGTCGCGGTGACGGCGGAGGGGATGAGCAGCGTGATCCGCGCGGCCGGGCCGTCGATGGTGATTCCGCCGGCGCGGGTGTCCAGGTGGTGTAGCAGCGTCGCCGACCCTGCGCAGGGCCGGATGTCCATGCGGGCGGCGTAGCCGGTCAGGACGACCGGGCCGCCGTCGTCTTCGACGTCGAGCTCGTGCTCGAAGGTCGCGCCCTGCTCGATCAGCAGGGGCAGGGTCGCGGCAGTCATGGCCCCGGATGGTGCCAGCGATGCGGCTTTGCGTCGCCTCGTGCGACGTAAGCCCTGGTTTGCGCCACCCTCCTCCCGGCTCATCGGGGGGTGAGGGCGCATGGACGACGGGCTGGGGGGCCTGGACGGCGGCCGGATCGACATCAAGGTCGTCGCGGACCTGTCGGACATCAACGAGGCGCGGCTGCAAAAGGACATCGACCGGCGGACGAAGGCGGTCAAGGCCAAGCTTCAGGCGGAGATCGACGCGCGGCGGGTCGCGGCGACAGCCGACGCGGCCGCCCGGGCGGCGGAGCGGCAGGCCGAGGTCCGACTGCGGGCGACCGTGGACCGGTCGCAGCTGCGCCGTGACCTCGACGGGGTCTCCCGCAGCGATGTGCGGATCCGTTTCACCGCCGAGGTCGACGAGGGGCAGCTACGCGCCGACGTCGATGACGCCGCGCGGGCGGCCGCGGCCACGGTGGAGGTCGGGGCGGACGCGGATCCGGCGCGGGAGGAAGCCGATAGGTTCCGCCGGGACCAGCGGGACCGGCCGGTCACTCTGCCATTCAAGATCGACATGCCGGACCTGTCGAAGGTCGCGGACGTCACGGCGAAACTCGCGACGATCCCCACCATCGCGGCGGGCATCGGGTTCCTGGTCGCGTCGGTGGGGCAGCTCGGCGCCGGCCTGTTCGGACTGGTGTCGGCGGCCGGACAGGCGGCCGGGGCGCTCGCGGTCCTTCCGGCGGCCGCCGGTGCGGCCGTGCAGGGGTTGGCGGGTCTCTTCGTCGGGTTGAAGGGCGTCGGTACCGCGCTGGGGGCGCTGTCGCAGGCTGACCAGCAGTCGGGCGCGTCAGCGGGGGCGGCGGCCGCCGCCCGGGAAGCCGCGGCTCAGCGGGTCGAGCAGGCGGCGGAGCGGATCAAGCAGGCCGAACGGCAGGTGCGCAACAGCCGCGAGGCGGTGATCGACTCCAACCGCGCCGTCCGCGACGCCGAGGAACGCGTCGCCGAGGCGGTCAAAGGGGTGCAGACCGCGCGGGAGAACGCTGGCCGGGTCGCCGAGTCCGTCGCGGACGCTGCTGAGCGGTCCGCCCGTCGCGTCGCGGACGCCGAACGTTCCTACGCCGCGGCGGTCAAGGCGTCCCAGGCGGCGCAGGAAGGGCTGAACGAGGCCCGCAAGGCCGCCAAGGAGCGATTGGAAGACCTTGCGCTGGCGGTCAAGGGTGGGGCGCTGGATGAGGAGTCGGCGCAGATCGGCATCGAGCGGGCCAAGGAGCGCCTGCAGAAGGTCATGAAGGACCCGTTCGCGTCTGACCTGGACAAACGCGAAGCTGATCTTGCCTACCGTCAGGCGTTGCAACGGCTGGAAGAGGTCAAGGAACGCAACGGCGACCTGCGGGAGGAGAAGGCCGACGCCGACGCCCGCGGCGTCGAGGGATCCAAGGAGGTGCAGGCCGCCCAGGAACGCCTGGCGGCCGCACAGGAAAGGATCTTGGACTCCGAGCGTGCCATCGCCGACGCACGCAAAGCCGCGGCCCGGGAAGCCGAGGAGGGCGCTCGGCGGATCGCGGCGGCCGACGAGGCGATCATCGACGCGAAACGTCGGGTACGCGACGCAGAGGAAGCACTGGAGCGGGCCCGACGCTCCCAGCGCAACGCCCGCGAATCCGCCGCCGACGCACGGCTCGCGCTGGAGAAGGCGAAGAAGGAGCAGGAAGCCGCAAAGAAGGCCGCCGCCGCCCCCACCGGCGGCGGCGGTGGCCGGGACCCGGTCGCCGAGGCCCTGGCCAAGCTCACCCCATCGATGCGGGCGTTCGTGCTGTTCCTGCACAACACCGTCCGGCCGGAGCTGACGCGGATCCGGGAAGCGACGCAGGAAGCACTCGCGCCGGGCCTACAGGCCGGGGTGCAGGCGGCGATGCCGCTGCTGGCCACGCTGCGCGGCAACCTCGCCATCACCGGCTCCGCCCTGGGCGGCATCGCCAAGGAGTGGGGGGAGTTCTTCGGCGGCAAGTCCTTCAACGCTGACCTGACGCAGATCATGGGCCGTAACAACCAGGCGCTGGCCCTGTTCGGCAAGGCCGGCACGTCGGCGTTCAAGGGCCTGACCGACGTGTTCGTGGTGCTGTCGCCGTTCGTCGTGAAGTTCGCCGACATGACCGCGAAGGCCGCACAGCGGTTCGCGGAGCTGATGTCGGCCAACCGCGCCGACGGGTCCATGGAGGACTGGTTCGAGCGGGCGTGGGAGGCCGCTTCCAAGCTCTGGCGGCTGCTGAAGAACCTCACGCTCGGGCTGATGTCGCTCGGCAAGGCGGCCGCGCCGTCCGGCAACACGATGATGGAGGACCTGGCGCAAGGCGCTGAGCGGTTCGCCCGCTGGGCCGCGGACCCCGCGACGCAGGCCAAGGCGCAGAGGTTCTTCGACTCCCTGGTGCCGGTGATGCGGGAGCTCGGCGGCCTGTTCAAGGACCTGGGCGGGCTGGCCAAGGACCTGACCCTCAACCTCGACCCGGCCACGCTGGCGGGCACGCTCGGCGTGCTGCGCAGCGTCGTGGAGGTCCTGCGGGATGTCGCCGGCAGCGACGTCGGCGGGGCGATCTTGTCGGTGGTGGGGCCGCTGGGGGCGCTTCTGGCCGTCGTGGCGAAGTTCGGTGGTCTCGGCGCGGCCGTCAAGCTGATGGGGCTGGCGTTGAAGGCGCCGGGCGCGGCGGTCAAGGCCGGCGTCGCCGCGGGGGACTTCCTCGGCGGTCTGGGAGGCAAGGGCCGCGACACCAAGGCGGGCAAGGCCGGGCAGGCGGTCGGCCAGGGCGCCAAGACGGCCGGTGGGGCCGCAGCGAAGGCTGGCAACGCGTTGAAGGACGCGGTCACCTCGATGGTCCAGTCGAACGCGCTCGACGTTTTCGCCGGCAGTCTGGCCACGAAGGTGAAGACGGCGTTCGGCAAGCTGAAGCCCTCGACGCTGTTTTCGAAGATCAACCCGGCGGACCTGGTCGGCAAGGTCAAGACGAAGATCAACCCGGCGTCGTGGTTCTCGAAGATCAACCCGGCGGAGCTACTGTCGTCGGCTGGTGGAGCGGCTGCGAAGGCGGGCAGCACGGTCGCGGGCAAGGTCGGCAACGCCGCCTCCGCGCTGGGCAGCGCGGCCGCGGCCGGCGCGGGCAAGGGTGTGGACCTGGCCAAGGCGGGCGCGGCGAAGGTCGGCCAGTACGGCAAGGCCGCCGCGACGGCCGCGCTCGACGTCGGCAAGCTCGCTCTGGCCTACGGCGCGGTGGCGTTGCAGGCCAGCGGCGCGGCGATCAAGCAGGGCGTCATGGCGATCGCGACCGGCGCGGTGCGGGCGGCGACGGCGGCGTGGACGGCGGTGCAGTGGCTGCTGAACGCTGCCCTGAACGCCAACCCCATCGCTCTGGTGGTCCTGGCGATCGCCGCGCTGGTCGCCGGGGTGCTGTACGCCTACAACAACATCGAGTGGTTCCGCACCGCCGTGGACACCGCGTGGCGGGCCATCTCCACGGCGTTCCAGGTCGCGTGGAACAACGTGATCAAGCCTGCGCTGACCGCGCTGTGGGGGTTCTTGAAGAACACCCTGTGGCCGGCCGTCCAAGGGTTCTGGACGACCGTGGTTCAGCCGACGTGGAACAACATCTCCGCGGCGATCCGCACGGCCTGGGAGGGCGTGATCAAGCCCGCCCTGTCGGCGCTGTGGGGGTTCTTGAAGAACAACCTGTGGCCGACCCTGCAAGCGCTGTGGACGGCCGTGGTGAAGCCCTCGTGGGAGAACATCTCCGGCGCGATCCGCACGGCCTGGGAGAAGCTGATCAAGCCCGCCCTGTCGGCGCTGTGGACGTTCGTGACGAAGACCCTGCCGGACGGCTTCAAGGCCGGTGTCGCCGCGATCGGCAAAATCTGGGAGGGCCTGTCGGCGGTCGCGAAGGTGCCGATCAAGTTCGTCGTCGAAACGATCTACAACAAGGGCATCGCCGCAGCGTGGAACTGGCTGGCCGACCGGGTCGGGTTGGGCCGGTTGCCGACCGTGAACCTCGGGTTCGCCCGCGGCGGCATCGTCCCGGGCGGCTCCTACGGCGTGCTGCCGGGGTACGCGCCCGGCCGCGACACGATGCTCGCCGCCGTCTCCCCCGGGGAGGCGTGGCTGAGGCCGGAAGCGGCGCGGTGGCTGGGGTCGGGGTGGATCAACGCCGTCAACTCCGCGGCGCGCCGCGGATCGCTGCCCCGGTTCGCCGGCGGCGGCGTCGCGAAGAAGGGCGACGGCGACTCCTGGGCGGACTGGTTCAAGAAGGGCGCCGCGTACCTCGCGGAGAGGGTCCTCACACCGTTGAAGACGGCCGCCCGGGCCGGCGCGGGGACGAAGACGGGGTGGCAGCAGATGATCGGCGCGTTCCCGGGGGCGCTGATCGATGGGGTGATCGGCTGGTTCCGCGGCGGCGGCGCCGGGGGGAACAACCCGCCGAGGAAGGCGTACGCGCGCGGCGGCCTGGTCACCGCTGAGGGGTACGGCGTGCTGCCGGGGTATGCGCCGGGCCGCGACACGATGCTCGCCGCGGTATCGCCGGGTGAGGCGTGGCTGAGGCCTGAAGCGGCGCGGTGGCTCGGCACCGAGTGGATCAACGCCGTCAACGACGCGGCGCGGCGCGGCCGGCTGACCCGGTTCGCCGGTGGCGGCGTGGTTGGGGCGAGCTCGGCGGAGCTGTATCAGACGTCGCGGTCGGCGGCGCGGCCCCGTCCCACCGTCTCGCGGGAGAACTCCGGCGGTGGGGGGTCGGCGACGGTGAACGTCTACCCGCAGCCGGGCCAGGACGAATACACGATCGGCACCACGGCCGCGCGGCGGCTCGGTGCGCTGATCCGCTGAGGAGGGGGCGGGTATGGGGCGTATCTGGCAGCGCTACACGCTCGGGGAGTATGAGGACTCCTATGAGGTGGTGTTCCCGCAGGCGCCGAAGCCGGGCAACCGGCTGATCGTCGGCGTGGTGTCCCTGTTCGGGGTGGCGGACCCTTCGGGGTATGCGCTGGTGGCCGAAGACTTCGGGTACGCGCAGGTGTCGGTCTACAGCAAGATCGCAGACGGTTCGGAGACCTCGATCGAGGTGGCCGACACCAATGGGCTCGGCGCGGTCATCCTCTACGCCGAGGAACGTGACGACTGCCCGGATGTGCTGTTTTCGACGTCGGGCTACGTCAACGGCTCCAGCATCAGCCTGGCCAGGGTCACGGTGCCCGCCGCGCAGGGCTACATCTTCGCCGCCGAGGGGCGGATCCCCCCGGCCGACGCGAACGGCTCTTGGACGCCGACGCTGGGCAAAGCCATGGACGTCGGCGGGTTTTCGACCACGCAGGTACGAGCCCAGTTCTACGGGGCGGCGCTCGGCGCGGCCGGGCAGCGCACCTACAAGGGCACCTACTTCAGCAGCGGCTTCACCGGGGTTGCACTGGCGGGGTTCGGCGTCGTGGACCCTGAGGCTCCGAGCATGCCGCCCGGCCTGCACACCACGGCGGTGACCGACACCTCCGCGGCCATCGCGTGGGACGCCGCATCCGACAACGTCGGCGTCACCGGCTACGGCCTGTACCTCGACGGGGTGCGCAAGGCAGAGCAGGCCGGGCGGGCGTACACCTTCACCGGCCTGACGAAGGGTCAGACCTACGAGATCGGGGTCGACGCGCGGGACGCGGCGGGCAACCGGTCGCCACGGTCAACGATCACCGTGCTCGCCGTCACCGACCTCGCGGCGCCCACCACGCCGGAGGGGCTGCGGCTGGTCGAGGTGGCGCACACCAGCGCCACGATCGCATGGGACGCCGCATCCGACGACGTGGCGCTGGCCGGGTACGGCCTGTACCTCGACGGGGTGAAGAAGGCTGAGCAGCCGGAGCTGACGTATGTGTTCGACGGGCTCGGGCGTGGCCGCGCGTACGTCGCCGGGGTGGATGCGGTGGACACCTCGGGCAACCGCTCCCCCGTCGTCACGCTGCCGTTCACCACGCTGGCCGACAACCTGCCCGGCGCGCCGCCCGGGGTGACCGCCACCCCGGGGGTGGAGGAGGTGACGCTGGCGTGGCGGCCGGCCACCGACGATCTGGGCATCGCCCGCTATGAGGTGCTGCTCGATGGGGAGGTGACCGGCGCCACGGCGACGCTGGGCTACGTCGTTGAGGGGTTGGACCCCGAGAGCACCTACCTGGTGGGGGTGCGGGCCGTCGACGACGGCGGCGGCCGCGGCCCCACCGTCGAGGTGGAGGTGACGACGCGGCCGGCGGACTGGGTGGCGATCGCGACGCCGGTGTACCGGCTGGAGGGGTGGACGGGCAACGCCCGCGATGCCCACGGCGTCGACTGGGTCGTGGAGTCTGAGGAGGGGTGGTCGTCCACCGCGGGGGTGCTGCCGTTGGACGCGGAGTCCGATTCGGCGGACGGCGGGTTTTCCGGGCCGGGCACGTTCGGCGCGCGGATGATCACGTTGGAGGGGGTGGCGGTCGCGCCGTCCCGGGCCGCGATGCTCGCGGCGCAGGAGCGGATCACCGCGGCGCTGTACCCGCGGCAGCTCGGCACGCTGCGGGTGCAGGAGGTGGGGCTGACCCGGCAGGTGCGGGTCCGCCTGGCCGGGCAGGTGGAGATCACCGACCAGGGTTCGACGGCGTTCGGGTGGGCGGTGCCGCTGCTGGCGCCGGATCCGCGGCGTACGGCGGTGCGGCCCCTCTACACCGAGGCGGCGATCGAGACGCTGCCGGGGTCGGTGTCAGCACAGGTGTTCATGAGCGGCGACTACCGGTGGATTCCTGCGCGGATCCGCCTGTGGGGGCCCATCCGGAACTTCACTCTCACCCATGAGGAGACCGGGCTGGTCATCCGGTCCAAGCCCGGCACGGTGCTGCCGGCTGACTCCCGCTACAGCCTCGACATCGATCTGGCGACGCGGATGGTGTTGGCGTACGTGCCGCCGGACGTCTACCCCGAGCCGCGGCCCGGCCGGGGAGTGCTGGGGAGTTTCCCGGCGCGGTTCGCACTGCAGAACGGGCCCAACACGATCACGTTGGCCGGGGAGGCGGTGGCTGGGGAGGTCGGCCACCCGCGGATGGTGATCCAGGCGTGGGACGCCTGGCGGTGACGGGGCGGCGACGTTAGCGGCGGCGGGCGGCATACTCCGCCCCGCTGAGCTGAGGAAGTGGGTGGGGGTATGGCCAGATACACCGCGAGCGCCGACGATGTCGCATCCGGCACCGCGTCGAAGACGATCCTGCAGATCACCAACCCTGCGACGAATCCCGCGTCGCACCGGATCGCGATCTATGGCTACCGGGTGTCGTACCGGGGCACCGCCAGTACGGCGCAGCCGGTGCGGACGCTCATCGCCCGGCAGAGCACCGCCGGCGCCGGCGGCGTCAACGTGCCGGTCGCCAAGCTCGACCCGTCCAGCCCGGACTCGGCGATGACCGCGGTGAAGGGTCCGGCCGCGGCCTGGGCGACAGAGCCGACGTTGGGTGACATCTGGTCGGCACAGCGGCTCCACCCGCAGTCCGGGATGGGCGAGTTCATTCCGCTGGGCGATGAGGTGATCGTCGCGCCGGGCGGTTGGCTGGCCGTCGTGGTCGTCGCGGCCGCCACGGTGGATGTGACCGCGCAGCTGTACTGGCGTGAGGGCCACTGATGGGCGCGCTGGTCGAGGACTTCGACGACACCACTTACGTGGTGAGCGTGACCGGCACCTGGGCGCGCAGCACCATCACCCCCTACCAGGGCGCCGGGTGCCTTCGGAGCAAAACCATCACTGACGGTGACAAGAGCGAAGCGACGGTGACCGTGCCCGCCACGGCGACCGCGGTGCAGTTCTGGTACCGGGTGTCATCGGAAGCGACCTACGACACCTTCCAGTTCTTCATCAACGGCGTCGAGAAAACCGAGGTGAAGGCGTCCGGTGAGGTGGAGTGGACGCAGTCGCCGGTGTTCCCCGTCTCAGCGGGCAACACGCTGCTGTTCCGCTACTCCAAGGACACCACCTCCAAGGCGGGGGAGGATGCGGCCTACATCGACGAGTTGACGTTCACCATCCCCGACGCGCCGCTGGCACCGCGGATCAACACCGCGGCGGCGCTCATCCGCGCGTCCCGCTGGTGAGGTGACATGGCTCGTTTCGGCCGGGCTTTCCCCGCCCCGCTGCGGCTCGTAGCGCCGCCGCTGTCGACGCTGCCGCCGGGCCCGGTGAACCTGCGCGTGACCGCGGCCGCGCCGACGCAGGTGACGGTGGCATGGGACCCGCCCCCGGATGCGGGTGTACTCGGGTTCGGGGTGTGGTTGGACGGCGTCCGCCAGGGCGGCGACCAGACGGGGACAACGTTCGTCTTCTCGGGGCTGGTGGAGGGCCGCACCTACCTGGTCGAGGTGGACGCCGCCGCCGAGCAGGGCCGCTCCGACCGGGTGCCGCTCACGGTGACCACACCGGATGTGACCTCCCCCGCCGTGCCGGAGGGCCTGGCCGTGACGGGCAGGACCAGAACCACGCTGACGGTGTCGTGGTCGCCGTCCTCCGACAACGTCGCCGTCGCCGGGTACGGCATACGGCTGGACGGCGTTTCGTACGGCGACCAACCCGGGACGACGCGGACGTTCACCGGGCTGGCCGCCGGCCGGACGTACCGGGTCGAGGTGGACGCGGTCGACACCTCCGGCAACCGGTCCGCGGCCGCCCTGCTGGAGGCGGGCACCGCACCCGACCTTCCCCCCGGAGCGCCGCCGAACCTCCGCATCACCGACCTGACGTACACCTCGTTCGCCGTGGCGTGGGACGAAGCTGCTGATGAGGATCCCGTCACCGGCTACGACGTCGAGTTCGACGGCACGCTCGTGGCGACCAACCAGGCCGCCCGGATCGCGTCGTTTCCCGGCCTGGTGGAGAACACGACCTACACCGTGCGGGTGTCGGCCGTTGACCAGCTCGGGCAGCGCACCATGTCGCCAGCGGAGCTGGTGGTGCGGACGCTCGATGACACCCCGCCCACCACGCCGGAGGTGACAGCGGCGGCCGGAGAGGAAACCATCACCGTCGCCTGGACAGCCTCGACAGATGACTTCGGGGTGGTCGGCTACCGGATCGACGTCGACGGGGTGGCGGTGCATTCCACGCCGGGCGTGGACCACACGGTGGACGGGCCGGTGACGAGGCGGCACACCATCACGGGCCTGGTGGCCGGCGCGGAGTACGCGGTGCGGGTCGCCGCGGTGGACGCGCTGGGCCAGGAGTCGGCCGACAACACGGTCATGGTGGCGACGACGCCGACGCCGTTCGCGCCGATCGACACGCCCGTCTACCGGGTGGGGGCGTGGGCGGGAAACGTGCGGGACGCCTACGGCGTGGACTGGGTGGTGGAGAAAGCCTCCGGGTGGGCGTCGACGCCGCCGGTTCGGCCCCGCTCGGCGTCGCTGGGCGGCGTGGATGGGGCGTGGGCGGGCGCCGGCCAGTACGGTTCGCGGATGATCACGTTGGAGGGGGTGGCGGTCGCACCGTCCCGGGCCGCGATGCTCGCGGCCAAGCGGCGCATCTCGAGTGTGTTGGAGCCGCGGGAGGTCGGCACGCTACGGGTGGAGGATGCGTTACGGACTCGGCAGGCGCGGGTCCGCCTGGCCGATCAGGTCAGCGTCACCGATGAGGGGACGGTGGCGTTCCGGTGGGCGCTGACGTTGAAGGCGCCGGATCCGCGGCGGTACGCCGTCGCGCCGGTGTCGGCATCGGCGGTCGTGCCGGACCTGCCGGGGGAGGCGTCGCTGACGTTGACGATGGCGGGCACCTACCCGCAGATTCCCGCGCGGCTCAGGTTGTACGGGCCGGTGCGGGACTGGACGATCACCCACCAGGAGTCGGGGACAGTGATGCGGGCCATGACCGGCTCGTCGCTGCCCGCCGACCCCCGATACAGCCTGTCATTTGACCTGGCGACGCGGCAGGTGTGGGCGTACGTGCCGCCGGAGATCTACCCTGCGCCCCGGCCGGGCCGCTCAGCGGTGGCGCACCTGCCGGCGTGGTTCATGCTGCTGCCCGGGGTAAACACGCTCACCGTGGCTGGGCAGCCCGTCGCGGGCGCTTCCGGTGGGCCGCGGCTGGTCGTCGAAGCGTACGACGCCTGGGTGTAGCCCTCTCCCGCCCCCTCCTGGCCCGGGGGCAGACAAGATAAACGTCAGAGGGGGCAACGATAGTCGGCACATGCGACAGAACCAACGCACTGTCCGGTATCCGGCTGAGAGGCGGCACCGCCGGCCCGCCGCCCCCGGTCAGGCCTCCCCGGCCGGGCCATTGACTGCTTCCCTCCGGATCAAGCGGCCCCTTCCCTCCGACGTCATCTTCACGAGCCACCCATCCGGCCATGAATGACGCTTCGCGGGGTTGAGCACCGTAGCCCCATTGAACCAGGCGTCCTTGGTGAAGGTCGCCCCGCGGAACCAGATGCCCCCGTCGAACCGGGTGTCCCCAGAGAAGGTCACCCTGTCGAACCGGGCGACCTCGGTGAAGGTCGCCTCGTCGAACGAGGCGTCCCCGGTGAAGGTCGCCCCGGTGAACCGGGCGTCCCCGGTGAAGGTCGCTTCGTCGAACGAGGCGTCCCTGGCGAAGGTCGCCCCGTCGAACGAGGCGTCCCTGGTGAAGGTCGCCCCGATGAACCGGGTGTCCCCGGTGAAGGTCGCCCCGGTGAACCGGGTGTCCCCGGTGAAGGTCGCCCCGTTGAACCAGGCGATCCCGGTGAAGGTCACCGTGCTGAACCAGGCGGTCCCGGTGAAGGTCGCCTTGCTGAAGACGGCTGTGGCGACGTGGCCGCTGGTCAGGCCGAAGTCGATGAGGATGGCGCCGGTCAGGTCCAGTCGCATCCCCTCCCAGAAGGCCGGCGCGGCTGGGAGGGTGGAGCGCTGGTCGGCGGGGCGGTAGTCGCGCAGGTGATCGGTCAGGACGCGCTGTGCGGTCAGCCGCACCTGCAGCTCGCCCTCCCGGTCGCCGTTCTCCTGCCGCGGCACGGGTTCGGCGGGCAGGGCGACGCCGGCGCGGGCGGCCTGGTAACGGCGCCGGGCCGCCCGCAACGCCTCCTTGCGGTCCCGCTCGGGATCGGAGGTGGGTACGGGTTCGGGCGGGGAGTACGGCATGCGCAGGTAGGCGCAGATCACGTTGACGATGGTCTGCCGGTGGCCGGGGTTGTCCTGGGCCAGGCGCTCCAGGGCGTACAGCCCGCCCAGCCGCACCGCGGCCTTGTCGCTGCCGAGCTGCTCGACGGCCTTGGTGTACAGGTCGGTCACCCGGCGCTCGGTGGCGTCGTGCTTGGTGTTCTCAGCCACCTGCTCGGCCAGCGCGGCGTTGCGTTCGGCGAGGTAGGCAGTGACGTGCGCGGCGTGCTCCTGGTGGCGCTGACGGCGGAAGGCCAGCATCAGCGTGACCGCCGCACCGACCCCGGCGCCGGCCGCCAACGCGGTCTGAATCGCACCCTGGCGGGCGGTGGCCTCAGCCGCGCTCCACCCGGCCCCCAGCAGCAGCCAGGCCACCCCGCCGACCACACCGCCCACCAGCAGCGTGACCGGCACGATCCACCACGCGGCCGGCCGGGGAGTACGCAACTGCGGCGGAACCACCTCCGCCGCGGCGACAGGCACATCGACTGGGGTGGAGCGGGGGAACGGTAGTAACGGCATGCCTCCCATTCCAGCCGCCCGCGGCCCGCCCTCGCCGGGACGGCATCTGATCGTTACCGGAGTGGATCGGACGGTATCTGCACACTGTCCGGTATTCCGCTCAGGGGTGCCGCCAGCCCGTCGGCCCCGGGGCCGGGTCGCCGTCTGTCTCCTCTCGGACCAGGCGGGCCGCGCCTTCCGGTATCGTCTCCAGCCGCCACCCCTTCGGCCACACATGATTGGCCGTCGGATCGACCACCACAGCCTCGTCAAACCGGGCGTTCCTGGTGAAGGTCGCCCTGGTGAACGTGGCGTTCCCGGTGAAGGTCGCCCAGTTGAACGTGGCGTCCCCGGTGAAGGTCACCTCGTCGAACAGGGCGTCCCTGGTGAAGGTCGCCCTGTCGAACGTGGCGTCCCCGGTGAAGGTCACCTCGTCGAACAGGGCGTCCCTGGTGAAGGTCGCTCCGTCGAACCAGGCGTCCCCGGGGAAGGTCGCCCCGCCGAACCAGGCGTTCAAGATGAAGCGCGCCATCGTGAACGTGGCGTCCCCGGTGAAGGTCGCCCGGTTGAACGTGGCGTTCCTGGCGAAGGTCGCCCTGTAGAACGTGGCGTTCCCGGTGAAGGTCGCCATAGTGAACGTGGCGTCCTTGGGGAAGGTCACCTCGTCGAACAGGGTGTCCCCGGTGAAGGTCGCCCTGTCGAACGCGGCGTCCCTGGTGAAGGTCACCCCGCGGAACCAGGCGTCCCCGATGAAGGTCGCCTCGTCAAACCGAGCGTCCCCGGTGAAGGTCGCCCTGGTGAACGTGGCGTCCTCGGTGAAGGTCGCCTCGTCGAACCAGGCGTCCCCGATGAAGGTCGCCTCCTTGAAGACGGTCTCGGTGGCATGGCCGCTGTTCAGGTTGAAGTCGATGAGGGTGGCGCCGGTCAGGTCCAGGCTCATCCCCTCCCAGAAGATCGGCGGGGTCGGGAGGGTGGAGCGCCGGCCGGCGGGACGGTCGTCGCGGAGGTGGGTGGTCAGGATGCGCTGGGCGGTCAGCCGCACCTGCAACTCGCCCTCCCGATCGCCGTCCTCCTGCTGCGGCGCGGGGTCGGCGGGCAGGACGACGCCAGCGCGGGCGGCCCGGTAGCGGCGCCGGGCCGCCCGCAACGCCTCCCCGCGGTCCCGCTCGGGATCAACGGCGGGCGCGGGCTCAGGAGGGGTGTACGGCATGCGCAGGTAGGCGCAGATCACGTTGACGATGGTCTGCCGATGGCCGGGGTTGTCCTGGGCCAGTCGTTCCAGCGCGTACAGGCCGGCCAGGCGGACGGCGGCCTTGTCGTGGCCGAGCTGCTCAGCGGCCTTGGTGTACAGGTCGGTCACCCGCCGCTCGGTGGCGTCGTGCGTGGCGTGTGCGGCGGCGATCTCCTGCTGCCGCTGCCGCCGGAACGCCAGCATCAGCGTGACGGTGGCCCCGACCCCGGCGCCGGCGGCCAGCGCGGTGCGCAGGATCTCCCCCCGCGTGGCGCCGGCCCCGGCTGATCCGGGCGACCCCGGAGCTAGGACGGTCAAGGCCGGATCGTTCAGCAGCCACCACAGGGTGCCGCCCACCGCCGCACCGATCAGCACGACCACTGGAATGATCCACCAAGCCGCCGAGCGCGGCACACGCATCACCGGCAAAGCGGTGACCACGGCGGTGGAGCGGTGGACACGGCGCCACGGAAGTAACGGCATCCCCCCATTCCATCCGCCCGCCGCCTGCCCCTAGGCGGCTGGTATCCGATCGTTACCGGAGCGGATCGGACACCTCAAACGAGCCGGGTTCGGCGGGTTGCCGGCCGCGCCGGCCAGACTGCTCCGGTGACCTACACCGCCCCCCAGATCCGCGCCATGGTCGCCCACATCGAGACCTGCACCGAGTGCGGCGACGACGCTGAGACCCCCGGGGTTGGGGAGCAGCGGGACAGCGGTTAGCGGTACCAAGCGGCACAATGGACCGTGTGGCACTGGCCGTTGCCCTTTTAGCGTTTATCTTGTCTGTCCTTCTGGGGGACGTTAGCCGGGCGTTTCGCCATGATCAGCGCCGCTTTCGCTGCGCGGCCGAGGGGGCTGATCATGGGCATCGTCCAGGAGAAGGTGTACGCGACACAAACACAATCCAGCAGCCACACCGTGTCGTTCAGTCCGACGTCGAACGGACAACGGATCGTGGCGTTCGTGTTCTCCTACGCCGGCGTGAATAGCGTCTCGGCGGGATACGAGTCGCACGAATGGGCGTCCAACACGATCGGCGTCCGCCTCTACAGCAAGGTCTCCAGCGGCGGTGACTCATCTTTCACCGTGTCCTTGGGCAACGCCTCCGACCGGCTGTTCATCTGGATCTACGTGCTGGAGGGCGCGCCGGTCTACCACGGGTCCCGCAGCGGCGTCTCGACGGGATCGATGTCGCTGTCGGTGACGAACATCCCGGACGGCTGCGTCATGCTGGGCGGCTTCTCCCAGTACGTGACGAACGTCGATAACGGGTCAGCGAACTGGCCCAGCGGGTTCTCCAGCCGGGGCACCGCGTGGCGCGACTGGACCGAAAGCGGCGTCGCCCGGCGGGTGTGGTCCTCGACCTCGGCCAACGAGTACGTCGGCTCGTCGGTGTCGATCTCCCAGGCGCTGGTGTCGGGCAACGCCGGCGTCTCCTACGCGTGGGCGTTCGGCCTGTTCGGGCCGCCGGAGGACACTGAGCCGCCCACGGTGCCGGCGAACCTGCGGTTGACGGGCATGACACCGACGTCGGTGACGGTGGCGTGGGATGCCTCCTCCGACAACTCCGGGGTCGCCGGGTACACGACGTACCTGAACGGGGTGGAGAAGACCTCCACGAGCGGCCGCACGGCGACGTTCTCGGGGCTGACGCCGGGAGTGTCGGTCACGGTGCAGGTCGACGCCTACGACAGTCTGGGCAACCGGTCGGAGAAGGCCGAGCTCGTCGTCACGCCGATCAACGACACCACGCCGCCGCTCACCCCCGTCATCAAGGTGACCGCGCTGGCCGCGGGCAGGATCACGGTCGGGTGGGACACCCCGTACGACCAATCCGTGGTCGTGTCGTACGGGGTGTACCTGAACGGGGCGAAGAGGGCTGAGCAGGCCGGGCGGACGTACACCTTCAGCGGGCTGACGGCCGGCGCGGTCTACACGATCGGCGTCGATGCGCTCGACCTGCTGGGCAACCGGTCGGCGAAGGGCACGCGAACGGTGCGGGCCCAGGCCGACACCACGCCGCCGACGCTGCCGGGCAGCGTGCAGGTCGTCGCGACGTCGAAGACCGCGATCACGCTGGCGTGGAACGCCTCGACCGACGACAACGTCGGCGTCACCGGGTACGGCCTGTACCTGGGCGGGCTGCGCATCGCGGAAGTGCCGTCGCGGGTCTACACCTTCACCGGCCTCACCCCCGGGGTGGCGTACACGGTCGGCGTCGATGCGACCGACGAGCTCGGCAACCGCTCCAACCGGGTCATGCTCCAGGCCACCACGCTGGCCGACCTGAGCGGGGCGGCGCCGCCGTACGAGTACGTCCTGTACGACTGGGACTCCCACCTGCCGCTCGATTCTCTGCCGTTGCAGAACGTCTCGTTCGAGGTCACGTTGGGCGGCGGCGGCACCCTGTCGGCCGACATCCCGCTGTATGACGCCGCGTACACCATCGGCCGGGTCGCCGCGGCGACAAGGCCTGAGCGGACCATGATCATGGTGTATCGGGGTGAACAGCTCGTGTGGGGCGGGCGGATCATCGACCCGCAGGATTACGACTCTGAGACCGGGGTGCTGAAGGTCACCGCGGAGGAAGTCGTGGGCATCTACGGGCACCGCTACGTCGCGTTCACCGGGCCCCGCATAGCGACCGTGGCGGATACGGAAGTGACGTGGCTGCTGGAGCACGCTTCGGCGGCCGCGGATCGGCGGTGGCTGACCTTCGAGGGCGTCGCCGGGTCCGGGACGCCGGTGGACCGCGAATATCGGGCGGAGGACTTCGAGCGGATTCTGGACAAGGCGGCGGAGGTCGCGGCCGCGCCGGGCGGGTTCGACTGGTGGGTGAAGCCGTCATGGGACGCCACCGCCGACCGGCCCCGGTTCGTGCTGCGCCGCATCAACCGAGACACCCCACCCGACACCGGCCTGACCCTGGAGTTCCCCGGCAACGTGCGCCGCTTCAAGCGGTCCACGCGGCGAGGGCTGGTGACGCGGACGTGGGGGCAGCTTCGCCGGCCGGACGGCGGAGTGATGCTGTCGTCAGTCACCCGAGACGATCTGCTGGCGGACGGGTGGCCCCTGATCGAGGAGGCATGGCAGTTCGACGGACTCACCTCGCAGGCGGCGCTGGACGCCGAGACGCGGCGGGCATCGGACGCGTCCGCGGGTGCCAAGCAGTTGTTCGAGTTCGATCTGGCGATCACCTCGGATGTGCGGTGGTGGCAGTGGGAGCTCGGCGGCGCCGCGCGGGTCGTGGTGACCGATCACCTGTATCCGGCGTTGCCGGACGGCTCCCCGGGCCTGGACCGGGTCATGAAGATCGTCAGCCTGAAGGTGCAGCCCGACTCGACTGAGGGTGAGCTGGTGACCGTGACGACGGGCGAGCACACCGTCGCCGTCGACTAGGAAGGGTGGGGGTATGACGAAGATCGCGGCGGGTGATCTGCAGCAGGCTGACCTCGTGCGGATCATCTCCGACTTGCAGGCCCGGGTAAAAGCTTTGGAGTTGCAGGCCGGGGTGCGGTCGGTGACGTTCGTGTCGGCGGCCTCCAGCACGTCGTCGACGACGCTGACGAGGATGGCGTGGACAACGTTTCCCCGCTCAGGCAGCTCGGTGACGGTGGATGTGTCGGTCACCCTGTCGGGTGCCTCCTCGTGCGAGGTGCAACTGCGGGCGGACGGTACGCAGATCGACTCTCAGACCGTGACGGCGTCGGGGGTGGTGACGGTGTCGGGGTTCCTGCCGGAGGGGTGGGCGTTCGGCGCGCGCAAGGTGGTGGACGTGCAGGCGAAAGTCGGTTCGGGGTCGGCGACGGTTGCCGTGGTAGGCGGCTGGCACCGCTGAGCGGCCTGGCCCTTACCCCCGGGTCCCGGTATAAGCCCGGGGTCAGCCAGCGCACCACTTCATGGGAGGCACCATGGCGAACATCACGATCAACTCCGGCAGCGACGACCCGGTGGCAGTCACCGTGAACTGCTGCTGCACCCCGGAGCCGACTCCGGAGCCGGAGCCGGTGCCGGGCGGTGGGCTGCGGGAGGCGGCGCTGCACGGCTTCACCGCCGCGACGGTTCTGCCGCACCTGTGCAACACCACGACCAGCCCGAGCGGGCCGGCGCTGGTCGCGGCGACCGCGATCCTCCCGGCGGGTAAGTCGATCGCGTCGGTTGGCGTCGCGGTGGCCGATCCGGCGCAGGGTGAGGCGTTCCAGCCGTCACGGGTGGCGGTCTACATCGGCAGCAGCATCGCCGAGTTGGGCGGCGCGAGCGCCGAGGTGCCGCGGCTGTTCACCGTGGCGGGGTGGCGGTGGGGCAACCTGGAGACGCCGGTCGCCGCGGCCGAGGAGGACCGGGTGGTGTGGCTGGTGGCGCAACTGCCGTACTTCTCCGTCGCGATGCCGGGCCTGCTGTGCGCGGCGCAGCTTCGCGGGCCGAACATGGTGAACAGCTCCACGTACCGCAGTGTCGTCGTGCAGGGCGCGACCGAACTGCCGGGCATCTTCGACGGTGACGCGGTGCCGTTCACGGTGCAGCAGGCCGTCCCGGCGCTGGCTGCCTCCTCCCGCGCTGTGATCCAGCCCTGAGAGTCGCCGTGGTCGGGTCTTCCCATATGGGAAGACCCGATCATGGTGTGAGGCGGTGCATGTCGCGGCGGGCCCGGTGCGGTTGGTCGTGTGTTGCGGCGGCGTAGTCGACGGCCGCGCGGATGACGCGGTCCACGCTGCGGCGGCCGGCGCGGTCGATGGCCATGCGGGCGATGACGCCGCCGGTGATCCGCGGCGCCCGGGCCGGCATGGTGGGCAGGCCGAGACGGGTGAAGTGGCCTATGACCCACAGGGTTCGGTCGGGTTTCTGGTCGGCGCCGGGGTAGAGGTCATGGGCCTGCTTACGCAGGCTGCGCAGCAGTTCGTGGACGTGGTCGAGTGCGGCGTGGCGCAGCTGCTCATACCGGGCGGCCAGGGGCTGCGGCAGGTAGAAACTCACGGGCTGGTGGACAGGCGCGTGCTTACTGGGGTGGCCCTGGCCGGCCTGCTTTTGGGCTTCGGTGGCGCGGTGGGCGTAGCGGGCGAGGTCGAGCTCGGCGGGCGGGGCGTGATCGAGGAGGTCGGCGACGGCGGCGGCGATCACGTCGGAGCAGGACGCGGCGGGCCGGTCATCGAGGCCGATCAGGCGCAGCGCCTCCGGTTTCGGCCGGATCCCGGGCAGGGGGTGTCCTCGCGGAGGCGGTTCCGCCAGGCGGCCACGGTCGCGGCCTGGGCGGCGGTGAGGCGGCCGGTGGAGTAATGAGCCAGGGGCGGCCGTGTCTCCTGGTCGGAGGTTTCCATATGGGAACTTCATCGTGGGCGACGGTGGGGCCGCAACTGGAATCGCGGGATTGAGCGACGTAAACGGCCTGGGGGCCTATCGTGCCGCCCCGACATTGCGGACAAGCCAACCGAAGGTGTGGGGGTGCGGGGTGGCTGAGGAGGCGACGGAGCAGGCGGCGATGCTGGCCGGGCAGGTGGCCGAGGTGCGGCGGATCGCCGAGGTGGGGTTCACCGACGTCCGCGGGCAACTCGCGCTGATCTTGCAGCAGGTCGTGCATGGCGAGCGGCAGCACGCCGCGTTGGCCGACACGGTGGCCGACAACTACAGGTTGCTGTCGGAGCGGTTGGACGAGCACGCCCGGAGCATCCAGGCCGCGGCGGAGGAGCGCGCCGGGGAGCGCGCGCGGATCCAGACGATGGCCGACAACGCGCGGCGGTTCGCCACGTGGGTGCCGATCGTGGTGTCCATCCTGTTCGGCGTGGCCGGGATCGCGTTGAAGACATGGGCCTGACCGCCTGACCTGGTGTGGGCGACGTTAACGCCCGGCTCGTGCAGCATGCCGGGCCGGACAGTCCACCCATGTGAAGGAGCGGAATATGGTTCACCGGATTCCGGGGATCTCTGAGGCGCTGCTGCGTGCGGGCCGGTCCCTGCTGCAGAACCTCCTGTCGGTCGCGGTCGTCGCCGGCGGCGCCGCGGTGGTGACCGCTGGGGAGGCGACGGACGCGGGCACGCTCGGCGTGGTCGGTGGGCAGGCCGCGGTCGCGGCGGTGCTCGCCTACGTCTACAACCGCATCAAGCCGGCTGGGGCTCCGGGGGTCGGGGAGGTGCGGCTTCGTGCGGGCCGGTCGCTGCTGCAGAACGTGCTGGCGGGTGCGATCGTCGCCGGCGGTGCGGCCGCGGCGGGGGCGGCGTCGGGGGATCTGAGGACGATCCTGCTGGCGGTGGGTCAGGCGGCGGCGGCCGCGGTGATCTCGGCGGTGTACAACGTGGCGCGGCCGCTCGCGCCGGCCGGTGAGGCTCCGGCTATGTGAGTCGGGGATTCCCGGCTTATGATGGCGGCGCGCTGGTCCTTCCTGGGGCAAGTGCGAGTGCGCGTCCGCCGGTCTAGAAACCGACTGGCAACCTTTCGGGGTTGACTGCTGGGCCGGGGTCCGGGCGCGCACACAACGCCTTGATACGCGTAGGGCCCTTCCCGTGCTGGGGAGGGCCCTACGCGTTTTGCTGTCTCCGGGGGTTAGAGGCCGGCGGAGACGGGGTGGGGTGGTGGGGGTGCTGCTTCGCGGGGGTCGAGGTGGCGGTGCATCCACTCGTCGAGGTGGTGCGCGGCCGCGGCCGGGTCGTCGGGGCAGGTGTCGTGGATCGCGGCGGGGCAGGTGGGGCGGAGTTGCTCCCACATGGCGCGGGGGTCGTCGGCGAGGTGGCCAGCGTTGAGGTGGCCGTACTGGCGGACGAAGGTGAAGGGGTCCATGTCGAAGACGTCGGCCAGGTCCTCGTCGGCGGTGCCGCGCATCATCTCGGTCATGACGGCGCGGGCCACGACCTTGTTCATGGTGCGCAGGGCGTCGAGCGCGTCGCGGGCCAGGCCGGCGGGGGGCCGGCGGTCGTCGTCGATGGTGGAGACGATGAGGAGTAGTCGGTCGATGGTGGCGGCGGCGGCGTTGGACAGTCCTAATCGGGCGACCTGGGTTCCGGTCATGTCGTCGGCGGAGCGCAGTGGCATGGGTGGGCTCCTGGGGCTGTGGCGGTGTGGTGGCGTGGTGGTGTGGCGTGCGGCTGGGATGGGGCCGCGCATAGGGGAAGCGTAGAGATCTTTAGCTGGATTCGTAAGTCCCTTGTGCTTCTGACTGGGTAATCGGGCATTTCGCTGAATTTGGGTTCAAAACGATCGGGTAAGCGTGTTGACCGGATTCGGTGGGGGCCGCTAAGCTGATCTCAGTAAATATCCCCTACACTTCTAGCGGTAAGGGGGGGAACGGCCTACCGTGCGCCGCGCCCCTCGACACCGGCTCGATGTACGCCATCGGCGGTGGGAGCGGTTCCCAACGCCCTGGCGTAGCCCCAGGAACGGAGAACACCATGCTCAGCACGAAGCTGCGCCCCCGGCGCCGCGGCCTCCTGCGCAAGCAGGTCCGGCAGCTCCTCAAGCCGATCGCCCCTGAGCGTGTCCTGCGCGACGGCAAGGGCCACTCCCACATCACCCAGCAGGACAACCTTGCCCACCTCAACCGGGTGTTCGGGTTCGGCAACTGGGACACCGATCTTCTTCGCCTCGAATTGGTGTTCGAGACCGAGCGGGCCGACAAGCCTGGCCGGTGGGACGTCTGCTACCGGGCGGTGGTCCGGCTCACGATCAAGGACCCGTACGGCAACGTGCTGTGCCACTACGAGAACGGCACCGCCGAGACGGCGCAGAACCAGACCCGCGGTGACGCCCACGAGCTGGCGATGAAGTCGGCCATCTCGGTCGCCACCAAGCGGGCGTCCATCCCGCTCGGTGACCAGTTCGGCCTGTCGCTCTACAACAAGGGTCAGCTTGCGCCGCTGGTGGGCGGCACGCACGTGTGGCCGGACCCGACGCCGGAGGAGATCGCCGCCCGGGAGGCCGCGCAGGCGGCCGGTGGTGCATCGGAGGAACCGGAGGACATCCAGGCGAACGTGCCTCAGCAGGTGTCCCTTGGCCACGATGAGGGCGACCGGCCGCTCGACGGCGGCGAGGGGGGAACCGATGGGGCGTGGCTGGCGCGGGTCATCCGCGAGATCAGCGCGGCCGAGACCCTGGAGAAGCTGAGCGAGATCGGCAACAACATCGACGCTGAGATCGCCGCTGGGCGGGTCAGCCAGGCCGACAACGACGCGATCGGCGGGGTGTTCATGCCGAAGCGGGAGCGGCTGCTCGCCGAGCGCGCCGCCGCCCGCCGGGCGGCTCAGCAGGCGGAGGTGGGCGCGTGAGCACCCAGCACACCACGGCGGCGGGCTCCGCGCCCGCCGCCCTGGCGGCCCCGTCCGCGCGGTCTGTCGCCACCGAGCTGGCCATGGCCCGCTACCTGGAGAAGCACAAGATCGGCGGTGTCATCAGGAACCGCATCACCACCTTGAAGACGACCACCGACGACGGGATGCCGCTGCTCGCCCCGGGCGGCACAGAGATCGCCCACATCGCGGGCCAGATCTTCGCCACCGTGACGCAGCCGAAGATCGGCTACCAGTTCCGAGTCAGCGACTCACCCGCCTTCCAGGCGTGGGTGGAGCGCAACGCGCCGACCGAGGTCACCCGCACCATCACCGTGGAGGTGACGGCGAAGGAGGCCGGCCGGGTGATGGACGCTCTCGGTGAGCTGATCGGCCCTGGCCGCGCGACGTTGGCCGTGCAGGTGCGGCCCGCGTTCGCGGACCTGCTCGCCGAGGCCGCCGCCAAGCACGGCGTGACCGTCGATCCCCGCTCGGGGGAGTTCGTGGACATCCCCGGCGTGACGATCGTGCCGACCAACCCCTCCCCCACGGTGAACTTCACCAAGGACGCCGACCAGGTGATCGAAAACGCCTACCGTGCCGGGCTGCTGCGCGGTACGGATCTGGCGTCGATGCTCGCGCTCCCGGCCGCCGAGGACGGTGAGCGGTGATGGCCATCGCGGCGGCGATCAGGACGTGGCACGACGATGCGGAGTGCCGCGGCATCGACCACTACGTGTTCGCCAACGACACCGAGCCGCTGCCGGACGGTCGGCCGCGGCCGCCGTACGACGACGAGGAAGCCAAGAGGTATTGCCGGCGGTGCCCGGTGCGTGAGCGGTGCCTGAAGGACGCGCTCGACCGCCGTGACTTCCACCTGACCCGGGGCGGCCTCAACAGCGATGAGCTGCGGGCGGAGAGCCGCCGCCGGGTGCGCCGGGCGGCGGCGGCCCGGTAGCCGACCAGCTCACCCCGGCCGGGGGTGGCGGCCGCCCGGCCGCCACCCCTGCAACCACCCTCCGCCCCTGGGGGCGCGACACGCCCGGGATGCACGAATCCACCCCGTCTGATCAGCAGTGATGCGGGTTTGATCTTCCCCGTTGGACGTAAACATTCGGATCTGTTTTGGTCCGCCCGCACCCGGCACCCTGCCGGGCGCACCGGCCCCCGCCTAGAAAGACCACCATCGTGTTCGACTTCCGGAACCGGCGCCGCACCGCTGCGGCGTCCGCCGAGCTGAACCTGGCGCCGCCCTCCACCGAGGAGCTGGACGACTGGCTGACCATGCTCGGCGTCTCTGCCCGGGAGCCGGACCCCGCGCCGGCCCGGCCCGCCCCAGGTGCGGCGGCCGCGGCGCTGACCCCCATCAACGAAAACGGCGGCCCCGGTGAGGGCCGCCGCCGCGACCGGTCGGGTGCTGCGAACACCCCCGGCCGCGCCACCTCAACAGCACTGAGGAGGCTTTCCATGAGCGTACTCAACGTCTCCACGGAGGCGAAGCCCATGACCGTGACCGGCATTGGCCAGGCTGGCGGTGCCCGGTGAGTGACACCTACTCCGATGGCGGCCGGATCGAGATCGACGGCCCGGACGGGTTCCGGATGATCCCGGACACCCTGATCTTCAACTCCGTCATCAAGGACCTCGACGTGCGCCTGTACGGCGTGCTGCTCTGGCACGGCCGCTCCGGCAACGGCATCTTCCCCGGCCGCAAGCTCCTCGCTCTGGAGCTCGGCAAGTCCAGCGTCCGCACCATCGACTCATCGTTCGACCGGCTGCAGGAGCAGGGCTACCTGACCATCACGCCGCAGTGGGACGAGACCGGCGGCCAGGACCGCAACCGCTACCGGCTGCACTTCCACCCGCTGCCGCCCGAGCAGCGGCAGCAGCGGGAGATCACCCCCGCCGTCGACACTCGCACCCTAAAGGCGCAGGTCAGCCCCCCGGTGCAAAAAATTGCACGGGGGTCTAGCAGCGCGGCGGAGCCCGGGGAGGGGGGCGCAAAAAATTGCGCCGGGGGGAGCGCAACAGATTGCACGGGCCCCGCGCAGAAATCTGCGCACCACAAGGGAAAGGAACTCAAGAGAAACGAAGGGGAAGAGAAAGAAGACCTTCCTCCCGCCGTAGGCGGGCTACAGGTAGGTGAAGGGCCGGGCCGTGCGGCCGTTCCGGCCGGAGCCGACAAGCCAGCGACGACGAACGACCCCGACCAGCCCCGCCCCTCGGTGGCCCCGGCCGCCGCCGTGTACGAGCAACTGCCCGAGGAGCTGCGCCGCCGCATCAGCCGCGGAGCGTCCGGCAAGGTGCTGGCCGTGATCCAGCGGGAGCTGGCCACCCGCAGTCCCGCCGAGCTGGTCGAGCGGATCGAACGCCGCTGGACGTGGTGGCAGCACAAGGGCGAGCGCGTCAACGACCCCGTCGCCGCCGCCATCACCGTCGTCCAGGCCCGGCACTGCGCCAACCAGCGGTGCGAGGACGGCCAGGACCTGGACACCGGCGTGGACTGCCCGGCCTGCCGCGGCGGCCGCGGCCACCGCACCGAGCAGCCCCCCACCGCCCCGGGTCCGGCGGCCGTCGCACCGGCTCCGGTGCCGGTGTCGAATCGGCCGGACTCCGTGACGGTCGCCGAAGCCCTCACCCCCGTCATCGACGACGGCCACGATGAGCCCCGCCCCCGCCCCGTGAAGGCCCCCACGGGGCGCGGAGAAGCCGCTCAGAACGCGATCAACGCCCTCCGCGCGTCCTTGGGCCCCCGGAAGCTCACAGCCCGCGAGAAGGAACTCCAGGCCGCGAAGCGGCGCTACTGCGAGCGGTGCGGCGCCGATGAGGGCAACTGGTGCGTCAACAGCGACGGCCACGAGACGCCCGGCCTGATCCACTCCGTCCGCGTCGTCAGCGTCCGCACCGCCGCCCAGGCCGACCCCGGGAAGGTCGCATGAACCCCACCACCACCGCCGCCGCCCCGCGCCCCATCGAGGGCGCGGGGGCCCCCGCCCGCATCGAACTGCTCGCGGGCACCGAAGGGCTCGCCCTGCTCGTGTGCGGCGACGACCCCGCCGATCTCCACCGCCGGGCCGTCGAGTTCGCGGCCGGCGACGACGTCACCGTGGATGACTCCCCCGCCGACGTCCGCGTGCGGTCGGTGCGCGCCCTGCCGTGGTGCGGGCCGCTGTGCCAGTGGTGCGGCGACGGCGTCCACTACGCGGCCGCCCCGGACGGCGCCGAAGGGGCGTTCCGGGCCGCGCTGATCGGCTGCCACATCTGTACCGACGCCGAGCGCGCCGCCCGCGAGGCCGCCGCCGAAGCGATCCGGTGCGAGACCAAGACCAGCATCTTCGGCGTCGACCTCGGTCAGTGCCACGCCGCCGGCGTGGCCATCATCGCGTTCACCTGCGGGCAGGGGTGCGAGCGACCCCCGCAACGGGTCTGCGCCATGCACCGAGACGGCGCCATCGAGACCACGAAGGGCACCAACGGCATCTCGGTCTGCCGCTCGTGCGAGGAGGCCGGCCGCGGCGACGTGCCGATCCGGCTCCTGTCCTGCAAGGCCCTCATCATCGAGCACCAGGAGGTCACGCGATGACGACCACCGTCCCCGAGCAGCCCGAGCAGGTGGTCGGCTACGTCGTGGTCGACGCCGACCAGGTCGGTGACCGCTCCGGGTGGATGACGCCGCGTATGCGCGCCACCCTCGAGCAGGCCGACGACGACCGGGTGTTCTGGGAGAATGCCGCCCGCAGGCCCATGCGGCTGCGGGTCGCCAAGCTCGTGCTTCTCGACGGAGGGCAGTCGTGATGTACGGCACGCTAATTGCTGAGGTCAGCCGGTACTGACTCGCCGTCTACGATCCGTGCGTGCAGGTGCATGTCATGCCATCCGTCCTCATGACGAAGCGCACCGCGCATGGTGCCTTCCAGCGGGAAGCCAAGTTTGTCCGCCACCCGGCACGAGGCGGGATTGGCGACTGAATGCTTCAGTTCCAGGCAATGAAATCCCATCTCGAAAGCCCACCGCGCCACCTGTGCACCGCCGCGGGTGGCGACACCCTGGCCGCGGGCGGCCGGCAGGCTCCAATAGGTGATCTGCGCAGCCCCTTCGAAGAGGTTGATGGCGCATAGGGAAACACGTCTGACCACGTCGGCGGCACGGGTGACAGCCCAGCAGGCGTCCTTTTCGGCCTGCCAGCGGTCGGGCCATTGACCGATCCAGGCCAGCGCCTCCTCCTGCGAGGCCTTGGTCTGCCGGTGCCAGTAGCGGATGGCAGGGTCAGTGAACGCTTGAAGTACGGCTGGGGCATCCTCGGGAAGCCAGGGCCTCAGGATCAGTTCGTCGGTACGGAGAACGGGCTGGGCGTGCCTGCTGAGATGACCGGCCGGAATGACCGGTGAGATGGAGATTGGCACCGTCTCATGGTGTCGTGATGTCGATCAAGGTGGAAGGCTCTGCTGCCGAGGGCCGGGAGCCGGTCTGCCCTAACGATGCCGTACGGCGAACAGCAGCGCACCGCCGGCGCCGCAACCTCATCCAATAGCGCAGTCGGCCAGGAATGTCACACACACGTGTAACCGCCACACCCCACCCAGGCGTCTGAAGATCACCAAGACATCGAGCCCACCCCACAGCCAACGGAGACTCCCATGCCCACCCCCCTCTCCCTCCGCCTGAGAACGGCTCTCACCGCCGGAGCACTGGTCGCCGCCATCACCTCGTGCGGCGGAGCGAGCACCGACTTGGACGCTGCCGGCGTCATCAAGGCACTCACCGATAAGGGCCTGCCGGTCTCGCTCACCGTGACCTACACAGCCAACGACGACCCGAACAAGCTCCTCGGTCGCCCCAACGGCTACACCTCCAAGGCATCGTTCACCGACCAACGGGTCGACGCCTCCAAGCTCGTCGGCGTCGACAAGGGCGACGTCCAACTCGGCGGCAGCGTCGAGGTGTTCGACGACGCCGACCAGGCGGAGCAGCGTGCCGACTACATCCAGCAGATCGGCAAGAAGATGCCCGCGCTCGGCGAGTACGACTATGTCGCGGGGCCGGTGCTGGTGCGGGTATCGAAGGAGCTGCCCCCGGACCAGGCGAAGGCGTTCGACACGGCACTGGGCGAGATCGTGGAGTGACAACCCTCTGACGCCCCTGCCCCTCGGGGTAGGGGCATCGCGCTGTCCGGCTACGGACGATCCCCAGAGAACCGCTGAACGCCGTGTCATGCTGACTTGATGACCACGGATCCCTTTGACATGGACTTCCCGATCGGCGAGCACGACCAGGCGCAGATGGACGAGCGCGACCCAAGGAGTGGTCACGAGGCCGAAGATGCCGCCGAGCAGAGTCGCGCTTCTAGGTATCTGGAGGCGCTGGGCGCCGAGGAACGCGCGCGCCGAGAGCAAATCAACTACGTCGAGCAGTACTCACTAACGCCGCGTTCGTGGGCAGAGCGGAAAGAACACCTTGCTGTCGGGGAGTGCCCCGTATGCGGCAACAGATCCCTCGTCGGGTCCCACTGCGACGACGAGCAGTATGACGAGACCATCATCGGGCACTGCATCGTCTGTAGCTACGAGCGCACCGTAGGGGTAGCAGATGTCGCGGCCAGCGACATCCAGCTCCAGCGCGCTATCGATCGAGACTAGGTCCGCTGGGAGGAACCGCGTCTCAGGCGTAACGACAGTCTCGGCCTCTTGCGCGCGGGGGGGTGTCGTGCTGTCTGTCTGCGGACGATCACCCGGGCGGGGAACATGAGCGGTATGGATCCTGACGCGCGTGCTCTCTTCTCCGTCCTCGCTCAGCTCGACTTGGACGCCGCGCGGGCACGGCTCGCCGAGGCGGCGGGTGCTCCGGTGGAGGAGATGGAGGCGATCCGGCGGGGCGAGGGGTAGCGGTACGCCGCAAGGAGCCCCCGCCCGAGCATGGGCGGGGGCTCCACGCGTTTGAGGGCGCCCTTCACAGCAACACCATCCCCAAAGTGCTCCCAAAGCGGGCGCACCCCAAGCCCCGTAAATGTGAACGCATGGGGCATATGGGGCGTCCGATACTGAGGAGGCGCCCGTGGACGTGCTCGACGAGATCGTCGGAGACGATATGCGCCTGCCTCTGCTCCTCATCGCCGCCCTCCACGATGAGGCTGAGCGGCTCATCCAAGACGGTCCCGGCTCCGGCGAGGAGGGCCGGCGCTGAGCGCTGAAGCACATCCCGAACGCCCCACAGCCCCTATAGCGACTGCATAAGGTAGCGCGGGTGATCCACGTGACGCAGAGGACCCTGGACGCGGCGGCCGCTGACGCCCGCCGCGCCGTACAGGAATTCGACGACGCTCGCACCTGGCTCGAAGAAGCCCGCACAGGGCCGATGGAGCCTCTCGCCGCCGAGGTCTGGGCCATCGATCCCACCTTCAGCCACATCCTGCTCGTCCGACACCGGTGGCGCGGCTGGGTCCCGCCCGGCGGCAAAGTCGAGCCGGACGAGACACCACGCGAAGCCGCAGCCAGGGAACTCCTGGAGGAGACGGGCGTCTCGGGGGAACTGTCGGCCGCGCCGGCAGCCGTCTTCCTACGCTCCTATCGATCAGACTGGTCACCGACGCTCGGGCTGGCGTACGCGGCGATCATCGACCGCGGACACCCCCTGTCAGAGGAAAGCCATCAGCCGGCCGCCTGGGTGCCGCTGAAGCACGATTGGCAGGGCGCGTTCCCTGAGGACCGCGACCGGATCCGTCGGTACGTGAGGCAATTTCCCTGCACACTGGTTATGACGGCTTGAGCGGTACACCACCGAACTACGCGCTGGGACGCGATCTGTGGCGGTGGCTGACAGCCAAGGTGAGCTCGGGAACGCCTGCCACCCGGGGGTGCCGCTCGGCCAGCTCCACCGCTATCTGCCGGATCGCGGGCCGGTCGCGGACCTCGCTCGGCGCATGCCGGTACGCGGCCAGCAGGGCGGATGCCGTCTGCTCTGGTTTGCCCCACTGCCACCACGCCCGCGCCAGGTCCGTGTGCAGCCGCCCCCGCCGTTCGGGCGTAGGCAATTGGCTCGGATGCAGGTCGTGGCCGGCGTGGAGTGCCGCGCCCGCGTCGCCCAACCGCCAATGCACGCTGACCGTGTACCCCGCGATGTGCGCGGAACTGAAGGCGTGGCGCTGGCCCAGGATAGCGGGCAGATGAGCCGCGGCCTGGGACGCTTCTCGAATCATCGACAGGGCCCTGTCGCGGTCGCCGAGTCGAGCGGAGTTGTAGGCGCTGGCGCATAGCATCTGCGCGTAGGTCGCGGCCTCGGCGGGCTGGGTGAGCCCGGTGGACTCCAGGAGTGCGATGGCGCGCAGTGTGACCTGGTCGGCGACCGCCTCGCGGCCCTCCTGTCGCAGCACGATGCCCAGGCACCGCGCCGAGGAGGCCATGCTGACCGGTGAGCCGGACAGTTTGGCCAGCATCGTGGCGCGGTCCGCAGTGATGCGGCTCGCCTGGTGGCCGCCGATCTTGTTGAGGGCCAGGGTCGCCAGGTCGTAGCAGGACGCCGCGAGCGTGTAGGCGTCCGGCCTGGGGTGGAGGTCGGCCGCCTCATGTGCGTTGGTCAGCAGTTCAGGTAGGTCGGCGATCAGCCGTGTGAGATCACCCATGTCGTATCGGGCCCGCGCCTGGGTGAGGCGGGCAGTGATGCGCGACAGGTCCGGAGGGGTGGGCGACGCCAGCCCCACGGCCAGGGCGTCATCCAGTTTGGCCAGCAGGTGTGCGGGGATCGCCAGCCCTACGGCGGACAGGAGGGTACGGCGATGCATCGGGTCCTCCTCGACCGGAGTGGCTGTCGAGGCCACCGTAGCCACAGGACAGACCGGGATATCAATAAGCGCGCCAAGAACGTCAGCGGGGATCTCGACCGCCCGGGTGACCCTCCGTATGGTGTCGAGGTCGATCGCGGCCGCTTGGATGCCGCTGGAGCACGATTGGCAGAGCGCGTTCCCCGAGGACCGCGACCGGATCCGTCAGTACGTGAGGCAATTTCCCTGCACACGGGCAGACAGCACACTCTGACGATCGCGCGTCGAGAGTTCAACGACCAGCACTTCACCCGGCACTCTTCCTCTCCGCCAGAGAAGCGCGGAACTCACCGACCACCGCGGCGCTGGGGTAGATGCGTTCCAGCGTTGCGCCCAGAGCCGAGCCACGGGTGACGATCGCCGCGGCGTACCGCTGGGTGGAGATCGCCGCCAGGCCGTGAGCGACAGCCTGATCGGCGTCGCCGAGCCGGGCACACGCGATGCCCAAGTCCAGCGCGGTGATCGCCCGCCGAGTCGGCGAGATCTGCGGCTCCTGCTCATACACCTCCAGCGCTTGGCTGGCGTAGGAACGAGCCTGCTCGTAACGGCCCAACCACAGATTGGAGGTCGCTGCCACCGACCAGGCCCGCACCGAGTCAGCGGCGAACAGCCCCGGCTGGTGTAGCGGATGCCGCTCCGCCTGAGCACCCAGCACCTGCAATGCGGCGCAAGCCGCATCAACGTGGCCGAGCCGAGCGTGGATGCGTGCGAGCTGCCCGACCAGACGAGTCTGCGCGGCACTTTCGGCCGGCGCGAGAGCAGCGCCGCGCCGCGCGGCGTCCAGCGCCCGCTCTGGCTGATCGTCATACAGCCACGTCGTGGCCTCTACATCCCATGTCCACGCCACCGCCTCAGCGTGGCCGGCCTCATCGGCATGGTGGCGGGCGTCGGCAGCGTAAGCCAGCGCCGCCCGGATGTCCCCGCGGTCATGCGATGTCCACGCCAAGGTCAGCGACAACCAGGCCACCGCGACGTACAGCTCTCGCCGCTGCGACAACGTCATGCGCAGCCCGAGCAGCTCGGCGATGTGGCGGCGATCCCGGTGCGCGGCCTGCCACAGCTCATCGGCGCCGTAACGGGAGTAGTTACGGCCGTAGTCGTCGATGACCTGCTTCAGGTAAGCGATGCTGCTCGACCCCAGATCGGTTTCCTCGCTCCGGCGGGTCAGCTCCCGCGCCTCGCTTTCGGCGCTGGACACCACCGGAGCCAAGAGAGCACCAGCGCCTAGTCGCAGCGCGTCGCGGCGGTTCGTACGATCACCTCCACCGTCCGGTGGGTGCGGCGTGTAGTCGACGGCGAAGCCGAGCTGCACGGGTCCGGTCTGAAACAGGCGAGCGAGACGGTCCTGGTAGTCGGCGCCGATGTGCTGGCCGTTCTCCCAGCGGCGCCATGCCCGCACCTCGACCCCACGCTCGGGCAACCCCGCAGCTTTCCCGGCCTGCAGCAGCTGGGCGACCGCCTCTGCCACCGTCCAGCCCCGCGCCAGGCGAGCGCTCTTGAGAAGACCATGTCCGCAGCAGGCCGCGATCTGCCGGGCGAGGTCATGCAGCACCGCAAGCGGCAGCACGCCGCCGTGGACGGCCACCGCGCGGGCGCGGATCTCTCCCGCGCAGCGCGCATCGTGAGTCGGCATGGGGGATCTCCGCGAAGGCATGCATCAACGGTCGCACCCCACCTTCCTTCAGCCGGCCGGATCCGACAAGGGGCCCGCCGTGCCCTCTGGTCGGACCGTAGATGCCCCCTATGAGGGCGTCAATCGCCACTGGTGACACCCCCTGCTTACGGCGGACAGTCAAGTCCCTACCTCCCGCGGAACCCCGGCGGACCACTCAAGGAAGGCAGCCGCCAGATGACATCTCTCCTCGGCAGGAGTGCCACACGAAGCGGAACCCGAGCCGAAAGGTGCGTTACGCGATGGCGCTGAGCTTCGACCCTCGCTGGCTATCTCGGTACTCGACGCAAGACCTGGCCGAGGACCCGCAGTCCCCTTGCGTCTTCTGCGCCATCGTCAACGGGGAGGTCGAAGGCCACGTCATCGCCGAGACGCCGGACACCTTGTGCTTCTTGGACCACCTACCGGCCACATACGGACACACGCTGGTCATCCCCAAGCAGCACTGCCAGGACCTGTTCGACATCTCGGACGAGTCCTTCCAGGCGGTCATGGCGACCGCGAAGCAGGTGGCGAACGCCCTGCGCGTGTCCTGCTCGGCGGCCGGCGTCAACCTCGTCCACGCCAGCGGCCTGGCCGCCCACCAGACCGTTTTCCACTTCCACATGCATGTCGTGCCGCGCTACGACGGCGATTCGATCGTCGTTTTCCCCCGGCTAGCCGACCCCGCCCGGAAGGACGAGGTAGCGCAACGGCTGCGCGCGGCACTCCGTGAGGAGCTCCCACCCACCGGAACGGCAGAAAGCAGCGCACCGTGACTTCACAGGTTCTCACCCAGTTCACCGAGCAGGGATTCGTACTCATCAAGGAGGCCGTGCCCGACGCCATCGTCAAAACGCTGGACAACGCCGTCCAGCAGCTCACCAACGAGCGGGCCCTAACGCACAGCTCGTTCAACACGAACCGCGCCCTGACGCAGGTCCGCAACGCCGCGAACGTCATCCCCGAGTACCAACTGCTTTTCGGGTGCCGCGACCTGATGTCCGTCCCGTACGGCATTCTCAACGGGTCGCTCCAGGTGTTGGGCAGCGAAGCGCTGCGCCGGGAGGTCTACCAGCAGGCCCACGAGCCGTGGCACCGCGACTCCGGGGCCTTCCTGGAACGTCCGTACGACGAGGTGAACGGGCCGCTGCACCTCAAGGCGCAGGTCTTCTTCACCGACACGCGGCCGGACAACAGCGGCAACCTCGTGCTCATCCCCGGCTCCCACCGCTGGCCCGTGAACCACAAGAGCGACACCTACTGGCAGGCGGCGAACGACGCTCTCGCCCGGGGCGACGTCCCGGAGGGCGGCCTGATCGTTCGCGCCGAACCCGGCGACGCGGTCGTCTTCGGCAACACCATGTGGCACGCCGTCCTGCCCAACCTGACCCAGGAGCGGCGTAGCGCCATCATCCGCTTCGGGCAGGCATGGCTGCGCCCGTACGACCACCCCTGCGACCTGGCCACGGCAGCCGACCACCTCTTCCCCGAAAGCCGGCTGCTGCTGGGCTACCACCCGAACGACGTCAACCCGGTGGACCTCTACAAGGAGACCACGACGACGCAGAGCTGGGATGCGCGATGACCGACTCCATGCCGACCGTCACGGTGCTCGGCGCGACCCGCAACTTCTTCAAGGTGGGCCACTACACCCTGCGGCGTCTCGCTGCTGACGCGCCGGAGCTGACGTTGCGTCTGGCGATTCCCGAGGCTCAAACCGCCGGCCGCGCCGTCCACGACATCGACGTGCAGCTCCGCGACTGGGAGCCGAACCGCTCCGGGTCGTTGGCTGAGGCGTTGTCCGGCACCGACACCATGCTGATGGTGCCTCCCATCGACCGCCGTGTCGAGATCGGCTACATGTACCTGCGGGCGGCTCAGGAGGCCGGTGTCAAGCGCATCGTGTGCCTGGGCATCCAGTTCACCGCGGGGCAGTGCGCCATGGCCGACGAGGTCGCAGCGCTCGACGTCCTGCTGTGTGAGTCCGGGATCGAATACGACCTCGTCCCGCTGCCCATGTTCCTGGAGAACATCCTCTACCAGTGCAAATCCATCGCCGAAAACGGGTCGTTCGCCTTTCCCGTCGAGGCCGACCGCCCGTTTTCGTACATCACCTGCGATGACGCCGCCGAGCTGTTCTGCCGCAAGATCCTCTCCCCCGAGTCCATCGACCTGAGCGACGCGTTGATGAGCCACCACGCGCAGGCGACCTGCGCTGAATGGGCCTCGGCCATCCACGCGGCGACCGGGCGACCGATCACGTTCCAGCGCCAGGACGACGAGCACTTCATCGCGAGCCTCGGCAAGTACGGAATGCGCCGACCCGCAGCCGAACAGGTGCTCGGCCTATGGGAGCGGATCGGCACCGAAGGGGACGCCGCGCCGACCCGCGTCGCTGAGCAGCTCCTAGGCCGCCCCACCACCGACCTGGCGGCCTGGACGCAGACCCACGCCTGCTGCTTCGGCCTCGGCTTCGAGTCCTGCCCTCACCCGCACCCGCCCACACAGCACATGTTTGGACCCGCATGACTCTCACAAACTGGAGTGGCAACGTCGCCATCGCCGGCCAGGGCCAGTGGACGAGAATCACCTCCCTGGAGCAACTGGCGTCGATGCTGACGCACGGGGACGCCAAGGTGCGCGTCCTAGGGTCGAGATTCACCTACCCCACGCAGCTCCACTGCCCGGACCGCACCCACGGCATCGTCCTCGACCTCCCCGGCCGCGGAGTGTGCGACCTGCGCGGTGAACACCTGCGCGTCACCGGCGACACCCTGCTCGACGACGTGTGGAAGACGTTCGACCGCCACGGCCTCGAACCCGCCGCCTGCCCGCCCGTGATCACCGCTCAGACCGTAGCCGGTGCCCTCGCCACGGGCACCCACGCGCAAGGCATGTACGGCGGCACTCTCTCCGACTGCGTGTCGGCCATCGACCTCATGGACGGCACCGGCGTCCTGCACCGGCTCACCCCGGCCGACGACGACTTCGAGTCCGCGATCCTCAACCTCGGGTGCCTCGGCGTGGTCGTCGGCCTGGAGCTTCGCGGCCGCCTCGCCGCCCAGATGCGTTGTAGCCGCATCACCGTCCCCGCCGACAGCCTGCCCGAGCTCTACCCGGTCTGGAACATCGCCTCCACAGCCGCCAAGTGCTGGTGGTTCACCGAGCATGAGGTCGCACACGCCTGGATCACCCACGACGGTGACAGCCCGCCCCGCGACGGGCACACCGCCGACCTGAACGACGTCGTGGCCCGCACCCGCCGTCACCTCATGGCCGACATCGGCGACGGCCAGGGCCGCACACCCGCCACCCGGACCCTGGAGAAGTTCCTCTGCGCGGCCGACGCCAAGGGGACGCTCTACGAGATATTCAAGAACGGCATCCCGGCGCCTCAGCTGAACATGGAGATCGCCGTCCCCCTGGACGTCTTCGGCGAAGCGTTCGCCTCCCTCAAGGAGCTTCTGAGCGCCTCGTCCTACAAGCTGCACTACCCCGTCATCCTGCGGACCACCGGGCCGGCGCGCGGACACCTGAGCCCCACCAGCGCGGCACCCAGCACCTACTTCGGCTTCGTGTCGTACATGAACGCCGAAGGCCGGATCACCGCCGCCCGCCCGCTGTTCGACGACATCCAACGCCTGCTGTACGGCCTCGGCGGCCGGCCGCACTGGGGCAAATACTTCACTCCGGAGCTGGTGCGCGCCGCTGGCACCGGCGGATTCCCGCAGTTCCGCCGAGCCGTAGGCAGATTCGACCCGCGCGGACGCTTCGAGAACGACACCTTCTACCGCACGCTGGGGCTTCCCACCGCATGTGAGCTGGAGCCTCATCCTTGTCAGTGACAGCCGCCACAATGATCAGCATGACGGAGAACTCGACGGCGCCGGTCGCTGTCCTGGCTGATGAAGACGCCTATCTGGAGGCGGTCGCGCAGGCACGTACCGCTGCCGAGGCGTACTACGGGTCCGGCGAGCCCAGCATGGACGATGAGACCTACGACCGGCTGCTACGCGTGATCACCGCCTGGGAGGGTGAGCACCCCGACCTCGTCGCGGCGGACTCACCCTCCCAGCAGATCGCAGCCGGGGTGACCACTGGCGACGTCGAGCACCCGGTGCGGATGCTGAGCCTGGGCAACGTCTTCTCGGACCAGGAGCTGAGGGCCTGGGCGGCGTCGCTGGAACGCCGCCTGGGCGGGCGCGCGGTGACCGCCTGGGCCGTCGAGCCCAAGTTCGACGGTGTGGCCCTGGCCGCCCGCTACCGCAACGGCCGACTGGTGCAGCTCGTCACCCGGGGAGACGGGACGACCGGCGAGGACGTGTCTCACGCGATCGGGCACATCATCGGCCTGCCCGCGACCCTGACCGAGCCGATCACGGTCGAGGTCCGGGGCGAGGTCCTGATGACGGAGGCTCAGTTCGCCGCGGCCAACGAGCTGCGGGCCGCGCACGGGGCGGCGGTGTTCGCCAACCGCCGCAACGCCTCCTCTGGGTCGCTGCGGGCCAAGGACCGCGCCTACCACATCGAGCAGACGTTCCTGGCCTACGCCGCCCTGACCGGGCCTGAGCACACCAGCGACCCCATCCTGAAGGATCTGTCCCACACCCAGCTCATCGCGCGCCTGGCCGGCCTCGGGCTGGGCACGACCATCGGCACGCCGGTCGCCACCTACTCCTGCACCAACCTGGAGCAGGCCATAGCCCGGGTGCAGGAGATCAATGTCCTGCGCCCGGATCTGGATTTCGAGCTCGACGGCGCCGTCATCAAGGCCGACGAGCCCGCCGACCAGGCCCAGGCCGGCATCGGGTCACGCACCCCGCACTGGGCCACCGCGTTCAAGTTCCCCGCCGCGCAGAAGATCACCGTGCTGCGCGAGGTGGAATGGGGCGTCGGCCGGACCGGCGTCATCGCTCCCCGCGCCGTCCTCGAACCGGTCAACGTCGCAGGCACGACCATCACCTACGCCACCCTGCACAACCCCGCCGACATCACCCGGCGGGGCCTGATGCTCGGCGATCACGTCATCGTCTACCGCGCCGGCGAGGTCATCCCCCGCGTCGAGGGTGCCGTGGCCACCCTGCGCACCGGCGATGAGCAGCCCATCGTCTTCCCCGAGGTCTGCCCGCGCTGCGGGGCCGAGATCGACCGCACCCAAGAACGCTGGCGCTGCGTGCGGGGCCGCGCCTGCGGCCAGGTCGAAGCCATCCGTTACGCGGTCGCCCGCGACGCCCTGGACATCGATGGCCTCGGCGAGAAGATCATCGTGCAGTTGGTGAACAAGGGCCTGATCGAGGATTTCGCCGACCTGTTCGCCCTCACCCGTGACCAACTGCTGAGCTTGGAGCGCATGGGCACGAAAAGCGCCGACAACCTCCTAGCCTCCATTGACGCGGCCCGGAGCAAGCCGCTGAACCGGGTCTTCTGCGCCCTCGGGATCCTGGGCACTGGACGCTCCATGTCGCTGCGCATCGCCACGCACTTCGGCTCGATGCAGGCGGTGCGGGACGCTGACGCCGTGGCGCTGGAGCAGGTCGAGGGAATCGGCGGGGAAAAGGCTCCGGTCATCGTGGCAGAACTGGCCGACCTCGCCCCGGTGATCGACAAGCTCGTGGCCGCAGGAGTGAACATGACCCAGCCCGGCGTCTCACCTGCTGGTGTGCCGGGCGGGGAAGCAGAGTCCGGAGGAGCAGGGGAGGCGCTGCCGTTGGCCGGGATGACGGTGGTGGTGACCGGGGCGATGAGCGGACCCCTGTCGGAGTACTCACGCACCGAGATGAACGAGCTGATCGCTCAGGCGGGGGGCCGCGCGTCTTCCAGCGTCTCCGCGCGTACCCATCTGGTCGTCGCAGGTGAGAACGCAGGCAGCAAGCTCGACAAGGCCCGGACCCTGGGCATCGAGACCATCACGCCCGTTGAGCTCGCCGATCGCCTCGCCACCTACCTCACCTGACCTGACTAAGGCGCCACCGCGGCATGCGGAAGCCTGATTTTCGCGAAGCGTCGCAGGTGGTGCTGCTAGCGTGGCGGCCTTCCCACCCGTCACACCCGGGACCATCATGCAGCCTCTTCCCAGTACGCATTCTCCGTCGCTGGAGGCGCTCCAGCGGTATGTCGCGGAGATGGAGAAAGAACGCGGTTTCTCCGACAGCACGATCATCGAGCAGTGCCTGAAACTCAGCGAGGAAACCGGGGAGGTGTGCAAGGCGGTACGCAAGCACACCGCCTTGTCGATCGACCCCACCAGCTCGACGGGAAGCGTCGGCGCCGAGCTCGCCGATGTCCTCATCTACGTCGCGGCGATCGCCAACCGCGCGGGAGTCGACCTGTCCGATGCGTTGCGAGCCAAGGAACAGGTCAACGAGATGCGCGTCTGGACATGACGGCGCAGCCTGCACGGGTCCGTGGCGTCCTCATCACGCCGACCGCCCATCTGCTGACCATCAAACGCGTCCGCGCCGGCATGGCGCCGTACTGGGTGCTGCCCGGCGGCGGCGTCGAGGACGGCGACGCGAGCCTGGAGGCGGCGCTGCACCGCGAGATCCACGAGGAACTGGCCGGTGAGGCCACCATCCACTCTCTGATCCACATCGCCGAGGGGGACGACCGCCAACACGTCTTCCTGGCCCGCCTCCACTCCTGGGATCCGGCCCGTCGCAGCGGTCCGGAGTTCACCGACCCGGCGCGCGGCGAATACATCATCGAGGAGGTACCGCTCACCGCGGCGGGCCTCGCCAGGATCAACCTTGTACCCGTCTCCATCGCTCAACTGCTGGCCGAGCACGCTGGCGAGCTGTTCCAGTTCCCTGATCTGCGAGCCGTACGGCAACCAGCCTGACCCCAGACAGCGGAAACGGGCCTGTCCTCTGCAGAGGACAGGCCCGTTCTGTTGCATGTGTCTTCTATTTCGGGGAGGCCAGGGCTGATCCCGCCGAACCGCCTGACAGCCTGGGACGCCAACCTCCCCTGGCTCGCGGCCAACCAGCCCCGCCCGTTGGTCGTCTCACATGCGACGCATCCGCTCCACCCCGGGAGTCTTCGTGCTCAGACGTCTGCTCGTGTCCGCCGCCCTGGCCGGGTCGGTCCTAGTCGTCCCGGCCGCGGCACTGCCCGCCTCCGCCACCGCGGCCCAAGCGCCGGCCGCCGCTGCCAGCCTCAGCGCGTGCACCTACCGGCGCGACGGCAACGTGTGGCGGTGCATCACGCCCGGCGCCTTCTGCCCGTCTGCCGCCCGCAACCGGTACGGCTACGCCAAGGTCACCAACCGCCGCTACAAGTGCCTGAAAGTCAGCGGCGACACCCGGTGGCGGTGGAAGCGCGCCTGACCTCTGACAGCATGAGAGCGGCCCCGCCCTCCGTAGAGGACGGGGCCGTTCTGTGCCACCAGTGGCAACTACTGCACCGCGGGCGCCTGCATGTAGCTGCCGTCCCGGTCCCGCCGCAAGCCATTCTCCAGCGACAGCGGCGACAACCCAGTGACTCCGCACAGGCGGGCAAACTCGTGGATGTCGAAGTTGGGGTCCTCATGCGCGAGGACCTGAGCGGTCACCCACATGACGTTCGTCTTCACCCGCATCGTCTCCTGCGGAGTGAGGGGCGGCTCACCGCTGACCTTCGAGTCGAACTCCCGCCTATGGCCGGCGCGGTCCAACCGCTCGGTGGCGTCGCTCCAGTCGTGGTTCGCGATCTCCGCGGCGAATTCATGCGCAAGACGTCTCAGGGCCATGGTCCCTCCTAGTAGGACGGGGCGGCTGGGTTGACCATCCGAATAGGTCACCGCCCATGTGGCTGTTCTCCTCAGCGTACGCGGTTCAGGCCCGCTCTGCTTGGTTAGGCGGTTACTCTTCCGCCCATCACGCTGACTCTGCGATGGCCCGCACCCGACCCAGCCGCCCTGCCTCGCTCGCCAGCCTGGGGACCGCGGCCTTCCGCTACGGCTGATTCGTCTCAGCAGAAGCGACCTCCCGCGGCTGGCCGGTCCTCACCGCCGAGCCGTACTCGCTGCTGGCCCTCGCACCGCTCGTCATCGAACGCCTGCCGTAGCCCGGCGGGTAGGTCACTGAAGGCCGTTCGGGAACCGCCTCGCGAGCGTCCGAACAGCCTGAGCGAACTCCGATAACTGCCCCTTGCCCGCGATCTCCCGCAAGGTCTTCGTCGCCCGGCTGAACTCCTCGACCACCACCGGGTCCAACGCCCTGCGCTTCAGCAGGCTGTAGGCCTCGGTGAGCTCATCAACCAGGCCGCGCATCAACGCTGCGGCCTCCTTGTCGCTCCTTTGAAGGCGATCCAGAACCTCCAACATCCGCTCATCGTGATCTTCGAGGCTCTCGGCAACGATGCTCCGCAGACCTGCCGGCGTGACCTCCCGGAGCCGCTCCAGAGCCTCATGCGGGGCGGCTTCCCGCTGCGTCTTCCACCGAAGCAGCATCTCCACGGAGTACCAGTCAGGTCGATCGTCGACCATGTCGTGATGCGGAGGACAGAACAGCATGATGTTGGAGACGTCCCGCCGCTCGTCATCAGTCATGCGCGCGTCATAGCGAGGTCCTCCGATCTCCGCGGCCCGGATATGCGCGTAGTCGACGATCAACTTCCACCCGCCCTCCACCTTCCGTAGGACAGGCTCAGGGCATCCAGGCCAGTAACACAGGCCGCCGCTCAGATAGACCAGGGCGGCCCTGGTGCCTCTCGTGTAATCACGGGGACCGGGCAAGGGCACTCCTTCGTCGGTGCCCCATATTTTGAAGCCCCACCTCGAGCGAGACCAGGCACTAACTATCGGTCCCCTGCATCCTTGCCCGCGACCGTGACCCGCTGGACGTGAGGAGACGCCACCCATGGCCACGCCTGCACCCGCACACCCGTCCGCCACTCCGCGGCACTACACCCCGGCTGCCGCGGCGACCAGCAGGAGATAGTCCGCCTCGCCACCCGCCTGAACACCGGCCATCCCCGCGGGCGCGGGGCCGACGACCCGGTGGAGACAGCCGATCGCCTTGTCGCGGGATCATCTCCGCGGGCGCGGGGCCGACGAGGACCTCCACTGGATGACCGCCAGGGCCGCAGGACCATCCCCGCGGCGCGGGGCCGATGATGCCCACCGACCTGCCGGTGCGGCCCAGCTCCGGACCATCCCCGCGGGCGCGGGGCCGACACTCGGGGGACATGGTCATGGGTCCTGTGCTCCGGACCATCCCCGCGAGCGCGGGGCCGACGTTGGTAGAGACCCGGCCCCGGGCCGTGATAGCGGACCATCCCCGCGGGCGCGGGGCCGACTTGAACAGCGCCTGTCCGTCCAGCGACCGCACAGGGCCATCCCCGCCGGCGCGGGGCCGACGCCTACACCTCCGTCAGCGTGGCCGCTGACGAGGGACCATCTCCGCGGGCGCGGGGCCGACTCGTCGTGCAGGGGCTCCGGGAGCTCCCCCAGGGGACCATCCCCGCGAGTGCGGGGCCGACATCGGGCATACGGGTAGTCAAGATAGGAGAAGAGGACTATCCCCGCGGGTGCGGGGCCGACCAGGCGCCGGTAAGAGCACTGCACGGGGGGCGAGGACCATCTCCGCGGGTGCGGGGCCGACAGGGCTGCCGCTCTGCACGAGGCGGAGCACGGCGGACCATCCCCGCGGGTGCGGGGCCGACTCGGGGTAGCCACCCTCCATATCCTCGGCAAACGGACCATCCCCGCGGGTGCGGGGCCGACGCGGCACCCGCGGCGCGGGGTGCTCTCCTCCTCGGACCATCACCTGTTCCCCGTGGCCCTGTGCCCGTTCAGAGTGTGAGCCTGGAGCGGGGCGAGGGTGAGCAGGCCGCAACCGTAGGACTTGGCCGGGCCGATACCGCCCAGCAGTCGTTCAGTGAACACCACCGGATCGGTGATGCGGAGCCGCCCCTCGAAGGTCGCGGTGTGCAGAATGACGGGCTTCTTATCGTCGCCTCTCTTCTTGAAGGAAAGGCGGTTGCGGGCAGTGATCCGAACCTCGCGTGCCGACGGGACGTCAGGACCCTCTTCGGGCTCCAGGCCACGCGCTGGGGGGTCGGTGCGGGCCTCGGGAACGTCGAACCCCCAACGCTCGGTCCGGGTGAGGAACCAGGTGAGCTGCTGGGCCGCGGTGCGGTGGCCGATGCGGTAGGAGCGCTGCCTGCCGTCAGCCGTCTGCTTGGCCTGGATCTCGCTGGGCTTGATCGGGTTGGAAGTGTTCTGCACCGGGTTGGCGGTGAGCCGGAAGGCGAACTCCCGGCCGGCGGCGATCTGGGCGAGCAGCGGCGCGTAGTCCCGCACCGCGGCGTGCTCGCCGTCCGCCTCGGGCCAGCCGGCCTGCTCGACGAGGTGAGACCAGTCGGGCTTGGACTTGGTGAGCACGAAGAGGAAGGGGCGATGAGGGTTGTCGGCGTCCAGCCGCCACAGGATGCGTTCGCCGGCGGGGTCGTCAGGGATGGCGTGCATGACGGCGCCATGCATGGTGCGCGGGTTGGACAGGAGCAGCCGGCCCTTCTCGCGGTGAGGGTTGATACGGATTCGCGACAGGTAGGTCATATGCGGTCACCAGCCCAAAAGGGCGAACGGGTCGTGGCCGTCGGCGGCGGTGTCGGATTCAGGAAAACCGGTCGGCAGGGTCACCCAGATGTGGCGGACGCGGCGGCTGATGAATCGACGGTCGCGCGGCGCGAAGGACTCCGGTACGTCGTTGAGGGAATCGTCACCCTCGGGGTCGTCCAGGGTCGCGGGTAGGTCGATGGTGGCCGAGCGTGCTCGGCGGCGGGCGTAGAGCTGCTGTTTGGCTGCCTCGCTGGCCTGCCAGGGCTCGGTGCGCAGGACCTCCTCCAGCGGGGCCTCGCGGACGGCAAGGAAGAGCGGGTGCGTGGGGACGCAGGAACGGCGGCCGAGGGCGAGCGGGAAGACCGGGTGCCTCACGGCGTCGGCGAGTGGCCGCACGAGCGCATCGGGGCCCTGGAGTGCAGCGAGGAAGACCGCGTCCTGGAGGTAGAACCGCTGGGTGACGTGGGTGAACTTGGCCGGTGAGGTGGGCTTCTGCACGCCCTTGGCCGACACTCCGGCCTGCGGTAGCGGTCGTCCGCGGTAGTCACTGACGGTGTGGTAATCACGCAGCAGGGTGCCGGGCTGATCCACCCGCACTCCCATCCGGAGGTCGAGCAGCTCACCCACAGGCTCCTCGCGTTCCCTGCCGGCCGCGGCCGCGAGCAGGCCGAGGATCCCCGATTTGGTCGGCTCGGGCCGGGTGTCACGGCGGTTGAACACGCTGCGGTCGCCCCAGGACTGCAGCGGACCGCCCAGGCGCAGCACCAGCGTGGCTTCAGCGGCGCTCATCCGGCCTTCTTGATGGACTCGACGAGCGCGCCGCGCAGGCCGGCGGCCAGCTCGGGGAAGGTCTGCTCCGTGCCGAAGGTCGAGGCGAGCCGTGCAGCCGTGGCGCCCTCGGAATCGAAGGTGTGGCAGACGGCGGTGTGGACGGGCGCATCCCCCCACTGCCGGGTGGCGCGCTCGTACTCGGAGGCGAGACGCAGGGCCGACAGCTCAGCGATGCCTTCCTCCTGGCCTTCGCGGTGGACGACTGGTCTTTCGTAGGCGGAGACGAGGTTGACCGGCTGGTCGTCGCGCACCACGACCGCAACCAGGCTGGGCAGCGTGCGGTGGGCGAAGGAGTTCTGGTGGCCCGAGGGGATGGACCGGGCGAAGTGCTGGACGAAGACCTCAACCGCGTCGAGTGCGGCGTCGATGTCACCGAGGTTGGCGGCCAGCTGGTGCAGGCCGACCGTGGCGTATCGGTACAGGGTGGCGGAGTTGAATCCGATCGTGCCGATCATGCCGGCGCCGGTCTCCTCCTTGAGGTTCTCGTCGTCGACGGCCGTGTAGTAGTCGAACTCCAGCTCCACGGCGTGCGTCGACAGCGCGTGGGCGACCTGGGCGGCAGCGTCGACGTTGAGGGAGGGGATGTCGGCGACCATGCGGCCGAACAGGGCCACATCCATCGGGTGCCCGCTCTGCAGTTTCTTGGCCACCGGCAGCTCCTTCACCGCGGCGGACAGCCGGTCGTCGTCCAGGGCCGCCAGCTCGGTGGCCTGGTCGGCGACCAGGTCGATGATGTCCTCCAGCTGCCGGTAGCCGAAGAACAGCAGGTAAGCGGTGTCGCCGGCCTTCTTGCCCTCCTTGATGCCCAACGGTTCCAGGAGTTTGGCCGCCAGCCGGCCGGACTGCTCGGTGTCCAATCCGGTGCGGACGGCCAGGCGCTTGGCGAGTTCGGCGACGATCCGCTTGGTGCGGGTGGCGTGGTCCTGCTCGGGTGCGTGCCGGGCGAAGGCGGTACGGGTGGCGCGCTTCCACGCCTGGGAGGAGACCCGGGCTCGGCGCACGCCGCCGAAGTACGCCTCCTTGGGGTTGCCCTGGTCGTCGCGGTTGAGGTTGGCGGGCGGGACGGTCTGCACGATGTGGACGTCGATGTAGAGACGCTTGTCCATGGAGGACTCCAAAGAGGGAAAGAGATTGCTGTTGTCGTACGGGGTGGATCAAGGACGTACTGGGTCAGAGTCGGGTGCCGTTTCATCGGCGGGGGACCAGCCGTAGTAGTCCAGGCCCCAGCGGCGGCGGGCCCGCTGCCGGGCTTCGGGCCGCTGCCAATCGCGAATGTCGTTGAGCAGCAGGTCGTAGTCGATCGGCTGGCCGATGACGCGCAGCTGAGTGATCAGACCACGCAGGTGGTTGAGCAAGGCGGAGACCCGGGTGGCGGAAGCCGCGGCGTTTACCCGGCGGTCCACGGCCTCCTGGGTGAACTTGCCGCTCTGGTGCAGCCGGCGCAGGGCCTGGCCCAAGCGGACGCCGGGCCGGTGCATGGGCTCGGGGCGGGCCTGCTGGTGCAGCCCGTACAGCGCGAGCGCGGCGTGCTCGGCCCTTTGCTCCTCGGAGATCTCGCCCCTGCGAGCGAGCCGGTCATCGGTCAGGGAGCGGTAGTGCGGCCACAGGGCCGGCACGGTCCCGGCTTCGCGGCCGAGCCCCGCGCGCAGCGCGGCCAGGTCCTCACCCGGAGGCCGCTCGTCTTTTCTCCGCCATGTGCCGTCCGGGGCGATGTACCGGGACCAGTAGCGTGCGGTCCGGCGGTTCGGAACGGGCATGCGAATCCTCACCTTCAAGGGGTTCAGGCCACGGGGGCGGTGGCCGCGGACATGTCCTCGACGAAGTTGCCGGCGGCGGGCGCGCAGCGGGGCAGGGTGGCTTTGAGCCGCCGGCGGAAGTTCTGCTCGGCTGTGGCCAGCCGGTAGGTGAGCTGGCGGCCGTCCTTCTCGATCGTGCGGCCCCCGAACTCACCCCGGGTGGCGGTGGCCAAGAGCCTCTCCGCGACCTCCCAGGTTCGGTCCCGGGCGGCTTTCTCCCAGGCGATACGGCCCCGCTCCAGCAGGTCCGCGTCATCGGCGCTCGCCCGGACGCCTATCAGGAAGCGGCGGACGAGCGGGTCGAGAGCGTGCAGGACGAACTCCCCGGGACGCTGCCCCTTGTCCCAGGGGATGGGGTCGGCTCCGGCGGCCCGGCGAAGATCGGCGGAGAGGTTGTTCACGGCCTTGGCCAGGTCCTCCGCCTGCTCGGTGACCTCCAGCAAGACGGTGTAGGCGTCCTCCTCGGCGCGCAGGGCCGACACCGGCAAGGGGATCGAGTCGAACAGGATGTCCTCGACGACGGCGGACTGGTTGCCGTAGGTGATGCCGATCGTCTCCACCTGGAGCGGGTAGTCGAAGCCGATCAGGTCCTCGGCCTGGAGGCCGGCCAGTTGGCGCAGCAGCACCGAGGTCTCGAAGGCGCCGTCGCGGTCCTGTCGTTCCGACGCCAGCAGAGCCTGCAGCCCGCGCCAAGCGGCTTTACCGGGGGCGTGTCGTTGGGGCCTTCGGAGCGTTCCAGTCGCGCTCTTAGGTGCTTTCGCGAAGGCCCACGCCGTATGGGGTTCCCACTCGGGGATGGCCTCCAGACGATCCCCGGCGCACAGGACGACCCGAGAGACCCTCGTACCGTCGTCGGTCTCTTCAGGGATCAACCGGATGCGCCGGGCCTGCCAGGTCCACAGGTCGAGCAGGCCGGTGGCGGCTCTGACCTTCCACGCTGGTTTGAGCGGCTCACGCGCCCATTGGGGAAGATCGTCACCAGGTTGGGCGCCGATGGGGAGGTTGAGCATCAGCGTCTCGTACAGGTTGCAGCCGACCGGGACGATCACTCCCAGTGCTCCCAGCGGGCCGGTCGGGTTTCCGGTCGTCTTGCCCGCCTTGGCCTGCGGGTCGTCGGCGGCGCCGGACTTGATCGCCGCTGTGTCCCAGCAGTGGGCGTGCAACAGCCACCGGGCCGCCTGGGCCGGTGTCAGCGGCAGCGGATCCCCTTCGGTACGGCTGGCGAAGAGCGGGACGTTGTTGCCGGAGGCCGCTGTGGCCACCAGCAGGGCGGAGCCCTTGGTTTCCTGCTTGGCCGTGTGTAGGCCGCCCACCTGGGCGAAAGGGGCCTCCGCATCGAACAGGTCGAAGCGCGCCCGGCGCTTTTCCAGGTAGGCGCAGAGCTTGTCCTGCTCCTCGCGGGTGAAGTGGCCGGCATGGAACCTGCGCGCCCACTCCGCGCGGTCTCGGGGTCGTCCCAGCGCGTGCAGCACAACGGGCAGCAGGACCTGTCGAAGCAGGGCCGGGGTGTGGGTGGGAAGGTCGACTACCAGGCCGTCGAATTCGTGGGCGCGCAGCAATGCCTCACGCAGAGAGAACTCTTCGGGGCGTTTTGCGCCTTTTGGGCGTAAAGGCAGCCACTGCGAGTCGACCAAGTCGTACACGGGCATGAGAAGTCCTCGAATTAGCCGTGTCTAGAGAGTTTGCTGAAACAAGCGTGTCATAAGTCACGCATCCGTGAGGGGAAAATGCTTAGAGTGACCCTGCTCCGTACTTCAGGTCCGGAAGGCCCAGTCTGCCGGAGATGGCCCGTAGCCGTGTCTTGGGCGACCGTCGGCCCCGCATCCGCGGGGATGCCACAACCCGGTCGGCCTTTTCCCTTTTGTGCCACATCGTAAGGATTGCCGGAAAGAGGCGCCTTTAGGAGAATCTCATCTTCGCCGCCTGCCGTGCCACTGCGGGCCGCCCTCCACGATCAGGCCTAGCTCCTCGTCGTACCGCAGCGTGTACGCGTCGAGTGCAGCCGCCCCGGTTTCGTCCAGGATGACAACGCGGGTGTGCTTGAGCCAGGGGTGATCGCGCCACCCGTCGAGGGGTGCCAGGTCGCGTTCCGCGGCCTGGGTGAGCTTCGGCGGAAGCCGTACGGTCGCCCCCAGCACTTCCTCCAGCAGCTCCTGCGAAAGCGCCTCACCGTTCACCCCGAGCCACCTGCCGCCCAGCGTGCGGTAACCACGGTCGTCACCGCGGATCAGGACGACCTCCATGCTGGGATCGCCGTCCCGGACGACCGCCTGCAACGTCTCGTCGGTCACGCGGCCGTATGCCGCACCGTAGTGCAAGCCGTCCAGCGTCGGACTGGTGTGCTCATTGCGCCGGGTAAGCAGGTAATCCTCCGCGCTCCGGGCGCGTTTCCCCTGCTTGGACTGCCATTCGGCGTACGCCTCCTGCTCAGCGCCAACCCAATCCGGCGGCACGAGACCGGGCTCGCCGTCGTAGACCTTCCTCACCAGGTGCGGCACGTCCCTCGGCACGAGCCACCGGCCGCCCTCGGCCTGGCAGACCACGGCGGCGGTGCGCAGCAGCAGGTAACGCCCGTAGATTCCCTCGCTCGCCGGCAGGATCCAAGGCACCTGCCCGCGCTGCGGGGCGAATCCCGTGACCACAACCTCCGGCTTGCGAAGCCGCTCCGGCCGCTCGACGCCGTCATGGCGATGCACACGCCCCAGACGTTGAAGAAGCAGGTCGATGGTCGTCAGATCGGTGACCAGCAGATCGGCGTCCACATCGAAGGACTGCTCGGCGAGCTGGGTCGCCACCAGGATGAGGCGGCGGGGACGCCCTGGCCCGTCCTCAGCGGGCGGGCCGAGCAGCTTCAGGCACGCCTCGGTCTTCTCCGCCCGGTCATGCGCGGTCATCCGCCCGTGCAGAAGCCGCACCTCATCGCCGAAACGTCCGCGCAGCTCCCGGTACGTCTCCTGTGCGCGCGGCACCGTGTTACGGATCACCAGCGCGCACCCGCCCTGCGCCAGCCGCTCCTCGATGAGATCGGCGACCAAGCCGCCGGCGGCCGACTTGTTTGATGTGCCTGAGGACGGCGTTTCCGGCAGAACCGTGACCGCCACCTTCAGGTCCTCACGCCACTGCCCAACATGGGCGACGTCGTAGACGGCCCGGCCGTCGACCAGGCACGCAGCGGTGACGTTGGGATATCCCTGTGGCTCCGGCAGGTCCCGCACGTCGAACTCCTCCTGGGACGCGGCACCCGCCAGGTAGGCCGCGACAAGCTCCTGACGTTGCGCAGGAGGCAGCGTGGCCGACAGCATGATCACCGGCACCTGGGCCTGGCCGAGCCAGCGCAGCCCCTCCTTGAGGAACTGCGACATGTACACATCAGCCGCATGGACCTCATCGAGAATGACGACCTTGCCCATGAGCCCGGCCGCGCGCAGCATCACGTGCTTGGTCCGGGTGGCGGCGTAGAGCAACTGATCGATCGTGCCAACGACGAACGGGCTCAGCAGGCCACGCATCGGCCCAAGGAACCACGCCGCCGGCCCTTTCCTCTCCGGCTCGTCGTCCTCACAGAGCGACCGTTCACTCCTACTGCGCTCGTCCTCAGCGACGCTGCCGAAACGACCGTCCGCGTCACCATCGAACTCCCTAAGGAGGGCGCACCATTCCTTGTTGAACCTCCGCTTGCCGTGCAGCAGAGTCACCTGCTCAGCCAAGCCGTCACCCAACTTTGCAAGCCATGCGCGCACCTGGCTGAACATCGGATCGCTCGTTGCCTGCGTCGGCATCCCGACGTACACCCCATCGGCTCCGAACCGCGCCGCCAGCACCTCGGCCCCCAGCAGAGCCGCCTTCGACTTCCCGTCGCCCATCGGGGCCTCGGCGATCAGCAACCCAGGCGCCGGCATGTGTCGGGCGGTTCGTATGACGAGATCCTGTGACGGGCGGGCCGGCTGCCCGAACCGTTCACGGAAGGCGTCGGAGGCGGGGAGGCCGAGGACGCCCCAGCCCCTTCTCAACCCGAGGCTCTCCCAGGCGTCGGCGGCGCGGGACCTGGCCTTGTCCAGGCTCACGTCGGCCAGATTGTCGATCCCCCAGAAATGACGCTCGTCGCTGGCAATCCAGTCGGCCATGACCACAAGGCCACTGAGCTGCAGCTGCACTGCCCTGCTGGGGACCGCTGTGGGCTGAACCTCGGCGAGGCCTTCATAGCCGAGCAGGCGGGTGAACGTCTCCACGAGCGCACGCTGAACCTCTGACCATGCAGGGCCCTTGCCCTGCGGCTCGCCCCGCGCTGTGATGCGTCCCGAGAACACGCCCACTGAAGGAAATGACCCGTGATGACCTGCCACCAGCGGCCAGAGCCAGGCGACCTGCTGTGCGTCCCAGCCGGCTTCCCGGAGAAGGGTGCGCAGGATCATCGCACCGGCTTTGTCGTGTCGCCATGGATTGCGCTTCACCGCATGCGCGTTCCAGGTCAGCCCCACCCGACGGACCGCCTCGGCGCCCTCGTCGTCCACGCTCTGAAACGCGGGTGTGGCCTTGCCGCAGTCATGTATCCCGCACAGCCAAGCGAAGAACAACCGTCCCCGGCCTCCGGAGGTGTCGTCCAACCACTTCTTGGTCGACGGTGGAAGATAGTGATCCCAGATCTCCTCAGCTACGGCTGCGGTGTCCAATAAGTGCGATAAGAGAAGGTTTGTCCTACCGCCTGCTTTCTTTCGAGACTTACCCCACAGAGCCCCTATCTTGAGGGCAAGATCCGGTTCGATTCCAAAGTTTTCGTGCCAGTCCGCAGACATCCACCCCTCCTGCTTCAGGGCGGACCGTATAGGTTGCGACCGACAAAATACTGCCCAAGCTATCCTGAATATCGTTCATCTTCTGAACGGATCCGTTACGTAGATCATTTTGAGAGAGGCGCGGCTGACAATGAAGTATGGATGCCGCGGTCAACTAAAGGATCTGGCGGCCTCCCGCCTATAATTCCGCAGGTCAGCAAGTGTCGGCCCCGCACCCGCGGGGATGGTCCCACGGTGTCGTCGACCCCGTCGAGGTTCGCGCAGTCGGCCCCGCGCCCGCGGGGATGGTCCGCACATCCTTCCCTCGGCGATCGGCCGGCGCTCGTCGGCCCCGCGCCCACGGGGATGGTCCGTAGTCCCAGAGCGTGACGGACTCCGGCAGCCCGTCGGCCCCGCGGACGCGGGGATGGTCCCGGCCCCCGGAATGCACCCCGGAGGGCGTGAGTGTCGGCCCCGCGCCCGCAGGGATAGTCCTCTTCCGGCTGGACGGGGATGACCACGCCGCCGGTCGGCCCCGCACCCGCGGGAATGGCCCCTACCACTACTGGACTTCCTACGTCGGCTCCGGGTTGGCCCCGCACCCGCGGGGATGGTCCTAGCCTGACGTGGCCTGGTGCAGGCGCCGCTCGTCGGCCCCGTGCCCGCGGGGATGGTCCCCTGGTGGACCGCTACGGCGGCGCGGTGATGGAGTCGGCCCCGCACCCACGGGGATGGTCCCCGCGGCGCCTGTTCCTGGCCGGAGTCGTGGTCATCGGCCTCGCACCCGCGGGGATGGTCCCCGGGGTGTACTGGCCAAGACCCTGGCCGGGGTGTCGGCCCCGCGCCTGCGGGATGGTCCCGTCCTGCGCAGCACCCTCATGGACTGGCATCGGTCGCCCCGCGCCTACGGGGATGATCCGCGCTTCTTGGCGGCCTTGTACGCCTTATGGGAGCCGACCCCGCGCCTGCGGGGATGGTCCGTAGAACCGCCGCTCTGGGCAGCGTTGGAGTTTGTCGGCCCCGCCCGCGGGGATGGTCCCAGCCTGTCCCGCCAGGTGCCCGGCCTCATCCCGTCGGCCCCGCGTCTGCGGGGATGGCCCGTGGGCCAGCAGCACCAGCTCGATCTGGCTGTAGTTGGACCCGCATCTGTGGGGGATGGCCCCATGTACCGGATCAGCGCGTATGCGCTCTCCAGGTCGGCCCCGCGCCCGCGGGGATGGTCCGCAGTCGGCGGTGCGGGTCGGCATGTACGTCCAGTCGGCCCCGCGCCCGCGGGGATGAGCCCCGATTCCTCCTCGCCCGGCCCGCCTCCCTCGCGTCGGCCCCGCGCCCGCAGGGATGGTCCTCCCGCTTCTTCCTTGACCTCGCGCACGATTGCGTCGGCCCCGCGCCTGCGGGGATGGTCCGCGGCGGATGCTGGTGGCGTTGACGCGCCAGACGTCGGCCCCGCGCCCGGGGAGATGGTCCGCATGGACATCATTTCATTGGTCATGACCGGCGGTCGGCCCCGCGCCCGCGGGGATGGTCCTGCGACGTCGACGCCGTAGTCCGTCAAGCGGTCGTTGGCCTCACCCTGCGGGGATGGTCCCATGTCGCGCCGAGTCGCCAGCGCGGCGATCATGTCGGCCCCGCACCCGCGGGGATGGTCCGGTGTCTGATCACAGACAGCAAGAAGCCCCGCCGTCGGCCCCGCACCCGCGGGGATGGTCCGTGAGGTCCCCATGACGCTCCTTACGCACGACCGTCAGCCCCGCGTCCGCGGGGATGGTCCCCAGGGCATCTACGTCTGGGAAATCCTGGACCGGTCGGCCCCGTGCCTGCGGGGATGGTCCGCTCACCCAAGAGCTCGCCCGCCGGTTCACCGTGTCGGCCCCGCGCCTGCGGGGATGGTCCGGGATCGACGGCGCGCGGGAGGTCGTGGCCGCCGTCGGCCCCGCGCCTGCGGGGATGGTCCCCAGTAGGCCAGGCAGCCGAACGCCGCCATGCTGTCGGCCCCGCGCCCGCGGGGATGGTCCCGACTTGATCGCGGCACGCTCTGATGTCTTCTAGTCGGCCCCGCGCCCACGGGGATGGTCCCAGGTGCAGGTCAAGGTTGTAGCAGGCGTAGCGGTCGGCCCCGCGCTCGCGGGGATGGTCCGCCGATGTGCTTGCACTGCTCCTCGATGGCCTGGACGGCTCCGCGTCCGCGGGGATGGTCCCCAGGGAGCGTGGAACGACTGGGCGGTGTGCGGGTCGGCCCCGCATCCGCGGGGATGGTCCAGGTAGGCGCGTGAGACGAACCACCTTGGCCGTGTCGGCCCCGCGCCCGCGGGGATGGTCCCTTGAACTTGGCGGTCAGGGTGCCGACGACCGTGTCGGCCCCGCGCCTGCGGGGATGGTCCGTGGGGCGAGGCGTACAACCCGTCCCTGGAGTCGTCGGCTCCGCGCCTGCGGGGATGGTCCCTCCTCGACCTGGTCCCCGCCCAGCCCTGCAGGGTCGGTCCCGCGCCCGCGGGGATGGTCCGGCCATCGAACGCGCTGAGAAGTACTCCGGTGTGTCGGCCCCGCGGACGCGGGGATGATCCCGGATTGGGAAGTCGCATCGCACATAACCACCTGCTGGCCCCGCGGGCGCGGGGATGGTTCCACCCCGTCACGGACCATCCGGTACAGGCGGTCGTCGGCCCCCTCACCGGCCAGGTGATATCGGCCCCGCGCCTGCGGGGATGATCTCTACCCCGAGGCCATGCTCAAGGCCCACGCCGTGTCGGCCCCGCGCCTGCGGAGATGGTCCGCTGCGCCTCGATCTGCTGGCACAGCGTCGGCGATCGGCCCCGCACCCGCGGGGATGGTCCCCCGGCCGCGCTGGCTCCCGCCGTACCGGCCGCGTCGGCCCCGCACCCGCGGGGATGGTCCCCTCGCCGTCTGATCGCCCGGCCCGGCGCCCCTGTCGGCCCCGCACCCGCGGGGATGGTCCCTGGATCGGCGTCGCCACCGGTGACACCGCCTCGTCGGCCCTGCACCCGCGGGGATGGTCCCCTGGAGGAGGGCAAGGCCATGCTGGCCTCGGCGTCGGCCCCGCACCCGCGGGGATGGTCCGCAGACCGCAGCGGTCGTCACCACGGCACCGATGTCGGCCCCGCACCCGCGGGGATGGTCCCCATGGTCGGACCTCCAGTGTCCGGTCTAGGCCGTCGGCCCCGCACCGGCGGGGATGGTCCCCGTCCCGGCGTAGCCCAACGTCACATGCTCGGGTCGGCCCCGCACCCGCGGGGATGGTCCGTCCTCCGCCGCCTTGGCGAGGTCCTCCAGCAGGTCGGCCCCGCACCCGTGGGGATGGTCCCAGATTGTGCAGGTTTATTTGGTGGCTTCTCGCGTCGACCCCGCACCCGCGGGGATGGTCCGGAGCTGACTCGCCTTCGGCGGATCTTGAGGCGGTCGGCCCCGCGCCCGCGGGGATGCTCCCACACCGATCGAGTACGCCGCCAACGTCTGGACGTCAGCCCCGCGCTCGCGGGGATGGTCCCGTGATGCGGATCGCCACACCGGCCGACCGCGCGTCGGCCCCGCGCCTGCGGGGATGGTCCGGACGACTGGATCATCCGCGGGGTCCTCGGCGAGTCGGCCCCGCGCCTGCGGGGATGGTCCGGTAGCCGATCACCTGACCGTGAGCGCTGAGGAGTCGGCCCCGCGCCTGCGGGGATGGTCCCGTCGCCCGCGCCGCCATCACCGCCCAGACCGAGTCGGCCCCGCGCCTGCGGGGATGGTCCCATCTCTTCTGCTCCTTCCGTAGGCGGCGCCGGGTCGGCCCCGCGCCTGCGGGGATGGTCCGGACATTCACCGCGCCGTGTGGGCCGGGAGCCCGTCGGCCCCGCGCCTGCGGGGATGGTCCCCCGGCCCCGATCCTCGCGGCGGCCGTCGCACGGTCGGCCCCGCGCCTGCGGGGATGGTCCGTGGGGAGACGACGACTGGGGTTACCGGCGCCGGTCGGCCCCGCGCCTGCGGGGATGGTCCATGTGCGCGGGGTCGGCCCGGACACGGGAACCGGTCGGCCCTGCGCCCGCGGGGATGGTCCCTTCTCGGTCCGGTTGGCCTCGGCCTCGGGCGCGTCGGCCCCGCACCCGCGGGGATGGTCCGCTGTTCCGCACCGAGGCGCTGTTGCTCGGTCTGTCGGCCCCGCACCCGCGGAGATGGTCCTGGGTTCGGCCAGCTCATGGAGGACGCATTTGGGTCGGCCCCGCACCCGCGGGGATGGTCCGGAGGGCGAGGTCACGTTGCTGCGCTGGTCGTCGTCGGCCCCGCACCCGCGGGGATGGTCCCGTCCGGCGCGTAGCCACGCCCCCCGTTGCCTAAGGCGTGTCTGATAAATGATCTCGGTGGTGCGGTTAGATGATTCCTCGTGGTGCGACGAGGTGAGCTGACCGACAAGGCCTGGCAGCGGATCGAGCCCCTGCTGCCCGCCAAGGATGGCAGGGGACGGCCCTGGCGGGATCACCGCGCGGTCATCAACGGGATCTTGTGGAGGTTGCGGACCGGAGCGCCCTGGCGCGACGTACCGGAGCGCTACGGTCCCTGGCAGACCTGCTACGAGCGGTTCAAACGCTGGGAGGAAGACGGCACCTGGACCCGCCTGCTGGAGGAGATGCAGGTCAAAGACGACTCCCTCGGTGCGGTGGAGCTGGTCGTCAGCGTCGACTCCACCATCGCCCGAGCCCACCAGCACGCTGCCGGCGCCCGAAAAAGGGGGACGGCGGAGGGACGATCGACGCGAAAGCCTCCCAAAGACGACAAGCCCTCGGCCGATCCCGGGGCGGGCTGACCACCAAGCTCCATCTGATCACCGAAGCCCGTGGCCTGCCGCTTGCCCTGCACCTGACCGGCGGCAACATCAACGACTGCACCGCCTTCGAAGCGGTGATGGGCACCTTCCGGCTGCGCCGTCGCATCGGCCGTCCCCGTACCCGGCCGGACCGGCTGGTGGCGGATAAGGGCTACTCCTTTCGGAAGATCCGCCTGCATCTGCGGCGGCGCGGCATCGGCGCGGTCATCCCTGAGCGGTCCGATCAGATCGCCGCCCGCAAGCGCAAGGGCAGCCGCGGAGGCCGCCCGCCCGCCTTCGATGCCGCGGCCTACAAGGGGCGTAACGTGGTGGAGCGGTGCTTTGCCAAGCTCAAGCAGTGGCGAGCCGTCGCCACCCGCTACGACAAGCTCGCCGGCCGCTACCTCGCGGGCGTCACCATCGCTTCCCTGCTGCTCTGGCTCCGCCACGCCGAATTATCAGACACGCCTTAGTCGGCCCCGCACCCGCGGGGATGGTCCCCGCGGCTGGGCAGACATCGGATACGGTTTCGGGTCGGCCTCGCGCCTGCGGATGGTCCGGCCACGGGCGCCGATCGCCCCGACCCCGTACGGTCGGCCCCGCGCCTGCGGGGATGGTCCGCTGTACATCGCCGTGCTCGGCACCCCCGAGATGTCGGCCCCGCACCCGCGGGGATGGTCCCCGCGGCTGGGCAGACATCGGATACGGTTTCGGGTCGGCCTCGCGCCTGCGGATGGTCCGGCCACGGGCGCCGATCGCCCCGACCCCGTACGGTCGGCCCCGCGCCTGCGGGGATGGTCCGCTGTACATCGCCGTGCTCGGCACCCCCGAGATGTCGGCCCCGCACCCGCGGGGATGGTCCGCTGGCCGGCTCGCTGCCGGTGACGGCCAGGAGGTCGGCCCCGCACCCGCGGGGATGGTCCGTCAAGGAAGGGCGAGGTCTTCGGCCCGTGGAAGTCGGCCCCGCGCCTGCGGGGATGGTCCGGGCTAGTGACAGCCCGGCCTGGATCCGGGGCGGTCGGCCCCGCGCCTGCGGGGATGGTCCGCTGGAGATCGACCGGTTGGACCACATCATGGCGTCGGCCCCGCAGGCGCGGGGATGGTCCCGAGATCACCTACCGGGGCCAGCGGCTCAACCCGTCGGCCCCGCGCCCGCGGGGATGATCCATGCGCCCCCTGGCGCACTGCTTCGACTGCGGAGTCGGCCCCGCGCCGGCGGGGATGGTCCGTGCGCCGCGGCCGGCCCGGACGCCGATGGGGCGTCGGCCCTGCGCCCGCGGGGATGGTCCCGGCTGTCTGAGCAACCACGGGACCTGTGCCACGTCGGCCCCGCGCCTGCGGCGATGGTCCGCGGAGCCGCGCCAGAGCGAGGTCTCCAACGTCATCGGTCCCGCGCCTGCGGGGATGGTCCGCTCACCACCGACCTGTCCCTCCCCGCGCCCGGATCGGCCCCGCACCTGCGGGGATGCTCCGGAGTCGGGCGCTGGATCGGACAAGGCCATGACGTCGGCCCCGCGCCCGCGGGGATAGTCCCCCCCGTGGGACATGGCGTATGTCCACCTGGAGGTCGGCCCCGCGCCTGCGGGGATGGTCCCGGTTGCGTCCACGGAGGTGGTGTATGAGTTTCCCCAGCTAGCGGGCGTGGCGTCGTGAAATGAGGACGGCCATCGCGTGATCCTTCGTGATTGCGACATCAAGATCGAAGGAGAGAAGCGATGGCCGCGACCAACAGTGTGGACCCTGCCGCATGGCTGGCTCAGCAGATCGAGCACGGCGATCCGGATCTGTTGCGATCCATGGTGAAGACCATGGCCGAGGCGTTGATGTCGGCCGAGGCCGACGGCCTGTGCGGTGCCGACTACGGCACCCGCAGCGAGGAGCGCACCAATCGACGCAACGGTTATCGATCCCGGGACTGGGACATCCGCGCGGGCACCGTTGAACTCGCCATCCCCAAACTGCGCTCGGGAAGCTACTTTCCCGACTGGCTGCTGCAGCGCCGTCGGCGGGCCGAGCAAGCCCTGATCAGCGTGGTGGCCACCAGCTACCTGCTCGGGGTCTCCACCCGCCGCATCGACAAACTCGTCGAGCAGCTCGGCATCACCGGGATCTCCAAGAGCCAGGTCAGCCAGATGACCAAGACTCTCGATGGGCAGGTGGACGCCTTCCGCACCCGGCCGCTGGACGGCGGCCCGTATGCCTTCGTGTGGCTGGACGCGCTGACGCAGAAGGTCCGCGAGGGCGGCCGGACGGTCAACGTCCACGTCCTGGTCGCCACCGCCGTCAACGCCGACGGCCGCCGGGAGATCCTCGGGCTGGAGGTGTCGGCGGCCGAGGACGGCGCCGGCTGGCTGGCCTTCCTGCGCGGCCTGGTGGCCCGCGGTCTGAGCGGGGTGCAATTGGTGATCTCCGATGCCCACCGCGGCTTGGTCGAGGCGATCGGCGCGACCTTGCCGGGTGCGTCCTGGCAGCGCTGCCGCACCCACTACCTGCGCAACCTGCTGACCACGGTCCCCAAGTCAGCCCAGCCGTGGGTGGCGACGCTGGTGCGGACCATCTTCGACCAGCCCGCCGCCGAACAGGTCCGCGCCCAGCACGCCTGGGTCATCGACGCCCTGGAGGCGAAGTATCCGGCCACCGCCGAGCATCTGGACGCCGCCCGCGAGGAACTCCTGGCCTTCGCGGCGTTTCCTAAGGAGACCTGGCGGCAGATCTGGTCCAACAATCCCCAGGAGCGGTTGAACAAGGAGATCAGGCGCCGCACCGACGTGGTGGGGATCTTCCCTGACCGCGCCGCGATCGTCCGTCTCGTCGGTGCGGTTTTGGCCGAGCAGACCGATGAGTGGACCGAGGCCCGCCGCTACATGGGCCTGGACATCCTCGCCAAGTGCCGTATGCGCCTGCTGGCCGGCGACACACCGGAACAGAGTCTGATCCCGCAGACACTCACCGCTTAACCTGCAGAAACAGGATCACGCGAAGGCCGGCTCATACACCACTTCGCTGGACGTGACCATGGTCCCAGGGCGGCCAACTCGGCGTCGAACAGGTCGAGGTCGGCCCCGTGCCTGCGGGGATGGTCCGGGCAACGATGTGGCCGGGTGGACGTCGATCTTGTCGGCCCCGCGCCCGCGGGGATGGTCCGGCGTTGACGTGGCCGAGCCTGCCCGTGGCGAGGTCGGCCCCGCGCTCGCGGGGATGGTCCGGTCATCAGGTCTGGCACGGACGTTCTCAGCACGTCGGCCTCGCGCCCGCGAGGATGGTGGTCCCCGCAACTCCAGCGGGGTGCTGCTGCCGAGCGGTCGGCCCCGTATCCGCGGGGATGGTCCGTCGTGTATGCCCGGGAGCTGGTCGCCCGGGTGGTCGGCCCCGCGCCCGCGGGAATGGTCCCTGCCACAGCATGTGGACCGCGGCCTCCGGCGTGTCGGCCCCGCGGACGCGGGGATGGTCCCCACGGTCACGATGCCACCTCCGCCAATGGCACGTCGGCCCCGCGCCTGCGGGGATGGTCCGCCGCCGGCGAACCGCCTGACGCGCTTATCCGTGTCGGCCCCGCGCCCGCGGGGATGGACCGCGGAACCAACGTCGTGAGTAGCGAAACTCATGATCGGCCCCGCACCCGCGGGGATGGTCCGATGGGTAAGGCGCTGCGCCTGGACGACGAGGAGTCGGCCCCGTGCGGCGTGTCGGCCCCGCGCCTGCGGGGATGGTCCGGTGCAAAGGATGGACGCTGGAGCGCGCAGGCTGTCGGCCCCGCGCCTGCGGGGATGGTCCCGGCAACGGCACCCTCGACGCCGGCCCGCCCGCGTCGGCCCCGCGCCTGCGGGGATAGTCCCAGCGCGTCTCACTGAGCCTGGGTAAGGACGTCGTCGGCCCCGCGCCTGCGGAGCTGGTCCCTGGACGGAGACCATCGTGAGGAAGCTCCCCACGTCGGCCCCGCGCCCGCGGGGATGGTCCGGAGTTCGAGTGGAAGCGCCTGTACACGGGGGTGTCGGCCCCGCGCCTGCGGGGATGGTCCTGGGGCGGACGAAAAAGGACGCAGCGTACTGTGGTCGGCCCCGCGCCCGCGGGGATGGTCCCGTGGTTCGTCACGTCCCGGCTTGGCCGTCGATGTCGGCCCCGCGCCTGCGGGGATGATCTGAGGGTGGCCCGCCTCACCCCTCCAGTAGGCGGGTCGGCCCCGCGCCTGCGGGGATGGTCCCAGGCGATGACGCCTTCTTTGACCGCCTATCAGGCCGGCCCCGCACCCGCGGGGATGGTCCATGCTCCCGTTACAGATGGGGGTACATCCCCACGTCGGCCCCGCACCCGCGGGGATGGTCCCCGCTTCGGCCGCAACCGCACCGGTAACGCGGTGTCGGCCCCGCACCCGCGGGGATGGTCCCACCCTTCTCGGTGCTTACTCCCTCATGCACTCGTCGGCCCCGCGCCTGCGGGGATGGTCCGGGGTCGTGATCCCGCCGAACCGGCAAGACCCGGTCGGCCCCGCGCCTGCGGGGATGGTCCCGTCCAGCGGCTCCTGACCCGCGTCGCCCTCGCGTCGGCCCCGCGCCTGCGGGGATGGTCCGCCGGACATCTTCGAGGAGACGTACGAGCCCGTGTCGGCCCCGCGCCTGCGGGGATGGTCCGCTGGAGATCGACCGGTTGGACCGCATCATGGCGTCGGCCCCGCGCTCGCGGGGATGGTCCGGTCGACCTGGACAGGACGATGCTCGCCCCGGGTTGGCCCCGCGGACGCGGGGATGGTCCTGAGCGCTTCGAGCGCCACCTGGCCCGCCGCAAGTCGGTCCCGCGGGCGCGGGGATGATCTCTACCCCGAGGCCATGCTCAAGGCCCGCGCCGTATTGGCCCCGCGCTCGCGGGGATGGTCCTCCAGATGAGAGGTAGCGCTGTGAGCCCCGCCCGTCGGCCCCGCGCCTGCGGGGATGGTCCGTAGTCCCAGAGCGTGACGGACTCCGGCAGCCCGTCGGCTCCGCGCCCGCGGGGATGGTCTCAGCGGCACGCTGGCCACGCCGTCGGGCGGCGTGTTGGCCCCGCGCCCGCGGGGATGGTCCCCGGATCGTCTCCTGGTACGCCGACATCAAGGGGTCGGCCCCGCGCCTGCGGGAATGGTCCGGAGGCGCGTGCCCGGGTTCGCGCCGCCCAAGCGTCGGCCCCGCGCCCGCGGGAATAGTCCGTCTCCGGAGCAGGTGCGTCAGGAGATGGACGCGTCGGCCCCGCGCCCGCGGGGATGGTCCCTTGTGGTCCGGGAGTTGGCGCTCCCGGCCTTTGTCGGCCCCGCGTCCGCGGGGATGGTCCCTCCACCAGGGTGAGCCCGTTGTCGGGGTCGCCGTCGGCCCCGCGCCTGCGGGGATGGTCCCTACCACTACATCACGTCGCAGGTGGCAGGTAGGTCGGCCCCGCGCCTGCAGGGATGGTCCTCCGATCGAGTGGTGGATGACGGGTGGCCGGTCGTCGGCCCCGCGCCTGCGGGGATGGTCCCCTTGAAGACGTGACCCTCACCGCGGTTACGTTGTTGGCCCCGCGCCCGCGGGGATGGTCCGGAGTCGGGCGCTGGATCGGACAAGGCCATGACGTCGACCCCGCACCCGCGGGGATGGTCCGCACGGCAGCTTCGCGGCGAAGGAGTATCAGCAGTCGGCCTCGCGCCTGCGGGGATGGTCCGCTGTTCGGGCCCGTGGACGTGGCCGCCCTGATGTCGGCCCCGCGCCTGCGGGGATGGCCCGGGCGAGACGACCACCAACGCCGCTATCGCGGTGTTGGCCCCGCGCTCGCGGGGATAGTCCGGACTGCACGCTGTAGCCGGCGCTGCGGAGGATGTCGGCCCCGCGGGCGCGGGATGTCCCGTGCCGCTCCCCCACGCTGCCACGGCTCCGGTGTCGGCCCCGCACCCGCGGGGGATGGCCCAGGTTGGGATAAGCGACGGCTAATCGTTCTCCGGTCGGCCCCGCGCCTGCGGGGATGGTCCGCTCCTCGTCTGGGGCGCGCTCGGCAACATCGTGTCGGCCCCGCGCCCGCGGGGATGGTCCTAACCCGTAGATCGAGGGCTTCTTGGCGATGGAGTCAGCCCTGCGCCTCGTCTGGCAGCGGCGTGCCGTAAATCCCCGAGCGCTCGCGGCGGCCGCCATGGTTTCAGCGGGCCAGGGTCGCGCGGAGCGCGGTCCGATCGCCGGCGTACAGCTCGACTATCACCGCCAGGACCCGTCCCTCCTGCTCATCGGCCAAGGTGGAGAACTGCTCCAGCACCGGCGTAGCCGGCAGCAGCCCCAGCAGGCGCTCCTCCTCCTCACTGGGCATCCGCGCGATGAACGTCGCCTCGTGAGCGACACCGAGCCCGGCCCTTCCCAGCCACGCCGCGTCCGGCTCCTGCAGCGGCTTCGGCCCACGCAGCTCCGGGGCCCGCTCGACCAGTTCGGCGGCAAGGTAGACGTCAGCGATCCGGCCCGGCCGGATCGCGCGGCGGCGCACCACCTCGATGGCGTCCGGCATCAGCACCACGACGAAACCGGGCGGCTCAACGATGCCGACCTCGACCCGCGCGCCGGCCTCCCGACTCTCACCGCCCAGACCCGCGTCGACGAGCTGCCGGTCGTAGCCGCGGACGAACACGCCCTTCTTGGGCCGCGGTTCGGCGTACCCCCGGTTGACCAGCCAGGCCAGGGCCCGCTGTGCAGTGTTGCGCGCGACCCCGTGGCGAGCCTGGAGCTCGTTCTCAGAGGGGAGCTGATCGCCGGCCCCGTAGGTGCCGTCCTCGATCCGGCCGAGGAGATCACGGGCGATCTTCTCCCATTCGTGCCCGGCACTCATGCCGCCCACCACTTTCTGCCATCGTCGCGCGTCGTGCGGACTAAGAGTGCCAGCACAGCGGACCACTGGGATATCGATCAGCGCATTCACGGTCAACTTCTCCCCTTGCAACATCTACACCCAACAAGTTAACTTGACGGGTGTAGGAAGCCAAGAGGGAGGCACTGATGAGCGTTTCGTTCATGATCTGGCTGGTCGTGTTCGTCGGCCTGCCCCTGTCGGCCAGCGTCGCCACCGGCGACGAGGCGACCCCCGCCCAGGTCTACGCCACCGCCAAGGCCCTCACCCCCTACGGCCGCCTCGTCGCGGCTGGCCTGATCCTCTACGCCCTCGCCGGTGGCCTCGCCTACCTGGTCCGGGAGAACGCCCGCATCCTCGCCTACGCCGCCGCGGCCGCCGCTGTCATCGCCGCCGCCGTGCTCGCCGGGATCGCCTCCCGCCTCGCCCTCATCGCCGGAACCCGCCTACCCGCCCTCACCTGACCCCGGAACGGAGACCCCCCGCATGCGCGTCCTCGTGCTCTCCACCGCGACCGCCGCCACCCTGGCCGCCGGCGTCATCGCCGTCCACCCCGCCCTGAGCTTCACCGCGTCCCTGATCGGCACCGCCGCACTGCTGCTCTGCGGCGCCGCCCTCCTGACCGTCCTCGCCTCGCACATCCGCCGCACCGAGACCCGATACCGGGCCTCCATGCCGCCCGACCAGCGCCGCCGGACCGACCTGCGGTGGAACCACCGCTAACCCGGCCCCTCTCGTACCACCCGCACCACCTTGGACCTGGAAGGAGCCCCCTGGTGAGCATCACCAACACGGGCGACGCGACCCGCCACCCGGCCCCCGTCGAGGAGATCGTCACCGGCGAACTCATCACCGACGAGGACTACCGCCGCAACTTCCGGCCCGCCCCCACCCCCTGGACCGCGCCCCTGGCGCTGCCCGTCTTCGTCGACGACCCCGGCCAGGCCGCCCGCCACGTCGGCCGCGCCCTGGCCCGCGTGCCCATCCGCTTCCCCGGCGCCGTCGCCCGCGGCACCGGCCGCTCCCTGGCCGCGTGGTGGCGATGGGTCACCGCCACCGAGGAGCACCACGCGCTGCTGCGCACCGGCAAGAGCGTCACCAGTAAGGACCTCGAACAGCTCGCCGCGCTGCGCAAGGCCCGCCGCACCGCGACCTGGTGGTCACTGTCGACCACCCTGGGCGGCGGCTTCACCCTGTACGCCACCCAGGGCACCCTCGCCGTCGCGGCCGCCGCCGCAACCGGCGCTCTCAGCCTCGCCGCCGCCGGACGCCGCCCCTCCCCCACCCCCGCGCTCTCCCCCGCCCGCCGCCCGCAGCTCAGCATGTTCACC
>NZ_JACCCO010000003.1 GCF_013409935.1 Streptosporangium sandarakinum | reverse complement strand
CGCCCGGCTCGGCATGGTCGGCAGCGGTCACCCACAGCTGATCGGCGCCGCGCAGGCGGCCTCGACCGGGCTGATCGGCGCGATGTCCGAGGGCGGCGCCGAGGCGATCGCCTCCCGCGGCGAGGCCCCCGCCGACGAGGTGCTGCTCGACCAGGCCGCGATGGAGTCCGGCACCGACTGACCGGCGGAGCGGAGTGGATTCCCGCTCCTGATCGACGCATGGGCGGCGGAGACACCGGCACGCCCGGACGAGGCCGCGGCGCGGAAACGGCCACCCCGCCGCGGCCGTTTCCACCGCCCACCGGCTGGGGCGTACGGCTCTGGCCGAGGGACGAGTCCGCGTATCCGGCGGGCACCCTGAAGCACCGCCTGGTCCGCGCCCTGTTCAGGACCGTCATCAGTGATGGCCGTATCACGCGGGGCACCGCGATGGTGGACGCCGCCGGCCCCCTCACCTGTCAGGCGGTCGTGAAGGAGATCCACACGTCCGGCGGGGCGTCCGGCCGGTGCGGGACCGCCCGGCGTTCCTCCGTCCACGCCTCGCCGGCGATCGTGGTGGCCACGCGCCTCCAGAACGCCACGGCCGCCGTGTTGGAGTCCTGGAAGGCGATCTTCCACGGGCCGGGATGCCGGGAGATCACCTCCTGCACGGCCGTCATCCCGATCCCGGATCGGCGCCTCCCGCGTACGACGAAGAAGCTGTTCAGCACCCGCTCCGGGCCGGACAGCGCGCGTACGAACGAGAACCCGACCGGGTGGTCGTCGCTGGTGAACAGGTAGGGCGCCCAGTCATCGTCCTGGAACGCGGCCTGCAGCCGGTCGCTGCGATAGGTGGCGCCGGGGGCGGGCAGCCCGCCCTGGAACTCCGACATGTCGTGGCGGAACATGAGCCAGAGTCGTTCGACGGTGGAGAAGTCTGCGGCGCTCGCGGGCCGCACGTCCACCTTGAAAATGGTCATACAAGCACTTTCCGGCCGAAATCAACATTCAGCCGGAGAAGTAACGATACCAGATGTTGATCACCACCGACCACGATCCAGAACCGGCAGGGTGGCAGGTCCGGCCGGGCGCGACGTGGAAATCCAGCCCTGAAACGGCCGACCACAGCGTGCTCGGGCCTCCTCGTCAAGAACGAAGGAGCCGGGTGCGTCGATCAGCCGCAGGACGGCAGCCCGGGGAGCAGTCAGCGCCCCACCATCCTGATCGTCGGCCGTCCGGGGGAAGGCGGGTGGCGATGAACCAGGTCGCCGGCAGGTCCTGGACTCAGGCGGGGCTCGTTCGTGAGCGCCATCCCTGAAAACGATCCTCATCGAGCTCTACCCCCCTGGGTTGAGCCGGAGGTCATCCTCAGGCCAGAGGCCGCAGCCGTACACGGCTGGCACCGTGAATGAGGTGAAACGTGCACTCATCATCACCGCCCTGGCCCTCACGCTGGCCGGATGCGGCTCCACCCCACCGCAGCGCCTGACGCTCCCGAAGCCGACGGGCCCGCATCCGGTGGGGACCGTCTCGGTCCACCTGGTGGATCGGTCCCGCCCGGATCCCTGGAACGGCTCCGGCAGGAAGCGGGAGCTGATGGTCAGCCTGTGGTATCCGGCCCGGGACGTGCAGGCCCACCCGGTCGCCCCCTGGATGCCGAAGGCGGCGGCGGAGCGGTACCTGAAAATGAACGACCTGGAGCCGGGCTCGGTGCTGCTGGACAGGACCGACGGCCACGAGGGCGCACCCGTCGATACGAGCCTGGGCATACTGCCGGTCGTCCTGTACTCGTCGGGTGCCAACGCCTCCCGCGCGTACGGGACCGGCGTCGTCGAGGAACTGGCCAGCCGGGGATACGCGGTGGTCACCGTCGATCACCCCTATGACGCGGCGGTGGTGGAGTTCCCCGGCGGCCGGGTGGAGACGGGTGCCGAGCTGACCGACTTCGCCAAGGCGGTCGACGTCCGGGTGGCCGACGTGCGTTTCGTCCTGGACAGCCTGCCCTCCCTGGAGAAGAAGCTGCCCGGCCGTAACGGGAAGCCGCTCTTCGACCTCGCGCGGATCGGAATGTTCGGGCATTCGCTCGGCGGCGCGGCCACCTCCTCCGCCATGTACGCCGACCCGCGGATCAAGGCCGGGCTCGGCCTGGACGGCGCAGTCTTCGGCAAGGTCGCGCGATCCGGCCTCGACCGGCCGTACATGGTGGTCGACACCGACGGGAAGGGCGGCATGGCGACCAATCCGGCGCTGCGCGCCTTCTGGGACGGACTGCGGGGCTGGCGGCTCAACGTGACGGTCAAGGGGGCGGCGCACAACTCCTTCGGCGACGACGTCCTGCTGATCCCCATGTCGGCCGATCCGCTGGGCCTGGGAAAGGAGCAGCTTGAGGAGATCGTCGGCACGATCCCGGCCGAGCGGGCGCTGGCCTTCCAGCGCGCCTACCCGCCGGCCTTCTTCGAGCAGCACCTGCGCGGCCGCCCGCAGGCGTTGCTGCGGGGCCCGTCAGCCGCCTTCCCCGAGGTCTCCTACCGCCGCTGACGGCGCCTACCTGCCGGCCGTGACCACGCCGCCCTCGTAGGCGGCGATGACGAGCTGCGCCCGGTCGTGCGCGGCGAGCTTGGCCAGCAGGCTGCGGATATGGGTCTTGACCGTCGCTCCCCCGATGCCGAGTCGCTCGGCGATCTGCGGGTTGGTCAGCCCTCGTGCCACCAGCAGGAGCACCTCCCGCTCCCGGCCGGACAGCCGGGTCAGCCCCGCCGCCAGCCGGGCCGGGATCGCGGTGGACTCGCGCCGGGCGAACTCCCCGATCAGTCGCGTGGTGATCGACGGGGCCAGCAGCGCCTGTCCTTCCCCCACGATGCGCAGCGCCTCCAGCAGGTCGCCCGGCCGGGTGTCCTTCAGCAGGAATCCGCTGGCTCCGGCCCGCAACGCCCCATAGACGTACTCGTCGAGATCGAACGTGGTCAGCATCACCACCCGCGTCCCGGCGGTCACCGGGTCGGCCCGGATCAGCTCGGTGGCCTTGATCCCGTCGAGGCCGGGCATGCGGACGTCCATGAGCACCAGGTCGGGCCGCAGGTCGCGGGCCAGCTCCACGGCCTGCTCCCCCGCCCCGGCCGCGCCGACGGTCTCCAGGTCGGGGGCGGTGTCGATCAGCCTGCACAGCCCCGCGCGCAGCAACGCCTGGTCCTCGGCGACCAGCACCGTGAACGTGCTCACCTCTCGTCCTCCCCGGAACCGCCTGGTAGCGGCAACCTGGCGCGAACGGCGAAGCCGCCTCCGGGCTCCGGTCCCGCCGAGAACGTTCCGCCGTACAGGACCACCCGCTCCTCCAGCCCGGCCAGCCCGTGGCCCCCCTCACGCGGCGCACCCCCGCGACCGTCGTCGACGACCTCGACCACCAGCTCGCGCTCCGCCCGGATGCCGACTGCCACCCGGCATCGGCCCGGGCCGGCGTGTTTGAGCACGTTGGTCAGCGACTCCTGCACGAGGCGGTAGACGACGAGGGCCGCCTCGTCGCCGAGCGCGAGGCCGGGCTCGACGTCGAGCTCCACCCGTACGTCACCGGCCGGAATCGCCGCGACCAGCTCGCGCAGCGAGTCCACCATGTACGGCGGACCGTCCCGGTCCCCTGAGACGTCGCGGAGCAGACCGAGGAGGCTGCGCAGGTCCGCCAGCGCCTTCCGGCTGGTCTCCTCGATGATCGACAGGGCCTCACCCGCCTCCTCGGGGTGCGTGGCGGCGACGTGGTTGGCGATGCCGGCCCGCATGGAGATCAGGCTCATGCTGTGGGCGACGACGTCGTGCACGTCACGAGCCATACGCAGCCGTTCCGCCGTGACCGCGGCCCGCGCCGACCGTGCGACGGCCTGCACGGCGTACGCGCGCTGCTCTCGTACGGCAAGCCCGATCGTCCACGCCAGACCGAGCACCAGCCAGGCGAATCCGCACGCCGGCGCCGCCTCCGTCCACGAGGGCGAGTCGATCGCGGCACCGGCGGCGGTCACCGCCAGCGCGGCCGCCAGCGCCGCCACCGCCGTCCGGCGCGCTTCCAGCAGCGCCACCGCGTGCAGCGCGAGCGCCAAGGGCACGAATGCCTCCTCCCACCCGGCGAACGGCGCGAGCACCGCCGCCACCAGGACCGGCGCGCAGACCGGCACCGGCCACCGGCGCCGCCCTGCCAGCGGCAGGCAGGCCAGCGCGATCAGCGGCACGGTCGCATACGGCGGCACCCGGACGGACTCCGGCACCAGCACCGCCGACACCGAGAACCCGGCGGCCAGGGCAACGGCCGCGAACGCGTCGACGGCGACCCAGTGTCCCGGTCGCAGCCTGCGCGCGATCAAGGGACGCCGCTCGGCCATGCGCCCATCCTCCCGAGCCGCTGCGCAGATTCGCAGGGTTGTGCTCCATCGCCACCGGGCCCCATTATGGTGGCGACAACTCACCTATCGGTGACACTATATCTAGCATTGCTAGAATGCTGCCATTGAACGACCGAGGATCCGAGCCGAGCCACCGGCCGTTCCGATAAGGGGATCCTGACCGGCCCTTCCAGCCGCGAACTCCCGCGAGAGCGGTTGCGGACCGCCGGCGGTTGCGGCTACCAGCGGTTGCGGGCCTCCTCGGCCCAGCCGGTGAGGCCGTCGAGGTCCACCCAGGTGCCGTCGTCGGCCCGCGCCCGCCCCGAGAAGTGGCCGAAGCACTGGTGGGTCTCGCTGCCCACCAGGCCCAGCTCGGTGCGGGCCACCTTCTCGTGGAACGGGTGGAACTCCACCTCCACCTGCGGGCCGGTGATCCGCCAGGGCCGCAGCCAGTCGGTCCGGTCGTACGACCATTCCAGCTCGTCGCCGATCTTGTGCAGGCGGCCGTCGACGAACAGGGCGTTCTCCGTCGAGCCGGTGCCGTCGGTCCACTTGCCGCCGAGCTGGATCGCCCGGCCGGGCCCGCTGCCGGCCGCCCAGTTCCACGTGATCGAGTACGGCCACTTGCCCCGGCCGTGGTCGAGCACGGCGAACGAGTCCGTCTCCTCGAAGGCGAACTCGGCCGACCCCAGCCGCAGCCGGCCGCGCGCCGGGCGGCCGACGTCCTTGACCGTGTACTGGAACCGGCCGGGCCCCCACGGCACCACCACGCCGAGCGACTCGTGGCCCTCCGGCAGCGGCACCTCCAGGTCGAGCTCGATGCCGGACGCGACGGCCCGGATCACGGTGCCGGAGGCGTCCTGCTCGATGTCGATCGCCAGACCACCGCCCCGCACGGATGCCGTCCCGGCGCCGCTGCGGTCGGGGAAGACGGCGCCGCGGGCCAGCGGCACCACGACGTCCTTGGCGGTCTCGACCCGGGTCTCCCGGTCGAGCACGTACACCCCGTTCACCGCCGCGTAGTCCAGCGACGACGCGACCAGGCCGATGATGTGGCGCGGGGTGACGACGCCCCAGTACTCCCAGCGCTTGCCCCGCCCCCAGCCCCGCAGGTTGCCCCGGTGCAGCGGCCGCCGGGTCCAGCCGACCGCTTCGGCGTTGAGCCGCCCGTCGGCCAGGCACAGGTCGACGGGCGCGGTGATCTCTCGCTCATGGGTGGTCATGGGAGCCTGAGCCTTTTCGTGATCGAACGTACGAGGTCGTCGGGGAGCTTGAGCACCGCCCGGTCGTAGGTGAGCAGGCCGTTGATCTCGTCCTCCACATCGGACAGCTGCGTGTAGACGGTCGCGCTCAGCCCGCGCGCGATGGCCGGGATGACCTGCTCCTCGTGCAGCCGGGTGAACGCCTCGCCGAGCGCGTCCACCGTACGGTACCGGCGGTAGCCGAACTCCTTCTCGCCCCACGTGTGTCCCACGGCCGGCAGGCTGTATCCCCCGTACTCGGACAACACGAGCACCCGTCCGTCGGGCCGGGGCGGGCGGAACCGGCGGAAGTAGACGTGCAGGCTTCGCAGGTCGCCCGCGCCCTGGTCGTGCCAGCCGCTGGCGTGGTCGACCGTACGGGTCGGGTCGAGCCGGGTGAGCTCGGCGGCGATCCGCGCGGCGTCGAACTGGCCCCAGCCCTCGTTGAACGGCACCCACACCGCCAGGCTCACCACGTTGCGCAGATGCTCGACCGTGGCGCGCATGTCGGTCTCGAAGGCCGTACGGCCCGCCGCGTCGGCCCGGCCGAACCGGCGGTGCCGGCGGTCGTCCAGCCGTACGAACGGGAGGACCGCGGGCGCGGTGATGACCCATGGGCGGTACGGCTCGCCGCCGTTGACCATGTCCTGCCAGACGAGCATGCCGAGCCGGTCGCAGTGGTGGTACCAGCGCAGCGGCTCGATCTTGATGTGCTTGCGCAGCATGGTGAAGCCGAGCCGTTTCATCGTGGCGATGTCGCGGATCATCGCCTCGTCGCTGGGCGGGGTGTAGAGACCGTCCGGCCAGTAGCCCTGGTCGAGCACGCCCGCGTGGAAGTACGGCCGGCCGTTCAGCAGCAGCCGGGGGACGCCGTCGGCGTCGGGTCCGACCGAGAAGGAGCGCATGCCGAAGTAGCCGCGCACCCGGTCCGTGCCGAGCGACACGGTGACGTCGTACAGGAAGGGGTCCTCGGGGCTCCAGGGGCGCGCCTCGGGCAGGGGGACGCGGACCGGCCGCCCGGCCGTCACCGTGGCACGCGCGACCGTCTCGCCTCCGGCCGAGATCTCGACGCGCGCCTCCCCGCCGGCCGCGTGGACCGTCACCTCCACGCAGGAGTCGTCGAGCAGCGGGGTCAGCGTGAGCCGTTCGACGTGGACCTCGGGCACGCACTCGGCCCAGACCGTCTGCCAGATGCCCGACTGCGCCGTGTACCAGATGCCGCCGCGCCGCAGACGCTGTTTGCCCCGCGGCCCGTTCCCGGTGTCGTCCTGGACGGCCACGACGAGGGTGTTCCCGGACGGGCGCAGCGCGTCGGTGACGTCGAACGAGAACGGCAGGTAGCCGCCGGTGTGACCGCCGATCCCGACGTCGTTGACCCACACCCGGCAGGTCTCGTCGACCGCGCCGAAGTGCAGGATCACCCGGCCGTCGGCGAAGTCGGCCGGCAGGTCGAACGAGCGCCGGTACCAGAGGGTCTGCCCGGGGAGCAGCTGCCGGTTCACCCCGGACAGCGGCGCCTCCGGCGAGTACGGCACGACGATCTCGCCGTCGTACGTCTCGGGGGGATCGTCGCTGATCGCGTACCGCCAGCGGCCGTTGAGGTTGAGGTGGCTGTCGCGGACCAGCTGGGGCCGCGGGTACTCCGGAAGCGGGTCATCCGACACGCGTGAACCTCTTCAGTTCGCTGACCCCCTCGAACGGCCACGGCCGGGGCAGCCCGTGGCTCATCAGCAGGGCGCCGTGACAGATCTCCCCGGTGTCCTCGTCGCGGTAGCGGCCGTCCGGGTCCAGACCCCTGAGCCGTAGGGGGGCCGTCGCGCGGACCAGCATCGTCGGCCGCCAGGAGAGCACCACCACGTCCGCGTCGAGGGTGTACTGCACGGCCCAGTCGGCGAGGCGGTCCATCCGGCCGCCGTGAACGACCGGGCGGATCTCCTTGTACCGCGCGACCAGGTGCTTCGCCTGCTCCAGGTCTTCCGGACCCCACCGCCGCAGGTCGCCGCCGATGCCGAGCGCGCCCGCCATCGCGACGTGGAAGCGGAAGGCGAGCGGCGTCCGCCCGCCGGTGATCGCGTTCGGGCTGTCGGTCACCCAGGCGCCCATCGTGCAGGCCGGATAGATCTGGCCGTAGCCGTGCTGGATCGCGATCCGCTGGGCGGCGTCGGTGTCGTCGGAGGTCCAGATCTGGTCGGTGCGGGCGATCATGCCGAGGTCCGCGCGGCCCCCGCCGCTCGCGCAGCCCTCGATCATCAGGTGCGGGTGGGCCGCGCGCAGCCGGTCGATCACGGCGTACACGTTCCGGATGTAGGGCACCCACACCTCGTCACCGGCCTCCGTGAACGGCCGGTTCATGTCCCACTTCAGGAACGCGATGTCGTCGCCGGTCACCAGCTCGTCGAGCCGGTCGTACGCCCAGTCGGCGACGTCGTCCCGGGAGAAGTCGAGCAGGAGCTGGTTGCGCACCTCGGTCGGGTGCCGGTTCGGCTGGCGCAGCACCCACTCGGGGTGCGTGCGGTAGAGCTCGCTGTCCGGGTTGACCGACTCCGGCTCGACCCACAGACCGAACGCCATGCCGAGCCGCTTCACGTGCTCGACCAGCGGGGTGAGGCCGTCGGGGAAGCGTTCGGGGTTCGGCCACCAGTCACCCAGGCCCGCCGTCTCACCCGTGCGGCCGCCGAACCAGCCGTCGTCCATCACGAACAGCTCGACCCCGATGCCGGCGGCCAGCTCGGCCAGCTCCATCTGCTGCGCCTGGGAGATGTCGAACTCCGTCGCCTCCCACGAGTTGAAGACCACCGGCCGCACCCGGCGGGGTTCGGGCAGCACGTGGCGGCGGACGTGGTCGTGCCAGCGGTGACTGATCCCGCCGAACCCCTCGGCCGAATAGACCCCGCTGAACGCGGGCGTCTCCAGGGCCTCGCCCGGTCCGAGCCGCCAGGTCACGCCCTCGTGCCCGAACCCGCCGCTCCAGCCCGCGCGACCGTCGTGGTCGCGTTCGACCGTGATGCGCCAGCTTCCGCTCCAGGCCAGCGCCGCGCTCCACACCTCGCCGTGGTCCTCGGTCGCGTCGCCCGCGTCGAGCATCACCCACGGGTTGGCGTGGTGGCCGCTGTGCCCGCGCCTGCTGGTCAGCACGGTCTCGGCCGTCGCCAGCGCCGTACGCCGGACCTGGAACTCCGCGCCCCACCCGCCGGTGACGTGGGTGAGCCGGTAGTCCTCGCGCTGCGGGACCGTCCAGGCCGCCGAGTCGCAGCGCAGGATCGTGATCGGCTCGTCCCCGGTGTTGCGCAGGGTCGTCCAGCGGTCGATCGCGTCGCTGCCGGGCCTGACCCGGTAGTGCAGGTCGATCTCCAGCGGGTAGTGCCGGTCGGCCATCCTGATCACCAGGTGACCGGCCGCGCCGTCCCCGCCGGGGTCGATCTCGTGGTCGAGGTGCCGCCACTCGACGCCGCGTACGGCGTCGCCGTACCTGACCTGGAGGCCCGCCACGCCGAACCGCTCGCCGCCCTCGCCCGGCAGTTCCTCGCGTCCGGGGGGCAGCGCGCGGGCCTGGTCGGGCGTGAGCCGCGGTCCCCAGTGGGCGCAGCGTGGCGCGCCGTCCGGCCCGAGCCGCACGACGTACGCGCTGGACGGGGTGGCGAGCAGCCACAACCCGGGTTCCTCATAGTTGATCAAGACAGCCACACTCCGGTGTCGGGCGGCAGCAGGTCGCCGTCGAGCGGCCCGCTGGCGAGCAGCACGTCGTGGTGCCGGGTGAGCGGCACCGGCACGGGGCCGAAGTTCACCATCAGCGTGAACCCCGGGTCGCGGGCGAGGGCCAGCACGCCCGGAGGCGTGTCCAGCCAGGTCAGGTCGCCGTCGCCGAGCGCGGGGTGATCACGCCGGATGGCGAGCGCGGCCCGGTAGAGGTTCAGCGTCGAACCGGGATCGGCCCGCTGCGCGGCCACGGTCAGCCCCGCCCAGTCCTCCGGCTGCGGCAGCCACGTTCCCTGGGCGCCCTGGGCGCCTTCGGGGGCCGGGACGTCCACGGCGCCGAAGCCGTACGGCGCCGCCGTGCCGGACCAGGGCAGCGGCACGCGACAGCCGTCCCTGCCCATGAACGTGCGCAGCGTGCGCTCGAACATCGGGTCCCGCCGGGCCTCGTCCGGGATGGCGAGATGTTCCGGCAGGCCCAGCTCGTCCCCCTGGTAGATGTACGCCCCGCCGGGCAGGGCGAGCAGCAGCAGCGCGGCCGCGCGGGCCCGCCTGGTGCCCAGCTCGACGTCCACGTCCATCCGGCCCAGCAGCACCTCGGGGGTCGGCGCGCGGACCAGGTCCTGGTCGACGCCGAACCTGGTCACCATGCGTGGCACGTCGTGGTTGCCCAGAACCCAGGGGATCGACCCGCCCGTCTCGCGGGCCAGCCGGTGCGACCCGTCGATGACCGTGCGGAACTCCCCGGCCGACCACGGGGTCGGCATCAACCCGAAGTTGAACAGCTGGGCCAGCCCGTCTCCCGCCAGGTACGGCCTGGCCTGGTCGGTGTCGAACCACATCTCCGCCACGGTGCCCCGGTCGCCGGGATAGGAGTCGAGGATCTTCCGCCAGGAGCGGTAGAGCTCCAGCAGCTCCGGCTGGTGCTCGTAGGGCACGGCCGTCTGGCCCGGCATGAGCGGGCCGCTCTGGCTGCCGGGGACGACGTCGGGCAGGCCGTCCTGCTTGAACAGCATGTTGGCCACGTCGATCCGGAACCCGGCCACGCCCCGGTCCAGCCAGAACCGCAGCACCCGCTCGAACATGGCGACCACGTCGGGGTGCCGCCAGTTCCAGTCGGGCTGGGCGGAGTCGAACAGGTGCAGGTACCACTGCCCGTCGGCCACCTGGGTCCAGGCCGGGCCGCCGAACACGGACTGCCAGTTGTTGGGCTCGTCACGGAAGACGAACCGCTCACGCTCCGGGCTGCCGGGACCGGCGGCCAGCGCCGCGCGGAACCACGGATGCTCGGCCGAGCAGTGGTTGGGGACGATGTCGACGATCACCTTGATGTCCTTCGCCGCGGCCCCCGCCACGAGCGCGTCGAAATCGGCCAGCGTGCCGTACCGGGGATCGACGTCGCAGTAGTCGGCCACGTCGTAGCCGCCGTCGGCCAGCGGCGAGGGATAGAACGGGCTCAGCCAGATCGCGTTCACCCCCAGGTCGGCCAGGTGGTCGAGCCGGGACAGCACCCCGGGCAGGTCCCCTTCGCCGTCGCCGTTCGCGTCGGCGAAGCTGCGCGGATACACCTGGTAGACGACCGCGTCCCGCCACCACGCCCCCCGGTCGTACGGGCGGGCGTCTCCGGCGGCCGGATCCTTCTGGAACCGGCCCTCCGGGGACGGGCGTCCGGGGGACGGCGTTCCCGCGGTCGGGCTTTCGGCGGGTGGTCCCGCGGCGGACCGGTTCTCGGCCGGCGGTCTCTCAGCGGACCGGTTCTCAGCGGACACCGCGAATCCTCCAGATCAGACAGGCACCGAGCGTGGCGAAACCGGCCGCCACGCCGTACATGAGCGGATAACCGCCGGCCGAGGTGACCAGCGGCGCGGCGATCACCGGGCCGAGCGTGTTGGACGCCGAGTTGGCCAGGCTCACGATGCCGAGGTCCTTGGCCCGGTCGGCGTCGGCGGGCAGCAGCTGGGTGACCATCGCCTGGTCGACGGCGGTGAACATGCCGTAGCCCGCGCCGAGGAGCGCGGACGCCGCGATGGCGGCGGGCCAGCTGGTCAGGAACGTCAGCACCAGCGCGGAGGCCGCCATCGTGAGGCCGCCGGCGCAGACGGCGGGCCTGCGGCTGCCGTACCGGTCGGACAGCCAGCCCGCCAGCAGGGTCGGCACGACGCTGCTCAACGTGAACACCGCAACGAGTACCACGACGCCCTGCTCGACGGTCGAATCGGGGAAGAGCCCCTCGTAGTGGACCGCGTCCCGCAGGTAGTACTGCAGGTAACCGATCGCCATCGCGAGCGTGAGAGTGATCATGAGCCGGCTCACCCAGGCCCAGGCGAAGTCGGGATGCCTGCGCGGGCTCACCCACAGGCCGCGCAGGAAGGCCAACAGGCCGAACGGCACGGCCGTACCGACGGCGGGCCCGGTGGTCACGGCGGCGGTTCCGGCGGTCGCGACGGCGGTTTCGGCGATGGCTCCGGCTGCGACGGTGGGGACTACCGCGGGTCCTTCCGCGGGCCCTTCCACAGGTTCTTCCGCGGGTCCTTCCGCGAGTCCTTCCGCAGGTTCTTCCGCGGGTTCGCGGGTGAACAGGCCGAAGGGCAGCACGAGCAGCAGGACCAGGACCGCCATCGCGAGGAACGCGGCCTTCACCCCGGTCAGCAGGACGGTCGCCACCACCCCGCCCAGCAGCGGGCCGGCCAGCTGGCCCACGCCCGCCAGCGCCGACACCTTGCCGCGCTGACGGATCGGCACCTGGTCGGGCACGGTGGCGATGGCGGCGGCCAGGGCGGCGGTGAACGCCAGCTGCGCGACCGCCCAGCCGGCGACCAGCCCGGCCAGCGACTCCTGCCAGGCGAGGAACGCCAGGGACGCGGCGCAGACCAGCGCGCCTCCCACGATCCACGGGCGGCGCCGGCCGAACCGGGACCGGGTCCGATCGGACATGGCGCCGAAGAGCGGGTTCGCGATGATCGTGCAGACGGCGCCGACCGCGAACACGACCGCCAGCGACGCCTCCTTGTGCGCCGGATCGATGCGCGCCACATGGGAGGGCAGCAGGATCTGGCTGCCGACGGTCGTCGCCATGATGATGCCCATCTGGGCGAGTGCCAGCAGTGTCATCCAACCGGCGGAGACCCGTTTCACGGGCGTGGTGTGCACCTCGTGCATGTGTTTCCTTCGAGGCGAAACATGAGTGGGTGACACGTTAGAACATGACAGGGCGTTATGTTAAGACTGGATCGTGGAAAACCCCGGAATCCGGCGCCGACCGGTTCAGAAACGGAGCATCGACCGGGTCGAGCGCATCCTCGACGCCTGCGCCCACCTCCTGGACGAGGTGGGTCTCGACGCGCTGACCACCGTCGACGTCGCCAGGCGGGCCGGGGTACCGAGCGGCACCATCTACCAGTTCTTCGACGGCAAACCCGGCATGCTGCGCGAGCTGGCGCTGCGAAACCTGGATCTGCTGCTGGTGCGGCTACGCCACCGGGTGGCCGAGGAGGGGCCGCTCACCTGGCCTCGGGCGGCCGAGCTCGTGCTGGCCGTGACCGTCGAGATGCGCCGGACCGTCCCCGGTTACACGGTGGTCGACTTCGCCGACACCCGGCCCGGCGGGCAGACGTTCCTGCCGCCGGGCGAGACGCAGGAGGGCGGGGACGTGCTGGCCGAGCGGCTCTACCACTTCGCCCTCGACGAGGCCGGGCTGCCACCGCTGCCCGACCCCTATCACGTCATGCGGCTGGCCATCCAGGCCACGGCCGCCGCTCTCCACCTCGCCTTCGCGGCCTCCCCCGACGGTGACCCCGTCATGATCGAGCAGGGCCGTACGCTGCTGCGCGCCTACTTCTCCGCCGTGTCCCCCGCCGGCTGAGAACCGGGGCGGGAGCCCATGGGACGCCGGCGCGGTCGGGCGAGGCGGCCGGCCACGTCCCGTCGCCGGCGGCGGGGGCTCACCCGGAGGCCGCCGGGAGCTGCGCCCGGGTCAGGCGCGCGTACAGGCCGCCGGCGTCGACCAGCGTCTCGTGGGTGCCGCTCTCGGCGATCCGTCCCCCGGCCAGCACCAGGATCAGGTCGGCGTCCCTGATCGTGCTCAGCCGATGGGCGATCACGATGCGCGTCTGGGGCAGGGAGTCGAGACCGGCGCTCAGCGCCGCCTCGGTGTCGGTGTCGAGGTGGCTGGTCGCCTCGTCCAGCAGCAGGACCTCCGGGCGGGCCAGGATCGCCCGCGCCAGCGCGATGCGCTGGCGCTGACCGCCGGACACTCCCCCGCCCTCGGTCAGCTGCGTGTGGTACCCCAGGGGCATGGCGGCGATGTCGTCGTGGACGCAGGCCAGCCGGGCCGCCTCCGCCACCTCGTGGAGGGAGGCGCCGGGGCTGCCCAGCGCGATGTTGTCCGCGATCGAGCCGGTGAACAGGGCGGGCTCCTGGGTGACCACCCCGAAGCGGCGCCGCAGCCGTCCGGGGTCCAGGCGGGAGACCGGCGCGCCGTCGTGCAGGATCTCCCCCTCCGTCGGCGGGAACAGCCCCAGCAGGAGGCGGGCGAGGGTGGTCTTGCCGGACCCGGAGCGGCCGACCAGCGCGACCTTCTGCCCGGGGGCGATCCGCAGGTCGATGCCGCGGACGATCCACGGGCTCTCCGGCGCGTAGCGGAAGCCGACGCCCCTCATCTCGATCACGCCCGGCCCTCCCCCGCCGCCGGTACGGCCGGCCGCGCTAGCCGAGGCGGTCACGTCGGCCGGAGCGACCATGTCGGCCGGGGCGGTCCGCCGCGCGACGGCCGCCGCCGCGCCGGGTTCGGGGTCGGTCTCCCAGATGTCGGCGAGCCGTTCGGCCTGGGCGCGGGCGGTCTGCAGGCCCCGCAGGCTCGCGGTCAGCGACGCCAGCGGGGCCAGGGCCGCCGCGGCGAGGGCCAGCACCCCCAGCATGGCGCCCGCGGTGAGCAGGTGGCCGGCCACCTGCTGCGCGCCGGCCCACAGCAGGACCAGCGGGGCGGCGAAGCGCAGCGTGGCCAGCGCGGTCTCCTGCGCGCCCTGGGCGAGCGCGCTGCGCCGTACCCGACGGGTCTGTACGGCCAGCAGGCGCGTCCAGCGCTCCAGGACCTGGGCCTCCGCCCCCGACGACTTGATCGTCTCGATGCCCTTGACCGCCTCGATGAGCTGCCCCTGGGCGTCGTTGCGGGCCTCGTGCTCGCGGTGGACCAGGTCGCGGATCCGCTGCCGCCCGGTCAGGAGCACCAGGAACTGGGCCACGGCCAGTACGGCGAGCAGCCCGCCGAGCAACGGCGAGCGCACGGTGACCGCGACCAGGTAACCGGCGGCCAGAGGGGCGTCCAGCAGGGCGGACAGCACCTGGCCGGTGAGGATGTCGCGCAGCAGGCCCGCCCCGGTGATCCGCGCGACCAGGTCGGCAGAGCCCCGGTGGGAGAAGAAGCCGAACGGCAGGGTGAGCAGCCGCCTGGCCAGCTCGTCCAGCAGGGCGGTGTCGGCCCGGGCGCGCAGCACGACCAGCGCCCAGGCCCGCAGCCCCCCGGTCACCAGGCAGGCGACCGCCGCCGCGGCCGCGCCCAGGCCCAGCAGCGGCAGCAGGCCGGTCTCGCCGCGGCCCAGCACCCGGTCCACGACGGCCTCGGTGGCGACGGGCAGGACGAGCCCGAGCCCCTGCAGCAGGAGGCTGAGCACCACCAGGACGGCCAGCAGGCCCCGATGGCGCAGCACGCTGAGGCGTGCGTACCGCGACCACCAGGATCGCCGCTCACCGAAGCGGCCCCGCCGGAAGTCCGGGCCGGGGGCGAAGGTGAGGAGCACTCCGCTGTAGTCGCGAGCGAACTCCTCCGGGGCGAGCCGCAGCCGTCCGGTGCCCGGGTCGATCACCGTGATCCGGCCGCCGCCGGCCCGCTCCACCACCACGAAGTGCCTGGAGCGCCAGTGGGCGACGGCCGGCAGGGGCGACTCGGGCACGTGCGCGGCCGGCAGCGCCAGGGCGCGGGTGGTCAGGCCGCGCGCCCGCGCGGCGCGCACCAGGGTGAGCGCGCTGACGCCGTCGCGGCCCACGCCCATCTCGCCGGACAGGACGCGCACGGAGGTGTGGTGCCCGTGCGCGCCGAGGACCATCGCGAGGCAGGCGGCCCCGCACTCGACCAGGCTGTGCTGGCGTACGACTGGAACCCGCATGGGACCGCAGTCTCCGCCCCGCGGCTGGCAACCGGCTTGCAACCGACATGGGAACCTCTGGCCCGCGGGACCTTCCGGTGGATCGGCGGGGCCGGACTGCAACCTTTCGCCCGGCGGGTCGCGTTGGGAACGGGCGAGAGGAGATCACATTGGATCGTCACGACGGCTTCCGCGAGTTCGTGCTCGCCCGCCAGCAGGCGCTGATGCGGACCGCGTACCTACTCGTGGGAGACGCTCATCTCGCCGAGGACCTGCTGCAGAGCGTGCTGGTCAAGATCGCGGGCAAGTGGCCCGGGCTGGCCCGGGACGGCAACCCCAAGGCGTACACGCGCCGGGCCCTGGTGAACCAGTACATCTCATGGCGGCGCCGGCCGCGGCCGGAGGCGCCGAGCGCCGACCCGCCCGAGCACGGCGTCTCCCACGACGAGGAGACGCTCGACCGGATCATGCTGCGCCAGGCGCTGGCCAAGCTGACACGCAAGCAGCGGGCCGTGATCGTGCTGCGTTTCTGGGAGGACCTCACCGAGGCGCAGACGGCCGAGGCGCTCGGCTGTTCGGTCGGCAACGTCAAGAGCCAGACCCACCACGCGCTGGCCCGCCTGCGTGCGCTCGCACCCGAGCTGGCCGGCCCCGACTCCCTTTCCGACCTTCAGGAGGTGGCGCGATGACGAGACTGCGCAGGGCGCTGAACGGCATCGCCGAGGAAGCGCCCATGGTGGACCTGGCCGACCTGGCCCTGGCGGGCCATCGACGCCGGCGGCGCGTCACGGCGCTGCTGGCCGCCGCCACGGTGGCCACGATGGTGGCGGGCGCGACGACGGCCACCGTGACGTCGATCCGGTCCCACGGCGTGGCCGCGGCGTGGCGGACGGAGGCCGCCGCGGCACCGCTCCGGTCCCATGACGCGGCCGCGACGCCGCAGACGGAGGCCGCCGTGCCCGATCTGCCCGGGGGCCGGGTGGGACCGCTCGCCTACGCCTACCGGACGCCCTGCGACGTCGACCGGGAGCGGAAGACGATCGACTGCGCGGCCGTCGAGTGGCGGGTGGTCACCCGCGCCGGCACGACCTACCGGTTGCCGCAGGCCCTCGCCCTCAACGATCAGGAACGCCGCGTCCCCGTCGCGATCAGCCGGGACGGGCGCATGCTCGCCTACTACAGCCGGCAGGCCCAGGCACATGTGGTACGCGACCTGGTGGACGGCTCGCAGGTGACGTCTCCCGTGACGGTGAAGGAGGAGCGCATCGGCATCGGCTCCATGCTCGTGGTCTCCGACGACGGCCGCCACGTGGTGTTCGATCCGCGCGAGGGCAGCAAGGAACCCGGGCTGCTGATCGACATGCGCACCGGGAAGACCGTCCGGATACCCGGCGAGTACGAACCGGTCAGCATCAAGGACGGCATCGCCGAGCTGGTCCGGTACGTCAAGACCGATCTGTGGCTGATGCCCGTCACCGGCGGGGGCAGGCCGGTGCGCTTCGCCGGCGCGTACATCACGTTCAGCGAGCTCGCCCCGGACGGCCGTACGGTCGCCGCCGCCGAGATGAAGGACCTCCAGAAGCAAAAGCTCTCCCTGCTCGACACCGCCGGCGGGCGCGCGCCGCGGAAGGTGGCCGTCCGCGGTCTGCCGGAGAAAGCGGGCGTCATCGCCACCGGCCCCTGGCGGAGCGGATCGGAGCTCACGCTTTTCGCGCTGCACGGGAAGGGCACGCACGTCTACAGCGTCGACATCGGCACCGGGCGGGCCCGCCGGCTGGCCGATTACCCTCCGGGCAAGCCCGGGGGATTCCTGGTCCTGCCCGGGGTCGCGAGCGGCTGAGCGGCGGCTCCCGGTCTCTCCGGGTGCCGTGCCGCCTCCCCGGCGGAACGGCGTGTCCCGCGGTGCGGCCCGCGGAGCGGCGTGGTTCGGGCGGTGATGCCGTCCACCGCTCCCGGCGGATGGTTCCCGGCCGCGTTCGCGGCGGGTGCGGCACGCTTTCGTCAGGCTGGCTTGACGTCAAGCCAGCCTGACGAAATACTCGGAACCATGACGACTCCCGAGGAACTCGAACGCCGGTTCACGCTGCTGAACGCGGTCGCGCGGTACGACGCACTGCGCACCCGCGAAGCCCTCGCGTCGCCGCCGGAGGAGGACGATGACCCCGAGACCGCACCGCTCGACCCGGCCGCGGCCCCCCTGGCGCGGGAGGAGGCGCTGGAGCTGCTCGCGCTCGGCGAGGTGATCGCCCGCAAGGCGGGCCAGGGGCGCCAGCTCACGGTGCGGTCGGCCCGCCGGGCCGGCGCCTCGTGGTCGCAGATCGGCGCCGCGCTGGGGGCCACGAAGCAGGCCGCCTGGGAGGCGCACAACCGGTGGATCGACGAGCAGGCCCGCCAGGGGGACGACGGCCACTGGGGCTGGAGCGACGACGAGGCGGCGGCCGCCCGCGCGCTCGCCGGCGACCCCGCGGACGAGGAGACCCCGGGTGGGCGCGCGCGGCGGGGCGGCGCCATCGCTTGTCAGGATGTCCCTGACGTTCTAGAGTCGCGATCAACCGTCAGGAAAACCCTGACAACCGTCGCCCCGGAGGACCGCATGACCGCTCCATCCCTGGCCGACGAGCGGATCTGCTGCTCGTTCTGCGCGAAGCCGAAGACCGACGTGGACAAGGTGATCGCCGGCCCCGGCGTCTACATCTGCAACGAGTGCGTGGGGCTGTGCAACGCCATCCTCGACACGCCGGCCGAGCCGTCGGCGGACGCCGAGATCCCCTGGCCGGACCGCATGACCGACGAGCAGATCCTCGAGTTCCTGCCACGCGTCGCCACCGTGAGCGCCCAGGTCGACGCGAGCCTGCGGGTCTGGGTGGACCGGCTGCGCGACCGGGGCGTCACCTGGTCCAGGATCGGCGCCGCCCTGGACATGACCCGGCAGTCGGCCTGGGAGAGGTTCTCCGGGGAGGACTGACCGAGGGCGTCACACGCGCGGAGGCTCCAGCCGTCCACGCCGCACCGGGCCACGCCCCCGCCGCACCGGCGGGGGCGTGGCCGCTTCCGGCTGCGCGGCGAGCGCTCCGCCCCGTCGTCGGACTACGGCTGCGACGTCTCCGAGGTCAGCCGCCGGGCCTGCTCGCGGCCCACTTCGGCGGCCCGGTGGAGATAGTCGGCGATGATCTCCAACTGCTCGTCGGTGTAGCGCTCCAGCACCGCGCCGAACGCCCGGCCCGGGGTGTCCCACGCCTCCTCAAGCCGCCCGGCCGCGTCGGGAGCCAGGGCGACGAGGGCACGCCTGCGGTCGTTCGGGTCGGGCAGGCGCCGCACGAAGCCCGCCTTCTCCAGGCGGTCGACCAGCCGGGACGCCGATCCTGACGCCAGACCGGTGAGCCGGGCGATCTCCCCGGTCGTCACCGGCCCGGGCTCCAGGTCGAGCAGCGCGATGCACTGCACGTCGGTGGGGTGCAGCCCGATCCGGTCGGCCATCGCCTGGTTGAACAGCGTGTAGGCGGCGTAGTGCCGCTGGCTCTCCCCCACGACGCGTGCGAGCAGCTCCGATCGGTTTGACACTCGGCACCTCCATGCCCCACATTTATCTGCGTCACGAAGATTATTCTTGACGCAGATTCTTTTCAACGAAGAGTCTGCGTCGCGTCGCATTCTATGCGCTTCCTGAAAAGGGACACGTATGTCCTCGCTCCCCGGCTCCGGGCCCGCCGCCCGGGTCTCCGAAGTACGGCGACGCGCCGCCCTCGTCCGCTGCGGTCTCGTGCGGCCCACGCCGCGCACGACCCCGGCACACCGTCACCGAAGGGAACCATCCAGATGACAGTTCTCGTCACGGGGAGCCGCGGCGCCGTCGCCCGGACCCTCGCCGGCCTGCTGCGCGAGCGCGGCCTCGCCGTCCGCGCGGCGTCCAGCCGGCCCGACGGCCCGGACACCGTCCGGTGCGACCTCACCGACCCGTCCACCTTCGCCGCCGCGCTCAAGGGCGTGACCTCGGTCTTCCTGTACGCCGAGCCGTCGCACGCCGGCGCGTTCACCGAGGAGGCCGCCCGCGCCGGCGTCGAGCACATCGTGCTGCTGTCATCCTCCTCGGTCCTCGCCCCGGACCCCGAGGACAACCCGCTGGCGAAGTCCCACCTGGACGCGGAGAGGGCGCTCGACGCCTCCCCCATCCGCTCGACGTCGCTGCGGCCGGGTTCGTTCGCGGGCAACGCGCTCGCGTGGAGCTGGAGCCTGCGGTCGGGCCGGCCGATCAGCCTGCCCTTCCCCGGTTCCCACAGCGACCCGATCCACGAGGCCGACGTCGCCGAGGCCGCCCTCGCCGTACTCACCGATCCCGGCCTGGGCGGGCGCCCGTACACCCTGACCGGCCCGGAGTCGCTCACCTTCGCCGAGCAGATCGACATCCTGAGCCGGGTGACCGGCCGGCCCATCCCCTTCCGACAGGTCACCCGCGAGGAGTGGAAGCGGGAGACGGCCGGGCACATCCCCGCCTCCTACGCCGACTCGCTGCTGGACTGGTGGCAGTCCGGCGACGGACGCCCCGTCGAGCTCACCCGGGCCGTGCCGGAGCTGACCGGCCACCCCGCGCGCACCTTCGCCACCTGGGCCCAGGGCCATGTCGGCGACTTCCGGGCGGACCACCCGTCGCCCGGGAGGTAGGACGCCCGGCGTCACGACTCCGCTCCGCCGCGCGGTTCGCGGGCCGGACGTCCCCCACAGCCGGGCGCACGGACACCGGAGCGGACCGGCCCCGCGGGGGCGTGGGACGATACATCCGGCCCATTCGACGAACGGCTGCCGGGGAGGTGGCGGTGGCGTCCCGACCACGGCCCCGTGGCGTACCCGACCCGGCCCGGCGATCCCAGGGCGGCGGTGACCGGCTCGCGCGCCGGCTGGGCACCGGCGACGCGGTGGTGATCGGGCTCGGGTCGATGATCGGGGCGGGTGTGTTCGCCGCGTTCGGCCCCGCCGCGCGCGCCGCCGGCGCCGGCCTGCTGCTCGGGCTGCTGATCGCCGCGGTGATCGCGTACTGCAACGCGGTCGCCTCCGCGCAACTGGCGGCGGCCTACCCGGTCTCCGGCGGTACCTACGTCTACGGCCGCGAACGCCTGGGCCACTGGTGGGGGTTCACCGCCGGATGGGGCTTCGTGGCCGGCAAGACCGCCTCGTGCGCCGCCATGGCGCTCACCTTCGCCTCCTACGCGCTGCCCGGCCCCTGGTGGGCGCAGCGCGCCCTGGCCGTCGCGGCCGTGCTGGGGCTGACCGCGCTGAACCACCGCGGCGTGACCAGGACGGCCCTGCTCACCCGGGTGCTCGTCGCCACCAGCCTGACCGCCCTGGCCGTCGTGGTGGCGGGCATCGCGGCGGGCGGCCACGCCGATCCGTCGCATCTGGGCGATGGCCTGGCCACGGGCGGCGTCTACGGCGTCCTGCAGGCCGCGGGACTGCTGTTCTTCGCCTTCGCCGGCTACGCCCGCATCGCGACCATGGGCGAGGAGGTCCGCGACCCGCGCCGCACCATCCCGCGGGCGATCCCGATCGCCCTGTTCATCGCCGTGGCCGTCTACCTGGTGGTCGGGGTCGCGGCGCTGCTGGCCGCCGGGCCGAACCGGCTCGCCGCCTCGGACGCGCCGCTGACCACCGCGGTCGAGGCGGCGGGCGCCGGCTTCCTGGCCCCGGTGGTGCGGGCGGGCGGCGCGCTGGCGGCGCTGGGGGCCCTGCTGGCCCTGATCGCCGGTGTCGGCCGTACCGTCCTGGCCATGGCCCGCAACCGCGACCTGCCCGGCGGGCTCGCCGCCGTCCATCCCCGCCACCGGGTGCCGCACCACGCCGGGATCGCCCTGGCGGTCGTGGTCTGCGTCCTGGTGGCCGTCACCGACCTGCGCGGCGTGATCGGCTTCTCCTCGTTCGGCGTGCTCGTCTACTACGCCGTCACCAACGCCTCGGCGTTCACCCAGCCCGCGGCCGACCGCCGGTGGCCGCGCTGGCTCAACCTGCTCGGCGTCGCCGGTTGCCTGATCCTGGTCGCCACCCTGCCCTGGCGGTCGGTGCTCGCCGGCGCGGTCATGTTCGCCGCCGGCCTGGTCGCCCGGTGGCTGGTCCTGCGCCGCCGGGCGGCGGCCGCCGCGGACGGCGACCGGGACCGGCCGGCCCCGTGAGCACGGCCCGCGCGGCCGTAGCGGTGCCCGTACCTTACGAGGAGGACGGGCGAAGCGGCGACAGCGGTGACCGCCGGTCGGCGCGTGCATGTTTGGACGGCCCTCATCCGGAAAGGTGCGGCTGACTCCGGGGAATCCGCGCGGGCGCCGTCCGCGCCGGTCGCCTCTCCCGGAGGGGGGCGACCGGCACGGACTTCGCCCGTGGCGGTCCGGGACCGGGGACGTCTCGACGAGTCCCCTGCCCCGAACAGGGCTTCGCGGCCTTCCCCTAGAGTGCTTACGTCCCCTGCGCGCGCCCGGGGTCCCGGCCCGGCGGCGCGTGCCGACCCCCGCCCAAGGGCCCGCGGGCCCGACCGAGGAGCCACCGTGACCGATCCGGCCCCCATGTCCCTCCAGCAGGAGATCGCCCGGGATCTCCACGTGAGCGCGTCCTTCGACGCGCAGCAGGAGATCGAGCACCGGGTGGCCTTCCTCGCCGCGCAGCTGACCTCCACGGGCCTGCGCGCGCTGGTGCTGGGCATCAGCGGCGGGGTGGACTCCACGGCCGCGGGCCGGCTGTGCCAGCTCGCCGTCGAACGCGTCCGCGCCGCCGGGCGGGAGGCGACGTTCTACGCGATGCGACTGCCGTACGGTGACCAGGCCGACGAGAAGGACGCGCGGCTGGCGCTGGAGTTCATCGAGCCCGACCGGGTCCTGACCGTCGATGTGAAGCCCGCCAGCGACGCCGCGCTGGAGGCGCTGCTGGCCGGCGACATGGTCTTCCGCGACGCCCACCAGCAGGACTTCGTGCACGGCAACATCAAGGCGCGGCAGCGCATGATCGTTCAGTTCGCGGTGGCGGGCGCGTACGAGGGGCTGGTCGTGGGAACCGACCACGCCGCCGAGGCGGTCTCCGGATTCTTCACCAAGTTCGGTGACGGCGCGGCCGACGTGGTGCCGCTCGCCGGTCTCACCAAGCGGCGGGTGCGGGCCATGACGCAGGCCCTGGGCGCGCCGCCGGAGCTGGTCGGCAAGGTCCCGACCGCGGACCTGGAGACGCTGAACCCGGGCAGGCCCGACGAGGAGGCGCTCGGCGTCACCTACGACGACATCGACGACTTCCTGGAGGGCAAGCCGGTCGACGAGACCGCCTTCGAGACGATCGCCCGCCGCTACCGGCTCACCGAGCACAAGCGCCGGCCGCCGATCGCCCCCTGATCCGCTCCCCCGGCGGACACGGGCCGTGCCCGTGCCCGCCGGGGCCGGGATTTGATGCGGCACCACGCTTCTCGTCACGGCCACGTCGGACGATCATGTAGCGCTGGTGACGCCCGGGGCCGAGGACATCGCCGTTGTTGCGACTCCGGTCGCACAGGAGAGATGCCCGGGTGCGACTCCGGTCGCATGCGATGACGACCCGGGATGGATGTGGCATCGCACGCCCCGCCCCGAAGATGGCCGGGTGGCCGAGATCATCGTGGGGCTGTACATGTCCCCTCTGGAATTTCTTGCCCTGCTGGGTGCCGTCGCGCTGGTGGTGGCGCGCTGGCTGCCCTCCGCTGCCCGCCCACGCGTCACGATCGCGGCGGGGGCGGTTCTCGTGCCGGCCGCGATCGTGCTGAGTGTGGTGGGGATCCGCTGGCAGATGCTGCCGGTACTGGCAGGCGCTGCCGTCGCGTCGCCGTTCGCCCTCTCTCCCCTGCTGCGACGCCGTACCGGCCGGCCGGCGTGGCGGGCCCGATGGTGGCTGGCGTTGCCGGGGTCGGTGGCCTGCGCCGGCCTGATCGCCACGGGTCCGGTGGCGGCCTGGGCCTTTCCCGTACCCGTGTTCCCCGAGCCGTCGGGCCGTTTCGCGGTCGGCACCCGCGTGGTGCAGTGGACCGACCCACGCCGCCCCGAGAGCTTCACCGCCGATCCGCACGACCGGCGCACGGTCGTGGTCCAGCTCTGGTATCCCGCGCAGAAGAGCCCCGCAGGCGCGCAGCGGGCCCAGTACCTCGGACGCACGGAGCACGAGGCGCGCACCGTTTCCGACGCCCTCACCCGCGAGGTCGGCTTGCCCGGCTTCCTGGTCGACGGCGTCCCGCGTGCCCGCACCCATTCGGTCTTCAACGCCCCGGTGGCCGCTGGGGGCGAACGGTTCCCGGTCGTGCTGTTCTCTCCCGGGTCGGGCGGAGTGCGTACCCAGAACAGCGCATGGGCGGAGGAACTGGCCGGCCACGGCTATGTGGTCGCCGCCCTCGACCACCCGTACGACTCCGCCGCCGTCGTCCTCGCCGACGGCCGAACGATTCACGCCAAGATCGCCTCCACCGGAGACCGGGACAGGGACGACGAGCTGGCGGCCGGCTGGACGGCTGTCCGGGCCGCCGACCTCGGGTTCGCCCTCACCCAGCTGCACCGTCTGGACCGAGGTGAGATCACCGGCCCGCTGACCGGACGCCTGGACACCGGTCGGGTCGCGGTCACCGGCCACTCCATGGGTGGTGCCGCCGCCCTGCAGGCAGCCCGGCAGGACCGCCGGTTCGACGCCGTCATCGATCTGGACGGCTACCCCCACGGCCCCGCCTCCCCCGCCCTCCACCAGCCGACGCTCGCGCTCACCCAGGCCATCACCCCCGGAACCGACCCGCGTTACATACCCCGCCTCACCGAGGCCCTCAAGCTCGGCACCGCGACGAGCTACCGGCTCACCGTTCCCGGCGCCGCACACCTCACCTTCATGGACGGCCCCCTGTACCTGCCGCCTGTGCCCTCGATAGCCGGCTCCCTGGGCCGCACCGAGAGCCCGCGCGTCGTCGCCGCGACCACTCTCGCCTTCCTGGACACCACCCTGCGGCACAAACCCGGTGACCTGGCCGGCGTTCTGTCGGCCTACGGCGACCTCAGCGTCCACCACCCGGACGACAGCCGCTGATCAGCCGTGCCGCGGCAGCCGGCGGCACGGCCGTTCCCCTCCCCAGCCGAAAGCGCGGTCCGCGGCGCGGACACCGCCGCCATGCCTTTGATCCGATCCACTACAAGCGGCGCAACGTCGTGGAACGCTGCTTCAACCGGCTCAAGCACTTCAGGGGCATCGCGACCCGCTACGGCAGGCTCGCCGCCCACTACCGATCGGCCGTGACCATCGCCTGCCTGCCGCTCTGGCTCAGATGACGCACAACACAGAACCTAGGTGAGAAGCACCTGGTCGAGGACGTGATCGCCGATGGCCGCCATGCCGGGGTCATCGGCCGAGTAGGCGGCCAGAGCAGTGCCCATGGCGAGGGCCCAGCCCCGTGCGCGCTCCCAGGTCGCCTCGTCGGCGTCCACGCGCGATCGGAAGACCTCGCGCGCGTTCTCGTCGAACACCAGCCACGCGGCGGCGAGGTCGGTGGCGGGATCGCCGCTGGTGAGGTCACCGAAGTCCAGGACAGCCGCCAGCCCTTCCCCGTCGAGCAGGAGGTTTCCCGGGTGCGGGTCGCCGTGGAGCCAGAGCGAGGGCCCCTGCCAGGGCGGGAGTGCGGCCAGTTTCTCCCAGAGAGGGAGGAGCTCAGCCGATCGGGGAATGGACTGCAGGCGTTGCCGTACCGCTTCGTCGCGGGCGGCGAGCGGGACGCCGCGGAAGGGATTACGCGGGGCGTCAGGCGGTGCGGGCCGGTGGAGGCCCGCCATGAAGTCGGCCAACGGGACGGCGATGCCGGAGCGGTCGGACGGCGGCGCATCGGCGGCCGCGCGGCCTTCGAACCAGGGCGCGATCGTCCACGGCCACGGGTAGCCCTCGCCGGGCACGCCGGTTCTGACGGGTACGGGCAGCGCGACCTCGACGTAGCCGGCCAACACCGGCAGCCAGCGTTGCTCGTTGACGATGAGGTCGACGGCGACCTGGCGGCGCGGCAGCCGTACGGACAGGTCCGCCCCCAGGCGGTAGATGACGTTGTCCCAGCCGTTGGCAACGGGGGTGAGCGGACCCGCCAGATCCGGGTGCTGCACGCGGATCAGGCGGTCAACAAGGTCTTCGTCGATGTCGACTTCCGCCGCAGGGGTGTTCATGCCGCAACGATAGTGCGGGATGACCTTGACAGACGCAGACACCGAAGCCGGATATGCCTGGTCGTCCGCATCATCCACGGGCCGAAGACCTCCAGGTGAGGCGATCGGACGCCGAAGCCGGACGCCACGCTTCGCTGGAGATCATTCCTGGCGCCGATGGCTGTTCCCGGGTTCCTCCGCCCCGGATCCCGGCCACCGTACCGCCTCACGGTGGGAGCCGCGCCGGCTCCCGGCGAGCGTCCCGCGCGGGATGAGGCGGCGTTGACGGGCGTGCCACCGAATGCCTATCCTAGTCTTCCTAGGAAAAAACTAGGAGTATTAGTTTCAGCCGACCACTTCTAGGAGAAGGGCGGGGCGCGCATGATGCGGGCCGGATTGACGGCGGAGCGGGTGACGCTCGCCGCCGCCGAACTGGCGGACGAGGTCGGGCTCGACCACCTGACCATGTCGGCGGTGGCGCGGCGGCTCGGGGTCAAGGACGCCAGCCTTTACGCGCACGTCCGCGGCCTGGAGGACCTGCGCGGGCGGATCGCCCTGCTGGGGGCGGACGAGAAGACCATCCGCATCGCGGAGGCCACCGCCGGGCGGGCCGGCAAGGACGCGCTGGTGGCCTACGCCGACGCCTGGCGGGCGTACGCCCACGACCACCCGGGCCGCTACACCGCGACGCAGATCCCGATGGAGATCGACCCCGAGCTCCTGGCCCGGGCCCCCGGGCCGCGCCGCGCGATCGAGCTGACCTACAGCATGCTGCGCGCCTACGCGCTGACCGAGCCCGACCTGACCGACGCGGTCCGGCTGATGCGCAGCACGCTGCACGGCTTCGTCAGCCTGGAGGCCGCGGGCGGGTTCGCGCACGCCCGCCCGGCGCAGGAGTCCTGGCTCCGCTGCCTGGACGCCCTGCACTCGCTCCTGGAGCACTGGCCCGCACCCGACGAAGGAGACCCGCGATGACTCCCCCCACCATCGGCCGCCTGCGCGTGGACGGCGCGACCCTGCACTACGAGGTGCGCGGCGAGGGCCCGCTCCTGCTGCTGATCCCCGGCGGCACGGGCGGTGCGGCGTCCTTCGACGACGTCGCCGACGACCTGGCCGCCGACCGCACGGTCGTCTCCTACGACCCGCGCGGCCTGTCCCGCAGCCCGCTGGACGACCCGGAGGCGCCGCAGCACGTCGCCCGGCACGCCGACGACGCGCTCCGGCTGCTGGACCTGCTGTCTCCGGAGGCGCCCGCCCGCGTGGCCGGCTGCAGCTCGGGGGCGATCGTCGCGCTGCACCTGCTGGCCACCCACCCCGAGCGGGTCGAACGCGTCGTGGCGCACGAGCCGCCGGTGGTGGAGGTGCTGCCGGACGCCGCCGAGCACCGCGCCATGCTCGCCCGCGTCCAGGACACCTTCCGCAGGGAGGGGCTGATGCCCGCGGCGGCCGTTTTCGCGGCCGGCCTCAGGCCGTCCGGCGCCGCACTCACCGTGACCCCGGCGACCCCGGCGACCCCGCCGACCACCGGGCTGACGCCGCGGGCGGCGGCCCGCGTCGAGCGGACGATGGCCGACATGCCCTACTTCCTCGGACGCATCGTGCCGGGTTTCATGGCCTACACCCCGGACGTGGAGCGCCTGGCGGCCCTGTCGGACCGGCTCGTGCTCGCGGGCGGAGCCGACTCGCGCGGCGAACTGCCCCACCGCTGCGCCGCCTTCCTGGCCGAACGGCTCGGCGCCGAGTTCGTCCGCTTCCCCGGCGGGCACACGGGCCTCAGCACGCACCCCGCCGAGTTCGGCGAGCTGCTGTACAAGCTGCTGGGCGGCTGAATCCCATCGGGTGACGTCACGTGACGAACTCGTCGGGCACCGGACGACCCTGGACGGGGAACGCGACCTCATTGCCGGAAAGGCGCGGCGCATCGCCGAGCTCACGAGCCTGCTCGCGCCCGGCGGCGGCGACCGCTGAGCCGCGTTCCCTGATCCTTCTCGGTGGCGACGGCGGAGGCGGAGAGGAGCGTCGCGGCGGAGAGGCCGCCCCAGAGGGCGGCCGGGCCGTGGGAGACGAGAGCGGTGATGACCGCCGGGGAGACGGCGAGGCCGAAGCCCGTGGAGAGCTGGAAGCGGGCGAGGGCGCGTCCCAGGAGATGGGCCGGGGCGAGGGCGGTGACGAGCGCGGTGGCGCTGCCGGCATAGACGATCTCGCCGATGGTGCAGACCACGGACACCGTGGCGACCGCCGGGGCGCCCCAGCCGTGTCCCAGTGAGGTGGCCGCGAGGAAGCCGAGGTAGGACGCGGCGAGTACCACGCCGGCGAGAGCCAGCACGGTCCGCCGGGAGAAGCGGGCCACCAGGACGGTGACCGGAATCTGCAGGGTGACCACCAGCACGGTGTTCGCCACGAAGATCGCCGCCGGCCACACCGGGGAGGCGTGCAACTGTGTCACCAGGACCAGGGGAAGCGCGATTTCGGGGACGTTGAGGCAGAAGACGTAGACCACGTTGGCGGCCAGCAGCGCGCGCATCCGGGGTGCGGGCCCACCGGCCCCGTCCTTGGCCGCAGCGGCGGCCGGACGCGTGCGCAGGTGTACCGACCATGCCAAGGCCGCCGCGGCGAGATAGGCGAGCCCGGTGACGGCTGCCAGCGCCCGCAACGCGGTGGCGCCGCCCGCCAGGCATGCGGTGGCGAGGAGGGCGCCCGCGCCCAGGCCGGCGTTGCGCAGGGCGCGGCCTCCCGCGAGAGCGGCGTCACGTTCGCGGCCGTGGGCGACCGTGGCCACGAGGGCCGCATGGGCGGCCGGCCATGCCTGGTTGCCGATGCCGAGGAAGAGCGCCGCCGTCGTGAACAGCCAGACGTGTCCCGCCGGGGCGGCCAGCAGCAGCGCCACGCCCAGCACCCGCACCAGCATCGACGCCGCCACGACCGTGCTGCGCGCGCCCCGGTCCAGCCATCGGCCGACCGCGGGCGTGCACACCAGGCCCACGACGACGCCGACCGTCATGGCGATGCCGGTGACCGACGCGGACAGCCTCAGCACCGTCACCCCGTAGAGCAGCAGAAAGGGCCGCAGCAGGCCGGTGCCGAGCGCGTCCACGGCCAGGGCGACGGCATAGCGGGGACCTCCGGAGGCACGGACGAGGGCGCGCGGCCGGATCCTGGTGGTGGTTGCCATGGAGGCAACGATGCGTTCGGCCGCCGGGCCGACCGCGTCGGTTGACGGACACCGTCAACCGACGCGGTCGCCGGCCGTCCGGCCGGTGATGATGAGGGGATGACGTTGAGGATCGACATCGGCGGCCTGCCGTCCGGGCGGCTGCGGTTCGCCGCCTCCCCGCTGGCCGAGCTGACCGCGATGCTGCACGTGCTGGCCGAACCCGGGCATCACCCGCAGTTCGCCGGCTGGGCCGGGGACGTCTGGGCCGGGCTGCGGCCGGAGCTGGCCGAGCGGTTGCGGGAGGCGGAGTTCCTCTGGCGTTCCTCACGAGCCGACTTTCTGGTCCCCGCTCGCCCTCGGCCGACCCTCGCCGAGGAGTTGGACGATGTGGACCGGATCGACGACGAGACCTATGTGACCGCCGCGCTCATCACCACGTGCGGCAGCAACCGGGTCCACTTCGCCGTGCCGTCGCCGCTCGCCGACGCGACGGCGCGCGAGCGGGCCCTGGACCTGGCCCAGGCCCGCGGCGCGCTCCAGGAGGCATTCGCGGAACGGCTGCTCGCGGACCCGGCCGCCGTGCGGGCACGGGTGCGTCACACCCTCGAACAGTGCGCCGAGGCATTCTTCGACGCCGCCTGGACGGGCGTCGCCGCGCAACTGGCCACCGACCTGCGCCTGAAGAACGACCTGCTGAAGCGCCAGGGCATCGGGGCGGCACTCGCGTCGGTCTCCGGCGCCGTCACCCTGGCGCCGGACGGCGACCACATCATCGTGGACAAGCTGCAGGACAACGCGACCGCCGCCCACGGCACCGCGGTCACCTTCCTCCCCAGCGTCTTCGGCCGCCCGCACCTGGTGGTGGTCCACGCGCCCGGGTGGCATCCGGTGGTGCAGTACCCCGTGGCCGAGGCGAGTCCATCGAAGCCGGTGTCGCTGGAGACGGTGACGCTACGGCTGGAGGCACTCGCGCATCCGGTGCGACTGCGGCTGCTGCGCACCCTCGCCCGAGGCCCGCACACCACCGGTGAGCTGGCCCACGCCTGGGAACTCTCGCCCCCGGAGGTCTCCCGCCACCTCGCCGTCCTGCGCCGCGCGGGCCTGCTCACGGCCCGGCGGAACGGTCGTTACGTCCACTACACCCTCGATCTCCCCGAGATGACGGCGCTGGGCACAGACCTGCTGACGGCCGTACTGCGCTGAGCGGCTTCGGTCTGCCGGAACGGGGGCGGTCCGCTGTCACGGACGCAGGATGACCTTGCCGACGGTACGGCGGGCCACCAGGTGTGCCAGCGCCTGCCCGGCCTCCTCCAGCTTGTACTCGGCTCCGGTCACCGGGCGCAGCCGCCCGGCCGCGGTCAGCGCGATCAGCTCCTCCAGCGCTTCGGCGGCGGTGCTACCGGGCAGGCGCAGGTGGGCGCCGAGCCAGTAACCCCCACCGCGATGTTGTGCTCGCTCAGCAGGCCGGGGTCGACCGGCGACGGGTCCACCCCGCCGGAGGTCCCGTAGGTGATCAGGCGGCCGAACGGCGCGAGCACGCGGGTCGCGGCGTCGAAGACCGGCCCGCCCACCGCGTCCAGCACCATGTTGACCGGGTCGCCGCCGTTGGCCGCGAGCACCCTTTCGGCATAGCCGTCCGCGGCCCCGTTCACTGCCGCGTCCGCGCCCAGGTTGAGCACCAGGTTCTGCTTGTCCGCGGTAGAGGCCGTACCGATCACCCGGCCCGCGCCGAACTCCTTGGCGAGTTGCACCGCCAGATGGCCCACGCCTCCGGCCGCGGCGTTGATCACGACGCTCTCGCCGGGTGCGAGCCGCGCCGCCGTACGCAGGAGGTGCCACGCGGTCAGTCCCTGGACCAGCAGCGCCAGCGCCGCCCCGGCCGGCAGGTCCTCCGGGATCTCCACCGGTGTCTTCACCACGGCCTTCGACGCGTAGGCCGCGTTGGCGAAGGCCAGCACCCTGCGCCCGTCCGCGGTCCGGCCCACGATCTCGCCGCCGGGGACGAACGGCAGCTTCGGCGGCTGATAGGAACCACGCAACCGCTCGGCGTCGGCGAAGTTGAGCCCGGCCGCCTCCACCTCCACCTCCACCAGGATCACACCCGCGCAACCGGGCTCGGCCACGTCGCACGTCCGTCATCACGGTGTGCCCATTCTCGATCGCGTATTGCCATGAGTCCGGGTGGTCATGGCCACGGTCTTCGCCGCCGATGGCCTTGCCGCGCCTGCGGGCGGACTCGTGGCCTTCGCGAGTGCGGTCGCGAATGTATTCGCACTCCATGCCGGACATCGCGGCGAGCACGGTGAACACGATGCCGGACGGGTCGTGCGAGCCCTTCGGCTCCCCGGCGAGGAACCCCGGCCCGGTCCGGACCGTGGTCCAGCGTGTGCCGGTTGTCCGGCCGCCATCAGCGCGACGGGGTGCGGGGACAGATCACTGACCGGTTGCGCACGCTCCCCGACGCCCCGAATGTGATCCACGCCACCGCGATCGTCGGCCGGATCACCGCGGCCGGCGGCCGCGCGATCGCGGTGGGCGGCGACGTCGCGGACGAGACCGCGATGGCCCAGGCCTTCGACGCCGTCGGGGCCGCGTTCGGCGGGATCGACGTCGTCGTGAACACCGCGGGGATCATGCTGCTGTCGCCGATCGCCACCCTGGACCTGGCCGACCTCGACCGGATGCACCGTACGAACATCCGCGGCACGTTCGTGGTCGCTCGGCTGGCCGCCAACCGCCTGCGCGCGGGCGGCGCCCTGATCAACTTCTCGACCTCCGTGACGCGCCTGCAGTTCCCCGGCTACGGCGCCTACGTCGCGTCCAAGGCCGCGGTCGAGGGCATCACCGAGATCCTGGCGCGCGAGCTGCGGGGGCGGGACATCACGGTCAACGCCGTCGCGCCCGGGCCGACCGCGACCCCGCTGTTCCTCGACGGCAAGAGTGATGAGGAGATCGCGAACCTCGCCAAGGCCGCCCCGTTGGAGCGGCTGGGCACGCCCGCGGACATCGCCGAGGTCGTCGCGTTCCTGGCCGGCCCGGCTCGCTGGGTCAACGGCCAGGTCCTGTTCGCCAACGGCGGCATCGCCTGAGGCCTCTGCGGAGTCCCGGCGCCCGCCGCACGCACCGCCCACGCGCACGCACCACCCGCACTCACGTATCCACTGCACCGCAGGAGACCGGCAACATCGGCGTGCACGCGCACTTCGACCCGCTCTCGGTCACCAGGACCGACGAGCCCGACACCCGCGTCGCGACCCTGCGGGTGACCGGCAACGGGTACAACGGCACCGGCCCGACGACGTTCCGCCTGCGCGACGGCCTCATCGCCTCCCTGCGCATCGCCTGACGCCGCGCCCATGGCGAGCTCATCGCGAATCCCTGCACTGTTCAGGCCCGACGCCGCCCGGAGGCCGCGCCTGGGCCGAGAGGAAAGATCCGTGAACGCACAGACCGACAGCACAGCCGCCCGGCCGCCGCGAGGCCGCGGGCGCCGCCCCACCGAGGAGGTCCGGGCGGACGTGCTGCGCGCGGTCGGCGACCTCGTCCTGACCGAGGGCATGGCCGACCTGACCTTCGAGCGCGTCGCGCGGCTCGCCGGCGTCAGCAAGACGACCCTCTACAAGTGATGGCCTTCGCGCGGCGCACTGGCGCTGGACGGCTACTTCCACGCGGTGCAGAACACGCTCGCCTTCGACGACACGACCAGCGTCCGCGAGGACCTGCGCCGCCAGCTGCACTCCTTCGCCGAGGTCATGGCGACCCCGGGCGGGCGGGCGCTGCGCCAGCTGATCGGGCAGTCACAGACGGACGACGACCTCGCCGCCGCCTACCGAGCGCTGTACTCCTCCGGCCGGCGCGAGGTCGCCTACCGGCGGCTCGCGCACGCCCAGGACATCGGTGAGATCCGCGCGGACGTCGACGTCCGCGTCCTGGTCGACCAGCTCTGGGGCGCCGTCTACCACCGTCTTCTCATCCCGGACGAGCCGGTCACAGCGGCGTTCGTCGACGCGCTCGTGGACAACCTCTTCGATGGAATCGCCCCTCGCTAGAAACCCGCCGAGGATCTCGTCTCGGTGACGGCCGGTGCTTGTGGTCGGCCCGTGGTTCGCTCAGGTGACTTCGGGAACCAGTGTCCAGACGTTGCCGGTCCGGGTGGGTCCGAGGTCGATCAGGGTTCCCAGGTTGAGGGCGGCGGCGCGGGTGTGGAGCCATGGGAATGTCCCGGCCGACAAGCGTGCTCATCGCCGGTTCGGAGATCGCGGCCATCTTGTGGGACGGCGGGAGGCCGGGATGACCCGGGCGTCGTCCGGGTGGGCCGGCAACGGCGGATCTGGCCGCTCTCATGCCTGGCGTCATCAGGAGCGGGCGCACCGTCGTGTTCGACGCCGAGACCATGACGGCCGTCTACGGCATGCTCCAAGCCATCGTGGCGCTCACCCGGAACGGGACCGTGAGCACCAAGGGATGGCCCGCGTCCGGGGCGGGCCATCCCCAAGATCGTTCGTCGCTCGGAGCGGATCGGCTGCTTAAGGATCGGCCAGTCGAACTGCAGGACGAACCGCCCGCGAATGCCGCGTTGTTCGAGCGAGCGGTGCGCGTCGGCGGCTCGGGAGGCGGGCAGTCGTCCGGCCACGCGGACGGTGAGCCGTCCATCGCCGGCGAGTTCGGCGAGCCGGTCGAGCTCGGCTGCGGCCTTGGCGTAGTCGCAGACGAAGATCGGGGCGACGCGGACCCGGTCGGTCCCGTCACCCCGGTAGCCGCGGACGGTGACGACGGTGCCGCCGTCCCAGACGGCTGCGAGGGCTTGGCCGAGGCCGGCGCGGTTGCGGCAGGTGATGCCGGAGAAGCCACGGCCGATGTAGATCCGGGCGGTCAGGCGTTCGGGGTCTCGTCCACGGCGGCCACCTCACCTTGTTGGCGCGGCCAACGAATCTATGTATTGTTGGTTTTGCCAACGATGGAAGTGCCAATGAATAGGAGCCGCCATGTCCACGGAAACCCTGCTCGCCGACCGCATCGAGCTCACCGACCTGTTCACCCGCTTCTCGCTCCTGCTCGACGAGAAGCGATGGGACGGCGCCGGCGACGTCTTCGCCGAGGACGTGACCGTGCACTCGCCGCGCGGCGGTTCGCTCACCGGCCTCGACAACGTCGTCGGGTTCATGCGGAAGGCCGAGGTCGAGGGCGAGAGCACCCAGCACATCACCACAGACCTGTTGATCGACTTCCACGGTGATCGGGCGTCCGTCGCGGCGAACTCGCTCGTGTACTTCTTCCGTGACGGGCAGGCGCCCCACATGAACAGCGGCCTGCGCCTGACCTGTGATGCGGTGCGCACGCCGGCCGGCTGGCGGTTCCGCGAGTGGCGGATCGCCCCCCTCTGGATCCGCGAGGGCTGACCGCCACCATCCACGGATCCGGGGTCGAGGAACAGCGGGACGGTCGTTGGCGGTGAGAAAGACCTTGTTTCTCGTTGCGGCGGTGAGCCGGTCGGATGTGAAAGGGCCAGGCGGTCAGGGCCCGCCGAAGTGAGGGCGCGGCCCCGACGCCCCGCACAGTCCTCCGCGACCCGCGACGCAGCGATTCACCGCCAATGACCGTCCCGCTGTCCCCCGGCCCCGGGATGCGACGCCGACCCGCTGACCCTGCCCACCGCCGATGATCCTCAACCGGCTGCACGTGCTCGCCAACCCCTCCGGCTCCCCGCACGACCTGCGCGACACCCTGCGCTTCTCCGGCGGGCTTCTTCACACTGCCGAGAGAACAACCCGTGAGCCTCGCCGAGGCGGTCCGCCTCTTCGGCCAGCTCGGTCGCAGTCTCACACCGGATCAACCACTTCTTGAGCCTGCGCTGGTCGTCAGCGAACCAGACGCGACAGCCGCATACCAGGTACATCGATACCTCCGGGGGCGTCGCTGGTGGGGGCGCGACGGCCCACACACCCACCGTCGGATGAGACCTTTCCCTATGCCGACGGAGCGGCGCCGAAGGGTCCGAGGCCAGAGATCGCGAGCTCCCGTACCCATGCATCCACACCTACGGGAGCCACCGGAGCCTCGAACCGGCCGGCGATGTACTCGCGGCGGGCGCACCGCACATAGTCGGGATCACCCGCCAAGTCTCGGTTGAACAGGATGTTCACCAGCGTCCAGGGGATGGGCCGCGCCCGTCTTCGAGATCGACGTCCCTGCCGGTGTCCCACACCGCACGGTGCCTGTCGAGCGCGTCACGGCACCCAGCGTCGCGCGCGGTTGCCGAACTGTCCTCATGCGGGGATCAAGGGCGGCGGCCTCATGGCCGCGCGGCCCGCCGCGCGCCCGGCGGCCCGCCGACCGGGCATGCGGCCTGGGGGCCGGTCCCGATCGGCGCCGCCAGCGCGCTCCCGCCGACCGGGCACGGACCACCGCCCCGTCCTGACGGCGTCCCGCAACGCCGGCGGAATTCCGGCTCAGAGGCGATTCGGCGGCTCATCGCACGCTTCTTAACGGCACCCCGGGTTCCTCACTTCCGGCGTAGCCAGGGCTGCAGTGCGGCGTCCGTCGCCTCCTCCAAGCGGCGGCTCATGGCGGCGGGATCGTCGCCCGCCGTCTCCAGCAACACCTGCAGAGCCCCGGTGACCGCCCCGACGAATGCCCCCACGAGAGCCGCCGCCCCGGCCTCGTCCAGCTCATCGGCATAGGCCGCGCACAGGTGGCGCGCGATCTCCCGCTGCGCGTCGAACTGGAGCTGCAAGCCGCGCCCCCGCACCGCGGGCACGTTCCGGATGAGCCGCAGCCGGAGCGCGGCCACCCTGCTCACCATCTCGTCGCTGTCACGGTTCACGTTGCGCAGCGCACGCAGCAGCACGTCGGCCGGCCGGTCGTCGGGCCCGCGCGCGGCGATGGCCTCGACGGCGGCCGCGATCCGCGAGTCGCTCTCCGGGAAGAGCACCTCCTCCTTGCTGGCGAAGTAGCTGAAGAAGGTGCGTGTGCCGATCTCGGCCGCCTCGGCGATGTCGGCGATGGTCGTGCCCTCGTAGCCACGCTCCTCGAACAGCTCCACGGCGGCATCGACGATCGCTCGGCGGGTGCGCTGCCGTTTCCGTTCACGCAGGGTGGTCTCGGCCATGCCGCAGACGATACCGCATGGAATGCCTACCGACACTCATTGCAAATATGCATTTAGTGCAGTTACCGTCAAGGCATGAAGACCGTGTTGATCTCAGGAGCAGGCATAGCCGGAAGCACCCTCGCCTACTGGCTCACCCGCCACGGGTTCGAACCCACCGTTGTGGAGCGCGCTCGCGGCCGGCGTTCCAGCGGCAACCCTGTCGACGTGCGCGGTCCCGCCCGCGAGGTCGTCGAGCGCATGGGCATCCTGCCCCGGCTGCGTGCCATGGCGACACGCGTGACCCGGCTGAGCTTCGTCGACGACCACGGCAGGCGGATCGGCGGCATACCCATGCCCTCCGACGACATCGAACTGCCCCGTGCCGACCTGGCCCGCGCCCTCTCCTCGACGGTGGCCGCCGACCACCTCTACGACGACACCATCACCGCTCTGCACCAGGACCCCGGCGGCGTGGACGTCACCTTCGAGAATGCCGCGCCCCGCCGCTTCGACCTGGTCATCGGCGCCGACGGGCTGCACTCGGCGGTCCGCCGCCTGGCCTTCGGCCCGGAGCGGCGATTCATCGACCATCTGGGCATCTACGTGGCCACCCTGCCCCTGCCCGGCCTCGCCCTCGACCCGCACGAGGTGCTCCTGCACAACACCCCTGGCCGGGCGGTCGCCCTGCACCCCGGCACCGGTCAGGGCGGGGCCGCGTTCTTCTTCCGCAGTCCCGCGGTGCCCGGTTTCGACCACCGTGACACCGCCCAGCACAAACGGCTGCTCACCGACGCCTTCACCCCGGGCCCCTGGCGCATCCCCGAACTGCTCGATCAGGTACGGCAGGCGGACGACCTCTTCTTCGACTCCGTCAGCCGGGTGCGCCTTGACAGTTGGTCGACCGGGCGGATCGCGCTGCTCGGCGACGCGGCCTCCTGTGTCTCGCTGTTCGGCGACGGATCCACCCTGGCCATCGCCGGCGCCGCGACCCTGGCCGATGCGCTGGCCGTACACCGGGACGATCACGCGGCGGCGTTTCGTGCCTACGAGGCCCGGCACCGCCTGTTGACCAACCCCAAGCAGCGCTTCGTCTCCCCGGCGTCCCGGCTGCTCATCCCGGCCACCAGGTACGGCATCGCCGCCCGGAACACCGGCGCGCGTCTGCTGTCGGCGGTCTCGGGCGTCCGCGCCGCCTGATCGGGCGCCACGATCCGCCTATGTGGCACACCCCTCCCGCCTGGGGATGGGAGGGGTGTGTCGGCGTGGTCGGGCGCGCTTCCACCGCCATCGGCCGTTGCCGCGGCGGGTGCAGGTGTAGCGGGGGTTGGTGACCTTCGCATACCCCGCCCTGCCACGCGCGGCCCTCGGACAGTACGCCCCCGGCATGATGCGGTTCCGGTGCAGGCGCGCCTGGCCGCCCTGTTGTCCAGTGGACAATAAACTGCCGGTCATGGCACCCAGACGCAGGCGCGACCCGGAGGAGTCACGTGCCGAGCTGCTGGCGACGGCGGCCGAGCTGATCGGGCAGCGGGGTCCGGACAACGTCAGCCTGCGGCAGATCGCCGAGGCCGCCGGTGTCGCCCACGGGCTCGTGTCCCACTATTTCGGCACCTATGCCGCTCTGGTGCGGGAGGTACTGCGCGTCGAGAACGATCGCATCGAGTCGCGGGTGCGCGAACGCATCCGCGCCGAGGACGGTGTGCCTCTGGCGGCGGCGATCATGGACGTGGTGTTCGACACCCTGGCGGACGAGCGTTACCTGCGCCTGTTCGTCTGGGCCGAGATGCACGCCGACTACCGGGGCGCCGCACGACCGGAGCTGGTGGAGCTGATCGACACGATCGAGGCCGGGATACGCGACGCCCTGGCGGGGCGGCCCGCGCCGAGCCGGTCGCGCATCGAGGCGGTCGTGCTGATCGGGCTGTCGGCCGCGTACGGGTTCGCCATCGGCGGCCGGTCGTGGCTGGCGGGCCTGGGCCACGAGCCCGATGACCCGGCGCATGCGGCGGAGTTCCGCGTCCAGCTCGCACGGATGATGGCCGCCCACATGGTGGAGGAGTCCGGGCTGGAGCCGGCCGACCGAGTTGTTCTCCATTCGGAGAATAAGATGGTCCCGCCCCGCCGATCACACGGATAGGACCGCGAGCATGTCCGAGCACCCCCACCTCACCTCGGCCCAGCAGGTGCGCCCCTCAGACGAGGACCGCGACCAGGTGGCCCTGCGACTCCAGCAGGCCGCCGCCGTGGGCCGGATCGAGCTGACCGAACTGGACCAGCGGTTGAGCGAGATCTACCAGGCCCGGACCCGGGGCGAGCTCGCACACGCCGCGCGAGGCCTGCCCGAGCCGGCCCGCACGGACACGCTGGTGGTGCGGGACGAACCCGGCTCCCGCTTCGCCTTCAGCGTGTTCGGCTGGTTCAGCCGCAGGGGCCGCTGGGTCGCCCCGCGCGTGTTCACGTCGTTGTCGATGTTCGGCGGCGGTGAGATCGACCTGCGCGACGCCCGCTTCGCCGCGCAGGAGATCCGGGTGCGCGCCTTCGCCCTGTGGGGGTACACGGAGGTCGTCGTGCCCGACGACGTGGAGGTCGAGGTCAAGGGCTTCGGCCTGTTCGGCGCGTTCGACCGGAGCGCCGCCCGCAGCAGGCGGGGGGCGCCGCGGATCGTCATCAGCGGTCTCGCCCTGTTCGGCGGCGTCGGCACGAAGGCCAAGGCGGCACGCAAGGTGGCGCCCGGCAGTGACTGACGGTGGCGTCGTTCCCGGTCGGCGCGTCGCCTCCGGCAGGCGGAATGCGGCGGGCGGCCACGACCCCCGACAGCCGCCGCGGCCCGTCGGCGGCATGCGCGGCCGCCGGCCGGATCGGGCCGGCGGCGTCCCGGGCCGTGTCAGCGCGCCGCGGAGCTGGACCTGACGACGAGGGAGGGCGACACGACGAGCCGCTCGCGCTCACCGGTACCCGGCGCGTCGATCCGCCGCAGCAGCACCTCGATGCTGTGCCGGCCCACCGCGGCGAAGTCCTGCCGGACCGTGGTGAGCGGGGGCGAGAAGAACTCCGCCTCGGGGATGTCGTCGAAGCCCACGACGCTGATCTGCTCGGGGACCCGCACCCCCTCCTCGGTGAGCGCCCGCAGCAGGCCGAGCGACATCTGGTCGTTGGCCACGAACACCGCCGTCACCCCGCCGACCCCGGCCAGGCTCCGGCCCGCCTCGTAGCCCGAGCGGGGGCTCCAGTCACCGAACAGCGGCTCGGGCACCGTACGGCCGGCCTCCTCCAGGGTGGCCCGCCAGCCCTCGAGTCGGCCCTCGCTCTCCAGCCAGTCGGCCGGGCCGGCGACGTGCCAGACCGTCTCGTGGCCCAGCTCCAGCAGGTGCCGGGTGGCGAGCCTGGCGCCCTCGGCCTGGTCGATGCAGACCACGGGCACGTCGGTCATGTGCGATCCCTCGACGGCCACCGCGGGCAGCCCCGGCGGCAGGCTCTCCAGGGCGCGGGCCGCCGAGCGCTGCGGCGCGACGACCACGACGCCGTCGACGCCCTGCTCGGCGAGGTAGTCGATGGCGTCGCCGACGCTGGCGGCGTCGATCGACTTCAGGCTCACGATGCTGACGAAGTACCCGGCGGTCCTGGCGGCCTGCTCGATGCCGTAGACGGTGCTGGCCGGGCCGTACAGGGTGGTGTCGAAGCTGACCACGCCGAGCGTCCGCGAGCTCCTGGTGACCAGGGCGCGGGCGGCGAGGTTGCGGCGGTAGCCGAGCCGGTCGATCGCCTCCAGCACCCGGGTGCGGGTGGCCGGCCGGACGTTGGGGTGGTCGTTGAGCACCCGCGAGACCGTCTGGTGCGACACACCGGCCTCCCTGGCGACGTCGGCCATGATCGGTGGGCGGTGCCCGGTGGGCGGTGCCACGGTCTCTCCTTTCGGCCGGCCACCCGGGTCAGCGAGCGGTTCCGGCCCGGCGTTTGGTCCAGACGTCGAACGCGACGGCGGCCAGTAGGACGGCGCCCTTGACGAGCATGACCCGCTCGCTGGGTGAGCCGATCAGGGACATGCCGTTGTTGATGACCGCCATGATGAGACCGCCGGTGATCGCCCCGGCGACCTTGCCGACGCCGCCCTGTACGGCGGCGCCGCCGATGAAGGCCGCGGCGATCGCGTCGAGCTCGAAACTGCTGCCCGCCGTCGGACCGGCCTGGTTCAGCCGGCCGGCGAAGATGACGCCGGCGACGGCCGACAGCACCCCCATATTAACGAAGATCCAGAAGACGACCTGCTTGACCTTGATCCCGGACATGACGGCCGCGTGCAGGTTGCCGCCGATGGCGTAGATCCGGCGGCCGAAGACCGTACGGCCGGCCAGCAGCGAGTAGCCGAGCACCAGCGCCGCCAGCAGCACCAGCACCCAGGGCAGGTTCTTGAACCGGGCGAGCTGCACGACCAGGAAGAGGATCAGCGCCGCGCCGGCCGTCATCCTCAGGGCGAACAGCGGCACCGGGTCCACGGCCTGGCCGTAGCCGGCGCGCGAGCGGCGGGTACGCCACTGCGCCGCGACCATGCCGGCGACGGCGAGCAGACCGACCAGCAGGCTGAACAGGTCGGCGCCGCCCAGCGGGCCGAGGCCGACGTTGCCGAGGTAGCCGTCGGTGAAGCCGTTGGCGAGGGTGCGGACCGCGTCGGGGAACGGGCCGATGCCCTGGTTGCCCAGCACGGTCAGGGTGAGCGCGCGGAACAGCAGCATGCCGGCGAGCGTCACGATGAACGCCGGGATGCCGAAGTAGGCGATCCAGAACCCCTGCCAGGCGCCGACGAGGCCACCGGCCACCAGCGTGACCGCCAGCGCCGCCGGCCACGGCAGGCCCATGTCGACCATGAGCACCGCGGCCAGGGCGCCGGTCACCGCGACCACCGAGCCCACCGACAGGTCGATGTGCCCGGCGATGATGATCAGGATCATCCCGATGGCGAGGATGAGGACGTAGGAGTTCTGGACGATGATGTTGGAGATGTTCTGCGGCTGGAGCAGGGCGCCGTCGGTGAGCACCGAGAACAGCGCGATGATCAGCGCGAAGGCGATGTAGATGCCGCTGGAGCGCAGGTTGAGCGACAGCCCGCCCAGCGACACCCGTCCCGGCCGCCGCGGCTCCCCCGGTTCCCCGGCCCCTGCCCCGGTCCCGGCCGCCGCCTCGGCGGGGGTGATGCTGCTCATGAGGGCTGCTCCTGTCCCTTGGTCATCAGATGCATGAGACGTTCCTGCGTGGCCTCCCGGCGCGGCACCTCACCGGTGATGCGGCCCTCGCAGAGGGTGTAGATGCGGTCGCACAGGCCCAGCAGCTCCGGCAGCTCCGAGGAGATCACCAGGATCGCCCTGCCCTGGTCGGCCAGCCGGTTGATGATCGTGTAGATCTCGTACTTGGCGCCGACGTCGATGCCCCGGGTCGGCTCGTCGAGGATCAGCACGTCGGGCTCGGTGAGGATCCACTTGGACAGCACGACCTTCTGCTGGTTGCCGCCGCTGAGCTTGCCGACCACGCTGGACACGCCGGGGGCCTTGATGTTCATGCTCCGGCGGTACCCCTCGGCGACCCGGTACTCCTCGCGCTCGTCGACCCAGCCGCGGCGTGCCAGCCCGGCCAGTCCCGCGGCGGAGACGTTGCGCCTGATGTCGTCGATGAGGTTGAGGCCGTAGCGCTTGCGGTCCTCGGTGGCGTAGGCCAGGCCGTGCTCGATGGCGTCCCGGACGGTCCGGATCCGGACGGGCCTGCCGTCCTTGAAGATCCTGCCGGAGATGTCGGTGCCGTAGGCCCGCCCGAACACGCTCATCGCCAGCTCCGTACGGCCCGCGCCCATCAGCCCGGCCAGGCCGACGATCTCGCCCCGGCGCAGGGTGAGGCTCGCGCCGTCGACCACCTTGCGGCCGGGCTGGGTAGGGCTGTGCACCGTCCAGTCCTCGATGCGCAGCGCCTCCTCGCCGATGGACGGCTCGTGGGGCGGGAAGCGGTTGTCCAGGGCGCGGCCGACCATCCCGGCGATGATGCGGTCCTCGGTGACGTGGCCGCCCGCCATGTCGAGCGTCTCGATCGTCCGCCCGTCGCGGAGGACGGTGACGGAGTCGGCGACCGCGGTCACCTCGTTGAGCTTGTGGGAGATGATGACGCAGGTGATGCCCTCCTGCCGCAGGCCCCGCAGCAGGTCCAGCAGGTGCGCGGAGTCCTCGTCGTTGAGCGCGGCGGTCGGCTCGTCGAGGATGAGCAGCCTCACCCGTTTCGACAGCGCCTTGGCGATCTCGACGAGCTGCTGCTTGCCCACGCCGATGTCGGCGACCGGCGTCACCGGGTTCTCGCGCAGGCCGACCCGCCGCATCAGCTCGGCGGCCTCGTGGTTGGTGCGGTTCCAGTCGATGATCCCGCGCCTGGACCGCTCGTTGCCGAGGAAGATGTTCTCGGCGATCGACAACTGCGGGCTGAGCGCCAGCTCCTGGTGGATGATGACGATGCCCGCGCGTTCGCTGTCGCGGATGCCGCCGAACTCGCAGCGGGCGCCGTCGAAGACGATCTCGCCCTCGTAGTCGCCGTGCGGGTGGACCCCGGACAGCACCTTCATCAGCGTCGACTTGCCGGCGCCGTTCTCGCCGCAGATCGCGTGGATCTCGCCCCGTCGCACCGACAGGGTGACGTCCTGCAGCGCCCTGACGCCGGGGAAGGTCTTGGTGATCCCGCTCATCCGCAGGATGTGGTCGGTCGTCTGGTCGGTCATCGTGGGAAGGAAACCCCTCGGTCCCGGCGCCCGGGACCGAGCAGGGCCCCGGGCGCGCCCTTCGTCAGTTCAGCTGGTCCTCGGTGTAGTAACCGCCGCCGACGATGACGTCCTTGTAGTTGTCCTTATCGACGATCACCGGGTCGAGGAGGTAGGAGGGGACGACCTTGTCACCGTTGTCGTAGTCCTCGGTGTTGTTCACCTCGGGCTTGGCGCCCTTGAGGACGGCGTCGGCCATCCTGACGGTCGTCTCGGCGAGCTTGCGGGTGTCCTTGAAGATGGTGGAGTACTGCTCGCCGGCGATGATCGACTTCACCGAGGCCAGCTCGGCGTCCTGGCCGGTCACGACCGGGTACGGCTGGCCGCCGGTGCCGTAGCCGTTGCTCTTGAGCGCCGACAGGATGCCGATGGACAGGCCGTCGTAGGGCGACAGCACGCCGTCGACCCTGGTGTCGCCGGTGTAGGTCTTGGTGAGGATGTCCTCCATGCGCCGCTGCGCGGTGGCGGGGTCCCAGCGCAGGATCGCGGCGGTCTTGAAGTCGGTCTGGTGGCTCCTGACCGTCAGCGTGCCGTCGTCCATCTTCGGCTTGAGCACCGACATGGCGCCGTTCCAGAAGAAGGTGGCGTTGTTGTCGTCGGGCGAGCCGCCGAACAGCTCGACGTTGAACGGGCCCTTCTTGCCGTCCTCGACGCCGAGCCCCTTCAGCAGCGAGGTGGCCTGCTGGACGCCGACCTTGAAGTTGTCGAAGGTGGCGTAGTAGTCGACGTTGGGGCTGTTGCGGATCAGGCGGTCGTAGGCGATGACCGGGATCTTGTTGTCGGCGGCCTGCTGCAGCTGGGAGGTCAGCGCGGTGCCGTCGATGGAGGCGACGATCAGCAGCTTGGCGCCCTTGGTGATCTGGTTCTCGATCTGGTTGGCCTGGGTGGGGATGTCGTTCTCGGCGTACTGCAGGTCGACCTTGTAGCCGAGTTTCTCCAGCTGCGACCTGACGTTGTCGCCGTCGTGGATCCAGCGCTCGGAGGACTTGGTGGGCATGGTGACGCCGATCAGCGCGCCGGCGGCCCCGCCCGCGGCGGAGGCCTGGGCGTCCACCGTCTTCTGGCTGGAGCCGCAGGCCGTCATCGTGGCGGCGAGCGCGACGGCGGACAGCGCGCCCGCGATTCGTCCCAACCTCATCGTGCACATCTCCTTGCGGATCGGGGGGTCGTCCGGAGGGTCACGGCGGCGCTCGTTCCGAACGCTACCGAGGCATAAGAAGCGCCAAACAGTCACATAACGTGATGACCGGAATGAAAGGCGTGTTCGCTGAGCCGATTGTTATCGCTAACAAAGATGGTGTCAATGCTTCCGGACAACCTCCCGGAAACCCGCCCGCAACGTGCCCGCCCGCCCTGCCCACCCGTGGCGGTGGGCAGGGCGGGCGGGGATGGGAGCCCAACTTGTGCGAGGACAGTCGGGGTCAGCCGAGGTCAGCCGAGAACGGGGAAGTTGCCGCGGATGACGCCGTGCGGGTCGTGGCGATGCTTGATCTCGCGCAGCCGATCCAGCGTGGCGGAGGCGAAGGCGTCGGCCGCGGTCTCGCGGGGGCTCAGGAAGGTGAAGGGCTTGCGCCCGCTGACGGGCAGGGCCTCGGCGAGGGCGCGCTGTCTGGCGGTGACGGCCTCGGCGGTCGCCGGGTCGGCGGGGATGCCGAACAGGTGGAGCGCGTACGGTTCGCTCAGCGGGCCGTGCGGGCTGTCGGACGGGCGGGCGAACGCGCCGGCCGTCGGACAGCGGCCGGGGCAGCCGCTCCAGGGCAGCGAGCAGGTCGCGGGCCTCGTCTTCACCACCGAGGTGGGTGACGTCGACGGCGACCATGGGGTCGGCGCCGGGGAAGTGCAGCAGGTCCAGCCAGGCGGTCAGCTCCTCGGGCGCGGTGGCGGTGATCTGCCGGTAGGCCTCCAGCACGGCCGGGGCGTGCTCGGCCGTCCAGAGCATCCGCCCGCCGTACAGGTGCGGCGGCGGCCTGCAGGCGGCCCGAGGGCACACCCGCGCCGACGCGGGCACGGCGGGCGGCCTGGTCGATCTCCAGGGTGTCCAGCCGGGTGGTGCGCAGCAGGATCACCCCGTCGGTGCGGCCGGTGGCGCCGTGCCCGTTCGGCTGCGCCGCCACGCCCAGCCCGGCGGCGCGGGCGTGGCGGACCAGCGCGGCGACGTCATCGGCGTCGGCGGCCTCGGCCACGGCCGCCACCGGCTGCTCGATCGCCAGGTTCCACGGACGACGGGCGGCGTCGAAGCCGGGGTCGCCGGGCAGCCAGACCCGGCCGCGGACGACGGAGCGCAGGGCGGTCAGGAAGTCCATGGTCTTTCTTCCTCGCATATCAGGGGGTTCTTGAACGGCTCCACTCCCGATCCGGGACGAGCGGGTGATCAATGCGGTCCCGTGCAAGGATCGTGAAGCCCGGGTTGACGATGGGGGGATCATGCTGGAGCGGCACGAGGTGGAGGCGTTCCTGACCCTGGCCGAGGAGCTGCACTTCGGCCGGACCGCCGAACGGCTGCGCGTGTCCACCGCCCGGATCAGCCAGACGATCGCCAAACCGGAGCGCCGTACCGGCATTCCGCTGTTCGAGCGCACCAGCCGCCGCGTGGAGCTGACGGCGGCGGGACGGCGGCTGTACGAGGGCGTGCGTCCCGCCTGGGACCAGATCACCGGCGCCTTCGAGCAGGCCGTCGCGAGCGGTCGCGGCCTTACTGGCACGCTGCGGGTCGCCTTCGTCCCCTTCGAGGACGCCCCGCCGCTGCGGTGGGGCCTGCTGTGGCGCGCCGACAACGCCACCGCCCGTCTCCGCGCCTTCGCCGAGGCCGCCCACGATCTCGCCGGCACCGCCTGAGGACGACCCGCGGGTTCGGCCACGTCGCCACGGGTAACGGAGTGGGACAGGCAGGGCGCGGCGGCGCGTCGCCGGAGACGGGGGAACGCGTGAGGCGAGAGCCGGTGACCTCCGCCGCGAGGGCGGTACTCGCGGCGGTCTTCGGGACGGCGGCGCGGATCCGCCGCGGCCGTCCCCTGCACCCGGTGGGGCTGCTCTTCGACGCCGCGCTCCACCTGCACGGGGCGCCGAGCCTCTGGGGCGCGGCGTTCCTGGACGAGGCGATGGAGCTGCGCGGGATCGCCCGGCTGTCGCGGTCGGCGGGCCTGCCCTACCCGTCGCCGGACGTGCTGGGCCTGGCCGTACGGTGGCGGCACCCGTCACCCGATGGCACCGCCGCCGCGGAGGACCGCGCCGGCGCGGAGGGCACCGGGAGGGGCGCCACGGCGGCGAGCGACGCGGAGGCCGCCCCGGGCGCCACCGCCGAGCTGCTGCTGGCCACCACCGGGCGCACCGTGCCCGGCCGCCGGCTGCTGCGGCCCGCCGTCCGGTGGGCGCCGGGCCTGTACGGTTCGCTGCTGCCGTACGGCGCGGGCGGCGACAGGGTGCTGCTCGGCGCGGTCGCGCGGCGCTCCTGGGCCTCCCCCGCCCGGCTCGGCGCGCTGGCCCGCGTCGCCGCCGCGCGTCCGCTGGTGTTCGACCTGGTGGTGGCCTCCCCCACCGGGCCGTGGGAGCGCTTCGGCGTGCTGGAGCTGACCGGACCGGCCCACACGGACGCCGACGAGCCGGTCCGCTTCGACCCGCTCAGGCACCCGATCCCGGGGCTGGAGCCGGCCGGGTGGATCCAGCGGGTGCGCGAGGGCGCCTACGCCGCCGCGCAACGGGTGCCCGACGCCGAGGCGGCGGGCCTCAGTGGTCGCAGGGCCCGGAGCGTCTGAGCGAGGAGTCGAGCAGGCCGGTGGCGGCGGGGCCGGGCAGCGGGTCGGCCGAGGGTCGCGTCCCGGCCAGCAGCAGGGCGAGGTAGCGGCGGGGGTCGGCGTGGCCGGCGTCGTCGGCGTGCACCGTGGCCAGCACCATCACCACCATCGCCGCGAGGTCGCGCACCATCAGGTCGGAGCGGACCAGATCGCGCCGCTGGGCGTCGGCCAGCACGTCGCCGAGAGGGCCCATGAACCGCTCGGCGATGTCGACGGAGAAGGCGCCGGACTCGTGGGCCGCGGCGAGCAGGGGCCGGTGCGCGGCCAGGGTGTCCACCGCGGCGGCCAGGGCGTCGGCCAGTCCCCGCCGGGGATCGGCGGCGGCGCGGGCGGCCAGCGCGAGCGGTTCGACCTCCTCGGCGAAGTAGGTGTGGAACGCGGCCCGCACCACGCCCTCGCGGTCGCCGAAGCGGCGGTAGACGGTCGCGATCCCGACCCCGGCCCGCCGGGCGATCTCCTCCAGCGGCGCCGCGGAGCCGGTCTCGCACAGCGCCGCGATCGCGGCGCGGACGATCCTGTCGGAGTTGCGGAGCGCGTCGGCCCGGCGTCCCTGCCCTCGCACACGCCGAACGCTAGCAGTATTCACATCGTCGCCGACAGTGCGGCCGGTGGCCGGGGCGCACGCCCCGGCCACCGCACCGGAAAAAGCGGATCAGTCCTCCACCAGGGACAGCGCGCCGGAGGGGCAGGCGCGCACCGCCCGGCGGACGAGGTCGGCGTACTGCGCCGGGGGCTCCGGCTCCAGCAGCACCACCACGCCGTCGTCGTCCTGGTCGAAGATCTGATCGGCGGTCATGACGCACATGCCGGCCCCGATGCACACGTCGCGGTCGGCCCGGATGCGGACGGGCTTCTGTTCTTCGCTCACCAGGCCACCTTAAAAGAACTGAGGCCGTAGACGACGTTGAAGGACCGGAAGGCGGGCTCGGGGCCGGCCTCCCGCAGGCCGGGGAAGCGCTGCAGCAGGGCGGGGAAGGCGACGCGCATCTCCATGCGCGCCAGCGGCGCCCCCAGGCAGTGGTGCACGCCGTGGCCGAAGGCGACGTGCCCCAGGCTGTCGCGGCCGATGTCGAGCCGGTCGGGGTCGGCGGCCAGGGCGGGGTCGCGGTTGGCCGCGGGCAGGGCGCAGATCACTATCTCGCCCGCGGGGATGCGCTGCCCGGCCACCTCGACGTCGGTGGTGGTCACCTTGGTCATGCCGGAGTGCACGATGCTGAGCCAGCGCAGCAGCTCCTCCACCGCGGCGTCGATCCGCTCGGGCTCCTTGCGCAGCAGCTCCAGCTGCTCGGGGTTGCGCAGCAGGGCCAGCGTGCCGAGGGAGAGCATGTTGGAGGTGGTCTCGTGGCCGGCGAGCAGCAGCAGGCTGCCGATGCCGGCGAGCTCGGCGGGCGTCAGGTCCTCGCCGTGCTCGCGCACCAGCATGCCGAGCAGGTCGTCACCGGGGTCGGCCTTGGCCCGGGCGACGAGCTCGCCCATGTAGACCCGCGACTCCAGCGACGCCGCCGCCCGCTCCTGCGGGGGCAGCGACAGGTCCAGCATCCGGCCGCTGCGCCGCTGGAAGTCGGCCCGGTCGTCGTACGGCACGCCCAGCAGCTCGCAGATGACCAGCGACGGGATCGGCAGCGCGAAGTCGGTGACCAGGTCCGCCGGCGGGCCGGTGCGCTCCATGGCGTCCAGGTGCTCGGTGACGATGTCGTGGATGCGCGGCTCCAGCCTGCGCATCCGGCGGACGGTGAACTCCGGCGTCAGCATGCGCCGCAGCCGGGTGTGCTCGGGCGGGTCGAAGGCCAGCAGGTTGCCCGCCCGCAGCTCGGCGATCTCCTCGTCGGTGCGCTGCGGCATGCCGGGTATGCGGAAGACCATCTGATGGGCGTTGCTGAACCGTTCGGCGTCGCCCAGCACCGCGCGCACGTCGGCGAAGCGGGTGATGAGCCAGCCGTCGACGCCGAAGACCGTCCTGACCTTCCGCACGCCCTCCTCGTCGCGGACCGCCGCCAGCTCGGCGGCGGGGTCGAACTCCGCCCGCCGCATGTGCAACGGCAACGTCATGGACTCGCTCATGTGCCATCTCCCCGGGACTCGTCGCGAGTGATCATCCGCCGAAAAAACGATAGCAACCTATCGTTTATCCCTCCAGAGTACGCGCGAAACCGGCCCTTCACCCGGGTTCGCGTGATCGGCTGCGAAATAGCTGTACGCAACATTTAAGAATCCGTACGCCGGGGCCGCCGCCCGCGGGCGGGCCGCCCCCGAACCGTTCTCGAAGGCCCTCACTGAAGCCCTGACCCGCATATCCGTTGTTTCCCGCGCCGTTATCACCGGGACCTCGAGAAATCTCAGAGTTCAGGCGAACCGAAGGATCTCCAGGATGAGCCCATGGGCCTTCGGCTTTCACCGGCCGGCTCGGCCGAGCGCCGGCCGGATGACCCGAAGACGAGCCGCGCGGCCTCGTCCGCCTCATCGGTCGACTCGCCGACGACCTCTCCGCCCGTCCGGACACGATCGCCGACGAGATTCCGACCGCTTATACGCCAAGTGTATATACTTGGCGTATAGTCACTCGGCATGAGTCAGCTGAACGACCATCAGCCCCAGGCCAAGCCCCGTGAACCGCGCAAGCCTCGGCGACGAGGACGGCTGGCCGCCGCCGCCGGGCTCGTCGCCGTCATGGCCGCCACCGGCCTCGGCCAGGCCGGGCCCGCCTCCGCCGGCGCCGCCGATCCATACCTGCCCGCGCCCACCGGCTCGCGACCGGTCGGCACCACGTCCCTGTACCTCAAGGACACCTCGCGCCCGGACCCCTGGGTTCCCAGCGTCAAGGCCCGCGAGCTCATGGTCTCGCTGTGGTATCCGGCCAAGGCGCCGGGCCGCCATCGGGCGCGGTACATGACGCCCAAGGAGTCCGAACTGCTGATCAAGGACGGGGGCATCACCAACATCCCGGCCGACACGCTGAGCAAGGTGCGTACCAACGCCTTCACCGATGCCCGCCCCGCAGGAGGCGCGCACAGCCTGCCCCTCATCGTGCTCTCCCCCGGGCACAGCAAGCCCAGGGCCGAGCTCACGGCCCTGGGCGAGGAGCTGGCGAGCCGGGGATACGTGGTGGCCGCCATCGACCACACCTACGAGAACGTCGCCCAGACCTTTCCCGACGGGAGGGTCACGACCTGCGTCACGTGCGAGATGAAGAAAGACCCGACCGTCTGGGAGAAGCTGGAGAAGGGCCGGGCCGCCGACGTCTCCTTCGTGCTCGACGAGCTGACCGGCGCGCACCCGAAGTGGAAGAACGCGCGGCTGATCGACACCTCCAGGATCGCCATGTCCGGTCAGTCCGTCGGCGGCGCGAGCACGCTCGCGGCCATGGCCGCCGACTCCCGGTTGCGTGCCGGCATCGACGTGGACGGCATCGTGGAGGCCGCGCTTCCCGAGGCCGGGTTGTCCCGGCCGTTCCTCCTGCTGGGCAAACCCGCCACGTACACGCCGGGCCGGCTCGGCGGCGTCAACTGGGAGGGTGTCTGGGCGGGGCTGCACGGCTGGAAGCGCTGGCTGCTCGTGACCGGGGCCGCGCACACGTCCTTCACCGACCTCGGTGTGCTGATGGACCAGCTCGGCATCGAGGACGGCGCCACCATCTCCGGCGCCCGTGCCATGGCCATCACCCGCAGGTACATCACGGCCTTCTTCGACCAGCACCTGCGCAAGAAGCCACAGCCCTTGCTGGACAAGCCGTCGGCGAGCCACCCGGAGGTCAAGTTCTGCGCCCCGGAGACGAAGACCTGCTCATAGCGTCATCCCCCGCCTCGTTCAGCGGGTCCGGCGATGCGTCCGGCCGGCTGCGCGGCCGGGCATCCCGACATCCCCGGCGGCGGGGGCGTTCCGCGTCCGCCGGGTCCCGCCCGGCGTCTACCGCGCCACGTTCCGCCCCGCCGCCGGGACGGTGCCGATGACGGCGGTGGCGTCGAAGTCCTCGCAGTAGGCCACCCGGGCGTCCAGCCCGGCGGCGGCGACGGCCTCGGCGGCGAGCGCGGCCTGCCGCTCACCGGTCTCGATGAGCAGGCGCCCGCCCGGGGCCAGCCACCGCGGCGCCCCGGCGGCGACCCGCCGCGCGACGCCGAGCCCGTCGGCGCCGCCGTCCAGCGCCACCGCCGGCTCGTGCAGCCGGGCCTCCGGCGGCAGCAACCCGATCGACGCGGTGGGCACGTACGGCGGGCTGGCGATCACGACGTCGACACGGCCGCGCAGCACCTCCGGCAGCGGCTCGTACAGGTCACCCTGGTGGACCCGCCCGCCGAGGGAGGCGAGGTTGCGGCGGGCGCAGCGCACCGCGGCGGGCTCGACGTCGACGGCGTGCAGCTCGGCCCGGCCCAGCGCCGCGGCCAGCGCGGCCCCCAGCGCGCCGGAGCCGCAGCACAGGTCCACCACCACCGCCCCGGGCCGGGCCAGGGCGGCGGCCTGGCGGATGAGGAACTCCGAGCGGGGGCGCGGCACGAAGACCCCCGGCTCCACGGCGAGGCGCAGGCCGCAGAACTCCGCCCAGCCCAGGACGTGTTCCAGCGGCAGCCCGGCGACACGCCGCTCCACCATGGCGGCCAGGTCGCCCGGGGTGCGGGCGGTGGAGATGAGCAGGTCCGCCTCGTCCTCGGCGAAGACGCAGCCGGCCGAGCGGAGCCTGCCGACGACGGCGGAATGGGACAGCGAAGCAGCAGAAGAAGAGGGAGAGGGAACCGACACGGTACGGCCTTTCGGGACGCCAATGGGCGCTCCCGCGGTCACCTCGGTTCGGAGGAACCGTACGGCGTGCGAGGGGAGCACCCAGCCTGCAACAGCGGAATGGGTCTCACCTCCTTCAGTCGATCACCGCCGGGGAGGGCCACCGTACCAGACGCCGCCCGGCGGACCGGAGGCCCCCTCGGCAGGGACCGCATGGTCCCCCGGCGCGCGCCGGCGCCGCCATGGCGGAGTCGCGGTGTCGCGGGCCACCCCGACCCAGGTCGGCGACGGAGTCGCGCGCGGCGTGGTCCGGCGAGGAACGCCGGAGGCGGGCGAAGTCCATGCGGGCGGAACCGGCCGGGCGGGGTGGCGTCACGTCCATGGCGGCGGAGTTGTTAGTGTGTGCGGCGGAGTGCCGGGAAGTCCGGCCGGCGTGCCCCCACTCTGTCCTCCCCCTGGAAGGCCACCCATGGTGTTGCTGCCGGCGTTCGCCGCCTTCGCGCTGCTCGCGGCCCTGGTCTGCGGCCCGGCCGGGCGGGTGGTCCTGCCGCTCTCCCCCGCCGCCGCCGTCGCGGCCCGCCGGTTCGGCGACGAGCCCGACGCGCCCACCCGGTACGGCACGGCCCGCCGGGTCCGCGCCCGGTTCTCCGGGACGAAGAGCCCATGACGCGCTCCGGTCTCGCCCGGGCCGTCCTGGCCGGCTTCCGGCACCCGGCGCAGGTCGTCGCCGCGGCCTTCGCCTTCGCCATCGCGGCCGGCACCGCCCTGCTGTCGGCGCCGTTCGCCACCGCCGACGGCCGGCCCGCCGACCTCCTGGACGCGTTCTTCACCGCGACCTCCGCCGTCTGCGTCACCGGCCTGGCCACCGTCGACACCGCCGACCACTGGTCGCCCATGGGGCAGGTCGTCATCCTGGCGCTCGTCCAGGCCGGCGGGCTGGGCATCATGACCCTGGCCACCCTGCTGGCCGTACTGATCACCGGGCGGCTGGGCCTGCGCGCCCGGATGCTGGCCCAGGCCGAGACCAAGACCATGCAGCTGACCGGGCTGCGCCGGCTGATCGGCCAGGTGGCGGCGTTCAGCCTGACGGCCGAGGTGATCACCGCGGCGGTGCTGGCGGCGCGCTTCTCCGCCGGCTACGGCGAGCCGTACGGCCGCGCGGCGTACCTGGGCGTCTTCCACGCGGTGTCGGCTTTCAACAACGCCGGGTTCGCCCTGTGGCCCGACAGCCTCGTCCGCTTCGCCGCGGACCCGTGGATCTGCCTGCCGATCGCGACGGCCGTCATCGTCGGCGGCCTGGGCTTCCCGGTGGTGTTCGAGCTGGTGCGTTCCTGGCGGCGGCCGCGGACCTGGTCGGTGCTGACCCGCCTGACCGTGACGATCACCGTGCTGCTGCTGGTCTGCGGCACACTGACGATCACCGCCGCCGAGTGGTCCAACCCCGCCACCCTCGGCGCCCTGGACCGCGACGACCGCCTGCTGGCCGGCTTCTTCACCGGGGCGATGCCGCGCAGCGCCGGTTTCAACAGCCTCGACATCGCCCAGCTGCACCCCTCCAGCCTGCTGATCACCGACGCGCTGATGTTCATCGGCGGCGGCAGCGCCGGCACCGCCGGCGGCATCAAGGTGACCACCCTCGGGGTGCTGGCCTTCGTCGTGTGGACCGAGCTGCGCGGCGAGAGCCGGGTCAACGTCGGCCGCCGCCGGCTGGGCGAGGGCGTGCAGCGCCAGGCTCTGGCGGTGGCGCTGCTGGGGCTGACGCTGGTGGCGGCGGCGACGTACCTCCTGATGCTGTTCACCCCCCACCGCCTGGAGCTCGTGCTGTTCGAGGCGATCTCGGCGTTCGCCACGGCCGGCCTGTCGGCCGGCGTCACCGCCGAGCTGGCCCCGCACGGCCAGGTGCTGATCGCGCTGCTGATGTTCATCGGCAGGGTGGGGCCGCTGACGCTGTTCTCCGCGCTCGCGTTGCGCGAGCGCACCCGCCACTATGAGCTGCCCGAGGAGAGGACCATCGTTGGCTGACAGCAGGAACGACGCCGTGGTGGTGATCGGCCTGGGCCGCTTCGGCGGCTCGCTGGCCCTGGAACTGGCCAGGAGGGGCACCGAGGTGCTGGCCATCGACAGCCGCGCCAAGATCGTGCAGTCCATGGCCGGCCGCCTCACCCACGTGGTGGCGGCCGACTCCACCGATCTGGAGGCGCTGCGCCAGCTCGGCGTCGCCGACTTCCACCGGGCGGTGGTGGCCATCGGCACCCACCTGGAGTCCAGCATCCTGACCACCTCCCTGCTGGCCGAGCTGGAGGTCGACGACATCTGGGCCAAGGCCATCAGCCGCGAGCACGGGCGCATCCTGCAGCGCGTCGGCGCCCACCACGTGATCCTGCCCGAGCACGACATGGGTGAGCGGGTGGCCCACCTGCTCAACGGGCGGATGCTCGACTTCATGCAGGTGGACGACGACTTCGCGCTGGCCAAGACCCGCCCGCCGCGCCAGTACGTCGGCGTCCCGCTGGGGCAGACCAACCTGCGCCGCAAGCACGGGGTGACGGTGGTGTGCGTCAAGAGCCCGGGTGAGGAGTTCACCTACGCCGGCGCCGACACGGTGCTGACCTACGGTGACGTCATCGTCATCGCGGGCCGGACCGGTCAGGTGGAGCGGTTCGCCGACCTGCCCTGACCCGCCCGACCCGCCCTGGCCTGGCCTGCCCTGACCCGACCTACCCCTGCTCGTCCTCGCCCGGAGCCGTCACCGCGGGAGCCCCGGGAGCCTCGGGAGCCGTTCCCTCCGGAGCCCCGGGAGCCGTTCCCGGCCGGCGGGCCGTACGGTGTCCGCCGGTGCGGGCCGGGGCGCGGTAGCATCCGCCGTGGCCGCGTCCGGCTCGCCCGCCGGGGTGGGCGGGCCGTGGGATTTCATTGGGTTTCGGATGGATTCGCGAGGCGGGACGGCTGCATGGCTCGGGAGCATCGAGACGACGACGGCGCGGACGCGACCGGCGGTGACCCGGCCGGCGGAGCGGGCGGGCCGGTCCTGGACGGTGTCGCCCTGCCGGCGATCCCCGCACCGGGCGGGCTCGCCCCGCGGGGGCATCCTCCGCAGGGGCTCACCCCCGCGGGGTCCGCAGAGTCCGCGCCGTTCGCATCGTTCGCACCGGAGGGCTTCCGGAACCCCGCCGACGACGTGCTGACCGAGGAGGCGGCGCGGCTCGTTGCGGCCGCCCCGGCGGCCAACACCAGACGCGCCTACGACCGTGCCTGGAAGACCTACCTCACCTGGTGCGCCGGCAGTGGCCGTACCCCGCTGCCGGCCAGCGCCGCCACCCTGGCCAGCTTCGTGGCGCACCTGGCCGGGCGCGGCCTGGCCCCGGCCAGCGTGGAGCAGGCGCTGGCGTGCGTGCTGTCGGCGCACGGCCGGGCCGGCCTGGCCAGGCCGCACACCACCGCCGCCCGCGACGTGCTGCGCGCCCACCGCCGCGCCTGGGCGGGGGCGGGCAACACGGTCCGCCAGGCCCCGCCGATCACCGTGGAGATCCTGCGCGACCTCGTCCATCACACGCCCGCCGACACGGCGGTGGGGCTGCGGGACCGGGCGGCGCTGGTGCTGGGCTTCGCGCTGATGGGCCGCCGCTCGGAGCTGTCGGCGCTGGACCAGGAGCACCTGACGTTCGGCCCGCGCGGCGTGGAGGTGTTCATCCCCATGTCCAAGACCGACCAGGACGCCGCCGGCGCGACCGTCTCGGTCCCCTACGGCTCGCACCCGCAGACCTGCCCGGTGCGCGCCGTCCAGGCCTGGCTGGGCGAGCTGCACGCGCGTGGCCTCACCGGCGGGCCGCTGCTGCGGCCCGTCGACCGGTTCGGCCGGATCGCCGGCACCCCGGGCTGGGCCGGGCGAGGCGGGCCGCGGCTGTCGGGCACCACGCTCAACCAGATCGTCAAGGACGCCGCCCGCCGCGCCGGCCTGGCCGATGCCGAACGCTACAGCGCCCACAGCCTGCGCGCCGGCGGGGCGACCACGCTGGCCGAGGCGGGCGTGCCGGCCGCGCGCATCGCCCTGCAGGGCCGCTGGCGGCCGACCTCGCCGACCGTGCACGGCTACATCCGCGCCGTCGACCGCTGGCGGGACAACCCGATGGGCCGCGCCGGATTGTGACGCGCGGCCGGCGCCGGGCCTCGGCCGGCGCGGCGGGCGGCTCTGTCACGCCCCTGCCCTTCACGGCCCTTCCCGCTTTCCGGAGCCGCCCGGGAACGGGAGGGGCGGTGGTCGCGGGCCGGACGAAGGACCCGTCCTTTAGGGACCTCCGGCCTTTGTGCGGGTCAGGCGGAGCGGCGTGCAATTGGGATGAGAGGAATCCCGATCAGCCAGGGAGGGCCAGATGAGCATGCTGATGCGCCAGGAGCGGGGTCTTTTCCCCGAGCTGCTCGACTTGCTGGACGCCCCGCTCGCCGCCACGCGCACCCAGGGCCAGGGCATACGTTTCGAGGACTACATGCACGGCGACCGTTACGTGCTGCGGGCCGAGCTCCCGGGCATCGAGCCGGAGGACATCGAGATAGACGTGAGCAACGGGGTGCTGACGGTCCACGCCGAGCGCCGGATCGAGGAGAAGGAACGGCACCGGACGGAGTTCCGCTACGGCTCCTTCACCCGGTCCATCGTCCTGCCGCCCACGGCTGACGAGAAGGATGTCGAGGCGGTCTACGACAAGGGCGTCCTTGAGATCAGCCTGAAGCTCGCCGCGCCGGAGGAGAAGAGCAGGCGCATCCCGGTCCACGCCAAGAAGGCGGTCCAGGCCAAGGCCCAGACCGGCAAGCAGACCGGCAAGCGGTAACGGCCGGAAAAAGCGGCTGGCCGGGGCCGGGACCTTCCGCGCGGCCACCCGCCCCGCGGGCGCGTCCGGCGCGAATGGCCGCTTCGGGATGAGATATCCGTCTCCGGTGGGGTATGCCGCCTGCGGCAGGGAGAACGGCGAGAGCAGGGCCGGCCGGGCGCCGGTGACGGGCGCCCGGCCGGCCGGTGCCGTCCGCTGCCGGCCGTAAAAGGACCCCAGTTGGGAGGACGTAGATGAGTGAACGCCCAGCCGCCCCCGGTGACCTGGGCCGACGGGTGGCGCAGCGCCGCGGGGAGCTCGGCCTGGACCGTCGGCAGCTGGCCGACCGTGCGGGGATCGACCCGGGATACCTCGACTACCTGGAGGCGAGCGCGGCGTCGGCGTCCACCGAGACGGTTCACAAGCTGGCCGCGGCGCTGGAGACCAGCAGCGAGGAACTGCTCGGCGGGACGATGGACCTGCCGCCCGGCCGCGGCCGTCCCGGCCCCCATCCGGTGCTGGAGAAGCTGGAGCCGGCCGAGTGCCTGCGACTGATCGCGCCGGGCGGTGTGGGGCGGGTGGCCTTCAGCGGGCCCGAGGGCCCGACGATCCTGCCGGTGAACTACGTGGTCCACGACGGCGCGGTGATCTTCCGGACCGCCTCCGGCGGCCCGCTGGACGACACCCTGCGCACCGGCGTGCGGGGCATGGAGTTCAAGGTGGCCTTCGAGATCGACCGGCTCGACGAGGCCGGCCGGGAGGGTTGGAGCGTGCTGGTGCGCGGCGGCGCCCACCACGTCTCCGACGAGGAGCGGACCGCGGTCGCCGAGGTGGACGTCCGGCCGTGGGCGGGTGGCGAGCGCGAGCTGTTCGTCAGGATCGCCCCCACCGAGATCAGCGGGCGGCGCATCCGGCACGCCTCCTGACAGCCGCGCCGCGCGCGGGCGGGCCGTGTTCCGGGGATGCCGGGGCGCGGCCCGCCGTCTTCTCCCCTTCGCGGAGCTCTCCTCCTTCTCCCCCGCGTCTTCCTCGCGCGCCCACCAGGGATCACCAAATTCTTATACCGGTATTAGTATAACGATACGGCTGCGATTAGTATCGCAGGCATGGTGAGAACCCCATTGACCCCGTGGGAGCGGCAGCGCGGGGAGCGGTTCGGCGCGATACTGCGCCGCGCCCGCGGTGACCGCAGCATGGTGGAGGTCGCCGCGGCCGCCGGGGTGTCGGCGGAGACCCTGCGCAAGATCGAGACCGGCCGGGCGCCGACCCCCGCCTTCTTCACCGTCGCGGCGCTGGCCGCGGCCCTGGGGATGTCCCTGGACGAACTGGCCGCCGCCTGCGCCTCCGGCGCCGACGACGAGGGGCGGGCCCTGTCGGCCTGACCCCGCCACGCCCTCGTGGTTTCCGGGGCGCGGCGGTTCCGAAGGGGTCAGCACCGCCTCCCCGGGCCGCCGGCGGCCCCTCGACCTCGGCGACGGCGACCGCCCGGTTGAGCGCCACCACCGGCGTCGGCGCCACCGCCAGAAGCCGGTCGTACAGGGCCAGGATCTGCCGCCAGTCGGTGTCCTTCGCCTCCGGGCGTCGCTGTGGACCGCCTGGATCGCCGCCTGGATCTGGTAGGGGCCGGGCCGGCCCAGCGGCAGGCACCGGCGGACGATGGCCTGCCCCTCGGCGATCAGGGCGCGGTCCCACCGGGTGCGGTCCTGCTCCACCAGCACCACCAGGTCACCACCGGGCGTCGTGCGTGCCTCGCGCCGCGACTCGGCCAGCAGCATCAGCGCCAGCAGCCCCGCCGCCTCCGGCTCGTGCGGCATCAGGCCGATCAGCAGCCGGCCCAGCCGCACCGCCTCGGCGCACAACCCGGAACGGACCAGCAGGGTGAAGATCAGTCTCAGCCGGTCGTCGGGCACCCCGTCCCCGTGCCCGGGCGTCTCCCGCTGGTGATCGCGGGCGTGCAGCAGGGCCGCCTGGGCGTGCCGGTCGGCGCGCGAGGCCTCCCGGCGCAGCCGGTCGATCGCCCGGTTCCGGGCGACGGTGATGATCCATCCGGCCGGGCCGGGCGGCACCCCGGCCGACGGCCAGTGCCGCGCCGCGGCGGCGAACGCCTCCTGCACGGCCTCCTCGGCGACGTCCAGGTCGCCGAACAGGCCGGTCAGCACCGCCACCGCGCGGCCGTGTTCGGCGCGGAAGAGCCGCTCCAGCTCGCTGAGGACGGGGTCGGTCACGGACGGCCGGCGGGCTCGTCATACAGCGGCCGCACCTCCACCGGCAGGGTGGTGGCCCGGGCGTAGCGGCGGCCCCACTCCAGGGCGGCGTCCAGGTCGGGGGCCTCGATGACGGTGAACCCGCCGAAGTGCTCCTTGGCCTCGATGAAGGGACCGTCGCTGAGGAGGGTCTCGCCGTCCTCGACGCGCACCACGGTGGCGGTGGCCGGCGGGTGCAGGCCGCCGGCGAACACCCACGCCCCGGCGGCCCGCAGCTCCTCGCGCAGCGCGTCCACCTCCCGCATGATCGGCTCCAGCACCTCCGGCGGCGGGGTGCCCTCCGGCTGGTACATGCTGATCAGGTATCGCCTCATCCGGTCCTCCTCGTCGGGAATCCAGGGCCGGCCCCTTTCCGGGCCGGCCCCCTCATCCTCTACACGAACCGGCCGCGCCGGAATCGACAGGACCGGCTGCCGGAATCGGGATCAGGTTCCGCGTCGGTGGAGGCGGTCCAGTACGGCCAGCTCCTCCTGCGACAGGCGCAGCGCGCCGGCGGCCACGTTCTCGGCGAGATGACCGGGATCACCGGTGCCGGGAATGGCCAGCACATGTGGCCCGCGGTACAGCGTCCAGGCCAGCCGGACCTGCGCCGGGCTCACCCCCCGCGCCCGCGCCACGGCCAGCAGCTCGGCGTCGTCGCCGCCGCGCGCACCCGCTTCGCGGCCGGTGCCGGCGATCGAGTAGAACGGCACGAACGCCACCTTCTGCTCGCCGCAGAGGCGCAGGAACTCGTCCTGCCAGGACGCGGCGCCGATGCCGTACAGGTTCTGCACGCACACCACCGGCGCGATGGCCTGGGCCTCGGCCAGGTGCTCGGGCCGGACGTTGGACAGGCCCAGATGGCGGATGAGCCCGGCGTCGCGCAGCTCGGCCAGCGCGCCGAACCGCTCGGCGATCGAGTCGGTTCCCACGATGCGCAGGTTCACCACGTCCAGGTGGTCACGGCCCAGCTGGCGCAGGTTCTCCTCCACCTGGCCGCGCAGCAGCCCGGGCCCGGCGTGCGGCAGCCACTCCCCCGACGGGTCGCGGCCCGGCCCGACCTTGGTGGTGATGACCAGGTCGTCCGGGTACGGGGCCAGCGCCCGGTTGATCAGTTCGTTGGCCGAGCGCAGCGAGGAGAAGTAGAACGCGGCGGTGTCGATGTGGTTCACCCCCAGCTCGACCGCCCGGCGCAGCACCGCGATCGCCTCCCCGCGGTCGCGCGGCGGGGAGCCGGGGGCGAACGCCGCGCCGCGCTGGGGCAGGCGCATCGCACCGAATCCGATTCGGTTGACCGTCAGGTCGCCGAGCGTCCAGGTGCCCGACACCGCGGCGGTGATCGTCTGTGAGGTCGAAGTCATACCCGGATGTTCCGCGCTCGGTAGGCTGGCCGCGATCGATTCACACATGCTGGAATCCTGGGGGTGGCCACCCTGGCTGAGCTGGCGTTCTCGGCCGATGACCTGGCGCAGATGCGCTTCGCCGTCTCGCCGATGTGGGAGGTGGGGACCAGCTTCAAACTGCTGGGCTCACACCTGGACCACCCGGTGCACCGCCGCTGGCTGCGCCAGGTGAGGCCGCGAGTCACGGCGGCCAGGCTGGAGCGGGGCTGGCTCGCCGAACTGATCGGGCCCGGCGGTTACGTCCCCGACTTCCTCAACCCGGCGCCGACCGGACCGGCCCCCGACCTGGCCGGGGAGCTGGCCGCGATCCTGGCCACCCCCACAGGGCGGGTGCGCCACGACCTCGATCGCCTCGCGTACCGCCGGGGAGCCCTGGGCCCCCGGCTGCGGGCCCTGTACGCCGACCCGCGAGCCCACCTGCCCGCGCTCGCCGAGGAGGTCGAGACCTACTGGGAGGTGGCGCTGGCCCCCTACTGGGCGCGGATCCGAGCGGTGCTCGACGCCGATGTCTTCCATCGGGCCCGGCAGTTCGCCGAGCACGGCGCGGGCCGCCTCCTCAACGAGCTGCACCTCTCGATGAGCTGGGACGACAGCACGCTGCGGCTGACGCGCAGGCGGGCCCTGCCCCGCGAGGCGGCCGGAGCCGGGCTGCTGCTGATCCCCTCGGCGTTCACCGGGCCGGGTCCGCTCACCCGGGTGACGCCGCCGGAGCCGCCACAACTGGCCTATCCGGCGCGAGGCGTCGGAACGCTGTGGCGGCCCCGCCCCGCCGCCAGGTCCGGCGCCGTCGCCGCCGTGCTCGGCCGCTCACGGACCCTGCTGCTGACCGAGCTGGAGGCGCCGGCCTCCACCACCGAGCTGGCCCGCCGTACCGGGCTGTCGCCCTCGGGGGTGTCGCAGTACCTGACCGCGTTGCGCGACGCGGGCCTGGTCAGCGCGCACCGGGCCGGCCGCTCGGTGCTCTACGCCCGCACCGCCGTCGCCGAGTCCCTCCTCGGTGACGGCCCTTGACCCGCCGCCGCGGGGCCGCCCGGAGAACGCCGGAGCCCCGGGGTCATCGGTGAGCACCGATGACCCCGGGGCTCCGGCGGGCCTTCCCTCGCCGCCCTCACCCGGCCACGGGCTGGGGCACGGCCGCGCCCTCGGCCGCCGTCTCGGTTCCGGCCGAGGCGGGGGCCGAGTCCGGGGCGCCGCCGCGGCGGAAGGCGAGTGCCGAGACGACCGCCAGAACGGTGAAGACGGCCGCTCCGAGCCAGGCGACGGTGGTCAGCCCGCCGGTGAAGGCGGTGCGGGCGCCCTCCAGCAGCTCGGCGCCCGCCGCGGCGGGCAGCCGGCCGGCCGCGGCCACCGCGCCGGCGACGCTCTCCCCCGCGGCGTCCGCGGCACCGGCGGGGACGCCGCCCGGCAGGGCCTCGGCCAGCCGGTCGCGGTAGACGAACGCCGCCAGGCTGCCCAGGGTGGCCACCCCCAGGGCCACGCCGAACTCGCCGCTGGCCTCCGAGAGGGCGGCCGCCGCGCCGGCCTTCTGGGGCGGCGCGGCGCCCAGCATCAGGTTCATCGTCATCGGCATGGGCAGCGCCACGCCGCCGGAGGCCAGGATGAGGCCCGCCACCAACAGCGCCAGCCCGCCCGTGCCGGAGATCTGGGTGTGCAGCGCCAGCCCGCACGCCGCCACGGCCAGCCCGGCCGCCATCACGTACGCCGGGCGGATCCGGCGGGCCAGCACCGGCGCCAGCAGGGAACCGGCGATCATCGCGATGTTCTGCGGCACCAGCCACAGCCCCGCCGCGAACGGCGACAGCCCCTCGACGGCCTGCAGGTAGGTGGTCGACATCAGCGTCACCCCGGCCATGACGATCCCGGCCAGCAGCATGACGCCCAGCGCCGTGCTGAAGGAGCGGCTGGACAGCAGCCGCAGGTCCAGCAGCGGATCGGCCAGGCGGCGCTGGCGGCGGACGAACAACACGGTGAAGACCGCCCCGGTGGCGACGGCCGCGGCGGGCAGCGGCTGCCAGCCGCCGCGGGCCACCTCCTTGAGGCCGTAGATGACCGGCAGGATCGCCGCCAGCGACAGCGCGACGCTGACCAGGTCCACCCGGCCGGCGCCGGGGGCGCGGTACTCGGGCAGCAGGCGGGGACCCGCGGCCAGCAGCAGCGCCATCACCGGGACGGCGGGCAGGAACACCGAGCCCCACCAGAAGTGCTGCAGCATCAGCCCGCCGGCCAGCGGGCCCAGGGCCATGCCGCCCATGAAGCAGCTGAACCACACGCTGACCGCCAGCTGCATCTGGCGTGGATCGGTGAACATGTTCCTGATCAGCGCCATGGTGGAGGGCATCATCGTCGCGCCGGAGACGCCCAGCAGCGCGCGGGCGGCGATCAGCATGGCCGGGGTGGTGGAGAAGGCGGCCAGCAACGCGGCGGCGGCGAAGACGGCCGCGCCGATCAGCAGCAGCCTGCGGCGGCCGATCCGGTCGCCGAGCGTGCCCATCGTGACCAGGAACCCGGCGAGCATGAACGAGTAGATGTCCAGGATCCACAGCTGCTGGGTGGCGTCGGCCCCCAGCTCGGCGCTCAGGTGCGGCAGCGCCAGGTACAGGATGCTGACGTCCAGCGACAGCAGCAGCGTGGGCAGGGCCAGTACGGCCAGCGCGGTCCACTCCCGGCGCGTGGCGCGGGGGCCGGGAGTGGGGCGGGAGGTGGTGGTCATCGCCTCATCCTTGGGGGGAGTCCGTGTCGTCGGGAGAAAGTCCGTGCCGGCCGGCGGGGACGTGCCCCGCGGCCACCCCGGCGGGTCCGTACGGCGGCCGTCCGGCCGCCCCGTCCTTCCGGGGTACCTCCACCCTCGTGCCGAAAACTTTTTTTGTCAAGACCATCATAGTTGTCGGCACTCGCCGGAGACGGCTCCGAGGCGATCGGCCCGGCCACCGGCCCTCGCCCGCGGCGCGCACTCCTCCCACCGGCGGATGACGTCGGCCTCCAGGCCGCCACGAACTCTCCACCGGCGGACGACGCCGGCTTCGGGGCCTCCACGAAAGCAGGGCGGCCCATCCGGCGAGCGGACGCCTCCGGCGGGGTCCCGGGGCGAACCGCGGTGCGTCCGGCCTATAGAATGCGACATGAATGTCGCAAATTCGACGGAAGTGTTGTAATGGCGGTAACCCGCGAACAGATCGTCACCAGGGCGATCGAGCATCTGAACCAGGCGCCGGCCGCCTCGATGGCCGAGATCGCCCAGGCCGCGGGGGTTCATCGCGCGACCCTGCACCGGCACTTCGCCACCCGCGAAGAGCTGATCATCGCGCTGGGCTGGCGAGCGCACGAGGCCTGGCAACGGGTTCACGACGAGATCGGCCTCGACACGGCGCTCAGGACCGGTGAGCGCGTGGAGGAGACCCTCCACGCGCTGCTCGTCGCCCATATCGAGGTGGCCGAGGAGCACGGCTTCGCGCTCACCGAGCACCTCGTCGGGATCAACCCCGAGCTGGTGCGGCGGGCCGAGGAACTGGAGGCGCGTGAGATCGAGTTGATCGAGGCCTGCCAGCGCGCCGGCGTCCTGCGGGCCGACCTTCCGCCCAGATGGGTGAGCAACACCGTGTACGGACTGCTCGTGGCCGTCCGCGAAAGCCTGCGGCGCGGCGACGTCGCCCGGCGCGACACGCCCCGCCTGCTTCTCGAAACCTTTCTCCGGGGAACGTCATGACGCACACCGCGGCCAAGCCGTACACCAGACGCTGGGCGGCGCTGGCCGTCCTGTCGGCCAGCCTGCTGCTGGTCGTGATGGACATGACCATCCTCAACGTGGCGCTGCCGGAGATGTCGGCCGAGCTGAAGCCGGGCGCGGTGGAGCTGCTGTGGATGGTCGACATCTACTCCCTGGTCGTGGCGGGCCTGCTGGTGACCGTCAGCGCGCTGGGCGACCGCTGGGGGCGCAAGCGCATGCTCGTCTCCGGCTTCGCCGTGTTCGGCCTGGCCTCCGTCGCCGTGTTGTGGGCCGACCGCCCGGCCGAGGTGATCGCGGTGCGGGCGCTGCTCGGCATCGGCGGTGCGATGATCATGCCGTCCACCCTGTCGATGATCCGCAGCCTGTTCACCGACGGCCGCGAGCGGGCCACCGCGCTGGGGATCTGGGCGGCGATGGCGGCCGTGGGCGGCGCGCTCGGCCCGATCACGGGCGGGCTGCTGCTGGAGGCCTTCAGCTGGCACGCCGCCTTCCTGGTGAACGTGCCGGTGATGGCCGTCGCCATCGTCGCCGGGCTGTTCCTGCTGCCCGAGTCGCGCAACCCCGCGCCAGGCCGCTGGGACGCGCTGGGGACGGTGCTGTCGGTGGTCGGCATGGTCGCCTTCGTCTACGCCATCAAGCATCTGGCCACCGAAGGGCCGGGCGTCTCGACCATCGGCGCCGCCGCCCTCGCCGCGATCACTTTGGTCTGGTTCGTACGGCGATGCCTGCGTCGCCAGGACCCCCTGCTGGAGGTCAGGCTCTTCCGCAGCGGCGCCTTCACCTCCGGCACCCTGGCCGCCCTCACCACCTCGATCGCCATGGCGGGCATGATGCTGCTCATGGTCCAGTGGATGCAGCTGGTCCAGGGCTACTCCCCGCTGCAGACGGGTCTGGCCATGCTCCCCATGGCCGCCGGCTCCGCGGTGCTCTCGCCGCTGGCTCCGGCCATGGCCGCGCGGATCGGCGCGCGCACGGTGCTGGCCGGCGGACTGGCGATCGCCGCGCTCGGCTTCCTGGTGCTCTGGATCGCGCCGACGACCTACCCGTGGGTGGCCGTCTCCGTGCTGCTGATCGGCGCGGGGATGGGCTCGCTCGCCATCGCCTCGGCTGTGATCATGTCGGGCGCCCCGGAGGAGAAGGCGGGCAGCGCGGCCGCCATCGAGGAGACCTCCTACGAGGTCGGCGGCACCCTCGGCGTCGCGGTCCTGGGCAGCCTGGCCGCCGTCCTCTATCGGGCCGGACTGCCCGAGAGCGCCACCCCCGCGGTCCGGGAGTCTCTCGGCGGCGCACTGGCGGTGGCCCGCGAGCTCGGCTCCTCCGACCTGGCCGTCCAGGCCACGCGCGCCTTCACCGAATCGCTGGAGGTCACCAGCCTGTACGGCGGAGTCCTCATGCTGGTGGCGGCGGCGGCCGTCTGGTGGCTGACCCCCGCCCGGCTGGACCTAGCCTCGGCGCATCACTGAGCCGGGCGCTCAGGTCGCGGGCCCCCGGTGAGCGCGCCACCGGGGGCCGCGCCCCGCCGCGCGGTGGGCGCCGGTACGGGCCGCCGGGCGGGTGCCCGGCGGCCCGTGCCGTCGTCATGGGGCCGTCAGTTGATCGTCCATCGCTGGAGGGCGGATCCGGAGTTCGCCCGCTGGGTGACCAGCGAGCCGTCCGTGGTGAGCAGCAATCCGCTCTTGGCGGATGCGAGGGTGCAGGTGCCGTCGGCCTGGCGGGTGACCACCCAGTGCTGGTTGGCGCCTCCCGTGCAGGTCCACAGGATCACTTTGGCGCCCGCGGCGGTGGAGCCCGCCTCGACGTCGGCGCACAGCCCCGACTCGACACCGGTGAGGGTGTAGGAGCCGTCGGCCTGCTTCGTGAAGTTCCAGTTCTGGTTGGGGCCACCGGTGGGGCTCCAGGTGGTGAGCCGGGTGCCGGGGGTCGTGCTGTGGTCGGGCACATCGAGTGCCTCGCCGCCGGTGACCAGGGTGTGAACGCCGTTGAGGTCGGCGGGTGCCGTCCCGGCCGGGGTGATGGTCAGGGTCTGTTCGGCGGCCGTACGGGATCCGCCGACGCCGCTGCCGCTGACGTCGGTCCAGGCGCGGACCGGGGTGGTCTCGGCCGGCCGTCCCGAGGTGGCCGACAGGCCGATCACCAGGCCGCTGTAGCGGTTGACCAGCCGGTAGGTGCCCGTGGGGGCGCCGTTGGAGGCGGAGGTGCCGGCGATGACGAACCACTGCTGGCCGGCGGTGGGCCCACCGCCGCCGGCCGCGGTGACGGTGGGCGCGGTGCCCCAGGCGCGGCCCGAGGCCGAGGTGGAGGTGACGCCCAGGAGCCGGCCGGTGGCGGCGTTGGTGATGCGGTAGGAGCCGTCGCCGTTGCCGGTGAAGGACCACGCCTCCAGGGCCGAGCCCGCCGCGGCGGCGAGGGAGGTGGTGGCGGAGCCGCCGGAGACCTGGGCCAGGACGCGGCCGTTCCCGGCGGCGATGCGGTACGTCCTGGCGGGGTCGAACGGCGCCGGCGCCGGCGCCGGCGCGGACGAACCGATGGAGACGTTGACGTACTCCGCCGAGGAGCCGCCGGAGCAGCCGAAGGAGCAGTAGGAGCGGAAGTTCTTGCCGACGATGGTGGATCCGGTCCTGTTGACGCCGTCGAGGAACCAGCGGTACCAGGAGGCGTTGTGGTGGCCGCCGGTGTCGCCGATCAGCGTCCATTTCTGCGTGGCGAGGTTGTCGGTGGCGTAGAACCGCTGCGGCGCGTTCCCGGACTGGTCGACCGCCTGCGGCTCACCGATGTACAGCCCCAGATAGGCGTTGTAGGCGATGTCCTTGGCATCCTCCCCACGGCTGAAGCCGGGGGATTCCAACCCTCACGGGTCGGGCTTCCTGTTTCGCCGGGCCGCGCCTTCACCGCTTTCGCGGGTCGGGTCTCACCGGCCCTCCACAGGCGTTTCACCTCTCCGCCGGCCCGGCGGCGAGGATGTTGGCCGCGGCGTTGACGTCCCGGTCATGGGTCGCGCCGCAGGCGCACTCCCACGTCCGGACGCTCAGCGGCATCGTGCTCTGCACGATGCCGCACACCGAGCACAGCCTGGAGGAAGGGAAGAAGCGGTCCACGACCACCAGTTCCCGCCCGTACCAGGCCGTCTTGTACTCCAGCATGGTGCGCATCCGCCGCCAGGAGGCATCGGAGATCGCGCGGGCCAGGCTGTGGTTCTTCACCAGGGTGCGCACGGTCAGGTCCTCGATCACGACCGTTTGGTTCTCACGGACGAGACGGGTGGTGAGCTTGTGCAGGAAATCGGTGCGCCGGTCACTGATGCGGGCATGCACCCGGGCGACCTTCCGGCGGGCCTTGGCCCGGTTGGCCGACCCCTTCGCCGTGCGGGCCAGGGCGCGCTGGGCCTTGGCCAGGCGGCGCCGATCGGCCCGCTCGTGCCTCGGGTTGACGATCTTCTCGCCGGTCGACAGGACGGCCAGGGCGGTGATGCCCGCGTCCACGCCGACGGATGCCTCCACCGGCGCGAGCGGGGTGATCTTCTCCTCGACCAGCAGGGAGACGAACCACCGACCGGCCGCGTCTCTCGACACCGTCACCGTGGACGGCTCCACACCGTCCGGCAGCGGCCGGGACCACACGATGTCCAGCGGCGCGTCCATCTTCGCCGGCGTCAGCGCCCCGTCGCGCCGGCGGAACGCACTGCGGGTGTACTCGGCCGACGCCCGCGCCTTCTTGCGGGACCTGAACGTCGGGTACCTGGCGCGGCGCGCGAAGAAGTTCGCGAATCCCGCCTGCAGGTGGCGCAGCGCCTGCTGCAGCGGCACGGAGGAGACCTCCGACAGGAACTCCAGCCCTTCGGAACGCTTCCATTCGGTCAGGCGCGCCGAGGTCTCCGCGTAGGAGACCTTCCGGCCCTCCTGCCGGTAGGCGCGGGTGCGGTGGTCCAGGGCCTTGTTGTAGACGTAGCGGACGCAGCCGAACGTCCGGGCGAGCTCTGCGGCCTGCCCGGGGGTCGGGTGGAAGCGGTACTTGTAGGCCCGCTTCACCATCTGCGCCATGCCTCGCATCCTGTCAGACGATCAGGTGATCCTCAGGCGTATGTTCGATATGGTGCGGCACCGTGCCGTGTCTCCTCCCCAGGACTGAAGCCCGGGGTCTCCACGCTCAAGGAGTTTCGATGGCTCGACTATGGCAGATAATGTTATCGATGCCAAAGCACTTCTGGCCCCGCACACGGACGCCGCGGCGCACGGCCGCAACACCCTTGTCCATCGCTCGTCGACGAGGCATCCCGAGCCCCGGCGGGACCGGCCCGGCGGCGAAGGCGTCACACGCCGCCTGACGAGCCCCCCGGAGGCTTCTCACCACGGGATCCGCCCGGCGGGGCGGTGCTGGCGCGCACGACCAGGGCCGGCTCGACGGCGGCGGGCTCGGGCGCGGCTTCCGGATCGTTGAGGTGGCGCACCAGATGGCGGACGGCGAGGGCGCCCATCTCGGCGAACGGCTGGGCCACGGTCGTCAGCGGGGGCGAACAGTACGAGGCCAGCGCGATGTCGTCGACGCCGACCACGGAGATGTCGTCGGGCACGCGCCTGCCGAGTTCGTGCAGCGCGCGGACGACGCCGAACGCCATCTCGTCGCTGGCCACGAAGACCGCGGTGACGTCGGGGATCCTGCCCAGGATGAGGCCGTTGCGGTACCCGGACTCGGGCGACCAGTCCCCTTCCAGCTCGGGCGGGACGACCCTGCCCTCCGCCTCCAGGGTGTCACGCCATCCCCGCGTACGGCTGGCCGCCTCAAGCCACTCCCCCGGCCCGGCGACGTGCCAGACCGTCTCGTGCCCCAGGTCGAGGAGGTGCCGGGTCGCCAGCCGCGCGGCCAGCGACTGGTCGACGGCCACGACCTCGGTGGCCGGGGTGCGCGACCCGTCGATCGTGACGGTGGGCACCGACCGGGTGAGCTGCTCGATCCGCCTGCTCACGTGCATGAGCGGGACGGCGAGGATCACCCCGTCCACGCCCTGGTCGGTCAGCCGCGACAGGGCGTCCTCGATGGCGGAGGTGTCGAGGCAGTCCGTGGTGGCGACCGAGACCGAGTAGCCGGCCTCCTGGGCGGCGCTCTCGATGCCGTACATGAGGGTGACGCGCGAGTAGAAGACGGTCCGCAGCATCACCACGCCGATGCTGCGGCTACGGCCGGACGACAGCACCCGGGCGGCGTTGTTCTTGCGGTATCCGAGCTGGTCGACGGCCGCGAGGACCTTCGCCCGCGTGCTCTCCTGCACGCTGGGGTGGCCGGAGAGGGTCCTCGACACGGTCTGGGGGGAGACTCCCGCCACCCGGGCGACGTCGGCCATCGCGGGCGGCCGCACGGCGTCGCCGCCCGCGCTTCGCATCTCCATGAGTCCCTTTCGCCGTCCTGTTCGCGAGCCATGATACCGCGCTATCACTCATCACCGCAGTTGCCACCGCGTTGACGGCCCCCCGGGAGTTGCCTATTGGCATCGATAACATGTTGTGCCATAGTCGCGGCACATCAGTGCGAGCGCCGCACCGAGGCCGGGCGGCGGTGCGTCGCCTGCGCCTCGTGACGGGCCGCGGGAGAGCGGGGTCCCGCTCTCCCGCTCGTGAAAGGAAAGACCATGAAGAAGCCGATGACGCGCACGGTCACGATGACGGGGGCGCTCGCGCTCGGACTCGTCCTCGCGGGCTGCTCGGACACCGGGTCGAGTGCCACCGGGGCGACCGGCGGGGGCGGCAAGGCCACGGTGACCTTCTGGGGCTGGGCGCCGGGCTACGAGGACGCCGTCAAGGCGTTCAACGACGGTCACCCCGACATTCAGGTCACCTACCAGCAGGTACAGCCCGGCGCCAAGGGCGGCTACCAGAAGCTGCTGAACGCGGTCCAGGCGGGCAACGCACCGTGCCTGGCCCAGCTCGGCTACGAGACCCTGCCGAGCTTCGCCGCCCAGGGCGCCCTTCAGGACGTCGCCCGGTACGCGACGGCCGCCAAGGACGAGTTCCAGCAGGCGGCCTGGAAGGCCGTCTCGCTCGGCGACGCCGTCTACGGCGCCCCCGTCGACACCGGCCCCATGGCCCTGTTCTACAACAAGGAACTGTTCGACTCTCTCGGACTCAAGCCTCCCGCCACCTGGGAGGAGTACAGGACCGCCGCCGAGAAGATCCACGCCTCCGACCCGGACAGGTACATCTCCTCGCCGTACATGGACTACGACTACGCGGGTCTGGCCTGGCAGGCCGGCGCCGGCTGGTTCGGCGTCGACGGCGACTCCTGGAAGGTCACCCTGAACTCCGAGGCCAACAAGAAGGTCGCGGACTACTGGCAGGGCCTGATCGGCAAAGGCCTGATCAGTGGCGCCCCGATGTACGACCAGGCCTGGTACGGCGGGCTCGGCGACGGCGGCATCGCCACCGTCGTCGGCGCCGTCTGGCAGGCCGGCGTCATCAAGAGCGGCGCGAAGGACGGCTCCGGCAAGTGGGCCGTCGCGCCGATGCCGCAGTGGAGCGCCGGCGAGGCCAAGGCCGGCAACGCGGGCGGATCCTCCACCGCCGTCCTCAAAGGCTGCAAGACACCCGAGGCGGCCTGGAAATTCGCACACTGGATGAGCACGGACCGTGATGCCTACGGAACCCTCGTCGACAAGGCCGCGCTCTACCCGGCGGCGAAGGCGCTGCTCGATCTGCCGCAGCTCACCGCCGACGACCCCTACTTCGGCGGGCAGAAGATCTACAAGGTGTTCGCCGAGGAGTCCGCGAAGGTCGACACCGGCTGGACATGGGGTCCGATCATGACCAAGACCACCGCCGACCTGAACGACGGGCTCGGCAGGGCGTGGGCGGGCAAGGGCACCATCACCGACGCGCTGCGGGCCGCCCAGGAGAAGACGGTGGCGGAGCTGAACGGCCAGGGCCTGAAGGTCTCCGGGTGACCCATGCGACAGGAAGATCTCCTGACCGAGTCGTACGAGGAGGAGAGCCGGTGACCGGCCTCACCACGGTGACGGCCACCGCACCCGGACCGCGCGCCGTACCGCGACACGGCGAAGGGAGCGGTGCTCCGCCGAGGTGGCGCACACCGCTGCTGTTCTGCGGCCCGTTCGCGGTGCTCTTCCTGGCCATGTACGTCGCGCCGATCGTCTACGCGGCCGTCAGCAGCCTGTTCGCCGTCCGCCGGTCGGGACTCGGGCTGGCGCCGCCGGTGAAGGTGTTCGACCCGCTCGGCAACTACGTCCAGGCCCTCGGCGACAAGGCCTTCGTCGCCTCCCTGGGCCGGGTCGCGCTCTTCGGCGTCGTGCAGGTGCCGGTGATGCTCGTCCTGGCCCTCGGGCTGGCGCTGCTGATCGACTCCAGGTCCGCGCGGGGCAAGGGCCTCTTCCGGCTCGCCGGCTTCCTGCCGTACGCGGTCCCGGGCGTGAGCGCGGCGCTGGTCTGGTCGTTCATGTACTCACCGCAGTCGAGCCCGGTCAACCACCTCCTGCGACCGCTCGGCCTCGGGATCCCGTTCTTCGACGACGGCACCGTCCTGTGGTCGGTGGCGAACATCGTCACCTGGAGCTGGACCGGCTACAACATGATCATCATCTACGCCGCGCTGCAGTCGATCCCCGCCGAGGTACTGGAGGCCGCGAGGATGGACGGCGCCTCGGCGCTCCGGATCGCCTGGAACATCAAGATCCCGGCGGTGCGCGGCGCCATCGTCCTGACCGCGGTCTTCTCCATCATCGGATCGGCCCAGCTGTTCAACGAGCCGACCGTGCTGCAGCCCATCTCCGGCGGCGCGGTCCCCTCGACGTTCACCCCCATCATGTCCGCCCAGGCGGCCGTCGCCGCCGGGAACTACCCGTACGCGGCGGCCCAGTCGGTGATCCTGGCGGTGCTCGTCGGCGCCGTGTCGCTGGCGTTCTTCACGCTGACCGGCCGGAGGGCGAAGGCATGAACGCAGTCATCGCCAAGCCGCGCCGGCTGCGGCCCCGCCGCGAGACCACCCCGCTGAGCCGCACCGTCGTGACGCTGCTCCTGGCACTGTCCACCCTCTATTTCCTCTTCCCGCTGTGGTGGCTGCTGGTCTCCGCCACCAAACCGTTCGGAAAGCAGTTCAGCGGCGACGGCCTGTGGTTCGACGGCTTCGGGCTGTTCGACAACCTCGCCAGGCTCACGGCGCAGGGCGACGGCATCTTCTGGCGGTGGATGCTCAACAGCATCGTCTACTGCGGGGTCGGCGCCATGGTGGGCACCGTGCTGTCCGCCCTGGCCGGGTACACGATCGCCAAGTACGAGTTCCGCGGCCGCGGTGCCCTCTTCGGGAGCGTGCTCGCCGCCGTGCTGGTGCCGAAGGTCCTGTTCACCCTGCCGCTCTACCTGATGTTCTCCGGCATCCATCTGATCAACACCCCGATCGCCGTGCTGCTGCCCAGCGTCGTCAGCCCGTTCGGCGTGTACCTCTCCCGCGTCTTCGCCGCGCAGTCCGTACCGGACGAGGTGATCGAGGCGGGCCGCCTCGACGGGGCGGGCGAGTTCCGGATCTTCCGCACGCTCGCCGTGCGGATGATGCTCCCCGCTCTGGTGACCATCTTCCTGTTCCAGTTCGTCGAAATCTGGAACAACTACCTCCTGCCCGCCATGGTGCTCGGAGATGACCACCTGCAGCCGGTCACCGTCGGGCTGGTCGGCTGGAACGCAAGCCATGTGGCGGTACCGCCGCCGCTGGTAATCATCGGATCGCTGGTGTCGATCGTCCCGCTGCTGGCAGCCTTCCTCGCGCTGCAGCGGTTCTGGCGCGCCGGCATGACGGCGGGAGCCTTCAAGTGACACTCACGACAGCGGCAGAACGCAGAAACCGGGCCGCGGCGATCCTGTCGTACCCCCACGGTGAGCTCCTGCGCGACGGCCGCCCGCACCGCATCCTCGCAGGATCACTGCACTATTTCCGGGTCCATCCCGACCAGTGGGCGGACCGGCTGGAGCGCGTCGCGGCCATGGGGCTGAACACGATCGACACCTACGTCCCCTGGAACTTCCACGAAAGCAGACGAGGGCGGCGCCGCTTCGACGGCTGGCACGACGTCGAGCGGTTCGTCCGGCTCGCCCAGGACACCGGCCTCGACGTGATCGTCCGGCCCGGCCCCTACATCTGTGCGGAGTGGGACAACGGCGGCCTGCCGGCCTGGCTGACCGGCACCCCGGGCATGCGGCTGCGCTCCTCCCACCGCCCCTTCCTCGACGAGGTGGCACGCTGGTTCGACGAACTCGTCCCGCGGATCGCCGCGCTCCAGGCGTCCCGTGGCGGGCCGGTCGTCGCGGTGCAGGTCGAGAACGAGTACGGCAGCTACGGAGATGACCACGCCTACATGCGGTGGGTCCGTGACGCGCTCGTCGAACGGGGCGTCACCGAGCTGCTGTACACCGCTGACGGCCCCACCGAGCTGATGCTCGACGGCGGAACCCTGACCGATGAGCTCGCGGCCGTGACGTTCGGCTCCCGGGCGGCCCAGGCCGCCGAACTGCTGCGTTCACGCCGCGCCGGAGAGCCGTTCGTCTGCGCGGAGTACTGGAACGGCTGGTTCGACCACTGGGGCGAGAAACACCACATCCGCTCGGTCGCGAGCGCGGCGGAGACGCTCACCGGCATCCTCGGGGCCGGCGGCTCGGTCAGCATCTACATGGTTCACGGTGGCACCAACTTCGGTCTCTGGGCCGGCGCCAACCACGACGGCGACACCATCCAGCCGACCGTGACCAGTTACGACTCCGACGCTCCGATCGCCGAACACGGATCGCTCACCCCGAAATTCTTCGCACTCCGCGACCGGCTGCGCGCCGTGACCGGCGCTCCTGACCGCCCCCTGCCCGCCGATCCGCCGCTGCTCGCCCCCCGCACACTCCAGGTCACCCACGTCGCCGGCCTGCTCGGCGCCCTGGGCGCGGTGTCCGAGGCCGTGGCCTCCCCGCACCCGCTCAGCTTCGAGGAACTGGGGCAGTCCTCCGGCCTGGTGCTCTACCGCGCGCACCCACGACTCCCCCGGGGAACCATCAGGCTGACGGTCTCCGGGCTGCACGATCGCGCCCAGGTCTTCATCGACGGCCGACCGGCCGGTGTGCTCGACCGGGACACGGCCTCGCTCACCCTCGACGGCGCGGGCGAGGAGGCGCGGCTCGAACTGCTGGTCGAGAACCAGGGACGCATCAACTACGGACCGCTGCTCGGCCAGGGCAAGGGCATCCTCGGCGGCGTCCGGATCGAACGCCGTCTGGTGCACGGCTGGACGATGCACCCCCTGCCGCTCGCCGAGTGGACCGGTGACGACCTCGCCCGCGCGGCCTCCGCCGCGGCTCCCCGGGGCTCGGCCGGATTCGCGACCGCACGCCTGTGCGCGGACGAGCCGAGGGACGCGTTCCTCGCCTTCCCCGGTTTCGGCAAGGGCTTCGTCTGGATCAACGACGTTCTGCTCGGCCGCTACTGGGAGGTCGGCCCGCAGATGACGCTCTACCTGCCCGCCCCTTTCCTGGTGCGGGGAGAGAACACCATCACCGTGCTGGAGCTCGAACGTTTGGGGAATCGGATCGAACTTCGCGACAAGCCCGACCTCGGACCGGCCGAGGAGTACGTCGAAACGCTGTCCTGAGCACCGGCACCCGTCGAACACCGCGGTGCCGACGGCGACCGCGTCGTCGCGGTCGCCGTCCGCGACGCGCCCGCCGCCTCGGCACCGCCACCGCCCCGCCACGACCCCCGCCCCGTCGTCCGTCCCGGGCCGCGCGACGCCGAAACGCTAGGCGTCGTGGCGCTGCGCGCCCGCCGTGGCGCGCAGCGACGCCTGCAGCATGATCCTGGCCACGTCCGCCGCGGTGACCATGCCGACCACCCGCCCGCCCTCGCACACCACCGCGGCCACCTCCCCGCCACCGCCCGACAGCACACCCACCGCCGGGTCCTGCGCCTGCAGCACCCGCCCGGCCGGCAGCGGCCGCATGATCTGCGAGACGCGCACCTCGCCGCGCCGCTCCGCCGGCACCGCGCACAACGCCGCCAGCGACACCGTGCCGACCGGCGCGCCGGAGAAGTCCACCACCGGGAAGACGCTCTGCGCCGACCGCAGCGCCACCGTTTCGGCGAAGGCGCCCACCTCCAGCCACGCCGGCGCCTGGTCCACCCCGGAGGTCATCACCTCCCGCACGCTCAAGCCCTCAAGCCCCGACTGCGCCGAGCGGGCCAGGCCCTCGCTGCGGGCGCTGCCGGACAGGAACCAGCCGACCAGCGCCGTCCACAACCCGCCCATCGGCGACCACACCAGCGTCTGCACCACTCCCGCGGCGATCAGCGCCATGCCCAGCGACTGCCCGGCCCGCGCCGCCACCCGGTCGGCCCGTTCCCGGTCCCCGCAGCGCCACCACAGCACCGCGTGCAGCACCCTGCCGCCGTCCAGCGGCGCACCCGGCAGCATGTTGAACACCGCCAGCACCCCGTTGACCGTGGCCAGCCACACCAGCGCCGACCACACCACCGGCACCCCCCGCGCCGCCGCCGCCACCGCCAGCGCGACCCCGGCGACCAGCGCGCTCGTCGCCGGCCCCGCCAGGCTGATGCGCAGCTCCGCCCGCGGCGAGCCCACCTCACCGTCGAACTCCGTCACCCCGCCCAGCAGCCACAGCGTGATCGACTTCACGCTCACCCCCGCCCGCCGGGCCACCAGGGCGTGCGCCAGCTCGTGCGCCAGCAGTGAGGCGAAGAACACCGGCGACGTCACCGCGGCGGCCACCCAGTACAGCTGCGGCGCCAGCCCCGGCGCCGAGACGGGCAGCACCGCCGTACCCAGGATCACCGCGATCAGCGCGACGATCAGCAGCGCGGACCAGTGGGCCCCCACCGGGACCCCCGCCACGCGTCCCAGACGCAGCGTCGGATTCACACCTCAAGCGTTAACCGCCACCGCGCCCGCAGTCCAGAGGCCTTCGCCCCGCACCGGCCGGGACCTTCGTCGCCCCCGGCGCCTCCACCGGCCGGCGCCGCCCCTTTTCCCGCGGGTGAGGGGGCGGCGCCGGCCGGTGAGCCGGTCACGGCGCCGGCAGCGCGGCCTCGCGTCCTCGCCCGGCCTCCACATGCGCGTCCGGGCCGGGGAACACCAGACTCTCGTGCTCGGCGCCCTCCCAGCGCACCACGTACGGCGGCTCCCCGCCGGGATGACGCAACTCCACGATCACACCGATCCGCCGTCCCTCACCCGTATGGGCGCCCTCGACGATGAGCCGGTCCCCCACCTGTGCCTTCATCACACGTCCTTTCCGCTCGCACCCCCTGAGAAAAAGGGGGCGATCCCCCTTCTCACAGATCCCGGCCCGGCGGCCGGGAAGAATCACGGCCGGCCCGGCGCCTCACGCCTGCCGCCTGCGGCGCCAGCGCTGGTCGGCCAGCGCCCACGCCCGCTCCCACTCGGCCGCCCGGTGCCGGTTCAGCAGCCCCCGCAGCCCCGCGACGCCCAGCAGCAGCAGCGCCGCCGCCCACCCGATCAGGGTCACCACCGCGAACACGGTGTCCAGGACCGTCTTGACGTGACTCTGCGGCGCCGACGTCGGCCTGCCCGAGGTGTCCAGCCACACCCGGGTGTGCGTCCCGGCCCCCGTGTCCGGCGGCAGCGTCACCTTCGCGGTGCGCACCGCCCCATCGGCCGTGTTCCAGCGCACCGTCCGCACCCGCCACTGCGGACCCGTCTCCGGCGCCTTCGGCGCGTCCACCACCTGCGCGGTCACCGGCACCCGGTGACCCGGCCCGGTCAGCTCCGCCCGCATCCCCCCGGCGTACACCTGCCGCCCCAGCGCCATCGCCGGCCACAGGCATGCCACGAACAACACGGCAGCCACCAGCAGCGCCACCGTCTCCAGCCGGTCCGAACCCCTGCGCAGCGGATTGCCGTCGAACCGGTGCAGGTTCAGGCGGCACCTCGCCCACCGAGTAACGCAGCGCATCGGGCCACCTCCCGCGGCCGACATCCACAATCCCCAGCATTCGGCACATTTCCAGCGTTCGGTGCGCCACACCCCACCTGCCAGGGTCTTTTGACGCCCCCGCCCGGGACCTTAGACCTCCCAGACCAACCCTCGCCCCGGCCACGCCCAACCTGGGACCTTCGTCCCTACCACCGCCGCCGCCCGGCCGCTACCGTGCACCTATGATTCGCGTGTTCCTTGTAGACGACCACGAAGTCGTGCGCCGGGGCGTCGCCGCCCTGCTCGAGTCCGAAGGCGACATCGACGTGATCGGCGAAGCCGGAACAGCCGAGTCCGCCATCGCCCGCATCCCCGCCCTCAAACCCGACGTCGCCGTCCTCGACGTCCGCCTGCCCGACGGCAGCGGCATCGACGTCTGCCGCGAGGTCCGCTCCAAGATGCCCGACCTGGCCTGCCTGATGCTCACCTCCTTCGCCGACGACGAGGCCCTCTTCACCGCCGTCATGGCCGGTGCCGCCGGATACGTCCTCAAGCAGATCCACGGTTCCGACCTCGTCGGCGCCGTTCGCACCGTCGCCGCCGGCCAGTCCCTCCTGGATCCCCAGACCACCGCCTCCATGCTCGCCCGCCTGCGCGACCAGGCCGCCCGCAAGGACCCCCTCGCCGCCCTGTCCGACCAGGAGCGCCACATCCTCGAACTCATCGGCGAGGGAATGACCAACCGCCAGATCGGCGAGCGCCTCTACCTCGCCGAGAAGACCGTCAAGAACTACGTCTCCAACCTGCTGGCCAAGCTCAACATGCAGCGCCGCACCCAGGCCGCCGCGCTCGCCGCCCGTCTCAAGGCCGACCACCACGAATGACAGGACCTTCGCCCCTTACCCGACCCCGAAGACGATCGGCACCCTGGACCACATGAAAGTCGATTCCGCCGGCCTGAAAGGCGACTCCGCCGGCCTGAAAGTCGATTCCGCCGGCCTGCACGTGCTCTCCCGTCAGGAGTGCATGCGACTGCTGTCGACCGCTCCCATCGGCCGGATCGTCTTCACCGACCGCGCCCTGCCCGCCGTCCAGCCCGTCAACTTCTGCCTCCACCACGGCGACATCGTCATCCGCACCAACGCCGGTTCCAAACTCGCCGCCGCCACCCGCCACGCCGTCGTCGCCTTCGAAGCCGACGACTTCGACCTCCGTACCCGCACCGGCTGGTCCGTCACCGCCGTCGGCCGTGCCCGCGCCGCCAGCGACCCCGACGAGATCAGCCGCCTGGCCGCCCTGCCCCTCACCCCGTGGGCGCCCGGCCAGCGTGACCACTACATCATCGTCACCGCCGAGCAACTCTCGGGCCGCCGCCTCCACCGCTGAAGAACACCCCGCGCCCCGGTGACCACCGGGCCCACCCCCCTCTCGCGGTCCACCCCCCTCTCGCGGTCCACCTTCCTCGCCCGGCCCGCCCGACCCCGCGCCCGTGGCCCGCGGCGCCCCGCGGCACCCGCCGTTTGCCGTCCACGGCCCCGGGCAGACCCGCACCATGCCGCTTTCCGACCACACCCTGCCCCTGCTCACCGAGGGCTACGCCTGGCTGCCCGAACGCCGCCGCACCCACGGTTCCACCGTCGTCACCCGCCTCATGGGCCACCGCGCCACCGCCGTCCACGGACCCGACGCCGCCCGCTTCTTCTACGACGAAAACCACATCCGCCGCCACACCGCCCTGCCCGAACCCATCAAGAGCACCCTCTTCGGTCACGGAGCCGTCCACACCCTCGACGCCGCCGCCCACCGCGTCCGCAAGGCCATGTTCACCTCCCTCATGACCGACGACGGCATCGCCCGCCTCGACGACCACGTCGCCGCCGCGTGGGACAAGGCCACCGCCGCTTGGAACGGCCCGCGACCCGTCACCCTCTTCGACGAGGTCGGCCGCATCCTCACCCACGCCGCCTGCCGCTGGGCCGGCGTCCCCCTCGACGACGCGGACGTCCCCGCCACCGCCCGTGACCTCCTCGCCCTCGTCGACGGCTTCGCCTCCCTCGGCCCCCGCCACTGGAGGGCCCGCGCCGCCCGGATCCGCCTGGAGAACCGGCTGGCCCGTCTCATCCACGACACCCGCACCGGCGCCGCCCCCGCAGCGCCGCCCGGCACCCCTCTGGCAGCCGTCGCCACCCACCGCGACGCCGACGGTCACCCTCTCGACGACCGCCTCGCCGCCGTCGAACTCCTCAACCTCATCCGTCCCACCGTCGCCGTCACCTGGTACGTCACCTTCGCCGCCCACGCCCTGCACCGCCACCCCCACCACCGGGCCGCCCTGCGCGCCGGCGACGAAGCCCGCACCCACGCCTTCGCCCAGGAGACCCGCCGCTTCTACCCCTTCGCCCCCTTCGTCGGCGGCAAAGCCGTCACCGACCTCACCTGGGAAGACCACCGCATCCCCGAGGGCTCCCTCGTCCTGCTCGACATCTACGGCCACAACCACGACCCCCGCCTGTGGCCCGACCCCCACACCTTCGACCCCGGCCGCTTCCTCGACCGCCCCACCGGCGAGTTCGACCTCATCCCCCAGGGCGGCGGCGACCCCCGCACCGGCCACCGCTGCCCCGGCGAGGCCATCACCCTCACCCTTCTGCGGACCCTCACCACCCGCCTGGCCCGCCTCGACCACGACCTGCCCGACCAGGACCTCACCATCAGCCTGCGCCGCATCCCCACCCGCCCCGCCAGCGGCTATCTCCTGGCCAACGCCCGCCCCGCCGCCTGACGGTCCCACCCGGGGACTTTCGCCCCTACCCCCGCCCGCCCCCGGCCGCCCAACCTGGAAGACGAACCCCCACGGCCGGGAGGGACCATGACACGACCCGTCATCGCCGGCGCCGACGGCTCAGCCCCCTCACTGCGAGCCGTCATGTGGGCCGCCCACGAGGCCGCCCTCAGAAAGGCACCCCTGCTCATCGTCCACACCGCCCTCCGCTGGACCGGCAACGTCCCCCTCGTCCCCCAGCCCCACCACTGGGGAGCGGCCGCCGAAGCCACCGCCTGGGAACTCCTGCGCCAGGCCGCCGAACGCGCCCAGACCGGCACCGACGTCCAGCAGGTCACCACCGACATCGCCGACGGCCCCGCGGCCGAAGCGCTCGCCGACGTCGCCCGTCACGCCCAGCTCCTGGCCGTCGGCACCCGCGGCCGCGGCGGCTTCGCCGGGCTCCTCCTCGGCTCCGTCAGCCGCGACCTCGCCACCCGCTGCCCCTGCCCCCTCGTCGTCGTCGGCCCCCCGCCCCCCGGCCGGCCCACCCACATCGTCGTCGGCGCCACCGGAAAGCCCGGCCAGGAGCCCGTCCTGGAATTCGCCTTCGAAGAAGCCCTGCTACGCGAGCTCCCCCTGCGCGCCGTACACGCCTGGACCCATCCCCACGCCACCCCCGGGCGGCCCCAGCCCCTCGTCTACGACATCGACGCCGTCGGCCAGGAGGAAGCCCTCCTGCTCGCCGAGGCCATCGCCGGCTGGCGGGAGAGATTCCCCGACGTCACCCTCACCGAGCACACCCTGCACACCCACCCCGCCAAGGCCCTCATCGACGCCTCCCACGACGCCGAACTCGTCGTCGCCGGCGCCACCGCCCGCCGCGTCACCGGCCTCGGCCCCACCGCCTCCATCCTCCTGCACCGCTCCCACGCCCCCGTCGCCGTCATCCGCCGCCCCACCCCCTGACCCGAAAACCCTCAACACCCCACAAAGAACCACCAACCCGGCGTGCCGCCACCCCACCCCCGGAAACACTCCTCACCAACCGCCGCCGCGGCACCCGACCACGAGGAGACCCGGGCCCATGACCCACGCCACACCACGCCCCGACACCCTCCCCACCATCCGCCCCAACCACTTCGACCCCCCGCCCCGGCTCCTGCACTGGGCCCGCCAGACCCCCATCCGCCTCCTCACCTACGCCGACGGCCACCAGGGATGGCTCGCCACCGACCCCGCCGTCATCCGCGCCATCCTCACCCACCCGCACTTCAGCAACCGCCCCGAACACCTCCACCTGCCCGTCGACCCCTACTCCACCCAGCGCCGAAGGCAACACCGCCCCGGCTTCTTCCTCCAGGCCGACCCACCCGAGCACACCCGCTACCGCCGCCGCCTCATCGGCCACTTCACCGTCCGCCGCATGAAAGCCCTGCGCCCCCGCATCGAGGCCATCACCACCAGCCACCTCGACGCCATGTGCCACCACGGCCCGCCCGCGGACCTCGTCCCCGCCTACGCCCTGCCCATCCCCTCCCTCGTGATCTGCGAACTCCTCGGCGTCCCCTACACCGACCGCGCCCGCTTCCAGCGCGACTCCCGCACCCTCCTCAGCCTCGCCTCGACCCCCCAGCAGGCCGACGCCGCCCTCGACGACCTCACCGCCTATCTCCGCGACCTCACCCACCACAAGCACACCCACCCCGCGGACGACCTCATCACCGACATGACCCGCGACGCCGACCTCACCCACGAAGAGATCACCAACATCTCCGTGCTCCTGCTCGTCGCCGGCCACGAGACCACCGCCAACATGATCGCCCTCGGCACCTTCGCGCTCCTGGCCAACCCCGCCCAGCTCGCCACCGTCCGCGACGACCCGGCCGCCACCCACACCGCCGTCGAGGAACTCCTGCGCTACCTCACCATCGTCCATCTCGGCCCCGTCCGCGCCGCCACCCGCGACACCGACATCGACGGTCACCACATCACCGCCGGCCAGTGCGTCACCCTCGCCCTGGCCGCCGCCAACCGCGACCCCCGCCACCTCCCCGACCCCGACACCCTCGACGTCACCCGGCCGCCCACCGGCCACCTCGCCTTCGGCCACGGCATCCACCAATGCCTCGGCCAGCACCTGGCCCGCACCGAACTCGCCGTCGCCTACCCCGCCCTGCTACGCCGCCTGCCCACCCTCCGCCTCGCCGTACCGCCCCGCAGCATCCCCATCCGCGCCCACACGGCCATCTACGGGGTCGACCACCTCCCCGTCACCTGGGAGGGGACCACCGGGTGACGTCCACGCCGGCACCCACCGCCCGCATCGGCGCCGGCGGGCGCGCCCTCACTCCAGGCCCCTGCGCCCGGCCAGCATCAGCCGCAGCCCCACCACCACCCCGGCCACCGCCACCAGGAAGCACACCACCGCGAGCACCCATCCCACCGCCCGGCGCCCTCCGCCCCGCCGCGCCGCCGAGACGCCCACCAGGCCCAGCGCGTACACCGTCACCCACCCCACCCCGCCGGCGAACGCCACCAGCACCACCCGCAGGAACTCCCTCATCTCACCGTCGAACACCGTCACGCCTCCTCCCACTTCATCCGGCGTCCCACCCGCTCGGCGTTGACGTTGGAGGCGTTCACCGGCCGCAGATCGGCCGCCACGTAGAACCAGAACGCCGCCACCAGCACCAGGACGAACATCAACCCCACGCCCTGCATCCCGCCGACCCATCGCGCCCCCCACCACACCAGCGCCCCCAGCGCCGCCGCGCCCGGCAACGTCACCAGCCACACCCCCGCCAGCTCCGCGACCACCCGCCAGCGCACCCTCGACACCCCCTGGTGGATCCCCGCCCCCACCACCGAACCGCAGCACACCTGCGTCGTCGACAACGGAAACCCCGAATCCGACGCCACCAGGACCAACGCCGCCGTCCCGCTCTCCGCCGTGAACCCCTCCGCGCCCCGGATCCGCACCAGCCCCCAGCCCACCGTACGGACGATCCGCCACCCCCCGAAGAAGGTCCCCGCCGCCATCGCCGCCGCGCTGCTCACCACCACCCACCCCGCGGGAGCCTCACCCGCGCCCACCGCGCCCCCGGTGACCAGCGCCAGCATGATCACACCCATCGTCTTCTGCGCGTCGTTCGCCCCGTGCGCCAGCGCCACCAGCGACGCCGAACCGATCTGCCCCGCCCGGAAACCCCGTTCCCGCATCCCCGCCGGAACGCCCCGCGTCACCCACCGCACCACCCACGACCCGGCACCCGCCACCAGCGCCGCCGCCACCGGAGACAACAGCGCCGGCAGCAGCACCACCGACACCACCCCCATCCCCTTGACGGCCGACGCCCCCACCGCCACGAACGCCGTCCCCACCAGCCCGCCGACCAGCGCGTGCGACGAACTCGACGGCATCCCCAGATACCACGTCACCAGATTCCACAGCATGCCGCCCATCAGCCCCGCGAAGACGACCGGCAACGTGATCACCCTGCTGTCCACGATCCCCTCGGCCACCGTCGCCGCGACCTTCAACGACAGGAAGGCCCCGGCGAAGTTCAGCACCGCCGACAGCCCCACCGCCGCGTACGGCCGCAACGCCCCCGTCGCCACCGACGTCGCCACCGCGTTCGCCGCGTCGTGGAACCCGTTGGTGAAGGCGAAGACCAATGCCGCGGCCACCACCACCGTCAGCAGCAAAGGCCCCGTGTCCATGCCAGACCCCTGAACACCAAAAAGCCTAGGTAACCCGTAAAAACAGTAAGAAACCCTAAAAGTCGGGCGTGAGGTGGAGCGGCGGCCCCGGCCGCCGCCTCACCCCCGGCCCGCCTCCAGCACCGCCCCCACGATCGACGCCGTATCGGCCGACACCCCCAGCCCCTCCACCAGCACCGACGGCGTCGCCTCCACCCCCGCCCGGCCCGCCATCGCCGTCACGAACCCCACCCATCCCAGGTGGACCCCCGCCCGCACACACTCGCCGAACGACCCGTCCACCACACCGGCCGCCCCGCCCGCCTCCACCAGCTCCTCATCCGACAGCCCCGGCCCGCCCTCCGCCGGCTGCCACCTGAAAAGCATCCGCGCGTACTCGGTGAACCTCCCCGCGTCCGCCGCGCACCCCGAGGCCGCCGCCGCGCGCGACGAGTACCGATCCGGCGACAGCCAGTCCAGGAAACCCATCGGGTGATACACCACGCTGACCGCCCCGTCGGCCGTCAGCCGTTCCAGCGTCGGCCCAGCGGACTCCTCGAACCTCCGGCAGAACGGGCACAGGAAATCGACGTAGACGTCCACCGTCACCGGCCCCGCCCCCACCACGATCCCCGCCCCGTCGGCCGACGCCCCCGCCGGCACCCGCTCCGGCCGCGCCACCCCATCCGGCCAACCCGCCATCACGCCCCCCGCGCTCCCCCGAACGGCCGACGCCCCGCACCCCGCGGCCTACCCCGTTCCTACCCATCCCCCGGTCCCCGCCCCCGGTGACGGCCGGACCACCGGCGCGCACCCGCGCGCCCCCGGACCGGACCGCCCCCGCGCCGTGCTCCCCGTCCGTCCGCGGAGGCGGCTATGCGGACAGCCGATCCAGCCATTCCGCGAGCAGTCGCCGTTCGGCGTGGCTCAGGACGTTCTGGTCGGGCAGCGCGGCGCGCAGGGCGCGGGCGGCGCCGACCGGGCCCTGTTCCCGCACGACCGGTTCCTCGCTGGTGACGGCGGCGATCATCGCTTCGCGCAGCGCGAGGAGGAGGGCGGGGTCGCGCTGGGACTCGGGCAGGGACAGCCAGGTCAGGACGGCGCCCCGTGCGGTGGCGTGGATGATCTGGGCCGCGAGGTCCTCCCTGACGCGCAGCTGGCCCGCGACGGCCAGGCGGCGGATGCGGTCCATGAGGAGTTCGAGGCCGATCCGGAAAGCGGTGGTGGACCTGGCGGGCTCGCCGTACATCAGCGCGTACAGCGCGGGGTTGGCCAGCCCGAACTCGACCGCGGTGTCCCAGCCGGCGCGCAGTTCCCTGATCGGGTCCTGCGGGTCGGGGTCGATGTGCTTGGCGGCCAGGAACCGGGTGAAGCCGTGTTCTGCCACGGCGTCGAGCAGCCCCTCCTTGTCGCCGAACAGCCGGTACAGGGCGGGTGGCTGCAGTCCGGCGGCGTCGGCGACCGCGCGGGTGGTGATCGCGTCGCGGCCCCCGCGCTCCAGCAGATCGATCGCGACGTCGATGACCCGGCGGCGGGTCTGCTCACGCGCTGTGGCACCGGGCTCTGCGCCAAGCCCCACGCGGTTCTGGTCAGCCGGCAGCGGCACCAGCAGCCCCCGCTACCTGCGCTGGACCGCCGAGGTCATGGGAACCGACCGGATGCCGTACTCCACCGACTACCCCTTCACCTACGGCTTCCGTCCCGGCGGCTTCCCCTACGTCGACACCAGCGGCGGCGCCGCCCGCTTCTTCCTGGAGGAGGTGCCCTTCACCGGCGACCAGAAGGCCGGCATCGCCCACCGCAACTGGGAACGCCTCACCGCCGGCGTGCGGCCTGCTCGGTGACGCGCTCGATGGCCTGGACGGCGAGATCGGGCTGGTCGACGTAGATGTAGTGGCCGCTGTCCTTGGCCGTGCCGAGCTTGGCGGCGCTGGACAGCGCGAGCCACTTGCGCTGGCCTTCGGCCCACGCCTTCTCCAGGCGCGGTCCGTACTTGGGGACGGCCGCGAGGTACGGCTGCCCGTGCCGGATCACCTCCACCGGGATGTCCCCGGCGGAACGGACCTTCCCGTCGGGGATGACGAGCTTCTCCGGGTTCTGTCCCTGGAACACCGCGAGGTTCTGTGCGCGCAGCTCGGCCGCCGGGCCGGTGGCGGACTCGGGGATCGCCTTCTTGATGTCGTCCAGCATGGTGGAGGGGGTGGCGTCCATCAGGACCAGCCCCTTGACCCTGTCCTGGTGGTCGGGGGCGTACCTGGCGGCGATCAGCCCGCCCAGCGAGTGCCCGGCCAGGACGGCCGGGCGGTCACCGGCGACGCGGCCGATCACCCCGGTCAGGATCTCGCCGGTGCCGGCGAGGTCCTGCGGGCCTTCCGGCTGGTCGCTCGCGCCCGAGCCGAGCCGGTCGTAGGAACAGACCCGGTTCCGCTCGCTCAGCGTCTTCTGGAGGGCGGCCAGCTTGTCCAGGCCGTCGCCGGCCCCGTGCATCAGGATGATGACCGGACCGTCTTTCCCCGGGTCGCCCGAGCAGGACACGTTCACCGACCGGCCGGCGACAGTGATCTTCTCGGTCCCGGAGATCGGGGTGGCGGCCGTCTGCGTGGCGGTGGGTGTCCGCGTGGCGGAGGCGAGGGGGTCCCAGTCGTCCAATTTGTCCAACTTGTCCGCGCCGCAGCCGGTGACCCCCGCGCCGAGCACGGTGCAGCACAGCGCGGCCGCAACGGATGTCCTGGTCTTGCGGAGCATGAGGTCCTCCAGTGAGAGAGTCGGCGCCGGGGTGAGGCGCACGGCGGTGTCGTGGAAGGCGACGGAGCGCCATGGCCGCGTCGTAACGCTAGGGATCCGGCGGCCCGAGATCGTCCCCGCGCGGTGGACATTCGCCGGTAGCTCGTACGGGGGACAAAGGCGGCCCGCCGGAGAGGATCGCGATCGCCGCGCTCCGCCGCGCGGTGCGGGCGCCGCCGGAAGGCGCACGTCATCCACGGCGGCGCCGTACGGCGAGCCGCAGGTGCGCCTGTCCCCCGTGCGAGCCACCCGCGAATGTCCACCGCACGGGGACGACTCCGGACCGCCGGATCCCTAGCGTTTCCCTGCGTAGCGGCGGAGCCCCGCCGCGGAGCCCCCACGTAAGGAAAATCGTCATGCGGTTGTTGAAACAGCTCGTTCCCGTCGCGCTGGTCGCCTTCGCCGGCGGCGCGATCGTGGGCGCGGTGCAGGGGAACCCGCTCCTCACCCTGCTCCTCGGCGTCGCGACGGCCGTGCTCGCGGTGCTCGTGTACGCCCGGGTGGTGCGGTGGTCCGAGCGCCGCGCACCGGTTGAGGTGGCGGCGAAAGGCGCCGCCCGCGCCATCGCACGGGGGACGTTGATCGGTGCCGCGCTGTTCACGGCCGTCATCGTGAACATCGCTCTCGTGGGCGGCTACCGGGTCGACGGCCAGGGCTCACCGGCGGGCGCGCTCGGGCTGCTCGGCTTCATGGCCGCCGCCGCTGTGACGGAGGAGCTGCTCTTCCGCGGCATCCTGTTCAGGATCGTCGAGGAACGCACGGGGACATGGCCGGCTCTGGCGCTGACCGGCCTGCTGTTCGGCCTGTCGCACCTGTTCAACCCGCACGCCGACCTGTGGGGCGCGATCGCCATCGCGATCGAGGCGGGCGGCATGCTCGCCGCCGCCTACGCCGCCACCCGCACCCTGTGGGTGCCGATCGGCCTGCACTTCGGCTGGAACTTCGCGGCGGCCGGCATCTTCGGCACCGAGGTCTCGGGCAACGGCGCGACGCAGGGGCTGCTGCACGGCGTGACGTCGGGCCCCGCCCTGCTCACGGGCGGCGGGTTCGGGCCGGAGGGGAGCCTGTACGCGGTGGTGTTCGGCCTGCTGCTGACGGTCGTGTTCATGTGGCTGGCCCGCCGGCGCGGCAACGTGGTCCCGTTCCGGCGTGGCGCGACCGCTACGCTCCCCCAGTGATCGATCTACGGCGGGCCACGGACCTGTGGCGGCGGTGCGACATCGTGGTCCGGGACCTGCCGTTCGGGCTGCTGCTGGCCGTCGCCTCGCTCCTGCCGGCACTCTACGGCAAGGGGACGCAGGTCGGCGACCTGCCGACCCGCCCCTTCGACGCGCTGGCGTTCGTGGTGATCGCCCTGGAGTGCCTTCCGCTCGCCGTGCGCCGGCGGTGGCCGGCCGTGTGCCTGGCCCTGGTGTCGCTCGGCTTCGCCATCGACCAGTTCCACGCCTACCACGTGCTGGCGAGCAACGCGATGCCCATCGCGCTCATCAGCGCGGGCGCCCATCTGGAGCGCCACCGGCGCGTCACCGTGGCCCTCCTCTCCCTGGCGTACGTGCAGCTGGCGTTCACGCTCGGCCGGCTCGGCGCGGCCGAGAAGGTGGAGGGTTACGTGGTGTTCTACCTGGCCCTGGCCCTGGCGTGGGGCATCGGGGCCTGGCTGCGCTCCACCCGCGCCGCCGAGGCGGAGCACCGCCGCCACGTCGCCGAGGCCACCCGCGCCGCCGAACGCACCCGGATCGCCCGCGAGCTCCACGACGTCGTGACGCACCATGTGACGGCGATGGTCGTGCAGGCCGAGGCCGCGCGCTACCTGACCGCCGTCCCCGACCGCCTCGACGCGACGCTGAGCGCCGTCACCGACACCGGCCGGCGGGCCATCACCGACCTGCGTCACATGCTCGACCTGCTCAAGGCCGATCACGACACCGACGTCGGCATGCCCTCCGCCGGGGAGCTGCACGCCCTCGTGGAGCAGACCCGCCAGGCCGGGCAGCCGGTGGAGTTCACCGAGGAGGGCAGCCCCGCGGAATCGGCGGGCAGCGCCGAGTTCGTGACCTATAGGGTCGTCCAGGAGGCCCTGACGAACGCCCTCAAATACGCCCACGGCAGCCCGACCGTGGTCCGGGTGCGCTACAGCGAGAAGGAGATCAGCGTGGAGGTCAGCACCGGCGGCCCCGGCTCCAGGGCCGTCTCCCCCGGCGGGAGCGGACGGGGCCTGGCCGGGCTCCGCGAGCGGGTGGACGCCCTGGGCGGCGAGTTCAGCGCCGACCGGAAGGCGGGTGGCGGCTTCGTGGTGCGGGCCCGCATCCCCGCGGGCAGCCCGTCGTGAGCGCGCCGATCCGGGTCCTGGTCTGCGACGACCAGGCGCTGATCCGCACCGGCTTCGCCACGATCATCGACGCGCAGCCGGACCTGGAGGTGGTGGGCGAGTGCGGCGACGGCCGCGCCGCGGTCGACCTCGCCCGCCGGCTGAGCCCCGACATCGTGGTGATGGACGTGCGGATGCCGGTGCTCGACGGCATCGAGGCCACCCGCCTGCTGGCCGGCGCCGGGGTCGAGAGCCCGATCAAGGTGCTCGTGGTGACGACGTTCAACCTGGACGAGTACGTGTACGAGGCGCTGCGCGCGGGGGCGAGCGGGTTCCTGCTCAAGGACGCCCCGCCGGCGCAGCTCCTGCACGGCATCCGCACCGTCGCGACGGGCGCCGCGCTGCTGGCGCCCGAGGTGACGCGGCAGCTCGTCGGCAGGTACGCGGCGCGGATCCGCCCCGCCCGGACCGCGCCGGACGAGACCGCGCTGACCCCGCGCGAGCTGGAGGTGCTGCGCCTCATCGCCGACGGCCGGTCCAACAGCGAGATCGCCGCGACGCTGGTGATCAGCCAGGAGACCGTCAAGACGTACGTGTCGCGCATCCTCACCAAGCTCGACCTGCGTGACCGCGTGCAGGCGGTGGTCTACGCCTACCGCAGGGGCCTGGTGACCTGAGACGCACCGCCCGGCGCGGTGATCGTCGCTTCTTCCGTTCCGCTCCCGGGCCGGGCTGTCCGGCCGCCCTGTCCGTGAGGTGCGCCGCTCGCCGGAACGGCGACGCCCCCTCGGGGACGGTGAGCGAGCCGGCCCCGGGACCGGGCCGCACTACGCGGAGGCGGCGGCGAAGCGGCGGGCCAGGCGCGCGAAGGCGTCCTTGAGCTCGGCCGGGCCGACGACCTCGATGTCGGCGTCGAACCTGCCGACGGCGGAGGCCAGGCCGGTCCACGACCACGAGCCCAGGACGAGCCGGCAACGGTCCGGACCGAGCTCCTCGACGACCCCGTCGCGGACATAGGGGGACACCTCGGCGGCGGGCAGGCCGAGGATCACCTCGCCGCGGCAGGGCCGGCCTCCGGAGCCGCCGGAGCCGTCTGCGCCCAGGAACCTGCCGGTCACGAAGGCGGTCACCGTTCCCCCGGGCAGCTCACGCGGGGCGAAGCGGGGCCCGGCCGGGAGGCGCGGGACGATCCGGTCGGCACGGAAGGTGCGCCAGTCCTCGCGGTCGAGGTCCCAGGCGACGAGGTACCAGCGCCCGCCCCACGTGACGAGGTGGTGGGGCTCCGCCCGCCGCAGCGATGACTGCGGACCGTAGTCGAAGCGCAGCACCTCGCGGGCGTGGACGGCGGCGCCGAGCACCATGATCAATTCATGGCCGGCCTGCGGGGCCGGCCGGGACTCGGGCCGCTCGACGGCGGTGACCTGGAGGGTGTCGATCCGGTGGCGCAGCCGCGCGGGCATGACCTGCCGTACGGTGGTCAACGCGCGGGCCGCGGCCTCCTCGATGCCGGCGCCGCCGGTGACGGCGGTCCGCAGCGCGACGGCCAGGGCGACGGCCTGCTCGTCGTCGAACAGCAGCGGGGGCAGCCGCGTGCCGGAGTCCAGCCGGTACCCGCCGTCGGGTCCCTTGAACGTCGCGATGGGATAGCCGAGCTCCCGCAGCCGGTCGATGTCACGGCGCACGGTGCGCGGGCTGACCTCCAGCCGCTCGGCCAGCAACGCCCCCGGCCAGTCCCGGCGCGTCTGGAGCAGCGAGAGCAGGGCCAGCAGTCGCGCTGAGGTCTTCGGCATGGAATCCATCGTGCCGCACGTAGCGGCCACATCCTGACCTCTACTCCGGCGATCGTTCTCCTCCGCCGGGCGCTGCGCAGCGTCCGGAACCGGCAGGAGCGACATGTCCGCCCCTCCCCCTCCGCGGCGGACATCACGCGACCACCGAGAGGCGTATCGCGGGCTACCCCCGGCGTCGTAGCCCGTCCGGCCGCCGATCCCGGCGGGAGCGGGGCGGAGGAGTAAGGCGGATGACTCCGCGGGCAGGACGCGGCCGAACCCCGGCCGGACGACGATTACCGGTCATGAGAACCCCAGCCAGGTACATCCACGGGGCGGCGCTGCTGGCCACCGGGCTGCTCGCGGGCGCGTTCGGATACGGCGCGGCCAACGTGATCCCCACGTTCGGGGCCGTTCCACTGGATGTGCGCCTGACCTTCCACACCACGATGATGAAGGTCAACGAGCCGGTCATGCAGAGCGCGATGGCGCTGGCCGTCCTCACCACCTTCGGCCTGGCGATCGCCGGCCGCGGCCGGACCCGCCGGATGGCGCTCGGCGCCGGCGCGCTGGCGCTGACCTCACTGCTGATCACCGTGTTCGGCAACATCCCGCTGCATGCGCGTTTCCGGGAATGGGCCGCCGGCCCGATCCCGGAGGGCTACGCCCAGGTCTTCCAACGATGGGAACTGTTCCATACCCTGCGCACCCTGACGGCGTTGGCCGCTTTCATCCTGACCATCCTGATCGTCGCCATCGCCGACCGGCCCGCCACCCACCACGCCCCGCACCATCGCGGCCCCGAGCCCAAGGACATGACCACGACAAGCACATTCGAGGTGGCCTGATGCCCGACTTCCACGCCTTCCCGACCCACCTGCCGCACGAACCGGCCTTCAGCCACGAAGACCCGGCCACGATCGTGGACCGCTGCCACACCCCCGACCTCGAACACCACAACGACGGCATCATCCTCGACCGCCGACGGCTGATCGACCACACCGGCCCGGCCCGCAGGAACGCTCGCGAGCCGGACATCCGGCTCCACGAGACACTCCTCGACGGCGACCGGGCCGCCGCCCGCCACACCATGACCGTCCTGACCGGAAAGGACAGGACCCTGCGGGTCGAGGTCCATCCGTTCGCCCGGCTCGCCCCCGACGGACGGATCCACCGCGTCCATTCGATCACCCGGACGGTGGAGCCGTGAACCTCACCCTCATCGGCTCCACCGGCCGCACCGGCCGCCACGTCCTCACCGAGGCGCTGCGCCGCGGCCACCGGGTCACCGCCTTCACCCGCGACGCCGCCGCCCTGCGAGCACGACCGCACGCCGTCGTCGAAGGAGACGGCCGCGACCCGGAGAAAATGCGCGCGGCCGTGGCGGGCGCGGACGCGGTGATCTCCATCATCAACGGCGGCGACGGCCGCGACCCGCACCGCGCCGCCCAGGCCACCCGCACCATCATCCAGGCCATGACCGGGACGGGGGCCCGGCGGCTGATCACCACCACCCCCTACCCGATCGTCGCCCGCAAGCCCTACCTGCTCATGTGGCTGCTGCACCGCCTGCTGGCCACCCCCTACGCCGACGCCCGCGACCTGGAACGGGCCGTGAGCGCCAGCGACCTGGACTGGACCATCGTCCGGCTGACCCGGCTCACCGACCGGCCCGCCACCGGAGCGGTCGCGATCCGCCGCGGACCGCTCGCCAAGCCGCGCGCCCTGACCCGGGCCGACGCGGCGAGCACCCTGCTGAACATCGCCGAGGAGGGGCACCTGAGCGGCATGGCCGTCAACGTCCACGGCCGCTGATCGCCTTACCGCCGGCTCGGGGGGGGGGGGGGGGCGACGTCGCCTCCCCGAGCGGCACGGCGGGCGGCCGGCGCCTTCGGAAAACCGTTTGAGGGCTCCTCCGCGTTCCCGTAGGGTGCCTGCGGCCCCGTCACAGTGAGGAACAGAGGACAGAACCGCGTGACCCCGCCTGCTCTTCAGACCTGACACCTTCTTCCGCTCACCTTCAAGCCGGCGCTGCCGCCGGCTCCGCCGGGCTGCCCTCGTGCGCCCGGTCATACAGCGTTTGAGGTCGCGCGTAATCGGCCTCGTGTCAGGTCTAGAGAGATCATGTCTTCACAACCTCATATCGTGCTGCCCTGGGTCGTCCGCCGGACCAGGCTGCCTCTGCTGTCGTTGCGGTGCGTGGACTGCCGGTCGGAGTCGGCCACCACCGGCGAGGGCAGGTTCCGCGTCAACGCCAACGGCAAGCTGCTGGACGTGTGGCTGCTGGTCCGCTGCGTGTCCTGCGGCCGGACGAGCAAGCTCACCGTGCACGATCGGGCGCCGGTCAGATCCTTCGATCCGGCCGAGCTCGACGGCTACCACGCCAACGATTCGGAGCTGGTGGCCTCCAGGCTGCTGGATCCGCTGCTCGCCCGGCGCAACCGCTTCACCCTGGACTGGAGGGGGGCCTGGCGGCTGGACGCCCCGCCGGCATGGCCCGGCGGGGCGTGGCCGGTCCGGGTGGAGGTCGTCTTCGCGGATCCGGTGCCGGTGCGCCCGGAGCGGCTCATCGCGCACGGGCTCGGCCTCAGCAGGAGCGAGGTGCTGCGCCGGATCAAGTGCGACGTCCCGCTGCACCGCCCGACGAGCACCGGGTTCGCCTTCACCGTGATGGCCGGGGACTAGCGGGGACGTAGCCGCGACGCGCGGTCCACCTGAACATCCGCGCGGAACGCATCTCGTCCGGCGGCGGCTCCGGCGCACGGAGCCGCCGCGCCGGTCACGGCCGTGACCGGCGCGGGCGACCGGTCAGCCGCCCGCCTCGCCGTACAGGGTGACGAGCGCGGCGGCCGTCTCGGCCATCAGGGCCCGCAGCTCCGGCGGCTCCAGCACCTCGATGTCGGTGCCCAGGCGCAGCAGCAGCCAGCGGGCGTGCCGGACCGACTCGATCGGCAGGCGCACCACCGCCCAGCCGCGCTCGTCCGGCTCGCCCGCGCCGGCCAGCGCGACGTCGGCGGCGTCGTCGCCGACGGTGTAGCGCAGCAGGCCCTCCATGCCCGGCGCCACCCGCACCACCGCCTCGGCGGTGTACATCCGGCGGCGGAAGTCGGCGGCGTAGCGCTCCCAGTAGGCGGCCAGGTCGAACCCGGCGGGCCGTTCGAACCGCCCGCCGAGCACCTCGGCGCTGACGATCCGCGACACCCGGTAGGTGCGCGGCTCTCCCCCGCCGACGGCGGCCACCATGTACCACGACCCGCCCTTGAGGACCAGCCCGTACGGCTCGGCCACCCGCTCGACGTCGCGCGGCCCCCAGCGGCGGTAGGTCATCCGCAGCGGCCGCTGGTCCCACACCGCCTCGGAGACCTCAGTCAGAAAGGGCGCCTCGTCGGCGCCGCGGTACCAGCCGGGCACGTCCAGGTGGAAGCGCTCACGCATCCGGGTGGCGTGCGAGCGCGGCTCCGGCGGCAGCGCCGCCAGCAGCTTCAGCTCGGCGTTGGCGGCCACCTCCCCCAGCCCCAGCTGGGTGGCGGGCCCGGGCAGCGCGGCCAGGAACAGCGAAGAGGCCTCCTCGGCGGTCAGGCCGTTGAGGCGGGTGCGGTATCCGTCCAGCAGCCGGTAGCCGCCGGCCGGGCCGCGGTCGGAGTACACCGGCACCCCGGCCGACGACAGCGCCTCCACGTCCCGGTAGACGGTGCGGACCGACACCTCCAGCTCCCGGGCCAGCTCGGTGGCCGTCATCCGTCCCCGGGTCTGCAGAAGCAGCAGCAGTGACAGCAGACGGCTCGCGCGCATGGCCCCATTGTCCCGCAGCTTCGTCCCGCGGCAGCCCCGTGCGGGCCGCCCGGACCGGACCCGGACCGGCCGCGACCCGGCCGGGCACCCGCACCGCGTGTACGGCGGGCGCGGGGGCACGGGCCGCGCCGGTCCGTCCCGGCGGCCACGCCGGACCACCGCGCCGCCGGGTGGGGGCCGCCACGCGCGGCCCCCACCCGGCCCACGCGCTAGGCGGCCTCGTGCAGGCGCTGGCAGGCGACGCAGTAACGGGCCAGCGGCCGGATCTTGAGCCTCTCGAACGGGATGCCCGCCTCGCAGTGGGCGCAGCGGCCGTAGGCGCCGTCCTCCAGCCGCTCCAGGGCCCGGGTGAGCTCGGCGACGGCGCGGTCGGCGGCGGTCATGGAGGCCAGCAGCTCCTGCCAGGTGCCGTCGGCGCCGGTGCCGTCCTCCGCCTCGGCCTGCAGGCCGACCAGCTGACGGGTGCGCCGTTCCAGCTGCTCCTGCAGGTCCTGACGGAGCGCCTGCAGCTGGATGCCGCTGAGGTGGGGCTTCGGGCGGATGTCGGTCATGGTACGGGTTCCTTCCTGGTGACAACGGGCACCGAAGCGGCCCAGCTGCCGCAGACGGTGATGATCGGGGTGAAGAGGCTCAAGGAGCCGTGGAGGGTGACGACGGGCACCGAGGCCGTCAGCGGCCGCGGGCGGTGGTCCGGGCCGCCGGGGCCGGCTGCGGGCACAGGCTCACCAGGCCGCGGATCGTGGCGTGCTCGGGTTCGGGCGCCGCGCCGACCGGCACCCGCAGCGCGGCGCGCAGGCGCTCCAGCAGCCGTTCCTGCCGGGCGCCTCCGCCGGTGACGACCAGGCCGGCCGAGCGCAGGCGGCCGGGCAGCCGCCGCAGCAGACCGGCCGTCATGTCGACGACGCCGTCCAGCGCGTAGAACGGCAGACCGGTGCCGGTCGTGGCGCTCAGCTGGAGGACGGCGGCGTCGGTGATGACACCGCCGTCGATGACGACGGCCTCGACGAGACCCGCCCCCACGTCCAGCAGCAGGCACGGCCGGGGACCGGTGACGTCCAGCCCGGCGCCGACGGCCGCGGCCAGCGGCCCCTCCACCAGCGTGGCCTCGCATCCGGCGACCTCGGCGACCGCGGCGCTGACCACCCGCCGGTCGTCCGGCGTCGCCGCCACCGGCACGCCGGTCAGTACCCGCTCCGGCGGCCAGGCACCCGACCAGCGGGCCTCCAGCAGCACCAGCCGGACCAGCCGCAGGTAGGCCGCCGGGTCGGCGACCACGCCGTGCCGGACGGGCCGCACCGGGCCCGGGACGCCGGACGGCCGGCCGACGACCGCCGACGGCCGGTCGGCGATGGCGCACCCGCCCGACGACACCGACCGGGTGCGCGCGGTGCCCACGTCGAGCGCCACGAAGCCCCGGCGGGCGGGGGGCTCATCGGAGGCGCCGCCGGTGATCCCCGGGGTGTGGGTGTCCGCCGGTTCCCGGCCCGCCGCCGCGCGGGACCGCGGAACGGCGGTGGCGAGCCGGTCGTGTGGCAGCCCGCCGCCCTCCTCCGGCCGGGCCGGGGGCTGTTCGCGGTGCTGCGGATGGGTGTGGGCTGATCTGACATCGGCCATGGCGGTGATCGCTCCTAGCGTGTGCCCGAAAGCAGGCTCACCCCGCTCACGGGCGGGGGCCACGGCGGCGTCTCGGCCCCGCGGCAGGCGGCGAGGGAGCCCGGCGCGCGCTGCGCCGGGTCCCCGCGGCGTGAGCGGCCGAAGACACCGGATGAACGAAAGGCGGCGACCAGGTCCCGTCCCGCGGCTCTCCGCCGCGCCGCGCGCCGGCCGTACGGCGCCCCGCAGGGCAGGACGGCGAAGGCGGCGTAGGCGGCGAAGGCGCAGCCCCGGACGTGTCCCGCGGGCGCGGCCTCGGGGCGGAGCCCGCGGCTGACGGCGGCCGCGACCGGCGGAACCGGTCCGGGCGGCCGCGGCGGAGAGCCGCGGGACGGGACCTAGATCGAGGAAGCCCGGGCCGGCGGGCTGCGCGACCCCGCGATGCGGTGCGCGAACTGCTGCGGATCACGGATCAGGTCCGCGTCCGGGCCCGGCGACGGCAGCAGCGCCAGGTGAGCGGCGTCCTGCTGCCGCTCGCCGCGCGACGGCCACAGCGACAGGACGTGGTGCTCACGGGCTCCGGCGGCCTGCGGCGGCAGGCTCGCGGGCGCGTCGTCCCACGTGCCCGCGCCCCACACCGGGCCGGACGACTGCCCTGCCCGGTGGGCGGGCTCCCCGCCGTTCCAGGCGCCGGGCGAGCCGGACAGCAGCAGGGACAGCAGAACCAGGCCCATCACGGCGACGGCCGCGACGGACCCGCCCGCTGTGCTGCGCCGTGGCCTGGTCATGAGGCCGACCATAGCCCAGACGGTGCGAAAAGGCATGTCCATTCGTTGCGGCTCCGTTCCGGCGTGCACCGCGGGGGTGCGGGCGGGCACGGTCCGCCGAATCCTCCTCTCCTGAGGCCGCCGCGTGGACCGCGGGTGCGGGCGGGCACGCGCCGGGGTACGGTGGCCGCGACACCCCCCTTTTTTCTTTCCGTTTTTCTTTCCGACGGCCAGGAGGAGACGTGCGCAGCAGACTGCCCGCCGTCCTGCTCCTGTTGCTGTCGGCGTTCGTTCTCCTGCCGCCTCCCGGTGACGCCCACCGGCCCGCCGACGCGGCGCCGGTGGCCTGGTGGAGCGGCCCGGCCCTCCATGCCGCGGCGGATCCGGCCGTCCACGCCGGGGCGGACCCGGTTCTGCCGCGCCTGCACCCCGCCCGTGGCACGCCCGCCCCGCCGGCGTGGCCTGCCGTCCTGCCGCCCGTCTGGGAACCGGGCGGCGCTCTGCGGCCGGCCGGCATCGCGGCCGGCCCCGCTCCGGCGGCGCCGCTGCCGCGCCCGCGCCGGGCCCCGGCCCGCGCACCGCCCTCCACGACGCGCTGACGTCTCTTTTCCCCGACAGCCCGTGGAGGCTTCCATGTCACGTGCGCCCCTGTGGCGCGCGGTGGCGGCGTTCGTCATCGTCGCCATCGCCGTATTACTCACCGTCACCAAATCGCCACGCCTGGGCCTGGACCTGCGTGGCGGCACCCAGCTGGTCTTCGAGACCCGGGACTCCCCCACCGCCAAGGCCGACGCCGAGGCCACCGACCGCGCCCTGGACGTGCTGCGCCGCCGCGCCGACGCGCTCGGCGTGGTCGATCCCACCCTGGTCCGCTCCGGCGAGCGGCGGATCATCGTCGAACTGCCCGGCGTGCTCGACCCGCGCCAGGCCGCCCAGGTCATCGGCAGGACGGCGCAGCTCACCTTCCACCCGGTGCTCGGCCAGGCCGACCCCGACCCCAGCCCCAGCCCCAGCGCCGGCCCCAGCGCCGACCCCAGCGCCGACCCAGGCTCCGGGGCGGCCGGGGACGGGCAGGTCCTGGCCGACGAGTCCGGGCGGCGGCTGCGGCTCGGCCCCGCCACGATCACCGGGGACGGGGTGAGCGACGCCTCCGCCCGCAACGACCTCCAGCAGGGACCGGCCTGGTTCGTCACCGTCGACTTCCGCGACGCCGCCGCCTGGCAGCGGCTGACCGGCGAGGCCGCCTGCCACGACCCGGGCGACGACCGGCGCCGCGTCGCGATCGTGCTGGACAAGGAGATCATCTCCTCACCCCAGGTCGACACGACCGTGCCCTGCCGTACCGGCATCGCGGGCGGGTCCACCCAGATCACCGGCTCCTTCACCCACCAGCAGGCGCAGGACCTGGCGGTGCTCATCAAGGGCGGCGCCCTGCCCGTCCCCCTCGCCCTGATCGAGCAGCGCACCGTCGGCCCCACCCTCGGCGCCGAGGCCATCGAGGCCAGCGCCGAAGCGGCCATCGCCGGCGTCCTGCTCACCGCGCTGTTCATCGTCACCGTCTACCGGCTGTCCGGGCTGCTGGCCGCCATCGCGCTCGTCACCTACGGCCTCATCTCCTACGCCGCGCTGCTGGCGTTCGGCGCGACGCTCACACTGCCCGGCCTGGCCGGATTCGTGCTGGCCATCGGCATGGCGGTCGACGCCAACGTGCTGGTGTTCGAACGGGCCCGCGAGGAGTACGCCCGCGCGCCGAGACGCGGCCTGCGCGCGGCTCTGAACGCGGGGTTCAAGAACGCCTGGAGCGCCATCGCCGACTCCAACATCACCACGCTGCTGGCCGCCGGGCTGCTGTTCTGGCTGGCCTCCGGGCCGGTGCGCGGTTTCGGCGTCACCCTGGCCATCGGCGTGCTGGCCTCGCTGATCTCGGCGATGCTCATCACCCGCGTCCTGGCCCACCCGATCATCGGCAGGGTCGGCCCCCGGCTGTCCGGGCTGGCCACCCAGGGCCGGGTCCGGACCTGGATCACCCGCCGCGAACCGCGCCTCATGGCCCGCGGCAGACTCTGGCTGGCCCTGGCCGCCACCGCTTTGGTCCTCGCCGTCACCGGACCGCTCCTGCACGGCCTGAACCTCGGCATCGAGTTCACCGGCGGCCGGCTCGTCGAGTTCACCTCTGCCGCACCGGTGAACACCGAGACGGCCCGGCAGGCCGTGGCCGAAGCCGGGCACCCGGCTGCGGTCGTGCACACCTCCGGCACCACGATCTCCATACGCACCGGCCAGATCAGCGCCGACGACGTGGCCGGAATCGAGCGGGCGCTGGACCGCGACGCCGGCGAGGTGACCAAGCAGCGCGACGAGCTCATCGGCCCCAGCCTGGGCGAGGAGCTGCGCCGCAACGCGGTCATCGCGCTCGCCGTGGCGCTGGCGGCCCAGCTGCTGTACCTGGCGGTCAGGTTCCGCTGGACGTTCGGCACCGCCGCCGTCATCGCCCTCGCCGTGGACACCGCCGCGGTCGTCGGTGTCTTCGCCTGGCTGGGCAAACCCATCGACGGGGTCTTCCTGGCCGCCATGCTCACCGTCGTCGGCTACTCCATCAACGACAAGGTGGTGGTCTTCGACCGGGTCAGGGAGCTGTGGCAGGCCCGGCGGCGGGACCGCTTCGCCGACGTCGTCAACTCCGCGATCCTGCAGACCGTCCCCCGCACGGTCAACACCGGGCTCGGCGCCCTGTTCATCCTCGTCGCGCTGGCCGTCTTCGGCGGCGACACCCTGCGTGACTTCGCCCTCGCGCTCATCATCGGCATCGTGGTCGGCACGGCGTCCTCGTCGTTCGTGGCCGGCCCGCTGGCGATCGAGCTCGAACGGCTCAACGAGCAGCCGCCGCCCGAGGCGCCCCGGCCGCGCGCCCGCCGGGAGGGCACCGGAGCCGTGGTGTAGGCGGGAGACCCGAAACGGCCGGGGGCCGGGCTCATTGATCCCGGCCCCCGGCCGTGCCAGTCTCGATGGCGACGGGCGCGGCGGGCGACGGCGCGCCGGGTGACGCCGTGGCAGGCGATGGCGCGGCGGGCGGAGAGAGGGAGAACGGCCATGGACCACCATGAACTTCACAAGCGGTTCACCGCTCTGACCACCGCCCACCTGGCGGACGCCTGCATCCGCGCCCGCGTCCCGGTACGGTGCGCGCCCGCGGCCCTGCGCGCCGTGACACCCGGCGACCGCCTGGCCGGGCGGGTGACCCCCGCCCGGCACGCCGGCAGCGTCGACGTCTTCCTGGAGGCGTTCGAACGGGCCGCACCCGGCGACGTGCTGGTGGCCGACAACGGCGGCCGCCTCGACGAGGCGTGCGTCGGCGACCTGGTGGTCCTGGAGGCGCAGGCCGCCGGGCTGGCCGGGATCGTGATCTGGGGGCTGCACCGCGACACCGCCGACATCCACCGGATCGGGCTGCCCGTCTTCAGCCTGGGGGCCCTGCCCACCGGCCCGCTGCGCCTGGACGAGCGCCCCCCGGGCGCCCTCGCGTCGGCGGACGTGGGCGAGTGGACGGTGGGCCCCGGCGACCTGGTCCTGGGCGACGACGACGGCGTGCTCTTCCTCCCCGCGGACCGCGCCGAGGAACTCCTCACCCTCGCCGAGACGATCCGTGACACCGAGCGGCGCCAGGCCGAGCGGATCCGCGGCGGCGACACCCTGCGCGAGCAGGTGCGCTTCGGCGCCTTCCTCGCCGGGCGGCGGCAGAACCCCTCGCTGACCTTCCGCGACCACCTGCGGGCCGTGGGCGGCGCCATCGAGGAGTGACCGCACCGCCCCCGGCGCCGCCGGCGGCCTGACGCCCTGGCTCCGCCACGCCGAACCGACGCGGCCCTCCGCTAGCGCAGCCAGCGCAGGGCCGCGTCGGCGCAGTCCTCGGGGCCGCCGCTGAAGGCGATGGCCGCGCCGGGCGCGTGCCGCCGGACCAGGTTGACCACCCTCTCGAAGAACTCGAGCAACGGCTCATGCTTGCGGATGCCGCCCCCGATCACCACGCAGGCGTGGTCTTCGCGGATCAGCGCCTCCACGATCGCCCCTTCGGGGTCGTCGTCGAGTGCCACCAGGCACCAGTCGGCCTCGATGCCGTGATCGTCGAAACGGGCCCGGCCGCGTGCCATCGCCGCCTGGACCGGCTCGGGGTCCCAGCCCTGGATCCTGGCGGGGTCGAGACCGACCACCAGTACTCGTGCCACTGCCACGCCTCCTGCCTCTCGCGGAACGTTTCCGTACCGGCGCGATGATCTCAGGTGGCGCCGCCCGGGGCCGTCCACATCGCCGATCTCCTCACCGATCTCTTCGCCGATCTTCTCGTCGGTCTCCTCAGAGGTCGAGCGCGTGCCCCGTCGTCGCGTCGATGTGATCGGGGATCTCGGCGTGGCGGTCGCCGACCGTCGGTGTCCCGGTGGGCTCGAACATGAGGATCGCGGCCGCGGCGGGGGCGGACGGCCTGTGCTCCACACCGCGGGGGACGGTGAACACCGCCCCCCGCGGGAGCCGGACCGTGCGCTCCCCGCCGGGCTCGCGCAAGGAGATGCGCAGTTCCCCGTCGAGCACCAGGAAGAACTCGTCGGTGTCGTCGTGGGCGTGCCAGATGTGCTCGCCCTCGACCTTGGCGACGCGTACGTCGTAGTCGTTGACGCGTGTGACGACGCGGGGGCTCCACAGAGCGTCGAAGGAGGCCAGGGCCTTGCCGAGGGTGATGGGTTCGTTGCTCACGAGTGCATCCTGGCCCATCGGGCACGACCGGCGGGAGTGCTAGGAATAGCACATGGCGCAAGAATCCTCGCATGTCGCTCATGCGGCGGTCCCGCACCGGGTCGTCGTGATCGTGGACGAGAACTCCAACCCCTTCGAGCTGGGTTGCGCGACCGAGGTCTTCGGCCTGCGCAGGCCCGAGCTCGGGCGCGATCTCTACGACTTCCGCCTGTGTTCCCCCGAGCCGCGCACGCCGATGCGGGACGGGTTCTTCACGCTCGCCGGCGTCGCCGGCCTGGAGGCGGCCGAAGCGGCGGATACGTTGATCGTTCCCAACCGTCCCGACGTCGAGGTGCCCCGCCGCGCCGCCGTGCTCGATGCGATCCGGCGGGCGCACGCGCGCGGCGCCCGCCTGGTCGGCTTCTGCAGCGGCGCCTTCACCCTGGCCGAGGCCGGGGTCCTCGACGGGCGCCGGGCCACCGCGCACTGGCAGTGGGCGGATTCCTTCCGGGCCCGCTTCCCTTCCGTCCGGCTCGAAACAGACGTGTTGTTCGTGGACGACGGTGACATCCTCACCTCCGCGGGGAGCGCCGCCGCGCTCGACCTGGGCCTGCACATCGTCCGCCGCGACCATGGCGCGGAGGTCGCCAACTCGGTGAGCCGGCGGCTCGTCTTCGCCGCGCACCGCGACGGCGGGCAGCGGCAGTTCGTGGAGCGGCCCGTGCCCGATGCGCCGGATGAGTCCCTGGCTCCCGTCCTCTCCTGGGCCCAGGAACGCCTGGACGCCCCGCTCACGGTGGCCGACCTCGCAGCGCGCGCCTCGATCAGCCCGGCGACACTGCATCGCCGCTTCCGGGCACAGCTGGGCACCACGCCACTGGCATGGCTCACCGTGGAACGGCTGGCCCTGGCGTGCCGGCTGATCGAGCGGGGCGAGCCGCACCTTGAGACGGTCGCGCGGCGCAGCGGACTGGGCACCGGCGCCAATCTGCGCGCGCTGATGCGCCGCAGGATCGGGCTCACCCCGTTGGAGTACCGGCGCCGATTCGGCCCGGGAACCGGCCAGGGACCGGCCTGACCCCCTCGATGAGACGCCTCGCAGGCATTCTGTGACGCGCCCGGGTCCGATCACGCCTCGGCGATCTGGCGTTCGAGCTCGTCCACGGCCGGCAGGCCGAGGCGGTCGGCGATCTCCAGGGCGTCGCGCCAGTGCGTGAGCGCGACCTCGCGGTGACCGCGGGACGCCGCAACCTTGCCGAGCCCGTCCAGCGCCGTGACCTGCTTGAAGCTCTGGCCGGTGCTCCCGGCGAGGGTCAGCGTCCTGGCAAGGCACTCCTCGGCCAGGTTCAGCTCGCCCATGTCGTGGTGGATCAGGCCGAGGATGAGGAGCGCATGTCCCTCGATGTCCTGACTGCCCATGGCGCGGGCCGCGATGAGGGCGCCCCTGGCCTGTTCCAGGGCCGGCTCGTGGCGGCCGAGCCGGCGCAGGCAGTCGGCCAGCAGGAACATGGCGCGCCCCGCGTCCTCCTTCGCGCCGACCTGGTCGCCGAGCGTGAGCGCGCGCTGGAGGTGGTCCATGGCTTCCTCCAGGCGGCCCGCGCGCGTGTAGGCCCAGCCCACGTTCATCAGGCCGTTGACCTCGACGGCCTGGTTGCCCAGGGTGCTGTTCAGTTCAAGAGCCGACAGATGGCAGTCGGCCGCCTCTTCGTAGCGGCCGCGGTAGGTGTAGACGACGCCGAGGTTTCCGAGCAGCGCCGCGCGGTCGCGGAGCGTGCCGAGCCGCTCGATCGCGGGCGAGGCCCGGAGCAGATGGGAGAGCGCTTCGGCGTACTCGCCGAGCCGGATGTGCGCGATCCCCATGTTGGCCAGCATGCGGGCCGCGCCGTGGGCGTTCCCGCGCGCCTCCTCGATCGCCAGGCCCTCGCCGAAGGTACGCAGCGCGTCCCGGAACCGGCCGCGGTTGATGTAGGCGAGCCCCAGGCTGCGGCAGAGCAGGGCCTCGCCCTCACGGTGACCTGCCGCGCGGGCCGCCTCGATGCCGTGGCCGTAGCAGCTCAGCGCCTCGTCCGCGTATCCCTGTCCGAGCAGGAGCGGGCCGAGGACGGCCGCGAGCCGACACGCCTGTGGCCCCGCACCCGCGGTGACCGCCGCGATGGTGCGGTGCTCGGCGCCGATGACCGCTTTCACGTCCTCCGGGGTGGACAGGCCGGGCAGCGCGGAGGTGGGGGCGGCCGCGACTCCCGACGTCTGGCGGCCGGAGTCGATCAGGCGCTCGCACGCGAGGCCCAGGTCGAGCACGTATTCGTCCAGGCGATGGCGGGCGGCCTCCCGCTCCTGCTCCGGCTCCTCCTGCTCGGCCCGCATTCTGGCGTACTGGGCGATCAGGTCGTGGAAGTGGAACCGGCCGGCGTCGTGCTGGATGAGCAGGTGCACGTCGAGAAGGTCCTCCAGCACGTCCGTGGCCTCCGCGACGGGGACGTCCATCAGCGCGGCCAGGCCGTACTCGTCGAAGTCCGGCCCCGGGTGCAGGCCCAGCAGCCGAAAGGCCCGCTGGTGGGCGGGCCCGAGATGCCGGTAGGACACGGTGAAGGCGGCCATGACGCTCCGGTCGCCCGCGGACAGCTCGGCCAGCCTGTGCCGTTCGTCGCTCAGCCGCCTGACGAGGTAGGCGAGCGTCCAGGCGGGACGGTGCCGGAACCGGGAGGCCGCGATCCGGATGGCCAGCGGCAGGAACCCGCACAGCGTCACCACCCTCCCGACCTCGTCGGCGAAGCCCTCGGTGCGCTCGTGCCCGGCGATCCGCCGGAACAGCTCTCGGGCCTCCGGGTCCGTCAGCACGTCGAGGGAGAGCGACGTGGCCCCCTCCAGGGCGGTGAGCCTGCGGCGACTCGTGATCAGGACGGAGGAGCCGGAGGTTCCGGCGAGCAACGGCCGGACCTGGGCGTCGTTCTCGGCGTTGTCCAGCACCACGAGGAAGCGCTTGTGCGCGAGTTCGGAGCGCCACCTGGCCGCGCGCGACACCAGGTCGTGGGGGACGAGCTCCGGGGGTATGTGGATGGAGCGCAGCAGCAGGTCGAGGGCGGCCGCCGGGTCGAGCGGGCGCTGGCCCGGCGTGTGCCCGTGCAGGTCGACGAAGAGGCGGCCGTCCGGGTAGCGCTCGGCCAGCAGGTGGGCCGCCCTGACCGCGAGGGTGGTCTTCCCCACGCCCGGCATGCCGTCGATGGAGGTGATGACCACCGTCGGGGCGTTCGTGCCGCCGGCGGGGTCGAGCAGGCGCTCCAGTTCCTTCGCCCGCCCGATGAAGTCGGGGATCTCGTACGGCAGGGTGTCACCGGATGGCGGAGGTTCCGGCTGGGGAGCGGCGGCCTCCAGCTCGTTGCGGAGGATCTGGGAGTGGAGCGTGCGCAGGTCGGGCCCGGGATCGACGCCGAGTTCCGCGGCGAGGAGCACCCGGGTCTCCTCGTAGGCCGCCAGTGCCTCCGACTGCCGCCCGGCTCGGTAGAGGGCGAAGATCAGCTTGTGGCGGAGGCTTTCGCGTAAGGGGTTCTCCGCGACGAGGGCGGTCAGCTCAGGGATCAGGTCGGTGCCCTCGCTCTCCGCGAGCCTCAGGCTGATCAGGGTCTCGCGCGCGGCGAGCCGCTGCTCGTTCAGCTTGGCGGCGGCGTTCTCGACGGCCTGCCCCGCCAGGCCGGCCAGCGCGGGTCCCCGCCACAGGTCGAGCGCGGCGGAGAGCGTGCGGATCGCCAGCGGGCGCTCACCCTGCCTGGCCTGCCTGCGGGCGTCGTCGACCCCCTGCTCGAACAGCGCCACGTCGAGGAACGCCCCGCTCGTGCGGATGCCGTACCCGTGACGCTCGGTGAACAGGAGGAAATGCGCGGAGTCCAGCCCTCTGCGCAGCAGATTGATCGCGTTGTGGAGCTGCCGGCGGGCGGTGACCGGCGGGTTCTCCTCCCACAGGACGTCGATGAGAACGTCCATCGTGACCAGGCGATCGGGGTTGAGGAGCAGGGCGGCGAGCAGCCTCTCCTGCCGTGGCCCGCCCAGGCGGTGGGACATCCCTCCGACTCGTACTTCCAGTGGGCCTAGGAGCCGGAATTCCACCTCTGCTGGCATGAAGGCGATTATCCACAGTCACCTGGCAAATGGACATCCCACCTGGTCTATGGAGGCCGGGCGCCCGGTCGTCGCTAGCAGATCAGGCCGACGCAGCCGCCGCCCAGCGGCTGGGCTCCGGCGGAGGCCGAAGCGGAGACGGAGGCCGAGGCCGTGCCGGGACCGAGGAGGAAGGCGCAGGCCAGCGCGGCGATGACGGCGGCGGTACGAGAGATCTTCATGGGAGCTCCTTACGTGGAATCCTGCGGAACCTCGACTGTGACGGGTGACGATCTTCAAACGCCATCGAATCTACATCGAACGAGATAGCGGACCATGTGCTCCAGATCGGTGACCCGCTGGCGGAGCGCCTCCGTCTCGCCGGCCACGTCCCTGCCCAGGCGGCTGTCCGGCGGCGGGCAGACGGGGCCGATGAGATCGCGGACGTCGCCGATCCGCAGGATCCCATCCCCCGCCTGGACGAGCAGTCCGTCGCCGTCGGCGGCGAGGACGGTGCCGGGCGGCGCGCACGCGGAGGGCAGGTCCGTGAGGCCGGCGCTGCCCACGGTCAGGCGTATGCCGTCCACGCTGGTCCAGGCGCCGGGGGCGGGGCTGCCGAGCGCCCGGATGAGTGACGCGGTCCGGCCCGCCGGCACCGACCAGTCGATCAGCCCGTACGGCAGGAGCGGCGGTGGCCCCTCCGGCACGTGAACCAGGGGCGCGGGCCTGCCGGCGAACCGGTCGCGGACGGTCTCGGCGAGCCTGAGCGCGGCCGTACGCAGGTCGTCCTCGCACTTCAGCGGCACGGATGCGGGGGCCTGCCCGCCGAGGAGGACATCGATCCCGCCGTGCCCGCTCGCCAGCGCCCACGGCAGCGCGTCCAGCCGGTAGGGGAGGTGTCGTCCCCACTCCACGAACGCCGGGGTCGGATCGCCGGGCCAGGTCAGGACCAGCGCGTGCCGCTCCCCGGAGGGGCCGTCCTTCGGCGCGGCGGGAGGCCAGCCCAGTTCGGCGAGCGCCTGCGCCACGGCCAGGGTCGTGTATCCGCCTGCGGACGTGATCTCCGGAAGCATGCTCACATCTCCAGCGGGTTCGGACGGCCCGCGTCCCAGTGCCACAGCCGGGCCGCAGAGAGCAGCGCGGCCACGCTCTCGCCGATGTCGCGCAGCGGCACCGACCGGAAGTCGTCCACCGACATCGGCCGGGGCCCGGTCCGGTTCAGCCACCTGGCGAGCTGGCCGGCCAGCCCGCTCATGGTCTGGTGTTCGAAGCTGTGCGTCACGGCGGCCAGGTGCCGGGCCCTCTCCAACCGTTCCCGGCCGGCGGAGAACTCCGGATCGCCGTCGAACAACCGCCGCATGTCCCGCAGGACGGCCGCCGAAGGCTGTACCGTCCCCCAGCTCAGCACGGCCAGATCATGCGAGCCGCCGTGCAGGACGGCCGCCCCGGCGACCCGATGCCCGTGACGCCTCGACACCCGCTCGATCAGTCCGTCGCCGTCGAGGGCGACCTTTCCGGCCACGGCCGCGGCCACGCCCTGAGATGCGGCGGGCCTGCTCACCGCCAGCGTGGCCACCCAGGTGCCGTCCAGCTCGGGTACGGCGGGGCCCGCGACCGCGCCGGGCGGGTCGTCCGCGCGCAAAAGGCCGTCCGCGCGCAAGGGGCCGTCCCACGCGGACAGGTGCGTCACGATCTCATCGGCCGGCACCGGCGAGGCCACGATCAACCGCGCGTTGCCGGGACGGTAGTGGCGGTCAAGAAAGACCTTCATGTCTTCGTGGCCGATGGCGTGGACGGTGTCCGCGCTCGCCTCGCCCAGCCGGGCCAGATCCGAGCCCGGCAGCGCGGCGGCCGCCATCAGGGGCCCCAGCCGCAAGGCCGGCCTGCCCCCGGTGCGCTCCATCTCGATCAGCATGGCGGAGGTCTCGGCGGCCAGCGCGGCGTTGTCCAACTGCCCCGGGTCGAACATCGCCAGCACGCGGTCCACCGCGCTTCCCCAGGTGGTCACGTCCGCCGAGCACTGGAACCGGGTCCAGCCCGACTCCGTCAGCCCGTTGACGGTCACCTCCGCGGCGGGGACCAGCCGCGCCGCATGGGCGATCCGCTCGTGCTCGCACAGATGGGCCAGACCGGCCAGCCCTCCCGGGTCGGCGCCGCATCCCGAGCCCACCTGGAGCACCGCCGCGAACGACCGCGCCCACGGGACGGTGGCCAGGCACACCTCCAGTCCCCCTACCGTGACGTGCGTCAGTTCCACCTCGCTCACCAGGCACTCTCCAGTTCACGTTCCATGCGGTCGTCCACGGCTCCGATCACGGCTCGCGCAAGCCCGCCGGCCGGACGCGGCGGCGTGGCGGCGAGCCGCTCGGCGGTGGCGACAGCCCGCGTCGACATCTCGGCGAGCGTCGGCTGGCCGGCCGACGCCCGCCTGCGCTCGGACACCGCGGCGAACGGATCCTCAAGCGCGGCCCGGGCCTTGACCTGCACCCTGCGGGCCGCCGTTCGCCACTCGGCCTCCGAGATGTCGCCCACCCCCCTCGTGAGGGCGACCAGTTCCGCGGCGCACGCGCCCACATGCTCGGCGAGTGTCGAAGCGGTGGCCATCAGCACCGGCCGCCCGTGCTCACGCCGGTAAATCGCTCCCCCGCTGTAGGCGATTCCCCGGCGTTCCCGCAGCCGGGCCAGTATCCGGCCCGGCGTCATCGTGCCCAGTGCCTCGCTGATGACGGCCAGCGTCACCTCATCCGCCTCGTCGGCGGAGAACGGCACCGCCACCGCCACCGTGAAACGCGTGGCCGTCGTCCTGACGAATTCGACCCCTCCTCTCCACGTGGCGCCGAACTCCTTCTCGTACGCCTGGCCGCCGCCGACGAGGGTGTCGCCGGCGAAGCAGGAGTAGCTCAGGCCCTTCACGCATTCGGCGAGGTAGTCGCGGAAGTCGGTCACGCCTATCGCGGCCAGCGTCTCGGCGTCGCCGAGGCTGTGGACGCACCCCCGGTGCCCCCATCCCGCGACGTGCAGGCCGTACAGGATGTCCTCGACGTTGGAGTACCTGCGGGCTCCCGCATGAGCGAGCTGGGCCGCCTTGAGCTCCTCCAGCAGGGCTCGCGACGGACTCGGCTCGATCCTCTCCGCCACCATGGCGATGCTCTCCGGGTCGATGCCCGGCCCCCAGAGCGAGAACTGGGAACGGTCGGGCTGCATGGCGTGCCGGTGGACCCAACCGTTCTCCGCCGCCAGGGCGCCGATCCCCCCGGAGCGCACGTCGACGAGGTAGCGCGCGGTGAGCGCCGCCCGTCCGGCGACCTCTTCCGGGTCGTGCCCGGGGCCGAAGGGCAGGTCCCACGCCGCGGTGTCACCGCGCGAGACGGTCAGTTTCTCGGTTCTCACGCTCGTGACTCCTCGGCGGGAACGGCGAGCCGCGGTCGCATGAGCCGGACCCCGGCCGTGCCCACCGTCGCGATCACCGCCATGATCAGCAGGACCTGGCCGATGCCGAGCGCGACCCCCAGGGCCGGCAGCCCGATCGTGGACACGCCCAGGCAGGCGTTGATGAGCGCGCGGCGCATCGCGAAGATCCGGCCCGCGTTGTCCTTATCCGTCTCGGCCTGGTAGACGATCGAGGCGCCGCCGGCGACGGCCAGGTTCGCCATGCCCGCGACCATGCCGCACACGAAGCAGGTCACCGGGTTCCACCCCACCGCGACCCATTGCAGGACGGCGACGGGAACGGCGCAGAGACCGGCCACCCGCACCACCTCAGCCGCCCGCCCGCCGAAGCGCGTCAGGATGACGGTCGAGGTCAGCAGCCATCCCGCGCCCATGCCGGCGACGTACAGGCCGCTCAGCGCGTCACCGAGGCCGCTGCTCGCGAGGATCACGCACAGCGCGGTGGAGCCGCCGATGAACAGGTAGTAGACCCCCTCGGTCAGGGCCACGGGCGCGAGCCTGGCGCTGCGCATCACGTGCCCGAGCGCGCTGAGCGTCGCCGTCGCGATCCCCCGCTGCGAACGCGCGCCGGGACAGGGGGAGACGGCCGCGGTGAGCCCGGCGCTGACGAGGAACGAGGCCAGGTTCGCGTAGAGCACCCATTCGATGCCCGCCGCCGCGTACACGGCGCTTCCCAGCGCCGGGCCGGCGATGATGGCGACCGAGTTGACCAGGTCGAACCGGGCCGAGGCCCGTGGCAGGAGATCCTCGGGCACCTTGGCGCGGATCATCGCCTGGGTGGCGGGTACCGTCGCGGTGTTGAACGTCCGCACGGCGAAGGCCCCTATGTACACCCCGATCACGCTTGCGTGCTCGGTGGACAGCAGGAGCACCAGGACCGCCACCCCCGAGACGGCCTCGCAGACGATCGTGAGAATCCTGCGGTCGACACGGTCGGCGAGATAGCCGGCCACCGGCGCGAGCAGGACGGTCGGCAGCACGCTCATCGCGAACGCCGAACCCGTGGCCACCGGGGAGCCGGTGACGTCCAGGACCCACAGGGGCAAGGCGATGTACTGCATGTAGCTGCCCAGCAGGGACAGCCCGCCGCCGGTCCAGAGAATCCAGTAGTCCTTGGGCAGCCTCATCGCGTGCCGTCCCATCCCATGAGCCGGGCCGCCATCTCGGGCTTGGTCAGCTCGTGCGGAGCCTTGCCCACGGCTGCCGTGATCTTCCCGGCCAGGTCGCCGAGTTCGCGCAGCGTCCCTCTCCCCGGCTCGTTGCACTCGATCTCCAGCCAGGTCCGCTCATCGAGCGGCTTCGGGTCCGCGGGCCGGGAGATCGACGTGCGGTCCAGGCTGAGCGCGAGGGCTGTGCCGAGCCGCGCCTGCTTTCTGACCTGCACCGCCGTCGCGTACGGCGACAGCGGTAACCGTTCGCGGAAGTACCGCGCCAGGTGGCGCAGCGGCAGGAGCTCCCAGTCCTGGAGGCTCTCCTCGGCCCTGCGGGGATCCACACGTACGGCCAGCTCGGCCGCGTCGCGTCGTCCGTCGCGCCATTCGAGGGTGTGCTTGGCGACCAGCGCGCCGAACGCGCGCATCGTGCCGTGGTAGACCCGCAACGTCAGTGAGAGGCCGGCCCCGGCCAGGCTCCAGCCGGGATCGTCGAAGTACACGCTGGAATGGGTCACGTCGTTCGCCGTCCGCACCGGGTAGCCGGCGCTCAGCCCCATCGACCCGAGTGCCTCGGGCACGTCGCCGGGGGTCTGGTCCAGCAGCCACTTGTACTCGTGTTCCACACCCACGGTGTAGGCCGGCAGCCGGTTGATCCCGGAAGCGACCTCATGATCGTCTGTCATGTCCGTCTCCAGTGTCAGGCAGTTCGAGGGTGAAGACATCCACGTCGCGCCGGTCGAGTTCGAGCACGGTCGAGCACACCCGGCGGATGGTGTCGCGCGTGGCGGGCGGAGGCCGGAAGTGCCCGGACTTGGTGTTGGCGACGACGGCGCACACCCTCGGCTCCCCCACGAACACGATCTCCCCGGCCGCCTGCGCCATGAGCCGTTGCGGCACCAGCAGCGGATGGGCGACCCGGACCCCCGCGGCCATCGCGGTGGCCCGCCCGAACACCAGATCGCGCAGCCGGAAGGCGCGGTTCCAGACCACCAGCGTGCCTCGATCGTCGATCACGAACATGTACGGCACCCCCGCCCGGAGCGGGCCGAGCAGAGGACCGGAGACCTCGACGAGCCGGGGGCTCACCACGGGGACGGCCGCCGCGTAACGCTCTTCGAACCGATCGCGATCGAACTCGATCACCAGCGGAGACTCGGACACCACCCTGCTGGACGGGCTGGGCAGCGCCGGGAACTCGCTCACCCGGTAAAGGTCCTGGATGGCCTCGCGCAGCCGGTCCACCCGCGCCGCGATCACCATCGCCCCCGGGTCCCCCGCCAGCACGGTACGCAGCCTGATCAGCTCTTCGGTCAGGACGAACACGAGCGCTTGCGACCTCGGGCCGTACCGCTCGGCCGTCAGCCGTGCCAGCGCGTCGTATCCGGCCGTCAACTCTCTGTGATCGTTAAAGGCAGGCGTCAGCATGTGTTTCCCGGCCCTTTGTCGTAGAGGTGGTGCGCCGGAGACCGGCGCACCACCTCGCTCCCGTACTTACCGAGGGCTGAGACTTACTGCGGGCTCAGACCGGCCTGCTCGGCGGCGAGGAGCTCGCGGCCGTCGGCGGTGACGTCCAGCTCCTGCAGCGAGGCCACCAGGGTGTTCACGTCCATGTCGTTACCTCCTTTCGGCGGGGATTCCAGCGGGGACCGCTGTGATGTACATGCTTGCGATCCCCGCCATCGAACATCCATCCGGACGCCACCCGGCCGCCACCGAATGCCTTTGACCTGCGTGTCCGAAGTTCACCGGCTCGCGCAGGTCGAGGAGCCGGACCCGGTCGGACCTCGTGCCGGCCAGCACCACCGATCCGGCGTCGTGGCCGTGCCGGACGGCTCCCCCGGGGGGCCGTCCGGCAGGCGCGTCGGGGCGACGAGGATCGTCCGCGGTGCCCCGGCCTTCAGGCCGGGGGTGAGGCCGACCGCAGCGACGTCGTCGTCAGATGCGGGTACGCCCTGATCTCGGCCTCGGTGAACCGCTCCGTCACCCACCCGCCGCGGGAGAACAGCTCGGTCTGGTCGGCGTGGTGCGGCGAGGCCGCGCCGGCCGACAGCGAGTACGTCAGCACGGTGCGGGTGCGCGGCCCGGCCGGGGTCAGTTCCACGGCCATCATGAAGCTGGAGCCGGTGTCGACGTCCGGATAGCGGCCCGCCTCGCCGAGCGGGCCGCCGGTGCGGATCCGGTCGAAGCAGCCCTCCCCCTCGGTGCAGCCCGGCACCGGGACGTCGCCGTAGCGCTGGGCCTGCCCCGGCGTGAGCGTCAGCGGCAGGTCATTGGCGGTGAAGAACCGCACGGCGTCGGCCAGCGCGCCCTGCACCACCGGGTTGGCGATGTCGAGCTTGAACGATGAGCCGCTTCCCAGGCGGCCGAGGTCGAGCAGGTTCGTCCACACGTCGGTGGCGGTGATGGGGCCGACCCACTCCTTGCCCCGGCAGGCCGGGTCGGGCAGCCTGTCCACGCCGGTGTCGCTCAGTTGACGCGCTCCCCGGCCTGAAGGCCGGAGGTTCAGCCCGTGCCGCGTCATGCGGCGCCTCTGTGGCTTCCTGCTTCACTGGGCTGTGCCACCGCGAGCGGTGGTCTTACCGGCCCTCCACAGGCGTTTCGCCTGTCCGCCCGTCCGGCGGCCAGGATGTTGATCGCCGCATTGACGTCCCGGTCGTGGGCCGCGCCACAGGCGCAGATCCACGACCGGACGTTCAGCGGCATCGACTCTTGCAGAGCGCCGCACTCCGAGCAGAGCTTGGAGGAGGGGAACCACCGGTCGATCCGATGGAAGGTTCGCCCGTACAGCTTCGCCTTGTACTCCAGCATCGCGATGAACTGCGACCAGCCCGCGTCGTGCACGCTTTTGGCCAGCTTGGTGCGCGCCAGTCCCACCACCGCCAGGTCCTCCACATGCACCGCTTGGTTGTCGCGAATGATCTGCGTGGAGAGCTGGTGGTGGAACTCGTGGCGCGTGTCGGTGACCTTCGCGTGCTGGCGGGCGACCTTGCGACGAGCCTTGGCCCGGTTGTTCGAGCCCTTCTCTTTACGCGACAGGGCGCGTTGGAGCTTCTTGAGTTTCTTCTCCGCCCGGCGCAGGAACCGGGGTGAGTCGATCTTCCAGCCTTCCGAGGTCACCGCGAAGTGGGCTAGGCCCAGGTCGATGCCGACCTCGGCATCGGCGGGCGGGAGCGACTGCTCGGCGACCTCGACCACGAAGCTCGCGAAGTACCGTCCGGCCGCGTCTTTGACCACGGTCACGCTGGAGGGTTCGGCGGGCAGGGCGCGGGACCAGCGGACCTCCACATCCCCGATCTTCGGCAGCCGCAGCTTCCCGCCCGGCATGATGGCGAACCTGGCGTTCTTCGTGAACCGGATCGCCTGCCGGTTGTCCTTACGCGACCGGAACCGGGGCGGCGCGGCCTTCGGACCCTTCCGTTTCCCGGCGACCGAGGCGAAGAAGTTTCGGTAGGCGGTGTTCAGATCGGCGAGCGCCTGCTGGAGCACCACGGCGGAGACCTCGCCCAGCCAGGCACGCTCGGGCGTCTTCTTCGCCTCGGTGATGACCCGCTTGGACAGCTCCCCGTCCACGATGTACGGCAGGCCCGCCTCGCGGGCGTCCTGGCGTGCGCGCAGCCCATCGTTGAACACCGTACGGGCGCATCCGAACGCCCGCGCCAGCGCCTCGTGCTGGGCGGCGTCCGGATGAAGCCGGTACTGGTAACGAAGCTGCATGGTACCGATGGTACCATAGGTACTATGACGGAACGTATGAGTGTTCGAGAACTCCGCGACCAGTTGGGGCGCCGGATCGACGTCGCCCACTTCACTGGTGAACCCACCATCGTGGAGCGGCACGGGGAGCCTCGCGCCGTGGTCGTCTCCTACGCCTGGTGGATGGAGCAGCAAGACCAGGAAGGCCAAGGCACGCTCGTGCCCTAACAGGCACTCCCGCGCGGGCCTTCACCCCCGCACCTGAAGGCCGGAGCACTGGCCCGCATTCTGATAGCCGTAGCCGAGGCCGCCGTGGTCTTTCGCCGAGATGTGCGGGATGCCGTACTCGGTGCGTCTGATGTCGGCGCTGTAGCGGCCCCCGGCGGCGCTCACCGGCGCGGGCGCCGCCACGAGGAGGGAGGCGGTCAGCGCGGCGGCGAGCACCGCGGCCGGCCGTCGGACATGTTTCATCATCGACGATGGTCCTATTCGAAGCGGGCGCCCTCGGGCGCGGTCACACGCTTGAGCAGCGGCAGGCCGGCGAGGATCACCAGCAGGGCGGCCAGCAGCCCGCCGCCGACGGTCAGGAAGTAGGCGGGGCCGGGCAGCGCCGCCGGCGCGCTCTTGATCCTCAGCTGGTCGATCAGCGGTTCGGCCACGCCGAGGCCCGCGCCCGCCGCCACCAGGGCGGCCAGCACCACGGGAGCGGCCGTCTCCAGTAGCACCACCTGGGACAGGACCCGGGTCGGCGTGCCGCACAGCCGCAGCAGCGTGAACGGCTGCCTGCGCTCCACCACGCCTCCGGCGACCGCCACCAGCAGGCCGCAGCCCGCCACCAGCAGGGTCAGCGCGACGATGGCCGGCGCCACGCGTTCCACCTGGTCCAGCAGCACCGCGCGGACCTGGGCGACCTCGGCGAGCGTCAGCGGCGTCTCGGCGCTGCCGGAGCGGGCGACGTACGGGGCGAGCAGCGTGCGGATCCGCTCGCGGACGGCCGGGTCGTCCGCGCGGACCAGCACCGCCGCCAGGGACAGGCGAGCCGGGGCGGCCTGGCCGGCGGCTTGATCGGCGGCCGGGCCGGCGGCCGGGCTGGAGGGGTCCACGATCGGCAGGTTGCGGTCGACGGAGAGCATGTTGTCGCTGGTCAGTAGCCGGTTGAAGTCGGCCGTCACCGCGCGGGCGCCCGGGGCGCAGCGGCCGAGCGCCGGGAAGGCGGCCAGGGCGTCGCACGCGACCACGTGCCCGAGCATGAAGTCGGGCCGGCAGCCGGGGCCCGGGGCACACGGCGGGGGCCCGTCGGGCCGGGCCGGCTGCCCGATCCTGCGGTAGATCGGCAGCACGGTGACACCGGGGCGGGAGCGGAGCTCGGCGAGCAGTTCGTCGGCCGTGCCGGGCGGCAGCGGCCGGCCCGGGGCGGCGTCGGCGTACCCGAACGACGTCCGCAGGACCTCGCCCAGCGTGCCGCCGCCCGCCGCCGCCTGCCCCGAGACGACGGCGGGGACGATACCGGCGACGGCCGTGCCGATGAAGACCGCCAGCACGATCCCGTTCACCGACCGGAAGGCCCCCTTCGGGTCGGCCGCCAGCCGCTGCGCGGCCAGCAGCGTCGCCGCGCCGCGGGTGAGGCGGGCGGCCAGCCGCGCGACCAGCATCGTCAGCCACGGCCCGGCCACCATGAGACCGACCATGATCAGCGCCAGGCCGACGTCGAGGAGCAGCGCGTCCGGCTCCCTGTCGCCGCTCGCGAACACCGGGCCGGCGAACAGCCCCAGCCCCGCCAGCAGCGGCAGCACCCGCCACCATCCCGGGGCGGAGGCCCGCACCTTGCGCGCGGCGCCGAGCGGTGTGATCCGTACCCGGCGCAACGACCACAGGGCGGCGCCCGCCGCGGCGAGCGGCACGCCCGCGACCACGGCGGCGTAATGCGTCGGGGTGGGCGCGACCACGTCGGGGAAGAAACGCGAGCCGGTGACGGCGACGCCGGCCAGCGCGGGCCGCACCGCCTGGAAGACCGCGATGCCGGCGAGCGCGCCCAGCAGCGCGCCGAGCGCCGCGTCCACCGAGGCGATCGCGTTGACCTGCCGCGCGGTGGCTCCGGCCAGCCGGATCGCGGCGAAGCGCGCCTCGCGGCGGGCGGCGGCCAGGCGCGTGGCGGTGCCGATGAGGATGATCAGCGGGACGATCAGGCCGACGGCGGCGATGCCGAAGCCGTGCTCGTACAGGGCCATTGTGTCGTCCGCGGCCGGGGCGGTGGCGACGGCGTCCACGGCCACCGTGCCCGCCATGCCGGCCAGCGCGTCAGGACTCTGGCCGACGACGACGACCAGGTCGTCGGGGCCGGACAGCGCCGCCCGCCCGATGAGACCGGCGCGGGCGCCGGGGAAGCGGTCGGCGAGTTGCTCACGCGGCACGGCGTCCATCAGCTCGGCGAGCGCGGGCGAGACGTAGTGGCGCCCCGCCCCGGGCAGCGCGGAAAGACCGGGAACACCCGGGGCGGGCGTCCGCGCGTCGAGGACGGCGACGTCGAGCCGCTTGATCGGACGGCCGGCGTAGTAATCCTGGCGGTGGTTCCACAGCACCGCGCCGGAGGTGGCGCCCAGCGCCCAGCCCGCCGGCGCGGAGCCGGTCGTGCACTCCCAGCACGGCCGGTCCGCGGTGGTCCGGAAGGCGTTGAACAGCGCCACCGTGGACAGCAGCACCGTCACCCCCGCCGCGACGGCGGCGGTGACGAGCACCAGCCGGACGATCGCCTCCCGGCCGCCGCGCAGCGACAGCCGCAGGCCCAGCCACAGCGTCATCGGACGACCTCGCCGGCGTAGGGGTCGGTGACTCTGCCGTCGCGCACCATGACCTCCCGGTCGGCGCAGGCGGCGACGCGGGCGTCATGGGTCACCACGATCACCGTCGTGCCCTCCTGACGGGCCAGGCCGACGAGCAGCTCCATGACCTTCTCCCCGGTGAGCGAGTCGAGCGCGCCGGTGGGCTCGTCCGCGAAGATCACCTTGGGCCGCGTCACCAGCGCCCTGGCGACGGCCACCCTCTGCGTCTGCCCGCCGGACAGCTCGCCGGTGCGCCGTCCGGCCAGGTCCTCCAGCTCCAGCCGCCGCAGCCAGTCGCGCGCCCGCTGGTAGGCCTGCCTGCGCCCGGTCCTGCCGAGCAGCAGCGGCAGGGCGACGTTGTCGGCCGCCGTGAGCTCCGGCACCAGCTGGCCGAACTGGAAGACGAAGCCGAACGCGGTACGGCGCAGCTCCGACCGCCGGGCGTCGCCCAGGGTGTCCAGCCGCCGCCCGCCGAACCAGACCTCGCCCGCGTCGGGGGTGAAGATGCCGGCCAGGCAGTGCAGCAGCGTGGACTTGCCGGAGCCGCTCGGGCCCATGATCGCCAGAACCTCTCCCGACGTCACCGACAGGCTCGCCTCGCGCAGCGCCGGCGTGCGGCCGTAGGAGCGCTCGACGGAACGGGCCTCCAGCAGCGGGCCCGGCAGGGGAAGCGCGTCGATGGTCATGCGCGGCGCACCGTCTCCGCCAGCGCGCCCAGCCGGGCCGTGGTCACGTCGATCCAGCGCAGGTCGGCCTCCAGGTGGAACAGGGCGTGGTCGGCCAGCAGGGCGTCCACGAGCGCGCCGTCGCGTTTGATCTCCGACAGCTCGCGCATGCGCCGCATGTGCGTGGCGCGCTGGACGTCGAGGAAGCGCTGCGCGTCGTGGCCCAGCATCAGCGCCAGCACGACCTTCGTGAACAGCACCGTCTGCAGGAACGGCTCCGCCGCCGCCGGCTCGGCCAGCCACGCCTCCACCTCCTGCCTGCCCAGCGGGGTGATGGCGTAGCGCTTGCGGTCGGGCCCGTCGCCGGGCTCGCTCGGGCCGGCCGCGACCTTGCCGTCCCTGGCCAGGCGGCCGAGCGTCGAATAGACCTGCCCGAAGGGAAGCGGCTTGCCCTTGCCGAAGTAGGTGTCGTAGTCGCGCTTCAGGTCGTATCCGTAGCTGGGCTCACGGTCCAGGAGGCCCAGCAGGGTCAAGGGGACTGTCATGGCGATCAATATATACCGGGGGTATATACGCGGCGCATACCACGACGCGCGGCCCTCACCGGAGGCCAGGGGCCGCCGCGGCGCTTTGACACCTCATATGGCTAACCGCTATCTATTGGCTAACCGTTAGGGGGTGGAATGCAGGACGCGGTGCTGGCGATGCTCGCCAAAGAACCATCACACGGGTACCACCTGCGGGCCCGGCTGCGGCACAGCCTCGGACCGCTGGGCGAGTCGATGAACCCCGGCCAGATCTACGTGACCCTGGCCCGGCTGGAAAAAGCCGGGCTCGTGGTCTGCGAGCGGGCCGACGGCCTGCCCGAGAAGCCCGAACGCAAGGTCTACGCGCTGACACCCGCCGGACAGCAACGGGTCGCCGCCTGGCTGACCGAGATCGGCTGGCCGAAGCCGGACCTGGCGGAGTTCCACCTCAAGCTCGCCACCGCCGCCGCGGCCCGGCTCGCCGACCCGGTCGAACTCATCGCGGCCCAGCGCCGCGAACTGCTGCGCCGCCTGCGCGAGGCGCAGCAGGCGGCGCTGGCCGAGCCGGCGGGATCGGGCGCCGCCCTGCTGCTGGAAGGGGTCATGCTGCGACTGCAGGCGGACCTGCGCTGGCTGGACGCCTGCGAACGCGCCTGGTCCAAGGTCGATCACGAAGCCGAGGGTGCATGAACGTGTCAAGTGCCGCAGTCCGGGCCCGCGGCCTGGTGAAAACGCACGGCCAGGGGCAGAGCCGGGTCCGCGCGGTGGACGAGATCGACCTGGAAGTGCCCCAGGGGCAGACACTGGCGGTCATGGGCCCCAGCGGCTGCGGGAAATCCACCCTGCTGCACCTGCTCGGCGGCCTGGAACGGCCCACCGGCGGAGAGGTGTGGATGGCCGGACGGCGCATCGACGCCCTGAGCGAGCGAGCCCTGGCGCGCATGCGGCGCCGATCGGTCGGATTCGTCTTCCAGGCATTCCACCTCATGGACGAACTGTCGGCCGCCGAGAACGTGGAACTGCCCGCCCTGCTGGCCGGCCGCTCACGCCGCCAGGCCAGACGACGCGCGAACCTCCTGCTGGAACGGGTCGGGCTCGCCGACCGCGCCCGGCACCTGCCGTCACAACTGTCCGGCGGGCAACGCCAGCGGATCGCCGTCGCCCGCGCCCTGGTCAACGACCCCCTCGTCGTCCTGGCCGACGAACCCACCGGCAATCTCGACACCGCGGCGAGCCTCGACATGCTGAGAATCTTCGATGACCTGCGCGCCGCGGGGCAGACCCTCATCATCGTCACGCACGACGAACGGGTCGCGGCCACCGCCGACCGGCTGGTCTCGATGCGCGACGGGATGTTCGTCGACGACACCCGGCTGGCCGGCACCGGCACCGGACGGCTCGGCGGCCTGATCGGGCTGGAGGGCTGAACATCATGGGCTCCACCGTGCTCATCGTGCGCCTGGCACTGGCCGACATGCGCCGGCACAAGATCCAGGCCGCGATGCTCCTGCTCGCCGTGACCGTGGCCACCGCCACGATGACCCTGGGCCTGTCCCTGCGCGGCGTGAGCGACGCGCTGTACGAGCAGACCCGCGCGGCCACCGCCGGACCGGACGTGGTGGCGCTCTCCGGCGAGACGGGCCCCACCGTGACGTCGGCCCTGACCTCGCTGACGGACGACCCCGAAGTGGTCGCCCACCACGGCCCCTACCGCATCGTCTACGCCGACCTCACCACACGCGACTCCATCTCCTCCCCGGTGGTGGTGCAGGGCTTCGCCGAGACACCCGGCACGCTCAACCGGCCCCTGGTGACCTCGGGCCACTGGGTACGCCCCGGCGGCACGGTCCTCGAACGCGGCTTCGCCACCGCCCTGGGCGCCGGCGTCGGCGACCACGTCACCATCGCCGGCCGGTCCTACCCCGTCGTCGGAATCGCCGTCACCGCCGCCACCTCCATCTACCCCTGGGCGGCACAGATCGGCCCGTACGGCGGACCCAGCGACTACACCGGCCTGGCCTGGATGACCCGATCGGACGCCCGCGCACTGGCGGCGTCCCGGGACCTCCCGGTGACCACGGCCCTGGACCTCAAGCTGCGCGACCCCGGCGGGACCGAGGCATTCCTGGCCGCCCACCACGGCCTCACCCTCAGGGTGAGCCTCCACACCTGGCGGTTCACGGCCGAGCAGGACATGGTCATCCTCAGGGACACCCAGCCGATCCTGGTCGTCGGCAGCTGGCTGCTCGGCTTCCTGGCCATCACCGGAGTGGCGGCGCTGGCCGCCGGACGCGCCATCGAGCGGACACGCCGGGCCGGACTGCTCAAGGCCGTCGGCGCCACCCCGAGTCTGATCGCCACCGTCCTGCTCACCGAGTATCTGGCGCTGGCGCTGATCGGTGACGCGCTGGGGCTGGTGATCGCCCGCCTGACCCTGCCCGCCGTCGCCAGCCCCACCGCCAGCCGGATCGGCACCGCCGAGCTGACCGGCGCCACCGTCGCCGCGGCGACCGTTCTCGCCATGGCGGTGGCGGTGCTGTCCACACTGCGTCCCACACTGCGGGCCATGCGCACGGCGACCGTCACGGCGCTGACCGCCACCGCGCACCAGCCCCGTCACCGCCCCCGGCTCACCGCGCTGTCCGCACTACTGCCCACACCGCTACTGCTCGGGCTGCGGCTGACCGCCCGCCGGCCGGGCCGCGCCGTACTGCAGGCATGCTCCACCGCCACCACGGTGATCGCGATCGTCGCCCTGCTGACCCTCCACGCCCAGCCGGAGAGAGGCTACGGACTGGACGGCTCCTCCGCCCTGCCCAACCTGCGGGGCGAGCACGACCGCGGACTGATGCTCGCCGTCACCGTCCTGCTCATCGCACTCGCCGTCGTGAACACCCTCACGTTCACCTGGACCACCGCCATGGAGGCCCGGGCGAGCATGGCCGTCGCCCGCACGCTCGGCGCCACCCCGGGACAGATCTCCGCGGGACTGTCCGCCGCCCAGCTCCTGCCCGCGCTGCCCGGCGCCGTCATCGGCGTCCCCCTGGGCGCCGGCCTGCTCTCGCTCTTCGCCGCCCCCAACGCCGTGGAACCCCCCTCCTCCTGGCTGCTCGCCGCCGCGCTCGCGACCGTCCTGACGACGGCCGCGCTCACCGCCCTGCCCGCACGACTGGCGGCCCGCGTGCCCGTGGCACAGACCCTCAGCGCCGAAACGGCCTGACCGGCCCGGTACGGCGGACACCGGCGGCCCCGGAGGGTGCGGCCGGACACCGGCGGCCCCGGAGGGTGCGGCCGGACACCGGCGGTCCCGGGGTGCGCGGCCGGCGGCGAGCGGCCAAGCCCGGGCTGAACGACGACGATGGGGCGGTTCCCCGGGCACGGGGACGCCAGGAGAGGAGTCCTTCCCAGAACCCGCCCTCCCCGGCCCGCCGGGTGGCCGGGCTCACCCGGCGGCTTGCCAACCGAACATTCAACATGTTCAAATGAACTCGTGGAGAGTTCAGATCGCCTGCGCGCCATCATGTCCGAACTGCGCGCCAAGGACAGCGTCTCAGTGGCCGAACTGGCCGTCGCCCACGCGGTCTCAGAAATGACGATCCGCCGCGACCTCGACGAACTCGCCCAGCAAGGAGTCGTCAGACGCGTCCGCGGCGGCGCCATCAGCCTCCTGCTACGCGGCGAGGAACCCCCCTTCGGCGTACGCGAACGCGAGGCGACCGACATCAAACGCCGCATCGCCGCCGAAGTCGCCACCCTGCTCGCCGACGGCGAGGCCGTCCTGCTCGACGGCGGCACCACCACCCTGGAAGTCGCCCGCGCGATCCGCGACCGCCGCCTGACCGTCCTGCCCCTCTCTCTGCAATCCGCCGACGAACTCGCCACCGCACCCCGCATCCGCCTCGTCCTCCCCGGCGGCGAGGTACGGCCCGGCGAACTCAACTTCTCCGGCCCCCTCACCGAGACCTCCATCCGATCCCTGCGCTTCGACACCGCGATCATCGGCTGCTGCGGCCTGTCCGCCGAACACGGCCTGACCGCCCACGACCTGTCCGACGTCGCCGTCAAACGAGCCGCCATCGACTCCACCCGACGCGTCATCGTCGCCACCGACTCCGGCAAGTTCACCCGCACCGCCTTCGGCGCCGTCTGCCCCCTCGACCGCCTCGACATCGTCATCACCGACACCGCCATCCCCCCGGGCGAACACGACGCCCTCACCGCCGCCGGCGTCACCGTCCGCACCGTCTGACCGGAGCGCCCATGCACGTCACCACCCCCGACCGAACGGTCCTCACCCGCGCCCGCATCGCGGTCTACCTGCTCTTCACGCTGGCGGGCATCGCCATCGGCACCTGGACGGCACGCATCCCCTCCATCAAGGAAGGACTCGACCTCAGCGACGGCCGCCTCAGCCTCGGACTCCTCGGCATCGCGGCCGGGGCCATCACCGGCATGCAGGTGGTGGGCCGCCTCATCGACCGCCACGGCAGCACCACCGTCATGATCCCCATGGCCTTCGCCCAGGGCATCGTCCTCATCCTGCCCGCCCACGCCCCCGGCCTCACCGCGCTCGCCGCGACGCTGTTCGCCTTCGGCCTGGTCCACGGCACCCTCGACGTGGCAATGAACGCCAACGCCGTCGAGGTCGAACGAGCCGCGAACCGCCCCCTCATGTCGTCCTTCCACGCGGCGTTCAGCATCGGCGGCTTCCTCGGCGCCACCACCGGCGGCCTGCTCGCCCAGACCGGGCTCACCCCCGCCGCCACCTTCACCACCACCGCCGCAGTCCTCACCCTCATGGCACTGTGGGCCGCCCGCTGGGCCCTCCCCCGCTCCGCCGCACCTCCCGGACACCCCGCCGAACCCGCACCCACCGGGCTCCCCGAAACCACCGGCCCCGCCGCGCGGACCACCCCGGAAACCACCACCGCCACCACCACGACCACCACGGAAACCACCCCGGCGACCGCCGCGGGAGCCGCCCCGGGAAGCGGCGGGAGCAACACCCCCGCGAAAGGCGCCGCCCACGGCGTGTTCACCCTGGGCGTACTCGCCATCTGCTGCATGATCGGAGAAGGCGCCGCCGCCGACTGGAGCTCCGTCTACCTCCGCGACAGCCTCGGCAGCTCGGCAGGATTCGCCGCGGCCGCCTACGCCGCCTTCTCCGTCATGATGACCGCCGGCCGCCTCGCCGGAGACCGGCTGGCCGCCCGGTTCGGCGCGGTGACGCTGGTACGCGGCTGCGGCACGCTCGCCGCGGCCGGACTCGGCGCCGGCCTGCTGGCCGGCAACCAGATCATCGCGGTCCTCGGGTTCGCCTGCTTCGGCGCGGGCCTGTCGTGCATCATCCCCCAGCTGTTCTCCGCCGCCGGCCGCCGCGACCCCGCCCGCGCCGGCCAGGCCCTCGCCCGGGTGGCCGGCCTGGGATACGCGGGCTTCCTGGCCGGCCCCATCCTGATCGGCGGGCTCGCCGAAGTCGTCGGCCTTCCTCTCGCGCTGGCCGTTCCCGCCCTGCTCGCTGGTTCTGTTGCTTTGGGCGCTGTTCTTCTTCGAACGGTGCCCTTCACAAAGTAGATCATTTATCTCGTGGTCGCCCCCAACGGCGGCGCCGCCGACCGTCCGCTCTGACTCCACAGCCGCTCGCCCAGTCGCAGGTCAAGGCGCAGGCCGGGGCCGAGGTGTCCGGCGCGGCGGCCCGTCCGGCGACCGAGGGCGAGCGGCTCCGCCCCCGGGAGACGATGACCGGGACTTGGCCCCGCCACATCGGTTACCGGCGAGAGGCGTCACGGCGGATCCCGATCGTGGCCATCGAGCGGGCGGCGACCTGACGGGTGGACTCAGCGGGCGCCGGCACGTACGGCGGTCGCGGCCAGGGTGGTGTAGTTCATCGTGAAGCGTCCGCCCAGGGAGTCGATGGCCTCCCCGACCGCGCCCAGTATCCCGGCCAGCTGATCGGGACGGAGCCGGGTGAGGCCGCCGGTGGTGGGCAGCAGGTCCAGCCACTGGTCGCGCGTGTAGGACCGCTCCCAGTCGAACCGCCACTGTTCTGGATCGTGGAACTGCTCGGTCTCGCGGATCTGGTCGGCGAACTTCGCGTACGCCGCCCGGTAGAGGCCGAGCGGACGCCGGGCCGGTTGACCGTTGAGCGGGGAGTCGGGCGCCGCCCGCCGGTAGGCGGCGGCGAACGGTTCGGCCACCTCGGCAGGCGGCTCGTACACGTGCCCGAAGATCGCCAGCCGTCCCCCTGGACGCAGCACACGTGCCGCCTTCGCGGCACCGGCGACCGGATCCACCCAGTGCCACGACTGGGCCGCGATGACCGCGTCGAACGTCCGGCCGGCCGGCCGCCAGGCTTCGAAGGTCGCCACCTCGACCCGCAGGCCACGGGCTCGCGCGAAGTCGGCCATCCGCGCATCGGGCTCGACGCCGAGCACGGCGCAGCCGGCGGCCTGGAACCGGCGGGCGGCGATGCCGGTGCCGCAGCCGACGTCGAGCACGTCAGGCCCGGGGCTCCCGGCGACGATCCGCGCCACCAACGCATCGGGGTAGCCGGGACGGGCCTGGTCGTAGCGTTGTGCGTCCACGCCGAACGACTCGGCCATCTGCCGGGCCTTTCGTGGCTCGGCCAGGGGCGGTTCCGGTTGTTCTCGCGGTAGTATGGGCATGCGCCCACTTTAGTGGGCGCATGCCCACTGGGCAACGGAGACCGACGGGCTGACATACGAGAGGATCTGCGAGTGCCGACCGGAGTGCACCTTCGCGACGCGCGGCGGCAACTGTTCGAGGCCGCCGAACGCGTGCTTCTGCGGGACGGGCCGAACGGGCTGACCAGCCGGGCCGTCACCGACGAGGCGGGCTGCGCCAAAGGCGTCCTGCACCGGCACTTCCCCAATTTCGACGCCTTCCTCACCGACCTCGTGCTCGACCGGGCCGCGCAGCTCGAGACACAGGCGAGTGCGCTGCGCGAGTCCGCCGGCACCGGCACCGTGGCCGGCAACCTCACCAGCGCGCTGACCACCCTGTTCGGACCGGTTCCGGTGGCGATCATCCCGCTCATCACCTTCCGGGATGAGCTGCGCGCCCGGCTGCGGCAAGCCATGCCCGGAGGCGGCATCGCGATCCTCTCCCAGGCCACGGCCGCGATCTCCGCCTATCTGACAGAGGAGCGTGAACTGGGCCGCATCGCGGCCGACGCCGACATCGACTCGCTCACCCTCTCCCTGGTCGGCGGCGGGCACCTCCTGTTCGCGGACCGCGACCCCGGTCCGCCGGCCACGGCGGTCGTCGACAGGTTCGTGACAGCGGTCATCGCCGACGCCGGCCGCTGAGGACCGGAGATCAGATGGCGGAAGGCGAGCCGCCGTACATCGATTGGTGTAGCCGGATACTCCGATGGCGCAGGCCCAGGTGACGCGTGAAGGACGATGTGTCCGGCCGTCACCGAAACCTACCGTTGGGAGCCATGGGCAAGAAGTTCTCTTTGACTGGTTTCGTGATCGCTATCCTTTCCTTTGTGGTGTCCGACGTGGTCAACCGGGGCTACGATCCGGTGGACGAGACGATCAGCAGGTACGTCAACCTGCCGTACGGCTGGCTGGTGACCGTCGGCCTGCTGGGGTTCGCGGTCGGGACCGCAGCACTGGCCGCGCGGACCGCGGGCAGCGGGTGGGGGCGGGGGCTGCTGTGGTTGTGGGCCGGGTGCGCCCTGGCCGCGGCGATCTTCCCGGCGGACCCGCCCGGCAACTGGTCCCACCCCTCTCTGGCGGAGAGCGTGCACGGGATGGCCGCCTGGGTGGGGCTTCTCGCGTTGGCGATCGCGATCGTAGGACCATCTCCGCGACCCTGTTCAGCCTTGTGGCCGTCGTCGCCCACCGCTTCCTGCTGCCGGGCCCGGAAGACGCCGAGCGCTCCGCCGAAGCCCGTGATCCGGCCGCGGCCGACGACCACGCAGCCGCCCCGCCCACCCTGCCCGCCCAGCGCGCGGGCCGGCGCTCGTTCACCGGCCCGGCGGTACGGATGCTCGCCGCGCTCGGCGTACTGGCCGCGTGCGGCGCGCTGGTCGAGGACGCCGGCGCGTCCTGGGGCGCCCTCTTCCTCACCGGTCTGCACGCCGACGCCGCCACCGCCGGCCTGGCCGTCGTGGTCTTCCAGACCGCCATGACCATCGGCCGCCTGTCCGGCGACCGCGTGGTGGACCGCTTCGGGCAACGCGCGGTGGCCCGCGCGGGAGGCGTCCTGGCCGCCGCCGGCATGGGCGCGGCGCTGGCCGTGCCGTCCATCCCGGCCGCGCTGGCCGGCTTCACCCTCGCCGGGCTCGGCTTCGCCACCCTCGTCCCGGCCGCCATGCACACCGCCGACGAACTGCCCGGCCTGCCGCCGGGCACCGGCCTGACCATCGTCAGCTGGCTGCTGCGCGGCGGCTTCCTGCTGTCCCCGCTGCTCGTCGGAGCCGTCGCCGACCTCCTCAGCCTGCGCGCCGGCCTGCTTTCGGTCGTCCTGGCCGGCCTCGTCACCATCGTCCTCGCCCGCGTCCTGACCGACCGTACCCACGCCTCGGCCTGAACACCGGGCCGGCCACAGAGACGCCGCCCACGGGAACCCGAGGCGGCGGAGGCGGCGTTCCCCGCTCTCCGGAACGCGGCGCGGCGGGCCGCCGCGAGGGCGCGAAGGCGAGGCGGACGACGGTCAGGCGGCGCGGCGCAGGGGTGGGCGGCCGGCCCAGGTGGCCCATCGCCAGAGCCACTCGACCGGCCCCTGGCGGTACCGCCGCAGCCACAGCACCGACCACAGCCACTGCACGGCGAGGATGACGCCGGCGACCGTCACCACCGTCGCCTCCGACCAGCGGTCCGGCACTCCCCCGAGGACGCGGGCGGCGGCCAGGACGAGGACCGTGGCGGTCAGGTAGTTCGTCAGCGCCATCCGGCCCAGCGGCGCGAAGACCGCCCGCAGCGCCGGCCGGAGCGGCGTCCGCATCAGCACCAGCAGAACGCAGACGTACACCCCGGCGACCAGCAGTCCGGCGGTGGAGAACGCCAGGCTGAAGCCGGAGTCGTACGGATCCAGCCCGCTCTGCCACCACAGCGCGGGCACCGCCCCCGCCGCCAGGACCAGGCCCAGCGCCGCCGGCCCCCGCGCGGACCGCTCGACCCGGTCGATCACCCCGTACCGGGTCAGCGCCGAGCCCAGTAGGAACAGCCCCGGAACCAGCGCGTGCCAGCCCCCGGTGGCCAGTAGCGACACCGCGAGGAGTACGGCCGCCAGGCACGCCACGGCCCACCGCGGCAGCCAGGTCGAGGGCAGCAGCACCAGCAGACCGACGACGGCGTAGGCGGTCAGGATGTCCCCCCGCCACAGCAGCAGGAAGTGCACCAGGCCGATCGCGAGCAGCGCCAGGAGCCGGCGCGCCAGGACCAGCCGCGGCCGGGCGGCGCGGACCGCCGCCGACTCCAGCAGCAGCGAGAACCCCACACCGAACAGGAGGGAGAAGATGGGGAAGAAACGCTGGTCGATGAACAGCCCCGGCCACGCGGCCGTGTCCCCCTCCAGGGTGGGCGCGGCGGGTGTGAGGGCGTCCCCGACGTGGGCTATCGGTTTGACGTTGGCCAGCAGGATCCCGCACAGCGCGAACCCGCGCACGACGTCGAGCGCGGCGATCCGCGTCCGGCCGGGCCCGGCCGGGCGGTCACCGGGGCCCGGCGTTCGCGACGACACCCGCCCGGGACGCGAGTCTCCGGGACGCGGATTTCCAGGACCGGGCGGGTGTCCAAGGCCGAGCGGGTCTCCGGGAGCGGGCGGGTGTCCAGGGCTGGGGGGAAGATCTTCGTACGGCATGGGCTCATCGTGCGGGTCCGGCCCGCCGCCGGCATGGGCCGAAAGCATGATCCGCACCACGGGCGGCCGTACTTTCGGCCGGTTCCACGCCTACCCCGGCGATGTCCAACCGCCCGGGGGCCGCGGCCTCCGTGCGACGAGGACGCCACCGACGAGCGACGGGCCGCGGCGGGCGGGAAGCCGGACCCTCCACCGCCCCACGGGCCAGCTTGCCCACGGGGAAAGGTCTGTGCGAACCTCTTACGTCATCTCTCCGAAAGGGCTGATCGTGACACTCGGCATGGTTCTCGGCGACTTCCCCGCTCGCGCTTCGACGCGGGAGCGGTAGCCCCACCTGCCCTGACACCCGCCCGTGCGCCGCACGGGCCGTTTCTCCCGCTCCTCGTCGAAGTGCTCTTCGTGCCCCTGCACGTTCGACCACGAGGAGTACGTGGTGTCCACGATCCGCTGGACCGAGACGAACACCCCCCGTTCCGCCCACTGGCATTCCGAGAGCGCGACCCCGCCTCCCCGCCGGGTCATCGGCGCCGACGACCGGATGAAAGCCGACACCGCCTACCGCCTGGCCTGCGAAGGCACCGGTCTGCTGTGGCGGGGTGACTTCCACGGCGCACGACGGCTGCTGCAGGCGATGAGCCGCCGCATCGACCGGAAACCTCCCCGGCGAGGTGACAGCCCGGCAGAGTCCTTCCACCTGCACCGCCGTGCCCGCGGCCACCGTGCCCGCGTGCTGGGCCGGCTCCTCGTCCTGCTGGAGGACGACTACCGCCTGAACCTGCGCAGAGCCCCCGATGTGCGCCGAGCCTGCATCGAAGCGTACGGTCCGCAGTCCGAGCCGATGGCCGTCTCGCTCACCGAACTGCTGGGTGTGATCGGAGCGCATCAGTGGCGCACGAAGGGCGTGGAGGTACCGGCCCTCCGCGCTCGCATTCACCCGCACTACGGCGTGTTCTCTCCCGTCAGAGGGGAGTACGTCGATCTCGTCGCGCATGCGCCACTCCCCCCGCCGGCGGGCCCTCGCGCGGGCCGCCGCACCGCGTTCGACCTCGGCACGGGAACGGGAGTGCTCGCGGCCGTCCTGGCCCGCCGGGGAGTCGACCACGTCGTGGCCACGGACATCAGCCCGCGCGCTCTGGCCTGCGCGGAAGAGAACGTCCGCCGGCTATGCCTCACCGGGCGCGTCGACGTCATGGGCCCCGGCCTCTTCCCCGACGGGCGCGCGGACCTCGTCGTCTGCAACCCGCCCTGGATTCCGGCCCGGCCCACCTCCGCCGTGGAGCAAGGCGTCTACGACCCGGATGGCAGCATGCTCCGCGGCTTCCTGACCGCGCTCACCGCGCATCTCGAACCGGGGGGTGAGGGATGGCTCATCCTGTCGGACCTGGCCGAGCACCTCGGGCTCAGGACGCGCGGCGAACTGCTGGCCGGCATCGAGGCGGCGGGCCTGCACGTGGTGGGCAGGATCGACACCAGGCCGCGGCACCCGCGAGCGATGGACGCCGCCGATCCCCTCCACGCCGCCCGGGCCGCGGAGGTCACCTCGCTCTGGCGTCTCGCCGCCGGACGACGTCCGGCATCGGCTGTCACCGGGAGCGAGCCGGCCCCGGCACCGCCGCCGGATGAGGACGGAAGCGCTTCCGCGCGTTCTACGGCTTCTCCTGCCGGGACCTCGTCATCGGCGTGACCGCACTCGCCCCGGCCTCGCCTGCCCAGGTGAGGCCGGGGTTTTGTTGCATTTATGAGTTTCAACCAGCCAGGCGGCTTTACAATGTAGATCATATAATCAGGCGAGGAACTGCTCGTAGCCGAGTTTCGCCACCATCGCGCACACCACGCACAGCAGCACGATCCGCACGAACCCCGAACCGCGGCGCAGCGCCATCCGCGCCCCGACCTGGGCTCCGGCGATGTTGCAGACGGCCATCCCCAGCCCCAGCGACCACAGCACGTGCCCCTGGGAGGCGAAGACGATCAGAGCCCCCACGTTGGTGCAGGAGTTGATGATCTTCGAGTGCGCCGAGCCGTGCACGAAGTCCATGCCGAGGATCGTGGTGAAGGCGATGATCAGGAAGGTGCCGGTGCCGGGCCCGAGGATGCCGTCATAGAAGGCGATCGCCGCGCCGGTGACCGCGGTCGCGGCCAGCACCCTGGCCCGGGTGCGCAGGTGCGGATGGGAATGGGCGCCGAACGCCGGGCGGAGGGTGACGAACAGCGCCACGCACAGCAGGGCGGCCATCACCAGCGGGGTGAGCGCGTCCTTGGAGATCGACGCCGCCGACGCCGCGCCGAGACCGGCGAACACGACCGCGGCCAGCCCGGCGGGCACCGCCACCCGGCGGTCGATCTTCGTGGTGCGGGCGTAGGCGACCGCCGCCGATGAGGTGCCGAAGACGGCGGCGAGCTTGTTCGTGGCCAGCGCCTGGACCGGCGAGACCCCGGCGACGAGCAACGCGGGCAACTGCAGCAGCCCTCCCCCGCCGACCACGGCGTCGATCCACCCCGCCCCGGCCGCGGCCGCCAGCAACAGGAGGATCTCCACCGTGCCCATCCTGAAATCCCCCGAACCATCTGTTATCCACCGTCAGCTCGGCAGAGCGTACCGAACACCGCCCCCCGCGTCCTCCGCGCGGGGGACGCGCTCCCCTCCCCGCGGGAGGGCGGGCGGTCACCGTACGGGACGGCCGCCTGGAACCGGACGTGCGCAACCGGCCCCGGACCCCGGCACGGCTGCCCCCGCGCGACGCGTCATGATCGGGGCGATGCCGTTTGGGGCGGGCGGGCGGAGGAACTCCTTTCCCAGCGGCACACAATGACGGCTTGCGAGACGGGCGGGACGATGGCGGAACGGCTGGTGGTGATCGGCGGCGACGCCGCGGGGATGAGCGCGGCCTCCCAGGCGCGGAACCGGCGCGGCCCGGACGACCTGCGGATCGTGGCGCTGGAGAAGGGCTTCCACGCCTCCTACTCCGCCTGCGGGATCCCCTACCTGGTGGGCGGCGAGGTGGGCGGGGTCGAGGACCTCGTCGTCCGGCGCCCCGAGGTCTTCCGCGACGAGCAGGCCATCGACCTGCGCCTGCGCAGCGAGGTCACCGAGATCGACCTGGACCGCCGGGCGGTGGCCGTACACGACCATGAGGAGGGCCGCGACTACTGGGAGCCGTTCGACCAGCTCGTCGTCGCCACCGGCGCCCTGCCCAGCCGTCCCGGCCTGCCCGGCGCCGACGCCGCCGGCGTGTACGGCGTGCAGACGCTGGACGACGGCGCCGCGCTGCTGCGGGCCGTCGAGGCCGACGGGGCGGAGCGCCCGCGTGCCGCCACGGTGGTCGGCGGCGGCTACATCGGCCTGGAGATGGCCGAGGCCCTGGTCCGCCGGGGCCTTTCGGTGACGCTCGTCGAGGCCGGTGAGCAGCCGATGGGCACGCTCGACCCCGACATGGGCGCCCTGATCGCCGACGCCCTGCGCCGGCTGGGGGTCGAGGTGCTCCTCGGAGAGGGGGTGACGGGCTTCTCCGCCTCCGGCGGCCGGGTGGACGCGGTGTGCGTCGGGAACCGGAGCGTACGGGCCGACCTGGTCGTGCTGGGCCTCGGGGCCCGCCCGAACACCGCGCTGGCCGATGCCGCGGGCATCCCGGTGGGCGAGACCTCCGGGATCCGGACCGACCGGCGGATGCGCACCCCCGTCGAGGGCGTGTGGGCGGCCGGCGACTGCGTCGAGACCTTCCACCTGGTCTCCCACCGGCCGGTGGCGATCGCGCTGGGCACCCACGCCAACAAGCAGGGCCGCGTGGTCGGCATCAACATCGGGGGCGGGTACGCGAGCTTCCCCGGGGTGGTGGGGACCGCGGTGTCCAAGATCTGTGAGTACGAGGTGGCCCGCACCGGCCTGAACGAGGCCGAGGCCGCCGCGGCGGGGTTCGAGTTCGTCACCGAGACCGTGGCCTCCACCACGCGTGCCCACTACTACCCCGGCGCGCGGGAGATGCGGACGAAGATGATCGCCGACCGCCGGACCGGACGGCTGCTGGGCGCCCAGATCGTCGGGCAGGAGGGCGCGGCCAAGCGGATCGACACCCTGGCGCTGGCCGTATGGCACGGGATGACCGTGGAGGAGATGACCGGCCTGGACCTGGCCTACGCTCCTCCGTTCGCCCCGGTGTGGGACCCCGTGCTGATCGCCGCGCGTAAGACGGCCGAGCGCCTCGAACGCCTCCACACCGGCGGCTGAGCGGGCCGGCCCACCGGGAGCCGGGGGCCGGGCGGATCGGCGGTGTGTCCGGCGCGGAGCGGACCCCGCCGTTCAGGCGCGCAGGAACTCGAGCAGGTCGGCGTTGAACTGCTCCTTCTGGCCCGGCACCATCGCGATGCCGTGCGAGCCACCCTGGTACACCCTGTAGACGTTGTCCGGAATGATCCTGGATGCCTTCTCCCCGGCCGCCGCGATCGGCACGACCTGGTCGTCGTCACCGTGGACGATCAGCGTGGGGATGTCGAACCTCCTGAGATCCTCGGTGAAGTCGGTGGCCGAGAAGGCGTCCACGCAGGCCACCCCGGCTTCGATGTTCTCGGCCATGGCCATCAACCAGAAGGCGTCCTTGTTGCCCTGCGTCACCTTGCCGCCCGGCCGGTTGGCCCCGAAGAAGACCTCGGCGGTGTCCTTCCAGAACTGCGAGCGCTCGGCGAGGATGCCGTTCTTCAGGCCGTCGAACACCTCCTGCGGCGTTCCCTCGGGATTGCCGTCGGTCCTGAGCATGAGCGGTGGGATCGCGGACAGGAGCACGGCCCTGCGAAGGCGGGACGTGCCGTGCCGGCCGATGTAGCGGGCCAGTTCCCCGCCGCCCATGGAGTGCCCCACGAGGGTGACGTCGCGCAGGTCCAGGCTTTCGATGAGATCTCCGAGATCGTCGGCGAAGGTGTCGAAGTCGTAGCCACCCGCGGGGTGGCTGGAGCGGCCGTGGCCGCGCCGGTCGTGCGCGATCGCCCGGAACCCGTTGTCCTTGACCAGCTTCAACTGGTCCTGCCAGGCGTCGGCGTTCAGCGGCCAGCCGTGGATGAAGACGACGGGCGGGCCGCCGCCCCAGTCGTAGAAGAAGATCCGCGTGTCGTCGCGGGTGGTCGCGTAAGGCATCGTGAAGCGCTCCGAAGGGACCGGCGGTCGTACCGAATGAGGGGTGGGTGACGGCCGGTTCCGCGCATCCGGCCGGTCGGCGGTCTGCACGCCGGCCGGATGCGCGTCTCCGAGGCCACTCACCTCGGTCGATACCGCGGTCATGATGCGCCTAAGGCCATGGTCCGGTCTGCCGTTCTTTGCCCACGTTGTGTTCATGGCGACGCTGGCGCGTCGCGGCTCGGGGGCTGTATTCATGGCGACGCTGCGCGTCGCGGCTCGGGGGCTTGAGCCCGGTGCCTTCCCTCGTCGTTCACTCGCTGCGCTCGCTCTCTCCTCGGTCCAGACACCGGTGCCCCCTCGCGGGTCCGGTCAGCGGTGCCCCTTTGCGGCGTTCACCGCGAAAGGGCCTCACGCCCGGAGCTGCCGGGCTGGCCGGGGACGGGTACGGCCGGCGCCGGGGGAAATCCCCTGGCTCAGGTGTCGGCTCCGCCGGAAGCGGGCAAGGGCGGAGAATCCAGCCTTAATTCGGACAAGGAGTAATAATGCTCACAATGACCGACACTGCCGCGCAGGTGATCCGGAATCTCAGCTCGCAGGTGGGAGGCTCGGCGGACACCGGGGTCCGCATCTCCTCACAGAGCGACGACACGGACTCGCTGCTGCTGTCGATCGTCGAAGGGCCGCAGTCCGAGGACAAGGTAGTCGAGACGGACGGAGCGCACATCTTCCTGGATCCCAAGGCGGCGGACCTGCTCGACGACAAATCCCTCGACGCCGACGTCGACGAGGGTGGAGGGGTGACCTTCACGATCACCGAACAGATTCCCCGGCAGGCGTGACGGCCTTTCGGGAAGCGGGCCCCGGCCTCGGAACGAGGCCGGGGCCCGCGTTGTACCGGGCGCCCTGACGGGCGCTTCGGGGGGCGTTCCCACCGCGTTCCGGCGGCGCCCCGCCGCGCCGCCGGCGCCCTACTGGCGGGCGCTGGCCAGCGCGAGCGGGTCGGACGGGGCCTCGGACTTGGCCTTCTCCATCCGCTCGCCGAGCTCCTGAAGCCTGTTACGCCCCAGGGCCTCGCGGACCTGGGGGAACCAGTCCTCTTCCTCCTCCTTGATGTGGTGGCGCACATTCTCGATGAGGACGGTCACCTTGGCGTCGAACCGCTCGTCCTTGGGGTCCATCCCCTTCAGCTCCGACAGCAGCCAGGCCACGACGTGGTGCTCCTCCACGCTCTCCAGGACGTGGTCGGAGGTGTCGGGTGCCTCGGCACGCGCCTCCGGGTAGAAGATCGCCTCCTCGATGTAGGCGTGCTCGCACAGCTCCTTGGAGATCTTCTCGACGATCTCCTGCTTCTTCTTGTAGGCGGTCTCGCCCGCCTGCTCGAACTCCTTGAACAGCTTCTCGACCGTCTTGTGGTCGTCCTTCAGCAGCACGATGGCGTCCATGGCCTCATCTCCTTCGGATACCGGGTCACGGGGACCCGCCTGTTCGGGGGGACGTCTTCTCTCGGGGGTCGTCAGGGGGTCAGGAGGACCTTGATGGCCCCGTCCTGCTTCTTCTGGAAGATCTCGTAGCCGTGCGGGGCCTCCGCCAGCGGCAGCCGGTGCGTCGCCAGGTCCATGACGCCCAGCGGGTCGGAGTCGTCGGTCACCAGCGGCATCAGGTCGTCGATCCAGCGCTTGACGTGCGCCTGGCCCATGCGCAGGGTGATGCCCTTGTCGAACATCTTCAGCATCGGCATCGGGTCGGCCGCGCCGCCGTAGACGCCGGAGATCGAGATCGTGCCGCAGCGCCGTACCGTGTCGATGGCCTGGTACAGGGCGGCCAGCCGGTCCACACCGGCGTTGGTCATCAGGGGGGCGGCGACAGCGTCGGGCAGGAGCCCGGTGACGGTCTGCGCCATCTTGGCGACCGGGGAGCCGTGCGCCTCCATGCCGACCGCGTCGACGACGGAGTCGGTGCCCCGTCCACCGGTCAGCTCGCGGACCGCCTCCGCCACGTTCGGGGTCGCGGAGGAGTCCAGGATCTCCACGCCGTGCCGGCGGGCCATCTCCAGCCGCTCGGGCACGCCGTCGACGCCGATCACCCGGTATCCCAGGTGCTTGGCGATCCGGGCGGACATCTGCCCGATCGGGCCCAGGCCGAAGACCGTGACGCTGCCACCATCAGGGATGCAGGCGTAGTCCACCGCCTGCCAGGAGGTGGGCAGGACGTCGGAGAGGTAGACGAACCGCTCGTCCGACGGCCCGTCGGGCACCTTGATCGGCCCGAAATGGGCCTGCGGGACCCGGAGGTACTCGGCCTGTCCCCCGGGGACCTGGCCGTACAGCTTGGTGTAACCGAGCAGCGCGGCCCCGGTGCCGTACTCGCGCACCTGCGTGGTCTCGCACTGGGCGTACAGCTTCATGTCGCACATCCGGCAGCGGCCGCACGAGATGTTGAACGGGATGACGACCCGGTCACCGGGCTTGATGTGCGTGACCTCCGCGCCGACCTCCTCCACGACGCCCATCGGCTCGTGCCCGAGGACGTCCCCCTGCCCGAGGAACGGTCCCAGCACCTCGTACAGGTGGAGGTCGGAGCCGCAGATCGCGGTCGTGGTGACCTTGATGATCGCGTCGGTAGGCTCCTTGATGATCGGGTCCGGGACGTCCTCGACACGTACGTCTCGCTTACCGTGCCAGGTAAGTGCCTTCATCGCTCTCCTCCTGTCAGGACGCCGGACGGCGTGTCTCGTCCACGCCTGAGCTGCGACGACGTCCCCCTTACCCGCTGAACCGCCCTCAAACGAGAACCCGCGGGGGAGGACACCGGATCTGAGCCCCCGAGTCGTGACGCGCAGCGTCGCGATGAGCCCTCCCGGAACCGGCGCATTCCCCAAGCATTCCCCGCTCATTTCGGTCGTCTTTTATTCCGTTTTCCATTCGCGCTAATCAGGGAGTGGACATGGAGGGTAATTCGCGCGGCGGATCAACGCTCACCCGCGCGAAGGACGACCCGGTGGTTCGGCGGCCGTCACGATGAGATCGCGATCACCTGCGGCGGTTCTTTCCTCCGCGTGCAGGTGCCGCGCGGATGAGGTCGGCGAACCATCGGCCCAATAGCCGGTTCGTGCCGCCGCCACATGCGCTCTAAATACCTGGAAAGACGCCCGAAAGGAAACCGAGGAACGTGAAGAAGCGCGAGAAGGCCCTGCTCGCCACGACCGCCACGGCGGCCCTGGCCACCCTCGCCCTGGTGCCGGCGGCTCCCGCCACCGCCGCGAGTTACACGGTCGAGGTCCAGCTCCAGACCATCAGCACCGTGAAGGAATCCGCCGGAGTCACCTTCACCTGCCCCGCCAACCAGGTCATGACCGGCCGTTCGCACTCCGGAGACGAGAACGGCTACACGAAGTACTCCTGCAGCCGGATCCTCATCAACGGCGAGCAGGTGACGGTGGAGTCCCGGAGCTGGAGCTCCAACCAGAAGGAGAGCAGCTCGAACTACGAGACCACCGACAACCGGGTCATCACCGGCCGGTGGCACAGCGGGAACGAGAACGGCTACACGAACTACGAGTCGGGCGCGCTGTGGTGGCAGGGCAGGCAGCTGCGGCTCGTCCCCGGCCCGTGGACCTCGAACCTGCGTGAGAGCAGCCATTCCGTATCGGCGAGCCCCTACCACGTCATGATCGGCCGGAAGCACTCCGGAGACGAGAACGGCTACACGAACTACCGGTTCGCCTCGGTCACGGTCGACGGCTGAGCCCTCCTACCTCCACTCACCCGGCACCGCCCCGGGCGAAGGCTCTTCCGCCGCTGAAGCCTTCACCCCGGGCGGCCACCGAAAAGCCGGGAGCGACTGAGCCCGGCACCGCGCCTCGCACCGCCGGACGAGCCGGTGGTCTGCACACCCGGGTCCTGGCGCGAGAGTCAGGGCCCGGGTTCACCACGGCTCAGAGGCCACTTCGCCGGAACTTCCCCATTGCCGCCGGAAGCTCCGGCGGTCCCTGGGGCGCGGGAGTCGGCTTTCCGGTTTCCGCACACCGCAGGGCAAGGGCCCGAGCCGCGACGCGCGGCGTCGCAATGAACATCGTCAATACGGCCGGCGGGTCAGGCCCAGGTGCACCATCTCGGTGAGCGTCACGATGTCGAAGACCGGCACGCCGGTCCGCTCCTGGATCGCGTGCGCGAACGGCACCAGGTCGGTGCACTCGATGACGATCGCCCCCATGTCGGGGTTGTCGCGCGCGAGCCGTACGGCCTGGCCCAGCACCTCGCGTTCCAGGCGGTCGGCGTCCAGTTCCACGCGCCGGCCTTCGAGCATGACCTCGCGGAACTCGGGTTCCTCCTCCATCCCGGCGACGCAGACCGGGACGTCCTCGGCTCCGACCGCCTCCAGGTGCCGCCGGGTCAGCGCCGCCTTCTTCGCCACCAGCAGTCCCACCTTCCGGCCGGGGCGGAGCATGCGGTGGACCATCGGCAGTTGGATCAGGCTGGAGGCGTAGAGGGGGACGCCGACCGCGCCGGCCAGTTCCCGCTGGAAGAGGACGAGGAAGCCGCAGGCGCCGGTGATCGCCGCCGCGCCTTCCGCCTCCAGTTCCCGCGCCGCGTCGACGAACGGGTCGAGCAGCCGGGGGTCGCCCATGCTCACCACGCGCTCCGGCGTCGCGCCCCGCACCACCTTGTAGATCACCGGGAAGCCGAAGGTGACCGGGTTCCTGATGTGTCCGGGGATCTTGGTGAACGAGGTCTCCAGGCACAGTACGCCTATCGGAGCCTCGCGGCCCGTCTTCTCCTCGCCGGTCATGGCCATCGCCTTCCTCCGTCTCGTCCGCGCCGCCGGGCCGTACGGTCGCCGTAGCGGCCCGGGTGGAACGGCGCGGGGTCCGTGTCGGGTGGCTCGCCGTTGAGGAGCTGGGCGAGCAGCCTGCCCCCGGACGGCGCCAGGCCCATGCCGATGTGGCCGTGACCGCAGGCCAGCCAGAGACCGCGGTACGACCCGGCCCGCCCGATGAGGGGGAGGCTGTCGGGGGTGCAGGGTCGCAGGCCGCTCCAGGTCTCGATGATCGGGGTGGTCTCCATTCCTGGGAGGTAGGACCGGACGGTCCGCAGGATGCCCGCCACGCGCCGCCGGGATACCGCGGGATCCATGCCGGACAGCTCCAGCGTCCCGCCGAGGCGCAGCCGGTCGCCGAGCGGTGTGATCGCGACCTTGCCCTCCCCCAGCAGGACCGGGTGCCGCGGCGCGTTGCCCGGCGCCTTGACCGTGACGGTGTAGCCCTTGGCGGGCTGGAGGGGGAGCCGCAGTCCCAGGTGACGGACGCACTCCGCCGACCAGGCGCCGGCGGCGACGACCGTCTCGGCGGGCGAGAGGTCGCCGCGCGTCGTCCGTACCCGCCGGACCGCGCCGCCCGCGGTCTCGAAGCCGACGACCCCGGTCTCCTCCAGGATCTCGACTCCCATGTCCCGCAGCGTCCGGGCGAACTCGCGGAGGAACTCCGGGACGCGCAGGTAGGCGCCCTCCTCGTTGTACAGCGCGCCGCGGACGTCGAACTCGACGCCCGGTTCGAGTGCCCGCAGCTCGTCCGGGTCGAGGACGCGCAGCGGCACGCCGCGGGCGACCGCCCGGGGTACGGAGCGGCGTCCCTTCTCGAACCCCTCGGCCGTGTTGAACGCCAGCAGCATGCCTCCCTCGGCGAAGGCGGAGGCGAGACCGTTCGGACCGGCCGCTCCACCCGGTCCGGGTGGGCCGGTCGGCGCGCACAGCTCGCGCAGCATCGCCAGGCTGCGCCTCTTCATGTCGGCCAGCACCCGGAAGGCGGCGTCGGCGGCGCGTTCGTCGCAGGCGCGGCGGAAGTGCCACAGCCAGCGCGCCAGCTCGGGGTCCCAGCGCGGCCGGACGGAGAACGGGCTCTCCGGGTCGAGCAGCCAGCGCAGCCCCTGGGCCGGCACGCCGGGCTCGGCGAGGGGCGCCGCGCCCTGCGTGCCGACGAAGCCGGTGTTGCCGTGGGAGCAGGACTGCGGGCCGCCGACCGGCCCGCGTTCCACCACGGTGACCCGGGCACCGCCGAGCCGGAGGTGGTAGGCGCAGAACAGGCCGGCGATGCCGCCGCCGATGACGAGGACGTCCGGGTCGTGCCGCGCGGGAGCCCCGTCGAGGGCGCCGGAATCGCCGTGGTCACCACGGTCACCGGAGCCGCCGAGGGCGCCCATACCGTCGGGGACGCCAGCACCGCCGGAAGCGTCGGGGACGTCAGGGACATCGGGGGCGTCGGAGGCGTCGGGGGCGTCCATACCGTCAGGGGCGTCGGGGGAAGGCATCGCCGGCGTTCACCGTCCTTCACAGGCTCACGACGAAGAAGTTGGTCGGGAGGTTGACCACGACGCGCTCGTGGATCTGGGCCATGAGCGCGAGGCCCCCCGGCTCGGCGAAGGTCCCCGGGGGCGGCTCGGCGAAACGGATCACCGAGCGGCCGGCGTCGAACAGCAGGGCGCCGTGCCCGAAGTCTCCGACGAGGGCGGTGCCCGGCTCGACCAGGCGGGTCCGCACGATGAAGACGCCGTTCCGTTCGATGTCGTCCATCAGGCGGCCCTCGCCCATGAAGGCGTAGTAGTCGGCGGGGTTGATGATGAGGCCGTCGGCCGTGCCCCCCATCTGCTCCACCTCGTTGCACGCCGCCAGGATCGTGGAGGCGAACGACCCCTTGGAGGTCATGCGGGCGATCTGCGGCATGTTCAGCAGGCCGCCGGCGCCGCGGATGATCGTGTCGTTCTCTGCGGTGGACAGGCGGACGATGAGCCGGTAGTTGATGAAGGACTCAAAGGTCTCGATGTCCTCCCACAGGTCCGGCGGGACCTGGACCCAGGCGGTGGTGGGCAGCAGTTCGGGTACGGGTGAGCGGTGGAAGCGGTTGGCCGCCTCCCGCCGGAGGTCGGCCTCGTGGACCTGCGGGGCGCCGGGGTCCGGGAGGCTCTCGTGCCAGTAGTAGCGCCGGGGGTCCTTTGAGAGGTCGACGACCTTGATCATGTTGCGCGCCGGGTAGCGCGGCTTGCGCCGGGAACTCGTCAGCGAGTCGGTGATCGTCACGTCGTACTCGACGACGGCGTCGGTCCCCTTGGCCGCGCATGCCTCGGCGAAGATCCGTCCCGGGGACATCTCGGTCCTGCGCTGGGCGACGACCTCGGCCATCGTGCGCTTCATGGTGTCTGTCGGCTGCATGGCGTCCTCACTGTCGCGGTGCTGGTCACGGTCGGCGTGCCGGTCTACGGTCGGCGTGCCGGTCTACGGTCGGCCACGGCCGATCACGGTCGATCACGGCCCGCCACGGCCGGTGATGGCCGACGCGGCAGGCACGGCCGGTACTGGCCGGCGCGGCTGGCGCGATCGGTACTGGCCGGCGCGGCTGGCGCGATCGGTACTGGCCGGCGCGGCTGGCGCGATCGGCGCGGTCGATGTCGGCACGGTCAGCGTCTGCGGGCGACGAAGACCCCCCAGCCGAACTCCCCCCGGTCGATGGCAGCCTGGATCTCGCCGCAGGACTCGGAGAAGGCGAGCATCCAGTCGCGCGCCGCGGCGTCCGGCGTCGTCTCGGCCCGCTCGCGCGCGGTCTTCCCCAGCACCCGGTAGGTCTGCCTGATGTGATCTTCGAGGTTGCGGGCGAGGAGGATCTCGAATCCGGCGTCCTCCAGGGCCCGCTGGTAGCCGACGAGCGAGTAGCCGCCGCCCCACCGCACCCGGTCGTAGACGTGCTTGCGGGCGCGTTCGCCGATGTCCTCCCTGGGCTGGAGGAAGTCGGAGAAGGCGAAGATCCCGCCGGGCCGCAGGACGCGGTTGACCTCCGCGTGGCTGCGCGGCTTGTCCGGCACCAGGAAGAGCGCGTCCTGGCTGACGACGTGGGTGAAGGAACCGTCCTCGTACGGCATGCGCGTCGCCGAGCCGTGCCGGAAGGCGATGCCGGGACGGTCCCCGGCCAGTTTCCTGGCGAACGCGACGCGCTCGGCGCTCAGGTCGAGCCCCTCGCCGCGGCAGCCGTACCGGTCGGCGAGGTGGATCAGGAAGTTGCCGCAGCCGCAGCCCACGTCGAGCACGTGGGAGGTCTCGCCGATCCCGGCCTCGGCCGCCATGATGTCGGAGGTCCGTTCGGCGGCCGCGCGGTAGTCCTCGTCGTCGTCGCCGGAGAAGTACCCCGTGTGCAGGACGCCCTCGCTGTCCCAGAAGGTGAGGTAGGTCTGCGTGGTCTGGTCGAAGAAGTCCCCGACGTCCTTCTCGGTGTAGACATGACTGGTCAGCGACATCATGCGCTCCTTGTCTCCGTGGTGTCTCGTGTCCCCCGTCCGGCGGCGTCCCGTGCGAGGATCCCGGTGAGATGCCTCGTGCGGGACGTCTCCGGGACGCCTCGCCTCGGTCAGGGGTCCGGTGGCGATCGAAGGTCCGTGGCCGTCAGAGGATCCCCGACCGCAAGGGGGTTCCCTCGCGGCAGGAGTCCGGTGGCGGTCAGAGGCCGTGGCGGTCGGTCGTCCGATGGCGATCAGGTGTAGGTGTTCTCCCCCGCGCCCGACAGGTGCGGCAGCTCCGGCCCCACGACGGCGGCGCCGCCGTCGATCAGGTGCACCGCACCGGTGACGAAGGACGCCCGCTCCCCGGCGAGGAAGGCCACCACCGCGGCGATCTCCTCGGGGCGGGCCAGACGGCCGACGGCGTTGTGGTGGCCCATGGCGCGCAGCCGTTCCTCCACGTCGCCGCCCGCGGCCAGCCGGGCCGCGGCCCGCTCCATCGGCGGGGTACGGGCCCCGCCGGGAGCCAGCACGTTGACGGTGATGCCCTCGCGCCCCACCTCCGCGGCGAGCGCCTGGGCGAAACGCACCAGGGCCGCGCGGGTCACGCCCGAGAGCGCCAGCGGCGGGATGGGGACGCTCGCCGTCTCCGAGGCCACGAACAGCAGCCGGCCCCATCCGGCGGCCCTCAGGTACGGCAGCGCCGCGAGGGCGAGGTCCACCGCGGGCAGCAGCACCTTGCCGACGGCCGCCTCGTAGTCACCCGTCGCGAAACGCGAGGCCGGGCCGATCGGGGGGCTGCCGCCGCTGACGAGAACGATGTGCAGGGCGCCGAGGTCGGCGGCCACCTCGTCCACCCAGCGGCGCGCCGCCTGCCCGTCGGTGATGTCCACGCTCCGGACGTGGACGTGGCCGGACGCCACCTCCTTGACGGCGCGTTCGGCCTCCCGGAGCCGGTCGGGATCGCGGGCGCCGATCGCGACGTGCGCGCCCTCCCTGGCCAGCTCCATGGCGGCGGCGAGGCCGAGCCCGCTGGAGCCGCCGGCGACGAGCGCGACCTTGTTCGCAAGGCCCAGGTCCAATCGTGGTCCTCTCTGTGTTCATTGCGACGCTGTTCTCATTGCGGGCTCATGGCGACGCTGCGCGTCGCGGCTCGGGGGCTGGTGCCCGGTGTCTTCCCTCGTCACTCCGTCGCTCCGCTCCCTGTTCATTGCGACGCTGCGCGTCGCGGCTCGGGGGCTCAAGCCCGGTGTCTTCCCTCGTCACTTCGTCGCTTCGCTCCTACGTTCCTCGGTCCAGACACCGGCGCCCCCTCGCGGGTCCGGACTCCGGTGGCCCCTTGCGGGTCCGGTCAGTGGCGACCCTTGGCGGTGTTCTTCAGGCCAGGCGGCGGGGCGCCTCGCGGGGCGCCGGTGGGCAGGGGGCCGCCGTGCCGGTAGCCGTAGTGCCGTAGGAGCGGCCAGGACAGCGCCGTCGCCGCCAGTCTGGCCGTGGCCGGCAGGCCCGTCCGCCAGGCGTCGTCCCGGTCCCGGATGACGGTCACGCCGGTGCGGAAGCGGTCTGGGTTGCCGGTGACCGTGTGGTTGGGGCGCAGCTCGACGGCCCGGTCCCGCACCGGGTTGCCGGCCGGGTCGGCGCCGCAGAGCCGCAGGAGCGTATCGATGGTCCCCGCCGGGTCGGCGGCGAAGTCCTCGTAGCGCAGGAGGAGCGACCGCTCCGGGTGACGCCGGGTGATAGCCCGGGAGGCCAGGTTGAAGCCGTCCCAGTAGGCGGTGCTCTTCGCCGCGGACATGGCGTAGACGTACTCCTTGGGCCGGCGCCAGGAGTGGGCCACCGCCCGGGGGTCCCGTACGAGGTGGACGTAGTACGGCCGCACCCCGTCGAGGTGCGGCAACAGGGCGGCCTCACCGGGGATCTTCGTGGTGTCCACGATCACCCGCGCTCCGGTCCGCTCGGCGATGGCGTGGTAGGTCCGGGTCATCAGGGCGGCGTGCTCGCGGATGTCGTCGCGGTACGGCCCGCGGCCGAGCACGCGCCAGGTGTGCCGGGTCCGGACGCAGGAGAGCTGGCGGCGGATGACGGCGGCGGCGTGCTCGTGCGCCGTCATCCCGGCCGGGCGGACGGTCTCCAGGATCTCCGACCAGACCGGGCAGCGGGTCAGCGTCTCGCCGCAGCCGCACAGGTTGTTGGCGCCTTCGCCGACGCTGTTCCTCCACAGGAAGTGCAGCTCCCCGACGTGGAAGAACCCCGGGATCTCGTTGAGGACGTTGCCGATGATGGTGCTGCCGTTGCGGCACCATCCGGTGATGCACAGGATCGTGAGGGGCGACGATGTGTCCATGGGGGCTCCCTGGCTTCAGCCGGTGGTCGCCGGCCGTACGGCCGGCCTGCGGACACGGAGCGCCACGGCCACGGCCGCCACGGCGCAGGCGGCGCCGGCGACGAACACGGCCGGGTAGCCGAATCCCGTCGCCACGGCTCCGATCAGCGGGCCCCAGAGGGCGAGGCCCAGGTCCCAGAAGGAGGTGTAGGCACCGATCGCCGCCCCCTGCTCGGCGGGGTCGGCCAGGTCCATCACCATCAGGGAGAGCGAGGGGTGCAGCAGCGAGAACCCCACCCCGGTGATCACACTGCCGATCAGGGCGACCGGCAGGTTCGGGGCCACCGCGACGACCAGCAGGCCGGCGGCCTCGCCGATGCCGCACCAGACCGCGACCCGGCGCGGCCCGAGCCGGTCCGGCAGGTGGCCGATGAACAGCCTCGTGCCGGCGTAGACGGCGCTGAAGCAGCTGAGCACGGCGACGCCGGAGTCGATGCCGCGGGCTCTCAGGTGCAGGACGACGAAGGCGGCGAGACCGGCGTATCCGGCGGAGGCCAGGGCCAGCGCCGTTCCGGGCAGCAGCGCCGGGCGCACCAGCAGGCGGTGCCCGCCCCCTCGCCGCACGCCGCCCGCCGGGCCGGTGCCCCGCTCCTCTCCGCCGGAAGTTCCTCCGCCGGAGCCACCGCCGGAAACCGTGCCGCCGGGAGCCTCGCCGGGCCGCCCGGTGCGGGCGTGCACCGGGGACGCGCTGATCAGCAGGAGGCCGACGAGTGCGGCCGCGCCGCTGAAGGCCCACACCGCGCCGTAGCCGAGCGGCAGCATCGCCGCCCCGAGGAAGGTGCCCGCGGAGATGCCGCCCCACATGCTCACGCCGTACAGGCCGATGAGCTGGCCGCGGCGCTCATGCGGGGCGAGCGCCACGGTCCAGACGGCGCCCGCGGTGAACAGCGCCGCCTCCCCCACGCCGAGCAGCAGGCGCAGGGGGACGAGCCCGGCCACGCCGAGCGGCAGGAAGTACAGGACGCCGCCCACCGCGATGATCAGCGCGCCCGCCAGCATGACGAGGCGGTGGCCGTGGCGGTCGGCCAGGTGACCCGCGACGGGCCGGACCAGCAGCGCGGTGAACGCGGTGGCCATGACCACCAGGCCGACCGCGACGTCGGGGGCGCCGTAGCGTTCCCGGACGAAACCCGGCAGCACCGGGATCACCGCGCTGAGGCCCACGTATCCGCAGAAGAGCCCGCCGAAGACCCCGACGAGGGCGAGGCGGGGGATCGCGTTTCCCGTGACCTGTGCGCTCATCACCGCCGCCCGGCCCGCGCGACGCCGGCCGTGCCACCGTCCGGTACGGCGCTCGCCCCCGTGGACGGCACAGTGTCCGGCACGGTGTCCGGCACGGGCCGCGGTCCCGCCGTTCCGGCCGTTCCCGGGGCCGGTCCGGCGTGCGCTCCGGCCGGTAGGCCGCTCTCCGGTACGGCGAGCGCCTCCGCCGGGGGTCCGGCGGCCGGGCGGGCGGCCTCCGCGACCTTGCGGACCGCGCGGACGAGCTGGTCGCAGTCGGCCGGCGACAGGCTGGACGACAGCGGGACGTCGACCGCCTCCCGCAGGTGACGCGTCGTGGCCGGCAGCAGCGCCCTGACCTGCTCGGCGGTCAGGCCGCCGAACATGAACCGCCAGTTCCAGAAGACGCGGACGTTGACGTCCTCGTCGGAGCCGAGGTTGCGCGCGTCGATGCCCTCGTGGCGCAGCGCGCGGGCGAACCATTCGGCGTCCCCGCCCGGGACCCGGAAGATGAACGCCTCGCCGAGGTAGGCGCCGGGGGCGACCGGTTGCCGGATCTCGATCCCCGGGACACCGGCCAGTGCCGCGGCCACGTAGGAGTAGTTGGCGCGGAAGCGTTCCAGGCGGACCGGCAGCCGTTCCAGTTCGGAGCGGAGCAGCGCCGCGCGGATCTCGTCCATCCGGAAGCTGAGCAGCGGCAGGTCCAGATCGGTGCCGATCGGCGGGTCACCGTCCGGGAAGTGCCGGCGGAAGCGGCCCTCGTAGGCGCCCGAGAGCACGACGGCGCGGGCGAACAGCACGCTGTCGTCGGTGACCAGGAATCCGCCCTCGCCGCAGTTGAGCGACTTGTCGGACTGGGTGCTGAAGGCCCCCGCGAGGCCGAAGGTGCCGAGCTTGCGGCCTCGCAGTTCGGCGCCCAGGGCCGGTACGGCGTCCTCGATGACCGGCACGCCCATCTCCGCGGCGAAACGCGTCAGCGCCTCCATGTCGGCGGCGAAGCCGCGCATGTGGACCACCAGGATCGCCTTGATCTCCGGCGTCCAGCGGCGGCGGAGGTCGTCGAGGTCCATGTGCAGGTTCTCGTCCACCTCCACCAGCAGGGGCGTGCATCCGGCGAGCACGATGGCGCTGGGGGTGGCGACGAAGGTGAAGCCGGGGCAGGCGACGAGCGAGCCCGGCGGGATGCCCGCCGCCATGATCGCGAGCGCGAGCGCGGCGGTGCCGCTGGACACGGCCAGCGCGTGCCTGCTGCCGAAGTAGCGGCGCAGTTCCTCCTCGAGCGCGCCGCACTCGGTCTCGTGCTGGGCGCGGTGGTCGTAGCGGAAGTAGAGGTGGCTGCGGACGGCGCGCATCGCCGCCTCCTCGTCCTCGGGATGGACGAAGACGGCTCCCTTGTCGTAGGTGGGCCACGGTGCGTGCCGGACGGGGCTGCCGCCGTACAGGGCCAGCCGCGTGTCCTCGGTCTGCCCGGTCCGTGCCTGCGGCCGGACCGGTGTCGAACTCTCTTCTGTGCCGTCCACCGTCGAGCTCCTCGTCGTCGGCTGTCGGTTTCCGTCGTTGACGGTGCGCGGGCACGCGGACACCGCCCCGGGCGGGGCCGTGGTCGCGTATCGGTGACCTTTTGTGAAGGCGGTAGAAGGCGGGGAAGCGCCGGGGGCCGCGGGGCGACCGTCCCGGTGGCGCCGTCCGGCGGGGCCGGCGGGCCGGGGGTTTCGTAGGGGGCGGATGAGATTTTTTGAATGTTCTCTAAATACATTAGGGGTGTCAATGAGAGCTAATGGCCGGTATTGGACAGACAAAAATAGTCATATCCACATATTTACCTTTTGGCGCTTATGTCACTTCAACACCATGGGCTTCGTACGGCACACACGTCACACCGGCGGCACGGCGGCATCCCGCCCGGCCCAGCGCGAGCCCGAGGTGACCGAGCAGAGCTGGTGCGCCGGTCGACGGGCACCGCGCATCGGGCCGAGGATGCCGCCGACCTCGCCCGGATGTTCTACGTCGACGCCGATCAGCCACATCGCCTGATTCTCCGCGATCACCACCGGGGTCCCATGATGAGCCGGAGCGGCACCTTGGCCTCTCCGAGATGGGTGTCCGCCAACTGCCGGAGGTGATCGCGCGACTCAGTGGCCGCCGGACAGCTCGCCGGACAGGGTGGCGCGCATCTTGGGTGCCGGATGGGGACGGGCCGGGGAAACGGGACTGATCGCACCGCGCCCCGGCCCGACCCGGCAAGGGGCGATTTCGCCCCAGGCCACCGTCACGGCCTCATCGGAGCCGAGCTCTATGACGAGCGCCGGCCTCGGTGGTCCGGCCCGGTCTGCAGGCCGTCGAGGATGAGCGCGAGGTAGCGCCGCCACGGTTGCACGGCGCCGGCGGCCGGCAGATCCATCACGGAGTCGATCATCGCAACGATGGGCGCGATGTCCTCCACCGTGACGTCGTCGCGCATCGTGCCCTGTTCCTGGGCGCGGGTGATGAGGTGGCCGCAGGACTCCACGATGCCCTCCCGGGTGCGCAGGATCCGCTCGCTGTCGCTCGTGCCCTGCCGTATCAGTTCGCGGAGCCCACGGTCGGTCGCGGCTTGCTCCAAGGCATGTTCGAGGAAGGCCCTCAGGGCTTCGTAGGCGTCCCGCCCCGCCAGCGCGGCCTGCGCCGTGGCGCGGATGTCGTCGAGCTTGCCGGCGTAGACGGCCTCGGCGAGGGCCTCTTTGTTGGGAAACCGCCGGTAGACGGTGCCGACGCCGAGTCCCGCGTGGTGGGCGACGTCGTTGAGCGTGGCTTGCAGCCCGCGCGCGGCGAACACCTCCCGCGCCGCCGCCAGTGTGCGCCGCCGGTTGTGCTCGGCGTCGCGGCGCAGCACCGGTGTCTCTTCGCTCATGACATCCCCGCTCCTCCGACTAACCGGATACAGCATATCCGGTTCATGCTAGGCTGCCCGGCATAAGCGGATATTGCATATCCACTTCGGTGGATATGCCGCGAGAGCAGGTGAAACATGCAGACCGTGGTCATCACCGGAGGCACCGACGGGCTCGGCAAGGGGCTGGCCCTCCACTACCTCCGGCAAGGCGCTCACGTCATCGCCGTCGGCAGCACCGCCGGAAAGGGACAGGCCCTGCTCGCCGAGGCCGAGACCATTCCAACCGGGCGGGCCGGCTTCGTGCGCTCCGATCTCACCTCGGTGGCCGCCTCCCAGGATCTCGTCGAACGCCTTGCCGAGGATCATCCGGTCGTGGACAAGCTGATTCTCTGCGCCCAGCGATACCGGCTCTTCGGCGACCGCGTGACCACCCGCGAGGGCTTCGAGCACAGCTTCGCGCTCGCCTATCTCAGCCGTTTCGTGCTGAGCCACGGCCTCCACGACGCGCTGCGGGCCGCCCGCCGTCCGGTCATCATGAACGTGGGCACGCCCGGTGTCCCGCTGGGCCGCATTCACTGGGATGACCTGCAGCTGACGCGCGCCTACAGCGGGACCAAGGCCACCCTGCAGTCCTTCCGGGCCAACGATCTCCTTGGAGTCGCCTTCGGCGTTCTGCATGCCGGCAGCGGCGTCTCCTACATCGGCTACAACCCCGGCGTGGTCTCCACCGGCATGCCCGAGAGCCTGCCGCAACCGCTACGCGCTGCGGCAAAGGCGTTCTTCGCCATGTTCGCCACGTCGGTACCGAGGGCGACGGCACCCCTGACCGCACTCCTGGACGACCCGCCGGCCGAGCCCTTCACCGCCTACTGGCGGAAGCGCCGGCTGTCGCCGGCCGGCCGCGCGTTCGCCAGGCAGGACGCACTACGCCTCCACGACCTCACGCGAGAACTGATCCCACGCTGACGCCCGTGCCGTACCCGCATTCGAGGGCCTGCCTGACCGACCGGGACGACGGCGCCCCCGACCACACCTGGAGAACGTACAGATGCATTTGAGCGACATGACGGGCAAGACCGCCCTGATCACCGGCAGCACCGCGGGGATCGGCATGGAGACGGCACGCGGTCTGGCCGAACGGGGGGCCTCGGTCATCCTGGTGGGAATCGATCACATCCGAGCGCAGCAGGCCGCGCAGGACATCCGCGCCGGCGCCGGACACGATCGGGTGAGCGCCTTCGCCGCCGACCTCACCAGCCTCCACGGGCTGCTCCAGCTCGCATCCCGGATCGCCGAGCGCTACGAGGCTCTGGACGTCTTGGTCAACAACGTCGGCGTGAACCGGCCGCACCGCGAGCTGACCGCCGACGGGGTGGAGAAGATGTTCGCCGCACACGTTCTCACCCCGTTCACCCTCACTCGCCTGCTCCTGCCGCAGCTGAAGCGCGCCGGCCACGCCCGAGTCGTCAACCTGACGGGCGGCATTCCCGGCGGCCCCATCGAGCACGACAACCTCCTGGGCGAGCGCCGCTTCATCGGGTGGACGTTCAGCCACTACAACCACACCAAGACCATGACGATGGCGCTGACGGCCCGGCTAGCCCGGGAGCTGCGCGGCACGGGGGTGACGGCCAATGTGGTCTACCCCGGGCACGGCTACACGCCGATGAACAGATCGACCCCGATCACCGCTTTCCCGAGGCTCTACCGGCCGATCGCGCCCCTGGTCCTGAAGGTCATCGCTCCGCTTTTCCTGTCGGATCTGACCCGTTCGGCTCGCTCCAGCGTCTATCTGGCCGCGAGCCCGGAGGTGGAGGGCCTCACCGGCGCCTACTTCGACGACAAGTGCCGCCGCAAGCCGTTGCCGGTCAGCGCTCTCGACGAACGCAACCAGAGCGCCGTATGGGACCTCTGCGTCCGGCTGAGCGCGGACGCGCTCACAGGCACCCAAGCCTGATCGAACCCCCTGGCGGTCACCACTGCCATGGGGCTCGTCCGCCCCCTCGCGCCACCATCGGCACCCTGACGGCACGCCACGCCTGAGCGGCCTATCGCCGAGGATGGGACGTCGCGCCAGGCCACGCCGGCGCGCAGGACGTAGATGACGCCGGCCAGGGCCGTGCGGTCATCGATCGGCCGCCGCCCCGGATGGCGTCGGCGACGTGGCGGGTAAGGCGGCGACGGCGCGGGCCGTCTCCACGCCGTGAGCCGGGAGCCGGGAGCCGGGCGCGGGCGGCGGGCGCCCGGGAATCCGCGGGGCTCACCGCGCGGATTCCCGGGTGGAGGGTCCTCTCACCAGTTGGCGGGCAGGCCCGGCACGGTGGTGGGCAGGGCTTGTCCCGGCGGGCGGATGACGTAGACGATGCCGCCGCTGCTGGTGCTGCGCTGCCAGACGTTCTCGAAGTCGCCCCGCGGATAGACGTGGCGCACCGCGTCGTCGCTCGGCGAGGCGGGGTCGTTGGCGATCACGTCGCCGGTGGCGGTGAACCCGACGATCACCATGATGTGGCCGTCGGTGCCGTAGCCCGCGCCGGGCAGCTCACTCTCCTTGAACGACTGGGAGGTGATCACCGGGATTCCCGCGGCGATGAAGCGCTCCAGCTCGGTCAGCGACCGCAGCCGGGTGACGAAGCCCTCCATCCCGTACCGCCCGGCATAGGCGGTGTTGAACGGCCAGTTGCCCGCCCCCTGGTATGCGTGGTCGTAGGTGTAACGGGCGGCGTGGTCGACCTCGGGGTCGGGGTCGGACGGGTCCACCCAGGAGGTGTCCTCCTTGCTGGGCCAGGCGCCCCAGTAGCCGAGCACCATCGTGGTGGAGGTCGGGCTGCACCACGCCTGGCCGCCGCCGTCCCACTCGGGGTAGTGGCCCTTGTGGACGTTCTGGGAACGGCGTGGCACTTTCAGCTCGATGCCCCATGCCTGGCCACCGGGACTGGCCGTCACGCGCTTGCGCTCGGGGACGGCCGAGGCCATCGCGCCCAGGCTCCGTACGACGGGGGTCACGGTGGAGCCGGGCGTGCGGTGCAGCGTGACGCGCAACTGGTAGGCGGTGATCGGCCGGCCCGACGCGGCAACGAAGGTGTCGACCGAGACGGTGCCGTCGGCGTCACCCTGGCCGGGGACCGAGGTGCGGCGGATGTCATCCTCGCCGTAGGCCCAGCGGCCCATGACGTACCACTTGCTCAGCCCGGCGGCGTTGCGGCCGCGCATCTCGACCTGCACCCAGCTCCCGGCCGGGGTGTCGGCGGTCCAGGACGCGACCAGCTCGGTGGCGGCGAAGCCGACCCGCCGCTCGGGGCCGGTCCAGCGGGCGTAGTCCCAGGTACGGGTGCCCAGGGCATCGGTGTAGGAGGTGGTTCCGGCGGCGGAGGCGAAGGCCAGGGTGTCACGGGCCGTCACACCCTCGGCGACGCCGGCGGGGAAGGAGGCCCGTTGGTAGACGACGTCGGTCTGGGTTGGCGGCGGCTTGGTCACGGCCGCGGCGGGCCCCACCGCGGAGGCGGTGAGGGTCGCGGACGACACGACGGTGGACAGGAACGCGGAGAGGAACACGGTCAGCACGCGCATGGGCTCACCTTGCCTGGGGGTTCTCGACCCCGCAGACGGTAGGTCTCCGCGCCACACCGCGCATCGGGAACTTTACGTATCCGCGCCCCCCACCAACGGAAAAGCCCGCGAGGGGCGCCGGTGTCTGGACTGAGGAGCGGAGGAGCGCAGCGACGGAGTGACGAGGGAAGACACCGGGCCAAGAGCCCCGAGCCGCGACGCGCAGCGTCGCCATGAACACAGAAGACACCGGACCAAGAGCCCCGAGCCGCGACGCGCAGCGTCGCCATGAGCAGAGCGGATATCAGCGCAGGGACGCGCCGACGCCCCGATGAAGGCCGTCCATCTCGTCCCGGGAGACGTCGTAGGCGGCCCCGCAGTAGGTGCACTGCATCATGTATCTCTTCCGCACCGGGAAGAGCGGAATGAAGAACAGGCTGAACTTCGTCACCCGCTTCGCCAGCGCCTGAGCCGCGGTGTTGCCGCAGTTACGGCAGACGAGAGTGACCATGCCGAGCCGCTGGATCGCGGTACGAAGACCGAAGATGAACAACATCACCCGCTCCTACCCGCCCCAGCCCAACTTCCACGTCGAACCCGCGAGGGGGCGCCGGTGTCTGGACCGGGGAGAGAGCGAGCGCAGCGAGTGAACGACGAGGGAAGTCAGCGGTCACCAGCCCCCGAGCCGCGACGCGCCAGCGTCGCAATGAGCCCGCGAGGGGGCGCCGCTGACTGGACCGAGGAGAGAGCGAGCGCAGCGAGTGAACGACGAGGGAAGTCAGCGGTCACCAGCCCCCGAGCCGCGACGCGCCAGCGTCGCAATGAGTAGGGAGAGGGCGAGGCGGTCGGTCGGTGAGTCGAGGTCCAGGCCGGTCAGTTTCGCCAGGCGGCGCAGCCGGGCGCGCAGTGTCTCGCGGTGCACGCCGGCCGCGGCCGCGGCCGGGTCCCAGTGGTGGTTGGCCTCGACCCAGGCCCGGGCGGCGGCTATCAGTGTCTCGCCGTCGGCCGTCTCGGTCACGGGTGCGAGCAGCGCGGCCGCGAACCGCTCCGCTTCGGGTGAGGCCAGCAGCCGGTCCAGTTCCATCACGGGTGTGTCGGCGTAGCGCACCACCGGCCGGTCCGGGCCGGTCAGCTCGGCGGCCAGGCCGGACTCGCGGATGCCGGCCGGGACCTCGTCGAGCGGCCTGGGCACGGCGATCCCGGCTCGGGCGCCGTCGAGCAGGGGCTCCAGCCGTTCCTCGGTGAACCCCGGGATGACGAGCACGACCGTGCCGGCCCGGCCGTCGCCGGCCGCCCAGCCACCGGCCGCCACGATCCGCTCGGTGGCGCGGCGGTGGCCGGGGCCGGCCAGCGTGACGGCCGCGAACTCCTCGGGCAGCGGCAGGTCTGCCGCGGCGGCCACCCGCGCGGCCGAGCGGGCGTCGCCCTCGGCCAGCAGCCCGGCGATCGTCCGGCGCAGTTCGCGTTCGCCGCCCCGGTCGAGCACGGTGAGCAGGGCGGCGGCGGTGCCGATGATCCCGGCGGCCCACATGGGCCGTTCGCCGACCGAGAGCGCGCCGACGCAGAGCGTGCCGCGCCGCTCGCGGGCCGGGCCCAGTGGGACCGCGGTCACCGGCTCGCCATCCAGTTCGACCTGGAGGATGTGCCGTCCGGACCGGTCGCCCTGGCGGGCCAGTTCGGTGAGCGCCTCGGCGGCGGGGCCCGCACCGGCGGGCGCGCGCAGCGCCACGGCGTGCCCGGCGTCCAGTACGGCGACCCAGCCGTGCAGTTCCCGCGCCAGCCGGTCGGCCACGGCCTGCCGTCCGGCGTATCCGGCTTCGGCGAGCTGCTGCTGCACCTTTCTGGCCTGTTCGGCCTCGCGCCGCGCCTCTGCGGCGTTCAGGTCGGCCACGGCCCGGTCCACCGCGACGAACGGCGTGCGGCGCGGGACCTCGATCAGCGTCAGCCGGTGGCGGCGGGTGGCGTGGACGACTTCGGCGGGGACCTCGGTGAACCAGGGGTCGAGGCCGAATCCGACGGCGCGGGCCCCGGCCTCGGCGAGCCGGGTCGCCCACCGTTCGGCCGCCGCGGCGGGGTCGTCCTGGTCGCGCAGCCACATGCCGCTGGTCAGCAGGAGTTCGGCGCCGTCAAGCCAGGGTGTGGGGTCGGGCTGCTCGGACACCGCCACCCAGCGCACCGGCTGGTCGAGCCCTTCGTGGCCCAGGACCACCCGCAGTCCGAGGCGGGCGTTGGCCAGCAGCCGTCGGATCGTCACCGCCATGGCTTTCACCGTCCTCCGCGCGGCCACCCCGGCGGCCGCCGGTCAGCGGGGCCGTCGCAGCATCTCCGCGCCGAACAGGTCGGTCCGGCGCCGTGCCAGCTGCGGTTTCACCGCGCACGCCTCCCCCGCGCCGTCCGTACCCCGCACCGCGCATCGCAGCTTCGTCCAGCCTATCCCCGTGTTCAGCGCCTCCTTTCGGGGCACCGTGACGTGGTCGGGGCCGAAGACGCCGCCGGGTGTCGTGCCGGCGTTGGCCAGAGCGATCCAGACGTGGGAGTCGCCGGCGCGCAACCGGGCGGGGTGGGCGAAGGCGGGCTCGGGGTCGCGCAGCGCGGCCGGGTTCAGCGGAACCCGGGTGCCGGGGAAGGGCACCGGGTAGGGCCAGTCCACCGCGGCGGGCACCGCGAGGACGTCGGCGCCGAGGACCGCGAGCGCCCGCGAGGGTTCGAAGGGTTCCAGCTCCTCCCCCGCCAGCAGCCCGAGCGAGCCCCACGGCCGGGTGACGACCGCCGGGGGCGCGTCGCCGGGCTCGGCCCAGGCGGCGTGCGCGCCCAGGTGGGTGACGTGGCGGCGGGCGGCCTCGCCGCCGGGGGTGACGAGCGTGACCGCGTATCGGACCGGACCCGGCCGGCCGCCCGAACCGTCCGAACCGTCCGCGCTCTCCGCATTCCCGGCGCCGCTCCCGCCGTCGCCGGGTACGGCCAGCGCGGTCACCGCGTCGCAGCGGTGCCGTTCGCACCAGGCGCGCAGTTCCTCCAGCGCGGCCCGGGCCCGGCCCGGGTCGGGGACGCCGCCGGTCAGGTGGAAGGCGGGCAGCACGGCGAGGTCGGTGCCTTCGGGCGGGGCGGGCAGGTCGCCGGCGGGCCCGGCCAGTACGGCGACGCCCACGGACGGCCCGTCTCCGGCCGCGCCCTCGGGCACGGTCCCGATCCCGGTCTCCGCTCCGCCGCCGGACAAGGGCGGGACGCCGGACAAGGGCAGGCCACCGGGCGGCGTGGTCAGCGCCTCACGCTCGGCGCGCGGCCAGGTGGTCGAGCGGGCCAGCGGGCCGTACTCCGCGGGACGCCGGGCGGCCAGCCGCCGGTGGCGCGCGGTGGCCGCGGCGGTCAGGTCGAGGGTGGCGGTGACGAACCCGGGACCGTCGTCCAGGGCGGCGGCGACGTCGCCAGTGTGGTCGAGCACGCAGCTTCCGCCGCTGAACTGGAAGGAGTTGCCGGCGAGGGTCTCGGCGCCGGCCTGGTCGGCGGCGACCAGCGGCAGGCCGTTCTCCCAGGCGCGCAGCCGCCAGGTGGCGCTGGGGCCGGGCTCGGCCACCCATGCGGTGGGCAGCGCGATCCAGTCGGCGCCGCGCAGCGCGGCGTACCGGGCCGGCTCGGGATAGTCGATGTCGGCGCAGATCAGCGGAGTGACACGGCCCGCGGGGGTGTCCCACACCGGCGGCGGCAGGTGGCCGTCCACCGCCCACAGGGGGTCGGGGACGAACGCCTGCGTCTTGCGGTAGGAGCCGACCGGCCCGTCGGGGCCGATGAGCACGCACGCGTTGTGCAGGGTGCCCAGCTCGGGGTCGAGTTCGGGCATGCCGAGCACGATCCAGGCGCCGGTGGTACGGCACAGCCGGGTGAGCCGGCGCACCGACGGGCCGTCCACAGGTTCGGCGAAGGGCCGCACGTGTTCCTCGGAGGACCACAGGTAACCGGTCAGGGCCATCTCGGGGGTCACGACCACCCGCGCGCCGGCCGCGGCGGCCGCCGCGGCGAGATCCTCGATCGCCTCCAGGTTGGCGGCGACGTCGCCGTGCGCCGACTGGAGCTGGACGGCTCCGACGGTGACCGTACCGGGCGCGCCGGGCCTGGGCGGGGTGGTGATCGCGGTCATGGTCTCCGATTCTCCGGTCGGTCCAGGAGTGGCGCTCATGGCGACGCTGCGCGTCACGGCTCGGGGGTTGTGTTCACGGCGACACTTCGTGTCGCGGCTCGGGGGTTGTGTTCACGGCGACACTTCGTGTCGCGGCTCGGGGGCTCTTGTCCGGTGTCTTCCCTCGTCACTCCGTCGCTCCGCTCCTGCGTTCCTCGGTCCAGACACCGGCGCCCCCTCGCAGGCTCCTCAGTCCAGACACCGGCGCCCCCTCGCGGGCTCCTCGGTCCAGTCAGCGGCGCCCTCTCGCGGGGAGCGGAGGGGGACGCCCGCCGCGGGGCGGCCGGACGGACGGGGGAGCATCCGGTCCGTGCCGCCCCGCGGCGGGCGGGAGCGGCGTCAGTCGAAGACGATGACGCTGCGGGTGCGGGTGCCGTCGCGCATCGCGTCGAACGCCTCGTTCACCTCGTCGAGCCGGACGCGGTGCGAGATGAGCGAGTCCAGCGGCAGCTTACCCGCGAGGTAGAGCTCGGCCAGCCGGGGGAAGTCCAGGCTCGGCACGGCTCCGCCGTAGTTGGAGCCGATGAGGGTCTTGCCCGCCTCGGCCAGTTCCAGCACGTCGATGCCGGCCTTGGCGCCCTCGGGCGGCAGACCGACGAGGACCCCGACGCCGCCGGGCGCCAGCAGCGACGGCAGCGTCTCGATGGTCTCGACGCGGCCGATCACCTCGAAGGCGTAGTCGGCGCCGCCGCCGGTCAGCTCGGCCACCTGGGCGGCGACGTCGTCACCGGCGCGCAGGGTGTGGGTGGCGCCGAACGAGCGGGCGGCGGCCAGCTTCTCCTCGGCGGTGTCCACCGCGATGATCGGGTGGGCTCCGGCGAGCGCCAGGCCCATGATCACCGCCAGGCCCACGCCGCCGCAGCCGACGACGACGGCCGAGGAGCCGGCGGGCACCCTGGCGTTGTTGACGACCGCGCCGACGCCGGTGGTGATCGAGCAGCCGATGAGGCTGGCGACGTCGAACGGCACGTCGGAGGGGATGCGGACCGCGGCTGACTCGGGCACGACGGTGTACTCGCTCATCGTGCCCACGGCGAGGTAGGGGTAGACGACGTCGTCGCCGTCGCGCAGCCGGGTGGTGCCGTCGGGCAGCAGGCACTCGGGCGCCCGGGTGCCGGTGCACGCCCACGCCTTGCCGGCCGCGCAGGCGCGGCAGCGGCGGCAGGGGTAGTACCACGACAGGATGACGCTGTCGCCGGGGGCCAGGCCGGTGACGCCCTCGCCGACCGCCTCCACGGTGCCGGCGCCCTCGTGGCCCATCACCGTCGGGGAGGGCAGGTTCCACTCGCCGTCGAGGACGTGCCGGTCGGAGCCGCACACGCCGGAGGCGCCGAGCCGTACCAGGACCTCGCCGGGGCCCGGGTCGGCCACCTGGATCTCCTTGATCTCCAGGCGGTTGCCGCGGCCGTCGTGCACGGCCGCCAGGGCGGTTCTGGGCATCAGGACTCCTTGTGCGTGGTGACGGGGACCGCTCCGGCGACGGCCGGGGCGAGGTGCCGGCGGTTGAGCGCGCGGCTGAGGACGATGTGCGCGACCGCGGCGACGACCACGGCGGGCACCGAGGCGGTGAGCCAGTTGAAGGCGGGCAGCGTGTCGAGGGTCTGCGGGTTGTACAGCACCACGTAGGCGACGGCGCCCAGCGCGGTGGAGATCAGCCCGGACAGGTTGAACCCGCCGGTGAAGTGGTACGGGCTGGCGGCGCGGTGCGCGTACAGGCCGCGCAGGTCCAGCCGCTGGCGGCGCACCACGAAGTAGTCGGCGATGACCGTGCCGCAGATAGCCGCGAGGAAGGCGCCGCTCCAGGTGACGAACACCAGGAACCGGTCGTACAGCAGGTTCGGCCAGAAGCTGATGATCGCCGGGAGGAGGAAGAAGCCTCCGGTGAGCCATTCCCAGCGGAATCTCGCCAGCAGCTCGCCGCCGGCCTGCCGCAACGCGAGGCAGGTCGAGTAGACGATGGAGGTGAGGCTGGTGAGGTTGGCGAAGGCGATGAACAGCAGCGCCAGCATGCCGAGCCATTTGCCGCCGAGGGGGACCATCCACACGGTGGGGTCGGGGTCGCCGAGGGTCAGCGCGGCCGCCATGCCCACGACCTGGGCCACGATCGTCGCGCCGAACAGGCCGATGAAGCCCGGCCACAGTGCGCTGCGCGGGCGGTCGGTGAGGCGGGCCAGGCTGCCCATGACCGGCCACCACGACAGGCCGACGCCGAGGTTGAACTCGACGGCGAGGGCGAAGTTCAGCCCCTCGCTGGGGAACGGGTTCAGCGGCTTGGCCGCCAGCAGGTCGTTCCACGAGGTCTTGGTGAGCACCAGCACGATCATGCCGACGGTCAGCAGGGCCAGGCCGGGCGAGACGATGCGGTTGAGGAACCGCATCGTCAGCGGACCCTTGGCCAGGACGATCCAGGCGATCGCCAGCGCGAGGAGGGCCAGGATGGTCACCGGCAGCGCGTTGGGGCCGATGTCGGTGCCGAACACCTGGTTGGACACCTGCGTGGTGGCCCGCCCGAACATCACGCCGAGCAGCGCCGACCAGCCCATCTCGGTGAAGAGCACGACGGTGAACACCAGGACGGCGACCCCGCCGAACCCGAACACACTGCGCAGCAGGGTGTACTGCTCCACGCCGTAGCGCTGGCTGGAGACGACGCTGCCCAGCAGCATCACGGCGACGCCGATGGCGTTGCCGATGACCATCGCCGCCAGGCCCTTCTGGAAGCCCACCAGCGCGGCCGTGGAGCCGCCGACGAGGAACGCCCACGTCGCGATGGCCAGACCGACGTTCACCCAGGTGAAGTCGGTGAAGTTCCAGACCCGCTCGCTGCGCAGCACGGGCAGCGACCCGAAGGTCGCCTCCTTGGCGACGTCTTCGTTGGCCGACATCACGCCATCACCCACCCGGCGATCGTGAGGGCCACGACGATGGCGGCCAGCAGCCACAGGTCGGCCGCGGCGAGGGGCGCGTGCGCCGGGTCGCCCGACTCGTCGCGTTCGAGGGTGACGAGCCGCCTGTCCAGCTCGGCCCGCAACGCGGAGTCCTTCACATCCATACGGTTAACCTCCAGGAACGGTCGCCCGACGGCGCCGGTCGTCTCCCGCGGAGCGGCCGCGTGTGACGCGGAGCTCATCCGGCGGTTAACTCACCGTAAAAGGAGGTTCCTGAAGGTGTTCCCGCTGTATTTCCGCTGTTCGGGCGGCGATGGTGGCGGATTTACCGTACGGCGGGGCCGCCGGGGGCGGTCCGGAGCGGCCGTCCCCCGGCGGCCGGCGGGTCAGTAGGGCCAGATCCAGTCGCGGATGCCGGCCGGGTCCTCGCCGTACTCGCGGGTGTGGGCGCGGGCGCGCAGGCGCTCGTCGGCCATCCGCTGGCGCAGGTGGGCGGCGGTGGCGCCGAGCCCGGGCACCCGGTCGATGACGTCCATGACCAGGTGGTAGCGGTCGATGTCGTTGAGCATCGCCATGTCGAAGGGCGTGGTGGTGGTGCCCTCCTCCTTGTAGCCCCGCACGTGGATGTTGTCGTGGCCGTTGCGGCGGTAGGTGAGCCGGTGGATCGACAGCGGGTAGCCGTGGAAGTTGAAGATGATCGGCCTGTCGGTGGTGAACAGCGTGTCGAACTCGGTGTCGGACATGCCGTGCGGGTGCTCCGACTCCGGCTGCAGCCGCATCAGGTCCACGACGTTGATCACCCGTACCCGCAGCTCGGGCAGGTGCTCGCGCAGCAGCGCGGCGGCGGCGAGGGTCTCCAGCGTCGGCACGTCCCCGGCGCAGGCCAGGACCACGTCGGGCTCTGACCCGTCGTCGGTGGAGGCCCACTCCAGGATGCCCAGCCCCCGGGTGCAGTGCGCGACCGCCTCCTCCATGGTGAACAGGTCCAGCACCGGCTGCTTGCCCGCCACGACGAGGTTGACGTAGTCGCGCGAGCGCAGGCAGTGGTCGGCGACGGACAGCAGGGTGTTGGCGTCCGGCGGCAGGTAGATCCGCACCACCGAGGATTTCTTGTTCATCACCACGTCGAGGAAGCCGGGGTCCTGGTGGCTGAAGCCGTTGTGGTCCTGGCGCCAGACGTGCGACGACAGCAGGTAGTTCAGCGAGGCGACCGGCCGCCGCCAGGGGATCTTCTGCGACGACTCCAGCCACTTGGCGTGCTGGTTGAACATCGAGTCGACGATGTGGATGAACGCCTCGTAGCAGTTGAACAGCCCGTGCCGGCCGGTCAGCAGGTAGCCCTCCAGCCAGCCCTGGCACAGGTGCTCGCTGAGCACCTCCATCACCCGGCCGTCGGGGCCGAGGTTCTCGTCGGTGCCGAGGGTCCGGGTGTCCCAGGCCCGGTCGGTGACCTCGAAGACGGCCGACAGCCGGTTGGAGGCGGTCTCGTCCGGCCCCATCAGCCGGAAGTCGTCGGGGTTGGCGGCGATGACGTCGCGCAGCAGGCCGCCCAGCACGCGGGTCGGCTCGGTGAGCTGCGTCGCCGGGGACTTCACCGCGACGGCGTGGTCGCGGAAGTCGGGCAGCGCGAGCGGGCGCAGCAGCTCGCCGCCGTTGGCGTGCGGGTTGGCGCTCATCCGGAGCGGCCCGGCGGGCACCGTCTCCAGCACCTCCGGCACGGGCCGCCCGTCGGCGTCGAACAGCTCCCCGGGCCGGTAGGAGCGCATCCACTCCTCCAGGGCCCGCAGGTGTTCGGGGTTGTCGCGCACCCCGGTCAGCGGCACCTGGTGGGAGCGCCAGGTGCCCTCGACCTGCAGGCCGTCCACCTCGCGCGGGCCCGTCCAGCCTTTCGGGGTGCGCAGGATGATCATCGGGAGCCGGGTGGCGCGGCCCTCCTTGTACTCGGCGATCTCGTCGAAGACCCGGTCCAGGGTCTCGGCCATCAGCGGGTGCATGGCGGCCGGGTCGTCACCGGCGACGACGTGCGGGCGGTAGCCGTACCCCTCCATGAGCTTGACCAGCTCTTCCTCGGGGATGCGGGACAGGATCGTCGGGTTGGCGATCTTGTAGCCGTTGAGGTGGAGGATCGGCAGGACGGCGCCGTCCCGGGCGTGGTTGAGGAACTTGTTGGAGTGCCAGCTCGCGGCCAGCGGGCCTGTCTCGGCCTCACCGTCGCCGACCACGCAGGCCACCACGAGATCGGGGTTGTCGAAGGCGGCGCCGAAGGCGTGGGCCAGTGAGTAGCCCAGCTCGCCGCCCTCGTTGATGGAGCCGGGCACCTCGGGGGCGACGTGGCTCGGGATTCCGCCGGGGAAGGAGAACTGCCGGAACAGCCGCCGCATCCCCTCGGCGTCCTGCCGGATGTGGGGGTACTTCTCGGTGTAGGTGCCCTCCAGCCAGGCGTGCGCGACCGCCGCCGGGCCGCCGTGTCCGGGGCCGACGATGTAGATCATGTCCTGGTCGCGCTCGGTGATGATCCGGTTGAGGTGGGCGAAGCAGAAGTTCAGCCCCGGCGTGGTGCCCCAGTGGCCCAGCAGCCGGGGCTTGATGTCCTCGGGCCGGAGCGGTTCGGACAGCAGCGGGTTGCCGAGGAGGTAGATCTGCCCGACCGACAGGTAGTTGGCGGCCCGCCAGTAGGCATCGACGTGAGCGAATGCATCCATACACCGACAGTTCCTCAGCGGAGGGTTTCGAACCCTCACCCGTCCGGTTCTCCCACGCGGGAGAACCGGACGGCCCGGCCTCAGTCGGTGACCTCCACGCCTCTCCAGAAGGCCACCCGATCCTTGATCTGGGCCGCCTCAGGCTTGGGCTCGGCGTAGAACCACGCCGCGTCGGGGTTCTGCTTTCCGTCCACCTCCAGCGTGTAGTAGTTCGCCGTGCCCTTCCAGGGGCAGACCGTGGTCGTCTCCGACGGCCTCAGGTACTGCGGGAACACCGACTCGATCGGGAAGTAGTGGTTGCCCTCCACGACCCGGGTGTCGTCGCTCCGCGCGATGATCTCGCCGTTCCACCGTGCTGTCGCCATGCTCCCAGGCTGACACATCACCGCCCGAAGATCCCGCGCCGCCCTCCCCCGGCCGGAAAGCACCACCCCTCCGATCGGAAAGCACCACCCGCCCGGCCGGAAAGCACCACCCCTCCGATCGGAAAGCACCACCCGCCCGGCCGGGAAGCACAACCCTTCCGATCGGAAAGCGCCCTCCCCCGATCGGAGAACACCGTCCCCCGGCCGGGAAGCGCCACCCGCCCGCCGCGTGCCGGGGCTCCGGGCGGCGGAACTCTGCCGCCCTGCCGCATACGGCAAAGCCATCACCCGGTACGGGTTCGACCGCGCAGGCCGGGGCATTCCCGTACATATGCGCGTAGTAGTCGTCGGCGCCACCGGGAACGTGGGCACCAGCACGGTGTCCGCCCTGGCGGCCGATCCCGAAGTCACATCCATCGTCGGCCTGGCCCGGAGGATCCCGGACTGGAGTCCCGACAAGACGACATGGCGTTCGGTGGACGTCTCCACCGGCGACCTGGACACGCACCTGGCGGGAGCGGACGCCGTGGTGCACCTGGCGTGGCTGTTCCAGCCCACCCGGGACCCGGTGACGACCTGGCGGTCCAACGTGCTGGGCAGCATCCGGGTGTTCGAGGCGGCCGCCCGGCAGGAGGTCCCCGCCCTGGTCTACTCCTCCTCGGTGGGCGCCTACTCCCCCGGCCCGAAGAACCGGCCGGTCGGCGAGGACTGGCCCACCAACGGCTGGCCCGGCGCCGCCTACGGCCGGGAGAAGGCCTACGTGGAGCGGGTGCTCGACACCTTCGAACGGGACCATCCAGGCACCCGGGTGGTGCGGATGCGGCCGGGCTTCGTCTTCAAGCGGGAGGCGGCGACCGAGCAGCGGCGGCTGTTCGGCGGGCCGTTCATCCCCCAGCGGCTCGTACGGCCCGGCCTGATCCCCTTCGTCCCGGACAACCCGGGCCTGAGGTTCCAGGCGGTGCACGGCGAGGACGCCGGCGAGGCGTTCCGGCTCGCGGTCACCCGGCCGGTGTCGGGGGCCTTCAACCTCGCCGCCGAGCCGGTCGTCGAGCCGTCGACGCTGGCCGAGCTGCTGGGCGCCCGGCTGCTGCCGGTGCCCGACTGGGTGCTCAGGGGGACCGCGGCGGCCGCCTGGTACGCGCGGCTGATCCCCGCCTCGCCCGCCCTGGTGGACATGGTGCTGAAGATGCCGGTCATGGACGTCACCCGGGCCCGTACCGAGCTGGGCTGGCAGCCCCGCCACACGGCGGTCGACGCGCTGCGGGAGCTGTTCGAGGGCCTGCGGGGCGTCGAGGGCATGGCGACGCCGCCGCTGTCGACGGAGACCGGCGGCCCGGCGCGGACCGGCGAGCTGAGCACCGGGGTCGGCAAGCGGCCGTGACCGCGGCGTCCCGTCCCCGCCGGACGGCCCGGCCCGGTGTCCCGGGCGCCGGGCCGGCCGCCGCGGCCACGGTGGGGGAAGGCGTCCGATGGGGTCGCCGCGACGGGTGACGGAGCCGCGCCGCGGGGCAGGGATGCGGGCATGACGACACCGCCCTCCTTCCCGCACACCGCCCCGCCGCCCGCCGCCCTGCGGCCCAGGGCGGGCCGGATCCTGGTCGGCACGGCCTCCTGGACCGACCGGTCGCTGCTGGAGTCGGGCTGGTATCCCGCGGACGTCTCCACCCCGGCCGAGCGGCTGGCCTACTACGCCTCGCAGTTCCCGATCGTCGAGGTGGACGCCACCTACTACCACCCGCCCGCCCAGCGCACGGTGGAGGCCTGGCGGGACCGGACGCCGCCGGACTTCACCTTCAACATCAAGGCGTTCTCGCTGCTGACCGACCACCCCACCCCGCCCCGGTCCCTCTACGCCGACCTGCGCGACCGCGTCGGCACGGCCAAGCGCAACCTCTACCTGCGCGACGTCGGCCCGGAGATCACCGAGGAGGTCTGGCAGCGGTTCCTGTCGGCGCTGGCGCCGCTGCAGGAGGCGGGCAAGCTGGGGGCGGTCCTGTTCCAGTTCCCCCCGTGGTTCGCCATCGGGGCGGCCCAGCGGCGCTACATCCTCGACTGCGTACGGCGCTGCCGTCCGATGCGCGTCTGCGTGGAGTTCCGCAACCGGACCTGGATGGAGCCGGAGCGCAACCGCGAGGAGACCCTGGAGTTCCTCGCCTCGCACGAGATCCCCTACGTCTGCGTCGACATGCCCCAGGGGCATCCGTCGTCGGTCCCGCCGGTGCTGGCCGTGACCGCCGGCGACCTGGCGGTGGTCCGCCTGCACGGCCACTCCGACCGGTGGGTGGGTGGGACGAAGGAGGAGCGCTTCGCCTACCTGTACTCCGAGGAGGAGCTGGCGCGGTGGGCGGAGAACGTCCGGCTGCTGTCCGCCGAGGCCGCCGCCACTCATGTGATCTTCAACAACTACTGGGGTGACGGCTCGCAGCGCAACGCGGCACGGCTGGCCGAGCTCACCGGCCGGAACGGTTCAGGTGGCGGGGCGGCCTGAGGGAGCCCCGCCCGGCGTACGGATGATCCCATCCGTGAAGCGGGGACGGCGGGAGGGCGACCCCGCCCAAGGCGGCGGACCCGCCGGGGCGGACCGGCCGGGGGCGCGGGTCAGCTCCGGGTGACCGCCTCGGCCTTCGCCCTGGCCTTGCGGCGCACCACCGCCATGAGCGCCCTGCGCTCGTCAGGGGTGGTGCCGCCCCAGACCCCGTACATCTGCTGGGTGTTCAGGGCGTAGTCCAGGCAGCGCCGCTTGACCGGACAGCGGTTGCAGACGGCTTTGGCCTGCTCGCACTGCTCCCGGCCGGGGCCTTCGAAAGAGACGGGGAAGAAGAGCTCCGGATCCTCCTCCAGGCACAGGGAACTGCGGGACCAGTGGATGATGGGCACGACGTTGCCCTGTCCAGACATAGGCGATCCAATGAAGATGAAAGGCGTGATGATTCGCAACTTGGCTTCTGGCTCGCGTGCCCACGGGAGATACATTCATACCTTTTAAGGCGAAAAATCGCGTTACTTTGCCAGCTGTTTCCCTGCCCCGCCGCTCACGCCCCGCCGCTCAGCGGAACCGGAAGGACAGCGGGCCGGTCGGCGTCGAGTCGTCGAGGGAGTCGAGCATGTCCCCCTCCTCCCCGAGGCCGCTCTCCCGAGCCAGGCGCGGGCCCATCTCCCGCACCTCGTCGGCCAGGTCCTCCCGGCCGATCTCGTCCAGCGTGGCCCGCAGCTTGGCCAGGCCGTGCCCCATCTCCACACTCGCCACGTGCGACAGCGTCGCGGGCAGCGCCCGTTGCAGGCTCCTGACCGCCACGTCGCGGTCCCGGCCCTCCAGCTGCGGCAGGATGTCGGCGAGGGTGGACAGCGCCGCGGCGCACGTCTGGTGCTGCCGGGAGGAGGTGCTCACCACCACCAGGTCCACCAGCGCGGTGACGATCCGCCGCTGCGCCACGTCCTCGTAGACCACCGGCAACGGCCCGCCGTACAGCTCGGCGTCGGGCACGCCCGCCGCCGCCCACCGGGCCGACAGGTCGCGCAGGGCCCCGATCGCCGCCACCGCCACGTCGGGGTTCTGCCGGGTGGAATTGGCGGCCCAGGCGACGTGGCCGAGCTGCTCGACGGCGTGGTCGGGGTCGACGCCGGCGTTGCGGGACCGGTCGATCATGACGCAGGACAGGATGTTGCCGGCGACGTGGGCACGGCGGCCGGCGTCCCCGCCCCGGATGTGGGCGACGATGTCGCCGTAGGCGAGCAGGTCGCCGATCCGCACCCGGAACTCCACCTCGATCTCCTCCCCGGTGCCGCGCAGCAGGTCCTGCAGGCGGGCCGTGCTGATGTCGATCACGTACCCCGTCTCGCGGGTGGTCACCGAGGTCGGCTCGCCGTCCAGCGTCCGCCTGCGGCGGGAGCGGGCCACCAGCGGCATCTGGCGCAGCCTGGCCCGGATGGCGAGGTCCTGGATCGAACGCACCACGGAGGTGGGCCGCATCTGGTCGATCACGCCGTAGCCCATGAACACCAGCAGGACCAGCGCCCCGGCGGCCAGTACGACCGCCAGCATCGCCCCCACCCCGATCCACTCCGGGCGCGAGACGGCCATCACGAGATAGGTGAAGGTCGCACAGCCCGCGAAGTAGCCGAAGTACGCCTGGTTGGCCCTGCGCCGCAGGAACTGGTCGAAGACCACCGGCGCGACCGAGGTGGACGTGTGGGAGATCGCCACCAGCAGCGCCGACAGCGTGAGCGTGGTCACCGTCACCAGACCGGAGGCGATCACGCTCAGCATCCTGAGCAGGTTGGCGTGCGGGAACAGCCGGAGGAAGAGGTCGTGCACGGCCCCGTGCGACCTCGACAGGGCGATGTCGGCGAAGACGGACACCGCGGCCAGCCCGACGAACCCGAGCACCATCAGCAGCGGTGTGAACAGGAACTCCGTCGCTGACAGCCGCCAGCGGACCCGCAGGTCCTGGGCGGGAGGCACGAACCTCTGGAGATGGGGGGCTTCGGGCACCGTGATCGACTGCCCCGGCGCAATGGCGGCAAACGCCGTAGAACCCCGTAGAACCCGCGAAAACCGGCGCCCGGACTCCGCGTCCGGGCGCCGAATCCGGCGGCCGTCAGGCCGTCTCGGCCATCCGCGCCCGCTCGTTGGGCACGCCGTGCGTCATCTTCAGGCCGCTCACGTCACGCGGCCCGTTCTTGCCCAGGTTGGACAGCCGGCCCAGCTCCTCCTCGCTCAGGTTCTGGGTCGCCAGCGGCTCCAGGTGGGCGACGTCCTCCGGCCCGATGCCCAGCCCCTCGCCGACGCGCAGGCCCAGGTCGTCGTCGACCATCAGGAAGTGCCAGACCATGCGCTCCTGGATGGGACGCTCGGCCTGCGACAGCAAGGTGACGAAGTTCAGCACCAGGTCGTCGCGCTCCCACTGCTCCATCAGCGCGTAGCGCTGACCGGCCTGGGTGTAGTCGTTGGTCCGCGGGATGCGCTTGCGGGTCAGCCGCCCGGAGACGACCGGCCCCTGCTCGTCGCGGGTCGGGTACTGCGCCTCACGCAGCCCGCCGGTGATGGACGGCTCGTAGTTGACGTGCGGGTTCTCCCCCTCGCCGTCGACGTAGTAGGTCATCTGGCCGTCTCGCTGGTTGGTCCGCACCTTGGCGTTCTTCGCCTGGTTCACCGGCAGCTGCAGGTAGTTCGGCCCAACCCGGTAGCGCTGGGTGTCGCTGTAGGAGAACGTCCGGCCGACCAGCATCTTGTCGTCGGAGAAGTCGAGCCCGTCGACCAGCACGCCGGTACCGAAGGAGATCTGCTCGTTCTCGGCGAAGTTGTTCTGCACACTGCGGTTGAGGACCATCCGGCCGACCGGCAGCGCCGGGAACTCGTTCTCCGGCCAGACCTTGGTGTCGTCCAGCGGGTCGAAGTCCAGCTCGGGATGCTCGTCGTCCGACATGATCTGCACCAGCAGCTCCCACTCGGGGAACTCACCGCGGTCGATGGAGTCGCGCAGGTCCTTGGTGGCGTGGCCCAGTTCCTTGGCCTGCACGGCCGCCGCGTCCGCCACCGTCATGCTCCGCACGCCCTGCTTGGGCATCCAGTGATACTTCACCAGGTGCGTCACACCCTCGGCGTTGACCCACTTGTAGGTGTTGACCCCGAAGCCCTGCATGTGCCGGTAGTCGGCCGGGATGCCCCGCGGGCTGAACAGGTTCACCAGCATGTGCATGCACTCCGGCGTCTGCGACATGAAGTCGAAGATCCGGTTGGGCTCCTGCCGGAACGTCACCGGGTCCGGCTTGAGCGCGTGGATCACGTCGGGGAACTTGATGGCGTCCCGGATGAAGAAGACGGCCAGGTTGTTGCCGACGAGGTCCCAGTTGCCGTCCTCGGTGTAGAACTTCACCGCGAACCCGCGCGGGTCGCGCGCCGCCTCCGAGGAGTCGCGACCGCCGATCACCGTGGAGAAACGCACGGCGACGTCGGTGCGCTTGCCCGCCTCCTGGAAGAGCTTCGCCCTGGTGAACCGGCTGATCGGCTCGTCACCCAGCTTGCCGTACGCCTCGAAGAAGCCGTAGGCGGTCGTCCCCCGGGCGTGCACCACCCGCTCCGGGATGCGCTCCCGGTCGAAGTGGCTGATCTTCTCCAGGAACTGGTAGTTCTCCAGGGTCGCCGGGCCCCGCGCGCCGATCGTGCGCTGATTCTGGTTGTCATAGACCGGGTGTCCCTGCCGATTCGTCAGCGTCGGGCGCTCATCACCCGGCTGCGACCCCATGCTCGACACGTCCGTCATGACGTCATTCCCTTCCGTGTCGCGATCACTTCGGCGTACCGAGCCTGTCGGCACACGAGGTCCCCATATCCGGCGGTGTGTGATTTATAGCGGGGAAGGAAAAGAATCTCCGTAACATGGAGACCCGCGTGAACGGTACGCGGCCGTCACGCGGGCATCCGATTCCCTCAGCGGGACTTCGCCGTGGCCCTCCGATTGGCCTTCTTGATCGCGTCCACCAGCTCCTCCTTGCTCATCGAGGAGCGTCCGGGCACATCCAGGCGCTTGGCGACCTCGTACAGGTGCTGCTTGGACGCCTTGGCGTCGACCCCCTCGGCGGTCTTGCCGCGCTTCGGAGTGCTCTTGGCCGCCTGGGAGTCGGAGGGCCCCTTGCGGGACTTCTCCTCCCAGTGGTCGCCGACCTTCTCGAAGGAGTGCTTCAGCGCCGCGAACGCCGTACGATGCGCCCGCTCCCCCTCACCGTAGGTCTCCACCGCCGAGTCATGGGCCTTGCTCCAGGTCTCCTGCGCCTTCTTGGGAGAACGCTGGATGGTGGACGGCATTTCCTTCCGTGCCGGCATCGGAATCACCTCTCTCCCTCGTTCACCGGCTCCCTGCCCGCGTCACCGCCTTTCATGCGACCCCGGCCTTCACGTGACTCTCGGCCTTCACGCGTCCTTCGGGCTTCACGCGTCCTTGTGGCCTTCACGCGTCCTTCGGGCTTCATGTGTCCTTCGGCTTTCACACGGCCCCGACCTTCGCGCGACCCTCGGTTTTCACGCGGCCCCTGCGCCGGCCGCCCCCGCGCCGCGCCTTTCCCCGGGAGCCCTCCCGGGCCGAGTCCCGCAGCAGGGAGATCACCGCCTGCTCCACGCCACCGTGCGTGGCCAGCTGCCCGAAAGCGGCGTCGGCGCCGAGCTTTCCGAGCGCGGGCCCGATGGTCCGGCCCCTCTCGTAGGCCTCGATGACACGCGGGTCGATGTACGAGACGCGGGCGACGGCCGGGGTGTTGCCCAGGTAGCCCGCCACCTCGTTCACCACCCGGCTGATCGCCCGCCTCCGGCCGGTCCTGGACCGGGCGCGGGCGGAGACCGCCAGGCCCACGGCGGCCAGGACCGTCCCGTGCCAGGTACGGAAGTCCTTCGCCGACACCTCGGTCTCCAGCGTCTCGCGCAGGTAGGCGTTAATGTCGTCGCTGCGCACGTCCACCCAGCGGGAACCGTCCCGGTAGCGCAGCAACTCCCCCTCCTCCGCGGCCCGGTGCAGGGCGGTGACCACCTTGCACACGTCCGCGTCCATGATCTCCACCTCCCGCTGCTTGCCGCCCTTGGCCGGGTAGGAACAGACGACGTGGCCCGCCGAGCAGGTGGCGTGCTCCATCCGGAGCGTGGCCAGCCCGAACGACTCGTACGCCTCCCCGCCGACCCGGAAGAAGCCGATGTCGAGCATCCGGGCCGCGGCCGCCATCACCCGCTCACGCGTCAGCCCCCGCTGCCCCAGATGCTCGGCGACCCGCTCACGGAACTTGGGCAGCCGCTCGGCCATCTCCAGCACCCGGTCGAACTTCAGCCGGTCCTGCTCCCTGCGCCAGTCGTCGTGGTAGCGGTACTGGCGGCGCCCCGCGGTGTCGGTGCCCACCGCCTGGATGTGCCCGTCGGACCATCGGCAGATCCACACGTCGGTCCAGGCGGGCGGGAGCACCAGCGCCCGGATCCGGTCGAGGGTAAGGCGGTCGCGCACGGGCCTGCCGTCGGAATAGTGGTAGCTGAACCCGCGGCCCCTGCGCCGCCGTACGATGCCTGGTTCCGCGGGATTGCTCTGGCGAAGTTCGGTCACGGCGGTTTCCCTACCCTGCTCATGGCGACGCTGCGCGTCGCGGCTCGGGGGCTCAGACCCGGCGCCTTCCCTCGTCGTTCACTCGCTACGCTCGCTCTCTCCTCAGTCCAGACACCGGCGCCCCCTCACGGGCTCATGGCGACGCTGCGCGTCGCGGCTCGGGGGCTCAAGCCCGGCGCCTTCCCTCGTCACTCCGCCGCTCCGCGACTGCGTTCCTCAGTCCAGACACCGGCGCCCCCTCGCGGCTCTCATCGGTCCAGGCACCGGTGGCCCCTCGCTGTGTTCTCAGATGGGGGCGCCGTCGTCCTCGTCGCCCTCCCGGGGGCCCGGGGTCCCCGTACCGCTCTGCGAGGGGGACGGCGACGGCGACACGGTGGGCCGGTTGGGGTCCGGGGTGCCCGGGACCGGCGGCGGGGTCGGCACGAACACCGTCGCCGGCAGCGGCCTGCGCGGCGTCTGCGCCTCGCCCTCGGCGCGCAGCAGCAGCCACGCCATCACCACCGTCATCACCAGCAGAACGGTCAGCACCACCCCGGCCAGGACCACCGACCGGCGGGGCTCGGTCGGCGGCGGGGCGGGCTTCGGCGGGCCGGGAAGCGCGGGCACGCGGTCGCTCACCCAGTACGGCGCGAAGTCCGGGCCGTGCCGCTCACCGATCAGCATGCCGCGCACCAGCACCGGCTCCAGGAACCGCTCGGCGCCCGCCCGGGACGGCTCGTACGGCGTGGCCACCCACGGTGCGCTCCCGCCGTTCATCCCGAGCACCGGCGGCGCGTCGGCGGCGAGCGCGGTCCTGCCCCTGGTGGCCCTGACCACCCACCCCCGCACGACCGAACGACCGGACGCGGCCTCGCGGATCGCGGCGACGAACCTGTCACGGGCCGCCGGATCCAGCGCCGCTCCCCGGGTCAGCACCGCGACCGAGACCGCCCTGCCGTCGGGGGCCTGCCCGAGGTAGACGAGCCCGGCCGGCCCCGCCCACAGGCGGGCTCGAAGGACGAAGGGCCCGAGATGGGGCGGATCACCGTACTGGAGCGGACTGGCCACGACTGCCATGAAAGCACACGCCCGCCGCCGCACGCGGCCCGCGCGAGCCGCGGGCGGCGGGCCACGCGGAGACCGGGGGAAATACCCCCGCCCAGCCGTGCGGCGCGGGTTTTCATTTGGTGGAATGTCACCATGACCGTCGCCGAAGAACTGCCGCGCGAGATCGACACCGGACTGCTGCGCGAGGCCCTCGCCGAGGTGCGGCGGGTCATCGTGGGTCAGGAGCACATGGTGGAGCGACTGCTGGTCGCGCTCCTCGCCCGCGGGCACTGCCTGCTGGAGGGCGTGCCGGGCGTCGCCAAGACCCTGGCCGCCTCGACGCTGGCCACCGTGGTGGGCGGTGACTTCGCGCGCATCCAGTTCACCCCTGACCTGGTGCCCAGCGACATCGTCGGGACGCGCGTCTACCACCCGTCACGGGAGTCCTTCGACATCGAGCTCGGCCCGGTGTTCGTCAACTTCCTGCTCGCCGACGAGATCAACCGCGCCCCCGCTAAGGTGCAGTCCGCGCTGCTGGAGGTCATGGCCGAGCGGCAGGTCACCCTCGCCGGCCGGACGCATCCCCTGCCGCGGCCCTTCATCGTGCTCGCCACCCAGAACCCGATCGAGTCCGAGGGCGTCTACCAGCTCCCGGAGGTCCAGCGCGACCGGTTCCTCTTCAAGATCCGTGTCTCCCATCCCAGCGCCCAGGAGGAGCTGGAGATCCTGCACCGCATGAGCGTCACCCCGCCCGCCCCCAAGGCGGTGCTGGACCCCGGGCGGCTGATGGGGCTGCAGGCCATGGCCGACCGGGTCTCGGTGCACCAGCTCGTCGCCGACTACGTCGTCCGGCTGGTCATGGCCACCCGCTCACCCGCCGAGTACGGCCTGGCCGACCTGGCGGAGAGCGTCGAGGTCGGCGTCAGTCCCCGCGCCACCCTCGGCCTGGTCGCCGCCGGACGCGGCCTGGCCCTGCTCCGGGGCCGCGACTACCTGCTGCCCGACGACATCCGCGACGTGGCCGTGGACGTGATGTCCCACCGGCTGATGCTCACCTTCGACGCCCTCGCCGACGGCGTGGACCCCGACGACGTCGTCAGACGCATCCTCGCCGCCGTCCCCCCACCCCTGGTCGTCTGGAACCAACCCGCCCGATGACCGCGAGGGGGCGCCGGTGTCCGGACCGAGGAGAGCCGCGAGGGGGCGCCGGTGTCTGGACCGAGGAACGCAGGAGCGCAGCGACGAAGTGACGAGGGAAGACACCGGGCAAGAGCCCCCGAGCCGCGACACGAAGTGTCGCCATGAACACAGCGAGGGGGCGCCGGTGTCTGGACCGAGGAACGCAGGAGCGGAGCGACGGAGTGACGAGGGAAGACACCGGACATGAGCCCCCGAGCCGCGACACGAAGTGTCGCCATGAACAGGGAGCGCAGCGAGTGAACGACGAGGGAAGACACCGGGCTCCAGCCCCCGAGCCGCGACGCGCAGCGTCGCCATGAACACAGAACAGGCTCTGCGGCGATTGGAGTTGACGATCGTCCGGCGGTTGGACGGGTTGCTGCACGGTTCCTACGAGGGGCTCATCCCGGGTCCGGGCAGCGAGGCCGGTGACAGCCGCGTCTACGTCCCCGGTGAGGACGACATCCGCCGCATGGACTGGGCGGTGACCGCCCGCACGGGCGTCCCGCATGTGCGGGACCTGATCGCCGACCGGGAGCTGGAGACCTGGGCGCTGGCCGACCTGTCGCCCAGCATGGACTTCGGCACCGCCGTCATGGAGAAACGCGACCTCGTGGTCGCCGCGATCGGCGCGATCGGCTTCCTGGCCGGGCGGATCGGCGACCGCTTCGGCGCCTACGTCCTGCACGACGAGCACATCCACCGGATGCCCGCCAGGAGCGGCCGTCCCGCCCTCTATGGGCTGCTGCACTCGCTGGCGGAGGCCCCCCGGGGCCGCCCCGTCGCCGACGCCCCCGACCTGGCCGAGGCGGTCGAGGTGCTCGCCTCGGTACGGCGCCGCCGCGGGCTGCGAGTGATCGTCTCCGACTTCCTGGGCGCCGAACCCGTCCTCGATCCGCGTCTGGAGCCGCCCTGGGAGCGGCCGATGCGCCGGCTGGCCGCCCGCCACCAGGTGCTGGCCGTCGAGGTGATCGACCCGCGTGAGCTGGAGCTGCCCGGGGTGGGGCTGGTGAGCCTCGTCGATCCCGAGACCGGGCGGACCCGCGAGGTCCGGCTCACCGGCAGGCTGCGGGCGGCCTACGCCGAGGCGGCCGCCGCCCAGCGCGCGGCGACCCGCGCGTCGCTGCGCCGCTGCGGAGTGGCGCACCTGGTGCTGCGGACCGACCGCGACTGGATCTTCGACATCGCCCAGTTCGTCCTGCGGCAGCGGCGCACGGCGCACCTGGCGCACCGGCATCCGACGTCAGGAGTGGCACGGTGACCTTCCTCTCTCCGGCCTGGCTGTGGCTGTTCGCCGCGCTGGCGCTGGTCGTGGCGGGCTACGTGGCCGCCCAGTTCGCCCGCCGGCGTCACGCCGTGCGCTTCACCAACCTGCCGCTGCTGGCGCTGGTGGCGCCGGCCGGGCCCGGCTGGCGACGGCACGTCGCCCCCACGCTGTTCCTGCTGATGATGTCCCTGCTGGTCCTGGGCGCGGCCCGGCCGGCCGACTCGGTGCGGGTCCCGCGCGACCGTGCCACCATCATCATCGCGCTGGACGTCTCGCTGTCGATGGAGGCGGGCGACGTCGCACCCAGCCGGATCACCGCCGCCAAGCAGGCCGCGCAGAAGTTCGTCAGGGACCTGCCCGAGCGGTTCAACGTCGGGGTGGTCGCCTTCGCCCGCTCCGCCTCGGTCGTGGTCTCCCCCACCACCGACCATCAGGCGGTCAACACCTCCATCGGCAACCTCAGCACCCGGGCCGGAACCGCGATCGGGGAGGCGGTGTTCAATTCGCTCGACGCCGTCCGCTCCTTCGACCAGCAGGCGGTCACCGATCCGCCGCCCGCCGCGGTCGTGCTGCTGTCCGACGGCGACAACACCTCCGGCCGTACGGTGGCCGAGGCGGTCGAGGCGGCGGCCTCCGCCCGGGTGCCGGTGTCGACGATCGCCTACGGCACGCAGGACGGCACCGTCACGATCGACGGCCGCGACGTCAACGTCCCGGTGAACAAGGCGACCCTGCAGAGTCTGGCGGAGGGCACCGGCGGCCGTGCCTACGAGGCGGAGTCGGGCAGCCAGCTCCGGGAGGTCTACGAGCAGATCGGCACCTCGCTCGGCTACCAGACGGTCGAGCAGGAGGTCACCCAGTGGTTCGTGGTGGCGGCGGCGCTGACCGGCATGGCGGTCGCCGCGGCCTCGATGCTGCTGGGCACGCGGCTGCCCTGACCCGGCCGCCTCCCGGCCGTGGCCGCTCCCCGCCCCGGACTCCGGGCGGCCCGCGACGGGTCCCGGGGACGCGGCCGCCCCGGCGCGGTCCCGGGCGTTGGTAACGTTCTACGACGTGGCACATTACTTCGAGGAGCGTCCCGAGACCGCCAGCCGTCCCGGCTCGGTCACGCTCGTGCTCCCCGACCTTCACCTGAGGATGGAGACCGACAGCGGGGTCTTCTCCCCCGAACGGGTCGACCAGGGCACCCGGATCCTGCTGGAGACCGTGCCGCCTCCCCCGGCCGAGGGCGACCTGCTGGATCTCGGCTGCGGCTACGGCCCGATCGCCCTGACCATGGCCTCCCGCGCGCCCGCCGCGACCGTCTGGGCCGTCGACGTCAACCGCAGGTCGGTCGACCTGTGCGCCAGGAACGCCCAGAGCGCAGGCCTTGACAAAGTAAGGTCAGTGCATGTCGACGAGGTCCCGCCGGAGGTGCGGTTCCGGGCCATCTGGTCCAACCCCGCCATCCGCATCGGCAAGGCCGCGATGCACGAGATGCTGACCCGCTGGCTGTCGCGGCTCACCCCCGACGGCGTCGCCCACCTCGTGGTCCAGAAGCACCTGGGGTCCGACTCGCTGCAGCGCTGGCTGAACGAGCAGGGCTGGCCCGCCACCCGCGCGGCCTCCCGCTCCTCCTACCGGGTCCTCAGGGTCGAGGCCCGCCCCGCGGACCGGAAGGGCTGAGACCCGCCCCGGCGGGGCCCCGCCTCCCCCGGGCGCCGGCCGTACGGCCCGGTGACGAACGACCCCGGCGAGCCGCGGCGCGCCCGGGTGAACCACGACGAACGAGGAACGGTGAACGAACGATGACCGCGAATCCGCGCAGGCAGCTGCGGCAGACGGACGTCAAGCGGCTCAACCGCACCTGGCGCAGGCACACCGAGGGGAGGCTCGCCCTGATCGTGGAGTCGGTGACCGGCCCGTTCAACATCGGCTCGATCTTCCGTACGGCCGCCGCCTTCGGGGTGGGGCACGTCTGGCTGGCGGGCAACGCCACTCCCCCGACCAACCCCAAGGCGCAGAAGACCGCGCTGGGCACCGACCGCCTGGTGGCGTGGGACGAGCCGGTCCCCGTCCTGGAAGCGGTGCGGGCCGCGAAGGACGACGGCTTCAGGGTGATCGCGGTCGAGCTGACCGGGGACGCGGTGCCGCTGCACGAGGCGAAGCTCGACGGCGACGTGTGCCTGGTGGTGGGCAGCGAGGACCACGGCTGCTCCCCGGCGCTGCTGGAGGCAGCCGACGGCGTCTGCTACATCCCGCAGGTCGGCCGGGTGGGCTCGTTCAACGTGGGGGTGGCCACCGCGATCGCGGTGGCCGAGGCCCGCCGCCAGGAATGGGCCGCGAAGGGCATGCCCGCCGGGAACTGAGCCCCGCTCCCGGCGCGGCGCGTCCGGGAACCGGCCCCCTGGCGGGCGAAGCCGGCTCCCGCGGCGTCCGGCGCCGCGGGCACGCGGCCACGGGCGCCCGCCGTTTCACCGGGGCCACCGCGAACGTTCACCGCCCGTCCCGGTGACGCGCCCCGCCCTCAGGCGGCATACTCCTGCACGTGCAGCGCCGTTACGCCTTCCTCGACCATCCCGGCCCGCTCGCCTTCGCCCATCGGGGCGGGGCGGCCGAGGGCCGGGAGAACAGCCACGCCGCGTTCGCCCGCGCCGTGGAGCTCGGCTACACCTACCTGGAGACCGACGCCCACGCGACCGCCGACGGGGTGCTGCTGGCCTTCCACGACCACACCCTCGACCGGGTGACCGACCGGCGCGGCCGGATCTCCGACCTGCCCTACCGGGTGGTCCGGCAGGCGCGGATCGGCGGGACCGAGGAGATCCCGCTCCTTGAGGACCTGCTGGGCTCCTGGCCCGGGGTGCGGTTCAACATCGACGTCAAGGAGACCTCGTCCATCGGGCCGCTGGCCCGGGTGATCAGGCGGACCAACGCCTACGACCGGGTCTGTGTCACCTCCTTCTCGGAGGAGCGGCTGGCCCGGGCCCGCGCCGCGATCGGCCGCGACGTGTGCTCCTCGCTCGGCCCGCTCGGCGTGATGTCGCTGCGCGCCGCCTCCTCCACCACCCGCTACGGCCGGCTGCTGGCCCGCCTGGCCCGCGCCGGGGTGCCGTGCGCCCAGGTCCCGCTGGGCTTCCGCGGTCTGCGGGTCACCACGCCCGCCCTGATCCGCACCGCGCACGCCCTGGGCATGCAGATCCACGTGTGGACCATCAACGACACCGGCGAGATGGATCGCCTGCTCGATCTCGGCGTGGACGGCGTGATGACGGACAACATCTCCGGTCTGCGCCGGGTGCTGGAGGAACGGGGCCTGTGGCACCCGGCGGGCCTGCCCGTCTGAACGCCCCGGCCGCCCGTCCGAACGGCCCGCCGCCCATCCGAACACCCCCCACCGCCCACCCGAGAGTCCCGGCCACCCGTCCGAACGGCCCGGCATCCACGGCCTTCCCGATCTTCCAGTTCCAGCCTCCCCCCAGTGAACCGAGGACCGTCATGACCGCCGAAAAGGTCACCGAGGACCTTTCCCCGTCCCCGAACCGCCTGCGCGAGCAACGCGGCTGGTACTTCTACGACTGGGCGAACTCCGCCTTCCCCACCACGGTCCTGACCGTCTTCCTGGGCCCGTACCTGACGACGATCGCCGAGACCGCCGCCGCGGGCCGGCCGTACGTGGACGTGCTCTGGTTCGACGTGCGGCCCAGCGCCTACTACTCCTTCGTGGTGGGTTTCTCGGCCGTTCTGCAGATCTTCCTGATGCCCGTCGCCGGGGCCCTGGCCGACCACACGGGCCGCAAGCGGGAGATCATGGGCCTGTTCGCCTACCTCGGCGCCGGGGCCACCGTCTGCTTCTGGTTCCTGTCGGGCGACCGCTACCTGCTGGGCGGCGCGCTGTTCGTGATGGCCAGCGTCTCGTTCTCGGCGGCGTTCGTCGTCTACAACTCGTTCCTGCCGGAGATCGCCGCGCCGGACGAGCGCGACCGGGTCTCGGCCATGGGCTGGGGCTTCGGCTACCTCGGCGGCGGCCTGCTGCTCGCCGTCCATCTGGGCCTGTTCCTCTACCACGACGCCTTCCACGTGACGGAGGGCGACGCCGTACGGCTGGCGCTGGCGTCGGCGGGCCTGTGGTGGGGCGGGTTCACCGTCATCCCGATGCTGCGGCTGCGCAACCGGCGCGCGCTCGCCCGGGGCTCCGAGAGCGTGGGCCGGGCCGTCACCGGCACCTTCCGCCAGCTCGGCCGCACGATCGTGGAGCTGCGCCGATACCCGCTGTCGCTGGCGTTCCTGGTGGCCTACCTGATCTACAACGACGGCGTGCAGACCGTCATCTCCTTCTCGGCCACCTACGCCGACAAGGAGCTCGGGCTGGGCCAGACCGTGCGGATCGGGGCGATCCTGATGGTGCAGTTCGTCGCCTTCGGCGGCGCGCTGCTGCTCGGCCGGCTGGCCGCCTCCTACGGCGCCAAGCGCGTCGTGCTGGCCGCACTGGTCGCCTGGACCGGCGTGGTGGCCGTGGCCTACTTCCTGCCCAAGGGGGCGGCCCTGCCGTTCTTCGCGCTCGGCTTCGCCATCGCGATCGTGATGGGCGGCACGCAGGCCCTGTCGCGGTCGCTGTTCTCGCACGTGATCCCGGCGGGCAAGGAGGCGGAGTACTACAGCCTGTACGAGATCAGCGACAAGGGCTCGACGTTCCTCGGGTCGTTCACCCTGGGCCTGGCGCTGCAGCTCACCGACAGCTACCGGCTCGGCATCGTCTCGCTGGTCATTTTCTTCGTGGTGGGTTTCGTCCTGCTCGCCGCGGTGAACCTGCCCCGGGCGATCCGCGCGGCGGGCAACCAGGTGCCCGAACGCCTCTGAGACATCTTCCCAAAAGCGCATCGCAGACCCGGCAAGGAACGCGCGATTGGATCTCCTCGTGTGTGGGAATCCACACACGGTATCAAGCGTTGTACGCCGTGGGAGACAAACCCCTCACGACGGGGCCCTCAGGAGGCATTGAGACATGGGCGAGCGTGCGCTACGCGGTACCCGACTCGGGGCGACCAGCTACGAGAACGACCGCAACACCGATCTGGCTCCGCGCCAGGAGGTGTCCTACATTTGCCCGAAGGGCCATCGGTTCGACGTCCCGCTCGCCGCCGAGGCCGAGATCCCGGCGACGTGGGAGTGCCGCATGTGCGGCGCGAACGCCCTGCGGGTGGACGGTGAGCTCCCGGAGGCCAAGAAGGCCAAGCCGCCGCGGACGCACTGGGACATGCTGCTGGAGCGTCGCACGATCGAGGACCTTGAGGAGGTGCTCAACGAGCGCTTGGCGATCCTGCGCGCCCAGCGCCGCAAGAGCGCCTGATCCGACGACCTGACGCGAGACCCCCGGCCCACGGCGAGGGCGCCGGGGGTCTCGTGCTGTCCGGGCAGGGCGGACGGATCCGGCCGGTTCAGTAGCCGATGGTGAAGCGCCGCTGGACGAAGCGGGGTAGTTCCGCCTCGTCGATGAGTGCGACGGCGGCGTCCTCGGAGGAGATGCGGCTGCGTCCGGCGGCGTCGAGGACCGGCTGGTCTCCCCCGATCCGGAACCGTCCGGTGCGGCGGCCGGGGGCGATCTCCTCGGCCGGACTGAACGGTTGGAGGCGCGCAGGACGTTCAGGGCGTCCCGATGCCCGCGCACGGCGGCGGCGTACTCCCTCGGCAGTCCCGCCCGGTCGAGGCTCTCGTGCAGGAGTTCGTCGGAGTCCGCCCGTACGAGGCCGGGCTCGACCTCCAGGCTGCCGGCACCGCCGATCACGATCAGCCGGGTCCGGGGGTGGCTCTCCAGCGCCTTGAGCAGTGCTCGGGCGGCGGCGGCGTAGACCGTGGGATCGGCGATCGAACGCGACACGGTGTCGGCGAAGTCGGCAGCGGCGTTTCCGGGCTGGTATCCGCTGATCAGGACGTCCAGTCCGGGCAGGACCGCGGCGATGCTCCCGGCATCGAGGACGTCGATGTTCTCCCAGACGATGTTCTCCCGCTCCTCGTCGATCCGGGTGGCGTCGCGGGTGAGCGCTGTGACGTGGTGCCCCCGGTGGAGGGCTTCGGTGACGACGCGGCTTCCGATACCGCCCGTGGCTCCGATGACTCCGATGCGCATGGATTCTCCCCTGTTCTCTGCGTGGCGTGAGGAGACCATACGGCGTGAAGTTAATGCACGCCACGCAAATCAGTGACAGGGTAGAGTGACTGTCGTGGGAAGCGCGGGAGGACGTCGCGAACGGCTGCGGGCCGAGACGACAACGGAGATCAAGCAGGTCGCGCTCAGGCTGATGGCCGCGGGCGGTCCCGACGCGATCACGCTGCGGGCCATCGCCCGCGAGATGGGCATGACCGCCAACGCGATCTACGGTTACTTCGCCACCCGCGACGACCTGGTGACCACGCTGATCAACGAGCTCTACACCGCGCTGGCCGACGCCGTGGACGCCGCGTGGGCCGAGGCTCCCGCGGCGCATCCGGCCGATCGGATCCAGGCGTGGGCGCGGGCCTTCCGGGGGTGGGCCCTGGCCAATCCCGAGGGTTTCCGCCTCATCTACGGCGACCCGGTGCCCGGCTACCAGGCACCCGAGGGCGGCGCCGCCCCGGATGCCGCGCACCGGGTCTGCACGGGCATCGCCGCCCTCGCCGACGCCGCCTGGCCGCACACCGGACGTCTTCACGCGCGCAGCGACTTCCAGTGGTCCGACTTCGACGCCGGACTGCTCGGCAAGGTCCGTCCGGCGTTCCCCGAACTGCCTCCGGCCGGCGTGGCACTCGCGCTGCGCATCTGGGGCCACCTGCACGGCCTGGTATCGCTGGAGATCTACGGGCACCTGCGCACCCAGACGGTCAACCCCGACAAGCTCTTCCACGAAGAACTGACCCAGCTCGTCCGGTCACTGGGCATCGAACCCGAGGGGTGACGGCCCTCGGCGCCTCCGGAGTCGGTCGCGGCCCCGGCGACCCGCGACCGGGACACCGCGTTCACCACGCGGCCGGGGCCGCCTCCCTCGGCGAGCACTCGGTGGACGCCGGCCACGGACGGGTGCCTGCCCCGGTTCCTCCCGGTGGGACGACCGTACGGGCAGGCGACCGGCGGTCATACGCCCGGCGTACGGCCGGCGGTCATACGGCGGGCGGCGAGCTTCCGGGCAGCGGGCGTCCAGGGGGCGAGCGTCCGGGTCCGGGGGGCGCGGTAATGGCCCGGTCCGGTGACGTGGAATCGGCTCTGGGGCCCGGCCTCTCCGGTCCTCTAGGGTCGGATCATGACCATCGCCGAGGACACGACGAACGACCGGCCCGCCCCCGGCAGGGCCGCGGCGCTGCGCGCGCTGCACGTGCCGGGGGACCCCCTGGTGCTGCCCAACGTCTGGGACGCCGCCTCGGCCCGGATCGTGGCGGCGGCGGGCTTCCCGGCCGTCGCCACCGGCAGCGCCGCGGCCGCCCCGGTGCTCGGGTACGACGACGGGGAGACGGCCCCGGCCGCGGAGATGCTGGCCGCGACCGCCCGGATCGTCCGCGCGGTGGCCGTCCCGGTCACCGCCGACCTGGAGCGCGGCTACGGCCTGGCGCCCGCGGAGCTGGTGGAACGGCTCGCCGCGACCGGCGCCGCCGGCTGCAACCTGGAGGACTCCGACCCGCGCACCGGCGAGATGATCGACGCCGCCGAGCAGACCGTCTTCCTCGCGGCCGTCCGCTCCGCCGCCTCCGCCGCGGGCGTGGACCTGGTGATCAACGCGCGGGTCGACGTCTACCACCACGGCTCCGGCTCCCCCGCCGAACGGCTCGCCGAGGCCGTACGGCGGGGCCGCGAGTACCTGGCGGCCGGCGCCGACTGCGTCTACCCGATCTCCGTCTCCGAGCCCGCCGACATCGGCGCGCTGGCCGAGGGGATCGGCGGCCCGATCAACATCATGTTCCGCCCCGGCACGCCGTCACTGGCCGAGCTGGCCGGGCTCGGGGTCGCCCGCGTCAGCTTCGGCCCCGGTCTGCACCGGGCCGCGCAGGAGCACACCGCGCGACTGGTCGCGGCGATCCGGGAGGGCCGCAGCCCCTACGACCCGGAGTTCTCCGGGCGGTGACAGGCGCGTCCTCCGGGGTACGACGAGCCGTATTTCCACGACGTGTGTCAGAGGAGGCTCATATGCGTACGGTCATCGCCGGTGGCCACGGGAAGATCGGGCTGCGGCTGGGGCGGCTGCTCGCCGGGCGGGGGGACGAGGTCGTCAGCCTGATCCGCGACCCGGCGCAGGAGGACGACGTCCGCGGGACCGGGGCCGAGCCCGTCGTGTGCGACCTGGAGAAGGCGGGGGTGGAGGAGGTGGCCGCCCTCCTCGCCGGGGCGGACGCCGCGGTGTTCGCCGCCGGGGCCGGGGCGGGCAGCGGCGTGCCGCGCAAGGACACCGTCGACCGCGCGGCCGCGGTCCTGCTGGCCGAGGCGGCCGAGCGCGCCGGGGTCCGCCGCCTCGTCCAGATCTCCTCGATGGGGGCCGGGCAGCCGCCCCAGCCGGGCAGCGACGAGGTCTGGGCGGCGTACATCGACGCGAAGACCGCCGCCGAGAACGACCTGCAGGGCCGCCGCGACCTCGACTGGACGATCCTGCGTCCCGGGACGCTGACCGACGATCCCGGAACCGGGCGCGTCACGCTGTCGCACCCGCCGGTGCCGCCCGGGCGGGTGTCCCGCGACGACGTCGCCGCGGTCATCGTAGAGCTGCTCGACACCCCCGGCCCCCACCGCCACATCGTGGAACTCGTCAGTGGCGACGTCCCCGTCGCCGACGCCGTCCGCGGCCTGGCCTCCTGACCGCCCGCCGGGACCGGGCGGGCCGATCGCGTCCGAGCGGATTCTGGCGGATTCTGGCGGATTCGGGCGGGTCCGGGCAGTCAGGACAGTCCGGCCGGACGTCCCCCTCGGCCCGCCCCCGGCGACTCCGCCGGGGGCGGGGTCATTAGGATGTCCGGATGCGTGATCTCGGTGAGGACCCGCGGCCGGCCCGGGGGGCGGTCCGCGAGGTCTACGGCGTGGACCGGACGGCGACCCTCGACTACTCCCCCGATCTGGACGGCCTGGCCGACCCGGGTGAGATCGTGTGGGCCTGGGTCCCCTACGAGGAGGACCCGGACCGGGGCAAGGACCGGCCGCTGCTGATCGTCGGCCGCCACCGGCGCCGCCTGCTGGCGATGATGCTGTCCAGCCACGGCGACGACGACCCCCGCGAGTGGCTGGAGCTGGGCGCGGGTTCCTGGGACCGCGACGGCCGGGTCTCCTACCTGCGGCTGGACCGCGTCTTCGCGCTTGGGGAGGATGACATCCGCCGCGAGGGGGCGGTCCTCGACCCGGCCCGCTTCGCCCGCGTCGCCGCCGCCCTCGGCAGGATCCACGGCTGGTCCGTCGCCCGCTGACGACCGGCCGTCCCGCCGGCCGGGACCGGGGGGTCGCGGCCGGGTGACCCCGGGGGATCCGCGGCCGGGTGACCCCGGACCGGGTGTCGCGGTCCGCCGGTGCCCGGCGGGCGGGCGGCGCGCGGTCCGGTTCCGGCCGGGACCGGTCAGGGCGTCTAGGCGGGCTCCACCGCCCAGGCGCCGCAGGCGTCGGAGATCATCGTGAAGGCCGCGACCGATCCGGCCGCGGCCGATTCGATCGCCGCCTGCGAGTCGGTGATGAGGTCTCCGGCGGCGTACAGGCCGGGCACGTTGGTGCGGCGGCACTCGTCGGTCTTGACGTAGCCGTCGCCGCCGAGCACCAGGCCCAGCCGCTCGGCCAGGCGCGTGATCAGCGGGACGGGCCGCTGGCCCGGCTGCCACAGCAGGGTCTGCCGTTCGACGAGCATGCCGTCCTCCAGCTCGACCGCGTGCAACCTGCCGCCGGTGTGGTGGAGCCTGCGGATCCTGCCCTCGACGACCCTGGCCTCGGGGACCGGCTCGGGCAGGGCGCCGTCGGCCAGGACGATCACGTCGTGGCTCCAGGCGGAGAAGCCCGCGGCGGCCGTCCTGGCGAAACCGGGGTCGGAGGTGACCACGCCCCAGGCGCGGTCCCGGTTCTCCCAGCCGACGCAGAACGGGCAGTGGATGACCGTCCTGCCCCAGCACTCGTCGAACCCCTCCACCTCGGGGCGGACGTCGATCACTCCGGTGGCGAGGAGCACCTGGCGCGCCCACAGCGGACCGCGGCGGTCGGACAGGACGGTGAAGCCTCCCTCGGGGTCGGGGATCACGTCGGTCGCGGTGGTCTCGTACATGTCGGCCATGCCGTACCGCGCCAGGTCTGTCCAGGCGCGGCGGCGGTACTCGTCGGGGGTGAGGCCGTCGAGGCCGACGATGCCGTGCACTCCCCTGGAGGGGGCGTTGCGCGGTGGTCGCCTCGTCTCCAGGACCGCCACCCGGCGCACCGAGCGGCCCAGCGTCATGGCCGCCGTCAGCCCGGCCGGCCCGCCGCCGATGATCGCCGCGTCGTAGTGCTGCACGGCGTGCTCCTTTCCGCCGGATCCACCGGCTCGGATCCGGTGCCTCCCGGTCCGCCGCCTCCTCCGCGGGCTCGCTGCGGCCCACCGGGCGGGGACCCGCTTCCATGACCGTCTGCCTGGCAGTACCCCGGAACCCTGGCGGTACCCAGGAACTCGGGCGGTACCCCGGAACCGGGCCGGGAGTCGCCGGCCGCCCGCGTGGGCCTCCCGGCTGATCGCTGACGGCGGGAGGTAATAAGGTTTACGGCCTATGTCCAGGAAGGTACAATTTTATGACCGCAAACCTTTTGTGGGCTTTCTTGCCCTCAGTATTTCAGCGACGCTGCTGGCCGGCGGCGCCACCCTGCTGAGCGGTCGTCTCGAACCGGTCCCGGACACACCCGGCACATCCGAGGCCCTGCCCCGGGTGCCGGTGACCCCCACCCCGCCCCCCGCGCCGACGGCGTCGCCGCGGTCGTCCCCCGGAACGGACCGTCCCTTCCTCCTGGCCAACGGCCGCCGGCAGCCGCAGCGGATGAAGGTGCCGGCCTCGGCGGGTGGCCGCTACGCCGTCGTGGGCGGCGGGGCCGAGCCGCCGGCGGGCGGCAGAGGACGGGTAATCCGCTACATCGTCGAGGTCGAGCGCGGCCTGCCGTTCGACGGGCGGGAGTTCGCCGATGCCGTGCACCGGACCCTGAACGACTCGCGGAGCTGGGGGTTCCGGTTCAAGCGCGTGGCGCGCGGGCCGGTGGAGATCCGGGTGTCGCTGTCCAGCCCCGCGATGACCGACCGGCAGTGCCTGCCGATGATCACCAACGGCATGCTGTCCTGCTGGAACGGCAGACGCGCGGTGATCAACGCCATGCGGTGGAACCAGGGCGTGCGGGGCTACAGGGGCGACGTCGCCACCTACCGGGAGTACGTCATCAACCACGAGGTGGGCCACGGCCTCGGCCACGGCCACACGCCGTGCCCCGGGCGCGGCCGGCGGGCCCCGGTGATGCTCCAGCAGACCAAGTCGCTGTACGGCTGCCGCCCGAACGCCTGGCCCTCCCCGGGCCGCTGACCGGCCTTCGGCGCCTGGCCGGCCGCCCCGCGGGCCCTCCCCGCGGGGCGGCCGGCCTCCGAAGATCAGCGGATCCGCGTCGCCTACTCTTGGCAGAGATCACTGTGATCGCTGCCAACACGAGGGGACGAGCGATGCTGCACGAAAGACTGGCGTCGATCTACGATAACGTTCTGAGCCGCAACCCGGGTGAGATCGAGTTCCACCAGGCCGTTCGCGAGGTGCTGGAGAGCATTGGACCGGTGCTCGCCAAGCATCCCGAATACGCCGAATCCAAGATCATTGAGCGCATCTGCGAGCCGGAGCGCCAGATCATCTTCCGCGTGCCGTGGGAGGACGACCGGGGCGAGGTGCAGATCAACCGGGGTTTCCGGGTGGAGTTCAACAGCGCGCTGGGCCCCTACAAGGGCGGCCTGCGCTTCCACCCCTCGGTCTACCTCGGCATCGTGAAGTTCCTCGGCTTCGAGCAGATATTCAAGAACGCGCTGACCGGCCTGCCCATCGGCGGCGGCAAGGGGGGTTCCGACTTCGACCCCAAGGGCCGCTCCGCGCGTGAGGTGATGCGTTTCTGCCAGAGCTTCATGACCGAGCTCTACCGCCACATCGGCGAGTACACCGACGTCCCGGCCGGTGACATCGGGGTCGGGCAGCGCGAGGTCGGCTACCTGTTCGGCCAGTACAAGCGGATCACCAACCGCTACGAGTCGGGGGTGATCACCGGCAAGGGGCTCAGCTACGGCGGCGCGCAGGTGCGGACCGAGGCGACCGGCTACGGCTGCGCGTTCTTCGTGGAGGAGATGCTGAAGGCGCGCGGCACGTCGTTCGACGGCCGGCGCGTCGTGGTGTCCGGGGCCGGCAACGTCGCCCTCTACACGATCGAGAAGGTGGAGCAGCTCGGCGGCGTGGTGGTCGCCTGCTCGGACTCCTCCGGATACGTCCTCGACGAGAAGGGCATCGACCTCGCGCTGCTCAAGCAGGTCAAGGAGGTCGAGCGCAGGCAGCTGGACGCCTACGCCGAGCGCCGCGGCGGGGCGCTCTTCATGGCCGGCCGCTCCGTGTGGGAGGTGCCGTGCGAGGTGGCGATGCCGTCGGCCACCCAGAACGAGATCACCGGGCGTGACGCCGAGGCCCTGGTGGGGGGAGGCTGCATCGCGGTGGGCGAGGGCGCCAACATGCCCACATCCCCGGAGGGGATCCGGGTCTTCCAGGAGGCGGGGGTGGCCTTCGGTCCCGGCAAGGCGGCCAACGCGGGCGGCGTGGCCACCAGCGCGCTGGAGATGCAGCAGAACGCCAGCCGCGACTCCTGGAGCTTCGAGTTCTCCGAGCAGCGCCTGCGGGAGATCATGTGCGACATCCACGCCCGCTGCCTGGAGACCGCCGACGAGTACGGCATGCCGGGCGACTACGTGGCCGGGGCCAACATCGGCGGGTTCAAGCAGGTCGCGGACGCGATGCTGTCGCTCGGCCTGATCTGAGGCCGCATCCGCCCCGCACGGGGCCTCCCCGCGTGGGGCTTCCCGGCGTAGGGCCTCCCAGCGCGGGTGGATCCCAGCGCGGGTGGATCCCGCCGGGCCGGTACCCGGTCCGGGCGGTCCCGCCGGGCCGCCGCCCGGTCCGGCGGGTCTCCGGTCCGGGCGACGGGCCTCCGGTCCGGGCGACGGTCTCCCGATTCGGGCCGGCCCCCGGCTGGACCGAGCCTTCCGGGCGGGCATGACAGGCCGGAAATACCGGTCGTTCCCGTGACTCGGCTGATCCGGTAGCAAAATGCCGGACAAATAGCTCTTTTATCGGAAAAGGCCATCTTCTTCGCGTCGCACGGAATACAGTCCGGATTGTCGGACGGCGCCCACCCTTCGCGGAAGGGCGGAGGACACGCGGACGGGGTGGCTGACGGCCTTGGATCCGATCGGTGACGCACTGCTGAAGGCCATGGCGCCGGAGCTCGGGTACCGGCAGCGGGACGGGCAGCCCACCGTGTTCGGCCGGTGGTACTCGGCCAGCGTCGTCCGGGACGCCGAGTACGAGAAGGCCCCCTGGTGCGACATGTTCATCGCCTGGGCCGCGACGAAGGCCGGCGTCGCCGACTACGTCGGCCGGTTCGCCTGGACCCCCTCCCACGCCCGCTGGTTCACCACGCACGGCGCGTGGTCGCGCACGCCCGAACCGGGGGCGCTGGTCTTCTTCGACTGGTCCGGCGGCGGGGACATCGGCGGCATCGACCACGTGGGAGTGGTCGAGAGCGTGGACGGTGGAACGATCCACACGATCGAGGCGAACGTCGACGGCTCCCGGCTGAAGCGCAAGACCCGTGACGAGAGCAAGGTCGTCGGCTACGGCCTGCCGCACAAGGTCAGGGAGAGCCTGACCGGCGCGCCCCCGGCCGAAGGGGCGCCGGTCCCCTCCGCGGTCACGCGGATCGAGGTGCGCCCGGCCCCCGGCCCCGGCGCGCCCGCCATGGCCTTCAGTACGGGGCCGTACGGCGTGCCTGCGGAGACGGTGCCGGTCGCCGGACTGCTGGCCGTACTGCTCGTCGCGACGTTCCTGCTGACCAGGCGGCGGCCCCGTCCCGGGGCGGGCCGGCACCGCAGGCGGGGCCGCCGGCCGGACGGGGTGCCGGAGGGCGGTAGAGCGGCGGGCGCCGGGTAGTGTCCCGCCATGACGGTCACGGGATTCGCCGGGCGGATGGCGGCGTTCTGGACGCGGGCCCGCCGCCGCAACGGCTGGCTGGACCACCTGGTGCGCGCCGGGGTGCGGTACGACCAGGCGGACGGCGGGCGACTGTCGGCCGCGCTCACCTACTACTCGTTCTTCGCGGTGTTCGCGCTCGGGCTGCTGGGGTTCTCGATCATCGGGCACGTGCTGGACGACCCGAAGGTCATCACCACGGTGCAGGTCTTCCTGAGCGAGAACTTCCCCCGCCTGGACGTGGCGGCGCTGCGCGACGCCCGGGGCACGGCCGGGGCGATCGCCCTGGTGGGCCTGCCGCTGACCGGTTTGTTCTGGGTGGACAGCATGCGCTCGGCGATCCGGGCGATCTGGCGATTGGAGGAGTATCCGGGCCCCTACCTCCTGCGCCAGGTGATCGACCTGGGCGTGCTGGCCGGGCTGGGACTGCTGCTGTCGGTCTCCCTCGCGGTTTCCTTCGCCGCCGAGTCGTTGCTGAACTGGATGTTCCTGCACACCGTGGGCGTCACCGACGACGCGACGAGATGGCTGCTGTCGGCGGTCTCGTTCGTGCTCGGCCTGGCGGTGAACACACTGCTGGCCGCCGCCCTGCTCACCGTGACGCCCCGGCTGCGGCTGCCGCTCGGCCGGGTGCTGGGGCCCGCGCTGTTCGCCACCGCCGGGCTGGAGATCCTCAAGACCATCGGCCAGTTCTACCTGGAGACCACCGCGGCCAACCCCGCCTACCAGGTCGTGGCGGGCGCCGTCGGGATGCTGGCCTTCCTCAAGATCCTCAACCAGATCATCCTGTTCGCCGCCGCGCTGTGCGCCACCGGCACCGGCGGGCGGGTCGTCGATCTGGCGGCCCGCACGGAACGGCCTGAACGGCCCGAACAGGCTGAACAGGCTGAACAGCCCGAGCACTCGGGGCATCCGGAGCACCCCGGGAACCCCGGGAACCCCGGGAACCTTGGGCATCCGGAGCGTTCCGAGCGCCCGGCCGTGACCACCGTCCCGGACGCCTGACCGGCCCGTTCCCCAGTCGGCGACCGCACCGACTCCCTCATACCCTGACAATTACCCCATACTGAGGCGGTGTTGAGCAGTCACCGCCTCCGGGTCCTGCTGGAGGTCTTCCGTACGGGGAGCATCGCCGGCGCCGCGCGCGTCCTGCGGCTCTCACCGTCGGCCGTCTCCCACCAGCTGTCCCGGCTGGAGGAGGAGGCCGGGGTGGGCCTGGTCGAGCGGGGCGCCCAGAGCCTGCGGCTGACCGCGGCGGGCCGGCGGCTGGCGACCCGCGCCCAGGAGGTGCTCGACATCATCGAGGCCGCCGAGAAGGACCTGCTGGCGCAGGCCAGGGCCGACGCCGGGCAGCTGCGGATCGGGTTCTTCGCCTCGGCGGGGTACCGGTTGCTGCCGCTGGCGCTGTCGGCCTTCACCGCCCGCCACCCGGCGGTGGAGCTGGACCTGGTGCTCGGCCAGCCCCACGAGCTGATGCCCGACCTGGAGCGCGGCGCGCTCGACGTGCTGGTGGTCTTCGAGCACGCGCTCGACCCGTGGAAGCCGCCGGAGGGGGTCGAGGTCACCCACCTGTTCGACGAGCCGCAGCTGCTGGTCGTGCCGCCCGGCCACCCCGCGGGCAGATCGCAGCGGGTACGGCTCGCCGACCTGGCCGGGGAGCCGTGGATCACCACCTACGGCACCGGCACCCCGGTCTCGGTGCTGGAGCGGGCCAGCGCGCTGGAGGGCTTCAGCCCGATGATCCGCTGCCGCAGCGACCACTACGAGGTCACGCTCGGGCTGGTGCGGGCCGGGCTCGGGGTGGCGCTGGTGCCCAGCCTCGGCGCGCGGGGCGCCCCCGGCGTCCAGGTGTGCCGGCTGGACGGGCCCCGGCTCTACCGCAGGATCGGCGCGGCGGCCCGCCCGACCAACCCCAACCCGGCTCTGCGCTCCTTCATCGACTACCTGCGCGACGCCTCGGCCCGGCTCCGCAACGCGTCGCACTGATCACCGGGCCGCGCCGGGGATCGCTAGCCTTTCCCTCGGAGAGCGCGCAGGTATAGTCAACGCTCATCCGTTCAGCACATATGTTCAGAGCCTAGGGAGAGCCCGCCCATGAACGCCGCCGACGCCGCACCGGAGGCACAGGCCCGGTTCCCCCAGGAGCTGATGTACGCGGCGGCGTCGCAGTACTACCTTGAGGACGCCACCCAGGCCGACATCGCCAAGCGGCTGGGCGTCAGCCGGGCCACGGTGAGCCGGCTGCTGACCGAGGCGCGCCGGCACGGCATCGTGGAGATCCGGGTGCACCGGCCGACGACGCTGGAGGAGGGCCCGCTGGCCGCCGAGGTGGCCGCCGCGCTGGGCCTGCGGCGCGTCTTCCTGGTGCCCAGGGTCGGCGGTCCGGCGCTGGGCCCGTGGCTGGCCCCGGGCCTGGCCAGGGCGCTGGCCGCGGCGGGCCTGGAGTCCGGCGACGTGCTGCTCGTCTCCTCCGGCAGCACGGTCTACGAGTGCGCGCGGGAGAGCCTGGGGCGGTTCCCCGGCGTCACGATCGCCCCGGCCGTGGGCGGCCAGGAGGACCCGCAGCCCTGGTTCCAGACGAACGAGACCACCCGCCTGCTGGCCGAGCGCGTCGGGGGCGTGCCCAGCTACCTGTACGCGCCCGCCCAGCCGGGCCCCGAGCTGTTCTACTCCCTGCAGCACGAGCCGTCGGTGCGCAAGGTCATGGACCTGTGGGCGCACGCCAGGTGCGCGATCGTCGGCGTCGGCTCGCCGCCGCTGACGCGCCAGGTCGTGCCCGCCTTCGTGCCCCGCCACGCCGACGGCCTGCGCGACGCCGTCGGCGACGTGTGCTCGCGCTTCTACGACCGCGACGGCGAGCCCGTCGGCTACCCGGGCAGCGAGCGGCTGGTGGCGACCAGCCTGGAGCAGCTGCGCCGCATCCCCGTCTCGATCGCGGTGGCGGTCGGCCCGGAGAAGGTCCTGTCGATCGTCGCCGGGGCCAGGGGCGGCTACTTCAACCAGCTCGTCACCGACGCCCTGACCGCGGAGAGCCTGCTGTCGGCGACCCGCTGACGAGAGACGGCCCCCTGACGAAAAGGTCCTGACGGAAGGGGCCCCGGCGGAAGGGGACGTCCGTCCGCGACCCGCCGTAGCCACCCGCACCGCACCGCCCGCCGTACCGCGCCGCGCCGCACGACGCACGACGCACGACGCCGCCCCCGTACCGCACCGCACCGCTCCCGTACCGCCGTACGGTGCCGCCCGCCGTACGACGCCGCCCCCGTACCGCACCGCCGCACCGCGCCGCCCGCCGTACGACGCCGCCCGCCGCCGGGTCCGCTGACGGACGGTGACGCCCCCGCGCGCCCCGCGCTCCGGGAGGGAACTCACCGGTCACCACGCGCGCATGAAGGCCAGGTCACGGGCCAGGAAAATCCCTGAACACTTTTGCTGGACAAATATTCCGGACACGGCTAGCGTGTTCGGCCACGGCGCATCACCGCGTGTAGCGGACCGTGCCCGACCTCGGGGGACCGCGTAGCAGATCCGCTCCGCGAGGACACAGCAAGCAAGGGAAGAATCCGTGAAGAAAGCTCATATGCGGACATCGGCGTTCGCCGCGGTGGCGGTCATCGCAGGCATGGCGCTCACCGCCTGTGGTTCCGACTCCACCGGAGCGGACGGCGGCACCGGCGGCAGCGGTGGCGGGAGCGCGGAGAACGCCAAGGTGGCCTTCCTCATGCCCGACCTCGCCTCCACCCGGTACGAGCTGGCCGACAAGCCGCTGTTCGAGGCGAAGATGAAGCAGCTGTGCTCAAGCTGCACCGTCATCTACCAGAACGCCGACTCCGACGCCTCCAAGCAGCAGCAGCAGGCCAACTCGGCGCTGGCCCAGGGCGTCAAGGCCATCGTGATCGACCCCGTCGACTCCGCCGCCGCCGCGACCATCGTCAAGTCGGCGCAGGCGCAGAACGTGCCGGTCATCGCCTACGACCGGCCGATCCCCACCACTCCGGCCGACTACTACGTCTCGTTCGACAACGAGAAGATCGGCTCGATGATCGGCCAGTCCCTGGTCGACCACCTCAAGAAGGAGAACGCCGAGGGCGGGATCCTCCAGGTCAACGGCTCCCCGACGGACGCCGCCGCCGGCCTGATCAAGAAGGGCATCCACAGCGCGGTCGACCCGAGCGGCTTCAAGCTGCTGGCCGAGTTCGACACCCCCGACTGGTCGCCGGAGAAGGCCCAGGGCTGGGTCAGCGGCCAGATCACCAAGTTCCGCGACCAGATCGCGGGCGTGGTGGCGGCCAACGACGGCACCGGAGGCGGCTCGATCGCCGCGTTCAAGGCGGCGGGCGTGAAGGTGCCGCCGGTCACCGGCAACGACGCCGAGTCGGCCGCCGCCCAGCGCATCATCTCCGGCGACCAGTACAACACGATCTCCAAGCCCATCAAGACCGTGGCCGAGGCCGCGGCCGACGTGGCCTACCAGTTCGTGCAGGGCAAGAAGCCCGCGGGCAAGACCACCCTCTACGACACTCCCTCGGAGCTGTTCACCCCCACGGTCGTGACCAGGGACAACATCAACGAGGTGCTGTTCCAGAGCGGAATCATGAAGGCGTCCGAGGTGTGCACGGGTGAGTACGCCAAGGGATGCGCCGAGCTCGGCATCAAGTAGATCTCGAGGAGCCCCTTTGTCCGCCACCCAGCAAAAAGACAGCGTCCTGTCCCTGCGCGGGATCAGCAAGACCTTCGGTGCGGTCGCCGCGCTCACCGACATCGACCTCGATGTGGCGGCGGGTCAGGTCGTGGCCGTCGTCGGGGACAACGGCGCCGGCAAGTCGACGCTGGTCAAGGTCCTGTCGGGCGTGCACTCGCCGGACTCCGGCACGATCACCTTCGACTCGAAGACGGTCGGCATCCCGAGTCCGGCGGCCGCCCACCGGCTCGGCATCGCCACCGTCTTCCAGGACCTCGCGCTGTGCGAGAACCTCAACGTGATCCAGAACCTCTTCCTCGGCCAGGAGCTCCGCCCGCTCCGGCTGAACGAAGTGGCGATGGAGACGCGCTCGTGGGAGCTGCTCCGCCAGCTCTCGGCGAAGATCCCCAGCGTGCGGGTGCCGGTGGCGTCACTGTCGGGCGGCCAGCGGCAGACCGTCGCGATCGCCAGGTCGCTGCTCGGCGACCCGAAGATCATCATTCTCGACGAGCCGACCGCCGCCCTGGGCGTCGCGCAGACGGCCGAGGTGCTCAACCTGGTCGAACGGCTCCGGGAGAACGGCCTGGGCGTCATCATGATCAGCCACAACATGGCGGACGTGAAGGCGGTCGCCGACACCGTGGCCGTGCTGCGGCTGGGCCGTAACAACGGGGTGTTCGACGTGAACGACGTCTCGGTCGAGGACATCATCGCCGCCATCACCGGCGCCACCGACAACGTGGTGTCGCAGCGCCGGGCGCGCCGCAAGGAGGGGCTCTCATGACCACCACGCTCGCCACCGACCGCCAGGACGAGCGGCTGCAGAGCCGCGAGGGGCTGCGCGGCGCGGTCACCGACGTGATCGAGCGGGCCCGCGGCGGCGACCTCGGCGTGATCCCCGTCGTGGTCGGCCTCGTGGTGATCTGGGCCGTGCTGCAGATCCTCAACCCGGTCTTCCTGTCCAGCACCAACCTGGTCAACCTCACGCTGGAGTCGGCCGCGGTCGGCGTCATCGCGCTCGGCATCGTGTGCGTGCTGCTGGTCGGGCAGATCGACCTGTCGGTCGGCTCGGTCAGCGGCCTGTCCGGCGCGGTGCTGGCGGTGCTGTTCGTCGACAAGGGGCTGCCGGTCTGGGCGGCCATCCTGGCGGCGATCGCGCTGAGCGCGGCGATCGGCTGGGTGTACGCCCAGCTGTTCAACCGCTTCGGGGTGCCGAGCTTCGTCATCACGCTGGCCGGGTTGCTGGCCTTCCTCGGCCTGCAGCTGTACGTGCTGGGCACCAAGGGATCGATCAACCTGCCGTTCGACTCGGCCCTGGTGAACTTCGCGCAGCTGGCCTTCGTGCCGCAGTGGCTGTCGTACACCTTCGCGGTCGTCGCCGCGGCCGGGCTGTTCGCCAGCGGCTACCTCCACGCCCGGGAGCGCCGCCGGGCGGGCCTTTCGGCCAGGACCACCTCCATGCTGGCCGTACGGAGCATCGCGCTGCTGGCGGTGCTGGCGTTCGTGGTCTGGTACCTCGGGCAGACCCGCGGCGTCGGCTGGATGTTCGTCCTGTTCGTCGCGCTGGTGCTGGTCATGCACTACCTGCTGTCACGCACCAAGTGGGGCAGGTCGGTCTACGCCGTCGGCGGCAACGTGGAGGCGGCGCGGCGGGCCGGCATCAACGTCCGGGCCGTCTACACCTCGGTGTTCATGCTCTGCTCCTCCTTCGCCGCGGTGGGCGGCATCCTCGCCGCCGCCCGGCTGGCCGCCGCCAACCAGAGCAGCGGCGCCGGCGACGTGAACCTCAACGCCATCGCCGCCGCCGTGATCGGCGGGACGAGCCTGTTCGGCGGGCGCGGCACCGCGTTCGGCGCGCTGCTCGGCATGATCGTCATCCAGTCGATCTCCAGCGGCCTGACGCTGCTGAACCTCGACTCCTCCATCCGGTTCGTGGTGACGGGCGTGGTGCTGCTGCTGGCCGTGGTCGTCGACTCGGTCGCGCGCAAGTCGCGGACCTCCCACGGGCGGGCCTGATGGCGGCGATCTGCGTCGACGCCGGAACCACGGTGGTCAAGGCGGTCGGCTACGACGAGGCGGGGGCGGAGGTCGCGGTCGCCCGGCAGGAGACCGGCGTGTCCCGCCCCGCGCCCGGCCACGCCGAGCAGGACATGAACACGGTCTGGGCGGCGGTCGCGCGCACGGTGCGCGCGGTCGCCGACCGGCTCGCCGACGCCTCGGCCGGGACCGTCGACTTCGTCGCGGTCACCGCCCAGGGCGACGGCGCCTGGCTGGTCGGCCCCGACGGTGAGCCGACCGGCCCGGCGATCCTGTGGAACGACGGCCGGGCCACGGCCGCGGTGGACGCCTGGAACCGCTCCGGCGCTGCCGGGCGCGCCTTCCGCGTCAACGGCTCCGCCGCCGCCTCGGGGCTGCCGCACGCCATCCTCACCTGGCTGCGGGAGCACGACCCCGAGCGGCTGGAACGCTCGGCGGCCCTGCTGACCTGCGGTGGATGGATCTTCTCCCGGCTGACCGGGGAGATCGCCGCGGACGAGTCCGACGCCTCGGCACCGTTCATGGACCTGCGCGCCCGTGCCTACTCCCCCGAGCTGATGGCGCTGTTCGGCCTGGAGTGGGCCGCGCGGCTGCTGCCAGAGCCGCGCGGCGACGCGCGCCGCGTCGCCGCGCTCACCGCGTCCGCCGCCGCGTCGCTGGGCCTGCCCGCCGGGACCCCGGTCGTGATGGCCCCCTACGACATCGTCTCCACCGCCGTCGGGGCGGGCGCGGTGGGCGACGGCCGGGCGTGCAGCATCCTGGGCACCACGCTGTGCACCGAGACCATCGTCGCCGAACCCGGCCTCGACGGCCCCGCCGTGGGCATCACGATCGCGGCCCCCGGCGGCTACCTGCGGGCCTTCCCCACCTTCGCCGGGGTCGAGGTGATCAACTGGGTCTGCCGCCTGCTCGGGCTGCCCGGTCCGGCCGCCCTCGGCGAGCTGGCCGCGGCGAGCCCGCCGGGCGCGGGCGGGCTGGCGTTCCTGCCCTACCTGTCCCCCGCCGGGGAGCGGGCGCCGTTCTGCGACCCGCTCGCCCGGGGCTCCTTCCTCGGCATGTCGTTCGACCACGACCGTGAGCACATCGCCCGCGCCGTGTTCGAGGGCCTCACGTTCGTCGTCCGCGACTGCCTGGACGCCTTCGGCCCCGCCGTGCGGGAGCTGCGGGTGTGCGGCGGCGGCTCGGCGAGCGACCTGTGGGTGCGGATGATCGCCGACGTCACCGGCCTGCCGGTGCTCCGGCCGGCCGACTCCGAGGTCGGCGCCCGCGGCGCCTTCCTCGTCGGCCTGGCCGCGACGGGCGCCGCCGCCGATCTTGAAGAGGCGGCCGGGCGCCACGTGCGGCTGCGCGACGCCGTACGGCCGCGGCCCGGCGCCTACGAGACCTTCTACCGGGACTTCCTCGCGCTGCGCGAGACCGCCGCCCGGTCCTGGCCGCTGCTCGCCGGAACGCGGAGCCGCTCATGAGCGTGTGGATCGGCATAGACCTGGGCACGCAGAGCGTGCGCGTGATGGCCGTCACCGGCGACGGCCGGGTGCTCGGCGCGGCCGGCAGGCCGCTGACCAGCCACCGCGACGGCCCCCGGCACGAGCAGGACCCCGAGCAGTGGTGGGAGCAGCTGGCCGCCGCCGCCCGCGAGGCGCTGCGCGACGTGCCGCCCGGCCCCGTCGGCGGCGTGGCCGTGGACGCCACCTCCGGCACGATCCTGCTCACCGGCGACGACGGCCGGCCCCTCACCCCCGGGCTGATGTACGACGACCGGCGGGCGGCCGGCGAGGTCGATCGGGTCAACGAGGCCGGCGCGCGGGTCTGGGACCGGCTCGGCTACCGCCGTATGCAGGCCAATTGGGCGCTGCCCAAGCTGCTGTGGCTGCTGCGCGACGCCCCGGCCGGGGCGCGCCTGGCGCACCAGAACGACTTCGTCAACCGCCGCCTGACGGGCCTGCCGGTCGCCACCGACCTGAGCAACGCGCTGAAGACGGGCGTGGACCTGATCGACGAGCGCTGGCCGTCGGACGTCCTGGACGCCCTCGGCGTCCCCGCCTCCGTGCTGCCCGGCGTGGTACGGCCCGGCACCGTGCTCGGCGAGGTCTGCGCCGGGGCCGCCGAGGCCACCGGCATCCCGGCGGGCACGCCGGTGGTCGCCGGCACCACCGACGGGTGCGCGGCGCAGCTCGGCGCGGGCGCCCTCACGCCCGGGAGCTGGAACTCGGTGATGGGCACCACGCTGGTGCTCAAGGGCGTCACCCGGGAGCTGGTCCACGACCCGCTGGGCGTCGTCTACTCCCACCGCGCCCCGGACGGCTCGTGGTTGCCGGGCGGCGCGTCCAGCACCGGCGCGGGCGTGCTGGCCCGCGACCTGGCCGGGCGCGACCTCGACGCGCTCAGCCGCCTGGCCGCCGGCCGCTTCGGATCCGGCGGCTCCTCCGCCGACCCGTCCGCCACCGTCTACCCGCTGGTCTCGCGGGGAGAGCGGTTCCCGTTCGCCGCGCCGGAGGCGGAGGGCTTCACCCTCGGCCACGTCGGCGACGACGTCGACCGCTACGCCGCGATCCTGCGCGGCGCCGCCTACATCGAGCGGCTCTGCTTCGACTACCTCGATCTGCTCGGCGCCCCGGTGGACGGCGAGATCGTGCTGACCGGCGGCGCGACCCGCAGCGCCTACTGGAACCGGGTCAGGGCCGCCGTGCTGGGCCGGCCGGTGACCCTGCGGGAGAACGCCGAGCCCGCGCTCGGCATGGCCGTCCTCGCCGCCGGGCCCGCCTCGGCGGCGCGGATGGTCCGCACCCGCGAGGTCGTCGAACCCGGCGGTGAGGACCTGCGCGAGTACTACCTGCGGTTCGTCGCCGAACTGGAGGACCGCGGCTGGCTGCCCACGGAGGCCGCCGCCCACGCCCGGAGAAGGAGCACCCGATGACCCGGCTCGTACTGGCCCGCCACGGCGAGACCGTCTGGCACGCCGAGAACCGCTACGCCGGCGTCACCGACGTCGAGCTGACCCCGCGCGGCCACGAGCAGGCCGGACGGCTGGCCGCCTGGTCCGCCGCGGCCGGGCTCGCCGCAGTCTGGACGTCCACGCTGAGCCGGGCCCGGATCACCGCCGAGGCGAGCGCCCGCGCGGCGGGCGTCGAACCGCGGGTGGACGCCCGGCTGTGCGAGCTGGACTTCGGCCGGGGTGAGGGGCTGACCTCCGCCGAGATGCACGAGCGGTTCCCCGAGGCCCGCGCCGCCTTCGAGGCCGATCCCGCCGCCCACCCGCTGCCCGGGGGCGAGGACCCCGGGCGGGCCGCCGCCCGGTTCACCGCCGCCCTGGGCGACATCGCCGCCGCCCATCCCGGCGGGCGGGTGCTGGTGGTGGCCCACACGACCGCAATCAGGCTCGCGCTGTGCGGGCTCATCGGGGTGCCGCTCGGTTCCTACCGGCGGCTCTTCCCGCGCCTGGACAACTGCGCCGTCACCGAGCTGCGCCTCGACGGCGGGCAGGTCGCGATCCTGCAGTTCAACTCTCCGATTGGAGCCGTTCGTTGACCATCCGAATCCTCGCCGCCGGTGACCACTTCGTGCGCAGCGACCTCCTGGCGGACGCGCTCAGGCAGGTGGTCCCCGGCGGCGCCGACATCCGCGAGCTGACCCTGCCGTGGCCGGTCGTGCCGTTCGGCCGGGTGGGCGAGGTCGACGAGGCGTCCGACGTGGAGGAGGAGCTGATCGAGGCGCTGCGTGGCGTGGAGATCTGCGTGACCCAGATGGCCCCGCTGACCCGGCGGGTCCTCGACGCCTGCCCCGACCTGAAGCTGTTCTGCGTCAGCCGGGGCGGCCCGGTCAACGCCAACCTCCAGGCCGCCACCGAGGCCGGGGTGACCGTCACGTTCGCGCCGGGCCGCAACGCGGTCGCCACCGCCGAACACACGGTGGCCATGCTCCTGGCCGCCACCCGGCGCATCCCGCAGACCAACGCCGACCTCGCCCGGGGCGTGTGGCGGGGCGACTACTACATGTACGACCACGTGGGCCCGGAGCTGGAGGGCGGCACGGTCGGCCTGGTCGGCTACGGCGCGATCGGCAGCCGGGTGGCCCGCATGCTGGAGGGGTTCGGCGCCGAGGTGCTGGTGTACGACCCCTACGTCACCGGCGTCCCCGGTCAGGTGGAGCTGGAGGAGCTGCTGCGCCGTTCCCGCTTCGTGTCCCTGCACGCCCGGGTCACCCCGGAGACCACCGGCATGATCGACGCGAAGCGGATCGCGCTGATGCCCGCCGGGTCGGTGCTGGTCAACTGCGCCCGGGGCGCGCTGCTCGACTACGACGCCCTGTGCGACGCCCTGGACTCGGGTCACCTGTTCGGCGCCGCGGTGGACGTCTTCCCCACCGAGCCCATCCCCGAGGGGTCCCGCCTGCTCACCACACCCAACCTGGTGATGACCCCGCACCTGGCGGGGGCCAGCAAGGAGACGGCGGCCAAGGCGGCGCGGATCGTCGCCGAGGACGTGGCCCGCTACCTGCGCGGCGAGCCGGTCGCCCACCACGCCAATCCCGTCCTCGCCGCCTCCTGAACCGCCGCTCCGGAGGCCGTCCCCGGCGTGCCGGGGTTCCCTGAGGACCCGGCGCGCCGGCCTCCCGGGGCGGCACGGCGGGCGCACCCGCCCGCGCCCGCCGGCTCGTGAGAACGCCCGGACCCCCGCGACGGGGATCCGGGCGTTCGGGCCTTCCCGGTGGGGCCTCGGGAGAGGAGTCTCAGGAGGCCTTCCCGGTGAAGCCTCGGGGGGTGAGCCTCAGGAGGCCTTCCCGGTGGAGCCTCAGGGGGTGAGACCCGCCAGGCGGGCGATGGCCAGGCCCGCCCGGCGGGCGCTCCGCACCAGGGCGTGCTCGCTCCCGGCGGGCCCGTTGGCCACCACGGCGTAGCCGATCCGCCGCTCCGGGCCGATCATGACGCCCACGTCGGCGCGCACGCCGGTGTCGGTGCCGGTCTTGTTGGCCACCCAGACCATCCCGCGCGGGGGCGCGGCGGGGATCACGCGGTCCTCGGGCTCGTGCGGCAGCAACGCGGGCACCAGGCTCCGGTCGGTGTTGTGCGCCATCCAGCGCAGCATGGTCCGGCTCCACTCCTCCGCGCCGTCGAGCCGGGCGGCGAACCTGGCCAGCTCGCCGGCCGTGCCGAGGGCGAAGGCCGGCGGGTGCGACGGCAGCCGGGGCTCGCGGATCCGGTCCAGGACACGGGTGCGCGTGAAGCCCAGCCCGGCGGCGACCTCGGCGACCCGGTCCAGGCCGATCCGGCGCAGCAGCGCGTTGGTGGCGGTGTTGTCGCTCACCGAGGCGACCAGCACCGCGAGATCCCCGACCGGCCAGCGGTCGCCGGACAGCGCGCCCATCAGGCCGGAACCGCCGCAGCGGTCATCGGGGCGGATCTCCACGGTCTCGGCCTCCTCCAGCGCGCCGGCGGCGATGTCCCGGGCCGCGGCGGCCAGCAGCAGCAGCTTGCCGGTGCTGGCCAGGACCAGCTCGGTGTCCTCGTGGCGGGAGATCATGCCGGGCACGGACACCGCGACCGTGCCCGGACCGTCCAGACCGTCCAGACCGTCCGTAACATCCAGACCGTCCAGACCGCCCGTGTCGTCCGGGCCGTCCGGAGCGTCCGGTCCCGCCGGGCCCTCCCGGTTCGCCGGGCCGTCCGGCGTGCCGTACTCGGTCATCGTCTCCCCTCCGTCGTCCGCCGTACGGTGCCCGTACCGCCGTGACCGTTTCTCATACCGCCAGCACCGCCCCGGGCCGGACGCCGGTCCCGGCGCCGTCGCGGACCACCGTCTCACCGGCGACGAGCACCGAGTGGACGCCCGCCGGCGGCAGCAGCGGGTCGGCGAAGGTGGCGCCGTCGGCGACCGTGCCGGGGTCGAAGACGACCAGGTCGGCGTGGGCGCCGTCGGCGATCACGCCGCGCCCGGCCAGCCCGAACCGCTCCGCCGCCATGCCGGTCATCTTGTGCACCGCCGTGGGCAGGTCGAGCAGGCCCAGCTCCCGGACGTAGCGGCCCAGCACCCGCGGGAACGTCCCCGCCCAGCGCGGGTGAGGCCGGCCGCCCGGCTTGGGCACCCCGTCGGAGCCGATCATCGAGTACGGCGCCGCCAGCACCCGCCGCACGTCGTCCTCGATCATCGAGTGGCTGATGATGGTGACCTCGCCCTGCTCTGCCACGAGCAGGTCGGCGGCCACGTCGAGGGGGTCCTGTCCGCGGGCGGCGGCCAGCTCGGCGATCGTGTGCCCCTCCGTCTCGGAGTGGCGGGGCGCGCAGGCGACCGAGATGCGGTCCCACCCGCCGTTGCCGACGGTGTTCTCCCAGCCGGGCACGCCCTCGGCGATGGCCCTGCGCATCAGGTCACGCTGGCCGGGGTCGGCCAGGCGCACCGTGAGCGCGGTGACCCCTCCCTCGGAGGCCCAGGGCGGGAGCATCGCGGCCAGCGCCGTGCTTCCCGCAGTATAGGGATAGACGTCGCAGGTGACGTCCATCCCTCCGGCGCGCAGCGCGGCGATCCTGGGCAGGGTCCGCTCGGTCCGCCCCCAGGCGTACTTCCCGGCGGTCTTGTGGTGGGAGACGTGCAGCGCCGCGCCGCTGCCGCGGGCGATCTCCACGGCCTCCTCCAGCGCCTCCTCCACCCGGGACATCTCGTCGCGCAGGTGGGTGACGTACGGCTTGCCGTGCCGGGCGGCGACGGCCGCGAGCGCGGTCACCTCGTCGGTGCCGGCGTAGGTGCCGGGGGTGTAGATGAGGCCGGTGGACAGGCCGGCGGCGCCCGCCGTCAGCGCCCGGTCCAGCAGCGCGCACATGGTCTCCAGCTCGGCGGCGGTGGCGGGCCGGTCCACCGGTCCCATCACCCCCGAGCGCAGCGTGCCGTGCCCGACCAGCGAGGCCAGGTGGTTGGCGCGGGGAACGGCGGCGTGCGCGGCGGCGAACTCGGTGAAGCCCTCGTACATCCCGACGTCGCCGCCGAAGGAGACGCGGGTCTCGGCGCGCATCGCGGCCAGCCGTTCCGGCAGCGCGGGAAAGAGGCTGGAGCCGCAGTTGCCGCAGATCTCGACGGTGACGCCCTGCAGCACGGAGGCGCCGGCCAGGTCGCGGCCCGTCTCACCGCCGATCAGGGTGACGCCGTCGGAGTGGGTGTGCACGTCGATGAACCCGGGCGCGACGGCCAGTCCGGTGACGTCGCGCACCTCCCGGGCCCCGGCGCGGGAGCCGGGCGGCAGGAGGGTGAGGCGGCCGGCGTGGACGCCGACGTCGGCGTGCCGGGCCGCGCCTGGACCGGCGGTGCCGTCGATCACCAGGCCGCCGGTCAGCAGCAGGTCGAAGTCGCTCAAAGCACCTGCCCCAGGAAGGCGCGGAAGCGCTCGTGGCGGGGGGCGGCGAGCACCTCGCGGGGGTTGCCGCGCTCGACGACCACTCCCCCGTCGATGAAGATCAGGTCGTCGCCGACCTCGCGGGCGAAGCCCATCTCGTGGGTCACCACCATCATGGTCATGCCGCTGGCGGCCAGGTCGCGCATGACGGCGAGGACCTCCTGGACCAGCTCGGGGTCGAGGGCGCTGGTCGGCTCGTCGAAGAGCATCAGCTTGGGGTCCATGGCCAGGCTGCGGGCGATCGCCACGCGCTGCTGCTGGCCGCCGGAGAGCTGGGCCGGGTAGTGGCCGGCGCGGTCGGCCAGGCCGACGCGTTCCAGCAGCTCCATCGCCCGGGTGCGGGCCTTGTCCTTGGGGACGCCCCTGACCACGACGGGGCCCTCCATGACGTTCTCCAGCGCGGTGCGGTGCGGGAACAGGTGGAAGCGCTGGAAGACCATGCCGATGTCCTGCTTCTGGCGGGACAGGGCGGCGGGGCTGAGGTGGTGCAGCCGGCCGTCGCGCTCGGCGTAGCCGATGAGGTCGCCGTCGACCCAGATGCGGCCGGAGTCGATGGTCTCCAGGCGGTTGACGCAGCGCAGCAGCGTCGACTTGCCGGACCCGGAGGGGCCGACGACGCAGACCACGCCGCCCACGGGCACGTCCAGGCTGATGCCCTTGAGCACCTCGACCGCGCCGAAGCACTTGCGCACCGAGCTGATCCGCACCATGGGCCGGGTGCCGGTTCCGGTCGTCACGCGTTCCCCCTGCCGAACGGCCGCAGGTTGCGGCGGATCCTGGTCGGCAGCGCGTGGTGACCGCGCTCGAAGCGCTTCTCGAGGAAGTGCTGGCCGACGCTCGCGATGGTGGTGAGCACCATGTACCAGATGGAGGCCACGATCAGCATCGCGATGACCTCGAAGTTGCCCAGGTAGATGCGCTGGGAGACGGTGAGCAGCTCGGCCCCGGCGATGACCGAGACCATCGAGGTGGTCTTGAGCATCGAGATGAACTGGTTGCCGGTGGGCGGGACGATCACCCGCATCGCCTGGGGCAGCACGACCCGGCGCAGCACCTGCCGGTGCGACATGCCGAGCGACTCGGCCGCCTCGCGCTGGCCGGGGTCCACCGAGCGGATGCCCGCCCGGACGATCTCGGCCATGTAGGCGCCCTCGTTGATGCCGAGGCCGAGCAGGGCCGCGGTGAAGGGCGTGATCAGCTCGTTGGCCTGCCACTCGAACAGCTTGGGGCCGTCGAAGGGGACGCCGATGCCGAAGGTGGGGAAGACCAGGCCGATGTTGAACCAGAAGATGAGCTGGACCAGCAGCGGGGTGCCGCGGAAGAACCAGGTGTACAGGGCCGAGGCGCCCCGCAGGACGGCGCTGCCGGACAGCTGCATCACCGCGGCGAGGACGCCCAGGGCCAGGCCGATGGCCATCGACAGCACGGTGAGCTGGATGGTGACCCACAGGCCGCCCAGGACCCGGCCGTCACCGAGGTAGGCGACGATGACGTCCCAGTGCAGGTTCTCGTTGACGATGATCGTGTAGGTGAGCCAGACCAGGAAGAACCCGGCGACGAGTGCCGCGATCCACCGGCCGGGCCGGGGCGGGCGGATCGCGTCGATGGGCAGGTCCGGCTCCTGGGCGGCGGAGGTCCCGGGTTCTCCGGGGATCTTGGTCACTTCCACGGCTTGGTGTTCACCATGACCTCGGGGACGGCGTTGGCGGCCACGCCGTACTTCTCCAGGATCTGCCGGTAGCCGCCGTCGGCGATCAGCTCCTGCATGGCCTTGGCCACGGCGTCGCGCAGGCCGGTGTTGCGCCGGTCGATCGCGATGCCCCAGGGGCCGGCGTCGTACTGCTCGGACAGCACGTCGTACTTGCCGGTCTCCTTGGCGTACATCGCCGCGACGGGCGAGTCGACGATGGTGGCGACGGCCCGGCCGGAGTCGATGCTCAGCAGGCCGGTGGGGGCGTCCTCGCTCTGGATGATCTTCATCTTGTCGGCGCACTTGGCGTCCTGGCGCTGGCCGATGGCGAGGTTGGAGCTGCCCTTGGCCAGCACGATGGACCGGCCGCACAGGTCCTCAAGGGTCTTGATGCCCTCGGGGTTGCCCTTCTTGACCATGATGGCGCCGCCGGCGTTGAAGTAGTCGACGAAGTCGACGGCCGCGCGGCGCTCCTCGGTGTCGCTCATCGAGGACATGGCGATGTCCCAGTTGCTCGCCTGCAGGCCGGGGACGAGGCCGTCGAAGGCGGCGTTGGTCACCTTGGCCTTGAGCCCGAGCTTGGCGGCGATGGCGGCGGCCAGGTCGGGGTCGACGCCGATGAGCTCCTGGGTGCCCTCCTTGTACATCTCCATGGGCGGGTAGCCCTCCGAGGTCGCCATCCGGAGCTCGCCGGTCTTGCGCACCGACTCGGGCACCAGGTCCTTGGCGGACTTGCCGGCCGCCGCGGCGGCGCCGCTCGTGTCGCTCCCCGACGACGAGCGCCCGCAGCCGCCGGCGAGTGCCGAGACGACCAGCGCGGCAGCAACGACTGAATACAGGCGCTTTGTCACGGAACCTCCTGCTTTGCGAATAGTGCAGCTCATCGTGCCGACGGTGGATAACGACCCGAACACACCTGAATGCTTGCGAGTCTGAGCCCCGAAATATTCGATGCTCGGCCCGCGCGACGACCGCCCGGCCCTACCGTCGTCACCCATGAGCCTGGTGATCGAGAACGGCTGGCCGCGCACCGCGGAGTGGACCGGCGGGGAGCTGCGCCTCGGCGGGATCGGCGTGCGCGACCTGGCCGCCGAGTTCGGCACGCCCGCCTACGTCCTCGACGAGGAGGAGTTCCTCGCCCGCTGCGCGCTGTGGCGCGACGCCCTCCCCGACGGGGAGGTGCACTACGGCGGCAAGGCGTTCCTCTGCCCGCAGGTGGTGCGCTGGCTGGACGCCGCCGGGCTCTGCCTCGACGTGTGCACCGGCGGCGAGCTGGCCGTCGCCATGGCCGGGGGCATGGACCCGGCGCGGGTGGTCTTCCACGGCAACAACAAGTCCGTCGCCGAGCTGCGCCGCGCCGTCGCCTGGGGCGTCGGCTGCGTGGTCGTGGACTCCTTCACCGAGATCGAGCGGCTCGCCGCCCTGGCCGCCGAGGCCGGGACGCGCCAGCGCGTGATGATCCGGGTCACCCCGGGCGTCACGGCCCACACCCACGAGTTCATCGCCACCGGCGGCGACGACTCGAAGTTCGGCTTCTCACTGAACGCCGGCCTGGCCGCCGAGGCGGTCCGCCGCGTCCTGGCGGAGGACTCGCTGGAGCTGGCCGGCCTGCACTCCCACATCGGCTCGCAGATCACCGACCTCGGCGGCTTCGCCCTGGCCGCCGGCCGGATGGCCGCCTTCCTCACCGCCTGCGAGGACGAGCACGGCGTGACCATCCCCAAGCTGGACCTGGGTGGCGGCCTGGGCATCGTGCACCGGCCGGGCGACCCGGTGCCGCCGAGCCCCGCCGAGGTGGTCGCCGCGCTGCGCGCGGCCGTGCCCTCCCGGGTACGGCTCGCCGTCGAGCCCGGCCGCTCCATCGCCGGGCCCACCGCCGTCGCCCTCTACGAGGTCGGCACCGTCAAGGACATCCCCGGCGTGCGGACCTACGTCAGCGTGGACGGCGGGATGAGCGACAACCCGCGCCCGGCGATGTACGGCGCCGCCTACACCGCGGTCCTGGCCTCCCGCGCCTCGGACGCCCCGGAGCGGCCGGTCACCGTGGTCGGCAGACACTGCGAGAGCGGCGACGTGCTCGTCCGCGACCTGCCGATGCCGGCCGACGTGCGGCCGGGCGACCTGCTGGCGATCCCCGCCTCGGGCGCCTACCAGCGGTCGATGGCCAGCAACTACAACCACGTGACCAGGCCGCCGGTGGTCGCGGTGCGCGACGGGGCGGCGCGGGTGATCGTGCGCCGTGAGACCGAGGAGGACCTGCTCCGCCTCTACGTCTGACCTGGGGCGCGGGCCGGGGTCCGGCGCGTGCGGGCATGCGACGGCGAGGCGCGGCCGGTCATCGTTCTTCTCCCCCGTCTCCTGCCGGTGATCCCCGGCATAGCGGGATCTTGTGGTGTTTCTCCGGCGCTGTCAAGGGTTGACAGCGCCGCGGTCTCGAACGGCATACTCCGGATTCGCACTACTCAACATAGGACAGGTGTGTCCGGCCATCGGTGGGCCCCGCGTGGTACCGCTGCGTCCGATCAACCGGATGGCACGGACGACCACACCTGACGGCACGGAGTTCACATGAGCAACCCGTTCGAAGAAGAAAACGGCCGCTACCTCGTCCTGGTGAACGGCGAGGGACAGCACTCCCTCTGGCCGGTTTCCATCGACGTCCCGGGCGGCTGGGAGGTCGCGCACGGTGAGGACAGCCGGCAGGGCTGCCTCGACTTCATCAACGCGCGCTGGACCGATATGCGGCCGCGCAGCCTTTCCGGGTCCTGAGTCGGCGGGACCCGCACGTCCGCCCGGCACATCGCCGGTTTTCCTGCTTTTCGCGGCTTTTCCGGAGCGCGGAACCACGGTCCGCGCTCCCGGCCCGCGCCTCCCGGGCCACGAGTTTCCTCCTCCCCGCAGGTCCACCGCCATGTTCCAAAATGGAGGTTTCGTGAAATACCCCTCTTTATCGGCCAATCTTGCTGAAATCTTCGAGGCGCGGGTGGCGGCGGCTCCGGACGCCGAGGCGGTGGTCTGCGGCGAGGTCCGCCTGAGCGCGGCCGAACTCAACGGCCGGGCCAACGCCCTGGCCCGCCGCCTGCTCGCCGCCGGCGTCGGACCCGAGACCCCCGTACTGGCCCTGCTGCAACGCTCCGCCGACGTCGTCGTCACCATGCTCGCCGTCGTCAAGGCCGGCGGCACCTACGTCCCCCTGCACCCCGCCCTGCCCGTGACCCGGATGCGCTGGATCGCCGAACAGACCGGCGCACCCGTCCTCGTCACCGACACCGCCAACGCCGGACACGACCTGGCCGCACACCTCACCCCCCTGGTCGTCGGCACCGACACCGACCCCGACAACCTCAACCTCGACATCGCCGCGGACCGGCTGGTGTACGCGATGTTCACCTCCGGCTCCACCGGCACCCCCAAGGGCGTCGCCGTCACCCACCGCAACATCCGCTCCTTCGCCACCGACCGCCTGTGGGAGAGTCCCGCCCAGCAACGGGTGTTGTTCCACACCGCCTCCTCCTTCGACGTGTCCATGTACGAACTCTGGGTGCCCCTGCTGAACGGCGGCACCATCGTCGTGGCACCCCCCGGCGTCGTCGACGCCGCCACCCTCACCTGGGCCCTGGACCGGGAGGGGGTCAGTGCCGTCTTCCTGACCACCGGCCTGTTCAACGTCCTGGCGCAGGATCACCCCGCCCTGCTGGCCCGCGTCCCCGAACTGTGGATCGCCGGCGAGGCCGCCTCCCCGGCCACCGTGGAGCGGGTCGTCCTCGCCGGGGGCAACGTCTTCAACGGCTACGGCCCCACCGAGACCACGATCTACGTCACCGCGCACCACGTCACCGAGCCCGGTCCCGTCGTGCCGATCGGCCGGCCCCTGGACGACACTCGCGCCTACGTCCTGGACGATCGCCTCCAGCCCGTCCCGCCCGGTGTCGCCGGCGAGCTCTACATCGCGGGCGAGCACCTGGCCCGCGGCTACCTGGGCCGTCCCGACCTCACCGCCGAACGCTTCGTCGCCTGCCCCGAGGAGCCCGGCGCGCGGATGTACCGCACCGGCGACCTGGTGCGCCGGCTGCCCGACGGAACCCTCGACTATGTCGGCCGGGTGGACAACCAGGTCAAGATCCGCGGTATCCGGATGGAGCTGGGCGAGATCGAGGTGGTCCTGGACCGCCATCCGGACGTGGCCCAGACCGTCGTCCTGGCCCGGGAGGACCGTCCCGGGGACAAGCGGCTGGTCGCCTACCTCGTCCCGCGCACCACGGACGCGGGCACGGGCGCCGGCGTCGGTGCCGATGCGGACGCGGAGGGGTTCACCGGCCGGGTGCGGCGCTTCGCCGAGGACAACCTGCCCGCCTACATGGTCCCCTCGGCCTTCGTGGTCATGGACGCCCTGCCGCTCAACCACAGCGGCAAGGTGGACCGCCGCGCCCTGCCCGCCCCGGAGACCACGGCCTCCGGCACGGCCCCGCGCACCCCCGTCGAGGAACGGCTCTGCGCACTGTTCGCCGAACTGCTGGCCGTACCCGGCGTCGGCATCGACGACGACTTCTTCACCCTCGGCGGCCACTCCCTGCTCGCCATGCGCGCCGTCACCGCCATCCGCTCCACCTTCTCCACCGAACTCCAGATCCGCGAGATCTTCGAAGCGCCGACCGTGGCGGATCTGGCCGTACGGATCGAGAAGGCGAGGACCGACGGCGCGGTCCGCGTCCGGCCGGCGCTGGTCCGCGCCGAGGACGGTGACCGCTCGGAGCTGTCGTTCGCCCAGTACCGGGTCTGGCTCGTCGACCAGCTCGCCGAGAACGCGAGCCTCTACACGATCCCGCTGGTGCTGCGGCTGTCGGGCCGGCTGGACCGGGAGGCGCTGCGTGCCGCGGTCGCCGACGTGGCCCGGCGGCACGAGACGCTGCGCACCGTCTTCCCCGCCCGGGAGGACCGGCCGACGCAGCGGGTGCTGGAGAGCGTGCCGGACCTGACGGTGACCGAGGTCGCCGAGGCGGAACTGGACGCCGCGATCCGGCGGACGGTACTGCGGCCGTTCGACCTGGCGTCGGAGCCGCCGATGCGGGCGGAGCTGTTCGCGCCGACGTCCGCGGGGGACGCGCGGGCCGTACGGTCACCGGGGACCGCCGCACAGCCGGCCGGAACGGCGGAGCCCGGCGGCGGCGGCGAGCACGTCCTGGTGCTGGCCTTCCACCACATCGCGATCGACGGGTGGTCCCTCGGCCCGCTGGAGCGCGACCTGGCCACGGCCTACGCCGCCCGGGTGCGCGGCGAGGAACCCGGCTGGCAGCCGCTGCCGGTCCGCTACAGCGACTACACCCGCTGGCAGCGCGAACTGCTCGGCGACCCCGCCGACCCGGGCAGCCTGATGGGCGAGCAGACCGCCCACTGGCGCGCCGCGCTGGCCGGGCTGCCCGACGAGATCGCGCTGCCCGCCGACCGGCCCCGGCCCGCGACGAGCGAGCACCGGGGCGAGGCGGTGTCCCTGAGCCTGTCACCCGAGTTGCACGCCCGGCTGCTGGCGGTGGCCCGGGGCGGGCAGGCGACGCTGTTCATGACGTTGCAGGCCGGGCTGGCGGCGCTGCTGACCCGGCTGGGCGCCGGCGCCGACGTGCCGATCGGCGCCCCCGTCGCCGGCCGCACCGACGAGGCGCTGACCGACCTGGTCGGCTTCTTCACGAACACGCTGGTGCTGCGCACCGACACCTCCGGCGACCCGACCTTCCGCGAGCTGCTGGCCCGGGTCCGCGAGACCGACCTGGCCGCCTTCGCCAACCAGGACGTGCCGTTCGAGCAGCTCGTGGAGGCGCTGAACCCGCCCAGGGTCTACAGCCGCCCGCCGCTGTTCCAGGTGATGCTGGCCCTGCTCAATACGCCCGGCACGGACGCCGAGCTGCCCGGGCTGACGATGGCGCTGGACCCGGCGTACTCGCTGTACGGGTTCGGCGGCGCCAAGTGCGACCTGCTGCTCGGTCTGACCGAGGACTTCACCGCCGACGGCGCCGCTGCCGGGGTGGAGGGCGTGCTGCAGTACGCCACCGACCTGTTCGACCGGGGCACGGCCGAGACGATCGCGGCGCGGCTGGTGCGGCTGCTGGAGGCCGTCGCCGCCGACCCCGACGTCCCGATCGGCGCGGTGGATCTGCTCGACCCCGCCGAACGCCGCGCCCTCCTCACGGAGTGGAACGACACCGCCGCCCCCACCCCGCAGGGCAACCTGGCCGAGCTGTTCGAGGCGCGGGTGGCGGCGGCTCCGGACGCCGAGGCGGTGGTCTGCGGCGAGGTCCGCCTGACCGCGGCCGAGCTCAACGGCCGGGCCAACGCCCTGGCCCGCCGCCTGCTCGCCGCCGGCGTCGGACCCGAGACCCCCGTACTGGCCCTGCTGCAACGCTCCGCCGACGTCGTCGTCACCATGCTCGCCGTCGTCAAGGCCGGCGGCACCTACGTCCCCCTGCACCCCGCCCTGCCCGTGACCCGGATGCGCTGGATCGCCGAACAGACCGGCGCACCCGTCCTCGTCACCGACACCGCCAACGCCGGACACGACCTGGCCGCACACCTCACCCCCCTGGTCGTCGGCACCGACACCGACCCCGACAACCTCAACCTCGACATCGCCGCGGACCGGCTGGTGTACGCGATGTTCACCTCCGGCTCCACCGGCACCCCCAAGGGCGTCGCCGTCACCCACCGCAACATCCGCTCCTTCGCCACCGACCGGCTCTGGCACGGCCCCGCCCACCGGCGGGTCCTGTTCCACACCGCCTCCTCCTTCGACGTGTCCATGTACGAACTCTGGGTGCCCCTGCTCAACGGCGGCACCATCGTCGTGGCACCCCCCGGCGTCGTCGACGCCACCACCCTCACCTGGGCCCTCGACGACGAACACGTCACCGCGATCTTCCTGTCCACCGGCCTGTTCAACGTCCTGGCCCCCGACCACCCCGCCCTGCTCGCCCGCATCCCCGAACTATGGATCGCCGGCGAAGCCGCCTCCCCCACCGCCGTCGCCCACGTCCTGGCCGCCGGCGCCACAACCGTCTTCAACGGCTACGGCCCCACCGAGACCACCGTCTACGCCACCGCCCACCCCATCACCACCCCCGGCCCCGTCATCCCCATCGGCCGCCCCCTGGACAACACCCGCGCCTACGTCCTGGACGACCACCTCAACCCCGTCCCGCCCGGCGTCCCCGGCGAGCTCTACCTCACCGGCGAACACCTGGCCCGCGGCTACCTGCACCGCCCCGACCTCACCGCCGAACGCTTCGTCGCCTGCCCCCACGGCCGGCCCGGCGAACGCATGTACCGCACCGGCGACCTCGTCCGCCGGCTACCCGACGGAACCCTCGACTACCTCGGCCGCGTCGACGACCAGGTCAAGATCCGCGGCATCCGCATCGAACTCGGCGAGGTCGAGAACGTGCTGGGCCGTCATCCGGACGTGGCCCAGACCGTCGTCCTGGCCCGGGAGGACCAGCCCGGGGACAAGCGGCTGGCCGCCTACCTCGTCCCGCGCACCACGGACGCGGGCACGGGGACGGATGCCGCCGCCGGGGCGGACGGGGCCTCGGGCACCCACTCGGGCGTGGGCGCGGAGGAGTTCATCGGGCGGATTCGGCGCTTCGCCGAGGACAACCTGCCCGCCTACATGGTCCCGGCGGCCTTCACGGTCATGGACGCCCTGCCGCTCAACCACAGCGGCAAGGTCGACCGCCGCGCCCTCCCCGCCCCCGCCCGGCAGAAGACCGCCGCCGCCGCGTTCGTCCCACCCCGCACCGACGCCGAACACCTCGTCGCCGACGTCTGGACCGACGTGCTCGGCAACACCCGCGTCGGCGTCCACGACGACTTCTTCGCCCTCGGCGGCAACTCCCTGCTCGCCATCAGGGTGCGGTCGCGCATCAGATCCGCGGTGGGCCTGGAGGTCCCGATCAACGTGATCTTCGCCAACACCACCGTCGAGAAGCTGGCCGACGCCGTGGAGGCACTGCTGATCGCCGACATCGAGGCCGGAGGTCACTAGGACCTGTCTGGTGGATCCTCGTCACGGCGAGGATCCACGGAGCAGAACCCCGAGCCCGCCGCCCGGCCCCGCGGCATGCCGATCCGGTATGCCGCGGCGGCCGGGCGAGCCGTGCCGGATGCCCGAAGGACATCGGGCGGACGGAGAGGAGCGGTGTCCGGAGGGGACGGGGTGCCGGAAAAGCGTTCGGGCCCCTCACCCGCCGGTGAACCGGGGCGGGTGAGGGGCCCGAGGCGCCGAACGGCCGGTCAGGCCGCGGAGTCCGGCACGCCGTACTCCGCGACGAGCACCGCGCGGGCCAGGGCGTAGTGGTTGATCGTGCCGCTGAAGACGGCGGCCGTCTGGTCGGGGGTGACCTCGATGCTCTCCACCCCGAGGGCGTGCACGGCGAAGACGTAGCGGTGGGCCGGGCCGGGAGGCGGGGCCGCTCCGCCGAAGTCGAAGGTGCCGTAGTCGTTGCGGCCGTGCAGGGCGCCCTTGGGCAGCCCCTCCATGTCGCCGCTGCCCGCGCCGCGCGGCAGCTCGGTCACGTCGGCCGGGATGTCGGCCAGCACCCAGTGCCACCAGCCGCTGCCGGTGGGGGCGTCCGGGTCGAAGCAGGTGATCGCGTAGCTCTTCGTCCCGGCCGGCGCGCCGGACCAGCGCAGGTGCGGGGAGACGTTGCCGGCTTCGTAGACGTGCGCGTCGGGCAGGATCTCGCCGTGCACCAGGTCGTCGCTGACGACCGTGAAAGCCGGCACCTGCCGTAAATAGTCGTATGGCATGGGCGCGCGACCGGCCATCATTCCCCCGTCTCCGTTCCTGACTCCTGGCTGAGGGGATCCTGTTCACTTTCCCTCTCGGTGTCAAGGGTTGACATCGCTTTCCCGCCCGGAGTCAAGGGTTGACATTACTCCGCATACATAGGGGATACTCCCCCTTCGGGGTGTTAGTGACTTAGACGGTGGGATCGGTCGCTTTCCGGTGATATGCGGTAACCCTGCGTTCCGGTTGACAAAGACGTCCACGAGACCGTTTCCGAAAGCACGGAGTTTCCATGAGCAATCCGTTCGACGATGAGAACGGCAGTTACCTCGTTCTGGTGAACGGCGAGGGACAGTACTCCCTCTGGCCGACCTCCGCCGAAGTTCCCGGCGGATGGGACATCGCGCACGAAACGGACAGCCGACAGGGCTGCCTGGACTTCATCAACGCGAACTGGGCCGACATGCGGCCGCGTAGCCTGCAGACGTCCTAAAAAGGGCATTAAGGCCCCAAAAAGGGCATCAGTGTCCTGAAAGTGGCACCGAGTTCCTTCTCTCCGGGCGACTACCGCCACGAGCCGTGTTCAGGAACGGATATTCCGCGCGGCTGAGCCGTGGCTGAACAGCGCCTGTGCCATCGGTTCGGCTTTTCGCCTCATCGTGCCCTGGGGCCCCTGTGTCCCCGTGCCCTGAACCTGGAGATTCCGTGAACCCGATTTCTTTGCGGCGGAACCTTGCCGCGCTGTTCGAGGCGCGGGTGGCGGCGGCTCCGCACGCCGAGGCAGTGGTCTGCGGCGAGGTCCGGCTGACCGCGGCCGAGCTCAACGGCCGGGCCAACGCCCTGGCCCGCCGTCTGCTCGCCGCCGGTGTCGGACCGGAGTCACCGGTCGCGGTGCTCATGGAGCGCTCAGCCGACGTGGCGGTGGCGACGCTGGCCGTCGTCAAGGCCGGCGGCGCCTACGTGCCGCTGCACCCGGCCTATCCGGTCGCCCGCATGCGGGCGATCCTCGACCAGGCGGGCGCGCGGATCGTGCTGACCGACACGGCGCACGCCGGCCACGAGTTGGCCGAGCACGCCGCCTCCCTGACCGTGGGCGACGACACCGACCCGGAGAACCCGGGCCTGGACATCGCCGCCGACCGGCTGGCGTACGTGATGTTCACCTCCGGTTCCACCGGCGCCCCCAAGGGCGTCGGCGTCACCCACCGCAACATCCTCTCCTTCGCCGCCGACCACCGCTGGCGGGAGCACGACCGCGTGCTGTCGCACTCCTCGTTCGCCTTCGACGCCTCCACCTACGAGCTGTGGGTGCCGCTGCTGAACGGCGGCACCGTGGTCATGGCCCCGCCCGGCGCCGTCGACGCCGGGACGGTGGCCCGGATGCTGGACGACGAGCGGATCACCGCGGCGTTCATGACGACCGGCCTGTTCAACGTGCTCGCCGAGGAGGCGCCGGAGCTGCTGGCCCGGATCCCCTCGCTGTGGACCGGCGGCGAGGCCGCCCACCCCGCCGCGATGGAGCGGATCGTCCTCACCGACGGCATCGTGCACAACGCCTACGGCCCCACCGAGAACACGACGTTCTCGGTCTCCTACCCGGTGGAGAAACCCCCGTCGGGCGCCGTTCCCATCGGCCGCCCGCTGGACGCCGTCGGCGTCCACGTCCTGGACGGGAATCTGCGGCCCGCCGACGAGGGCGAGCTGTACCTCACCGGGGAGCAGCTGGCGCGCGGCTACCTGGGCCGGCCGGACCTGACCGCCGAACGCTTCGTCGCCTGCCCCCACGGAGAGCCTGGCACGCGGATGTACCGCACCGGGGACCTGGTGCGCCGCCTGCCCGACGGGGACCTCGAGTTCGTCGGGCGCGCCGACGGCCAGGTGAAGATCCGCGGCTTCCGCATCGAGCTGGGCGAGATCGAGACGATTCTCGCGCGGCACCCCGAGGTGGCCCAGGTCGCCGTCCTGGCCCGGGAGGACCGTCCCGGGGACAAGCGGCTGGTCGCCTACCTCGTCCCGCGCGCCACGGACGCGGGCACGGGCGCGGACACCGGTCAGCTCGCCGACCGGGTACGGCGGGCGGCCGGGGAGACGCTGCCCGCCTACATGGTGCCGTCGGCGTTCGTCGTACTGGCGGCGCTGCCGCTCAACCACAACGGCAAGGTCGACCGCCGCGCCCTGCCCGCCCCGGAGACCACGGCCTCCGGCACGGCCCCGCGCACCCCCGTCGAGGAACGGCTCTGCGCACTGTTCGCCGAACTGCTGGCCGTACCCGGCGTCGGCATCGACGACGACTTCTTCACCCTCGGCGGCCACTCCCTGCTCGCCATGCGCGCCGTCACCGCCATCCGCTCCACCTTCTCCACCGAACTCCAGATCCGCGAGATCTTCGAAGCGCCGACCGTGGCCGCGCTCGCCGCCCGGATCGAGCGGGCCGGCGGTGAGGGCGGCGGCCGGCCCAGGCCGGTCCTGGCCCGCGGCGGGGAGTCCGGACGCCCGGAGCCGTCGTTCGCCCAGTCGCGTCTGTGGATCTCCGACCGGCTCGCCGAGAGCGTGAGCCTCTACACGATCCCGCTGGTGCTGCGGCTGTCGGGCCCGCTGGACCGGGAGGCGCTGCGCGCCGCGGTCGCCGACGTGGCCCGGCGGCACGAGACGCTGCGCACCGTCTTCCCCGCCCGGGACGGCCGTCCCGAGCCCCGGGTGCTGGAGGGCCTGCCGGACCTGACCGTCACCGGGATCGTCGACGGGCCGGAGCTGGACGCCGCGATCCGGCGGACCGCGCTGCGGCCGTTCGACCTGGCGTCGGAGCCGCCGATGCGGGCGGAGCTGTTCGCGCTGCCGCCGGTCGGCGGGCGGGACGAGCACGTGCTGGCCCTGCTGTTCCACCACATCGCGATCGACGGGTGGTCCCTCGGCCCGCTGGAGCGCGACCTGGCCACGGCCTACGCCGCCCGGGTGCGCGGCCAGGAACCCGGCTGGCAGCCGCTGCCGGTCCGCTACAGCGACTACACCCGCTGGCAGCGCGAACTGCTCGGCGACCCCGCCGACCCGGGCAGCCTGATGGGCGAGCAGACCGCCCACTGGCGCGCCGCGCTGGCCGGGATGCCCGACGAGATCGCGCTGCCCGCCGACCGGCCCCGGCCCGCGGCGCCCGGACACCTGGGCGAGTCGGTGTCCTTCACGCTCCCGGCCGGCCTGCGCCGGCGGCTGCTGGCGGTGGCCCAGGCCGATCAGGCGACGCTGTTCATGACGTTGCAGGCCGGGCTGGCGGCGCTGCTGACCCGGCTGGGCGCCGGCGCCGACGTGCCGATCGGCGCCCCCGTCGCCGGCCGCACCGACGAGGCGCTGACCGACCTGGTCGGCTTCTTCGCCAACACGCTGGTGCTGCGCACCGACACCTCGGGGAACCCCACCTTCCGCGAGCTGCTGGCCCGGGTCCGCGAGACCGACCTGGCCGCCTTCGCCAACCAGGACGTGCCGTTCGAGAACCTGGTCGAGGCGATCAACCCGCCGCGGGTGCCGGGCCGTACCCCGCTGTTCCAGGTGATGCTCGGCCTGGTGAACACCTCCCCCGCCGAGAGCGGGGTCGCGGGGCTGACGATGGCGCTGGACCCGGCGTACTCGCTGTACGGGTTCGGCGGCGCCAAGTGCGACCTGCTGTTCGGTTTCACCGACGGCCGCTCCGCCGACGGCGCCCCGGCCGGGGTGGAGGGCGTGCTGCAGTACGCCACCGACCTGTTCGACCGGGGCACGGCCGAGACGATCGCGGCGCGGCTGGTGCGGCTGCTGGAGGCCGTCGCCGCCGACCCCGACGTCCCGATCGGCGCGGTGGACCTCCTCGACCCCGCCGAACGCCGCGCCCTCCTCACGGAGTGGAACGACACCGCCGCCCCCACCCCGCAGGGCAACCTGGCCGAGCTGTTCGAGGCGCGGGTGGCGGCCGACCCGGACGCCGAGGCGGTGGTCTGCGGCGAGGTCCGCCTGAGCGCGGCCGAGCTCAACGGCCGGGCCAACGCCCTGGCCCGCCGCCTGCTCGCCGCCGGCGTCGGGCCGGAGTCACCGGTCGCGGTGCTCATGGAGCGCTCGGCCGACGTGGTGGTGGCGATGCTGGCCGTCACCAAGGCCGGCGGCGCCTACGTGCCGCTGCACCCGGGCCTGCCGGTGAGCCGGATGCGCTGGATCGTCGAGCGGACCGGCGCGCGGGTGGTGCTGACCGACGCCGTCTACGCCGAGCACGAGCTGGCCGAGCACGCCCGGGCCGTGGAGGGCGTCCAGGCGATGACGGCCACCGAGGAGAGCGACCCGCAGAACCTCGGTCTGGAGATCGCGGCGGACCGGCTGGTGTACGCGATGTTCACCTCCGGCTCCACCGGCACCCCCAAGGGCGTCGCCGTCACCCACCGCAACATCCGCTCCTTCGCCACCGACCGGCTCTGGCACGGCCCCGCCCACCGGCGGGTCCTGTTCCACACCGCCTCCTCCTTCGACGTGTCCATGTACGAACTCTGGGTGCCCCTGCTCAACGGCGGCACCATCGTCGTGGCACCCCCCGGCGTCGTCGACGCCACCACCCTCACCTGGGCCCTCGACGACGAACACGTCACCGCGATCTTCCTGTCCACCGGCCTGTTCAACGTCCTGGCCCCCGACCACCCCGCCCTGCTCGCCCGCATCCCCGAACTATGGATCGCCGGCGAAGCCGCCTCCCCCACCGCCGTCGCCCACGTCCTGGCCGCCGGCGCCACAACCGTCTTCAACGGCTACGGCCCCACCGAGACCACCGTCTACGCCACCGCCCACCCCATCACCACCCCCGGCCCCGTCGTCCCCATCGGCCGCCCCCTGGACAACACCCGCGCCTACGTCCTGGACGACCACCTCAACCCCGTCCCGCCCGGCGTCCCCGGCGAGCTCTACCTCACCGGCGAACACCTGGCCCGCGGCTACCTGCACCGCCCCGACCTCACCGCCGAACGCTTCGTCGCCTGCCCCGAGGAGCCCGGCGAACGCATGTACCGCACCGGCGACCTCGTCCGCCGGCTACCCGACGGAACCCTCGACTACCTCGGCCGCGTCGACGACCAGGTCAAGATCCGCGGCATCCGCATCGAACTCGGCGAGATCAACGCCGTGCTGGGCCGGCATCCCGAGCTCAGGCAGGCGGTGACCGTGGTGCGCGAGGACCAGCCCGGCGACAGACGGCTGGCCGCCTACCTCGTCCCGCGCGTCGCGGACGCCGGCCGCGAGGGCGAACTCGCCGACCTGGTGCGGCGCTTCGCCGAGGACAACCTGCCCGCCTACATGGTCCCGGCCGCGTTCACGGTCATGGACGCCCTGCCGCTCAACCACAGCGGCAAGGTGGACCGCCGCGCCCTCCCCGCCCCCGTCTGGCAGGAGAGCACCGCCGTCGCGTTCGTCCCGCCCCGCACCGACGCCGAACACCTCGTCGCCGACGTCTGGACCGACGTGCTCGGCGACACCCGCGTCGGCGTCCACGACGACTTCTTCGCCCTCGGCGGCAACTCCCTGCTCGCCATCAGGGTGGCCGCCAGGATCCGGGCCGCCGTGGACCTGGAGATCCCGATCAACGTGATCTTCGCCAACCCCACCGTCGAGAAGCTGGCCGACGCCGTGGAGGCACTGCTGATCGCCGACATCGAAGGACAGGGCGCCTGAGCGCCGCTGTCCCGCAAGGAAGGAAACCGTAGATGACCGACCAGCTGTCGGAACGCGCCGTCACGCTCTCGGCCGACAAGCGCGCCCTGCTGGCGCAGCGATTACGAGGACGGGCGGCGACCGTCACGGTCCGGCCCCGGTCCCCCGAGACCGAGCCGCCGCCGTCCAGCGGACAGGAACGCCTGTGGTTCATGGAGCAGCTCGCCCCGGGCAACACCGCGTACACGATGCCGCTGACGCTGCGGCTGACCGGTGAGCTGGACGCCGAGCTGCTGGAGGCCGCGCTGACCGCGCTGGTCGCCCGGCACGAGGCGCTGCGGATGCGCTTCCCCAGCCAGGACGGGCGGCCCAGGGTCGTCATCGACGAGCCCGGCCCCGCCACGCTGAAGGTCATGGCGGCGGACGACGCCGCCCGCGCGGCCGAGATCGTCGGGGAGGAGGTCAGGCGGCCGTTCGACCTGGCCGCCGACGCGCTGCTGCGGGCGACGCTGGTCCGCATCGCGCCGGACGACCACGTGCTGCTGCTCGCCGTACACCACGTCGTCAGCGACGGCCGGTCGCTGGAGATCATGGCCGACGAGCTCTTCGCCCTGTACGCCGGGCTGCGCGACGGCGCCCCGGTGGAGCTGCCGCAGCCGCAGGCGCAGTTCGGCGACTTCGCCGTATGGGAGCGGGAGCGGCTGGGCGGGCCCGAGGTCGAGCCCGACGTCGCGTTCTGGCGCGAGCAGCTCACCGGGATGCCCGACCTGGAACTGCCCACCGACCACCCGCGCCCGGCCGAACAGCGCTTCGAGGGCGCGCTGTCCGCCTTCACCTGGGACGCGGAGCTGACCGAGGCGGTCCGGGAGCTCGGCAGGGCGCACGGCGCCACGCTCTACATGACGCTGCTCGCCGCCTACCAGGCGGTCCTCGCCCGGCTCGCCGGCCAGGACGACTTCGGCGTCGGCTCGCCGGTGGCCGGACGGCCCTACCGGGAGCTGGAGGGCGTGGTCGGCTCCTTCGTCAACATGGTGACGCTGCGCGGCCGTACCGGGGACGACCCGACGATCGCCGAACACCTGCTGCGCACCCGGGAGACCGTGCTGGGCGCGCTCGGCCACCAGGACTACCCCTTCCACCAGCTGGTCAACGACCTGCGGGTGGAGCGCGACCCCAGCCGGTCGGCGATCTTCCAGGTGACCTTCGCGCTGAACAACCGGGCGGAGCCGGCCCGCGGCGTCGCCGGGCTGGAGATCGCGCCGTTCGAGTTCCCGCTCACCATCACCCAGTTCGACCTCGCGCTGTACGTCACCGAGGCCGACGAGGGGCTGGAGGGGTTCTTCACCTACCGCACCGACCTGTTCGAGGCCGCGTCCGTCGAGCGCGTCGAGCGCGCGATGCGGCGCTTCCTGGAGCAGGCCGTCGCCGACCACGGGCGCCGTCTGTCGGAGGTGTCGCTGCTCGGCGACGCCGAGCGCGAGGCGCTGCTCGGCGAGTGGGCCGGCACCCGCACCTGGGAGCCGTCGTACCGCACGCTCGGCGAGATGGCCGAGGCCCAGGCGGAGCGGACCCCGGACGTCCGCGCCCTGGTGGCCGGAGACCGGTCGCTCACCTTCGCCGAGCTGCACGGCCGGGCGAACCGGCTGGCCAGGCGGCTGCGCGGGATGGGCGTCGGCCCCGACGCCCGCGTCGCGATCTGCCTGGAGGGCAACGTGGACGCCGCCGTGGCGATCCTCGCGGTGCTCAAGGCGGGCGGCGCCTACCTGCCGCTGGACCCCGAGCAGCCGACCGACCGGCTGGAGTTCCTGCTCGCCGACTCCTCGGCGGTCCTGCTGGTCACCAGCTCGTCGCTGCGGGACAGGGCGCCCGGCTTCACCGGTCCCGTCGTGGAGCTCGACCGGCTCGGCGACACCTCCGAGGAGGACGACGGCCCGCTGGAGCCGCTGGCCGGCCCCGGCGACCTCGCCTACGTGATCTACACCTCCGGCACCACCGGCCGCCCCAAGGGCGTCGGCGTCCAGCACCGCCACATCGTGGCCTACCTGGAGTACATCCGCGCCGAGTACGGCATCGTGCCGGACGCCCACTTCGGCCTGCTGCAGTCGCTCGCCTTCGACTTCAGCATGCTGATGTTCTACCTGCCGCTCACCGGCGGCGGCACACTGCACCAGCTGCCGCGCCGCGGCTCCGGGCACGAGCTGGCCGAGGCCATCGCGCACCTGGACTACCTGAAGATGACGCCCTCGCACCTGGCCGCCCTGGGGGCCGAGGTGGAGCCGGAGCGGCTGCTGCCGCGCCGCGCGCTCATCCTGGCGGGCGAGGCGTCGCCCACCGCGTGGGTCCGCGACCTCGCCGCCCGCACCGACTGCGCGATCTTCAACAGCTACGGTCCCACCGAGACGGTCGTCGCGGTGACCACCGAACGGGTGGACCCCGAGGCGGCGGCGCCCGGCACGGCCTGGCCCATCGGCCGCCCGCTGCCCGACGCCCGCGTCTACGTGCTGGACCGGGCGCTGCGCCTGGTCCCGCCGGGCGTGGCCGGTGAGCTGTACATCGGCGGCGACACCCTGGCGCGCGGCTACCTCGGCCGTCCCGGGCTGACCGCCGAGCGCTTCGTCGCCGACCCCTACGGCGAGCCCGGCGCGCGGATGTACCGCACCGGCGACCTGGTGCGCCGGCTCGACGACGGCCGGCTGGAGTTCCTGGGCCGCACCGACCACCAGGTGAAGATCCGCGGCTACCGGGTGGAGCTCGGCGAGATCGAGGCCGCGCTCGGCACCCTGCCCGGCGTCGTCCAAGGCGTGGTGGACCTGCGCGGCGACCACCTGGTGGCCTGGCTGGAGAAGGAGCCGGACGCCGCGGAGGCGCCGGTGGCCGAGCTGCGGGCGCACCTGCTGGACCGGCTGCCCGAGTACATGGTCCCCGGACGGTTCGCCTGGCTCGACCGGTTCCCGCTGCAGGCGCACGGCAAGGTGGACCGCCGTGCCCTGCCGGACCCCGAGCCGGAGCGGGCCGACCAGCGGGCCGGCTACACCGCGCCGGAGGGGCCCGTCGAGGAGGCCGTCGCCACCATCTGGGCGAACGTGCTGGACCTGGAGCAGGTCGGCGCGAACGACGACTTCTTCGACCTCGGCGGCCACTCGCTGCTGGCCACCCAGGTGGTGGCGAGGATGCGCAAGGCGTTCCCCGACAGCAAGCCGCCGATCGGCGTGCTGGAGATGTTCAAGAACCCGACCGTCGCCCAGCTCGCGAAGCTGATCGTCGAGCGGCGCGGGGAGACGGCCGGGCCGCGCCGGATGCTCGCCGAGCTGACCCGTCCGATCGCCCCGAAGGACCGCCTCGGCACCGTCGTCTGCGTGCCGTACGGCGGCGCCAACGCGGTCGTCTACCAGACGCTCGCCGACGCGATGCCCGCCGGCTACTCCCTCTACGCGGTCGCCGCCCCCGGCCGTGAGCCGGGTGAGGAGGCGCAGCTTCCCTTCCAGGAGGTCGCCGCGCAGTGCGTCAAGGAGATCGCCGAGCACATCCAGGGCCCGCTGGTCATCTACGGGCACTGCGCGCCGGGCAGCGCCCTGGCCATCGAGCTGTCCAAGCAGGTCGAGGCGTCCGGACGTGAGCTGGACGCCCTCTACCTGGGCGGCATCTTCCCGTTCGCCAAGCCCAGGGGCCGCTTCCTCGGACCGCTCAGCACGCTGATCAACGACCGCCTGCACGGCACCCGCAGCATCGCGGCCGAGCTGCGCGCGCTCGGCGGCGACATGACCGGCCTCGACGAGGAGCAGGTGACGTTCACCGTCGAGCTGATGCGCCAGGACGGCCGGATGGCCGAGGAGTACTTCACCGACCTGTTCGCCACCGAACAGCCGCGGCTGAAGGCGCCGATCGTCTCGGTCGTCGGCGAGCGCGACCCCAGCACCGAGTTCTACCAGGAGCGCTTCAAGGAGTGGTGCTTCCTGTCGGAGACGGCGTCGCTGGTCGTCATCGACGAGGCCGGGCACTTCTTCCCCAAGTACCGCGCCGACGAGCTGGCCCGGATCGTCACCGGGACGCACCGCGCCGACGACGCCTGGCGGCGGGAGCACTCCCGCGAGGCGGGCGGCACCTGGTGGCTGCAGGAGACCGTGCACCGGAAGGCCGCGCGCACCGAGCGCGAGCCGAGCATGCGCCGCTTCCTGCCCATCGCGCTGGGCCAGCTGGTCTCGCTGGTCGGGTCGGCGCTCACCGAGTTCGCGGTGCCGATCTGGATCTTCCAGAAGACCGGGTCGATGGCCCACTTCGGGCTCATCGCGCTGCTCGCCCTGGTGCCGGGCATCGTCGTGGCGCCGCTGGCGGGCGCGGTGGTCGACCGCTACGACCGGCGGCGCGTGATGATCGCCGGTGACGCCGCGTCGGGCCTCACCCAGGCGGTGATGCTCGCGCTGCTGCTGACCGACCGGCTCACCGTCGGCCCGCTGTACGGGCTGATAGCGATCGTCTCCGTCTCGGTGACGTTCCAGCGGCTCGCCTACCAGGCGTCGATACCGCAGCTGGTGCCCAAGCGCTACCTGGGCCACGCCAACGGCATCGTGCAGCTCGCCATCGGCAGCGGGCAGTTCCTGGCCCCGCTCATCGCGGTCGGCATGCTCGCCGCGATCGGGCTGGAGGGCATCCTGACCGTCCAGGTCGCCGCCTACGCGTTCGCCGTCCTGGTGGTCCTGCTGGTGAAGTTCCCCACCGCGCTGGGTCTGCGCCGCCGCGAGCCGATCTCCGCGGAGATCGTCAACGGCTTCCGGTACTCGCTGGGACACCGCGGCTTCCGCGCGATGCTGTTCTTCTTCGCCGGGGTGAACCTGTTCCTGGCGCCCATGTTCGTCATGGTCTCGCCGCTGGTGCTGTCGTTCTCCACCTTGGCCGCCGCCGGCACGGTGGCGGTCGCGGGCGGCGCCGGCGCGATCGTGGGCGGCCTGGTGATGAGCCTGTGGGGCGGCCCGACCCACCGCAAGCTGCGCGGCGCGATCGCCTCGGCCGGGCTGATGGCCCTCGCGGGCCTGGTCACCGGGTTGCAGCCCAACCTGTGGCTGATCGGCGTCGGCGCGTTCGGCATGTCCTTCTCGCTGTCGCTGATCAACGGCATCATCGCCACGATCATCCAGGTGAAGGTGCCGCACCGCTTCCAGGGCCGGATCATCGCGGTCAACACCATGATCGCCGCGGCGACCGTGCCCATCGGCTTCGGCGTCGTCGCGCCGCTCGCCGCTCCCCTGCTCGACCCGCTGATGGCCGCCGGCGGCCCGCTCGCCGGAACCGTCGGCGCGCTCATCGGCACCGGCCCGGGACGCGGGCTGGGGCTGTTCTACCTGATCTGCGGGCTCGCCATGGGCCTGCTGACCCTCGCCGGTCTGCGCGTCAGGACGCTGGCGCGCTTCGACGACGAGGTGCCCGACGCCAAGCCCGACGACCTCATCGGCATCGAAGAGCTGGAAAGGACCCACGCCGCATGAACACCACCATCGACTGGGAGGTCAGGGACAAAAGGCCCGCCGCGGCCGACGCCCAGGGCGCGGACCTGGGTGAGACCTGCGAGTGGTTGCGGGAGAGCCGCGAGGCCATCCGCGCGGGGCTGGACGAGCACGGCTCCGTCTACCTGCGCGGGCTGCCGGTCAAGACCATCGAGGACTTCGCCGAGGTCCGGGACGCGCTGGTCTCCAAGCTCGCCGGGTACGTCGAGAAGGCCACCCCGCGCAGCCACTTCGGCAAGGACGTCTACTCCTCCACCGACCTGCCGCCGTCGCACGCGATCCGCCCGCACAACGAGAACAGCTACGCGCTCAACTTCCCCGGGATCCTGATGTTCGGCTGCCTCGTCGCCCCCGACGAGGGCGGCGCGACGCCGACCACCGACGTGCGCAAGGTCCTGCGGGACATCCCCGCGCCGCTCGCCGACCGCTTCCGCGAGCACGGCTGGTCGCTGGTGCGCAACTACGGCGAGCACATCAGCCTGGGCTGGCGCACCGCCTTCGCCACCGAGGACAGGGACGAGGTGGCCGCCTACTGCGCGGAGAACCACATCGCCCACGAGTGGGTCGGCGACGACCAGCTCCGCACGAGGCAGCGCCGCTCGGCCACCATCCGCCACCCCGGAACCGGTGAGGAGGTCTGGTTCAACCACACGGTCTTCTGGAACGAGTGGGCGCTCGACCCGGACGTCCGCGAGGTGTTCATCGACGACCTGGGCCACGAGAACCTGCCCTTCAACACCGCCTACGGCGACGGCGAGCCGATCTCCAAGGAGGACATCGAGACGATCGACGAGGCCTACCGCCGGGCCACGACCAGGGAGACCTGGCGGGTGGGCGACATCCTGATCGTCGACAACATCCTGGCCGCGCACGCCCGCGAGGCGTTCAAGGGCCAGCGGAAGATCGTGGTCGCCATGGGCGACCCGATCGCGCTGGCGGACTGCTCCCCCACCGTCCAGCCGCTGGCCGGCTTCGCCAAGCCGCTCGCCGCGGCGGCCGCCGCCCCCGCCGCGGCCCCGCAGGACGCCAAGCCCGGCAAGCGCCGCTGGTTCGGCCGCCGCTCCTGACCCGACGGGCGGTCGCCGACGACCCGGTGACCGCCCGCGCGACCGTCCCCACCGGCCGGTCCCGCGCCGCCCTCCGCGGCACGGGACCGGCCGGTCCGGTTCTCCCGGGTTCTCCGCCGGCGCCCGTCCCGGCGACCCGGACACCTCCCCGGACCGTCGGCGCCCCCACCGGCCGCGTGACCGGCGGTGTCAGACGTTGCCCAGCACCCGGGTGACGCTGATCTCGATCACCACCCGGGCCGGGTTCTCCCGCGGCCTGCGGTAGCGCAGCTCGTACCGGCGCTCGGCGTCCTCGACCGCCTCGCGGTCGCGGCGGACCACCGCCCGCCCCTCCAGGGTGGACCAGCGGCGCCCGTCCACCTGGCAGACCGCCACCGGCGCCCCCTCCCCGCCCGCCTCCGGCAGGTTGCGGGCCTTCAGCGACGTGCCCGAGGTGATCACCCGGGCGATCCCGGAGTCGACGTCCAGCGTCACCCCCACGGGGACGACGTGCGGCGTGCCGTCGGCCCGGAGCGTGGTCAGCGTGCACAGGTGGCGCTCCCGCCAGAACCCGCGGAACTCCTCCCCCTGCCCCTTCAGCACGCCGTCCTTCCCGATGTCCATACCTCTTCCTTCGATTCCCTTCCGCGGCCGGATGCCTGTCCCACCACCGAGCCGGAATCCTCCCATACGACCCGAACAGGGCCGTACGATCGGGGGGTGATCATCCGTCAGAGTCAGCTCGTCGTCGACTGCGCGGACCCGGCGCGGCTCGCCGCGTTCTGGGGGGCGCTCATGGGCGCCGCACCCGTGGACCGCGACCCCGGCTGGTCCTACATCGACCCGCCGGAAGGGCTGCGCCTGGCCTTCCAGCGGGTCCCGGAGCCGCGTTCCGGCAAGAACCGCCTCCACCTCGACCTCGAGGTGGAGGATCTCACCGGCGCGGCCGACGCGGCCGTCGCGCTGGGCGGACGGCGGTCGGGCGCGGCGCAGCGCGACGCCGTCGGCGCCTTCCAGGTCATGCACGACCCCGAGGGCAACGAGTTCTGCTTCGTGGCCGAGGCCGTGCCATGAGCGCCGAGGCCGGACCATGAGCGCTGACCGCTCCGCCCGCTTTGCGGAAGAATCCGGACCAGCGGAAGAATCCGGACCATGCGCGCCGATCGCCTTGTGGCCGTCCTGTTGCTGATGCAGGCCCGCGGCCGGGTGACCGCCGCCGAGCTGGCCACCGAGCTGGAGGTGTCCGTCGCCACCGCCCGCCGTGACCTTGAGGCGCTGTCGGCCGCGGGCGTCCCCGTCTACCCCCAGCCCGGCCGCGGCGGTGGCTGGTCCCTGGTCGGCGGCGCCCGTACCGATCTCAGCGGCCTGACGGCGCCCGAGGCGCGGGCGCTCTTCCTGCTCGTCGGCCCCGCCGCATCCGTCTCGGCCGAGGCCAGGGCGGCGCTCCGCAAGCTCGTACGGGCCCTGCCCTCGACCTTCCGGGCCGACGCCGAGGCCGCCGCCGAGGCCACGGTGACCGACCCCGTCCGGTGGGGCGAACACGACAGGCCCCGGCCCCCGATGGTCGACCTGCTGCAGAGCGCCGTGATCCGGAGGCGCAGGGTCCGCCTGACCTATGCCGATCACGCCGGGGAGCGGACGGAACGGCTGGTCGACCCGTGGGGCCTGATCGACAAGGACGACGTCTGGTATCTCCTCGCCGGGACCGACCGGGGGCGGCGCACCTTCCGCGTCGACCGGGTCGCCCAGGCCGAGCCGACCGGCGAGCCCGCCGAACGCCCGGACGACTTCGTCCTCGCCGCCGCCTGGCAGGAGGTCGTCGACCAGGTCGAGCGGCGCCGCTCCCGCACCTGGGCGACCGTGCTCATCGAGGAGCGGTTCGCGCCGATCCTGCGCGACCGCTTCGGACGGCACTGCCACATCGACGGCGAACCCGACCGGGGACGCGTCCGGGTCCGCCTCGCCGCCCCCACCCCGCTGGACATCGCCCGCGACCTCGCCGGCTGGGGCGCGCTGGTCGAGGTCGTCGAACCGCGCTCGGTCCGTGACGAGCTCGCCCGCATCGGCGCCGAACTCGTCGCCCGCCACGGCGGCGGGAGCGACCCCGGCGAGCGCTGACCCCGGCGACGGCTACGGGCGCACCGGGCCCCGAGGCGGGAAGGCGCGCCGGCCGGCACCCCGCCGGTCAGCGGCCGGGGCTGTAGACCACCTGCTCGGGCGTCACCCGCACCGTGACGCGCTCCTCGCCCGGCTGCCGGTAGGGGTAGGTGTCCACGCCGAGGTACTTCTTCGCCAGGCGGTCGATGACCTCGTCGGCGCCCTCCTCCTCCAGCTTCGCGGTGCCGGACACGCTGACCAGGTGGAAGGCGTTCTCGGGGTCCAGCACGCTCACCGACACCCGGGGGTCGGCGCGCAGGTTGCGGTCCTTGACCCGGCCCAGGGCCGTGTTGAAGACCACGTCGTCACCGTCGACGTCGACCCAGACGACGGTGTTGTGCAGCGAGCCGTCGGACCGGACCGTGGTGGCCCACCCGTGGATCGGCCGCCGGAGCAACTCCTTGGCGTCCTCGTTCAACTTCCCCATGCCGACTCCTGTCTCGATCGCCTTCTTCTCGCCCTCGAACATCATCTTTCCCCGGTCTGTTCCCTCTTTCCGGCTCATTTTTCGTCCACTGCCCTTTACGAAGTAAGACAAGGACCGAACCGGGGACGGGCAAGATCGGGGAAAGACTTCCGGTCCGGCGGGGCCGCCGCCCCGGGCACGGGAATCGATCACGCGGCGGGGCCGTGCTCCGCGGGATGACGGGTACGGCGGGCGCCGGAGGCGGCGGACGCGCCGCGGGGTGCTGGAGGGCGATGGACGGCGGGCGGGCGGGCGAGCGGGTCCGGGCGGCGATCCGGGTGGAGGGCACCGTACAGGGGGTGGGTTTCCGGCCCTTCGTGTACGGCCTGGCCACCCGGCTCGGCCTGGACGGGCTGGTCGGCAACGACGAGCGCGGGGTGTTCATCGAGGTCGAGGGGGCATCGGCGCTGGTAGGGGAGTTCACCTCGGCGCTGCGGGACGGCGCGCCGCCGCTGGCGGCGGTGGAGCGCGTAGCGGCCGTTCCCGTCCCTGTCACCGGCCGGTCCGGGTTCGCCGTCGTGCCCAGCCCCCCGGGCGGGCGGCGCCGGGCGCTCGTCACCCCGGACGCGGCGACCTGCGCCGACTGCCTGCGCGAGCTGGACGACCCGGCCGACCGGCGGTACGGCTACCCGTTCGTCAACTGCACGAACTGCGGGCCCCGGTTCACCATCGTCACGGACCTGCCGTACGACAGGCCGAACACCACGATGGCGGGGTTCGCCATGTGCGGCGACTGCGAGCGGGAGTACCGCGACCCGGCCGACCGGCGCTTCCACGCCCAGCCGGTGTGCTGCCCGGCGTGCGGGCCCCGGCTGCGGCTGCTCGGCCCGGCCGGCCGCGAACCCGCCCCTCCCCCGCCGTCCTCCACCGCCCCCGGCGGAGCCGTCCCGAAGGGAGCCGTCGCGGACGGGACCGCCTCGGACGGGGCCGTCCTGGACGCGGCCGCCGCGCTGCTCCGGGCCGGGGCGGTGGTCGCGGTCAAGGGCCTGGGCGGCTACCACCTGGCCGCGGTGGCCGCGTGCGGGCCGGCGGTGGCGGCGCTGCGGGCCCGCAAGCGCCGCGAGGACAAGCCGTTCGCCGTCATGGCGGCGGACCCGGAGGCGGCGCGGCGGCTGTGCGAGGTGGACGAGGCGGCCGAGCGGCTGCTCACCGGCGCCGCGCGCCCGATCGTGCTGCTGCGGCGGCGGCCCGGCGCGCGGCTCGCGCCGCGGGTGGCGCCGGGAGACCGGTGGCTGGGCGTGATGCTGCCCTACACCCCCCTGCACCACCTGCTGCTGCGGCGGGTCGGCGAGCCGATCGTGCTGACCAGCGGCAACCTCGGTGACGAGCCGATCGCCCGCGACGACGGCGAGGCCGTGGCGCGGCTGGGCGGGGTAGCGGACGCCTTTCTGGCCCATGACCGGCCGATCCGGGCGCGCGCCGACGACTCGGTGGTCCGCGTCTTCCGCGGCGGGCCGCTGCCGATCCGGCGTTCCCGGGGGTACGCGCCGCGCCCGCTGCCGCTCCCCCGTCCGGCTCCCCGGCCCGTGCTGGCCTGCGGCGCGGAGCTGAAGCACACCTTCTGCCTGGCCAGGGGCGGGCGGGCGTTCGTCTCCCCGCACGTCGGCGACCTGGAGAACCACGAGACGTTCCGGTCCTTCACCGAGGGGGTCGCGCATCTGCGGCGGCTGCTCGGCGTCACGCCGCGCCTCGTCGCCCATGACCTGCACCCGGAGTACCTGTCCACCAAGTACGCGCTCGCCCTGGAGGGCGTCGACCGGACGGGGGTGCAGCACCACCACGCGCACGTCGCGTCCTGCCTGGCCGACAACGGGGTGGCGGGGACCGTCATCGGGGTGGCCTTCGACGGCCTCGGCTACGGCGCCGACGGGACGCTGTGGGGCGGGGAGTTCCTCGTCGCCGATCTGGCCGGGTTCGAGCGGGCCGGGCACCTTGCCACCGTGCCGATGCCGGGGGGCGCGGCGGCGGTCAGGCAGCCGTGGCGGATGGCCGCCGCCCACCTCGATGCCGCCTACGCCGGGGACGTCCCCGGTGACCTGGCGGTGGTGCGGCGCAACGCCGGGCACTGGGAGGCGGTGGTCGCGCTGGCCCGGCGCGGCGTGAACGCCCCGCTCACCTCCAGCGTGGGCCGGCTGTTCGACGCGGTCGCGGCGCTCGCCGGCGTCCGCGACGTGATCACCTACGAGGGGCAGGCCGCGGCGGGGCTGGAACGGCTCGCCGACGAGGACGAGAGGGACGGGTACGGCTGCCGCCTGACCGGCGGGGTGCCGTTCACCGTACCGGGGGCCGAGCTGGTCCGGGCCGCGGCCGAGGACCTGCGGGCGGGCGCGGCGCCCGGGACGATGGCCGCCCGGTTCCACAACGGGCTGGCCGCGGCGGTCGCGGCGGGCTGCGAGCGCCTGCGGGAGGCGCGGGGCCTGGGCACGGTGGCGCTGTCGGGGGGCGTCTTCCAGAACGTCCTGCTGCTGGAGCGGACGGTCGCCCTGCTGGAGGAGCGCGGCTTCACCGTCCTGACGCACCGGCGGGTGCCGCCCGGCGACGGCGGGATCAGCCTCGGCCAGGCGGCGGTGGCCGCCGCCCGCGACCGGCTCGGCTGAGGACGCGGGTGGCGGGGACGGCGCCGCGGATCAGACGAAGGCGCTGTGGCCGGTGATCGCCTTGCCGACGATGAGGGTGTTCATCTCCCGGCTGCCCTCGAAGGAGTAGATCGCCTCGGCGTCGGCGAAGAGCTTGGCGATCTCGTGGTCCAGCACGATGCCGTTCCCGCCGAACAGCTCGCGGGCCCGGGAGACCACCTCGCGCATCCGCGTCGTGGTGAACGCCTTGGCCAGCGCGGCCTGCGCGGCGCCGGCCCGGTCCTCGTCCGCGAGCTGCGCCAGCCGGACCATCATGCCGAACGACGCGGTGATGTCGGCGAGCATCCGGACCAGCAGGTCCTGGATCATCTGGAAGCCCGCGATGGGGCGGCCGAACTGCACCCGCTCGACGGCGTAGGCGCGGGCCAGCTCGTAGGCGCGCACCGACACGCCCAGCGCCTGCCAGGCGACGTTGCCGCGGGTCCTGCGCAGCACCTCGGCGACGTCGCGGAAGCCGTTGACGCGCTGGAGCCGGTCGGCCTCGGGCACCTCGACGCCGGTGAGGGTGATGTCGGCGTTCTGCACCGCGCGCAGGGCGATCTTCCCCTCGATCTTGGAGGTGGTGAGGCCGGGGGCGCCCTTCTCCACGACGAAGCCCTTGACCTGGTCGTCGGCCACGTCGCGGGCCCACACGACGATCAGGTCGGCGAAGGTGCCGTTGCCGATCCACCGCTTGGCGCCGTCGAGGATCCAGCGGTCGCCCTCACGGCGGGCGGTGGTCCGCATGCCGCCGGCGACGTCGGAGCCGCCCTCGGGCTCGGTGAGCGCGAACGCGCCGATCTTGTTCCACTTGACCATGTCGGGCAGCCAGCGGTGGCGCTGCTCGTCGCTGCCGCCGCCGTCGATGCTGCCCATGGCGAGGCCGGTGTGCACGCCGTGGGCGACGGCGAGGGAGGGGTCGACGCGGTTCATCTCCAGCGAGACGAACCCGTTGAACAGCGCCCGCTGCGGGGCGTGGCCGCCGAACTCGGGGTAGGCGTGCCCGGCGAGGTCGAGTTCGGCGAACTTGCCGATGACCTCGAAGGGGAACTCCGACGACTCCCACGCCGCCCGGGCGAGGGGCCGGACCTCGCGTTCGAGGTAGTCGCGGATCTCGGCGAGCCGCGCCCGCTCGGCGTCGGTGAGCAGCTCGGCGAAACCGAAGAAGTCCGGATCGGGGTTGGCGTGCTTCGCCATGGAAATCACCTTGCTCTTTCAGTTCGGGGGTCAGTGCTCGGACACTTCCGATGCCCCCGGTTCCGCGGGGCAGGCCTCCGCCGGGCGGATCTCCGTACGGCGGGTCCCGGTACGGCGGGCATCCGTGGGACCGGTCCCCTCGGAGCGGGCCCGCGCGGCTGCGCGGCGGTCCAGCTCGGCCAGCACCTCCTCGGTGTCCTGACCGGGGCGCGGCGCGTGGCGCCGGACGGAGGCCGGGGTGGCGGAGAAGGCCACCGGCACCCCGATCACCCGGTAGGAGCCCTCGGTGGGGTGCTCGGCGACGTCCATCAGGTGGCCCTCGCGGACGTAGGGGTCGCCGGACGCCTCCTCCAGCCGCAGCACCGGGCCGAACGGGATGCTGTGCTTGGCGCAGACCTCGGCCCACTCGGCGGTGGTCAGCGCCGGGGTGACCGACTCCACCATCTCCGACAGGGCGACGCCGTCCCGGACGACGTCGATCTTCTCGCCGTTGACCCGGGGGTCGTCGGCGAGGTCGGGCCGGCCGGCGGCGGCGAAGAGGTCGCGGTGGTTCTGCGGGCTGTAGGGGATGACCATCGCCAGGCCGTCCCTGGTCGGCCGGGCCCGGTGGCCCCGGTTCAGGGCGGGGGCGTACCCGGTCGGCGCGAGGGGCGGCTCGAAGGTGTGCCCCTGCAGGTGCTCGACGAGGTTGAAGGCGATCATGGTGTCGGCCATCGGGACCTGCACGAGCTGGCCCTGCCCGGTGGCGCGCTGGTGGACCAGCGCCGCCAGCGTGGCGTAGACGATGGTCAGCGCGCTGACCTTGTCGGCGAGGATGGTCGGCAGCACCACCGGCCGCGCGATGTCGGCGGCGCGCTCGGCGACGTCGATCAGGCCGGAGGCGGCCTGAATGGTCTCGTCGTAGGCGGCCAGCCCGGCGCGGGCGGAGTCGGGGCGGAACCCCTGGGCGTGGGCGTAGACCAGCCGGGGGAAGCGTCCGCGCAGGCTCTCGTGGTCCATGCCCAGCCGGCGCAGCGCGCCGATGCGCATGTTCGTGATCAGGACGTCGGCCGTGGCGAGCAGGTCCATGGCCCGCTCGCGGTCGGCGTCGTCCTTGAGGTCGAGGCGGACGCTGCGCTTGTTGCGGTTGACGTTGAGGTACAGCGACGTCATGCCCGGGGTGCGGTGGACGGTGCCGTTGCGGGCGGTGTCCCGCGGCGGCTCGATCCTGATGACGTCCGCCCCGAGGTCGCCGAGGATCTGGGCGGCGTACGGGCCCATGACGACGGTGGACAGGTCGATGACCCGCACCCCCGCCAGCGGCCCGGACGGCTCCCCCGCCGACGGCCCGGACGGCTCCCGAGGCGGGGCGGCGGACGGCTCCCGCGGCGGCGTGGCGGTGACGGCGGGGTTCTCCGGCTCGGGCGCCCGCCGCGGCGTGGCGGCGCCGGTGTGGTTCTTCGGCTCAGGCATTGCGGCTCCCGACGGGCGCACGCACCCGTGAAGTGTTCTGCGTATTTCTCTCCTATTCAAATTACCCGCCGATACTTAGCCAGGCGAACTATTGGCCCGACCGATACGGAAAAGGCGGTGTGACCGCCGCGGTCACGCCGCGGGGGGCGCTTTCGGGAAACGGATCACACGGCGGCTCCGAAAGGGTTCGCCGAGCCCGGTCATCTCTTTCGCCCGCGCGACGAGACGGCGCAGCGCCGGGTCGGCGGCGTACCGGTCGGCGCGCCAGACGAGCCCCGTGACCAGGGAAGGATCGAAGTCCGAGAAGGGCAGGAGCACCGTGTCCTCGTGGCGGTACCTGCGCATGGCGGTCCGCTCGCCCAGTATGGAGACGGAGAACGCCGAGCCCTGCGCCACTATTTCCCCGGTGCCGGTGTAGTCCCCGGTTTTCAGGCGGATTCGCTGTTTTATTCCCGCCTCGGACAGCTCTCGGTCCAGCCGGTCGAAATAGGCGGGCGCCAGTCCGGGGGCGGCCACGACGTAGGCGTGGTCCCTCAGCTCGGCGAGCGAGACCGAGGTGCGCGAGCCGAACTCCGCGGCCGGGAGCACCGCCCCCAGCGGCTCGGTGAGCACCTCCAGCACCTCCAGCGCCGCCGCCTCCGGGCCGCGCACCGGCAGCCGGACGAACGCCGCCGTCAGCTCGCCCCGGGCCACCGCCCGCGCCAGGTCCTCGCTGCCGCCCGGCCAGCGCCTGAGGTCGTACCACCCGGCGAGCCGGCGTTCCAGGGTGCGCAGCCCCTCCCGCAGGCTCTCGTGCAGTCCCGGTGGGACGCCGACGAGGACGACGTCGCGCCCGCCGGCGGACACCCGGCTCAGCCGCCACGGGATGTCGTCGGCGCGGGCCAGGATGTCCCGGGCGATGGGCAGCAGCGTCGCGCCCGCCTCGGTGAGGCGGACGTGGTGGGAGTCGCGCTCGAACAGCGCGGCGCCGAGCTCGTGTTCCAGGTCGCGCACCCGGCGGCTCAGCGGCGAGGCGGCCATGTGCAGCCGCCGCGCCGCCCCCGAGAAGCTGAGCTGCTCGGCGACGGCGACGAAGTAGCGCAGGTGGAACAGCTCCACACCAGCGATGCTACGCGCGGCCGTACGGCCGGCCCCGCCCGCCGGGCGCGCGACCGCAGGTGGCCGCCCGGCCGCCGCGCGGGCGGGCACGGCCGGTCGTCGGCCTTCGACGGCTCGGTGTCCGGCCCGGCCGCCGCGCGCGGGCGGACACGGCACGCGGCCCTCCGGCGCCCGCCGTACCCGGGCGAACCAGAGATCACTTCCAGGAAATGTCCGTAAGATGCTGATCTTCCTGAAGTAAACCGATGCTGGAGGCCAGAAAGTGACGACGCTCAGCCGCCGGAACCTGCTCAGGGTGGGCGCGGGGGCGCTGCCCGCCCTCGCGCTGGGCGCCCGGCCCGCCCTGGCGGCTCCCCTCCTGCCGGGAGTCACGGTCTCCGGCACCGCCCCCTCCTCGCTGGCCGGGTTCGACGACGTGATGAAGACCTTCGTCAAGGAACGGGGCATCTCCAGCGCGCAACTCGCGATCACCAAGTACGGCAAGCTCGTGCTGGCCCGCGGATACACCTACTCGGACGGCTCACGCTACGTCCCGCAGACGACCCCGACCTCGCTGTTCCGCATCGCGAGCCTGAGCAAGCACATCACGGCCACCGCGATCATGCGGCTGGTCCAGGACGGCAGGCTGAGCCTGTCGGCCCCGGTCACCACGCTGCTGGGCCTGTCGGCCACCGCCGACCCCAGGCTCGCCCAGGTGACCGTGCTGCGCCTGCTGCAGCACCTCGGCGGCTGGGACCGGGACGCCTCGGGCGACCAGCTCTGGCAGGACCACGCGATCTCCGCCGCGCTGGACGTGCCGCTGCCGATCAGCCAGGACGACATCGTCCGCTACGCCACCGGACGGCCGCTGGACTTCGACCCGGGCTCGAAGATGGCCTACAGCAACTACGGCTACCTGCTGCTCGGCCGGATCGTCGAGAAGGTCTCCGGCATGGACTACGAGTCCTACGTCCGCCAGACGCTGCTCGCCCCGGCGGGGGTCACCCGGATGCGGATCGGCCGCAGCCTGCGGTCGGAGGCGCTGCCGGGCGAGGTGTCCTACGCCTCGCAGTACACCCGCAAGACGGTGCTGGACGACTCCGGCACCGTGGTGCCGTACCAGTACGGCGGGTTCAACGTGCCCAACCATGACGCCAACGGCGGCTGGGTGGCCTCGGCGGTGGACCTCGTGCGGTTCGCCCGCGTCTTCGACGCCGCCGGAACGGTGCTGAACTCCACGTCGATCTCCCGGATGTTCGCCAAGCCGGAGATCGGCGTCAGCGGCGACGGCTGGTGGTACGGCGCCGGCTGGTACGTCCGCCAGGTCACCGGCCACCTCAACACCTGGCACGCGGGCAGCATGCCGGGCACCTACACCTACCTGGCCCGGCTGCAGAACGGCTTCACCTACGCGGCCCTGTTCAACCGGCGGGAGGAGACGGGCACGCTCGACTTCGACGTGCTCAGCCCGCAGATGAACGCCGTCAAGGTGACGAGCTGGCCGACGACGGACCTGTTCGCGAAGTACCTCTGATGCTCCGGTGCGGTTCCGCCGCCCGTCCGCGCGGGCGGGCGGCGGGCCGTCAGAGCTCGTCGCGGATCCGCCCGAGGATCTCGGGGGTGCGCGAGGCCGGCTCGGCCTCGATGCAGAGCCGCTCCATCACCTCGATGTAGCGCTCCACCTCGTCGCGCTTCTCCAGGTAGACAGCGCTGGTGAGCTGCTCCAGGTAGACGATGTCCGGCAGGTCGGGCTGGGCGAAGCGCAGGATGCTGAAGGGCCCGCCGGCCGCGGCGTGGCCGCCGACGCTGAACGGCACGATCTGCACCGTCACGTTCGGCAGCTCCAGGGCTGCCAGGATGTGGTCGATCTGGCCGCGCATCACCTCGGCCCCGCCGAGCGGGCGGCGCAGCACCGCCTCGTCCAGCACCGCCCACAGGTGGGGCGGGTCGGAGCCGCGCAGCACCCGCTGGCGCGCCATGCGCAGCCGTACCCGGCGCTCCAGCTCCTCCTCGCCCGCGGCGGGGAAGCCGAGCAGGATCACGGCCCGCGCGTAGTCCTCGCTCTGCAGCAGGCCGGGCACGAACTGGACCTCGTAGTTGCGGATGCCGGAGGCCGACTCCTCCAGGCCGACGTAGGTCTCGAACCAGTTCGGCAGGACGTCGTTGTAGTTGTGCCACCAGCCGGTCTGGTTGGCCCGCTCGACGAGGGAGAGCAGGGGCCGGCGCTCGTCGTCGTCGGTCACGCCGTACATGGTGAGCAGGTCGGCGACGTCGCGGACCCGGAAGCTCACCCGGCCGAGCTCCATCCGGCTGATCTTCGAATGGGAGGCGCGGATGGCGTGGCCGGCCTCCTCCAGGGTGATGCCGCGGCCCTCCCGGAGCCGGCGTAGCTGGGCGCCGAGCATGATCCGGAGAACCGTCGAGCTGCCCCTCGGCGCGGCGATGGGGATCGGAACGGCCGGTTCGCCGTCGGCGCGAGGTATGGTCATCAGCAGTCCTTCGTGCGCGGAACGCGACCCCCCGCCCACTCTTTGTGGCCGTCGCGAGCCTTCACCGTACTCCGATCACTCGTTCCCGGCCACAGCGAATTTTATTCTTCAACCAATCGTGACAATAAGGTCGTCGAAATCCCCGCCCTTCACTCCCCTGACGAAGGCGTCGAGGTCGTTCCGGGTGTAGACCAGGGCCGGCCCGTCGGGGTCGCGGGAGTTGCGCACGGCGACCGCGCCGCCGGGCAGGGGAGCCAGTTCGACGCAGTTGCCACTGGGGTTGCTGAACCGGCTCTTGCGCCACACCGCTCCGGCCAGCAGGGCCGCCGAGACGCCGTTGAGCTGCTCGTTCATCCTCGCCTCTCACGGGAACCACAGGGAAGAAACGCCTCGATCATAGAGCTTTGTGCATCTGCACGTGCATCTGTACTTGCTTATGCACAACACTCATGGGCAATATAGCTATTCGCATTGCGCTTGTTACGCGAACGCCACGCATCCCAAGGTCACAGATGACTGGTCACCCCACGCACCCCGCCCCCTCCCTCCGGTCCGAGACCGGCGGATGGGAGCGGTGGCTGTCCCTCCTCGGCCGCATCCTTCCCCCGGGCGGCCCACCCCCCTGGTCCGGCGCCGAGGTCCCGGCCGGGCAGCTCCGCCTGGCCGCGCGCGGACTGTCCCACGATCGCTGGGCGGCCCGCACCGCGCGGGAGTTCGCCGCGGCCGCGCTGGTGTCCTGGGAGCTCGAACCCCTGGTCGACGACGCCTCCGTGGTGGTGTCGGAGCTGGTCACCAACGCGATGCGGCACGGGCTGCGGGGAGATGCCCGCGCCCGGCCGTTCCACGACGTCCGGGTCGTCGTCTGCCACACCGAGCGCGCGGTGCTGTGCGCGGTCACCGACCCCCGCGACGAGGGCCCCCGGCTGCGCGAGCCGGACCACGAGGCCGAGAGCGGCCGCGGCCTGCAGGTCGTGCAGGGGATCTGCGAGACGTGGGGATGGGCCCCGCTGGAGACCAGCGGCAAGGCCGTGTGGGCGTCGTTCGCCCTTCCCGGCGGGACCGCCCGGCGCCTGGAGGCGTGCCGCTGAGCCGCGGCGGAAAAATAAGAATATTTCTCTTTTTGTCCACTCGCCGATGTCTATCCTTCTCCGCCGGTGTTCTCTACCCTCACAGGCGACGAGGGAGGTGACATGAACGGCACGGACCGGCGTCCGCCACCGCGGCTGGACACGAGCACACCCAACGTCGCCCGGATGCTGGACTACATCCTCGGCGGCAAGGACAACTTCGCGGCCGACCGGGAGGCCGCCGAGCAGATCCTGGCGATCGCCCCGGAGATCAGGAACATGGTCGAGGAGACCGAGGCGTTCCTCGGCCGGGTGGTGCGTCACCTGGCCCACGAGGGGATCGACCAGTTCCTCGCCCTCGGCTGGGGCCTGCCCACCCGGGAGAACGTCCACCAGGTCGCCCGCTCGGTCGCCCCCGGGGCCCGCGTGGTCTACGTCGCCGACGACCCGGTCGCGCTCTCCCACGGCAGGGCGCTGCTGGCCACCGACGACGCCACCGCCGTCGTCCGGGGCGACGTCCTCCACCAGGACGAGCTGATGGCCGACCCGGAGCTGCGGGCGCTCATCGACCCCGACCGGCCGACGGCCGTCCTGATCACCAACGCGCTCCAGTTCATCCCCGACGAGGACGACCCGCACAAGAGCGTGGCGCTGCTGCGCGACTCGCTGGCGGTCGGCAGTCACCTCGTCATCGCCCACGCCGTCTTCGACGACCACCCCGAGGTGGCCGACCCGATCACCGCGGTCTACCGCAGGGTCCTCAGCCGCTACGGCGAGCGGGCCGCGCGCACGCGCCGCGAGGTGCTGCGCTTCTTCGACGGCATGGAGCTGGTGGAGCCGGGCTTCGTGTACGCCCGCCACTGGCGTCCCGACAACCCGCTCGCCGCGCGGCGCCCCACCAGGACCTGGACGATGGCCGGGGTGGCCCGCAAGACGGGCTGACCCGCCCGTCAGCGGGCCGCCGTCAGCAGGCCCTCGCGCTCGACCGCCTCCAGGAGGAGGGTCTTGTACCCGACCTCGTCGAACAGCACGGTGATGCGGTCGCTCTCCCTGCTCATCACCATGCCGTCGCCCCAGGAGCTGTGGCGCACCTTGGCGTGCATGGCGAAGGAGTCGCTGGGCTCGGACCCGGCGGGCGCGCCCTCCCGGCAGGTGTCGCACGCGCCGCAGGCGCGCTCGTACGGCTCGCCGAAGTACTCCAGCAGGAACCGGCGGCGGCAGCCGGTCGTCTCGGCGTAGCCGCGCATCATGTCGATGCGGGACTCGTCGATGCGGCGGCGGGTGTCGTCGATCTCGACGGCCCGCGCCGTCGCCTCCTTCGGCTCCGGCCCGCCGGGGACGACGCGCACGTCGCCCTCGGTGGTGATCTCGACCGCGCCGACCTTCTCCAGCAGGTTCACCACCCGGGTGAGCCGGGTGGGGCCGACGTCCAGCACGGCGCGCAGCTCGCCCGCCGGGACGGCGCCGCCGTGCTCGCCGAGCAACGTGGCGGTCCGCAGCAGAAGCTCCTCGTCGGCCCGGCCTCCGGCGAAGAAGCGGCGCAGGCCCAGGTCCTCCGGCCGGTAGAACAGCACGGCGGAGGCCGGGCCGCCGTCCCGCCCGGCGCGGCCGATCTCCTGGTAGTAGGAGTCGGGGGACTCCGGCGGGGCGGCGTGCAGCACGTAGCGCACGTCGGGTTTGTCGATCCCCATGCCGAACGCCGAGGTCGCCACGACGACGTCGACCTCGCCGTCGCGGAACAGCTCGTGCACCCGCTGCCGTTCGGCCGCCTTCATGCCCGCGTGGTAGGGCTCGACCCGGCGGCCCCGCTCGCGCAGCTCGGCGGCGTACTCCTCGGTGGCGCGCCGGGTGGCGACGTAGACCAGTCCGACGCCCTCGCGGGAGGCGGCGTCCTCCACCAGCGCCCGCCGCAGGTCCTCGGCCGTGACGAAGCGGCGCACCTCCAGGTCGATGTTGGGCCGGTCGAAGCCCCGCACGATCCGGTGGACGTCCCTCAGGCCCAGCGTCTGGACGATCTCCTCCTGGACCGACGGGGTGGCCGTGGCGGTCAGCGCCGCCACCGGCGGATGGCCGAGGGCCTCGATCACCCGCCCCAGGCCCAGGTAATCGGGGCGGAAGTCGTGTCCCCACGCCGACACGCAGTGGGCCTCGTCGATGGCGATCAGCGAGGGGCGGGCCGCGCGGAGCCGCTCGATCGTCTCGTGCTTGGCGAGCTGCTCCGGGGACAGGAACAGGAACTCCGCCGTGCCCTTGCGGATCGCCTCGAAGGACGCCTCGCTGTCGGACTGCGCGGAGTTGACGGCGACCGCCCCGCCGGCGTCGGCCTCCCGCAGCCCGGCCACCTGGTCGCGCTGCAGGGCGATCAGCGGCGACACCACCACCGTCGGCCCGTCGATGAGCAGCGCGGGGATCTGGTAGACGGCCGACTTGCCGGCCCCGGTGGGCATGACCACCAGCGTGTCCCCGCCGTCCATCAGGTGGCGCATGGCCTCCGGCTGCCCGGGACGCAGGTCGTCCCATCCGAAGGCCTCGCGGGCGGTCTCCCGCAGCCGCCGCGCCACCTGGCCGGACCCGCCCTCGCTCATAACGACTCCCCCGTCCCTGCTCGAATACCCCGCCCGTTCCCACGGACGGGCGGGGTAGTCCTCGACGAGGAGACGAAGGAGAAAGGCCTCGTCAGAAGCTCGGCCGGAGGCGCCGTCAGTGGCGCCGCCGGGAGCGCCGTCGGAGGCGCGGTCAGGGGCGTCCGCCGCGGGCGCCCCCGCCCGGCCGGTCAGCTCGGCGACGCCGAGGCCGACGCCCCGGCCTCGGGCATCAGGACCGAGTCGATGAGGTAGATGGTGGCGTTGGACGTCTGGATGTTGCCGCAGAGGATCTTGGCGTCGTTGACGGTGTACTCCTCACCGGAGCCCGAGACGTTCAGCGTGCCGCCGCCCACTGTGGTCAGCGTCCCGCTGGCGAGGTCGGCCTGGGTCTTGCGGCCCTCGACGACGTGGTTGTGGATGATCTTGGTGAGCTGTTCCTTGTCCTGCAGGACCTTGGCCATGGCCTCCTTCGGGATCTTGGTGAAGGCCTCGTTGACGGGTGCGAACACCGTGATGTTCTGGGCGGACTTCAGCTGGTCGGTCAGCCCGGCGGCGTGGACGGCCTTGTTGAGCGTGGACAGCTGGGGAATGTCCTGCAGGGCCTGGTCGAGCGACTCGTTCTTCAGCTCGGCCGGGCTGCCCTTGCCCTCCGCCGGCAGCTGGGAGCAGCCGGGGCCGAACGGCTGGCCCGCCTCACCGGCCGACGGCGAGCCGGACATCTCGGTGGGTCCGGGGGAGGTCATGTCCGTAGGCCCCGGGCTGGGCGTGGTGAGGAAGGAGGCCGCGGTGACGGCCTGCGCCGCCGGGGCCGCCGCCAGGGTGAGGGCCGCCAGTGCCGAGGCGAGAAGAGACTTCTTCACGGTGATCTCCTTGTCGGACGGTTGAGCCCTCCGGGATCCGGTCGGGCGGACCCGAAGGTGCCCATCGTTCTCTTCGTTGATCGATTCCCCCACAATTTGCCGATAAATACCGCATAAGGTGACTCTTGACCACATATCTCCCTAAGTGATCAGTTGGGGGCGCGGTCATGGTGTGTCGCCGTACCGGGGGGTGGACGGTCCCGACGCTCCACGCCCGGCACGGCTCAGAGCGGGCGGCGGCCCGAGGCCGGCCGGCACGGCGTCGGCCGGGGCTCGCGGGGCTCGCGGGCGGCCCCGCGCGGGCTCTATCCGAGCCGTACCGTGATCTCCCCGCCGAGCTGGAAGCCGCCGGTCAGCTCCAGGTCGTCGCCGCTCCAGAAGCGGCCGGGGTCGTACCAGTGGGGCCGGCGCCCGGCCGGGAGCAGGCCCATCTCCTCGTAGGTGACGGCGACGACCTCCGCGCAGTAGGCGCTCTCCAGGGCGTTGCCGGTCGCGGCGCGCCGGAGGGCCCGCGGCACCCGCCCGCGCAGCCAGCGCCCGGCGAGCCGGGCCGTGGAGGGGAACGGCGTGCCGTCCAGCCGGGAGATGACGCGCAGCACCGCGTCCTCCATCTCGGCGGTGACCTCGGGTTCGAGCTGGCGCAGCCAGCCGCGCTGGCCGTACCGGGTGGCCCAGACGCGGACCGCGTCGCGCAGGTCGTGCAGCTGGACGCCGCGCTGGTGGGTGCCGGACCACAGGTCGGGCAGCGACCGGCCCAGCTCGGCGTGCCACATCAGGGGAGGCATGTCCTCGATGACGACGGACATGCCGACGTGGTTGACGGGGCTGTTCGTCACCGTCTGGATGGCCCGGTCGGGCACGCTGCGGCCGCGGAACAGCCACACGTCGCCGGTGCGGGTCAGGTTGACCGCCTCGTCGAGGCTGACGCTTTTGCCGATCACGGGAAGTAGCCTAGGCACATGCGGTGGTGGAAGATAGTCGGCCTGGCCGGGGTGGCGGGCGTCGCGGCGACCGGGGCGGTGGTGGTCCGGGCCGAGCGGCGGCGGCGTTCCTACACGCCGGAGGAGATCCGGGCCCGGCTCCGGGCCCGCCTGGAGGAGATCGAGGAGACCTCCGCGACCGGACCCGGCGCGGACGGTCACTCCGGCGCGGCGGAGGCGTAGACGCGGCGGTCGAACAGGCCCGCGCGCACCTGGTAGACGTTGACGATCACCAGCATGAGCACCGAGTAGAGCGCGTACAGCCCGCCGTTCAGCCCCACGGCGAGATCGACGGGCAGGGCGAAGGCGATCACCGCGCGGACCGCCGCGTCGGCCAGCGCCCCGGCCCCCCAGATGATCGTGGAGACCCGCCAGATGCGGCGGAAGAGCGGCGAGTGCTCCCACAGTTCGTCCCACGGCCGCCACCGGGCGACGGCCCACCCCTCCAGCAGCGGCCGGGACAGCCGCATCGCCATCGGCCTGGGGCCGTGGACCGGGTCGCCGCCGCGCGCCGAGTACAGGAACCACCCGCCGAAGGCCGCCATCAGCAGGGCTCCCTTGAGGAGGATGAGGCGGGGGCTCCCGGTGACCAGCGTCAGGCCGGCCCCGGCCAGCGTCACACCCGTCATGAAGAGGCCCACCGGGTCGAGCCGGCGCTCCCTGACGAAGGTGAGGGTCATGCCCGCGCCCGGCATCAGCGAGCAGGTGAGCAGCGCGGCGGTCTCGCCGAGGCCGGCCGCGCGCAGCAGGTAGTAGAGCCCGGCGGGCGCCACCAGGTCGACCAGCAGGAGGAGCCCCGCGCGGGCGCGGCCGTTCATCGGGGCCCCCGGGGCCGGCTCGGCACGCGCACCGTTTTTACTCCCATGAGTAATAAATAACTCAGACAAGTAATAACCGCAAGGGGTGAACGCCGAAGGGGGCGGTGAGCCGCCGATTCGCGGGTAAGTACCGTTGGCCTTGGCGATGTGGCCCCGGTGAGGTGAGGAGAATCTGATGACGCACGACCGCGCGGGCAAGCCCGCACAGCCGTCCGACCTGGTCGACGTGGCCCGGCTGGTGACCGCCTACTACTCCCTGCGCCCCGACCCCGGCGAGGTCGGCCAGCGGGTGGCGTTCGGGACCTCCGGTCACCGCGGCTCGTCGCTGAAGACGGCCTTCAACGAGGACCACATCCTCGCCACCAGCCAGGCCATCGTGGAGTACCGGGCGGAGCAGGGCATCGACGGCCCGCTGTTCCTCGGGGCCGACAGCCACGCGCTGTCGGAGCCTGCGCGGGTGTCGGCGCTGGAGGTCTTCGCCGCCAACGGGGTGCGGGTCCTGATCGACGACCGCGACGGCTACACCCCGACCCCGGCGGTCTCCCACGCGATCCTCACCCACAACCGGGGCCGTACGGCCGGCCTCGCCGACGGCGTGGTGGTGACGCCCTCGCACAACCCGCCCGCCGACGGCGGCTTCAAGTACAACCCGCCGAACGGCGGCCCGGCCGACACCGACGCCACCTCCTGGATCCAGGACCGCGCCAACACCCTCATCGCGGAGGGGCTGAAGGGCGTGCGGCGCGTCCCCTACGCGAAGGCGCTGGCCGCCGGGACGACCGGGCGCTACGACTTCCTCGGCACCTACGTCGACGACCTGCCCTCGGTGCTGGACCTCGACGCGATCCGGTCGGCCGGGGTGCGGATCGGCGCCGACCCGCTGGGCGGAGCGAGCGTCGCCTACTGGGGGGAGATCGCCGAGCGGCACCGGCTGGACCTGACGGTGGTCAACCCGCTGACCGACCCGACGTGGCGGTTCATGACCCTCGACTGGGACGGCAGGATCCGGATGGACTGCTCGTCGCCGTACGCGATGGCCTCGCTGATCCAGAACCGCGAGGCGTACGACGTGTCCACCGGCAACGACGCCGACGCCGACCGGCACGGCATCGTCACCCCCGACGGCGGCCTGATGAACCCCAACCACTACCTCGCGGTGGCGATCTCCTACCTCTACTCGCACCGGCCGGACTGGCCGGCCGGCGCCGGGGTGGGCAAGACGCTGGTGAGCAGCGGCATGATCGACCGGGTGGCCGCCGACCTGGGCCGGCGCCTGATGGAGGTGCCGGTCGGCTTCAAGTGGTTCGTGCCGGGGCTGCTGGACGGCTCCCTCGGCTTCGGCGGCGAGGAGAGCGCCGGGGCGTCGTTCCTGCGCCGCGACGGCGGGGTGTGGACCACCGACAAGGACGGGATCATCCTGGCGCTGCTGGCCTCGGAGATCACCGCGACCACCGGCCGCTCGCCGAGCGAGCACTACGCCGCGCTGACCGGGAGGTTCGGCGACCCCGCCTACGCCCGGGTGGACGCCCCCGCCTCCCGCGAGGAGAAGGCGATCCTGTCCCGGCTCTCGGCCGACCAGGTCACCGCCGACACCCTCGCCGGCGAGCCGATCAAGGAGGTGTTCACCACCGCGCCCGGCAACGGCGCCCCGCTGGGCGGGGTCAAGGTCGCCACCGACAGCGCCTGGTTCGCCGCCCGCCCCTCCGGCACCGAGGACGTCTACAAGATCTACGCCGAGTCCTTCAAGGGACCCGAGCACCTCGCCCAGGTGCAGGAGGCCGCCCGGGACCTGGTGTCGCAGGCGCTGAAGTAAGGGGACCCCGCGGGTCCGGGGCGGGACACCGGCCCGGACCCGCGGGGCGGCGCCCGCGGCGATGACCCGAAGGGCCGGTGGCGGCCCGCCCGGCCGGACACCTCGAGGTCACGACGCTAGGCGAACATGCGCCAGGCGGCGGGGACGACCCTCCAGTGCCGCCTGGCCGCCGGGCCGGTCAGCTCGCCGTCGGCGTTCGCCGGCACGGGCTCGCCCTCGACCGCCACGTCGCGGCCCCGGGCGGTGACGACGTCCCGCAGCTCCGGGTGGCGTCCGCCCCGCAGCCGCAGCGCGTAGACGAGCCGCCGCACCGGCCCGGTGGTCAGCGCCGCGACGACGTCCACCATGCCGTCGTCGGGCCTGGCCTCGGGGGTCAGCGGGGTGCCGCCACCGATGGTGACGCCGTTGCCGACGCCGAGCATGAGCAGCCGCCGGTCGGTGAGCGTCCGGCCGTCCACGGTCACGCGCAGCCGCCAGCCGGTGCTCCGCACGCCCGCGAGCAGCGCGCCGACGGCGTAGGCGAGCTTTCCGAAGCCGGGCTTGAGCGGCGTGGCCCGCTCGGACGCCTCCGCCCCGACGCCGAGGTGCACCGCGTTGACGACGATCCCGCCCTCGTCGTCCACCAGCAGGTCCAGGGGGCGCGGCCGGCCGGCGAGCACGACGCGGGCGGCCTCCTCCGGATCCAGCGGGATGCCCAGCCCGCGGGCGAAGTCGTTGCCGGTGCCCATGGGGATCAGCCCCACGACGCGGGAGCCCAGCTCGCCGCGCCGGTGCAGGGCGGCGACCGCCACGTGCAGCGATCCGTCACCGCCCAGCACGACCACGTCCCGGCGGGGGTGGGCGTCGAGCGCCTCGCCGAGATCCCTCTCCCCCTCGCCCGTCGTGACCTCGACGACGTCGGCCCCGGCGCGCAGCGTCTTCAGCGCCGCGTCCCGCGCGGCGTCGTCGGCGCTTCCCGCTCCCCCGTTGCAGACCGCCAGCAGCTCCGCCATGCCGTCCCTCCCGGTTCCCCTGCCGTGCCTCACCTCCCCGGTCACTGCCCGCCACGGGCGCGGTCACGCGCGGTCAGCCCGCCCTCCACCAGCGGGCCGCCGTCCAGATCCCCGCGGCGAGGGCGAACAGCCCGCCGAGGCCGTACGCCCAGGCGGTCGTCGTCTCCGACAGGTAGCCGTTGCCCACGATCAGCACCGCCATGACCACCACGCTCAGCATGCCCACGCCCAGCCCGGTGAGCAGGGCGAGCAGGAACGCCTTCAGCAGGCGGACCGGCAGCCGGTCCCGGCGGGGCGGCGCCAGGACCGCCACCAGCCGCCGGACGACGATCTCGGGGTCGTCGCCCAGCCGCCCGGCGGCGAACTGGGTGGGCATCCGGCCGTGTTCCGGCTCGCTCAGGTAGATCCATCTGCTGCCGTCCAGGAAGACCGCCGCGTCGGCGGAGCCGGGCAGGCGCAGCGACAGGAAGGGGGTGCCCTCGGGGAACTCCCTGCGGTCGTGCCGGATGACGGGCGCGGTGACGTCGAACGCCGCGCTCAGCGCCCGCAGCGCCCGCTCCTCGATCAGGTCGCCCATGGCGCTCTCCCCCTCCCCCGTATGTCCATGGTTTCGTACGGCGAAGCGGAGCGGTTGCCGGACCCCGGGTTCCCGGGCCACCGGCTCCTCGGCGGCCCCTCGGCGGCCTTTCCGCCCCTCAGTTCCGGGGCCGCACGGCCAGGGCGGGCGCCAGCTCGGCGAGCTGGGTGACGCCGCGGCGCAGGTCCGGAGGGAGCGGCTGGAGGGCGACGTGGTCGGCCCCGGCGGCGAGGTGGGCGTCGACGCGCCTGGCGACGGCCTCGACGTCGCCCCACGCGACGATCGCGTCCACGAGCCGGTCGCTGCCGCCACCGGCGAAGTCGTCGTCGCCGTAGCCGAGGTGACGGAGGTTGCCGGTGTAGTTCGGCAGCTTCAGGTAGGGGCCCATGTGCTCACGGGCGATCCGCCGGGCGGTGGCCGGGTCGCGTTCCAGGAGCACGGCCTGCTCGGGGGCGAGGATCGGGGCGGATCCGAGGATCTCGCGGGCCGCCCTGGTGTGCTCGGGCGGCACGAAGTAGGGGTGGGCGCCGTCGGCCTTGTCGCGGGCGAGCTCCAGCATGCGGGGGCGCAGCGCGGCCAGCAGCACGGGCGGGGGCGGGACGGCCTCCATCGGCAGCGCCTCCCGCGCCTGGCGCATCGCGTCGAGGTAGGCGCTCATCGCGGCGCGGGGGCGGCTGTAGTCGTGGCCCCGGGAGGTCACCAGAGGTGCGTGGCTGACGCCGATGCCGAGGACGAACCGGCCCGGGTACGCCTCGCCGTACGTCCAGGCCCCGGCCGCCATGGCGGTGGCGTCGCGGACCCAGATGTTGGCGATGCCGGTGGCGACCGTGACCTCGCGGGTGGCGGCGAGCAGGATGCCCGCGGTGCTCATCGCCTCCCGGCCGGCGGCCGCCTCGCCGTACCAGATCGTGCCGTAGCCGAGGTCCTCGATCTCCGCCGCGGCCCGTCGCGCGTCAGCGACGGGGGCGCGGGTGAGAAGGGGGTGCCACACGCCGATCTGTCCCAAGCCCATGGCCGCCCCCCGTCAGCTCGCGCGGGACCGGCCCGGCCGGTCCCGCGCCCGTTCCGCCCGGACGGCGGAACGTCATCCCGTCACGGGGACTACCCCGCCTGGGTCCTGGCCAACACCTGCGGCGCGGCCGGCGCCGGGAGCCTGACGGACGCCGGGGACGGGATGGGCGCCGAACCCGGGGCGGGGACCGTACGCGCGGCGGGTGCCGGGAGCCTGACGGACGCCGGAGACAGGACCGCCGCCGAACCCGGGGCGGGGGCGGGAACCGTACGCGTGGCGGACGGCGGGACCGTGGCGCCCTGCGGCGCGCACAGGTGGCGCAGCACCGGGCGGAGCCGGTCGCGGAGCTCCGGGTCGGCGATCCGCCCGGCCTCGTCGAACCGGCCCGCGGCCGGCGACACCGGCAGGTCCACGCCGTGCACGACGGCGCCGGCGACGCCGAGGACGCGGCGCAGCTCGATCTGCGTCCAGATCGCCTCGTACGGGCGCAGGCAGGCGGTCACCACGCCGACCGGCTTGTCCACCAGGACCGCGCCGCCGCGCCGGGACGCCCAGTCGAGGGCGTGGCGGAGCTGCGGGGGCAGGACGCTGTACGCCGGGGCGGCGATCAGCACGCCGTCCGCGGCGGACAGCGCCCGGCACAGCTCCTCCACCGGGCCCGGAAGCGGGCCGTCCCCGAACGGCGGGACCTCCTCCAGCCCCTCCCAGATCCCGAATCCGGCCGAGGCCGGCAGTTCGTGCCCGGACGCCTCCAGCAGCCTCCTGACGTACGCTCCCGAGCGCAGGCTGCCCGCGATTCCAATGATCTTCATCCCCGACCCCATTCTGTCGCCACGCTGCGACGTATGAGCGAGGGAAAACTCGCCGACGCGGTCACGCGAACGCGGCCGGCGGCGCGCGAGTCCCCAGGCTGTCCGGCAAACCCGCTGTACGAAGGCGGGGTGACCCACCACGGAAGATCCCTCTGCGGCCGCCCGGGAGCGGTTCCGTCCCCCGTCCGGACCGGACCGGTGGGTGCTCCTCTCCCGGGTGCCGCCACGACACACGTCACCGGGCTTCGCGCTCCATCACGTCGTTCGCCCCTGCCCCCGGAAACGGGTCCCGAACATGACGTACATCACATCTTTCACAGAGGATCGCCAGATTCCCTCCAGGAACATCCGGCGCGCGGCGCGGCGCGGCCGGGAACGCGCCCCCGCTCCCCAGACTCGGCCGGGGAGACGGATCGGGTACGGGGGACTCATGCGCGCGCTGAGGCACTGGCTGGGGCTGGGAGCCTGCGGCATCGGCGCGGGGGTCTTCGCGCCGGTCTCCGTCCCGGCGCGGGAACCGGTCAACCCGGTCAGCGGGAACAACGGCTTCACCGTCATGGTGGAGCGGGACGCCACGCTGGCGAGCGGCGGGAACGAGGGCACACTGGCGATCGGCGGGGACCTCGTCCTGGCCGGTGACCACCGGGTCGCCCTCGCCACGGCCGGCTCCCACGTCGTCGGCGGCGACACCCGGCCGACGGCGCTGGTGGTGGGCGGCCGGGTGGCCTTCGGCCGGAGCGCCGCCACCGGCCGCGTCGCGGTCCTCTCCCGCGGCCACGCCAAGATCGGTTCCCTGGCGGGCTCCGTCGTCATGGACACCGACGACAACGGGGTGCCGGCCCGCACGCGGGTGAACGCCACGGGGGACTACGAGGACCCCAGGCGGGTCGAGCTGAGCGTCCGGCAGCCCGCCGCCTCGGTGGGCCCGGCCACCGTCTTCGACTTCCGGCGGCTCTTCGGCACCTACCGGGAACGGGCGGCGGCGCTGGCGGAGTGCGGGAACAACGTCGTGCTGCGCGACGCGGCCGGCCGGCCGTTCCCCGGCGGGACGGTCCCTCCGGGCTCCACCGTGCGGATCGGCCTGACCCGCGGCGTCACCAACGTCGTACGGACGACCGGCCGGGACCTGGCCGCCATCGCCCGTCTGGTCTTCGGCCGCGGGCCGACGGCGGCCTCGCCCCTGCTGGTCGTCGTGGACACCACCGCCGAGGGCGGCGTCCTCACCTGGGTACCGCCCGCCGTCACCGGGATCGGCGGGAAACAGGCGCGCTTCGTCCTGTTCGACTTCCCGGACGCCGTCTCGATCACCATGCCCCCCGGGCGGGGCGGGACCGTCAAGGGGACGATCTACGCGCCGGACGCCACCCTGACCGACACGAACCCGGCCGGCATCGACGGCAACGTCATCGTCGGCTCCCTCGTCCAGGGCGGGCCGGGGAGCGACGGCGGGAGGATCCGCGATCTTCCGTTCGGCGCCGTCCTGGACTGCCCCGCCGCCGCTCGTACGGGTGCCCGTCCTCCATCGGGCGGAGCGGCCGTCAGGCTTCCATCGGGCGGAGCGGCCGTCAGGTGGAAGCGGTCCTCATACGCAGCCGGGCGGGTGCCCGGGGCGGCGGTTCGGGCAGCCGCAGCGGCCCCCGGCCGGGGGTGACGCTGCCGAGCACCCGCGGCCCCGAGGCGCCCGTGCACTCCGGGACGGTCCCGGGCAGGCCGTGGGCGGTCAGCCAGCCGAGGAAGGAGAAGGCGATCGCCTCCTTGGCTCCGGACGGCACGCCGAGCTCGTCGCTGAGCACGATCCGCGCCTCCCCGGCGCGCTCGCGCAGCATGGCCATCATGACCGGGTTGCGCGTCCCGCCGCCGGAGGCGACGACCGTGCCGAGCCGGTGCCGCCGGATCTCCGCGGCGGCGGTCTCGGCCGTCAGCGCGGTCAGCGTCGCCACCAGGTCGGGCAGGGCCAGGCCGTACGGCCCGGCGACGGCGTCGAGGTAGCCGGGGTGGAACAGCTCCTTGCCGGTGCTCTTGGGCGGCGCCGCCCGGTAGTACGGCTCGGCCAGCAGTTCGGTGAGCAGCCCCTCGTGCACCGTGCCGGCCGCGGCGAGCCGCCCGTCCTCGTCGTACGGCAGGCCCGTGGCCGCCGCGACGGCCGCGTCGATCAGTGCGGACGCCGGGCCGGTGTCGTAGGCGAGGCCGGGCTCCCGGACGGTCAGGTTGGCGATGCCGCCGAGGTTCAGGGCGCCGCTGCGGCCGGGCAGCCCGGCCAGCAGCGGCAGGTCGAAGGAGGAGACCAGCGGGGCGCCCTGCCCGCCCGCGCTCACGTCGCGCGAGCGCAGGTCGGAGACCACGGGGACGCCGGTCCGCTCGGCGATCCAGGCGGCCTGGCCGAGCTGGAGGGTGCCGCGCACCCGCCCGTCCTCGACCCAGTGGTAGAGCGTCTGGCCGTGCGAGCAGACGAGGTCGACCGGCCCGCAGCCGGCGGCGGCGTCGGCGAACGCCTGGCCGATCAGGGTGTCGAGGCGGCAGACCTCCCCCATGTCGGCCGGGCGGGGCGGCAGCGCGGCGACGATCCGGGCACGCAGCGCGGCGTCGTAGGGCCGCTCGCCGATGTGCTCCACCACCCCGGTGAGCACGTCGCCGTCCAGCGACCAGTCCACCACCGCGCTGTCGATGCCGTCGTGAGATGTTCCCGAGATCAGACCGAGTACCCGCACACCTTCTCCTTGCAGGATTTTTTCACGACAATATAGTCACAGGAAAATTGGCTACAGATGGAGCTTCCGTGACGGCACTGGTCATCGGCGTTGACGGCGGCGGGACGAGCACGCGGTGCGTGGTGGCGACCGTCTCCGGGGAGGTCGCCGGGCGGGGATACGGCGGGGGTTCCAACATCCTGTCGTCCGCCGACCCGGGCGGCAGCCTGCGCGGGGCGCTGCTGGCCGCGCTCGCGGGGCTCGACCCCGGCGAGGTGACGGCCGGCGTGTTCGGCCTGGCGGGCGGGGACTCGGCGCGCGAGCGGACCGAGGCCGTCGCCGCGGAGGCGTGGCGGGCGGCCGGCCTGCCCGGACGGCCCTCGGTGGTCTCCGACGCGCTCGCCGCCTTCGCCGGGGCGACCGCGGAGGCGTCCGGCGCGGTCCTGATCGCCGGGACCGGCGCGGTGGCCGCCCGGATCGACGACCGGCGCGTCACCGGCCGGGCCGACGGGTACGGCTGGCTGCTCGGCGACGAGGGCTCGGGGACGTGGATCGGGCGGCGCGCCGTACGGGCGGTGCTGGCCTCGGTCGACGGACGGGCGGCGCCCACCGCGCTGCTGGGCTGCTTCGGCGACGCGGCGGAGCCGGCACCGTCGCGGTCGCCGGAGCAGGCGGGACCGGGACCGGCGGCACCGGGACCGCTGGGATCGGCGGGATCGGCTCCGTCGGCGCCATCGGCGCCGTCGGCGCAGGAGATCGTGCGGCTGGTCCACGCGGGGATCGCCGAGTCCGGCCCGGCGTGGCTCGCGCGGCTGGCGCCGGCCGTGGAGGCCGCAGCCCGGGACGGCGACGCCGCGGCCACGGCGATCCTGGATGAGGCCGCGCGGCGGCTGGCCGCCACCGTGGGAGCGCTGGGTCCCGTCTCGGGGCCGCTGGTGCTGGCCGGATCGCTGCTCACCGAACCCACGCTGCTCGCCGGGAAGGTACGCGCCGGGCTGGCCGGGACCGTGGTCACCGCCCGCGACAGCGCCGCCGGGGCCGCCGCCCTCGCGCTGCACGCGGCCGGCGCGGGCGCCGTCCCCGACCCGCTCGCCGCCCACCGCCGCCTGATCGGCTGACCCCCTCCGGCGGCCGGGCTCCGTGCCTCGCCGCCGTCCCGGGGCCGTCTCTCCGCGGTGCGGGCAGCCAGTAGGGTTCATCCGGTGACCAACGCTCCTCGTCTCTCACGCCCCTTCCGGTTGATCGTCTCGGGAGGAGGTACGGGCGGCCACACGTATCCGGCCCTGACCGCGATCCGCACGCTGCGGGACCGGCTCGCCGCGGGCGGTGGATCGCTGGACGTCCTGTGGATCGGCACCGAGGAGGGGCTGGAGGCGCGTGTCGCGCCGGCCGAGGGGATCGCGTTCACGACGGTCGCCACGGGCAAGATCCGCCGGTCGAGCAATCCGCTGAAGATGCTGTCTCCGGCGAACATCCGGGACATGGCGCGCGTGCCGCTCGGGGTGTTGCAGGCCAGGAGGGTGATCGCCGGTTTCCGGCCGGACGTCGTTCTGGCGACCGGGGGTTACGTCGCCGTCCCGGCGGGCCTGGCGGCCCGCATATGCCGCCGGCCGCTGGTGCTGCACGAGCAGACGGTGCGGCTGGGGCTGGCCAACCGCAGGCTCGCGCGCCGGGCGACGCGCATCGCCGTGTCGTCGGAGTCGTCGCTGCCGCTGCTGCCGGAGTCGGTGCGCGCCCTCGGGGTCGTCACGGGCAACCCGGTCCGCCCCGAGGTGCTGGCGGGACACGCGGACAAGGCGGTCGGGGCGCTGGGGCTGTGGGGCTTCGACCGGCGCCTGCCGACCGTGTACGTCACGGGCGGCGCCCAGGGCTCCCAGCAGATCAACGATGTGGTCCGTGACACGCTGCCGTGGCTGCTGCAGCGGGCGAACGTGGTCCACCAGTGCGGGCCCGCGCACGTCGACGCGCTGCGGCGGAGCGCGTCGGCCCTTCCGCCGGAGGCGTCCGCCCGATACCACCTGACCGGGTTCGTCGGGCCGGAGCTGCCGGACGTGCTGGCCCTGGCCGACGTGGTGGTCTCCCGCAGCGGCGCCGGGACACTGGCCGAACTGACCGCGCTCGGCAAGCCCGCGGTGTTCGTCCCGCTCGCCACGTCGGCCGGGAACGAGCAGGCGCACAACGCCCGCCACCTGGAGAGCACCGGAGCCGCGGTGGCGCTGACCGGTGAGGTCACGGCGGCCGATCTGTGGCAGGCGGTGGAACCGCTCCTGGCCGACCCCGCCCGGCGGGCGGCGATGGCGCATCGGGCCAGGGCGCACGGAAGGCCGGACGCGGCGGACCGGCTGGTGGACGTGATCCTGTCCGCCGCGTCCGTCTGACCCTCGCGGGAGGTCACGGCGGGCGCCGGGCGGTGTGGACGCCGCGCCCGTTTCGATCGGCAGGGCACGAGAGGGCGCGGTCGTCGAAAGCGTCGCCGCCGGACCTTTCGGGAACCTCGGCGGGCCGGCGGCGGTATCGATGGTATGAAGCGAATCCTGCTCATCGCGGCGCTCCTCGCGCCCGTCCTGGCGTTAGCGGCCCCCGCCCGCGCGGGCGGCTGGGCCGTCACCTACCTGGACCCGGTCCCCAGGGACATCCGCCCGCAGACCCCTTACGTGCTCGGGTTCTGGCTGCTCCAGCACGGCACCCACCCCTACGACGGCGCGAACCTGGGCGAGGTCGGGCTGAGGTTCGTCCAGGGGAGGAAGAGCGTCGAGTTCCCCGGGGTGGCGCTGCGGGAGCCGGCCCACTACGCGGCGGCCGTGTCCCTGCCCCGGGGCACCTGGAAGGTGGAGGCCGTTCAGGGCTGGTTCGCCCCCTACGAGATCGGCACCGTCACCGTGCCGGGGAGCTTGGAGATCGATCCGGTTCCCGCCGACCTCCGGCGGGCCATCGACGCCCAGGGTCCGCAGGAGGACCACTGGGGGGACATCCGCCCGCCGGGGATCCCGCCGTCCGGGATCGCCCCGCCGGCCCGTTCAACCGGCGGCCCCGCCACCCCGTCCGCCCCCGCCTCTCCCGCGGCGCCACCCGGCCGGACGGCGGGTGCGTCCGGCGACGGTGACGCCGGCGCCGCGGTGACCACCGCGTCCGGCGAGTCCGGCGCGGAGGCCGGATCCGGGTGGCCGATGCCGTACGGGGCGGCCGCCGCGGCGGGGCTGGTCATCCTCGGCGGCGCGGTGCTGGTCCGCCGCGGTCGGGCGCGGCGGCGCTGATCCTCCGTGCCCGGCCACGTCGACGGGCACGGAGGCGCCCTGCGGCGTCCCGTACGGGTTCCGCCGGGCCGGGACGCGGGACGGAGCCCGCCACAGGAGCCGTCACCGCGTCCCGGCCGGCGCGCGGACCGTTACCCCGCGCCTGCGCGCCGGCCCGCGGTGCTCAGGTGCCCGCGGGCCGGCGGGCCGGGCTCAGTGCGCGCGGCGGACGTCGCTCGGCGCGCTCTGCCGGCTGACCCGGTCGACGGCCGTGACGTAGTAGTGGGAGTTCCCGCCGCCGTCGGAGTCCACCCAGCGCACCTGCTTGCCGGTGGCCGGGACGAGCGCGACCAGGTTGCCGGCGTCGTCGAAGTCCCCGGGCCGGGCCGGGCGGTCGAGCCGGAAGACCGCGTACTGGAACGGCGTCTCATGGCCCCTGGCCTGGATGCGCAGCTCGACGCCGCCGGACCCCCTCTTGGCCCAGACGAGCACCGGGCGCTCCGGGGCCCGGCCGTGCGCGAGCCTGGGCAGCAGCGGGGGAAGCGCCGGGCGGGTGTAGTGGGCGGCCACGGTCCGGGTGACCGAGCCGATCCGGTCGTCGCGGACGTCGGCGGAGTTGTACCAGATGTCGCCGCCCACCTCGGGGTGGCTGCGGTTCAGGGTCAGGTGGTTGGTGAGCTCGTCGGGGCGGAACCACTCGGCGGGCTGGCCGGCGGCGCCCGCCTTGTAGGCCGCCTGGCCGATCCACAGCTCGGTGCCGGTGCCCGCGGCCACGCCGGACCACCAGGGGACCAGCTTGGCGTAGTCGGCGTTCGACTGGCCGATGTACCAGTAGATCTGCGGGGCGATGTAGTCGAGCCAGCCCTTCTTGACCCAGCCGCGGGTGTCGGCGTGCAGGTTGTCGTAGGACTGGCTGCCGCCGGTGTCCGAGCCCAGCGGGTCGGTGGACTTGTTGCGCCAGATGCCCGAGGGGCTGATGCCCCAGGCGACCTCGGGCTTGGCGGCCAGCACGCGCTGCTGCATCTCCGAGACCAGCAGGTCGACGTTGTTGCGCCGCCAGGCGGCCAGGTCCGGGAAGCCCTGGCCGTACTTGGCGAAGGCGGCGGCGTCGTCGAAGGCGGTGGTGTTCACCGGGTAGAAGTAGTCGTCGAAGTGCAGGCCGTCGATGTCGTAGCGGGTGACCGCGTCCATCATGGCGTCCTGCACGAACGCGCGGACCTCCGGCAGGCCGGGGTTGTAGTAGATCTTGCCGCCGTAGGGGATGATCCAGTCGGGGTGCTTGCGGCCCGGGTGGTCGGGGTGCAGCTTGGCCGGGTCCGGCTGCATCGACACCCGGTAGGGGTTGAACCACGCGTGGAAGGTCAGGCCGCGCCGGTGGGTCTCCTCCACCAGGAAGGCCAGCGGGTCGTAGCCGGGGTCCTGCCCCTGGGTCCCGGTCAGGTACTCCGACCACGGCTCGTACGGCGAGGGCCAGAAGGCGTCGGCCGTCGGCCGGATCTGCACGAACACCGAGTTGAGCCTGCGAGCCTGGGCCAGGTCCAGCCAGGCGAGATACTCGGCCTTCTGCTGCTCGACGGTCAGCCCGGGCTTGGACGGCCAGTTGATGTTGACCACCGAGGCGATCCACATGCCGCGCATCTGGCGCAGCGGCGGGACGTATCCGCCGGCGGAGGGGGAGGTGGCGGAGGCGAAGGCGGGCAGCGGCGCGGCGCTCGCCGCGGCGGCGAGCGCGAGGCCGCGCAGGACGGTGCGTCGGGTGGGTGAGCTCATGCAGACTCCAAGGGGGTGTTCGCCCGTAACCCGCTTCGGCCGCGGATCGTGGCGGACGGGCCGCGGAACCGCACATCACGGGTCCGCTGCCGTCGCCGACGCCCCCGGCCGAACACGAGGTTGATCGCGGGTGTCTCGACGGCGAGAATGGCAGAAATCTACTTTTGAGGCAATGAAGATGAAAGAAAGTGTCATGGATGTGTAACCTGCCCAGGACGTCCGGTGAGTCCCGGTGAGAAGGTGACGATGAGCGACAACATGTCCGGCAGCACGTCCTCCGGCGGTTCCGGCTGGTCCGGCGGGTCCTCCGGCGATCCCGGTCTGGCCCGGATGGCCATGACGGTGCTCCAGCCCGGCTTCGACGGCACCGAGCCGCCCGAGTGGCTGCGGCGGGCGCTCGGTGAGGGCCTCGGCGGCGCCGTGCTGTTCGCCCGCAACCTCACCGGCCCGGCGCAGACCGCGGAGCTGGTCGCCGCGCTGCGGCGGGAGAACCCGGACGTGATCGTCGCGGTCGACGAGGAGGGCGGCGCGGTCACCCGCCTGGAGGCGGTGGCCGGCAGCTCCTGGCCGGGCAACCTCGCGCTCGGCGTGGCCGACGACGCCGGCCGTACCGAGCGGGTCGCCCGGGGCATCGGCCGCATGCTCGCCGCGGCCGGGATCACCCTGGACTACGCCCCCTCCGCCGACGTCAACGCCGACCCGCGCAACCCGGTGATCGGCATCCGCTCCTTCGGAAGCGACCCCGCGCTGGTCTCCCGGCACACCGCGGCCTGGGTCAGGGGCATGCAGGGCGCGGGGGTGGCCGCCTGCGCCAAGCACTTCCCCGGCCACGGCGACACCGTCACCGACTCCCACCTGGCGCTGCCCACCGTGCACGCCTCCCTCGACCTGCTGCGCGAGCGCGACCTGCCGCCGTTCCGGGCGGCCGTCGAGACCGGTGTCCGGGCCGTCATGTGCGGCCACCTGCTGGTGCCCGCCCTCGACCCCGACCACCCCGCCACGCTGAGCCGGCCGATCCTGACCGGGCTGCTCCGCGAGGAGCTGGGCTTCGACGGCATGCTGGTCACCGACGCGATCGAGATGGGCGCCGTGGCGGCCCTGCACCCGCCCGGCGAGCTCGCCGTCCGCGCGCTGGCCGCCGGGGTCGACGCGATCTGCGTCGGCACCTCCTCCCCCGGCGGGGAGAGCGTCCTCGCGATGCGCGACGCGATCGTGGCGGCCGTGCGCCGCGGCGAACTGGCCGAGGAACGGCTGGCGGAGGCCGCGGCGCGCGTGCTGGACCTGGCGGCCTGGTACACCGCGAACGCCGCCGCCCGCGCCAAGGTGACCGGGGAGCGCGAGGAGGCCTCCGGTGACCTCGGGACGGGCTCCGGGGAACTCGGGATGGAAGCCGCCCGCGCCGCCCTGCGGGTCACCGTACGGGACGCCCGCCTCGCGCCCGCGCTCCCGCTCACCCGCCCGCCGCTGGTCGTGGACATCGCCCCGCGGCTCAACCTCGCGGTGGCCCCCGGCACGCCCACCGGCATCTTCGGCGCCATGACCGAGCTGATGCCGGGCACCACCGGGCACACCGTCACCACCGACTCCCCCGGCCTGCCCGACCTCGGCGAAGGCGGCGAGGCGGGCCGGCCGCTCGTGCTGGTGGCGCACGACGCCCACCGCCAGCCGTGGGCGGCCGAGATCCTGGCCCGCGCCGTACGGCTGCGCCCCGACGCGATCGTCGTCGAGACCGGCGTGCCCGGCGAACCCGCCGGCGCCGTGCACATCGCGACCCACGGTATTTCTCGGGTTTCCGCCCGGATCGTCGCTCTCCACCTGACCTGCGGACAATAGGCTTGATCCCGGCAGGAGCGGCGAGCCGGGCGGCGACCTCCGGCCTGAGGACCGGGTCTCCACGCTGGAGGTAATTGATGAACGACCATGACGACCCCACACCGGGGAACCTGGTGGCCACGGTGCGGGCCGTCCTGCCGTCGCTGACGCCGGCCGCCCAGGCCATCGCCCGCCTCATCCTCGACGACCCGGGAATGGTGGCCCGCAGCACGATCACCGAGTTCAGCGCGGTCTCCGGGACGAGCGAGGCCACGATCGTGCGCACCGCCCGCGCCCTGGGCTTCGCCGGCTACTCCCAGCTCCGCTTCGCCCTGGCCGCCGCGGTGGCCAGGGAGGAGCCCGAGCGGCTCGTCCCCGGCGATCTGGGGCCCGACGACCCGCTCACCGACGTGATCGCGAAGGTGGCCAGGGCCGAGTCGGAGGCGCTGGCCGACACCTCGGCCCAGCTGAACCCCGACCGGCTGGGCGCGGTGATCGAGGCCGTCGCCGCGGCCCGCCGGGTGGACGTCTACGGCGTGGGCGCCTCCGGGCTCGTCGCGGTCGACATGGAGCAGAAGCTGATGCGCATCGGCCTGTCCGGCCACGCGTTCACCGACTCCCACCTCGCGCTGACCAGCGCGGCCCTGCTCCGGGCGCAGGACGTGGCGGTGGGGGTGAGCACCTCCGGGGAGACGCCGGACGTGCTGGCGCCGATGCGGGTGGCGCGCAAGGCGGGCGCGGCCACGGTCGCGATCACCAACAACCCGCGCTCGTCGCTGGCGGAGCTGGCCGACCACGTCCTGGTCTCGGCGGGCCGGGAGACCGCGTTCCGGCCCGGCGCGCTGGCCAGCCGGATCAGCCAGCTGCTGATCGTCGACTGCATCTTCGTCGGCATCGCCCAGCGCACCTTCGAGACCTCGGAGGCGGCGCTGCGGGCCACCCGGGACGTGGTGGACGAGTACGTCGCCGACACCCGCCGCCGGAACAGGTAGGCCGGGGCGGCACCGGCCGGTCGCGTCTTCCAGGTACGGTTGGGCCGCCCGGGTCGGCCGCTCGCCGTACGGAGCCGTCGGCACACGGAACCCGAAAACCTGGCAAGCCCGTAAAAGTACGGGCTTGCATCTCCGGGTGGGCCAGGTCCTGAGCCTCCGGATGGTGGGCGGGTCTAGCGGCTGAGCGCCGCGCCGGCCTGCCAGCAGTGCGTCCAGCGTCCCTCGCCCAGTTCCGTACGCCCCGGCACCTCGGTCGAGCACACCGGCAACGCCACCGGGCAGCGCGGATGGAACCGGCAGCCGCCCGGCGGGTCGATCAGGCTGGGCGGCTCGCCGTGCCGCTCGCCCGCGGGTGGTGCCACCCGGTCGGGATCCGGCGCCGACTCCAGCAGCAGCCGCGTGTACGGGTGCCGCGGCGACTGCGTGAGCTCCTCGCTCGGCCCGCTCTCGATCAGCCGTCCCGCGTACATGACCGTGATGTCCTCGGCGAAGTAACGGGCGCTGGCGATGTCGTGCGTGATGTAGAGCAGCGCCAGCCCGTTCTCCCGCGCCAGCCCTTCCAGCAGCCGCAGCACGCCGAGCCTGATGGAGACGTCCAGCATCGACACGGGCTCGTCGGCGATCAGCGCGATGGGCCGCACCGCCAGCGCCCGCGCGATCGCCACCCGCTGCCGCTGACCGCCGGACAGCTCGTGCGGCATCTTGTCCATGAACTGCTCGACCGGGGTGAGGCTGACGCGTTCGAGCAGCTCGGCGACCTGCTCGCGCTCCTCGGCGTCGGAACGGGCGTGCCCGTGCAGGCGCAGGGGCCTGGCCAGGTGATAGCGGACCCGGTGGAAGGGGTTCAAGGAGGCGAAGGGGTCCTGAAAGATGAGCTGAACCTGGCGCCGGTACTCCTTGAAGGCGGCGCCGCGGTGGGCGCGTACCGGCTCGCCGCGCAGCAGCACCTCGCCGGACGTGACCGGATAGACCTGGGCCAGCAGCCGCGCGACCGTGCTCTTACCGCAGCCGCTCTCCCCGACCAGCGCCGTCACCGAGCCGGCCCGCAGCGCGATCGAGACGTCCTCCACCGCCCGCACCGGCGGCCGCTTGCCGAAACGGCCTCGGGGACCGCGGGCGGCGGTGAAGTGCTTGGTGAGGTTGCGCCCCTCCAGGATGCTCATGACACTCCCCTCCCGTCGTCGAGCAGGCACGCGACCTCACCGTCCGCCTCCGCCCTGAGCACGGGCAGGCTCTCGGAGCACTCCGCCACCGCCATCGCGCACCTGGGGTGGAAGGCGCAGCCCGGTGGCGGCGAGCGCAGGTCGGGCGGGACTCCGGGAATGCCGAGCAGCTCCTCGCGCGGCCCTCGCAGGCGGGGGAACGAGCGCAGCAGCCCCAGCGTGTACGGATGCCGCGGCGCCCGGTGCAGCGCCTCGGCCGTCCCGGTCTCCACGACCCGGCCCGCGTACATGATGGCGATCCTGTCGGAGATCTCCATGAGCAGGGACAGGTCGTGGGTGATGAAGACGACCGCGAAGCCGTACTCCTCCCGCAACGCCCTGATCTCCGCGAGGATGTCGCGCTGCACCACCACGTCGAGCGCGGTCGTCGGCTCGTCCATGATGATGATCTCGGGGTTGAGCGCGAGCGCGATGGCGATGGCGGCACGCTGGCGCATGCCCCCTGACAGCTCGTGCGGGTAGGAGCGGCGGCGGTCGGCGCTGATGCCGACGCGCTGCAGCAGCTCCACCGACCGCTCGGTGCGCTCGTTGCGGGACATGCGGGGCGCGTGGACGCGCAGCACGTCGTCGATCTGGGCGCCCACGGTGATGACCGGGTTGAGGGAGTTCATGGCGCTCTGGAAGACGACCGCCAGCTCCTTCCAGCGGAAGGCGCGCAGCTCGTTCCCGCCCAGGGCGAGCACGTCCACGGCCGAGCCGTCCTGGCGGCGATAGACGACCGACCCCGACGTGATCGAGGCGGGCGGGCGCAGCAGCCGGGCCACCGCGTTCGCCAGCGTGGACTTGCCGCTCCCGCTCTCGCCCGCCAGGCCCAGGATCTCGCCGCGGCGCAGGTCGAGCGAGACGCCGGACACCGCGTGCACGGCTCCGGAGCCGGACAGGTAGTCCACGCCGAGGCCGCGGATCTCCAGGACGTTCATGTGCGTGCCTTCCGGGGGGCCTTGATCGTGCGCAGCCGCGGGTTGGCGATCTCGTCGATGCCGAAGTTCACCAGGGCCAGGCCGGTGCCGATGAGCGCGATGCACAGGCCGGGCGGGATGAACCACCACCAGGCCCCGATGAGCAGCGCCTGCCCGTTCTGCGCGAAGTACAGCATGCTGCCCCAGCTCACCGTGGACAGGTCGGCCAGGCCCAGGAACGACAGCCCGGCCTCGGCCAGGATCGCCGCGACCACGGTGGCCAGGAAGCTGGTGGCGATGACGGGCAGCAGGACCGGCAGGATCTCGTAGAAGACGATCCGCAGCGGCCCTTCGCCGCTCGCCCTGGCGGCCTGGACGTAGTCGCGCCGGCGTACCGACAGGGTCTGGGCGCGCAGCACCCGCGCGCCCCAGGCCCAGCCGGTCACCGCGATCACCACGGCGACCGAGGCCGCGCCGCGCTGCGGGAGATAGCCGGCCAGCACGATGATCAGCGGGAGGGCGGGCAGCACGAGGAAGATGTTGGTCAGCACCGACAGTGCCTCGTCCACGGCGCCGCCGACGTAGCCGCCGACCAGGCCGACCGCGACCGCCAGCACCGTGGCGATGAGCGCCGACAGCACGCCGACGCCGAGCGAGACGCGGGCGCCGTACACGATCTGGAGGAGGATGTCCTGCCCGGTCTGCGTGGTGCCGAGCCAGTGCTCCGCCGACGGGCCCTGGAGTCCGTCCTCGCTGGTGGCGGCGGGATCGGCGCCGATGAGCAGTGGCCCGAGGACGGCCATCAGCGCGAAGAAGACCAGGATCCCGGCCCCGATCTTGATCTTCATTCCGTCTCCTGCCTGGTCCGGGGGTCGAGCACCACGTACGCCAGGTCGGCCAGGAAGTTGGCGACGAGCACGGCCAGCGAGATGACGAGGAAGATGCCCTGCATGAGCGGGAAGTCCTCGTTCTCCACGCCCTTGAGCAGCATCGAGCCGATGCCGGGATAGGAGAAGACGATCTCCGTCAGCACCGAGCCGCCCACCACGAAGCCGAGCGAGAGCGCGAAGCTGGTGATGTTCGGCAGGATCGCGTTGCGGGCGGCGTAGGCCCACATGACCCGGCGCGAGGTCAGCCCCTTGGCCTCGGCCATCACCACGTAGTCCTCGCCGAGCGTGGTCACCATGACGTTGCGCATGCCGAGGATCCGGTCGGCCATGGAGGCCAGCACGATCGTGATCGCCGGCAGCGTCGCGTGGTAGAGCACGCTCCGCGCGAACTCACCGGTCAGCCCCGGCATCACGTCCAGCCCGTACGCCCGGCTGACCGGGAACCACTGCAACGTCACCCCGAAGACGAACACCAGCGCCAGCGCGACCCAGAAGTACGGCACCGCGTGCATGAACGTGGCCCCCGGCAGCACCCCGTCCAGCCAGGTGCCGCGCTTCCACGCCATGATCACGCCCAGGGAGGTGCCGATCAGGTAGCTGATCAGCGTGGCGACGCCGACGAGCCCGACCGTCCACGGCAGGCTGTCCGCGATCACCGTCGAGACCTCGGTGGGGAAGAACGTGATCGAGCGGCCCAGCTCGCCATGAGCGAGGTTGCCCAGATAGTCCAGGTACTGCCGCCACGGGCTCGCGTCACTGATGCCGAACGCCCTGCGCATCGCGTCGATGGCGGCCGGGTCGACGTTCCCCTTCATCCGGGCCACCAGCAGCTCCACCGGGTCCCCCGGCATGAGCCGGGGGATCAGGAAGTTCAGCGTGATGGCGGCCCAGGCCGTCAGGAGGTAGAAACCGAGCCGCCGGGCCAGGAACCTCAACTGCCGGCCGGCTTCAGGCGCAGCAGCACCACGGCCGCGTCGGGCGAGGTATAGGGCGACGGCATCGCGTACGGGTCCTGCTCGGAGGGCCAGCCCACGTACTTGTCGGTCCGGTACTGCGCCCACGACGGGCTGTAGAACAACGGCAGCGTGGGCGCCTTCTCCATCATGATCTTGCTCAAGCCCTGGGTGGCCTTCTGCTGCTCGGTCTCGTCCTCGGTGGCGGCGTACGCGTCGATCAGCCTGTCGGTCTCGGCGTCCTTCCACCGCTCGTAGTTGCCGGTGGCGGCCTCGCCCACGGGCTTGGCCAGCCCGCCGAAGAGCATCGAGCGCATCTGGAAGTACGGGGTCGGCCCGGACGCGGTGGCCCTGATCGACAGGTCGTAGTCGCCCTTGCCGACCTTGGACACCCAGTCCTGGAACGCCACTCCCCTGGTCTCGACCGTGATCCCGATCTTGGCCAGGTCCTCGCGGATGAGCTGGGCGGCGTTCACCCAGTCGGTGAACGGCGACGGCACCAGCAGGGTGAACTTCAGCTGCGCCGGATCGACGTCCTTGAGCAGCTCCTTGGCCTTCTCGACGTCGACCTTGTAGGCGGCGTCGCGGTACTCGGGCGGCACGTACGCCTCCCCGCCCGGCATCGGTACGCCGGTCGGGTGCGCGACCTTGGTGTATCCCCGCTCGGCCACCCGGACGATCTTGTCCCGGTCGATGGCGAGGCTCATGGCGGCGCGTACCTCGGGCTTGGCCAGCACGGGGTTGGTCAGGTTCGGCAGCAGCGTCACCACGCCCTCCGGCGGGAAGTAGAACTTGTTCTGCTCCGGCTTGCCCTGCACGTAGATCTTCTGGATGTCCGGCACGAACGCGCCCGCCCAGTCCACCTCACCCTGCCGCAGCGCCGTCTGGAGGGCGTTGGCCGTGTACGCCGGGAACCGCAGCACCGGCACCTCCGGCTTGCCCGGCTGCCAGTAGGACGGGTTCTTGACCAGCTCGTACAGCTGCGCCGAGAACTTCGACAGCGTGTACGGCCCCGTCCCGACCGGCTTGGGGTTGGTGAAGGTGGACGGGTCCTTCTCCTTCTCCCACACGTGCTTGGGCACGATGGGCGAGCTGCCGGCGATGTTGAAGAGCTTGGCGTACGAGGTGGCGCCGAAGTCGAGGCGCACCTTGTCGGGCGCGAGCGCCTCGGCCCCCTCGATCTCCAGCGCGTTCCTGTTGAGCTGCGGATGCTTCTTCAGCATCTGGAACGTGAAGGCCACGTCATCGGCGGTGAACGGCTGCCCGTCGGACCACTTCACGCCCGGCCGCAGCGTGAACGTCACCGACCTGCCCTCGTTCGACCACTTGTGGTCAAGCGCCAGCCAGGGCGTGATCTCCCCCGGCTTGAGCTTGTTGAAGTACATGAGGGTCTCGTGGATCATCCCGCTGGTGCCGAAGTTCACGCCTTCGAGGTGGTACGGGTTGAAGTCCTCCTGGAACGTACCCGCGTCCACGGCGTGGATCACCAGCGGCGGCGCGCCCCCGCTCCTGGCGGAGCCACCGCCGCCGCCGGCACCGCCACCGGAACATCCCGCCAGCGCCAGCGCGGCCAGCACCGCCGCGATCCGGCTCGCCGGCCGGCTCATCGGCCGCCTCATGCGGAGGCCCCCTTCCCGAAGTACTTCGTGCGCAGCCGCCGCGAGCCCTTCGGGGCGGCGAAGGCCTGCGCGCGGCCGAACCCGGCCGGCGCGCCGCGCACGATCGTCAGCGCGCGGTAGTAGTCGACGTACGGGAAGCCGTAGGTCTCGCCCCTGGCGTAGGCGTAGCCGGTGATCGCCTGTGACCACAGTTCGTACGCCTCCTCGCTCAGCTCGACGAACACGTCGGGCGCGTAGCCCTCGGCGTCCTCCCAGTTGTCGGCGTAGTAGAGCTCGTTCGCCCAGTAGGCCGGATGCTCGCGCTCCAGGGTCTTCAGCCCGCCGTAGAAGCGGGCGTCCTCGACGATCCGGTGGGTGCGGGCGTGGTCCTTGTGGATGGAGGCGCCCCAGTGCGTCAGGATCACGTCCGGCCGCAGCTCCCTGATGATGTCGCCGACGCGCATCCTGGTCTCGTCGTCCTCGGGCAGCAGGCCGTCCTCGTAGTCGAGGAACCTGACGCCGGCGCCGATCCGGTCCGCGAAGGTCTCGGCCTCCTCGCGCTTCTGCTTGGCGTAGTCGGCGACGGTCATGCGCGGGTGGCCGCGTTCGCCGAGGGTCAGGTGAAGGAGCGTCGCGCGATCGCCGCGCAGCACGTGCTGGGCGAGCACGGCGCCCGCGGTCAGGTCCAGGTCGCCCGCGTGGGCCCCGATGGCGAGAACGTGTGTCATGCGGACCGCCTCATCACGTGGAACCTTCTGGTGATCTCGTAGCCCGCCTTGGTGTAGAGGTGGCCGGCCGGGCTGGTCTCGCCGGTCCACAGGAACCAGGACGAATGCAGCCCTTCGGCGCGCATCCTGGTCATGGTGAGGTGGAGGAGGATCTTGCCGAGGCCGGTGCCGCGCAGGCCGGGGTCGACGCCGAAGGGGCCGAAGCGCTCGGGGATGCCCCGGTAGGCCGCGTACAGGGCGAAGCCAACTATGTGATCTTTTTTCGCGATAACGATGCGTTCGGGATCGCGGTGCTGCCGGATGGCTTCGCCCCAGTCGGGGTTGAAGGCATCGGCCGCGAAACGGATCAGCTCAGGCAGCTCGCCGGCGGCGGGGCTGCGGAAGACGTACCCCTCGCGCTCGCGCTCGCCGATCAGCTCGTGCACCTCGGGCGGGGCTTGGTAGCCGACGAGAGTGCGGTCCATGGCGACCGGCGAGTAGAGCGTCTGGAAGCCGAGCTCGCCCAGCAGCCGGTATCCGCCGGGATAGAGTTCGGCGTCCGCGCCCGGCAGCACGTAGTTGGGGGTGTACGACGAGAAGTCCACCTTCGTGCGGCCGAGGCCCTCCAGGAACGCCAACGCCTCGCCCACCAGCCGCCGGCCCAGGCCGCCGCCGCGGCACTCGGGGACGACGAAGAAAAACGGGATCCAGCCGATGTCCGGCTCCAGGTCGGTGCCGGGCGCCAGGGGGATCAGGCGGCGGACGGCGTACGCGCAGCCCACCACGTCGTCCCCGTCCACGGCCACGCGCAGGCCCTCGGGGTCGAAGTTGGGGTCGAGCAGCACGCAGTCCCTGAACCAGGCGGACGTCGTCGGGTCGGCGGACATGCTGCGGTTCCAGGCGTTGACCAGCGAGGTCTCATCGCCGGACCGGAAAGGGCGGACTGTGACCATGGGGAGCGGTCCTTTCACCTTTCGGCACTTCCCTCACAGCTTTCCCACCGTCAACCGGTCAGGTCAAGAAGATTCCGGAAGAAATTTTCCATCGAACCGGACATCTAGAAAATTGTTTTCTCCTGCGGTATCCATGGATGGTCGCCCCTGCCCGAGGTGTGCCCGACCCCACACCGCACCACGCCGCGGTTCCCCGTGCCGCCCTGCTCACCGCCCCCGCGCCCAGCTCGCTCGCCTCGTCCAGGCAGGTCGCCGACATCGCGCCTGCCGGAAACTCCATCCATGCGACTCAAGCGGCATGTGAGTGCTCGTGGAGAACCTGGCCCCTGGCCTCACCGCAGCGCGGGCGGTCGTGCTGCGCGCCGATCGCGTCGACGCGTACGGCCGCACCCAGCTCAGCCGCATGCTCGCCGGACGCTTCGAGCGGCGCTCCTTCGACCGCGTGCGATGGGACGCCGCCAACGCGGCCACCGCGGTCAACGACACCGCCGACAATGTGATGATCGGTCAGAAGGGTGCCGCCAAGGAGCCGCACCCGCTCGATCTCCGGTTCGAGCCGGAGTTGCAGGCGCTTGTGAACGCGGCTGACGTCACAGAACCGACCGCCCGTTGACTCGATCCCCCAGAACGGGCAGGTGCTCATGGCCGACACGGCGCGGCACCAAGACGCCGTCTCATTCGGCCAGTCGGCGGTGGCGAATGAGGGCGGCGGCTCCGTACGACCGCCATCTTCGATGGTGATCCGGACCTTGGCGCACGCGCCGCCGGTCCTGTAGAGCGGTACGCGGATCTCCCACCGGGCACCGCTGACGCCTTCGTTGTGGCCGTCGCCGAGAAGTTCCGCGCGGTCGGCATCGCGACACTGGACCGCCGGCACTTCCGCGTTGTCCGGCCCGCCCACGTGCCAGCCCTCATTCAGCCGCCCGATCCCACGCGGAGCGGTCGTCCGTCCCACCGTTCGGAGCCACCGCCGAAGCGATAACGAGACGATAAAGACTCCACCCTTTACGCCCCCCCATGATGGCCCTGCGGGAAATTAAGGCATTTATCTAAATTTCCACCTTTTGCATCCCAAGAAAAACCATCCCATTTCCAGCGGCGTGTACTCCGGTCGACTCGTCGTCCAGCGGTGCGGGCCGCAAAGACAATCGTTCGACTCGGAGCGTCGGGAACCGTCGTGGCCCGCACGTCCCGGCGGGGGACGTGCGGGCCGGATGGGCCGGGCCGCCGGGGCGGGACGTGCGGAGCCGGCCCCGGCGGGGTTCAGGCCGTCGTCAGTACTCGACCTTGACGGTGGCTCCGGTGAAGGACTGCGCCGCGTGGAGGCTGATGTAGACGTAGCCGGCCGGCGGGTTGTCGATGGTCAGGGTCTCGGCGTTGCCCGGGTTGGCCGACCGGGCGGTGTAGGTCGTGGTGGTGGCCCAGGAGGCGGGGCTGTAGTAGAGGTCGGCGTTCCCGGTGCCCCCGGAGACGGTGATGGTCAGCTTCGGGGCGCCCGCGGGGACGTTGAGGTAGAAGTAGGCGTAGTTCCCCGAGGTCGCCGACACGTTGCCGCGCTGGCAGTTCCTGCCCAGCTCGTCGGTCCGGGGGGCGGTGCACTCGGGGGTGCCGGTTCCGCCGGTGGACACCGTGACCTGCTGCGTGCTCGTCCCGGTGGCGCCCTTGTCGTCGGTGACGGTGAGCTTCACCGGGTAGGTGCCGGAGGCGGCGTAGGTGTGCGAGGGGTTGGCCGCGGTCGACGTCGCCCCGTCACCGAACTCCCAGCGGCGGGAGGCGATCGTCCCGTCGGGGTCGGATGAGGTGTCGGCGAAGGTCACGGCGAGGCCGGTGGCGGTGGAGGTGAAGCTCGCGCTCGGCGTCTGGTTGCCGCTCCCGCCGCCCGCGCAGGCGCCGGAGGCGCAGGCCGCCAGCCACGTCTGCCAGTCGCTGTCGTAGCGGCTGCCGATGGTGCCGGTCAGGAAGGTGCGGGCGGCGTTCCAGTTGCCGGTGCGGTAGTGGCCGAGGACGGTGGCGACGTCGGCGGGGTGCCTTTCGAACATGTACCGCGCGGCGAGGTAGCCCCAGCGGTAGATGCGGGTGGTGTCGTGGGAGTAGGTGGTGTTCCACAGCGTGCTGAGCGCGTAGGTGCGCTTGGCCGCCTCGGTGATCGCGGCGTCGTAGACGACCCCGCGGTAGGAGTAGGAGACGTACTCGGCGAAGCCCTCGATCCACCAGATGGTCGGCGTGGTGACGCCGGCGTTGAAGTCGCCGTACATGTCGAACCGGCCGTCGAGGTAGTGGGTGTACTCGTGGTTGAGGTTCCAGATCTCGAAGGCCGGCCGTACCCATTCGGCCTCGTAGGCGATGAACCTCGGCTGGTTGCCGGAGGCGGACGGGTCGCCCTCCAGGTACATGCCGCCGTTGTCGGTGTCGATGCCGAACATCGCGCCGGCGTAGGTCTGGTAGTCGGTGCTGGAGTCGAAGACGCAGACCTCGATGGTGGTGTTGTTGTCGCCGGAGACCGGGCGGTTGCCGTCCTTGACGAGGTTGTGGAAGTAGGCGTCCTGGCTGGTGAGGCTGCGGCAGCTGTCGGCGAGCTGGGCCGGCGTCATGTCCTGGGCGCGGATCTTGATGCTGGGGCTGCAGGTGTGGTTGACGGTCAGGATGCTGGCGGCCAGGGTCTGCTGCAGGTTGCAGGTGCCGTAGGAGGAGCAGTTCGCCTTGTCGTAGGCGTCGGTCATCTCGGCCACGCCGACCCAGAGCGGGGCGGTGGGCCCGGTGATCCGGCTGCGGGAGAGCAGGTCCTTGGCCATCGGCCGGACCTTGGTCTGCAGGGCGGTGTGCTGCAGGAAGCGGCCGAGCTCGCGGCCGGCGTTGGAGGTCAGGTAGCCGCGGCCGGTGCCGAGCAGCGACAGGTTCTTCGTCGCGAAGGCGCCGAGGGTGTCGATGACGCTCGGGTCGGCCTGGACCGCGGTGACGAACGCCGGGACCTGGTGGCCGCGGAAGAGCACCGTGTAGACGTTGTTGACCGCGTTGAGCATCCACCAGTGGGCGTCGTAGGAGCTGTCGTAGCCGTTGAGCAGGCGCTTGACGACTCCGAGGTAGCGGTCGTTCTGCTGGGCGCTGTCGATCAGGGTGACCGCCTCGGAGAGCACCTCGCCGTTGGCGTCGCTGACCGTGAAGGCCCTGGAGTTGCCGAAGAAGCCGTCGAGGCCGGCGCGGATCGCGGTCTGCAGGGCGGGCCCGTAGGCACCCACGGTGGCGGGGTTGTACCACTGCACGTAGTAGCCGGCCCGCAGGTACAGCACGAGCTGGGCGGTGCCTGTGCTGTTGTCGCCGGGATAGCTGACGGCGTTGTCGCGCAACGCGTAGGCGACGTCGGCCATCTGCGACTCGCGGAAGGCGGAGTAGGCGTCACCGCCGGTCAGGTTGAACAGCGTGTTGACGCAGTCGGTGGTCGAGGACTTGATCTGCTGGACGAGGGCGCTGCCGGACTTGCCGGTGAAGTCGCTCACGTTGCACGCCGCCGCGGCGGCCGACTTCGCCGACTTCGCCGAGGGGCGGGGATGCTCCGACGTGCGGGCGGGCGTGTCGACGGTGCGCCGCAGCGCGTCGTCCGACGCCGGCAGCGGGGGGCGCGCCTCGACCTTCAGCGGGGACGCCTGCGCGTGCCGGGCGTCGTCGGCCGCGCCCACGCCGACGGGCGGGGGCCTGTCGGCGGTGCGGGCGGTCGCGGGAGCGGCGGCCGCGGGAGCGGGGACGGCGGCCTCCGCGGGGGACGCCGCCAGCGGCTGGAGGACGATTCCCAGGGCGAACACGGGTGTGAGGAGCGACCGCAGACGCTTCCCGAGTTCGCCGAGGGGCGGTTTGATCGACAACTGAACCTCCGGGGGGGTGTTCACGACGGCGCGCGAGATCGGTCCGGTCAGCCGGGTCAGGGGGGTGGGGGCCGGCGGCCCACGGGGTCGGGGGGGTCGCCGGCCTTTCGGGGTCTCCGCCCCCGAAGGGACCGGGGAGCACGTCTTCCGCGACCTCACGGCCGGGCGCGGGCCGTCGCCGTGGGGCGGCGCGGGCTCCCTCGCTATGGGTTTCGCGACCCGGCGCCTTTGCCGGTTCGCGCGCTTATGTCGCAGTTTGCTCGGGAAGTTCATGCGATGGTCATCAGCCGTCACATAATTCTTGGCTATGGAGCTCGACATCAGGCATCTCCGTACGATCTGTGCGATAGCGGAGATGGGGAGCGTCACCCGCGCCGCCGCCCGGCTGGGCCTGTCCCAGCCGGCCATGACCAACCAGCTGCGCCGGGTCGAGGAGATCGTCGGCGGGGCGCTGTTCGTGCGCAGCCACTCCGGCGTGCAGCCGACCCCGCTGGGACGGCAGGTCATCGCCCGCGCCCGCATCGTCCTGACGGAGGTGGACGCGCTCTTCGGCGACCTGCGCGTCCCCACCGCGGTGGAGACCCTCCGGCTGGGCTGCGTGCACCTGTCCTGCGTGGGGAGCATCGTCGACCGGGTCGGTGAGAGGCTGCGCGGGCACGAGATCTCGCTGCGCATCGAGCCCTCGGCGACGCTGCTGGCCACGGCGCTCGCGCAGGGACAGCTCGACGTGGCACTGCTGGGCGTCGTCGAGGGGTTCGACATCACGCTGACGGCGCCGGTCGCCAGCCGTACCCTCGTCCCCCGGTATCCGATATTCGTCGCCCTGTCGGAGGGCCACCGGCTGGCCGAACGGGAGGAGGTCCGGCTCTCCGACCTGCGGGACGAGCACTGGATCAGCCCGCCGGGCGCCGACGACGGCTCGCTCGCCGCGCTGCGCGCCGCCTGCCGCGCGGCCGGGTTCGAGCCCGACGTGCGCTACGACGCCCCGAGCGGCGCGGGCCGGCCGCTGGTGGCGGCGGGCCTGGGGGTCCGCCTGGTCGATCCCACCTGGCCCGCCGCACCCGGTACGGTCGTCCGCCCGCTCGCCGGCCAGCCGCAGACCGCCAAGCTGACCGTGGCCTGGCGCCGGGACCGGCTGGGCACCGAGCAGGCGGCGGAGCTCTACCGCGGCCTCGCCGCCGCGTACACCGACCACCTGGACGACAATCCGCTATTCCGGCGCTGGTGGGACGCCCATCCCGAGGTGCATCCGCTCATCTGACGACCGGATCGGGGCCGCCGGGCCGGGCCCCGGAAATCCGTCGGGCCGGGACCGGGAAAACGAGGGAATGCCGGATCGGACTAATTACGGATTGGTAACACACTATTGCCGGTAATATTTCACATTACTATGTTACGTGTCACTCTCGCTCTCCCCCCACAACGATGCGGAGTGACACATGTCCGTGAAGACCACGGCGGCCCCCTGCCTCCTCGCGCTGGCGGTGCTGTTCGGCACGGCGGCCTGCGGCGGCGGGACACCCGCCGCCGAGCGGTCCGGAAACGGCCCCCGGCCCCCGGCGGGTGAGGCCGCCAGGGGCGGGACCCTCGCGATCCTGTCCAACCAGGACTTCTCCCACCTCGACCCGACCCGCAACTGGACGATGCCGGAGATGGACTTCGGCCTGCGCTACCTCTACCGTTCCCTCGTCACCTACAAGGCCGAGCCGGGACCGGCCAGCCTGCAGATCGTCCCGGACCTCGCCACCACCGTCGGCGAGATGTCCGACGGCGGCAGGACCTGGACCTTCACCCTCAAGGAGGGCCTCAAGTACGAGGACGGCTCGCCGATCGTGGCCGCCGACGTCAAGTACAACGTGGAGCGGTCCTTCGCCCCCGAGCTGCCCGGCGGCCCCAACTACGCCCGCCTGGTCCTGGCCGGCGGCGAGAAGTACCGGGGCCCCTACCGGGACGGCTCGCTGAAGTCGATCGAGACGCCCGACGAGAAGACGATCGTCTTCCACCTCGACCGCCCCGTCGCCGAGTTCCCGTACTACGCCACCCTGCCGACCTTCGCGCCGGTACCCCGGGCCAGGGACACCAAGGCGCAGTACGACAACCGCGTCTTCTCCTCGGGACCGTACAAGATCGACACCTACGACCGGGGCAGGCAGCTCGTGCTCAGCCGGAACGAGCACTGGGACCCCGCCACCGACCCGGTCCGCAAGGCGCTGCCGGACAGGGTCGTCGTCAAGCAGGGCCTGCGGCAGAGCGTGATCGTGGACCGGCTCATCGCCGACCAGGGCGAGGACCGGACCGCGGTCACCTACGCCGACGTCAACGGCGAGAGCTTCGCCAAGATCCTCACCAATCCCAAGGTCAGGGCGCGCTTCCACAACGAGATCCGGGGCTGCACCGACACCCTGGCCATGAACACCGCCAAGGCGCCCTTCGACAACCCGAAGTTCCGCCTGGCCCTGCAGTACGCGATCGACAAGGAGGCGTACCAGACCGTCAAGGGCGGCCCGGCCTCCGGCACGGTCGCCACCGCCTACCTGCCGCCGTCGCTGTCCGGCGGCGTCCCGCAGGACACCCTGAAGATCCCGCCGACCGGTGACGTGGCGAAGGCCAAGGCGCTGATCGCCGAGTCCGGCGTGGCGACGCCGGTGAAGGTCACGCTGTCCGCCTCCACCGGCGACAAGGGAGCCGCCACCGCGATCCAGGAGTCGCTCAAGCGCGTCGGCGTCGAGACCGAGATCAGCACCTTCGACCCGTCGGTCTACTACGACACCATCGGCGACACCGCCAGGTTCGACGGGCTGGCCCTGTACGGCTGGTGCCAGGACTACCCGTCCGGGTCCTCCTTCATCCCGATGCTCTTCGACGGCCGCACCATCACCGACAAGGGCAACAGCGGCAACGTGTCGCTGTTCCGGGACCGGGAGACCATGGACCGGATCGACGGGATCCGGGCCATGACCGACCTGAAGGCGGCCGACCGCGCCTGGGTGGACCTGGACGCCGCGATCATGCGGAAGACCCCGATGATCCCCCTGCTCTGGCTCCGCAAGCCGCTGCTCACCGGCTCCAAGGTCGGCGGCGCGTTCGGCCACCTGATCTGGTCCGGCCAGTTCGACTACGCCACCCTCGGGGTCGGGAAGTGACCACCGCCGCGCCGCGGGAGGCCGCGGCGGCCGTCGCGGCCCCCGCCGTCCGGGGCCGCTCCCCCGGGCGGATCGCCTACGAGCGGCTCCGCCGCGACCCTGCCGCGCTCCTCGGCCTCGCCATCGTGACGGTCTTCGTCGTGACGGCGCTGGCCGCCCCGCTGCTGGCCGGGCTCAACGGCTGGCGGCCCGAGACCTTCGACAAGAGCGCGATCGACCAGGCGCTCGGCGGGGTGCCGAAGGGCGACTTCGGCGGCATCGGCGCCGAGCACTGGCTCGGCGTCGAGCCGGGCAACGGCCGCGACGTCTTCAGCCGCATCGTGTACGGCGCGCGGGTGTCGTTGCTGATCGCGGTCGCCGCCACGGCCGTCACCGTGCTCGCCGGCACCGCGGTCGGCCTGGTCGCGGGGTACTTCGGCGGCAGGATCGACACCGTGCTCAGCCGGATCATGGACCTGGTGATGTCCTTCCCGAGCCTGATCTTCATGCTGGCCCTGCTGTCCATCGCGCCGGGCACCGACCGCGTGCTGCTGCTCGTGCTGATCATGAGCATGTTCAGCTGGCCGTACGTCGGGCGCATCGTGCGCGGGCAGACGCTGAGCGTCCGGCACCGGGAGTTCGTGGACGCCGCGCGGGTCAACGGGGCGATGGGGCCGCACATCCTGCTGAGGGAGATCCTGCCCAACATCGCCGCGCCGATCCTCGTCTACACGACACTGGCGATCCCGGCCAACATCGGCACCGAGGCCGCGCTGTCCTTCCTCGGCGTCGGCGTGCGGCCCCCCACCCCCTCGTGGGGCCAGATGATCGACAACGGGCTGCTGTGGTACCAGGTCGCGCCGACGTACTTCATGATCCCCTGCGTCTGCCTGTTCCTGACCGTGCTGGCCTTCACCCTGCTGGGCGACGCGCTGCGCGACGCCCTCGACCCGAAGGGAGGCGGCCGATGACCCGCTACCTGCTGCGGCGGCTCGCCGCGGTGGCGGGCGTGCTGCTCGTCATCTGCGCGGTGACCTTCGCCGTCTTCTACGTGCTCCCCTCGGACCCGGCCGCCCACGCCTGCGGCAAGACCTGCACCCCCGAGCAGGTGGCGCTGGTGCGCACGCAGATGGGCCTGGACAGGCCGGTGTACGAGCAGTTCGGCGGCTACGTGGCCGGCATCTTCACCGGCCGCACGCTGGGCGACGGCCCGGCCGCGCTGGAGTGCTCGGTCCCCTGTTTCGGCTACTCCTACCAGAACGCGCTGCCCGTCTGGGACCTGCTGACCGACCGCCTGCCGGTGAGCGTCTCGCTGGCCCTCGGCGCGGCCGTGCTCTGGCTGGCCGGCGGCCTGGCCGTCGGGCTGGTCGCCGCCCTGCGCCGGGGGACCACGCTCGACCGCTCGCTCATGGCGGCCACGCTGGCCTCCGCCTCGGCACCGGTCTACTTCACCGCGATGATGCTGCTGCTGGTCCTGGTCCAGCGACTCGAATGGCTGCCCTACCCCGACTACCGGCCGATCTCCGAGGGCCCGGCCGCCTGGGCTGGCAACCTGCTGCTGCCCTGGATGACGCTCGCCAGCCTGTACGCCGCCATGTACGCCCGGCTCACCCGGGCCTCGATGATCGAGACGATGGCGGAGCCGTACATCAGAACGGCCCGCGCCAAGGGCCTGTACGAGCGGACCGTCGTCACCAAGCACGGCCTGCGCTCGGCGCTCACCCCCATCGTGACGATCTTCGGCATGGACCTGGGCGGGCTGCTCGCCGGGGCCGTCATCACCGAGCACGTCTTCGGACTGCCCGGCGTCGGCCAGCTCACCTACGACGCGATCTTCAAGGCCGACCAGCCCGTCGTGCTCGGCGTCACCCTGCTGGCGGCATTCTTCATCACCCTGGCCAACCTCGGCGTGGACCTCGTCTACGCGGTGATCGACCCCCGTGTGAGGTACGCGTGATCCTGCGAGTGAGAGACCTGCGGGTCGCGTTCCCCGCCGGGACCGCGGTGGACGGGATCGGCTTCGACCTGGACCGGGGCCGCACGCTCGGCGTCGTCGGCGAGTCCGGCTCCGGCAAGTCGGTGTCGTCGCTGGCGATCATGGGCCTGCACCGCGAGGCGGCCGTCTCCGGCTCGATCGTCTTCGACGGCGAGGAACTGGTGGGCGCGCCCGCCTCACGCCTCCGCGAACTGCGCGGCCGCAGGATGGCGATGGTCTTCCAGGATCCGCTGTCGTCGCTGCACCCCTTCTACACCGTCGGCGAGCAGATCGCCGAGGCGTACCGGCTGCACCTGCGCGCCTCGCGCCGGGTGGCGCGGGAACGCGCGGTGGAGATGCTGGCCGAGGTGGGCATCCCCGAGCCGAGGCGGCGCGCGGGCGAGCACCCCCACCGTTTCTCCGGCGGCATGCGGCAGCGCGTGATGATCGCGATGGCCCTGTCCTGCGAGCCGGACCTGCTCATCGCCGACGAGCCGACCACCGCCCTGGACGTGACCGTGCAGGCGCAGATCCTCGAACTGATCAAGAGAATCCAGCAGGACCGCGGCATCGCCGTCATGTTGATCACCCATGACCTGGGCGTCGTGGCGCGGGTCGCCGACGAGGTCCTGGTGATGTACGGCGGCCGCACCGTCGAGCACGCCCCGGTGCGGGAGATCTTCAGGGCTCCCCGTCACCCCTACACGCAGGGCCTGCTCGCCTCCGCCCCCCGCCTGACGGCCGGAAGCGCGGAAGGCTCACCGGATCCGGCCGCCGGGGGCGCGGCGGGCCCGGCCGCCGGGGGACGGCTGCGGGCCATCCCCGGCAGCCCGCCGTCGCTGCTCGCGCCGCCGCCCGGCTGCCGGTTCCACCCCCGCTGCGCCCGCTACGCCGCGACCCCCGAAGACGCCTGCGTCACCGAGGCGCCTGAGCTTCGCGAGTTCCGCGGGCCCCTTGAGATCCACGAGATCCGGGAGATCCATACGGGCCGCGCGCTCCGTCCGGTCGGCCCGGAAGGCGCTCCGGCTGGCCCGGTCCACCGTACGGCCTGCCACCTGACCGGAACCCTCGGAGGCCCACGATGACCGGAGCGCCGCCCACCCGCCCGGACGGCGCGCCGGGCACCGTACCCGACGCGGCGCCGGACGCCGGGCGCCGGTCCACGCCGTTGCTGTCCGTACGGGACCTGCGGATGACCTTCGGGAAGCGGAACGGGGTCAGGGCCGTGGACGGCGTCACCTTCGACGTGTGGCCGGGAGAGACCCTCGGCCTGGTCGGGGAGTCCGGCTGCGGCAAGTCCACCACCGGCCGGATGATCGTCCGGCTGCTGGAGCCCACCGGCGGCACCGTCGTCTTCGACGGCCGCGACATCACCCGGCTCGGCCCGCGCGACATGCGCCCGTTCCGCCGCGACATACAGATGATCTTCCAGGACCCGTTCGCGTCGCTGAACCCCCGCCAGACCGTCGAGCGGATCGTCTCCGGCCCGACGCGGCTGCTGGACCGGCGCGGTGTGATCGAGCTTCTGGAGATGGTCGGCCTGGGCGCGGAGCACGCCGACCGCTACCCGCACGAGTTCTCCGGCGGCCAGGCCCAGCGCATCGGCATCGCCCGCGCGTTGGCGTCCCGACCCAGGCTGATCGTCTGCGACGAACCGGTCTCGGCGCTGGACGTGTCGATCCAGGCGCAGATCGTCAACCTGCTCGCCGACCTTCAGCGGGAGTTGGACCTGGCGTACCTGTTCATCGCCCACGACCTGTCGGTGGTGCGGCACGTGTGCGACCGGGTCGCGGTGATGTATCTCGGCCGCGTCGTGGAGATCGGCTCCCGCGACGCCGTCTACACCGCCCCGGCACACCCCTACACCCGGGCCCTGCTGTCGGCCGTACCGGTCCCCGACCCCGAGGTGGAACTCGTCCGCGAGCGGATCGTCCTGCCGGGCGACCCTCCCAGCCCGGCCGACCCGCCCCCGGGCTGCTCCTTCAACCCGCGCTGCGCCATGGCCCGGGACGTCTGCCGGGCCGAGGCCCCTCCGCTCGAAATCCACGGACCGGGAGAGAGGGAGGTGGCCTGCCACTTCGCCGGCTGACGGCGTCGCTCGCCTCCGTGCGTCCGGCGAACCCGCCGGACGCACGGAACACGCGGGAGCTTCGGACCCGGAACGCGTGGAAGCTCCGGGTCCGGAACCGCGCGGAAGCCGAACGCGCGGAAGCCGAACGCGCGGAAGCGCGCGACCGCGGTCGCGCGCTCCCGCCGGCCCGACGACCCGGCCGGTCCCCCGAGCCGGTCACCCGAGTCGCCCATCCGAGCCGGTCATCCGGGCCGGTCAGTAGACGACGGGCACGTCCACGGAGACGGACGTCGGGCCGGGCAGGGGCGTGCCGCCTCCGCCTCCGGGGCCCGCGGGGCCGGGGGTGATCGTCACCGTGGCGCGGACCGTGGACCCGGAGGCCACGGTCGTGGTGACGCCCTCGACGGTGAAGACGTTGTTCCAGATGCTCAGGGCCCGGTGCCCGGAGCCGAGGAAGAGGCCGCCGACGATCGCGCCGGAGACCTCCGCGCCGACGTCGCGGGGGTTGACCGGCGGCTCGGAGATGCCGAGGGCGCCGACGATCCCGTACACGCGTACCCGGTCGCCGGTGACGTCCGCGCACGCCTTGACGTTCAGGCCCTGGATCGGTCCCGAGGTGCTGCACGTGGTCGTCGTCGTGAGGGTCGCGGCCGACGCGGGGGCGGCCGTGGCGAGCCCCCCGGCCACGACCGTCCCCGCCGCCAGGAACGCGAGACCACGCTTGGCGATCTGGTTCATCGAATTCCTCCAATGGAACGGGGCCCGGCCCCGTGCCGAGCGCCCGTACAGAGAAGATGTCATATGTGAAATTGCACATAAAGATCTTCGAGCCGAAGAGCAGGAAAACCGCCTGGAACGGTCCCGTGACGCCGTGATGACGCGTCCTCGCACAACAGAACGGCGGCGCGGCGGAACGGCGGCCATGACCGAGCGACGGGCGGAGGCGGACGGTCGAGGCGGACGGGGAAAGGCGGACGGGCGGAGGCGGACGGGCGCGTCACGACGGCGCGCGGGACGCGGCCGGTCGCGGAAGGCGCCGCGCGATCTGCGGTTTGGATCTCGCGCCGGCTGGAAGGGGCCTTTCGACCGGATCCGCGACCGGAGGGAGACACGGGATGTTCGAGGGGTTCGCCGAGGAGCGGGTCGACACCGGCGAGGCGGAGCTGTTCGTCCGGCACGGCGGCTCCGGGCCGCCGCTGCTGCTCCTGCACGGCCACCCCCGCACCCACGCGACCTGGCATCGGGTCGCGCCGCTGCTCACGGACGGCTTCACCGTGGTCTGCCCGGACCTGCGCGGCTACGGCCGCTCGTCGAAACCGCCGACCACCCCCGATCACGAGCCCTACTCCAAGCGGGCGATGGCCCGCGACTGCGTGGCGCTGATGCGCGCGCTCGGCCACGAGCGGTTCGCCGTCGCCGGCCACGACCGGGGCGCCTACGTGGCGCAGCGGGTGGCGATGGACCACCCGGACGCCGCCGCCCGCCTCGTCGTGATGGACGCGGTGCCGATCGGCGAGGCGCTCGACCGGGCCGACGCCCGGTTCGCCGCCGCGTGGTGGCACTGGTTCTTCCTCGGGCAGACCGACAAGCCCGCCGAGCGGGTGATCAGCGCCGATCCCGACGCCTGGTACCGGGCGACGCCGGAGCAGATGGGCGCCGAGGCGTACGAGGACTACCGGCGGGCGATCCACGACCCGGCCACCGTCCACGCGATGTGCGAGGACTACCGCGCGGGGCTCGGCGTCGACCGGGCCGCCGACGACGCCGACCGCCGGGCGGACCGAAAGATCACCTGCCCGGTCCTGTTCCTGTGGTCCGAGCGGGACGACATGGAGGACCTCTACGGCGATCCGCCGGCGATCTGGCGTGACTGGGCCGGCGACGTCCGCGGTGCCTCGATCGACTCCGGCCACCACATGGCCGAGGAGGCCCCGGCCGAGCTGGCCGCCGAACTGCGCCGCTTCCTCGGCGCGTGGCCGGTCTGAGATCCGCCCCGGGCGGGTCATCGGTCCGGAGGTCTCGCCGTCCCGGGCCGGGCCACCGGGCGAGGGCGTCCCGCGCGCGTCACCGGCCGGGGGCGTCCCGTGCGCGTCATCGGCCGACGGGGACGCTCCGGACGGGCGCCCGCCTCCCGGCCGATGGCGCCCGTGCCCGCAGGGATCGCCGTCAGGCCGGGAGCACCTCGCGCAGCCGGGCGGCGAACGCCTCGGCCTCGGCGCCGAAGCCCCCGTGGTCGCCGGGGAACACCTCGGGCCGCCCGCCCAGCCGCTCGGCCAGGGCTAGGGTCGCCCGGTACGGCGGCTCGCCCTCCGACGCCTCCCCCACCGCCGTCACCACCCGAACCCCGGAGGCCCGGAGCGCGTCGAGGTCGGGGGTGTGGCCGGAGAACGGCGGCACCTCGTATCCGATGAAGAACTCCATGTTCGCCGCCGTGCGGGCCATGATCGCGGCGGTCTCAGCGTCCGGCTCCCCCTGCGGTGCGGCGGCGTCGCCCTGACCGGTGTCCCCGTCCCCGGCGTCTTCGCCGCCCATCCCCATCCCCATGGCGAAGACCCCCATCGCCTGCCCGGCGCCTCCCTCGCGGAAGGCGTCCGCCACGTCCCGCATGAGGGCGCGCCAGTGGTCGCGGTCGGGCAGCAGCTCGAAGACGGGCGGCTCGTGGGCGACCATCGCGCGGACCCGCCCGGGGTGGCGGGCGGCCAGCTCCAGGCCGATCACCGCACCGGAGCTGTTGCCGAAGACGCAGGCCGGCTCGTCCTCGGTGACGCCCACGGCCGTCAGCAGGCGGTTGGCGTCGTCGGCGTGGACGGCGATGCTCTGCGGCTCCGGCGGCCCGTCGAGGGGGCTGCGCGAGTTGCCGCGCCGGTCGTAGGTGACCACCGTGTACCGGTCGGCGAGCCGGTCGGCCAGGCCCGCGTACCCGGCGGCGTCATAGACACCGCCGCAGATCAGCAGCAGGACGGGGCCGGAGCCGCGGACCTCGTAGTAGAGGTTCGCGCCCGGCACCGGCAGGCTGTCCGTCTTCGCGTTCTTCATGTCGTCACTCCAAGGATCATGTGTCGCTGCTCCGCCCGATCCGGCCGGTACACCCATGGGTCGGAGCCGGGGCCGCCCTCTTGACATGCCCGCCGGAGGAATCCGGAGAGATTTCCGGCCCTCCGTGCGGGCCCCCTGAGCGGCGGGTCAGTCGCGGCCCTGCCAGGTCGTCACGCACGCCTCGTTGCCCTCGGCGTCGGCCAGGACCCAGAAGGCGGGCGCCCCGGAGTCGGACACCAGCACTCCCCCGGCGGCCAGCGCGGCCCGGATGCGGTGCGGCGCCTCGTCGTGGGGGACGGAGACGTCGAAGTGGATCCGGTTGCGCTGGGGCCGCGGGGCGTCCATCTGCTGGAACCAGATCGCCGGGCCCTGGCCCACCGGATCGACGAGCGGGTCCTCGGGGCCGGTCGCGCCGGCCTCGTCGGTGTAGCCCATGACGGCCTTCCAGAACGGGCGGACCGCGGCGATGTCGAGCGCGTCGATGGCGATCTCGAGGATCTGGTCCGATCGGGCTTCCCGGCCGGCGACCTCCTGGCCGGTGGTCTCCGGGCCGGTGCGCAGGCCCAGCTCGCCCACGGCGGCGGAGATCCGGTGGGCGAGCTCGATCTCCCGCTGTGTCACCGCGGCCGTCGCGAGCGACTGGAGCGTGAGGACCACCCGGTCGCCGCGCACGTCCATCCAGAGGCTCCCGTCGGCCCGGTCACCGGCCGCGGCGGCGGCCCGGGCGGCGACGTCGGTCCCGCGCGCCAGCGACGGCACGGGCACCGACGTGCGGAGCGCGCCGAGGATGTAACGCCAGCCGGCGTCGCCGACGGCGTCGGAGATCTCCCTGCGGGTCGGCTTCCCGGGACGGCCGGAGAGGTCATCGGCTCCGGAGGGATCACTGAGGGGGTTCTCGGTCATCCCGCCATGATCGCACCTACCCGCGTCCACCGGCCGCCGACAGGCGCAGCGCCTCGGCGGCGACGGCGTGGCGCAGGTCGCGGATGCCCGCGCGGCCCCGCAGCGGGTGGACGTTGTTGGTCAGCAGTACGGCCGTCAGCGCCCGGCCGGGGTCCACCACCACCGACGTGCCGGTGAAGCCGGAGTGGCCGTAGGCGTCGGCGAGCGGGCCGACGATGGCCGGGTCTCCGATCCGCACACCGAGCCCGTGGCGGAAGGCCGCGCCGCGCACCCCCTGGTCGCGGGTCATCTCGGCGACCGACTCCGGCCGCAGGATCGGGGCGCCGCCGGTGCGCAGGGTCTCGGCGAACCGCAGCACGTCGTCGGCGGTGGCGAAGATCCCGGCGTGCCCGGCGACGCCGCCCAGGTCGTAGGCGGTCTCGTCGTGGACCTCGCCGCGCACGCACCCGGATCCGGGTCGCCCGGGCTGGTCCTCGGTGGCGGCGATCCGGTGGCGCAGTTCCGCCGCGGGCCGGTAGCCGGTGTCGGCCAGGCCGAGCGGGCCGGTGACCCGGGCCCGCAGCAGCTCGTCCAGGGGCGCTCCCCCGGCGATCTCCGCCACCCGGCCCGCGGTGATCATGCCCACGTCGGAGTAGACGTAGCCGCCGCCGAGCGGGCCCGCGGGCGGCGTGGCCAGGACGTGCGCGAGGTGCGCGGCGCGGGAGCCGTCGCCGGCGGCCTCGTGGCCGGGGGCGCGGCTGGGCGGCAGTCCGGCGGTGTGGGTGAGCAGGTGGCGCATGGTGACGCCGGCGGGCGCGCCGGGCAGCCGGGCGGCGACCGGCTCGTCCAGGCCGAGCAGGCCGTCCTCGGCGAGCGACAGGATGACGGCCGTGGTGAAGAGCTTGGTGACGGACGCCAGGTCGAAGATCGAGTCGCGGCGGGCGGGCGGGCGGTCGTCGGCGAGTTTCCCGGAGGCGTCGGCGTGGCGGACCAGTTCCCCGGCCGCCGCGGCTGCCACCACGTCGCCGCCGACGGCGATCACGGCGACCGCCGCCGAGCAGGCGTCCGGTACGGCCGCCGCCAGTATGCCGCCGAGCCGGTCAGGCATGCCGCACGTCCTCGGTGGCCCGCTCCCCCACCGCCGCACCGTCCGACCGGGCGTCCTCCAGCCGGTCACCGTGCGCGGCGAGCAGGTCCCGGGCCGCGTCTGCGCCGATCCCGTGTTCGATCACCAGCACCGCGACCTTGACGTTCCACTCCGCCTCCTCCAGCGCGGCGCGGGCCGCGGTGAGGTCGGCGCCGGTGAGGCCGGAGACCATGCGGGTGGCCCGGCCCTCCAGCTTGGAGTTCATCGCCGACACCTCGATCATGGTGTTCCCGTAGGTGCGGCCCAGTTTGACCATGGTGATGGTGGACACCATGTTCAGCACCAGCTTCTGCGCGGTCCCGGCCTTGAGACGGGTCGAGCCGGTCACCACCTCCGGGCCGACGACGACCTCGATCGGGTGCGCGGCGGCCGCGGACAGAGGGGTGGCGGCGTTGCAGGACAGGCCGACGGTCAGCGCGCCGCGGCGTTCCGCCTCGCCGAGCGCGCCGATCACGAACGGCGCCCGGCCGCTGGCGGAGACGCCCATCACCGAGTCGAGCGGGCCCACCTCCAGGCGGGTGATGGCGGCGACGCCGGCGGCGTCGTCGTCCTCGGCGCCCTCGACCGAACGGGTCAGCGCGGGCTCGCCGCCGGCGATGACGCCCTGCACCACCTCGGGGTCGGTGCCGAAGGTCGGCGGGCACTCGGAGGCGTCCAGCACGGCCAGCCGGCCGGAGGTCCCCGCGCCCACGTAGATCAGACGTCCGCCCCGCCGCATCCGGTCGGCGACGGCGTCGATGGCGGCCGAGATCGCCGGTACGGCGGTGGCCACGGCGGCGGGCACCGTGGCGTCGGCCGCGTTCATCAGCCGGGCCACCTGCTCGGTCGAGAGCCTGTCGATCTGGCCGTAGCGCGGATCGCTCTGCTCGGTGGACAGGTCGGCGAGTGGATCAATCATGACGCCCCATGTCGCTAATTTTCACCAAAGTCTTCTATTCTGCAAATTATCTTCTATGAATGGAGCGATGTCACTCGTGCGGACCGGAATCGAACGAGTTGTTCACGACCCCGACCTCCTCGGCGGTGGGCGGATCGGCCTCGTCACCAACCCCACCGGGGTGCTGCCCGACCTCACCCCGGGCGTGACCGCCCTGCTGTCGGCGGGCGTGCCGGTGACCGCGCTGTTCAGCCCGGAGCACGGGGTGCGCGGCGCCGCCCAGGACGGTCACGGCGAGGCGGCGGGCACCGACCCGGCCACCGGCCTGCCGGTCCTCGACACCTACGGCGCCGGGAGCGCGGCCCTGGACGAGCTGGTGGAGGCGGCGAAGGTCGACACCCTCGTCTTCGACATCGCCGACATCGGGACGCGGTTCTACACCTACGTCTGGACGATGTACGACCTCATGGCCTCCGCCGCGCGGCTCGGGGTGCGCTTCGCCGTACTGGACCGGCCCAACCCGCTCGGCGGGACCGTCGCGGAGGGGCCGCTCCTCGACCCCGCCTTCGCCAGCTTCGTGGGGCGCGCGGCGATCCCGCTGCGGCACGGGCTGACCGCGGGCGAGCTGGCGCGGCACGTCAACCGTTCCATCGGCGCGGACCTGCTGGTCGTCGCGGCCGAGGGGTGGCGGCGCGACATGCCGCACGCGGCCACCGGCCTGCCCTGGGTGATGCCCTCGGCGAACATGCCGACCCCGGACACCGCGCTGGTCTACCCCGGCACCGGCCTGTTCGAGGGCACGAACCTGTCGGAGGGCCGCGGCACGACCCGCCCCTTCGAGCTGGTCGGCGCGCCCTACCTCGACGAGCGGTTCGCCGCCGGGCTGAACGCCCTGGACCTGCCGGGGGTACGGTTCCGCGACGCGTGGTTCACCCCGGCCTTCCGCAAGCACGCGGGTGTGGCCGTGCGGGGCGTGCAACTCCACGTGCACGACGCCGGGGCGTTCCGGCCGGTGCTGACGGGGCTCGCGATGCTGCACCTGGCGCGCTCGCTGCACCCGGAGGAGTTCGCCTGGCGGCGCGGTGACGCCGGGCCGGGCGAGGAGACCGGGCAGGGCGAGGGGAACGCCGGGCCGGCCGGGGAGAACGCCCGGCCGTACTTCACCGACCTGCTGTGGGGGTCGGACTCGCTGCGCCGCGTCCTGGACGCCGGGGACGACCCGCGCGGGCTGTGCCCGCCGCCGTGCCACCCGGAGGTCTGGACGGGCGGCGACCCGCTCCTCTACCGCTGATCCCGCGGGTCCGCGGGTCACCGGCCCGCGGACCGCAGATTCCACGGATTCCGCGGATTCCGCGGATTCCGCGAACCGGCGGGGCACCGGCCCCGCCGGCCCGTGACCCGCTGACCCGTGACCCGCCGGCCCGTCGCCCTCACCGGCCCGGACCGGCGCCCCTCGGCGTTCCGGTCCGCGGGCCGCCGGTGTTCGGGCCGTTGACATCCGGCCGTCACCGCAGGGTGCGGCGGTAGAGCCAGAAGACCCGCTCGGCTCGCGCGCCCGCCGCCCGGGAGTAGAACCCCAGCGGTCCCACCCAGCCGATCTGCGCGCTCTCCTGGCCCGCCGCCCGCTGCTCGGCCAGGCAGCGGCGCAGCAGCACCCGGCCGACGCCCAGCCCGCGCGCGGCCGGGGCGGTGCCCATCGGGCCGAACCAGGCGGGCCTGGCGCCCCAGGCGGCGAAGCCGATGATCTCCGAACCGCGCACGGCGTAGTGGCAGCCGCCGGCGTGCTCGGCCTCCCAGGCCCAGTTGTCGTTCCAGTGCTCGCGGACGAAGGCGAGCAGCGCGTCGCGGTCATCGGGGCCGGCCGTGCGGGCCTCGCGGAGCTCGACGCCCGACTCCGCCAGCCGGGCGGCGTCGGCGTCGGTGGACAGGTCGGCGTCGGCGGCCAGACCGGCGGTCATGTTCCAGGCGACGTCGTAGCGCTCGTAGCCCATCCTCTCGGCGAGGGCCGCCGCGGGGGTGTAGCGCACGTCGATCCCGGGCCAGGCGTAGCAGGGCGGGTTGCCCGCGAAGCGGGCCTCGGCCGCCCCCTGTCCGCGCAGCCACTCCTCGGCCGCGGCGACCAGCGCGCGGCCCCGCCCGGCGCCCCGCGCGCGGGGGTGTACGGCCAGCAGGTCGATGTGCCCGGCCGACGGGTCGCGTCCGGAGACGGAGGCGAAGACGACGCCGGTGAGGTCGCCGGTGACCAGTGCGGTCCAGCGGCGTTCCGGCGGCGGCGCGGACAGGCTCGCCACCAGGTCCGGGGCCTCGGCCGCGTCCAGGGTGAGCGCGGCGGCGGCCAGCTCGCCGAGCGCCGCCGCGTCGTCCGGGCCGGCCTCGCGGATCCCGGCCCCGGGGACTCCCCGGGCCTCGCCCGGAACCCCGGGGGCGCCCGCCGGGTTCCCGGCCGCGGACGCGCCGGACGTGCCGGGCACGGCGAACGTGCCGTCGCCTCCCACGGGACTCACCATCGCTCTCACCCTCGCTCGATCGGTGTGGCCACGACGTCGCGGCGCCGAGGGTGGAAGCAGGCGTGCTCCTGCGGGAACTCCTCGTCCCGGCCCAGCACCGGCGGCTCGCTCTCGCAGCGGTCGGTGCGGAACGGGCAGCGCCGGGCGAACAGGCAGCCCGCGTCGTGGTGGCTCTCGTTCAGCGCCTCGGTCGGCACCACCGGCTGCTCGCCCGGCCGCTCCAGGCCGTGCAGCACCGGGATCGCCGACAGCAGCGACTGGGTGTAGGGGTGGACGGGCGCGGAGATGATCGTGTCCACGTTCCCCCGCTCGATGACCTGCCCGCGGTAGATGACGTAGAGCTCGCCGTCGTCGCCGATGTAGCGGGCGGTCGCCACGTCGTGGGTGATGAACAGCACGCTCACGCCGAGCCGCTCGCGCAGGTCCTTCAGCAGCGCGAGGATGCCCAGCCGGAGCGAGACGTCGATCATGGAGACGGCCTCGTCGGCGACGAGCATCTCCGGGTCCACGGTCAGCGCGCGGGCGATGACCACGCGCTGCCGCATGCCGCCGGACAGCTGGTGCGGGTAGCGCGGCAGCACGTAGCCCGGGTCCAGCCCGACCAGCGCCAGCAGCTCCTCGGCGCGCTCGTCGACCCACGAGCGGGGCCGTCCGGTCTGCCCGGCGCGCAGCGACAGCGGCGCGTCCAGCGTCTGGTGGATGGTGCGGGTCGGGTTGAGCGCCGAGTACGGGTCCTGGTGGATCATCTGGATCCGCCGGAAGTGCGGCTGGCGCTTCCGGGGCCGCAGCGACGACATCGGGGTGCCGTCGATGGTGATCTCGCCGGAGTCGTAGGTCTCCAGCCCGGCGATGATGCGGCCCAGCGTCGTCTTGCCGCAGCCGGACTCGCCGATGAACGACACCGCCCCGCCCTTGGGGATGGTGAAGTCGACGCCGCGCAGCGCCCTCACCTCGCGGCCGGCGAGCACGCCGCCGCGCTGTTTGAAGGTCTTGGTGATGTTCTGCCCGGTGATCACGGCTGTTCCCCCCGCGTTCCCTGTACCCCGGCCGGCTCCCCGGCCCCTGCGGACTCCGGCGCGTCCGCGGTCTCCGCCGGATGCGCGGCGTCCGGTACGGCGTCCGCCCCGGCCGTGGCCGTACCCGCCGTGGTGTCCGTGTCCACGCCCGCGTCCGCGGCGGCGACCGCGTGGCAGGCCGTGATCGACGGGCCCCGGACGACGACCGGCGGCTCCTCGGTCTCGCAGACGTCCATGCGCAGCGCGCAGCGCTCCCGGAAGACGCAGCCCCGCGCCGGGACGGTGCCCAGCGTCGGCGGGCGGCCGGGCAGGGCCCGGGCCTCGCCGATGTCACCCAGCAGGCGCGGGATGGCCCGCAGCAGGCCCTGGGTGTAGGGGTGGCGGGGCGCGCTCAGCACGTCCGTGGTGGGACCCTGCTCGACGAGCCGCCCGCCGTACATGACGGCCAGCCGGTCGGCGACCTCGGCGACCACGCCGAGGTCGTGGGTGATGACGAGGGTGGTCAGGCCGCGCTCGGCGTGGACCTCGCGGACGATCCGCAGGATGTTCGCCTGCGTGATCATGTCGAGCGCGGTCGTCGGCTCGTCCAGCACCACCAGGTGGGCGTTGAGCACCAGCGCGAGCATGATGCCGACCCGCTGGCGCATGCCGCCCGACAGCTCGTGCTGGTGGGAGTCGAGGACGCGGGCGCCGTCCATGCCCATCCGGCCCAGCAGGTCCTTGGCGTCCCGGACCAGGCCGCGCAGGTCCTCGATCTCGTGCGAGCGGCCCAGGTCGAGGAGCTGCTTGCCGACGGTCTTGAGCGGGTTGAGGGAGTTCTGGGCGGCCTGGAAGACGTAGCCGATGTGCCGGCCGCGCGCCTTGCGCAGGTCCTCGCCGCTCAGCTTCACCACGTCGCCGAGGCCGTCGATCTCCACGCTGCCGGCGCTGATCCTGCCCGGCGGCTGGACCGCGTTGAGCAGCGAAAGCGCCAGCGTGGACTTGCCGGAGCCGGACTCGCCGACCACGCCGGTGATGGTGCCGGCGGGCAGCTCCAGGTCGATGCCGCGGACCGCGGGCAGCTCCCCGGCGGGCGTCCGGTAGACGACGGTCAGTCCGTCGACGCGCACCCCGGGGGCCTTCATCGCGCTCGCCACATTCGCCGTATTTCCAGCTTTCCCCGCGTTCCCGGTTTTCCCGGCGTTCCTCGCGGCGGTGTTCTCGGTGGTGGGCACCCGGTCACTCCTCACGCAGGCGGGGGTTGAAGATCTCGTCCATCGCGTCGACGACGAGCACGATGCCCAGGGTGAGCAGCAGGATCGCCAGCAGCGGCGCCATGAGGTACGGCAGCGCGGCCGGCGACGACATCGCCCCTCCCCCGAACACCGCGAGGTTGAGCATCACGCCCCAGTTGTTGGCGTCGAACGGCAGCACACCCAGGAAGAACAGGCCGACCTGGGCGTACACCGCGCCGGTGACGGAGATGAGCATGTTCATCGCGATGAAGGGGGCCATGCTGGGCAGCAGCTCGCGGCCGATGATGTGCGTGGTGGACAGCCCGAGGCCGCGGGCGGCCTCGATGAAGCCGCGCTCGCGCAGCGACAGGGTCTGCGAGCGCACCGCCCGCGCCACGCCGCCCCAGCCGAGCAGGCCGAGCACCAGGCCCATCTCGAGGGCGCTGGTGAACTTCCACACCGTGGACAGCACCAGCAGCAGCGGCAGGCCGGGGATGGTGAGCTTCATGTCGGTGATCCGCATGAGCACGGTGTCCCAGCGGCCGCGCCGGAACCCGGCGAACAGCCCGATCGCCGCGCCGAGCACCACCGTGATGACCGCGGTGACCAGGGCGGTCAGCAGGACGTAGCGCGACCCGGTGATGAGCAGCGCGAGCACGTCGGTGCCCTCGAAGTCGGTGCCGAAGGGGTGCTCCCAGCTCGGCGGCGCGTACAGCGCGGCGGTGTCGCGGGGCAGGTGGTCGGGGTAGAACATCGGCCCGAACACGCCCATGAGGGCGAACCCGGCCACGATGACCGCGCCGAGCATGCGGCTGGGCTTGCGCCGCAGTACCCGCCAGACGCCGCGCCAGAAGTTGCGGCGCAGGGCCGCGCGTCCGGTGCCCGGACCGGCGCCGCCCGCGGCGCCGCCGGCCGCCGTGATGGTCTGCGCTGTCATGGGGCCCCCTCGCCGCCGCGCACCCGCGGGTCGATGACGGTGTAGAACAGGTCGGCCATGATGTTCGCGACGATGATCGCCCCGGTGATCAGTAGGAACGCCCCGCCCATCAGGGCGTAGTCACGGTTGGTGATGCTGTCGATGAGCATCAGCCCCAGGCCGGGGTAGTTGAAGATCCGCTCGATGAAGATCGCGCCACCGAACAGCGTGCCCAGCGACAGGGCCAGGATCGTGAACAGCGGCAGGATCGCGTTGCGCGCGATGTAGCGGAAGACGATGCCGCGCTTCATGCCGCGCAGTTCGGCGGCGAGGATGAAGTCGTCGCCGAGTACGGTGACCACGCTCGACTTCATCGCCAGGATCCAGCCGCCGTAGGAGGCCAGCGCGTAGGTCAGCACCGGCAGCGTGGCGTACTCGATCAGCGAGCCGATGTAGCCGGCGTTGAGGCCCGGCTCGTACATGATGTCGGCGGTGCCGCCCGCCGGCAGGATCGGGATCAGCGTCGTGAAGACCGCCATCAGCAGCAGCGCGAGCACGTACTGCGGGACGCCGTGCAGCAGCGACCCGGAGATCGCCAGGGCGTCGCCGAGCCTGCCGGAGCGGCGGACCGCGGCGTAGACGCCGAGGATGACGCCGATCAGGAAGCTCAGCAGCGTGCCGGCCAGCACGGGCAGGATCGTCCACTTCGCCGCGGAGAACAGCACGGTGGACACGCCCACGCCCGGGATGGTGAGCGACTGGCCCAGGTCGAGGCGGAACAGGCCGGTCATGTAGTCCACGTACTGCTGCCACAGGCCGCCCGACGGGGCGAAGCCGTAGAGGACCTCGACGGCCCGCTGCGCGGCCTCGGGGGACATGCCCTGCTCGACCAGCTTCTCGTACTTGGCGGCCATGGGGTCGCCGGGGACGCTGCGGATGACGAAGAAGCTGACCGTGGTGACGATCAGGATCATGACGAGCCCGCGGGCCAGGTGACCCGCGAGCCGTCGAATGAGCACCGTCATGCGTTACTGCTTCTTCTTGACCATGCCGAGCTGGATCCACACGCCGGCGGGCTGGCGGAGCAGGTCACTCTCGTTCTCCGGGAAGCCGGTGAAACGGTTGGTGTTGACGAACTGCGTGTTGACGTAGTCCCAGAGCTGGACCACCGGCAGGTCCTGGTTGGCCGCCTTGGCGAGCTTGCCGACGATGGCCTTCTGCTCGTCACCGGAGACGGTGTTCAGCTGGGCGGTCAGCTCACCGGGATTGATCTTCTCGCCGTCGACCTCGATGGTCTCGGGGCCGCCCATCCAGTTGCCGCTCTTGCCGGCCTCGGCGTGCTTGACCTTGCCACCGAGGATCGACCAGCCGTTGGAGGGACCGTAGAGGCGCTGGAAGATGTTGTACGGCGCGGGCCCGAGTGCGATCAGCCAGAACCCGACGTCGTACTTGCCGGCCGCGAGCTCCTCCAGGTAGATCGGGTAGTCGGCGACGCTCAGGACCTCGGCGTCGATGCCGGCCGCGTTGAGCTGGCTGGTGATCGCCTTGGCGCCGGAGACCCAGTCGGAGAACGGCGCCGGGACGTTGATGGTGAACTTCCACGGCTTGCCGTCGGGCAGCGTCCACTTGCCGCCCTCCTTCTTGAGGCCGGCCTCCTTGAACTCCTCCTCGGCCTTGGCCACGTCCAGCTTGTAGGGCTCCAGCTTGCCGAGCTCGTCGCCGAGCCAGTCGGCGGCGGGCTTCTGGTGGATGCCGGTGGTGGTGACGGCCGGGGTGCCGCCCTCGGGAGAGGCGATCTTGGTGATCTCGTCGCGGTTGATCAGGTAGGCCAGGCCGCGCCGCACGTGGACGTTGTCGTAGGGCTTCTTGGACTGGTTGAACGCCAGGCCCAGCGCCACCGGGGAGAAGCCCTTGACGACGCCGTTGCCGGGCGTGGCGGAGATGCGCTTCATCACGTCGGTGGGCACCGCGGTGAACGGCGCGCTGTCGAGCTTGCCGGCGATGAGGTAGTTCCAGATCTGCTCGTTGCCGGTGTAGTTGAGCAGCTTGACCTGGTCGGGGCCGACGTTCGCGGCGTTGTAGAAGTTCTTGTTCTTGACCAGCAGCGCCTCGCCGGGGTTCATCCGCTCCAGCGTGTAGGGGCCGGCGGAGACGTCCTTGGGCGGGGCGAAGGCGAGGACCTTCTCCGCCAGCGCGGTGATCTCCTCGCGGGCCTTGTCGGCGTCGGCGCCCTCGCCGCGGGCGGCCTTGAGCTTGTCCCAGAAGTCGGCGGGCAGCACGCTCTCCCAGACGTGCTTGGGCACGACCGCACTGTCCATGACGCCGCGCACGAACGTGACGCTGGGGTTCTTCATGTCCTGGGTGATCTTGACGGTCTTGTCGTCGACCACCTCGACCTCGGAGGCCGCGCCGGCCGCGCCCGGGGTGATGGCGAAGGCGGTGCTGCCCTGGGTGTAGGCGAGGGCGATGGAGAACTTGACGTCCTCGGCGGTGACCGGCTTGCCGTCGGACCACTTGTTGTTCGGCTGCAGGTGCAGGGTGATCGAGGAGTTGTCCGGCGCGATCTCCCAGCTCGCCGCGATGCCCGGGTAGAACTGGTTCGGGTCGGTCAGGTGGTTCTTCGTCCAGGCGAGCTTCATGACGTTGTAGCCGGCGAACGCGTTGCCCTTGGGGCTCCACGGGTTGAACGGGCCGTTGACGTCGAGGCCGGGCTTGTTGCCGTCGATCGTGGTGTAGAGGCCACCACCCCCACCGGTGCCGCCGGCGGCGGACTTGTCTCCGGTGTTGCCGCTGCACGCCGTGACGGCGGCGAGGCCGAGCAGTGCCGCTACGGCCGCTAGTCGCTTCATGAACCACTCCGTTGGGGCTTACGTGGCCGGGATAGCCGGGGTTGACCGGACCCTATGGTCGCCCCACGAGGGGCGTCAATAATCTCCAGGCGTTGTGAGAATCCTGTAACTTTCCTTCATTGCCCCTCGGGGGCCCTGGAGAGCCTCTCTCTGGCACGGCGCGCCCGCTCCGGCCGCGCGGGGGACGTCCAGGGAGGCTACCCGCCAACGGGTCAGGAAGCGGCAAAGAGCCCGTCAAGTGCGTGAACGGCCCCGCGGGGCGCGGCATGATGCCCGCTCGTGACCGAGACGGAACGCAGCTCACCGGAAAGGGGCCGGCCGTGGCGCAGAAGGTGATCCTGGTCGACGACCTCGACCACTCCGAGGGCACCGACGTGGCGAGGCGGGAGTTCTCCCTGCTGAACCGGACCTTCGCCATCGACCTGTCCGACGACAACCAGCGGCGGCTGCGCGAGGCCCTCGGCCTGATCGAGAAGGTCCTGGAGAGCTCCCGGGAGGTCAGGCAGGCGTCGCGGGCGCGGCGGCCCGCCGACTCCCCCGTCCGCCTGCGCGGGCACACCACCACCGACGTCCGCGAGTGGGCCCGCGAGCAGGGCCTGGAGGTGCCGGTCCGGGGCCGCGTCCCCGAGGAGGTGCTCGACCGGTTCCTCGCCGCCCACCCCGACGCCGTACCGGACCGGGAGGACACACCGGATCGAGAGGACGCGCCGGAGCGGGCGGCCGGGGTGCCGGGACGGCGGGCCCGGACGGAGCGGGACGAGGCGCCGGAGACGGCGTAGGAACCCGCGCCGGGAACCCGCGCTACGCTCCCTTGGGGGAGGTGAGCGAGCTGGTCACAGGGGTCGGCACGGGTGATGGAGGCGGCCTCGACGTGCGCGAGCTGCGCGACGTCGGGGAGTTCGAGGACGCCGTGCGGCTGTTCGACGCGATCTGGCACCCCGATCCGGGCAACCGGCCGATCACGGCGGAGCTGATGCGGGCGCTGTCGCACGCGGGCAACTACGTCGCGGGCGCCTACGAGGGCGGGCGGCTGACGGGGGCGTCGGTGGCGTTCCTGGCCGCCCCGATCGGCCGTGCGCTGCACTCCCACGTCACCGGCGCCCTCCCCGGCCGCGGCGCCGGCCTCGCGCTGAAGCTGCACCAGCGCGCCTGGGCGCTGGAGCGGGGCCTGGACCGCGTCACCTGGACCTACGACCCGCTGGTGCGCCGCAACGCCCACTTCAACCTCGCCAAGCTCGGCGCCCACGCCGAGGAGTACCTCCCGTCGTTCTACGGGGCCATGGACGACGCGATCAACGCCGGGGACGAGTCGGACCGGCTGCTCGCCGTATGGCACCTTTCGGAGCCGCGCGTGCTGGCCGCCGCGCGGGGCGAACCGTACGTCCCGGAGGTGCCCGCGGACGCGGTGACCGGCCTGACCGTCCTGGACGGCCTGCCGTCGCCGGTCCCGGCCGGGGCCTGGGCCGGGGCCCGTACCGTGCTGGTGGCGGTGCCCGAGGACGTCGAGGCGCTGCGCCGGGCCGACCCGGACGCGGCCCGGGCGTGGCGGCACGCCGTACGGGAGGTGCTGGGCGGGCTGCTGACGGAGGGCGCCCTGGTCACCGGCTTCGACCGCCGGGCCGGCTACGTCGTGGAACGGCCCGGACCGGCGGGACGGTCCGGATCATGAGTGAGAGGAGAGGCGGCGCGGGCCGCACACCATGAAGATCACCGGAATCGAGCTGCGGCGGATCGCGATGCCGCTGGTGGCGCCGTTCCGCACCTCGTTCGGCACGGAGACCGAGCGCGACGTGCTGCTCGTGCGGGTCGTCACCCCCGGCGCCGAGGGCTGGGGCGAGTGCGTGGCCATGTCGGAGCCGCTGTACTCCTCCGAGTACGTGGACGGCGCCGCCGACGCGCTGCGCCGCTTCCTGATCCCCGCCCTGCCCGCGCACGCCGACGCCGAGGCCGTGAACCGGGCGATGGAGCCGTTCAAGGGCCACCGCATGGCCAAGGCCGCCCTGGAGACCGCCGTGCTGGACGCGTCGCTCCGCGCCTCGGGGCGGTCCCTCGGCTCGTTCCTCGGCGCCTCCCGCGACCGGGTGCCCTGCGGCGTGTCGGTCGGCATCATGGACTCGATCCCCGAGCTGCTCGACACCGTGGCGGGCTACCTGGACGAGGGGTACGTCCGGGTCAAGCTGAAGATCCAGCCGGGCTGGGACGTGGAGCCGGTGCGGGCCGTGCGCGAGCGGTTCGGCCCCGACCTGCTCCTGCAGGTCGACGCCAACGCCGCCTACACCCTCGGCGACGCCCCCCGGCTGGCCGCGCTCGACGCCTTCGGCCTGCTGCTCGTCGAGCAGCCGCTGGCCGACGACGACCTGGTGCAGCACGCCCGGCTCGCCCGGCGGATCGCCACCCCGATCTGCCTGGACGAGTCGATCGAGTCGGCCCGGCACGCCGCCGCCGCGATCTCCCTGGGCGCGTGCTCGATCATCAACGTCAAGCCCGGCCGGGTGGGCGGCTACCTGGAGGCCCGCCGCATCCACGACCTGGCCCGCGCCCACGGGGTGACGCTGTGGTGCGGCGGGATGCTGGAGACCGGCGTCGGCCGCGCCGCCAACCTCGCCCTGGCCGCGCTGCCCGGCTTCACCCTGCCGGGCGACACCTCCGCCTCGCGCCGTTACTTCGCCACCGACGTCACCGCCCCGTTCGAGCTGCGCGACGGCCACCTCGACGTCCCCGCCGGCCCCGGCATCGGCGTCGACCCGCTGCCCGGCGTCCTGGACGAGGTCACCGTCTCCACGGAGTGGATCCCGCTCTGACCCGGCGGGGAGCGCCCCGATCCACCCCGGTGCGCTCCCCGGAAGCCCGGCGGGCCCTCACTGCTTCGGCGTGCCGGTGCCCAGGTCGGGGACGAACTGGGTCATGCACCCCATGGGGTCGTCCGCCGTGCCGCAGAGGACCGGCCAGGTGAGGAACGGCCCGTACTTGAGCTGCCGGTTGACCCCCCCGCTGGGGTTGAAGGCGCTGTCCGGGCCGTACTTGCCGTGCGTGCCGAACCTGTCGGCGAAGGGCACCGCCGGGCGGTCCTCGGCCCGGTCCGGCCCGGCCGCCCCGGCCGTGCCGCCCCCCTGCCCGGAGGAGGGGGCCGACTGCGACTGGCTCTGCCTGGACGGAGCCTGCCCGCCGCGCTCCTTCGACGCCCCCATCCTCCCCGGACGGCTGCGGCCCACGGCCTCCCGCCCGGCGAACCGCCCCCGTCCCTTGCCGGTCGCCTCCTCGGAGGTGGACGCGTCCTCGTCCCGCTGGGGCGCGGCGGCCTGCCGCCTCGGTGCGGCGTGCCGCCGCGACGCGTCCTGCCGCTCGGCCGAGGCCCTGCCCCGCCGCTCGGACAGCCTCCCGCCCTGCCGTCCTGGGGCCGCCCTGTCCTGCCGGAACGCGGCGTCGTCCCGCCGGGCGCCGGAGCCGTGCGCGCCGGGGCCCCGGGCGCTCGACCCTCGGCCGCCGGGACCGTGGACGCCGGGATCGTGGGCGCCGGGGGCCCGGACGCCGGCGACCGGTTCCCCGGCCGTGAACCCGGCGGTGTCCGCCCGGCAGACGCCCCCCGGCACGGCGAGGAGGGCGGTGCCCAGGGCGGCGAGCGACAGCTTCGCCATTGTGCCCACCGAAGAACTCATAATTAGTCCTTTCCGGACATTTCATCCTATTAATGCGCCACACATCTTCTAAACCGCCGGTCACCAGATACCCGGCCACTTTCTGCGATAACGAGAAATAGTTAATCGTGGCGTTTGATTTATGGATGGAGCCGGAAATTTACCGGTGGAATCAACGGCGATACCGCGTTGTGGTCGTCGCCCTCCGACGCCCAAGGCCGCGCAACGCGCCGGAAGCGGCCCGCCCAAGCGCGCGACGCGCCGGAAGCGGCCCGCCCGGAACGGCGTGGGACGCGGGAGGGGCGGCTCAGCTCCCGAGCGCGGCGGGAAGCCTCTCCAGCAGGCCCTTGAGGTCGTCGGCGTGCTCCTCCTCCTGGGCGAGGAGATCCTCGAAGACGCGCCGGGTGGTCACGTCCCGGTCGCCGAGCCACTGGACGATCTCGGTGTAGGAGGCGATGGCGACCCGCTCGGCCACCAGGTCCTCTTTGATCATTTCGACGAGGTCGAGGCTCTCGTCGTACTCGGCGTGCGAGCGCAGGGTCAGCGTCTCGGGGTTGAAGTCCGGTTCGCCGCCGAGCTGCACGATGCGCTGGGCGAGACGGTCGGCGTGCTCCTGCTCCTCCGCCGCGTGCTCCAGGAACTCCGCGGCCACCGGCTCCGCGTAGAGCCCGGTGGCGGTGTAGTAGTGCCGCTTGTATCGGAGCACGCAGACCAGTTCCGTGGCCAGCGCCTCGTTGCACACCTGGATCACCCGCGGAAGGTCGGCGCCGTAGGCGGACGTGATCGGCCCCTTGCCGATCTCCTGGCGGGCCCGGGCGCGGATCTCCTTGATGTCGGTGAGAAATTCAGCCATATGCCCCCTCTAACCCATCTCGCCCCTTTTATGCCGGTTTTTGCCATTCTCCCGGAGGCCGCCGATCCGGAACGGCTGCCCGGCCGCCGGCCCTCCCCGCGGAGCCCTCCACGCAGAGCCCTCCACGCTCCCCGGACGGTGTCAGGACCGTTACCGGCGGGCCGGTTCGCCGTACGGCTCCCCGGGTAGTCGCAGACGACCATGGGAACCGCGACGGAAGTGCCGCAGACACGGAGCATGAGCGGCGAGCAGCTGTCGGCCGACCACGCCTGGGTCACCCTGCGCAGGTACGGCCGCTGGCACCTCGTGCGTGACTCCTTCGCCAGGTTCAGGTACGGCGAGGGCATGACCAACTCGCGGGCGCTGGCCTTCCAGATCTGCCTGTCGATCATCCCCGGCGCCATCGCGCTGGTGGGGCTGAGCTCGGTGGTCAACCAGGAGCACCTGGGCGAGGTGCTGGAGCTCACCCTGAGCCGGATCGCACCCGGGGCCGGGGCGGACGCCGTCCGGGACGTGCTCTCCGAAAGCCACCGGCAGGCGGGCCACGCCGGGGGCACCGTGGCGCTGTGGCTCGGCCTGTGCACCGCGCTGGTCTCGCTGACCGGCGCCATGGCCCAGGTGGAGCGGGGCGCCAACCGCATCTACGGCGTGGAGCGCGACCGCCCGTTCCACCGCAAGTACGGCAGGGCCCTGGTGATGGCGCTGACCGCGGGCGCGTTCATGACCGCGGGCTTCGTGGTGATGGTGGGCGGCGGCGCGATCGGCCGGGCGCTCGCCCAGGTCTACGACTGGGGTGGGGCCGAGCTGCGGGCGTTCACGCTGGTGCGCTGGCCGGTCGGGTTCCTGCTGGCGGTGCTGTCGGCGTCGGTGCTGTTCCGCGCCGCGCCGCGGCGCAGGCAGCCGGGCCACACCTGGCTCGCGTTCGGTGCCCTGGTCTCGATCGCCCTGTGGACGGTGTTCACGCTGCTGCTGGCGCTCTACATCGAGGGCAGCGGCACCTTCGGCTCCACCTACGGCCCGCTCACCGCCGTCATGGCGCTGATGCTGTGGTCGTTCCTCAGCTCGATGGCGCTCTTCCTCGGGCTGGCCTTCGCCGCGCAGATGGAGGCGTGCCGGGCCGGGAACGCCCGGCCGACCGAGCCGGACCCCGGGCCCACGGCCGAGGAGGAACGCGAGCCGCTGGTGGGCGCCGCCGGGACCGCCGTGGCGGACACCGTACGGCGGGTCACCGGGCTCCTGCGGGAGACCCCGGAGAGCCCTGAACAGCGCGCGTCCCGAGGTCGGGTCCCGGAGAACCCCGAACGGCGCGCGTCCCGAGGGTGAGATCCCGGAGAGCCCCGAACGGCGCGCGTCCCGGGGGTGAGGCCCCGGGGAGCGGGGCCTCCGGCGCCGCTCAGCCGGGCTCCGCCGGGTCGTCCCCGCGCAGGAGCGACCACACCGCCTGGGAGGTGAGCGGGGTGGCGGTGACCCCGGCGGCGATCTCGGGCACGGCCGCCGCCACCGCGTTGCCGATCGCCGCGGGCGGGCCGATCGTGCCCGCCTCCCCCACCCCCTTCATGCCGCCCGGAGTGATGGGCGAGGGCGTCTGGGTCAGGACGACCTCGATGTTCGGCACCTCCCGCGTCGTCGGCGGGAAGTAGTCGGCGGCCGGCTGCCCGTCGGCGGAGTGGACGACCTCCTCGGTCAGTGCCATGCCGATCCCCTGGGCGATCGCGCCGCGCAGCTGGCCCTCGACGATCGCCGGGTTGACGAGCGTCCCGGAGTCGCCGACCACCCAGTACCCCTCGACCTCGACCGCGCCGGTCTCCACGTCTACGGCCACCGCCGCCGCGTGTGCCCCGTAGGCGTAGGTGTAGCCGGCGGGGTCGTGGGTGACGCGCTCCTCCAGCCCCGGCGGCACGCCCTCGGGCAGATCCCAGCCGCGCCAGGCCGACAGGGCGATCTCGCGCAGGGTCCGGCACGAGGCCGGGTCGCCCTTCACCCGGACGGCCCCGTCGTCGATCTCCAGGTCGTCGCCGGAGACCTCCAGCTGGTGGGCGGCGATGGCGACGATCCGGTCGCGCAGCAGCCGGGCGGCGCGGTTCAGGGCGCCGCCGCCGACCACGAGGGAGCGGCTGGCGATGGAGCCGATCGAGGAGTACGGCGTGGCCGCGGTGTCGCCGAGCACCACCTGGACCCGGTCCAGCGGCACGCCCACTCCGTCCGCGGCGAGCTGGGCGAGCGTCGTCTCGATGCCCTGCCCCATCCCGGCCACCCCGGCGTGCACGACGAGCGAGGCGTCGGGCTCCATCCGCACGATCGCGGTCTCGAACCCGCCCGCGGCCTGGCCCGCGGCCTTGAGGCCCATGGACGGCCCCATGCCGGTGGCCTCCACGTGGCAGGAGAACCCGACGCCGCGCCTGCGCCCGTCACGCGGCGGCCCGACCCGGGCCAGCTCCCGCACCCGGCGCAGGGCGGCCGGGTAGTCGCCGCTGTCGTAGGACTGCCGGGTGCGGGTGGCGGCGGGCAGATCGTCAGGGCCGATCATGTTGCGCAGCCGCAGCTCGACGGGGTCGGCCCCCAGCAGCCGCGCCGCCTCGTCCACCAGCCGCTCCCTGGTCCAGGTCACCTCCGGCTGGCCGAAGCCCCGGTAGGAGCCGGTCGGGGTGGTGGTGGTGACGGCGGCGCGCACCCTCGCGCCGGCCCGCTCGAACCGGTAGGGGCCGGGCAGCATGATGGCCGACACGGCGAGCGGGCTGATCCCGACGTTCGACGGATGGGCGCCCAGGTCGCCGAGGATGTCGCAGTGCAGGGCGACGAACCCGCCGTCGGCGGTGAACGCCAGGCGGCCCCGGTGGACGGCGTCGCGGGCCGCCAGGGTGGCGGACAGGTGCTCGGCGCGCGTCTCCGACCAGCGCACCGGGCGGCCGAGCCGCAGGGCGGCCAGGCAGACGAGCGCCTCGTCGGGGTAGAGGTGCTCCTTCGCGCCGAACCCTCCCCCGATGTCGCAGCCGATCACCCGCACCGCGTTGAGGGGCAGGCCCAGGGCCTCGGCCGCGTGGTCGCGCACGTGGTGCGGGGCCTGGGCGGCGGCCCAGATCGTGAGCGTGCCGTCGGAGGGGTCGGCCGCGATCCCGCGCGGCTCGACCGGGCTCGGCGCGGCCCGGCCCAGGCGGAACGTCATCTCCACGACGTGGTCGGCGGCGGCGATCGCCGCCTCGCAGTCGGTGTCGCCGACCTCGAAGTCGGTCACCAGGTTGGTGCCCCAGGCGGGGTACAGCAGTGGGGCGCCGTCGCGGACGGCGCTCTCCACGCCGACCACGGCGGGCAGTTCCTCGACGGCTAGGCCGATCAGGTCGGCGGCGTCCCGGGCGGCCTCCGGGGTCCGCGCCACGACGACGGCGAGCGGCTGCCCGGCGTAGCGGATCTCCTCGTCCAGCACCGGGTAGGAGGACTCGCGCTGCCCCGGCGCGACCGCCACGCACGGCAGCCGCGCGCCCGCCGCGTCGGCGGGGGTGATGACGCCGAGCACCCCCGCGGCGGAGCGGGCGGCCTCGGTGTCGCATCCGGTGAGCCGCCCGTGGGCGACGGGACTGCGCACGATCACCGCGTGCGCGGCGTCCGGCGGCCCGACGCCGCCGACGTATCTCCCGCGCCCGGTGAGCAGCCGCCCGTCCTCGCGGCGGAGGGCCCGCGCGCCGACGTAGGGGTGATGATCAGCCATGGACCCGATTCTGAGCGCCGCCCGCCCCCTCGCCAAGACCGTCGTGCCGTACGGCGGCGCGGCGGCCCGCACCGCCGGCCGTCAGCCGGCCGGGCTGTCGGTCTGCCGGCCCACCTGCGTGGCCAGCCTCTCCAGGCTCTCGTCGAGGGAGCGGTGGACCTCCTCGGCGGGCGGGGCGTGCTCCTCGTCGAAGAACGACAGGTGGATGGTCACCTCGCTCCCCCCGGCGCCGCTGTCGGCGACCTGGAGCCAGCCGCTGTAGCTGGCGTCGTCGCGGGTGCCCCACTCCAGCCGGAGCTGCTCCGGGACGGCCCGGAACAGGCCGCGGGAGTCCTGGCCGGTGTCGTCCTCGTGCACGGTCACCGCCGGCGGCTCCTCGGCGCGCACGTGCAGTTCGCGGGGCAGCCAGTCGTCGAGCCGGCCCAGGTCGCTCACCTCGTCGAACACGATCTCCGCGGTCGCGGGCATGGTGCGGGAACGCTCGTACTCACTCATCGCAATCGTCACTCCCTGTCACGGAAACGTCGAACGGCCCCTTACCCGTCGTCGGCCCGTCCATCCCTGGACCGTCCGTTCCCGGGGCCTCCGCCCCGTGACGCGCGGAGCGCGACGCGCGGGCGTGTAACGGACGGCGCCGTCGCGGGACGGTACCGGTGCGGGGGGCACGGCGGAGCCGGCGGGATCCGGCGGCTCCGTCCCCGGCCCCCGCGGCACCGGCGGACGCCGTCAGGTGTCGGTTCCGCCGGGTACGGGAATCCTCCTGTCCGGGTCGTTCGCTCTCCGGGAGAACGCCTCGGACGCCGGAGCGGGAGGAGAGGGTCGTGGAGTCCTTCGCGGACGGCGGGCTGCCTCCCGACGACGTGGTGGTGGCGGCGCTGCGGGCCGGGGACGAGGCGATGTTCGCGACGCTGCTGGACACCTGGTCGCGCGGGATGCTGTGGCTGGCCCGCTCCCACGTGTCCACCAACGACTCGGCGCAGGAGGTCGTCCAGGACACCTGGCTGGCGGTCATCCGGGGCATCGACGCCTTCGAGGGCCGCTCGTCGGTCAAGACGTGGGTCTACCGGATCCTGGTCAACACGGCCAGGAAGCGCGGCGTCCGGGAGAACCGCGTGGTCCCGTGGAGCAGCGCGTTCGAGCATGAGGGCCCGACCGTCGAGCCCGCGCGTTTCCAGGGCGCCGACGACCCTTTCCCGGGCTTCTGGAAGGACGTCCCGGCGGCCTGGCCCACCCCCGAGGGCGAGGTCCTGGCCGCCGAGGTGCGCGGCCTGATCACCAAGGCCCTGGCGGAGCTGCCTTCCCGGCAGCGGGTCGTGATCACCCTTCGTGACGTCGAGGGGTGCACCTCCGAGGAGGTGTGCGAGATCCTGGAGATCTCCCCCGCCAACCAGCGGGTCCTGCTGCACCGCGCCCGGGCGGCCGTGCGCGGGCGGCTGGAGGAGTATTTCGAGACGGCGGGACGGTCGGCGTAGTGAAAACGGTTCAGGTTCGAGACGGTGAGGCGGTCGGCGCTGTGAAGCGGTTCAGCTGCGACGAGGTGGTGGAACTCGTCACCGCCTACCTGGAGGGCGACCTCGACGAGACCACCCGGTGCCTGTTCGCCGAGCACCTGTCCGGGTGCGAGGGCTGCGCGCGCTACCTCGGCCAGATCCGCGCCACCGCGGACGCCCTGGGCGCCCTCGGCGCCTCCGGTCCCGGCGCGGGCGGGGAGCCGTCCCGCCCGCCGTCCGACGGGCTTCCGCGGAGCGCGCGGGAGCGGCTGCTGGGGGCCTTCCGCGAGCACCGGCGCTCCTGAGGGCCGCCGCGGCCCCTCCCCCGCCCGGGAAATTCATCGCGCCTCCGGTGTAACGCCCGCGCCCCTGCCGGGTCTGTAGTCCCGTACCCGTCAGGCGGGAGGGGCGGCCGATGAACGGTCTGGTGACCGGGGAGACTCCGATCCGGGACGCCGCGGAGGTGGAGGACTTCGCGCGCCGCTGCTTCGGCGGCGGCCCCGGCGACCGGCTGGGGATAGAGCTGGAGTTCCTGGTCTTCGACCTCGGGAGCCCGGCGCGCCAGGTCCCCCTGGACAGGGTCGCCGCCGCGCTGCCGCCGCTGCCCGGCGGGAGCCGGGTGACGTTCGAGCCGGGCGGGCAGCTGGAGCTTTCCGGGCCGGCGGGCCCGCTGCCGGAGGCCGTCGCCCGGATCGCCGCGGACGTCGACGCGGCGCGCGGGGCGCTGCGGGAGGCCGGCCTGGCGCTGGCCGGGGCGGGCCTCGACCCGGTACGGCCCGCCCGGCGGCAGCTCCGCCTGCCCCGCTACGACGCGATGGCGGCGTTCTTCGGCTCGCCGTACGGGCCGCTGATGATGTGCTCGACCGCGTCCGTCCAGGTGAACGTGGACCTGGGTGAACGGCCCGAGGCGCGCTGGGAGCGGGCGCACCTGCTGGGGCCGGTCCTGACGGCGGCCTTCGCCAACTCGCCGCTGCTGGAGGGCGGGCCGTGCGGGTGGATGTCGGGCCGCCAGGTGGTGTGGGAGCGCCTCGACCCGACGCGGACGGCGCCCGTCCCCCTCCGGGGGGATCCGGTGGCGGCGTGGCGGGACTACCTCCTCGACGCCCGGGTGATGCTCGTGCGCGAGGAGGACGGGGACGGCGAGCGGTACCGCCCGGTCGGCGACGGGTCGTCCCTGCGCGACTGGCTGGCCGCGTCCCGGGCCGCCCCCGCCCGCCCGGCGTCGGTCGTCCCGCCCCGCCCCGCGCCCGGGTCGCCGGGCCCGTCGTACGGCTCGCCGCCGCGCCCTGCCGCCTCCGCGGCCTCCCCGGCGCCCTCGTACGCCGGGCGCGGCCTGCCCGCGCGCCCGCCCACCCTGGCGGACCTGGCCTACCACGCCACCACGGTCTTCCCCCCGGTACGGCCGCGCGGCTGGCTGGAGATCCGCTACCTCGACGCGCAGCACCCGGCGTGGTGGCCGGTGTGCGCGGCGGTGACCCACGCGCTCGTGACGGACGACCTGGCGGCCGGCACGGCGCTGGCCGCGGCGGAGCCGTACGCGGGGAGCTGGGCGCGGGCGGCGCGGCACGGCCTGGCGGACCCCGGGCTGCGCGCGGCGGCCGACGCCTGCTTCCGGGCCGCCCTCGCCGCGCTGCCCCGGCTGGGCGCGCCACCCGCGCTGGTCCGCCGGACGGAGGCGTTCGCCGACCGGTACGTGACGCCCGGCAGGTCCCCGGCCGCGGACCTGCTCGACCTGTTCGGCGCGACCGCCCCGGCGGGCCGGGCGGCGGAGCCGGAGAGGAGCCTGGCGGCCTGGCTGGCCGGCGAGGAGGGGTGGACGTACGCGGCGTGACGACCGGCCCACGGGCGCACGCGAACGGCGCGGGCCGTACCGGGCGGCGCGGGCCACCGTACGGGCGGCACGCGGGACGGACGGTGAGGAGGACGCGGGGTGACGAAGGAGATGAGCGGGTTGGGCAGGATGATCGTTGACGGGACCGACGCGGGCCGCCTCAAGGAGCGGATCGCCGCCGAGCTGATCGCGGTGCGCGGCAGGTCGCTGGCCTACACCGACGCCGAGGACGACCTGCTGGTGCGGCAGCACTCGCCGCTGATGTCGCCGCTGGTGTGGGACCTGGCGCACGTCGGCAACTACGAGGAGCTGTGGGTGCTGCGCGAGGCCGGCGGGATCACCCCGCTGCGGCCGGAGATCGACGACCTGTACGACGCGTTCAGGCATCCGCGCCGGGACCGGCCCTCCCTGCCGATCCTGGGGCCGGCCGAGGCGCGCCGCTACATCGAGGGCGTGCGCGGCCGGGTGCTGGACGTCCTGGACGGCTTCGACCCGGGCGACCCCGACCCGCTGCGCCGCGACGGCTTCGTCTTCGGCCTGGTCATCCAGCACGAGCACCAGCACGACGAGACGATGCTCGCCACCCTCCAGCTCTCCGGCGAGCCGGGCCTGGTGCGCGACGCCGAGCTGCCGCCCGGCCGCCCCGGCGGGCCGGAGGAGGTGTTCGTGCCCGCGGGCCCCTTCCTGATGGGCACCTCCACGCTGCCGTGGGCCTACGACAACGAGCGGCCCGCCCATCCGGTGGACCTGCCCGCCTACTGGATCGACCGGTTCCCCGTCGGCAACGCCGCCTACGCCGCGTTCGTCGAGGACGGCGGCTACGACGACCCGCGGTGGTGGAGCGAGGAGGGCGGGCGCTGGCTGCGCGAGAGCCGGGCCCGCGCGCCGCTGTTCTGGATCAGGGACGGCGATGCCTGGTGGCGCACCCGCTTCGGCCGGACCGAGCCGGTCCCCATGGACGAGCCGGTGCAGCACGTGTGCTGGTACGAGGCCGAGGCGTACGCCCGCTGGGCCGGCAGGAGGCTGCCCACCGAGGCCGAGTGGGAGAAGGCGTGCGGGTGGGACCCGGCGGCCGGGCGGGCGCGGACCTACCCGTGGGGCGACGACGACCCCGGGCCCGGCCGGGCGAACCTGGGGCACCGGGCCGCGCGGCCGGCGCCGCTGGGGGCCTACCCCGCCGGGGCGAGCGCCTACGGCGCCGAGCAGATGGTCGGGGACGTGTGGGAGTGGACCGCCTCGCACTTCCTGCCCTACCCGGGCTTCCGCAGCTTCCCCTACCGGGAGTACAGCGAGGTCTTCTTCGGCCCCGGCCACCGGGTGCTGCGCGGCGGCTCCTGGGCGGCCGACCCGGCGGCGGTCCGCGCCACGTTCCGCAACTGGGACCTGCCGATCCGGCGGCAGATCTTCTCCGGGTTCCGCTGCGCCCGGTCGGCGTCCGCGGAGGAGTCCTGATATGTCGGTACATGTTCGTTGGAGGGGCCCGACCCGCCGGCCCGCGGCCCGGGAGGACGCCTGATGTGCCGGCACGCCGCCTGGCTGGGCGCCCCCCGGTCCCTGGCCTCGCTGATCCACGAGCCCGAGCACGGGCTGCTGCGGCAGTCCTACGCGCCCCGCATGCAGCGCCACGGCCGGGTCAACGCCGACGGTTTCGGCATGGGCTGGTACGACGGGTCCCTTCCCGAACCGGTCCGCTACCGCCGAGCCGTCCCGATGTGGACCGACGCCAACCTGCCCGCCCTGGCCCACGCCGCCCGCTCGGGGTGCCTGCTGGCGGCGGTGCGCACGGCCACCGTGGGCATGCCGATCGAGGAGACCGCGACCGCGCCCTTCACCGACGGCCCGTGGCTGCTCAGCCACAACGGCCGCGTCGCCCGGGACGCGCTGCGGGACCTGGCCGACGACGCGCCGAGCGCCTGCGACTCCGCGTGGGTGGCCGCGGCGGTGTTCGCCCGGCGGCGTGAGGGCCGGCCGCTCGGCGAGTCCCTCGCCGAGGTCGTCGTCCACGCCGGGGCCAAGGACCCCGGCGCCCGCCTGAACCTGCTGGCCTGCGACGGCGCCGCGCTCGCCGCGACCACCTGGGGCGACACGCTCTTCCTGCGCGCGGACCTCCCCGGCCCGGACCTTCCGCCCCCGGGCTCATCGCTCTTGGGCTCGCAGCCCCAGGGCTCCCCGCACGCCGGCGGGGGCGTGCTCGTGGCGAGCGAGCCGCTGGACGACCGGCCGGGCTGGCGGGCCGTACCGGACCGGCACCTCCTCCTCGTCTCCGCCGGCGGCGTGGAGCTCCAGCCGCTGTGACCGCCGTCCCGTCCACCGACCCAGGGAGGTTCCCGTGACAGTCACCCGCCAGGCCGTGGAGCTGATCGATCATCTCGACCGCGGCTACCTGCGCCAGTCCCTCGAACACGACGTCCGCACCGGGCTGACGGCCGCGGCCAAGTGGCTGCCGCCCAAGTGGTTCTACGACGCGGCGGGCAGCGAGCTGTTCTCGCGCATCACCCGGCTGCCGGAGTACTACCCCACGCGCCGCGAGCTGGTCGTCCTGCGCGGGCACGCCGACGAGATCGCCCGGCTGAGCGGCGCCGACACCCTGGTCGAGCTGGGTTCGGGCACCAGCGAGAAGACCGTCCTGCTGCTGGACGCCATGGAACGGGCGGGCGCGCTGCGCGCCTACACGCCGGTGGACGTCGACGCCGTCACGCTGGGCGACGCCGCGCGCCGGCTCGCCGCCCGCTACCCGGGGGTGACCGTGCGGGCGGTGCGCGCCGACTTCGAGCGGCACCTGGCGCTGCTGCCCAGGGCCGGGCGGCGGATGGTGGCCTTCCTCGGCGGCACCGTCGGCAACCTCGACCCGGCGGCGCGCGAGGTGTTCCTCACCGGGCTGCGCGCCACGCTGGCGCCGGGCGACACCCTGCTGCTCGGGGCCGACCTGGTCAAGGACACCGGGAGGCTGGTGCGCGCCTACGACGACGCGGCCGGGGTGACGGCCGCGTTCAACCGCAACGTGCTGCGCGTGCTCAACCGGGAGCTGGGGGCGGACTTCGACCCGGAGGCGTTCGCTCACGTCGCCCTCTACGACGTGCGCAACGACTGGATCGAGATGCGGCTGCGCGCGACCCGGGACATGCGGGTGCGGATCGGCGACCTGGGCCTGTCGGTCCCGTTCACCGCCGGTGAGGAGACCCGCACCGAGATCAGCGCCAAGTTCCGCCCGGACGGCCTGCGCCGGGAGCTGTCCCGGGCCGGGTTCACGGTGATCCGCTTCCTGACCGACCCGGACGGGGACTTCGCCCTGGTGCTGGCGGGGACCTGAGCGGGTCTCGGCCGTCCCTCCGGAGCGGGGAGGCGGCTGGACACATCACCGTCCCGGCGTCCCCCCGCCGGGCGAAACGTCCAGGGTCGGTTGCGTGAGCCCGGCGGAGCGGCACGATGCTGAGATGTGAACGACAGCGATCTCCTCAATCTCGACGGCCGCAGGTTCGTCATGGTCAGCTCGACGGCCAGCGAGGTGGACCCGGCCGGGCCCACCGAGTTCTCCTACCGGGAGTCCGGTGGGGTCATCTGGGGCGACTACACCGGTGACACGGTGGTCCACGGGCGGTTCGTCGGCACCCGGGACGGCGACCGGATCGAAATCTCCTACGTCCACCTGCTCAAGAGCGGGGAGCGCGCCGGCGGGCGCAGCGGCAGCCGCATCGAGCCCCGCGACGGCGGCCGCCTCCGCCTGGTGGAGGAGTTCACGTTCACCGGGGACGACACGGTGCACGTGAGCGTGTGCGACGAGGTCGTCTGACCGGTCAGCCGTCCCGCTGGAGCCGGCCGCGGCCCTCGGCCGCGCCCACGAACCGCATCTTGCCCAGCGGCACCTCGCCCCCCGGGCCCGCGGCGCTCCCGGAGCCCGCGGGCCCGGTGGGCTCCGGGGCCGTACGGCGGGCGGCCCGTCCGCCCGCCCGGTCCCCCGGCAGCACGTAGGGCCGCCGGATCACCTCGTCCAGGATGAAGACCGTCTCGGTCGCCTTGACCGCCGGGATGCCCGCCAGCCGTTCGGTCACCATGGCGTGCACGGCGGCGACGTCGGCCATCCGCACCTGGATCATGGCGTCGTGCTGGCCGGTGGTGATCGCGCAGTACTCCACCTCGGGCATCGCCGCGAGCTCCGCGCGGAACTGGCGCCACATCTGCTGCCGGACGGTCACGAAGATCAGCGCGGTGATGCCCAGCCCCGCGCGGACGTGGTCGATCTCGGCGGTGAACCGCCTGATCGCGCCGTCGGCGCGCAGCGCCTCGAACCGGGTGTAGGCGTTCGCCCGCGAGATGCCGACGCGCTCGGCGAGGGCCGCGACGGAGATCCTGCCGTTCTCCCGCAGCACTTCGAGGATCTTCAGGTGCGTGGCGTCGAGCTCGAGGCCGATGCCGATCCGTCCAGGCTGGGCGCCTCCGCGAGCCGGATTGCTTGATGTTTCGGTCATGCCCGTACCTCTCGGCCGAGATTCGTCTCGGCTTTCCGCCCTGTGCTGGACTTTCTGCCGGACAATACTGGACGATCGGCGACCAAACGTCCATATGGACCAATTTCGGAGGATACAAAATGGCGACCCGTTCTCGGCGCCCGGGGGCGAAGGCGGCCCTGCTGCCGGTGCTGCTCACCGGCGCCCTCGCCCTCGCCGCCTGCTCAGGCGGCGGCTCGTCTTCGGCCCCCGCGTCCGGAGGCGGCGGAGGCGCCGGTTCCAAGACGCTGGTGATCGACACCTCCTTCGACCTGAAGACGGCCGACCCCGGGCGCACCTACGAGCCCACCGGCCTGATCGTCGGCAAGGCGACCTACGAGACCCTGCTCACCTTCGAGGGCTCCGACGTCACCAAGCCGGTGCCGGCCCTCGCGGAGTCGTTCGAGCTGTCCAAGGACGGTAAGACGCTCACCCTGAAGCTCCGCAAGGACGCCACGTTCGCCGACGGCTCCCCGGTGACCGCCGACGACGTCGTCTTCTCCCTGAACCGGGTGCGCGACATGAAGGGCACGCCGTCCTTCCTGCTCGACGGCGTCGAGGTCGCCAAGACCGACGACACGACGGTCACCCTGACCTCGGCGAAGGCCAACGCGGCGCTGCCGTACATCCTGCCCAACCCCGCGCTGGGCATCCTCAACTCCAAGGTCGCCAAGGAGCACGGCGCCACCACCGACCCGGGCGACAAGGCCGAGCAGTACCTCAACTCAGCGTCGGCGGGCTCCGGGCCGTACACCATCGAGTCGTTCAACGTCAGCAGCCAGGTGGTGCTGCGGGCCAACGCGAAGTACTGGGGCCAGGCCAAGCCGGCCTACGACAAGGTCGTGATCCGCAACGTCGAGGCGGCGACCCAGAAGCTCAACATCTCCCGCGGCGACAGCCAGGTCGCGCTGAACCTCTCCGGCGACCAGGTCGCCGGGATCACCGGCGGCCTGCAGGTCACGAGGACGGCGTCGGCCAACGTCATCTTCCTGCTGGCCAACCGGGACCCCTCGGTCAGCAAGGTCACCTCCGATCCCAAGTTCGCCGAGGCCGTCCGCAAGGGCGTCGACTACGCGGGCCTGCTGGAGCTGGCCGGCGAGGGCTCGGTGCAGGCGCCCGGCGTCATCCCGTCGATGCTGCTCGGCGCGCTCCCGCCGGAGGCGGCCGCCGGGCGCGACGTCGAGGGCGCCAAGGCCGCCCTGAAGGAGAGCGGCCTGGTGAACCCGACGGTCAAGCTGGAGTACCCCAGCGAGCTGACCGTCAACGGCCTGTCCTTCCAGCCCTTCGCCGAGCGGATCCAGGCCAACCTCAAGGAGGTCGGCATCACGGTGGACCTGGCCCCCGCGCCGGTCACCACCGCCCTGGACAACTACCGCAACGGCAAGGAGGAGCTGGGCCTGTGGTACTGGGGCCCCGACTACCCCGACCCCAGCGACTACCTGTCGTTCCTGCCCGGCAAGCTGGTGGGCCTGCGGGCCGGATGGAAGGCGGGCGCCGACAAGGAGCTGGAGGCGGCGGGCGACAAGGCCGCCGCCGAGGTCGGCGACGACGCGCGCAAGCAGGCGTACTCCGACATCCAGACGAAGCTGAACGCCTCCGGCCCGTTCATCCCGCTCATCCAGCCCGGCCAGAACATCGTGACGGCCGCCTCCGTCACCGGCCTGAAGTTCAACCCGGTGTGGACCGTCGACGTCGCCGACCTCGGCGTCAAGTAAGGACCGTCAGTGTCGATCAAGCGTCCACCGGCGACGGGTGACGATCCGAAGGCGGCCCGGCGGGAGCCGGGCCGCCGCGGCGCCCGGAGCCCGCTGGCCCGCTTCCTGGTCCGCAGGGTGCTCACCGCGCTGCTGCTGGCGGTGGGCATCACGCTGGTCACCTTCGTGCTGACCAACCTGGTCCCCGGCGACCCCGTCGCGGCCAACCTCGGCCAGCGCGCCCTGGGCGACCCGGCGATCGTCGCCCAGTGGCGGACCGAGCACGGGCTCGACAAGCCCCTCCCCGAGCAGTACCTGCTGCACCTGCGGGGAGTCGTCCAGGGCGACCTCGGGACGAGCCAGCAGAGCCACCGCCCGGTCATGGACGACCTGGCCGATTCGGTGCCGGCCACCCTGGAACTGGCCGGCGCCGCGATTCTGGTCTCCATCGTCGTGGGCGTGGCGTTCGGCGTCGTCGCGGCGCTGCGCCGCGACCGGCTCTCCGACCACGTGCTGCGCGTCCTCAGCCTGTTCGGCATCTCCGTGCCCACGTTCTGGCTGGCGCTGACGGCGTTCTACGTCCTCTTCTACCGGCTGCAGATCGCTCCGGGCAGCGGCCGCATCGACCCGGGCCTGACCCCGCCGCCGCACGTCACCGGCCTCTACACCCTCGACGCCGCCCTCGCGGGCCAGTGGGACGTGTTCTCCTCGGCCGTGGGCCACCTGGCCACCCCGGCGCTGGTGCTCGCCCTGTACACGATCGGCCTGCTGACCCGGTTCACCCGGTCGGCGGTGCTGGAGGTGCTGGGCCAGGACCACGTGCGCGCCGGGCGGGCCAAGGGACTGCCGCCGCGGGTGATCCTGTTCCGCTACGTGCTGCGCCCGGCGCTGGTGCCGGTCATCACGGTCGCGGGCCTGGCCTTCGGCAGCCTGCTGTCCGGCACCGTCCTGGTCGAGGCGATCTTCGCCTGGCCGGGTGTGGGGCAGTACGCCTACAAGAGCGCGACCACCCTGGACCTGCCCGCCGTCATGGGCGTCGGCCTGGTCGTGGGCGGGGTCTACCTCGTCATCAACCTGATCGTCGACGTCCTGTACGGCGTCATCGACCCCCGAGTGAGACTGTCGTGACCCCTTCCCTCCCCGATGCCCTCCCCGGCGCCGTCCCCGACAGTGCCCCCGACGGTGTCCTCGACGGCCGGGACGCCCCGCGGAGGCCGCGGTGAAGCTCCCCCGCGCGTGGCGGCAACCGCTGGCGATCACCGGTGGGGTCATCGCGCTCGCCTGGTTCGTGATCGCGCTGTGCGCCCCGCTGCTGGCCCCGCACGACCCGCTCGCCCAGGAGCTGCCGCGGCTGGCGCCGCCGGGCCCCGGCCACTGGTTCGGCACCGACCAGCTCGGCCGCGACATCCTCAGCAGGGTCATGTACGGCGCGCGTCTGTCGATCCCCCTGACGCTGCTGCTGGTCGCGATGTCGGTGCTGGTGGGCGGCCTCCTAGGCGCCATTTCCGGATATTTCGGCAAATGGGTGGATGAGACGATCATGCGGTTCGCCGACCTCGTCTTCGCCTTCCCCACCGTCATCCTGGCCATGGTCGTCGCCGCCGCGCTCGGCGCGAGCCTCGCCAACGCCGTGCTGGCCGTCCTCGTCGTCGCCTGGCCCGCCTACGCCCGCGTCACCCGCGGCCTGGTGCTGGGCGTACGGCAACGCGAGTTCGTGCTGAGCGGGCGGCTGCTGGGATTCTCCGCCTGGCGCTCCCTGCGCGTGGACGTGCTGCCGAACGTCACCGGGCCGATCCTGGTGCTGGCGACCCTGGACATCGGCACCGCGCTGCTCCTGCTGTCCGGCCTGTCCTTCCTCGGGCTCGGCGCTAAGCCGCCGTCCCCCGAGTGGGGCGCCATGGTCGCCTCCGGCGTGGAGGTCTTCGACAGCTGGTGGGTGGCGGCCTTCCCCGGCCTCGCCATCCTGACGGTGGTGCTCGCCTTCAACTTCCTGGGTGACACGCTGCGCGACGCCCTCGATCCGCGGACCGCCCGGGCCATCAAGGAGCGTGCGCTGTGACTCTCGCGATCTCCGACCTGAAGGTCTCCCTCGGCGGCAAGGAGGTCCTGCGCGGCGTCGACCTCGAACTGCGCGCCGGCCGGGTGCACGGGCTGGCCGGCGAGAGCGGCTCGGGCAAGACGATGACGGGACTGGCCGTCCTCGGCCTGCTCCCGCACGGGGCGCGGGTGAGCGGCCGGATCACCCTGGGCGAGCGTGACCTGCTCGCCATGACCCCCCGGCAGCTCAACGCGGTACGCGGCGGCGAGGTCGCCATGGTCTTCCAGGACCCGGCGACCAGCCTGCACCCGATGCTCACGATCGGCCGCCAGCTCACCGAGCACATGCGCCACCACCTGCGCCTGGACCGGCGGCAGGCGCAGGCCAGAGCCGCCGACCTGCTGCGCCAGGTGCGCATCCCGGGCGCGGAGGAGGCCCTCGGCCGCTACCCGCACCAGTTCTCCGGGGGCATGCGCCAGCGCATCGCGATCGCGGTCGCGCTGGCCTGCTCTCCGAAGGTGCTCATCGCCGACGAGCCGACGACCGCGCTCGACGTGACCGTCCAGGCCGGGATCCTGCGGCTGCTGCGCGGCCTGTGCGACGACCTGGACCTGGCCGTGCTGCTCGTCACCCACGACCTCGGCGTGATGTCCGCGGTCGCCGACGAGGTGAGCGTGATGCGGGACGGCGTGGTCGTGGAGACCGGCCCGCGCGCGCAGGTGCTGCGCGACCCGGCCCACCCCTACACCCGCGCCCTGCTGGACTCGCTACCCGGGGAGACCTCATGACGCTGCTGAGCGTGAACGACCTCGTCGTCGAGCACCGCACCCCCGGCCGCCCCGTGGTGCGCGCCGTGGCCGGAGCCGGCCTGACCGTCGAGGCGGGCGAGGTCGTCGGCCTCGTCGGGGAGTCGGGGTGCGGCAAGTCGACGCTGGCCCGCGCGGTGTGCGGGCTGGCCCCGGTGACCGAGGGGACGATCTCCTTCGACGGCCGTACGGTGACCCCGCTGGGCCTGCGCCGCAGGGACCGGTCGCTGACCGGGATCCAGATGGTCTTCCAGGACCCCTACTCCTCGCTGAACCCGCGGCGGCGGGTGGGCGCGCAGATCGCCGACGGACTGCGCGCGGCGGGCGACACCACGACCACGCCCACCGACATGCTGGAGCGGGTGGGGCTGCCCGGCGACTTCGCCGGCCGCCACCCGCACGAGTTCTCCGGCGGGCAGCGGCAGCGGATCGCGATCGCCCGGGCGCTCGCCGCCCGGCCGTCGCTGCTGATCGGCGACGAGCCCATCTCGGCGCTCGACGCCTCCGCCCAGGCGCAGGTGGCCACGCTCATGCGGGACCTCGCGGTCTCCGCGGGCGCGGGGCTGCTGTTCATCAGCCACGACCTGTCGGTGGTGCGGCTGATCGCCGACCGGATCGCGGTGATGTATCTCGGGAAGATCGTGGAGGTGGGCCGTACCGCTGAGGTCTGGCGCGACCCCCGCCACCCCTACACCCGGGCGCTGCTGGGCGCGATCCCGGCGCCCGACGGCGCGGGGGTGCTGCCGGCGGAGCTGGCCGGGGACGTGCCGGACCCGGCCGACCCGCCGTCCGGCTGCCGGTTCCACCCGCGCTGCCCGGTGGCGATGGACGTCTGCCGGGAACGCGAGCCGGCGTTCGGCCCGGTCGCCTGCTGGCTGCACGAACCCCGATGATCGATGAGGTGCGCCGCAGGATGGCCGAGGAGGGGGTCGACGCCCTGGTGCTGCGCCCCTCCCCCGACTTCCGCTACCTGGGCGGCCTGGACGACGGGTACGACGGGTACCTCGTCCTGACCGGCGAGGGGCCGCCCGCCGCCGCGGCCGGTCCGCGGGAGGCGGCGGCGCTCCTCCCGGCCGCTGTCCGCCGCGTCGGGGTGGACCCCGAGATGCGGGCCCGGGAGCTGTTCTCGTTGCCGGTGGACGCCGAACTGGTGCTGGCGTCGTCCGTGCTCGCCCCGCTGCGGCTCCGCCGGGGACCGGCGGAGGTCGCGGCGACCGGGCGGGCCGCCGCGGCGGCGGACGCGGTGCTGTCCGCGGCCCGCGGGCTGGCGTGGTTCGGCGCCACCGAACGCGCGATGGCGCGGCGGCTGCGGGCCGCGCTGGCCGAGGCCGGGTGCGAGGAGACGCTGTCGGTGCTCGTCGCCGCGGGCGAGCACACCGCGCTGCCCCGGCACGCGGCGTGCGACCGCGTGATCAATCCCGGTGACGCGCTGCTGGTGTCGGTGTGCGGCAGATGGGACGGCCACTGCGCGGAGGTGGCCCGCGTGTTCGCGGTGGCCGAGCCGCCGGAGGACTTCGAGGCGATGTACTCGGTCGTCCTGGCCGCGCAGCGGGCCGCCCTGGACGCGGTACGGCCCGGCGTGACGGCCGCGGAGGTCGGCCGGGCCGTCCGGGAGGTGATCGACGGCAGCGGCTACGGCGAGTACGCCGGGCGGCGGCCGGGGCGCGGTGTGGGCCGCAGCCACGAGGAGAGCCCGTGGCTGGTCCCCGGTGACGGGACGGTGCTCGAACCCGGCACGACGATCTGCCTGGAACCGGCGATCTACCTGCCGGAGCTGTTCGGCGCGCGGGTGGCCGACGTCGTCGTCTGCGCTCCGGAGGGCGGCCGGCGGCTCGGCTCGCTCCCCTGGGAACTGTGCGTCGTCGACCGCTGAGGGACGCCGGACCCGACGGCCGGCGGCTCGGCTCGCTTCCGTGGGAGCTGTGCGTCGTCGACCGTTGAGGGGGCGCCGGGACCGACGGCCGGCGGCTCCGCCGTACGCAGGGGTCCGGACGCCCCGGACCGGACGCCCCGGAGGCGGGGCCCGCGCGGTCCCCGTCAGGCATCGCCGAGGGAGCGGACGGCCGCGACCAGCGGCGCCAGACCGGGCCGCCGCTCCGCGTCGTCGAGGGCCTCGCGCAGCGCGGCGTCCCTGGTCCGCCGGGCCTTCGGAAGGAGGGCGAAGCCGGCCTCGGTGACGTCGGTGTAGATGCCGCGCCGGTCCGTCGCGCAGATGTAGCGGGTGAGCAGGCCCCGCTCCTCCAGCCGGGTGACCAGGCGGGTGGTGGCGCTCTGGCTGAGCACGACCGCCTCGGCGAGCTGGTGCATCTGCAGGTGCCCGCCCTCGCCCGGGTGCTGGCCGCTGAGCAGGTCCAGCACGGACAGCTCCCGCGCGCTCAGCTCGTGCGCCGCCTGCAGGGCGCGCTCCAGGTGAGCCTCGACGCGGCCGTGCAGCACGGACAGGGCGGACCAGCCCCGGGCCGGGCCGTCGGCCGGGCGGTGGGAAGGACCGGTGACCGGACCGGTGACCGGACCGGTGACCGGACCGGTGACCGGACCGGTGACCGGACCGGTGACCGGACCGGTGGACGGACCGGTGGACGGGCCGGTGGACGGCGACGGTGACATGGGCCCCTCCTCGGTGTGCCACCCCAGAGTATCCCTCCCCAGCAACATACCGCGCTTGCATTTATGAGCGTGTGCAATTATTGTCACCGCTTGTAAATCCCAAACGCAACCTTCGGGGACCCTGCCATGCCACTCGCACTCTTGGCGCTGGCCATCGGCGCCTTCGGGATCGGCACCACCGAGTTCGTGATCATGGGGCTGCTCCCCCAGGTCGCCGCGACCTTCGACGTGTCCGTCCCCACCGCCGGCAACCTCGCCACCGGATACGCGCTGGGCGTGGTCGCCGGCGCGCCGCTGATGACCGTCATCGGCACCCGCTTCTCCCGCAAGCGGATGCTGATGGCCCTGATGGGACTGTTCATCGCCGGCAACCTGCTCTCGGCGGCCGCCCCCGGCTTCGGCGCGATGCTCGCCGGGCGGGTGGTCGCCTCGCTCGCCCACGGCGCCTTCTTCGGGATCGGCTCGGTCGTCGCCGCCGGGCTCGTCCCCCCGGAGAGGCGGGCGGGCGCCATCGCCCTGATGTTCACCGGCCTGACCGTCGCCAACGTGGTGGGCGTCCCGCTCGGCACGGCGCTCGGCCAGCACGCCGGCTGGCGGGTCACCTTCGCCGCGGTCGCCGCCCTCGGCGTCCTCGGCCTGGCCGGGGTGGCGGCGCTCGTGCCCGCCGGCCCGCGCCCGGAGCCCGGAGGCGGGCGGATCCGCGGCGAGTTCGCCGCGTTCCGCAACACCCAGGTCCTGCTGGCGATGGGCATGACGGTCCTCGGCTTCAGCGGCGTCTTCGCCGCGATCACCTACATCGCGCCGATGATGACGCAGGCGGCCGGGTACGGCGAGGGCGACGTGAGCTGGCTGCTGGTGCTGTTCGGGATCGGCATGGTCGCGGGCAACCTCGTCGGCGGCCGCTACGCCGACCGCGCCCTGATGCCGCTGCTGTACCTGTCGCTGGGCGGGCTGGCGCTGGTGCTGGCGCTGTTCACCGTCACCGCCCACGACAAGGTGGCCGCCGCCGTCACCCTCGTGCTGATCGGGGGCCTCGGCTTCGCGACCGTCCCGCCGCTGCAGAAACGGATCCTGGACCAGACGGCGGGCGCGCCGACGCTGGCCTCGGCGGTCAACATCGGCGCCTTCAACCTCGGCAACGCGCTGGCGGCCCTGCTCGGCGGGCTCGTCCTGTCGGCCGGCCTCGGCGTCACGGCGCCCAACTGGGTCGGCGCGCTGCTCACCGGTTCGGCCCTCGGCCTGGCGGTGCTCTCCGGCGCGCTGGAGCGCCGGGCCGCCCGCCCGGCCGCCGCCTCGGACCCGGTCCCGATCCCGGCCCCGGCGCACCGCTGAGCATGCCCGCGCCGCCCGCGCGCACCCGCTGTGCTCCCCGCACCCCCCGTCCGCCTCTGACGGGACCGCCGGGGACCGGCCCGGAAAGGACGCCCCGGCGGCCGGTCACCGGCCCGGGGGCGGCGCGCAGGCCGCGGACCGGATCCCGCCGCCCGCCCCGCCCCGCAGCTCCTGCCGGAGCGCACGGGCATGGTGCAGGTAGTCGCGGGCCAACCCGGTACGGCCGGCCGACCGGTGCAGCTCCCCGAGCCGCTGGACCGCGGCGGCCTCCCCGCTGCGGTCGCCGAGCTGCTGGAAGATCTCCAGGGACCGCTGGAGCTGCGCCGAGGCGTGCGACCGGTCGCCGCGGGTCACCTGCAGGCCGCCCAGGTTCTGCAGGGCGTAGGCGCCGCAGTGCCGGTCGCCGAGCTCCTCGAAGATGTCCAGGGCGTACCCCTGGAAGCGCATCGCCTCCTCGGCGTCGGCCGCCAGGTCGTGCAGCCGCCCGAGCTGCATCGACACGCACGCCTCCCGGTGCGGGTCGCCGATCTCCCTGGCCAGCCGCAGCGCCCCGCCCAGCCAGGCCGAGGCCCGGCCCAGGTCGCGCAGGACCAGGCAGACCCGGCCGACGGCCTGCCGGACGTAGGCCTCGCCGCCGCGGTCCTCCAGGGCGGCGAAGATCGCGAGAGCCATCCGGAAGTGGCCGAGCGCCTCGACATGGCGGCCGCGGAAGTGGTCCACCGCCCCCAGCCCGCAGATCGAGACCGCCTCCCCGCGCGCGTCGCCCAGCTCGCGGAAGATCACCCGGGACCGCGCGAACATCTCGCCCGCCTCGGCGTAGCGGTCCTGGTAGAGGCCGACCTGGGCCAGGCCGCGGAGCATGGCGGCCTCCCCGCCGCGGTCACCGGACCGGCGGGCCGCCTCCAGCGCGGCCCGGTGCGTGCTCCGCCACTCGTCGAAGTGGCACCGCAGGTCGAAGTAGGGCACCAGGGCGGCGGCGAGTCCCCAGGCGGCCCCGGCGAGCCCGGCGTCGGCGGCCAGCCGTACGGCCTCCACCAGGGTCTCCCGCTCGGCGTCGAACCACGGCAGCGGGTCGGCCGGCAGGCTCGCGGCGGTCTCGCCGTCCGGCCGCCAGCGGGGCTCGCCCGCCGGGGCCAGGCTGAACAGGGTGGTCGGCAGCCGCGCCATGGCGCTCCCGGCGAGGACGGTCCACCCGTCGAGCACCCGGGCGAGGGCGTCCGTACCACCGGCGCCGCCGGGGCCGCCGGCCAGCTCCCGGGCGCTGCACCGGGCGAGGCCGGGCAGTAGGTAGCGGGGCCGGCCGAGCGCGTCGGTCCCCGCGAGCCGCAGCAGGTTGGCGTCGACGAGGGCGTCGGTGACGTCGTCGGCCCGGTCCCGGCCGAGCACGGCCCCGACCACCCAGCCGGGCAGCGGCCTCGCCCCGAGGAGGCCGAGCGCCCCGAAGGCCCGGGCGGCGTCGCCGGGCAGCGTCCGGTAGCTGCGGTCGAAGCTGCCGCGCACCTCCAGGTCCCCGGCCCGCAGCTCGCCCAGGCGGTTCGCCTCGTCCGCGAGCCGCCGCCGCAGCACGGCCAGCGGCCAGCCGGGCCGCGCGGCCAGCCGGGCCCCGGCGATCCTGACGGCGAGCGGCAGGTGGTCGCAGGCCCGCAGGATCTCCGCGGCGGCCTCCCGCTCCCGGCGCACCCGGTCGGCGCCCGCGATCCTGCCCAGCAGCTCCTCGGCCTCCGCGGGGGTGAGGGCGTCGAGGTCGATCTGCAGCGCCCCGGGCAGCTCGGTGATGCGCCGGCGGCTCGTCACGACGACCGCGCAGCCGCTGCCCGGCAGCAGGGGCCGTACCTGCGCGGCGTCGGCGGCGTCGTCGAGCACCACGAGCGCCGGCCGCCCGGCCAGCAGCGACCGGTACAGCGCGGAGCGCTCGCGGGTGGTGGACGGCAGGCCGGCTCCGCCGGTCCCCAGCGCGCGCAGCGCCTCGGCCAGCAGCTCGCCGGGGTCGGCGGGGGTGGGCGCGGTGCCGCCGAGGTCGAGGTAGAGCTGCCCTCCGGGGTAGGCGCGGCGTACGGCGTGCGCGCAGTGGACGGCCAGCGCCGTCTTGCCGGCTCCCGGCGGACCGGCCACCACCGCGACGGCCGGCGGCCCGTCCGGCGGCCTCCTCTCGCGGGACAGCGCCCGGGTGAGGGCCGAGACGGTCCCGGTCCGGCCGGTGAAGTCCGGGACGTCCGGGGGGAGCTGGCGCGGGACGGTGACCGGCGGGGACGGCGCGGCCTCCGCCGCGGGCCGCCCGGCCAGGATGTCCGCGTGCACCCGTCGCAGTCCGGCGCCCGGCTCGACGCCCAGCTCGGTGACGAGCTGCCGACGGGCCGCGGCGTATGCGTCCAGGGCCTCGGCCTGCCGCCCGGCGGCGTCCAGGGCGAGCATCAGCCGCCCCCAGAGGTCCTCCCGGAAGGGGTGCTCCCTCAGCAGCCCGCGCAGTCCGGCGACCGCCTCGGCGTGCCGCCCGCGCTCCATCCGCAGGACGGTCAGCTCCTCGGAGGCGGAGAGCCGCAGCCCGGCCAGTGACTCCAGCCGGGCGTCCCACAGGGGGCTGCCGGGCAGGTCGGCCAGCGGGGCGCCGCGCCACAGCGCGAGCGCCCGGTCCAGCAGCCCGGCCGGGTCCTCCGCCCGGCCCGCCGCCTCCGGCCCGCCCTCCGTCCCCGATGCCGCGTCCCCGCGGGTCTCCGCGTCTCCCCCGGCCCGCGCCGCCGCCCGCGCCCCGGCCACGAGGTCCTCGAAGAGGAGGACGTCGAGCTGCCCGGCGGGCACCTCGAACAGGTAACCGGACGGCCGGGCCAGGATGCGGGCGCCGCCCGTCGCGCCGAGGACCGCGCGCAGGGAGCTGACGTAGGTGCGGAGGTTGGCCAGGGCCGACCTCGGCCGGCTCAGCGGCCACAGGATCTCGGCCAGGTGGTCCGCGGCGACCGCCCGGTTGGCGTCGAGCAGCAGCGAGGCCAGCAGGATCCGGGACTTCGTGCCCGCGATGCGCAGGGGCCGCCCCGGGGGGCCGACCTCCAGCGGGCCGAGCACCCTGAACGCGGGCCGATCAACCGCCATGACCGCACCTACCTCTCACGGGAGGCGTCGCAACCATTTCACCGGGCCGTATCACCCGGGGCTGACAGGGCTTTATAGGGATTCTGGATGTTTCATATGCGCCGCAGGCCGACGCTGGTCCGCAGCGGGAGCCTTCCGGAAGATCCAACAGACAGTGCATGGCGCCGGTCAAGGCTCTTCACCCCCCGCATCTCGCGGAAAGGATCGATATGAGACTCACAGGAGTGCTCACCACGGGATTCGCCCTGCTGGTCGGGCTCGCGGGCGCGACCGCGGCCGCGCCGGGCGCCGTCGCCGCGACGGGACTCACGGCCGTCACGGCCACCGCGGCCGTCACGGACTACGACCCGGAGCTCGAGGGAGCCGACCCGCCGAACGACCCGTCCGTCGAGCTGCCGCCGACGACGCTGGCGACGCCCAGCTTCCAGATGCCCTTCCCCTGCGGGCAGTCCTGGACCGGCAACTCCAGCGCGAGCAGCGCCCACCAGTCGTGGGAGATCGACTTCAACCGGGGCGGCACCGCCGACGCGGACAAGGGCGACACCGTCGTCGCCGCCGCGGCGGGCACCGTGGTGATCTCCGCCCACCAGGGCTCGACCAACGGCTACGGCAACCTGGTCAAGATCGACCACGGCGGCGGCTGGAGCAGCTACTACGCGCACCTGGACACCCGGTCGGTCAGCGCGGGCGCCACCGTCAGCCAGGGCCAGAAGATCGGCACGGTCGGCAACACCAGCAAGCCGGGCAACAACATCTCGCCCCACCTGCACTACGAGGTGCGCCTCGGCACCAGCTACCCGTCCAACATCCAGAAGGCCGTCTTCAACGGCACCACGTTCGGTTACCCGGCCCAGACGCTGACGTCCAAGAACGGCTGCGGCTCCGGTGGCACCAACCCGTACACCGCGCAGGAGGTCTGCGGCAGCGGCTACAGCGTGATCGACAGCGCCGCCCTCGGCACCGCCGGCACGGTCTACCTGCTCTACAACTCCTCCAACGGCTACAACTGCGTGGCCACCCTCAAGAAGACCTCACTGGGCACGGACACCGCCACCACCGCCTACCTGGAGGTCCAGGGCAAGACCCGCGTCACCGACTCCGGCAGCTACGGCTACTACGCCGGACCGGTACGGGCCGCCGCCGCCGGCCAGTGCGTCAAATGGGGAGGCAAGGCGGGCTCCTCCACCTACGACAGCCCCTTCGAACACTGCGGCTGACGGGCCGGGCCCGAGGGCCTGCCCTCCCCTGAGGGCCTGCCCTCCCTGAGGGCCTGCCCGCCTCCGAGAGCCGGCTCCCCCCGAGGGACGGCCCTCCCTTGAGGGCCGGCCCGAGCCGGGAGCAGGCCCGAGCCGGGAAGCCCGGACCCCGCCGGGAACCGGCGCCGTCTGAGCCCCGGCGGACCCCCGCCCGGAACACCACCGGGACGCCGCGGGGGGCCCGCCGGACGGACCGCCTCCGCCACCCGTGGCCGGAGGCGGTCCTTTCATGTTCCCCGGACCGGGGACACGTCCCGGGCCCGGCGCCACGACCGGCCGGGGGACGCGGCTCAACCCGGAATCGTCCCCCGAGGCGTCCCGATGACACGCCGTGGAGCCCCGTCCACCCAGGGATACACCGAGATCAAATGCGATATCCGGAATATCCCTGGGTTCCGCGCGCGATTGTCAGACGGCATTTCAGATATTTCCGGATATATGGATATTCCGGGTTGTCAGGCGTCGCGGCCGGGGACGCGGCCGTTCTGCAGGGCGTTGGGCGCCGCCCTGGCCACCAGATCCGGGATCACCGCGCCCAGCTCGGCCGGCTCCCAGCGCGATCCCTTGTCCACGCCCGGCCCGGCGTGCCAGCCCTCCGCCACGCTGATCGAACCGCCGCGCACGTTGAAGACGCGGCCGGTGACGCCCGCGGCCTCCGCGCTGGCCAGCCACACGGCCAGCGGGGCGATGTCCTCCGGGTGCAGGTCGCCGAAGCTCTGGGTGGCGCCGACGCCCCTGCCGGGCGCGAGGTTCTCGGTCATCCGGGTCAGCGCGGTGGGGGCGAGGGCGTTGACGGTCACGCCGTACCGGCCCAGTTCCTGGGCGGCGATGACGGTCAGCGCCGCGATGCCCGCCTTGGCGGCGCCGTAGTTGGCCTGCCCGGGGTTGCCGTAGATGCCCGACGAGGACGTGGTGTTGATGACGCGGCCGTGCACGGGCGCGCCCGCCTTGGAACGCTCGCGCCAGTGGGCGGCGGCGTGCCGCAGCGGGGCGAACGTGCCGCGCAGGTGGACCCGGACCACCGCGTCCCACTCGTCGGCGGTCATGTTGACCAGCATCCGGTCGCGCAGGATGCCCGCGTTGTTGACCAGGACGTTCAGGTCGCCGAAGTGCTCGACGGCGGCCCGGACGAGCCTGCCCGCGCCGTCGAAGTCGGAGACGTCCTCGCCGTTGACGATCGCCTCGCCGCCCAGGGCGCGGATCTCCTCGGCGACCTCGTGGGCCGGTCCGGCCGACGCGCCGGCGCCGTCCACCCCGGCGCCGAGGTCGTTGACGACCACCCTGGCGCCCTGGCGGGCGAACTCCAGCGCGTGCCCGCGCCCGATGCCCCGGGCCGCCCCCGTGACGACGACCACCAGTCCCTCGACGATGCCGCTCATCCGTCCTCCTTCGCGGGGACACGCCCCAACCGAATGTCACGATTTCGATATCACATCGGGGTTGCCCGGCAGTATCGGGTCGATCACCGTATCCGCCCTCATATTGATCATCCGTCTTCCCGACGGGAGCGTGCGTACATCGGGGTGTGGCGCGCACACGGGAGGCGGTTGCATGCGGGGGCTGACGCCGTTACCGCTCAGACGCGCCCTCGGCGAGCCGCTCCTGCTGCTCGCCGCCCTGGGTGCGGTCCTGCTCGCCACCACGGCTCTCGCCGGGCTGGCCGGGTACGCCGTCTCGGCGACGGACGCCGGCGTGCGCCGGACGCTGGGGACCGTGCCGGCGGGGACCGCCGCGACCGTGGTGACCGCCCCGGTTCGCGGCGGTTCCTTCCCCGCCACCGACCGGGCGGTGCGCGCCCAGGCCGCGGCGACCTACACCGGCCTGCCGGTCGAGGTGACGCTGAGCGCGCAGTCCGACTCGTACGCGATGCCGGGCCAGGAGCGCAGGAAGCGGCCGGAGCTGCTGCGCTTCGGCGTCCACCGGGGACTGCGGGAGCACGCCCGCCTGGTGCGGGGCTCCTGGCCGGCCGCGGGACGCGACGGGACGGCCGCGGGGCGCGGCGGGACGGTGGAGGCCGCGGTGACCGGGGCGGTGGCGAGCGCCACCGGCTTCTCCGCCGGGGACGTGATCACGGTGGAGGGGCGGCTGGACCACCGGAGGGTACGGGTCCGGATCACCGGCGTGTTCGAGCTGGACGATCCGTACTCCGACCGCTGGGACGGCGAGCCGCTGCTCACCCGGGGTTCCGAGGTCGGCGACTACGTCACCCACGGGCCGCTGATGGTGCCCGAGGAGACGTTCGTCGCCCGGTTCGCGCCGGGTGTCACCGCGCGCTGGCTCGTCGTGCCGGACCTGCGGCCGGTGCCGCGCGAGCGGCTGCTGCCGCTGGCCGCCGGGGCCGGCCGCTTCCAGGAGGCGCTGCGGGCGCGGCCCGGCTGCGAGGACTGCTCGACGGCCACCCGCCTGCCGGACCGGCTGACCCGGCTGGCCACCGCCACCCTGGTGGCCCGGTCCACGATGCTGGTTCCGGTGCTGGAGCTGCTGCTGCTCGCCGCCTACGCGCTGGTGCTGACCGCCCGGCTGCTGGCCGACCACCGGCGGATGGAGACGGCGCTGCTGCGCTCCCGCGGCGCGGGCACCCGATGGCTGGCGCTGGCGGCCGCGGGCGAGGCCCTGCTGGTGACGCTGCCCTGCGCGGTCGTCGCGCCGCTGCTGGCCCCCTGGCTGCTCCGCGCGGCCGGGGCGCTCACCGGCGCCGATGTACGGCCCGGCCCGGAGGCCGGGCCGGTGATCCACACCGTGTCCGCGGCGGTCGCGCTGGGCTGCGCCGTACTGCTCACGCTGCCGGCGCTGCGCGGCGCCCGCCGGACCTACGTGGCCGACCAGGCGGCGCGCGGGCGCGGCGAGCGGTACGGCGCGGCGCAGCGGGCCGGCGCCGACCTGGCGCTGCTCGGCGTGGCCGCGCTCGCGGTCTGGCAGCTCCGCCGCTACGGCTCGACGGTCACCGCCACCGCCGGGGGCGGCCTCGGCATCGACCCGCTGATCGTGGCCGGTCCCGCCGCGGCCCTGCTGTGCGGCGGGCTGCTGGCGCTGCGGGTGATCCCGCCGGTCTCCCGGGTCGCCGAGCGGATCACGGCGCGCCGCACCGGGCTGGCGCCCGCGCTGGGCACCTGGCAGGTGAGCCGCCGGCCGGCCCGCCGCTCGGGGCCCGCGCTGCTGCTGACCATGGCGGTCGCCGTCGGCGTGGTCAGCGTCGCGACCGTCGCCACCTGGCGGGCCTCCCAGCGGGACCAGGCCGGGCACCTGGCCGGCGCCGACCTGCGGGTGGCGTCGCCGCCGAACGGCGTGGCGCTCGGGCCGCTCGGCCGGGCGGCGGCCTACCGGGCGCTGCCCGGCGTGGTGTCGCTCAGCCCGGCCTACCGCGCCGGGAGCGACCTGGCGGGCGAGGAGGTCACGCTGCTGGCGGTGGACGCCGCCGACCTGCCCGGCATGCTCAGGCTGCGCCCCGACCTGTCGGCCGACCCGGTGGCGGCGCTCGCCGCCCGGCTGGCCGCCGCGCGGCCCGACCTGCCGGGGCTGCCGATCCCGGGCCGGCCGGAGCGGCTGACCCTGCGGACCCGGCTGACCGTGGACGACCCGGCCCTGGCCGACGAGTACGGGGCCGTCCCGCTGACGCTGGTGATCGCCGACGCCGAGGGGGTCCGGCACCCGGTGCGGGTCGTCCTCGGACCGGGTGAGAGCCGGCCGACGGCGGACCTGTCGGCCCTTCGCGGCCGCGCCGGCCGGCTGGCCTATCCGCTGACCGTCGCCGCGATCGTCCTGGACGTGCCGCTGCCGGCGACGGGCAGCGGCCTGGAGCTGGCCGTGGAGCGGATCGAGACGGACGCGGGCACGGCGGTGACCCCGCCGCCGGGGACCCGGCTGGCCCACGGCGCCGCGACGGGGTACGCCGCCGAGCGGCGCTACGACACCGGCCGGGGGCTGTTCGCGATCGGGTTCGACGCCCCCGCGCCCCGGGACCCGTACGACGCGCTCGCGCCGCAGCGGGTCACGTTCGTCCCGGTCCGCGCGGCCGTCCCGGACGCCGGCCTGTTCACCGCCGAGGGCTCGCCGCAGGGCCCGTTCCTCGGCCCGCTGCCGGTGGTGGTCACCGCCGACCTGGCCGCCGGGCGGAACCTCACCACCGGGTCGCGGGCCACGGTGACCCTCGACCGGAGGCCCACACTGATCACGGTCGCCGGGATCGTGGCGAAGGTGCCCGGCACGCCGCCGGACCGGCCCGCCGTACTGGTCGACTGGCGGACGATGCAGTCCTGGGACCTGCTGGCGCACCGGGCCCCGCGCCCGCCCGCCGAGTGGTGGCTGGGCACGGGCGGGGCGGACACCTCGGCCGCCGCGGCCGAGCTGGGCCGCCACCGGGAGTGGGACGTGACCGTGGTGGACCTGTCGTCGCTGGCCCGCGGCCTCCGGGACGACCCGCTGGCCGCCGGGCTGCAGGGGGCGCTGGTCCTCGGCTTCCTCGCGGCGCTGGTCTTCGCCGCGCTCGGGTTCGCGGTCGACGCCGCGGTGACGCTCAGGGAGCGGGCCGCCGAGTTCGCCGTGCTGCGCGCGCTCGGCATGGGCTTCCGCCAGGTGCTCGGGCTGCTGCTGGTGGAGCAGGCGTTCCTGATCGGCCTGTCCCTGGCCGCCGGGGCGGCGGTGGCGTTGGCGGTCGCCGCCCTGGTGGTGCCGCACCTGGTGCTGACCGGCCAGGCGACGGCCGTCACCCCGGAGGTGACGCTGGAGATCCCGCCGCTGCCGGCGCTGGCCCTCCTCGCCGGGGTGGCCGCGCTGCTGCTGGTGATCGTCGCCGGGCTGGCCGGCGCGCTGCGCCGCGGGGCGGGCCGCGCCCCGCTGATCGGGGAGGACCGGTGAACCCCTGGCCGCTGGTGCGGGCCCATCGGGGCGTCGCCGCCGTGCTGCTGCTGCTGACGCTCAGCGCCTGCCTGCTGCTCGCCGCCGTCCCGAAGGCCACCCGGTCCGCCTACGACGGAGCGCTGCGCGACCTCGCCGCCACCGCGGCGGCCGGCGTCGGCGACCTGGTGGTGGTCAGCCCCCGCCGGGCCGGCCCGGACGCGCCGGTCACCCGCGGGTCCCTGCTGGCGATGGAGCGGAGCCTGCGGGCCGCCCTGCCCGCCGAGCTGTCCGCCGTGACGGCCCCGCCCGGTTCCGGCTCCGGCCACCATTCCCTGCGCAAGACCCGCGAGCCGATCGCGTCGGTGGACGGGGAGCCCCGCAACTACCAGTACCTCGATCTGGGCTGGCTGTCGGACGCCGCGGCGCGGGTCCGCTACGTCGCCGGCCGGCCGCCGGGCCCGCCCGCGCGGCTCGGCGGCGGGCCGCTGCTGGAGGTGGCGCTGGCCCGCGAGCCCGCCGCGGAGATGCGGCTGGGCGTCGGCGCGACCGTGTTGCTCGGCGGGCCACAGCCGCTGGCGGCCCGGGTCAGCGGCCTGTTCGAGCCGGTGCGGCCGGACGACCGGTACTGGCAGCACAACACCTCCGTGCGGCGGGTGGTGAAGGTCCGCCCGCGGGGGGCGGACGTGGACGACCGGTACGTCACCGGGCTGGTGTCCGACGCGAGCCTGCCGGTGCTGGGCCGGCTGTACGCGAACACGACCTACCGGTGGGTGTTCGACATCGATCGGCCCGCGTTGCGCGCCGCGCGGATCCCGGAGCTGGCCGAGGCGGTGCGGGCGTTCCGCGGCGCCGTGCCGGTCGCGATCCGCGGGTCCTCGCCGGGCGCGCTGGAGACCTCCTTCGACGAGCTGCTGACCGGCTACCTCGGCAGGGTCCGCTCCGCCGACGCCCTGCTGCTCCTCGTCCTCGGCGGGCTGATGGCCGTGGCGCTGGGGGTGATCGCGCTCGCCGTACGGCTGCTGGGCGACCGGACGCGGCCGAGCCTGGCGCTGGCCCGCGCCCGGGGCGCCTCCCTGGCCCGGGTCGCCGCGACGGCCACGGCGGTGACCTCGGCGGCCGCCGTGCCGGGCGCCGCGGCGGGATACGCGCTGTCCTACGCGGTGCCGGGCGAGGTCCCCGCGGTCACGCACCTCGGGCCGCTGTCCGTGGTGGCGGCCGCGGCCCTGTTCGCCGCCGGGCAGGCGGTCGCCGCCCACCGGCTGCCGCTCGGCGAGCGGCGCGCCGACGTCGCGGCCGCGCGGCCCTCGCCCCGGCGGATCGCGGCGGAGGCGGCGGTCGTCGTGGTCGCCCTCATCGGCGCCTACCTGCTGCGCTCGCGCGGGCTCGGAACGGGGACGGGCGGCGCTTCCGGGCCGGGCGGCGGTTCCGCGCCGGGGACGGGTGAAGGGACCGATCCGTTCCCGCTGCTGGCGCCGGCCGGGCTGGCCGTGGCCGCGGCGCTGGTCGTGCTGCGCTGCCACCCGCTGCCGCTCCGCCTGGCCACGCGTCTGGCGGCCCGGACGCGGTCGGCCGTCCCCTTCCTCGGCCTGGCCCTGGCGGCCCGGTCCAGGCCCGTCTCGGCGCTGCCGGTGCTGGTCCTGCTGCCCGCGCTAGCGGTGTCGGTGTTCGGCGCGACGGTCTCCGGCGAGCTGACCGCCACCCAGGAGGCCGCCGCCTGGCAGTGGGCCGGGGCGCCCGCCCGGCTGGACGCCGACCTGCCCTTCTCCCCGGAGACGATCGAGCGGGTCCGGCGCGTGCCGGGGGTGCGGCGGGTCCTGCCCGCGACGCGGACCTCCGTACGCCTGGGCGAGGAGTTCCCGACGGCCACGGTGCTGGCGGTGGACGTCCGCGCCTACCGGGCCGTGCTGCGCGACGCGCCGGTCGTCCTGCCGGACGCGCCGGTGCTGGTCTCGCCGGAGCTGGCGGGCCGCGGCGCGATCGACGCGCCCGGCGTCCCGCCGCGCCTGTCCCCCGGCGGGGTCGTCACCGGCCTGGCGGCTGCGTACGGCAGCGGCCCGCTGATCGTGGTCCCGCCGGGCGGCGCCCTGCCCAACACGCTGCTCGTCGAGGGCGACGGGCTGGACGGCGGGCGGCTGCTGGCGGCGGCGGCCCAGCCCGGGGCCCTGGCGCGGACCTTCGAGGGCGCGCTCGCCGAGATCACCCGGACCCCGCTGACCACGACGTTCCGCCGCGCCCTGGCGGTCGTCACGGCCGCGCTGGCCTGCTACGCGCTGGCCGCCGTGGCCGTCGCCCTGGTGGCCGGCGCGGCCGACCGGGCCGGGGCGCTGTCCCACCTGTGCGCCCTGGGCCTGCCCGAGTCCCAGGCCCGCCGCCTGACCGTGCTGGAGGTCTCCCCGATGATCCTGCTGTCCACCGCGGCCGGGCTGCTGCTCGGCCTGGCCCTGCCCGCCGTGCTCGGGCCGGGCCTCGACCTGCGCGTCTTCACCGGCGACCTCGCCGCGGCCGGCCGGCCGCCCGGCCCGGCCGTGCCGGTCCTGCTGGCCTGCGGAGTGGCCGCGGCGACCGTGCTGGGGGCCTTCCTGCACCCGGTCCCCGGCCGCCGGGGCTCCCTGGGCACGGCGCTGCGGGCGGGTGACCTCGGGTGAGCCTGCCGCGGGAGCCCGCGCTGGCCGATCTGGAGGCGGAGGCCGCCCGGCACCGGCCCGCCTTCGGCCGGGACGCGCACGTGCTGTGCGACAACCTGGTCCGCATCTACAAGACCGAGGGCGTCGAGGTGGTCGCCCTGCAGGGGCTCGACCTGGTGATCGACGCCGGGGAGCTGGTCGCGATCGTCGGGGCCTCCGGCTCGGGCAAGTCGACCCTGCTGAACGTGCTGTCCGGGCTGGACGTGCCGACCGCCGGGGTCGCCCGGGTGGCGGGGGTGGACCTGCTGTCGATGACGGCGCGCGACCGGCTGCGGTACCGGCGCGAGGTGGTCGGCTTCGTCTGGCAGCAGACCACCCGCAACCTGCTGCCGTACCTGACCGCCGCGGAGAACGTCGAGCTGCCGATGCGGCTGGCGGGCGGGCGCCGCCGCCGCGACCGGGCGGCGCGCGCCGGCGAGCTGCTGGAGCTGCTGGGCGTCGCGGACCGCGCGCGGCTGCGGCCCGGGGAGATGTCCGGCGGCGAGCAGCAGCGGACGGCCATCGCCGTCGCCCTGGCCAACGCGCCGAAGGTGATCCTGGCCGACGAGCCGACCGGCGAGCTGGACGGCGAGACGTCCGAGGAGGTGTTCGCCGCGCTGCGCCGGGTCAACCGCGAGCTGGGCGTCACCGCGGTGATCGTCACCCACGACCCGGCGGTCGCCGGGCGGGTGGACCGTACGGTCGGCATCAGGGACGGGCGGACCAGCAGCGAGACGCTCCGGCGGGCGTCCTCCGACGGGCGGATCGTCGCCGAGGAGTACGCGGTGCTCGACCGGGCCGGCCGCCTGCAGCTGCCCCGGGACTTCACGGCCGCGCTGCGCATGGAGCGCCGGGTCCGCCTGGCGCTGGAGCGCGACCACATCGGGGTCTGGCCGCAGGACGCCGAAAGGGAGCCGGGAGGGGCCGCGGACGGGCCGGAGCCGGGTGGAGAAGAGCGAGGGGGCGCCGTGAGCGGGCCGGGGAGGACCGGGGATGGGTGAGCCGCTGGTCGTCGCGGAGGGCCTGCGCAAGGTCTACCGGAGCGGCCCGAAGGAGGTCGTGGCGCTGGACGGGGTGTCCTTCCACGCCGTGCCGGGCGAGCTGGTCGCGATCCGCGGCCGGTCCGGGTCGGGCAAGACCACCCTGCTGAACCTCGTCGGCGGGCTGGATCGGCCGGACGCGGGGCGGGTGACGGTCGCCGGGCACGAGGTCACCGCCCTGCCGGAGGACGGCCTGCGGGTGCTGCGCCGGGACGTGATCGGGCACGTCTTCCAGTCGTTCGGGCTGATCCCGATCCTGTCGGCGGCCGAGAACGTGGGGGTGCCGATGCGGCTGGCCCGGGTCCCGGCGGCCGAGCGCGAGGAGCGCGTCCGGGTACTGCTGTCCCTGGTCGGGCTGGACGGCCACGCGAACCAGCGGCCCCACGAGCTGTCCGGCGGCCAGCGGCAGCGGGTGGCCGTGGCCCGCGCGCTGGCCAACCGGCCCCGTCTGCTGATCGCCGACGAGCCGACCGGCCAGCTCGACTCGCAGACCGGGCGTCAGGTCATGCGGCTGATCCGCGCGCTGGTGGGCAGCGAGGGCGTCACCGCGCTGGTCGCCACGCACGACCCCGGCCTGATCTCGCTGGCCGACCGGGTGCTGGAGCTGCGTGACGGCGTCCTGCACGGTGACGACTCCCGCGGTGACGGCCCGCGCGGCGGCGAGGCCGGAGCCTCCGCCGCCGCGCCCTGACCGGCGGCCCCGTACGCGACGGGGCCGGTCCGGTCCCGTACGCGACGGAGCCGGACCGGTCCCGCGGGTCAGGCGGCCGAGCGGGCGGCCAGCTCGACCGTCGCCCGGCGGGTGACGCCGTTGACGGTGACCGCGACGACGACCTGCCCGGAGCGCAGCGCGGTGAGCGTGCCGGTCTCCGGGTCGAGCACCGCGACGTGCCAGGGCTTGGCGCCGGCGCGGGAGCCGACGTGCAGGTTCGGCGAGCCGGACCAGTCGGCCGAGACGGGGTGGGCGACGGGCACCCGGCGTCCGTCCTGCGTCACGGCCGCCGACACCTCGGCGGGCCGGCCGATCTCCACCGAGGCGGGTGCGGTGAGGGTCAGCTCGTCGACGTGCGGGCGGACCTGCGCGCCGATCCACTGCGGCGCGTCGGTGAACCAGTTGCGCCGCACGTGCTCGGCCTCCTTCTCCGTCACCGGGTCGACGCCCCACAGCGACCAGCCGGTGAAGCCGCCGTCATCGGCGGCGGTGGCCGGGTTCTTGCCGGAGTTGCCGTTGATGAAGTACGGCACGGCGTCGACCCGCGAGGCGTGGAAGGTGCCGACGTGGCCGCCGATGAACGCGGCGCCCTTGCCGGTGACGCGCTGGAAGTCGGCCAGCCAGCCCTCCACCAGCGCGGCCTCCTTGCGGTCGCCGAGCTGGCTGCCCTTGCCGGGCGTCGGGTCGCGCGGCGGCACGTGGAACAGCACGGTCACCGAGCCGATCGAGGGGTCCTTCGCGGCCGCGTCGAGCCGCTCGCGGAACATCGCCATCTGGTCGAACCCGCCGCCGCGCAGGTTCAGGCGCGAGGTGTCGAGGGTGATGAACCGGGTCCCCTTGTGGTCGAAGGAGGCGTGGGTGTCGCCGAAGACGGCTTCGAAGTTGTCGATCTTCCCGCCCATCACCTCGTGGTTGCCGGGCACGTAGCGGTACGGCAGCTCACCGCCGAGCTCCTCGTCCAGGATCCGCTTGGCCAGCGCGAAGTCCTCCGGGGACGCCTCGTCCACGAGGTCGCCGTCGATGACGAGGAAGTCGGGCTTCGCCGCCCTGACCTCGCGCAGGGTGCGGCGGACGTTCGCCACGATGTCGCTGTCGGGGGACCGTCCCACGAACTGCCCGTCGGACATGACGGCGAACCGCCACGGCATGGCGGCCACCGCGGCGCCGCTGCGGACGACCGGGTCGGCGACCTTGGGGGCCGCCGGGGCCGTCACCTCCGGCGTCACCTTGGCGACGAGCCCGTCGACGGTGATCTCGCCCTTGTAGCTGTGGTCGGCCGCGGTCTCGGCGACGTAGAAGCGGCGGAGCTTCAGCGGGTGGTTCACACCCGGCGGGACGGTGAACTCGACGTACTTCCAGCCGGTCCAGGTGAGGTACGGCCCGCGCAGGATCTGCGACTGGCCCTGGGCGTCGTAGAACTCCAGGCTCGGCCACTCCCCGTGCCCGGCCGAGTTGATCCACATGCCGAACGCCTGCGGCTGGCCCGGCACGATGATCTGCGCCGGAGGGCTGGCGTAGGCGGCGCGCGTCGCGGTGGACTGCGTGAAGTCGTAGCTGAGCTTCAGCCCGCCGCCGTCGTGGCCGGGGGCCGCCGACAGCGACCCGGTGGCCCGGGCGGCGGCGAACGTCCAGGAGGCGGCGTCGTCGAAGGCGGCGACCGGGACGTCCTGGTAGCCGACGGTCACCGGCACCGCCGCGCTGATCTTGCCGACGCGTACGGTGACCAGGCCGGAGCCGGTCCCCTTCCTGGCCTTCACGGTGAACAGGCCGTGCTCGGCGGGGGTGACGTCGAACAGGGCGGCGTCGTAGTCGAGGCGCACGTCGGCGGGCTCGACGGGCGCGGAGTTGCCGTTGCGGTCGTAGCCGACCACGCCGAAGGAGCCCGTGGCGCCCTCGCCGGCGAGGCCGACCCGGTCGGCGGTGGCGCCGAGCCGTTCCAGGGGCTGCAGGACGGTGAGCTCGATCTTCCCGGTGGCGCCGCCGCGCGAGGCGGTGACGGTCGTCTGTCCGGGCACCAGGGCATGGAAGACGCCGTCGCGGCCGACGAGCCCGTGCACGGCCGGTGTGGCCCGCCAGGCCGCGTCGCCCTTGGCCGGGCCGTACGTCTCGTCGTAACCGGCGGCGGTGAGCCTGCGGGTGAGGCCGGGGAAGACGCGCTCGGTGCGGCCGCCCGCGACCGGGCCGGTGCCGGGGGCCCTGGCCGGGTCGGCGGCGGTCTCCACCCAGAAGCCCTTGAGCTTCCCGCTGCCCTCGGGGGCGTAGATGGCCAGGCCGTTGGGGACGTGGCGCTCCTCGCCGTCGGAGGGGCTGTTCTCCACCTGGGCGTCGGCGGAGCCGGGCTCGCGGGCGAGCATCGTGGAGGAGCCGCCGCCGTCGAAGTTGATCGCGTCGTGCGCGCCGAGCTCGGTCATCATCCCGGCGAGCTCGTCGAGGGTGACGCCGCGGCTGTCGGCCTGACGGCCGTCCACGGTGAGCAGGTACATCTTCCGGCCGTCGGCGGAGAACCCGACGGCGGTGCGGGGGTGGGCGGCGTTGTCGGAGGAGTGCTGGACGACGCCGTCCTTGACGAGGATCGTGCTGCCGCCGACGGCGGTCCGCACGGCCCGGCCGTCGGAGGCCTTGGGCTGGTACCTGACGTCGACGCGGTCGCCGGGCTTCAGCGCGGCCAGCGCCGCCGCCCCGGCGTCGCGGCCGAGCAGGATCGAGGTGCCGGCCGGGATCGGGCCGCTCCCGGCGGCGGAGCGGACCTCGGCGACGGCGCCGTCGCGCAGCACGACCTCGGTGACCGAGGCGGCGCCCGCGACCGCGCGGCCGCGGTCGTAGGAGCCCCACAGCGGGGTGAACAGGCCGACGCCGCCGGCCTGGATGAGCTGGTTGAACTGGGTCAGGGTGATCGGGGCGCCGCCGTCCGGGGTCGCGGTGCCGTCGAAGTTCATCTGCAGCACGCGGCCGATGCCGTCGGGGGTGATGGCGACGGCGTTGGAGTGGCCGGCGACCGGCGACTGGACCAGCTCACCGTCGCGGACTCCGGCGCCCTGGGCCGCGCCGGAGTTGTTGATGTCGAAGAAGTCGCCGTTGACGGCGGCGACGGCGCGGGTGCGCCGTACCGGGCCGGACAGCGGCTCGGTCTTCGAGACCTCCCCGGAGGAGACGTAGCCGACGCGCGCGCCGCCGGTGAGGTCGGCGGTGATCGCGTCGGCGCGCAGCCAGCCGGCGGCGTCGTAGGTGTCGAAGGAGGTCAGCGTGACGCCCGGCGCGACGGGCCTGGTCTTCCTGTCGGTCTCCAGCCGCTGCGCGCCGGGGGCGACGAGCAGGGTGGAGGTCTCCCGGGCGGAGGAGGCGGGGGCCGCGTCCTCGACGAGGGCGGGCTGCGGTGGCCGGGGGTCGGCCTGGGCGGGTCCGGCGGCGCCGAGCGCCAGCAGGGGGGCGATGAGGGCCACGGCCGTGAGGCGGGGGTGGTGACGTGAACGCACGATCGAACTCAACCGCGTCATGGTTACAAGTTTCAAGTCTACAAAGTGTCATAAAAGAAAATTTCACGATCTCCGCGGCGGCGCGATCGTCCCGGCCCGCCCACGCCGCTCGCCCTTCCCGCCCTCCTTCCCGCCGCTCCGGCTCCCGCGACCTCCCGGCCCCGCACCCCCAGCGCCCCCGGCATCCAGCACCCAGCACCCAGCACCCAGCACCCAGCACCCAGCACCCAGCACCCAGCACCCGAAGATAACCGCATTTGTCATGCCGGAACCGGCTTCACGCCCTTATCTCCACGAAATTCTTCCGTTTCTCAAATCCTTTATGGTGCCAATTTTCCCATCCTCCCTAAAATGCCCCGAAGGCGTTGACGAACGCGCCAAAGCCGCCTCATGTCCCGGAAATCCGGCTGGACGCGGATATCCTCCGGAAGAGCCCGTGATCATCATCCAGGAGGACCGGGAGGTGATCATCGCAGTAACGTCCAGGAAAAGGAGCAGCGCGTGAAACGCTCCATCAAGTTCACGCTATTGACCGCGATAACCGGTATTTCGCTGATATCCCCCGTCACGCCGGCGGTGGGCCGCGCCGTTCCCGCCCAGCCGCCCGCCCCCTCCCCCGAGGACCCGCGCACGTCGGCGGACCGCTTCATCCAGTCGCAGCCGCCCCCCCTGTTCACGGCCCCCACCGACGAGTTCCACCGGCAGGAGGACTTCGTGGGCGCGGGGGGCCTCCACTACATCCCCTACACCCGCACCCATGACGGCCTGCCGGTCTTCGGCGGCGACTTCGTCGTCGTCAGCAACAACAACGGCGGCCTGCTGAGCACCTTCATCGCCCAGCGTCAGCCGCTCACCCTGGACACCACCCCGGAGATCACCCCGGCCCGGGCCGCGGCGATCTCCCGGAGGCAGATCACCGATCCCCACCGGGTCTCCGCCCCGCGACTGCTGGTGCTCGCCCGGGGCTCCGGACGGCTGGCCTACGAGACCGTCGTGACCGGCCGGGACCGCACCCAGGGCTTCGTCTCCACCCGGAGCAGCAGGATCCCGAGCAAGATGCACGTCTTCGTCGACGCCAAGACCGGCGAGGTCATCTTCAAGGACGACGAGGTCAAGACCGAGGACATCGTGCGGCCCTCCTCCGAAGCCCCCGGGACCGCCGGGACCGCCGGGACCACCCGGGAGCCGCGCCGGGCCACACCCGGCGACGGGACGGGCTACTACAACGGCCCGGTCGCCATCGGCACCTCCAAGTCCGGCACGACGTACTCGATGACCGACTCCACCCGCTCGGGCGTCCAGTGCGGCGGTCAGAACGGCTCCGCCTACACCAAGTCCACCGACACCTGGGGCAACGGCTCGGGCACCAGCCTGGAGACCGCCTGCGTGGACGGCCTGTACGCGGTGAACGCCGAGTGGGACATGCTCAGGTCCTGGCTCGGCCGCAACGGCATCAACGGCACCGGCGGCGGCTACCCGGTCCAGGTCGGCCTGGACGACGTCAACGCCTACTGGACCGGCGAGTACGCCAACTTCGGCCACACGCAGGACGGCCGGCGCCAGGTGACGCCGATCGACGTGGTCGCCCACGAGTTCGGGCACGCGATCTTCCAGAACACGCCCGGCGGCGCGATCGGCGACAACGAGAAGGGCGGGCTCAACGAGTCCACCGGCGACATCTACGGCGCGCTGACGGAGTTCTACGCCAACGGGAAGGCGCCCTACGACACACCCGACTTCAGCGTCGGTGAGAAGGCCGACCTCGTCGGGGGCGGCCCGATCCGCTACATGTACAAGCCGTCGCTGATCTCCGGCAACCCCGACTGCTACTCCTCCTCGGTCCCCGGCCTGGAGGTGCACGCCGGGGCCGGGGTGCAGAACCACTGGTTCTACCTCCTCGCCGAGGGCAGCAACCCGACCGACGGTCAGCCGGCCAGCCCGACCTGCAACAACACCACGCTGACCGGCATCGGCATCCAGAAGGCCGGCCAGATCTTCATGAGCGCGCTGAACCGCAAGACCGACACCTGGACCCACCAGCTCGTCCGCAAGGCGACCCTGCAGGCCGCGCTGGAACTGTTCCCCGGCTCCTGCGCCGAGTTCAACGCGGTCAAGGGCGCCTGGGACGCCGTCAGCGTCCCGGCCGCCTCCGGCGAGCCCACCACCTGCACGGGCGGCGGGAGCAGCGGGGGCGGGGGCGGCGTCAGCGACTTCTCGCTGACGCTCAACCCGCAGACGGTGAGCGCGCAGCCCGGGCAGCGGTCGACGGTCGCGGTGACCACGCAGACGACCTCGGGGAGCGCGCAGCGCGTGACGTTCTCGGCCTCCGGCCTGCCGTCGGGCGCGACCGCCTCCTTCGACCCGGCGTCGGTGACCTCCGGCGGCTCGTCCACCATGACGATCACGGTCCCCGCGGGCGTCTCCTCCGGCAGCCACAAGGTGATCGTCACCGGTGACGGCTCGGGGCTGGACCGTACGGCCGCACTCGTCCTGACGGTCGGCGCGGCGGGCGGCATCGTCTTCGACGACACCTTCGAGACCAGCCTGAACTGGACGGCGAACCCGAGCGGCACCGACACCGCCACCGCCGGCCGGTGGGAACGCGGCGTCCCGCAGCCCACCTCCTCCGGTCAGACCCCGCTGCAGCTCACCGCCTTCGCTGGCCGGAACGACCTGGTCACCGGCCGCCTGGCGGGCGCCTCGGCGGGCGACTACGACATCGACGGCGGGACGACCACCGTCCGCTCGCCGGAGATCACGCTGCCGCCCGGGAAGCTGACGCTGACGTTCTCCTGGTATCTCGCCCACCTGGACAACGCCACCGGCGACGACTTCTTCCAGCTCAGGGTCCTGTCCGGGACGTCCAGCACCCTGGTGTTCCGGCGGCTCGGCTCACCGGTCGGCCGCCCCGGCGCCTGGCAGGCCGCGACGATCGACCTGTCCGGCTACGCCGGCAAGCCCGTCCGGCTGCTGTTCGAGGCCGCCGACAACGCGACGCCGAGCCTCATCGAAGCCGCCGTCGACAACGTGCGGATCACCAGATCCTGAACCGGCTCCGTCCCGGCCCGGTCCTCTCCCGCGGGCGAGGACCGGGCCGGGCGGACGGGTGCGGAGACACCCCGCTCCGCGTCCCACGCGGCGGCGCCCTCCGTGAGCCGGCCGTACGGCGGGCGCGGGCGGCCGGTGACCGTGCTCCGATCCCGTCCGGACCGTCACCTGAGAAAAGGAAGCGTGATGAGACGTTCTTTCATCTCCGTGTTCACCGGCCTTCTGGTCGCCCTGTCCACCGCGCCGGCCGCGCCGCCCGCGCCGGCCCTCGCCGATCCGGCTCCGGCCTTCACCGATCCGGCCCCGGGGTCCTCCGCCATCCGGCCCACCGAGGACCAGCCCCTGGTGGCCGCCGATCGCATGATCGACGCCCGGCCCGACGCCCTGCACGCCTCGGAGAAGGACGAGTTCTACCACAAGGAGGTCATCGCCGGCCTGAACAACACCTTCTACGTCCCCTACGAGCGCACCTACAACGGCCTGCCGGTCATCGGCGGCGACTTCGTCGTGGTCACCAACGCCAGCGGCGGGGTGCTGAGCACCTCCGTCTCCCAGACCGAGACGCTGAACCTCTCCACCGTCCCCCGGCTCACCCGCGTCCGGGCCTCCCGGATCGCCCGGGCCCAGCTGCCGCGGGTGACGGCGTCCACCCGCCCGGAGCTGGTGGTGCTGGCCCGCGGCCGCGGGATCCTCGCCTACCGGGTGATCGTCACCGGCCGGAAGGCCAATGTGCCCAGCAAGCTGCGCGTCCTGGTCGACGCCCGCACCGGCGAGGTGCTGGAGAAGTCCGACGAGGTCATGAGCGAGGAACCGGCCGGATCGGCTCCCCGCCGCACCACGGCGCCCGAGCCCGCCCCCTCCCCCGCCCCGGCGTCCACCACGACGCCCGTCCCCATCTCCGGGCTCCCCGCACCCGTCTCGTTCCTCTTCGGGCTGGGGACGAGCTACTACAACGGCCCGGTCAGCATCAACACCAGGCAGCTCAACACGACGTACTCGATGAGCGACGCCGTCCGCTCGGGGGTGAGCTGCGGCGGCCAGAACGGCTCCGTATTCGTCAGCGCCGACAACAGCTGGGGTGACGGCTCGGGCGGCAACCTGGAGACCGCCTGCGTGGACGCCCTGTACGCCATCGGCAAGGAGTGGGACATGCTGGGCGCCTGGCTGGGCCGTAACGGGCTCAACGGCACCGGCGGCGGGTACCCGGCGCGGGTCGGCCTGAACGAGGTCAACGCCTACTGGGCCGGCAACTACGCCAACTTCGGCCGTTCCGCGGACGGCCGGCGCCAGGCCACGTCGCTGGACATCGTGGCCCACGAGTTCGGCCACTCCGTCTTCCAGACCACCCCGGGCGGCTCGACCGGGAGCAACGAGAAGGCGATGCTCAACGAGTCGACCGGCGACATCCTGGCCACGCTGACGAAGTTCTACGCCAACGAGCAGCCGCCCTACGACGTGCCGGACTACGCCATCGGCTCGAAGGCCGACCTGCTGGGCGGCGGCCCGGTCCGCTACCTGTACAAGCCGTCGCTGGTCACCGGCAACCCCGACTGCTACTCCCCCTCGGTGCTCACCCTGGAGCCGCACGCCGGGGCCGGGGTGCAGAACCACTGGTTCTACCTCCTCGCCGAGGGCAGCAACCCGACCAACGGCCAGCCGGTCAGCCCCACCTGCAACGGAGGCCGGGTCACCGGCGTCGGCAACCGGAAGGCCGGGCAGATCTTCATGAGTGCACTGTTGCGCAAGACCGACACCTGGACCCACCAGCTCGTCCGCAGGGCCACCCTGCAGTCCTCGCTGGAACTGTTCCCCGACTCCTGCGTCGAGTTCAACGCGGCCAGGGCCGCCTGGGACGCCGTCGGCGTCCCGGCCGCGCCGGGCGAGCCCTCCGGCTGCGTGTCGGGCAACGACTTCGACCTGTCCATCGACCCGGCGTCGGCCGGCGTGGAGCCGGGACAGGAGGTCACCGCGACGGTCACGACCCGGACCACGGCGGGCGACCCGCAGGCCATGAAGTTCTCGGTCTCCGGGCTGCCGGACGGGACGGCCGTCTCCTTCAGCCCGGAGTCGGTGTCCTCGGGCGAGTCCACGAAGCTGAGCGTCCTGATCCCGGCCGGCGCGCCGCACGGCTCCTACAGCGCGCAGATACTCGCCGACGGGGCCCACCTCGACCGGACGGTCACCTTCACGATCACCGTCGACGGCGGTAGCAACCTCGTCTTCTACGACGACTTCGACACCGACCTGGGCTGGGCGGTGAACCCGAGCGGCACCGACACCGCCACCGCCGGCCGGTGGGAGCGCGACGTCCCGCAGCCCACCTTCTCCGGCCGGGTCCCGCTGCAGCTCGCCGCCTCCGCGGGTCAGTACGACCTGGTCACCGGCCACCTGGCGGGCAACCGGCCGGGAGCCGGCGACGTCGACGGCGGCGTGACCACCATCCGGTCCCGGGAGATCGCCCTGCCGCCCGGCACGCTGACGATGACGTTCGCGTGGTACTTCGCCCACCTGGCCAACTCCAGCGGCAGGGACCACCTGCGGGTCCGGGTGGTCTCCCCGACCCGGGACACCGTGGTGCTCCAGCGGTACGGCGCCGCCACCCTCCGGCCCGGCCGGTGGCAGACCGCGACGGTGAACCTGTCGGACTTCGCCGGGCAGACGGTCCGCATCGTGGTCGAGGCCGCCGACGACATGCCCGACAGCCTCGTCGAGGCCGGGATCGACGACGTGCGGATCACCACGTCCTGACCCGGTACGCCGTGCGGCCCCGGCCTCCTCGGTGAGGCCGGGGCCGCACGGCGTGCGACCTCACCGAGGACGCCGGGGCGGGCCGGATCAGCCGACGGCCCGCAGGGCGTCGACGACGCCGTAGCCGAAGAAGCCGTTGCGGATCGAGGTGCCCTCGCACACCTGGGTCGTGGTGATCTCCCCGCCGCCGATCAGCCGCCGGACGTAGGTGTGGGCGGCCGGGACGGGGCAGGGCCGCCGGGTGGCGGTCGTCCTCAGCCGCCGCTCCACGACGTCCGGGGAAAGGGTCTTGCCGCCGTGCACCGGGTCGGGCACGCCGTACCGGCTGACGATCAGTGCCGCCACGCCGGCGGCGCGCGGGGAGGCCATGGAGGTGCCCTGGAGGTACTCGTAGTAGCCGCAGACGCGGCCCCGGCAGCTGCGCACGACGTCGTCTGCCCGGGGCGAGCCGTCGGGGGCCAGCTCACCCTTCTTCTCGGCAACCGCCCTGGGATAGGCCGCGAGCGTCGCCCTGGTGATGTTCTGGGTCCGGCCCTGCGTGTCGTAGACGTCGCCGCCGGGGGCGGCGAGGTGGACGTAACCGTCACCGTAGTCGGAGTAGTACGCCTTGCGGCCGCTGATGCCGGTGGCCGAGATCGCGATCACGTGGTCCCCCTCGCTCGGCATGGAGAGACAGCCCGGCGAGATGAGCCGGTTGCGGGACCGCTGCCCGGCCACCCGGGCGAAGTCGGGGCTGGCGATGTCGAGGACCTGCTTGGTGTAGTCGCTGGCGCCGTTGCCCACGGCCGAGACCAGGGTGACGTTCCGGTCGTGGGCGTAGTCGAGGGCCCGCTGGACGGCCGTGATGACCGTCCGCTGCTCCTGGCGCTCCTCAGGGGTGTCGGCGGGGTTGTCGGTGCAGTTGAACAGCCAGGGGTCGACGTAGTAGCTCATGTTGACCACGTCGACGCCGTTGTCGGCGGCGTAGGTCAGCGCGTCCACGGTCGGCTGGAGGAAGAAGTAGCCGCTGTCCTGGCCGACCCGCAGGCTGACGATCGACGCGCCGGGCGCCACGCCCGCGATGCCCAGACCGTTGATCGGGGAGGCGATCGAGGACGCCACGTGCGTGCCGTGGCCGTTCTCGTCGACGGTGACCGGGTCGGTGCAGGACTTGTCCGGCTCCTGCTCACACGGGCCGTCGAGCTCCTTGCCGTTGGCGTCGGCCGGCACGTCGACGGTGAAGTTGCGGCTCAGCGTGAAGTTGTAGTTCGCCGCGATGTCGGGGTGGGTGGCGTCCACGCCGGTGTCGAGGACGCCGACCAGCACGTCGTGGGTGCCCCGCGACCGCCGGTAGGAGCCGGTGACGGTCGCGTGGATCTGCCGCATGTCCCACTGCCTGCCGGCCAGCGGCTCGGGCCGGAGGGCGGTCGCGCCGGAGTCCGCGAGATCGGGATCGTCCCCCCGGGCCGTGGCGTACCGGGCCTCCCCGGGACCGGCCTCCCCGGGACCGGCTTCTCCGGCGCCACGGGCGGACGCGGCACGGGGGGCGGAGGAGACGGCGGCGGACAGGAGCCCGCCCGTCCCGCCGGCCCCGGCGCGGCCCTCCCGCCCGGCCCGTCCCGGCCCGGCCGGCTGCGGGACCCGGCCGATGACCACGTCGCGGGCGACGCCCTCGATCCGGGGATCGGCCCGGAGCGCGCCGGCGAATCCGGGAGAGGCCGCGGTGACGGTGGCGACGCCGACGGCGGTGTTCTCCCTGACGACGGCGCCGCCCGCCGCCAGGACGGCCCGCCGGGCGTCGGCGGCGCTCACGCCCCATCGGTACAGGACCACGTACTCGTTCCCGCGCCCCTCCCCGGGCGCCGTGTCCGGCCTCCGCGCCTGCGCCTGGACCGCCAGTGTGGCCGCGGCGAGGGCGGCGGCGGCGATGACGATGACGCGCTTCACGCATACCTCCGTGTCGGGTTCTCCTCCCGCCAATGCGAATTCACCGGCGGGGCGATGCATAGGCCAGGGAATTGCAACCCGGTACGGCAAGGCAAGGACCGGCGGCTTTTCGCGCCGTGTCCGGACGTTAAGCGTGCCGGAGCGTTAACCGCGCCGCCATGTCACCACCAGCATGTTCCTTTTTCGGAAATGTTCCTCTAACGTATGGAATTCCATTGTCCGCATGGGTTCGGAAGCGCGGCCTCGGGCCGGCACGCCGGCCGTACGGCCCCTTTTCCGGGCCGTCCCCGCATCCGGAAGGTGAGAAGTGAGAGCGTTCGTCATCACCGAACCGCGCCGGTGTTCGGTGCTGGACGTCGAGCCGCCGGTCCCGGCGGCCGGCCAGGTCGTCGTGGATGTGGAGCGGGCCGGGTTGTGCGGCACCGACGTCGAGTTCTTCACCGGCGAGATGGCCTACCTCCACCAGGGCCACGCGCGCTACCCGATGCGCGTCGGGCACGAGTGGTGCGGGACCGTCGCCGCCGTGGGCGAGGGCGTGGACGAGCGCTGGATCGGCAGGCGCGTCACCGGCGACACCATGCTCGGCTGCGGCCGGTGCCGCCGCTGCCGCGCGGGGCGGCGGCACGTGTGCGACGCCCGCCACGAGATCGGCATCCGCGGCGGGTGGCCGGGCGCCCTGGCCGAGCAGGTGGCGGTGCCGGTCACGGCGCTGCACCCGCTGCCGGAGGAGGTCGACACGGTGGCCGGCGCCATGGTGGAGCCGGGCGGCAACGCGCTGCGGGCCGTACAGGCGGCGGAGGTGGAGCCGGGTGACCGGGTGCTGGTGGCCGGTCCCGGCGCGATCGGGCTGCTGGCGGCCTCGTTCGCGCTGGCCCAGGGGGCGGAGGTGCACGTCCTGGGTGTCTCGGAGCGGTCGCTGGCGTTCGCCCGCACGCTCGGGGCGCACGGGGCCTGGACGGCCGAGCGGCTGCCCGCCCTGCCGTTCGACGCGGTGATCGACGCCACCACCTCCCCCGGCCTGCCGGCGCGGGCCCTGGAACTGGTGGAGCCGGGCGGGCGGGTGGTCTGCATCGGCCTGGCACCGGACCCCAGCACGATCGACACCCGGACGATGGTGCTCAAGGACGTCACGATGACGGGGGTGCTGAGCGGCTCCGGCGGGCTCGCCGAGACGATCGAGCACTACGCCTGCGGGGAGGTGGACCCGCGCCCGCTGGTGGCCGCCACGGTCGGCCTGGAGGAGGTGGCCGGCGTGCTGGCGGGCTCGCGCCCGGCCGGGGCGGGTCAGGGGCCGAAGATCCACGTCGATCCGCGGCGATGACCGGCGGGGCGCCCGCGGCGGCCACCGGCCTGCCCACCGGCGCCCGCGGCGGTGATCGGAGGGGGCCGGAGGACGTCACAGGTGCAGTGCCCGCTGGGCCGAGCCGCGCCACTCCGCGAACAGGACGGTGGCGTCGTCCTGCAGTTTGCGCTCGTGGTATTCGAGCAGCTGGTGGACGAGGCGGCGCAGGGTCTCGGAGATGGGCAGCCCGGCGGAGTTCTGGCGGACGACGAAGTCGACGAAACGCTCCAGCCCGAACTCCCGCCCCTCGTGGTCGCGGGCCTCGATGATGCCGTCGGTGTAGAACAGCAGCCGGTCGCCGGGCTCCAGCTGCTCCTTGCAGAGGGTCACCGGCAGGCCGAGGTCGAGGCCCATGGGGTGCGCGGGCCGGCAGTCCAGGGTGCCGACCCAGCGGCTGTCCCTGATCAGCACCGGCGGGTGGTGGCCGCGGTTGACCCAGGTCAGCTCACCCGTCGCGGTGTCGAGGTGCGCCAGGATCGCGGTGGCGAACCGTTGGGCCCGGCCGAACTGCTCGACCAGGACCCGCTCGACGTTCTTGCTCGCCTCGACGAGGTCCGCCCCCTGGCGGCGGCTGTTGCGGCAGGCGGAGACCGCGAGGCTGGCGGTGATCCCGGCGGCGGTGTCGTGGCCCATGGCGTCGAAGAGCGCCAGGTGCACGGTGTCGTCGGCGACGGCGTAGTCGAAGGCGTCGCCGCCCACCTCGTAGGCCGGCTCCTGGGCGGCGCTGATCGCCACGTCCTCGTTGGCGAAGGTCTGCAGCGGCATGAGGTTCCACTGCATCTCGGCCGCGACGTTCATCGGGCGGGTGCGCACGAGCCGGGCGTAGGAGTCGCTGTGACCGCGCTTGCTCTCGATGATCAGCGCGATCAGCGACGCGAGGGCCTTGATGTCGGAAAGGGCCTGGTCGTCCGGGGTCCGGGCGCTGACGCGGATGACGCCGAGGCGCTCCGTGCCGTTCAGCAGCGGCACCCACCACCACTCCACGCGACCGTCGTCATCGGTCTTCGGCAGGATCCGCACCTCCTGGAAGGCCCGGCCGGCGAGGGTGGTGTCGACGCGCAGATCCTCCGGCCCGGGACCCTCGTTCCCGGCCGCGTCGAGCCCGCGGCCGGTCAGCAGGCGCAGGACCTCCTTCTGGAGGTCGGCGATGTACATCCGCACGTCGAACAGGCCGGCGTGTGCGGCGTGCTCGTTGACCAGTGAGGGCAGCCTTTCGAGCGCGACCAGGTGGCTGGCGGCCAGCAGGCCGGTCAGCATCCGGGCCGTGTCCCTGGGAGTGTCGGTCATCTGGCTCCCGTCTCGCGTGGACGATCCGCGCGTCCACGGCCTCTTTCCGGGAGGTCGCGGCCCCGCCGGTGGGCGGGTGAACGGAACGCCTGCCGCGAAGCTGCCCCGAAACCAGCAGGCTATGTAAGGTTCCCCTCCACCTGGAAAAATAGCCGAAATCCCGGCCCGCTCCCCCATCGGGGATGCCGTCTCCGGGACGTACGGGAGAGCCGCCCGCGGACGGGACGGCCGGCGCGGTGGAGCGCGCCACCCCGGGACGCGCGGGATGTCCGGGCGCCCGGCCGGCGACCGCGCCGCCGCGGGAGCGGTCCCCGGGACGCGCCCGGCGGCGGCGCGGTCATCGGCCGGGTATCGGGAGGAAAAGATTGCCCTCCCCCGCCGTGCCCGTCACGGCCGCCCCGGCCCCGCTGTGGTCTCGTCGATGACGGAGGGGAAGCCGCCGCGGAGCCATGTCGAGATCGTGTGGAGAGGAAGCCCGGATGACCACGGAGCAGGAGACGGACGTCATCAGCGTGCTGACGCACGACCACCGCGAGGTGGAGGAGATGTTCAGCGAGCTGGAACGGCTGGACGGGGCCGACGCCGAGCGGCGCGGGAAGCTGACCGAGCGGGTCATCACCGAGCTGGTCCGCCACTCGGTCGCCGAGGAGGCATACCTGTACCCGGCCGCGCGCGAGCTGATCCCGGGCGGGGACGAGCTGGCCGACCGGGAGATCGCCGAGCACGCCCAGGCCGAGCGGACGATGAAGGAGCTGGAGGGGACCGATCCCGCCGACCCCCGGCACGTCACCCTGATGGCCCGGCTCATGCGGGAGATCCGCGCGCACATCCAGGAGGAGGAGAACGAGCTCTTTCCCCGGCTGCGCGGCAACGCCTCCGCCTCCCAGCTCGCCGAACTGGGCCACAAGGTCCAGGCGATGAAGAAGATCGCTCCCACCCGGCCGCACCCGGCCGCGCCGGACAGGCCGCCGGTCAACAAGATCATGAACCCGCTCACCGGTCTGGTCGACCGGATGCGCGACGCCCTCACCGGACGCGGCAGGGAATGAGGCGGCCGGGCCCGGCGGACCCCGGCCGGGCCCCATAACACGGAGATAGGGGGTTTTTGGCAGATCCCGCCGAAGCGCTCCGGCCAATACTTTGACAGCACCCCTCACAAGGAGTGCTGATGTTCAGTCGACGTACCCTCCTGACCGGAGCCACCGCCGCCCTGGCCCTCGCGGCCACCCTGTCGCCCACCGCGGCACAGGCCGCCCCCGCACCCCTCCCCCCGGCCGCCATGGACGCCCTCCAGCGCGACCTGGGCATCACCGCCGAGCAGGCCGTGCAGCGGCTGGCCAACGAGTCCCGCGCCATCGGCGTGCAGGCCAACCTGACCAAGGCGCTCGGCGCCAAGTACGCGGGGGCGTGGTTCAACGCCGACGCCTCGCAGTTCCTCGTCGCCACCAGCGACGCCGCCCAGGCCCCCACCATCAAGGCGCAGGGCGCCCAGCCCGTCGTCGTCGGCCGGTCGCTGGCCGACCTCGACGCGATCAAGACCAAGCTCGACCAGGCCCCCGAGGCCGCCAGGGCCAAGGCGGCCCTGTGGTACGTCGACGTCCCGACCAACAGCGTCGTGGTCGAGGCCGCCGACCAGGCCGCCGGTGAGGCCCTCGTCGCCTCGGCCGGCCTGAGCCGGGACGCGGTCCAGGTCAAGGTCAGCGCCGAGCAGCCCAAGACGTTCATGGACCTCATCGGCGGCAGCGCGTACTACATCAACGGCACCAGCCGCTGCAGCATCGGCTTCGCCGTCACCCGGTCGGGCAGCCCCGGCTTCGTCAGCGCGGGCCACTGTGGCCGGACCGGCGCCACCACCACCAACCCGTCCGGCACCTTCGCCGGCTCGTCGTTCCCCGGCAACGACTACTCCTACGTCTCCACCCCGGGTCACAACCCCACGCCGTACGTGCGCGGCTCCGGCGGCTCCCTGGTCACCGTGCGCGGCTCGTCCGTGGCGGCGATCGGCGCCTCGGTCTGCCGCTCCGGCTCCACCACCGGCTGGCACTGCGGCACGATCCAGCAGTACAACTCGACCGTGAACTACGCCCAGGGCACGGTCTACGGCCTGACCCGCACCAACGTGTGCGCCGAGCCCGGCGACTCCGGCGGTTCGTTCATCTCGGGCAACCAGGCCCAGGGCATGACCTCCGGCGGCTCGGGCAACTGCTCCTCCGGCGGCACGACCTACTTCCAGCCCGTCAACGAGGTCCTCAGCGCCTACAGCCTGACCCTCAAGGTCGGCTGACCGTCCTTCTCGACACTCATGACGACGCTGCGCGTCGCGGCTCGGGGGCTCATCACCCGGTGTCTTCCCTCGTCACTCCGCCGCTTCGCGGCTGCGTTCACCGGCACCCCCTCGCAGTCCCCCGTCAGGGCGAGGCTCCCTCGCCCTGACGGGCACCCCCCAACGGCCGAGGAGGCTCCCCAGATGTCCAGGATCATCCGCGCCCTCGCCGCCCTCCTGGTAGGGCTCGCCGCTCTGGTGGCGATCTCGCCCGCCTCGTCCGCGCAGGCGGCCGGGGCCGACGCCGGGCAGGCGGTGGCCGCGCGCGTGCTGCGCTACGACGCCAGCCGGGCCGCCGAGTTCCGCACGGCGGTCGACCAGGCCGCGCAGATCTGGAACTCCAGTGTTTCCAACGTGCGCCTGGTGGCCGGCACCCCCGCGGACTTCGTCGTCCTGGCCGACTACGGATGGCCCCGCACACAGCCGGTCAGCCTGGGCCGGGGGACCATCTGGATGGGCAGGCAGGCCACCGCGGAGGGCCACAACCCGCTGCGCATCGCCGCCCACGAGATCGGTCACATCCTGGGCCTGCCGGACCGGCGCACCGGTCTGTGCACGGACCTGATGTCCGGCGCGAGCGCGGGCACGAGCTGCACCAACCCCTACCCGAACGCGACCGAGAAAGCCCAGGTGGAGCGGAACTTCGCCGGTTTCGCCCCGGCAATCCGCTTCGGCGAGATCTACGTCGACAGCCCCGAGGCCGCCCTGCGGTAACCCATCCGGCTGCGACCCGGCATCCCCTCCAGGCGGCGGCCGGCCCGGACGACCCGTTCGTCCGGGCCGGCCGTTCGCGTGCCCGGCGGGCACCCCTGGCCGCCTTCATAATCGTGTGCGTATACTCGTAGACGAGTATGAAGGCGAGGGCCGGAATGACCAAGCGCCGCAAAGTGAGCAACATGCTCGGCCTGGCCGTGCTCTCGGCGGTCGTCGTCAAGCCGATGCACCCCTACGAGATCGCCTCGGTGCTGCGCGAGCGCGGCAAGGACCGGGACATGAAGATCAAGTGGGGCTCGCTCTACACCGTGGTGCGCAACCTGGAGAAGCACGGCTTCCTCGCCGTGGCCGGGACCGTCCGGGACGGCGCGCACCCCGAACGGACGATCTACCGCATCACCGACGCCGGACGCCGGGAGTACGCCGACTGGACCCGCGAGCTGCTCGCCGAGCCGGATCGGGAGCCGCCGAGGTTCGAGGCCGGGCTTTCGGTGATGGGGGTGATCCACCCGGACGAGGTGGCCGTCCTGCTGCGGCGGCGGCTCGACGCGCTGGAGCGGGAGATCGGCGGCCAGCGGGAGGCGCTGGCCGGATGCGCCGGGGTGCCGCGGCTCTTCATGGTCGAGGCCGAGTTCGACCTGGCCATGCGCGAGGCGGAGGCGACCTGGACCCGCTCGCTGCTGGAGGAGCTCGTCACGGGTTCCTTTCCGGGCCTTCCGGCGTGGCGGGAGTGGCACGAGACGGGCCGGATGCCGGCGGAGATCGCCGCCCTCGCGGAAGGGACCGGTCCGGCCGACCGTCCCGGGAAGGGAGACCCGCCCTAGAGGAACCGGAAGAAGAGGAGACCCGGCGGGGTGGTGCAACACCTCCGCCGGGTCGTCTACCTCGAACCGACGCCCGCGGAACGGAACCCGGCCACGAGGTGGCAACGGCAACGATAGCCGGGTTCTCCGGGGAGCGGTTCGGACACCCCCATCCGAAACCGGAGGAATCATGAAGAAAATCCGTCTCACCCAGACCCAGGCGTGGCAGATGGAGGGCGCGGCGGCACGGTGGTACGCCCGCCAGCGCGCCTCGGCCCCCCAGCTCGCCGCGGTCCGCCGATACGCCGCGCGACTCGCCGAGGGCCTGCCCGCCGGGGCGGCCGTGCTGGAGGTGGCCCCCGGCCCGGGATACCTGGCCGTCGAGCTGGCCGGGCTCGGGTTCGCGGTGACCGCGCTGGACCTCAGCCGCACGTTCGTGGAGATCACCGCCGAGAACGCCCGCCGGGCCGGCGTGCGCGTCGCCGTGCACCATGGCGACGCGGCAGACCCGCCCTTCGCCGACGGGTCCTTCGACCTCGTCGTCTGCCAGGCCGCCTTCAAGAACTTCGGCCGGCCGGTCCGGGTCCTGGACCAGCTGCACCGCGTCCTGCGCGACGGCGGGACGGCGGTGATCCACGACATGAACAGGGACGCCACCTCCGCCGACATCGACGAGGAGGTCGCCCGGATGGGACTCAGCCCGCTGAACGCCCTCCTGACGAAGGTCCCGCTGAGGGGGCTCCGGAACCGCGCCTACTCCCGGGAGCGCTTCGAGGCCCTCGCAGCCGAGAGCGCCTTCGGGACCTGCGATGCCCGGGCCGAGGGAATCGGCCTGGAGATCCGGCTGACCAGAAGCGACATATGGGTATGAATCCCCCTAGAAGCATCGGCCGATCTTTCGGGGGGCATCGATGAGCACAGCGGAAACCGGCAAGAAGGCCCGGGATGTGATGCACCAAGGCTGCGAGTGCGTCGGTGAGCACGAGAACCTGCGCACGGCCGCGCGGATGATGCGCGACATGGGCGTCGGCGCGTTGCCGATCTGCGGCGACGACGACCGGCTCAAGGGGATCCTCACCGACCGCGACATCGTGGTGAAGTGCTGCGCCGAGGGCAAAGACCTCGAACGGACCACGGCCGGCGAATTGGCCCACGGCCTGGTGTGGGTGGACGCCGACACCAGCGTCGAGGAGGCGCTGAGCAAAATGGAGCAGCACCGGATCAAGCGGCTGCCGGTGATCGAGAACCACCGCATCATCGGCATGATCAGCGAGGCCGACCTGGCCAAGGAGCTGCCCGACAGCAAGCTGGCCGAGTTCGTCCACCGCGTCTACGCACGCGCCTGACCGGGCCGCCCGGCAGCCCCAGGGGGATCCCGGCCGGCCGGGATCCCCCTGGGGCCTCTCCTCACAGGGGGCAGACCAGATAAGCCGGAAAGAGGCAACGGCCGGTGCGACGCGGCCCGAGCCACGCCCCTGGCTTGTGGCCGGCGGCATGAGATCGCGCGGCCGCTGAACGTCAGCGGCTCCACGATCCACGAGTACGCTCCCGAGCACGCCACGGGCCGCCCCGCCGTCGAACAGTCGGTGACAGCCCGGAGGGGCCGCGTGTCACCCTCCCCACCAGGCTTTGAGACAGGCCCTGGCGGGGCCGTGACCTTCTCGCCGGCCTCAGCGCAGCGCGCAGAGGGTGGCGTCGGCGAGGTCGAGGAGCCGGGGCGTGATCTCGCTCGGATGGCGATTGATCGCGAGAGTGACCTGGCGGCGACCGTCGGGGCTGGAGGCCGCGATCGTGCGGTAGCCGTTGAAGCCGCCGCCGTGCCCGACCCAGGTGCCCGCGCAGTGCTTCAGCTCGGTCTCGTACAGCCCGAGCCCGGCGTCGGCGCCCGGCCACATGCGCGCCGGATCCGCGGGGACCGTCGTACGCATCTCCTTGAGCTGGGCCGCGGGCAGCAGCCTGCCGCCGAGCAACGCGGCCCAGAAGCGGTTCAGATCGGAGGTCGTCGACACGAGCGCGCCCGCCGCGCCGCCGTAGGTCATGTTCCACTTGGTGGTGTCGTACCGCTTGCCCTCGTCGTAGACGTAACCGTGCGCGTGCCGTCCCGGGATACGCGGGTTGTCGCCCGGCCACCACGTCCCGGTGAGCTTCAGCGGCCTGAGGATCCGCCGCGTGATCTCCGTGCCGATGTCGTTGCCCGTGACCTGCTTCACGATCATGGCCAGGAGGGCGTAGTTGGTGCTCGAATAGTTCCACGGCTTGTCCGACCGCGGTACGCGCAACCCGATCGCGAACAGGTCGTCGGGCTCGAAGTGCTTGAAGCGGTCACGCAAGGCGTCGATCTCGTCCGAGGACGTGTAGTCGCCGAGCCCGCTCGTGTGCCGGAGCAGGTCCCTCACGGTGATCTTCTCGTTCGGGAGGTACCGCGTCAGGGGCGTGTCCAGGCTGATCTTGCCCTCCGCCACGAGCTGGAGCACCACCGTCGCCGTGAACGACTTGGTGATGCTGCCCACCCTGATCCGCTCGTCACCGCGCATCCGTCGGCCCGTGAGGATGTCAGCCACCCCGCTGCCCAGTGACACCTGTCTGCACGCCGGGGAGCTGACCGTCGCGAGGATGCCCGGCGTGTCCCCCGCCTCCACGATCGCGTCGAGCGACCGTTGCAGCGCGCTCGTGTCGCATCCCCGTGTCGCGGCCGACGCCTCCGGCGCCACTCCGGCCGCCGCCGTCCCCACAGCCGCGGCCAGTGCCAGCGCCGCGGCGGCTCTCGTGTTTCTCATGCCCCCAGCTTTCGATGTCCCGCGCGGATCCGCCTCGTGCTTCAGGCCCGACCTGCTCCTCCTGGAGGACCAACGGGTCGCCCCTCGGGCGGAGGCCGTCCGACGGTGACGGGCCCGCCGCCCTCGTCCCGGTACAGCCGACGCTGGATGAGCATTTCTGCGCCAAGGACGATCACGGCACACGGCCCGGGGCCCCGAGGCCACGGCGATCCACAAGGCAGGGACCGTCGCGGTCGGCCGGCGGGGGGTTCAGCGGGAGCCGGGGCGCCGGCCTCAGGTCGAGGACGCCGGCCGGATCGGCCGGGCCTCCGCGAACTCGACCGGCGCGCCGCCTACCGCATACGGTGCTCGTCGGCAGGGCATCCGCCTGGTGGCCCATCGGGGGCGGTCGCGCGGCCTGCCAGGTGGTGTGGGCGGCGCGGCTGATATCCGGTGGATCCGCGTGACGCGTCGTTGGCACAGTAAGCAATATGGTCACACCTGCTGCCCCTTTCGTCCCCGGCCTTGAGCTCGCGAGGACTCTGTACGAGGAGGCGGTGAGGCCGATCCTCGACACCGCCTATCCCGGGCTTCGGTACGCGGCCGCCCGGATCGGCGCGGGGTCCGAGGTCCTGGGATTCGACACCGCGCGCTCGGCCGACCATGACTGGGGACCTCGACTCGAGCTCTTCCTCGCCCCCGAGGACGCGGTACGCCACGGTGGGCGGATCCGCGACCTCCTGGCGCAGCGGTTGCCGAAACAGGTGCGTGGATGGCTCACCCACTTCCGCCGCAGCAGCGATCCACTCGATCCGGTCGGCCATATGGAGCGACTACCCCGGCCGGGAGCGGCACTTGTGCGACGCGTACGAGGTCGTAGGCCGGACGCACAACGCCATCGGGCTCACAGGGCCGGTGGATCCGACCCGCCGGCCCTACCACAGCCGGCCGTTCCTGGTCCTGCATGCCGAACGCTTCGCCCGGGCCCTGCTGGAGACGGTCACCGATCCCCGGTTGCGTGAGCTGCCTCTGACCGGAGGCGTGGACCAGTGGGCCGACAGCACGGACCTTCTGGATCGACAGGACGCCATCAACGCAGCCGTGGACGCCATCGTCTGATCCCGATGCCCCGTTCCCACCGCCGCGCCTTTCGTCGCGGATCCCGCGAAAAATCCCTCCGGTCCCCGCGAGGGGTCCCTCCGCGCGGAGGAGTCGTGCGGTGCGGGACCGGCGTCCGGGGTAAGAGATCTCACATGCCCCTGACGAGCCCCGGGGGCCTTCCCACCGCCGGAGGTGTCCCACGATGACCAAGGGCCGCATCTGCGTGTCCGTGGCCGCCGACGCCCGCCCGGAGCGGGTGTTCTCCGTACTGACCGACTGGCCGCGCCACCGGGAGTGGATGGTCCTCACCCGGGCCCAGGTGACCGGCGGCGACGGCCGGAGCGCCGGGAGCCGCCTGGCGGCCTTCACCGGCGTCGGTCCCCTCGGCTTCCTCGACACCATGGAGATCACCGGGTGGGACCCGCCGCGGACCGTCGCGGTCCGGCACACCGGCGGGCTGGTGCGCGGCACCGGGGTCTTCCGGGTGCTGCCCCGCGGCGGGGGCAGCACGATCGTCTGGGAGGAGGAGCTGGACCTGCCGCTCGGCGCCGTGGGGCGGCTGGGCTGGGTCCTGCTCAGGCCGCTGAACGCGGCGCTGTTCCGGTTCTCGCTGCGCCGCCTGGCCGGGCTCAGCGGCCGGTGACCCGGACGGGCCGCGGCCGCGTGCCCGCCGGAGCGGGCGACCCGCCGTGGAGCGGGCTCGGCCCGCGTCCGCCGGGCTCAGCCGCCGGTGAGGCCGCGGGGCGAGTCGTGGACCGGACCGGGGCCCGGCTCGTCGCGGATCACCTCTCCGTGGATCACCGGGCCGGAGCCGCCCGGACCGCCCTGGCCGCCGGTCCCGCCGAACGGCGAACCCGCGGAGCCCGTACCGAACGGCGCACCCGCGCCGAACGGCGAGCCCGGCCCGAACGGCGAGCCGAGGCCCGGCCCGGCGGCCGACCGGGCGAGGGTGCTGCGGACCCGGCGGGCGAAGAACCAGGCGCCCAGGCGGCGGACCAGCGGCCGGGTGAGGGGCAGGAGGCACATGAGCCCCGCGATGTCGGTGAGGAAGCCCGGGGTGAGCAGCAGCATGCCGCCCGTGACGACCATGGCGCCGTCGGCGAGCTCGCGTTCGGGCATCCGGCCGTCGCGCAGCGCCTCCTGCAGGCCGCGCCACGCCCTGCGACCCTCGCGGCGGACGATCCAGGCGCCGAGAAGGCTGTCCGCCAGCAGGAGGGCCACCGTGGGCCAGCCGCCGATGACCTGCCCCGCCTGGATCAGGACCCAGATCTCCAGGATCGGGACCACCAGGAAAAGCAGGAACAGCACTAAGCGCATCTTTTCCTCAACTCATGTGACAGCCGTACGACTGTGACAACGCGCCGGGGCGTCGCCGCGTTCCACCGTTCTCCCTGACGTTCCCCGATGTCCCCCGGAGGTCATCCCGGGGTTCTCCCGGAGCCCGCGCGGGGGCTCCCGGCGCCCGGGCAACCGGGGCCGATGCCCAGCGTGAGCGGCGCAGACGGCCGGGGCCCGGCGCTCAGCGCGAGCGGCGCAGACGGCCGGGCAGCCCGGCCAGGCCCCACTGCATGATCCGCCAGAACGCCTCGACCATGATGCCCCGGCTCATCTTGCTGACCCCGGCGGTGCGCTCCACGAACACGATGGGCACCTCGGCGACGCGCAGGCCGTGGCGGACCGTGCGCAGCGTCAGGTCCACCTGGAAGCAGTAGCCCTGCGACTCCACGTCGTCCAGGCCGATCTTCTCCAGGGTGGCGGCGCGGTAGGCGCGGAAGCCCGCGGTGGCGTCGCGGACCGGGATGCCGAGCATCATCCGGGCGTAGACGTTGGCGCCGCGCGAGAGGAACTCGCGGGAGGCGGGCCAGTTGACCACCTCGCCGCCGGGCACCCACCGCGAGCCGATCACCAGGTCGGCCCCGCCGGCCAGCCGCTCCAGCAGCTTGGGCAGCTCCTCGGGCTGGTGGGAGCCGTCGGCGTCCATCTCCACCAGGACGTCGAAGCCCTCTGCCATGCCCCAGCGGAACCCCGCGATGTAGGCGGCGCCCAGACCCTGCTTGCCCGGCCGGTGCAGCGCGTGGACGTGGTCGTCGCCGGCCGCCAGCTCGTCGGCGACCGCTCCTGTGCCGTCGGGACTGGCGTCGTCGGCCACCAGGACGTGCGCCTCGGGCACCGCGGCGCGCACCCTGCCCACGATCGCCGGCAGGTTCTCCCGCTCGTTGTAGGTCGGCACGACGACGAGCACCCGGCCCGGCATCCGCTCCATCACGCGTCTCCCACCTGCTGTTCGTCCCTCCCGCCCGCGGAGTGGGCAAGGTTGCGGATCCGGCGCGCCGCGACGGCGGCCATCGCGCCCGTACCCATAAGTATTAAGATCCATTCGGGCAGCGCGCCAGCCCTGGTTGCGATGGTCTGCCCGGTTCTGACCGGCACGGTCAGCACGTCCATCGCGGGGACCAGCTCGCCGGTGCGCCAGACGACCTCGCCGTCCGGTTTCACCAGGGCGGAGATCCCGGTGATCGCCGAGGTCAGCACCGCCCGGTTGTGCTCGACCGCCCGCAGCTGCGACATGGCGAGCTGCTGGGGCGGCAGGTTCGTCAGCGCGTAGGTCGCGTTGTTGGTCTGCACCACCAGCGGGGTGGCCCCGGTCCTGGCGGTGTCGCCGACGACGCCGTCGTAGGCGACCTCGTAGCAGTTGATCGCCCCGACGGTCACCGGCCCGACCCGGAGGTCGCCGTCGCGGGTGCCGGGCACCGACTGCTTGCCGACCAGGGCGGCCCGCTCGAACAGGGCGAACATGAGTTCCTTGAGCGGGGTGTACTCGCCGAACGGGACCAGCTTCTGCTTGTCGTAGTACGCCCCGGGCCCGGTCACCGGGTCCCACACGATGCTGCGGGTCGCCCGGCCGTCCTCGCCGATCCCGACCACCGCGCCGACCAGCACGGGCACCCCGACGTCCTTGACGGCGTCGTCGATCTGGCGGCGGGCGAACTCGCTGCGGTAGGGGTCGATGTCGGTGGAGTTCTCCGGCAGCACGACCAGGTCGGGCTTCGGCATCCGGCCCTCCCGTACGGCGCGGGCCATCTCGTGGAGCATCCGGGTGTGGTTGCCCAGCACCACCGCCGGCTCGTTCCCGAGGGGGTTCATGCCGCGGCCGGGGACGTTGCCCTGGACGACGCCGATCCGGACCGTCCGGCCCTCGTCGCCGTGGCGGGGCACGGCGAACGCCGCGGCCGGCACGGCCAGCGCCCCGGCGAGCGCCAGCGCCAGCGGCGCCCGGCCCCGGCGTCCACCCGGCCCCGGGTCAGCCCCGGGGTCACGCCCCGCCCGCGATGCCCACAGCCGCAGCGCGGCCAGCGCGAGCAGCCCGCCGCACAACGCCACCGCGAAGCCCACCAGCGGGGCCCCTCCGACGGCCGCGTACGGGGTGAAGACCGAGTCCCCCTGGCTGAAGGCCAGCCGTACCCAGGGGAAGCCGCCGAACGGGAACGACCCGCGGGCCTTCTCCATCGCCACCCACAGCGCGGCGCTCCACAGGGGCCACAGGGGCAGCCGGGACACCAGGGCCGATCCGGCGGCCCAGGCCGCGTAGAACAGGCTCTCAATGGCCGTCAGGCCCAGCCAGGCGTCGGTCCCGATCGGGCTCGCCCAGTGCAGCGCGGGCAGCAGGAACACGAGGCCGGTCAGCAGGCCCGGCCACACGGCGCGGCGGGCGCGCAGGCCGTACGAGGCGAGCACGGCGAGCGCCACGCCGAAGGGCGCCAGGAACCACAGCCCGAGCGGCGGGAAGGACAGGAACAGCAGCAGGCCGCCCGCGACGGCCGCCGCGGCGCGGCCGGACACCGGATGCGAGAGGAGCGCGGCCCGCCGGTGGGGGGACTCCCCCGGCGCGGCCGCAGGCGAGGCGGCCGTCTTCTCCTGCACCACGGGCGTGGCTCTCCTTCGGGGCGTCATGCGGGCGTCGTGCGGGCATCGGGCGCCCGGCCCCTCCGACCGGCCCGTCCGGCCCTTTTCCTAGCCCGAACGGTACCGCCCCCGGAGCACGGCGAGGAAACCACGGTCCGGGAAACGTCCCGGGACGAACCCCGGGTCTTCGGAAACGGCAACGGGGTGATCCCCGGGCGGACGGAGGCCCGCGGGATCACCCCGGCGCTTGCGGCGCTCGCACGGGAGCGGGAAGAGAGCCCGGGCCGCCCTTCGGACCGGTTCCGTCCCGTCGGCGGCGGGCGCGGATTGCCGTTGTCTACTGGGTGCCCGGGCCCCTCCTGGGTCCAACCCCCCGCCCGGAAGGGGTGCCCCGCCTCGACGGAACACCGATCCTGCGCCTGGCTGTACGGACGGGGTCTCCCCCGTCACGGGCGCAGGAGGCGGCGATGTCGAAAGGCGGCCAACCGGTCAGTCCCGTGCTGGACTGGGCAGCAAACTACCGACCCCAGCGCAGATGTCAACCGTGTCCCTAACAGCGGAAACATCAAGTTTCCGCAGCTGGGACAGGATCGGCGAGAGCCGTCAATGGTCTCATGTGATCCGATGTACCTCAAGTCGAGAGAGCGCCCCGGGCAGCGGGCCGTCGTGGACGACGCCAAGGCGGCGGGTCGCCCTGGTCAGCGCGACGTAAAGATCGCTGGCCCCGCGTGGCGACTCCCCCAGGATCGCCTCCGGATCCACCACGATGACCGTGTCGAACTCCAGGCCCTTGGCCTCGGCGACGGTCAGGACCGCCGCCGGGGCGTCCAGCGCGGCGGCCCCGGGCGCGGCGACCGCGCCCGGGACCGCCCCGGTGACGAGCTCGCCGTACTTCTCCCGGCCGGTCTCCGGGACGATCACCACCGTGCGGCCCCCCTCGGCGACCTCGGCGGCGACCAGGCCGGGCAGGCGGTCCACCGGGGAGGCCGCCCAGGGCCGGGCGCCGGTCTCGCGGACCGAGGTGGGCGCGCTCAGGCCGGGCCCGACCAGGGCGAGCACCTCCGCCGCCACGGCCATCAGCTCGGCCGGGGTGCGGTAGTTGACCGTGAGGGTCTCCTGCCGCCAGCGCCCGGCGACGTACGGGTCGAGGACGTCGCCCCAGGAGCGGGCGCCCGCCGAGGAGCCCGTCTGCGCCAGGTCGCCGACGATCGTCATCGACCGGCTGGGGACGCGGCGCATCACCATGCGCCAGTCCATCTCCGACAGCTCCTGGGCCTCGTCCACGATGACGTGGCCGAACGCCCAGGTCCGGTCGGCCGCGGCGCGCTCGGCGGTGGTGAGGTACACCTCGTCGGAGAGGTGGCGGGCGGCGAACTTCTCGGCGTCCATGATCTCCGCCAGGCCGGTCAGCTCCAGCACCTCCCTGGCGTAGGTGAGCTGGTGCTGCCGCTCGTCCTGGGCGGCGGCCCGCGCCAGGGCCTGCTCCTCCTCGGCGAACCACGCCCCGGCCCGCAGCACCGCCGGGTCGATGTCGCCGAGCAGCTCGGAGGCCTCGTCCAGCAGCGGCACGTCGGAGGGGGCCCACCAGTCCTCGCCGCGCCGGGGCGGCTCGCGCAGCAGCAGCTCGCGCTCGGCGGCGTCCAGCAGCCCGCCCGCGGCGTACTCCAGCCGCTCGCGCGAGGTGAACAGCCCCACCAGGAGCTGGCGGGGGGTGGTGTAGGGCCACAGCCTGTTCAGCGCGGCCTTGACGGGCCGCTCGGTGCGCAGGTCCTCGCGGATGCCGGCCAGCTCGTCGTCGTCGATCACGCCCTTGCCGAGCTGCTTGGCCATCTGCCGGGCCAGGATGTTGAGCAGGTGGCGGACGAACACCGCGCGGGCCTCGTTGTGCGGCCTGCCCGAGCGGGCCGCCCGGTTGCGCGCCGCCTCCAGGGCCCGGCCGTCGAGCCTGAGGGTGTGGCCGTCGAGGCGGATCTCGACCGGCTTGCGCGGCACCCGCTGCCGCTCCCGTACGGCTCGCGCCACCACCTGGACCATGCGCGCGTCGCCCTTGACCGCGGCGACCTCCGGGCGCTCCCGGACCGTGGGGACGAGCCCGGGGTACAGCTCGGCGACCGTGGACAGCAGCACGTCGGTCTCACCCAGCGAGGGGAGCACCTGGTCGATGTAGCGCATGAAGGTCGAGTTGGGGCCCAGGATGAGCACGCCCCGGCGGGCGAGCCGCTCCCGGTGGGTGTAGAGGAGGTAGGCCGCCCGGTGCAGGGCGACCACCGTCTTGCCGGTGCCGGGACCGCCCTGCACGACCAGCACGCCGTCCAGGTCGGAGCGGATGATGCGGTCCTGCTCGGCCTGGATGGTCGCCACGATGTCGCGCATCCGCCCGGTCCGCCGGGCGCCGAGGGAGGCCAGCAGCGCCGCCTCGCCGTTGAGGGTGGCGACGTCCTCGTCGGTGAGTCCGTCGAGGTCGAGCAGGTCGTCGTCCACCCCGACCACCGTGCGCCCCTTGGTCTGCAGGTGGCGGCGGCGGGTGACGCCCATCGACGCGGCGGGGGTGGCGCCGTAGAACGGCTGGGCCACCGGCGCCCGCCAGTCGATCAGCAGCCGGCGCTGGTCGTCGTCGGCCAGGCCGATGCGCCCGATGTAGAGGGCGGTCTGGTCGGCCTTGTCGAGCCGCCCGAAGCACAGGCCGTTCTCCACGCCCCACAGGCGGCCCAGGCGCTCGGCGTACATCCCGGCGAAGCTGTCGCGCTCGGAGCGGTTCTGGTGCGTGCCGCCGCTCCCACCCTGCGCGAGCACCTCGTCCAACTGGCGCTGGGTGCGCTCGCGGAGCACGTCGAGCCGCTCGTAGAGGGCGGAGACGTATTCCTGCTCCCGAGCGACCTCGTGTTGACGGACGGTCGCCGATCCATTATTGTTGATGCTAATGGGATGCTCCGGGCTCATTTGGCTGTTGTGACAGCCAGCCATCTTAGCAGCCTCGTCGAGGAACCCGCCTCCACACCCCGATCACAGCTTGGTCTCGGCCTCTCCGTCCTCGCCTGATCCCACGCGCTCCCCCGGCTCGCACCTCCCCCGCCGTCCCCGGCCACCGTATGCCCGCAGCATGCCCGCCGTACGCCGCGCCCGTCATGCGGCCCGCTCACGTCTTCCGCCGCGCTCCCGCGCCCGTCGTACGGCCTGCCACGCCTTCCCCGCCGCGCACAGGCGGGAAGGACGCGACGGGCTCCCGCAAGGCTCCGTGAGGCTTCCGTGGGACCCCGCAGGCTTCCGTGAGGCCGGCGGGACTCCGTGGGGCACTCTCCAGGCCCGACGGGGCTCAGCGGGCCCCATGGGGCTCGGCGGGCGGGGTCAGGCGTCCCCGCCGGGCCCACCGCCCGCCGGTTCCGGGGGCCGGTGCTCGTACGGCGTGCTCAGCACGACGGTCGTCCGGGTCGAGACGTTGGCGGCGGTGCGGATCTGGCTGAGCAGCTCCTCCAGCGCGAACGGCGACGCCACCCTGACCTTGAGGATGTAGCTCTCGTCACCGGCGACGCTGTGGCACGCCTCTATCGCGGCCAGGTGGGCCAGCCGGACGGGGGCGTCGTCGGCGGCGGCCGGATCGATCGGCTTGATGGACACGAACGCGGTCAGCGGAAGCCCGATCGCCTCGTAGTCGACCAGCGCGGCATATCCCCGCACCACCCCGCGTTTCTCCAGCCGACGCACCCGCTGGTGCACCGCCGACACCGACAACCCGGTCTCCTTGGCGAGGTCGGTGAAACTCATCCGGCCGTCACTCGCCAGTAATGTCACGATTCGGCGGTCGATCTCCTCCACCCGGTCAACGGTATAGCCACCCGGCGGTCTTCCGCGCCGCCCTCCGGTCACGTCATGGTCCCAACGCCGCCCGCGCCTCAGCCGCTCTCGGCCCGCGTGCCTTCCGCGTTCCCCGGGTCATGCGAGTCGCCGGCTTCCGCCCGTGCCGCCTTCCCGTCCGCCGCAACCCCGGCGGAGGGCTCCGCGGTCTCACCGGGGGACGCCGGAGTCCCGCCGGAAGACGGGGCCGGGACGTCCGTCCGCTCGGCTCCGGCCTCGCCGTCGGAGACGTCGGGAGCGTCCGGGACGTCGGCGACCGGCAGAGTGAGGACGAAACGGGCGCCCTCGGTGTACTCGGTGTCCAGCCAGATCCTGCCCTGGTGCTGCTCGACGATCTTCCGGCAGAGAGCCAGGCCGATCCCGGTGCCCTCGTAGGCGTCCCGGTGGTGCAGCCGCTGGAAGATCACGAAGATCTTGTCGGCGAAGTGGGCCGGGATTCCGATCCCGTTGTCGGTCAGGGAGATCCGCCACTCCCCGTCGCCCCGCTCGGCCTCGATCCGGATGTGCGGCCGTCTGCCGGGGGTGCGGAACTTCAGGGAGTTGCCGATCAGGTTCTGCCAGAGCATCACCAGCTGGGTGCGGTCGCCGACGACCACCGGCAGGTCCCCCACCTCGATCTCGGCGTCCGACTCCTCCACGGCCGCCGCGAGGTTGGCCAGCGCGTGGCCGATCATCTCGTTCAGGCCGGCCGGGGCCGGCTCCTGGCGGACGCGGCCCACGCGGGAGAAGGTGAGCAGCTCGTTGATGAGCACCTGCATGCGCTTGGCGCCGTCGACGGCGAAGTCGATGTAGGTGTTCGCCCTCTCGTCGAGCTGGTCGGCGTAGCGCTGCTGGAGCATCTGGCAGAAGGAGGCGATCTTGCGCAGCGGCTCCTGCAGGTCATGGGAGGCGACGTAGGCGAACTGCTCCAGCTCGGCGTTGGATCGTTTCAGCTCCTCGGCCTGGGCGGCGATCTGCTGCCGGGAGCCGCGGGCCTCCTCCAGCTCGGTGACGATCCGCAGCCGCATCGCCTCCATGTCGCTCGACAGCGCCGCCAGGTCGGCCGGGCCGCCGGTGTCGACGTGATGGGAGAAGTCGCCCCCGGTGACCCGGCGGGACGCCTCGCCCAGGCGCGCCAGGGGGCGGAACACCGCCACCCGCAGCAGCACCGCGACCGTGACGATCATCAGGAGGAAGCCGGCCAGGATGATGAAGAAGGTGGTGTCGCGGGTCGTGCGGGTCCGCTCCAGCTCGGCGCGGGCGCGGTCCCTGGCCGCGCTCCAGGCGGCGTTCTGGTCGTCGAGCGCGCGGCGGACCGCGTCGAAGGCGGCCTTGCTCTCCTCGGCCCGCAGCTGGGACACGGCCGAGGGGCCGCTGCGCCGTACGGCCTCGATCATCGGCTCGGCGTACTCGGAGCGCCACCGCTCGCTCAGCCGCTCGACCGACTCCAGCCGGCCCAGCGCCTTCTCCCCCGGCGCCACCGTCCGCACCTGCGCCGCGGCGGCCCGCTGGGCGCTCAGGCCGTCCTCGTACGGCTGGAGGAACTCCTCCTTGCCGGTGATGGCGAAGCCCCGCAGGCCGGTCTCCTGGTTCAGGAGACTCGTCTGCATGCGCTCGGCCTGGAGCCTGCCCACCGTGATCTGGTCGATGAGCCGGTCGGACGCCTGAGCCGCGGTGCGCAGCACGCTCGCGCCGAACACCGCGGATACGGCGAGCAGCACGGCCATGGCCAGCAGCACGACGTTGAACCATGTCTGCGCGTTCCAGCGGCCATGCCGGGAACGGGCGGCGCGCGCCTGGTCGGAGGTCATGACGTCTCATCTCGGGGATCCGGCCCGCGGGGGCCGGGGAACACAACGGCTGACGAAAGATACCGGAACGGGTGGCCTTCGCCGTACCCGATCCGGACCGGCGGGTTCGGGGGCAGACAGGACGTACCGGCGGCAGGGTGGGAAGCTGGTGCGGTCGCCGCTGTACGACGGCGCACGCGTCCTGTGGAGGTAATGGTGTCCGACGAGTTCGACGTGATCGTGATAGGGGCCGGCCCCGCCGGGGAGAACGTCGCGGCCCGGGCCGTCCGCGGGGGGCTGAGCGCCGCGGTGGTGGAGGAGGACCTCGCCGGCGGGGAGTGCTCCTACTGGGCGTGCGTGCCCAGCAAGGCGCTGCTGCGCCCGGTGGAGCTGGCCGCCGACGTCCGCCGGGTGCCCGGCATGTCCACGGGACCCCTGGACGTCGCCGCGGTGCTCGCCCGCCGCGACGAGGCCGTCTCGCACCTCGACGACGCCGGGCAGGTGAAGTGGATCAAGAGCGTGCCCGCGGAGTTCGTACGGGGCCGGGGGCGGCTGAGCGGACCGCTGCGGGTCGAGGTGACCGCTCCCGGCGGCGCCGTCCGCCTGCTGACCGCCCGGCACGCGGTCGTGCTGGCCACCGGCAGCCGGGCGGCGCTCCCGCCGATCCCCGGTCTGCGGGAGGCGGCCCCCTGGACGAGCCATGAGGTGACCGTCGCCCAGGAGATCCCGAAGCGGCTCGTCGTGGTGGGCGGCGGCGTGGTGGCCTGCGAGATGACGCAGGCCATGCACGGGCTCGGCGCCGAGGAGACGACGATGCTGGTGCGGGGCCGCTCGCTGCTGGACCGGATGGAGCCGTTCGCCGGGAAGCTGCTGCGCGACTCGCTGGCCGACGGCGGCGTCGACGTCCGCTTCGGCGTCGAGGTGACGAAGGTGGAGCGGTCCGTACCGGGTGGCCCGGTGACCGTCCACCTGAGCGAGGGCCCGCCGATCACGGCCGACGAGCTGCTGATGGCCACCGGGCGCCGGCCCGCGACCGGCGACCTCGGCCTCGGCACCGTGGGCCTGCCCGAGAAGGGCCCGGTGGAGGTCGACGACAGCATGCGCGCCACCGGGGTCCCCGAGGGCTGGCTGTACGCGGTGGGCGACGTCAACGGCCGCAACCTTCTCACCCACATGGGCAAGTACCAGGCGCGGGTGTGCGGCGACGTGATCGCGGCGCGGGTCCGGGGCGACCGCGACGACCTGCCGGGGCTGCGCGCCGTAGCCGACTCCCTCGGCGCGCCCCAGGTGGTCTTCACCGACCCGCAGGTCTGCGCGGTCGGCCGGACCGAGGCCGCCGCCCGCTCCGCGGGGTTCGACGTGCGCGTGGTGGAGTACGACCTGGCCTCGGTGACCGGGGCCTACCTGCTCGGCGAGGACTACCGGGGACGGGCGAAGGCGGTGGTGGACGAGCGCCGCCGCGTCCTGCTCGGCGTGACCTTCGTCGGCGCGGGCGTCGCCGAACTGCTGCACTCGGCGACGATCGCGGTGACCGGCGAGGTGCCCCTCGACCGGCTGTGGCACGCCGTACCGTCCTTCCCCACGGTCAGCGAGATCTGGCTCCGCCTCCTGGAGGAATACGGCCTCTGACCCGCAAGAAGCCGCCGGTGCCTGGACCCGCGAGGGGGCGCCGGTGTCTGGACTGAGGAACGAAGGAGCGCAGCGACGAAGTGACGAGGGAAGACACCGGGCAAGAGCCCCCGAGCCGCGACACGCAGTGTCGCCATGAACACCGCGAGGGGGCGCCGGTGTCTGGACCGAGGAACGCAGGAGCGAAGCGACGAAGTGACGAGGGAAGACACCGGACACCAGCCCCCGAGCCGCGACACGCAGTGTCGCAGTGAGTACAACAATGAGGGCAAATTTAGATAAGTTTTGCGATTTTTCTGACACCACCCGCGGGCAACATGCGGAATCACAACCGTAGAGGTGAGGTTCCATGACGCCCGGGGGGGTGAGGCCGTCGCATGGGGACGAGCGATGACGTGGCGGGGTGGCCCGTGCCCCGGGAGTCCGCTCTCCCGGCGTCGGAGCAGCGACATCCCTCCCCCGAGCCTGACTTCCGGGTGCTGGATCGGCGGGAGCGGGCCGTCATCGGCCGGATGCTGGTGGGCCTGACGCTGGGCATGGCCCTCTCCCTGGCCGGTCAGACGGCCGCCGATGCGCTGCCCGCGCATGTCGTGGCCTTCTACGACCCCTACCTGTACGGCGTGCTGGTCCTGGCCATGACGCGTGGCATCTCCCGGCCCGGCTGGGCCCTGCTGATCGGCGGCCTCACCGGGGCGGGCACCGCGGCCGGTCACATGACGGCTCACGCGCTCGACCGCCAGACCCCGCTCGTCCCCGGCGGCACCGAGGGCACGGGGGGCATCGGGGGCATCGGCTGGGAGATGGCGGTGCTGGCCGCCGTGCTGATCGCCTTCGGCCTGACCGGGCATCTCTGCCGCCGTCCCGGCCGGTGCGGCGACCTCGTGGTGGGAGTGCTCAGCGGGCTGCTGCTGGCCCGGTTCACCCAGGAGCTCCGGTCGGCGGAGCTGCTGGACCGCGTGGGCTCCCTTGCGGTTCCGTGGTCGCTCGCGGCCCTGGCGGTCATGGGCCTGGCGTTGCCGGTCATCCTGCGGCCGACCGCGGCGGCGCGGGTCCGCACCGCCGCCGTCACCCTGGTCTGCGCCGTCCTCTGCGTGGTCGTCCTCTCCGCCCTGCCCCTGCCCGGCTGACCGGGAGGGCCGCCGGTGCCTCCGGCGGCCGGGAGGGTCCGGGTTCAGGGCGGTCCGCGGGGACGGGCCCCGGGCTCACGCCATCCGGAAGAGGCCGATCTGAGGAGGCCGGCCCCGAACAGGCCGGCCCGAGGAGGCCGACCTGAGGAGGGGCCCGGCCTTCCCCCGATCAGCCCTTGGCGACGGCCCTGCTGATGACCAGGCGCTGGACCTGGTTGGTGCCCTCGACGATCTGCAGCACCTTCGCCTCGCGCATGTACCGCTCGACCGGGAAGTCCTCGACGTAGCCGTAGCCGCCGAGCACCTGCACCGCGTCGGTGGTGACCTTCATGCACATGTCGGTGGCGAACAGCTTGGCCATGGCGGCCTGCGTGCCGTACGGCCGGCCGGTGTCGCGCAGCCGGGCGGCGTCCAGGTAGAGGGCGCGCGCGGCGGCGATGCCGGTGGCCATGTCGGCGAGCATGAAGCCGATGCCCTGGAAGTCGGCGATCCGCGAGCCGAACTGCCGGCGCTCCCTGGCGTAGGAGGCGGCGGCGTCGAAGGCGGCCTGGGCCACGCCCACCGCGCAGGCGGCGATGCCGAGCCGCCCGCCGTCCAGGGCGGCCATGGCGATGCGGAAGCCCTCGCCCTCGGAGCCGACCAGGGCGTCGGGGCCGAGCCGCGCCGCGTCGAAGCGGACCTGGGCCGTCGGCGAGGACTTCATGCCCATCTTCCGCTCGGGCTCGCCGAACGACAGGCCCGGCGTGCCGGCCGGGACGTGGAAGCAGGAGATGCCGCGGGCTCCGTCGGGCGAGGTGCGGGCCATGAGCGTGTAGAAGTCGGCGGCGCCGCCGTGGGTGATCCACGCCTTGACCCCGTCCACCGTGTAGCCGTCGGCGTCGCGCGCGGCCCGGGTGGTCAGGGCGGCGGCGTCGGAGCCGGAGTGGGGCTCCGACAGGCAGTAGGCGCCCAGCAGCTCGCCGCCGAGCATCTCCGGCAGCAGTTCCGCGCGCTGGGCGTCGGTGCCGTAGGCGGCGATCGGGAAGCACGACAGGGTGTGCACCGACAGGCCGAGGCCGACCGCCAGCCATCCGGCCGCCAGCTCCTCGATCACCTGGAGGTAGACCTCGTACGGCTGCGCCGCGCCGCCGTGCTCCTCGGGGTAGGGCAGCCCGAGGAGGCCGGCGCGGCCCAGGGTGGTGAAGACCTCCCGGGGGAAGCGCCCGGTGGCCTCGTCGGCCGCGGCCCGGGGCGCGACCTCCTTGCCGACGAGGTCGCGGACCAGGTCGATCAGGTCGTGGGCCTCGGCGGTCGGCAGAACACGTTCAACGGTCATATCCGCTCCAGGTCATGGGCGAGAGCGACAAAAAGGGTGACCGGGTTCACCGGCCACCCCGATTGTGACACTTGTTACACGATGACGAGCTCGCGAGGCCGGTGGTTGACCCGCTCGCCACCCTCCTCGGTGCAGACGAGGATGTCCTCGATGCGGGCGCCGTGGGCGCCGGGGAGATAGATGCCCGGCTCGACGGAGAAGGCGAAGCCCGGCGCCATCGGCTCGGCGTTGCCCGCGACGATGTAGGGCTCCTCGTGGGTCTCCAGGCCGATGCCGTGGCCGGTGCGGTGGATGAAGTACTCGCCGTAGCCCTCCTCGGCGATCACCTCCCGCGCGGCGGCGTCGATGGCCTCGCACGCGACGCCGGGCCGTACCGCCCGGCAGGCGGCCTCCTGGGCGCGCTGGAGCACGTCGTAGTACTTGACGAAGTCGGCCGGGGGCTCCCCGACGCAGTAGACCCGGGTGGAGTCGGAGCAGTAGCCGCTGGGCATCTGGCCGCCGATGTCCACCACGACCGGCTCCCCGGGCTGGATGACCCGGTCCGACAGCTCGTGGTGCGGGCTGGCGCCGTTGGGACCGGAGCCGACGATGACGAAGTCGACGGTCGCGTGGCCGGCGGCGACGATCGCCTCGGCGATGTCCCGCCCGACCTCCCGCTCGGTACGGCCGGCCCGCAGGAACTCGGGCACCTGGGCGTGGACGGCGTCGATGGCGGCGCCCGCCTCGCGCAGCGCGGCCACCTCGGCCGGGCTCTTGCGCATGCGCAGCCCCCGCAGGACCGTCCCGGCGAGCACCTGCTCGGCGCCGGGGAGCGCGTCGCGGAAGCGCAGCGACTGCATCGCCCACATGCGGTCGGCCAGGCCGACCCGGGAGACCCCGCCCAGCCGGGCGCCGATCGCCGCGTACGGGTCGTCGGTCTCGTCCCAGGGCACGAACTCGACGCCCAGCCGGGAGGCCGGGGAGTGCTCGGCGGCGGGCAGCTCCAGACGGGGCACCACGAGGAAGGCGTCGCCCTCGGCCGGCAGCACCAGGCAGGTGAGCCGCTCCAGCGGCAGCGCGTCGTAGCCGGTCACGTACCGCAGGTCGGGGCCGGGCGTCAGGAGCAGCGCTCCGAGCCCGGCGGCGGCGGTCGCCCGCTGGGCGTCGGCCAGGCGGGTAACGGGATACAGGTCAGCAGACTCCGTTGTCACATCGCCCAATCTAGTACCGGAAGGACGAACGACGCATCCGGCCCCGGAGCACCAAGGAAAGTGCGGGAAAGCCCGGGAAACCCCACCCGGATCGCGACGACATCACTACACTCCGTTGAAGCACGATCACAATTTGTCAATAGAATGTCCGCAAGACCACACATTTCGAGAGCGAGCTAAATGGTCGGCGTAGTGGGCGGCCACCAGCCCCCCCTCCACCCACGAAACGACCACGTGACCGGTTCCGCCCCGCTGACCGCGACCGACACGACGCGGCGCCCGCGGGGAGAGCTGGACGAGCACCTGGCCGTCGAACACCACCTCCTCAGCGTCCGGCTGGCGCAGGCCGAACGGCTGGGCGATCTCGGCTGGGCCGAATGGAATCTCCAGACCGGGGAGACCATCTGGTCCGACCGGGTGTACGCCATCTTCGGCCGCGATCCCGGCGAGGGGCCCATCCGCCTGGCGGACCTGGCCTCCCACGTCGAGACGGGCGACCGGGCCGGCCTGGACCGCCTGCTGCGGTCCGTCGTGCACCGGGCCGAGCCCGGCGAGACCGAGTTCCGCATCCGCCGCCGGGGCGAGATCCGCAACCTGCGGGCGGCCCTGGACCCCGTGGCGGCCGGCGGGCGCACCGCCGTGCACGGCGTGATCCAGGACGTCACCGGCCACCGCCTGGCCGAACGCGGCATCGCCGAGGCGCGGCGCCGGCTGGGCGAGCTCCTCGGCCGGGCGACCCTGGAGCAGCGGCGGAGCGAGGCCCTCTGCGAGGCACTGCTGCCCGGCCCCGCCTCCTCGCCCGGCCTGCCCGGCGCGCGGATCGAGACGCGCTACCACCCGACCGGCGCCGAGGACGGCCTCGGCGGCGACTGGCACGACGCCGTCCCCCTGCCGGACGGCCGGATCCTGCTGGCCGTCGGCGACGTGTCCGGGCACGGCCTGCCCGCCGCCGCGGAGATGACCGTACTGCGGCACGCGCTGACGGCACTGGCGATGACCGGCGAGCCGGCCGGCCGGCTGCTTTCGTGGCTCAACCACCTGGTGACGCACCGGATGGCCGAGGCCACCGCGACCGCCGTCGCCGGCCACCTCGACCCGGCCACCGGCGTGTTCACCTGGAGCCAGGCCGGGCACCCCGCGCCGGTCCTGGTCCGCGACGGGACGGCCGTCCAGCTCGCCCCGCCCGACGGGGTGCTGCTGGGCGCCACCCTCACCGAGCCGTACGCCTCGGCCGAGATCCGGCTGCGCGAGGACGACCTGCTGCTGCTGTTCACCGACGGCCTCGTGGAGCGGCGCGACCGCGACATCGACGACGGCGTCGCGCTGCTGCTGAAGGCGGCGGCCGGGTTGTCCGGGCTGCGCGGGGCCGGCCTGTCCGCCGGGCTCGACCGGCTGGTCGAGGCGGTCGGCGGCCCCAACCCCGAAGACGACGTCTGCGTGCTGGCGTTCGCCCCGGCCGGTTGAACGACCGCCATGCCCGGGCCGATGCCTCCAAGCGCCCGCCGGCGGCTTCTCCCGTTCCCCGACGACTTAAGGGCATGCTGATGCCATGACGACCAGTCCCGAGAAGCTTCTTCTGCTCGACACCCCCTCTCTTTACTTCCGTGCCTTCTACGGAGTCCCCGAGTCGGTGACCGCGCCGGACGGCATGCCGGTCAACGCCGTCCGCGGGCTCATCGACATGATCGCCATGCTGGTCCGGGAGCACTCCCCCGGCGAACTGGTGGCCTGCATGGACGCCGACTGGCGCCCGGCCTTCCGGGTGGCGGCGATCCCCTCCTACAAGGCGCACCGGCTCGCCGCCGACGGCGGCGAGGAGGTCCCCGACACCCTGGCCCCGCAGGTGCCGGTGATCGAGCGGGTGCTCGACGCCGCCGGCATCGCCCGCGTCGGGGTGCCCGGCTACGAGGCCGACGACGTGATGGGCACGTTCACCGCCCGTGCCCGCGGGCCGGTGGACATCGTCACCGGCGACCGCGACATGTTCCAGCTCGTCGACGACGCCCGCCCCGTCCGCGTCCTGTACACCGCGCGGGGCGTCAAGAACCTCCAGATCGTCGACGAGGCCGCGGTGTCCGCCCGGTACGGCGTGCCGGGCCGCTCCTACGCCGACTTCGCCGTGCTGCGCGGCGACCCCAGCGACGGCCTGCCCGGCGTCGCCGGGATCGGCGACAAGACGGCGGCCGCGCTGATCACCCGGTTCGGCTCGCTGGAGGCGCTGGTCACGGCCCTGGACGACGGCGCGGGCGACCTGCCGGCCGGGCAGCGCGCCAAGCTCGCCGCGGCCCGCGACTACCTGCGCGCCGCCCCCGCGGTGGTCCGGGTGGCGCACGACGCGCCGGTCCCGGAGCTCGACCTGTCCCTGCCCGCCGCGCCGCGCGACCCGGAGGCGCTCGACGCCCTGGCCGAGCGGTACGGCCTGCACGGCCCGCTCAAGCGCCTGTCCGCCGTGCTCTGAGGGCCCGCGCCGCCGTACCGCCGCGCTTTGAGGGCCCACGCCGCCGTACCGCCGCGTGCCGAGGGCCCGCGGCGGCCGTCCCGCCGCGCCCGCTCTCGGTGGGACGGCCGTACGGCGGCCCGGCGGAGACGGGTGCGGTGGGCATCATCGGGGCGCTGCGGGGAAGTCGTGTCCTTCGACCCCGCACCCGAAGGACGTCGAGATGCCAGGATCCACCGCCTCCGGCGCGGCCGCCGGCCCGCGCCGTTCCGCCGGACCCTCGCCGCGCTCCGGTGCGGCCGGCGCGACGGTGAACGATAGGTTGGCCCCCGTGTCCCCCAGAACCATACGGATGCCCGAAGAGTCCCATCCGCGGCTCGACGATGGTTTCGAGCGGATCCGCCGGGAGCTGCAGCTTCCCGAGGAGTTCCCTCTCGCCGTGATCGACGAGGCCGAATGGGTGGCCCAGGCACCCGTCCTACCGGAGCTGGACCGCACCGACCTGCCGTTCATCACCATCGACCCGCCCGGCTCCATGGACCTGGACCAGGCGATGCACCTGGAGGAGCGGCCCGGCGGCTACCGCGTCTGGTACGCCGTCGCCGACGTCGGGGCGTTCGTGCGGCCCGGCGGCGCGATCGACCTGGAGGCCCGTGAGCGCGGCGAGACCGTCTACCTGCCCGACGGGCGGGTGCCGCTGCACCCGCCCGTGCTGTCGGAGGGCGCGGCCAGCCTGCTGCCCGGGGTGACGCGCTCGGCCGCGCTGTGGTGCGTCGATCTCGACTCCGACGGCCGGATCGTGGGCGCCGACGTGACCCGGGCGCTGGTGCGCAGCCGCGAGCGGCTCGACTACGACTACGTGCAGGCCGCGGTGGACACCGGCACCGCCGACGGCACGCTGCGGCTGCTGGCCGAGATCGGCCGGCTCCGCCTCGCCCTGGAGCGCGACCGCGGCGGGATCAGCCTGCCCACACCCGAGCAGGAGATCGTCCCCGACGGGGACGGCTACCGGGTGGAGCTGCGCGCCTCGCTCGACGCCGAGACGTGGAACGCCCAGATCTCGCTGCTGACCGGCATGGCCGCCGCCTCGATGATGCTGGACGCCGAGATCGGCCTGCTGAGGGTGTTGCCGCCCGCGCCGGCCGAGGAGGTCGCCCGGATGCGCCGGGCCGCCGCCGCTCTGGGCGTTTCCTGGCCGGAGGACGCCTCCTACGGCGACGTGGTGCACGGCCTGGATCCGAAGGTCCCCGAGCACGCCGCGTTCCTGCGGGAGTCCACGGTGCTGCTGCGTGGCGCCGGGTACGTCGCCTTCAACGGTGAGCCGCCCCGGCAGGCGGAGCACGCCGCGGTGGCGGCGCCGTACGCGCACGTGACCGCGCCGCTGCGGCGGCTCGTCGACCGCTACGCCACCGAGATCTGCCTGGCGGTCGCCGCGGGCGAGCCGGTGCCGGAGGGGATCCAGGCGATCATGGGCGAGCTGCCGGACATCATGCAGGCCACCGGGCGGCGGGCGGGCGCCGCCGAGCGTGCCTGCGTGGACCTGGTGGAGGCGTTCGTGCTGCGCGACCGGGTGGGGCAGACGTTCGACGCGGTGGTGATCGACGTGGCCGACGACGGGGAGTCCGGCGTGGTCCAGGTCACCGGCCCGGCGGTGGTGGCCCGCTGCGACGGCGAGCGGCTGCCGCTGGGCGAGGCCGTCCGGGTACGGCTGACCCGCGCCGACCCGGCGACCCGGGAGGTCCGGTTCAGCGTGGCGTAGTGACGTGGCCCCGGCGTCACGAAGGCCGCGCCCGGATCACCGGGCGCGGCCTTCGGCCGTGACGGGCCCTCCCGCGGCGGAGCCCCTGCGGGGCCCGCGCGGGCCGCCCGTCCTCGATCAACGCTTGAGGGTCCAGCCGGTGCCGACTCCCATCAGGTGCAGCGCGACGGCGAGCAATCCTGCCAGGGCGAGCGTGGCCGCGGTCACGACGGCGCCGATGGCGACACCGGCGATCTGGAAGATCAGAGCGAGGAGGAACAGGACTGCGGCGATGAGAGCGAACATGGTTACCTCCCTGAGCGGGGGTCCAAAGGGGCCTGATACCGGGATTTCCGTGGCGATCACCCAGGAAACAGGCCCCGGGGCTACTTTCCGCGCACCGGCCGTCACGGGGTATTGACCGAGCGGTCAGTCTGCCGGTTCCGGGGGACCCGGTGGCCGCCGGTTCCCGGCCCGGAGCGGCGCCGCGCCCGGCCCGCGCGGAACCGGGACGCCCGCACCCTGACGCCGTCGGCCCGCACCGGTTCTCGGCGACCCCGCGTCAGCCCACCGAGGAGTAGGCCACCACACCGCGCCGCAGGGCGTCCATCGCCTTGCCCGCCGTCTGCTTGACCTTGCTGTTCGCCGGGGCCGCCTCGGCGATCTGGCCGAGCAGGTCCAGCAGCTGCTTGGTCCAGCGGACGAAGTCGCCCGCGGCCAGCTCGGAGCCGCCGATGCCGTCGCCCAGCACGGCGTCGAGGTTGTGGCCCCGCGCCCAGCGGAACGCCGCCCAGGCGAACCCGGCGTCGGGCTCCCGGAGGAAGGACAGGCCGTGGTCGCCCTCGATGGCCTCCAGCTCGGCCCACAGGCGGATCATGTCGGTCAGCGCCTTCTGCGCCTCGCCCCCGGGGAGCCTGGGCTGGCGGCCCTCGTCGGCCTGCCGGGACTCGAAGACCAGCGCGGAGACGCAGGCGGCCAGCTCGGCCGGGTCGAGGTTCTCCCAGATGCCCGCGCGCAGCGACTCGGCCGTGAGGAGGTCCAGCTCGGTGTAGAGGCGGCCCAGCCGGCGGCCCTCGGCGGTGACGTGCTCGCCTTCGAGGTAGCCGAGCTGGTCGAGCACCCCGCAGACCTTGTCGAAGGTGCGGGCGATGACGTGGGAGCGGCCCTCGACGCGGCGGCGCAGACCGTCCGTCTCGCGCAGCAGCTTGTAGTAGCGCTCGGCCCAGCGGGCGTGGTCCTCGCGCTCGTCGCAGCCGTGGCAGGGATGCCGGCGGATCTCCTTGCGCAGACGCGCGACCTCCTCGTCCTCGGCGGCGTGGTCGCGCACCCTGGGCGGCTTGCCGAAGTCGCGGTCGCCGAGCTTGGCGTGCATCGAGGAGACGAGGTTGGCGCGGTCCTTGGGCGAGCGGGAGTTGAAGCCCTTGGGGATGCGCAGCCGCTCGACCGGCTCCACCGGCATCGGGAAGTCGGCCGGCGACAACTTCTTGACCTGCTTGCCGATGGTCAGCACCAGCGGGGAGGGGCCGTCACCGCGGGAGTTGAGGCCCGGGTCGAGGACGAGCGCCAGGCCGGCCCGCCGCCCGCCGGGGACGCGGATGATGTCGCCGGGTCGCAGCGCCTCCAGCGAGCGCAGCGCCTGCGCCCGGCGGGCGGCGCCGCGCTGCCGCGACAGCTCGGACTCGCGGTCCGACAGCGCCCTGCGCAGCGCGGCGTACTCCTCGAAGTCGCCGAGGTGGCACGTCATCGCCTTGCGGTAGCCCTCCAGCGCCTCCTCGTGGCGGCGGAGCTGCTTGGCGATGCCGACCACGGCCCGGTCGGCCTGGAACTGCGCGAAGGACGACTCCAGCAGGGACCTGGCGCGTTCCCGGCCGACCTGGCCGACCAGGTTGACCGCCATGTTGTAGGAGGGGCGGAAGCTGGAGCGCAGCGGATAGGTCCGGGTGCTGGCCAGGCCCGCGACCTGCAACGGGTCGGTGCCCGGCTGCCACTGGACCACCGCGTGGCCCTCGACGTCGATGCCGCGCCGCCCGGCCCGGCCGGTGAGCTGGGTGTACTCGCCGGGCGTCAGGTCGGCGTGGGTCTCGCCGTTCCACTTGTCGAGCTTCTCGATCACCACCGAGCGGGCGGGCATGTTGATGCCCAGCGCGAGGGTCTCGGTGGCGAAGACGGCCTTGACGAGGTTGCGGGTGAACAACTCCTCGACGACCTCCTTGAAGGTCGGGAGCATGCCCGCGTGGTGGGCGGCCAGGCCGCGTTCCAGGGCGTCGCGCCACTCGAGGTAGCCCAGCACCGCGAGGTCCTCGTCCGGCAGGTGCGCGGTGCGCTCGTCGACGATCTGGCGGATCTCGTGGCGCTCGGCGTCGGTGGTGAGCCGGATGCCGGAGAACACGCACTGGGCGACGGCGGCGTCACAGCCGGCCCGGGAGAAGATGAAGGTGATGGCGGGCAGCAGGCCCTCGGCGTCGAGCCGCTCGATGGCCGCGGCCCGGTCCGGCGGGCCCGGCCTGCGGGGCCGGGAGTAGCCGCGACGGCCCCGGCCGAACGCCTGGCGCTCCTCGTCGCGGGCGATGCGCATCAGGGCGGGGTTGACCTGCGGGCGGCGGCCCTCCTCGTCGGCCACGAACAGGTCGTACAGGCGGTGGCCGACGAGCATGTGCTGCCAGAGCGGGACCGGGCGGTGCTCGTCGACGATGACGCTGGTGTCACCGCGGACCTCTCCCATCCACTCGCCGAACTCCTCGGCGTTGCTGACCGTGGCCGACAGGGCGACCAGCCGCACCGACTCGGGCAGGTGGATGATCACCTCTTCCCAGACCGCGCCGCGGAAGCGGTCGGCGAGGTAGTGCACCTCGTCCATGACGACGAACCCGAGGCCGGTGAGGGTGGAGGACCCGGCGTAGAGCATGTTGCGCAGGACCTCGGTGGTCATCACCACGATGGGGGCGTCGCCGTTGACGCTGTTGTCACCGGTGAGCAGGCCGACGTCGGCGGCGCCGTACCGGCGGACCAGGTCGTTGTACTTCTGGTTGGACAGCGCCTTGATCGGAGTGGTGTAGAAGCACTTGCGGCCCTCGCTCAGGGCCAGGTGGACCGCGAACTCACCCACGACGGTCTTGCCCGAGCCGGTGGGGGCGGCGACCAGGACTCCGTCGCCCGCTTCCAGGGCCCGGCAGGCGTCCAGCTGGAAGTCGTCCAGCTCGAAGTCGTACAGACCGCGGAACGAGGTCAGCGCGGGCCCGCTTTCGGCCTGGCTCTGACGGAAGGCAGCGTAACGTTCCGCTGGGGTCGTCATGCCTCCACCCTACCGACACCGGGTTTCCGGTCGATCCTCCGTGCCCCGCGGCAGGCGCCCTAAGCCAGGACGTTCAGCGCGCCGGGAACGATCTCGCAGGTCAGCGGGATGGGGCCGAGGCGCTCGCCGTCGGCGTAGGCGACGATGCCCGGGGCATCCAGCGTCACCCGCCGGGCGCGGTGGACGGTGACCGCGGGATGGGAGACGTGGGTGCCGCGGTACACCCGGGGAAAGGTCCGCAGGAACTCCCCGCGGGGGACGGCGCCGAGGATCGTCACGTCCAGCAGTCCGTCGTCGGGGACGGCGGCGGGGCACACCCGCATGCCGGCGCCGTAGGAGTCGGTGTTGCCGACCGCGACCAGCATCGCCTCGCGCTCGACCACCTCGCCGTCGAGGTCCAGGCGGAACGGGATGGGCCGGAAGGAGCGCAGTTCCTGGGCCAGCGCGACGACGTACTTGGCCATGCCGGGCGGCCAGGTGAGGCGGTTGGCCCGCTCGTTGACCCGCGAGTCGAAGCCGCAGGCCACCACCCCGGCGAACCACTCGTCCACGCCGGCCCGGGCGGCGTCGACCACCCGGACCCGCCCGCGCAGCACCGTGTCGGCGGCGGCCAGGGGGTCGCGGGTCGGCAGGCCGAGCGCGGCGGCGATGTCGTTGCCGGTCCCGGCCGGGATGACGCCCAGCGGGACGTCGGTGCCGGCGACCGCCTGGACGGCCAGGTGGACCAGGCCGTCGCCGCCGAAGGCGACCAGCGCGCCGGGGGCCTCGGCGACCGCGGTGCAGGCCCGCTCCAGGGCGTCGTCGGCGGACTCGCCGAGGATCACCGAGACCTCGGCGCCGCCGCTCCGGAGCCGGTCGAGCACCGGGGCGAGCAGGCCGCGGGAACGGCCACCCCGGGCGGCGGGGTTGACGAGCAGGGCGATCTCTCCGGGCACAGACCGGAACTTATCCCCTACTTCGCCGGATCGGAATCCGTCGTGTCCGAATCGAGAGGAGAGACCTCGTCCGGCAGGGCGGACGCCTCGTCGTCGGACAGATGGGAGAAGTCATCGCCCTTGGCCGCCGCCCTGCGCTCCCGCAGGTACATGAACCCCTCGGCGAGGGCGAACAGCAGGACCATGGGCAGGGCTAGCGCGATCATGGAGAACGGGTCGGTGCTGGGGGTGGCGATCGCCGCGAAGACGAACATGATGAAGATCACCATGCGGCGGTGGGCGGCCACCGTGGCGCGCGGCAGGACGCCGATCACGTTGAGGAACACCATCAGCAGCGGCAACTCGAAGGAGACGCCGAAGATGATGAGCATCACCAGCGCGTAGGTGAGGTAGTCGTCCATCTCCAGCAGCGGGATGGCGTTGGCCGGGGCGAACCCCAGCAGGATCGACAGCCCCTTGTCCATGATCACGTAGGCCAGCGCGGCGCCCGCGAGGAACAGCGGGATCGCCATGCCCAGGAACGTCGCCGAGTAGCGCTTCTCGTTGCGGTACAGGCCGGGGGTGACGAACGCCCAGATCTGGTAGAGCCAGACCGGGGAGGAGACGACCACCGCGAAGAGCGCGGCGACCTTCAGGTTGACGAAGAACGCCTCGAACACCCCGCGGATGGCGAACGTGCACTCGCCCTTGCGCAGCACCTGCGAGGCGGGCAGGTTGCAGTAGGGCTTCGTGATGAACGCCCAGATCGGGTCGAAGAAGACAAGCCCGATGATGATCCCGGCCACCAGGCCGAGCAACGCGATGATCAGCCGGTTGCGCAGCTCACGGAGATGGTCCATGAGCGGCATGCGCCCCTCGGCCGCGTCCTCGGACGGGACCGACCGGTTCTGCCCCGGCTTGGGCCATTTCAGCAGCGCCATTGACGAATCCCGGTCCGAGAGGGTGATGGTTTGTGCTCATGCAGTATTCATTGCGACACTTCGTGTCGCGGCTCGGGGGCTTAAGCCCGATGTCTTCCCTCGTCACTCCGTCGCTCCGCGACTGCGTTCCTCAGTCCAGACACCGGCGCCCCCTCACGGGCTCACTGCGACACTTCGTGTCGCGGCTCGAGGGCTGGTGTCCGGTGTCTTCCCTCGTCACTCGGTCGCTCCGCGACTGCGTTCCTCAGTCCAGACACCGGCGCCCCCTCACGGGCTCACTGCGACACTCCGTGCCGCGGCTCGGGGGCTCTTGGTCCGGCGTCTTCCCTCGTCACTCGGTCGCTCCGCGACTGCGTTCCTCAGTCCAGACACCGGCGCCCCCTCACGGGCTCACTGCGACACTCCGTGCCGCGGCTCGAGGGCTTAAGCCCGATGTCTTCCCTCGTCGTTCGCTCACTGCGCTCGCTCACTCCTCAGTCCAGACACCGGCGCCCCCTCGCGGCTACTGCGGCTTGGAGGCGGCCTGGGCGCGCAGGCGGGCGGCCTGCTCCTCCAGGGCGCGGGCCTGCTCCTCGACGGACTGCGCGGGCGCCGGGGCGATCTGCTGCGGAGCCGGGGCCGGAGCGGGCTGCTGAGGCTGCGGCTGGACGGTGGCGGCCGGGGCCTCGTCGTCGTCGCGGAGCTTAGAGGTCTCCGCCTTGAAGATGCGCAGCGAACGGCCCAGCCCGCGGGCGGCCTCCGGCAGCTTCTTGGCGCCGAACAGCATCACCAGGATCACCCCGATGATGATCAGCTCAGTGGGTCCCAGACTGCCCATGACACATCCTTACGTGAGCGACGTGCGGTCTCTGCCCCCGATCGTACGCTGCCCGGGTGACAGACTCATCCCCTCGGCGGAGTCCGGCCGGCCGCCGAAAGCCGCGCCTCGGCGGCCCGCTCGGCGAGCAGCGCCCGGGCCGGCTCGATCCGGCGGTGGGCCCGGTCGACCTCCCGGCCCAGCTCACGGGCCGCGACCAGCACGCGAAGGCCGAGTACGGCGAGCACCGTCAGCCCGGCGAGGGCCAGCCCCGCCCCCGCGAAGATCCAGTTCATACCGGCTGATCCTACCGCCGACGGTCAAAGGATAGTTTTGGAATGTTCACTAACTTTATACGCTTTCGTACAGTTTGAGGGCCGACGCGGCGGCCTCCCGGACGCTCGCGGCCAGTGACGCGGGCGACAGCACCCGGCCCGTGTCGCCCAGCCGCAGTGCCAGCCGTACCAGCCAGCCCTGGTCGCGCGCGCGCAGCGCCACCCGCAGCCGGCCCTCGCCGAGCTCGGTGACCTCCTCGCACGGGTAGTACTCGGCGACCCAGCGCCCGGCGGGGGTCAGCTCCAGCTCCACCATCTCGTCGGTGGGAGAGGGCCGGAACACCCCGGGCGTCACCTCGCCCGGCTCGGCCCCGGCCGGCGGGTCGGCGGGCACGTCCAGCACGTCCACGGTGAGCATCCGGTCCAGCCGGAACAGCCGCACCGCCTCGGCGCGGTAACACCAGCCCGACAGGTAGGAGCGGCCGTCCACCATGACCAGCCGCATCGGGTCGACCTCGCGCGGGGTGATCTCGTCGCGGCCGGGCACGTAGTAGCGCAGCGACAGCCGCCGGCGGCGGCGCAGCGCCTCGTTGACCGTGGGCAGCGCGTCCGGGGCGGCGTCCACCTCCACCGCGACCTGGCTGCTGACCACCGCGGCGGCCTCCCCCGCGGCCCGCTCCAGCTTGGCGATGACCCGCGACAGGGCGTCGCGGTCGCCGAACTCCGGCAGCTCGGCGAGCATCCGCAGGGCCACCAGCAGCGCGCTGGCCTCGTCCACGGCGAGCCGCAGCGGCCGGGCGATGGTGTCGGCGTTGTCGATGATGATCTCGCCGCCGTCCCAGGAGACGTCGATCAGGTCGCCCGGGGTGTGGCCGGGCAGCCCGCACATCCACACCAGCTGCAGGTCGTCGATGAGCTGCTTCTCGGTCAGCCCGAAGACCTTCGCCACCTCCGGGACCTGCGCGCCCGGATGCGACATCAGGTAGGGCACCAGGGCCAGCAGCCTGGGCAGTCTGTCGGCCGTGCTCATCGCCCGCTCCGTTCCGCGCCGGCGGCACCGCGCCCGCGCACTCGCCGTTCCCCGTCGAGACCGGTGAGACCGGTGAGGCCCCGCTTCGCCGTACGGCACCGCTCCCGCGCGGCGCGTCCCCGCGCCGTCACGCCAGGGCCCCCTTCAGCCTGCAGATCACCGCGTCGCGGGCGTCCGGCGGCCCGACCACCTCGGCGTCCGCCGCGAAGCCGACCACCCATCCGGCCAGCCGCTCGGGGTCGTTGAAGTCGATCTCCAGCTCGTCCCACCCGCCGGAGGCGGGCCGTACCTGCTTGGCCACCTGGCGCAGCCCCTGGCAGGCGCCCTCGCGGACCCGGATCAGCGCGGTACGCTCCCGGACCGTCAGCGCGTCGCTGTAGCCGACCATCGACTTCAGGTCGACGCCCTCGGGCACCACCACGTCGCCGGGGCGGCCGATCGGGGTGACCGGCCCGGTGATCCGGCTGAGCCGGAAGACCCGCGCGTCGTCGCGGTCGCGGTCGTGGCCCACCATGTACCAGCGGCCGCGCCGGCTGACCACGCCCCACGGCTCCACCGTGCGGGTCAGCACGGTCTGGCTGGAGGCGGCGCGGTAGGGGAAGCGGACCGCGCGCCGGTCGCGCACGGCCTCCCACAGTGCCGGGAACGCCGGGTCCTGGGTGTCGAGCCGCAGTTCAAGGGCGCCGCCGAGCACCCCGCCGGCCTCCTCGGTCTCCACTCCCCCGGCGCGCAGCTTCAGCAGCGCCTTGCCGGCCGCCTCGGCCAGGCTGGCCCGCTGCCACACCTGGGCCGCCAGGCCCACCACGGCCGCCTCGTCGGGCTCCAGGGTGATCTCGGGCAGCTCGTAGCTCTGCCGGACGATCCGGTAGCCCGGATCCTCCTCCCAGGGGTCCTTGTGCACCTCGATCGGGATGCCGATCTCGCGCAGCTCGTTCTTGTCGCGCTCGAACATCCGCTGGAAGGCCTCGTCGTTGTCGGCGTCGTAGCCGGGCACGGCCTGGCGGATGTGGTCGGCGCTGAGCGGCCGCCGAGTGGCCAGCAGGCAGATGACGAGGTTCAGCAGCCGCTCGGTCTTCCGGCGTGACATCGGGCCTCCTTCCTGTCCAAGTGACGCTACTCTTCCCGCGTGATCAGATGGCGCAAGGGAGTGGTCGCGCGGGTCCGGCGCGAGTGGCCGGGAGCGGTGGAACTCGACGTCACCACCGAGGAGGGCGGCGCGCGAGCGCTCGCCTATCCCGCCCTGGTGGGGCGCCCCGAACCCGGCGACACGGTGCTGCTCAACACGACCGCGCTCGCGATGGGCCTCGGTACGGGAGGTTACGCCATGGTGGTGGCGCTTCCCGACAGGTTGCCGCAAGATCCTTCCGGCCCCGGACACCTGGTGAAGGCACGTTACACCCCGTTGCAGGCGACCGTGCTCGGCGTCGACGAGCAGGACTCGCCCTTCCATGATGTGCTGCGCGACGCCGACTCGCTCGACGGCATGCCGGTGATCGTCGCCGACCTGCACTCGGCGCTCCCGGCGATCCTGTGCGGCCTGTACGGCTCGCACCCGCCGCAGCCGCCGTCCGGGGACGCGCGGGACACCGGCGGGGAGCCGCCCTCCCCCGAGGGGGCCGCCGGGCCGGTACGGCCGCCCCGGGTCGTCTACGTGATGCTCGACGGCGGCGCGCTGCCCGCCTGGTTCTCCATGTCGTGCGCGCGGCTGAGGGAGACCGGCTGGCTCGCCGGGACGGTCACGGTCGGCCAGGCGTTCGGCGGCGACATGGAGGCCGTGACGTTGCACACCGGCCTGCTCGCCGCCCGGCACGTCATGGGCGCCGACGTCGCGGTCGTCACCCAGGGGCCGGGCAACCTCGGCACCGGCACCCGGTGGGGCTTCTCCGGCGTCTCGGCCGGCGAGGCGGTCAACGCCGCCGCCGTCCTGGGTGGGCGGCCGGTCGCGGCGCTGCGGGTCAGCGAGGGCGACCTGCGCGAGCGCCACATCGGGGTCTCCCACCACTCGCTGACCGCCTACGGGCGGGTCGCCCTGGCCCCGGCCCAGGTCGCCGTGCCGGAGCTGCCGGGCGAGTTCGGTGAGCGGGTCGCCCGGCAGGCGGAGCCGCTGTCGGCCCGGCACGAGTTGGTACGGGTGCCCGTGGACGGCCTGCGCGAGGCGCTCGCCGGCTGCCCGGTGCGGCTCTCGACGATGGGCCGGGGCCTGGACGAGGACCTGCCCTCCTTCCTGGCGTCGGCCGCCGCCGGTCGCCACGCGGCCACGCTGCCGACCGGGGAGGACACCGGCCCCCTGGCATCCTAGAACGCCGTTCCGCGGATCTCCGCCGTGCCGGGGACCGGCCGGGCGAGGCGGAACCCGGCCGCGCTCCCCGGCCGGCTCCGGGCGGCCGGCGTCGCCGCACCGGCGGATGAGGCCGTCGCGAAGGACTTGCCGATACGGCCGATGCCGCCGGTGGTCTCCGGCCGTTCCCCGGGTGCCGCGATGACGGCCGTCGCGGGCCGGCGGCCGGAGGAGATCGCGTCCTCGATCGGCACGACCCATCGTTGTTCCGGGGGCGCGTCGGGCCGCTGCGGCACCGTCGGGCCATCAGACCGGTGAGCCGCACCGGCTCGGCTCCGGCGGCAGACGTCGCCACCGCGCGGGATCGCCGACGTCCCCGCGTGCGCGATGCCGGCGTGCTTTCGGCGCCTCTCTTGCATTTAAGCACTTCTCTTTGCCCATTTCCGGCAATTCCGTATTCAGTTATGGCGACAGCGGCATAACTTTTGCTTGACCATCGTCATAAGTCGAATTTAGCATCCGCGATATGACCCAGAAATGCCATCGATCAGCAGAAGTTCGTGCTGCGATCGTCGGAACAGGCTTCATGGGACAGGTTCACGCCCGGCCACTCCGGCAAGCCGGTGCCAGGCTTGCCGGAGTGGCCGGGTCTGCGGCCAGAGCGCGGTGGTGATCGCCGACCGGGTCACCCACTCGCCGGCCCCCACCGAGGACGTCGTGACCGCCCGGCTCGCCACGGCCGGCGGCGTGCTCGGGTCGCTCACGGTGAGCCAGGTGGCGCCCGGCCGCAAGAACCGGCTGTTCCTGGAGATCTCCGGCGCCGGAGCCAGCCTCGCCTTCGACCAGGAGCAGCCCGAGCCGCCGTGAGCCGGCGAGCGCTCCCAGGCCCCGCACCCGCAATACGGCGACCGCCGGAAAGGAGGTTCGGCCCCGGCAGACAGGCAGGCGGCGGAAGCCGCCCCGACCAACCGGCCCCACCCGCGCCCGAGGCGCCGAGCACCCGGGCACGCGACCCGTCAGGCACGTTGCGTCAGAAAGAAACCATGATGAATCATCACCCCCCAGCACGGCATCGACCAGGACGAATGGCCGCCGCCCTCGTCCTCCTCTCCGCAGGCCTCACCGCCCTCGTCACCGCGCCCGCCGGACCGGCCGCGGCCGCCGCCCCCGCCGATCCGGCCGCGGCCGCCGCCGACTTCCAGCAGGTCGCCCTCGCCAAGGGCGTGGCGGAGGTCGGCGAGCCGATGACGATCTCGGTGCTGCCCGACCGCTCGGTGCTGCACACCGCGCGCAACGGGACCCTGCGCCGCACCGACGCCGACGGCACGACGTCGGTCATCGCGAACATCCCCGTCTACACGCATGACGAGGAGGGGCTGCAGGGCGTGGCGGCGGACCCGGGCTTCTCCAGCAACCGGTACATCTACCTCTACTACGCGCCGCCCCTGAACACCCCGGCGGGAGACGCGCCGGCCACCGGCACGGCCGCGAACTGGGCCACCTGGGCCGGTGTGAACCGGCTGTCGCGGTTCACCCTCAAGGCCGACTTCACCGTCGACATGGCCAGCCGGGTCGACGTCCTCGACGTGCCCGCCGATCGCGGCATGTGCTGCCACGTCGGCGGCGACATCGACTTCGACTCGGCCGGCAACCTCTACCTGTCGACCGGCGACGACACCAACCCGTTCGACTCGGCCGGCTACTCCCCCATCGACGAGCGGACCGACCGCAACCCGGCCTACGACGCGCAGCGGTCGGCGGGCAACACCAACGACCTGCGCGGCAAGATCCTGCGGATCAAGATGAACGCGAACGGGACGTACTCCATCCCGGCCGGCAACCTGTTCCCGCCGGGCACCGCGAACACGCGGCCGGAGATCTACGCGATGGGCTTCCGCAACCCCTTCCGGATGAGCGTGGACAAGACCACCGGCGTGGTCCACGTCGGCGACTACGGCCCGGACGCGGGCGCCACCAACCCGGACCGCGGGCCGAGCGGGCAGGTGGAGTTCGACCGCGTCACCGGCCCGGGCAACTACGGCTGGCCGTACTGCACCGGTACCAACACCGCCGCCGAGACGTACAACGAGTGGAACTTCGCCACCAACGGCACGGGCCCGAAATACGACTGCGCCGGTGGCCCGGCGAACAACTCGTTCCGCAACACCGGACAGCAGAAGCTGCCGCCGGCCCGCCCGGCGTGGATCCGCTACGGCGGCGACGCGGGGAGCCCGCCCGAGTTCGGCGGCGGCTCGGAGTCGCCGATGGGCGGACCGGTGTACCACTACGACGCGGGCAACCCGTCGGCCGGGAAGTTCCCCAAGACGTTCGACGGCATGCTCTTCGCCGGCGAGTTCGGCCGCGGCTGGATCAAGCCGATCAAGATCAATGCTGACGGCTCCCCGGGCGCGATCGGCGACTTCCCCTGGAACGGCAAGCAGGTCATGGACACGGCCTTCGGCCCGGACGGCGCCCTGTACGTGCTGGACTACGGCACCGGTTACTTCAACGGCGACGCCAACTCGGCGCTCTACCGCTACGACTACGTGGGCGGCGGCAACCGTGCCCCGACCGCCGTCGCCAAGGCGGACAGGACGTCCGGCGCGACGCCGCTCACCGTGACGTTCTCATCGGCCGGCTCGTCGGATCCGGAGGGAGGCGCGCTGAGCCACTCGTGGGCGTTCGGCGACGGCGGCACGTCCACCGCCGCCAACCCCTCGCACACGTACACGGTCAACGGCACCTACACGGCGACCCTGACCGTCCGCGACCCGGAGGGCGCCACCGGCACGGCGAGTGTGCCGATCACCGTGGGCAACACCGCGCCGACGGTGACCATCCGCGAGCCCGCGCCCGGGCGGCTGACCGCCTTCGGTGACGCCGTGCCGTGGAGCGTCACGGTCACCGACCCCGAGGACGGCGCAGTCGACTGCGGCAAGGTCACCATGGCCTACGTGCTCGGCCACGACCAGCACGCGCACCAGATCACCTCGCAGAACGGCTGCTCGGGCACGATCACCATCCCGGTCGACGGTGAGCACGACGACGCGGCCAACATCTTCCCGATCTTCGACGCGTCGTACACCGACAAGGGCGGCCTGACCACCCACGCGCAGAGCATCCTGGCGCCACGGCACCGTCAGGCCGAGCATTTCAAGACCTCCTCCGGCGTCAACCTCATCGGCAAGACCCAGGCCGAGGGCGGCAAGACCGTCGGCGACATCAACAACGGCGACTGGATCGCGTTCGACCCCTACCAGCTGAGCAACGCGACCTCGTTCACCGCGCGGGTCTCCTCCGGCGGCGCGGGCGGCACCCTGCAGTTCCGCACCGGCTCGCCCACCGGCCCGGTCATCGGCTCGGCGACGGTTCCGGTGACCGGCTCGTGGGAGACGTTCACCACGGTCGGCGGCTCCATCACCGGCGCCCCCGCGGGCACCACATCGCTCTACCTCACCTTCGCCGGATCGACGACCGCCGCGCTGTTCGACCTGGACTCCTTCACCCTCGCCACCGGCGGCGGCACGGGTCCGGTGAAGGGTCTGGCCGGCAAGTGCCTCGACGTCGCCGGCGCCAACCCCGCCGACGGAACGAAGATCCAGCTCTACACCTGCAACAACACCACCGCCCAGAACTGGACGGTCTCCGGCCCGCAACTCAAGGCCCTGGGCAAATGCCTCGACGTCGCCGGCGGCGCCACCACCGACGGAACGAAGATCCAGCTCTACACCTGCAACAACACCGCCGCCCAGAACTGGACACCGCAACCCGACGGAACCCTGAAGAACCCCCAGTCCGGCAAATGCCTCGACGTCACCGGCGCCAACCCCGCCGACGCCACCCCGGTCACCCTGTGGACCTGCACCGGCGCACCCAACCAGAAATGGACCCTGCCCTGACCCGCGACACCGGCCACCCGACCTGACCGCAACACCCGGCGCCCGCACCCCCACGCGGGCGCCGGCCCTTCGAAGAGAGGGACCATGCGCAGAATCCTCGCGGGCCTCGGCACCGCCGCCACCCTCGCCGCCTGCATGCTCTACGCCTCACCTCCGGCCGGCGCCGCCGCCGACGCGCCGTACGATGTCCTCGTCTTCTCCAAGACCGCCGGATTCCGGCATGACGCCATCCCCGCCGGAGTCCAGACGATCAAGGATCTGGGGGCGGCCGGCGGGTTCACCGTCACCGCCACCGAGGACGCCGCCGCGTTCACCACCGCCAACCTCGCCAGGTACGAGGCCGTCGTGTTCCTGCTCACCACCGGCGACGTGCTCGACGACGCCCAGCAGAGCGCGTTCGAGTCCTACGTCCGCGGCGGCGGTGGCTACGTGGGCGTGCACTCCGCCGCCGACACCGAATACGACTGGCCCTTCTACGGACAGCTCGTCGGCGCCTGGTTCGCCAGCCACCCGGCCATCCAGCAGGTCGCCTCCAGGACCGAGAACCGGGCCCACCCGGCGACGGCGCACCTGCCGCGGACCTGGACCCGCACCGACGAGCTGTACAACTACCGGACCAACCCGCGTGGCTCCGCCCGCGTCCTGGCCACCCTCGACGAGTCGTCCTACTCCGGCGGCACGATGGGCGCCGACCACCCGATCACCTGGTGCAAGGGCGTCGGCACGGGACGGTCCTTCTACACCGGGTTCGGGCACACCAAGGAGTCCTACGCGCAGGCCGACTTCCGCACCGGACTGCTGGGCGGCATCCGCTACGCGGCCAGGCGCGCGCACGCGGACTGCCGGCCCGAGACCGGTTACGGCACGCTGTACGACGGGTCCACGACCGGCTGGAGGCAGTCCGGGCCCGGCGGCTTCACCGAAGCCGACGCGACGCTCTCCTCGACCGGCGGCATGGGGCTTTTCTGGTACAGCGCCAAGCAGTACACCTCGTACTCCCTCAAGGCCGACTTCCGGCTCACCGGCGACAGCAACTCCGGCATCTTCGTCGGGTTCCCCGACCCCGGCGGCGACCCGGACGTCGCGGTCAACCAGGGGTACGAGATCCAGATCGACGCCACCGACACCCCGGATCGCACCACGGGGGCGATCTACGGTTTCAAGGCCGCCGACATCGCCGCACGCGACGCCGCGCTCAACCCGCCCGGGGAGTGGAACACCTACGAGATCCTCGTCGAGGGTCAGCGGCTCCGGGTCTACCTCAACGGCTCGCTCATCAACGACTTCACCAACTCCGACCCGAACCGCGGCCTCGACGGCTACATCGGCATCCAGAACCACGGCGGCGCCGACCAGGTCGCCTTCCGCAACATCCGCGTCAAGGAGACCTCGGCCACCAACGACGTGACCACGCAGGCCGAGTCCTACAGCTCCGTGAACGGCGCGCAGCCGTTCGCCAAGGCCGGCGCCAACAACGGCCAGACGCTCGGCTACATCGATCCGGGCGACTGGTCCGGCTACGTCGGTGTCGACGTCGGCGGCGCCACCTCGTTCCGCGCCCGCGTCGTCTCGGGCGGGCCCGGCGGCCAGATCCAGATCCGCACCGGCTCCCCGACCGGCGCCGTGCTGGGCACCGTGAACGTGCCGAACACCGGCGGCTGGGACGCCTTCGCGACCGTGAGCACCCCGCTCACCGGTGTCCCCGCCGGCAGCGCCGACGTCTACCTCACCTACACCGGTACCGGCGGCGGCCTCTTCGACGTCGACGACTTCACCTTCGTCAAGTCCGGCGGCTCGCCCACGGGCACGGGTCCGGTGAAGGGTCTGGCCGGCAAGTGCCTCGACGTCGCCGGCGCCAACCCCGCCGACGGAACGAAAGTCCAGCTCTACACCTGCAACAACACCGCCGCCCAGAACTGGACGGTCTCCGGCCCGCAACTCAAGGCCCTGGGCAAATGCCTCGACGTCGCCGGCGGCGCCACCACCGACGGAACGAAGATCCAGCTCTACACCTGCAACAACACCGCCGCCCAGAACTGGACACCGCAACCCGACGGAACCCTGAAGAACCCCCAGTCCGGCAAATGCCTCGACGTCACCGGCGCCAACCCCGCCGACGCCACCCCGGTCACCCTGTGGACCTGCACCGGCGCACCCAACCAGAAATGGACCCTGCCCTGACCCACGGCACCGGCCACCCGACCCGACCGCAACACCCGGCGCCCGCACCCCCACGCGGGCGCCGGGTCCGTTCTTCCCGGGCCGGCCATCGCCCCGGCCCCGGCGGTTCACCCGGGGGATCGCGACCACGCCGAGATCATCGCCGCTCACCGCGGGATTTCAGGCTCTGTCCCGAAAACCCGTGCCGGGGCCGCTCGGGCGGCCCCGGCACGGGGAACGGATCGTGGACGGGTCCGGAAGCGGCCTCAGTAGGCGCCGAGGACGTCCACCGCGAAGACCAGGGTGTCGGTGCCCTTGATCTTGTCGCCGGAGCCCTGCTCGCCGTAGCCGAGGCTCGGCGGGATGCTCAGCAGCACCCGGCTGCCGACCGGGACGCCCACCAGGCCCTGGTCCCAGCCCTTGATGACCTTGCCGGTGCCGATCTGGAACATGATCGGCTGGCCGCCGCGCCCCCAGCTGCTGTCGAACTCGACACCCGAGCCCCAGATCTTGCCGACGTACTGGACCAGGATCGACTGGCCGGCCTTGACCGCCGGGCCCGACCCCTTGATCACCGTCTTGGCGACGAGGTCCTTGGGCGCCTTCTCCTTGGTCTTGGTGTCCAGCTTCGGCGCGGCGTCACCGCCGGGGTTCTCCAGCTTGATGCCCTTGATTCCGGCGTCGGTGGCCTTGCCCTGGACCGCCTTGTCCTTGGGCACGCCCACCACGTCGATCACGAAGACCTGCGACTGCCCGGCGGGGGCCTGCTGCTGCTGCTCGGCGGGCAGCGAGTCCTTGGCGACGACGGACAGGAAGCGGCCGCCGTCCTTGGTCTCGGCGAAGCCCTTGCGGAGGATCTCCGGGACCTGCTCGTTGAGCGTGATCAGCTGCGGCCCGCCCTCGTCATAGGTCGAGCCGATCATCTTGTTGGTCTTGCCGTCCCAGGTGTAGACGGTGAAGTTGGCGACCACGTTCGACCCCTTCTGGGCCGGGGCGCCGGCCGTACCGGGGGTGATCACCTGGTAGGAGGAGGTCTCGGCGACCTTGGCGGGGAAGGCCACGGCCGGCTTGGCGTTGGGCGCGCCGGTGACCTTCAGCGCCGAGACCGCCTCGCCGCTCGGGTTGGCGGAGTTCGCGGTGGCGGTGCCATCACCGGACCCGCAGGCCGCGGCGAACATCAGGGGCAGGGCGGCCAGTACGGCCAGGCTGCGGCGACGCATAGATATCCCTCAGGCAGACGTCAGGTTCGCGTCACACTACTCGCCTTGACATAGGGTCGCGATAAATCATCGGTCGCCTTGCCGAAGCATGACCATCACATTCCGGCGATGAGCTTCTCCACCCTCTCGTCCACGCTGCGGAAGGGATCCTTGCACAGCACGGTGCGCTGCGCCTGGTCGTTGAGCTTCAGATGCACCCAGTCGACGGTGAAGTCACGCCGCTTCTCCTGCGCCCGGCGGATGAACTCCCCGCGCAACCGCGCCCGGGTGGTCTGCGGCGGCACCGACTTGGCCTCGAAGATCTTCAGGTCGCTGGTCACCCGCTCCACCGAGCCGCGCCGCTGCAGCAGGTAGTACAGGCCGCGGCGGCGGTGCACGTCGTGGTAGGCCAGGTCCAGCTGGGCGACCCGGGGGCTCGACAGCGGCAGGTCGTACTTCTCGCGGTACCGCTCGATGAGCTGGTATTTCGTCACCCAGTCGATCTCGCGGGAGACCAGGTCGAGGTTGCCGGTGTCGACGGCGTTGAGGGTGCGCTCCCACAGCTCCAGCACCCGCTCGCTGATCTCGTCACCGCCGCGGCGATCGACGAAGTCGCGGGCCTTGGTGAGGTATTCCTGCTGGATCTCCAGCGAGGACGCCTCCCTGCCGTTGGCCAGCCTGACCCGCCGCCGCCCGGTCATGTCGTGGGAGACCTCCCGGATGGCCCGGATGGGGTTCTCCAGTGACAGGTCGCGCATCACCGTGCCGGCCTCGATCATGCGCAGCACCAGGTCGGTCGCGCCGACCTTGAGCAGCATGGTCGTCTCGCTCATGTTGGAGTCGCCGACGATGACGTGCAGCCGGCGGAACCGCTCGGCGTCGGCGTGCGGCTCGTCGCGGGTGTTGATGATGGGCCGCGAGCGGGTGGTCGCGCTGGAGACGCCCTCCCAGATGTGCTCGGCCCGCTGGGAGACGCAGTAGACGGCGCCCCGGGGAGTCTGCAGCACCTTCCCCGCGCCGCAGATGATCTGCCGGGTGACCAGGAAGGGGATCAGCACGTCGGCCAGGCGGCCGAACTCGCCGTGCCGGCCCACCAGGTAGTTCTCGTGGCAGCCGTAGGAGTTGCCCGCCGAGTCGGTGTTGTTCTTGAAGAGGTAGATGTCGCCGGCGATGCCCTCCTCGCGGAGCCTCTTCTCGGCGTCGACCAGCAGGCCCTCCAGGATGCGCTCCCCCGCCTTGTCGTGGGTGACGAGCTCCACGACGCTGTCGCACTCGGGGGTGGCGTACTCGGGATGGCTGCCGACGTCGAGGTAGAGACGGGCGCCGTTGCGCAGGAAGACGTTGCTCGATCGGCCCCAGGAGACGACGCGGCGGAAAAGGTAACGCGCGACCTCGTCGGGCGACAGCCGCCGCTGTCCCCTGAACGTGCAGGTGACCCCGTATTCGTTCTCAAGTCCGAAGATGCGACGGTCCATTGCCTCACACTATTCGCCGAACCCCTCCCGCGGGAGGGATCAGTGGGGGGTTTTCGGTCCTACGGCTTATGCCCGGCGCGGTGCTCGGCTAAGCACGCGCGGGCCCCGGCCGGGCACACGGATCCCGGCCGGACAGGGGACCTCGGCCCGGCACGCCGCGGCCCGCGCCCGGGGACGTTCCCGGGCGCGGGCCGCGGCGTGGGTCCCCGGCGGCGCGCAGGACCGGCGAGGAGGGGTGAGGAGGTCAGGGGGTGTAGATCTCCTGCAGCTTGACGATCCGGCCGCGGTAGACGGTGATCAGCGCCGGGCGCTGCATCTTCGCGGCCCGCTTCAGCAGCGTCGCGCGGGAGCAGCGCTTGGCGCCCAGGCCGCGCCTGTCGACGGTCATGTTCGCCATCCGCGACGAGCAGCCGAAGGCGCTCAGGTAGACCACGTTCCCGGCCACGGGCGAGCTGTAGGCGGTGGAGTTGCCCTCCGGCGGGCCCTCGAAGTGGCCCTCGGTGTACTTGTCCCGCACCCACTTGATCGGCTCGTACTCGGCCTGCCCGCCGGACACGTGGGTGATCCAGCCGCGCAGGATGCCGTCCTTGCGGGGGCTGATGCGCTTGGTGAAGTCGTGGCCGGGGTCGGACTGGAACGTCGTCCCGAAGATCTTCGGCGCCGGGTAGTGGGGGATCGCGGCCGCCCGGGCGGGGGCCGCCTGGGCGGGGATCACGGCCGCCTGGGCGGGGGCCGTACCGGCGGCGAGGGCGGCGCACAGGGCGGCGGCGGTCAGAACGGATCGTTTCATGACTGCTTCGACCACGGTCCCGCGCCTCCGGTTCACCGAACCGGGATGTGATCCGCGTCACAATGCGCGGGCGCCGCGCCCCCGGCGGGGACGCGGCGCCCGCGGAGCGTGCGGTCAGCCGCCGGAGCCGGTGTCGATCTCCCCCTCGGGAGCGGTGGGCGGCGTCTGGGATCCGCCGTCCTGCGGCGCGGCGGCCTCGGCGGTTCCGGCGTCCACGGCGCCTTCCCCGGCGGACGACCCGGCCAGCAGCGCCTCCAGCCTCGGACCGGCCAGGCGCTGGAACTTGCGGTGCGGCCGGTTGCGGTCGAGCACCGCCACCTCCAGCTGCCCGGCGGGGGGACGCTCGCCGCCCGGCTCGGTCAGCGCGAACAGCGCCGCCTGCAGCGCGTCGGCCAGCGACAGGCCGTCGCGGTAACGCTCCTTGAGCCGGCCCGCGACCGCCTCGGCCTGGCCGCCCATCGCCACCAGGCCGGACTCGTCGAACACCGAGCCGTCGAAGGTGAGGCGGTAGATGTGGTCCTCGTCGGCGGTGTCGCCGACCTCGGCCACCACGAGCTCCACCTCGAACGGCTTCAGCGACTCGGTGAAGATCTGGCCGAGGTTCTGCGCGTAGAGGTTGGCCAGGCCCCGGGCGGTGACGTCCTCCCGGTCGTAGGTGTAGCCGTTGATGTCGGCGTAGCGGATCCCGCCGAGGCGCAGCGCCTCGAACTCGTTGTACCGGCCGACCGCGGCGAAGCCGATCCGGTCGTAGATCTCGCTGATCTTGTGCAGGGCACGGGAGGGGTTGGGGGCGACGAACAGGATGCCGTCCTCGTACTGCAGCACGACGACGCTGCGGCCTCGCGCGATGCCCTTGCGCGCGTAGTCCGCCTTGTCCCGCATCTGCTGCTCGGGCGAGACATATCCAAAGGGTATGGACACCTGCGGTGATCCTCTCGTGTTAACGCAGCGGAGCGGTGGGACCGTCGGGGGAACTCTTCCGGCTCTCCACCATCGCCTCGACGTTCTCGGCGATCTCGTCGTCGCTCAGGCGGCGGTAGCCGTCGGCGGTGAGCACCGCGACGACGGGCCAGATCCTGCGGATGACGTCGGGACCGCCGGTCGCCGAGTCGTCGTCGGCCGCGTCGTAGAGGGCCTGCAGAACCGTCAGCACGGTGTCCTCCGGGCTCGCTCCCTCGCGGTACAGCTTCTTCAGCGAACCCCGCGCGAAGATCGAGCCGGAGCCGATCGCGTGGTGCTGGTGCTGCTCGTACGGCCCGCCGCCCACGTCGTAGCTGAAGATCCGGCCGCTGTCGCCGTTCGGGTCGTAGGCCACGAACAGCGGGACCACGACCAGGCCCTGCATCGCCATCGGCAGGTTGCCGCGGATCATCGTGGCCAGCCGGTTGGCCTTGCCCGCCACCGACAGCGAGCGGCCCTCGCGCTTCTCGTAGTGCTCCAGCTCGACCCGGTAAAGGCGCGCCAGCTCGATGCCGGTGCTCGCCGCGCCGGCGATGCCCATGGCCGAATGGTCGTCCAGGCGGAACACCTTCTCCATGTCACGCTGGGAGATGATGTTGCCCGACGTCGCCCTCCGATCCCCGGCGATCACCACGCCGCCGGCGCAGGTCGCCGCGACGATCGTGGTGGCATGGGGGATCTGGTCGCCGACCGGGGCCGCCAGCGTCTCGTTGCGGCCCGGCAGCAAGTCCGGCGCGTGGGACCTGACGAACTCCGAGAACGAGGAACTCCCGGTGTCGGTAAAGATGTGATTCACCATGCCGGCGGGCAGGTCCCTGTGCGATCCCACGCGACTCCCTCCAAAGGTGCGGTCCCTTATGGCCCGACCTTACTCACGTTGCCGTGCTGTCTGCACTTCCCTCGATCAGCTCAGCGCGAACCACCTGTGTCCCTCCCGTTGAATCTTTACGCCCGTGTAAGCCTGTGTAATCGTCGAGTTGTCGTGACATGCCTTACCTCCCCCTGGAGGTCACGTGAGACCCTTCCATCGGCCTGTCCTGATATCGACCCTGGCAGCCGCCGTGCTCGCCCTCTGCTCCTGCGGTTCCGGCTCCCCCTCCGATGGTGACGTCACCCTGACCATCACGGCCAACGCCATCTCCGGCGGCAAGAACTCGGTCAGCGCCGACTGGATCAAGAACTGGGTGATCCCGCGGTTCGAGGCCGCGCAGAAGCAGGCGGGGCGGGACGTGCGCGTGCTGTTCCAGCCCAACGGCGTGGACGACGAGCAGTACAAGACGAAGGTCGCGCTGGACCTGAAGTCGAGGACCGGCGCCGACGTGATCGACCTCGACGGGATCTGGGTCGGCGAGTTCGCCCAGGCCGGGTACATCAAGCCCCTCGGCGAGGTCGGCGGCGCCGCGGTGGACTCCTGGGACGGCTGGCGGCAGATCCCCGAGGCGGTGCAGGGCCTGGGCGTCTTCGAGGGCAAGAGGTACGGCGTGCCGCAGGGCACCGACGGGCGCATCCTCTACTACAACAAGAGCCTGTTCGCCAAGGCCGGCCTGCCGGAGAAGTGGCAGCCCAGGAGCTGGCAGGAGATCCTCGACGCCGGGACGGCGCTGCGCCGGCTGCCCGGCGTGACGCCGATCCAGATCAACGCCGGCACCGCGATGGGCGAGGCCACCTCGATGCAGGGCGCGCTGCCGCTGCTGGCCGGCACCGGCGCCGAGATCTACGCGAACGGCAAGTGGACCGGGGCCTCCCAGGGCGTCAAGGACGTGCTGGACCTCTACCGGCGGATCTACGCGGGCGGCCTGGGCGACCCCAGGCTGCAGCAGGAGGCCAAGGGCCGCGACAAGTCCTTCGCCGAATTCGCCGCCGGCAAGATCGGTATCCTCGCCGAGGGCGACTACTTCTGGCGCTCGGTGATCGATCCCAAGGCCGGCGTGGCCCCGATGGCCGACCGCGACAAGGTCGTGGGATACGCCAAGATCCCCGCGAGGACGCCCGGCGCGGGGATCCGCGGCCAGGACTTCGTCAGCATGTCCGGCGGCGCCGTACGGGTGCTGAACCCCTTCTCCAGGCATCCTCGTCAGGCGTGGGAGCTGCTGGCGTTCCTGCACTCGGCCGAGGCGGTCAAGGCCGAGCTGGCCGGAGCCGTCCGCGTCACCTCCAGATCCGACGTCAACGACGAGGTCCTCGCCGGCGACCCGCTGCTGAGCTTCGTCTCCCGGGAGATCCTGCCGATCACCGCCTACCGCCCCGGTCTGGCCCTCTACCCCCAGGTGTCGGCCGCCCTGCAGGAGGCCACGGCCGACGTCGTCTCCGGCAGGTCCGTCGAGGAGGCCGCCACCGCCTACCGCACCAAACTGGAACGCCTCTCGGGCAACCCCGCCAACGTCACCAACTAGCTCGGGGCGCCGGTGCCTGGACCGCGAGGGGGCGCCGGTGTCTGGACCGAGGAACGAAGGAGCGAAGCGACGAAGTGACGAGGGAAGACACCGGACCCAAGCCCCCGAGCCGCGACACGCAGTGTTGCCATGAACACAGCGAGGGGGCGCCGGTGTCTGGACCGAGGAACGAAGGAGCGAAGCGACGAAGTGACGAGGGAAGACACCGGACCCAAGCCCCCGAGCCGCGACACGCAGTGTTGCCATGAACACAGCGAGGGGGCGCCGGTGTCTGGACCGAGGAACGAAGGAGCGAAGCGACGAAGTGACGAGGGAAGACACCGGACCCAAGCCCCCGAGCCGCGACACGCAGTGTTGCCATGAACACCGCGAGGGGGCGCCGGTGTCTGGACCGAGGAACGAAGGAGCGAAGCGACGAAGTGACGAGGGAAGACACCGGACCCAAGCCCCCGAGCCGCGACACGCAGTGTTGCCATGAACACCGCGAGGGGGCGCCGGTGTCTGGACCGAGGAACGAAGGAGCGAAGCGACGAAGTGACGAGGGAAGACACCGGACCCAAGCCCCCGAGCCGCGACACGAAGCGTCGCCATGAACACAGCGAGGGGGCGCCGGTGTCTGGACCGAGGAACGAAGGAGCGAAGCGACGAAGTGACGAGGGAAGACACCGGACCCAAGCCCCCGAGCCGCGACACGAAGCGTCGCCATGAACACAGCGAGGGGGCGCCGGTGTCTGGACCGAGGAACGAAGGAGCGAAGCGACGAAGTGACGAGGGAAGACACCGGACCCAAGCCCCCGAGCCGCGACACGAAGCGTCGCCATGAACACAGCGAGGGGGCGCCGGTGTCTGGACCGAGGAACGAAGGAGCGAAGCGACGAAGTGACGAGGGAAGACACCGGACCCAAGCCCCCCGAGCCGCGACACGAAGTGTCGCCATGAACACAGCGAGGGGGCGCCGGTGTCTGGACCGAGGAACGAAGGAGCGAAGCGACGAAGTGACGAGGGAAGACACCGGACCCAAGCCCCCCGAGCCGCGACACGAAGTGTCGCCATGAACACAGCGAGGGGGCGCCGGTGTCTGGACCGAGGAACGAAGGAGCGAAGCGACGAAGTGACGAGGGAAGACACCGGACACCAGCCCCCGAGCCGCGACGCGAAGCGTCGCCATGGACACAACATGAACACAGACGCGGCCGGCCTCGGGAGGAGCCGGGCGGTGGTGTTCGCGTTGCCGGCGCTGGTGCTCATCGGGGTCTTCCTGGTCTTCCCCGCCCTGTGGACCATCTACCTGGGTCTCACCGACTATCGGCTGACCGGCCTGGCGGCGGCGGACCCGCAGGTGGTGGGAACCGCCAACTACACCGCCGCGCTCGGCGACGAGCGGTTCCGCAGTTCCTTCTGGCTGACCGCGCAGTACGTCCTCGGTTCGGCGGTCATCGGGCAGGCGGGGCTCGGCTTCACCCTGGCGTGGACGCTGCGCGGCCGGCGCGGGACCGTACGGCGGGTCGTCGAGGGGCTGGTGCTGCTGTCGTGGATCCTGCCGGGCTCGGTGGTGGCGTTCCTGTGGATCGCGCTGCTGGACCGCGACGGCGGGACCCTCAACGCCCTGCTGGGCACCCCCGGCGCCGCCTGGCTGCTCGACCATCCGATGCTGTCGATCATCGTGTTCAACACCTGGCGGGGTACCGCGTTCTCGATGATGCTCTACTCGGCGGCGCTGGAGAACGTGCCCGTCTCCCACCTGGAGACCGCCCGCCTGGCCGGGGCCTCCACCCTGCAGCGGCTCCGGGACGTGGTGCTGCCCCAGATCAGGGGGCACGTGCTGACCAACGTGCTGCTGACGAGCCTGTGGACGTTCAACGACTTCACGCCGTTCCTGATCACCGCGGGCGGCCCCGAGGGGCGGTCGGAGATCCTGCCGTTCTACGTCTACAACACCGCCCTGCGCGGTGGGCAGCTCGGTTTCGGCGCCGCCGTGTCCTTCCTCATCCTCCTGATCAACCTCGTCTTCGCGCTGGCCTACCTGCGCCTGCTGCGCAACCGCCGGGAGGTGGCCGTGTGAGTCCCGAACCCGCCGGGGACCCCGATGCCCGCCCCGGACCCGCCGGGGGTTCCGAGCCCCGGACCCCGCCCGGCTCCGCCGTACCCGTCGGGCCCGCGCCCGGCCCGCGCTCACCCGTCCGCCACGCGCCCGTACGGCACGCGCTCGGCCGGATCTCCTCGGCCGCCTTCCTCGCCCTCGTCGCCGCCTTCTTCGCGCTGCCGATGCTCTGGCTGGCCTCGGCGCCGTTCGACGCCCACCCCTCCATCACGGTGTCGGTGCCGGAGTTCACGCTGGCCAACTTCCGCGCCATCCTCGCCAACCCCTACGCGGCGGGCTCCATCGTCAACTCCGTCATCCAGGCCGGCGGCGCGGCGGTCCTCGTGGTCGTCCTGGCCGCCCTGGCGGCCTACGCCCTGTCCCGGGTCCGGGTGCCCGGCCGCGACGTCCTGCTGTACGTGCTGCTGCTCCTGTCGTCGGTCGTCACCGGCACCGCCGCGATGGTGCCGATCTTCGAGCTGGCCACCCGGCTCGGCCTGGTCGACACCCATCTCGGCGTCATCCTCGTCGTCTCCGGCGGCCTCCTCCCGGCGGCGATCTTCATCCTCAAGGACTTCATGGACGCCACCCCCACCTCCTACGAGGAGTCGGCGCGGGTCTTCGGCGCCTCGCCGGCGCAGATCCTGCGCCACATCGTGGTCCCCCTCGTCCGGCCCGGCCTGGCGACGGTGGCGGTGTGGGCGGTGGCCAGCGTGTGGGGCGGCTTCCTGATGCAGTACATCCTGCTGCGCGACCCGGACAAGTCGCCCAGCGCGGTCGTGCTGTTCACCCTCTACACCGAGGGCGGCCAGCCCGACCTGCCGTTGATCTCGACCTTCTCCCTGCTCTACTCACTGCCGGTGGTACTGATGTACCTGTTCGTGAGCAGCAGGTACGGCTTCCGCTTCCATGGAGGGATCAAGCAGTGATCTCCGTGCACGGCCTGACCAAGGTGTTCCCCGGCGGCGTCCGGGCTCTCGACTCCCTCGACCTGGAGATCGGCGAGGGCGAGTTCTTCGCACTGCTGGGGCCGTCCGGCTGCGGCAAGACCACGCTGCTACGGACGATCGCCGGCCTGGAGACCCCCACCTCCGGAAGCGTCGTCATCGGCGGGACCGACGTGACCGCGCTGCCGCCCGGCCGCCGCGACGTCGCCATGGTCTTCCAGGACTACGCCCTGTTCCCCCACATGGACGTCACCGACAACATCTCCTACCCGCTGCGGATCAGGAAGGTCCCCCGCGACCGCCGCCGGGCCAGGGCCGCCGAGGTCGCCGGCCGGCTGAGCCTCACCGAGCTGCTCGGCAGGCGCCCCGGGCAGCTGTCGGGCGGCCAGCAGCAGCGGGTGGCGCTCGCCCGGGCCATCGCCTGCCATCCGCGGGCGTTCCTGTTCGACGAGCCGCTGTCCAACCTCGACGCCCGGCTCCGCCTGGAGGCCCGCACCTTCCTCAAGCGCCTGCAGGACGAGCTCGGCGTCACCACCGTGTTCGTCACCCACGACCAGGGCGAGGCGCTCGCCCTGGCCCACCGGATCGCGGTCATGGACGCGGGCCGCGTCGCCCAGGTCGGCACCCCCACCGAGGTGTTCCACCGCCCCGCCACCACCTTCGTCGCCTCCTTCATCGGCTCCACCCCGATGAACCTGCTGCCCGGGCGGATGGGGGACGGCGCGCTGCACGTGGCGGGCGCCGTGCTGCCGGCCCCGGGGGACCCGCCCGGCGGCGGGGACGGCGGGGACGGCGGGGACGGCGGGGAGATCGTGTACGGCGTGCGCCCGGAGTACACCGACCTGTCCACCACGCGGCGCGACGACGGGTTCGCCGGCGAGGTCGCCGTCCTGGAGAACCTCGGCACCGCCACCCTCGTCACCCTGGAGGGCCCCGGCCACCTCGTCCAGGCCGTCGTCCCCGAGGGCCGCGAACCGGCGCTGGGCACGACCGCCTGGGCGGTCCCCCGTCCGGGCCGCGCCCTGCTCTACCGCGACGACGTCCTGGTGGGCCGGGCATGAGGGCGCTGCGCCTGACCGGCCGCTGGAGCCTCGCGGACCGGGTCACCGGCCCGGTCCGCGGTGTGCCGTTCGAGTTGCCCGCCGGGGCCCGCGCCTTCACCGTCCGCCTGGCCTACGATCGCTCCGCCGGTGTGCTGGACCTCGGCTGCGAGGGCCCGGCCGGGTTCCGCGGCTGGTCCGGCGGCGCCCGCTCGGAGTACACCGTCGCCCCCGGCTGGGCCACCCCGGGATACCTGCCCGGCGAGCCCGAGCCCGGCGAGTGGCGCGTCCTGCTGGGCCTGTACCGCGTCCCGCCGGACGGCCTGCCGTACGAGGTGACGGTCATCCCGCACCTCGCCCCGCCCGTCGCGCCGCCCGCCCGCGCCGGGCTGCGGCCCCCGCCACCGCCGCCGCGGGCCCCCGCCGCGGTCCGCCGCGGCCTGCCCGCCCTCGGCGACCTGCGCTGGCTCGCCGGTGACCTGCACACCCACACCGTCCACTCCGACGGCTCGCTCGGCGTCTCCGAGCTCGCCTGCCTGGCCGCCGACCGCGGCCTGGACTTCCTCGCCGTCACCGACCACAACACCGTCAGCCACCACGCGGAGCTGCCCGCCGCCGCGACCTACGCCGCGATCACCCTGGTCCCCGGCCAGGAGGTCACCACCGACCTCGGCCACGCCAACGTCTTCGGCGACGTCGGCTGGATCGACTTCCGCGAATCCCCCGACCGGTGGGCCGAGACGGTCGGCGAGCGCGGCGGGATCATGTCGGTCAACCATCCCGTGGCCGCCGACTGCGCGTGGCGCCACCCCATGCGCACCCCTCCCCCGGCGGTGGAGGCGTGGCACTGGAGCTGGTGGGACCGCACCTGGGGGGCGCCGCTGGCCTGGACGCAGGCGTGGTCGCCCGGGGCCGTGCTGGTCGGCGGCAGCGACTACCACCGGCCCGAGGAGGGCCACCCGCCCGGCGACCCCACCACCTGGGTGCTCGGCCGCGACCCCCTGGACGGGCTGCGCCAGGGCGTCACCGCCGTCTCCGCCACCCCCGACGGCCCCCTGCTGCTGCGCCACGGCGACGACTTCCTCGTCGTCGGCGGCGACGGGCTCGTGCTGTGGGGGCCCGGCACCCGGCGGGTCGTCGTCGGCGACCGGGTCGTCCTGCCGGCCCGGCCGGGGCCGCACCGCCTGGAGACGTACCGCAACGAGGTGATGGCGCTGTGCACGTAGTGAAGGTCGCGCTCGCCGGGCTCGGCGTCGCCGCCCAGGTGATGTACCTGCCGCTGCTGGCCAGGCGGCGGGACCTGTTCGAGGTGACCGACGTGTGCGACCTCGACCCGGCACGGGCCGAGGCCACGGGCCGCCTCACCGGCGCCCGCCCGCACGCCGACCCCCTGGAGATGCTGGGCCGCGGCGGCTTCGACGCGCTGGTCGTGCTCACCGCCGGGTCCCACGGCGCCCTCGTCGCCGCCGCCCTGGAGGCCGGCTTCGCCGTACTGTGCGAGAAGCCCCTCGCCTACAGCCGGGCCGAGGCCGAGGCGCTGCGGGCCGGGCCCCTGCGGGCCGATGAGCGGCTCATGGTCGGCTACATGAAGCAGTACGACCCGGCCGTGCGGCGTGCCGCCGCCCTGCTGGCGGGGAGGGCCGTACGGCACCTCGACGTCACCGTCCTGCACCCCGCCGACGAGGCCCAGCTCGCCTTCGCCCGCGTGCGGCCCTCCCGTCCCGCTCCCGAGGCGCTTGCGCCCTGGCTGCGGGCCGACGAGGCGGCGCTGGACGCCGCGCTCGGCCCGGACGCCCCCGCCGCGGCCCGGTCCCTCTACGCCGGCGTGGTGCTCGGCAGCCTCTGCCACGACCTGGCGCTGCTGCGGACGTTCGGCGGCCCGCCCGTCACCGTCGACCACGCCGCCGCCTGGGACGGCCCCTCCTTGGAGGTCAGCGGGGCGCTGCGCCGGGGCCGCTACGGCCTGCGCTGGCACTACCTGCCCGGCCACCCCGCCTACCGGGAGACCGTCAGCGTCCACCACGAGGACGGCACGCTGGAGCTGGTCTTCCCCTCCCCCTACCTGATGAACGCCCCCACCGTCCTGACCTCCTCCTCCCCGGACGGAGCCGCCGAGGTCAGGGCCGTCCACCGCGACGTGTCCGAGGCGTTCGAGCTGCAGCTGGAGGCGTTCCACGCCCTCGTCACCGAGGGCACGCCCCCGCTCACCGGCCTCGACGGCGCCCTCGCCGACATCGTCGCCGCCCAGCAGATCATCCGGGCGGTCGCCGGGCCGTCCGTCGGAGGTGAGGCACGTGACGCCTGACATCGCGACCGCGCGGACACCATCGGAGGTGAGGCGCGTGACGCCTGGCACCGCGACCGCGCGGACACCGTACGGAGGTGGGAAGCGTGACGCCTGAGACCGCCGGCGTCCCCGGCGTCTCCGCCGCCCCCGGCATCGTGGTCGTCCCGCACACCCACTGGGACCGCGAGTGGTACCTGCCGTTCCAGCGCTTCCGGCTCGGCCTGGTCCGCCTGCTGGACGAGGTCCTCGACACCATGGCCGCCGACCCCGCCTACCGGTTCACCATGGACGGCCAGCTCGCCGCCCTGGAGGACTACCTGGAGATCCGCCCCGAACGGCTCGGCGAGGTGCGGCGGCTGGTCGCCGAGGGCCGCTTCGCCGCCGGGCCCTGGCTCATCCTCGCCGACGAGTTCCTCTGCTCCGGCGAGACCCTCATCCGCAACCTGGAGTACGGCATGCGCGGCGCCGAGGATCTCGGCGGCGCCATGCGCGTCGGCTACCTGCCCGACCAGTTCGGGCACTGCGCCCAGATGCCGCAGATCCTGCGCCAGGCCGGCCTGGAGCACGCCTGCCTGTGGCGCGGGGTGCCCGCCGCCGTCGAGCGCGACGCCTTCGCCTGGGTCGGCGCCGACGGCACCGCGATCCGCACCCAGTACCTCCCCGGCGGGTACGGCAACGCCGTCGCCCTGTTCACCGGCCCGGCGGGCGACCTCGCCGACCGGCTGGCCGCCTTCGCCTCGATCATGCGGCCCTGGCACCCCGAGGGCCCGCTGCTGGCCATGTACGGCGCCGACCACAGCGCGCCGGCCGCGGACATCACCGCCGCCGGGCTGCGCCTGGCCACCCTGGAGGAGTACGTCACCGCCCACGACCCCGGCGTCTCCGGGCTGCCCGCCGTCCACGGCGAGCTGCGCTCCCACGCCCGCGCCAACATCCTGCCGGGCGTCGTCTCCGCGCGGCTGCCCGCGAAAAGGCTCATGGCCCGCGCCGAACGCGTCGTCGCCCGCTACGCCGAGCCGCTCGCCGCGCTCTGGCTGCCCGGCGACACCGTCGCCGCCAGGCTGCTCGACCTGGCCTGGCGCCGCCTCATCGCCTGCAGCGGCCACGACTCCATCACCGGCTGCGGCGCCGACGAGACGGCCCAGCAGGTCGCCGCCCGCATCGCCGAGGCCGGGCAGATCGGCCAGGCCGTCGTCGACCTGGCCGCCTCCTCCCTCGCCGCCGGCACGGCCCGCGACGCCGTCGTGGTCGTCAACCCCTCCCCCTTCCGGCGCACCGGCCTCGTCCTGGCCGACCTGCCCGAGTCCCGCCCGGTCCTGACCGGCCCCGGCGGGGCCCGCGTGGCGGCGCAGCGGCTGGAGCTGGCCCCGACCCTCCTCGACGAGACCGTCATGGACGACCTCGCGCTGCTCCTCGGCCGGGTCCACGACCGGGAGCTGTTCGGCCAGCGGATCGTCTCATGGTCCGTGGGCGGGGATTCCGCGGCGCCGTGCCCGGAGAAGGGCGGGGAGGCCCCGGAGGGGGCGCCGCCGGCTTCCACGGGCGGCTCCGGAGCGGTTCCGGCGGACGCCCCGGAAGGGGTCTTCACCGTCGTCGTGGCCCGCGACCCCGCCACCGGCTACGAGTACGCCGACCTGCGCGCGGCGGTCCTGGACGCCGCCGCGACCCGGCCCGGCCCGTGGCGGGTGCGCATCGTCGCCGAACCCGTCGTCACCGTCGCCGCGCTGGTCACCGTCGAGGCGTTCGGCCGTACGGTGCTCACCCCGGCGGCCGGCGGGGGCCTCGGCGGGGAGAGCCCGGCGGTGGAGGACCCGATGGCGGGGGCGGTCCTCACCGGAGCCGGGTCCGCGGAGGAGCGGTTCGCGGACGGGAGCCCGCGGGACCCGTTCACGGAGGGCGGGGCCGCGCGTCCGGGAGACGTGCCGCGTTCCGCCGAGGGCGTCCTCGACAACGGCCTGCTGCGCGTCACGGTCGCCCCCGACGGCACCCTGTCGCTGCGGTCCGCCGGCGCCGAGGTCCACGGGGTGGGCCGCGTCGTGGACGGCGGCGACGCCGGGGACACCTACAACCATGCCCCGCCCCGCCACGACGTCCTCGTGGACGCCCCGTCCCGGGTGGAGGTCGAGACCCTCCACACCGGGCCGCTGGTGTCGGTGCTGGAGATCCGCCGCGAGTACGCCTGGCCCGCGCACGAGGAGGGGGACGGGCGCTCCGCCGCCCGCGAGGACGTCACCGTCACCACCAGGGCCGAGCTGAGGGCGGGCGAGCCGTACCTGCGGCTGGAGATCTCCTTCGACAACCGCTGCCGCGACCACCGGGTCCGCTGGCACGCACCGCTGCGACCCGGCGCCGCCGAGTCCTTCGCCGAGGGGCAGCTGTCGGTGACGCGCCGGGGGACGGCCGCCGAGGGCGGCTGCGGCGAGGAGCCGCTGCCCACCTTCCCGGCCGAGGGCTTCGTCGCCGCGGGCGGACTCGCGGTCCTGCTGGACCAGGTGACCGAGTACGAGCTGACCGGCGGGGAACTGGCGCTCACCCTGCTGCGGTCGGTGGGGCTGCTGTCACGCAACCGCAACGCCTACCGCGACGAGCCCGCCGGTCCCCAGATCGCCACCCCCGAGGCCCAGTGCCCGGGGCCGGCCGTGCTGCGCTTCGCCGTACTGCCCTGCCCCGGAGCCTGGCACGAGGCGGGGCTGCCGCGGCTGGCCGAGGAGTACCGGCACGACCTGCTGGCGGTGCCCGGCGGCGGTCCGGCCATCGGCCCGGCCGCGCGGGCGGAGGAGCGGGGCGCGGGGACGGCCGGGAACGGGACGGGGGCGGATCCGGTGGGCGGCGGAGCGGCGGGGACCCTGGACGGGACGGAGACCGGCCCGGCGGGTCAGGCGGTGGAAGGAACCCTGGACGGGACGGAGGCCGGCCCCGCGGGTCAGGTGGCGGAGGGGGCCCTGGACCGCGCGGGCGCGCGGCTGGAGGTCGAGGGCATCGGCGTGGTGCTCACGGCGCTGCGCGAGCGGGACGGCGCACTGGAGGTGCGTCTCGTCGCCGAGCATCCCCGCGGCACCGAGGCCGTCATCCGGGGGGCGTTCACCGCCGCCCGCCGCGCGGACCTGCTCGGGGTGCCGGGTGAGCGGCTGGAGGCCGCGGACGGGGAGGTGCGGCTGCCGCTGCGCCCCTTCGAGATCGCGACGGTCCACCTCATCGGTTGAGCGGCGGGGCGGGCCCGCCCCGGCCGCCGCGCGCCGGACCCGTCCGGGAGACCGTCCCGGCCGCCGGTCGCCGAGTCCGGATCCGGAGGATCGGCTCGGCGGACCGGCCGCCAGGACGGGTCCCTTCCTGATCCGTCGCCGGGACGGGCTCCCGTCCCGGCCGCGGGAACGCGGGTGACCCCGGCTATTCCCCGCCCTTCTGGATGTACGACCTGACGAACTCCTCGGCGTTCTCCTCCAGGACCTCGTCGATCTCGTCGAGGATCGCGTCGACGTCGTCCGAAAGCTTCTCGTTGCGCTCCTGGACGTCGGAGGTGTCGACCGAGGTGGTCTCCTCCGCCTCCCGTTCGGTCCGGCCGGTCTGCTTCTGGCCGCCGGTGTCCTTGCTAGCCATCTGTGGCACCTCCGCCTGGGGGACGCTTGTGCTTCCTATCTTCCCCGAAGCGACTGACATTGCGCGCGGATCGTCCCCCGATCTTTGTCCGGGGTCCGCGGCGACCGCCCAGGGGTTGTCGTCCGTCCAGAGAACCTCGTTCGTCCCCTTTAAGGCAAATATCCCCTTCTTTCGGCAACGACACCCCTGTCCGGAACGGGAAACCGTCCCGGCCCGACCCGGGAACGTTCCCGCGGCCTCCGGCGGCCGGTCCGGGGAGCCGGCGCCGCCCCGTGCCGGGAGCGGTCCCGCACGTTCTCCGTCCCCGCCTCCGCGGCCTCCCTCCGGTCACACGGCCTGGACCTTCACTCTCTGCGCCGACCGCCTTTACGATGTAGATTCGCAACTTGGGCGGGTTTTCTGACAGATCGGGGGCGTGCCAGTTAGCCCGCGGGGGTGGAAAACTGAGATCATTGACCGGTGAGCACCATCGTCGACAACCGGTACAAACTCGCCTCCCCCGTCGGCCGAGGAGCGACAGGGGTCGTCTGGCGTGCCTATGACATGCTTCTGGACCGCGAGGTGGCGCTCAAGGAGATCCCGCTGCCCCCGGGACCGGACGCGGTCGAACGGCGGCGCCGGGTGGTGCGCGAGGCGCGGATGGCGGCCCGGCTGAGCCACCGGGGCATCGTGACGGTGCACAACCTGGCCGAGGAGGCCGAGCGGCTCTGGATCGTCATGGAGTTCCTGGAGGCGCTGACCCTGCACGACACGCTGGTGCAGGCGGGGCCGCTGCCGGCGGACCTGGTGGCGGCGATGGGACGGCGCCTGCTGGACGCGCTGCGGCACGCGCACGACGGCGGGGTGATCCACCGGGACATCAAGCCCGCCAACATCATGCTGACGGGCGACCGGGTGGTGCTGGCCGACTTCGGGTTCGCCGCGCCGGAGGGGGCGGCGAGCGGCTCGATGCGGGGCACGCCCGCGTTCCTCGCGCCGGAGGCCCTGCACGGGCGGGGCGGCACCCGCGAGGCCGACATGTGGTCGTTCGGGGCGACGCTGTACATGGCCGTGGAGGGGCAGACGCCGTTCCGCACGGTCAACTCGATGGCCGCGCTGGCGGAGGCGCTGCGCGGGCCGGCGCGGGCGCCGCGGCGGGCGGGCCCCCTGGAGCCGGTGCTGCGGGGACTGCTGCGCAAGGACCCGCGGGCCAGGCTGAGCGCCGAGCAGGCCTCGGTCCTGCTGGCCCGGGTCCGCTGCACCAGCGCGGCCTGACCCGCCGGACGCGCCGCGCGGGGGCGCCCCCGCGCGGCGGCGGGCTCACCGGTCGCCGGTGAGGGCGCTGACCAGGTCGGCGGCGGTGCGGCAGCGGTCGAACAGCTCGCCCACGTGGGCCTTGGTGCCGCGCAGCGGCTCCAGGGTGGGGACGCGCTGCAGCGACTCGCGGCCGGGGATGTCGAAGATCACCGAGTCCCAGGACGCGGCGGCGACCGACTCGCTGAACTGGCTCAGGCAGCGGCCCCGGAAGTAGGCCCGGGTGTCGCTGGGCGGAGCCTCGATGGCCCGCTGGACCTCCTCCTCCGTGACCAGGCGCCGCATCCGCCCGCGGGCGACCAGCCGGTTGTACAGGCCGCGGTCGGGACGGATGTCGGAGTACTGCAGGTCGACGAGCTGCAGGCGCGGGTGGGACCAGGCCAGGCCGTCGCGGCTGCGGTAGCCCTCCAGCAGTTCCAGCTTGGCCACCCAGTCGAGTTCGCCGGCCAGCTGCATCGGGTCCTCGGCCAGGCGGGTGAGGACCGACTCCCAGCGGTCGAGGACATCCTTGGTGACCTCGTCGACGCCGTTGCCGCTGCGCTCCTCCGCGTACTTGCGCGCCAGCTCCAGGTACTCCATCTGGAGCTGGACGGCGGTCAGCCGGCGGCCGTCGCGCATGGCGATCTCGTACTTGAGGGTCGGGTCGTGGGAGACCGCGCGCAGCGCCTGGACGGGGTTCTCCACGGAGAGGTCACGCGTGAAGTAGCCGTCCTCGATCATGGCGAGGACGAGCGCGGTGGAGCCGAGCTTGAGATAGGTGGAGATCTCCGACATGTTGGCGTCGCCGATGATGACGTGCAGGCGCCGGTACTTGTCGGGGTCGGCGTGCGGCTCGTCGCGGGTGTTGATGATCGGCCGCTTGAGCGTGGTCTCCAGGCCCACCTCGACCTCGAAGAAGTCGGCCCGCTGGCTGATCTGGAAGCCCTCGCCACGGGAGTCCTGGCCGATGCCGACCCGGCCGGCGCCGGTGACGACCTGACGGGACACGAAGAACGGCGTCAGGTGCCGGACGATGTCGGCGAACGGCGTGGCCCGCCGCATCAGGTAGTTCTCGTGGCAGCCGTAGGAGGCGCCCTTGTTGTCGGTGTTGTTCTTGTAGAGCTGGATGGGAGCGTTGGAGGGGATCGCCGAGGCGCGGACCGCGGCGTCCTGCATGACCCGCTCCCCCGCCTTGTCCCAGATCACCGCGGCTCGTGGGTTGGTGCACTCGGGAGTGGAGTATTCGGGATGGGCGTGGTCCACGTAGAGCCGGGCGCCGTTCGTGAGGATCACGTTGGCCAGGCCCAGGTCCTCGTCGGTGAGCTGACTCTGGTCGGCCATCTCGCGGGACAGGTCGAAGCCCCGCGCGTCGCGGAGGGGGTTCTCCTCCTCGAAGTCCCACCGTGCCCGCCTGGCCCTGGCCGCGGAGGCGGCCAGGTAGGCGTTGACGACCTGGGACGAGGTCACCATCGCGTTGGCCCCCGGCTGTCCGGGCACGGAGATGCCGTATTCGGTCTCGATGCCCATCACCCGCCGTACCGTCATGCGCATCCTCTGTTCATCCGGGACTGTCTCCTCCGCCGTATATATCCCCGACCCTAGACCTTTCACTATGCCCGGTGGCCGGACAGTTATGGCAACGAAGCCTTTTCACCCGTCGCCCAGGGATCCGGGCGGGGATTCGGGGGCGGGCCGGGCGGGAAAGCCGGGGCCGCGGAGGCGACCGGCGGCGCGGCGGGGAACGCCGGCGCGGTGGCGGGGGCCGGGAACGCCTGGGCCACGGGGACCGGCGGCGGGGCGGGCACCGGCGGCGGGGCGGCCCGGCGCGTCCTCGCCCTGACGAACTCCTGGACCGGCCGCTCGGCCACCCGGTACACGAGGTAGGAGAAGGCCATCGCGGCCGCGACGGTGACCAGGGCGGTCAGCCAGGGCGGGAGGACGTCGCGCAGGGCGGGGACGATCAGCACGGCCGCCGCGGTGTGGAAGAGGTACAGGGGGTAGGTGAGCACGCCCAGCGTGACCAGGCCGCGCCACCGCAGCCGGCGCAGCAGGCCGAGCGCGACCAGCGCCATCAGCACGTAGAAGCCGATGACGGTGGCGGCCACGGCCCACGGGGGCACGGGCATGGCCGCGTAGCCGACCAGCCCGATCCGTCCGGCCACCCGCTCCATGGCGGCGCTGACGGCCAGCCCGGCGCTGATCCCGGCCAGGCACCACAGGACGAGGCGGGGGCCGAACCTGGTCATCAGGAAGAAGGCCATGCCGCCGACGAAGTACGGCGCGTACTTCGGCATCACGACGAGGTCCACCCACGCCTGGTCGCTGCCGGACAGGAGACCGGCCGCCAGCAGCCAGACGCCCATGAAGACCAGGCACCGGTTGAGCGTCACGCCGGCGATCACCAGGATCGAGATGAGCACGTAGAAGCGGAGCTCGGCCCACAGGGACCAGTAGACGCCGGTGGCGTCGTAGACGCCGAAGGCCCGCTGCAGCATCGTGAGGTTGACCCCGTACTCGGCGGGGCTGAGCTTGGGGTCCAGGGCGGTGGCGCCGGTCAGGCCGTAGAGGGCGGCGGTGACGGCGACGCTGACCCAGTAGGCGGGGAAGAGCCGCACCAGCCGGGAGAGGGCGAACGCGCCGAGGCCGCGGCCCCAGATGCTCATCAGGATGACGAAGCCGCTGATCATGAAGAACAGCTCGACGCCGAGGATGCCGAGTCCCGAGAGGGTCGAGATCGCGGGGAAGAGCTTCGCCGGCCGCTCGCCCCACACCGAGGCGAAGGCGATGAAGTAGTGGAAGGAGAGCACCGCCAGGGCGGCGACGAAACGGAGGAGGTCCAGCTCGGCGAGACGGCCACTCCCCCGGACCGTCCCGCGAGACCCCGCGCCGGTCACCGGATGACCGCGCCTGAATGATCACGCACGTCGGTTGGACGGCCGCTGGATCACCTGGGTTCCCGGTGGTGTGATCACACTTGTGTGACGGACGGGACGGCCGGTGCGCCGGGGCCGCCCCGCGCGCCCGGCCCGGCACCGTCGCGGCCCGTCGCGGCCCGCGGACCGCACGGTCCCGGACCGCGGCCGACAGGCCAGGGCCCGCCGTACGGCCGGACACGCCGTACCGGCCCGGACACGCCTCGCGGCGCGGCCCCCGCCGGGGTCGCGCCGCGAACGCGCTCGCCGTACGCCGGTGTGGCGACGGTCCTAGAGGTACTGACCGGTGTTGGCCACCGTGTCGATGGACCGGCCGGCCTCGGTGCCCTGCTTGCCCGTCACGAGGGTGCGGATGTAGACGATCCGCTCGCCCTTCTTGCCGGAGATGCGGGCCCAGTCGTCGGGGTTGGTGGTGTTGGGCAGGTCCTCGTTCTCGGAGAACTCGTCGACGCAGGCGGCCAGCAGGTGCTGGATCCGCAGGCCCTTCTGCCCGCTCTCCAGGAACTGCTTGATCGCCATCTTCTTGCTGCGGTCCACGATGTTCTGGATCATGGCCCCGGAGTTGAAGTCCTTGAAGTACAGGACCTCCTTGTCGCCGTTGGCGTAGGTCACCTCGAGGAAGCGGTTCTCCTCGCTCTCGGTGTACATCCGCTCGACGACCCTCTGGATCATCGCGGCGACGGTCGCGGTGCGGTCGCCGTTGTGCTCGGAGATGTCGTCCGGGTGCAGCGGCAGTCCCTCGGTGAGGTACTTGGAGAAGATGTCCTTGGCCGCCTCGGCGTCCGGCCGCTCGATCTTGATCTTGACGTCCAGGCGGCCGGGCCGCAGGATCGCCGGGTCGATCATGTCCTCGCGGTTGGACGCGCCGATCACGATCACGTTCTCCAGGCCCTCGACGCCGTCGATCTCGCTGAGGAGCTGGGGAACGATGGTGTTCTCGACGTCGGAGGAGACCCCCGAGCCGCGGGTCCGGAAGATCGAGTCCATCTCGTCGAAGAACACGATCACCGGGGTGCCCTCGGACGCCTTCTCACGGGCCCGCTGGAAGACCAGGCGGATGTGCCGCTCGGTCTCGCCGACGTACTTGTTGAGGAGCTCCGGTCCCTTGATGTTGAGGAAGAAGCTCTTGCCGGACTGACCGGTCTTCTCCGCGACCTGCTTGGCCAGGGAGTTGGCGACGGCCTTGGCGATCAGGGTCTTGCCGCAGCCGGGCGGGCCGTACAGCAGCACACCCTTGGGAGGACGCAGCTTGTGCTCGCGGAACAGGTCGGCGTGCAGGTAGGGAAGCTCGATGGCGTCCCTGATCTGCTCGATCTGCCGCATGAGCCCGCCGATCTCCTCGTAGGAGATGTCGGGCACCTCCTCCAGGACGAGCTCCTCGACCTCGGACTTGGGGATGCGCTCGTAGACGTAGCCGGAGCGCGATTCCATCAGCAGCGAGTCGCCGGCGCGGATCGGCTGGTCGAGCAGCGACTCCGCCAGCCGCACCACCCGTTCCTCGTCGGCGTGCGAGATCACCAGCGCGCGCTGGCCGTCCTCAAGGAGCTCCTTGAGCATCACGATCTCGCCGATCTCCTCGTATCCGAGGGCCTCCACCACGTTGAGCGCCTCGTTCAGCATGACCTCCTGGCCACGCTTGAGCGACTCGACGTCCACCGCGGGGCTGACGTTCACTCGGAGCTTGCGGCCGCCGGTGAAGACCTCCACCGTGCCGTCTTCTCTGGCCTCGAGGAAGACGCCGAACCCGGACGGCGGCTGCGCCAACCGGTCGACCTCCTCCTTGAGCGCGACGATCTGGTCTCTGGCCTCCTTGAGGGTCGACACCAGACGCTCGTTCTGACCGGTGACGGCCGCGAGATTCGCCTGCACCTCATGGAGACGCTCTTCGAGGACTCTGGCCTGCCGGGGAGACTCCGTCAGCTTCCGACGCAACGCGGTGATCTCCTCCTGCAGGAAGGAGACCTGCGTTCTGAGGTCAGCGACCTCCCGTTCGCGCTGCGCGGCCCGAGCTTCGGCGTCATCGCGAGCTGCCACGGCGTCACCTCCTTCCCAGTCGAGACCGACTACTCAAAACCCTACCCATCCGGGGGCTGTCAGTTACCTGGTAGAGCAGTGTTCGTATAGCTACATTAAGTATCTGGCGATTAATCCCTTATGAAGCGGTTAGTGCGTAGAAGCATAAGAACACGACCGTCTGGCGTCATGTAACACGCCTACGTGCTCTCGTGGCTGAATCGTCATCATGCGGTGGAAGTCGAGTCCTCGCCATACGCTCCCTTTGCCGGACGCCTACGCCGGGGTGGTGGGGTCACCCCGTCCGCCATGCGACGGGCGGTGACGAGGAATCCGGTGTGTCCGACCATCCGGTGGTCGGGCCGTACGGCGAGCCCCTCGACGTGCCAGTCGCGAACCAGGGTCTCCCACGCGTGGGGCTCGGTGAAACTCCCGTGTTCGCGCAGAGTTTCGACCGTTCGCGACAACTGCGTGGTGGTCGCCACATAACAGCAGATCACCCCGCCGGGCGTGAGCGCCTTGGCCGCGGCGTCCACGCACTCCCACGGCGCGAGCATGTCGAGAATGATCCGGTCGACGTCACTCTCGTCGAGCGCTTCGGCGAAGTCCCCGACCACCAGGCGCCACTGCTCCATCGGGCCGCCGTAGAACTTCTCCACGTTCTTGGTGGCCACCTCCGCGAAGTCCGCGCGCCGCTCGTAGGACGTCACCTTGCCCTCCGTGCCCACCGCGCGCAGCAGGAAACACGTCAGCGCGCCGGAGCCGACCCCCGCCTCGACGACGCGCGCGCCGGGGAAGACGTCGGCCATCGCGACGATCTGCGCCGAGTCCTTGGGGTAGATGACCGCCGCGCCGCGCGGCATGGACAGCGTGTAGTCCTGGAGCAGATGCCGGAACGCGAGGTACTGGGTGCCGCCGGACGAACGGACCACCGACCCCTCGGGCTGCCCGATGAGGTCGCTGTGCGGGATCGCACCCTTGTGGGTGTGGAAGACCCCGTCCTCCTTCAGCGTCACCGTGTGGCGCTTGTTCTTGGGGTCGGTGAGCTGAACCTGATCCCCGGCCCTGAAGGGCCCATGCCTGCGAAAACCCATGAACGCAAGGTTATCGGCGCGCGGGGTGCCCCCGATCCCGGGCGGCGGGGCCGCCGGACGCGCGGAGGAGGCAATTCGTTCGCTCCTTTCGGGAGGAACTGATAGCACTTGGAGGGTGTTCCCCAGAGACGTCATCCCCGCCGGTTCCGTCCTCCTGCGCGAGGTGACCCCCGCCGACCTGGAACCGATGGTCAGGGCCTGCGCCGATCCGCTGATCATCCGGTTCGTCCCGAGCGTCCGGGTGCCGTACACCCTCGCCGACGCGTCCTCCTATCTGGAGGTCGCCGGGCGGACATGGGGCAACGGCGGCGCCTCCTTCGCCGTGGCGGACGCCGGCACCGGCGAGTGGCTGGGCAACATCAGCCTCAAGCCGTCCGACCCGCGCGGCAACGCCGAGGTCGGCTACCTCATCGCGCCGTGGGCGCGGGGCCGCGGCGTCGCCACCGCTGCCACCCGGGCGCTGACGGAGCGCGCCTTCGCCCACGGGGTGGCGCGCGTGGAGCTGCTGGCCGACGTGGAGAACCTCCCCAGCCAGCGGGTCGCGATGGCCGCCGGCTTCGGCCGGGAGGGCGTGCGGCGCGCGGCCGAGCCCCGCCGCGACGGCACCCGCGGCGACCTGGCGTCCTTCGCCCGGCTGGCCACCGACTCGGGTGAGCGGGTACGGTCGCTCCTCCCGGACCTGCCCGGCGGCTCGCTGACCGACGGCGTCGTACGGCTGACGCCGCTGGAGGCCGGCGACGCCGACGACTACCACGCCCTGCAGAGCCTGCCGGACGTCGTGGCCCACAGCGTCCCGCCGGAGGCGCCCGACCCCGACGACAGCGAGCGGTTCTGCCGGGAGGCGGGCATGCTGTGGCTGGCCGGCGAGCGGGTCGAGCTCGCCGTACGGGACGCCACCACCGGCGCCTTCGCCGGGCACATCCAGCTCAGCGCGATCATCCCCCCGCTGGGCGAGGCCATGACCGGCTACAGCCTGCTGCCGGAGTTCCGGGGCAGGGGGTTCGCCTCCCGCGCGGTGGACCTGCTCACGGAGTGGGCTCTGGCGCACACCCCGCTGGCCCGGATCGTGGCCGGCACCTCGCCGGACAACATCGCCTCCCACCGCGTGCTGGAGCGCGCGGGCTTCACCCGGGAGGCGCTGCTGCACGGCAGGCTCCCCGGCCCCGGCGGCACGCGCGTGGACGACCTGCTGTGGTATCGCGCCCGGACGGCCGGGGCCTGACGGATCGGCCCGCCCGGACGGCCCAGGGGCCTCCCCGGGGCCGGGCGGCGCCTCCCTAGGCCAGGCGGCGCCTCCCCGGGCCGGGGAGGCGCGGGGAGGCCTCCCCGGAGCCGGTCAGCGGTTGCGGTGCGACTCGTAGCGCATGGTGCGGGAGACCCCGATCCGCACGGTCGTGCCCGGCATGATCGTGACCGGCTCGTTCGGCGGGATGTCGTAGAAGTTGGGGTCGCCCGGCGGCTGGATCTGCGTGCCGTTGACCGAGCCGAGGTCGATCAGGTTGACGTCCCAGCCGTCCAGCGCCACCCGCAGGTGGCGGCGCGACACCGAGCCGTCGGGGCTGGTGACCTTCGCCGGGCGGACCGAGCCGTCGGCGACCTCCGGCGCCCGGTCGGGGTCGCGGCCGACGAGGTGGTCGGCGTCGAGGCGCAGGGTCATCCCGTCGTCGAGCAGCAGCACGCCCAGCGGCGGGCGCGGCCCCTGGTAGGGGGCGAGCGAGCGCTGCACGAGGGCGATGCCGCACACCGCGCAGTACGGCACGCGCGGGTCGTTGAAGTGGTCGTTCTTGCAGTCGACCCCGTAGACCAGCGGCTGCGCCGCGGGGGCGGCCTCCGGCTCGGGCGCCGCCTGCGGGCCGCCCTGCGCCGGCGGCTCGGAGGCGAACTGGCGCTCACGGGACTCGGGCTCGAACGGCCGCTCGCGCGGCCCGGCGGGCTCGCCGCCCGTCCCGGCGGCCTCCATGGCACCCGTGGGCTCCAGGGTGTCCGTCTCCCGCGGCGCGACGGCCGGGATCGGGCCGGACACCGGACCCTGCTGCGGCGGGACCTGCGGTCCCGGTTCGGGGTGCCACGCCTGCTGCTCCGGCCGCGGCGGCGGCGGGACCGGGATCGGCGGGGCGGGGTCGGGGGGACCCATCGGGTAGGGCGCGGGCGGCGGGGCCTCCGTCGCGGGCGCCTCCGCCTGCCGCGGCACGGCGCTCCGGGCCGCGGGCGGGGCCCCGGCGCCGGCCGGGTCGCACAGGATACCGCCGCCGACGACCACGCCGCCGTCCAGCCGGGCCAGCGGATGCGCCGGGCCGGCCTCCGGCAGGCGCAGCTCGATGCCGGTGACCGGGCCGGGGACCAGCCGGTCCGACCAGGTGAGCGCGTCGCGCCCGGCGAGCCGTACCTCTCCGCCCGGGCCGGTGACCGCCGCGGAGGCGGGTCCGCTGACCAGGACGGCCACCCCGTCGCCCACGGACCCGGCGACGGCGCACGCGACGGGCTCGCCCATCATGACGGCCAGCACCTGGGCCACCCGGCGGGCCAGTGCCCGGCCGTCGCCGCCGGAGGCGGCGGTGTCGTGCAGCGCCGCGAGGAGGTCCGCGGCGACGGTCTCGGCCGCGTCGCACACCAGCAGCAGGCCCTCCACGCGGGCGACCAGTCCGCTGCCCGGCAGCGGGCGCACCGTTCCCAGGCCGTCCCCGCTCACCGAGCACCCCCGGCGTGACGGCCCCGTCCTTCGGTGCGGGGAGAAAACGCGGCTCGTTTCTGCATTCTGTCCTCTGAGTCTCGGTGGCTGGGATGGGGCGTCCGGCCGGCCCGGGGCGGGGATGCGGCGGACCGACATCGCCGATCATTCCAGGCCGTAGGAAAAAGTACAGCAGACGGCCGCGGGACGGGCTCCCTCCCGGCCTCGGCGACCCCGCCCGGACCACCGGCTCGTGCCGCGCGGGAGGCGGGAGACGGCCCTCCGGCTCCCTGACCGTGACGCGGCCCATGGCTCCGGCCGCGCCGCGCGGGCGGCGGGCCCGGACCCCCGGCGCGGATCAGACGCCGCTGAACATCCGGTTGACGTCGGAGGTGGCGAGCACCCCGAAGACGGTGCCGTCGCGCTCCACCAGGAGGTACTCCCCCGCCGGGGACTGGCGCATGGCGTCGATCAGGGACTCCCCCACCAGGTCGGCGGCCAGCACCAGCGACGGTTCGAGGCCGCGCGCCAGCGAGCCCGCCGTCACCCAGGGACGGCGGTGCTCCGAGGTGGCCTCGACCGCCGCCTCGTTGACGATGCCCGTCGGGCGGCCGTCGTGGCCGACCACGACCACCGCGCCCGCGCGCACCTCGGCGGCCCGGCGCAGCGCCTCGGCCAGCGGCACGTCCCCGGTCACGGCGACGGCCCGGCGGGCCAGGGAGCGGGCGTTCAGCTGGGGGATGCGGGCCCGCAGCTTGGCGCCCTGCAGCGCCTGGGTGGCGCCGATCCAGATGAAGCTGGCCAGCAGCACCGACCAGATGACCATGCCCCAGCTGGGGTCCTGGCCGCTCATCAGCGCCAGGCTGACCGGCACCGCGATCAGGACGACGGCCAGCACGCGGCCCGTCCAGGCCGCCGCGATCGTGCCCGAGCCGGGGCTGCGGGTCGCCTTCCAGACCCCGGCGCGCAGCATGCGCCCGCCGTCCAGCGGCAGGCCGGGCAGGAGGTTGAAGATCCCGACGACCAGGTTGGCCAGCCAGAGCTGGAAGACCAGGACGCCGAGGACGGTGCCGGGGTCGATGAACATCGAGGCGGCGTAGCCGGCGGCGCCCAGGCCCAGCGACAGCAGCGGCCCGGCGAAGGCGACCATGAACTCCCTGCCGGGCGTCTCCGGCTCGCGCTCGATCTCCGAGACGCCGCCGAGGAGGTAGAGGGTGACGCGCCGGACCGGCAGGCCGTACATCTTGGCGACCACGCAGTGCGACAGCTCGTGCAGCAGCACCGACACGTACAGCAGGACCGCGAAGACGAAGGAGACGACGTACGTCATCGGGAGGCTGAGCTGCGGCAGCCGGTAGGCCACGACCTCCTGGAAGGTGAACGTGATGAACGCCGCGACCAGCAGCCAGGTCGGCGAGACATAGACCGGGATGCCGAACGGCCGTCCCATCCGCAGCCCGGGATTTTCCTGGCGCGGGCTCTCGCTGCTCACCGCTGGCTCACCGTTCCTCGCTCGCTCGCGTCTGTTGGCCTTGATGCTACGCGCCGCCCACGCCGGGCGCGGACGCCCGCGGCCCACCCCGGGCCCAAACTGTCGTCACCGTGACCTACAGTGCGGACATGTCACTGACCGAGCCCACGATCATCGGAGCGCTGTCGCCGTCCCGCGCCGGGGACTTCATGACGTGCCCGCTGCTGTACCGGTTCCGCGTGGTCGACCGGCTTCCCGAGCCGCCGTCGCCCGCCGCGGTGCGCGGCACGGTCGTCCACTCGGTGCTGGAGCGCCTGTACGACCTGCCGGCGCCGGGTCGTACGGTGGCCGCGGCCCTCGATCTGCTGGAGCCGCAGTGGCACAGGCTCCTCGAGGAGGAGCCCGCCTACGCCGGCATGTTCTCCGGGGAGAAGGAGCGGGCCGAGTGGCTGGCCGGGGCCCGCGCCATGCTGGAGCGCTACTTCACCCTGGAGGACCCCACCTGCCTGGAGCCCGCCGAGCGGGAGCTGTACGTCGAGGCGGTGCTCGACAGCGGCCTGATGCTGCGGGGTTTCATCGACCGGCTGGACGTCGCGCCCACCGGCGAGGTCCGCGTGGTCGACTACAAGACCGGCAGCGCGCCGGGGCCGGCCTTCGAGGCCAAGGCGCTGTTCCAGATGAAGTTCTACGCGCTGACGCTGTGGCGGCTGCACGGGTCGGTGCCGCGCCTGCTGCAGCTGATGTACCTCGGCGGCGAGGGCGAGGTGCTGCGCTACGCCCCCGACGAGGCCGACCTGCTGGCCACCGAGCGCAAGGTGCAGGCGCTGTGGGCGGCCATCGAGCGGGCGCTGGAGACCGGCGAGTGGCGTCCACGGCCCAGCCGGCTGTGCGACTGGTGCAACTACCGCGAGCTGTGCCCGGAGTTCGGCGGCACTCCCCCGCCGGTGCCCGAGCGGCAGCCGGGCGACACCGTGCGCAGCACCCGCCGCACGCCCAGGGCCGCCACCGACGAGCTCTGAGGCCCGCCGTACCAGGCCGGCCGGCGGGCTCCGGGACCGGCCGTCCCGGCCGGGCGTGCGGCGGCGTGCGGGACCGGTGACGGCCGCGGCGCCGCGGGGCCGGGCCTCTCCCCGGAACGGACCCGGCGCGGGCTCGCGGCGCCGGGGGGCACGCCGCGCCTCTATGGTGGAGTTCTGCGGATCGGCCCGTGCGGAGGGCCGCTCCGAGGCCGGCGCCCGGTTCCCCTCGAAGGTGTGTGATGACGATCAGAGTGCTGCTGGTCGATGACCAGCCACTGCTGCGCACCGGTTTCCGCCTCATCCTGGAGGCCGAGCCGGAGATCACCGTCGTCGGCGAGGCCGGGGACGGCAAGGCCGCCCAGGAGCAGGCGAGGGCGCTGCTGCCCGACGTGATCCTGATGGACGTCCGGATGCCGGGCGTGGACGGCATCGACGCCACCCGCCGGATCGTCCGGGAGGCGGCGCACGGCGCCCACGTGCCCAGGGTGCTGGTGCTGACCACGTTCGACCTGGACGAGTACATCGTGGAGGCGCTGCGCGCCGGGGCCAGCGGTTTCCTGCTCAAGGACGTCCCGCCCGAGGATCTGGTGCAGGCCATCCGGGTGGTCGCGGCGGGCGACGCCATCGTCGCGCCGAGCGTCACCCGGCGGCTGCTCGACCGGTTCGGCGCGCACCTGCCGTCCACCCGCCGCCCGTCGGCCCCGGTCCGGCTGGAGCGCCTCACCGAGCGCGAGCTGGAGGTGCTGCGGCTGATCGCCCGGGGCATGTCCAACGCCGAGATCGCCGCCGAGCTGGTGGTGAGCGAGACGACCGTCAAGACGCACGTCGGCAACGTCCTCACCAAGCTGGGCCTGCGCGACCGGGTGCAGGCCGTGGTCCTGGCCTACGAGACCGGTCTGATCACCCCGGGCACCACCTTCTCCTAGGAACCGTTCGGAGCCGGTCACGTCCACCGAGGTGGTGTACGAGCCGCCACCGCGTGATCCGTCCTTGCCGGTCACGCGGTACGGCCGTCCTCGTCTCACGACGCCCCGCCCTCCGGCGGACCGATGCCGGCGGCGACGGGTGCGGGGCGCCGGTTCACCTCACCCGGCGGCGTCGAGCACCGCTTTGAGCGACGCCTCGAGGATGTCCACGCCGAGGTGCAGTTCGTCTTCCTTGATCGTGAGAGGCGGGGCGATGCGGAAGATGCCGCCCATCTCGGGTAGCTGGACGATGTTCATGTGCAGGCCTCGTTCGAGACAGGCCGCGGTGATCGCCTTGCCCAGTGCGTCGGCGGGCGCCTTGCTCTTCTTGTCCTTGACGAGCTCGATGCCTTGGAGCAGGCCACGGCCGCGAACGTCACCGACGACCTCGTAGTCGTCGCGCAGCGCCAGCAGCCGGCCGGTGAGCTGGCCGCCCAGCGTCGCGGCACGCTCCGTGAGGTTCTCGCGCTCGACGACGTCGAGGACCGTAAGCGCGACGGCGGCCGCCAGGGGGTCGGAGACGTGGGTGGTGTAGAAGAGGAAACCCCGGTCGTGGCAGACCTGCTCGATCTCGTCGGTCGTGATGACGGCCGCCACGGGCAGTCCGGCTCCCAAGGTCTTCGACAACGTCAGGATGTCGGGTGCGACCCCGTCGCGCTCGAACGCGTACATCGTTCCGGTGCGGCCGAGGCCGGTCTGCGCCTCGTCCAGGATGAGCAGCATCCCGCGTTCGTCGCACATCTCCTTGAGACGACGCAGATATCCCGGCGGCAGGTCGATGATCCCGCCTGAGGACAGGATGGGCTCGATGAGGCAGGCGGCGAGACTCCCGGCGGACTGCCGGTCGACCAGGGCGAAGCCGTAGGCGAGCTCGGCCTCCCAGTCGTACGACCCGTCGGAGGATCGGAACGGCGAACGATAGGCGTTCGGCGTGGGCAGCGCCAGGTTGCCCGGTGTCGGGGGACCGTAGCCATGCCGCCCGGCGGAGAAGGTCGCGGCGGCGGCCCCCTGGGTCATGCCGTGCCACGAGCGGTCGAAGGAGACGATCTCGAAGCGGCCGGTGGAGAGCTTGGCCATCTTGATCGCGGCCTCGTTCGCCTCGGCTCCCGTGGTGAGCAGCATCATCTTGCCGAGCGCCGGGGGCAGGGTCGCGGTGAGCCTGTCGGCGAGCTCCAGCACGGGAGCGCTGAGCATGCCGCTGAAGAGGTGGTCCAGCGACGCGACCGCGGACGAGACCGTCGCCACGATGTCCGGGTGCGCATGGCCGAGGATGGAGCTCATCTGCCCTGAGGTGAAGTCGAGGATCGGCGTGCCCTGGCGATCGAAGACGTACGCACCGGAGGCTCGTTCGATGACCCGCGGGGTGAAGCCGGTTCCGTAGCGGATCAGGAGGCGGTCCGCCTCGTCCCAAAACGTCGTGTCCATCGTCAACCCTCTCTCACCGCGTCCGAGACGACGTCGGATCTTCTGCTCGGTGCCATCTTCCATCGACGACAAAACTCGTAACAAGCAAACAAATACGACTTATCATTCGGTATTGCCTTACGATCGATGCCATGCTCAACCCGCAACGCCTCGCGATCCTGCGCGCGGTCCTGGCCGCCGGGTCGATCAACCAGGCGGCACGGAACCTCAGCTACTCCCCGGCGACGATCAGCCAGCACATGACCGCCCTGGCGAAGGAGACCGGGCTGGTCCTTTTCGAGAAGCAGGGACGCGGTATCAGCCCCACCGATGCCGCGCGGCACCTGGCAGACCAGGCTCAGTCGCTCCTCGCCGACTTCGGACGCCTTGAACGTGTCGTCGCGGACCTCCGGAGCGGTCAGGCGCAGCATCTGGCGATCACCTGCTTCGCCTCCGCGGCCGAGCGGTGGATCCCAGAGGTCGTGCGGACCGTTCGCCGGCACCGGCCGAACCTCACCGTCGAGATCAGCCTCAACGAACCCGTGGACGGGCGCGGTCGCCGACGGCCGGACCTCGACATCCGGACCGAGCCCGCCGACGGAGCCGAGGTGCACCTTGACGGCTACCAGCGTCATGAGCTCGCCGTCGAGGAACTCGTCGCCGTGCTCCCCGCCGACCACCCCCTCGCCGATGCCCGCGAACTCGCTTTCCGGGACCTCGAGGGCGAGCCCTGGGTGGACCACGACATCTACGACAGTCCGATCGGGCAGATCATCCTGACCGCTTGCAGGGCCGCCGGATTCACGCCGCGCTATGCCGCCCGCTTGGACGATCACCGGGCGGCGCTGCGACTGGTGGAGACGGGCATCGGCGTCACCGTCATGCCACGCCTGGCCGTCGCGGAGCTCCCCGGCGGAGTCGTCGCCAGGCCCGTGGTCCGCCCCACCGTCTTCCGGCGCATCGTCGTCCACGCCCGCCAGGATCGACGGCGCGGCGACCTCATCGCCCGCGCGGTGGCACAGCTTCGCGACAGCGCCCGCAAGGTGGTACCGGCGGAGACCTCACCGACGGGGAACGGTCCCTGATCGAGCCTCATCCGCCCCCGGGCGAGCGGGGCCCGGCCCCGGACCCGCGGTCACGGCGCCGGCGGGTGGCCCGCCGGGGCGTGCCGGCGCAGCTCGGCGAGGATCCGGGAGAGCACCGGCCGGGTGTCGGCGCGCCGCCAGGCGAGGGCGACGGTGCACCGCCGGTCGCCGGAGAGCGGCACGAACACCACCCCGGTGCGGGCGTAGTGCTCGTCGGTGCTCTGCGACAGCAGGGCGATCCCCTGACCCGACGCCACCAGCTCCAGGGTCTCCTCGATGGCGCCGGACCCGATCTCACCGGCGATGTCCGTCACGCCGAGCGATCCGGGGCCGCGGAAGTCCCGCCAGACCGGGTCGGGACTGCGCGGCACCACCCACACCCGGCCGCCCAGGTCGGCCGGGCCGAGGACGGAGGCCCGGGAGAGCGGGTCGCCGGCGGGCACCGCGACGGCCCGGCGGTCGGCGCTGACGACCATGAGTTCCAGGGCGTCATCGGTCAGCGGCGGCCACACCACGGCCAGGTCGCTGGTCCCGGCCAGCAGGCCGCAGGAGGGGTCGTCGAAGTCGAAGCGGCGCAGCCGTACGTCCCGACCGGAGGCCCGCCGTACCGTGCCGAGCAGCGTCGAGGTGCGCGTCCCCGCCGCCTCGCCCATGAAGCCCACGGTGAGGCCGGGGGCGTCCCCGGCGAGCAGGGCCTCGAACTCGTCGGCGGCGGCGGTCACCGCGGCCGCGTGGGCCAGCACCCCGGCGCCCAGCTCGGTCAGGCGGGCGCCGTCGTGGTCGCGGACCAGCAGCGGCCGGCCCGCCGCGGCCTCCAGGCGGCGCACCGCGGCGCTCACCGTCGGCTGGCTGACCCCGAGCGCGGCGGCGGCCCCGCGGAAGGAGCCGGCGCGGGCGACGGCGACGAACGCCCGTACGGCGGGCAGCGTGATGTCCACCCCGGGATGATAGCCGTCGGCTATCGGCATAGCGGGAAACTGTCGGACCGGCCGGCGTCCCGTACCCGAGGATCGTCCGGTGATGTTCGCGGGACGGGCGAGCCGCCCGGACGGGCCTGGCCCGCCGCGACGGCGCTCCCCGGCACCGTGGCCGGGGCGCCCGGGATCTTGGAGGAATGTGATGGTGATCCGGGAGCTGACGTCCGGCGACCTCGACGGCTGCCTGCGGCTCGCCGAGGACAGGGGCTGGGGCCGGGAGGAGCGCAAGTGGCGTTTCCTGCTGGAGGGCGGCGAGGGGTACGGGATCGTGGACGGCGCCGGGGACCTGGTGGCGACCGCGATCCTGACCCGGTACGGAGGTCGCACCGCGGCGGTCAGCATGGTGCTGGTGGCCTCACGCCTCGCGCGGCGGGGCCTGGGCACCCGGCTGATCGCGCACGTGCTGGACCGGGCGGGCGGCCTGACCGTCTTCCTGAACGCCACCGCCCAGGGGCGCCCCCTGTACGAGAAGCTGGGGTTCCGGGTGACCGGCGGGGCCTCCATGCACGTGGGGGTCTTCACCGGGCCGCCGTCGGGCGTCTCCCGCGCCGCGCGGCCGGAGGACCTGAAGGCGATCGCCGACCTGGACGCCGAGGTCGTGGGCGCGAACCGGTCCGATCTGCTGCGGCGCTACGCGGGCTTCGCCGAGGAGATCCGGGTGATCGACGACGGCCGGGGCGTGTCGGGGTACGCGGGGATGTGGCGCAACGTCACCAACACGGTCGTCGGCCCCGTGATCGCGGCCGGCCCGGAGGACGCCCGCGCCCTGATCGCCGACCTCGCCGCGCGGGCCGGGCGGCCGGTGCGGCTGGAGGTCGAGGACCGGCGCCCGGAGCTGGCGGCGTGGCTGGACGGCCACGGAGTGACCGCGGGCATGCGGACGTCGGACATGGTCGCCGGGTCCGGGCCGCTGCCCGGTGACCGGTCGCGGTTCTTCGCCCCGGTCATGTCGGCGCTCGGCTGAGGCGCCCGCGGGCCGGGAGCGGCTCGCGGGCCGAGGGGCCGGACGCCGGGGCCGGCCGGGCCGTGGACCGGACGCGGACGCGGACGCGGGGCCGATCGGGACGAGGGGCCGGGCGCGGGGAGGGGAGCCGGGCGCCGGGACGAGGCGTGCTCGTCCCGGCGTCGCGCGGGATGGCCGGCCGGGCGGTCTCCCCCGGCGGGCGGTCAGGCCGGGACGGTCTCCCCCGGGGCGGGCCTGGCGGCCGCGCCGGGAGCGTTCTCCGGGAAGTGGCAGGCGACCTGGTGGCCGGTGGCCAGCTCGACCAGCGGCGGCTCCACCGTCTTGCAGACCTCCTGGGCCTTCCAGCACCGGGTGTGGAAGCGGCAGGCGGGCGGCGGGTTGAGCGGGCTGGGCACGTCGCCCTGGAGCCGGATGCGCTCGCGGTCCTTGCGCCGGGCCGGGTCGGGGACCGGCACCGCCGACATCAGCGCGTTGGTGTACGGGTGCATGGGCGACTCGTACAGGTCCTTGCGGTCGGCCAGCTCGACGATCTTGCCGAGGTACATGACCGCGACCCGGTCGCTGATGTGCCGGATGACCGACAGGTCGTGCGCGACGATGACGTAGGTCAGGTCGAGCTCGTTCTGCAGGTCCTCCAGGAGGTTGACCACCTGCGCCTGGATCGACACGTCGAGGGCGGAGACCGGCTCGTCGGCGATGATGAGCTTGGGCTTGAGCGCGAGCGTGCGGGCGATGCCGATGCGCTGGCGCTGCCCGCCGGAGAACTCGTGCGGGTAGCGGTTGTAGTGCTCGGGGTTGAGCCCGACCAGCTCCAGGATCTCCTGGACGGCCTTCTTGATGCCCTGCTCGGTCTTGATGCCCTGGATGCGGAAGGGCGCGCTGACGATGGCGCCCACCGTGTGCCGGGGGTTGAGCGAGGAGTAGGGGTCCTGGAAGATCATCTGCATGTCGCGGCGGAGCGGCCGCAGCGACGACTGCGACCTGTGGGTGATGTCCTCGCCCTCGAACACGATCTTCCCGCCGGTCGGCTCCAGCAGGCGGGTGATCAGGCGGCCGGTGGTGCTCTTGCCGCAGCCGGACTCGCCCACCAGGCCGAGCGTCTCTCCCTTGCGGACGTCGAAGCTGACTCCGTCGACCGCCTTGACCGCGCCGACCTGACGCCTGAGCAGGCCCTTGGTCACCGGGAAGTGCTTCTGCAGCCCCTGGACGGACAGCAGCGCACCGGGATCGGTCACCGCAGCGCCCTTGTCGTCAGTCACGTGCTCTCCAACATCGGCTTGATCTCGTTTTCCCAGATGGCCCGCCGCTCCGCGGGCGGCATGTGGCAGCGGACCAGGTGGCCGCCCTCGGTCTCGGCGAGCTGGGGCACCTCGGTGGTGGCCTTGCCCCCGGTGCGGCCCTCGTAGGCGCAGCGCGGGTTGAAGGCGCAGCCGGTCGGCACGTTGATCAGGGAGGGCGGGCTGCCCTTGATCGGCATCAGCCGCTCGGTGGGCTCGCGGTCCAGGCGGGGCATGGAGCCCAGCAGGCCCCAGGTGTAGGGGTGCTCGGGACGGTAGAAGATGTCCTCGGCACTGCCGTACTCGACGCACCTGCCGCCGTACATCACCAGGATGTCGTCGGAGAGCTCGGCGACCACGCCGAGGTCGTGGGTGATGACGATCAGCGCGGAGTTGAACTCGCGCTGCAGGTCGAGCATCAGGTCCAGGATCTGCGCCTGGACCGTCACGTCGAGGGCGGTGGTGGGCTCGTCGGCGATCAGCAGCTCGGGGTCGCACGACAGGGCCATGGCGATCATGGCGCGCTGGCGCATGCCGCCGGAGAACTCGTGCGGGTAGCTGTCGACGCGCTTGTCGGGCTGCGGGATGCCCACCCGGCCGAGCATGTCGATGGCGTGCTTGCGGGCCACCTGCTTGCTGACCTTGTGGTGGATCCGGTACGCCTCGATGATCTGGGCGCCGACCGTGTAGTACGGGTGCATGGACGACAGCGGGTCCTGGAAGATCATCGCCATCTTCTTGCCGCGCAGCGTCCGCACGTGGTCGACGCTCGCCCCGACGAGCTCCTCGCCGTCCAGCCAGATCTCACCGGAGATCTTCGCCCGGCCGCCCTTGTGCAGGCCGAGGATGCCGAGGCTGGTCACGCTCTTGCCGGAGCCGGACTCGCCCACGATGCCCAGGGTCTTGCCCCGATCGAGCTTGAACGACAGGCCGTCGACCGACTTGACGACTCCGTCCTCGGTCGGGAAGTGGATGCGCAGGTCGCGCAGCTCCAGGAAGGAGTCGGGCGCGGAGGAACCGGGCGCCGTCGTCATGAGAGCCTCACCCTCGGGTCGACCACCGCGTACAGGATGTCCACGATGAGGTTGGCCAGGACGATGAAGAAGGCCGCGAACATGGTCACGCCGAGCACGACCGGCAGGTCGTTGCCGCGGATCGCGTCGATGACCAGCTTGCCGACGCCGGGGATGGAGAAGGTGCTCTCGGTGAGCACGGCTCCGCCCAGCAGCAGGCCGACGTCGAGTCCGAAGATGGTGAGGATCGGGGTCAGCGTGGCGCGCAGGGCGTGCTTGGTGACGACCGTGCTCTCCTTGAGGCCCTTGGCGCGGGCCGTGCGGATGTAGTCCTCGCCCATGGTCTCCAGCATGCCCGCCCGGGTGAGCCGGGCGTACAGGGCCGCGTAGAGGAACGCCAGGGTGATCCAGGGCAGGACCAGCGCCTGGAACCAGGCGATGGGGTTCTCGGAGATCGAGGTGTAGGTGCCGCCGCCGGGGAAGATCCCGAGCGTGTAGGCGAACACCGACAGTGAGACCAGGCCGGTGAAGTAGATGGGCAGCGAGACGCCGGCGAGCGCCACGGTCATGGCCGCGCGGTCGAGCGCGGTGCCGCGTCTCAGCGCGGAGACGATGCCGATGCTGACGCCGGCGATGAGCCAGAGGATCGCCGCCCCCGCGGCCAGCGACATCGTCGCGGGCAGCCGGTCGAGCAGCGTCGGCCAGACCGGCTGGTTGTTGTTGAAGGAGTAGCCGAAGCAGGGCGCCGGGCACTCGGCCTTGCGCGGGCCGAGCGAGTAGTCCTCGCCGGCGACGATGCCCTTGGCGAACCGCCCGTACTGCACGATGAGCGGATCGTCCAAGTGCAGCCGCTTGACGGCGCCCTGGATCGCCTCGGGGGTGGCATCCCGTCCGACGTAGCGCGACGCCATGCCCTCGGGGGTCTGTCCCAGGGCCCGTGGGATGAGAAAGAAGATCGCGAAGGTGGCCGCGCTGACGACAGCGAGCATCAGCACGGCGGCGATCACGCGGCGGACGATGAATGCGACCACGATCGTTCGGCCGGGTGCCCGGGAGGGTCACTCCCGGGCACCATGGCCTTCACCTGCCTTTGGTTGGCTAGAGAAGGACTACTGCTGCTTGACGCCGAGCCACGTGTAGTCGTACATGCCGTAGGCCGGGTGCACGTACACGTTGGTCAGGTTCGAGGGGCGGAAGAGAAGCGTCTTCTCGTAGACGAACGGCATGAACGCCGCCGACTCCATGACCTTCTTGTCGACCTGGGACCAGATCTCGTTGCGGGCCGCCGTGTCGGTGGTCTGGATGCCCTTGTCGAGCAGCTCGTTGACGGTCGGGTCGTCCAGCTCCATCATGTTGTAGTTGCCGGAGTCCTTGATGAAGCGACCGTCGACGATCTGCGACAGGAAGCCGAAGCCGGACGGCCAATCGGAACCCCAGCCGGCGATCATGATGCCCAGGTTGTTCTTGTGCACGAACTCCGGCTTGCCGGCGTACTGCGAGCTCCAGTCACCCGAGGGGTACTTCTTGATCGTGGCCTTGATGCCGACCTGGTCGAGCGAGGCCTGCAGGGCCTCGGCGACCTGGACCTCCTTGACCCGGTCACCGCGGACCGCGATGTTGGTCTCGAAGCCGTTCGGCTGGCCGCAGGCCGCGAGGCTCGCCTTGGCCTTGTCCTTGTCGCCCTTGTGGTCCTGACCGTTGGGGTACAGGTCGAACGGCTTGTAGCCGACGGTGGTCGGGGTCATCGCGGTGCTGCCGATGTCACCGCCGAGCGGGCCACCCCACGGCGCCTGGGTGGCGACCTTGTCGGTGGCGTACTGCACGGCCTTGCGGCACTCGATGTTGTCGAACGGCTTGACCTTGGTCGACATCATCGCGTAGCGGTTGAACGGCGTGTACGGGTTGTCCGACGAGTTCTTCAGCTCGGGCTTGCCGACGATCTTGGCGCGGGCCGCGGGCTGGACGCCGGTGCCGCCCAGGTCGACGTGGATCTGCCCGTTGAGCAGACGCTGGTCGATGTCGTCGGCGTTCTGCTTGTACTGCACCTCGATGCGGTCCGGCAGCTGCTTGCGGGTGGTGTCGGTCGAGGGGTCCCAGTTCTCGTTCTTGACGAGGTTCAGCTGCTTGCCGACCTCGTAGCTCTCGAACTTGTAGGGGCCGGTCGAGGCGACGTTCTTCTCGTAGTCGAGACCGGTGTCCTTGGCCTGCGGCACCGGAGCCGACTGCGGGTTGGCGACCAGGAAGTCGAACTCCGAGAACGGGGCCTTGAGCTTGAAGACGACGGTGTAGTCGTCGGGGGTCTCGACGCCCTTGAAGTCGTCGAGGTTCTTGTCCTTGTACGGACCCTTGTAGCCCTCGGCGTCGAGGTACTGGGCGAAGTACTTCGGGCCGTCGGTGAGCTCGGAGGTGAAGTTGCTGCGGGCGATGGCGTACTTGACGTCGGCGGCCTTGACCTCGGTGCCGTCGTCGTACTTGATGCCCTTCTTCAGCTTGTAGGTCCAGGTCTTGCCGTCCTCGCTGGCCTGGCCGGGGCCCTCGGCGAGGTCGGGGACGAGCTTCAGTCCCTCCTCACCCGGGGCGGGCTGGTAGGTCATCAGCGGGCGGGCGTACAGCCGCGAGAAGTTCCAGTTCCAGGCGTAGTAGGTGTTGCCCGGGTCCGTGGAGTCCGGCTCGTCCGTCAGGGCGAACTTGAGCGTGCCGCCCTTGGCGTCGGAGGCGTTGACGAGCTTGGTGTAGGCGTCGTTGAAGGCCGTGCCGGAGGCTCCGGTGCCCTGGTTGCCCGAGCCCGTGTTGTTGCCACCGCCGCCGGCCGTGCCGCCGCAGGCGGCAAGACCCATGCTCAGCGTGGTACCCAGCGCGGCGAGCGCAAGGGCTTTGGTCTTCCTCATCGTGGTGGTACACCCCTTGTCGTGAAGTGGCGGTGGTGGAGACGAACGGTCGCGACGGTCGCTTCGCGCTACCTGGCTCGCGGGTCGAGGGCGTCCCGCAGCCCGTCGCCCAGGAGGTTGAAGGCCATCACGGTAATGAAGATCGCGAGACCGGGAACGATCATGAAGTGCGGGGCGATCTGGTAGTAGTCGACCGCCCGGGTGAGCATGCCGCCCCAGGACGCCTGGGGCTCGTTCACACCCACGCCGAGGAACGACAGCGACGCCTCGAACATGATGTTGGTGGGGATGAGCAGCGTGGAGTAGACCAGGATCGGCGCCACGAGGTTCGGGAACACCTCGCGGAAGATGATGTAGCGGTTCGTCGCCCCCAGCGAGCGGGCGGCGTCGACGAACTCGCGCTCGCGCAGCGACAGTGTCTGGCCGCGCACGATGCGCGCGATGTAGGGCCAGCTGAAGAACCCGATGATGAACACGATCACCGCGATGCGCAGCGCGTTGCCCTTCATGCCGAGCGCCTGGTCGGGCAGCGCGCCGACGATGGCGATCGCGAACAGCAGCAGCGGGAAGGCCAGGAAGACGTCCATCAGCCGGCTGATGACCGTGTCGATCCAGCCGCCGAAGTAGCCGGCGAGCACGCCCAGCAGCGCGCCGATCACCACCGAGACGAGCGTGGCGAGGAAGGCGACCAGCAGCGAGATCTGCGCGCCCGACAGGATGCGGGCGAAGATGTCGCGGCCGTTGACCGGCTCCAGGCCGAAGGGGTGCTCCAGGCTGATGCCGCCGAGGGGAGCCGTCGGCGCGCTGGTCATCGGGTCGATGAGGTCGTTGTTGGGGATGTTGGGCGAGTCGCCGAAGAGGGCGATCAGTCCTCCGAAGGGGCGCTCCGCGAAGATCGCCACCAGAACGAGGAACACCACCACGACGGCGCCCGCGACGGCGGCCTTGTCGCGTTTGAGGCGAGTCCAGGCGATCTGGCCGAGCGAACGGCCTTCGATGGCCTTTCCGCCCGTCCCCTGGAGAACGGCCTCCGGCTGGGCCTCCATGGCCTGCCCGGAGACGTCGAGCGGCGTGGTCATGCGTGTGGCCCCCTGGATCCCAGACGACGTTGTCCGACGGGTGCGCCCGGGTGGGGTGCGCCCTCCTGCTGTTCCGAACCGCGCTCACGGTCCTGGACGCAGAATCTATGGGCTGATCTGCGCAGACCAACCCCTGAGGGCGCTATGTGGCTCAACTGTGATTCATGCGCAATTCATTTGTTTTGATCTTGGGCCGAATGTCAGGAAGCCGTTCCGCTTCTGTCTCGGATTCGTGACATTGCACTGAGGGGTAACTCAGTGTCAACCGATCCCACGTCGCTTGAGGATGTCCTCGATCTCCGAGAAGTCGTCATCGGAGGAGGCGGCCCGCTTCCCGGCCGGTTTCCCGGCGGGCTTCGCACCGGGCCGGGCCATGGGCTGGGTGCCGGATCCGGCGGCGGGCCGGGCGGGGTCGGCGGGCGCCGCCCCGGGACGCGGCAGCGGCCGGGTGCCCGAGGAGCCCTGTACGGCGCCGCCCCCGCCGGCCCCCGCTCCCCCGGCCGGCGCCTCCGCGCCCCGCCCGGCCCCGGACGTCCGCAACCGGCGGCTGCGCACCGCCCCGGTCACCACGAACAGCACCGCCGACAGCCCGGCCAGGGCCACCCCCGCCCACACCATGGGGTTGAGCGCCACGCCGGTGACGAACCCGACGATCGCCGTACCGATCCGCCAGAGGGTGGGCAGCGCGCCCGTCAGATAGGCGGCCAGCGGCAGCAGCGACCACGCCACCCCCCGCAGTCCGGCCAGCACCCCCCTGCGGCGCATCCCCAGGAAGCTGAGCAGCAACCCCACCCCGGTCAACCCGGCGCAGAGCGGCAACCATGCGATCTGTTCGAACGACATAGCGGACCGTCCCTCGTATCGGCGTACCCGTCTTCCATCCTGGCACGCGGGATCGCGGGGGTTCCTCCTCCCGGGGGAGGGATGATCCCCTAGGGGACGGCCCCGGGAGCGGCGGCGGTCTCTCGGGGATCCCCCCGGTTCGGCGGGCCCTCCGAGGGCGTGCCCCGGCCCTCCCCGCGGGCGGCCCGGGTCAGGCGGCGCCGAGGACGTGCGCCCGGAGCACCTCGACGTCGACCTCGTGCAGGGAGTCCACGACGAGGCGGCCGGGGGCCGAGGGGATCGGCAGCACGCTGGGCACGGCCACCACCCGGCAGCCGGCGGCGGTCGCCGCGGTCACGCCGTTCGGGGAGTCCTCCAGGGCGACGCACCGGGCGGCGGCCACCCCCAGCAGGCGGGTGGCCGTGAGGTACGGCTCGGGGTCCGGCTTGGTCCGCGCCACGTCGTCGCCGGTCACCACGCGGTCGAAGTGGTGGCGGCCGATGAAGGCCAGGCAGGCGTCGGCGATCGGCCGGACCGAGGAGGTGACCAGGGCCGTGGGCAGGCCGGCCCGCCGTACGGCCGTCAGCAGCTCGGCGGCGCCCGGCATCATCTCCACGCCGGCGGACAGCCGGCGGGTCATGCCCTCCAGCATCCACGTCTCCACGTCGGCCGGGTCGGTGGCCGAACCGGTGACCCTGAGCATGTGGTCCACGGCGGCCGGCATGGAGCCGCCCACCAGATGCCGCTGGTCGGCGTGGCTCCACTCGCCGCCGAGCCGCGCCATCACCTCGCTCTCGACCTCGAACCACACCTTCTCGCTGTCCACGAGAAGCCCGTCCATGTCGAACAGAACCGCGTCCATGTATCGGTGGAATCCTTGACGGTCAGACGTTGAAGTAGTTGGCCTCGGGGTGGTGCGCGACGAGCGCGGAGGTCGACTGCTCGGGGTGCAGCTGGAACTCCTCCGACAGGCTCACCCCGATCCGGCCGGGGTCCAGCAGCCCGGTGAGCTGCACCTGGTCCTCCAGGTTGGGGCAGGCGGGGTAGCCGAAGGAGTAGCGGCAGCCGGTGACGTCGACCTTCAGCATGGCCTCCAGCGACTCGTCGCCGCCGATGCCGAGCTCGGAGCGGACCCGGGCGTGCCAGTACTCGGCCAGCGCCTCGGTGAGCTGCACCGACAGGCCGTGCAGCTCCAGGTAGTCGCGGTAGGCGTCCTTGGCGAACAGCTCGGCGGTGGCCTCGGCGATCCGGCTTCCCATCGTGACGATCTGGAAGGCGACCACGTCGGTCTCGCCGGACTCCCGGGGGCGGAAGAAGTCCGACAGGCACAGGTGCCGGTCGCGCCGCTGGCGCGGGAAGGTGAACCTGGTCCGCTCGCCGCCCGCGTCGTCCAGGATCACCAGGGAGTCGCCCTCGCTGACGCACGGGAAGTAGCCGTAGACGACCGCCGCCTCCAGCAGCCCCTCGGTCTGCATCCGGTCCAGCCACATCCGCAGGCGCGGCCGGCCCTGGGTCTCGACCAGCTCCTCGTAGGAGGGGCCCTCGCCGCCGCGGGCGGCCTTGAGGCCCCACTGGCCCATGAACGTCGCCCGCTCGTCCAGGAACGCGGCGTAGTCGGCGAGCGGGATGCCCTTGACCACGCGGTCGCCGTGGAAGGGGGCGACCGGCACGGGGTTGGCGGTGCTCACGTCGGAGCGGGCGGGCAGCTCCTCCACCGGGGTGCGCTTCAGGGTCGCGCCGGTCCTGACGCGCCGCTGCCGCAGCGGCGGCAGGGCCGCGCCGTCCTCGCCGCGCTTGACCGCCATGAAGGCGTCCATCAGCCGCAGCCCCTCGAAGGCGTCGCGGGCGTAGCGGACCTCGCCCTCGAACAGCTCGGCGAGGTCCTGCTCGACGTAGGCGCGGGTCAGCGCGGCGCCGCCGAGCAGCACGGGGTATCTGCCGGCCAGCCCCCGGGAGTTCATCTCCTCGAGGTTCTCCTTCATCACGACCGTGGACTTCACCAGCAGCCCGGACATGCCGATCACGTCGGCCCGCTGCTCCTCGGCGGCCTCCAGGATCACCGACACCGGCTGCTTGATGCCGAGGTTGACGACCTCGTAGCCGTTGTTGGACAGGATGATGTCCACCAGGTTCTTGCCGATGTCGTGCACGTCGCCCTTGACGGTGGCCAGCACGATGCGGCCCTTGGTCTCACCCTCGACGCGGTCCATGTGGGGCTCCAGGTAGGCCACGGCGGCCTTCATCACCTCGGCCGACTGCAGCACGAACGGCAGCTGCATCTGCCCGGAGCCGAACAGCTCGCCGACGGTCTTCATGCCGTCGAGCAGCACGTCGTTGACGATCTCCAGGGCGGGACGCCGGGCGAGCGCCTCGTCGAGGTCGGCCTCCAGGCCCTTGCGCTCGCCGTCGACGATGCGGCGCTTGAGCCGCTCCCACAGCGGCAGCGCGGCCAGCTCCTCGGCCCGGCCGGCCTTCACCGCGGCGGCGTCGACGCCCTCGAACAGCTCCATGAACCGCTGCAGCGGGTCGTATCCCTCGCGGCGGCGGTCGTAGATCATGTCCAGGGCGACCTGGCGCTGCTCGTCGGGGATCCGGGCCATCGGCAGGATCTTGGAGGCGTGCACGATCGCCGAGTCGAGGCCGGCGTTGACGCACTCGTTGAGGAAGACGCTGTTGAGGACGACCCGCGCGGCCGGGTTGAGGCCGAAGGAGATGTTGGACAGCCCGAGGACCGTCTGCACGCCCGGGTGGCGGCGCTTGATCTCGCGGATCGCCTCGATCGTCTCGGCGCCGTCGCGGCGGGTCTCCTCCTGGCCGGTGGCGATGGGGAAGGTGAGGGCGTCGATGACGATGTCCTCGACCCGCATCCCCCAGTTGGCGGTGAGGTCCGCGATGAGGCGGTCGGCGACCCCGACCTTCCACTCGGCGGTGCGGGCCTGGCCCTCCTCGTCGATGGTCAGCGCCATGACGGCGGTGCCGTGCTCGCGGACCAGCCGCATGATCCTGGTGAAGCGGGAGTCGGGGCCGTCGCCGTCCTCGTAGTTGACCGAGTTGACGATCGCGCGGCCGCCGAGCGCCTCCAGCCCGGCTTCGAGGACGGCGGGCTCGGTGGAGTCGAGCACGATGGGCAGCGTGGAGGCGGTGGCGAAGCGGAACGCCAGCTCCCGCATGTCGGCCACGCCGTCGCGGCCGACGTAGTCGATGCACAGGTCGAGCATGTGCGCGCCGTCGCGGGCCTGGGCCCGGGCGATCTCGACGCACTCCTCCCAGTCGCCGGCGAGCATCGCCTCGCGGAACGCCTTGGAGCCGTTGGCGTTGGTGCGCTCGCCGATGGCGAGGTAGGAGGTGTCCTGGCGGAAGGGGACGGTCTGGTAGAGGGAGGCGGCGCCGGGCTCGGGGCGCGGGCGCCGCGCCGCGACCTCCCGGCCGCGCACCCGCTCGACCACCCGGCGCAGGTGCTCGGGGGTGGTGCCGCAGCAGCCGCCGACCAGCGACAGGCCGAAGTCGCGGACGAAGTGGTCGTGGGCGGCGGCCAGCTCGTCGGGGGCGAGGGGGTAGTGGGCGCCGTCGGCGGTCAGCACCGGCAGCCCGGCGTTGGGCATGCAGGACAGCCGCACCCGGGCGTGGCGCGCGAGGTAGCGCAGGTGCTCGCTCATCTCGGCCGGGCCGGTGGCGCAGTTGAGGCCGATGACGTCGACGCCGAGCGGCTCGATCGACGTCAGCGCCGCGCCGATCTCCGAGCCGAGCAGCATCGCGCCGTTGGTCTCGATCGTCACCTGGGCGATGATCGGCACGTCGCGGCCGGCCTCGGCGACGGCCCGCCGCGCGCCGACGACGGCGGCCTTGACCTGGAGGAGGTCCTGGGCGGTCTCGATGATCAGGGCGTCGGCGCCGCCGGAGATCAGGCCGGCCGCGTTCGCCTGGTAGGCGTCGCGCAGCTCGCCGTACGGCTTGTGCCCGAGGGTGGGCAGCTTGGTGCCCGGGCCGATGGAGCCGAGGACGAAGCGGGGGTGGTCGGGGGTGGACCAGGCGTCCGCGGCCTCCCTGGCGACGCGGGCCCCGGCCTCGGAGTACTCGTGGACCCGGTCGGCGATGTCGTACTCGCCCAGCGCGCTGAGGTTGGCGCCGAAGGTGTTGGTCTCGACGCAGTCGACGCCGACCTCGAAGTAGGCCTCGTGCACGGCGCGGACGATGTCGGGGCGGGTGACGTTGAGGACCTCGTTGCAGCCCTCGTGGCCCTCGAAGTCGTCGAGGCCGACGTCGTGGGCCTGGAGCATCGTCCCCATGGCCCCGTCGGCGACCATCACGCGCTGGGACAGGACGTCACGGAAGGACGGGATGCTCGTCATGGCCCCAAGGGTACTAACCGATCCGCCCTCGGTCGCTCATGGCGGTGTCCGGATGCTGACATCGGAGTGACCGGATGCTGAACCGCCCGCCCCGGGCATCCTCCTCCCGGAACCCTCGTCCGGCCGGGGCCCCGGAGCCCGGGCGGGGCGGGGAAGGGGCCCGTGCCCTGGGAATTCGGTGATGTCCACCGCACCGCATAGGCTTATGCGGTAGACGGCCATGGCGAGGCGAAGAAGGAGGCCGCGCGTGATCGAACTCGAAGGTCTACCCAAGCTCGTCGACCCGGTGCTGATCGCCGCGTTCGAGGGGTGGAACGACGCGGGCGAGGCCTCGAGCGGAGTGATCGCGCACCTCGAGAACGAGTGGAAGGCGACCCCGCTGGTCTCCTTCGACCCCGAGGACTACTACGACTTCCAGGTCACCCGCCCGATCGTGGAGATGGGCGACGGGCTGACCAGGTCGATCACCTGGCCGACCACCCGGCTGCTGGTGGCCCGGCCGCCGGGTGCCGACCGTGACGTGGTGCTGCTGCGCGGCATCGAGCCCAACATGCGCTGGCGCACGTTCTGCCAGGAGATCACCGAGGTCTGCCGTCACGTGGGGGTGGAGCTGGCGGTGCTGCTCGGCGCGCTGCTCAACGACTCCCCGCACACCCGCCCGGTGCCGATCGTGGGCTCGGCGAGCGACGAGGACCTGGCGCGGGCGATCAACCTGGAGCTGAGCCGCTACGAGGGGCCGACCGGCGTCGTCGGCGTGCTCCAGCACATCCTGGGGGCCTCCGGGATACCGGCGGTCTCGCTGTGGGCGTCGGTGCCGCACTACGTCGCCCAGCCGCCCAACCCCAAGGCCACCATGGCGCTGCTGCGCCGCCTGGAGGACCTGCTCGACATCCCGATGCCGCTGGGCGACCTGGCCGAGGAGTCCAGGGCGTGGGAGAACGGCGTGGACGAGCTGGCCTCCCAGGACAGCGAGGTGGCCGAGTACGTCAAGGAGCTGGAGGAGCGCAAGGACGCCGCGGAGCTGCCCGAGGCCAGCGGCGACGCCATCGCCGCCGAGTTCGAGCGCTACCTCCGCCGCCGCGACCGCGACGGCGACGGCTGAGACCCCGGATCCGGGCCCGGGAAAGCACCGGGCCCGGGACGACGCCGGATCCGGGCGCGGGCCCGGAGGCCATGCCCGGGACGGCGCCGGAGCCACACCCGCGTCCGGGCCGGGAGCGCGCCGGCGGTCGCGGGCCAGGTCGGCGGGCCGCGCCCTCCGGAAAAACACTCAGCGCATCGTTATCGTCACCGCACCCCCGGCGCGCCCGCGCGGGGCCATAATCGGCCCCACCCGGTTCGGCCGCGGGCCGTCCGCCGGGTAACCGCTCCGCAACGATTCGACGACCCGGAGGAGCACACCTTCGTAAACTCCGGTGAACGACCCCTCCCCCACGCCGCACATTGTCCGGGTGACTGCGCACGTTAGGGCAACCATGGCGACTCCCCAGCTCGACCCCCGCCGGCTCGACCCCTACCAGAAGGCCCAGGAGACGCGGCGCCGCGTCCTTGAGCTGGCCGGGCTGATGAAACGCGAGGACGGCGAGAACGCCGCCTCCTCCCCCCGCGCGGGCGGCGCCGCCCCCGGCCAGGCGGTCGACATGTTCCTCGCCCTGCTGCAGGACCGGCTGCCGGTCTGGCTGCGCCTCCTCGACGACCTGGGGTACCTGGTCGGCCGGGGCGAGGTCGGCGGCAACCTTCTGCCCGTCACGCGGGCCGGCATCGACTACTACGTCGAGGTGCAGTCGGCGGCGCTGCCGGTCTTCAGCTCCCCCTCCGTCACGGTGCGCTTCCGCGAGGCGCTGCGCGACTCCGCGATGGGGCCGATGGCGTAGGTGGTGCCGCTGACCGCCTATCTCGCGGCCGAGCAGCGCGCGGGCCGGGTCTCCCCCGGCGTGGACCCGGTCGCCAGCGCGCGGCTGCTGCTGGCCGGGTGCTTCCGTCACGCCTACTACGAGATGCTCGTCGGCGCCGCCTCGCTGCCCTCGCGTGACGCCGCCGCCGGGGAGATCGTCCGGGAGCTGAGGCTGGACCCGTCCTGAGGCCGCCCGCCCCGCCGGGTACAAAGGCGCGGGGCCGGCCGGCGGCACCGGCGTCCATGACGGCCTGAGCGGCGCCGGCCCCCGCCGGGCGGCGCCGCGGTCGCGAGAAGGCGGGCCGGACGGCGTCAGGCGGCGCCGCGGTCGCAGGCCAGGCGGTAGCCGCGCTTGATGACCGTCTCGACGATGCCGGACCGGCCCAGCGCCCGGCGCAGCCGGGTGACGGCCATCTCGACGGCGTGCTCGGCGGAGTCGCGGGACGTGGCGCCGGGCAGCACGGTCCGCAGCTCCGAGCGGGCCACCACGTGTCCCGGCCTGACTGCCAGGCGCTTGAGCACCGCCATGGGGGCGGGCGGCAGCGTCCGCAGGCCGCCGTCCACGGCGACGGCGTGCCCGCGGATCTCCAGCTCGCAGCCGGCGGCGACCAGGCGGGTCACGCCGTGCTCGGGCAGGTGCCGGGCGAGGGCGCGGGCCAGCGCGCCCAGGCGGGGCCGTTCCGGGCACACCACCGGCACTCCCCTGGCCAGCAGGGGCCCGGCGGTGACCTGGCCCACGCAGGCCGCGACGACCGGGCCGGCGAACGCGGCGACGAGCGCCTCCTCCAGCCCCTCGGCGCGGGCCGCGGCGAGCATGGCCAGCACGGCGGGGGCGCTGGTGAAGGCCACCGCGTCCACCGCGCCGGTGACCGTCTGGCTGATCAGGCGGCGCAGCGGCGAGGGGTCGCGGTAGGGCAGCCAGCGGTAGACCGGCACCTCGACGACCTCGGCCCCGGCCGCGCGCAGCTCCGCCACGAAGCCGGTCAGCGGCTCGCCGTGCAGCTGTACGGCGACGCGGCGCCCGGTGAGGTCCTGGGCGAGGAGGTGGCGTTTGATCTCCTCGCACGACTCGTCGGGCGCCGTCCAGTGGTCGTCCAGCCCGGCGGCCCGGACCGCGCCGCGCGCCTTGGGGCCGCGGGTCAGCAGCCGGGCGCGGGACAGGTGCGCCGCCAGGTCGCCCGACAGCCCCCAGCCCTCGGCGGCGGCCGTCCAGCCCCGGAAGCCGACACCGGTGGTGATCACCACGTCGTCGATCGGGCCGGACAGCGCCTCCCGGGTCGCGGCCAGCAGGCCGGCGTCCTCCTCCAGGGGGACGAGCCGGATCGCCGGGGCCCGCACGACCCGCGCGCCGCGCCGCTCCAGCAGGGCGCAGAACTCCTCGCGCCGCCGGGTCGCGGTGACCCCGACGGTGAAGCCGGCCAGCGCGTCGGGCGCGGTCTCGGGGGACACGGCGGCGCGGCCCGCGAGCGCCCCTCCCCCGCCGGGGGGACGCTCCGCGCCCGCCCCGGTCGCGGCGCGTCCCGGGGTCGCCGCGGCTCCGGTCACGGCGCGCCCACCTCCACCGCGCCGCCCGAGAGCCGTACCGGATAGGTCGGTACGGCCACCGCCGGGTCGTCCAGGCAGGCCCCGGTGGCCAGGGAGAACGTCTGCCGGTGCATGGGTGAGATCACGACGGGCGAGCCGCCGCGGGTGCCGACGATCCCCCGGGAGAGGACCTGGGCGCCGCTGAACGGGTCGTGGTTGCCGATCGCGAACAGCTCGCCGTCGAAGGTGCGGAACAGCGCGATCTGGTGGCGGCCGACGAGCGCGCACACCCCGCGTTCGGGCAGCAGGTCGGTGTAGGCGCACACCGGTGTCCAGCGCGGCGCCGTGTCCTCCCCGGGCGGGGTTCCGGGCGGGGCGGCGGGCGGCGGCTCGTGGAGAACGGTCATCGGGTGGCCTCCAGCGGGATGAGGACGGGCTTGATCTGGTCGCGTTCGGTCTCGAAGGCGATCGACGGGTCGGGGGTCTGCGGGGCGTTGACGAAGGAGACGAAGCGCCGCAGCTTGCCGGGGTCGTCGAGGACGGCGCGCCACTCGTCGGTGTAGGAGGCGACGTGCCGCTCCATCTGGGCTTCGAGGTCGGCGCAGATGCCGAGGGAGTCCTCCAGGACGACCCGCCTGACGTGGTCGAGGCCCTGCTGCTCCAGCCACGCCGAGGTCCGCTGGAGCCGGTCGGCGGTGCGGATGTAGAACATCAGGAACCGGTCGACGACGCGGACGAGTCCGCCGGTGTCCAGGTCGGCGGCGAACAGGTCGGCGTGGCGGGGGGAGAACCCGCCGTTGCCGCCGACGTAGAGGTTCCAGCCCTTCTCGGTGGCGATGATCCCGAAGTCCTTGCTCCGCGCCTCGGCGCACTCGCGGGCGCAGCCGGAGACGGCCGACTTGATCTTGTGCGGTGAGCGCAGGCCCCGGTAGCGCAGTTCCAGGGCGACGGCCAGCGCCGCCGAGTCCTGCACGCCGTAGCGGCACCAGGTGGAGCCGACGCACGACTTCACCGTGCGCAGCGCCTTGCCGTACGCGTGGCCGGACTCGAACCCGGCGTCGACCAGGCGCCGCCAGATGAGCGGGAGCTGCTCCACCCGGGCGCCCAGCAGGTCGATCCGCTGTCCTCCGGTGATCTTGGTGTAAAGGCCGAAGTCGCGGGCCACCTCGCCGATCACGATCAGTCTGTCGGCGGTGATCTCTCCGCCGGGGACGCGCGGCACGACCGAGTAGGTGCCGTTGCGCTGGATGTTGGCCAGGAAGTGGTCGTTGGTGTCCTGCAGGGCGGCCTGCTCGCCGTCGAGGATGTGGCCGCCGCCCAGCGAGGCCAGGATCGAGGCGACGGCGGGCTTGCACACGTCGCAGCCGCGGCCCGTGCCGTGCTCGGCGATGAGCCGGGAGAAGGTGGTGATGCCGCGCACCCGCACGATGTCGAACAGCTCGGCCCGGCTGTGCGTGAAGTGCTCGCACAGGGCGGTGGAGACCTCGACGCCCGCCCCGGCGAGGATCTTCCGCAGCGCCGGGACGCAGCTGCCGCAGGTCGTCCCGGCGCGGGTGCGGGACTTGATTCCGGCGACGTCGGTGAGCCCCTCCCCGGCGATGGCGGCGCGGACCCGCCCGGCGGTGACGTTGTTGCAGGAGCAGACCTGCGCGTCGTCGGGGACGTCGAGGCCGGCCGGGCCGCCGGTGAACAGCAGCTCGCCCGGCGCGGCCGGCAGGTCGCGGCCGACGAAGGGCCGCAGCGTGTCGTACGGCGCGACGTCGCCGACGCAGACGCCGCCGAGCAGGGTGCGGGCGTCGTCGCTGACCAGGAGCTTCTGGTAGACGCCCCCGACGGGGTCCATGAAGGTGACGTCCAGCGCGCCCTCGGCGGCGCCGAACTGGGCGACCTCCACGCCGAGCAGCTTGAGCCTGGTGGAGGTGTCGGCCCGGGTGAAGACCGCCTCACCGCCGAGGACGCGGTCGGCGGCCACCTCGGCCATCGTGAGGCACGGTCCGGCCAGGCCGTAGACGACGCCGTCGTGCAGGGCGCACTCGCCGACGGCGTAGACCGCCGGGTCGGAGGTGCGCATGCCGTCGTCGACGACGACGCCGCCGCGCTCGCCGACCGCCAGGCCGGCCTGCCGGGCCAGTTCGTCGCGCGGCCGGACGCCCGCGGAGAAGACCACCACCTGGGCCTCGATCGTCTCGCCGTCGGAGGTGACGAGGCCGGCGACCCGCCCGTCCGGCCCGGCGACGACCTCCCGCACGCCGGTCCCGGTGTGGACGGCCAGGCCCAGCGCCTCGATGTGGCGGCGCAGCACGGCGCCGCCGCCCTCGTCGACCTGCCGGGGCATGAGCCGCCCGGCCATCTCCACGACGTGGGTGGTCAGGCCGAGGCCGCGCAGCGCGTTGGCGGCCTCCAGCCCCAGCAGGCCGCCGCCGACGACGACCCCGGCGCGGGCGCCGGCGCAGGCGGCCCTGATCGCGTCCAGGTCGTCGATCGTCCGGTAGGTGAAGCAGCCGGGCAGGTCGCGGCCGGTGACCGGCGGGACGAAGGGGCTGGAGCCGGTGGCCAGCACCAGCGTGTCGTAGGGCTCGGTGTGGCCGTCGGCGGTGGTCACCGTACGGGCCTCCCGGTCGATTCCGACGACCGGACGGCCGAGACACAGCTCCACCCCCTCGGGCACCGGGTAGGTGAGGTCCTCGGCGGTGCGGCCGGACAGGTAGGAGGTCAGCGCCACCCGGTCGTAGGCGGCTCTCGGCTCCTCGCCCAGCACCGTGACGCGCCCGGCGAAGCCGCCGGCGGCCAGCGCCTCGGTCAGGCGGGCGGCGGCCGGGCCGTGCCCCACCACGACGAGCCTGGTCCCGGCTCCGGCGGGGAGATGGTCGGAAGATCTCATGCGGGTATGCCCTCCTGCTCGCACAGCCAGCCGACGATGCCCTCCACGGCGTCGCGGCAGCTTCCGCAGCCGGTCGTGGCGCGGGTCGCGGCGGCCACCGCCGCGACGTCCCTGGCGCCCGACTCCCAGCAGCTCCGGATCCGGCCCTTGGTGACGTTGTTGCACTGGCAGACGCGCGCGGTGTCCGGCATCCGGACCGGGCTGTCGGCGGCGCCGCCGGCGAGGCCGGGGAACAGCAGCCCGGCCCGGTCGGCGGGCAGCGGGCCGCCGTGGTCGAACAGCCGGGTCACGGTGCCCACCGCGGGCGTCTCGCCGAGGAGGATCGCGCCGACCAGGCGGCCGTCGCGGATGACGAGCTTGCGGTAGACGCCCCGGGTCCGGTGGCTGAACCGCACGATCTCGGCCTCGTCCTCGGTCAGGTGGGTCTCGCCCATCGCCGCCAGCTCCACGCCGCGCGCCTTGAGCCGCGTCACCAGCCGCGAGCCGCGGTAGCGGGCGGTCCTGTCCGTGGCGGTCACCAGGCCGGCGACCACGGCCGCCTGCTCCCAGGCCGGGGCGACCAGGCCGTAGACGACGCCGTCGTGCTCGGCGCACTCGCCGATCGCGAAGATCGACGGGTCGCCGGTGCGCATCTCGTCGTCCACGACGACGCCGCGGGCCACCGCGAGCCCGGCGTCCCGGGCCAGCCGGGTCACCGGCCGCACGCCGCAGGCGAGGATCACCAGGTCGGCCTCGACGACCTCCTCCCCCGCCGCCCCGGATTCCCCGGTCCCGGACGGGCTCGCCGCCGCCCCCGCCGTCCCCGGCGCGGTTCCCGTCCCGGCGGCGAGCCGTACGCCGTCGTCGAGGATCTCCCGGACGGTCACGCCGGTACGGATCTCCACGCCCAGCCCGGCCAGGCTCTCCCCGAGCACCAGCCCGGCCTCGGCGTCGAGCTGGCGCTCCATCAGGTGGCCGGCCAGGTGCAGCAGCGTCACCGGCAGGCCGCGCCCGGCCAGGCCGCGGGCGGCCTCCACGCCGAGCAGGCCGCCGCCGACGACCGCCGTGCGCCGCGCCGTACCGGCCGCGGCGAGGATCGCCTCGCAATCGCCCATCGTCCGGAACGCCACGGCCCGCTCCGCGCCGGGCAGCGGCGGCACCACCGCCTCGCCGCCGGTGGCCAGCACGAGCACGTCGTACGGCTCGCGCCGGCCGCAGGCGGTCAGCACCTCCCGTGCCTCCCGGTCGATCGCGGTCACCTCGACACCGGGCAGGGCCGTCACCGCGTGGTCGGCGTACCACTCCGCGTCCAGCATCCGCACCTGGCCGGGCGTCATCGTCCCGGCCAGCACGTTCGACAGCAGCGCCCGGTTGTAGGGCCGCCCGGCCTCGGCGCCGAACACGGTGATCCGGATGCGCGGGTCGCGGGCGCGGACCTCGCTCACCAGGCGCGCGCCGGCCATCCCGTTGCCCACCACCACCAGCCGGGTCACGCGGCACGCTCCAGGCGGACCGCGCAGACCTTGAACTCCGGCATCCGCGACACCGGGTCCAGCGCCGGGTTGGTGAGGAGGTTCGCCCCCGCCCAGTGGAACGGCATGAACACCGTGTCCGGGCGGATCGCCGGGCTGATCCTGGCCACCGCCTCGGCCGTCCCCCGGCGGCCGACCACCCGCACCCGCCCGCCGGGTTCCACCTCCAGCCGCTCGGCGAGGTCGGGGTGCAGCTCCACGAAGAGCTCCGGGGCCGCCTCGTTCAGCGCGGCGATCCGCCTGGTCTGGGCGCCGCTCTGGTAGTGCGCCAGCACCCGGCCGGTCGTCAGGTACAGCGGGTGGTCGTCGTCGACGTCCTCCTCGGGCGGGCGGTGCTCGACCGGCGTGAACCTGGCGCGGCCGTCGGGGGTGGCGAAGCGGTCCAGGAACGGCCGGGGCGTGCCCGGGTGGCCGGTGTCCGGGCAGGGCCAGAACACGCCCGTCTCCGCGGCGATCCGCTCGTAGGTGATGCCCGAGTAGTCGGCGATCCCCCCGGCCGAGGCCCGCCGCAGCTCGTCGAAGACCTCGCGCGGCTCGGCGGGGAAGCCCTCCGGGCCGCGCAGCCGGGCCGCCAGGCCGCGGAGGATCTCCAGGTCGCCGCGGACTCCGGGCGGCGGCGCGACGGCCCGGCGGCGCAGCAGCACCCGGCCCTCCAGGTTGGTCATCGTGCCGTCCTCCTCGGCCCACTGGGTGCTGGGCAGGACGACGTCGGCCATCGCCGCCGTCTCGGACAGGACGAAGTCGGAGACGACGAGCAGGTCCAGGGAGGCGAGCCGCTCGGCGACGCGCCCGGCGTCGGGCGCCGAGATCACCGGGTTGGAGCCGAACAGCAGCAGCGCCCGGGGGCCCGCGGCGGTACCGAGGGCGTCCAGCAGCTCGTAGGCGGACCGGCCGGGACCGGGCAGCTCGCCGGGGTCGACGCCCCACACCGCGGCCACGTGGGCGCGGGCGGCGGGGTCGTCGATCCTGCGGTAGCCCGGGAGCTGGTCGGCCTTCTGGCCGTGCTCGCGGCCGCCCTGGCCGTTGCCCTGGCCGGTGACGCAGCCGTAGCCGGACCCCTCGCGTCCGGGCAGGCCGAGGGCGAGGGCGAGGTTGATGAACGCGCTGACGGTGTCGGTGCCCTTGGCGTGCTGCTCGGCGCCGCGGCCGGTGAGGACCATCGCCCGGCGGGCGTCGCCGAGAATCGCCGCGGCCTGGCGCATGCGGGCGACGGGCACCCCGGTGATCCGCTCCACCCGCTCGGGCCACCAGGCGGCGGCCGAGGCGCTCACCCGCTCGAACCCGGTGGTGCGGGCGGCCACGTACGCCTCGTCCACGCGCCCCTCGGCGATCACGATGTGCAGCAGGCCCATGGCCAGCGCCAGGTCGGTGCCGGGGACCGGCTGCAGGTGCAGGTCGGCCCGCCGGGCGGTGGCGGTGGCCCGGGGGTCGATGACGACGAGCCGGCCGCCCCGCTCCCGCATCGCGGTCAGGTGCCGCACGAACGGCGGCATGGTCTCGGCCATGTTGCCGCCCGCGACGAGGATCGCGTCGGCGCCGGCCAGGTCGGTGATCGGGAACGGCAGGCCGCGGTCCATGCCGAAGGCGCGGTTGGCGGCCGCGGCGGCCGAGGACATGCAGAACCGGCCGTTGTAGTCGATCTGGCTGGTGCGCAGCACGACCCGGGCGAACTTGCCGAGCTGGTAGGCCTTCTCGTTGGTGAGCCCGCCGCCGCCGAACACGGCCACGCCGTCGGGGCCGTGCTCCGCCCGCACCGCGCGGATCCGCGCCGCGACGGTGTCGAGCGCCTCGTCCCAGGTCGCGGGGCGGCCGTCCACGAGCGGGGTGGTGAGGCGCCGGTCGCGGCCCAGCAGCTCCCCGGCGGTCCAGCCCTTCTGGCACAGCCCGCCGGCGTTCGCCGGGACGTCGTGCCTCGGGGTGATCGTCACGGCCGGTCCCGCGGTCTCCCCCAGGGTCCCCGCCTCTCCCGTGTCTCCCGCGATTCCGGCGGCTCCCACGGCCCCGGCCGCTCCGGCCGCTCCGGCCGCTGCTCCGGCGGTGACGTTCATGCCGCACTGCAGCGCGCAGTACGGGCAGTGCGTCGCCGTACCCGCCCTCACAGGCGCGGGAACGGCGGGTGAGATCGTCATGCGTCCGATGGTGCTTTCAGGCGGTTTCACCGCTGGGTCCCCTCTGTTACCGGTGTGCTACAAGCCGCCAAAGCGGTTCACGTCGGCGATCGGCGGGTGTGAGCCACGCCGCCGACGGCCCGCACGGTCGCGCGGACAGCCGGACGGCCGGGCGGACGGCCTCCACGGCGTACGGCCCGCGGACGGGCGGCCGGGCGCGGACGGCTCACACCCGGGCGGCCGCCAGGCCCGCCACCGGACCGGCCGACCTCAGGTAGCAGGCCCACGTCAGCAGCGCGCACACGACGTAGAAGCCGGCGAAGGCGGCCAGCGCGGCGCCCGCGCCGCCGGTCCCGGCGATCGAGCCGCCGAACCCGCGGTTGATGAAGAAGCCGCCGAACGCGCCGATCGCAGAGATGATCCCGACCGCGGCCGAGGCGTCGCGCCGGCCGGCGGCCAGGGCGGCCTCGTGGGCGGGCGTGCCAGGCGCGAGCCCCGCGGTGGCCTTGGCCCGGAAGATCGCCGGGATCATGCGGTAGGTGGAGCCGTTGCCGATCCCGGTGGCGGCGACCAGGAGCAGGTAGGCGCCGAAGAACAGGACGAAGTCGTGCCGGGCCAGGCCCTGCCACACCAGCGCGGCCACGGCCGCCATGGCGGCGAAGCCGGCGAGCGTCACCCGCGCCCCGCCGAGCCGGTCCGACAGCCAGCCGCCCGCCGGGCGGACCAGCGAGCCGAGGAGCGGGCCGAGGAAGGCCAGCCAGACCAGGGAGGCCCGCTCGGGGAACTGGCTCTTGATGAGGAGCGGCAGCGCGGTGGAGTAGCCGATGAAGGAGCCGAAGGTGCCGATGTAGAGGAGGGACATGATCCACGTCTGGGCCCGTCCGGCGATCCTCAGCTGCTCGCGCGCCGGGGCGCGGGCGGACGACAGGTTGTCCATGAGGAAGAACGCGCCGAGCGCGGCGGCGACGATGAAGGGGATCCAGAACAACCCGGCGGCGGCCAGCCCGAGGGCGCCGATCACCAGGGGCATGAGGAGCTGGACGGAGCTGACGCCGATGTTGCCGCCGGCCGCGTTGAGGCCGAGCGCCGCTCCCTGCCGCTCCTGGGGGTAGAAGTGGGTGATGTTGGCCATGCTGGAGGCGAAGTTGCCGCCGCCCAGGCCCGCGGTGGCCGCGATCACCAGGAACGCCCAGTACGGCGTGGCGGGGTCGCTCACCGCGACGGCCAGCAGCACGGCGGGGACGAGCAGGAGCAGCACGCTGACGACGGTGAAGTTGCGGCCGCCGAACCTCGCCGGGCCGAAGGTGTAGGGGATGCGCAGCGCCGAGCCCACCAGGTTGGGCAGGGAGACGATCCAGAAGAGCTGGTCGGTGGAGAACCGGTAGGAGCCGAGGTGCACGGCGACGATGCTCCACACCGTCCACAGCGTGAAGCCGAGGTGCTCGGCGAAGATCGAGAAGGCGAGGTTGCGCCGCGCGATCCTCCGGCCCGTATAGGCCCAGAACCCGGGGTCGTCGGGCCGCCACTCGGCGATCCAGCGGTTCGCCATCGTTCCTCCTGCTCGCTGTCGGACCGCCGGGCGCCGTTCGCCCAGCAAGATCAGCAGGCATCATAGGGGGGCTGGTTACTCACTTTCGTGACTTGGGGTAGTGAGCCGGTTAAATATGGCTAACCCCGGAAATACGCAACGCACGGGCCGCACGGATGAAACATCCCGGACATCCGGCGGCGGTACGGCCCCCCAGGACGGCGGCGCCGGGAGAACCCCGGCCGGGCGCCGGAGGCGCACAGGACGGGCGCCGGAAGGGCGTCGGGCGAGAACCCGGAGGCACCGGGCACCCGCCGGGAGAGCACCCGGCCGGGAGCGGCCGGAGGGCGGCCGGCGCGCGCCGGGGAGGACCCGGTGATCCGCGGTTGAGACGGCGCCGAAGCGGGAATCGTCCGCCTGACCTTTCGCCTGACCTTTCGCCTGTCGTTTCGCCGCCCCGGGGAGTGCGCGTGGCCGTCCAGCCGATCCGACTGTTCGCCGATCCTGTCCTGCGCACCGCCGCCGAACCGGTGACCGCCTTCGACCGGACCCTGCGGGAGCTGGTCAAGTCGCTCCAGGCCACGCTGCGCGCCGGCGCCGGGCGCGCGGGCCTGGCCGCCCCGCAGATCGGCGTCCCGCTGCGGGTCTTCGTCTACGACGTGGACGGCCGGTCCGGCCACCTGGTCAACCCGCGCGTCGAGGCGTCCGAGCGTACGGTGCTGGCCGACGAGGCGTGCCTGTCGGCGCCCGGCGTCTGGTGGCCGCTGGAGCGTTCCTACATGGTCACCGCGCGCGGGCGCGACATGTACGGCAAGCCCGTCACCGTCCGCGGTCTGGGCACGCTCGCGCGGGTCCTGCAGCACGAGGCCGACCACCTCGACGGCGTCCTGTTCATCGACCGCCTGCCCGAGGACGAGCGCGAACGCTTCCTGCAGGAGGTCTCCTCCTGAGTGTCGGTGTCATTAACCGCCGGAAGCATGTAGAGTCTGATTGTTGCAGTCGCAGTTCTTGATGACGCTTGATGACGGTTGTCAGCTCAGGTGTTCCGGGAAGCCGCCGACAACGGGCGCCCCATTTTCTCCGGTGATTCTGGCGGATACGTGGTGGTCCGCGCAGCCCCGAGCCGTCACCTGACGGCTCGGTGAGACTAGATCAGGAGAAACAGTTTTGTCTGAGGGCACCGTCAAGTGGTTCAACGCCGAAAAGGGCTTCGGATTCATCGCGCCGGATGACGGCAGCGCCGACGTCTTCGTGCACTACTCGGCCATCGCCTCCAGCGGCTACCGCAGCCTGGAGGAGAACCAGCGTGTCAGCTTCGTCACCACGCAGGGCCAGAAGGGCCCGCAGGCCGAGCAGGTCCAGCCCCTCTAATCTGGGCTGATCAGCTCGACCGGCCCTAGGGGCCGTGGGCTTCCATCCGGGCCCGTACCGCTTCGGCGGTGCGGGCCCGGACTCGTTCTCCGGCGTCAAAGGGCGACGACGGCGCTCCGGCCGGGGCTCAGCAGGGTGAGCCGGTCGGCGAGCCCGGCCCGGTCGAACGCCTCACGCAGCTCGTCGCCGCCCTCGGTGAAGTGGCCCCAGCCCTCGAAGTGCAGCGGAACCACGTGCCGGGCGCCGAGGAGGACCGCCGCCTCGGCGGCCTGGGCGCCGGTGAGCGTGAGGTGGCCGTCGATCAGCGCGGTCCGCGCCGCGCCCGCGAAGAGGACCGCCACGTCGATCGGGCCGGTCCGCGCGGCTATCTCGCGCACGATCCGGAGAGAGGCGTTGTCCCCGCTGACGTAGACGGTCGGCAGGTCCTCCCCCGACAGCACGAACCCGGCGACCTCGCCGACCAGGTGCTCGCTGCCCTCCGGTCCGTGCAGGGCCGGCACCCGGGTCACGCGCAGCGTGCCCCCGCCGGGGCGCGGCAGGTCGGCGTGCTCCCAGAGGGCGAGCGCGCGGGCGGTCCCGGCCAGCCGTACGGCGGCGCCCGCGGTGGTCAGCACGAGCGGCGCCTCGGTGAGGTAGGCGCGGCCGGAGACGTCGAGGTTGTCGGGGTGCTGGTCGTGCGAGAGCAGGACGGCGTCGATCGGCCCGAGCCGCGGGGGCCGCAGGGCGGGCGGGGCCGTCTTGACGAGGACCCGCCCCGGGCCGACCGGGTACTCCCCCGGCTCGTCGAAGGCCGGGTCGGTGAGCAGGCGGAGTCCGCCGATCTCCAGTACGGCGGTGGGCCCGCCGAGCAGGTGGACGCCGAGTCCCCGGCCCGCTCCGACCGACGGGACGGATGTCGGGGAAAGGGCGGATGGCGAGGTGCGGTGGTTCATGCCGATGATCGTCCCGTTTGACGGCGATGCCCCGGGAGTGGCCTGAAAGCCATCCTGCGATAGGTTCACGCCATGCGAGAGCCGTACGGGGACCGTGCGAAGGCGATGTGGGGGCTCGATGAGCGCGCGTGACCCGCTGGCCGTCGCGGTGCTGATGTTCGACCGCGCGCCGCTGTTCGAGACCAGCGTGCCGATCAGCGTCTTCGGCGGCGGCCGCCCCGGCGCCGGCGTCCCCCGGTTCGACGTGCGCGCGGTGGCCTGCGACCCGGGGCCCCTGCGCACCAGCGCGGGCGTCACGTTCCGCGCCCCGCACGGGCTGGAGGCGCTGGAGACGGCCTCCACGGTCGTCGTGCCGAGCTGGCGGATCGCCGACGAGCGGCCGCCGGAGACGGTGCTCGGCGCACTGCGGGCCGCGCACGCCGACGGCGCCGTGGTAGTGGGGCTGTGCCTGGGGGCGTTCGTGCTGGCGGCGGCGGGACTCCTCGACGGCAGGCGGGCCGCCACCCACTGGATGTTCGCGCCCACCCTCGCGGCCCTCCACCCGGAGGTGCGGGTGGACGCGTCGGTCCTGTTCGTCGACGACGGCGACATCCTCACCTCCGCGGGCACGGCCGCCGGCATCGACGCCTGCCTGCACCTGGTGCGGCGCCGGTTCGGGGCCCGGGCGGCCGGTGCGATCGCCCGCCGCATGGTCGTCCCGCCGCAGCGCAGCGGCGGGCAGGCGCAGTACATCGAGCGGCCCCTGCCCGATCCGGAGACCGGCGACCCGCTGGGCGAGGTGCTCGCCCACGCCATCCGGCACCTCGACGACCCCGGCCTCGACGTGGACGCCCTGGCGGGCCGGGCGTTCATGAGCCGGCGCAGCTTCGACCGGCGCTTCCGGGCGCTGACCGGCAGTTCGCCGTTGCAGTGGCTGCTGGCGCAGCGTGTCATGCAGGCTCAACGGCTGCTGGAGGGCACCGGATCGAGTGTGGACGAGGTCGCCCGCCGGGTGGGCTTCGCGAACGGCGTCGCGCTGCGCCCGCATTTCCGCCGCCTGGTCGGCGTCGCACCGCAGACCTACCGCGACACCTTCCGGACCGGCGACGCGTTCCGGGCCGGCCGTCCCGCCGGGACCGGCGGCGCCTGAGGTCCCGGCGGATCCGGCGCGACGCCTTCCGGTGGCGCCTGACTCCCCGCCGGGCCCGGTGCGACGTGTCGCGGACCGGCGGCGCCCGAGGCCCCGCCCCGGTCCCGCGTGACATCCGCGCACGGGACCGGCGAGGCCGGTGTCGGCTCGGCCGGCCGGTGAGGCGGCTTTAGAGGGAGACGCCCAGCAGGGCGTCGGTGAGGTCGCGGACCAGCGCGGGCGCCTGCGGCTCGGCCCCGCCGCCGGCCAGGGCCTCCTCCGCCCAGGCGTCGACCGCGGCGAGCGCCCCGGGGGTGTCGAGGTCGTCGGCCAGCCGGGCGCGGACCTCGCCGAGCAGGGCCAGGGCCTCGGGGCCCGCGGGCAGCGCCGCGGCGGAGCGCCAGCGGGCCAGCCGGGCCTCGGCGGCGGCGAGCTGGCCGTCGGTCCACTCCCAGTCGGCGCGGTAGTGGTGGGCCAGCAGGGCCAGCCGGATGGCCATCGGGTCGGTCTCCTCGCGCAGCCGCGAGACGAACACGAGGTTGCCCTTGGACTTCGACATCTTCTCGCCGTCCAGGGCGACCATGCCCGCGTGCACGTACGCCCTGGCGAAGGGCCACTCGCCGCAGGCGACGTGCCCCTCGTGGGCGCCGCACTCGTGGTGCGGGAAGATCAGGTCGGAGCCGCCGCCCGCGACGTCGAAACCGCTGCCGAGGTTGGCCAGCGCGATCGCGGTGCACTCGACGTGCCAGCCCGGCCGGCCCGGCCCGAACGGCGAGGGCCACGAGGGCTCACCGGGGCGCTCGGCGCGCCAGAGCAGCCAGTCGAGGGGGTGCTTCTTGCCCTCCCGGCCGGGGTCGCCGCCCCGCTCGGCGGACAGGGCCAGCATCGTCTCCTCGGAGTATCCGGAGACGGCGCCGAACTTGGGGGCGGCGGCGACGTCGAAGTAGACGTCGCCGTCGAGGTCGTAGGTGGCGCCCTTGTCGCGCAGGGTCTCGATGAGCTCGACGACCTGGCCGATCACCTCGGTCACGCCGACGTACTCGCGCGGCGGGATGATCCGCAGCGCCTCCATGTCGGTGCGGAACAGCCGGATCTCCCGCTCGGCGAGGTCACGCCAGTCGATCCCGGTCTTCTCGGCGCGCTCCAGCAGCGGGTCGTCCACGTCGGTGGTGTTCTGGGTGAAGTGCACCTCGTGGCCGCCGTCCCGCCAGACACGGTTGACCATGTCGAAGGCGAGATAGGTGTTGGCGTGGCCGAGGTGGGTCGCGTCGTAGGGGGTGATGCCGCAGACGTACATCCGCGCCTCGGGGCCCGGCCGGGTGGGGACGACCTCACCGGCGGCGGTGTCGAACAGCCGCAACGGAACACCGGCACCGGGAAGCGGAGGGACCTTCGGCGCAGACCACGATTTCATATCAGGGAGCCTATCCAGCAGACAGACCGCCCCGATCATCTCGGGGCGGTGGACACACAAGGGGCAATAACCTCAACCGCCGTGAGGCACCGGCTCATTCCAGCCGGGGGCGGCACCGGGCGACGTCAGATGGGGGGCCAGGGGATGGCGGGCCAGTCCTGGGAGGGCAGGGGGTGCAGGCCGGTGTCGAGGAGCCTGCGGACCCTGACCCAGGTGGCCTCGACCTCGGCGAGGGTGAGCAGCTCGCGCAGCCGGCGGCCGAGCCGGCCCTGCTCCAGGTCACGCTCCAGGCGGGCCAGGACGTTCATGGCCTCGCGCGACAGGGGCTTGCCGCGCCACTGCCACAGCACGGTGCGCAGCTTGTCGTCGGCGGAGAAGCAGACGCCGTGGTCGACGCCGTAGACGTGGCCGTCGGGCAGCGGGAGCAGGTGACCGCCCTTGCGGTCGGCGTTGTTGATGACCGCGTCGAAGACGGCCATCCGACGCAGGGCGGGCTGGCGCCCGCGGATCAGCGCCATCAGGTCGGCCTCGGGGTCGGCGTCGACCCACAGCTGGCACATGCCGGGGCCGAAGGGGCCGTCGCGGTAGACGGTGGGCGGCACGATCCGCCAGCCGGTCGCCGCCGACACCTCGAAGGCGGCCACCTCCCGGGCCGCCAGGGTGCCGTCGGGGAAGTCCCACAGGGGACGCTCCCCCCGTACGGGTTTGTAGACGCAGGCGGCGGCCAGCCCGCCGTGCCGGATCGAACAGTAGAGCGTCATGTTGGTCGCCTCGACCAGCCGTCCGGCGATCTCCAGATGCCCCTCGCGGAGCAGACGCAGCGCGGTCTCGTCGTCCATTCCCGCCGTGGGCGCCGCGCTCAGCGCAGGCTCGCTCTCGGCACTCATTCGCCTCCCTCGCCCGGTGAAACGCTCTTACCCCGATAACCGTTGAGACGCACGCAGATATGCCCCTCGGCGTCGAGCGGCTGGCCGCACAGCGGGCACGGCGGGCGCCCGGCGGCGACGAGGGCCAGGGCGCGCTTGCTGAACGCGCGGGCCGCGCCGGGGGTGATGTGCACCCGCAGCAGGGCCGGCTCGGCGAGTTCCTCCTCGAACGCCTCGCCCTCGGCGGTGACCTCCTGGGCCTCGATGACCACCATGGAGGCGTCGGCGTCCCAGGCGAGCGCCATCGTGCCGACCCGGAAGTCCTCGCTGATCGGCGTGTCGAGCGGGTCGTTGTCGGTGAGCGCGAGCGGAGCGGCGGCGGGCACCTCCGCGGTGCCCCCGCTGCGCCGCAGCACCTCGTCGAGAAGCTCGTCCAGACGGTCGGCCAGCGCCGCGACCTGGAACTTCTCCAGGGCGACGGTGGTCAGCCCGCCCTGTCCCCGTGCCTGGAGGAAGAAGGCGCGTGATCCCGGCTGCCCAACGGCACCGGCCACGAATCTGTCGGGCGGATCGTAGTCGAAGACCGGCATAGTCCTGACCTTACGTCGTCCCGGCTCCGCCGCCGACGGCGGCGTCGCTTCCGGACGGGTTTTCTCCCCCGCCGGCGTCCTCCGTGCCCTCGGGGGGCCGCAGCCCGGCCACGTCTCCCCCGACGTCGTTGAGCCTGAGCACGAAGGGGCGCATGGGGGTGTAGCGGATGGCGGTGAGCGACGCCGGGTCGGCGGCTATCCGCTGGAACTGGTCCAGATGGAGTCCCATGGCGTCGGCCACGATCGCCTTGATGACGTCCCCGTGGCTGCAGACGAGGTAGACGGCCTTCGGGCCCAGCCGCTCGTTCCACTCCCTGACAGCGCTCACCGCGCGGTGCTGGACCGCCGCGAGGGACTCCCCGCCGGGGAAGGTGACGGCGCTGGGGTGGTTCTGCACGACCGGCCAGAGGGGGTCCTCGGCGAGCTCGCCGAGCGGGCGGCCGGTCCAGTCCCCGTAGCGGCACTCGCCGAACCGCTCGTCGGTCCGCACCTGCGTCTCCCGGCCGGCGGCGACCGCCTGGGCCGTCTCCTGGCAGCGTTCCAGCGGGCTGGAGACGATCGCGTCGAGGTCCAGGGCCGAGAGCCGGGAGGCCAGCGCCCCGGCCTGCTCGCGGCCCCGGTCGCTGAGATGGACTCCGGGGGTCCAGCCGGCCAGCACCGGGCCGGTGAGGTGGGTGAGGCCGTGTCTGGCCAGCAGCAGGGTCGTCACGCGGCCAAGTCTTGCAGGCGGCGCTCCACTACTTTTAACTGGCCGGACGGTAACCTGGCCGGATCATGGAGCAGCGCTATGTGGGCCGGAGCGGGCTGTCGGTCTCCCGCCTCGGACTGGGGACGATGACGTGGGGGCGCGACACCGCCGCTGAGGAGGCCGCGGCCCAGCTCCGCGCCTTCGCCGAGGCCGGCGGCACGCTCATCGACACCGCGGACGTCTACACCGACGGCGAGACCGAGAAGCTGCTGGGCCGGCTGCTCCGCGACACGGTGCCGCGGTCGCGGCTGGTGCTGTCCACCAAGGCCGTGCTCACCCCGGCCGGCCGCCGGCCCCGGGACGCCTCCAGGCGGCACCTGATCGCCGCCGCCGACGCCTCGCTGGCCCGCCTCGGCGTGGACGAGGTGGACCTGTGGCAGCTGCACGCCTTCGACCCCGAGGTGCCGCTGGAGGAGACCCTGGCCGCGGTGGACACCATCGTGGCGTCGGGGCGGGCGGCGTACGCGGGGGTGTGCGACTACACGGGCTGGCAGCTGGCGGCGGCCGCGGCCGGGCAGCGGGCGGTCCCCGGCCGGGCGCCTATCGTCGCGGCGCAGGTCGAGTACTCCCTGCTGGCCAGGGACGCCGAGCGCGAGCTGATCCCGGCGGCCGAGTACGCCGGCGCCGGCGTGCTGGCCTGGTCCCCGCTCGGCAGGGGCGTCCTGACCGGCAAGTACCGCACGGGCGTCCCCGCCGGCTCACGGGCGGCCACCCCGCACTTCGCCGACTTCGTCAAGCCGTACCTGGACGAGCGGTCGCGCCGGGTCGTGGAGTCGGTGGCGACCGCGGCCGAGGGCCTGGGCGTCTCGCCGCTCTCGGTCGCGCTGTCCTGGGTGCGCGACCAGCCGGGGGTCGTCGCGGCCATCGTCGGCGCCCGCACCTCCGCCCAGCTCTCCGGAGCGCTCCAGTCCGAGGAGCTGACGCTGCCCCTGGAGATCAGGGAGGCGCTGGACGACGTCTCGGCCGACTGAGGCCGACTGGACGCGCCGTCCGGACCGGCGTTCGCCCGCGGCGGCCCGGTCACGGTGACCCGCGCGCGACGGTCCGCGTGAGGCTGCTCGCGTGAAGCTGTTCGCGTGAGGCGGGCGGAACAAGACGGGACAGAACCAGAATCGATCTCGTTTATCACGCGTCGATACCGAATCGTCCCTTCATCTGGCGAGACCGGCCCTTCCCGCAAAACTGTCGATTGGCGCATCGGGGGGAGCCCGATGGCCGGCGAGGCGACGTTGGGCGAGGGGGACCGTTGCGAACTGCGATCTCGGCCGGTGCGCTCGTGCTCGCGCTGATCGGAGCCCTCCTCCTGGCCGCCGCGGCGCCCGCGGGGGCCGCCGCGTGGTCGGCGCAGCCGGGCTGCGAGCGCCGGGGCCCGCTGGGCGGCGTGACCGGCGGGCTGTGCGACACCCTCGGCACCGTCGGCGACACCGTCGGCAAGGCGGTGGACGGCGTCGTGGACCGCGCGGCCGAGACGGTGGACACCGGACGGTTCGGCGTCACCGCCGAGACCACCACCGGCACCGGCGACTCCCGCCTCGGCGTCGAGGCCGACGTCGGCGTCACCACCGGCACCGGAGCGGAGACCTCAGGCGCCACCTCCCGGTCCGCCGGCCCTGGCGAGGACCCCTCCACGCCGGGAGACGGCGCGGCCGGACCGGCCACCGCCGCGCCCCGTGCCTCCGCCGGCGCCTGCGCCCCCGCGGCCTCCTCCGGATGCGCGGACCCGGCCGAGCGCTCCGTCCGGAAGCCTCCTTCGAGCGAGGCCCGGCCGACCGCGAGGCCGCTCCCCCGCCCCTCGCGGAGCGGCGATCCCGAGCAGGCCGTACGGCGGGACGCGCCGTCCGGACCGGTCCGCCCGACGGCGGTCCCGGCCGTCCACGACACGGGCTCCGGGCCGGTGACCGCCGAGCCGTCCCCCCCGGTGGCCGACCCCGAGGCTCCGCGGGTGGAGCTGCTGTGGCCGGGCGCCGGGATGCGCGAGCTGCGCGACCGGATGCCCTCGGACCGGCCCGTCAGGCCCACCCGGTCGTCCGATCCGGCCGGCACGGCGCTCACCATCGTGCTGCTCGTCGTGGCGATCCTCGCGGTCCGCCTGCTGTACGTCCGGCGCGGCGGCGCGGAGTCGATGCCGTTCGAGCCGCTGCGGCTGGGCCGCCACCGGACGGCATCGGCCTCCCGCCTCTGAGCGGACGACCGGCACACGGCGTGGACGCGTCCGCGGAGGGCCGCCAGGTCCTGGGGGTGCGTCGCGCCTCGCCACACCGGTGGCCGGGGCTCGGCCTGGAGCGGAGCGCGTGGGTCCGGGAGGCGCCGGAGACAGGGGAGGCCGGCCCGATCGCGCCGCCCTCCCTGCTTCCGCCCGCCGTACGGCCCGTCAGCCTCCGATCGCGTGCACGCCCCCGTCGACGTGTACGATCTCGCCGGTCGTGGCGGGGAACCAGTCGGACAGCAGCGCCAGGCACGCCTTGGCGGCGGGCACGGTGTCGCCCAGGTCCCAGCCGAGCGGTGCCTTGCCGGGCCAGCTGTCCTCGAACTCGGTGAAGCCCGGGATGCTCTTGGCGGCCATGGTGCGCAGCGGCCCGGCCGCCACGAGGTTGACCCGGATGCCGTGCCCGCCGAGGTCGCGGGCGAGGTATCGGGAGCAGGACTCCAGGCCGGCCTTGGCCACGCCCATCCAGTCGTAGACGGGCCAGGCCTTGCTGGCGTCGAAGTCGAGGCCGACGATCGCGCCGCCCTCCTTCATCAGCGGCAGGCAGGCCTGGGCGAGCGCCTTGAACGAGTAGGTGGAGACGTGCAGGGCGGTGGCGACGTCCTCCCACGGCGTGTTGAGGAAGTTGCCGCCCAGGCAGCTCTGCGGGGCGAAGCCGATGGAGTGGACGACGCCGTCGAGCCCCCCGACGTGCTCGCCGACCCGGTCGGCCAGCGAGTCGAGGTGCTCGGTGTTCTGCACGTCGAGCTCGATCACCGGCGGCGGCTCGGGAAGCCGTTTGGCGATCCGCTCGACCAGGCTGAGCCGGCCGAAGCCGGTCAGCACGACCTGCGCCCCCTCCTCCTGGGCCATCTTCGCCACGGAGAAGGCGATCGAGGACTCGGTCAGCACGCCGGTGACCAGGATGCGCTTGCCTTCGAGGATTCCCATGCTCAGTGCCCCATTCCCAGGCCGCCGTCGACGGGGATGACCGCCCCGGTGATGTAGGCGGCGTCTTCGCTCGCCAGGAACCTGACCACGCGGGCGACCTCGTCGGCGCTCGCGTAGCGGCCCAGCGGGATGTTCTTACGGATCTGCTCCTGGTGCGCCTCCTCCAGCGCGGCCGTCATGTCGGTCTCCACGAAGCCCGGGGCGACGACGTTGACGGTGATGCCGCGCGAGCCGAGCTCGCGCGCCGCGGAGCGGGCGAAGCCGATCATGCCGGCCTTGGAGGCGGCGTAGTTGGTCTGGCCGGCGGAGCCCAGCATGGCCACCACCGAGGAGATCAGCACCACCCTGCCTCGCTTGAGGCGCAGCATGCCGCGGGTGGCGCGCTTGACCACCCGGTAGGCGCCGGTCAGGTTGGCGTCGATGACGTCGGTGAAGGCGTCCTCCTTCATCAGCGGAAGCAGGGTGTCGCGGGTGATGCCCGCGTTGGCGACGAGCACCTCGACCGGGCCCTGCTCGGCCTCGACCTTTCCGAACGCCTCATCGACGTCGGCCGCGCTGGTCACGTCGCACCGCACGGCGAGGAAGCCCTCCGGGGGCTCCCCGGAACGGTACGTCACGGCGACCGAGTCACCGGCCCTGGCGAGTTCGCGGGCGATCGCGAGGCCTATGCCGCGATTGCCGCCGGTTACGAGAACAGATCGAGCCATGAAAGTGACGCTATCGGCTACCGGGGGGTAAACCTCTTGTCCGCCAGGGACAAGATCACAGGGCTAGGATCGTCGACATGCGCCAGATCGACTCCGATTTCCTCGCCCTTCCCCTGGGACGGCTGGCCGACGCGGCCCTGCAGCGCGCCCGCGACCTCGGCGCCGAACACGCCGACTTCCGGCTGGAGCGCATCCGGTCGGAGGTGCTGCGGCTGTCGGACGCCTCGCTGGAAGGTTCCATGGACGCCGACGACCTGGGCTACGCCGTACGGGTCGTCAAGGACGGCACCTGGGGCTTCGCCGCGGGCATCGACCTCACCCCCGAGGCGGCGGCGCGGGTCGCCGAGCAGGCGGTGGAGGTGGCGGTCGTCTCCGCGGCGGTCAACCGCGAGCCCGTCGAGCTGGCCCCCGAGCCGGTCCACGCCGACGTCACCTGGGTCTCCTCCTACGAGATCGACCCGTTCGAGGTGCCGGCGCGCGACAAGGCGGCGCTGCTCGCCGAGTGGTCGGACGGCCTGCTGCGCGACCCCCGCGTGGACCACGTCCGGGCCTACCTCAACCAGGTCAAGGAACAGAAGTTCTACGCCGACACCGCCGGAACGGTGACCACCCAGCAGCGGGTGCGCCTGCACCCGTACCTGGAGGCGACGAAGGTCGAGGACGACCGCTTCGACTCGATGCGCACCCTCGCCCCGCCGGCCGGCCGGGGTTACGAGTACCTCACCGGCACCGGCTGGGACTTCCCCGCCGAGCTGGCCGCCCTCCCCGAGCACCTCGCCGAGAAGCTCAAGGCGCCCTCCGTCGAGGCCGGCGACTACGACCTGGTCGTCGACCCGTCGAACCTGTGGCTGACGATCCACGAGTCCATCGGGCACGCCACCGAGCTGGACCGGGCCCTGGGTTACGAGGCCGCCTACGCCGGCACCAGCTTCGCCACCTTCGACCGGCTCGGCTCGCTGGTGTACGGCTCGCCGGTGATGAACGTGACGGGCGACCGCACGGTCGAGCACGGCCTGGCGACCGTCGGCTACGACGACGAGGGCGTGGCGACCCGGGAGTTCGACATCGTCTCCGGCGGGATCCTGACCGGCTACCAGCTCGACCGGCGGATGGCGCTGCTCAAGGGCCTGGGCGCCTCGAACGGCTGCGCCTTCGCCGACTCCCCCGGGCACATGCCCATGCAGCGCATGGCCAACGTCTCGCTGCGGCCCGCCGACGGCGGCCCCTCCACCGAGGAGCTGATCTCCGGCGTGGAGCGCGGCGTCTACGTCGTGGGCGACAAGAGCTGGTCCATCGACATGCAGCGGTACAACTTCCAGTTCACCGGCCAGCGGTTCTACCGGATCGAGAACGGCCGGCTCGCCGGGCAGCTCCGCGACGTCGCCTACCAGGCCACGACCACCGACTTCTGGCGGTCGATGGAGGCCGTCGGCGGGCCGCAGACCTACGTCCTGGGCGGCGCGTTCAACTGCGGCAAGGGCCAGCCCGGCCAGATCGCCGCGGTCAGCCACGGCTGCCCGTCGGCGCTCTTCCGCGGCGTGCGCATCCTCAACACCCTCAAGGAGAGTGGCAAGTGAGCCCCCAGGAGATGATCGAGAAGGCTCTCGACCTCTCCACGGCCGACGACGTCGTGGTGATCGCAGACGAGAGCTCCAGCGCCAACCTGCGCTTCGCGGGCAACACGCTGACCACCAACGGCGTGACCCGCTCGACGCGGCTCACCGTGATCTCGGTGGCCGGGCGCGGCGTGGGCGTGGTCTCGCGGTCGGCGGTCCGCCCCGAGCAGCTCGCCGGCATCGTCGCCGAGGCCGACCACGCCGCCGAGGACGCCGCCCCGGCCGAGGACGCCCGGCCTCTGGTCGAGGGGACCCGTTCGGCCGACTGGGACGACCCCGCCGAACCCACCTCCATCGGGGTGTTCGGCGCCTTCGCCCCCGCGCTGGGCGAGGCGTTCGCCGCCGCCGAGGCGGGCGGGCGCAGGCTGTACGGCTTCGCCGAGCACATCGTGACCACGACCTACGTCGGCACCTCGGCCGGGACCCGGCTGCGTCACACCCAGCCCACCGGCCGGCTGGAACTCAACGCCAAGTCGGCCGACATGAAGCGCTCGGCCTGGACGGGCGTGGCCACCCGTGACTTCACCGACGTCGACGTGGCGGCGCTGGACGCCTCACTGGCCCGGCGGCTGGAGTGGTCCAAGCGGCGGATCGACCTGCCCGCGGGCCGGTACGAGACGCTGCTCCCGCCGTCGGCGGTGGCCGACCTCATGATCTACATGTACTGGACGGCCGGCGCCCGGGACGCCATGGAGGGCCGCACGGTCTTCGCGAAGCCCGGCGGCGGCACCCGCGTCGGGGAGTCGCTGGCGCGGCTTCCGGTCCGCCTGTACAGCGACCCGGCCGCGGCGGGCGCCGAGTGCGCGCCGTTCGTGGTGGCGCACTCCTCCGGCCGGCAGAGCTCGGTGTTCGACAACGGCCTGCCGCTGGCGCCCACCGACTGGATCTCCGGCGGTGCGCTGTCCGGCCTGATCCAGACCCGGCACTCGGCCGAGCTGACCGGCCTTCCGGTGACCCCGGCCGTCGACAACCTCCTCATGGAAGGGCCCGGGGGCGGCCGGTCGCTGGAGGAGATGATCGCCTCCACCGAGCGCGGCCTGCTGCTCACCTGCCTGTGGTACATCCGCGAGGTCGACCCGCAGAGCCTGCTGGTTACCGGGCTGACCCGCGACGGCGTCTACCTGGTGGAGAACGGCGAGGTCGTGGGCGAGGTGAACAACTTCCGCTTCAACGAGAGCCCGGTCGACCTCCTGGGCCGCCTCACCGAGGTCGGCGCCGCCGTGCGGACCCTGCCCCGGGAGTGGAACGACTACTTCACCCGCACCGTCATGCCGCCGGTCCGGGTGCCGGACTTCAACATGTCCACGGTCAGCCAGGCCAGCTGACCGTCTCCGCCGTACGGCGGGGCCCCGCTCCGGGGCCCCGCCGTACGGTCAGGCGTCCTCCAGGCGGAAGCCGACCTTCAGCCCGACCTGGAAGTGCCCGACCTCACCGTCGACGATGTGCCCCCTGACCTCGGTCACCTCGAACCAGTCGAGGTGGCGCAGGGTCTGTGAGGCGCGCCGGATGCCGTTGCGGACGGCCGCCTCGATGCTCTCCTCCGAGGTGCCGACGATCTCGGTCACCCGGTACGTTCGATCCGTCATACCGTCCTCCTCCAGGGCCATGATCGCACGGCCGTCCGCGGGGCCCGGGTTGGACCCGCCCCGGCCGGGGTCTAGGTTGGAAACGTGAAGGTATGGCACAAGCGCCGGACGGTCCACCAGGTCACCGATGCCCGCCCGTCCCTGACCGAGGACATCGGCAAGCGTGAGAAGAACTACCTGATCAAAATGGGGATCCGGCTGGTCTGCCTGATCCTCGCCTTCACGGTGCCCGCCCCGCTGCCCGTGCGGCTCCTGCTCTTCGCGGGGGCGATCTTTTTGCCGTACGTTGCCGTGATCGGGGCCAACGCCCCGCAGAAGGGCGTCCCGGTTGACTCGGACATGCACGAAACGGGACAGAGCGAAATACCACGCCACCGACGCGAGATCGGGTCGTGACTAACTCTTGACGTACCTCGGGGGTAGTAGGTGTACGCTTTAGCCAAGTGCCCTGGTCCCCCGTCGGGGCACTGGTGCCGGCGTTCCGGGCCCCCGTCGGAACGCCGATGAAGCGACGCCGGGTGGTTTGCCCCCGTAACCACCCGGCGTCGCCTTTCTTTTCCCACTCTTCTTTTCCCGCCCTCTTCTCCGGCGCGAATGCTCCCGGGCGCGAAGGCGGAGACCGGCCGCTCTCGCCGCCCTCCGTGACGGCGGAGACCAGACGGCCTCACCGCCCTCCGGCGTGACGGCGGTGACCAGGCGGTGACTAGGCGGTCTCGCCGCCGGCCCGCCGCTCCCAGTCCCTGGCCAGCCCGGTCAGCCGCTCCACCGCGTCCGACGGCGCCGTACCCGCGCCCTGGGCCAGCCCGAGGAGATACGCCGTCAGCGGCGCGGCCGGGCGGGTCACGCCGTGCGCGACCTCCTTGGTCAGGTCCAGCAGCGCGTCGCGGTCGACCGCCGAGGGGTCGATGCCCAGCTCGCGGCAGGCCAGGGTGGTCCACTCCGTCAGTACGTTCAACTGTTCACTCCTCGTTCGGAATCGGTCCGGTTCCACTCCGGGCACGCAGCAGGTCGTCCATGGTGTCGCAGTCGAACCACGGCGCGCCGCCGAGATGGAGCCTGGCGGGCGCCAGGGGGGCGAGCAGCCCGTGCAGGGAGCGCCCGTCGTAACGCGCGAGAGCCCGGGCGAGCTCGGCGGTGCGCCAGGCCCCGGCGAGCCACTGCTCGCGGCCGTCGTCGTCGATGAGCACCGCCCCGGGGTCGGCCGCCTCCAGCAGCGCCCGGACGTGCTCGGCGGCGAGGAACGGCAGGTCGGCCGCGAGCAGCGCGACCAGCGGCGCGGTCACCTCGGCCAGCCCCGCCCGCAGCGCCGGGACCGGCCCGCCGGGCGGATCCTCCCGCAGGAAGACCGCCTGCGGCAGGCCCGGGCGGCGCGGCCCGACGACGATGAGCCGCCCGGCGTCGGACACCGCCGCCGCGACCGTCTCGATCAACGGGCGGCCACCGACGGACATGCCGGGCTTGTCACGGCCGCCGAGCCTCCTGGCCTGGCCGCCGGCCAGCACGCACGCGTCGTAGCGCACGCTCAGCCGCCGATGGCCGACATCGGCCGGGACGGCTGCAGGAAGGCCGGGTCGTCGATGCCGTGGCCCGCCCTCTTGCCGCGGACCGCGGCCGTCCACCGCTCGGCGAGCTCGTCGTCCCCGGCGCCGGAGCGCATGGCCGCGCGCAGGTCGGACTCCTCGGTGGCGAACAGGCAGTTACGGATCTGGCCGTCGGCGGTGAGCCGTACGCGGTCGCAGGCGCCGCAGAACGGCCGGGTGACGGAGCCGATCACCCCGACCCTGGCCGGTCCGCCGTCGACGACGAACAGCTCCGCCGGGGCGCTGCCACGCTCCACCGGGGAGTCGGGGACCAGGTCGAAGGACTCCTTCAGCAGCGCGAGGATCTCGTCGGCCGTGATCATGTCGTCCCGGCGCCAGCCGTGCTGGGCGTCCAGCGGCATCTGCTCGATGAACCGCAGCTCGTATCCCCGCTCCAGGCAGTGGCGCAGCAGCGGCACCGCCTCGTGGTCGTTGACGCTGCGCATCAGCACCGTGTTGACCTTGACCGGGCGCAGCCCGGCGGCCTCGGCGGCGGCCAGGCCGTCGAGGACGTCGGCGAGGCGGTCGCGGTGCGCGAGCCGTTTGAAGGTCTCGCGGTCGAGGGTGTCGAGGGAGACGTTCACCCGGTGCAGGCCCGCCGCGGCGAGCGGGGCGGCCAGCCGGGCCAGTCCGATGCCGTTGGTGGTCAGCGAGACCTGGGGGGTGGGGTCCAGCGCCGCGGTGCGGGTCACGATGTCGAGGAGCTCGCGGCGGAGCAGCGGCTCGCCGCCGGTGTAACGGACCTCGGTGATGCCGAGCCGCTCCACGCCGATGGTCACCAGGCGGACGATCTCGTCCGCGGTCAGCAACCCGGCCTTGGGCAGCCAGTCGAGGCCCTCGGGCGGCATGCAGTAGGAGCACCGCAGGTTGCAGCGGTCCGTGAGGGACACCCGCAGGTCCGTCGCCACCCGGCCGAACGAGTCCTGCAACATGGGACGTCACCTCCCTTGTCAGCGCTGGTCGGACGGGGCCGGCCTGGGCCGGCCCGGTGCGCCCATGAAACCACGTCCAACCGTTGAGAACATCATCGGCGGATCGCTGATTCCGCGGGCGGACGCCCATTCTCCCGCACCGGTGCCGGCCCGCCATCCCCTGATCGGACCCGGGTCTCCCCTGCTCGGGCCCGGGGAGCGGTCCCGGCCGGCCTCGGCCGGCCCCCGGGCCGGACCTCCCCGGGAGATGCTCGTCACATCGCCGTCAGCCCTTGACGCAGACGAGCTGGCGCAGCCGGGCGACGACCTCGACCAGGTCGGACTGCGCGGCCATGACGGACCGGATGTCCTTGTAGGCGGCGGGGATCTCGTCGATCACGCCGGTGTCCTTGCGGCACTCCACTCCGTCGGTCTGCGCCTTGAGGTCGGCGAGGGTGAAGGTCCGCTTCGCCTTGTTGCGGCTCATCCGGCGACCGGCACCGTGTGAGGCGGAGTTGAACGCCGCGGCGTTCCCCAGGCCCTTCACGATGTAGGTGCCGGTCGCCATCGAGCCGGGGATGATGCCGAGATCGCCGGATCCCGCGCGGATCGCGCCCTTGCGGGTGACGAGCACATCCACGTCGTCGTACCGCTCCTCGGCCACGTAGTTGTGGTGGCAGGAGATCGGCTGCTCGAAGGTGACACCCGGCAGGTGGCGCCGGAGCACGCCGCAGGCCAGGGCCATCATGACCGTCCGGTTGCGCCGCGCGTAGTCCTGCGCCCAGAACAGGTCGCGGCGGTAGGCGTCCATCTGCGGCGTGCCCGCGACGAACACCGCGAGGTCGCGGTCGGGCAGGTCCTGGTTGTGCGGCAGCATCCGGGCCCGCTCGATGTGGTACTCCGCCAGCTCCTTGCCGATGTTGCGGGAGCCGGAGTGCAGCACGACCCAGATCGCGTCGCGGTCGTCGGCGCAGATCTCCAGGAAGTGGTTGCCGCCGCCGAGGGTGCCCATCTGCGCCTCGGCCCGCTCCCGCTTCGGGCGCACGGCCGGGGCGAGGCGATCGAAGTCCTTCCAGAAGTCCGCCCAGCCGGCGGTCGGGACCCCGTGCAGCCTGACCGGGTCGACCGGGTTCTTGTGGAGGCCGAAGCCGACCGGGATCGCCTGCTCCAGCTTCGAGCGCAGGTAACCGAGGTCGTCGGGGAGGTTCGCGGCGGTGAGGGAGGTCTTCACCGCGGTCATGCCGCAGCCGATGTCCACCCCGACCGCGGCGGGCGAGACGGCGTCCCGCATGGCGATGACCGAGCCGACCGTCGCGCCCTTGCCGTGGTGGACGTCGGGCATCACGGCGACGCCGTGGGTCCAGGGGAGGTTCGCCACATTGCGCAGCTGCCGCATCACCTCGGGCTCGACCCCGTCGGGGTCGGCCCACATTCGGATCGGGGCCCGCCCTCCGGCCACCTCGTTGTACGCCATCACCGCATCGCCTCCTTCCGTACGGTCGACCGATCGCTCACAATGACGCCAGAACGCCCGGGAAGCCGCAACCGGTTAAAGATCCCGGCGACCGCCGCCGGAGCCGCGACCACCGGACCGGCCGCGGTGGACCACCAGGTCAGGACGGTTTCCGGGAGCCGATGAGCGGGAGCCCGGAGATGTGCTTTCCCGCATGGCCCGCCGTGGCCGGCGACCGTGACCGGAGGGGTGACCGGCGTCAGGCGGCGGTGATCTCGGTGCCGCGGGCCAGCAGCAGGACCACGCCGACCGCGGCCACCGCGATCGCCGTGACGAACGGGACGCGCGGCGAGCGCCCGCCCAGCAGCGTCCCGGCGCCGGTGAGCGCGACGGCCGCGGCGAGGGCGGCCCAGCCTCCCGCGCCGGGCGGCCCCGGCGGGGCGAGGGCCAGCACCGCCGTGGCCAGCAGCAGCGGCAGCGGGACCAGCACGCGGACGCGGGCCTCGCCGAGCCGCTGCGGCCAGCCGCGGACCCCGGTGGCGAGGTCGGCCGGGATGTCGGGCAGGACGTTGGCCAGGTGCGCGCCGCAGCCGAGCAGCGCCGCGGCCAGGACCGCCCACCAGGCCGGCCAGGGGTGGCCCGGCAGCCCGAGGGCCACGAACGCCGGCAGCGAGCCGAACCCCACGGCGTACGGCAGCCACGACAGCGCGGTGGCCTTGAGCCGCAGGTCGTAGGCCCAGGCGGCGGCCACGCCGGCCAGGTGCGCGGCCCCGGCGGCGGGCCCGGAGGCCAGGGAGAGCGGCACGCACAGCGCCGCGGCGACCGCGGCGGCGGCCCACACCGTCCGCGCGCCCACCGCGCCCTCGGCGACCGGCTTGCCGGTACGGCCGGCGGCGACGTCGCGCCCGGCGTCCACCGCGTCGTTGCACCAGCCGATCGACAGCTGCCCGGACAGCACCGCGGCGGCCACCAGGACGCACCCGGCGGCGTCGCGGCCGCTCGCCACGGCGAGGGCGGCCACCATGGCGGTTACCGCCACGGTCGGCCCGGGATGGCAGGCCCGCGCCAGCGCCCACGCCACCCGGATCGCGCCCGCCGGTCCCCGGAGGCCCTCCCGCCCGGCGGGGCGCCCATGCTCCCGCGAACGCCCGCTCATCGTCACGGACCGATCGTAGAGGGGAGGACCTGGCGGCCACCCGGACGGCCGGGCCCGGCGGGCCGCCGGGCCGGGGCGGCGCGTCGCCGCCTGGGGCGGGCGGGGCGTCACACTACCGTTAGGACGGGTGAGGCATGTCACAGTCGTAGGTGGGCAAGGAGACCGGTGTCCGCTTTCCTCCGTGCGGGGGGTACCTGCCACATGACGCGAATCGCCGCGGTACGCGGCGCGCTGCCACCGAACCGCTACTCCCAGGCCGAGATCACCGACGCCGTCGCGCGGATGTGCGGGCTCGAAGGCACCGGCAGGCGGCTGCTGGACCGCCTGCACGCGAGCGCCCGGGTCCGTTCGCGGCACCTGGCCCTCCCCCTCGACGGGTACGCCAAGCTCGACGGGTTCGGCGCGGCCAACGACGTGTTCGTCGAGACCGCCGTGGACCTGGGCGCCGAGGCGGTCGGCGCCGCGCTGGACGCGGCGGGCCTCGAACCCCGCGACGTCGACATGATCATGTTCACCTCGGTGACCGGCGTCGCCGCCCCCTCGGTGGACGCCCGGCTGGTCGGCCGCCTGGGGCTGCGCCCCGACGTCAAGCGGGTGCCCGTGTTCGGGCTCGGCTGCGTGGCGGGGGCCGCCGGGATCTCCCGGGTGCACGACTACCTGCGCGGCTGGCCCGACCACGTGGCCGTGCTGCTGTCGGTGGAGCTGTGCTCGCTGACCCTGCAGCGCGACGACGTCTCACCGGCCAACATGGTCGCCGGCGCGCTGTTCGGCGACGGCGCGGCGGCGGTGGTGGCCTGCGGCGACGAGCGGGACGGCGGGAGCGGCGCGGCGGCGCCCGCGGCGGGCGCCGGTGCGGGGACGTCCGCGGCGGTGGGCGGCGGCCCCGCCGACGGCCGCGCGGCGGACGGCGGGGCGGGTCCGCGGGTGGTGGCGACCCGCAGCCACCTGTACCCCGACTCCGGGCACGTGATGGGCTGGGACGTCCGCGACGGCGGCTTCAAGGTGCTGCTCGACCCGGGCGTGCCCGACGTGGTGCGCGCCTACCTCCCCGACGACGTGCACGGCTTCCTGGCCGACCACGGCCTCACCGTCTCCGACGTGACGGCGTGGGTGTGCCACCCCGGGGGCCCGAAGGTTCTGGAGGCCGTCTCCGAGTCGCTGGACCTGCCCGCCGGCGCGCTTGACGTCACCTGGCGTTCGCTGGCCGAGGTGGGCAACCTGTCGTCCTCCTCGGTGCTGCACGTGCTGCGTGACACCATCGCCCTGCGGCCGCCGCCGGGCACCCCGGGACTGCTCATCGCGATGGGCCCCGGATTCTGCTCGGAACTCGTCCTGTTGCGCTGGTAGGGGCCGATGACCTGGCATCTCTCGACGTGGTACCTGCTGCTCGTGCTGCTCGTCGGGGCCGAGCGGCTCGCCGAACTGGTGGTCGCCCGCCGCAACGCCCGCTGGAGCCTGGCCCGGGGCGGGGTGGTGTACGGCCGGGGCCACTACCCGTGGATGGTCGCCCTGCACACCGGGCTGCTCGCCGGGTGCCTGCTGGAGGCCGGGCTGGCCGGCCGCCCGTTCGTCCCGGCGCTGGGCTGGCCGATGCTGGCCGTGGTCGCCGCCGCCCAGGCGCTGCGCTGGTGGTGCATCGCGGCGCTGGGCCCGCGCTGGAACACCCAGGTGATCGTGGTGCCGGGCCTGCCGCTGGTGGAGCGGGGCCCGTACCGGCTGTCCTGGCTGCGCCACCCCAACTACGTGGCGGTGGCCGCCGAGGGCGCGGCGCTGCCGCTGGTGCACGGCGCCTGGGTCACCGCGGCCGTCTTCACCGTGCTCAACGCCGCGCTGATGGTGGTGCGGATCCGGTGTGAGGACGCCGCGCTGGCCGTGGCGGCCCCGCCGGTGCCCGGGCGGGCCCCGGCGTGATCGACGTGCTGGTCGCCGGCGGCGGGCCGGCGGGCCTGGCCACCGCCATCCACGCGACGCTGGCGGGCATGGAGGCGGTCGTGGTCGAGCCCCGCCTCGCGCCGGTGGACAAGGCGTGCGGCGAGGGGCTGATGCCGAGCGGCGTCGCCGCGCTGCGGGCGCTGGGCGTGCGGCCGCCGGGCCGGGCGCTGCGCGGCATCAGCTATCTCGACGGGCGGCACCGGGCGCAGGCGGCCTTCCGCGACGGGCCCGGACTCGGGGTGCGGCGCACGGAGCTGCACGCCGCGCTGTCGGCGCGCGCCGCCGAGCTGGGGGTGAAGGTCCTCCCCGGCCGGGTGGAGGAGGTGCGGCAGGACGGCGAGGGGGTCCGGGCCGCCGGGTTGCGCGCCCGCTGGCTGGTGGCCGCCGACGGCCTGCACTCCCCCGTGCGGGCCATGCTGGGGCTCGGCCTGCCCGATCCGGGGCCGCGCCGGTACGGCCTGCGGCGTCACTACCGCGTCGCCCCCTGGAGCGACTTCGTGGAGGTCCACTGGGCCGCGGACGGCGAGGCGTACGTGACGCCGGTGGGCGACGAGCTGGTCGGCGTGGCCGTGCTGAGCTCGCGGCGGCGCGGCTACGCCGAGCACCTGGCGGACTTCCCCGCGCTGCTGGAGCGGCTGGGCGGCCGGGCCGTGACCCCGGTGCGCGGGGCCGGTCCGCTGCGCCAGCGGGTCCGCGCCCGCGTCGCCGGCCGGGTGCTGCTGGTCGGCGACGCGGCCGGGTACGTCGACGCGCTGACCGGCGAGGGGGTGTCCCTCGCGCTGACGTCGGCGCGGGTGCTGGTGGGCTGCCTGCGGGCCGGCGCCCCGCAGTCCTACGAGGGCGCCTGGCTGCGGCTGTCGCGGCGGCACCGGCTGCTCACCGGGGCGCTGGTGTCGGCCCGCAGGCACCGGGCGGTGCCCCGGCTGGTGGTCCCGGCGGCGCAGCGGCTGCCCGCCGTGTTCGGCGCGGTCGTGCACGCCCTGGCCTGAGCCGGAGCCGCGCCCGGTGCGGCCGGCGGCCGTGTCCGTGGCCGCTTCCTGAGGGCGTCCGCGGGCCGCGGAGCACGGCGGGCGCCGGGGCCCGTGTCCGTTCCGGGGCCCGGCCGCTACCGGCCGCCGGTCGGGTGGATGACGCTCAGCCGGGGGGCGTGGCCGGACGTCCCGGCGTACCGGATCCGCCAGTCGCCGCCTCCCCCGCGGGCCGCGCCCGGCATCCGGCGGGTGAAGCGTCCCTGCCGGTCGGTGGTGGCCGAGGCCGCCGTCGTCCAGCTCTCCCGCCCCTCCTCCCGGTGCAGGATCTCGACGGGCTGGCCGGGGAACGGGGCGTAGTCGAGGTAGCCCTGCGGATCGACCCGGTTCAGCACACCCGTGACCTTCACGTCCCGGCCCTCCCGGCCCTCCCGGACAGCCTCGATCGAGCTGAACCGGGTGGCGCGTTTCAGCTCAAACCGGGCGTAACCGGTGGCCGAGGCGCCGCCGGCGCCCCTGGCGGTCGCGATGACCATCCAGGGTCCGGCGGGGTACCAGCGGTTGAGCTGCTTGTCGGGCAGGAACCGCCACGTCTCCCACCCGCCGCCGGTCTCCGTCGCGGGCTCGGCGGGCGCCCCGGGTACGGCGGGCACGGCCGCGACACGGGCGGCCTGGGTCCGGCGCCCGCCGCCGGTCCTCCGTACGGCGAGTGCCCGGGGAACGGCGGGACGCGAGAAGACGGCGTGGGCCGGGATCGGCGTCCCCCACTGCTGGACGGTGGGCGGCAGGGGCTCGGGCCGGAGCACCGTGCCGCCGGCGGGCGGGGTGCCCGGCTCGACCCGGACGGCCACCGCGTCCGGCCCGGCGGCCCCGCGGGCGACCACGTCGATCACCAGGCGCAGGGAACCGGCCGGGCCGACCACGGGGGTGCCGGGGCGCAGGGTCACGGAACGGATCACCGGCTCCTCGGCGGCGGTGGCGGGCCCCGCCTGGGCGGACAGGGCGGCCCCCGACGCCAGGAGCGGCAGAAGGAGTCTCATAGCCATGGCCAGGACGTTAGGAAACGCCCGGTAACGACCGGGCAGGCGACACGCGCCCGGTTGGCAAAACGACGGCTCCCGGCCGCGCCGCGCCCCGCCACCGGCCCCGGCCTCCCGTGGGGACCCGGCCCGTTCCCGCCGGGGACGCCGCGCCCCGGCGGTGCCGCGCCCGTCAGTCGCGGTACAGCTCGTCGATGATCCCGGCGTACTTGGCGTGCACGACCCGGCGCTTGAGCTTGAGGCTGGGGGTCAGCTCCTCGGTCTCGGCGGTCCACTCGGCCGGCAGCAGCCGCCAGCGCTTGACCTGCTGGACGCGGGCCAGCCGCTCGTTGGCGGCGGCGACGGCGGCCCCGACCTCCGCCAGGACCTCGGGGTGCCCGGCGAGGCCGGCGAGGTCGGTGGCGGGGATGCCGCGGCTGCGGGCCCAGCCGGCGGCGACCTCGCCGTCGAGGGTGAGGATCGCCACCGGGTACGGCCTGCCGTCGCCGTAGGCGAGGGCCTGGCCGATCAGCGGGTGCTCCTTGAGGTGGTTCTCGATGTTGGCCGGGGAGATGTTCTCGCCGCCGGCGGTGATGATGAGCTCCTTCTTGCGGTCCACGATGCGGATGAAACCGTCGTCGTCGATCGTGCCGATGTCGCCGGTGTGCAGCCAGCCGTCCTCGTCGATGAGCTCGGCGGTCGCCTCGGGGCGGTTCAGGTAGCCGCGGGTGTTGGCGGGGCTGCGGGTGAGGATCTCCCCGTCCTCGGCGATGCGGACCTCCACGCCCGGCCCGGCCTGGCCGACCGTGCCGAGTTTGTAGCGGTCCGGGGCGTTGGCGGTGAAGGCGCCCGTCGTCTCGGTCATGCCGTACACGTCCAGCACGCACAGGCCGAGGCCGGCGAAGAAGCGCTGGACCTCCAGCGGCATCGGCGCGGCGGCGCTGCCCAGCCAGGCGGCGTCGCCGAGACCGATCATGGAGCGGATCACCGACAGCAACCCGGCGTCGGCGCGCTCGTAGGCGGCCCGCACCTCGGGCGAGGGCGTGCCGCCGTACTGCCCGGCCTCCATGTGGGCGAGCCCGGCGGCCATGGCCTCGCGCACGGCCCGCTGCTGCTCCTCCGGCTGGGAGACCAGCAGCGCCTGCAGGCGGGCCATCATCTTCTCCCACACGCGCGGCACGCCGAAGAACAGCACCGGCCTCACCTGGCCGAGGACGGCGCCGAGGCGGGCCATGTCGGTGCAGAAGTGGGTGTGGGAGATCTTCAGCAGCGGCAGGTAGAGGCTGAGGACCCGCTCGGCGATGTGCGCGTAGGTGAGGTAGGAGATCTGCGTGCCGCGCTGCGGCAGGTCGGCCATCCGGGTGGTGGCCACCACCTCGAACAGCACGTTGGCGTGGGTCAGCGGCACGCCCTTGGGGTTCCCGGTGGTGCCGGAGGTGTAGAGCACGGTCAGGACGTCGCCGGGCCGGGCGGCCCGCCAGCGGGCCTCGACGGCGGCGGGGTCGGCGGCGAGCCGCTCGCGGCCCAGGGCCAGGAAGTCGTCCCAGGCGAGGAACCGGTCGCCGGCCGGGGCCCCCTCCAGCACGATGACCTTCTCCAGGGCGGGGAGGCGGTCGAGCACCGGCTCCCACGTGGCCAGTTCCCCAGGCCCGCCCAGCACCGCGATCCGCGCGCCGACGTCACCCGCGACGAAGGCCACCTGCTCGGGGGTGAAGGTCGCGTAGACCGAGCAGGAGACGCCCCCGGCGTGCACCGTGCCCAGGTCGGCCAGGACGTGCTCGCTGCGGTTGACCATCATCAGCGCGACCGCCTCGCCGGGCCGCAGCCCCAGGGCGGCGAGGCCGGCGGCGATCTCCAGGACGCGGCGGCGGGCGTCGGCGTAGGTGAGGGTGACCCAGCCGTCGCCGTCGGGGTCGGAGTAGGCGGGGGCGCCGGGATGGTGCTCGGCCGCCTCCCGCAGCAGGTCGCAGACCGTACGGCCGCCGATCTCCCGCTCGATCTCCGCGCGCTCTCCGAGGACACCCGTCATGACGCCTCCGCACCGTGTTCGCAACGTGTTCGCCCGCCCGGTTGGGATGCATCGCACCACACGCCACGGACCTGGGACAAGGCCCAAAGTCGAGGAGCGGGCCGGTCCGGGACGGGCGGTGCCCGCCGATGCGCCCACCGAGTCGAAAACGCCCACCACCTGCATAAACACCCCGGAACGGGATGCTCCCAGCCGGGACAGGACACCCCGTTCCGCTACGTAGGGTGGAGTGTCATCACGCGACGAGGCCGGGGGGCTCACACATGTTCGCGGAGACCCGCACCGAGGAGAAGACCTTCTTCGGACATCCACGTGGCCTGGCCACGCTGTTCGGCACCGAGATGTGGGAGCGCTTCAGCTGGTACGGCCTGCGCGCCATCCTGGCCACCTTCATGGCCGCCTCCCCCGCCGCGTCGGGCCTGGGGCTCTCGCAGCAGACCGCCACGGCGCTCGTCGGCGTCTACGGCGCGCTGATCTATCTCGTGGCGCTGCCGGGGGGCTGGATCGCCGACCGGATCCTGGGGGCCCGGCGGGCGGTGCTGTGGGGCGGCTTCATCATCATGTGCGGCCACATCAGCATGGCGATCCCGGTGAACGGAGGCGCCTTCGTCGCCCTGGGCCTGCTGCTCATCATCACCGGCACGGGGCTGCTGAAGCCGAACATCTCCGCGATGGTCGGCAAGCTGTACCCGGAGGACGAGGACGCGCGCCGGGACGCCGGTTTCTCGATCTTCTACCTCGGCATCAACATCGGCGCCTTCGCCGCGCCGCTCGTCGTGGGCTGGCTCGCCTCCGGCGACCGCTGGCACCTGGGCTTCAGCGCGGCGGCGGTCGGCATGGCGCTGGGGCTGTGGCAGTACGCGGCGGGCCGCCGCCACCTGCGGGGCGCGGGCGACGCGCCCGGCCACCGGCTGACCCCGCGCGAGCGGCGGCGCTTCGCCACCGCGGCCGCGGGCGCCGCCGTCGCGGTGGCCGGCGCGCTGGCGCTCTGGGCAGCCTCCGGAACGTTCAGCCTGGGTGCGTTCTCGCTGGTGGTGACCCTGCTCATCGTCGCCGTGCCGGTGGGCTACTTCGCCTACATCCTGCTCGGCAGCCACAATCTGACCGAGGATGAGCGTTCGGGGATGAAGGCCTACATCTGGCTGTTCACCGCCGCGGCGGTCTTCTGGATGCTCTACGACCTCGCCCCGACCGTGCTGCTGTTCTTCGCCCAGGACCGCACCGACCTGTCGCTGTTCGGCTTCGGGATCACCGCGGCGACCACCCAGGCGTTCAACCCGCTGTTCATCGCGATCCTCGTCCCCGTCTTCGCGGCGCTCTGGGTCAAGCTGGGCAACCGGGTCACGGCCCCGCACAAGTTCGCCTTCGCCCTGTTCATGAACGGGCTGAGCTTCGTGGTCATGGCGCTGGCCGCCAAGCTGGCCGAGCAGGGCAGGATCTCGGTGTGGTGGCTGGTGCTGGTCTACCTCGTGCAGGTCTTCGGCGAGCTGGCGCTGAGCCCGGTCGGGCTGTCGATCACCACCAGGCTCGCCCCCGCGGCGTTCAAGGGCCAGATGCTGGGGGTGTGGTTCATCGCCATCGCGGTGGGCGACGCGGTGGGCGGGCAGACCGCGCGGCTGCGCGACTACGTGTCGGAGCCCATGTACTTCCTGACGCTGGCGCTGATCGCGCTCGCCGCAGGCGCGCTGATGTTCGCGTTCGTCCCCCGGCTCAACCGGCTGATGCGGGAGCATCATCAGGAGGAGGCGGCGGCCGGATCGCCGCCCGCCTGAAACGGCGATCACATATATCCGGTCATGGGATGATTAGACGGTGAGCCACGCCCTCGACCTCATCGGAATCTTCGTCTTCGCGCTCACCGGGGCGCTGGTCGGCGTCCGCCGCCGGCTGGACGTGGTCGGCATGACCGTGCTGGCGGAGATGACCGCGCTGGGCGGCGGGATCCTGCGCGACCTGATCCTCAACGTGCGGCCCGCGGCCTTCTCCAGCACCGGCTACGTGGTCGTGCCGGCCGTGGCCGCGGCGATCGTGTTCTTCTGGCATCCCCATGTGGAGCGGGTGATGCCCGCGGTGGACGTGCTCGACGCGGCGGGGCTGGGCCTGTTCTGCGCGGTCGGCACCGAGAAGGCGATGAACTACGGCCTCAGCCCCCTGCACGGCGCCCTGCTCGGCGTCACCACCGCGGTCGGCGGCGGCATCCTGCGCGACGTCCTGGCCGGGCAGATCCCCCTCCTGCTGTACGACCGCCAGCTGTACGCGGTGCCGGCCATGCTCGGCTCGGCGGTCATGGCCGCGCTCTACACCCTCGACCTGCACGGCTGGCCGGCCACGCTGGCCTCGGCGGTGCTGGCCTTCGGGCTGCGCATCGCCGCCATGCGGCTGCGGCTGCGCGCGCCGCTGGCCCGGGGCGTGGCCCCCGACCAGGGGCCCTGACCTCTCGACCGCCGCCCCGGCCCGCCCGCGCGGCGTCCGGACGGCCCTCGCCGCTTCCGGACCGCACAGCCGGCGACGGCCCGCTCACCCGGCGGCGGGGCGGCTCAGAGGACCGGGGTGAGCGGCTCGGCGGGGCGGGCGCCGTACGGGCCCCTGACCCTGGCCTCGGCGATGCGCGCCACCGCCTCGGCGATGACCGTCGGCGGCTGGGTGAACGGCAGGCGCAGCCGGCCCTCCAGCGCGCCGTCCATCCCGAACCAGGGGCCCGGGGCGAGCCGCACGCCGTGGCAGGCCGAGGCGTCGGCGAGCGAGACGGCCGACGGACCGGGCAGCCGCGCCCACAGCGCGCCGCCGCCGGCGGGCACGGTGAAGGTCAGGTCGGGCAGGTGCTCGGCCAGCGCGGCGACCAGGGCCGCGCGGGAGGCGCCGAGGGTCCGGCGGCGGTCGGCCCTGGCCTCCTCGATCCGGGAGAACAGCTCGGTCACCACGAGCTGCTCGAACGTCGGGCTGGCGATGTCCACGGCGGCGCGCAGCACGGCCAGGCGGCGCACCATGGCGGCGGTCGCGCGGACCCACCCGATGCGCAGGCCGCCCCACCACAGCTTGGACGCCGACCCGACGCTGATCACCCGCCCGTCGGTGTCGAAGGCGCCCAGCGGGGCGGTGCGGGGCACCTCGTCGAGGGCCAGCTCGCTCCAGGTCTCGTCCACGATGAGGGTGGTGCCGTGCCGCCTGGCCTCGCCGACCAGGCCGGCCCGGACGGCGTCGTCCATCAGGTGGCCGGTCGGGTTCTGGAAGTCGGGGATCACGTAGGCCAGGCGGGCCGCCGACTGGCGCAGCGCGGAGGTGAGCAGGTCGAGGTGCCAGCCGCCGTCGGGGACGCCGACGGGGACGATCCGCGCGCCGCGCGTCCTGGCGGCGTCGATCGCGTGCGGGTAGGTCGGCGACTCCAGCAGCACCGGGTCGCCCGGCGTCAGCAGCATCGTCATCACCAGGTGGATCGCCTGCTGGGCGCCGGTGGTGACGAGGATCTGCTCGGGGCGGGTGGCCAGGCCCCGGTGGGTGTAGCGGGCCGCGATCGCCTCGCGCAGCGGGGTGATCCCGGGGGGCTCGTAACCCGTGCCGAGCGTGCGGCACAGGTAGCGCTCGGTGGCCGCCGCGACGGCCTCGGGCAGCAGCGGGGTGGCCGGCGGCGCGGCGGCGTGCAGCGGCAGCAGGCCGTCGTCCCCGGAGGCGATCCAGGGGTTGTCGGCGCCCATCTCGGAGGGCCGCGGCAGCGCCGTCCAGCTTCCCGCGCCCTGCCTGCTCTCCAGGTAACCCTGCTCGCGCAGGCGGTCGTAGGCCGCGGTCACGGTGGTGCGGCTGACGCCCAGCTCCTGGGCGAGGTGGCGCTCGGCGGGGAGGCGGACCCGCACGGGCAGGCGGCCGTCGAGGATCAACGACCGCACCGTCTCGGCCAGCACCCGGTAGTACGGCCGGGCGCCGGGGTCGATCGCCACCAGGCGAGCCAGTTGCGGACCGCTCAGATACCGGTTCACCTACGCCACTATAAGGCCATTTTCCGATGATTGGCCCTTTTGCCAAGCATCAATGGCCTTGAAGAATCAAGGCCATTATGAGCGAAGCATCCCTTCCATCCCTGGGTTCGCTGCCGAACCGCCTCCTGCGCCTGTACGCGGGCCTCGCGCTGTACGGAACCGGCATCGCCCTGCAGATCGAATCGCGCCTCGGCGGAAGCCCTTGGGACGTCTTCCACCAGGGCCTGGCCGTCCACATGGGCCTCTCGGTCGGCACGTGGATCATCATCGTGGGCGCCCTGGTCATGCTGCTGTGGATCCCGCTGCGGCAGAGGCCCGGGGTCGGCACCATCAGCAACGTCATCCTCGTCGGCGTGTTCGCCGACGCGGTCATGTGGCTGGTCCCGGCGCCCGGCCCGCTGGCCGCGCGCTGGGCCTGCCTGCTGGCCGGGGTCGTGGTCACCGCCGCGGCGACCGGCCTGTACATCGGGGCCGGGCTCGGCCCCGGCCCGCGCGACGGGCTGATGACCGGCCTGAACCGGCTGGGCCTGAGCATCCGGGCGGCCCGTACCCTCATCGAGATCACGGTGCTGGCCGTGGGCTGGCTGCTCGGCGGCGTCGTGGGCGTCGGCACCGTGGTGTTCGCCCTGGCCATCGGGCCCCTGACGCAGTTCTTCATGCCGCGCATGCGGCCGCGCGGCTGAGCACGGCCGGACGCGGCCAGGCGCCGCCAGGCGTCGCCGTGCCGGAACAGGTGCCGGGCCGGGACCGGAGCATCGGCCGGGGCAGGGCTGATCCGCCGCCGCCGGGGTAGCGTCGGAGCCATGCGGATCGAGGACTACGCGCTCATCGGCGACATGCAGTCGGCCGCCCTGATCGGGCGGGACGGCTCCATCGACTGGCTCTGCCTGCCACGTTTCGACTCCCCGGCGTGCTTCGCGGCGCTGCTCGGCGACAAGTACAACGGGCAGTGGTGGGTGGGCCCCTCCGGTCAAGAGCGGCCGCCCGCCACCCGGCGGCGCTACCGGGGCGAGACGCTGATCCTGGAGAGCGAGTGGGACACCCCCACCGGCACGGTCCGGGTGATCGACTTCATGCCCGCCCGGCACGCCAACCCCGACCTGGTCAGGATCGTGGAGGGCGTGTCGGGGACCGTGGAGATGTCCACCGAGATCCGAGTCCGCTTCGACTACGGCCGCATCGTGCCCTGGGTGCGCCGCACCGACGGGCTGCTGCACGCCGTCGGCGGCCCCGACTCGATCTGGCTGCACTCCCCCGTCCCGCTGCACGGCGGCGACTACGCCCACCGGGCGAGGTTCACCGTCTCGGCGGGCGAGCGGGTGCCGTTCGTGTTCACCTGGCACCCCTCCCACCAGCCCAGGCCCGTGGAGATCGACCCGTTCGAGCAGCTCACCGAGACGGTGGGGCTGTGGGAGGAGTGGGTGGAGCAGTGCACCTACCAGGGCCCCTGGCGCGAGGCCGTGGTCCGCTCCCTCATCACGCTCAAGGCGCTCACCTACGAGCCCACCGGCGGCATCGTCGCCGCCCCCACCACCTCGCTGCCCGAGGACATCGGCGGGGTCCGCAACTGGGACTACCGCTTCTGCTGGCTGCGTGACGCCACCATGACGCTGGACGCGCTCATCGGCGCCGGCTACCTCGGCGAGGCCCGCTCCTGGCGCGCCTGGCTGCTGCGGGCCATCGCCGGCCGCGCCCAGGACCTGCAGATCATGTACAGCGTCTCCGGGGAGCGGCGGCTGACCGAGCTGGAGCTCGACTGGCTGCCGGGTTACGAGGACTCCCGCCCGGTCCGGATCGGCAACGGCGCGGTCACCCAGCTCCAGCTCGACGTCTACGGGGAGGTGATGAACTCCCTGCACCTGTCGCGCGCCTCGGGCATGGAGCCCGACGACCGTGCCTGGACCATCCAGCTGGAGCTGATGGACTACGTGGAGGCCCACTGGGACGAGCCCGACGAGGGGCTGTGGGAGGTCCGCGGCCCGCGCCGGCACTTCACCCACTCCAAGGTGATGTGCTGGGTCGCGCTCGACCGGGCCATCAGGCAGGTGGAGGACTTCGGCCGGCCGGGGCCGGTGGAGCGGTGGCAGGCGCTGCGCGAGCAGATCCACGCCGAGGTCTGCGACAAGGCGTTCGACACGGCCCGCAACACCTTCACCCAGTCGTACGGCTCGCGGGAGCTGGACGCCGCGCTGCTGATGATCCCGATGGTCGGGTTCCTGCCGCCGGACGACCCGCGGGTGGTCGGCACGGTGGAGGCGATCCAGCGGGAGCTGATGGCCGACGGCTTCGTGCGGCGCTACCCGGTGTCGGAGGACGGCAACCTCGACGGCCTGCCCGGCGGCGAGGGCGCGTTCCTGGCGTGCAGCTTCTGGCTGGCCGAGGCGCTGGCGATGATCGGCCGCAGGGAGGAGGCCGTGGAGCTGTTCGAGCGCCTGCTGTCGCTGCGCAACGACGTGGGCCTGCTCGCCGAGGAGTACGACCCCCGCCACGGCCGCCTGGTGGGGAACTTCCCGCAGGCGTTCAGCCACGTGCCGCTGATCCACGCCGCCCGCGCGCTCGCCGGGGACGACTGACCGGTACGGCCCGCCTCCTCCCGCCGGCCGGCGCGCGGGACGCGGTGAGGCGCCCGGCACGGGGCCTTCCCGCTCGGCGCGGAGCCTTCCCGCCCGGCGCGGGACGCGCGGTACGGCGGGCCCGCCGTACCGCCCCGGGTCAGCGCTCGGGGGTCTCGGCGTCGGGCCGGACGGCCAGGGCGGCGATGACGCGGGCGAACTCCGGCGGCGGGGCCACCACCAGGCGAACCTGCCCGTCCTGGGCGATCAGGTCGGCCCGCACCAGGGCGAGCCCGCCGTCGTGCCACCAGTAGACGTGCGGGCTGAGGGCGTCGTCGCGCCGCTCGAACTCCCGCTGGGCGAACAGTCTCAGCCGCTCGATCGCGCGGACCACGCCGATGCCCTCGACCGGGTGGACGACCACGGTGGCCGGGCCGGTCAGCGCGACCAGCGCGCCGTCGGCCGGGAGGGGCAGGTGCTCGTCCAGGCGGCGCAGGCAGGCGGCGGCGCCCGCGCCGTCCAGGCTCAGGACCGTGACGCCGCCGAGGTCGGCCTCGGTGACCGAGGACCGCCCGTCGCCGGCGTTGCCCGCGGCCAGCTCCAGAGCCTGGGCGGCGGTGACCGGCCAGCAGCCGGCCTCCTCCGGGCGGACCGGCCGCTCGGCCGCGCCGTGCCCGACGGTCAGCACCTCCACCAGGTCCGCGGCCAGGTGCCGGCCGACCACGAGGCCGTCGTCCAGGCCGTCGTCGAAGCGGACGCGGGTGCCCAGCAGCGGGCCGGCCTGGGCCAGGTCGCAGGTGTCGAACGGCTCGTCCGCCGTGGCCAGCGCGTGGGAGAGGTGCCCGGAGACCAGCACCGGCCAGTCCTCCCGCGATCGGCGGCGCGCCTCGGCGCGCAGGCCCGTCAGCCGGACCTCGATCGTGCGGGGGCCGGACAGGGTCAGCGTGGCGCCGCCGGGCTCGAAGGAGCAGTCGTAGCCGAGGGTGTCGGCGACGAGGGCGAGCAGGGAGTCGAGGTCGACCTCCTCGACCGGGCGGGCCGGAGCGGCCTGAGCCGCCGGGTTCACCGAGGTCGCGGCCCGTTGATCACGGTGCCGCCGGAACAGCCTCACGCACTTTTCCCCTCTCCCGTTCGCTAGGTCCGCACCCAGGGTGCCTTCCCGGGATCGGTGAGTGAGCCCGTCAGAGAGCACGATTCTGCATCAATAGCACCAAGTGCCCCCAACTGCACACTGAACTGTGGTGTCCCGTGGCCCACCGGAAGCCCGGCGATCACCGGCACCCCGAGCGGCGCGAGCCGCTCGACGAGCGTCGGGTAGGGGTCGCCGCAGCCCACCCAGGAACCCAGGGCGAACCCGGCCGCGCCGTCCAGCGAGCCCGAACGCAGGAGCTGGGTGAGCATCCGGTCGATGCGGTAGGGCTCCTCGGCGATGTCCTCCAGCAGGACGATCCGGCCCCGGGCCCGCATCTGGTACGGCGTGCCGCACAGGGCGGCCAGCAGACTGAGGTTACCGCCCGTCACCGGTGCGACGGCCCGCCCCGGGACGACGACCCGGTCGCCGGTGATCGGCCCGGGTTCGCCGAACAGCGCGGCGGCGAGGTGCTCCAGGGTGCGGGGCTCGGAGCCGGCGGGGCCGCTGAGCACGTCGCAGGCGGGCATCGGGCCGAACAGGGAGGCCAGCCCCAGCTCGACGGCGAACGCCTGGTGCAGCGCGGTGACGTCGCTGGAGCCGACAAGGGTCTTGGGCCCCGCGGCCCGCATGGCCTCCCAGTCGATCAGGTGCAGGATCCGCGAGGCGCCGTAGCCGCCCCGGCCGCAGAACACCGCGGCGACCGCCGGGTCGCACCAGGCCCGCTGCAGGTCGGCGGCCCGGTCGGCGTCGGAGCCGGCGAGGTAGCGGTCACGGTCGAGGGCGTGCTCGCCCATGACGACCTTCAGCCCCAGCTCCTCCAGCACGCCGGCGCCGCGCCGCAACTGCGCCGGGTCGGGCGGGCCGCAGGGGCAGACCACCGCGACCGTGTCTCCGGGGCGCAACCGGGGCGGGACGACGGCGGGCCGGACGGCCGCGCCGTCCGCAGAGGCTGGTGTGGGCAGGGCCGGTTCGTTCACGCTGGAAACGGTGCCACACTGGGCACACATATGCGACCTCCGCCCCACATCCTCGTGGTCAACGGCATCAAGGTCCGCCAGCCGGTGTTCGTGCTCGCCGCCCCGCACTCCGGCTCGGACCTGCTGGCCCGCGCCCTGAAACGCTCCCCCGGCTTCCATGTCACGATCGGCCGCGCCCCGGTCGCCCACGTGGTGTACGCCTTCGCCCGGCGCCCCTCCATCGCGGGCCGGGGCATGGGAGCCACCCGGGTGCTGCGCGACGCCCTGGCCGAGTCCTGGCAGATCGTCCCCGGCGCCTGCGGTGAGTGCCCGGCCGCCTGCCGGGAGGCGGGCGGCGTGACCGGCGCCGGGCCGTGCGCGGCGCCGGGCGCGGTGGCGCGGTTCGGCGACGCCAGCCCCGACCTGATCTACAGCGCCCAGGTGCTGCTTCAGGCGTTCCCCGACGCCCGGTTCGTCCAGCTGATCAGGGACGGCAGGGACGTGGTGGCCGACATGCTGGCCGACCCGGCCGCGCTGGCGTGGTTCAAGCCAGCCATGCTGAGCGAGGAGGCCGAGTTCCCCAACCCGTTCCTCGGCGTCAACGCCGCCGAGCACCGCGACCGCTGGAAGGCGATGCCCACGGCGGGCAAGTGCGCGCTGCGCTGGCGCAGCGCGGTCCGGCTGTCGGCCGCGCTCCACCGCGACCTGCCGCGCGGGCAGCTGCTGACCCTGCGCTACGAGGAGCTGGCCTCCTCCCCCGCCCGGGCCGCGGAGGAGCTGTCGGCCTTCCTCCAGGCGCGGGTGTCCAAGGTCGCCCTGTACGGCGGGCGCGCCCCGAAGACCGGCGCCTGGCGGAGCAGGCTGCACGGCGAGGACGCCGCCCTGGTGGAGAAGGTGGCCCGCACCGAGCTCGCCCGCCTGGGCTACCGGTGATCCCGCACCCGGTCCGCGTCCTGCCGGTGACCGTCGCGCGGGCCGCCGTACCCGGGCCGCGCGGAGAGGTCACTCGCCGCTGAACTGGGTGCGGTAGAGCTCGGCGTAGACGGCGCCGCCGGCCAGCAGCTCCTCGTGGCGGCCCCGCTCCACCACCCGGCCGTCGGCGATCACCAGGATCTGGTCGGCCTCGCGGACGGTGGACAGCCGGTGCGCGATGACCAGGGAGGTCCGGCCGTCCAGCGCGGTCTTCAGGGCCTGCTGGACCGCGGCCTCGGACTCGGAGTCGAGGTGGGCGGTGGCCTCGTCGAGGACGACCACCCGGGGCGCCTTGAGCAGCAGCCGGGCCAGGGCCAGGCGCTGCTTCTCGCCGCCGGACAGGCGGTAGCCCCGGTCGCCCACCACGGTCTCCAGGCCCTCGGGCAGCGCCTCGACCAGGTCGGCGATCTGCGCGGCGCGCAGGGCCTCCCAGATCTCCTCCTCGGTGGCCCCGGGCCTGGCGTAGGCGAGGTTGGCCCCGATGGTGTCGTGGAAGAGGTGGGCGTCCTGCATCACCACGCCCACGGTGTCGCGCAGGGACTCGAAGGTGGCGTCGCGCACGTCCAGGCCGTTGATGCGCACGGCCCCCTCGTTCACGTCGTACAGCCGCGAGACCAGGCTGGTGATGGTGGTCTTGCCGGCGCCGGAGGGGCCGACCAGCGCGATCATCTGGCCCGGCCGGGCGGTGAAGGAGATGTCCCGCAGCACCTCGTGGCCGGGCCCGGGGTCGGGGCGGGCCACCGACTCCAGCGAGGCCAGCGACACCTCAGAGGCCGCGGGGTAGGTGAACCGGACGCCGTCGAACTCGACCGCGGCGGGCCCGTCCGGAACGGACCGGGCGTCGGGCCGCTCGGCGACCATGGGCTTCAGGTCGAGCACCTCGAAGACCCGGTCGAAGCTGACCAGCGCGGTCATCACGTCCACGTGCACGTTGGACAGGCTCGTCAGCGGGCCGTACAGGCGCATCAGCAGGGCGGCGAGCGCCACCAGGGTGCCGAGCTCGAAGGCGCCGTCGATGGCCAGCAGGCCGCCCCCTCCGTACACCAGCGCGGTGGCCAGGGCAGCGACCAGACCGAGCGCGACGCGGAAGACCGTGCCGTACATGGCGACGGTGACGCCGACGTCGCGCACCCGCCCGGCCCGGCTGCCGAAGTCGGCGGCCTCCTCGTCGGGGCGGCCGTACAGCTTGGCGACCATGGCGCCGGCGACGTTGAACCGCTCGGTCATCAGGGAGCTCATCTCGGCGTCGAGCTGCATCTGCTCGCGGGTCAGGCCGGACATCTTCCGGCCCACCCAGCGGGCCGGGAAGAGGAAGACCGGCAGCAGCACCAGGGCGACCAGGGTGATCTGCCACGACAGCGCGAGCATCGCGCCGAGCACCAGCACGAGCATGACCACGTTGGACACCACCGACGACAGGGTGCTGGTCAGCGCCCGCTGGGCGCCGATCACGTCGGTGTTCAGCCGGGAGACCAGGGCACCGGTCTGGGTGCGCATGAAGAACGCCACCGGCATCCGCTGCACGTGGTCGAAGACCTCGGTGCGCAGGTTGTAGATCAGGCCCTCACCGACCCGGGCGGAGAACCAGCGCTGGACGAGGGTGAGCCCCGCGTCGGCGAGCGCCAGGACCGCGATGACCCCGGAGAGGGCGAGCACCACGCCGGGCCGCTTCTGGGCGATGCCGTCGTCGATGATCGCCTTCATCAGCAGCGGGTTGGCGATCACGATGACCGAGCCCGCCACGACCAGTACCAGGAACGCCGTTATCTGCCGGGCGAACGGCCGCGCGTAACGCGCTATGCGCCTGACCGTGCCCGGCGCCAGACGCTCCTTGGTCACCGAGCTGTCGCGCCGCAGCGAGCGCATCGCCTGGGGGCCGAACCCCCCGCCCATCATCGCCATGTGGCCTCCTCCATCGGAAGGAGCACCGGCCGGGATCTTTCCATTCCGCCGTCAGCTTCCGGCGAACAGCGCCTTGACCCGGGCGACCTGCTCGTGCCGCTCGGCGGCGGTCTGCTCCTCCAGCGTGCGGCCCACGGCGCCCTGGAGCAGGCGCTTGGTCGCCGTCGCGGCGTCACGGTTCACCGCCAGCAGCGCGGCGGCCAGGTCGCGTACGGCGCCGGCCAGGTCGTCCGGGGCGACCACGAGCTCGGCCAGGCCCAGCCGGGCGGCCTCCTCGGCTCCCACGATGCGGGCGGTGAGGCAGATCTCCAGGGCCCTGGGCAGGCCGACGATGTCGACCAGCGGCTTGGTGCCGGTCAGGTCGGGCACCAGCCCGAGGGCGGGCTCCTTCATGCACAGCTTGGCGTCGTCGGCGAGGACGCGCAGGTCACAGGCGAGGGCGAGCTGGAAGCCGGCGCCGATCGCGTGCCCCTGGACGGCCGCGATCGAGACGATGTCGGGGCGGCGCAGCCACAGGAACCCCCGTTGCGCCTGGGCTATCCGCTGCTCGAAGGCCGAGTCGCCGAGCGTCGCGGAGGACGCGAACGACCCCTGGCCCGGCACCCCTTCCGGGGTGAACATCCGCAAGTCGATCCCTGCCGAGAAGGACGGCCCCTCACCCCTGACCACGACGACCCTCACCTGCTGCGGCAGGCTGTCACCGATCCGGGCCAGCGCCGACCAGGTCGCGAACGTCTGAGCGTTCCGCTTGTCCGGCCGGTCCAGCGTGATCGTCGCGATCTCGCCGTCCACCTCGTAGCGCAGACCGGCCTCCTCCGGGGAGGCCCCTTCCGCGCTTCCCGCGAACACCGCTTCCGTCATGGCTCGCTCTCCCCGCTGCCGTCTTCCGTCTCGCCCGAGCCTATCGACTCTCCAGAACGAGGTTCTACAGGCCCGAGCGGGACGTCTCAGCGTGGGGGACGAGCGGCTGCGGTCGCGCGTTCCGAGGCGGTGTCAGCGCTTCGACTTACCCCGGGTGGCGCCGCCGCGCCCTCGCAGAGTCACACCGGACTCGCTCAGGATGCGGTGGATGAAGCCGTACGACCGGCCGGTCGAAGCAGCCAGGGCGCGGATGCTCTCACCCGCGCTGTAGCGCTTCTTCAGGTCGGCGGCCAGTTTTTCACGGTCGGCCCCGGTGACCCGGGTGCCTTTCTTGAGAGTCTCGGCCACGAGTACCTCCTGTAGTGCCAGACTTCCGCAGCGTTACTCACGCCATGATCAGTCATTTCAGCGCGATCGGCTACCTACTCCATGGGAAAAGATCCGTACCCGCTCAAATTAAGATCAGGCAAGTGCCACAAGATCGGAAAATTCATCACTCCAAGCATCTTCGACTCCGTCAGGTAGCAAGATCACCCTATCGGGTCGTAGTGCCTCTACTGCGCCCTCATCGTGCGTGACGAGAACAATCGCCCCAGAATAGGACTTTAGTGCAGTGAGGACCTGCTCGCGGCTGGCGGGATCGAGGTTGTTGGTGGGCTCGTCGAGCAGCAGCACGTTGGCCGCGGACAGCACCAGGGTGGCCAGGGCCAGCCGGGTCTTCTCCCCGCCGGACAGCACTCCGGCCGGTTTGTCCACGTCGTCCCCGGTGAACAGGAACGATCCGAGGACCTTGCGCAGCTCGACGTCGGCCAGCTCGCTGGCCGAGCGCATGTTCTCCAGCACGGTCCGGTCGGGGTCGATGGTCTCGTGTTCCTGGGCGTAGTAGCCCAGCTTGAGGCCGTGGCCGGGCCTGACGGCGCCGGTGTCGGGCTGCTCCAGGCCGCCCAGGATGCGCAGCAGGGTGGTCTTGCCGGCGCCGTTCAGGCCGAGGATGACGACCCTGCTGCCCCGGTCGACCGCGGCGTCGACACCGGTGAAGACCTCCAGCGAGCCGTAGGACTTCGACAGGTCCTCGGCGGTGATCGGCGTGCGCCCGCACGGCGCGGGCTGCGGGAAGCGCAGCCGGGCGACCTTGTCGCCCTGCCGCTCGGCCTCCAGGCCCGACAGCAGCCGCTCGGCGCGGCGCTGCATGTCCTGGGCCGCCTTGGCCTTGGTGGCCTTGGCGCGCATCCGGTCGGCCTGCGACAGCAGGGCCGCGGCCTGCTTCTCCGCGTTGGCGCGCTCGCGCCTCCTGCGCTTCTCGTCGGTCTCCCGCTGGGTCAGGTAGGCCTTCCAGCCGACGTTGTAGGTGTCGACCACCGCGCGGTTGGCGTCGAGGTACAGGACCCGGTTTACCGTCGCTTCAAGAAGCCCGACGTCGTGGCTGATAATGATCAAGCCGCCCTGATGGGATCGTAAAAAATCACGAAGCCACCCGATTGAGTCGGCATCGAGGTGGTTTGTCGGCTCGTCAAGCAGGAGAGTCTCCGCCCCGCTGAACAGGATCCGCGCCAGCTCCACCCGCCTGCGCTGGCCTCCCGACAGGGTGGAGAGCGGTTGCCCGAGCACCCGGTCGGGCAGCCCGAGGCTGGAGGCGATCGAGGCCGCCTCCGACTCGGCGGCGTATCCCCCCAGGACGTGCAGCCGGTCCTCCAGCCGCCCATAGGCCCGCACCGCCCGGTCGCGGGTCCGCTCGTCCGCCGAGGACATGCCCGCCTCGGCGGCGCGCAGCTCGCGCAGCACCTCGTCCAGCCCGCGGGCCGACAGGATGCGGTCGCGGGCCAGCACGTCCAGGTCGCCGGTGCGGGGGTCCTGCGGGAGGTAGCCGACCGCGCCGGTGGTGGTCACCGTACCCGCCGCGGGCAGCGCCTCTCCGGCCAGCACCTTGGTCAGGGTGGTCTTGCCCGCGCCGTTGCGGCCGACGAGCCCGATCTTGTCGCCCGGGTTGACCCGGAACGACGCGCCCTCGATGAGCAGCCGGGCCCCGGCACGCAGCTCGATGTCAGAAGCCACGATCATGTTGAGAAAACACTCCAGAATGGGATGGAACGGCTCGCCGTACTGCCGAACTGCCGAAGTACCGCCGAACCCGCCGTCGTGTGCTCCTCAGGCTCCCGGCCCGGCCGTCTCGCCTCGTGGGGCGGCGTCAATCGGAAGTGCGCATACCGATCAGTGTACGGCGCGCGTGCGACGGCTCTTCCCAGGTCGCGCCGACCGGCCGTCCAGGACGGGCGCGGCGGGGCACGACCGGTCAGGTCGGGTCGACCAGCCGGATCCGGACCGCGCGGAACAGGCCCGGGGCGGTCCGCAGCACGGCCAGCCGGGGGTCGGGGACCGTCAGGAAGGGCCCGGCCTCCAGCGCGAAGACCGCCTCCAGCCTGCGGTCGGCCCGCAGCGCGTCCACCGCGCGCCGGTCGCCGCCCAGGACCACCGCGTCCAGCTCGGCCAGGCGCGGCGAAAGGACGCGCAGCGCGACCTCGGCCGCCGCCGCGTGGGCCTCGCTCACCTGCTTGTCCCTGCGCCGGGCGAACCGCTGCTGGGACCAGCCGCCCGCCGCGCTGCGCCCGTGCACGAGCCGCGAGCCCACCTTGGAGGCGAGGAGCGTCTCCCCCTGGAAGACCCCGGCCGCGTGGCCACCGAGCCGTACCAGCAGCACGCCGACCCGGCGCTCGGCGCGCGCGTGGGTGATCAGCCGCGCCAGCGGGCCGCCGCCGGAGGACGTCAGCGGCGGGAACGGCACGTGACACTCGGCCACCGCGCCGTCCGCGGCCGCCAGCCGCACGACCTCGTCGTCGGCCGTCGTCTCCAGGAGGCCGTGCCGGGCCGCGAAGCCGTCGATCCAGCGGCCGAGCCGCTCCGGTCCCACCGACACCCAGCGGGCCCCGCCTCCGGCCGGTCGTGACGTCATGGAAGCCGACCATACCGGCCCCGTCCCCAGCCGGGACCCGGCCGGGCGGGTGACGTCTCCGCCGCGGGCGCACCCGGCCGGCACGTCCCCGGCGGCGTCCGGCCCGCCCCGGTGACGTTTCCGCCACGTCGTCCGGCCGGTCGGCGCAACCCCGGGAGAAAACTCGGTGAACATCCCCGCACCCGGTTCAGGAGCACACCGCGGAGGCCTCATCCTCGGAACGTGCCGAGTAGAACGTCCCCTTTCTCGCCGGCCCCCGGACCCGCCGCCGCGAACCCCGCCCCCGTCGTCGACCTCGACACCGGGGGCGTCATCGCCCTCCAGCCCGCGGTCCGGGGCGAGAACCTCTCCTCGGTACTGCAGGCGATCCCGCACGTCACCGGGACCGAGACCCGCATGCCGCTGCTGCTGCCCCTGCCGTCGGCGGTGGTGATCGGCGGCTCGGCCGCGCTGGCGCCGCTGCACGAGGCCCTGCGCGTCCGCGGGCGGCGCCCTCCGGAGGTGATCCTGCTGGTGCGGGGCGACTTCGCCCGGATCGAGCGCCGGACCCTTCTCACCGGGCTGACGGGGCTGCGCGCCGTCGGCTACCTGACGGCGATCGGCGACCTCGGCGCCGGCCACGTCCCGCTGGACCTGCTCGCCGACGCCGCGCCGTACCTGGCGGCGCTCTCACCCGCGCTGATGGCCGAGGTGCCGCGGGACCGGCGGCGCGCGGCGCTCGCGGAGTCCCTCTCGGCCCTCGCGCGCGGGCTCGGCGTCCACATGCTCGCCCCTGCCGTGGCCGGGGAGGCCCAGCTGGCCGCGGTGCGCTCCTGGGGGGTACGGCTGGCGCTGGGGCCGCTTCTGGTCCCCGGGCCGTCCGGTCGGGTGCACGTGCCGCTGCCCGTCGTCGAGCGGGAGCCGGCGGCGGCCCCGCTAGGCCCTCGTGTCCAGGACTTCCTGCTTCCGGCGGTGACGCTGCCCTGCGAGGCGACCGCCGAGGAGGCGGTGGCGGCGTTCGGCGGGGAGCCGTCGATCACCAGCGTGGTGCTGGTGGACGAGTACCAGCGTCCCCGGGCGAGCCTCGACCGGGGACGCTTCCTGCTGGCCATCGCCAGCCGCTTCGGGCACGCGCTGCACGCCCGCAGGCCCGCCGCGCGCCTGGCCGCCCCGGCTCGCGTGGTCCCCAGGTCCACCCCGGCCATCGCCGCCATGCGGACCGCCGGGCACGACCCGGCGCGCGTCTACGACGACCTGGTGGTCACCGATGAGATGGGCCGCTGCATCGGGATCGTCCGCGTCTCGGACCTCATCCGCCACGTCGCGTCCGGCGCTCGCTGACCCTCTCCCCGCCCCGGCCTCCCCCGCCTTCCCCGCCCTCGTCTCCCGCCCGCCGTCCCGGTCCCCGTCGCCGCTGCCACACCCTCGCCGTCACCGTCGCCGCCCTGGCCGGATCCGCGAAAGACCCGTTCCTTTACGTTGTAGATTCACCAGTCACGACTCCGTACGGCTACGACCGCACCGGAAACACCCCCGGAGGCGTGGGACGCGGGATGCCCCCGGAGGATCAAGTCCGACAAATACTCGTATGATACGAATTAGGTGAACCTAATTTTCATACCGGAGTGATCATGGCAGAGGGCAGACCGGTGCGCAGGGCGACCCGCGGCGAGGTGGTGCGGGTGGAGCGGCTCACCCCGCACATGATCCGGGTGGTGCTCGGCGGCGACGGCCTGGCCGGGTTCGAGGCGGGCGAGTTCACCGACCACTACGTGAAGCTGCTGTTCCCCCCGGCCGGGGTGGCCTACCCCGAGCCGTTCGACCTGGCGGCCGTCCAGCGCGACCTGCCCCGCGAGCAGTGGCCCACCACGCGGACCTACACGGTCCGGGCGTGGGACCCCGTGGCGCGCGAGCTGACGCTCGACTTCGTCCACCACGGCGACAGCGGCCTGGCCGGCCCCTGGGCGGCCCGGGTACGGCCCGGTGACGAGATCCACTTCCTCGGCCCCGGCGGGGCCTACGCGCCCGACCCCGAGGCCGGCTGGCACCTGATGGCGGGTGACGAGAGCGCCCTGCCGGCCATCGCCGCCGCGCTGGAGCGCCTGCCCGCCACGGCCCGCGCCCACGTGTTCCTGGAGGTGGCCGGGCCAGAGGAGGAGCAGCCGCTGAACCACCCGGCGGACGCGGAGATCGTGTGGCTGCACCGCGGTGACGCGCCGGTCGGCGAGGCGCTGGTCGCCGCCGTGCGGGCCCTGGACTTCCCCGAGGGCGAGCCGCACGTCTTCGTGCACGGCGAGGCGGGGTTCGTCCGGGACCTGCGCCGCCACCTGCGGGCCGAGCGCGGCCTGCCGCTGTCGCGGCTGTCCATCTCCGGCTACTGGCGCGCGGGCCGCGACGACGAGTCCTGGCGGGCCACCAAGAAGGAGTGGAACCGGCGGATCGAGGAGGAGGAGACCGCGCTGCTGTCGGCCTGAGGCGCGACGTCCGGGGGCGGCGGCGCGGGGGTCCCGATCCGGGATCGGGGCCGGCCCGTCACGGAGTCAGAGCCAGCCCTGCGACCGGGCGCGCCGGACCGCCTCGATGCGGTTGCGGGCGTGGGTCTTGTGGATGGCCGAGGACAGGTAGTTGCGGACCGTGCCCTCCGACAGGTGCAGGCGCCCGGCGATGTCGCCGACGGTGGAGCCGTCCGCGGCGGCGGCCAGGACGTCGCACTCGCGGGGCGACAGCGGGTTCGGCCCGGCGCTCAGCGCCGCCGCGGCCAGGTCCGGGTCGATGACCCGCTCACCGCGTCGCACCCGCCGTACGGCGGCGGCGAGCTCGCTCGCCGGGCGGTCCTTGACCAGGAAGGCCACCGCCCCGGCCTCCATCGCCCGGCGCAGGTAGCCGGGGCGGCCGAAGGTCGTCAGGATCACGATCTTGCAGTCCGGCACCTCCTCGCGGATCATCGCCGCGGCCGTGATGCCGTCGCCGCCGGGCATCTCGATGTCGAGCAGCGCGACGTCCGGGCGGGCCTCGCGCGCCACGGCGACCGCCTCCGGGCCGGAGGCGGCCTCCCCCACGACCTCGATGTCGGGCTCCAGCCCGAGCAGGGACACCAGTGCGCCCCGGACCATCGCCTGGTCCTCCGCCAGCAGCACCCTGATCACGTCCGCGCCTCCCCCGCCGCCGCGGGGACCGTGACCCGCAGGACGAACCCGTCCTTCCGCGGCCCGGCGCTGACCACGCCGCCGGCCGCCTCCACCCGCTCGGCCAGGCCGCGCAGCCCGCTGCCCGGCTCGTACGGCTCCGCCCCGCGCCCGTCGTCGGCGATCTCCAGCACGGTGACGTCGCCGCCGGAGATCACACCGATCTCGCACCGGCTCGCCCGGGCGTGCCGTATGACGTTGGTGACGCCCTCCCGCACCGCCCAGCCGAGCAGGCCGTCCAGCGCCTCGGGCAGCGGCGTGCCCGCCAGGCGGACCGTCACGTGCGTCCCGGCGGCCTCCAGGGCCGCGCGGGCCCCGTCCAGCTCCTCCGGCAGGCCGCGCCTGCGGTAGCCGGCGACGGCCTCGCGCACCTCGACCAGCGCCTTCCTGGCCACCGCCTCGACATCGTGGATCTCCGGCAGCGCCCGCTCCGAGCCCTCCTCCGCCAGCCGCCCGGCCAGCTCGCTCTTCAGCACGATGAGCGACAGGCTGTGACCGAGCAGGTCGTGCAGGTCGCGGGCGATGCGCAGCCGCTCCTCGCTCGCCGCCAGCCGGGCCACCTCCTCCTGCGCCCGGCGCAGCTGGGTCACCAGCAGCCGGGTGGAGCGCATGCCCCGGAACAGCACGCCGAGGGTGACGGCCTGTAGCAGCAGCAGGAGGGTCATGCCGGGGTCGTGGTCCCTGAGCAGGCCGATCAGCAGGACGGTGACGCCCATCGCGGCGATCCCGGCCATCGACGCGCGCGGCGGCAGCAGGACGCCGTGCACCACGGCCATGAAGATCGGCAGGGCCAGCCAGCCGCCGCCGAAGACCACCGCCAGCACGACGGCCAGGACCGTGGCGGCGCCCAGCAGCCGGTAGGTCGCGCGGCCGGGATCGCCGAAGGCCCGCACGGCCAGCACGGCGGCGACGTAGCAGGCCACGAAGGCGGCCAGCCCGAGCGCGCCCCACGCGGCGCTCGCGCCGGTCACCTCTCCGGTGGTGATCTCCAGGATCGGGAAGCACAGGTACGTCAGGCCGATCGAGAGCCTGGCCAGCAGCAGGAGGCGGTCGCGGTCCACCCCGCGGAGGACCCGGGCAGGGGGGGTGTTCACATCGGGAATCCTCCCATCGGGAGATCTCAGGCGCGCGCGGTGGCCCGCCGGTAGGCGAGGATCGCGATCACCCCCAGGACGGCCGCCCAGACGACGACGGCCAGGGCGTCGCCCGCCGGCAGGCCGTCCCCGGCGACGATGCCGCGCCCCATGCCGGCGTATTCGGCGGACGGCAGCACCCGGGCGACGCTCCGCATGCCCTCGGGCATGACCTCCAGCGGGATCCACAGGCCGCCGAGGAGCGCCAGCCCGAACATCCCGATCATCGACACGGGCTGCGCGGTGTCGGGGGGCAGCAGCGAGCCGATGGTCAGGCCCAGCGCCGCGAACGGCGCCACGCCGAGCCACATCGCCGCCAGCAGGCCGAGCCACCGCCCCGGAGGCAGCGACACGCCCTGGACCAGCACGGCGGCGGCGCAGACGAGCAGGATGGCCGGCAGCACCAGCAGCATCGAGGCGACCAGCTTGGTCGTGATGATCTTCCAGCCGGACAGCGGGGTGATCTGGAGCTGGCGCAGCCAGCCGCTCCCGCGCTCCTGCGCCCACGGCACGGCGGTGCTCATCAGGGAGGCGGCGAGCGCGCCGTAGGCGCTCATCGAGACCATGAAGTACGCCTTGCCGCTCAGCCCCCCGGCGGCGACCTCACCGCCGTAGATGCCGGAGAAGACGAGGTAGAAGGCCACCGGGAAGGCCACGACGAAGATGACATAGCGCTTGTTGCGCAGCATCCGCAGGAGTTCGATCCTGATGTAGTCCGTCATCGGGACTCCTGGACGAGTGAGAGGAAGGCGTCTTCGAGGTCGGCGCCGTCGATCCGCAGGTCGCGGACCTCCAGCGTGGTGCCCCGGTAGAGGGCCGCGACGGTGGCGTCCGGGTCGGCGGTGCGGAGCGTGGCGGTGCCGGCGGAGATCTCCACGGCGGAGACGCCGGGCAGCGCCTCCAGGCCGGCCGCCGCCTGGCCGCCGAGGGTGAAGCGGACGGTGTGCCCGCCCGCCCCGGCCTTGATCTCGGCGGCGGTGCCGTCGGCCACGACGCGGCCCCCGGCCACCACGATCACCCGGTCGGAGTTCTCGTCGGCCTCCTGGAGGTAGTGGGTGGCGAACAGGACGGTCCGGCCGCCCTCGGCGTAGGAGCGCATGGCCTCCCAGAACCGCAGCCGCGACTCCACGTCCATGGCCGCGGTGGGCTCGTCCAGCACCAGCAGCCTGGGCGCGCCGGCGATGGCCAGGGCGAATCTGACCCGCTGGGTCTGTCCCCCGGACAGCTTGGCGGCCCGGCGCCCGGCCAGGCCGGTGAGGTCGGCCATCTCCAGGACCTCGTCCAGGCCGAGCGGGGAGGGGTAGAGCCGCCGCACGAAGGCGACCAGCTCCCGGACGGTGAGCTCGGGGATGAGCTCGCCGCTCTGCAGCATGGCGCCGACCTCTCCCCTGGCGACGGCCTCGTCCGGGGAGTGCCCGAAGACCTCGATGCGGCCCCGCGTGGGGCGCAGCAGCCCGAGCAGCATGTTGATCGAGGTGGACTTGCCGGCCCCGTTGGGCCCGAGCAGGGCGACGGTCCGGCCGGCCTCGACGGTCAGGTCCAGGCCGTCCACGGCGAGCACGTCGCCGTAGCGTCTGCTCACGTCGGCGAAGGCGATGGCGTTCATGAGCGCAACGCTAGGGACGTCCGGGCGCGGATCTCAGTGCCCGTCGTCCGTGATCGGCGGTGACATTTGTCAGATCCGCCGTACGGCCTCCCGCCGCGGGCCGTACGGCGGGCGGCCCGCCGGGGACGGCGCGCGGCCGGACGGGGCGGGTGTCAGAGGCGGCAGGCGAAGATGGCGGTGACCAGGATGGCCTTCGCGCCGATCTCCCAGAGCCGGTCCATCACCTGCTGGTGCCCCTTGCGCGGCACCATGGCGCGGACCGCCACCCAGCCCTCCCGGTGCAGCGGGGAGACCGTGGGCCCCTCCATGCCGGGGGTCAGGGCGATGGCCTCCTCGATCCGCTCGACGCGGATGTCGTAGTCCATCATCACGTAGTCGCGGGCCACCAGCACGCCGCGCAGGCGGCGCAGGAGTTGCTCCAGCCCCTGGGTCTCGGGAGCGCCGACCCGCCTGATCAGCACCGCCTCGGAGCGGGCGATCGGCTCGCCGAACACCTGCAGGCCCATGTTGCGCAGCGTGGTGCCGGTCTCGACGACGTCGGCCACGGCGTCGGCCACGCCCAGCCGGACGGCGGTCTCGACCGCGCCGTCCAGCTTGATCACCCGGGCGTCCACGCCCTGCTCGGCGAGGTACGCCTCCAGCAGGCCGGCGTAGGCGGTGGCGACGCGCCTGCCCTTGAGGTCGGCGACGCCGGAGAAGCGGCCCGGGTCGGCGGCGAAGCGGAAGGTGGAGCCGCCGAAGCCGAGCGGCAGGATCTCCTCGACCTGCGCGCCGGAGTCGCGGAGCATGTCGCGGCCGGTGATCCCGGCGTCGAGCGTGCCCTCGCCGACGTAGACGGCGATGTCCTTGGGGCGCAGGAAGAACAGCTCGCAGGAGTTGTCGGGGTCGACGACCACCAGTTCCTTGCTGTCCCTGCGCGGGCGGTAGCCGGCTTCCTTGAGCATGGTCTGGGCGCCCTCGGTGAGGGCCCCCTTGTTGGGGACGGCGAGACGCAGCATGGCGTGGAAGTTCCTTACACGGGTGGAAGAGGTGTCACGGGAGCCGGAGCCGGGCGCGCCGGCTCACAGATGCTTGTAGACCTCGTCCAGCCCGATCCCTTTGGCGATCATGAGAACCTGCACGTGGTAGAGGAGCTGGGAGATCTCCTCCGCGGCCCGCTCGTTCGACTCGTGCTCGGCGGCCATCCAGCTCTCGGCGGCCTCCTCGACGACCTTCTTGCCGATGGCATGGACCCCGGCGTCCAGCGCGGCCACGGTCCCCGACCCCTCGGGCCGGGTGCGCGCCTTGTCGGACAGCTCGGCGTACAGCTCTTCGAAGGTCTTCATCGTCTCTTCTCGAAGTCGTCGGACGTACGCGTCAAGGGTAGCCGGACCCCGGGACCGGCGGGGCAGGTGTTCGCACTTCGGGACGGGTGCGGGACGACGGCCCGCACCGGGCGGGCGGGTCCGGGATGCTTCGTCCCGGATCCGCGCCCGGTCGCCCTGGCCGGGCGGACGCGGAAGGGCCGGTACGGCATCGCCGTACCGGCCCTTCCGGTCAGATCAGGACGCGCGCCGGCGACCCTCAGCGGCCGTGGTGGCGGTTGCCGCGCCCCTCGGGGCGGCCCCCGGAGCGGAACGGCTCCCGGTCACCGCGGAGCGGCTCGCGGTCCCCGCCGGAGCGGCCGGAACGGTAGCCGCCGCCCTGGCGCTCGCCGCCGCGGCGGCCGGGCCTGGAGTCGGGGTGGCCGTCGAAGCGGCGCTCGGTGCGGTACTGGCCGCGCAGCTCCGAGACGTTCCCGCGGGGCTCGCCGGCGCCGCGCTCGCGGGAGCGGTGGCCGTCCTCGCCGTGGGCGGACCGCTCACGGAACCGGCGCGGGCCGCGGCCGCCGCCGCCGAAGCCACCGCCGCCGCGGCGCTCGCGCTGCTTGGGCGCGGGGGCCGCGGGCTCCCAGACCGGGACCGGCTCGCCGCTGGGCGTGCGCGCCCCGGCGATCTCCGAAAGGCGCGGGTGGCCCGGGGTGACCCGCAGGCGGAACGGCTTGATGCCCGCGCGGCGGGCCATCGTGTCGGTGGAGCGGCGCTCGCTGGGGAGCACCAGCGTCATGACGGTGCCCTTCTCCCCCGCGCGGGCCGTACGGCCGCCGCGGTGCAGGTAGCTCTTGTGGTCCTGCGGCGGGTCGACGTGCAGCACGAGGCTGATGTTGTCGACGTGGATGCCGCGGGCGGCGACGTCGGTGCAGACCAGGACGTCGATCGCGCCTTCCTTGAACTCGGCCAGGATGCGGGTGCGCTGGTTCTGGCGCTTGCCGCCGTGCAGGCCGCCGGCCCGGACGCCGACCTGGGCGAGCTGCTTGCACAGCCGGTCGACGCCGTGCTGGGTGCGCGCGAACACGATGGTGCGGCCCTCGCGGTTGGCGATCTCGGCGGTCACCGCGAACTTGTCGTCGCGGTGGACCTCCAGGAGGTGGTGCTCCATGGTGTCCACCGGCGAGGAGGCCGGGGCCAGGGAGTGGGTGACCGGGTCGGTGAGGAAGCGGCGGACGAGCTTGTCCACGTCGCCGTCGAGGGTGGCGGAGAACAGCAGGCGCTGGCAGTCGGCCGGGGTCTGCGCGAGCAGGGCGCTGACGACCGGGAAGAAGCCGAGGTCGCACATGTGGTCGGCCTCGTCCAGGACGGTCACCCGGACCTCGTCCAGGACGCACTCGCCCTGCTGGACGAGGTCGGTGAGCCGGCCCGGGGTGGCGACGACGATCTCGACGCCGCGGCGCAGCGCCTCGATCTGGCGGCCCATGGACATGCCGCCGACGACGGTCTTCATCCGCAGCGACAGGCCGCGGCCGAGCGGCTCCAGCGCGTCGGTCACCTGCATGGCCAGCTCGCGGGTCGGCACCAGGATGACGGCGAGGGGGCGGCCGGGGCGGGCCTTGACACCGGCGACGCGGACCATCGTGGGCAGGCCGAAGGCGAGGGTCTTGCCGGAGCCGGTCTGGCCGCGGCCGAGGACGTCGCTGCCGGCGAGGATGTCGGGGATGGTGGCGCGCTGGATGGGGAAGGGCGCCTCGATGCCCCGGCGGGCCAGGCCGGAGACCAGCGGCCGGGGCAGCCCCAGCAGGGTGAACTCGGACGGGCCGGCGGGGGCGCCGGGCTCGCCCTGGGTCTCGGTGATCTCGGGCAGGGCGGCGTCGAGCATGGTCACGAAGAGTCGTGCCTTTCGATAGAAGGACGCGGCACGTCACTTCTGCGAAAGGACGAGCCTGGAACACGCGGCCCTCGGAAGGCCGCGGTCGTACTACGCCCACGTGGGGGGCGGTGATGCGGTGCGAGTCGAGGCGCACCGCGGAGGCGGGTCTCGGACACCCGCGCGCAGTCGAACCACGGACTGGCGTACCTGGCCGTCGCAGTGCCAGGTCGATGACGGGGGCGCCTCGCACGAAAAAGGCGGGCGCCTACCCGACTATGGAGCCAACGCCCCGTGCCGGATGTTCATTCCCGGCACGGGGCATCCTCTCACACGATTCACACGATCCGGCCGCGACCCGGCACCCGGTGGGTGCGGGCCGCGGCCGGCGGGACGGTCAGACGTTGAAGCCGAGCATGCGCAACTGCTCGCGCCCCTCGTCGGTGATCTTGTCGGGGCCCCACGGCGGGAGCCAGACCCAGTTGATCTTCACGTCCGAGACCATGCCGTCCAGGGCCGAGTGGGCCTGGTCCTCGATGACGTCGGTCAGCGGGCAGGCCGCGCTGGTCAGCGTCATGTCGATGGTGGCGATCGGCGCGGCGCCGGTCTCGGCGGGGTCGAGGTTGACCCCGTAGATCAGGCCGAGGTCGACGACGTTGATGCCGAGCTCGGGGTCGACGACGTCCTTGAGGGCCTCCATGACCTCGTCAAGGGTGGTCTCCCCGTCGTACGACGCCGAGGTGGGCGTCTCCACAGGCTTGCTCACTTGGAACTCCTCATGACCGCGTCCTTGTAGGCCATCCAGGCCAGCAGCGCGCACTTCACCCGGGCGGGGTACTTGGAGACGCCGGCGAACGCCACGGCGTCGCCCAGCACCTCCTCGTCGCCCTCGATCTGTCCCCTGCTCTGCATGAGCCGGGTGAACTCCTCCACCACGGCGAGCGTCTCGTCCACGGTGGAGCCCTCGGTCAGCTCGTACAGCACCGAGGCGGCGGCCTGGCTGATGGAGCAGCCCTGGCCGTCGTAGGAGACGTCCTCGACCTTGCCGCCGTCGCCGAGCTTCACCCGCATGGTGATCTCGTCGCCGCACGTCGGGTTCACGTGGTGGACCTCGGCGTCGTACGGATCGCGCAGCCCCCGGCCCTGGGGGTGCTTGTAGTGCTCCAGGATCAGCTCCTGGTACATCGACTCGGCGATCATCTCAACTGCTCCGGCATTGCTAGGCGAACACCTTCCGCACGTGGTGGAGGCCGCGGACCAGGGCGTCGATCTCGGCCGGGACGGTGTAGAGGTAGAAGGAGGCCCGCGTGGTGGCGGGAATCCCGAACCTCAGGTGCAGCGGGCGGGCGCAGTGGTGTCCGACCCGCACGGCCACACCGAAGTCGTCATCGAGGATCTGCCCGACATCGTGCGGGTGAATCCCCTCCAGGGTGAAGGACACCGTGCCGCCGCGCATGTCGAGGTCGCGCGGCCCGACCACCTTCAGCCCCGGGACTTCCGCCAGCGCCTCCAGCGCGTAGGCGGTGAGCTCCCGCTCGTGCCGGGCCACCGCGTCCAGGCCGATCTCCGACAGGTAGTCCACGGCGGCGCCGAGGCCGACGGCCTCGACGATCGGCGGGGTGCCGGCCTCGAACTTGTGCGGCGCGGGCGCGTAGGTCGAGCGGTCCATCCAGACCGCCTCGATCATCTCGCCGCCGCCGAGGAACGGGGGCATGGCGTCCAGCAGCTCGCCCCGGCCCCACAGCACGCCGACGCCGGAGGGGCCGACGACCTTGTGCCCGGTGAAGGCCAGGAAGTCGACGCCGAGCGCGGCGACGTCCACCGCCTGGTGGGGGACCGACTGCGAGGCGTCCAGCATCATCAGCGCGCCGACCTGGCGGACCCGGGCGAGGACCCGCTCGACGGGGTTGACGGTGCCGAGGACGTTCGACTGGTGCACGATCGAGACGATCTTCGTCCGCTCGTTGACCAGCTCCTCCAGGTTCCCGAGGTCCAGGCGGCCCTCGTCGGTGACCCCGAACCAGCGCAGCGTGGCGCCGGTGCGCTGGGCGAGCATCTGCCACGGCACGATGTTGGAGTGGTGCTCCATCTCGGAGATGACGATCTCGTCGCCGGGGCCCATCCGGAACCGGGGGTCGTCGTTGGTGCGGTTGCCGAAGGAGTAGGCCACCAGGTTGAGCGCCTCGGAGGCGTTCTTGGTGAAGACGATCTCCTCGCGGCTCGGCGCGCCGACGAACGCGGCGATCTTGTCGCGGGCGGCCTCGTACGCCTCGGTGGACTCCGCGCCCAGCGCGTGCATGGCCCGGCCGACGTTGCTGTAGTGCATGGCCATGTGCTCGCGCATGGCCTCGACGACCCGGGTCGGCTTCTGCGCGGAGTTGGCCGAGTCGAGGTAGACCAGCGGCCGGCCGCCGGGCAGCTCACGGGAGAGGACCGGGAAGTCCTTCCTGATCCTCTCCGCGTCAAAGCCGGTCGTCATCAGGCCGTTGCCTTCGTGTACGCCTCGTAGCCCTCGGCCTCCAGCTTCTCGGCGAGCTCGGGGCCGCCCTGCTCCACGATCCGGCCGCCCGCGAAGACGTGGACGAAGTCCGGCTTCACGTAGCGCAGGATGCGGGTGTAGTGGGTGATGAGCAGCACGCCGGTGTCGCCGCCGGCGCGGAAGCGGTTGATGCCCTCGGAGACCACGCGCAGGGCGTCGACGTCGAGGCCGGAGTCGGTCTCGTCGAGGACGGCGATCTTCGGCTTGAGCAGCTCCAGCTGGAGGATCTCGTGGCGCTTCTTCTCACCGCCGGAGAAGCCCTCGTTCACGTTGCGCTGGGCGAAGGCCGAGTCGATCGACAGGGCGTCCATGCCGGCCTTGAGGTCCTTGGAGAACTGGCGGAGCTTCGGGGCCTCGCCGCGGGCGGCGGTGACCGCCGAGCGCAGGAAGTTGGAGACGCTGACGCCGGGGACCTCGACCGGGTACTGCATGGCGAGGAACAGGCCGGCGCGGGCGCGCTCGTCGACCGACATCTCCAGCAGGTCGGCGCCGTCGAGCAGGACCTGGCCGCCGGTGATGGTGTACTTCGGGTGGCCGGCGATCGCGTAGGCGAGCGTGGACTTGCCGGAACCGTTGGGGCCCATGATGGCGTGGGTCTCGCCGGCTCGCACGGTCAGGTTGACGCCGCGCAGGATCTCCTTGTCCGCGACGGAGACCTTCAGGTCGCGGATCTCGAGCGTGGAGCCCGCGGGGACCCGGGTCGAATCAGACACTTTATGACTCCTTCGAGAGCGAGACGAGGACGTCGTCGCCGTCGATCTTCACTTGGTAGACAGGGACGGGCCTGGTGGCGGGCGGCCCGGTGGGCTTGCCGGTGCGCAGGTCGAAGCACGAGCCGTGCAGCCAGCACTCCAGCGTCTCGTCGTAGACGTCGCCCTCGCTGAGGGCGACCTCGGCGTGGGAGCACACGTCGTGCAGCGCGAAGACCTCCTGCCCCTTGCGCACGAGGGCGACCGGGGTGTCCTCCACCTCGACGGCGATCACTCCGCCGTCGGGGATGTCGCCGAGCTTGCAGACCTTTTCGAACGTCACTTCTCCAGCTCCGCCTCGACCTTGGCGAAAACGCGCTCGCGGAGCTCGTCCAGCTCGATCTTCTCCAGGAGCTGGGCGAAGAAGCCGCGGATGACCAGGCGGCGCGCCTCCTCGAAGGGGATGCCGCGGGCCTGGAGGTAGAAGATGTGCTCGTCGTCGAGCCGGCCCGAGGCGCTGGCGTGGCCCGCCCCGGCGACCTCGCCGGTGAGGATCTCCAGGTTGGGCACCGAGTCGGCGCGGGCGCCGTCGGTGAGCAGCAGGTTGCGGTTGAGCTCGTAGGTGTCGGTGCCCTCGGCCTCGACCCGGATGATGACGTCGCCGATCCACACGGCGTGGGCGCCGTCGCCCTGCAGCGCGCCCTTGTAGACGACGTTGCTGCGGCAGTTGGGCTGGGAGTGGTCGACGAGCAGGCGGTGCTCCAGGTGCTGGCCGGCGTCCACGAAGTACAGGCCGGTCAGGTCGGCGTCGCCGCCGGGGCCGGTGTAGGCGACCGAGGGCGACAGCCGTACGAGGTCGCCGCCGAGGGTGACCACGAAGCTCCTGAACGTGGCGTCCTTGCCGAGCCGGGCGTGGTGGTGGGAGACGTGCACCGCGTCGTCGGCCCAGTCCTGCAGGCTGACGACCTTGAGGGTGGCCCCCTCGCCGACGGCGAACTCGACGTTGTCGGCGTAGACCGCGCTGCCCCGGTGGTCGAGGACGAGGACGGCCTCGGCCATCGGCTCCACGTTGACGAGGGTGTGGCCGTAGGCGGTCCCGTCGCCGGACCCGGTGACGGTGATCACGGTCGGGACGGAGGCGACGGCCTCGCGCGGGACCGTGATCACGGTCGCCTTCTCGAAGGCGCCGTAGGCCTGGGCGCTGACGCGGTCGGCGGGGACGTAGGCCCGGCCGAGCCGCGGGTCGTCGCGGCCCACGGTCTCGACGGTGACCTCGGGGGCCGCCTCCACGGCGACCACGACGCCCCCGCCGGAGGCGGCGGCGCCGGTGTGCAGGCCCTTCAGGCGCGACAGCGGGGTGAAGCGCCACTCCTCCTCGCGGCCCGTGGGGACCGGGAAGTCCTCGACGTCGTAGGAGGACCTCTCGTGGAGGGTCGTCAGGGGCTTGGTTTCGAGACCCATCAGCCGACGGCCCCTTCCATCTGCAGCTCGATCAGGCGGTTCAGCTCCAGGGCGTACTCCATGGGCAGCTCACGCGCGATCGGCTCGACGAAGCCGCGCACGATCATCGCCATCGCCTCGTCCTCGCCCATGCCGCGGCTCATCAGGTAGAAGAGCTGGTCCTCGGAGACCTTGGAGACGGTGGCCTCGTGGCCCATGGACACGTCGTCCTCGCGCACGTCGACGTACGGGTAGGTGTCGGACCGGCTGATCTGGTCGACCAGCAGGGCGTCGCACTTGACCGTGCTGGCGCTGCCGTGCGCGCCCTCCTCGATCTGCACCAGACCGCGGTAGGAGGTGCGGCCGCCGCCGCGGGCGACGGACTTGGAGATGACGCTGGAGCTGGTGTTGGGCGCCAGGTGCACCATCTTGGAGCCGGCGTCCTGGTGCTGGCCCTCACCGGCGAAGGCGACGCTGAGGGTCTCGCCCTTGGCGTGCTCGCCCATGAGGTACACCGCCGGGTACTTCATGGTGACCTTGGAGCCGATGTTGCCGTCGATCCACTCCATGGTCGCGCCCTCGTAGGCGACGGCGCGCTTGGTGACCAGGTTGTAGACGTTGTTCGACCAGTTCTGGATGGTCGTGTAGCGGCAGCGGGCGCCCTTCTTCACGACGATCTCGACGACCGCGCTGTGCAGCGAGTCGGAGGAGTAGATCGGCGCGGTGCAGCCCTCGACGTAGTGGACGTAGGAGTTCTCGTCCACGATGATCAGGGTCCGCTCGAACTGGCCCATGTTCTCGGTGTTGATCCGGAAGTAGGCCTGCAGCGGGATCTCGACCGTGACGTTCGGCGGCACGTAGATGAACGAGCCGCCCGACCACACGGAGGTGTTGAGCGCGGCGAACTTGTTGTCGCCCACCGGGATGACCGAGCCGAAGTACTCCTTGAAGAGCTCCTCGTGCTCGCGCAGGCCCGTGTCGGTGTCGACGAAGATGACGCCCTTCTCCTCGAGGTCCTCACGGATCTTGTGGTAAACGACCTCGGACTCGTACTGGGCGGCGACGCCGGCGATGAGGCGCTGCTTCTCGGCCTCGGGGATGCCGAGCTTGTCGTAGGTGGCCTTGATGTCCTCGGGGAGCTCGTCCCAGGAGGCGGCCTGCTTCTCGGTGGAGCGCACGAAGTACTTGATGTTGTCGAAGTCGATGCCGGTGAGGTCGGAGCCCCAGGTGGGCAGCGGCTTCTTGCCGAACAGGCGCAGGCCCTTCAGGCGCAGGTCCAGCATCCACTCCGGCTCGTTCTTGAGCGCGGAGATGTTGCGGACGACCTCTTCGGACAGGCCACGGCGGGCGGCGGCTCCGGCGGTGTCCGGGTCAGCCCAGCCGAACTTGTAATTCCCGAGGCCTTCCAGCTCCGGGCGGTCGGTGACAGTCACCTTCCGGTCTCCTTGCTCGTTTCGTCGGTGGTTTCTTGACGGGGTGCGGGCCGCTCGGACCCGGCCGCCCGCCGGAGCGCGTCCGGGCCGGGCGTCCTGCGCGGGCTCACGTGCGTGGTGCAGATGCCGTCGCCGTGGGCGATGGTCGCCAGTCGCTGCACCGGCGTGCCGAGGATGTGCGCGAACGCCTCCGTCTCGGCCTCGCACAGCTGGGGGAACTCCGCCGCCACATGGGCCACGGGGCAATGGTGCTGGCACAGTTGCTCGCCCCCGGATCCGGCCCCGCTGGCGGAGGCGGCGTAGCCGTCGTCCGACAGGGCCTCGGCCAGGACGCGCACCCGCTGGTCGGCGGGGACCTCGCGCATCCTGGGCAGCAGGCGGCCGACGAGGCCGGACACCTGCGAACGGGCGAACTCCGCCACCGCCTCCGATCCCATGCGGTCGGCGATGAAACGCAGGGCGTTGCCGGCGAGCCCGTCGTAGGCGTGCTCGAAGGCGCTGCGTCCCGCGTCGGTGATGGCGAACAGCTTCGCCGGCCGCCCGCGTCCGCGCTGACCCCGGGGCCGGGCCGTACGGGGCTCGATCATGCCCTCGGCCAGCAGGGTGTCGAGGTGGCGGCGGACGGCGGCGGGGGTGAGCCCGAGCCGTTCGCCGAGGGCGGCGGCGGTGATGGGTCCGTGCTCCAGGATGAGCCGGGCGACACGCGCGCGCGTGCTGCGCTCGGCGGACACGCCGGACTGCCGCGCGGCGGCGGCCTCCCGGGCGTCCTGCATCTCGGTCACGTATTTCACAACATCAGTGTGGCGTAATTCCTTCCCGCCTGACAAACCGCGGCGTGCGGCCCTTCCGGTGCGATTCATCACGCAGGGAAGGCTTACCTAATCAGCGGAAGCCTCGGGAGTGGCGCCGGTCGCGCCGCGGCGCAGCACGGTGAAGGCGGCGAGGGCGGCGAGCGCGAAGGCGGCGAGCACGGCGGCCATCGGCAGCGCTCCCCCGCCGGCCAGCCCGGTCAGCGGCGCGGCGACCGCGCCGAGCGCGAACTGCAGCACGCCGGTCAGCGCCGAGGCGCTCCCGGCGACCTGCTGCGGCTGCCCGGCCAGGGCGAGCGCCCCGGCGCCGGGCATCACCAGGCCGCCCCCGCACATCATGACGAGCAGGCCGGCGGCCAGCGCCGGCAGGGGCAGCCCGGCGAGGGCGGTGACCAGCAGCACGGCGGCGCCCGCGGCGAAGAGGACCAGGCCGATGACGATCAGCCGGGCAGGGGCGACCCTGCGCCCGGCCAGGCGCCCGCCGAGCTGCGCGGTGATGGTCAGCCCGCAGGCGTTCAGCGCGAACAGCAGCGAGTAGGTCTGCGGGGAGGCGCCGTAGACCTCCTGGATCACGAACGGCGAGGCGGAGATGTAGGCGAACATCGCACCGAAGCCCAGGCCCGCGGTCAGCGCGCTGGACATGAACGACCGGTCGCGCAGCAGGTGCCAGAAGGTGACGAGGGTGTGCCGCAGCCCGCCCTCCTCGCGCCGGTCGGGCGGCAGCGTCTCGCGCACCCCGAACAGGGCCGCCGCGAGCAGGAGCAGCCCCGCGACGGCGAGCGAGACGAACACGCCCCGCCAGGAGGTGTGTTCGAGCAGCTGGGCGCCCGCGATGGGGGCGAGGATCGGCGCGAGGCCGCTGACCAGCATGAGGGTGGCGAAGATGCGGGCGATGGCCGCGCCGTGGTACAGGTCGCGGACGACGGCCCGCACGATCACCAGCGCGGCGCCGCCCGCCACGCCCTGCAGCAGCCGGAACCCGATCAGGCCGTAGACGCCGGGCGAGAACGCGCACAGCAGGGAGGCGACGGCGTAGGCGGCGATCCCGATCAGCAGCGGCGCCCGCCGCCCCCGCACGTCGCTGATCGGGCCGGCGAGGACCTGCCCCACCGAGACCCCGATCAGGCAGGCGGTCAGGCTGAGCTGCACCTGGGACTGGCCGGCGTTCATCTCGGCGGCGATGGACGGCAGCGCCGGCAGGTACATGTCGATCGACAGCGGGCCGATCGCGGACAGCGCGCCCAGGATGAGCAGCAGCATCCCCCCGCGCCGCGTGGCGGGCGCCTCCCCGGGCCCGGCCGGCGCGTCCTCGGGCGCGGCGGGCGCCCGCGCGGTCTCGACGGGCGCCTTCTCCGACTCGGCGGCTGCCGCGGTCATTCTCCAACCCCTTTTCCCTCACGGGCCACGATGGGCCCTTGAGGGCCAGGGGTCTGGAACCGCAATCAGGTCATCCGAATTCCCAAATTTCGGAAACGTGATGGAAAAAGTATCGGGCTCAGCCGGTCGCCTCCCGCGGGCCGACCACGGCGAACAGGGCCGCCTGCGGGTCGGCGACGACCGCCGTCCTGCCCGCCGGCGTCGTCGCGGGCGGCATCTCCAGGGAGCCGCCCAGGTGGACGATCCTCGCCACGGCCTCGCCGACGTCCTCGACGGCGAAGCAGGCCAGCCAGTACGGCGGCGCGCCGGGCGGGAGCGGCCCCCAGGCCGCCGAGGCCCCGGCGACGGGGCGGCCGTCCACCCGCCACTCGACGCGGTCGCCGTCCGGCCCGCCGATCGCGTCGGTCCCGTCCGCGCCGCCGGTCCCGCCGTCGCCGCGGCTCCAGCCGAAGACGGACGCGTAGAAGGGGTCGCAGCCGCGGGGGTCGGCGGTGACCAGCTCGCTCCAGGCGAACGCGCCCGGCTCGCCGGTCACCTCCGCTCCCCGGTGCAGGCCCGGCTGCCAGGCGGCGAAGACGGCGCCCCACGGGTCCTGGAAGGCCGCGGCGACGCCCTCGTCGAAGACCTCCGCCGGCTCGCAGACGATCCCTCCCCCGGCCGCGCGGACCTTCAGCGCCGTGACGCCCGCGTCGTCGGTGGCCACGTAGGTGTTCCAGACAGAGGGGACGCCGTCGCCCGAACCGGGACCGACCCCGGCCACGGCCCTGCCGCCGAGCGTGAACCGGCCGTACCCGCCGGACTCCGGACGCGGGTCGAACACCGCCTCCCAGCCGAAGACCTCGCGGTAGAACCGGACCGACAGGGTGACGTCGGCGCTCGACAGCTCCACCCAGCACGGGACACCTGATTTGCAGCCACTCCGCTCGGACACGCCGAACCTCCTCATGTCGTGATTCGGGACAGGCACAGAGTGGCACGCGGCCCGCGGCGGACCCGGCGGCCGATCGGCCGCCTTGGCGGGATCCGCCCGAAGCCTTTACCGGACGCCGGGACGGCCCGCCGCCACGACGGGAACAACCGCAGGTCCGGCAGCGGGAGCATCCGGCGCAGTCCCTAAACTCGTGGTCATGGAGTCCCCAGCCGTCGAGATCATCGATCTGGTCAAGAGATACGGCCGTACCACCGCGATCGACGGCCTCACGCTCACCGCGGGCCGCGGCGCGGTCACCGCCATCCTCGGCCCCAACGGGGCGGGCAAGACCTCGACCATCGAGATCTGCGAGGGGTTCCGGCGGCCCGACGGCGGCACCGTCCGGGTGCTGGGCCTTCCCCCCACGCGGCCGGAGCTGCGCGCCCGGGTCGGGGTGATGCTCCAGGCCGGGGGCGTCCCCCCGGCGGCGCGCTGCGGGGAGTGGCTGCGCCTGATGGCGCGCTTCCACGCCCGCCCCCTGGACCCGGCGGCGCTGCTGGAGCGGCTCGGGATGACCGAGCACGCCCGCACGCCGTACCGCAGGCTGTCGGGCGGGCAGCAGCAGCGCGTGTCGCTGGCCGCGGCCGTCATCGGCCGCCCGGAGCTGGTCTTCCTCGACGAGCCGACCGCGGGCCTGGACCCGCAGGCCCGGCACGCCTGCTGGGACCTCGTCGCCGACCTGCGGACCGCGGGCGTGTCGGTGGTGCTCACCACCCACCACATGGACGAGGCCGAGAGGCTCTCCGACCACGTCGTGATCATCGACCACGGCGGGGTGGTCGCCGAGGGCACCCCGAGCGCCCTCACCGGCGCCGAGCGGCAGCTGCGCTTCCGCGCCCGGCCGGGCCTGTCACTGGACGAGCTGCTGGCCGCCCTGCCCTCCGGCAGCACGGCCAAGGAGTCCCCCTCGGGGCACTACATCGTCGAGGGGCAGGTCGGCCCGGAGCTGCTGGCCACCGTGACCACCTGGTGCGCCGCGGAGGGCGTCACGGCCGCCGACCTCAGCATCGAGCGCCGCACGCTGGAGGACGTCTTCCTGGAGCTGACCGGCCGGGAGCTCCGATGACCACCACGCCCCGCGGCGGACCGACCGGAAGAGCACGGAGAGCACAGTGACCACCCTCGACCTCACCCCGTCGCCCGGCGCCGCCCCACTGCCGCGGATGGTGCTCGCGCAGGCGGGCGCGGAGATCAAGTCGACCCTCCGCAACGGCGAGCAGCTCCTGCTCACCCTGATCATCCCGGTGCTGCTGCTCGTCGGCTTCTCCACCACGTCGCTGGTGAACGTCGGCCGCGGCTCCCGGGTCGCCTTCATCGCCCCCGGCGTGATCGCGCTGGCGGTGATGTCCACCGCCTTCACCGGCCAGGCCATCGCGACCGGCTTCGAGCGCCGGTACGGCGTGCTCAAGCGGCTGGGCGCCAGCCCGCTGTCCCGGGCCGGGCTGATGCTGGCCAAGACGCTCGCGGTGATCGCCGTGGAGGTCGTCCAGGTGGTCGTCATCGGCGCGGTGGCGCTGGCCCTGGGCTGGCGCCCCGCGGGCTCCCCCCTGGCCGCGCTGGTGCTGATCCTGCTCGGCACCGCCGCCTTCAGCGGCCTCGGGCTGCTGATGGCCGGCACCCTGCGCGCCGAGGCCACGCTCGCCGGGGCCAACCTGGTCTACCTGATCCTGCTGGGCTGCGGCGGGGTGATCTTCCCGCTGACGGCCTTCCCCGCGGCGGTGGAGCCGGTGCTGCGGCTGCTGCCGATCTCCGCGCTGACCGGCGGGCTGCGCTCGGTGCTGACCGACGGCGCGGCGCTCCCGCTGGGCGCCGTCGCGATCCTCGCGGCCTGGGCGGCGGTCTCGCTGGCCCTGGCCTCCCGCACCTTCCGCTGGGAATGACCCCGCCGGCCGGGAACGACCCGGCGGCGCCCCGCCCGGATGTCCAGGCGGGTGTCCGGGCGGGCGCCCTCCCGTGACCGCCGGTGATCTCACATCCCGGATGCCGCTCGGCCGTCCCAGCCCCGGCGAGTAAGGTCTGCAAGTCGATACGGCACTGACACTAGGGAGTCTCATGACCGCCGAGGGGCTGCCGGGACCCGCGGAACCGTACCGGCGGGGCCTGCCGGGGCCGGGAGCGCTGCTGCGGACCGCCTCCGACGCCATCCCGCCGTCCGGACTGGTGCTGCTGGCCATCCTGTCGGTGCAGCTCGGCGCGGGCTTCGCCAAGGACCTGTTCACGCAGCTGCCGCCGAGCGCGGTGGTGTTCCTGCGCATCGCGATGAGCGCGCTGGTCCTGGGCCTGGTCGCCCGGCCCCGGCTGCGGGGCCTGACCCGGGCGGACGTCGCGGCCGGGGTGGCGTTCGGCGTGATCCTGGGCGTGATGAACCTGTCCTTCTACGAGGCGCTGGCCCGGCTGCCCATGGGCATCGCGGTGGCGATCGAGTTCCTCGGGCCGCTCGGGGTGGCGGTCGCCGCCTCACGCCGCCGCCTGGACCTGCTCTGGGTCCTGCTGGCCGGATCGGGGATCGTACTGCTGGCCCCGTGGGGCGCGGCGGCCGGGACGAGCTGGGCCGGGATCGCCTTCGCGCTGGTGGCCGCGCTCTGCTGGGCCGGCTACATCCTGCTGTCGGCGGCCGTGGGCCGGCGCTTCCCCGGCACGACCGGCCTGTCCTTCGCGATGATCGTGGCGTTCGTGGTGATCGCGCCGCTGGGGGTCGGGACGGGCGGCGCCGACCTGCTGCGGCCCGAGGTGCTGCTGATCGGGCTCGGGGTGGGCCTGCTGTCGTCGGTCATCCCCTACTCGATCGAGCTGGAGGCGCTGCGCAGGATGCCCAAGCAGGTGTTCGGCATCCTGATGAGCCTGGAGCCGGCCGCGGCGGCGCTGATCGGGCTGGTCGTGCTGGGCGAGGTGCTGGAGGCACGCGAGTGGGCCGCCATCGCCTGCGTGGTCGTCGCCAGCGTGGGCGCCACCCGCAGCACCCGCTGACCCGCGCCCGGCGGGCCCCGCGAACGGCGCCGCCGCGCGCCCTTCCCGGAACGTACGGCGCGCGGCCCCGGGCCCGGACGGCACCGGACCTAGTCGGTGCCGCCGGCCCAGATGCCGCGGACGTGGCCGATGTGGCGGCGGATCAGCCGCTCGGTGCCCTCCCGGTCGCCGGCCGCCAGCAGGTCGAGCAGTTCGAGGTGCTCGCGGGCGGAGCCGGCCAGGCCGCCCCGGGCGCTGAGGGCGGGCAGGCCGTACAGGCGGGCGCGGCCGCGCAGGTCGCGCACCACGTCCACCAGGTGCGCGTTTCCGGCCAGCGCCAGCAGTTCCAGGTGGAAGCGGATGTCGGCGTCGACATAGGCGATCAGGTCGCCGCGGTCGGCCGCGTCGACGATCTTCCGGGCCAGCGGGCGCAGCGGGTCGAACCTCGCGGCGCCGCCCGTGCCGTCCGTACCGCCCGCGGCGGCCAGGCGGGTCACCGTGGGCACCTCGATGAGCAGCCGGATCTCGGTGAGCTCGTCCAGGTCGCGGTCGGACAGCTCGGTGACCCGGAAGCCCTTGTTGCGCACCGCCTCGACCAGGCCCTCCTTGGCGAGGTCGAGCATCGCCTCGCGCACCGGGGTGGCCGAGACGCCGAACTGGGCGGCCAGCACGGGCGCCGAGTACACGACGCCGGGCCGCATCTCGCCGGTGATCAGGGCGGCCCGCAGGGCGTGCGCCACCTGCTCCCGCAGGCTCTGCCGCTCACCCACCGCCGGCAGGTCGAGCCGGTCGTCCGCCGAAGGAGCCATCCTCCCGCCTCTCATCTCGTCGTCCGGGCCCGCAGCCACGCCTCGTAGGCGGCTCCCGCCACCACCAGGTCCTCCCACGCCATGCCCACGCTCTTGAACACCCGCGGCCCCGGGCCGGGGGACACGGCACCGGTGACCAGGTCCGCGAGGTTCCCGGCGAGATGACCGGAAGTGATCGTACCGTTCCGTATCGGGATGACCAGATCTCCCGCCTCGGCGAGGGCGGCGCGGCGCGCCTCGACGACCACGGTGGACCGCGCGACGAGGTCATCGTCGATCTCCCGGGCGTCCGGCTCGTGGGAGCCGACCGCGATCACGGTCACGCCGTCGCGGATCATCCTACCGTCGAACAACGGGGTCCTGGAGGTGGTACAGCAGGCCACGAGGCCGGACTGTCCGGGATCGGCCAGGGCGGGCGCCGTTCCGGGCGGTGCTCCGTACCCGGCGGCGGGCGCCGTGGCGGGCAGGGTGTCCGCCCGCAGGCCCGCGGCGGCGCAGCGGGCGGCGAACTCCTCCGCCCGCGCCGGGTCCCGGGCGACCACGCTGACCCTCCGCAGCGGCCGGACCGCGCGCAGCGCCTCCACGTGCCCCCACGCCTGCGGCCCGGTGCCGAACACCGTCAGGTGCCCGGCGTCCTCGGCTGCCAGGTGCCGTACGGCCAGCGCCGAGACGGCCGGGGTGCGCAGCGCGGTGAGCGCGGCGCCGTCCAGCACGGCCAGCGGGACGAGGGTCTCGCCGTCCATCAGCAGGTAGGTGCCGCAGATCCGGGGCAGGCCGCGGGCGGGGTTGCCCGGGGCGACGCCGGCCACCTTGATCCCGGTGAAGCGGCCCCAGGCGGCGGGCATCAGCAGCAGTTGCCCGGCGGGGACCTCCACGACGGGCCGCTGCGGGCCGTCCTCGGGGTCGAGCCCGGCGAGCAGCGCCTCCTCCAGCACCCGGACGGCCGTGGCCATCGGCACCAGCTCGCGCAGCGCCGGCCCGTCCAGGTAGGGGGGCGCGCTCATCGGAGCGTGAACCCGGTGCCCAGCGGGTCGCGCGGGTCCAGGGTGAAGCGGTGCTCGCCGGTGCGGTAGGCCATTCCCTCGATCTCGGGGATCACGCCCGCCTCCGTCTCCTCGGCCACCCGCGCCCGGAAGGAGGCCCCCACGACGCCGTCGTGGACGAGCGTGCCGGTGAAGCCGTCGGCGTGCAGCAGCGCCAGCCGGGCGGCGGTGCCCGAGCCGCAGGGCGAGCGGTCCACCTCGCCGTCGGCGAAGACCGTCACGTTGCGCTGGTGGCCGGGGCCCAGCTCGTCGTAGAAGATGACGCCGTAGATCCCCGACAGCCGCTCGTCCTCCGGGTGCCGGGCGGCGGGGTGGCCGGCCAGGGCGGCCTTGACGGCCCGGCCGAGCGCGATCAGCGCGGTCAGGTGCTCGGGGGCCGCGGCGAGGCCGAACGCGGCGGCCGGGACGGAGGCGTAGATGGCCCCGCCGTAGGAGACGTCGGCGGTCACCCCGGCCAGGCCGGGAAGACCCGGGACGGACGAGGCGGGGCCGGCCGCGGCGGCGAGCGGGCCCAGCTCGACGTCCCGGGCGAGCACGTAGGAGGGGACGTTGCGGAAGGTGACGGCCTCGACGCGGCCCGCCGAGCGGCGCACCCGGGCCGTCACCCGGCCGGAGGGGACGTCCACCACGACGTCGGTCTCCCCGTCCGGGGCGGTCGCCACCAGGCCGGTGTCGGCGGCGTGGACGCCGAGCGCGATGGTGCCGTGGCCGCAGGCGGTGGAGTAGCCGTCCTTGTGCCAGAACAGCACGCCGAGGTGGGCTCCGTCGTCGTCGGGCGGGACGAGGAAGCAGCCGTACATGTCGGCGTGGCCGCGCGGCTCGTGGCAGAGCAGCCGCCGCACGGCGTCGATCTGCGGGGCCCGCGCCGCCTCGCGGCGTTCGAGGACCGTGCCGCCGGGGATGTCCGGCGTTCCGGCGGTGACGATCCGGAACGGCTCGCCGCCGGTGTGGTAGTCCACGGTGTGGATCTGCATGTTCTCCCGTTCTGTCGTTCCCATCCGGTCCGGGGCCGCCGGAGGGCCGCGCCGCCCGGCGGGGCCGCCTCGCGGACGCGGGGCGGCCCCGTCTCGTGAAGGTCCTCTCGTGAGGCGCGGCCCCTCCGCTGCCCCTCTGCGGCGCCGTGCCCGCCGGACGCCGTCAGACGCCGCCCAGGTACGCCTCGACCACGCGGGGGTCGTCGCGCAGCTCGGCGGCCGGGCCGTCCAGCACGCGCTCACCGTTCTCGATCACGTAGCCGCGGTGGGCGATGCCGAGCGCGGCGGTGGCGTTCTGCTCGACGAGCAGCACCGCGGTGCCCTCGGCGTTGATCTGGGCGATCAGCTCCATCACCGAGGCCACCACCAGCGGGGCCAGTCCCATGGACGGCTCGTCGAGCAGCAGCATCCTGGGCCCGGTGACCAGGGCCCGGCCGATGGCGAGCATCTGCTGCTCGCCGCCGGACAGCGTGCCGCCCTGCTGGGCGCGCCGCTCCGCCAGCCGGGGCAGCAGCTCGTAGGCCCGGTCGATCCGCCTGCGCACCTCGGCCTGGTCGCGGACGAGGTAGCCGCCGAGCTGGAGGTTCTCGTGGACGGTGAGGGTACTGAAGACCCGGCGGCCCTCGGGGACGTGGACCAGGCCCAGGGCGGTGACGCGGTGCGGCCTGCCGCCGGTGACGTCGTGGCCGTCGAAGACGACCGTGCCGCCGCTGGGCCGTACCAGCCCGGAGGCCGCCGCCAGCGTGGTGGTCTTGCCGGCGCCGTTGTTGCCGAGCAGGGCGACGATCTCGCCCGGCCCGACGGTGAGCGACAGCCCCCGCAGGGCGTGCACGCCGCCGTAGTGGACGTCGAGTCCGCTGATCTCAAGCATGGGTGTCGCTCCCGAGGTAGGCCTCGATGACGGCCGGGTCGCGGCGCACGTCCTCCGGGCGGCCGTCGGCGATCTCCTTGCCGAAGTTGAGCACGACCACGCGCTCGGAGACCTCCATGACCAGGCCCATGTCGTGCTCGATGAGGACGATGGCCACGCCCAGCGCCTGGATGCGGCGGATCAGGTCGAGCAGCTCGGTCTTCTCGCCGTGGTTGAGACCGGCGGCGGGCTCGTCGAGCAGCAGCAGGTCGGGGCGGCGGGCCAGCGCCCGGGCGATCTCGACGCGGCGCTGCTCGCCGTAGGGCAGGTGGCGGGCCTCGCCGTACCGGTCGCCGCGCAGGCCGACGAAGTCGAGCCAGTGGTGGGCCTGCTCGGTGCACTCGCGCTCGGAGCGGCGGTAGCGGGGGGTGTGCAGCAGCGCGTCCAGGACGTTCTGCCGCAGCCACAGGTGGGCGCCGGCCCGCACGTTGTCCAGGACCGACAGCTCGCCGAACAGGCGCAGGTTCTGGAAGGTCCGGGCGACGCCGAGCGCGGCGACGGCCGACGGCCGCAGGCCGCGCAGGCTCCGGCCGCGCAGCATGATCTGCCCCGCGGTGGGGCGGTAGAAGCCGGTGACGCAGTTGAAGGCCGACGTCTTGCCGGCGCCGTTGGGCCCGATGACCGAGACGACCTCCGCCTCGTTCACCGAGAACGTCAGCCCGTCGATGGCCAGCAGCCCGCCGAAGGACAGGCGCAGGTCCGAAACGCTCAGCAGGGTCGTCACGGGACCTCCTTGGACCGGGCGGGCCACAGCCCCTGCGGGCGCAGCAGCATGACGGCGATGAGCAGGACTCCGAACAGGAAGAACCGGTAGTCGGCCAGGTCGCGGAGGATCTCCGGCAGGATGCTGATCACGATGGCGCCGATGACGACGCCGGGGATCGATCCCATGCCGCCCAGGACGACGGCCATCAGCACCAGGGCCGACTGCAGGAAGGTGAAGCTGCCCGGGGAGATCGCCGACAGGTGGGCGGCGAACAGCACCCCGGCCAGGCCGCCCCAGACGGCGCCGGCGATGTAGGCCGCGAGCTTGACGCGGTAGGTGTGCACGCCCATGGCCTCGGCGGCGTCCTCGTCCTCGCGGACGAACCGCCAGGCCCGGCCGATGCGGGAGCGGCCCAGCCGGGCGGCGCCGAGGACTGCCAGCGCGACGACGACCACGGTCAGGTAGTAGAACGCCACCGGGCTCCCGGCCAGGCCGGGGATGCCGTAGATGCCCGAGGGGCCGCCGGTGACGTCCAGGTTGTTGGCGGTGATCCGGATGATCTCGCCGAAGCCGAGGGTGACGATGGCGAGGTAGTCGCTGCGCAGCCGCAGGGTGGGCGCGCCGATGACGATGCCCGCCACGACCGTGACGACGATGACGGCGGGCACGGTGGCCACCAGCGGCAGGTCCAGGCGAGTGGCCAGCACGCCGCTGGTGTAGGCGCCGACCGCGAAGAACGCGACGTAGCCGAGGTCGAGCAGGCCGCAGTAGCCGACCACGATGTTCAGCCCGGCGGCGAGCATCACGAAGATGGCCGCGCTGGTCATGACCGACAGCGCGTACGGCGTGGCGTTGACGAACGGCGCGAGCAGCGCGACGAGCAGGCCGGCCAGTCCGGCCCAGCGGTTCTGCAGCAGCCGGGAGGCGCGGGTGGGGGGCCGGCCGGCGCCGCGTCGGCGGACCTCGGCGGTCTTCCGGGCGGGGCCCGCGGCCTCGTTCGTGGTCTCGTTCACGGCCTCGCCTGTGGCCTCGTCCGGGGCGGCGGCCCGTGCCGCGCCCGCGGTCGCGCTCCCGCCCGTGCTCTCGGCCGTGTCCGCCGCCGTGCTGCGGACCGTGTCCTCGGGGGCGCCTTCGGGGGTGGTGTCGGGGACGCGGGTCACACTCGCTCCGTCACGCGTTCGCCGAGCAGGCCGGTGGGCCGCACGGTCAGGAACAGGATCAGCACCCCGAAGGCGAAGACGTCGCGCCACTCGCCGCCCAGCCAGAACGTGCCGAACGACTCCAGCAGGCCGAGCACCAGGCCGCCGAGCATCGTGCCGGGGATGTTGCCGATGCCGCCGATGACGGCCGCGGTGAACGCCTTGAGCCCGATCAGGAACCCCATCAGGAAGTCGATCTTGCCGTAGTAGGCGCCCGCCATCACCCCGGCGGCCCCGGCGAGGGCCGAGCCGATGAAGAAGGTCCGGGAGATGACGGCGTTGACGTCGATGCCCATCAGCGAGCTGGTGGTCGGGTCCAGGGCGATGGCCCGCATGGCGCGGCCCTCGCGGGTCCGGGTGACCAGCAGGTTCAGCCCGATCATGAGGACCACGGCCACCCCGACCAGGACGAGCTGCGCGACTGTCAGCCTGGCCCCGGCGACCTCCAGCGAGGAGCCGCCGAGCCGCAGCGGGTAGACCCGCGGGTCGGCCCCGGCGGCGGCGCGCATGCCGTACTCCAGGGCGAAGGACGCGCCGACGGCGGTGATCAGCAGGGAGAGGCGGGGGGCGCGGCGCAGCGGCCGGTAGGCGATCCGCTCCAGCGCCACCCCGGCCAGGCCGGTGACGGCCATGGTCACCACCAGTACGGCCAGCAGCACGGGCAGCGCCATCGAGGAGGACACGCCGCCGACCGCGCCGAGGATGGCGAAGCCGGCGAACGCGCCGAGCATGTACAGGTCGCCGTGGGCGAAGTTGAGCAGCTTGATGATCCCGTAGACCATGCTGTAGCCCAGCGCCACCAGGGCGTAGAACGAGCCGACGAACAGCCCGTTCCAGATGAGCTGCGTCATTTCAGGGAGTCCTGCAGGATGATCTTTCCGTCCTTGACGACCAGGATCTGGAACCCGCCGTTGGACAGGGTGTGCTCGGGGGTGAACTTCAGCGGCCCGGAGAACATCTGGAACCCGTCGATCGCCTCCAGCGCCGCGATGACCTTGGCGCCGTCGGTGCCGCCCGCCTTGCCGACCGCCTCGGCGGCCAGCCGTACGGCGTCGTAGGCCTGGTTGGAGTAGGGGCCGGGCTCGGCGCCGAACTTCTTCTTGTACGCCTCGATCCAGCCCTCGGCGCCCTCCAGGGTGTCGGGGGTCTGGGTCATGGTGGCGTAGACGCCCTCGGCGGCCTCGGGGCCGGCGATCTCGACGAGCTTGGGCGAGACCGAGCCGTCGCCGACCATGATGGAGCCCTTGTAGCCGGCCTGGCGGAGCTGGCGGGCGATCAGGCCGCCCTCCTGGAAGTAGCCGGTCCAGTAGACGAAGTCGGGCTTCTTGGCCAGCACGTTGGTGATGTTGGCGCTGTAGTCGCTCTCCTTGGGGGTGACCGCCTCGATGAGCGCGGTGTCGGCGCCGCCGGGAGCGTCCAGCAGGGTCTGGGTGCGCAGCGCGATGTCCTTGGAGTAGCTGGTGTTGTCGTGCATCAGCGCGACGCTCTTGGCGCCCTGCTTGGTCATCCACTTCTCGGCGGCGGCGGCCTGCTGGGTGCCGGTGCCGTTGATGAGGAAGACGTGCTTGAGCTTCTGGTCGACCAGCTCCTGGGAGTTGGCCGCCGGAATGATCATCGGTATGTTCGCCTTGCCGAAGATCGGAAGGGTGGGCAGGGTCGCGCCGGAGCAGTATCCTCCGACCGAGACGTCCACCCCCTCGGTGACCAGCTTGTTGGCTCCGGCCGCCGCGGACTGGGCGTCGCAGGCGTCGTCGGCGGTCTTGAGCTGCAGCTTGCGGCCGAGGACCCCGCCCTTGGCGTTGATCTCGTCTACGGCGAGCTGGGCCGCGTTGCTCATATATGGGCCGATCGCTGCCTCGCTGCCCGACTGGGGGATCAGCATTCCGAGGACGATCGGCTCGTTCGTCTTGGCGGTGTCGCCTCCGTCGCCGCCGCCGAGCAGCCCCTGGCCACATCCGGTGGCGAGCAGGGCCACGGCGGCCAGCGAGGCGATGGAGGTAAGGGGGGTGGCACGCATGTGCGGCTCCTCACGGCTAGTGATGTGTGACATTGCACTAGCGCGTGCCCTGGGCCGTCAAGGACCGAAACAAGACCGTTAGCCTTCTCGTCCCGAACCTTCACCTGCCCGCCCGCGCCCACCCGGATCGGGCGGGCGCGGGCAGGCCGGGTCAGAGCAGGAAGCCCGCGGGGAACGGGTCGCGCGGGTCGAGGAAGTACTGCGCGGTCCCGGTGACCCACGCCCGCCCGGTGATGGCCGGGACCACCGCGGGCCGGCCCGCCACCTCCGTCTCCGCGACGAGCCGCCCGACGAACCGGGTGCCGATGAACGACTCGTTGACGAAGTCGATGTCCAGGCCCAGCTCGCCCCTGGCGTGCAGCTGCGCCATCCGGGCGCTCGTGCCGGTGCCGCACGGCGAGCGGTCGAACCAGCCGGGGTGGATGGCCATCGCGTGCCGCGAGCGGCGGGCGTCGGAGCCGGGGGCGGTGAAGTGCACATGGTGGCAGCCCCGGATGCCGTCGTCCAGCGGGTGGACCGGCTCGTCCTCCTCGTTGACCGCCTTCATGATCGCCAGCCCCGCGCCGAGGATGCGGTCCTTGGCGGCGCGGTCGAACGGCAGGCCGACCGACTCGATCGGCACGATCGCGTAGAAGTTGCCGCCGTAGGCCAGGTCGTAGCGGACCTCGCCCAGGCCGGGCACCTCGACCACCCTGTCCAGGCCGACGCTGAAGGAGGGCACGTTGACGATGGTGACCGCGACGGCGGCGCCGTCCTCGACGCGCACCTCGGCGACGACCAGCCCGGCGGGGGTGTCGAGCCGGATGGTGGTGACCGGCTCGACGACCTCGACCATCCCCGTCTCCACCAGCACGGTCGCCACGCCGATGGTCCCGTGGCCGCACATCGGCAGGCAGCCGGAGACCTCGATGTAGAGCACGCCGTAGTCGGCGTCGGGCCGGGTGGGCGGTTGCAGGATGGCCCCGCTCATGGCCGAGTGGCCGCGCGGCTCGTACATCAGCAGGGTCCTGACGTGGTCCATCTCGGCCAGGAAGTGCTCGCGGCGCTCGGCCATGGTGGCCCCGGGGATGACCCCCACTCCCCCGGTGACGACCCGGGTGGGCATGCCCTCGGTGTGGGAGTCCACCGCGTGGAAGACCCGTTTCGTTCTCATCTCCCCCTCCTCGGGGACGTTCGTGTTCCCCTCGGGGACGCTGGGTCCTCCCTCGGGGGCGTTCGGTTTCCCCTCGGAGGCGCTCAGCTCTCCCTCGGGGACGCTCGTATTCCCCCTCGGAGGCGTTCGGTTCCCCCTCGGGGCGTCGGGCGGACGCTCGGGACCCGCTAGCGCAGGCCCTCCGCCAGGACCTTCTCGGTCACCGCGCGCACCGCGGCCTCCTGCTCGGGGGCCAGCGGCGTGCGCGGCGGGCGGCAGGGGCCGCCCGGCCGGCCGGCCAGGTCCATGGACAGCTTGATGGCCTGGACGAACTCGGTCTTGGAGTCCCAGCGCAGCAGCGGGTGCAGCGAACGGTACAACGGCAGCGCGGTGGCCAGGTCACCGGCCGCGGCCGCGGCGTACAGGGCCGCGCACGAGTGGGGCAGCGCGTTGGGGTAGCCGGCCACCCAGCCGACCGCGCCGGCCAGCAGCAGCTCCACCAGCACGTCGTCGGAGCCGACCAGCAGGTCCAGGCCGGGGGCCAGCTCGGCCAGCTCGTAGGCCCGGCGCACGTCTCCGGTGAACTCCTTGACGCCCACGATCAGCCCCTCCTCGTGGAGCCGGGCCAGCAGCCGGGGGGTGAGGTCCACCTTGGTGTCGAGGGGGTTGTTGTAGGCCACGATCGGCACGCCCGCCCTGGCGACCTCGCGGTAGTGCTCGAACACCGCCCGCTCGTCGGCCCGGTAGGCGTTGGGCGGCAGCAGCATGACCGCCCCGCAGCCGGCGTCGCGGGCCTGCTCGGCCCAGCGGCGCGCCTCCAGGGCGCCGTAGGCGGCGATGCCGGGCATGACGCGGTCGCCGCCGACCGCCTCGACCGCGGTCTCCACGACCCTGGCCCGCTCCTCGGCGGTCAGCGTCTGGTACTCGCCCAGCGATCCGTTCGGCACCACGCCGTCACAGCCGCCGTCGACCAGCCAGCGGCAGTGCTCGGCGTAGCGGGCGAAGTCGGGCGCCAGGTCGTCGCCGCCGAGCGGCAGCGCGGTGGCCACCATCACTCCGCGCCAGGGCTTCTCACGGGTCATCACGGTCATCCTTCCGAAGGGGGTGTTCCAGGCCGGCGAGGTCGCCGAGCCGGACGGGCTGGGCGATCGGGCGCCGCGGCGCGGCGGGGTCCTCGCCCGCCAGGCACGCCACGGCGTAGCCGCACATGCGGCCCTGGCACCAGCCCATACCGGGCCGGGCCAGAAGCTTGACGGAGCGCGCGTCGGTGGCGCCCAGGCGGCGCGCCTCGCGCACGGCCGACAGCGGCACCTCCTCGCAACGGCAGACCAGGGTGTCGTCGCGCAGCCAGTCGCGCCAGCCGGGCCGTACCGGGTAGGCCTCGTGCAGCGCCCGCGCGAAGGCCGCGAGCCGGTCCACGCGCCGCGCCAGGGCGGGCAGCGGCGGGACGCGGAGGCCCCGGTCGGCGGCGACGGTACGGCCGGCCAGGCGGCCCTCGGCCTCGGCCAGCTCCGCGCCGCCGACGCCGGTGGTCTCCCCCGCCGCGTAGACGCCGGGCACGCTGGTGCGCCGGCCCGCGTCCACCGCGACGACGGGGGTGCCGTCGGCGTCGCGGCGGGTCGCGCAGCCGAGCTGGACGGGCAGCTCCAGCTGGGGGACGAACCCGTAGCCGCAGGCGAGGGTGTCGCACTCGACCGTCCTCGTCGCGACCGGCCGCCAGTCCGCGTCGAGCCGGGCCACGGTGACGTGGGTCAGCGTGTCCTCGCCGTGCGCGGCGACGACCGCGTGGCGGCCTCGGTAGGGCACCCGGTGGCGGGCCAGGACGGCGGCGTAGCCGGCGGCCTCGGCGGCCTTGCCCGCGGCGAGCAGCGGGTGCCGGGCCAGGCCGAACCGGCCGCCCGCCTCGTAGACGCCGCGCACGTCGGCGCCGGCCCTGGCCAGCCCGGCGGCGACCGGCAGCAGGAAGGGGCCCGTCCCGGAGACCACGACCCTGCGGCCCGCCACGACCAGGGAGCCCTTGAGCAGCGCCTGGGCCCCGCCCGCGGTGAGCACGCCGGGCAGGTCCCAGCCGGGGAACGGCAGCGGCCGGTCGTGCGCGCCGGTGGCGATCAGCAGGGCGCGGGCGCGGACCGCGCGGGGCCGCTCCTCGCGGTCCCCGGCCAGGCACCGCACGGTCACCGTGGCGCCCGCCGTACCTCCCGCCGCGTCCCCGCCGGTCCGCTCGACCGCCCAGACGCGGTGGCCGAGCAGAATCTCGGCGCGCGACCGCAGCGCCTCCCACTGCCGCATGAACCGCTCCAGGCCGTGGTGCAGCGCCCCGGGGCGCAGGGCGTGGAAGGAGTCGGGCAGGTGGCGGTGGTACTGCCCGCCGGGCCGGGGCGCGGCGTCGATCACCACGACGTCCAGCCCGGCGAGGGACGCCTCCAGCGCGCCGGCGACCCCGGCGGGCCCCGCGCCGATGACGGCCAGGTCGTACACGCGCGTCACCGGCCGCTCACCTCCGGACCGGAGTCCGCCGCGGACGTGCGGACCCGGTCGCCCGGACGGGCCTCGGTCACGCAGGCCCGCAGGGCGGGGACGTCGTTGACGGTGACCAGGCAGTCGAAGCAGACCCCGATTCCGCAGAACAGCCCCCGGGGGCGGCCCCCGAACCGGGTGGAGCGCCAGGAGCGGACGCCCGCGGCGTGCAGCGCGGCGCCGACGCTCTGGCCGGGGACGACGGGGACGGGCCTGCCGTCCACGCTGATCTCGAACGCGGGGTCGGGACGCGCCCCCACGAGCTCGTACGGTGGCCGCATCAGCCCTCCTTGGCGGGTGTGCCGGTGCCGGAACGGTCCGGGTCGAAGCGGTCCGGGCGGAAGGGGTCCAGGTCCAGGCCGGGCCGGGCGCCGGTCAGGGCCTGGGCGATCAGGTGCCCGGTGGCCGGGGCCAGGCCGATGCCGGCGCCCTCGTGGCCGCAGGCGTGGTACAGCCCCGGGGCCCTGGGGTCCTCGCCGATCACCGGGAGGTGGTCGGGGCAGTAGGGGCGGAACCCGCAGTAGGCGCGGATCACCCGGCGCGCGGCCAGCGCGGGGAACAGTTCGACGGCCTGGCGGGCGAGCCGTTCCAGGACCGGGATCGAGACCGTGCGGTCGAAGCCGACCCGCTCGCGGCTGGCGCCGATGAGGACCGGCCCGGAGGGGGTGCCCTCGACCACGGCCGAGGTCTCCAGGCCCGCCGAGTCGCTGGCGACGTTGGTGACGTAGGCGGCGGTGTAGACCTTGTGCAGCACGAGCGGCTCGTCCAGCGGCTCGGTGACCAGGATGAACCCGCGCCGCGGCAGGATCGGCAGGTGTACCCCGGCCAGCGCGGCGACCTCGCCGCCCCAGGTCCCGGCGGCGTTGACGACGGCCCCGGCGGGGATGTCGCCGCGGTCGGTCCGCACGCCGGTGACGCGCTCGCCGTCGCGGAGGAACCCGGTGACCGTGACGCCGGTGCGCAGGCTCAGCGTGCCGCGCCCGGCGCCCCGGCCGCCCTCCCGGAGCAGCGTGGCCGCGGCCAGCATGGGCTGGACCTGGGCGTCCTGGGGGTAGAACACGCCCCCGGCGAAGCCCGGGGCCAGGTGGGGCTCGTAGTCGGTGAGCCGCCCGGCGTCGACCACGGTGTGCTCGACGCCCTGCCCCGCGGCCAGCGCGGTGAGGGCGGCCAGCACCTCGTCGTCCTCGGCGACGACCAGGCCGCCCTTGGGCTCGTACTCGAACCCGCCGAGCCCGGCCAGCTCGCGCCACAGCCCGGCGGACAGCACGGCCAGGTCGAGCTCGGGGCCGGGCTCCTTGTCGGAGACCAGCACGTTGCCCTCCCCGGCGCCGGTCGTGCCGCCGGCCACCGGCCCGCGGTCGAGCACGACCACGTCGAGTCCGGCCCGCGCCGCGTAATGGGCGCAGGCGGCGCCCACCACCCCGGCGCCGATCACGACGACATCCGGCACGACCCACCTCGTTTCCTCGCCCGGCTCGCCGGTACTATGTCACATACCTCAAGGGCGATCAATGCCTTCACGTCCCGATTCCACCCCATGGCCGCCCCGGCATCGCGCGGCCTCCGGTCCGGCTCCCCTCGGCTTCCACCCCGCCGCCCCGGCCTCCGGCGGCCCGGGGGCGAAGGCGGGACCATCCACCGCGCCGCCTAGCATGTGAGCCGTGAACCACCTTTTCGACCAGGCTCGTCGCCGTGCCGCGGACCTGTGGCTGTCCATGTGGTCGCCCACGACCGCCACCATGCGCCGCTGGGCGCTGGCCGCGGTGGTGGCCAACGCCGGCATCACCGTGACCGGCGCGGCCGTGCGGGTCACCAAGTCGGGCCTCGGCTGCCCGACCTGGCCCCGGTGCACCCCCGAGAGTCTGCTGCCGACCGCCCACTCCGGCATCTCGGCCGCCAACATGGCCGTCGAGTTCGGCAACCGGCTGCTGGCCTTCCTGGTCCTGGCCGCCGGCCTGGGCTGCCTGATCGCCGCGGCCCGGCTCGCGCCCCGCCGCCGGGTCCTCATCGGCCTGGCGCTGGCGCAGCCGGCCGGCGTGGTCGCGCAGTCCGTCTGGGGCGGCCTCGTCGTGCGCAGCGCGCTCAACCCGGTCACGGTGAGCGTTCACTTCCTGCTCTCCATCGCCCTGCTCGCCGCCTGCGTCGCCCTCTACGTCCGCGCCGGGGAGGGCGACGGCGCCCCCGAGTCGCTGGTCCACCGTGACATCCGGATCCTCGGCCACGTACTGGTCGCCGCGGTGGCGGTGCTGCTGGTGGTGGGCGTCGTGGTGACCGGCACCGGTCCCCACTCCGGCGACGAGATCGCCACCCGGTTCCCGTTCGACATCCAGGCGGTGGTCCGGCTGCACGCCGACGTCGTCTACATCGTCCTCGGGCTCACCCTCGCCCTGCTGCTCACCCTGCGGGTGAGCGGCGCCCCGGCCCACGCGCGGCGCGCGGCGCTGGTGCTGCTGGGCGTGGAGCTGGCCCAGGGGGTCGTGGGATACGTCCAGTACTTCCTGGCCGTGCCCGCCGTACTGGTCGGCGTGCACGTGCTCGGCGCGACGCTGGTGTGGATCTTCACGCTGCGCGCGGTGTACGCGCTGCGAGCCAGGCCCGCGCTCGCCGTCCCCTCCGCCGAGCGGGAGAGGCTCGACCCCGTCCCGGCGTGACCGGGGGCCGTGACGAAGACCGCGGCCGGGGACCAGAGCGGTCCGGCCACATCCCCGCGTGACGGGGGCCGTGACGGAGACCACCGCCGGACCGGGGCGGACCGGCCATATCCCGGCATGATCGGGACAGTCGGCGCACGCACCGGGACAATGGGCGTATGCAGCCTTCCCGCAGACTCCTCCGGCGTTCCTACCTGGCCGCCGTCCTGCTGAGCATGCTGGCGCTCGCCCCGATGACCTGGGCGTGGCTGGTCAGCTCCGGGCACCGGACGGTCGCCGACACCTCCCCCGGCTGGCTGTCGGAGGTCCCGCGGGCGCCGGTGGCGCTGGTGCTGGGCGCCAGGGTCAACGGCCGGACCCCCACCCCCATGCTCGCCCGCCGCCTGGACGTCTCCGCCGAGCTGTACCGGGCGGGCAGGGTCCGGGCGATCCTGCTGTCGGGCGACAACGGCCGCCCCGGCTACGACGAGCCGACCGTGATGCGCGACTACCTCCTCGCCCGCGGCGTCCCCGACCGCGCGCTCGTCCTCGACCACGCCGGCTTCGACACCTGGGACTCGTGCGTGCGGGCCCGCGAGGTCTTCGGGGCCACCCGGGTGACCGTGGTGAGCCAGGTCTTCCACCTGCCCCGGGCCGTCGCGCTGTGCCGGGCGGCGGGGCTTTCGACCTTCGGCGTCGGCGACGACTCCTCGCGGCGGTGGGCCTCCACCACCTATGCCTACGCCGTCCGCGAGTTCGGCGCCTCGGCCAAGGCCATGCTGGACGCGGCGCTGCGCTCCTCCCCCGTCTTCCCCGGGCCGCGCGAGACGACCCTGGACGCCGCGCTCCGGGCCGCCGGCGCGCCCTGAGCGAGCTTGAAAGGGACGGGGGTTCCTGCCCGGGCCGTCCGTACGGACGGCCCGGCGGCCGGGTGGGCGACCGGCCGCCCGGCGGGCCCCGTACGGACGGCTCAGCGGCCGGGCGGGGACGTCCGCGCGGGCGCCGGGAAGGACGCGCGGGCGCCGGCGATGCACCGCAGCAGCGCCTGCTGTTCCTCGTCGAACGTCCGCTCGTCGATCACGCCGCGCCGGGCCCGCTCGTGCAGCAGCCCCAGCTCGGTCGCGGCGAGCTGGAAGTCGCTCATCGCCCGCAGCCCGGCCCGGCCGCCGTGGTTCCTGGCCCAGTCGCGCGCCTCGCGGCGGGCCGGCAGCGACGACAGCATGAAGACGTCGTACGGGCCCACCAGGCCGGTCGGCTGGTAGGCGGGCAGGTAGGTCTGGATCAGGCCGACGATGCGCTTGCGGTCGCGGAAGACGATCACGATGAGCACCACCAGCACGACCATCAGCAGCAGGTAGGCCACGGCCAGGCCGGTGATGCCGGCGTAGGTGGTGAAACCGTTCCAGATGCCGTGCAACAGCATCGCCCCGGCCCAGCCCGCCAGGACCACCCAGGTCCTGCCCGGACCGCGGCGCAGCGCGGCGTAGGCCACCGCGACGCCGATCATCGAGGTGAACAGCGGGTGGGCGAACGGCGACAGCACGCCCCGCAGCACGACCGTCACCGCAAGGCCGTGCGCGCCGGCCTCCGACAGGGCGGCGATGTAGTAGCTGACGTTCTCGCTCATCGCGAAGCCCAGGCCGACCATGCTCGCGTAGATGACGCCGTCGGTGGGCCCGTCCAGCTCGGCCCGGCGGAACCGCAGCAGGCCCAGCAGCACCAGGCCCTTCATCGTCTCCTCGACCACCGGCGCACCGAAGGTGGCCGCGACGGCGCGGGCCGCGCCCGGGCCCAGCTGGGCGGCGTTCTCGATGTAGAGCAGGTTGAAGGAGTTGATCAGGCCGGCGACCAGCACCGCCACGCCCGCGCCCCAGGCGAAGGCGAAGACGAGGTTGCTGCGCGGCTCGGGCTCCATGCGGTCCAGCGCCAGCACGGCCGCCAGCAGCACCGGCACGGGCGCCAGGGCCAGGGCGAGCGCGATGAAGAAGTACACCGGGTCGCCGTTGAGCACGTCGAAGGAGAACGACGCCAGCGCGCACAGCCCGGTCACGACGAGCCCGGAGATCAGCGCGACGGACGGGCGGTCCCTCAGCACCCACCGGGGGTCACGGCTCGCCATGTGGCAACCGTAACGGAACAACCACGAGGTGTCCCAATCCCGCCCCCTCCGGGGGCCGCCCTGGCCGCGAGCGGTCATCTCCCCGGCTCCGTACGGTCACCCGGAGGCGGCCCCCGCCCCGGCCCCGTACGGTCCCGCCCCGAACGGCCCGGCGCGGGCGGGCCGGATCAGACGAGCATCGAGTCGATGGCGACGGTGAGGAAGAGCAGCGCCAGGTAGGCGTTGGACCAGTGGAAGAAGCGCATCGGGCGCAGGTCCACCCCGGTCTTGCCGGCCTTGACCCGGCCGAGGAGGCGGTAGACCTCCCACAGGCAGGCGCCGCCGAGGACGGCCGCCACGGCGGGGTAGAGCAGGGTGGTGTGGGCCACCGGCCACAGCAGCAGCGAGCACAGCACCGTGGCCCAGGTGTAGGCCAGGCTCTCCAGCACCACGCGGCGCTCGGTGGCGACCACCGGCAGCATCGGGACGTTCGCCGCGGCGTAGTCCTCCCGGTAGCGCATGGCGAGGGTCCAGGTGTGCGGGGGCGTCCAGAAGAACACCACCCCGAACAGAACCACGGGGGCCCAGCCGACGTCGCCGGTGATGCCCGCCCAGCCGATCAGCACCGGCATGCAGCCGGCGATGCCGCCCCAGACGACGTTCTGCGGGGTGCGGCGCTTCAGGAGCATCGAGTAGACGAACACGTAGAACAGGTTCGCGGCCAGGGAGAGACCCGCCGCGAGCCAATTCACCGCAAAGCCCAGGCCAAGAGTGGACAGGATGCCGAGAACGACGCCGAAGACCAGCGCGTTACGCGGCGGGACCTGCTCGCGGGCCAGCGGCCGGCGTCGGGTGCGGCGCATCGCCGCGTCGATGTCGCGGTCGATGTAGCAGTTCAGCGCGTTGGCGCTGCCCGCCGACAGGGTGCCGAAGACCAGGGTCGAGACGGCCGTCCACAGCGGGGGAAGGCCCCGCGCGGCCATGAACATCACCGGCAGCGTCGTGATCAGCAGCAGTTCGATGATCCGCGGCTTGGTGAGGGCGACGTATGCCTTCACGACGGCGCCGAACGAGCGCGGAGCGGCGGACGCCGCCGCGCCCGCGCGAAGCGGGGCCGTCGTCGGTTGCTTGTCGGTCAGCACCATCTAAGGCGCTTCCAGCACGTGCGGGGTCAACGCGTAACCTCTGATTAGAGCGGATCCGTGAATGCGGGCACCAGCCAGCCTTGAGGTCTCAACTGTAGTTGCTGAGAGGGGCGGTCCCGGCACAGGGTGCGGAAAGCGGCGTGAGCGGACGGCCGCGGGGAGTCCCCCGGGAGTCGTCCGCGCTGGTGAACGCCCGGCGGAGCCGCCGCCGATCGGCCTGCGCGACGCTGAGGAGGCCGACCCGTTAGGGTCCGGTGTGGGCGGGAAAAGCCAAACCGGCGCCACCATCACACGACTAGATCCGGAGATCGAGCACTTGAGCAGCGAACTCGTGCCAACCCTTGAATGGAACGACCTCGACCGCAGGGCGGTCGACGTCGTACGGGCTCTGGCGATGGACGCGGTAGAGAAAGCGGGGTCGGGCCACCCCGGCACCGCCATGAGCCTGGCCCCCGCCGCCTACCTCCTGTTCCAGAAGGCGATGCGGCACGACCCCTCCGACCCGACGTGGGTGGGGCGCGACCGGTTCGTCCTCTCGGCCGGTCACTCCAGCCTCACCCTGTACATCCAGCTCTTCCTGTCGGGCTACGGCCTGAGCCTCGACGACCTGAAGTCGCTGCGGCAGTGGAACAGCCTCACCCCGGGTCACCCCGAGTACGGCCACACCGCCGGCGTGGAGACCACCACCGGCCCGCTGGGCCAGGGCATCGGCAACGCCGTGGGCATGGCCATGGCCGCCCGCCGCGAGCGGGGCCTGTTCGACCCCGACGCCCCCGAGGGCACCAGCCCGTTCGACCACATGATCTGGTGCATCGCCTCCGAGGGGGACATCGAGGAGGGCGTCAGCCACGAGGTCAGCGCCATCGCCGCCCACCAGAAGCTGGGCAACCTCGTCGTCGTCTTCGACAGCAACCACATCTCGATCGAGGACGACACCCAGATCGCGCTGAGCGAGGACATCGCCAAGCGTTACGAGGCCTACGGCTGGCACGTCCAGACCGTCGACTGGACCGGCGACGGCGAGTACAGCGAGAACGTCGAGGCGCTGAACCAGGCCCTGGAGGCCGCCCGCGCCGAGACCGGCAGGCCGTCGTTCATCCGCCTGCGCACCATCATCGGCTGGCCCGCGCCCAACAAGCAGAACACCGGCAAGGCCCACGGGTCGGCCCTGGGCGCCGCGGAGATCTCCGCCACCAAGCAGATCATGGGGATGGACCCGGAGAAGAGCTTCGACGTCCCCGCGGAGGTGCTGGAGCACACCCGCAAGGTCGTCGAGCGCGGCCGGGCGGCCCGCCAGGAGTGGGAGAAGGCCTACACGAGCTGGCGGGAGGCCAACCCCGAGCGGGCGGCGGAGTTCGACCGGATCAGCCACCGGCGGCTGCCGGCCGGCTGGACCGAGGCGCTGCCGACGTTCGAGCCCGGCGCGTCCGTCGCCACCCGCAAGGCCTCCGGCGAGGTGCTCAACAGCCTCGCGCCGGTCCTGCCGGAGCTGTGGGGCGGCTCGGCCGACCTCGCCGAGTCCAACAACACCACGATGAAGGGCGAGCCGTCCTTCATCCCCGAGGAGTACCAGACCAAGGAGTTCCCCGGCAGCCGCTACGGCCGGACGCTGCACTTCGGCATCCGCGAGCACGGCATGGGGGCGATCCTCAACGGCATCGCGCTGCACGGCGGCACCCGCCCCTACGGTGGCACGTTCCTGGTCTTCAGCGACTACATGCGGCCCTCGGTACGGCTCGCCGCGCTGATGAAGCTGCCGGTCACCTACGTGTGGACGCACGACTCCATCGGCCTGGGCGAGGACGGCCCCACCCACCAGCCGATCGAGCAGCTGTGGGCGCTGCGCGGCATCCCGGGCCTGGACATCGTCCGCCCGGCCGACGCCAACGAGACGGCCGCCGCCTGGCGCGCCGTGCTGGAGCACACCGACCGCCCGGCCGGTCTCGCGCTGACCCGGCAGAACCTCCCGGTCTACGAGGGCACCCGCGACCACGACAAGGTCGCCAAGGGCGCCTACGTGCTGGAGGAGGCCTCCACCGGCCAGCCCGCGGTGATCCTCATCGCCACCGGCTCGGAGGTCGAGCTGGCCGTCGGCGCCCGGAAGCTGCTGGAGGAGGAGGGCATCCCGGCCCGCGTGGTGTCCATGCCGTGCGTCGAGTGGTTCCAGGAGCAGGACACCGCCTACAAGCAGCTGGTGCTGCCCCCGTCGGTCCGCGCCCGCGTCGCGGTGGAGGCGGGAATCACGCTGGGCTGGCGGCAGTTCGTGGGAGATGAAGGGGAAGTCGTGGGACTGGAGCACTTCGGTGCCTCGGCCCCCTACAAGACCCTGTACGAGCAGTTCGGCCTGACCGCCGAGCGCGTGGCCGCCGCCGCCAAGGCGAGCCTCGCCCGGACCGGGGCCGACAAGGGCGAGACGACGGGAAACTGATCATGAGCGAGATCCTGAAGAAGCTCTCCGACCAGGGCGTGTCCATCTGGCTGGACGACATCAGCCGCGAGCGGCTGCGCACCGGCAACCTGAAGGGGCTCATCCGCGAGAAGCACGTGGTCGGCGTCACCTCCAACCCGACGATCTTCGCCTCGGCGCTGAGCAAGGGCGACGCCTACGACGCCCAGATCCGCGACCTCGCCGTGCGGGGGGTGGACCTGGAGGAGGCGGTGCGCGCGATCACCACCTACGACATCCGCTGGGCCGCCGACGTGCTGCGGCCGGTCTTCGACGCCACCGACGGCGTGGACGGCCGGGTCTCCATCGAGGTGGACCCGCGCCTGGCCAAGGACACGGCCAAGACGATCGCCGAGGCGCGCGCCCTGTGGTGGCTGGTCGACCGCCCCAACACGATGATCAAGATTCCGGCCACGGTCGAGGGGCTCCCCGCGATCACCAAGGCCCTGTCTGAGGGCATCAGCGTCAACGTCACGCTGATCTTCTCCCTGGAGCGCTACCGCGCGGTGATGGACGCCTGGCTGACCGGCCTGGAGCAGGCCAAGGAGAAGGGCCTGGACCTCTCGGGCATCGACTCGGTGGCCTCCTTCTTCGTCAGCCGGGTCGACACCGAGATCGACAAGCGGCTGGAGAAGATCGGCACGCCCGAGGCCAAGGCCCTCAAGGGCAAGGCGGCGATCGCCAACGCCCGCCTGGCCTTCGCCGCCTACGAGGACGTGGTCAACTCCCCGCGCTGGCAGGCCCTGAAGGAGGCCGGCGCCCGCCCGCAGCGCCCGCTGTGGGCCTCCACCGGCACCAAGGACCCCAGCTACCCCGACACCCTCTACGTCGACCAGCTGGTCACGTCCGGCACGGTCAACACGATGCCGGAGAAGACCCTCGACGCCGCGGCCGACCACGGCCGGATCGAGGGCGACACGATCCGCCCCCTCTACGAGGACGCCTGGAACACCATGGCGGCGCTCAAGGAGGCCGGCGTCGACTATGACGACGTGGTCGCCGTGCTGGAGCGGGAGGGCGTGGACAAGTTCGAGGCGTCCTGGAAGGAACTCCTGGCCACGGTCGAGTCCGAGCTGCGGAAGGCGTGAGGCACATGACGGCATCCGTGACGATCGGCAACGAGCGGCTGGCCGAGCAGGCCGCCGAGGCCGTCAAGGACCTCGTCGCCGCGGGCTTCCACGAGGCGCTGTCGAACGGCGACCCCGGCCTGTGGGGCCCGGACGCGCAGGCCGAGGCGGCCGTCCGCCTCGGCTGGCTCGACCTGCCGCGGAACAGCAGGGAGCTGCTGCCGGAGATCGGCAAGCTGGTCGAGCGGGCCCGCGCCCAGGGCCTGGACCACGTGGTCCTGGCCGGCATGGGCGGCTCCTCGCTGGCGCCCGAGGTCATCACGACCACCGCGGACGTCCCGCTGACCGTGCTCGACACCACCGACCCCGGCCAGGTGCGCCGCGCGCTGGCCGACCGGCTGGAGCGCACGATCGTGGTGGTGGCCAGCAAGAGCGGCGGCACCGTCGAGACCGACAGCCACCGCAGGATCTACGAGCAGGCGTTCCGCGAGGCGGGCATCGACCCCGCCGAGCGGATCATCGTGGTCACCGACCCGGGATCGCCGCTGGAGCAGGCCGCCATCGAGGCGGGCTACCCGGTCATCCTGGCCGACCCCAACGTCGGCGGCCGCTACAGCGCCCTGTCGGCGTTCGGCCTGGTGCCCAGCGCGCTGGCCGGGGCCGACATCGAGAAGCTCCTCGACGACGCCGAGGCCGTGCGCCCGCTGCTCGCCCAGGCCGAGGGCAACCCGGGCCTGACGCTCGGCGCCGCCCTGGGCGCGGCCGCGGCCGCCGGACGCGACAAGCTCGTCCTGGAGGACAGCCTCGCGGAGATCAACGGCCTGCCCGACTGGATCGAGCAGCTGATCGCCGAGTCCACCGGCAAGCAGGGCCGGGGCATCCTGCCGGTCGTCGGCGCCGACCCCGACGACACCGACGACGAGCTGGTCGCCGGGATCGAGTCCGGCGGCGACGTGACCGTCAGCGGCCCGCTGGGCGCGCAGTTCCTGATCTGGGAGTACGCCACGGCCGTCGCCGGCCGCGTCCTCGGCATCGACCCCTTCAACCAGCCGAACGTGGCCGAGTCGAAGGAGAACACCGCCAAGATCCTCGACCGCGCCGAACCGCCGGTCGGCACGCCGGTCCTGGTGGACGGCCCGGTGGAGGTCTACGGCGAGGTGCCCGGCAGCTCGGCTCCCAAGGACCTGCCGGAGGTGCTCACCCGGCTGCTGGAGGCCATCCCCGAGCGGGGCTACCTCGCGGTCATGGCCTACCTCGACCGGGAGGCCGCGTTCGACGCCCCGCACGCCGAGGGCGCCTCGTTCGAGGAGATGACCGACGCCTGGAGCGCGGCCGACCCGGCCACGCTGCGCGGGCTGCTGGCCGTCCGCACCGACCGGCCGGTGACCTTCGGCTGGGGTCCCCGGTTCCTGCACTCCACCGGCCAGTACCACAAGGGCGGCCCGCAGAACGGCGTCTTCCTCCAGCTCACCGGGGCGAACGAGGCCGACGTCGAGGTGCCGGGCAAGCCGTACACCCTGGGCAGGCTCCAGCTCGCGCAGGCCCTGGGCGACCTGGGCGCGCTGGCCGACCGCGGCCGGCCCGTGGTGCGGCTGCACCTGACCGACCGGGCCGCCGGGGTCGCACGCCTGCTCGAGGCAGCGCGGGAGGTCTGAATGAGCAAGCAGAAAGCGGGGAAGGCCGCCGAGGCGGCCGTTCCCGACGGCACGGGCGACGGGCAGGTCACGCCCGCCGAGCCGCGCGCCGAGACACCGAAGGACGACGACCGCCGTACCGAGGACCTGCACACCTCCGACTCGGTGGCCGTCGCCTCGGCGGGGGCCACCGCGGGCACCACCGACGCGGTGGTGGCGGCCAACCCGCTGCGCGACCCGCGCGACAAGCGCCTGCCGCGGGTGGCCGGGCCGTGCGTGCTGGTGCTGTTCGGCGTGACCGGCGACCTGGCGCGCAAGAAGCTGCTGCCGGCGATCTACGACCTGGCGAACCGGGGGCTGCTGCCGCCGGGCTTCTCGCTGGTCGGGTTCGCCCGGCGCGACTGGGAGGACCAGGACTTCGCGCGGCTGGCCCACGACGCCGTCAAGGAGCACGCCCGCACGCCGTTCCGCGAGGAGGTCTGGAAGCAGCTGTCGGAGGGCATCTTCTTCTGCCCCGGCGAGTTCACCGACGACGGCGCGTTCGACGCGCTGGCCATGATGCTCAAGGAGATCGACGAGACCCGGGGCACCGGCGGCAACTACGGTTTCTACCTGTCGGTGCCGCCGAAGTTCTTCCCGGTCGTGATCGAGCAGCTCAAGCGGACGAACCTCGCCGACGGGCCCCCCGGGTCGTGGCGGCGGGTGGTGATCGAGAAGCCGTTCGGGCACGACCTGAAGAGCGCCCGGGAGCTGAACGCCGTCACCAGCGCGGTCTTCCCCGAGAGCTCGGTGTTCCGCATCGACCACTACCTCGGCAAGGAGACCGTCCAGAACATCCTGGCGCTGCGCTTCGCCAACAACCTGTTCGAGCCGATCTGGAACCGCGGTTACGTCGACCACGTCCAGATCACGATGGCCGAGGACATCGGCATCGGCGGCCGGGCGGGCTACTACGACGGCATCGGCGCGGCCCGCGACGTCATCCAGAACCACCTGCTCCAGCTGCTGGCGCTGGTGGGCATGGAGGACCCCACGTCCTTCGACGCCGACGCGCTGCGCCGCGAGAAGGAGAAGGTCCTCAAGGCCGTACGGCTGCCGCAGGACCTGACCCTGGGCACCGCGCGCGGCCGCTACGCCTCCGGCTGGCAGGGCGGCGAGCCGGTCGTCGGCTACACCGACGAGACCGGCATCCCGCCGGGCTCCACGACGGAGACCTACGCCGCCGTCAAGCTGGAGATCGCCAACCGCCGCTGGGCGGGCGTGCCGTTCTACCTGCGCACCGGCAAGCGGCTGAGCCGCCGGGTGACGGAGGTCGCCGTGGTGTTCCAGCGCGCGCCGCACCTGCCGTTCAGCAAGGACGAGACCGAGATCCTGGGGCAGAACGCCCTGGTCATCAGGGTCCAGCCGGACGAGGGCATCACGGTGCGGTTCGGTTCCAAGGTGCCGGGCACGGCCATGGAGGTCCGGGACGTCTCGATGGACTTCGCCTACGGCGAGTCGTTCATGGAGTCCTCCCCCGAGGCCTACGAGCGGCTGCTGCTGGACGTGCTGATCGGCGACCCGCCGCTCTTCCCGCACCAGCGCGAGGTCGAGCTGTCGTGGAAGATCCTCGACCCGATCGAGGAGTTCTGGGCGTCGCAGGGTCCGCCGGAGGAGTACCCCTCCGGGACGTGGGGCCCGGCGTCGGCCGACGAGATGATGGCCCGTGACGGTCGCGCGTGGAGGAGGCTGTAGATGGCGAACTTCATGCTCAGCGGCACGACCGCGTCGAAGATCTCCGCCCAGCTCACCCAGCTGCGGCACCAGATGGGCACGCCCGCGCTCGGCATGGTGCTGACCCTGGTGGTCGTCTGCGACGAGAGCAACCAGTACGACGCGGTCCGCGCGGCGACCGACGCGGCCCGGGAGCACCCCTCCCGGATACTGGTCGTCATCGCCCGCGACGCGTCCGAGCCCAACCGGCTCGACGCCGAGATCCGGCTCGGGGAGTCCACCCCCGGCGAGGTGATCCTGCTGCGCCTGTACGGCGAGCTGACCCGGCACGCCGACTCGGTGGTCAGCCCCCTGCTGCTCACCGACACCCCGGTGGTGGCGTGGTGGCCGGGCCACTGCCCGGAGTCGCCGTCCAAGGACCCCATCGGGGTGCTGGCCCAGCGCCGCATCGTCGACGCGCACGCCGCGCCCGACCCGGTCGCGGCGATCACCTCCCGCGCCGAGGGCTACCTCCCGGGTGACACCGACCTCGCCTGGACCCGGCTGACGTCGTGGCGGAGCCTGCTGGCCGCCGCGTTCGACCAGCAGGTCAGCAAGGTCACCGGCGGCACGGTCGAGGCGGCGTCCCGGCACGCCAGCGCCCCGCTGCTGGCGGCCTGGCTCGGCGAGCGCCTCGGCGTCCCGATCAGGGTGGCCGACTCCCAGGGTCCCGGCCTGACCGCGGTCCGGCTGGAGACCCCCGGCGGGGAGATCGCCGTCCTGCGCGAGGACGCCCGGGTGGCCACCCTGCAGCGGCCCGGCCAGCCGGACCGGCAGGTCGCGCTGACCCGCCGCCCGCTGTCGGAGCTGCTGGCCGAGGAGCTGCGCCGGCTGGATCCCGACGAGATCTACGAGGCGGCGGTCCGGCGGATCGCCCACGGCGGCCCGGAGTCCTGACGCGGCGGGCGCCCGGCGTTCCCGGGCGCCCGCGGCCGGCCGGTTCCCGCGCGGGGGTGTTCCGCGCCGGGCCCGGTTCCGTGCGAAAGCGCCCCGCGGCACGTCGCGGGGCGCTTTCGCGTCACGGGCCCTTCGGTGGGAACCTGCTGTCGCACGTCCTCATCGCCCGCCGTACTGACTTCGATGTGAAATGAGAGGTTCCGTGAGCGTTCCCACCGTGATCGTCCATCGTGACGCCGACATGCTCGCCAAGGCCGTCGCCGCGAGGGTGATCACCCGTACCGTCGACGCCCAGTCGGCCAAGGGGTCGGCGTCCCTGGTGCTGACCGGCGGCACGGTCGGCACCGCGACGCTGGCCGAGATCGCCGCCAGTCCGGCCCGCGACGCCGTCGACTGGCGCAACCTGGACGTCTGGTGGGGCGACGAGCGCTTCCTGCCCGACGGCGACCCCGAGCGCAACGAGACCGGCGCCCGGCGGGCCCTGCTCGACCACGTCGACGTCGACCCGGCCCGCGTCCACCCGATGCGCGGCCCCGACTCGGGGATGACCGTCGAGGAGTCGGCCGAGGCCTACGCCGAGGAGCTGCGCCGCGCCGCCCGCCCGGAGGACCACGGGCCGGCGCCGTCGTTCGACGTCATGATGCTGGGCATGGGCCCCGACGGTCATGTGGCCTCGCTGTTCCCCGGAATGCCGGCGCTGTACGACGAGCGGCCCGTGGTGGCGGTGCACGGCTCCCCCAAGCCGCCGCCCGTCCGCGTCTCGCTGACCCTGCCGGTCATCCGGAACTCCCGCGAGGTGTGGGTGGTCGTCGCCGGTGAGGACAAGGCGGGAGCCGTACGGCTGGCCCTGTCGGAGTCGGGGCCGATGCAGGTCCCGGCGGCCGGGGCCCGGGGCCGGCAGCGGACGCTGTTCCTGCTGGACCGCGCCGCCGCCTCCAAGATCCCCTCCTCCCTGAGCCGCATCTCCTCCCCCTGACCCGCCTCCCCTTTCGGCCGCCTCCCCCGGCCGGGCGCGCGAACCGTCCGGCCGGGCACGGGGCCGAGGCGTCTCCCCCTTCCACTCCGCTATCGCGAAGCACCTTGGTGTGACGCTTCTAGTCCTTCCGCGAGAACCACCTCCTCGTCGTCCTCATCGAGGTACGGCGAACCGGTCCGGGCGGCGGTCACGGCGTCGATCTCGGTGAGGAGGGCCTGCTTGCCGGCCGGGTCGAGGTAGGAGGCGACGACGGCGTTGCGGGCCAGCCCGGCGAGCGCCTCCCGGTCGAGGCCGAGGACCTCGGCGGCGGCCCGGTACTCGCCGCGGAGGGTGGTGGCGAACATGGGCGGGTCGTCGCTGTTGAGGGTGACGAACAGGCCCTCGCCGAGCATGCGGGGCAGCGGGTGTTCCCTCAGGTCGGATATCTGGCCGGTGCGGAGGTTGGAGGTGGGGCAGACCTCCAGCGGGATGCGGGCCTCGCGCAGGTGGGCGACCAGGCGGGGGTCGCCCAGGCAGCCGATGCCGTGGCCGATCCGCTCGGCGCGCAGCCCCTCGACGGCCTCCCAGACGCTCTCGGGGCCGGTCATCTCCCCCGCGTGCGGGACGCTGTGCAGCCCGGCGGCGACGGCGGCGCGGAAGGCGTCGCGGAACGCCTCGCGGTGCATGGGGCGCGCGTGCTCGGTTCCACCGAGGCCGAAACCTACCAGTGCCTGGGGAGGTTCGCCCAGCGCGTGGTCCAGTGTGACGCGGGCGCCCTCGGCCCCGCACTCGCCGGGGATGTCGAAGACGTAGGCGACGCGGACGCCGTGGTCGTCGAGGGCGGCGCGGGCGGCCAGGTCCAGCGCCTCGGTGACCTCCCGCATCGGCATGCCCACGATGTGGTGGGAGTAGGGGGTGACCGTCAGCTCGACGTAGCGGGCGTTCTGCGCGGCGAGGTCCCGGGCGAGGCCGGTCACGAGGGCGGCCACGTCCTCGGGCTCGCGCACCAGGGCGTTGACCGCCTCGTACACCTCGGCGAAGTGCCCGAAGTCCCGGAACCGGTAGAACTCCCGCAACTCCTTCTCGGTGGTGGGCACCCGGCCGCCGGGGTGGCGGCGCGACAGCTCCAGCACGGTGGGCACCGACGCGGAGCCGACGAGGTGGACGTGCAGTTCGGCCTTGGGCAGCGCGTCGATGAAGGCGTCGATCGTCATGGCGGAGACCCTATGCACCTCTCTTTCCTCAGCGGTAGCAGTTACCGGTTAATCTGACATTAAAAAGTCAACTTCATTTTGTCGGTGGCACAGGCTTGACTGGGTGGGCACGGATCCCGGCGTCCCGGCGCCTCACGGGCGCCGGCGGGACGACCAGCTCACGAAGGCAGGAAGCATGGCGACATACGTGTTGATCCCCGGCGCCGGATCCGACGCGTGGTTCTGGCACCGGGTGACCCCGCTGCTGCGGGCGCGCGGCCACGACGTGGTGGCGGTGGCGCTGCCCTGCGAGGACGACGCGGCCGGGCTGGCCGAGTACGCCGACGCGGTCGTGGCGGCCGTCGGCGACCGTACCGACCTGGTGCTGGTGGCCCACTCCCTGGGGGGCTTCACCGCGCCGCTGGTGTGCGAGCGGCTGCCGGTCGACCTGCTGGTGCTGCTCACCGCGATGATCCCGGCGCCCGGCGAGCCGCCCGGCGACTGGTGGGCCGGCACCGGTCACGCCCAGGCCGTGCGCGAGCCGAACGAGCGCCACGGCCGTCCGGCCGACGCCCCGCTGGACCCGGCCTTCGCCTTCCTGAACGGCGTCCCGCCGGAGATCGCGGCCCAGGTGGAGGAGCACTCGCTGAACCAGTCCGGCACCCCGTTCCTGAAGCCGTGGCCGCTGCCGGCGTGGCCGGACGTGCCGACCCGGTTCCTCATCTGCCGCGACGACCGCTTCTTCCCCGCCGGCTTCCAGCGGCGCGTCGTCCGTGAGCGACTCGGCATCGTCCCCGACGAGATGGACGGCGGCCATCTCGCCCCGCTGAGCCACCCGGAGGAGCTCGTCGAGCGCCTGGAGGGGTTCCGGGCCGCGCTGTGACCACAGGCCGTGCCTCGATCACGAGGCGCGGGCGCGTCGGACGGCGCCCACGGCCCCGCCCTGTACGAGCACGACGCGTACGGGGCGGCGCGCGGCGGTGCGGGGTACGCCCCCTTCCAGGCCGGTCCCCTGAGAGCTCCCGGCCCGGAAGGGGGCGAGCGTGCGGGTCAGGCCGCGGGCACCGCCCGGGACTCCGCGGGCTCCCCGGGCTCCGCGGACGCCGTGGAAGAGGCCGGCGGAGGGGCGGACGGGAGGGTCGCCGTCGTGACGCCGACCGCGAGCCTGGCCTCCACCACGCCGGGGTCGTCGGTGAGGGTCAGGGTCGCGCCCAGCGAGACCAGGAGCCTGCGCATGCGCGTGTTGCCGGCCAGCATGTTCGCCCGGACCTCGGCGAAGCCCAGGTCGCGGGCCTCGGCGAGGAGGATCCTCGCCAGCGCCGAGCCCAGCCCCCGGCCCTGCCAGCGGTCCTCGACGAGCAGGGCCATCTCGGCGATGCCCGGGTCGGGGGTGAACGTCAGGCCGGCCAGCGCGATCGCCTGGCCGTCGTGCCCGGCGACCAGCGAGTGGCCGTGCGCGCGGTCGCAGAGCCGGTCGAAGGCGCGGTCCGGCAGCGTGGGCACGGGGGTGAAGTAGCGGAACCGGCGTGACTCCGGTGAGCAGCGGTCGTGCAGGTCGCGGACGGCCTCGCGGTAGAGCGGGGTGACCGGGCGCACCTGCGTCTCGGTGCCGTCGGTCAGCCTGGCGGTCCGCACCGCGCCGGCCGGCCGGGGGCGGACCGGCTGGGCGAGCCGTACGAAGGAGGCGGCGCGGGCGGCCTCGGTCAGCGTGAAGGGCAGCCCGGCGCGGCGCAGCCGTACGGCGCGGCGCGGCGCGACCGGCACCGTGAGCTGCGTGGGGTCGGGCAGCTCGCTCATGTCGGCGCCGTAGACCCAGCGGGAGTCGTCGGCGCGCAGCAGCTCGCCCAGCAGCGCGGGCAGCCGCCAGGGCTCGGCGCGCAGCCGGGAGGCGAGCAGGAGCGCGCGGGTGGGCTCGTCGGTCAGCTCGTGGGCGGTGGCCGGGACGACCTGCACCCGGCGGCCTCCGGCGGCCTCCAGCGCCTGGCGCACGGTCTCCGGCCCGGCGGGGATGTCGGCCATGAACTCGTCCACGGTGCCGTCCGCGTCGGACTGGACGCTCAGGCCCAGGATGTTGCCGCCCCGCTCGGCGAGCGCGGTGGCCAGCGAGGCGAGCCGCCCGGGCCGCTCATCGACGGTAGTACGAATCCTCAGAAACCCCATCAAAGCTCCCTCCATCGCCATCAGCTTGGCGGAGCCCTGTTACGGCTCCGCTACACCGGGGTGAGCCCGCCGTTACGTCTTGAGGGAGTTGTGGATGATGCGGTTGTACAACGGTTTCCGTGGGGTGATGCACGCCCCATGACGGATATAGCAGGATATGTGGCCATGAGCACGCGAGTTCCCCTGTCTGGGGACTTTGTCAACGGGGATGTCTCCTTCTGGTACCGCTCCCTCGGCATCCCCACGGCAGGAGAACCCCTCGACGGCGACCGCGAGGCCGACGTCGTGATCGTCGGGGCCGGCTACACCGGCCTGTGGACCGCCTACTACCTCAAGCGGGCCGATCCCGGCCTGCGCGTCACCGTGCTGGAGAAGGAGTTCACCGGCTACGGCGCCTCGGGCCGCAACGGCGGCTGGCTGGTCGGCGAGCTGGCCGGCACCCCCGAGCGGTACGCCCGGACGCACGGCGTGGACGCCGCCAGGCGGCTCCAGCGGGAGATGTTCTCCTCGATCGACGAGGTCATCGCCGTCGCCGGCAAGGAGGGCATCGACGCCGACATCGTCAAGGGCGGCGTCACCACGGTCGCCACCAACGCCGCCCAGGACCGGCGGCTGCGCGCGCTGCTCGACCACGAGCGCCACTGGGGCTGGACCGAGGAGGACGTCCGGCTGCTGGACCCGGCCGAGCGGGAGAGCCGCCTGCGGGTGGACGGCGCGATCAGCGCGATCTGGAGCCCGCACTGCGCGCGGATCCAGCCCGCGAAGCTGGTCCTCGGCCTGGCCCAGGTCGTGCGCGACCTCGGAGTGGAGATCTTCGAGCGCACCCCGGTCACCGAGATCGCCCCGCATGAGGCCCGCACGCCGTACGGCACGGTCCGCGCCCGCTACGTCGTCCGCGCCACCGAGGGCTTCACCGCCGGGCTGCGGCAGTACCACCGTGCCTGGCTGCCGATGAACAGCTCGATGATCGTCACCGAGCCGCTGGGCGACCTGTGGGACGCGATCGGCTGGGAGGGCTGCGAGCTGCTCGGCGACATGGCCCACTACTACATGTACGCCCAGCGCACCGCCGACGGCCGCATCGCGTTCGGCGGGCGCGGCAAGCCGTACCTGTACGGCTCACGGGTGGACGACCGGGGCCACACCCACGCCTGGACGATCGAGGCGCTGTGGGAGCTGCTGACCGGCATGTTCCCGGCCGTGCGGGAGTCGAAGGTGGCGCACGCCTGGTCCGGCGTGCTGGGCGTGCCGCGCGACTGGTGCGCCACCGTGCACGTCGACCACGAGACCGGCATCGGCTGGGCGGGCGGCTACACCGGCCACGGAGTCACCACCACCAACCTCGCCGGCCGTACCCTGCGCGACCTGATCCTGCGCGAGGACACCGAGCTGACGGCGCTGCCGTGGGTGGACCGGAAGGTCCGCGGCTGGGAGGTGGAGCCGCTGCGCTGGATCGGCGTGCACGCGATGTACGACCTGTACCGCCGCGCCGACGCCAGGGAGAAGGCCGGTCTCGGCCGCACCTCGGCGCTGGCGCGCGTCGCCGACGCCATCACCGGCCGCTAGGTTCGGTTCCGTCGCCGGCATCGGGTTCGGCGCCCAGCTGTCTGGACGCCCGGACGCCTGGGCACCGGGAGCCTCCCGGGACATCGAGGAGAAGGAGAGCCATGCCCCACCTGCCCGGTCTCGCCGCCCGCACCCCGGCGGCGGCCGAGTGAACGAGATCCTCTTCCGCGGCGGGCGCGCCTTCCTGCCCGGCGGCGCCTTCGCCGAGGCCGTACTGGTCCGCGGCGACCGCGTCGCCGCCGTGGGCGCCGAGACCGACGTCGCGCGCCAGGCCGGCCCCGGCTGCGAGACCGTCGACCTGGACGGCGGCCTGCTGACCCCCGGCTTCACCGACGCCCACATCCACCCGGTGCAGGCCGGGCTGGAGCGGGCCAAATGCGACCTCGCGGAGGTGTACGGCCTGCCGGAGTACCTGGAGAGGATCGCCGGCTACGCCGCCGCGCACCCGGACCGGGTCTGGATCGAGGGCGGCGGCTGGGACATGTCGGCCTTCCCCGGCGGCCTGCCGCACCGCTCCCAGCTCGACTTCCTCGACCGCCCGGCCTACCTGGTCCAGCGCGACCACCACGCCGCCTGGGTGAACGGCCGCGCCCTGGAACTGGCCGGGATCACCCGCGACACCCCCGACCCCGCCGACGGCCGGATCGAGCGCGACGCCGACGGGGAGCCCACCGGGGTGCTGCACGAGGGCGCGATGGAGCTCGTCGGCCCGCTCACCCCGCGGCCCGGCATCGCCGACCAGGTCGCGGCCCTGCTGGACGCCCAGCGCTACCTGTTCTCCCTGGGCGTCACCGCCTGGCAGGACGCCATCGTCGGTCCCTTCGCCGGCTCCGACGACCAGCTCCCCGCCTACCTTGAGGCGGCATCCTCGGGCCGGCTCACCGCCCGGGTGGTGGGCGCGCTGTGGTGGGACCGGGCGCGCGGCGCCGAGCAGATCCCCGAGCTGCTGGAGCGCCGTCGCTCGGCCGAGGGCCTGGAGCGGTTCCGCGCCACCTCGGTGAAGATCATGCAGGACGGCATCGCCGAGAACTTCACCGCCGCGGTGATCGAGCCCTACTGCCGCTGCGGCGGCACGGGCGGCGGGACGGGCCTGTCGTACGTGGACCCGGAGCTGCTGAAGGGCCACGTCGCCGAACTGGACCGGCACGGCTTCCAGGTGCACTTCCACGCGATCGGCGAGCGGGCCGTACGCGAGGCGCTGGACAGCCTCACCGGGACCGACCCGGCGAACCGGCACCACGTCGCGCACCTGCAGATCATCGAGCCGTCGGACGTCCCGCGCTTCGCGAAGCTGGGCGTGACGGCCAACCTGCAGCCGCTGTGGGCCACCCACCACGCCCAGATGGACGAGCTGACGATCCCGTACCTGGGCGAGGAGCGCTCGTCGTGGCAGTACCCCTTCGCCGACCTGCTGCGGACCGGCGCCCGGTTCTGCGCGGGCAGCGACTGGCCGGTCTCCAGCGCCGACCCGATCCAGGGCATGCACGTCGCGGTCAACCGCACCGAGCCACCGAGCTCGGTGCACGCCGGCTACCCGACGGCGCAGACCCCGTTCCTGCCCGGCCAGTCCCTGGACCTGGCGACCGCGCTGACCGCCTACACCGCGGGCTCGGCGTGGATCAACGGCGACGACGACGCCGGGACGATCGCCCCCGGCAACCGCGCCGACCTGGTCGTCCTGGACCGCGACCCGTTCACCGAACCCGCCGCCGACATCTGGCGGGCGAGGGTCGCCATGACCTTCGTCCGCGGCGAACAGGTCCACGGCCGCTGACGCCACCGGCGCGGCCCAGCCGCGCCACCCCGGCCGCCGGCGGCGCGGCGATCGACGCCAGGAGCGCGGCGACGCACGCGGTCCAGTACGGCAGGTACTGGGTGCTGTGGTCGTAGTCCCGGGAGCCGACCGTCACGTACACCGACCAGACGAGCAGCGGCCCCGCCACACCCGCCGTCACCGCCGATCCCGTGCTCGCATCCCGCCGCGCCGTCCAGGCGGCGACCACGACGGCCAGGACGGTCGAGACGATCAACATGCTCAGGGCTCCGTCCGCCAGGGAGCCCGGGAGGCCGCCCATCACCTCGATGGCGGTGAACAGCAGGATGAAGCAGAGCAGCCCGCGCCGCGTCCCGGCGTGCCGGAGCGCGGCTGCGCCCGCCGCCGCGCCGATGCCCGCGCCCGCGAGGGACGCGGTCAGCGCCACGACCGGGGGGTCGTCGACCGCGCCGAGCGCCTGGAGATACTGCAGCGGCCCGGCCGTCACCGCGCAGCCGAGCCATGCGGCCGACGGCAGCGCCAGGAACCGGTCACGGCCGCCGGGCATCCTGCCCGCGATCACCGAAGCCGCCACGACCGCAGCGGCGGGATACCAGACGGCGCGGGTCAGGTCGCGGTACCAGCCGGGACCGTCCCACTCGTGATACCGCTCCCACAGCGTCCTTCCCAGCGCCTCGGCCGCGACGAGCTGGCCGCAGGCGAGCACCGCGGCGGTGAGCGCGGCGGCCACCACCGCGGGTACGGCCGGCCCCATCCCGCGGGCCTCGGTGCGCGGCAGCCCTCCGGCCGCGACCAGATAGGCGAGCACGGCCCCGATCACCCAGCCCGGCCAGCCCGGCCAGCCGGCCATCACGTCGGCGAAGTCTCCACCGTCGGAGGCGTCCGTGACGCTCTCTCCGACCATGACGGCGGCGACGCTGCCGTACAGGGTCGCGACGGCGGCCTTCGCCGGGTCCCCGCGAAGGAGGCCCCCCGCCACCAGGCCGGTCGGCATCCCCGCGAGCTCAAGCCGGTCGATCGCGGCGAGGAGCACGGACACGCACGGCCCGGCGGCCAGCACCCCGGCCACCGCGAGCACGACTCTTCCCGCCTTCGGCATCGGCCCATGAAAACAGAAGGACCATGATCCTCCCACCCGTATGCCGCGAACCGTCCAGCGCGGTCCCACCCGCACCGGTGGCGCGGGCCGCGCCGTACGGTTCCTCCGGCCGTACGGCGCGGCTCCCCGCAGCAGCGGTGCGACGACTTGGTGGGACCGGGCACGGTGTGCTTCACCCTCTTCTCCATCGTCTCGATCCTTGAGGCCGGGACGTCCGGGTGACCGGGCCCACCGCGCGGCGGGACGCCGGCCGGGGCGACGGCGTCCCGTACGGCCAGGCCCGCGGTCCCGCCGCCGCCCCGGCGGACTCAGGCGCCCCTCCGGCGCCCCGGCCGGGTCACCGCCTCAGGTACGTCCGGCCTCCTGTGCCACGTGCTCCAGCCGGGCGCGGTACTCCTCCCACCACGACCGGTCGCCCGGCGGCAGGTTGCTGCCGTCCTGCCGCAGTCCGGCGGCCCCGTCGATGAGCTCCCGGACGATGTCGGCGTGCCCGGCGTGCCGGTCGGTCTCGGCGATCATGTGGATCAGGATCCGGTGCAGGGTCACCTCGTTCCGCCCGTCGGGCCACCACGGCACCCGGCCGGCCGCGTCCAGCTCCAACGCCTCGATCGTCGCGTCCGAATGCGCCCACACCCGGCGGTACAGCGCGACGATCTCATCACGCGATTCCTCGGCGGTCGCCCACATGTCCGCGTTGGCTTCGGCGTCGTCCTCCATCCAGGGCAGCGGTTCGGGGAACGGCCTGCCGAAGACGTCACCGAAGTATCCGGCCTCGGTGCCGGCCACATGCTTGACCAGCCCGAGAAGATTGGTCCCGGTGGGGGTCATCGGCCGGCGGATGTCGTACTCCGACAGTCCGTCGAGCTTCCAGAGCAGGGCCTCGCGGGCGACCTTCAGGTAACGGTGAAGATCCGACTTCGGATCCGATGCAGTCATGCCGGACATCCTGCCACCCTTTGTCGCGGGCCGGTCCGCCGCTTCCGCGGCACGCCTCCTGGGTAGATCCCGGGGATGGGGGACATCATCGCCAGACGGGTGTACGACGACGGCGGGCAGGTCGAGGGGACGGCTTTCCTGGTGGACGGGATGTGGCCGCGCGGCGTGCGCAAGGAGGACCTGGAGCGGGTCCACTGGGTCCGCGACCTCGCGCCCTCGGCGGAGCTGCGGCGCTGGTTCGGGCACCGCCCGGAGCGGTTCGCGGAGTTCCGCCGCCGCTACCGCGAGGAGCTGGACGGCGAGGCTGACGCCGTCCGCCCGCTGCTGGAGGCCGCGCGCCACGGGCCGGTCACGCTGCTGTACGCGGCCAAGGACACCGAGCACAACAACGCCGTGGTGCTGCGGGAGTATCTGCGCGACCGGCTCGCCGGGCAGGACGGCTGACCCTCCCCGTCGCCTCCGGGGCCCTCAGGCCTCTTCGAGGCCGCCGACGGCATCACCATCGCATGAGCGGTACCGGCCGGAAGCCGGCCACGACGGGCCGGAAACGCGACCGGTACGGTGCGGTCATGCATCGAAGCCGCGTCTACGCCCTTCTGATCGACGCTCCCGAGGCCGAGGCCGCCGACGCGGCGGAGGTCAGTGCGCGACGGTGATCACGATCTTGCCGACCTGGGCGTTCGACTCCAGGTACCGGTGGGCCTCGACGATCTCGCTCAGGTCGAAGGTGCGGTCCACCACGGCCCGGAACGCGCCCGAACGCAGCCCGGAGGTCACGAACGCCGCCGCCCGGCGCAGCCGTTCGGGCCGGCCGGCCGTCTCGATCATGGTGTACGTGCGCATGTTCAGCGCGGGCATGCCGAGTTCGATGCCCGGGTAGGGGGTGGGCTCGCCGCTCAGCGCGCCGTACACCAGGAGCGTGCCGTCGTCGGCCACCACCCTGGCCAGGTCCCGCACGCCGGGGCCGGCGACGGCGTCGAAGACGAACTCGGCGCCCCGGCCGCCGGTCGCCGCCAGCACCCGCTCGGCCACGTCCTCCGATCCGGTGACGATCACCTCCGCCGCGCCCTCCTTCAGCAGCGCCTCCTTCTTGGCGGCGGTGCGGGTGAGGGCGATCGGCGTGGCACCGACGCGGTCGGCGACGTGGATCGCGGCCAGTCCCACACTGCTGGAGGCCGCGTTCAACACGACCGTGTCCCCCGGCCGCATCCCGCCGACCTCCACCAGTGCGCCGTAGGCCGTCAGGTACGGCATCCACACCGCCGCGCCCTCGACGGCGCCGATCCCCTCGGGGCGGTGCAGCACCGACGCCGCGGGCACGATCGCCCGTTCGGCGTAGACCCCGTGGCCGTTCTGCGAGAACCCGGGCACGGTGCTGACCGGCTGCCCGGGCCGGAACCCTTCGACGCCCTCACCGACCGCCTCCACCACGCCCGCGGCCTCGGTGCCCAGCCGGGCGGGGAACCGCTTCACCGGCTCGATGTAGTGGCCGGTGCGGAACAGCACCTCGGCCCGGTTCAGTCCGATCGCGTCCACGCGGATCCGGACCTCGCCCGGACCCGGCTCACCGACCTCCGCGTCCTCCAGCCTCATCACCTCGGGGCCGCCGAGCTCGTGGAACAGCACCGTCTTCGCCATCATGTCGCTCTTCCTCCGCAAGAGATGATGATCGACCCAAGCACGTAAGTACGATAGATGTCAAACTACGATGAACATCGTACTAATGGGCCCCGGCGCGGAACGCGCCCCTCGACGCCCCGGCGTGCCGGCAACCGCGTCCCAACGGGTTCCCGACGCTCCCGGCGGCCCGGCGGCCCGGCGGAACGTCCCCGCCGGGCCCGACGCGCCGTACGGCGGGCATCCCCACGGGGACCTGCCGTACAGCGGGCGGACGGGCGCGCCGTACGGCGGGCGCGGCGGTCAGGCGTCCACGGTCACCGGCGCCCCGAACCACCGGGCCAGGGCGGCACGGAGGGCCTCACGCTCGGCGGAGTCCGGGCGGGGCGACGACGAGGCCCAGGCGACGTAGCAGTCGGGCCGCAGCAGCAGGGCCGTGATCTCGCCGGACCCACCGTCGCCCGGGCCGCCGGAGCCTCGCGAGCCGGCCGAGCCGTCCCGGACACCCGGGGCGTTCGTGGTCGCCGGGTCCAGGAGGCGCGCGGTAATGACCTTGACCCGGTCGTCCCACCCGGCCGCCTCCCCGGCGAGGGACGCGTCCCCGGTCAGGTCCAGCAGCAGCGGCCGGGCGTCCGCGGTCAGCTCGGCGAGCCGTACCGGACCGGCGCCGTCGCCGGTGTCGGTGTCGGTCTCGGTGTCGAGTGACACGTCGGGCGCCCACCGGCCTACCAGGGGGTGGGCGTCGCCCGCGCCCATGTCATAGCGGACGTCCGCCCCGGCCATGGTGCCGGCGATGTGCCGGACGACGTTCCGGTCGCCGAGCAGCTCGGTGAACAGCCGGCGCAGCGCGGTGACCTCCTCGCCCGGGGCGATCAGCGCGGACTGCGCCTGGGTGTGCATGACGACCCGCTCGGCCGCCGGCCGCCGTTCGGCCTCGTAACTGTCCAGCAGGCCGGGCGGGGCCCAGCCGCGGATCTCGGCGGCGAGCTTCCAGCCGAGGTTGACCACATCCTGCAGGCCCAGGTTGAGGCCGGGGCCGCCGATCGCCGAGTGCACGTGCGCCGCGTCGCCGGCCAGCAGCACCCTGCCGTCCCGGAACCGGTCGGCCAGCCGGGTGTTGCCGCCGACCAGGCGGCGCATCAGGTGCGGGCCGGGCCCCGTGTCCGGGCCGAGGGGGAGGTCGGCCCCGAGGACCCGGCGGACGCTCTCCCGCAGCTCCTCCAGGGTCAACGGCGGCCGCCCGTCGTCCTCGGCGGCGCCGGGCTCCCACTCCATGGTGGTCACCAGGGTCGAGCGGCCGGGGAAGGGCGCGAAGACGAACAGCCCGCGCTCGGTGCGGTGGTGCATGAACGGCGGGACGAGCCCGTGGCCGAGCACGTTCAGCCCGCCGGTGGCCGGGTCCACCAGCTCCGGCGGCACGGTGACGGACGCGGTGCGGGAGACCGTGGAGTCCCGTGTCACGCCGGGGAAGCCGATCCCCGCCAGCTTCCGGATCACGCTGCGCCCGCCGTCGGCCCCGACGAGATAGCGGGCCCGCAGCCGGTAGGGGCCGTCGGGCCCGGCGACGTCGGCGACGACCTCCTCGGCGTCCTGCGACAGACCGGTGAGCTCGTGTCCCCGGCGGATCTCGACGCCCAGCTCGACGGCGCGCTCCTCCAGGACCTGCTCGATGCGCAGTTGCGGCGTCCCCAGGACGTAGAGCGGGTTGTCGTCCAGCGTGCTCAGGTCGAGCGGCAGCGCGCCGAACACGAAGGCGGGCACCGGCCGGGGCGGCTCGGAGCCGCCGCCGAGCCGCCCGTACAGGCCCCGGCGGTCGAGCATCCGCACCACCTGGCCGACCAGGCCGTTGGCACGGTTCTCGGTGGTACGTGCGGGCAGCCGCTCCAGGACGATCGGCCGCACTCCGGCCAGGCTCAGCTCACAGGCCAGCATCAGCCCGTTGGGGCCGGCTCCGGCGATGACCACGTCTGCGGACATGGTGGTTCCTCCTCTGTGGGACGGGGGGACTCGGGTCCCGGGGGTCCGGGCTCCGAGCGAAGGGGGCATGAAAGGTACGCTCCGTCACTAATACCTGACGCACGGTGTGCGAAGGCGGCCATGACGGACCACCCAGGCGGCGGGCCGGTGGATGCGCCCGAGTACGGGGCCCGGCGGGATCGGGCCTCCCAGGCCGGATTCTCAGGGGCGGGGCTGAGCCAGGGCCGGTGGATCCGGGTACGGGGCCCGGCGGGGATCGGGCCTCTCAGGCGGAACTCTCGGGGGCCGGCCGATCAGTCCTCTCAGGCGGGACTCTCGGGGGCCGGGCCGATCAGGGCCGGCGGGTCCGGGAGACTCGGAGGATCGACGAGGGCCGGAAGGCGGAAGGACCGTTCTCAGGCCCGGGGACCGGCGGCCTCCTCCCGCTCCGGCACCGGCAGCCCCGCGGCGAGCTGGCCGAGCGCGTCGCGGAGCATCGGCCCGAACGGCACGGGCGGGTCGGCCCGCAGCCAGCGCTCCATGACCAGGCTGACGGCCGCGCCGACCGCGCCGGACACCAGCCGCGGATACAGGTCGCGGACGACGTCGGTGCCGGTGCGCTCGGCGATCGCCGCGGCGAGCTCCGCCTCGGCGGCCGCGTTCGCCTTGAACATCTCGCCCTGCAGCGAGGGCTCGCTGATCATCAGGCTGACGCCGGTGATCCACCGCCGGTCGGGCACCCGTCCCCCGTCGGCCGCGCCACCGGACGTGTCCCCGGGCGAGAACTGGGTCTGCACCGCGTTGCGGATCGCCTCCCACAGCGGCTCGGACTCCGGCCGGGCGCGCAGTTCCTCCGCGATCCGGCGGGCGCGGTCGAGGTGCCGGGCGGCGATCGCCTCACCCTTGCCGGAGAAGTAGTTGTTGAAGGTGCGGGGGGAGACCCCGACCTCGGCGGCGATGTCCTCCACCCGGACGGCGTCCAGCCCGCGCTCGACGACCAGGCGGATGGTCGCCCAGCTCAGCGCGGCACGGGTCTCCTGCTTCTTGCGCTCCCGAAGTCCCGGTCGTTCGGGTTTCCCGGTGTCCATGGGACCACCGTACATATATTTGCGTATCAGGAAAAGATGCGCGATACGAAAGTTTTTCCGGGCGCCGGCGGGATCTCCACCCCGGGGTGGAGATCCCGTATCTCCACCCCGGCGCCGATCCGCCCCGGCGCGCTTCTCCCTACCGTCTTCCCCGTGAACCCGCTCAACCCGACGAACCCGCTGAGCACGGCGGCCGTCATCGTCCTCGTCGTCGCCTTCGTGCTGTACCGCCAGATGATGACCCGGGTCGCCACCCGGACCGGTCTCCTCTGGCTCGCCCTGTTCATGATGGTGGCCGGCGTCGCCTCCGGCGCACTTGCGGATCCCCGTCACCTGCCGCTCAGCCTGCTCCTGCTGGCCGTGGAGGCCGCCTGCGCGGTGGCCTTCGGCGTCCTGCGCGCCTCGACCGTCCGGGTCTGGCGGGACGAGACGGGGGTCCCCTGGTCCAGGGGCACCGGCTGGACCCTGCTGGGCTGGCTGGCCTCGGCCGCCGCACGCGTCGCGCTGTTCGGCGCCGGCCACGCGCTCGGTCTCGCGTCGGCGCCCACGGCCATCCTGTTCTTCATGGGCCTGACCATCGGCGTCCAGTCCCTCCTCGTCGCCCGCCGCGCCCGCGCCCTGCCCCTCGCCGCCCCGGCACGCGCGTGACCGTCCCCGCCGTACGGAGAACCGCGCGGAGAGCGGCCCGGCGCGGCCGTACGGCGGGTCCGCCGGTATCTTCGGGGACATGTCCGGAATCCGGCGGCGAGCCGCGGTCCTGCTGCGGGTCGCGGTGGCCGCGACGTTCGCCGCGTTCGCCGTCGCCCAGGCGATCCGGGACCAGACCGCCGCCCCCGGCCACCGCCTCGCGGTCGCGGCACTGGCGCTGGTCGTCGCCGGGTGCCTGGCCGCCGCTCCCCCGCCGGGTTCGCCCCGGCGGGAGAGTCCCCCGGTCACGGTCCTGGGGATCCCGATCAGGCTCGGCGCCGCCGTGATCGCCTCGATCGGCCTCCTCGCCCTCTCCCCCGACGGCGGCCCGGCCGTCGCGGCCCTGCTCTTCACCGTCGGAGCGGCGGCCTTCCGTCACCCGCCGGACCGGGCGCTGCCGGTGGGGCTGCTCGCGCTGACCGGCCTGCTGCTGATCGGCCTGGCCGGCCACGCCTGGGAGCAGGAGCTGTCCCTGGCCCTCAACGTCTGCGTGATCTTCCTCATCGCCTACGCGGTCCGGCAACGCCGGGCGGCCCGGGCCGCCGAGGCGCGCGAGGCCGTGCTCGCCGAACGGGCGCGGATCGCCAGGGAGATCCACGACGTGCTGGCGCACTCCCTGTCCGCGCAGATCGTGCACCTGGAGGGCGCGCGCCTGCTGCTGCGGGCCGAGCGGCACGCCGAGGCGCTGGAACGGGTGGAGCACGCCGGGAAGCTCGCCAGGTCGGGGCTGGAGGAGGCCCGCAGGGCGGTGTCGGCGCTGCGGGAGGACAGCCCGCCGCTGCCGGTGGCGCTTCAGGCGCTCGCGGAGGAGTTCCGGGCGACGACCGGGCAGGCGTGCCCGCTGACGGTGACCGGTTCCGAGCGGCGGCTGGCGCCCGGAACAGAGCTGGCGGTGGTCCGCACCGCCCAGGAGGCCCTCACCAACGTCGGCCGGCACGCTCCCGGGGCACCGGCCACCGTACGGCTGGCCTTCGGCGACGAGGTCTGCGAGCTGGAGGTGACCAACCCCTCCGGGAACGGTCCGCGGACGCCGGGAGGGGGGTACGGCCTCGTCGGGATGGCCGAGCGGGCCGAACTGCTCGGCGGAGCGCTGGAGGCCGGGGAGACGGACGAGGGATTCCGGGTGCGGCTGAGGCTTCCGGCGGCGGAACGGTCCACGGAGAAGCCTCCGACGGCGGAGCGGTCCGCGGAGAGACTTCCGGTGAAATGGGCCTTCGAGCGGCCGGAGGGGGTGGCGAGGTGACCGGGGGCGGCTCAGAGACGAACGACGCGCCCGTCCGGGTGCTGGTGGTCGATGACCAGACGGTCGTGCGCGAGGGGCTGACGCTGCTGCTGGGGCTGCTGCCCGGCATCGAGGTGGCCGGTTCCGCGGGCGACGGGGAGGCCGCCCTGCGACTGGTCGAGGCCGAGCGGCCGGACGTGGTCCTGATGGACCTGCGGATGCCCCGGATGGACGGCGTCGAGGCCACCGGGCGGATCCGCGCCGCGTACCCGGACGTCCAGGTCGTCGTGCTGACCACCTACTCCGACGACGAGTCGGTGTTCGCCGCGCTGCGGGCCGGGGCCCGGGGTTTCCTCACCAAGAGCGCCGACGCCGAGGAGATCTCCCGGGCCGTCGCCGCCGTGACGCGGGGGGACGCCCAGCTCGACCCGGCCGTCCAGCGCCGCCTCCTGGACGCCATGCCTTCGGCCCCGCCGCCCGTCCCAGCCCGGGGAGGCGCGGAGGACACCCGGCCGGACCCCGGCCGGAGCCGCACCGGCCCGCCGGACCCCGTACAGGACAGCACCGGCCCGCCGGGCCCCGCGCGGCACCACGGCACCGGGACGGCCTCCGCACGGGAGCGCGGCGCCCTGCCCGACGGGCTGACCAGGCGGGAGGGGGAGGTCCTGCGGCTCATCGCCGAGGGCCGCTCCAACGCGGAGATCGCCGCGGCCCTGTTCATCAGCGAGGCCACGGTGAAGACGCACGTCAACAATCTCTTCGCCAAGATCGGGGCGCGCGACCGCGCCCAGGCCGTCGGCTACGCCTACCGCCGCGGCGTGGCCGGGCTCTGAGCCCCGGGCGAGGGCGCGACCACCGCGGCGTGGCCGGGCTCCGAACCCCGGTCGGGCGTACGGCGGGACGCGAGGGGCCCCCGCGGAAACTCTCCGCGGGGGCCCCTCATGTCTGCCGGAGCAGTGGATCAGTACATCGGGCGGGAGGAGGAGCGCAGCCGCTCCAGCGCCTCGGCCAGGATCTGGGCCCCGTCCTTGTCGCTGCGGCGCTCCTTGACGTACGCGAGATGCGTCTTGTACGGCTCGTTGCGCGGCGGCGCGGGCGGGTTGCTCTCGTCCTGGCCGGCCGGGAGGCCGCACCGCGGGCAGTCCCAGAACTCCGGTATGGGGGCGTCGCTGGCGAAGCTGGGACGCGTCTCATGCATGTTCGCGCACCAGAACGGGACCCTTACACGGGGAGCCGCCTCGCCACGCTCCGCCTCTCCCATCGGGCCGGCTCCGACACGGCTGCCACGGATCGCGTTGCCACTACCCACGGATGAACTCCTCGCTCGATGGCCCCCCGCCGCTCCGGGTGGGCGCGGGGGGCTGAACCACTGTCACGCTTGGCTAAAGCCAGGGCGCCTGAAAGCCCGGGTCAGGGCTTGAGAAGAAGGCCCAGCGCGATGATGCAGACGAACCAGACCACACCGGTGATGATGGTGAGCCGGTCAAGGTTGCGCTCGACCACGGAGGACCCTCCGAACGATGACGAGAAGCCGCCACCGAACAGATCCGACAGACCCCCGCCCTTGCCCTTGTGGAGCAGGACGAGCAGGATCATCAGCAAGCTCGCCAGAATGAGGGCGATGGAGATTCCGATTGTCACCGTTGACCTGTTCCCTATTTACGCGCGGCCCGCGTCCGGGCACGACCCTTGTGTGACGCCTGAGGCGTGACGATTCAAACTTGCTCTAAGAGGGTACGACCTCCTGTCAAGTCGTACCCCCCGAACGCCCCGGTCAGCCCGACATTTCACCAAAACGGCAGATTTTCACGAACTCCACCGGGTCGAGGCTGGCACCGCCGACCAGGGCGCCGTCCACGTCGGGCTGCGCCATGATGCCGACGATGTTGTCGGCCTTGACCGATCCTCCGTAAAGGATACGGACGGCGGCGGCCACATCGGCGTCATACAGCTCGGCGAGTCGGGAGCGCAGCGCCCCGCAGACCTCCTGGGCGTCCTGCGGGGTGGCCACCTCGCCGGTGCCGATCGCCCACACCGGCTCGTAGGCCAGCACGATCGACGCGGCCTGCTCGGCGGTGACCTTGCGCAGCGCCCCGTCGAGCTGGGCGACGCTGTGGGCCACCTGGCCGCCGGACCGGCGGACCTCCAGGTTCTCCCCCACGCACAGGATCGGCGTGAGCGAGTGCCGGTAGGCCGCGTGGACCTTGGCGTTGACCACGTCGTCGTCCTCGCGGTGGTACTGCCGCCGCTCGGAGTGCCCGATCACCACGAAGGTGCAGCCGAGCTTGGCGAGCATCGCCCCGGAGACCTCCCCGGTGTACGCGCCGCCGTCGTGCTCGGACAGGTCCTGCGCGCCGTACACCAGGCGCAGCTTGTCACCGTCCACCAGCGTCTGGACGCTGCGCAGGTCGGTGAACGGCGGCAGGACCGCCACCTCGACCCGGTTGAGGTCCTTGTCGTTCAGCGCGAACGCCAGCTTCTGGGTGTGAGCGATGGCCTCCAGGTGGTTGAGGTTCATCTTCCAGTTGCCGGCGATGAGGGGCTTGCGTGCCGTGCTCATCTGTCACCCGCCGTTCCTCGTCCGCTCCGCGGAGCGCTTCTCACATGCCTGGCGTCGGAAGCGGGCGCGCCGGGACGGCGCGCCCGCTCACCGCGTCGGTTCACTCCCCGGCCTCCAGAGCGACGAGCCCGGGCAGGGTCTTGCCCTCAAGGTATTCGAGGCTGGCCCCGCCGCCGGTGGAGATGTGCGAGAACCCGTCCTCGGGGAGTCCGAGCCTGCGCACGGCCGCGGCCGAGTCTCCACCGCCGACGACGGTGAACGCCTCCGATGCGACCAACGCCTCGGCGACCGCGCGGGTTCCCCCGGAGAACGCCTCGAACTCGAAGACGCCCATCGGGCCGTTCCAGAACACCGTCCGCGCGTCGGCCAGCTTCTCCGCGAACAGCTCGCGGGTGCGCGGGCCGATGTCGAGGCCCTGACGGTCGGCCGGGATCGCGGTGGCGTCGACCACCTCGTACTCGGCGTCCTCGGCGAAGTCGACGGCCGCCAGCACGTCGACCGGCAGGACGAGCTCCACGCCGCGCTTGGCCGCCTCGTCGAGGAAACCGCGCACGGTGTCGAGCTGGTCCTCCTGGAGCAGCGAACGCCCCACCTCGCGGCCCTGGGCGGCCAGGAAGGTGTAGGCCATGCCGCCGCCGATGAGGAGCCGGTCGACCTTGGTCAGGAGGTTGCCGATCACGCCGAGCTTGTCGGAGACCTTCGCACCGCCGAGGACCACGACGTACGGCCGGGCCGGCTCCTCGGTCAGCTTCCGCAGGACCTCGACCTCGGCGAGCACGAGCCGGCCCGCCGCGTGCGGCAGCAGCTTCGGCACGTCGTAGACGCTGGCGTGCTTGCGGTGCACCGCGCCGAAGCCGTCGCCGACGTAGAGGTCGGCGAAGGCCGCGAGCCTCTCGGCGAACGCGGCGCGCTCGGCGTCGTCCTTGGACTCCTCGCCCCGCTCGAACCGCAGGTTCTCCAGCAGCGCCACCTGGCCCTCGCCGAGCCCCTCGACGACGGACCGGGCCGAGTCGCCCACCACGTCGGCGGCGAAGGCGACGTCGGCGCCCAGCAGCTCACCGAGGCGCCGGGCCACCGGCGCCAGGGAGTACTTCGAGTTCGGCTCGCCCTTGGGCCGGCCGAGGTGGGCGCAGACCACCACCCGGGCGCCCTTGTCGGTGAGCTCCCGGATCGTCGGGACGGAGGCGCGGATGCGGCCGTCGTCGGTGATGACGTCCCCGTCCAGGGGAACGTTGAGGTCGGCGCGCACCAGGACGCGCCGGCCCTTCACGTCGAATGCGGAGAGGTCCTTCATCAGAGGGCTCGGCCGACCTTCTCGACGAGGTCGACGAGACGGTTGGAGTAGCCCCACTCGTTGTCGTACCAGCCGACGACCTTGACCTGGTTGCCGATCACCTTGGTCAGGCCGGCGTCGAAGATGCACGACGCCGGGTCGGTGACGATGTCGCTGGAGACGATCGGGTCCTCGGTGTAGGTCAGGTAGCCCTTGAGCGGGCCCTCCGCGGCGGCCTTGAGGGCGGCGTTGACCTCCTCGACGGTGGTCTCGCGGCCGACCTCGACGGTCAGGTCGGTGGCCGAGCCGGTGGGCACCGGCACGCGCAGCGCGTAGCCGTCGAGCTTGCCCTTCAGCTCGGGCAGCACCAGGCCGATGGCCTTCGCGGCGCCGGTGGAGGTCGGCACGACGTTCAGCGCGGCGGCGCGGGCGCGGCGCAGGTCCTTGTGCGGGCCGTCCTGCAGGTTCTGGTCCTGCGTGTAGGCGTGGATGGTGGTCATCAGACCCTTCTCGATGCCGAAGGTGTCGTTGATGACCTTGGCCATCGGGGCCAGGCAGTTGGTCGTGCAGGAGGCGTTGGAGATGATCGTGTGCTTGGCCGGGTCGTAGAGGTCGTCGTTGACGCCCATCACGACCGTGACGTCCTCGTTCTTGGCCGGAGCCGAGATGATGACCTTCTTGGCGCCGTTGTCGGCGTGCACCCGGGCCTTGTTGGCGTCGGTGAACAGGCCGGTGGACTCGATGACGACGTCCACGCCCAGGTCGCCCCAGGGGAGCTTGGCCGGGTCGCGCTCGGCGAAGACCTTGATGGCCTTGCCGTCCACGATGATCTCGTCGGCGGTGCTCTTCACCTCGTACGGCAGGCGGCCGAGGATGCTGTCGTACTTGAGCAGGTGGGCGAGCGTGGCGTTGTCGGTCAGGTCGTTGACCGCAACGATCTCGATGTCCTTGCCGCTGGCAGCGACCGCACGCCAGAAGTTGCGGCCGATGCGGCCGAATCCGTTGACGCCTACGCGGATGCTCACGGTACCGATCTCCTCGTACGTCGGTGCGCCGGCCCCGGGGGACCGACGGCTTGTGGCGGGCTGAAAACCTCACCACGAACCCTATAGGACCCAAATTGGTTTAGACCACTGGTGGGGTGGGGTGTGTTCGGCATGCCCGGTGACCTGCCGCGACGCCCCGGGCGACGCTCAGGGCGCGAGCATGTCGACGGTGAGGTTGGCCTCGGTGTTGGGGATGCCGATGTCCTGGGCACGCTTGTCGGCCATGGCGAGCAGGCGGCGGATGCGCCCGGCGATGGCGTCCTTGGTCAGCGGCGGGTCGGCGAGCTGGCCCAGCTCCTCCAGGGACGCCTGCTTGTGCTCCACCCGCAGCCGCCCGGCCACCACCAGGTGCTCGGGGGCCTCCTCGCCGAGGATCTCCAGGGCCCGCTGGACCCGGGCGCCGGCCGCGACCGCGGCGCGGGCCGAGCGACGCAGGTTGGCGTCGTCGAAGTTGGCCAGGCGGTTGGCCGTCGCCCGCACCTCGCGGCGCATCCGGCGGTCCTCCCACAGCAGCACGCTGTCGTGGGCGCCCAGCCGGGTCAGCAGGGCGCTGATCGCGTCGCCGTCGCGGACCACCACCCGGTCGACGCCGCGCACCTCGCGCGCCTTGGCGTGGATCTTCAACCGGCGGGCGGAGCCGACCAGCGCGAGCGCCGCCTCCGGCCCGGGGCAGGTGACCTCCAGCGACATGGAGCGGCCCGGCTCGGTGAGGGAGCCGTGCGCCAGGAACGCCCCGCGCCAGGCTGCCTCGGCGTCGCACGTCGCCCCCGCCACCACCTGCCGGGGCAGGCCGCGGACCGGGCGGCCGTGGTTGTCGATCAAACCGGTCTGGCGGGCCAGCGCCTCACCGTCGCGGTACACCCGCACCACGTAGCGGGCGCCCTTGCGCAGTCCCGCGGGGGCGAGGACGAGCACCTCGGCCCGGTGCCCGAACACCTCGGCGATGTCCTTGATGAGCCGCCGCGCCGTGACGTTGGTGTCCAGCTCGGCCTCGATCACGATCCGCCCGCCGACCAGGTGCAGGCCGCTCGCGAAGCGAAGGAGCGTCGACACCTCGGCCTTGCGGCAGCACGGCTTCAGGACCGGTAGCCGGCTCAGCTCGTCCTTCACCACTCCTGTCATCGCCGCCATATCGTTCGTCCTCCCCCATCAGACCTCGTGCGGCCCGGAACGACCGGGCACACAGAAGTTTCTCGCACTCACGGGCACCGCTGACCAGGATCAACGCTTCCCACGGAAAATCTCGTCCAGGACGGAGGCAAGACGTTGCGCATCGTGCCGCGGGGAACCGTCGGGGGACGCGACGTCCGCCAGCACCAGCCGCCCGCCGAGCACGGCCGCGGCCTTCTCCAGCTCCTCGCGATCGTCGGCCACCCCGGCGTCGGCGAGCACCACGTCGGTCTCCAGGGCCGGAGCGTGCTGGCGGAGCACCTCCAGGTGCTTCTGGGGGGAGAACCCGTCCGTCTCGCCGGGCTGCGGGGCGAGGTTCAGCGCGACCAGGCGGCGCGCCCGGGTGGTGTGCAGCGCCTCGGCCAGCTCGGGCACCTTCAGGTGGGGCAGCACGCTGGTGAACCACGACCCGGGGCCGAAGACCACCCAGTCGGCGTCCAGGACCGCCTGGACCGCCTCGGGGCTGGCCGGAGGGTCGGCCGGGACCAGCGAGACGGCCCGGACCCGGCCGGGGGTGAGGGCGCAGGCCACCTGCCCGCGCACGGTGCTCACCACGCCGTCCAGCTCGACCTCCGCGACGATGTCGAGCGGCACCGACGACATCGGCAGCACCCGGCCGTGCGCGCCGAGCAGCCGCCCGACCCAGTCGAGGCCGGCGACCGTGTCGCCGAGCCGCTCCCACAGCGCCACGATCAGCAGGTTGCCGAGCGCGTGCCCGTGCAGCTCGCCCTCACTGCGGAAACGGTGCTGGACGACCTCGCTCCAGGTACGGCCCCACTCGTCGTCGCCGCACAGGGCGGCCAGCGCCATCCGCAGGTCGCCCGGGGGCAGCACGCCCAGTTCGCGGCGGAGCCGCCCGCTCGACCCGCCGTCGTCGGCCACCGTGACCACGGCCGTGAGCCCGGAGGTGACCCGGCGCAGCGCCGACAGCGAGGCGTACAGCCCGTGGCCGCCGCCCAGCGCGACGACCTTGAGATCCTCGATCACTCCCGGCCCACATCCCGGTGGCTCACCTGAACGTCCAGGCCGCCGCGGTCACGCAGCCGCGCCCCGATCTGCTCGGCCATGGCGACGCTGCGGTGCTTGCCGCCGGTGCAGCCCACCGCGAGCGTGGCGTAGCCCTTGCCCTCGCGGGTGTAGCCGGCCGCGATGATGCCGACCACCTCCTCGTAGGCGTCGAGCAGTTCCTTGGCGCCCGGCTGGCCGAGGACGTAGTCGCGCACCGCCGGGTCCAGGCCGTTCATCGGGCGCAGCTCGGGCACCCAGTGCGGGTTGGGCAGGAACCGGCAGTCGACGACCAGGTCGGCGTCGACCGGCAGGCCGTACTTGTAGCCGAAGGAGACGACGTTGACCCGCAGTCCCGGGCGGTCCTCGCCGCCGAAGAAGGCGACGATCTTGCCGCGCAGCTCGTGGACGTTGAGGTTGGAGGTGTCGATGACCAGGTCGGCGTTGGCCCGCACCTCCCGCAGGATGCCCCGCTCGCGGGCGATCCCGTCGACCAGCCGGCCGTCCCCCTGCAGGGGGTGCGGGCGGCGGACGTTCTCGAACCTGCGCACCAGTTCCTCGTCGCTGGCCTCCAGGAACACCACCCGTACGGCGACGCCCCGCCCGTCGAGCTCCCCGATCGCGGCGTTGAGGTCGGTGGTGAAGGCCAGACTGCGCACGTCGACCACGGCCGCCACCTTGTCGGCGGCCAGCTTGACCCGGCCGGCCTCCTCCGCCATGGCGAACAGCAGCCCGGGCGGCAGGTTGTCGATGACGAACCAGCCCAGGTCCTCCAGGGCCTTGGCGGCGGTGCTCCGTCCCGCCCCGGACATGCCGGTGACGATGACGAACGCGGTCTGGCCGCCGTCGGCCCGCCGCTGGTCCGGCCGTCCGCCGGTCGCGCCCGGCGCCTCACCCGCGCCGCGGTCGCCGCCCGCGGTCGGCTCGTCGTTCGGGGCCTGTTCCTCACTCATGAGCTCTCATCCTTCAACGCCGACACGATCGTCTCGGCCGTGGCGGGGCCGATCCCGGGAACCTCGCAGATCTGGGCGGCGGTCGCCTCCCGCAGCCGCTTCACCGATCCGAAGTGCTTGATCAGGGCCTGCCTGCGGGCCGGCCCGAGCCCCGGCACCCCGTCCAGGGCGCTTTCCCTGACGCTCCTGGACCGCTTGGAACGATGGTAGGTGATGGCGAAGCGGTGGGCCTCGTCGCGCACCCGCTGCAGCAGGTAAAGGGCCTCGCTCGCCCGGGGGAGGATCACCGGCAGCTCCTCGTCCGGGAGCCAGACCTCCTCCAGCCGCTTGGCCAGGCCGCAGACCGCCACGTCGTCCACGCCCAGCTCGTCCAGCGCGCGCCGGGCGGCGGCGGCCTGCGCCGGGCCGCCGTCCACGACGACGAGGTTGGGCGGGTAGGCGAACTTGCGCGGCCTGCCGGTCTCGAGGTCGATGCCCGGCCCGGCGCCCGCCCCGGGATCGATCCCCGGCCCGGCGCCCGCCTCGGGATCGGCATCCGGCTCGGCGCCCATCTCGACGTCGAGCTCCCCGGTGGCCGAGCGCTCCTCCAGGTACCGCTTGAACCGCCGCGAGATCACCTCGTGGATCGAGGCGACGTCTCCCCCGGTGGTGCGGACGGAGAACCTGCGGTACTCGCTCTTGCGGGCCAGGCCGTCCTCGAATACCACCATGGAGGCCACCACGTCCGTGCCCTGCATGTGGGAGACGTCGTAGCACTCGATGCGCAGCGGCGCCTGGTCGAGGCCGAGGGCGTCGGCGACCTCCTGCAGCGCCCTGCTGCGCGACGTCAGGTCGCTGGCCCGCTTGAGCTTGTGCTGCCGGAGCGCCTCCGCCGCGTTGCGCTCGACGGTCGTCAGCAGGTCCCTCTTGTCGCCGCGCTGCGGGACGCGGATCTCCACCCGGCCCCCGCGGTGCTCGCCGAGCAGCTCGGCGATCGCGTCGGCGTCCGACGGCAGGGTCGGCACCAGCACCTCCCGGGGGACCGCCTCGGCGGCCGCGTCGCCGTAGATCTGCAGCAGGAACCGCTCGACCAGCTCGCCGGGGCCGGTCTCCTCGACCTTGTCCACCACCCAGCCGCGCTGGCCCCTGATACGGCCACCGCGGACGTAGAAGACCTGGACGGCCGCCTCCAGCGGGTCCTCGGCCAGCGCGACCACGTCGCAGTCGGTGTTGTCTCCCAGCACGACGGCCTGCTTCTCCATGGCCCGCCGCAGGGCCTGGATGTCGTCGCGCAGCCGGGCGGCCCGTTCGTACTCCTGCTCGGCGGCGGCCCGGGCCATCTCGCGCTCCAGCCGTCTGACGAACCGGCCGGTGTTGCCCGCCATGAAGTCGCAGAAGTCCTCGGCCAGGGTCCGGTGGTCCTCGGGGCTGATCCGGCCCACGCAGGGCGCCGAGCACTTGTCGATGTAACCCAGCAGGCAGGGCCGGCCGACCTGCCCGGCCCGCCGGAACACCCCCGTCGAGCAGCTCCGGATCGGGAACACCCGCAGCAGCAGGTCGACCGTCTCCCGGATCGCCCAGGCGTGGGAGTAGGGGCCGAAGTAGCGGGTGCCCTTGCGCTTGGCCCCCCGCAGGACCTGCACGCGGGGGAACTCCTCCCCCATGGTGACCGCGAGGTAGGGGTAGGACTTGTCATCGCGGTACTTGACGTTGAACCGCGGGTCGTACTCCTTGATCCAGGAGTATTCGAGCTGGAGCGCCTCCACCTCGGTGCCGACGACCGTCCAGTCGACGCCGGCGGCCGTGGTGAGCATGGTCTGGGTGCGCGGGTGCAGCCCGGCGAAGTCGGCGAAGTAGGAGTTCAGCCGCTGACGGAGGTTCTTGGCCTTGCCGACGTAGATCACCCGGTCGCCGGGGTCCCTGAACCGGTAGACGCCGGGGGACTCGGGGATCGACCCCGGACTCGGCCGGAAGCTCGCCGGACCGCCTGCAGATCTCGCCACACCAAGAGCCTATCGGCCCGCACCGACAGGTTTCCTTCCCGCGAGCCCTCCCGGGCCGGGGCTCCCGCGACCCGGCCCGGAAGTCCCGGTGAAGACCGTCGGGGTCTCAGCCGAGGACGATGGAGTCGCCCTCGACCTTCATCTCCTTGGCCTCCAGGGGCCGCGTGGCCGGTCCCCGGGTCACGGCCCCGTCGGCGATGGCGAACTTGCTGCCGTGGCACGGGCAGTTGATCGTGCCGTCGGAGACGCTCTGCACCTGGCACCCCCGGTGGGTGCAGACGGAGCTGAACGCCTTGAAGTCCCCGGCCGCGGGCTGGGTGACCACGACCTTGCGGTCCGGGAAGACGGCGCCGCCGCCCACGGGGATGTCGGCGGTCTTGGCCAGCGCCCCCTGCCCCTGCTGCGCGCCGGTGCCGGCGGACCCGCCGGCCGTCTGGTCGCCGGTCACGGTGGCCGTCTGGTCGCCGTCCCCGCCGCAGGCGGTCAGCACCGCCGCCACGCCGGCGCCCCCGGCTCCCAGCAGCACCGCACGGCGTGTCGCGTCCGTCATCGTCACTCTCCCCAGATCGTCGTCAGGTGCGAACCCCCCGATGTGGATCAGCATGCCGTACCCGGTGTCAAAAATCTGTGAAGCTTCAACTTCTGCCGTGCTCCATATCGGGGCGCGGCGGGTCAGACGAGGACGATGCCACTGCCCTCGACCTTCAGCGGGAACTCGGCGAGGGGGGCCTCCGCCGGGCCCCGGAGGAGCTTGCCGGAGTCGGCGGCGAACTGGCTGCCGTGGCAGGGGCAGTTGATCTTGCCGTCCGCGACGCCGCCGACCGCGCAGCCCCGGTGCGGGCAACTGGCGCTGAACGCCTTGAACACCCCGGAGGAGGGCTGGGTGATCAGGATCTTCCACTGGGAGATGACGAGGCCGCCGCCCACGGGGACGTCGGAGGTCTGCGCGACCACCTTCCCCTTGACGCCGGGCGGCACGATCGCCGGGCCGGGATCCTCCGCGGCGCATCCGGCGAGCGCCGCCCCGCAGGCCACGACGGCGGTGGCGCCGATGACGTGCCTGCGCGTGGGCATGGCGGAACCTTCACTGCTGCTCATTGCGGCCCTTCCTCGTCTTCCCCGTGCCGGAGGCGGCGACCCGTTCAGGGGGCGGTCCTCGCCACCGGCTCACACCATCGGCCTGTGCCGCCGGTCCGTGCCGCCGGCCACGGCCGCCGGTCCGCGCACGCGGGCCGCGCCGGACCGGACTGTCGCACCAAGGGTATTGGCGCCGCGGCCCGGTCCGGCATCCGGCCTCAGGTGCCGAGGATCTTGCGCAGGAAGCGGCCGGTGTGGCTGTCGTCCACCAGCGCGACCTCCTCGGGGGTGCCGGTGGCGACCACGGTGCCGCCCCGTGAGCCGCCCTCGGGGCCCATGTCGATCACCCAGTCGGCGGTCTTGATGACGTCGAGGTTGTGCTCGATGACGATGACCGTGTTGCCGCCGTCGACGAGCTTGCCGAGCACGCCCAGCAGCCGCCGGATGTCCTCGAAGTGCAGACCGGTGGTCGGCTCGTCCAGCACGTAGACCGTCCGGCCGGTGGAGCGGCGCTGCAGCTCCGAGGCGAGCTTCACGCGCTGCGCCTCTCCCCCGGACAGGGTCGTGGCCGGCTGGCCGAGCCGGACGTAGCCCAGGCCGACGTCGTTGAGCGTCTTGAGGTACCGCTTGATCGAGGGGATGGAGTCGAAGAACTCCAGCGCCTCCTCGATGGGCATGTCGAGCACCTCGGAGATGGTCTTGCCCTTGTAGTGGACCTCCAGGGTCTCCCGGTTGTACCGCGCGCCGTGGCAGACCTCGCACGGCACGTAGACGTCCGGCAGGAAGTTCATCTCGATCTTGATGGTGCCGTCGCCCGAGCACGCCTCGCAGCGGCCGCCCTTGACGTTGAAGCTGAACCGGCCCTTCTGGTACCCCCGGATCTTCGCCTCGGTGGTCTGCGCGAACAGGTCGCGCACCTTGTCGAAGACGCCGGTGTAGGTCGCCGGGTTGGACCGCGGGGTGCGGCCGATGGGCGACTGGTCGACGTGCACCACCTTGTCGACGAGGTCCATCCCGTTGATCCGCGAGTGGCGGCCGGGGACGGTGCGCGCGCCGTTGAGCTCCTTGGCCAGGGCGTTGTAGAGGATGTCGTTGACCATCGTCGACTTGCCGGAGCCGGAGACGCCGGTGACGGCGGTGAACACGCCCAGCGGGAACTCCACGTCCACGCCCTTGAGGTTGTGCTCGCGGGCGCCCTTCACGGTGAGCTGGCGCTTCCTGTCGCGCTTGCGGCGCGCCGCCGGAACCGTGATGGTCTTGCGGCCGGACAGGTAGGCACCGGTCAGCGACCCCTCGCTGGCCAGCAGCTCCGGCACCGGACCGGAGACGACGACCTGGCCGCCGTGCTCGCCGGCGCCGGGGCCGATGTCCACCACCCAGTCCGCGGCGGCGATGGTGTCCTCGTCGTGCTCGACCACGATGAGGGTGTTGCCCATGTCCCGGAGCCGGATCAGGGTCTCCAGCAGCCGCTGGTTGTCGCGCTGGTGCAGCCCGATGGACGGCTCGTCCAGCACGTACAGCACGCCGACCAGGCCGGAGCCGATCTGGGTGGCCAGGCGGATGCGCTGGGCCTCGCCGCCGGCGAGGGTGCCGGCCGCGCGGTCCATGGTGAGGTAGTCGAGGCCCACGTCGAGCAGGAAGCCCATCCGGGCGTTGATCTCCTTGACCACCCGCTCGGCGATCTGCATGTCGCGCTCGGACAGCTCCAGGCCGGCCAGGAACGCCGCGCAGTCGGCGATCGACATGGCCGACACCTCGGCGATCGAGCGGTCGTTCACCGTGACGGCCAGCGAGACGGGCTTGAGCCGGGCGCCCTTGCACGCGGGGCAGGGGATCTCCCGCATGTAGCCCTCGAACTTCTCCCGCATGCCGTCGCTCTCGGCCTCGGCGTGGCGGCGCTGCACCCAGGAGATCGCGCCCTCGAAGGTGGTGTAGTAGGAGCGCTCGCGGCCGTAGCGGTTGCGGTAGCGGACGTGGACCTGCTCGTCGTGGCCGTGCAGCAGCGCCTTCTGCGCCTTGCGCGGGAGCCGCTCCCAGGGGGTGTCGAGCTTGAAGCCCATCGCCAGGCCGAGCGCCTCCACCAGGCGGACGAAGTAGTCGCTGGTGTGCCCGCCGGCCCAGGGCGAGATCGCGCCCTCGGCCAGGGTCCTCTCCGGGTCGGGCACGACGAGGTCGGGGTCGACCTCCATCCGCACCCCGAGGCCGGTGCACTCCGGGCAGGCGCCGAAGGGCGAGTTGAAGGAGAACGAGCGGGGCTCCAGCTCCTCGAACGAAAGGTCGTCGTAGGGGCAGTAGAGGTGCTCGGAGTAGAAGCGCTCGCGGTTCGGGTCGTCCTCGGGGAGGTCGACGAACTCCAGCGTGATGGTGCCGCCCGACAGCTGCAGGGCCGTCTCGACCGAGCCGGTGAGGCGGCTGCGCGCGCTCTCCTTCACCGCGAGCCGGTCGACGATCACCTCGATGTCGTGCTTCTCCTGCTTCTTCAGCGTCGGCGGCTCGTCCAGCCGGACGACCGTGCCGTCGACCCTGGCCCGGGCGAAGCCCTTGGCCTGGAGCTGGCTGAACAGCTCGGCGTACTCGCCCTTGCGGCCGCGGACGACCGGGGCCAGCACCTGGAAGCGGGTGCCCTCGGGCAGCTCCATCACCCGGTCGACGATCTGCTCGGGGCTCTGCCTGGCGATGGGGCGCCCGCAGCTCGGGCAGTGCGGCTTGCCCACCCGCGCCCACAGCAGCCGCAGGTAGTCGTAGACCTCGGTGATGGTGCCGACCGTCGAGCGGGGGTTGCGGCTCGTCGACTTCTGGTCGATCGACACCGCGGGCGACAGGCCCTCGATGAAGTCGACGTCGGGCTTGTCCATCTGCCCGAGGAACTGGCGGGCGTAGGCCGACAGCGATTCGACATAGCGACGCTGACCCTCGGCGAAGATGGTGTCGAAGGCCAGGCTGGACTTGCCCGATCCGGACAGTCCGGTGAAGACGATCAGAGAGTCTCGCGGCAGGTCCAGCGAGACGTCCTTGAGGTTGTGTTCACGTGCGCCACGCACGATGAGGCGGTCAGCCACAGTAGTCCCGACGTCGATGTGGAAGGTTGAGAAGCGGTCGCGGGAAGACTAGCGACGGGGTCCGACAATTTCGCGGAGCGTCGTGCGGGGGATCAGGTCTCCCGTCCGCTTCAAGGTTACGGCCTTCCGCGCGTGCCGCGGGGCCGCCTGATGTCCAACCACGAAGACACGATCGTTTATGCCCTGGCCCGGCGGCCCGCCCAGGTGATGGAGTGTGGGGCATGAACGTCATAGACAGGCTCCTGGCCGAGCTGGACGGCTCCATGGGGCGGCTGCTCTCCACCGTCGCCGGGCTGCCCGACGACGACGTCGCGGAGCCCTCCCGCCTGCCCGGCTGGAGCCGGGGACACGTGCTCGCCCACATATCGCGCAACGCCGACAGCCACGTCAACCTGCTGACCTGGGCCAGGACCGGCGTCGAGACGCCGCAGTACCCCGACGCCGAGACGCGCGAGGCCGGGATCCGGGCGGGGGCCGCGCGGCCCGTCAAGGAGCAGCTGGCCGACCTGGAGGACAGCGCCGCACGGCTGGCGGAGGCGGTGCGGGCCATGCCCGCCGACGGGTGGCGGGCGACGGTCGGCGGCATGCGCGGGACCGGCCACCCCGCCTGGTACGTCCTCGTCCGGCGGCTGCGGGAGGTCGAGATCCACCACGTGGACCTGGGCGCCGGCTACCGGTGCGCCGACTGGCCGGAGGCGTTCGTCCGCCGGGAGCTGTACGACGCGATGGTGTCGTGGCCGCACGGGCACGGCACGGTCAGCGAGATCGTGGTGGAGGAGGTCAAGGACGGCGACAAGCACCGCCAGGTCTGGCGGGGGCTGGGCTCGGGGCCGGTCGTCCAGGGCGACGCCTGGAGCCTGCTGGGATGGTTGACCGGGCGCGCCTCGGGAACGGGCCTGAGGATAATGCCGGAGGGGACCGCGGGGAACCGGCCCGCCTCGGCGGACGTCGGGCCGCTGCCCGCGCCGCCACCCTGGCTGACCCTGCCCGCGCCCCCGAACCTGCCCGACGCCCCGCCCGAGGAGTACCCGCCGACGACCCCCTCCTGAAAGACGGGGCGCGGAGACGCGCCGGGTTTCCTCCCGGCCCCGAAGGACCGGGTTTCCCACCCTGGAGGTAACTGATGACCTATACCGGTGACGTGCGGGTCGGCGGTCCCGCCGACGTCCGCGAGCTGAGCGCCCTGACGATCTCCAAACTGGCCGTCGGGCCGTACGACAACAACGCGTATCTGGTGCGTTGCAACGAGACCGGCGACGGCGTGCTCATCGACGCCGCCGCGGACGCCGACCGGCTGCTGGCGCTCATCGGCGACCGGCCGATCAGCAAGATCGTGACCACCCACCGGCATCACGACCACTGGCAGGCGCTGGAGCGGGTGGCCGGGGTGACGGGGGCGGCGGTGGTCGCCCACCCGCTCGACGCGCCGGAACTGCCGGTTCCGGTGGAGCAGGAGGTGGAGCACGGCGACGGCGTCACCGTCGGCGTGGTGTCCCTGGAGGTGATCCACCTGCGCGGCCACACGCCCGGCTCGATCGCGCTGCACTACCCCGGGCACCTGTTCACCGGCGACTCGCTGTTCCCCGGCGGCGTCGGCAACACCGAGAAGGATCCGAAGCGGTTCGAGCAGCTCTTCACGGACGTGTCGGAGCGGATCTTCAACCGGCTGCCCGACGACACCTGGGTCTACCCGGGCCACGGCAAGGACACCACGCTGGGCGCCGAGCGCCCGTCCCTGCCGGAGTGGCGGGCCCGCGGCTGGTGAGCCTCCGGCGGGTCCGCGCGCCGTACGGCCGGCGCCCGGACCCGCCGCGCGGGACCGTCGCGCACCGTCCGTGAACGGCCGCGCGGGCGCACGGCCCGCCGGGCGGGAGCCCGCGGGGAGCCGTGCGCCCGGCCGTCAGCCGACGCGCTCGGCTTCCTTGCGCTCCTTGCGCTTGGCCCGCTTGAACATCAGCACGCGCAGCGGGATGGCGGCCACGATGGCGATCTGCATGACGGCCCCGACCTTGATCAGCGAATCGCCCCCGGACAGCCCGGCGGCCCATATGGTCAGGCAGGCGACGTTGATCATCATCCAGGCCAGCACGACGGCCGCCAGGTTGCCCTTGGGCTTGGGGTACTCGATCCGGCTGACCATGAGGTAGGCCACGCCCAGGATGGGCACCACCGCCAGCTTCGACGGCGGGAACAGAAGGACGATCGACACCACCGTCATCGCGCCCATGGGGATGGGCAGACCCATGAAGTCGCCGCTCTTGGTCTTGACGCAGGCGAACCTGGCGAGCCGGATGACGCCGGCCAGCAGCACCGACGCCGCGGCCACCATCACCAGCGGGAACGGGGTGGCGGGATTGAAACCCGCCCAGATGACGACCATGAACGCCGGGGCGAAGCCGAAGCTGATGACGTCGGCGAGGTTGTCCAGCTCCGCGCCCATGGCCGAGGCGCGGAACTTGCGGGCCACCAGGCCGTCGAACAGGTCACAGGTGGCGCCGATCAGCAGCAGCACGACGGCGGTGCCGAAGAACCGGGGGTCGGCCTCGAACGGCTTGCCCTCCTGCAGCGCGCGGATGGCCGACCAGGCCAGCACGCACACGGCCAGGAAGCCGCACAGCGCGTTGCCGAGCGACAGGGAGTCGGCGGCCGAGAGCCGGAACGCCTTGCCGACGGGGCCGCGCGGCTCGTCGTCCGTCTCGTCGAGCGGCCAGCCGGCGTCAGCCGTGGTCAAGACCGGTCACCCCCGCGACGGTCTTCTGTCCGACCGACACGGCGGGGGCGATCCCCTCGGGCAGGTAGACGTCCACCCGCGAGCCCAGCCGGATGAGGCCGATCCGCTCGCCCCGCACGACCTTGGCGCCCGCCGCCAGGTAGGGCACGATGCGCCGGGCGACGGCACCGGCGATCTGGACCAGCTCGATGTCGCCGAGTTCGGTGTCCAGGTGCCACACGACGCGCTCGTTGGAGTCACTGTCCTTGTTGAAAGCGGGCAGGAACCCGCCGGGGACGTGCTCGACGGAGGTGACCGTGCCGGCCAGCGGCGCGCGGTTGACGTGCACGTTGAGCGGGCTCATGAAGATGGCCACCCGCGTGCGGCCGTCGGGCCACGGGTCGATGCTCTGCACCACGCCGTCCGCGGGGGACAGGACGCGCGCTGTGCCCGGCACGCGGTCGGGGTCGCGGAAGAACCAGAGCATCCCGCCGGTGAGCGCGGTCAGCGGGAGGGCCGCCAGGGCCCAGCGCCGGTCACGGCGGCTGAGCAGCGAGGTCGCCGTGGCGGCGGCCACGGTCGGGAGAAGCCACGGGGAAACGCCACGAGCCAGTCTGATCCGGCCGGGCTGAGGGCTTGCTGAATCGTGGGACACGGGGAACCTTTGTGATGTATTGCGGCGTTAGACCGGTATGTCTACCTGCTTGAGGCAGGATGCTACCCATCTCATAACCCTTATACGGCGGAACCAGACAAGAAAACCGCCTCGGGCGCCGATCCTCTAGCCCTGTTCGGCACCCGCGGGGGTGGTCACTTCCCTGTTCCTGCTCTCGTCGCGGCGGGCTTTCACCAGGCTGGCGACGGTGGTGACCGTCATGGTGACGCCGATGACCGCCAGCGAGAGCCAGATCGGCACCTCCGGTGCCCAGGAGACGCCGCTGGAGTGCAGCGCCTCGAGAATCAGCTTAACCCCGATGAAACCAAGGATGAACGCCAGACCGTAGCTGATGTAGACGAGCTTCTGCAGCAGCCCGCCCAGCAGGAAGTAGAGCTGGCGCAGGCCCATCAGTGCGAACACGTTGGCGGTGAAGACGATGAAGGCGTCGGTGGTGAGACCGAAGATCGCCGGGATCGAGTCGAGCGCGAACAGCAGGTCGGTGGTGCCGATGGCGACCATCACGATCAGCATCGGGGTGACCATGCGCTTGCCACCGATCTTGACGAAGACCCGGGAGCCCACGTAGTCGTCGGTGTGCGGCAGCGCCCGGCGGGCCCAGCGCAGGACCGCGTTCTCGTTGAAGTCGTCCTCGTCCTCGCCGTGCTGGCGGATGAGCTGGACGGCGGTGTAGATGAGGAAGAGGCCGAAGACGTAGAACAGCCAGCTGAAGCTCGACAGCGCGGCGGCGCCCACGGCGATGAAGACGCCTCGCATGACCAGCGCCATCAGGATGCCGACCAGCAGCACCTTGTGCTGGTGGACCTTGGGCACCGCGAAGCGGGTCATGATGATGTAGAAGATGAACAGGTTGTCGACGCTCAGGCTGTACTCGGTGATATAGCCGGCGACGAACTGCGCCGCGGAGGTCGCCCCGCTGGTGATCCACAGCACGACGGCGAAGATGACGGCGAGCGTGACGTAGAAGCCGACCCACGCCCCCGCCTGCTTCATGGAGAACTCGCGGGGCTCGCCCCGGTCGACGATCCACAGATCGAGGGCGAGGACCACGAGAAGGCCGCCGATGACGGCGATCCAAGCCCAGACAGGAACGATCACGGTTGGTAACCTCCGGCGGCGCGCACGACTGACTGCCGGAGGTCTCTCCCGCCCGCGGAAGAACGCGGACCGACAGCCCCGGGGGCCCCATGGAGCGGGGCGGCACCGTGATGACGAGACTGTCGCGAAGGGATACTCCCCCCCTAACCAAGCCAGTATAGGTGGGTGGCTTGGAACCGCCTAATTCAACGATCAGGCGTGGTCGGTTGTTCCAACCCTGCGCCTCCCCCGAACAGCGTCCGGTAAACCGCCAGCGCGGCCTCCAACGCCTCCCGGCGGCCGGGCAGCGCGCGCCCCCTCAGGACCGCCGCCCGCCCCAGGTCCCGGGCGAGCCCGTCGTCGGCCAGCACCCGGGCCACCGCCTCGCGCATGGCGTCCGCGTCGCCGTACGGCACCAGCAGCCCGGCCTCCCCCACCATGGCGGGCAGGCCGCCCACGGCGGTGGCCACGACGGGCACCCCGGCCCGCAGCGCCTCCTGGACGGTGAGCGGCTGCCCCTCCCATCGGCTCGGCACCAGCAGCGCCCTGGCCACGGTGAGCAGGTCCGCGACGTCGCCGCGGTCGCCCAGCAGCCGCACCGGCAGCCCCTCGCGGTCGATCCGCTCCCGCAGCGGCCCGCGCAGCGGCCCCTCACCGGCCACCAGGAAAACCGGCCCCCGCTCCTCCCCCGCTGCCGGGGACTCCGGTCCCCGCTCCTCCCCCGCGCCGGGAGCGAAGGCGGCGGCGACGTCGAGCAGCGTCTCCAGGCCCTTCTGCTGGGCGAGCCTGGCGACCGTCAGCAGGACCGGGCGCTCGCCCACGCCGAGTTCCGCCCGCACCCGCGCGGGCGGGCGCCCGGACGGGGCCAGCGGGGGCGCCGGGACCACCGCGTCCGCCACGTGCCGCGCCCCGAGCCGGCGCATCCGCTCTCCCAGGTCGGCGGAGACCACCAGGACGCGGTCGGCCCGGCGGGCCACGATCCGCTCCAGGACGGCGTGGACCGCGCCGACCGCGCCGCCGGCGGTGGCGGCGTTGTGCAGCGTCACCACCAGGGGCGTGCCGGTCCCGGCCAGCGCGAGCGCGGCCAGCGCCCCGGCGCGCAGCCCGTGGGCGTGCACGACGTCGGCGCCGCGCAGCGCCCGCAGCCGGCGCAGCGCCTGGAGGTCCCCCCTGGGACGGGGCCGGTCCGAGATCGGCACGGGCGTGAACCGCGCCCCGAGACGGCCGAACCCGAAGCTCTCCCCGGTGGCCGGCGGGCCCGCCACGACCACCCGCACTCCCCGCTCCGCCAGCCCGCCGGCCAGCATCGCGACGTGCCGCCCGACCCCGCCCGCGCTGGTCCCCAGCACGAACGCCACCCGCGCCGCCTCAGCCATCGGAACATCCCCCTCCCGTGACGCCGCCCGCGCCGTCTCGGCCATCGGAGCGTCTCCCTCCTGTGGCGGACATCCCCTTGCCTCCGCCGGGGCCGCCGGACCCGGTGATCCTGCCCAGCCCGCCGATCCCGCCGAGCAGCGCCCGGGCGTCCGGCCCGTCGACCACCACGGCCACGACCGCGAACGCCGCCGCGCCCGCCAGGGCGGCCACCACCCCGGCGATCACGCTCGTCCACGTCGACGTGCCCGTCAGGGCGTCCGCGACGACCAGGCCGGCGCCGTAGGCGGCGGCCCCGCCGAGCACCGCGGCGAGCAGTGCCCGCCCCGTCCCGGCCAGCGCCCCGGCCCCCGCGCCCCGGCGTACGGCCAGCGCCAGCAGCGCCCCGCCGGCCGTCACACCGGCGGTGCTGCCCAGCGCCAGCCGTCCCACCACCTGCGAGGGGTCGTCCGCGGCGGCGCGGGCCAGCACGACCTGCGCGGCCAGCGCGACCGCCCACCCGGCGACCGAGGCGAGCGCCGCCGCCCTTCCCTCGCCGCGGGCGTACAGCACCCGCGCGAGGTGGAACATCAGGCCGTAGCCCACCAGGCCGAGCGCGAAGAACGCGACCGCGCGGGCCATCGCCGGGGGGTCGCCGCCCTCGGTGCCCGCCACGAAGACCCGCGCCACGGGCGTGGCGACCGCCGCCATCACCCCGGCCGACAGCCCCGTCACCAGCAGCACCACCCGCGTGGTGGACGACGCGAGGTCGTCGAACCCGGTCCGGTCGCCATCGGCCGCCCGGGTGGACAACAGCGGGAACGAACTGGTGGCCACCGGTACCACGAACACCGCGAAGGGCAGTTGGAACAGCGCCCAGGCGTAGGTGTAGACGCCCACCACGCCCGCCCCGCCGAAGTGGTTGGCCAGCCGGACCACGACCGTCAGCGTGACCTGCTGGGCCACCAGCACGGCCAGGTTCGCGACCGCCAGGCGCCGGGCGCGGGCCGCCACCCCGGGCGGGAACGACAGCGAGGGCCGCAGCCGCAGCCCCAGCCGCGCCACCGGGCCGAGCACGGTCAGCACCATCGCCGCGGCCGCGACGGTCGCGCCCACGGACAGCGTCAGGCTCCCGGCCGGGGTCAGGCGCGACAGGTCATCGGCGGCGCCGCCGTTCACCGCCTCGAACGCCACGAGGGAGGCGACCACGACCAGACTGGAGACCAGCGGCGCCAGCGCGGGCCCCATGAACCGCCGGTGGGCCTGCAGCACGCCGTACAGGACCACGGCGAGCCCGAAGAAGATCATGCGGGGGGCGAAGACGACGAGCATGTCCGTCCCGGCCGCGACGACCTGCGACAGGTCGCACTCCCTGGCGTCGCCGCTCAGCAGCGAGACGATCGGCCCGGCCAGGACCGCGATGAGCAGGGTCAGCGGCACCAGGACCAGCATCGTCCAGGTGAGCAGCGCCGAGGTGATCCGGCCGGCCTCCTCCCGGGCACCGGGATCGTCGCCGGACCGGGAGGCGGCCGAGGCCAGCACCGGGACCACCATCCCGGCCAGCGCGCCACCGGCCACCAGCTCGAAGACGATGTTGGGGACGTAGTTGGCGGTGTTGTAGGCGGTGCTCAGGCAGGAGTTGGCGACGGTGTGCGACTGGACCCAGTACCGGCCGAACCCGATGATCCGGGCGGCCATGGTGACGATCCCGATGAGGAGCGCCGCGCCCGCGACCCCCTGCCCGATCTTCCTTCGCATCAGCCGGCGGGCGCCTGCTCCGGGGGACGGCGGCCGAGCATGTCGATGCGGTTGAGCACCGGGTTGCCGGCGATGACCTTGGTGAAGCTGACCTTCTCCGAGGCGGCGGTCAGCGCGGCCACGGTGCCGAGCGCGGCCAGACGGCCTGGACGCCCCAGGGTGACGGCGGCGGCCAGGCCGAGCAGCGCGCCCAGCGCGTTGGCCCCGGCGTCGCCCAGCATCGCCCGCTCACCCAGGTCCTCGGGCAGCAGGGCGGCCGAAGCGCCGAGCGGCAGCGCGGCCAGGGCCGCGGCCACCGGGTCGCCGCGGCGCAGGCCCGCGGCGAGCAGCGGCGCGCCGGCGAGCAGGCCGACCTTGATGGCGCGGCCCGGGCGCAGGTCGAACAGGTTGGCCAGGTTGGCGGCGCCCGCGACCAGCATGCCGTCGATCACCGCGTCGGCGGGCCGACGCGCGGTCAGCGCGGCCGCGGCCAGCCCGGTCAGGCCGATCCCGGCGATCTTCACCGCGCCGCTGGTGACCTCGCCCTTGGCCAGCGCGCCCAGGTGGCCCCGGAACCCCTTGGAGGCCGTCACGCCGTACAGGTCGTCGTAGGCGCCCAGGCCGCCGGCGCCGGCCGCGGCCAGCAGCGCGGCCGCGCGGACCCGGGCGGGCAGGCCGGGGACCGCCGCGGCGGCGACACCCGCGCCCGCGACGAACGCCGGGCCCTCCAGAAGCGTGATGGGCTCGCCCCGGTGGTTGGTGCGGCTCCAGGTCTCGGCGTCGCCGACCGGCGGCCTGCGGGTGAAGGCCGCGTACGCGGCGCGGGCCGCGGCCGCGCCGAGGAGTGCGCCGGCCAGGGCGGCGGTGAGAGCGCGACGAGCCATCGGGTCATCCTCCGGAGGTGGCCGTGGGGGCCGGCGACGCGCTGGGCTCGACACCCGAGACGCCCGGGCCGATGCCGTACTGGCCGGTGGCCCCGGACAGTTGCTCCCGCAGAGCGTAGACCACCACGACCCGCCCCATGGGCTTATCGGCGTTGTCGACGGTGGAGACCTTCTCGGCGGCGGCGGTGTCGTCACGCAGCGCCGCGACGACGCCACCCGTCGTGGCGGAGGACGGCCCGCCGGCCACGACGACGCCCCGGCCGGTCTCGTCCAGGCCCAGCGCCATCGACACGAGCGCGTTCGCCTGCTGGGCCGCGCCCTCCCCGGTGTACGGCTCGGCCGGGGCGATCAGCACGGCCAGGGCGGCGCGCTTGGCCGGCTCGCCGGTGACGGTGAGCAGCCCGCCGGCCTCGAAGGCGTCCAGGACCCCGGCGGCCACCGGGTTCTCCTTGCCGATCTGGGCCGGGTCGTCGGTCACGATCGCGTCGGCGAGCGCGGTCGCCACCTTCCGGTACGGCGTGGCGTCCGCGGGGAAGGTCATGTCGGCCGGCTTGGCGTCGTCGGCGAGCTTCTCGATGAGGGCCGCCTGGGCCGCGTCGACGTAGCTCTCGTCGAGGACGACCCGGCCGGTCACCGTGGCCCCCGCCTTGACGAGGAGGTCCTGGACCCCCTCGCGCACGGCGTTCGTGACGCCGGGGGCCTCGACGATGGCGACGCTCTCCGTGGCGAGGGCGTTCTGCACCAGTCGGGGGGCCGCGTCGGTGACGAAGGCGTCGTTGGCCGCCTCGCGCTTCTGCACGGCCTCCAGTTGGTCGCGGTACTCCTCGTTGCTCACTCGGAGCTGGTTGGCGAAGATCTCCGTCGCCTTGATGGCGGGGTCCTCCAGGAAGCTGGTGCCGAGCACGATGCCGACCGACAGCGCCAGGAAGATCGCGACGATGGAGACGAGGTGATAGCGGAAATCGATCACGAGAAGAGTCCGACCAACCAGAAGATGAAGCCGTTCCAGATGTCGCGGACGCTGTCCAGCCAGATCTTGCCCACCGGGGAGACGATGATCGCCACCCCCATGGTGATCAGCGTGGTGGCCACGAGCAGGAGCAGTGACGAGGTGGAGATCCGGCTGCGGTACAGCCGGCTGACGCCCTTGGCGTCGACGAGCTTGCTGCCCACCCGCAGGCGGGTGAGGAAGGTGCTGGCCATGCCGGCGCGTCCCTTGTCGAGGAACTCCACCAGCGTCGCGTGGGTGCCGACGGCGACGATCAGGTCGGCGCCCTTGTCGTCGGCGAGCAGCATGGCGATGTCCTCGCTGGTGCCGACGGCGGGGAAGACGACGGCGTCGCGGCCGAGCCGCTGGATCCGCTCCAGGCCCGGCGCGCGGCCGTCCCGGTAGGCGTGCACGACCAGCTCGGCACCGCAGGTGAGGGCCTTGTCCGAGACCGAGTCGAAGTCGCCGACGATGACGTCGGGGAGGTAACCGGCCTCGATGAGCGCGTCGGCTCCGCCGTCCACCCCGATCATGACGGGGCGGTACTCACGGATGTAGGGGCGCAGGACGGCGATGTCCTCCTTGTAGTGGTAACCGCGCACCACGATGAGGACGTGCCTGCCGTCCATGGAGGTGTGGACGTCGTCGGGCACGCCGACGCCGTCGATGAGGAGGTCGCGCTCACGCTGGATGTACTCCATCGTGTTGGTGGCGAACGCCTCGATCTGCGTGGTCAGCCCGGCCCGCGCCTCGGCCATGGCGGCCTCGACGGACTCGGCCGTCTGCACGTCGCCCTTGCCGACGATCTCGTCGTCGAGGTGGACGACGCCGTCGTGCAGCCGGACCAGGTCTCCGTCGGAGATCCGGTCGAACAGCTCGGGGCCGGCGTTGTCGACGAACGGCACGCCGGCCTCGACGATGATCTGCGGGCCGAGATTGGGGTAGCGCCCGCTGATGCCCGCGGCCACGTTGATCACGCCCGCCGCGCCGCACGCGACAAGCGCCTCCGCGCTCACCCGGTCGACGTCGACGTGGTCGATGATCGCGATCTCCCCGGGGCGGAGGCGCTTGGTGAGCCTCTTCGTCCGCCGGTCGATCCGCGCCACGGCCGTCACCCCGGGAAGGTCCGAGACCTTCCTGTGGCGGAGGTAACCGGTGAGCCTGCGTCGAGGCCCGTCAATCGGCACCTTCATCGAAACCATCCTGCCAGAGGCGACGACCGGGTGGGCCGGGCAGCCTGATGCCCGCCGGGTTCCTCACTGGGAATCACCGGCGTCCGGTTACTCCCCTGAATAGGCGTGGACAGTCCTCCTCAACCCCTTTTGTCGGCGGCGGCGATCGCCAGCAGTTCCTCGGCGTGCGCGCGGCCCAGCTCGGAGTCCTCCAGCCCGGCGAGCATGCGCGCCAGCTCCCGCGTCCGGCCGTCCCGGTCGAGCGCCACCACGCCGCTGCGCACCACGCTGCCGTCGCCCGCCTTCTCCACCACCAGGTGCTGGTCGGCGAACGCCGCGACCTGCGGCAGGTGTGTGACCACTATCACCTGGGCGGTGCGGGCCAGGCGGGCAAGGCGGCGGCCGATCTCCACCGCCGCCTTGCCGCCCACGCCCGCGTCGACCTCGTCGAAGACGAACGTCGGCACCGGGTCGGCGCCGGCGAAGACCACCTCGATGGCGAGCATCACCCGGCTCAGCTCACCGCCGGAGGCCCCCTTGTTCAGCGGCAGGGGCGGCGAGGCCGGATGCGGGGACATCCGCAGCTCCACCTCGTCCAGGCCGTGCGGGCCGAACTCGGCGGCGGGCGTGATGACGACCACCACCCGGGCGTGCGGCATGGCCAGCGCGGTGAGCTCCTCGGTCACCGCCTGCCCGAACCGCTCGGCGGCGGTGGTGCGGATCCGGGTCAGCTCGGCCGCGAACCCGGTGAGGCGGCCGGTGAGCTCCTCCTGCTCGCGGGTGAGCTCGGCGATCCGCTCGTCGTCGCCCTCCAGCTCGGTGACGCGCCGCGCGGCCTGCTCCGCCCAGGCCAGCACGGCCCGGGTGTCCTCGCCGTACTTGCGCACCAGGTGGGTCAGCACCGCCTGGCGCTCCTGAACCATCGCGAGGCGGGCCGGGTCGGCCTCGACCGACTCGGCGTAGGCGGCCAGCTCGGTGGCGACGTCGGAGATGAGGTAGCCGGCCTCGGCCAACCGGTCGGCGATCCCGGCCAGCGCCGGATCGAAGTCGCGGACCGCCTCGACGGCCGAGCGGGCCTGTCCGACCAGCGTGACGGCGTCCTGGAGGTCCTGGTCGCCGGCCATCGGGTCACCGAGCAGCGCCCGGTGCGCGGTCTCGGCCGCGCTGCGGAGCGAGTCGGCGTGGGAGAGCCGCTCCTCCTCCTCGCGCAGCTCGGTCTCCTCGCCCGGCCTGGGCTCGGCCCGCCCGACCTCCTCCAGCCCGAACCGGAGTATGTCGGCCTCCTGGGCGCGCTCCCGGGCCCGGGCCGTGATCTCGGCCAGCTCGTCGGTCACCTGCCTGTGGCGCCGGTAGGCCTGCTCGTAGGCGCGCAGCGGCTTGACCAGCTCCTCGCCGGCATAACGGTCGAGGGCCGCGCGCTGACGGCCGGACTGCAGCAGCCGCTGCTGGTCCATCTGGCCGTGGACGGCCACGAGGTCCTCGGCGAGGTAGGTCAGCGTACCCACCGGGACGGTGCGCCCGCCCAGCCAAGCCCGGCTGCGGCCCTCGGCCGAGACGGTGCGCGAGATGATCAGCTCGCCGCCCTCGACGTCTCCTCCGAGGTCCTGCACCTGCTGGGCCACCCGGCCCGCCGGGTTCACCACGAGGGTGCCCTCGACGGTCGCCTTGTCGGAGCCCGGGCGGACGCGGGCCGGGTCGGCCCGGCCGCCGAACAGCAACCCCAGACCTGTCACCACCATCGTCTTGCCCGCGCCGGTCTCGCCCGTGAGCACGGTGAATCCCGGCGACAGCGCCAGGACGGCCTCGTCGATCACGCCGAGCCCTTGGATGCGGACCTCCTCGACCCTGGGTCGCACTGGTCCCTCCCGTCACATCGAATTCACCGAACATCAGTGCGGTGCGCGGGCACGATCCTACGCGCTCGGCACCGCGATCGCCGGGATGATCTACGACCGTGCCCGGCCGCGCCAGCCCTGCACAGGAAGGCCGAACTTGGCGACCAGCCTGTCGGTGAACGGCGCCCCGGTGTCCTCCAGACCGTGCAGCCGAGCCAGCCGTACCGGCACCTCGGCCCGGCGCACCTCGACCCGTGCTCCGGCGGGCAGATCGAAGCGGCGGCGGCCGTCGCACCACAGCACGGCCCCGGCGGTCTCCGGCTGGACCTCCAGCGCCAGCCGGGAACGCGGGGAGACCACCAGCGGCCGGGCGAACAGCGCGTGGGCGCTGATCGGCACCAGCAGCAGCGCCTCCACCTCCGGCCACACCACCGGGCCACCGGCCGAGAAAGCATACGCGGTCGAACCGGTGGGGGTGGCGCAGATGACCCCGTCACACCCCCATCGTGACAGAGGCCGCCCGTCGACCTCGGCGACCACCTCCAGCATCCGGTCGTTCTTCTCCACGGTCGCCTCGTTGAGCGCCCAGGTGTCGGCCAGCAGCCGCCCGTTGAGGCGGGCGGTGACCTCGACGGCCATCCGCTCCTCCACGTCGTAGCGGCCCCGGACCACGCAGTCCACCGCGACCGCCAGGTCCTCCACCTCCGCCTCCGCGAGGAACCCGACGTGCCCGAGGTTGACCCCCAGCAGCGGCACCCCGGCCGGACGGGCGAGCTCGGCGGCCCGCAGCAGGCTGCCGTCGCCGCCGAGCACGATCATCATCTCGGCGTCCTGGACGGCCATGGCGGTGGCCGGCACCACGTCGGCGCCCGCGCACGCGACGGCCTCGGCCTCGGAGCCGAGGACGCGCACCGCCACCCCCGCCTCCAGCAGCCGCCCGATCACCAGCCGGGCGCTCTCGACGGCCGCCTGCCGCCCGGTGTGGGCGGTTACCAGCACGGTGCGCTTGGTTGTCATGTCTCCACTCTTTCGGGGGTGAGCACCGGCGTCTTCGACCCGTCCGCCGGTGAGGCCATGCCGCCGTACGGCCCCGTGCCGGGGGACGGCCCCGGTACGGTGAACGGTCCCGTGCCGGCGGGCTGTTCCGGGCCGTGGCGGGATCCCGACCTCGGTGGTCGCGACCGCCCGTGCCGCGGATCCCCGCCGTCCCGCGGCGAAGATCCACGAGCAGACCTTAGCGGGGCCCTTCCGCCACCGCGCGCCCGATCTCCGCCTCGACGTCGGCGACCGGCGGCGCGCCCTCTCCCTTGCCCAGCCAGATGACGTACTCGACGTTGCCGGACGGGCCGGGCAGCGGGCTCGCGGTGACGCCGCGCACGACGAGACCGAGCCCCCGGGCGGCCTCGGCGACATCCTGTACGGCCTGCGCCCGCAGGGCGGGGTCCCGGACGACGCCGCCGGCACCGACCCGCTCCCTGCCCACCTCGAACTGGGGCTTGACCAGCATCGCGAAGTCGGCCCGCCCGGCGGCGCAGCGGGTCAGGGCCGGCAGCACCAGGCGCAGCGAGATGAAGGACAGGTCGCCCACGACCAGGGTGGGGGCCTCCCCCACCATGTCGGGCGTCAGGTCCCTGACGTTGACCCGCTCCATGACCGTGACCCGCTCGTCGGTCCGCAGCGACCAGGCGAGCTGGCCGTACCCGACGTCCACCGCCAGCACGTGCGCCGCGCCGTTGCGCAGCAGCACGTCGGTGAAGCCCCCGGTCGAGGCCCCGGCGTCCAGGCAGCGCCGCCCGGTGACGGTCAGGCCGCGGGGCCCGAACGCCTCCAGCGCGCCCAGCAGCTTGTGCGCCCCCCGCGAGACGTAGTCGACGCCGCCGGGGGCCTCGGCCACCACGATCGCCGCGGCGGTGTCCACCTGGGTCGCGGCCTTGGCGGCCACCCGGCCGCCGACGGTGACCCGGCCCTCCTCGATCAGCTGGGCCGCCTGCTCCCTGGACCTTGCCAGCCGGCGGCGGACGAGCTCGCTGTCGAGGCGTGCCCGCCGGCTCACCGCTGCCGGTCCGCGGTGTCGTCCGCCGAGGCGAGCACCCCCTCCAGCCCGGCGAACACCTCCTCGAACACGCCCACGTGCGCCGAGACGGGCACCTCGCCGAGCCGGGTCAGCCCGTTCAGCACGGCGTCGACCCGCTCTTCGCCGGTCTCTTCGTCGCCGTTCTCTTCGGGCAGGTAGGTCATCCGTCCCCTCCGGAGGTGTTCTTCGCCGTCCTGTTCGCCGCACGGGCGCGGGACGCCGCGCCCGTGGACGCCTTGACCGTATCGGACGCCGCGGCGCGCGTCGTCCCGGCCGTACGGCCCGCCTTCCCCGCGGTCCTCCCGGCGGCTTTCCCGGCGGTCTTCCCGGCGGCCTTCCCGCTCTTGCCCGCGTCCTCTCCCGGCTTCTCCGCGGTCCCGCCGGTGGTCTTCTCCTCGGTCTTCTCCTCGGTCTTCGCGGTGGCCCTCCCAGCGGCCTTCCCGGTCTTCGCCGCCGCCTTTCCCGCGGTCTTCGCCGTACTCGCCGTGTCCTTCCCCGTCTCCTCAGCCGCCTTCGCGGTCGACCTCCTCGTCTTCGGGGCGGCCTTCCCGGCGGTCTCCTCCGGCTTCTCCTCCGCCTTCGCCTTGCCGGCGGCCTTCGTGGTCTTCGCCGCCCCTGTCTTCGCCGCGGCCTTCCCCGCGGCCTCCTCCGGCTTGCCCGGCTTCGCGGCGGCCTTGACCGCCTTGCCCGGCTTCTCCGCGGTCTTCGCGGCGGTACGGCTCCGTGTGGCGCGCGGTGTGGCAGAGGTCTCGGATTCGGCCAGCCGGGCCTCCAACTCGGCCACGCGCGTCCGCAGCCGGTCGATCTCCTCGATCTCTCTCGCGTGCGCCTGGTCGAACGCGTCGACCAGGCGGTTCACCTCGTTCTGAATGATCTCATCGAGCTGGTGCCGGCTCTCCTGCCCCGCCGTGACCAGCTCCCTGGCCATCTCGTCGATCTGGTCGGACGCCTGCGGTGACTCCGCCTCCTTCAGACCGAACAGGTCACGGACCACCTCCCGCGCCCTGGCCGTCGTCATCTCGGTGAGGCCGGTGGCCCCCTGCAGGTATCCGCGCAGCGCATCGAACACCATGGCGATGCCTCCCCCCTCCGGCGAACCCCCGCACGCCGGATCGCACATTATGTTCATGTGGAACGCTACCGTCCGTACGTCAAAGGATCCGGAAGCGTCCGGAAAGAGAAAGGAGCGTCGCGCGATGGCGACCGTCGACGAGTGCCGGGTGGCACTGCGCAGACTCGGCGAGCAGTTCGACGAGGTTGACCAGGCGAGCCGCGCCAAGCACGTGGTCGAGCGCAGCATCAGCTGCCACATCAGCGATCTCAGCGTCACCTTCTACGGACGCATCCACCACGGCGGACTGGGTCCCTTCGAGGAGCGGCCCCCCACCGACGGCAGACCCGCCGACGTGAAACTGACCATCGGCAGTGACGACCTGGTCTCCCTGGTCAACGGGGAGCTGGACATGGGACGCGCGCTGTTCGGCGGCAAAGTGAAGATCGACGCGAGCTTCGGCGACCTCCTCCGGCTGCGCAAGCTCCTCTGACCTCCGGGACCCGCCGCCTCCCCGGTTTCCCCGGCTTCCCGCCCCTCCGAGCCCGCGGGACCCGGGAAGCCCGGCGGGCGGGTCCGCCGGCCGGTTCCCCGCCCGGACCGGTTCCCTCCTGTACCGGCTCCTCACCCGGACCGGTTCCTCATCGCCTGTACCGGCTCCTCGCCCAGGCCGGCTGCTCACCGCCCGGGCCGGCTTCTCACCCAGACCGGTTACTCAACGCCCGGACCGGTTCGTCCTGCTCTGGGCGGCCCGTCCTCGCTCCGGGTGACCGGATCACGGACGGCGGACGCCTTCCCCGGGTAGCCGGGAGTCCAGTGCGGCCTTCACGGCGTCCTCGTCCGCCCTTCCCTCACCGGCCGCCTCCCATGTCGCGGTGCAGGCCGCGCGGAGACCGTCGATCGCCTCCCCATGGCCGTCGAGGCGCAGCCGACCGCCGTCCCAGCGTGCGCTCCACCCCTCGCAGGCCCACCCGTCTCCGGACCGCAGCACCGCGGGGTAGGGCCGGTGCAGCGCCGACAGGTCCGCGGCGACATAGGCTGGCCGCCGGTGGGGACCCGCTGTCAGCAGGTCGAGCGGCCCGGTCACGCCGGTCAGCACCAGCAGGGCGTCCACCCCCGCGTTCGTCGCCCCCTCGATGTCGGTGTCGAGCCGGTCACCGACCACCAGGGGCCGCCGGGAACCGGTACGCAGCATCGACTCCCGGTGCAGGGGCGGCTCCGGCTTCCCCGCCACGACGGGCTCCACCCCGGTCGCCGTGGCGATCACCCGGGCCATCGCCCCGTTGCCCGGCAGTTCCCCCCGGCCGGACGGCATCGTGGTGTCGGCGTTGGCCGCCACGAACAGGGCGCCCCGCCGTACGGCCAGCGTGCCCTCGCAGAGCAGGCCATAGGAGAGATCGGGCGCGATGCCCTGTACGACCGCGGCGGGCTCCTCCGCCGCGGTGCTCACCGGGCGCAGACCGTGCGCGCGCAGGGCACTGCGCAGCCCCATTCCCCCGACCACCAGCACCGCCGAACCGGGCTCGACCCGTTCGGCCACCAGCCGCGCGGCGGCCTGGGCCGAGGTGACGACGTCCTCGGCACGCGCCGGGGCGCCGAGCGTGCTCAGGTGCTCGGCGATCGCCCCGGGAGTGCGTGAGGCGTTGTTGGTGACGTAGGCGAGCCGCACTCCTCCCTCCGCCGCCCGGCGCAACGCCTCCGGAGCCCCCGGAACGGGGTCACGACCCAGATAGACCACGCCGTCGAGATCGAGGAGGAGGGTGTCGTAGGGGTCGATGAGCGTGTTGGAATCCACCGCCCTATTCCATCACCCCGTGTGTCACGCCTGACGGGCGCGGAGGGTCGCGCGGACGCTCCGCAGCGCCGACACGTAATGACGCTGGTCGGGACGCATCGCGACGGCGATGGCCAGGGGCTCCTGCGCCGCCTCCATGTCCCCGGTGCGCCACAGGGCGAGCCCCAGGCCGAAGTAGGCGTAGTCCTCGGCCGGGTTGGCGTCGATGATCCAGCGGAAACTGTCGACGGCGTCGGCGTACTGCCGCGAGTTGAACTGGGCCCGGGCGAGGCCCTCCCTGATGCTGCGAGACTCCGGTTCGGCGTCGGCGGCCCGCTCCAGCAGCGAGGCGGCGGCGGCCGGACTGCCCTCGGCCAGAAGCCTCATTCCGCGTTGAAACCAGTCATAGACGTCCCCGACGGGAGCGCCCGCCTCTGGATCGGGGGAATCAGGCGAACCGCTGCGTCCTTGGACCATACGTGAGGCCTCCTTCATCGACAGATGACGTATCTGACCGATTCCCTGACAACCCGGGCACCACCGCGCCCTCAAGACGGACCCCGAGCCTTACAGACCTTTATGACAACATGCCCTCTATGGCGAATCCTGAACTGCCGGTGCCTGGCGGGCTGGTGCTACGCCCGTTTCGCGGCGTGCGATTCGCGGTCGGCGATCTGGCCGAGGTGATCTCTCCGCCCTATGACCTCATCACCGAGATCGGCGCACGGGACCTGCTCGACACACACCCCAACAACGTGGTGCGGCTCATCCTTCCCGGCGGCGACCGCCACCGCTACGCCGAAGCCCGCGAGACCCTCCGGACCTGGCTCTCCTCGGGCGTGCTGGTGGCCGACGAGTCACCCGCCGTGTACGTCTACGAGCAGATCGGCCCCGGGATCCTGCAGCGGGGACTCATCGGGGATGTGGGCCTGGCCGGCCCCGAGGAGCAGATCATCCTGCCGCACGAGGACGTCATGCCGGGGCCCGTCGCCGACCGCCTGGCCCTGATGCGCACGACCGAGGCCAACCTTGAGCCCATCTTCCTTCTCTACGATGGCGACGGCGGGGCGGCCACCAGGCTCGTGGACGAGATCGCCGCCTCACGGGCGCCCCTGACCGAGGCGACGACCGACGACATGGTGCGGCACCGGCTCTGGGCCATCACCGCCCCCGACGAGATCGCCCTGCTCAACGAGGACCTGCGTCCCCGCAAGGCGCTGATCGCCGACGGGCACCACCGCTACGCCACGTATCTCGCCCTCCAGCGGGAGCACCACGCCGCGGCCGAAGCCGCCGCGCCGGGGCGGCCGCCGAAGCCGGGTGCCCGGGACTTCGGCCTGGCGCTCCTGGTGGACTCCACCGCCTACCCGCCCGATATCAAGGCCATCCACCGGGTGATCCCGGGACTGCCGCTCGACGAGGCGCTCACCCGGGCCGGGGAAGCCTGGAGGATCCGGGAGTACGGATCCCTCCGCGAGGGGCTCGCCGCGCTGGCGGCCGCGGCGGAGCCGGCCTACCTGCTGTCGGCCGGGGGCGCCGCCCACCTCCTCACCGATCCCGGCCGGGAACGGCTGGAGCGGGCCATGCCCGACACCCGGTCGGCCCGGTGGAGGGCCCTGAACACCTCGGTCCTCGCCGAGTTCCTGCTCCCCGAGATCTGGGGGATGCCCGACGACGAGCGGTCCGTGCGCGTCGTACACCACGACGCGGAGGCCGCGGTACGGCTCGCCCGGGAGTCGGGGGGGACCGCCGTGCTCATGAACCCCCTGGAGGTCGACGACGTGCTCGCCGTCGCGTCCCACCGGGAACGGGTGCCGCGCAAGTCCACCTCTTTCGGCCCCAAGCCCCGCACGGGACTGGTCCTGCGGATGTTCGACCTCGACTGACCACCGTAAGGCGTCGAAGGCCGGGCGGCGGCACGATGACCACGGCGGCGAGCCGATCCGCCCCGGGGCGCCCGCCATTCCACCGGCGTGGTTCGCGGTGCTCATGGCGTCCTCTCCGCCCCGGCCTCGTCTCTCCCGGCCGGTGGCCCGCCGCCGCGGCTCTCACGGGACGGGACGGCTCCGGCCCGCAGCGGTGAACGCTCCCGCCCGGGCCGCACCGGCGATCCCGTCGCGGAACCGCGGGCCGACGCGGACCCGGGAGGCCGTACGGCGGCCGCGGCCGCCCTCTCCTCGCCCCGGTCACCGGCGGGCGCCGCACCGGGAGCGGGGCCGAGGTGCCTCACCGAGTGAACCTCCACCTCGTAACCCGACGCCTTGGATCCGTCATCGCCCCACCAGCGGCGGCGAAGCGAACCCGTCACCTCGACCATGTCACCGGGAAGCCATCCGGCGGCGGCCAGGGCCACTTCCGGGACGAACGACGCGCAGGGAATGGTGTCCACCTGGGTCCGCCGGTCCCGCCGCTGCCGGCGGACGATCAGCCGCCACCTGGTGAGCGCGCTTCCGCTCCGCAGTTTCCTGACGCTCGCCGCCTCGGGCAGGCGGCCCGCCAGGACGACCTCGTTGCGATCCATCGAATCTTCCTCCGATCTCTGCCTCTGCCGATCGGAGACGACTCTTTACGATGTGAGCTGTGCCGGAACGGCCGAACGCCGTTCTGGGGAAGCCGGTTCCAGTTCTGAGGTGACCTGTGGACAACATCACCGCTCTCGGCGGCGAGGTCTATGAGATCGACACGAGAATGGCCGGATACTCCGGCATCACAGCGGGATACCTGATCCTGGGAGACCGTCCCTGCCTGGTCGAGACGGGCACGTCCACCTCCGCCCCGATCGTGCGCGACGCCCTCACCTCCTTGGGCGTGGGGCCCGCGGACCTCGCGACGGTGGTCGTGACGCACATCCACCTGGACCACGCGGGCGGGGTCGGCGACATCGCCCGCTTCTACCCGGAAGCCGAGATCGTGGTCCATGAGAAAGGCGCCCGGCATCTGGCCGACCCCTCGCGACTCATGTCCAGCGCCCGGATGGTCTGGGGCGACAAACTGGACACCCTCTTCGGGGAGCTCTCCCCCACCGAGTCGTCACGCATCCGCGCCCTCGGAGACACGGGGACCATCGACCTGGGCAACGGCCGCACGCTGAGCAGCCACTATTCTCCGGGCCACGCCAAGCACCACGTGGGCCTGATCGACTCCGGCACGGGGGACCTCTACGTCGGCGACGCCGCCGGTGTCTACCTCCCGCAGACGGGAGACCTGCGACCGGCGACCCCGCCCCCGGACTTCGACCTGCAGACCGCGCTCGGCTCGATCGCGTTGTTCGAGTCGCTGGCCCCCCAGCGCCTCCTGTTCAGCCATTACGGACCGGTCGGGAACGTGGCCGAGACACTGGAACGTTCGGCGGAGGAACTGCGCGTCTGGGTGGACCTGACCCGCCGGGCGCACTCCGAGGGCATGGACCTGGACCACGCGGTGGCCATGGTCAGGGAGCGCACCCGGGAGCGGTACGCGGCCCTGAAAGACGACGACGGGACGGCCGAGCAGTTCGAACTGCTCAGCGGCGCCCCGTCCAACGTGGCCGGAATCCTTCACTGGCTGAACCGGGTCCAGCCCTGAGCCGGCGCCGCCTCGGGTCGAACCGGTGACCTCCGGCGTTCTCCGGCCCGATTCCGTACCGCCTCGGGTGAGCCCTCCGGCCCGCCCGAGGCGGCGTGGAACCGCTACTTCTTCTTGTCCTCGTCCTCGTCCTCGTCCTCGTCCTCGTCCTCGTTCGAGTCCCCGAGGACATCGCCGAAGTCCGGCTCGATGAAAGCCGGGCCCACGCCGGCCTCGACCTTCGCCGCGGTCTTCGCGGCATCGGCGTCGGCGGCCCCGGCCGCCTCATCGTCGGCCTCGGTCTCCTCGGCTCCGGCCTTGCCCGCCTCGTCGGCCTCGGTCCCGGCCTTGCCGGCCTCGTCGCCGAGTACGGCCTCGCCCGCGGCCTCAGCAGGCGTCTCTTCTTCGGCGGCAGGTCCCTCCTCCGGCAGCACATCGCCGAAGTCCGGCCCGTCCTCGTCGAGGTCCGCCTCGTCCTCGAGCTGGGCGTCGAGTGTGGCGGCGTCGTCGACCTCGATCTCGTCGAAGTCCTCGTCTTCCTCCAGGTCCTCGATGACGGTGCCCGTCAGCTGCGCGTACCGCTCGGCGGCGTCGGTCTCGCCGTCCTCGTCGAAGGCCATCGCGCGGCCGAACCACTCGACGGCCGGCTCCTCGTGCCCCGCCTCGGCCAGAGCGTCGGCGTAGGCGAAGGCGAGACGCGCCGACCACGGGTGCGGACGCGTGTCGCGCAGCTCCGGGAGGCGCTGGAGAGTGATGACCGCGGCGTCGTTCTGGCCGAGGTCCCGGCGGGCGCCCGACTCCACGATGGCGAGTTCGATCTTTCCGACCCGGTCGAGACGCTCGGCCTCCTGGGAACGGACCAGGTCAAGAGCGCGCTCAGGGCGGCCGAGACCGCGCTCGCAGTCGGCCATGACCGGAAGGTAGGCGTCGGAGCCGGTCATACGGCGCGCCGCGCGCAGGTCGCTGAGCGCCTCGGCGAAGTGCCCGGAACGGTAGGCCGCGATGCCCACGGCCTCGCGGACCACGCCGATGCGGGCGGCGAAACGACGGGCCACCTTGGTGTGCTCGTAGGCGCGCTCGGGCTCGTCCTCCTCAAGCGCCCGGCCGGCCGCCACCAGGTGGCAGGAGACCAGGTCCGCGAGATCGAGCGGAAGAGAGCGCAGCTCGTCCCTGACGTCCTTGTCGAGCTCGTCCGCCGTGATGTCGGGAGCGAGCGGGGGAAGCTCCTCCCGCGTCCGGCTCCCGGTCTCCTCGCGCTCCGCGGGCCGGTCGTCACGGCCGTAACGCGTACGGGATCCGCCGCCCTCGCTGCGGAACCCCCCGTCACGATCGCCGGAGGGGCGTGCCCCGCGGTCATCGCGACCGTAGCGGGGACGGTCGTCGCGGTCGCCGTAGGAGCGGCGCTCCCCACGGTCGTCACGGCCCTGACCCGGGCGGTCGTCACGGTTGAACGGACGACGCTCACCACGGTCGTCACGACCGTAGCCAGGGCGCTCGTCCCGGTCCCGGGAACCGTACCGGCTACGCGCCTGGTCACGATCACCGTACGTCCGACGCTCCCCGCGCTCACCACGCTCCTGACCGGGACGGTCGTCACGATTGAACGGACGACGCTCCCCACGGTCGTCACGGCCATAGCCAGGGCGGTCGTCGCGATTGAACGGACGACGCTCTCCGCGGTCGTCACGGCCCTGACCGGGGCGGTCGTCGCGGTTGAACGGACGGCGCTCACTGCGGCCGTAGCCGGGGCGGTCGTCGCGATCCCGGGAACCGTACCGGCTACGCGCCTGGTCACGATCACCGTACGTCCGACGCTCACCACGCTCCTGACCCGGACGGTCATCACGATTGAACGGACGACGCTCCCCACGGTCGTCACGACCCTGACCGGGGCGGTCATCGCGGTTGAACGGACGACGCTCACCACGGTCGTCACGACCGTAGCCAGGGCGCTCGTCCCGATCCCGGGAACCGTACCGGCTACGCGCCTGGTCACGATCACCGTACGTCCGACGCTCACCACGCTCCTGACCCGGACGGTCATCACGATTGAACGGACGACGCTCCCCACGGTCCTCGCGGTAACCACCGGGGCGCTCATTCCGCTCCCGGGAGCCGTAGGAACCGCCTCCACGCCCTTCGCGGCGCTCACCATATCGGGGACCGTCGCCTGAACGTCCCCATTCGCGGCCCCCTCGGCCGCCCTCTCGACCGCCGAACCCGCGGTTCTCGCCTTCGCCGCGCCGGCCCGTGCCGTCACGCCCGTTATCACTGTTCACTTCTGGTCCATTCATTTGCTCACCGGCGAGCGCGCCCTCTTCGTCTGTGGATGGGCGATCGCTGTACGGGCGGTCTTCGGCCACGGGATGCGCCCCGTTCGATATCGCTGCCCCGCCCTATCGTGGTCCAGCGCAACGAAGGCCACCCGCGGTGGGGTGGCCCGGCACCTCCAGCCTAGCAACCGCTCAGGCCTCCTATGCCCCCTGCGCTCAGGTGTCAACACCCAGATGGCGAAAGTGCGGCGACGGCTCGGTCACCGGGGCTATCTCGCCTCTTCGCCTCGACGACCACCGAGCCTGCCACTCCGCCAACCGACGGGCGTACCGGTCCGACGACGCTTGACGTGACAAGCGCCCCGGCCGGCCTCCTGGCCTCGCCGCCCCTTGCCGAATGACACATCGGCCCTGCAAAGCGTCAGCCCCGCGGAACGCGGGAACGGAATGCGGGCACGCAAAAAAGCGGGGCCCCGGACGACGAACGTCCAGAGCCCCGCTTCGAAAGATTGTCCGGCGGCGACCTACTCTCCCACACCGTCCCCGGTGCAGTACCATCGGCGCTGAAGAGCTTAACTTCCGGGTTCGGAATGTAACCGGGTGTTTCCCCTTCGCCATAACCGCCGTAACACTATGAAACACACAAACACACGCACCCGACCCGGAACCGACATCCCGGGGGTGCAGACGGTGCCTGCTGCCTCAGAATCACACAGTGGACGCGAGCAAAACCAGTGATCACGCGCTGCTCCGGACCCGGCGAAGAGTACAGAGCGCTGCAGAAACCACACGAATGCTTTATGGTCAAGTCCTCGGCCTATTAGTACCGGTCAGCTCCACACATTACTGCGCTTCCACCTCCGGCCTATCAACCCAATCGTCTATTGGGAGCCTTACCCCCTCACGGGGTGGGAGACCTCATCTCAAGGCAAGCTTCCCGCTTAGATGCTTTCAGCGGTTATCCCTCCCGAACGTAGCCAACCAGCCGTGCTCCTGGCGGAACAACTGGCACACCAGAGGTTCGTCCGTCCCGGTCCTCTCGTACTAGGGACAGCCCCTTTCAAGTCTCCTGCGCGCGCAGCGGATAGGGACCGAACTGTCTCGCGACGTTCTAAACCCAGCTCGCGTACCGCTTTAATGGGCGAACAGCCCAACCCTTGGGACCTACTCCAGCCCCAGGATGCGACGAGCCGACATCGAGGTGCCAAACCATCCCGTCGATATGGACTCTTGGGGAAGATCAGCCTGTTATCCCCGGGGTACCTTTTAGCCGTTGAGCGACGGCGCTTCCACATGCCACCGCCGGATCACTAGTCCCAGCTTTCGCTCCTGCTCGACCCGCCGGTCTCACAGTCAAGCTCCCTTGTGCACTTACACTCGACACCTGATTGCCAACCAGGCTGAGGGAACCTTTGGGCGCCTCCGTTACCCTTTAGGAGGCAACCGCCCCAGTTAAACTACCCACCAGACACTGTCCCTGATCCGGATCACGGACCCAAGTTAGACGTCCAAAACGACCAGAGTGGTATTTCACCAATGACTCCACCGGAACTAGCGTCCCAGCTTCACCGTCTCCCACCTATCCTACACAAACCGTTCCAAACGCCAATGTCAAGCTGTAGTGAAGGTCCCGGGGTCTTTCCGTCCTGCTGCGCGTAACGAGCATCTTTACTCGTAGTGCAATTTCGCCGGGTCTGCGGTTGAGACAGCGGGGAAGTCGTTACGCCATTCGTGCAGGTCGGAACTTACCCGACAAGGAATTTCGCTACCTTAGGATGGTTATAGTTACCACCGCCGTTTACTGGCGCTTAAGTTCTCACCTTCGCACACCCGAAGGCATGCTAAGCGGTCCCCTTAACGTTCCAGCACCGGGCAGGCGTCAGTCCGTATACATCGTCTTACGACTTCGCACGGACCTGTGTTTTTAGTAAACAGTCGCTTCCCCCTGGCCTCTGCGGCCCCCACCAGCTCCGAGTGCAAGACTCATCACCAGCGAAGGCCCCCCTTCTCCCGAAGTTACGGGGGCAATTTGCCGAGTTCCTTAACCGCAGTTCACCCGATCGCCTTGGTATTCTCTACCTGACCACCTGAGTCGGTTTCGGGTACGGGCCGCCATGACACTCACTAGAGGCTTTTCTCGGCAGCATAGGATCACCCACTTCGCCACAATCGGCTCGGCATCACGTCTCAGACCCATGAGAGGCGGATTTGCCTACCCCTCGTCCTACACGCTTACCCCAGGAACAACCATCGCCTGGGATGGGCTACCTTCCTGCGTCACCCCATCGCTTACCTACTACCAGATCAGGTCAGGCGTTCAGCCTCACCCCAGACCCGAAGGCCCGGAGGGCTTAAGGACCCTTAGTATCACTGGGTTCAGTATGGGCGCATCACAGCGGGTACGGGAATATCAACCCGTTGTCCATCGACTACGCCTGTCGGCCTCGCCTTAGGTCCCGACTTACCCTGGGCGGATTAGCCTGGCCCAGGAACCCTTGGTCATCCGGCGCAGAAGTTTCTCACTTCTGATTCGCTACTCATGCCTGCATTCTCACTCGCACGGCCTCCACAACTGGATCACTCCGCTGCTTCGCCGGCCGCACGACGCTCCCCTACCCATCCACACCCCTCGACAAAAGCCAGGGTTAATGCGTGAATGCCACGACTTCGGCGGTGTACTTGAGCCCCGCTACATTGTCGGCGCAGAATCACTTGACCAGTGAGCTATTACGCACTCTTTCAAGGGTGGCTGCTTCTAAGCCAACCTCCTGGTTGTCACTGCGACTCCACATCCTTTCCCACTTAGCACACGCTTAGGGGCCTTAGTCGGTGGTCTGGGCTGTTTCCCTCTCGACTACGGAGCTTATCCCCCGCAGTCTCACTGCCACGCTCTCACTTACCGGCATTCGGAGTTTGGCTGACGTCAGTAACCTTGTCGGGCCCATCGGCCATCCAGTGCTCTACCTCCGGCAAGAAACACGCGACGCTGCACCTAAATGCATTTCGGGGAGAACCAGCTATCACGGAGTTTGATTGGCCTTTCACCCCTAAACACAGGTCATCCCCCAGGTTTTCAACCCTGGTGGGTTCGGTCCTCCACGCGGTCTTACCCGCGCTTCAACCTGCCCATGCCTAGATCACTCCGCTTCGGGTCTGCAGCATGCGACTCAAACGCCCTATTCAGACTCGCTTTCGCTACGGCTACCCCACACGGGTTAACCTCGCCACACACCGCAACTCGCAGGCTCATTCTTCAAAAGGCACGCAGTCACATCACGAGCAGGGCGAACCCCGCTCACGCTCCTACGGCTTGTAGGCACACGGTTTCAGGTACTCTTTCACGACCCCTCACCGGGGCACTTTTCACCTTTCCCTCACGGTACTAGTGCACTATCGGTCATCAGGGAGTATTTAGGCTTACCAGGTGGTCCTGGCAGATTCACACAGGATTTCTCGGGCCCCGTGCTACTTGGGATCCCCTCCAGCAGTCGACAGGATTTCGCCTACCCGGCTCTCACGGTCTCCGGCGCCCCTTCCCAGAAGCTTCGGCTACCCCATCGATTTCTCACTGCTCACAGTCCCGGCAGAGACTGTCAGAAGGTCCCACAACCCCGAACACGCAACGCCCGCCGGCTTTAACACGCGCCCGGTTTAGCCTCTTCCGCTTTCGCTCACCACTACTCACGGAATCACTATTTGTTTTCTCTTCCTACGGGTACTGAGATGTTTCACTTCCCCGCGTTACCACCAACCGCCCTATACATTCAGGCGGAGGCAACACCACATGACTGGTGCTAGGTTTCCCCATTCGGACATCCCCGGATCAACGTCTGGTTGGCGACTCCCCGGGGCTTAACGCAGCCTCCCACGTCCTTCATCGGCTCCTGATGCCAAGGCATCCACCGTGTGCCCTAAAAAACTTGGCCACAAAGATGCTCGCGTCCACTATGCAAATCTCAAACAACACGCAGCGACCATCACGACCCCACCACCAGACACCCACCCCCACAAGAGATGAGCCGGTATGACAGGCGGACGGTCCCGCAGAGGGAAAACCAAACCGGCGAGCCCGCCCGAACAGCGGGCCCGCCTGGTCCGTTTCCTCAGGACCCAACAGTGTGTTCACCCGGACCTCACCCCGACGACCCCGTTCCCACTCCCCCATACAGGGGCGGTACTAGCGGCCCGGCGACCCGGTCCGACTGACTAGCCAGTGCTCCACTAATGAGCGCACCGTGCGCGAGACGTTCGCTCGCGGCCACGGCATGGACCGATCAGCCCCCACCTCAGCGGGTGGCGTGCTGTCGGCCGGTGCTCCTTAGAAAGGAGGTGATCCAGCCGCACCTTCCGGTACGGCTACCTTGTTACGACTTCGTCCCAATCGCCAGCCCCACCTTCGACCGCTCCCCCCCAAAGGGTTGGGCCACGGGCTTCGGGTGTTGCCGACTTTCGTGACGTGACGGGCGGTGTGTACAAGGCCCGGGAACGTATTCACCGCAGCGTTGCTGATCTGCGATTACTAGCGACTCCGACTTCATGGGGTCGAGTTGCAGACCCCAATCCGAACTGAGACCGGCTTTTAGGGATTCGCTCCACCTTGCGGTATCGCAACCCTCTGTACCGGCCATTGTAGCATGTTTGCAGCCCAAGACATAAGGGGCATGATGACTTGACGTCATCCCCACCTTCCTCCGAGTTGACCCCGGCAGTCCCCCATGAGTCCCCACCACCCCGAAGGGCGTGCTGGCAACATGGAGCAAGGGTTGCGCTCGTTGCGGGACTTAACCCAACATCTCACGACACGAGCTGACGACAGCCATGCACCACCTGTCACCCAGTCCGAAGAGGGCTCTGTCTCCAGAGCTTTCCGGGCGATGTCAAGCCTTGGTAAGGTTCTTCGCGTTGCGTCGAATTAAGCAACATGCTCCGCCGCTTGTGCGGGCCCCCGTCAATTCCTTTGAGTTTTAGCCTTGCGGCCGTACTCCCCAGGCGGGGCGCTTAATGCGTTAGCTACGGCGCGGAAACCGTGGAAGGTCCCCACACCTAGCGCCCAACGTTTACGGCGTGGACTACCAGGGTATCTAATCCTGTTCGCTCCCCACGCTTTCGCTCCTCAGCGTCAGGTAAGGCCCAGAGAACCGCCTTCGCCACCGGTGTTCCTCCTGATATCTGCGCATTTCACCGCTACACCAGGAATTCCGTTCTCCCCTGCCTACCTCTAGCCAGCCCGTATCGAATGCAGACCTGGAGTTAAGCCCCAAGCTTTCACATCCGACGCGACAAGCCACCTACGAGCTCTTTACGCCCAATAATTCCGGACAACGCTTGCGCCCTACGTATTACCGCGGCTGCTGGCACGTAGTTAGCCGGCGCTTCTTCTGCAGGTACACGTCAACTTCGTCCCTGCTGAAAGAGGTTTACAACCCGAAGGCCGTCATCCCCCACGCGGCGTCGCTGCGTCAGGCTTCCGCCCATTGCGCAATATTCCCCACTGCTGCCTCCCGTAGGAGTCTGGGCCGTGTCTCAGTCCCAGTGTGGCCGGTCGCCCTCTCAGGCCGGCTACCCGTCGTCGCCTTGGTAGGCCGTTACCCCACCAACAAGCTGATAGGCCGCGAGTCCATCCCCAACCGAAAAGACTTTCCACACGCATCCCATGCGGAAGCGTGTCGTATCCGGTATTAGACCCAGTTTCCCGGGCTTATCCCAGAGTCAGGGGCAGGTTACTCACGTGTTACTCACCCGTTCGCCGCTCGAGTACCCCGAAGGGCCTTTCCGCTCGACTTGCATGTGTTAAGCACGCCGCCAGCGTTCGTCCTGAGCCAGGATCAAACTCTCCAAACAATGTCTACAGAGTTTCTCCCGGCTGAAAGCATCCCCATCCCCAGCGAAGGAGACGAGGTGCATCAACCAAAGGAATCCGTCCTCCCACCGAAGCGGGTGGGACGGGGTTGTGCATCATGCACTGGCTTTTAACACACTGTTGAGTTCTCAAGAAACGGACGCGTTCACCGTCGATCCGGACCCTCAGGCCCGTTTCTTCGGGGCGTTCCATTTCGTGTTACCATCTTAGCTTTTCTCGGATTTCCGTGTCAAATCGTTTTCTCGAACGACTTGCCTCGGAGAATCCGGTCGAGCTAGGATTTTGCCACTCTCTTTTGAGAGCAACCCTCCAAACATACCCTGACATTCAGACCGCGTCAAGAAGCTCGGATGTTCCGAATGATCTTGACAAAGGTTGAACGCTCAAGTTCGTTCTGGTGGGATTCGCCTCGGGGCCCGTCCGCCTCTTGGGCGTCCGGCTCGCTCCCGAGCACTGCAGAAGGTTATGCCGCCCATCCGGCTCCGTCAAATCAATTAACCCGCGGGGGCGGAGGGGGTGCGTCCCTCCCCGCCGCCGGCCCCTCCCCCAGCACGAGAGGCGGAGACAGCGAACGCCCCGGCCGAAGCCGGGGCGTTCACCGACGCTGACATCGGCCGATGTCAGCCGGCGACGACCTCGACGCCCCCGATGGACCGCTTGCCGCGCCGCAGCACCAGGAAGCGGCCGTGGAGAAGATCGTCCGCCGTGGGCACGTAGGAGTCGTCGGCGACCTTGACGTTGTTGAGGTACGCGCCGCCCTCGTTCACCGCGCGACGGGCCTCGGACTTGGACTTGACCAGGCCGCTCTGGGCGAGCAGGTCCACCAGCGGAGCACCCAGGGCGGGCACCTCGGCCCGCGGCACCTCGGCCAGGGCCGAGCCGAGCGTCCGCTCGTCCAGTTCCTCCAGTGAGCCCTGGCCGAACAGCGCCCGGGACGCCGTGACCACCCGCCGCAGCTCGTCCGCACCGTGCACGAGGGTGGTGACGTCCTCGGCCAGTGTCCGCTGCGCCTCCCGGGCGGCGGGCCGGTCGGCGACCGCCTTCTCCAGCTCGGCGATCTCGTCGCGGCCTCGGAAGGTGAACACCTTCAGGAAACGGATCACGTCACGGTCGTCGGCGTTCAGCCAGTACTGGTAGAACGCGTACGGCGAGGTCAGCGCCGGGTCGAGCCAGATGGCCCCGCCCGCGGTCTTGCCGAACTTGGTGCCGTCGGCCTTGGTGATCAGCTTCCCGGTCAGGGCGTGGACGTGGGCGCCCTCCACCCGGCGGATCAGGTCGACACCGGCCGTGATGTTGCCCCACTGGTCGCTGCCGCCGAGCTGCAGCGTGCAGCCGTGCCGCCGGTGGAGCTCCAGGTAGTCGTTGGCCTGGAGGATCTGGTAGCTGAACTCGGTGTAGCTGAGCCCTTCCCCGCCGAGGCGGGCGGAGACCGACTCTCGGGCGAGCATGCGGTTCACCGGGAAGTGCTTGCCGATGTCGCGCAGGAAGTCGATGGCCGACATCTGCCCGGTCCAGTCGAGGTTGCTGACCAGCGCCGCGCCGGTGGGCCCCTCGTCGAAGGAAAGGAACCTCTCGACCTGGACGCGGATCCGCGCCACCCACTCGGCGACGACGTCGGTGGAGTTGAGCGAACGCTCGGTGCTGCGGCCGCTGGGGTCGCCGATGAGGCCGGTGGCCCCGCCGACCAGGCCGATGGGCCGGTGACCCGCCCGCTGGAAACGGGTGAGGATCAGCAGCGTGGCCAGGTTTCCGGCGTGCAGCGAAGGAGCGGTCGGGTCGAAGCCCGCATAAACCGTGATCGGCCCCTCGGCGAGTGCCCTGCGCAGCGCGTCAGCATCGGTGGTCTGCGCGACGACGTCGCGCCATTCGAGCTCATCGAGGATGTCGGTCACGATCCTGGCTTTCCAATGTTCGAAGGGACACGTATCACTTCCGTACAGCCTGCCCGATCACGGCCCCGCTTCGCCACTCGAAACCTCCCCCGCGACCGGTCTGAACTGGGGCGGGCAACACGAAAGGCAGCGAACGGAAACGAATCGGAAGATCCCCGCGCCGACATCTCTCCTCAGGACCGGAAGATCCGACGCCGGTGCCTTCCCTCAGGACCGGAAGATCCCCCGCCGGCGCCTTCCCTCAGGAGGCGCGCCGGCGCGGGACGTGTGGCCGGTACGGCGAGACCGTCCGTTCCCCGTCGATCCAGAACCGCCAGGGGACGTCCTTGGCCGCCGACACCCCGGTGCGCGGCCCGGAGCGGACGGTCCCGGCCGCCGGAGGGGCTCCCGCCAGCACGTTGACCGGGCCGGGCGGGCAGGCGTCCACCCCGTCGTGCTCCCGGGTGAAGCCCAGCGTGACCGCCAGCCGGGCCGGTCCCCGGGCCAGGTCGTGCGGGGCGACGGCCCGGCCCGTGCCCGCCGTACGGCGGGCCACGGCGACCTCCGCGCCGGCGACCACCTCCCCGGCGCGCAGGAGCACGCCGGAGCCGATCCCCTCGGGGAGACAGACGAGGTTGGCGCAGAAGTGCATGCCGTAGGTGAAGTAGACGTACAGGTGGCCCGGCGGCCCGAACATCACCGCGTTGCGCGCCGTACGGCCCCGGTAGGTGTGGGACGCCGGGTCCTCGCCGGGCACGCCGTACGCCTCGACCTCGGTGATGCGCACCGAGACCGGTCCGTGCGCGATCACCCTTCCCAGCAGGTCGGGGGCGACCTCGGGGCCGGGACGGTCGAAGAAGTCCCGGGTCAGCGGAACCGACCCGGCCTGGACGGAGTCTCCCGCGGGCATCAGGCCCCGCTCGCCCAGGCGGCCTGGGCGTCGACGGTCTCGCGCAGCGCGGCGAGCTGGTCGCGGACCCGGTCCGGCGCGGTGCCGCCGTGCGCCTTGCGGGCGGCCAGCGCGCCGGGCACCGAGAGCACCTCGCGGGAGTCGGGCGTCAGGTGCGGGGAGACCTTGGCGAGTTCCTCGTCGGTGAGCTCCCCGAAGTCCTTGTCGTTGACCTGGCACCAGACCACCAGGTGGCCGACCGCCTCGTGCGCCTCGCGGAACGGCACCCCCTTGCGGACCAGCAGCTCGGCCAGGTCGGTGGCCAGGGCGAACCCGTCGGGGGCGGAGGACTCCAGCTTGGCGGTGTTGACGCGCATGGTGGAGACCAGGCCGGCCATGGCGGGCAGAACCAGCAGGAGGGTGTCGACGGAGTCGAAGACCGGCTCCTTGTCCTCCTGCAGGTCGCGGTTGTAGGTCAGCGGCAGGCCCTTGAGCGTGGTCAGCAGGGCGGTGAGGTTGCCGATGAGCCGGCCGCTCTTGCCGCGGGCGAGTTCGGCGACGTCGGGGTTCTTCTTCTGCGGCATGATCGACGAGCCGGTGGAGTAGGCGTCGTCCATCTCGATCCAGCGGAACTCCTGGGAGGCCCACAGGACGATCTCCTCGCCCAGCCGTGACAGGTGCACGCCGATCATCGCCGCGTCGAAGAGGAACTCGGCGGCGAAGTCGCGGTCGGCGACGGCGTCCATCGAGTTGGGCGCGGCGGAGTCGAAGCCGAGCTCGCGGGCCACCGCCTGCGGGTCGAGCGGCAGCGACGAGCCGGCCAGCGCGCCCGAGCCCAGGGGCGAGACGGCCGCGCGCCGGTCCCAGTCGCGCAGCCGGTCGATGTCGCGGGCGAAGGCGTGCACGTGGGCCAGGAGCTGGTGGCCGAAGGAGACGGGCTGGGCGTGCTGCAGGTGGGTCATGCCGGGGGCCGCCGTCTCGGCGTGCTCCTCGGCCTGGCTCATCAGCGCGGTCTCCAGCTCGACCAGGCGGGACACGATGTTCCTGACGTGGTCGCGGAGGTAGAGCCGCAGGTCGGTGGCGATCTGGTCGTTACGGCTGCGGCCGGCGCGCAGCTTGCCGCCGAGCGTGCCGAGGCGTTCCAGCAGACCGCGCTCCAGCGCGGTGTGGACGTCCTCGTCGGCCACGGTGGGCCGGAACTCGCCCGCCTTGCAGGCGCGTTCGAGGTCGTCCAGCGCGCCGATCATGCGCTCCAGTTCCTCGGCCGTCAGCAGCCCGGCGCGGTGCAGCACCCGGGCGTGCGCCCGGGAGGCCATCAGGTCGTACGGCACCAGCCGCCAGTCGAAGTGCACGCTCACCGAGAGCCTGGTCAGCGCGGCGGCCGGGCCTCCTTCGAACCTGCCGCCCCACAGCCGCATCGGCTTGCCACCATCAGTCACCGTTGTTCTCCTCCCCTTCCACTCCGCGACCTTAGCCCAACCTGGGCATTCGGATGTTCCGGGTCGCGGCGGCCCTCCGGGGAAGCCCCCGCGGTCCGGCGACGGCCCCGGCGCCGGGGCCCCCGGCGGGGAGCGGCGCGGCGGCGGAGGCGTCGAGGTCGCCGGAGAAGGCGGGCACGACCCGGTCAGGCGTGATCAAGTGTTCTTCATGGTCTTCCGGCGCGGGTGATCCCGCGCCGGGACACGTGTCGTGGATCTTTCCGTCCACCGCGGTCACCCGTCGCGGCGCACCGTCTAGCCACGGCGGTCGGCATGTCGGAGCAGGGCCTCGGCGACCGCTGTGCCGCCCGTCGGGTCGCGGCTGATGACGAGGATGGTGTCGTCTCCGGCGACCGTGCCGAGGATGGACTCCCAGTCGGCGTGGTCGATGGCCGAGGCGAGGAACTGCGCGGCGCCCGGCGGCGTGCGAACGATCACCAGGTTGGCGGACGCGTCGGCGGAGACGAGCAGTTCCTCGGCGATCCGGCTCAGCCGGGCGGCCGGGGTCTCGCCCGTCCCGACCCGGGCCAGTGGGATCCGGCCGCCGCCCTCGCCGGGCAGGGCGTAGACCAGGGAGCCGTCCTCGGCGCGCAGCTTGAGCGCGCCCAGTTCGTCGAGGTCTCTGGAGAGGGTGGCCTGGGTGACTTCGACGCCGCTCTCCAGCAGCAGCTTGGCCAGCTCGGGCTGGGAGCGGATCGGCCGGCGCTGCAGCAGTTCGGTGATCCGCGCCTGGCGGGCGGCCTTCGTCATGGGGATCTTCATGTGACCTCCTCCGCCCGGATCGTAGCGGGGGCGGCGGCCCCGCCGATCCCGCCGGCGGCGGCCTCGCCGTTCCCAGCGACGTCCTCGCCGTTCCCACCGGCGGTGAGCAGCCAGTGCAGCAGGGCCTTCTGGGCGTGCAGCCGGTTCTCGGCCTGGTCCCACACCAGGCTACGCGGGCCGTCGATGACGTCGGCGGCCACCTCCAGCCCTCGGTAGGCGGGCAGGCAGTGCAGGAAGATCGCGTGCGGGGCGGCCAGGTCCATCAGGCGGTCGCCGACCTGGAAGGGCATCAGGTCGGCGACCCGCTGCTCCTTGCCGTCCTGCCCCATGGAGACCCAGGTGTCGGTGGTGACGACGTCGGCGCCGGCCGCGGCGTCGGCGGGGTCGGTGAGCACGGCGGCGGACCCGCCGGTGGCGGCGGCGATCTCCTGGGCGCGGCGCAGGACCTCCGGGTCGGGGTGGTAGCCGGCCGGGGCGCCGATCCGCACGTGCATCCCGGCGACGGCTCCGCCGAGGAGGTAGGAGTGGGCCATGTTGTTGGCGCCGTCGCCGAGGTAGGCGAGGGTGAGGCCGGCGGTGGCTCCGAGGCGCTCCCGGACGGTCTGCAGGTCGGCGAGGATCTGGCAGGGGTGGAACTCGTCGGTGAGGGCGTTGACCACCGGCACCGAGGACCAGGTGGCCATCGTCTCGATCCGCTCCTGGCCGCCGGTCCGCCACACGATGGCGGCGACCTGGCGTTCCAGGACCCGGGCGGTGTCCTCGACGGGCTCGCCCCGGCCCAGCTGGGAGGCCGCGGCGTCGATGACCAGGGGCAGGCCGCCCAGCTCGCCGACGCCGGTGGCGAAGGAGAGCCGGGTGCGGGTGGAGGGCTTGTCGAACAGCACGGCGACGGTCTTCGGGCCGGCGAGGGGGCGGTAGCCGTAGCGGTCCTTCTTCATCGCCGCGGCGAGCTGGAGCACCTCGGTCTGCTCGGCGGGCGTCAGGTCGTCGTCGCGGAGGAAATGCCTGGTCATTCTGCTGCCTCGTCAAGGATGGCGGGGAGGGCCGCCACGAAGGCGGCGGCCTGCCCGGGGGTGATCACCAGTGGGGGCGCGAGCCGTACGGCGCCGGGCTGGACGGCGTTGACCAGGAAGCCGGCCCGCTGGGCCGCGGCCTGGACCTGGGCCGCGCGGTCGGCGGTCAGCACGATCGCCAGCCACAGGCCCCGGCCGCGGACGCCCGCGAGCAGGGGGTGGCCGATCGCGGCGATGCCGCCGGCGAGCTGGGCGCCGACCGTCTGGACGTGCTCCAGCAGGCCGTCGGCGTCGATGGTGTCGAGTACGGCGAGCGCGGCGGCGGCCGAGACGGGGTTGCCGCCGAAGGTGGAGCCGTGGTCGCCCTTGGCGAAGATCGTCCCGGCGGGGCCGACGCCGACGCAGGCGCCGATCGGCATGCCGCCGCCGAGGCCTTTGGCCAGGGTGAGCACGTCGGGCAGGATGCCCTCGTGCTGGTGGGCGAACCAGTGGCCGGTGCGGCCGATCGCCGACTGGATTTCGTCGGCGACCAGGAGTGCGCCGGTCGCGTCACAGATGCGCCGGGCGGCCCTGAAGTAGCCGGCGGGCGGGGGGACGACGCCGGCCTCGCCCTGGGTGGGCTCCAGGAAGACGGCGGCGCACTCGGCGGTGACGGCGTCCCGCAGCGCGTCGGCGTCGCCGTACGGGACGAACCTGACGTCCGTCGGGAACGGGCCGAACTGGTCGCGGATGGCGCGTTTGCCGGTCAGCGACAGCGCGCCGAGGGTCCGGCCGTGGAAGGCGTTCTCGGCGGCCACCACGTAGGTGCGGCCGGTGCTCCTGCCGTACTTGAGGGCCATCTTGAGAGCGGCCTCGTTGGCCTCGGTGCCGGAGTTGGTGAGGAAGACCCTGGCCGGGACCCCGAGCAGGCCGATCAGCCGTTCGGCGAGCAGCACCGCGGGTTCGTTGATGAACAGGTTGCTGGTGTGGGCGAGGACGGCGACCTGGCGGGACACCGCCTCCACCAGCGCCGGGTGGGCGTGGCCGAGGGAGCTGACCGCGATGCCGCCGATCAGGTCGAGGTACTCGCCGCCGTCGGCGTCCCAGACCCGGGCGCCCTCACCGCGGGCCAGCGCGACCGGCGGCACGCCGTAGGTGGGCATGAAGGCGGTCTCGAAGCGCTTCGCGAGGTCGTCCCCGGCAGGCCGGCCGTTGGTGTTCACTGCTCGCTCCCGTTCAGGCTCGTGGCGGTGGGCCGCGCGGCGCCGGGTACGGCCGGCGCGGCGTCGGGCAGCACCATGGTGCCGACCCCCTCGTCGGTGAAGATCTCCAGCAGTACGGCGTGCGGCACCCTGCCGTCGAGGACGTGCGCCTGGGGGACGCCTCCGTCGACGGCGGTCAGGCACGCCTCCATCTTGGGCACCATGCCGCTGGACAGGTCGGGCAGCAGTTCCCGCAGTTCCGAGGCCGACAGCCGGTCGATGACCTTTCCGTCCCGGGTCTCGGGGTCCCAGTCGCGGTAGAGGCCCTCGACGTCGGTGAGGACGATCAGCTTGGCGGCGCCGAGCGCCACGGCCAGGGCCGCGGCGGCGGTGTCGGCGTTGACGTTGTAGACGGTGCCGTCCTCGCCGCGCGCGACGGATGAGATCACCGGGATGCGCCCGTCGTCCAGAAGCGCCCGCACCGCGCCGGGCTCGACGGCGACGATGTCACCGACCTGGCCGATGTCCACCGGGGTCCCGTCGACGACGGCGTGCTTGCGCGCCGCGGTGAACAGGTGGGCGTCCTCGCCGGACATGCCGACGGCGAACGGCCCGTGCCGGTTGATCAGGCCGACGACGTCGCGGTTGACCTGGCCGACCAGGACCATCCGGACGACCCGCATGGCCTCGGGGCTGGTGACGCGGAGCCCGGCGGTGAAGGTGGACTCGATGCCGAGCAGGTCGAGGTGGGCGTTGATCTGCGGGCCGCCGCCGTGCACGACGACCGGCCTGAGCCCGGCGTAGCGCAGGAAGACCACGTCGGCGGCGAACTTCTCCCGCAGGTGCTCCTCGGTCATGGCGTTGCCGCCGTACTTGATGACGACGGTCGCGCCGTGGAAGCGGGCGAGCCACGGCAGGGCCTCGATCAGGGTGTGCGCCTTGGCCGGCGCGTCGCCGGTCGTCATGAGGAGTACGCCGAGTTCTCGTGGACGTAGGCGGCGGTGAGGTCGGTGGTGTGGACCGTGGCCGAGTGCGGGCCCGCCGACAGGTCGATGGTGATCGTCACGTCGCGGGGGCGCAGGTCCACCTTGGCGCGGTCGTCGCCGGCCGCGCCGCCCCGGCAGATCCAGACGCCGTTGATGGCGACGTTGATCCGGTCGGGCTCGAAGGCGGCGGCGGTGGTACCGACGGCCGACAGCACGCGGCCCCAGTTGGGGTCCTCGCCGTGGATGGCGCACTTGAGCAGGTTGGAACGGCAGACCGCGCGGGCGACGGCGAGCGCGTCGTCCTCGGAGGCGGCGCCGACGACCTCGACGGCGATCGCCTTGGTGGCGCCCTCGGCGTCGATGAGGAGCTGGCGGGCGAGGTCGGCGCAGACGCCCTGGACCAGGCGGCCGAACTCCGCGGGGTCGGGGGTGACGCCGGATGCTCCGCTGGCCAGCAGCAGGACGGTGTCGTTGGTGGACATGCAGCCGTCGGTGTCGAGCCGGTCGAAGGTGAGCCGGGTCGCCTCGCGGAGCGTCGCGTCGAGCTGCTCGGCGGGCAGGTCGGCGTCGGTGGTGATCACGCAGAGCATGGTGGCCAGGCCCGGGGCGAGCATGCCCGCGCCCTTGGCCATGCCGCCGACCATGTAGCCGCCCTCGCCCCGCTTGAAGGAGATCTTCGAGACGGTGTCGGTGGTGCGGATGGCGTCGGCTGCGGCCAGGCCGCCGTCCCTGCTGACCTGGGAGACGGCGAGGTCGACCCCGGCCAGCAGGGCGTCCATCGGCAGCCGCTCGCCGATCAGGCCGGTGGAGCAGACGGCGATCTCTCCGGCGGAGTCGCCGAGCGCGGCGGCGACCTTCTCGGCGGTGGCGTGGGTGTCCTGGAAGCCGAGCGGGCCGGTGCAGGCGTTGGCGCCTCCGGAGTTGAGGACGACGGCGTGGACCCGGCCGCCGGTCAGCACCTGCCGGGACCACAGCACCGGCGCGGCCTGGACGCGGTTGGCGGTGAAGACGCCCGCCGCGGCGCGGGAGGGGCCGTCGTTGACGATCAGCGCCAGGTCGCGGGCGCCGCCCGACTTGATTCCGGCGGCGACGCCGGCGGCGCGGAAGCCGAGGGGTGCGGTCACGCTCATGGGGCGACTCCGTTGAGAGGAAGGCCGGTCTCTTCGGGCAGGCCGAGGGCGAGGTTGGCGCTCTGGATCGCGCCGCCCGCGGTGCCCTTGGTGAGGTTGTCGATGGCGACGACGGCGACGACGCGCCCGGCGCGCTCGTCCAGGGCGACCTGCAGGGCGGCCGTGTTGGCGCCCAGGGTCATCGAGGTGGCGGGCCACTGGCCCTCGGGCAGCAGCCGCAGGAACGGCTCGTCCTTGACGGCCGCCTCGTAGGTCTCGCGCAGCTCCCGCGGGGTGACGCCGGGTTTCGCCGGCGCGGTGCAGGTGGCGAGGATGCCGCGGCTCATCGGGGCGAGCACGGGGGTGAAGGAGACCCGCACCGGCGCGCCGGCCAGCGGCGAGAGGTTCTGTTCCATCTCGGGGGTGTGCCGGTGGACTCCTCCGGCGGCGTAGGCGGTGGCCGAGCCCATCACCTCGCTGCCCAGAAGGTTGGGCTTGGGCGACCGGCCCGCGCCGCTGGTGCCGCTGGCGGCCACCACGACGAGGTCGGGTTCGGCGAGGCCCGCGGCGAAGGCGGGGAACATCGCCAGGGTGACGGCGGTCGGGTAGCAGCCGGGGACGGCGATCCTGGTGGCCGTGCGGAGCGGGTCGCGGTGGCCCGGCAGCTCGGGCAGGCCGTAGGGCCAGGTGCCGGCGTGGGCGCCGCCGTAGAAGTGCTCCCACGCGGCGGGGTCGGCGAGTCGGAAGTCCGCGCCGCAGTCGACGACGAGCGTGCCGTCGCCGAGCCCGGCGGCGACGGCGGCGGACTGGCCGTGCGGCAGGGCCAGGAAGACCACGTCGTGGCCGGCGAGGGTGCCGGGGGTGGTGTCGAGGAGGACGCGGTCGGCCAGCGGGGCCAGGTGGGGGTGGTGGGCGCCGAGCGGGCTGCCGGCACTGGAGGCGGCGGTGAGCGCGCCGATCTCTATTTCCGGGTGCGACAGCAGCAGGCGCAGGATCTCACCTCCGGCGTAGCCGCTGGCACCGGCGATGGCCGCTCTCATCCGCCCCCCGCTCTCTGCATGTTCATGCACTGTAGCTCATGGATTTACTAGAGAGATTATGCATCTTCCGTAATCGTCATGCAAGCGGGGCTGGCGGGCGCGCCACCACAAGAACGTCTTGACCAGGAGGAACACGGTCCCCTCGACGCATGGGCATGCGCCGCGTGTTTCGGCACTGTTGCACGTACCTACCGGTCGGTATCGTGGCGGGTCCGGTTCCCTTCGCCCGCGGGAGATGTGAACGCATGACTGTCGCCCATGACGAGGTCCAGGCCCGGCTCACCGGTCCGGGACAGCTGTTCGAGATGGTGGATGTTCCCGGCCACGGCGGCGCCGTCAGGACCTGGAAGCACGCCCCCGCCCACTTCCGCGCGTTGCTGGAGGGCAGCAGGCTCCACGGCGAGCAGGTCTTCCTCACCTACGAGGACGAGAACCTCACCTACGAGGAGCACTTCCGCCGGGCCGCCACGCTGGCGCACCGCCTGGTCGCGGAGTACGGCGTGGCCAAGGGCGACCGGGTGGCCATCGCCATGCGCAACTACCCCGAATGGGTCGTCGCCTTCTCCGCGGCGCTGGCCGCCGGGGCGGTCGCCGTGCCGCTCAACGCCTGGTGGACCGCCCAGGAGCTGGAGTTCGGCGTGTCGGACTCCGGCGCGAAGGTGGTGATCGCCGACGCCGAGCGCGCCGAGCGGCTCGCGGGCCGCGCGCCGCTGATCGTGGTCCGCGGCGAGGCGCCCGAGGGGGCGCGCCCGTTCGAGGAGGTGCTGGGCGAGGTCGCGGCGGACGTGACACTGCCGGAGGTGGAGGTGTCCCCGGAGGACCCGGCGACCATCTTCTACACCTCCGGCACGACCGGCCGTCCCAAGGGCGCCCTCGGCAGCCACCGCAACCTCGGCCAGTCGCCGATGACGGTGGCCTACGGCATGATGCGCAGCCTCGCCAGGGCCGGCAAGGACCCGGCCGAGGCCGCCGGCAGGCGCCGCGTCACCCTGCTGACGGTGCCGCTCTTCCACGTCACCGGCTGTTTCGCGGTCATGACCACCACCATGTTCACCGGCGGCGGCCTGGTGCTGATGTACAGGTGGGACGCCGGGCGGGCCCTGGAGCTGATCGAGCGCGAGCGGATCACCACGCTCAGCGGGGTGCCCACCAACGTGTGGCAGCTCCTGGCCCATCCCGACCTGGGCAGGTACGACATCTCCAGCCTCACCTCACTGGGCTACGGCGGCGCCCCCGCCCCGCCCAAGCTGCTGGAACGCATCACCGAGCGGCTGCCCAGCCGCGCCCCCTCCAACGGGTACGGCATGACCGAGACCACCGCGCTGGCGATCTACAACAGCGGCCCGGACTACCTCGCCAAACCCGACAGCATCGGCCTGCCGATGCCCGTGGTCGAGGTGAGGATCGCCGACCCGCTGGGCGGGGAGCTGCCGGCCGGCGAGGTCGGGGAGCTGTGCCTGCGCGGCCCCAACGTCATCCTCGGCTACTGGAACCGCCCCGAGGCGACCGCCGAGACCTTCGTCGACGGCTGGCTGCACACCGGCGACATGGCCCGGGTGGACGCCGAGGGGTTCGTCTACATCGTGGACCGGGCCAAGGACATGGTGATCCGCGGCGGCGAGAACGTCTACTGCGCCGAGGTCGAGGCCGCGCTGTTCGAGCACCCCGCGGTGGACGACGTCGCGGTGATCGGCGTCCCCCATGAAGAGCTGGGCGAGGAGGTCGGCGCGGTGGTGCGGCTGTCGTCCCCGGCGACCCCCGAGGAGCTGCAGGCGTTCCTGCGCGAGCGCATCGCGGCGTTCAAGATCCCCGTTCGGTTCTGGGTCCGCGACGACGAGCTGCCCCGCAACCCCGGCGGCAAGATCCTCAAGACCCACCTGCGCAGGGAGGTCCTCGGCGCCTGACGCCGCCCGGCGGTGACCCGCGCGAAAATGGTTTGCCGGGGCGTGGGTCACCGCCGAAACTGGGTTCCCGTGCCCGAGACTCCCGACCGACCGCTCAGAACGCTGCTCCGCCGCCTCAGTATGGACCTGGGGCCCCTGCGTGACTCCCGTGACTTCCGGCTGCTCTTCGGCTCGGGGGCGGTCACGATGTTCGGCAGCTTCCTCACCCTGGTCGCGGTGCCGCTGCAGATGAAGGCGCTCACCGGCTCCTACCTGGCGGTCGGCCTGGTCAGCGTGGCCGAGTTCGTGCCGATGGTGGTGTGCGGCCTGTGGGGCGGGGCGATCGCGGACGCGCTGAACCGGCGGAAGATCATCCTCTACACCGAGGCGGGGCTCTGCGTCACGGTGCTGGCGTTGATGGTCAACGCGATGCTGCCCGCCCCGCATCCCTGGGTGCTGTACGTGGTCGGCGCGCTCTCGGCGGGCCTCGGCAGCCTGCAGCGCCCCAGCCTGGAGTCACTCACGCCCCGCGTGGTCAGGCACGACCAGCTCACCGCGGCCGCCGCGCTGACCAGCTTCCGCTGGAACCTCGGTGCCATCGTCGCCCCCGGGCTCAGCGGCCTGCTCGTCACCTGGTCCGGATTCGCCGTCGCCTACGGCATCAACGTGGCGACCTACCTGGGCTCGCTGGTCCTGCTCTGGCCGGTGAGGACTCCCCCGCGGTCCGAGGACGCTCCCCAGGCGTCGATCAGGGCGCTGGTGGAGGGCGTCCGCTACGCCGTGGGCCGCCCGGACCTGATGGGCACCTACCTGGTGGACGTCGCCGCGATGATCTTCGCCTTCTCCACCGCGCTGTACCCGTTCCTCGCCGACGAGCTCGGCGTTCCCGAGCTGCAGGGCCTGTTCTTCTCCGCCTCGGCGGTCGGATCGCTGATCGCCTCCGTCACCTCCGGCTGGACCGGCCACGTCCACCGGCACGGCCTGGGGGTCGTCGCCGCGGCGATCGTGTGGGGAGCCGCGGTGGCGCTGGCGGCCGTCATGCCGACCGTCTGGGGCATCTTCGCCTGCCTGGCCCTGGCCGGCGCGGCCGACATGATCAGCGGCGTCTTCCGGTCCACCATCTGGAACCAGACCATCCCCGACGAGTTCCGCGGCCGGCTGGCCGGCATCGAGCTGCTCTCCTACACCAGCGGTCCGATGCTCGGCAACGCCAGGGCGAGCCTGATGGGCCAGCTCGGCGGGACCCGCTTCTCCCTGGGGGTGGGCGGCCTGCTCTGCGTCGGCGCGGTCGTCGCGATGGCCGGGCTGCTGCCCGGGTTCCGGAGATACGACGCCCGCACCGACGAGCACGCGCTCCGGGAGCGGGCCCGCCGGGAGGCCCTCAGCGGAACCTGACGTCGCGGCGGGCGACTCCCCTCACCGAACGGAGTCCCGCTGCCACGGTGGAGAGTGGTCTCACCCGATTCCAAGGAGCGCGACCGCAATCGACCGGCGGTCCGGCCGGGGCCTGCTCAGCCCGTCTCGCGCCAGCCGCCGTACTCGTCGGCGAGCGTGTCCAGGCGGGCCAGCTCGTCCGCGGTCAGGCCGTCGGCCGCGACCTCGACGACCACGACCCACTGGGCGTCCTCGGCGTCGTCCTCGCCGGCCAGGGTCTCCCGGACGACGGCGGGCGTGCCCGCCCGCGGCAGCCCCTCCTCGACGAGCTCCGCGACCTCCTCGGCGTCGTCGCGGTCGGCGAACACCAGCAGCTGCCTCATCGTCCCTCCCGAACCGGATGGATCGGATCCGAATCCGAAGACGGGGTCCCGGCGGAAGGCTCCGCCGGGACCCCGGACACGCGGATCAGGCGCCGCGGAGCCGCGCCCCGGTGCGCTCGGCCGCCAGCGCCACGGCGGCGTCGCGGGCGGCGGTGGTCTCCTCAGCGGTCAGCGTCCGGTCCGCCGCCCGGAACCGCAGCGCGTAGGCGAGGGACTTGTTGCCCTCGCCGGCCTGGGCACCGGTGTAGACGTCGAACAGGCGGACCGACTCCAGCAGGTCGCCCGCGCCCTCGCGCAGCGCCGCCTCCACCTCGGCCACCGGGGTGGCGGAGGCGACGACGAGCGCGACGTCCTGGGTGGCGACCGGGTAGGCGGAGATCGACGACACCTGGACCGGACCGGCCGACAGCGGCTCCAGCCGGGTGAGCTCCAGCTCCATCGCGGCGGTGCGCGGCGGCAGGCCGTACGCCTCGATGACGCGCGGGTGCAGCTCTCCGGCGTGGCCGACGAGGACGTCCCCGGCGTACAGGGCGGCGCAGCGGCCCGGGTGCCAGGGCTCGTGCCGGTCGGCGCGCACGCTCAGCTCGACCCCGGCCTCGCGGGCCACCACGCGGGCCGCCTCGATGGCGTCGGCCCAGCTCGCGGTGCGCCCGCCGCCCCACCAGCCGGACCGCTCGAACTCCCCGGCCAGCACCGCGGCGACCCGGACCGGCTGGTCGGGCAGCGCGGACTCGATCGAGGCGAGCTCCTCGGCGGTGGGCCTGCGGTCCACACCGAGGACCGGCGCGGTCGCCGGGGCCTCCCGGTCCGGCCGGTAGACCAGGCCCGTCTCGAACAGTGTGAGGTCGGCGAAGCCCCGGCCCGTGTTGCGCACCAGCGTCCTGAGCAGCCCCGGCAGCAGGGTGGTCCGCATCAGCGGCTCGTCCTCGCTGAGCGGGTTGGCCAGCCGTACGGCCAGGCGACGCTCGTCGTCCGCGGGCAGCTGCAGGGCGTCCAGGTCGCGCTCCCCCATGAAGGGGTAGGCGAGGATCTCGACGTATCCCGCGCCGGCCAGCGCCCGGCCGACCCTGCGGCGCAGCCGCTGACCCTCGGTGAGGCCGGCGCCCGCCGGGGCGGCCGGCAGGACCGAGGGCAGCTTCTCATAGCCCTCCAGCCGGATGACCTCCTCGGCGAGGTCGTTGGGGTCGGTCAGGTCGGGCCGCCAGGAGGGCGGGGTGACCGTCAGCATGTCGTCGCCGGTGACGGCGAGCCTGGCGGCGATCCCGCCGGCCGGGGCGGCGCCGCCGGCCTGGACCGTGCAGCCCACCTGCTCCAGGCGGCGGACGACCGTCTCACGGTCGTAGGGGATCCCGGCGACCCGGCCGGGGTGGCCGCTCGGCATGGCGACGCGGACCGGCTCGACCTCGGCCTCGGCGTGGGTGACGCCCGGCTGGATGGTGCCGCCGCCCAGCTCGGCCAGCAGCCGCGCCGCCTTCCAGGAGGCGTACAGCGGCAGCTCGCGGTCGACGCCCCGCTCGAAGCGCTTGGACGCCTCGCTGACGAGGTTGTGGCGGCGCGACATCCGCGCGACGCCGCTGGGCGAGAAGTGCGCGGCCTCGATCACGATGTCGGTGGTCTCGCCGGAGATCTCGGTCTTCAGGCCGCCCATCGTCCCGGCCATGGAGATCACCCCAGAGCCGTCGGTGATCAGGACGTCCTCGGGGTGGAGCGCGCGGACGACGTGGTCGAGGGTCTCCAGGGTCTCCCCCGGCTCGGCCCGGCGCACCACGATCTCACCGGTCAGCGTCGCCGCGTCGAAGGCGTGCAGCGGCTGGCCGAGCTCCAGCATCACGTAGTTGGTGACGTCGACGGCCAGCGAGACCGGGCGCACGCCGGAGCGGGCCAGGCGCACCCGCAGCCACAGCGGGCTCTCCGCCGCCGGGTCGAAGCCGCGGACCTCGCGCAGCACGAAGCGGTCGCAGGCGGACGGGTCGGCGATGGAGGCCGGGTGGGCGGGGCCGGAGCCGTCGGGCGGGGTGACGTCGGCCGGGTCGCGGAACGGCACGCCGAAGGCGGTCGCGGCCTCCCGCGCCACGCCCCGGACGGACAGCGCGTAGCCGACGTCGGGGGTGATCTCCAGCTCGATCACGTCGTCGCGCAGGCCGAGCAGCTCGACCACGTCGACGCCGATCGGGGTGCCGGGCGACAGCACGAGGATGCCGGGCGAGGACTCGGCCACGCCGAGCTCGGCCTCCGAGCAGATCATGCCGTCGGAGAGGCGGCCGTATGTCTTGCGGGAGGCGATCTCGAAGCCCCCGGGCAGCACCGCGCCGGGCAGCGCGACCGGGACGCGGTCGCCGGCCTGGAAGTTGGTCGCGCCGCACACGATCTCGCGCGGCGCGGCCTCCCCAACCTCGACCTGGCAGTGCCGGATGGGCTTCTTGAAGCCGGAGAGCTCCTCGATGGCGAGCACCTCGCCGACCACGACGTTCTTGATGTCGTGGCCGTAGGAGGTGATCGCCTCCAGCTTGAGGCCGGCGCGGGTGAGCGCGTCGGCGACCTCGTGGGCGGTGACGGCGGGGAGATCGACGTACTCCCGCAGCCATGAGAGCGGGATCTTCATCAGACCTCCATACCGAACGGGAGCGTGAAGCGGACGTCTCCCTCGACCATGTCGCGCATGTCCTCGACGTTGTGGCGGAACATCAGCGTGCGCTCGATGCCCATGCCGAAAGCGAAACCGCTGTAGCGGGCCGGGTCGACGCCGCAGGCGACGAGGACCCGCGGGTTGACCATGCCGCAGCCGCCCCACTCGATCCAGCCCTCCGACTTGCAGGTGCGGCAGGGCGGGTTGCCGGGCGTCGCCGAGGCGCCGCGGCAGACGAAGCACTTGAGGTCCATCTCGGCGGACGGCTCGGTGAACGGGAAGTAGTTGGGCCGGAACCGGGTGGTGATGCCCTCGCCGAACATGACCTCGGCGAACCGGTCGAGGGTGCCCTTGAGGTGGGCCATGGTCAGGCCCTCGTCGATCGCCAGCCCCTCGACCTGGTGGAAGACCGGGGTGTGGGTCGCGTCGAGCTCGTCGGTGCGGAACACCTTTCCGGGCGAGACCACGTAGACCGGCAGGCTCCGGCCGAGCAGCGCCCGGATCTGCACCGGCGAGGTCTGGGTGCGCAGCACCTTGCCGGATTCGACGGACTCGACGAAGAACGTGTCGTGCTCCGAGCGGGCCGGGTGGTCGGGCGAGATGTTCAGCGCGTCGAAGTTGAACCACTCGCCTTCCAGCTCGGGCCCCTCGGCCACCTCGTAGCCCATCGCGACGAACGCGTCGGCGACACGCTCCTGCAGCGTGGTCAGCGGGTGGCGGGCGCCACGCGGGGCGCGATCCCAGGGAAGGGTGACGTCGACGGTCTCCTCGACGAGGACCCGCTCGTCACGCTCGGCCTCCAGCTGGGCCTGGCGCTCGGCGAGGGCCTCGGCGACGGCCTTGCGCGCGCCGCCGATCCGCTTGCCGGCGTCGGCGCGGGCCGCCGGGGGCAGCGCGCCGATCTCGCGGTTGGCCAGGGCGATGGGTGAGCGGTCTCCGGCGTGCGCGAGCCGTACCTGCTTGAGTTCGTCGAGGTCGCGCGCCGCCTTGATGGCGTCGAGCGCGTCGTCCCGCATGCGCGCGAGCTCGTCGGCGTGCAGCGGTGTCACCTCGACCGGGTCGTAGTTAGACAAGGGAGCTCCGAATCCAGGGCTTAGGCGGCCATGAGTCTAGTCGGGAGAGCCCACCGGGCCTGCATCGACGCTCAGGCGAAGTCAGGGGTGCCGGTGGGCACGGTAAATCGGAACTCGGCGCCGCCCTCGGGGCCCCGCCGCACGGAGATGGTGCCGCCGTGCGCCTCGATCAGGCCCTTGACGATGAACAGGCCGAGCCCGGTGCCTCCCCGGCGGCGGGCGTTGCCCCGCCAGAACTGCCGGAAAACGCGCGTGACCAGCTCGGGCGGGATGCCCTCACCCTGGTCGCGGACGGACACGGTGACTCCCCAGTCGTTCGGTTCGATGGTTATTGTCACCGTACCGCGACCGTGGCGCACCGCGTTTTCCAGCAGGTTGGCCAGAACCTGGTCGATTTTGTCCTGATCGAGCCAGGTCTCGGGGAGTTCGCCGCGGACCTCCAGCCGGAAGCGGTCCTCCGGTTCCCCCGCGGCCACCCGCCCGGCGATGATCTTCCGGGCCCTGGCCGGGACGTCGACCACCTGGCGGTGGATCTCCAGGCGGCCCGACTCGATGCGGGAGACGTCGAGCAGCTCGGTGATCAGCCGGGTCACCCGATCGGCGTCGGCGTTGACCGTCTCCAGCATGACGAGCTTCTGGTCGTCGGTGAAGCGGGTCCACTTGGCCAGCAGCGTCGCGGTGAAGCCCTTGACGCTGGTCAGCGGGGAACGCAGCTCGTGGGCGACCGTGGAGACCAGGTCGGCGCGGCTGCGTTCCAGCCGGGCGCGGGCGCCCGCGTCGCGCAGGGTGATCACCACCCGGACGACCGGTCCGCCCCGCTCGGGCCGGCGCACCAGACGGGCGGCCACGAGCATCTCCTGCCCGCCCGGGACGCGCAGCGGCAGCTCCGGCTGGCGGGCCCGGCTGGGCAGGCCGCCGTAGGGGTCGAACCACTTCCACCAGTCGCGCCCGTCGTGGTCCCGGAAGGAGAACACGTCCCGCAGGTGCCGTCCGACGGCCCGGTCGCGGGTGACGCCGGTGAGGCGGGTGGCGGCGCGGTTGACGGCCAGTACGTGGCCGTCCCGGTCGGTCACGACGAGGCCGTCGGGGAGGTCGTCCACGTCGATCACACAGGCGGAGTCAGCGCTCCGTTCGTCGGTGTGTTCGCCGTGCACGACCCCGCCTCCTCGACGCTACACCGCCGACAATAGCGGGTTTCCCGCGTCCTACGGCAGCCTCGGGACGCTGCTCCGGGAACCGGCCCGCTGAGATCGGGCAGATGCGTACAGACAGACCGCGGCGGCGGTCGCGAGGTTGAGGCTCTCGGCCCCGCCGTAGATCGGGACACGGACGACGTCGTCGGCCAGTTCCAGGATCTCCTCCGGCAGCCCCCACGCCTCGTTGCCGAAGATCCAGGCGGTCGGCCCGGACAGGTCGACGTCGTCGAGGGTGTGCTCGCCGGCGCCGTCGGCCGCCAGGACCCGCAGGCCCCGCTCCTTCAGCCGCCCCACGGCCCGCGCCACGGGGGTCCCCGTGACCACCGGGAGGTGGAACAGGCTGCCGGCGCTGGCCCGGACGCACTTGCCGTTGTAGGGGTCGACCGAGGCGTCGGTGAAGACGACCGCGTCGGCGCCGGCGGCGTCGGCGGTGCGCAGCACGGTGCCGGCGTTGCCCGGGTCGCGGACGTGCGCCAGGACGGCCACCAGCCGGGCGTCGGCCGTGACGGCGTCGTCCAGGGGGACGTGCACGAACCGGCAGACGGCCAGCAGGCCCTGCGGGGTGACGGTCTGGGCGAGCTCGGCCATGACCTCGCCGCTGGCGCGCTGCGACGGCACGCCGGCCGCCGCGGCGGCGGCGACGATGTCGGCGTGCCGGACCTCGGCCTCTGCGGTGGCGAACAGCTGCGTCACGACGCCGTCCAGTGCCAGGGCCTCGCGTACGGCCTGTGGCCCCTCGGCGATGAAGGACCGGTCACGGTCCCGGAAGGCGCGCTTGGTCAGCCGCCGCACGGCCTTGACCCGCGGCGACTTGATGTTGGTCAGCTCAGATCCCGCCATGTTCGAAGGTCCCGCCATGTTCGAATCCCCCAAGAATGCGAACGCGGCCCACAGCGTGATCGCTGTGGGCCGCACCCTCGCCGGCACCGGGCCGCGGCCCGGTGGCAGGCGTGTTGCTCAGCCGGCGACCGGCGCGTTCACGTCGGCCGGGAGCGCCTTCTTGGCGGCCTCGACCAGCGTCGCGAACGTGGCGGCGTCGTTGACCGCGAGGTCGGCGAGGATCTTGCGGTCGACCTCGATGGAGGCCAGGCGCAGACCCTGGATGAGCCGGTTGTAGGTGATGCCGTTCTGGCGGGCAGCGGCGTTGATGCGCTGGATCCAGAGACGGCGGAAGGCGCCCTTGCGGTCCTTGCGGTCGCGGTAGGCGTAGGTCATCGAGTGGAGCATCTGCTCCTTGGCCTTGCGGTACAGACGCGACCGCTGACCCCGGTAGCCGCTCGCCCGCTCGAGAACGACCCTGCGCTTCTTCTTGGCGTTGATCGCCCGCTTCACGCGTGCCATGTCTATCTATCTCCCCGGGGGTCGTTACTTGGCGAGCAGCTTCTTGATCTTCTTGGCGTCGGCGTCGGACAGCACGACCTCGGGCTTGAGACGACGCGTCATGGTGGAGGGCTTCCACTCGTTGTAGTGCGCGCGGTTGGCACGACGCCGCTTGATCTTGCCGGTGCCGGTGAGCCGGAACCTCTTCTTCGCACCGCTGTGCGTCTTCATCTTCGGCATCTCAGCCGTCTCTCCCTCGATCGTGCCGATGTCCCGGGCCGGTAACCCGAGTCAAGGGCATGCCTGACTGCGAGACCGGACCCGGTCTCGGCTTAATCCCGCGACTGCCCGGCGGTCCGGGCCGTGCGAGTCACTCCTGCGGGACGGCCGCGCCGTCGTCGACGGGCGCCGGAGCCTCTTCGGAGGTCTCGTCACGTCGCGCCTTGGCCGCCGCCTTCTCGGCCTTGGCCTCGGCCTTCTTCTTGTGCGGACCGATCACCATGATCATGTTTCGGCCGTCCTGCTTGGGCTGGGACTCCACGAAGCCGAGCTCCGAGACGTCCTCCGCCAGTCGCTGCAGGAGCCGGAAACCCAGCTCGGGCCGGGACTGCTCCCGCCCACGGAACATGATCGTGACCTTGACCTTGTCCCCGGCCTTGAGGAACCGCACCACGTGACCCTTCTTGGTCTCGTAGTCGTGCGGGTCGATCTTCGGACGGAGCTTGATCTCCTTGATGATCGTGTACGCCTGGTTGCGCCGCGCCTCGCGTGCCTTCATCGCGGACTCGTACTTGAACTTGCCGTAGTCCATGAGCTTGCACACGGGCGGGCGAGCCGTAGCCGCGACCTCCACGAGGTCGAGGTCGGACTCCTGAGCCAGCTTCAGAGCATCGCCGATGGAGACGATGCCGACCTGCTCGCCGTTCGGGCCGACGAGGCGGACCTCGGGGACACGAATACGGTCGTTGATGCGGGGCTCGGCGCTGATGGGGCCTCCTAGGTCGCGATCCACCGCCGGCTTGTCCGGCGGCGTCTGCCACATACTCGATCGTGCCGGGAAGTCACCTTCCGCGGCCGAGGGCCCGGAACGCGAAATGCCCCGCACGTCGCGCATGCGGGGCCACATGAGCTCATCGACTTCGCCGCCGTGGGCTCTCCGGAGTCAACCGGTGTGATCCTTGACCTGCCGGCCTTTCGGCCGACCAGGTGGGAGGTGAACCTCCGCTTGCGCGTCCAGCAGGCATGCCGGACCGATCGAGTAGTCACTCTATCACAACACCGGGGACCGCCCGAACCTTCCCGGGAGCGGGCGGGGCCGGTCAGCCCGCGGCGGCCCGCCGGGCGATCTCGGCCTCGCCCGCCGCGCGCATCGCCTCCACCGGCACGTCGGACCGGCCGGTCATCAGCTCGACCTGCCGGACCGCCTGGTGCAGCAGCATGGGGAAACCGCCGACCACCGTGCCGCCCCGGGCGGCCACGGCCGCGGCCAGGCGGGTGGGCCACGGGGCGTAGACGACGTCGAAGAGCGCGGGCACCCCGGCCACCAGGTCCGCCAGGCCGTCGGCGGCGCCCGCGGGCAGCGTCGAGACCACCAGGTCCGCCTCCAGGGCCGTGCCGATCTTGTCGAAGGTCAGCACCTGCAGGGCCGTCTCCAGCCGCTCGGCGGTCTCGGCGGTCGGCCGGGCCCGCTCCGGGTCGCGCACCACCAGGGCCGCCTCGGCGAGGCCCAGCTCGCGCAGCGCGGCCAGCGCCGAGGCCGCCGTGGCCCCGCCGCCGAGGATCGTCGCCGACCGGGGCGGCGCCACCCCGGCCTCGGCGAGCGCCCGGACGATGCCGTGGACGTCGGTGTTGTGGCCGTGGCGGGCGCCGCCGGCGAAGACCACGGTGTTGGCCCCGCCCACCTGTACGGCGAGCTCGGAGACCGTGTCCAGCAGCGGCAGCACCGCGCGCTTGAGCGGCATGGTCAGCGACAGGCCGGCCCACTCGGGGCCGAGCCCGGCGACGAGGCCGGGCAGGGCGGCCTCGTCGCACTCGATCGCCTCGTAGCGCCATCCGTCCAGGCCCATCGCCGCGTAGGCCGCGCGGTGCAGGACCGGCGACAGCGAGTGGGCGATGGGCGACCCGAGGACGGCGGCCCTGGTCATCCGCCCGCCTTGTTCCGCTCGTACTCCGCCTTGAGCTTGAAGAAGTCGGCCTCGTTGTCGGCGAACTTGGTGATGCGGCGCTTGGGGTCGACGGTGACGAAGAACTTCCAGTCGCCCTTGGCCGGGTTGAGCGCCGCCTGGATGGCGTCGTCGCCCGGGTTGGAGATCGGCCCGGGCGGCAGGCCGAGACGCTTGTAGGTGTTGTAGAGCGAGGTGCTCTCCAGATCGGCGTGGCTGGCCTCGATGCCGTACTTGCCGAGCCCGTACATGACCGTGCTGTCCATCCCGAGGTTCATCGGCGGGTTGGAGTGGAGCCGGTTGTAGATGACGCGGGACATCTTGGCCATGTCATCGAGGTTCCCGGCCTCGGCCTGGACGATGCTGGCGATCGTCACGATCTGGTGCGGGGTGTAGCCCAGGGCCTTGGCCTCCCTGACCAGGTTCTCCTTCTCGGCGGTCTCCTTGAAGCGGTCGACCATCGCGGTCAGGATGTCGGAGGCCGTCATCTTGGGGGTGATCTCGTAGGTCGCCGGGAAGACGTAGCCCTCCGGCTTGCCCTTGGCGTAGGAGGGCAGGTCCAGCGCCTTGACGTTCTTGGCGGCCTGCTGGAACTCCTTCAGCGGCTTACCGGTCTGCTTAGCGAGTTCCTCCAGCGCGGCCGTCAGGCGCAGGCCCTCCTTGATGATCACCCGCTCGTGCAGCCGCTTGGTCGGGTCGAGCAGCTTCACGGCCTCGGCGGCGGCCATCCGCCTGCGCATCCGGTACTCGCCGGGCTGCAGGGAGGAGCTCTTGCCGGCGTCGGTGATGGCGTCGGTGAACGCCTCGGAGCTCTTGACGACGTCCTTCTCCCGGAGGGTCTGGGCGATCTGGGAGGCGCTCTCGCCCTCCTTGATCTCCACGACGACCTCGCCGCTGCCGGGGCCCTTGTAGTCCTCGACGGTCATCGCGTCGCGCACCCACAGGTAGCCGTAGTAGCCGCCGGCGCCGAGGCCGCCGACCAGGATGATGACCGCGAGCATCGGGGCGAGGAACCCGCCGCGGTTGCGGCGCCGCCGTCTGCGGCGCCCGCGGCCGGTCCGGCGGGGGCGGCGCGAGGGATCGTCGTCGGCGCCGACCAGGAAGTCCATATCGAGATCGTTCATAGGTGCGCTGGCCAATCTCCCGGGTGGGACGGCCTGGCGTCAAGCGGGCATGCCAAACCGAGGGGGGACACGGGGTCGAGCGGCCCGGTGTCCCGGGATCCGCGCCTCGGCCGCGCAGTGGGCATCGCCGCTTGCGGCGGAACCGGGGGTGTTCCGCCGGACATCAATGCGTCCCGAGGTATCTGTTCAGCTCTTCCCGGTATCTCACAAACTCACTCTCTTTGTCAGTGAATTTCGTGATTCTACGCTTTGGATCGATCGTGACAAACCAGAACCAATCGCCCTGATCCGGGCGGAGAGTGGCGATCATCGCCTTCTCCCCCGGATTCGCGATGGGTCCCGGAGGCAGGCCGGGATGAGCGTAGGTGTTGTAGGGCGACTTCACCTTCGTGTCCTTCTCCGTCACCCTGAGTGTCCGGCGGTTCTGCGCGTAGAGCACCGTGCTGTCGATCTGCAGCGGCACGCCCGCCTTGATCCGGTTGTAGATCACTCTAGCGATCTTCGGGTAGTCGGAGTCGCGCCCGCCCTCCGCCTGGACGAGGCTGGCCACCGTGACCGCCTCCAGCGGCGTCAGGCCGCGCTCGGCCGCGCGGTTCTCCAGCTCCAGCTTGGCCGCGGCGCTCTTGTACCGTTCCACCATGAGTCCCAGCACGTCGGCGGGGGTCATGTCCGGCTCGACCTCGTAGGTGGCCGGGAACATGAAGCCCTCGGGTCCCTTGGCGTAGGACGGCAGCTCCAGCTCCTCACGGTCCTGGGAGGCCCGGACGAAGGCGTCCCTGGGCATCCCGGTCTTGGCCGCCAGCCTGTCGAACAGCTCCGTCAGGCGCAACCCCTCGGGGATCGTGACCCTGCGCACCACCCGCGACCCCGGGGCGAGCAGCAGGTCGAGGGCCGAGGCGGCGGCCATGCCCTTGCGCAGGCGGTAGTGGCCGGGCCGCAGGCTGCCGGTCTTGGCCCGCGCCTCGGCCGCCTTGACGAACGCCCCGGCGCTCGCGACGACCCCCGCGTCGGCCAGAGTCTCGGCGACCTCCCCGGCGCTCGCGCCCGAGGGGATCCGCACGACGACCGAGCCCGAGCCGGGCCCGGCGAAGTCGTCGGGCATCAGCCGCGGCCCGACCACCACGTAACTCCCGGCGGCCGCCGCGAGGACGACCGCGGCCGCCCCGCCCGCCAGCAGCCACGCGGGCCGGGGGATCACCGCGGTGTCCCGTCACCCGATCCCGCGACGGGCGGCCCGCCCGGCGGCGCCAGCGCGCTGCCCGGCGGCCTCCCGGTGGCGCGCTCGGCGTCCAGGGCGGCCTGCAGCAGCACGATGGCCGCCGCCTGGTCCACCACGCCGCGCTGGTTTCTGGCCTTCACCCCGCTGGCCCGCAGGCCCTGCTGGGCGGTGACCGTGGTCAGCCGCTCGTCGAACAGCCGTACCGGTACGGGCGCCAGCCGGTGGGCGATCCGGGCCGCGAAGTCGCGGGCGAGCACCGCCGCCTGCCCCTCCCGGCCCGACAGCGAGGTCGGCAGCCCGACCACGATCTCGACGACGTCGTACTCGGCCGCGATCTCCGCGAGCCGTTCCAGGTCTCCTCTGCCGCGCCGTACGGTCTCCACCGGCGTGGCCAGCAGACCTGAGGGGTCGCTGCGGGCCACGCCGATGCGGACCGAGCCGACGTCGACGCCCAGGCGAATGCCGTTTCTCATGTCGTCATCGTCCCCGCCTCCGGGCCTCGTCAGACCCTCGGGCGCCCGGCGTCAGGAGGACGCCTGCGCGATCGCCTGCTGCACGGCGCCGAGCGCGTCGCCGATCGCCTCGGGACGGGCCCCGCCGCCCTGCGCGACGTCGTCCTTGCCGCCACCGCCGCCGCCGAGCGCCTTGGCCGCGACGCCGACGAGCCGGCCGGCCTTCAGGCCCCGGGCGCGCCCGGCCTCGTTGACGGCCGCGACGACGACGGGCCGGTCACCGGGCACACCGGCGACGACGACCACGGCGGCGCGGTCGGCGGGGAACCTGCCGCGCACGTCGAGCGCCAGCTTGCGTAGGTCGTCCGGGGAGGTGCCGTCGGGCGCCCGGTGCGTCACGACCGAGACGCCGTCCAGGTCGCGGGCGGCGGCGGCCAGCTCACCGGCCACCGCGAGCACCTGGGCCGAGCGGAGCCGCTCCAGCTCCTTCTCGGCGGTGCGCAGCCGGGTGACGATGCCCTCGATCCGCTCGGGAAGCTCCTCGCGGCGGGCCTTGAGCTGCTCGGACAGCTGGGCCACCAGCACGCTCTCGCGGGCCAGGAACCGGAAGGCGTCCAGGCCGACCAGGGCCTCCACGCGGCGCACACCGGCGCCGATCGAGGACTCGCCCAGCACCTTGACCAGGCCGAGCTGGCCGGAGCTGGCGACGTGGGTGCCGCCGCACAGCTCCCGGGAGTAGTCGCCGACCTCGACGATGCGGACGGTCTCGCCGTACTTCTCGCCGAACAGGGCCAGCGCGCCCATCGCCCGGGCCTCGGCCTGGGAGGTGTGGAAGGCGTTGACCGTGAGGTCGTTGATCAGGACGGCGTTGACCTCGTCCTCGACGTCGCGCAGCACGCTGGGCGGCACGGCGCCGGCGGCGGTGAAGTCGAAGCGGAAGCGGCCGGGCGAGTTCTCCGAGCCGGCCTGCGCCGCCGTCTCGCCCAGCGCGTTGCGGAAGCCGCGGTGCACCAGGTGGGTGGCGGTGTGGCTGCGGGAGATGGCGCGGCGCCGCTCGACGTCGATCTCGGCCTGGGCCTGGTCGCCCACCCGGATCTCCCCGCCGCGAACCTTGCCTCGGTGCACGATGACGCCCGCGACCGGGGACTGCACGTCCACGATCTCGACCTCGGCGCCGTCGGTGCGGATGACGCCCTGGTCGGCGAGCTGGCCGCCGCCCTCGGCGTAGAAGGGGGTACGGCTCAGCACGACCTCCACCGTGGTGCCGGCTCCGGCCGCGGGGACCGGAGCGCCGTCCACCAGCAGGCCGATGACCTGCGCCTCGGCCGTCACCTGGTCGTAGCCGAGGAAGTCGACCTTGCCGGTCTTCTCCAGGATCCGGCCGAACACCGAGATGTCGGCGTTGCCGGTCTTCTTGGCGGCGGCGTCGGCCTTGGCGCGGTCGCGCTGCTCCTTCATCAGCCGGCGGAAGCCCTCCTCGTCGACCTTGAGGCCCTGCTCGGAGGCCATCTCCAGGGTCAGGTCGATCGGGAAGCCGTAGGTGTCGTGGAGCTGGAAGGCCTGGTCTCCGCCGAGGGTGCCCCGCCCCTTGCGCTTGGTCTCCTCCACCGCCGCGTCGAAGATCGCGGTGCCGGTGCGGAGGGTGCCCAGGAAGGACGCCTCCTCGGCGTCGATCACGGCGTGGATCTGCGGGGCGTCGGCCTTGAGCTCGGGGTACAGCTCGCCCATCACGGCGATGGTCACCGCGGTGAGCTCGTGCATGTAGCGCTCCTCGCCCGCGCCCAGCAGGCGCAGGTTGCGGACGGCGCGGCGCAGGATGCGCCGCAGCACGTAGCCGCGGCCCTCGTTGGAGGGCAGCACGCCGTCGGCCACCAGCATCACGCTGGTGCGGACGTGGTCGGCGACGACCCGCAGCGAGACGTCGGCGCGCTCGTCGCGTCCGTAGCGCGTCCTGGTGAGCTCGGCGGCCCGGTCGAGGATCTTGTAGGTGGTGTCGATCTCGTAGATGTTGTCGACGCCCTGCAGGATCGCCGCCATGCGCTCCAGGCCCATGCCGGTGTCGACGCTCCGGGCGGGCAGCTCGCCGGCGACGTCGAAGTCGGTCTTGCTGCGGACCGCGCCGAGCTGGAACTGCATGAAGACGTTGTTCCAGACCTCGAGGTAGCGGTTCTCGTCGGCGACGGGGCCGCCGTCCCTGCCGTACTCGGGGCCGCGGTCGTAGTAGATCTCGGTGCAGGGGCCGCCCGGGCCGGGCACGCCCATGTGCCAGTAGTTGTCCTCCAGGCCGCGGCGCTGGATGTGCTCGGCCGGGACGCCGACCTCGTCGTGCCAGATGCGGTAGGCCTCGTCGTCGTCGTGGTAGACGGTGACCCACAGGCGGTCGGCGGGGAAGCCGAAACCGCCCTCGGACTCGGGCTTGGTCAGCAGCTCCCAGGCGAGCGGGATCGCCTGCTCCTTGAAGTAGTCGCCGAAGGAGAAGTTGCCGAGCATCTGGAAGAACGTGGCGTGCCTGGTGGTCTTGCCGACCTCGTCGATGTCAGGGGTGCGCACGCACTTCTGGACGCTGGTGGCCCGCTTGAACGGGGGCTTCTGCTGCCCGAGGAAGTAGGGCTTGAAGGGCACCATGCCCGCGGGCACCAGCAGCAGCGTCGGGTCCTCGGCGATCAGGCTGGCCGAGGGCACGACGGTGTGCCCACGCTCCTCGAAGAAGCGCAGGAAGCGGCGCGCGATCTCTGCCGACTCCATTTCAGCGGCCGTCCTTTACGTCGTAGTGGTTGGTGTCGTCAACACTGTCCAGCCCGAACCGGGAGCGCAACTCGGTTTCCCGCCGGGCGGCGCCGTCCAGGGCGTCGCCCGCGAACTCCCGCGCCTGCTCCAGCATCCCGGCGGCGCCGTGGAGGGTGCGCCGGGCCACGTGGTTCGGATGCAATGCCTGCAGCTTACGCATTGTCCACACCGCGCAGAACGCGCCGAGGGACATGTAGAACAGCCGGCGGATCATGACCTGCGTCCCTCCAGCACCCGGGGGACGGACCGGCCGCGGGAGCGGCGGGCGCCCAGGGCCTGCCGGACGCCGTGGCCCAGTGCCGCCACCTTGATCAGCGGCCCGGTGACGAGGGTCTGCGTGACGTCGCTGACCTTGGCGACGTGCCCGCTGACCTGCTTGACGTCCTTGGCGATGGCCTCGACGGCGACGAGCTGGCGGTTGGCCTCGCTGACGGTGGCCGTGACGTCCTCCAGCAGCGGCACCACGCGGTCGCCCAGCTCGGAGACCATCTTGGACGTCTGGGTCAGCAGGCGTGCCAGCCTGACCAGGACCACGGCAAGAAAGCAGACCAGGATCGCCCAGAACATGGCGACTATCAGGCCCGCGACCTCTCCGGCGGTGAGCATTCGCCGATCTCCCTACTTCACCCGGCTGGAACGGCAAGACCCTATCGCGTCTCGCCGCCCCTTCCCGGCACACGTCCCGCGAACGACGAGGAGAGACCGGGGGAAACGGCCCGGGCGGTGGTGGTCAGCGGCCGCGCAGGAAGGCGCGGATCCGCGCCCAGCGGTCGGCGAAGCCGGCCTCGGCGCCGTGCCGGGTGGGCCGGTAGTAGCGGCGGTCGCGGATCTCGGCCGGGGCGTAGTCCTGGCGGACCAGGCCGTGCTCGAAGTCGTGGGGGTACTTGTAGCCCTCGCCGTGGCCGAGTTTGCCGGCCCCTGCGTAGTGGGAGTCGCGCAGGTGGGCCGGGACCTGGCCGATGTCGCCGCGCCGCACGTCCGCGGCGGCGGCGTCGACGGCGGTGATCACGGCGTTGGACTTGGGGGCCAACGCGCAGTGGATCACCGCCTGGGCGAGGTTGAGCCGTCCCTCGGGCAGGCCGACGAACTCCACCGCCTGGGCCGCGGCCACCGCGACCTGCAGGCAGGTGGGATCGGCCATGCCGACGTCCTCGGAGGCGAAGATGACGAGCCTGCGGGCGATGAACCGGGGGTCCTCGCCCGCCTCGACCATGCGGGCGAGATAGTGCAGCGCCGCGTCGGCGTCGGAGCCCCGCATGCTCTTGATGAAGCCGCTGATCACGTCGTAGTGCTGGTCGCCCTGGCGGTCGTAGCGCACGGCCGCCTTGTCCACCGCGCGCTCGACCGTCTCGACGGTGATCTCGCCGTCGGCGATCAGCGCGGCGGCCTCCAGGTAGGTCAGGGAGCGGCGGGCGTCGCCGCCGGCCAGCCGTACGAGGTGGTCGGCGGCCTCCGGCGCCAGCGTCACCTTCCCGTCCAGGCCGCGCGGGTCGGTGACGGCGCGCTCCAGCACCTTCCTGACGTCGTCGTCGGACAGGGGTTCCAGCGTCAGCAGCAGCGAGCGTGACAGCAGCGGCGAGATGACGGAGAAGAACGGGTTCTCGGTGGTCGCGCCGATGAAGGTGACCCAGCGGTTCTCCACCGCGGGCAGCAGGGCGTCCTGCTGGGCCTTGTTGAAGCGGTGCACCTCGTCCACGAACAGGACCGTCTGCCGGCCGGACATGCCCAGCTCCCGCCGGGCCGACTCGATGGCCGCGCGGACCTCCTTGACGCCCGCCGACACCGCGGAGACCTCGACGAACCGGCGCTCGGTGGCGCCGGCGACGACGTAGGCGAGGGTGGTCTTGCCCGTGCCGGGCGGACCCCACAGGAACAGCGACATCGGGGCCTCGGACTCGACGAGCCGGCGCAGCGGCGTGCCGGGGCCCAGCAGGTGGCGCTGGCCGATCACCTCGTCCAGGCCGCGCGGGCGCATCCGCACCGCCAGGGGCTCATGGCCCCGATGGGTTTCCTCCGCCACCGAGTCGAACAGGCTGTCCACGCCTCGACAGTACCGCCAGGGCGCGCGGACGGCGGCCGGGGACCGCGGAGGCCGGGGCCGTCCGGGGCCGTCCGGGACCCCGGGGCCGGGCCGTCCGGGGTCAGCCTCCCCAGACGGCGACGGCGCCGCTGTGGCCGGCCCGCACCGCGTAGTAGCCCGCCACGACGGCCACGACCGCGGTGAGCACCGCGGCGGACGTCGTCACCGCGCGGCCGCCGCCACCGCCCTCACCGCTGTCCCGGCCGCGGCGCACGAGGTGGAGCAGGACGAGAGAGAGCACGCCCAGCGCGAGGGCGGCGATCAGCAGGGGGTCGGCGAACTCCTCGTGCTCGGCGATGCGCCGGGCCAGCATCCCGGTCGCCGAGGCGAAGTTCCGGTGCTCCAGCGACTCGCCGCTCTCCTTGGCGGCGAAGGCGGCGATCGGGGCGACCACCGCCAGCCCAGCCACCGCCCAGCCGAGCGCGGGGCGCGTGCGGGGCGCCAGCCCGTAGACGGCGGCCAGGACCGCGAGGGCCGGGACCGCGATCACGGCGGCGTGGACGATCAGGGGGTGGGCGGGCAGGCCGAGGATCTCGTCGAACATGTGGGCTCCGGTCATGGGGGTCGCCGCTCTCGCCGGCACCGGGCGCCGTTGTCGGCCGCCGGCGCCGGAGATCGGAATCTACCGCGTGGAAGCCGCACAACACAGCAGGACAAAGCACGTGAATACCCACGTACCTCCTCCGTTGACCCTCGCCACTTACGTTCAGCACATCCGGGGGCCGGTACGCTTTCGGCCAGTCGAAAGTAATGAGACGGCAAACCCGACGGCTAACCTGGAGGACATAGCGGTGAGCGGCGAGGACCGCCAGAGCCAGCTGGCGCGAGAGCACAAGGAGCGGCAGGCTCAGCGTGCCGAGCAGGCGGGCAAGGCGAAGCGGAACACCTTCATCGGTGCCGGTGTCGCCGTGGCCGTCGTCGCCGTGGGCGCGGTCGCCATCACGGCCTTCGCGGGAGGAGACGACCCCAAGCCCGCGGCCGCATCCTCCCCGGCCCCCTCGACCGCGGCGCCCCAGGCGACCCCGACCATCCCGGCCGCCCCCGGCGAGGTGACCTGCTCCTACCGCAAGGACACCAGCGGCGCGCCCGCCAAGAAGGTCGGCATGCCGCCGAGCAAGCCCGACCTCAAGCTCAAGACCATGACGGTCACCACCAACCATGGTGACATCGTGATCGACCTGATGACGCAGCAGGCTCCCTGCGCCGTGAACTCCCTGGCGTTCCTGGCCAGGAAGAACTTCTACGACGACACCAAGTGCCACCGCCTGGCCACCCCGGAGAACTCCGGCGTGTCCCTGCTGCAGTGCGGCGACCCGCAGGCCAAGGCCGACGGCAAGAACCCCACCGACGGCCAGGGCAGCTCGGGTTACGTCTTCAACGACGAGAACCTCGGCATGCCGTACGCCAAGGGCGTGGTCGCGCTGGCCCAGCCGGCGGACGCCTCGAACCAGAACGGCAGCCAGTTCTGGTTCTCGCTGGGCGAGGAGAGCGCCCAGCTGGACACCGCCTACACGCCGTTCGGCACGGTCTCCAAGGGCATGGACATCCTGGAGAAGATCTCCAAGGGCGAGTGGATCACCAACCCCGACGACATCACCGGTGACGGCGGCTCCACCGCGCCCAAGATCCCGGTGATCATCAAGGACGTGAAGGTCTCCTAGGGGACTCCTGGAAGGCCGGTGTTCCGGCAGCCCGCGCGGGCCGCCGGAACACCGGCCTTCCGCGTGTCCGGACTCGTCCGCGCCGAATCCTCCCGACGGTCGTCCTCCCGCGTCCGGCCCACCCCGGGTACGGCCCCCGCGGCCGGCGGCGGGCCGTACCCGGCCCCGGACGCGGCCACGGGGCCCCGTCCCGCCTCGCGGGCGGACGCGGGCGGATCCCGACGGGAAGGACCGCGGAGGCCGCGGAGCCGCCCGTGTGGGCCCGGCCGGGCCCACGGAGCCGGAGCCCGAGGAGGAGCCCGTACGGCCCCGCACGCGGGCCGGGCCCCGGACGGGAGGATCCGTCCGGGGCCCGGCCGCGCGCCGCGCGGGGTTTACGCCTCGCTCTTGGGCTTGGCGTCCACCCCGGCCTCCTTGCGCTGCTCACCCGTGATCGGGGTGGGCGCGCCGGTCAGCGGGTCGAACCCGGAGGCCGTCTTCGGGAAGGCGATGACGTCGCGGATGGAGTCTCCGCCCGCCAGCAGCATGCAGATGCGGTCCCAGCCGTAGGCGATGCCGCCGTGCGGCGGCGGGCCGTACTTGAACGCCTCCAGCAGGAAGCCGAACTTGCTCTCGGCCTCCTCCTTGGAGATGCCGAGCACGTCGAAGACGCGCTGCTGCATCTCGGCGCGGTGGATTCGGATGGAGCCGCCGCCGATCTCCATGCCGTTGCAGACCATGTCGTAGGCGTAGGCCAGCGCCTCGGCCGGGTGGTCCTGGAAGTTGTCGGCCCACTCGGGCTTGGGGCCGGTGAACGGGTGGTGCACCGCGGTCCAGCCGCCCTCGCCGTCCTCCTCGAACATCGGGGCGTCGACGACCCACAGGAAGCTCCACCGCGACTCGTCGATCAGCCCGCAGCGGCGGCCGATCTCCAGCCGCGCCGCGCCGAGCAGGTCGCGGGCCGCGGCCGGCTTCCCGGCCGCGAAGAAGACGGCGTCGCCGGGGGCGGCGCCGACCTTCTCGGCCAGGCCGGCGCTCTCGCTCTCCGAGAGGTTCTTGGCGACCGGGCCGCCGAGCGTGCCGTCCTCGCCGACGAGGACGTAGGCGAGGCCCTTGGCGCCGCGAGACCGGGCCCACTCCTGCCAGGCGTCGAGCTCCCGGCGGGTCTGGGAGCCGCCGCCCGGCATGACCACGGCGCCGACGTACGGGGCCTGGAAGACCCGGAAGGAGGTGTCGGAGAAGTACTCCGTCATCTCGACGAGCTCCTGGCCGAAGCGCAGGTCCGGCTTGTCGGAGCCGTAGCGCGCCATGGCCTCGGCGTAGGTCATCCGGGGCAGCGGCGACGGCAGCTCGTAGCCGACGATCTCCTTCCAGACGCGGCCGATCAGCGCCTCGCCCAGCGCGATGACGTCGTCCTGGTCCACGAAGGACATCTCAACGTCGATCTGGGTGAACTCCGGCTGGCGGTCGGCGCGCAGGTCCTCGTCGCGGAAGCAGCGGGCGAGCTGGTAGTAGCGCTCCATGCCGGCGACCATGAGGAGCTGCTTGAACAGCTGCGGCGACTGCGGCAGGGCGTACCAGCTGCCCGGCTGCAGGCGGACCGGGACCAGGAAGTCGCGGGCGCCCTCGGGCGTGGAGCGGGTGAGCGTCGGGGTCTCGATGTAGTTGAACCCGTGCTCGTGCATCACCTCGTGGGCGAGGTAGGTGGCCCGGGAGCGGATCCGCAGGGCCTGCGCGACCTGCGGGCGGCGGATGTCGAGGTAGCGGTGCTTGAGCCGGGCCTCCTCCGAGACGCCCGCGGCGCCCTCGACCGGGAACGGCAGCGGCGCGGCCTCGCTGAGCACCTCGACCTGGGAGGCGACGACCTCGATCTCACCGGTCGGCAGATCGGGGTTCTCGTTGCCCTCGGGACGGACCCGCACCTCGCCGACGACCTTGACGCAGTACTCGGCGCGCAGGCCGTGCGCGTCGTCCTCCTCGCGGAAGACCACCTGGGAGGAGCCGGAGGCGTCGCGCAGGTCGATGAAGACCACGCCTCCGTGGTCGCGGCGGCGCGCCACCCACCCGGCCAGCGTCACCTGCTCGCCCGCGTGCTCCTTGCGCAGTGATCCCGCTTCGTGCGTGCGGATCATTTCCTCAGTCTCTCCTTCAGAGTCTCGACGATCTCAGCGAGCGGCACGGCGGTCTGGTCACCGCTGGCCAGATCCTTGACCTGGGCGGACCCGGCGGCGAGGTCACGCTCGCCGAGGATCACGGCGTAGCCCGCGCCCGACCGGTCGGCGCCCTTCATCGCGCCCTTGAGACCCTTGCCGCCGAACGACATGTCGGCGTCGAGGCCCGCGCGGCGCAGCTCGGTGATGAGCAGGAACATCCGGCGGCGCGCCTCCTCACCCAGCGGCACACCGTACACCTGCACGCGGGAGGCGGCCTCCTCGCGGTCGAGCAGCCCCTCGGCCTCCATGGCCAGGACGGTGCGGTCGACGCCCAGCGCCCAGCCGACGCCGGGCAGGACCGGGCCGCCGAGCATCTCGCTCAGGCCGTCGTAGCGGCCGCCGCCGCCCACCGCCGACTGCGAGCCCAGCCCGCCGTGGACGAACTCGAACGTGGTGCGCGTGTAGTAGTCGAGCCCGCGGACCAGCCTCGGGTCGTCGGTGTAGATCACGCCGGAGGCGGTCAGCAGCGCGCGGACCTCCTCGTGGTAGGTCTTGCACGCCTCGCACAGGTGGTCGACGACCAGGGGCGCGCCGGCGAGCTGCGCCTGCACCTCGGGCCGCTTGTCGTCGAGCACGCGCAGCGGGTTGATCTCGACACGCTGCCGGGTGGCCTCGTCGAGGTCGAGCGCGCGCAGGAAGTCCTGCAGCGCCGCGCGGTAGGCGGGGCGGCACTCCCGGCAGCCGAGCGTGTTCAGCAGCAGCCGCACGCCCGTCAGCCCCAGGCCGGCGTAGCCGTCGGCGGCCATCACGATCAGCTCCGCGTCGAGGGCGGGGTCCTCGGCGCCCAGCGCCTCCGCGCCGACCTGCCAGAAGTGGCGGTAGCGGCCCTTCTGGGCCCGCTCGTAGCGGAACTGGCTGCCGGAGTACCAGAGCTTCACGGGCAGCTGGCCGTTGTGCAGACCGTGCTGGAGGACCGCCCGCACGACCGAGGCGGTGCCCTCCGGTCGCAGTGTGAGGGAGCGGCCGCCCTTGTCGGTGAAGGTGTACATCTCCTTGGAGACGATGTCGGTGGACTCGCCCACCCCGCGGACGAACAGCGCGGTGTCCTCGAAGACGGGGGTCTCGACGTAGCCGTAGCCGGCGCGGCGGACCGGAGCGGTCAGCGCCTCACGTACGGCGAGCGCCACCTCCGAACGGGGTGGAAGCCAGTCAAAGGTGCCCTTGGGCGCCTGCAGAGTCATCTCTTATAGTCCCCTGGTGGGTCCCGCTCCCGGCGCCGACTCCGCTCGCCCGGCGAGTTCGGCGAGGTACGGGTTGGTGGCGCGTTCGCGGCCGATCGTGGTCTGTGGTCCGTGGCCGGGCAGGACCACCGTCTCGTCCGGCAGCGGCAGGCACTTGGCCGCCAGGCTGCGCAGGATGGTCGGGTGGTCGCCGCCCGGGAGGTCGGTGCGGCCGATGGAGCCGGCGAACAGCAGGTCGCCCGAGAACATCACGTCCGGGATCTCCTCGGAGGCGGGCAGCCTGAAGGTCACCGACCCCCTGGTATGGCCGGGGGCGTGGTCGACGGTGATCTCCATGCCCGCCAGCTCCAGCACCTGGCCGTCGGCCAGCTCGCGGACGTCGTCGGGCTCGGTGAAGGTCATCCCGCCGAAGAACTGCTGCCTGGCCGCGAGCGGCAGCCCCTTGCCGGGGTCGGACAGCAGATCGCGGTCCTCGGGATGGATCCACGCGGGGACGTCGCGGGCGCCGCAGACGGGGGCGACCGACCACATGTGGTCGACGTGCCCGTGGGTGACCAGCACCGCGACCGGCCGCAGCCGGTGCTCGCGCAGCACGTCGTCGAGGTCGGCGACCGCGTTCTGCCCGGGGTCGACGACGACGCACTCCTCGCCGGCGGCGGGAGCGACGACGTAGCAGTTGGTCTGGAACGACCCGGCGGGAAAGCCGGCGATGAGCATCTGCCTCAGCCGATCTCGTCAAGAATACGGATGGGAATGTAACCGAAGGGTACCGGTGCGGGTCGCCGGGCTGCGAACCATCACCCTTTGGCCGATACGATTCGCCCACCTCAATAAGTAACACTCCGGCACTCGGGAGGGCGAAGCGGTGAGCGGCAAGGACCGCCAGAAGCAGCTGGCGCGCGAGCACTACGAGCGGCAGACGAAGCGGCGCGTCGAGCGTGAGGCCAGGGCGAAGCGCACCGCGGTCATCGGCACCACCGCCGGGGTCGTGCTGGTGGTGGGCGGTGTGGTCGCCGCGACCGCCCTGCTCGGCGGCGGTGACTCCGACGCCACCTCCACCGCGTCGGCGTCGGGGACCCCCGGCCCGGTCGCGAGCGCGAGCGAGGGGCCCAAGCCCGCCGCGTTCGACCCGGCGACCGGCACCTGCGGCTACGTCCCCGACACCCAGGGGGCGGCGAAGAACGTCGGCATGCCGCCGGCCAAGGTGGACACCTCGCCGGCGACGATGACGCTGAAGACGAACCGTGGCGACATCGTGATCAAGGTGTCGGCCGACAAGACCCCGTGCACGGTCAACTCCTTCGCCTTCCTGGCGAAGAAGAACTACTTCGACGGCTCCAAGTGCCACCGGCTGGGCTCCGACCAGTTCCCGGTGCTGCAGTGCGGCGACCCGCTCGCCAAGGCCGACGGCAAGAGCGAGACCGACGGCCAGGGCGGGCCGGGGTACCGTTTCGTCAACGAGAACCTCGACGGCGCCAAGTACACCCGCGGCGTCGTGGCCATGGCCAACAGCGGTCCCGACAGCAACGGCAGCCAGTTCTTCATCGTGTACGGCGACACCCAGCTCCCCCCGAACTACACACCGTTCGGTACGGTCACGAAGGGGATGGAGATCATCGACAAGGTGAACAAGGGAGGCGTCATCACGCCGGGACCCGACGGCACCGGGGCTCCGAAGGAAACCGTCGAAATCAAAAACGTGACAATGTCCGGCAAGAGCTGACGTAATACAACCAAGAGGCGGTTAGCCTCGAAAGGCTGATGAAAGTGCGGGAGGACACGGTGAGCACCGACCCGTGGGGCCGGGTAGACGACGACGGCACCGTCTACGTGCGTACGGCTGAGGGAGAACGGGCCGTCGGGTCCTGGCAGGCCGGAGAGCCGGAAGAGGCACTCGCCTACTTCCATCGCAAGTTCGACGAGCTGGCCGGGCAGGTCACGCTGCTGGAGCAGCGGGTCCGCGGCACCGACCTGCCGCCGGCCCAGGCGGAGGCGACGATCGTCAAGCTGCGTGAGGCGATCACCGGTGCGCACGCCGTCGGCGACCTCGACGCGCTGCTGGGCCGCCTGAACGCCCTCACGGAGACGGTCGCCCAGCGCCGCGAGGAGGTCAAGGCGGCGCGCGACGTTGCCCGGGCCGAGGCCAGGGCCGTCAAGGAGCGCATCGTCGGCGAGGCCGAGCGGATCGCCGAGGACACCACCCACTGGAAGAGCGGGGGCGAGCGGCTGCGCCAGCTCATCGAGGAGTGGAAGGCCGCCGAACGCATCGACCGCGTGACCGAGGCCGCGCTCTGGAAGCGGCTGTCGGCCGCCCGTACGGCCTTCGCCAAGCGGCGCAAGGCGTACTTCGCCGGGCTGGACGAGCAGCGGGAGAGCGTGCGCGCCACCAAGGAGCGCATCGTCGCCGAGGCGGAGGAGATGGCCTCCTCCACCGACTGGGGCGCCACGGCCGCCGCCTACCGCGAGCTGATGCGGCAGTGGAAGGCCGCGGGCCGGGCCTCCCGTGAGGTGGAGGACGAGCTGTGGGGCCGGTTCAAGGCCGCCCAGGACCAGTTCTTCCAGGCCCGCTCGGCGGTCTTCGCCGAGCGCGACGCCTCGCTCGCGGCCAACGCCGAGGTCAAGGAGCAGCTCCTGGCCGAGGCGGAGAAGATCCTGCCGGTCTCCGACGCCCGGTCCGCCAGGGCGGCCCTGCGGGGCGTCCTGGAGCGCTGGGAGGCCGCCGGCCCGGTCCCGCGGGAGCAGCGCGACCGCCTGGAGGGTGGCCTGCGCCGGATCGACGAGGCGGTCCGCAAGGCCGAGGAGGCGGAGTGGAAGCGCTCCAACCCCGAGGCCCGCGCCCGCGCCCAGAACACGGTCGACCAGCTCCACCGGTCGATCGAGCAGCTTGAGGCCCGCCTGGCCAAGGCCAGGGCGGCCGGCCGGGACAAGGACGTCAAGGACGCCGAGGAGTCGCTGGAAGCCCGCCGTTCCTGGCTGGAGGAGGCCGAGCGCACGCTCGCCGAGTTCTCCTGAGACGGGTCCTCCCGAGGACACACGGCCGGGCGTCCCCTCACGGGCGCCCGGTTCGGCGTACGGCCCCACCCGCGTGACAGAGCTCCGTGACAAAGCCCCGTGAGAGCCCGAGGCGGGCTCGTCCCCACACCGGCGTCTCATGCCCGGGTGACGGTCCCGGGGCCGGAGTCTTCTCCGCGGAGCCCGGGGCGGGCACGGCCGGGCCCCGGGGCGGCGGTCAGGAGCCGGCGCCGCTCACCCGGTAGACGTCGTAGACACCCGGTATGTTGCGCACGGCCTTCAGGACGTGCCCGAGGTGCTTGGGGTCGGCCATCTCGAAGGTGAACTTGCTGATCGCCACCCGGTCGCGGGACGTCGTGACCGACGCCGACAGGATGTTCACGTGCTGGTCCGACAGGGTGCGGGTGACGTCCGACAGCAGCCGCGGCCGGTCGAGCGCCTCGACCTGGAGCGCCACCAGGAAGACCGAGTCGGTCCCCGACGCCCAGGACACCTCCACCAGCCGGTCCGGCTGGGTCTTCAGCTGCTCCCCGTTGGGGCAGTTGGTGCGGTGCACCGACACGCCGTGCCCGCGGGTCACGAAGCCGAGGATCTCGTCGCCGGGCACCGGGGTGCAGCAGCGCGACAGGCGCACCCACACGTCGGAGTCGCCCGCGACCACCACGCCGGCGCCGCCGCTGCCGCCGCGGGGACGGCCCCGCAGCTTCGTCGGCACCGAGACCTCGGCGATGTCCTCCTCGGCGCCGTCCACTCCCCCGACGGAGTGCACCAGCTTCTGCACGACCGCCTGGGCGGCGATGTGGCCCTCGCCGACGGCCGCGTACAGGGCGGAGACGTCGGGGTAGCGCAGGTCCCTGGCGAGGGTCAGCAGCGACTCCCCCGACATCAGGCGCTGCAGCGGCAGCCCCTGCTTGCGCATGGCCCGGCCGATGGCCTCCTTGCCCGCCTCGATCGCGGTCTCGCGGCGCTCCTTGGAGAACCACTGCCGGATCTTGTTACGGGCCCGGCCCGACTTGACGAACTTCAGCCAGTCACGCGAGGGGCCGGCGTCCGGCGACTTGGAGGTGAAGATCTCCACCGTGTCGCCGTTGCCCAGCCGCGACTCCAGCGGCACCAGGCGGCCGTTGACCCGGGCGCCGATGCAGCGGTGACCGACCTCGGTGTGCACGGCGTAGGCGAAGTCCACCGGCGTCGCGCCCTCGGGCAGGGCGATCACCTGGCCCCGCGGGGTGAAGACGTACACCTCCGAGACCGACAGGTCGAACCTGAGCGACTCCAGGAACTCTCCGGGGTCGGCGGTCTCCTTCTGCCAGTCGAGGAGCTGACGCAGCCAGGCCATGTCGCTGGCGGGCTTCAGCTTCGTCCCCGGGGCGCCGGAGGCCGTCATGTCCTCCTTGTACTTCCAGTGCGCGGCCACGCCGTACTCGGCCCGGTGGTGCATGGAGTGGGTACGGATCTGCAGCTCCACCGGCTTGCCCGCGGGGCCGATGACCGTGGTGTGCAGCGACTGGTACATGTTGAACTTGGGCATCGCGATGTAGTCCTTGAACCGGCCGGGCACCGGGTTCCATCGCGCGTGGATCGTTCCGAGGGCGGCGTAGCAGTCGCGGACCGTGTCGACCAGCACCCGGATGCCCACCAGGTCGTAGATGTCGTCGAAGGCGACGTCGCGCGCGATCATCTTCTGGTAGACCGAGTAGTAGTGCTTGGGCCGGCCCTTGACCACCGCGCGGATCTTGGCCTCGCGCAGGTCCTTGGAGACGCTCTCGATGACCTCCTGCAGGAACAGGTCGCGGCGCGGGGCCCGCTCCGACACCATGCGGGCGATCTCGTCGTAGCGCTTGGGGTAGAGCATGGCGAACGCGAGGTCCTCCAGCTCCCACTTGATCGTGTTCATGCCCAGCCGGTGCGCCAGCGGGGCGAAGATCTCCAGGGTCTCGCGGGACTTCTGCTGCCGCTTGTGCTCGGGCAGGTAACGCATGGTGCGCATGTTGTGCAGCCGGTCGGCGAGCTTGATCACCAGGACCCGGATGTCACGCGACATCGCCACGACCATCTTGCGGACGGTCTCGGCCTGTGCGGCGTCACCGAACTTGACCTTGTCGAGTTTGGTGACGCCGTCGACCAGCAGCGCGATGTTGTCGCCGAAGTCGGCCCGCAGCTCGTCCAGGCCGTAGGCGGTGTCCTCGACGGTGTCGTGCAGCAGCGCGGCGCACAGGGTCTCGTCGTCGGTGCCCAGCTCGGCCAGGATCGTCGCCACCGCCAGGGGGTGGGTGATGTAGGGGTCCCCGCTCTTGCGCTTCTGATCACGGTGGTGGTAGGCCGCCACATCGTAGGCACGCTCGATGAGCCGCAGGTCCGCCTTCGGATGCGTCGCGCGGACCGTGCGGAACAACGGCTCCAGCACCGGATTCATGGCGCCACTCCATTGCCCCCCAAAGCGTGCGATCCTGCGCCGTACGGCAGGCTTCTCCTCGGTGGCTCCGGACATGGGGGAACCGGCGCCGCCTGGCGGGGCGGCCTCCTCGGGCCCGCCTCCATCGGCGGTCACGTCGGGAACGACCACATCACGGGGCACTCAGACTCCTCACGTTCGAGTCCAGATCCTCCAGTGTATCCAGACATGTCAGGAACCCTGCCCCATCGGGGTGAGATCAGACGATCACCAGGGAACGAACTTCGACGTCGTCCAGTCGTTCCCGCCCGTTGAGGAAGGCCAGCTCCATGAGCACGGCGATGGCGACGACCTCGGCGCCCGCCCTGCGGACCAGCTCCACCGCCGCGCGCGCCGTGCCGCCGGTGGCGAGCACGTCGTCGACGATCAGGACCCGCTCTCCGGGGGCGAAGGCGTCCCTGTGCACCTCGATGACGGCGGAGCCGTACTCCAGATCGTAGGACTCCTCAAGCGTCTCGGCAGGCAGTTTGCCTTTCTTCCGTACCGGGACGAACCCCGCGGCGGCCTTGTGCGCCACCGGGGCGGCCAGGATGAACCCGCGGGCCTCGATGCCGACGATCTTGTCCACCCGGTACGCGCCGGCCAGCTCGTCCACCACGGCGCCGAACGCCTTGGGATCGGCGAGCAGGGGGGTGATGTCCTTGAAGACCACGCCCGGCTGCGGGTAGTCGGGCACGTCGCGGATCCGGTCGAGGATGAGGGTGCGCAGGTCGTTCATGTCACTTCCTTACGAAAACGCCTCCGCCCCCGGGGGACGGGAGCGGAGGCGCCATCTTGGTGGGGTTACTTCTTCTTGCGCTTGTCGCCGTCGGCCACGGAGCCGGCCGGCGCGGAGCCGTTGGCCGCCGCCGCCGTGACCGGCTGCCTGGCGCCCTTGTCGGGGGCGGACCCGGCACGGCTCGCGACCCGGCGGGCGAGCGCCTGGTAGCGCGGCTCGCGCTCCTTCAGCGTCACCAGCATCGGCGTCGCCACGCACAGCGAGGAGTAGGTGCCGACGATCATGCCGACGAACAGGGCCAGCGACAGGTCCTTCAGCGTGCCCGCGCCGAACAGCGTGGTGCCGATGAACAGGATCGCCGCGACCGGCAGGATCGCCACCAGCGTGGTGTTCAGCGACCGGATCAGCGTGTGGTTCAGCGCGTTGTTGGCCGCCTCGGTGTAGGTCATCTTGGAGGTCGTGCCGAGCTTGGCGGTGACCTCCTTGATCATGTCGAAGACGACGACCGCGTCGTACAGCGAGTATCCGAGGATGGTCAGGAAGCCCAGCAGGGTCGCCGGGGTGACCTCGAAGCCGGACCAGGCGTACACGCCGGCGGTGATGATCAGGTCGTGGAAGAGCGCCACGATGGCCGACAGCGCCATCTTCCACTCGAAGGCCACCGTCAGGTACAGGATGATCGCCAGCATGAAGACGATCAGGCCGATGATGGCCTTGTTGGCCACCTGGCCGCCCCACGAGCCGCCGATCACCTGGAGGGTGACCTGGTCCTGCGTGAGGCCGTAGTCCTGGGCGGCCTCCTTCTGGACCTTGGTGACCTCCTCGGGCGGCAGGCTCTCGGTGGTGACCCGCCAGCCGTTGTTGGTCTCCTGCACGATGACCTGGTGCGCCCCGGCCTCCTCGAAGGTGCCGCGCACCTGCTCGATGCTCGCCGAGGGGGCCTTGAAGGAGAAGACCGAGCCGCCCTTGAACTCCACGCCGAGGTTCAGGCCGTGGAGGAGCAGGCCGAGGATGGAGATCGCCAGCAGGAAGGCCGACAGGCCGTACCAGAGCTTTCTGCGGCCGACGAAGTCGACGTTGACCTCGCCGCGGTACAGCCGCCTCGCGATGCCGGACATCAGGCCTCCTGCGGAACGGTCGGGGCGGCGGAGCTCTGGCTCATGCGCTCGGCGTCGAGACCGGAGAGCTTGTGGCCCTTGGCGAAGAACTTCCTCCTGGCGAGGAGCGCGACGAACGGCTTGGTGAACATGAACACCACCACGATGTCGATGAGCGTGGTCAGGCCCATCGCGAACGCGAAGCCGGCCACACCGCCGACGGCCAGGAAGTACAGCACCACGGCGGCGATGAACATGACCGCGTCGGCGATCAGGATCGTGCGCCGGGCGCGGGTCCAGGCGACCTCGACGGCCGTCCGCAGCGAGCGGCGGCCTTCCTTCATCTCGTCGCGGATGCGTTCGAAGTAGACGATGAACGAGTCCGCGGTGATGCCGATCGAGACGATGAGACCGATGATGTGCGGCAGCGACAGGCGGAAGCCCGCGGTGGCGCCGAGGATGACCACCGACCCGTAGGTCAGGATCGTGGCGACCACGAGGCTCAGCACCGAGACGATGCCCAGGCCGCGGTAGTAGAGCAGCGAGTAGATCAGCACGAGCCCGAGGCCGATCGCGCCGGCGATCAGGCCGCCGCGCAGCTGGTCGGCGCCCAGGGTGGAGGAGACCTCCTCGATGGAGCTCTTCTGGAACTTCAGCGGCAGCGCGCCGTACTTGAGCTGGTTGGCCAGGTCGTCGGCGGTCACCTGCGTGAAGTTGCCGGAGATCTGGGCCCGGCCGCCGGTGATGGGCTCCTGGATGACCGGCGCGGAGATCACCACGCCGTCCAGCACCATGGCGACCTGGTTGCGCGGCGGCTGGGAGTTGAAGGCGGTGGTGGTGACCTTCGACCACTGCTGCGGGCCCTGGCCCTTGAAGGAGAGCTGGACGAGCCACTCGCCGGTGGTCTGGTCGACGCCGGAGGTGGCCTTGTCGATCGAGGTGCCGGTGACGGCGGCCTTGTCGAGGATGTACTTGGCCGAGCCGTCCTGGCTGCAGCCGACGTACTGCTGGTCCGGCGCGTCCTGGGCGCCCTGACCCTTGTCCTTGGCGCAGTCGAGCGTCTTGAACCGCTCAAGGGCCTTGGGGTCGATGCCGGTGGTGTCGACGCCGGCCAGCGGGTCGTTCGCCGGAGCGGACGGGGTCGCGCTGGGGGTCGGGGTGGCGGACGGGGCCGCTGCGTTCCTGGCCGCCCGGCGCGCGCGCCGGTCCGCTGGGGCTTCCTCACCGTCCTTGGCCTCGGACTTGGGCTCACGTGCGGCCCGCCGGTCCGTCACGGTCTTCTTCGCCCCCGTCTCCGCCTCGGTGGAAGGGGCGGCCGACGGGTTCGGGGCGGTCAGCGCCGAGGACAGCGCCCGGCCGGTGGGCGAGGCGCTCGGGCTGGACTGGGCGGTGCTCCTCGGGGCCGGCGTCGTCGTGGCCTCGCCGCCGTCGGTGGCCTTGCCGTCCGACGGGGCGACGGACGGCGTCGGCGCCTGGGTGGGCATCTGCCCGGGGGGCGCGGGCGAGCCCTCCCCCACAGCCAGCACCTGGCGGAAACGCAGCTCCGCAGTGGTGCCGACCAGCTTTACGACTTCCTCCTGGCCGGCTCCGGGGACGGAGATGACGATGTTGTCACCGGACTTGGCGACCTCGGCGTCGGAGATGCCGCTGCCGTTCACCCGGTCACGGATGATGTTCACGGCCAGGTCGAGGCTCTCCTGGGAGGGAGCTCCGCCGTTGGGCGTGACGGGCGACAGCGTCACCGTGGTGCCGCCTGCGAGGTCGAGGCCATATTCGGGGGTGAACGCCTTGTTGAGGGCCATCACCCCGCCCATGGCGAGAATGAGCGCCAGGAGCGCCAGGAGCATGCGCCCCGGCTTGCTCTGGCCGCTGGTCGGTCGGGCCACTGGTCGTCAGTTCTTTCGGCTATAGGGGATGGTTGGCGAGCCTGCTCACTTCTACTGCGAGTCCCGGCTGTCGCCCTTCGGCTGAACGGTCTCCACCTCATTGTCCTCCACGACACCCGCGGACTCGACGTCATCGGAGGCGGTGTCGTCGACCGGAGTCAGAACGCGGCCGATCGCGGCCTTGACCCAGCGGGTCTCGACGCCGGGGGCGAGCTCCAGGATCACGTCGTCGCCGTCGATGGCCGTGATGGTCGCGAACAGGCCGGTCGTCGTCATGATGCGGGCTCCCGGAGCCAGGGAGTTCTGCATCTGGGCCTGCTCCTGCTGCCGCTTGCGCTGCGGCCGGATGAGCAGGAAGTAGAACACCACGACCATCAGAACGATCATGATGAGGCTTGAGTAACCGCTGTTGCCGCCCATGGGGCCGCTCCTTACGCTTCAGAATTGACCGGCGTGGCGCCGGACGTCGTATACGGGCACGCCGCTCAGCACGTCAGCCTACACAGCCAGCCAAGCCACGGAGTTTAGGCGAGCTGTTAGGAGCGCGGCAACGAACCCACGAACGGACTCAGGGGGAAGTTCCCATTTCGATATGGTTGTCATCGATCTGTGATTGACCCCGCGGGGCTTCCCCTTTTGAAATCCAACGTCACGCGGGGCCGGAGTCATCCCCGAGATCGACGGGCACCTGGGCGCCGAAGGCGTCCGGCGGCGGGGTCAGCCCCAGGTGGACCCACGCGGCGGCGGTCGCCACCCGGCCCCGGGGGGTGCGGGCCAGCAGCCCCTGGCGCACCAGGAACGGCTCGGCCACCACCTCGACCGTCTCGGGCTCCTCGCCGATCGCGACCGCGAGGGTGGACAGACCGACCGGGCCGCCGCCGAACTTGCCCAGCAGCGCCGACAGGACCGCCCGGTCGAGCCGGTCGAGCCCCTCGGCGTCGACCTCGTAGAGGTTCAGCGCCGCCGCGGCGACGTCACGGGTGACGACGCCGTCGGACCGCACCTCGGCGAAGTCGCGGACCCGGCGCAGCAGGCGGTTGGCGATGCGGGGCGTGCCGCGCGAACGGCCGGCGATCTCGCGGGCGGCGTCGCCGGGCAGCTCCAGGCCGAGCAGCGCCGCCGAGCGGTGCAGCACCCGCTCCAGCTCGCCGGCGTCGTAGAAGTCCATGTGGGCGACGAACCCGAACCGGTCGCGCAGCGGCGCGGGCAGCAGGCCGGCCCTGGTGGTGGCGCCGACCAGGGTGAACGGGGCGACCTCCAGCGGGATCGCGGTGGCGCCGGGCCCCTTGCCGACCACGATGTCGACCCGGAAGTCCTCCATCGCGAGGTAGAGCATCTCCTCGGCGGGGCGGGCCATCCGGTGGATCTCGTCGATGAACAGCACCTCGCCCTCCGACAGCGTGGAGAGGATGGCCGCGAGGTCGCCGGCCCGCTCCAGCGCCGGCCCGGAGGTGATCCGGATGGGCGCCGACAGCTCGGTGGCGATGATCAGGGCGAGGGTGGTCTTACCGAGGCCGGGGCCGCCGCTCATCAGCACGTGGTCGGGCGGCCGGTTGCGCCGCAGCGCGCTCTGCAGCACCAGTGACAGCTGCTCGCGCACCCGCGCCTGGCCGATGAACTCCTCCAGCCGCTTGGGCCGCAGCGCGGCCTCGACCAGCCGCTCGTCACCCTCGGCGTCGGCGTCGGCCGAGACCAGATCCCGCTCGAAGCTCACGGCGTCTCCCCCCTCACCGCACGCTCAGCACGCGCAACGCGGCCTTGAGCAGCGCCGCGACCTGGGGCGCGCGGCCCTCGGCCGTCTCGGCGTCGGCCTGGGGGGCGACGGCCGCGACGGCCTCGTCGGCGTCCTTGGCCGAGTATCCCAGGCCGACCAGGCCGGAGTGGACCTGCTCGCGCCAGACGGGGGCGGCCGAGCCGCCGTTGAGGGCGGCGCTGACGGCCTCCTCGGGGGTGCCGAGCTTGTCCTTGAGATCGACGATGATCCGCTGGGCGCCCTTGGGGCCCACCCCGGGGACCCGGGTCAGCGCCTTGACGTCGGCGGCGGCCACGGCCACCCGCAGCGCGTTGGGCGTGTGCACGGCGAGCATCGCCAGGGCGACCTTGGGGCCGACCCCGCTGGCGGTCTGGAGCAGCTCGAAGATCCTGCGCTCGTCGTCGTCGGCGAAGCCGTACAGCGTGAGGGACTCCTCGCGCACCACCAGCGAGGTGGCCAGCCGGGCCTCCTCCCCCGCGCGCAGCGCCGCCAGCGTGCCGGGCGTGCAGTGCACCAGCACGCCGACGCCGCCGACCTCGACCACCGCTCCGTCGGGGGCGATCGCGGCCACCCGTCCTCGCACCGAGGCGATCACTTCGTCGTTCCTCTCGAGTATCCGGCGGGCCTGTTCCGCCCGCGGAAGTACGCGGCGGCCGTCACTCCGCCGCCGGCGCCGGTGGCCCGGGCGGCCGCCTCGGCCAGCCTGTTCTGGGCGCCGCCCCGCCAGATGTGGCAGATGGCCAGGGCGAGCGCGTCGGCGGCGTCGGCGGGCTTGGGCATGGCGTCGAGCCGCAGCAGCCTGGTCACCATGGTGCCGACCTGTCGCTTGTCGGCCGTGCCGCTGCCGGTGATCGCGGCCTTGACCTCCGACGGCGTGTGCAGCGCCACCGGCAGCCCCCGGCGGGAGGCGCACAGGATCGCCACCGCCGAGGCCTGGGCGGTGCCCATGACGGTGCGCAGGTTGTGCTGGGCGAAGACGCGCTCCACGGCCACCGCGTCGGGCCGGATCTCGTCGAGCCATTGCTCGATGCCGGCCTCGATCGCCACCAGCCGGGCCCCGATCTCGTCGTCGGCGGGGGTGCGCACCACCCCGACCTTGACCAGGCGGAGCGGCGCCCCGGGGCGCCCCTCGACCGCTCCGAGGCCGCACCGGGTCAGGCCCGGATCGACCCCCATCACCCGCAGTTCGGGCAACCGCACCGGCACGCCTTCCGCTCGCCGAACACCTGTTCGGTGCCCGACTCTACCGTCTGCGGGCACGGCGCGCACGGCCATCGCGCCGCCCGCGGGGCGGGCCCCGGAGCCCTCACCGCCCCGGCCGTCCCGCCCGATGACCGGCGCGGTCAGAACGCGTCGGTCATGTACGGCCGGGCGTGGAAGGCGGCGTCGAGGGCGTCGTCGGCGTCCGCGGGTCCGGTGAGGATGCCCGCGCGGCGCAGGGTGGTGGTCGGCACGCCCGCGAACAGCGCGGAGAGGCCTCCGGCGGTGAGGGCGGGGGCCGTCTTCGGGATGGTCCCGGCGGGCTGGGCCGTACCGGAGCCGCCGGAGACCGACAGGTGCCAGGGGCCGGAGGAGGCGGGCCGCTCGGGGTCGTCGACGTGGACCACGGCGTCGAGGGTGACGCCCGCCGGGAACCCGCGCCCGGCGACGGCCGCCGCCGGGTCCACCACGCGGAACATCCAGCGGGCCTGCGCGACCTCGTCGTTCACCCGTTCGCCGAGCAGCCAGAACACCGGGTCGTCGGGGGCGACGGCCGCGCGGACCTGCTTCGCGATGGAGGACGAGGAGCCGACCAGCGCCCACAGCGCCCGGGCCGTGGCCTCCGAGCCGGCGAGCAGATGGCTGACCGAGATGTCGTGGCCGTCCCAGCCGTAGGCCACGAAGCCGTCCTCGGCCAGGTAGACGAAGTCGCGGGTGCTCTCCAGCCACCGGCGCACGGCCGCCTCGCTCCGGCGGACCGGCCCGGAGGCGCGGGTGGCGGCGTGGACGCGGCCGATGACCTCGCCCAGCGCGCGGGCGTCGCCGGGGCCGGTACGGCGGAGCGGGACGTCGCCTGCGGTGCGGATCGTGCGCAGCGCCTCGGTGGGCAGCACGGCCTGGTGCAGGGCTCCGGCGTGCTCCCAGCCGAGCGAGCGGTAGAGGCGGGTGGTGGCGGGGTACAGCGCCGAGATCGGCAGTCCCAGGGCGGCGCAGCGGTCCAGGGCGGTCCGCATGATCGTCCGTCCGACGCCGCGGCCCCGGTCCTCGGGGGCGACGGTGACCGAGGCGATGCCGCCCATGGGCAGCGGCCTGCCGTGCCACCACTGGGTGAAGTCCTCGATGCGGGTCGTGGCGACGAGGCGGGCGCCGTCGAACGCCCCGAGGTATCTGCCGCCCTCGACGGCGGGCAGGGCGTTGCGCCGCCAGGTCTCCGCCTCGTCCTGCGGGACGGGCCCGAAGGCGCGGATGCGGTTGTCCAGCGCCGCGTCGAGGTCATCGGCCGTCAGCTCACGTATTTCCACGGTCTCCCAACCTAGGGCGTACATCCCGATGAGTGTGAACCGGCCCCGGGCCGCCGCCCGCCGGGCGGGGTCAGGGGTGGCGGACCGGCTCGGCGTTCCCCGGGTCGCCGAGACCTCCGCCGTCCCCGGCGGCTCCGTCCCCTCGCGTGTCACCTGCCTCCCCGGCCTTCCCGGCGCCCCCGGCGTCCCCTGCGTCCCCGTCGGCGGGGCGGTCCGTGTCGGCCCGGCCGCGCAGGCGGTCCAGGCGCGTCATCACCGGGGTCGCCGTGACGCCGTGCAGCACCAGGGAGGCCAGCACGGTGAAGGCCACCACCGCCCACAGCTCCTCGGCGGGTACGCCGAAGTCGGCCTGGCCGAGGGCGTAAGCGAGGTAGAACAGCGAGCCGATGCCCCGGATGCCGAAGAAGGCCAGCACGCCGCGCTCGCGCGGTCCCGGCCGGCCGCCGAGCGTGGCGAGCCAACCGGTCAGCGGGCGGATCACCAGCAGCAGGAGCAGGCCGACCGCCGCTCCCCGCCAGGTGAGCGCGGCCAGGCCGCCGGTGATCACGAACCCGCCGAGCAGCAGGATCAGCCAGGCGGTGAACAGCCGCTCGATCTGCTCGATGAAACCGTGCAGGACGGCGTTGTAGCCGTGCGTGCGCTCGGCGGCCCTGATCGTGCACGCGGTCACGAACACCGCGATGAAGCCGTAGCCGTGCACCAGCTCGGTGAGGCCGTAGGCGAGGAAGGTCGCGGCCAGCGCCACGAAGCCGTCGCGGTGCTCGGCCAGCCGCAGGTCGGAGACCTGGGCGCGGAAGAACAGCCGGCCCAGCGCCTTGCCGGCCAGCAGGCCGGCCACGACGCCCGCCCCGCACCTGTAGAGCAGGTCCACCAGCGCCCAGTGCCCGGCCCATTCCAGGCCGCCGCCCGCCGACGCCAGCGCGATCGCGGCGAACACCAGGGGGAAGGCCAGGCCGTCGTTGAGCCCGGCCTCGGAGGTGAGGGTGAAGCGGACCTCGTCGTCGTCGGTCTCGGAGTCGACGGGCTGGCCGACCTGCACGTCGGAGGCGAGCACCGGGTCGGTCGGCGCGAGCACCGCGCCCAGCAGCAGCGCCGCGGCCCACGGCCAGCCCAGCAGGCCGTGGACGGCCAGGGTGACGGCGCCGACGGTCAGCGGGAGAGTCCAGCCCAGCAGCCGCCAGGTGGAGGTCCAGCGGCGCGGCTCGAAGGGCCGGTTGATCGCCAGCCCGGCGCCCATCAGCGAGATGAGGACGCAGATCTCGGTGGCGTGCTCCAGCAGCGCCCGGTGGGCCACCGGGTCGGGGTCGGGCAGGTCCAGGGGCAGGAGGTAGAGCAGCGCGCCGCCGATCAGGCAGGCCAGCGGCAGCGAGAAGGCACGCCGGTTGAGCAGGCGGGGCAGGATCGCCGCGAGCAGGGCGGCGACGCCGGCCACGGCGAAGATCAGATCAGGGTTCGGCATCGTACGGCGGCATATGCCCTCATTTATTTAGGCAAATCGCCGCTCATATTTTTCCGGCGAACGTCACGAAAACCCCATGACTCCGTCTCTGGACGGCCGCCGGAAAGGTCTCCCGGGCGGGCGCCCGGAGGGTCCCGGGCAGGCGTCACCCGGGGTCCACCCCCGGGGCGCGAGACCTCATCCGGGGTCCGCCCCCGGGGCGTGGGGCCGTACACGGGGGCCGTACGCGGAAGGTTCCCCGGGCAGCCGTACGCCCGCCTCCGCGGCACGGCGGGGCGGGCGTACGGCGGGGCGGCGGGCGGCCGGTCAGGCCTCCAGCTTCTCCATGACCTCGTCGGAGACGTCGAAGTTGGCCCAGACGTTCTGCACGTCGTCGCTGTCCTCCAGGGCGTCGATCAGCCGGAAGACCTTGCGCGCGCCCTCCTCGTCGAGCGGGACGTTCATCGTCGGCAGGAAGCTCGACTCGGCCGAGTCGTAGTCGATCCCGGCGTCCTGCAGGGCCTTGCGGACCGGGACGAGGTCACCGGCCTCGGAGACGACCTCGAACTGGTCGCCCAGGTCGTTGACCTCCTCGGCGCCCGCGTCGAGGACCGCCACCAGCACGTCGTCCTCGGTGAGCGAACCCTTGGGGACGAGCACGACACCCTTGCGGTTGAACATGTAGGACACCGAGCCGGGGTCGGCCAGGGAGCCGCCGTTGCGGGTCAGCGCCACGCGGACCTCGGAGGCGGCTCGGTTGCGGTTGTCGGTCAGACACTCGATCAGCACGGCGACACCACCGGGGGCGTAGCCCTCGTACATGATGGTCTGCCAGTCGGCGCCGCCGGCCTCCAGGCCGCCGCCGCGCTTGCGGGCGCGCTCGATGTTGTCCAGCGGGACCGAGCTCTTACGCGCCTTGGTGATGGCGTCGTACAGCGTCGGGTTGCCGTCCGGGTCGGGGCCGCCGGTCCGGGCCGCGACCTCGATGTTCTTGATGAGCTTGGCGAACAGCTTGCCGCGCTTGGAGTCGAGCGCGGCCTTCTTGTGCTTGGTCGTCGCCCATTTGGAGTGGCCGGACATCGACTAGAGCTCCCTCACCATCTCAACGAAGTATGAATGCACGTCGCAGCCCCCGGTGAGCTCCGGATGGAAGGACGTGGCCAGCAGAGGCCCCTGACGGACCGCGACGATCCTATCCCCAGCTTCGGCTCGGGCCAGCACGTCGACGTCGGAACCGACCGATTCCACCCAGGGGGCGCGGATGAAGATCGCCCGCAGCGGGCCCATGCCCGCGAAGTCGATGTCGGACTCGAAGGAGTCGACCTGGCGGCCGAAGGCGTTGCGCCGGACCACCATGTCGATGCCGCCGATGGTCTGCTGGCCCTCGACGCCGCCCTCGATCCGGTCGGCCAGCATGATCATGCCTGCGCAGGAGCCGTAGGCGGGCATGCCGTCCTTGATCCTCGCCCGGAGCGGCTCCAGCAGCTCGAAGGCGTCGGCGAGCTTCCACATCGTGGTGGACTCCCCTCCCGGGACGACCAGCGCGTCGACCGCCTCCAGCTCCTCGGGGCGCCGTACGGCCACGGCCTTGGCTCCCGCCTGCTCCAGGCAGCGCGCGTGCTCGCGGACGTCTCCCTGCAGGGCGAAGACACCGATCGTCGGGGCGATGGTCACCGGTGGTCCTTTCAAGGGGCTCGTGATGCGGTTCAAGCGTATGGCCACCCCGCGGACCGCCCCAAACCAGCCGGTCCCGCGGGGCGGGGGCCGGCCGGCGGGGCGGGCGGCCGGGCGCGCGGCCCGCCGTACGGCCGGGGCCAGGGTCGTGCGGTCGGGCGGCCGGGGTCAGGCGGCCGACAGGTCGTGGGCGGCGTGGTCGGCGTCCACCCGCGCGAGGCTCGCCAGGTGGTGGCGCCTGCCGTACAGGAAGGCCACGCCGACCAGGCAGCAGACCGCGCCCAGGCAGTACGGCACGGGCGCGCCGATCTCCTCGCCCAGCTTGGTCACGACGTAGGGCGCGACGGCCCCGCCCATCCAGCGGACGAAGTTGTAGCCGGCCGAGGCGACGGGCCTAGGCGCGTCGGAGACCTCCATGGCGGCCTCGGTGAACACGGTGTTGTTCAGGCCGGCCGGGATGCCGCACAGCACGACGCAGACGACGACGCCGGGGCGCATGTCGACCGCGCTGAACAGGGCGATGCCCGCCTGCAGGACGGCCAGCGTCCCCAGGGACAGGTACAGCACCCGTACCGAGCCTATCCTGCGGCTCATGGCCGGGGCGGCGAAGACCGAGGCGAGCGCCACGAGGACGCCCCAGCCGAAGAACACCGCGCCGATGCCGTAGGCCGACATGCCGAGGATGAACGGGGTGAAGGCCAGGATGGTGAAGAAGGCGAAGTTGTAGAAGAACGCGGTGAAGGCGGTGGTGGACAGGCCGCCGTGGGCCAGGGCGCGCAGCGGGTCGCTGAGGCGGGTCTTCACCGCGGGCCGGGGTGTGCTCCTCAGCAGGACCGCGATGGAGACGAACCCGACGGCCATCAGGGTCGCGGTGCCGAAGAACGGGCCGCGCCAGTTCCAGTCGCCGAGTATGGCGCCGACCAGCGGGCCCATCGAGATGCCCAGGCCCAGGGCGGCCTCGTACAGGATGATGGCGGCCTCGGCGCCGCCGCTGGCCGCGCCGACGATGACCGCCAGGGCGGTGGCGACGAACAGGGCGTTGCCCAGGCCCCAGCCGGCGCGGAAGCCGATGAGCGCGCCGACGCTGTCCGAGGTGCCGGACAGACCGGCGAAGACGACGACCAGGAACAGGCCGAGCAGCAGGGTGCGCTTGCCGCCGATCCGGCTGGAGACCCAGCCGGTGACGAGCATCGCCACCGCGGTGACCAGGAAGTAGCTGGTGAACAGCAGGGAGACCTGGCTGGGTCCGGCGTTCAGGTTCTTGGCGATGGAGGGCAGGATCGGGTCGACCAGGCCGATGCCCATGAAGGCGACCACCGCGGCGAAGGCGGTGGCCCACACCGACATCGGCTGGCGGAGGATTCCACCCGAACTCTGCGAGGACATGGGAGTGGCTCCTTGCGGGAAAAGCGGACCGGCCGGGGTGGCGGCCGGTCGGGGATGTGGGATCGCTTTCAGGACGGCGGGGGACGGCGGGACCGCGCTGGGCCCCGCGGTCTCACGCGCGGCCCAGCTTGGCCAGCGCGGGCAGGGCGGCGGCGACGGCGTCGCGTTCCTCCGGGGTGAGCAGGCCGAGCTGGGAGACGAGGTAGGAGACGCGGGCCCGGCGTACGGCCGCCAGGCGGGCGCGGCCCTCCTCGGTCAGCCCGACCGTGCGGACCCGGGCGTCGGAGGGGTCGGCGGAGCGGGTCACCAGGCCGGGTTCCTCCAGCCGGTTGATCTGCACCGTCATGGTGGGGAGCTGGACCCCGTGTTCCTCGGCCAGCTCCGTCATCCGGCGCGGGCCGCTCTCCAGCGACCCCAGCACGGCGTACTGCTGGCTGGTGATCGGCTGTCCCGCCGCCACGCGACGCAGGAGCAGCACCAGGTGGCGCAGCTCTTTGGAGAGGTTCTCCGCGAGTTCGTCCGTCGTCATGGTTAGCCAGTCTAACTTAGCCAGGCTAAGCATTATTCCGAAGGGAGGGCGGCGCCCCGCCGGGACACCGCCCTCCCCCGTTACCCCCCACGCGGCCCCGCAGGGCCGCGGCCGGTCAGGGACGCCTGGTCTCAGCGTCCACGACCTCCTGGATCCGCTCGGCGTCCGACGGCTCGGCCCGCCTGGCCAGGGACGGGTCCAGCGGGCGCAGGTAGGTCTGCTGGACGCCCGGAGCCCGGTCCTCCACGACGAAGGTCGCCCTGGTGTACGCCTCGGCCCCGGCCTCGGTCACCTTGGGCACCACCCTGAAGTCGGCGGTGAGCGCGCCCGGCTCGATCCGCGTAAGCACATAGCCCCGCTGGTTGTTGTAGAACTTCAGGTGCGGGTTGATCTTCAGGTACGGGTGGGTCGCGGGATCGGAGTCCTTGCCGTCTCCGGTGGTGGAGATCGAGGTGGCGACCAGCTCGGAGCCGACCGTGCGGCCGGTGGGGTCGTCGTAGTCGAGCTTGAGGTCGCTGGCCCAGTGGGCGTGCACGTCACCGGTGAGCACCACCGGATTGCGCACCCCGGCGTCCACCCAGCCCTGGGTGATCCGCCGGCGGGAGGCGACGTAGCCGTCCCAGGCGTCCTGGCTGGTGACCTTGAGCGGGCCGGCGTTGTTGTCGCGCTGGGCGAAGAAGACCTGCTGGCCGATGACGTCCCAGCGCGCCCGCGACCGGCGGAAGCCGTCGATCAGCCAGCGCTCCTGCTGCTCGCCGGTGATGGAGCGCGCCGGGTCGCTCGCCTCGGGGCAGGCGCTGTAGCCGTCGCCGCAGCCCTGGTCGTCACGGTACTGGCGGGTGTCGAGCATGTGGAAGGTGGCCAGCGCGCCCCAGCGGATCCGCCGGTAGAGCTGCATGTCGACGCCGCGCGGGACGGAGGTGCGGCGCAGCGGCATGTTCTCGTAGTAGGCGCGGAAGGCCGCCTCGCGCCGGGCGAGGAAGTTCGGCTGCGGGACCTCCGGCTTCTCCGGGATCTCGTCGGCCCAGTTGTTGTCCAGCTCGTGGTCGTCCCAGACCACCAGCCAGGGGGCGGCGGCGTGCGCGGCCTGCAGGTCGGGATCGGTCTTGTACTGGGCGTGCCGCTGCCGGTAGTTCGCGAGCGTCTCGGTCTCGGGGCCCTCGTGGTCGCGGATGTTGCCGCCGGGGATGGTGTAGGTGTCGCGCGTGTACTCGTACTGGTAGTCGCCGAGGTGCAGGACCAGGTCGGGGTGGTCCTCGGCCAGGCGGCGGTAGGCGGTGAAGTAGCCGTGCTCGTACTGGGCGCAGGAGACGAAGGCCATGGCCAGCGGCGAGCCGAACGACAGCGGGTGCGGGGCGGTGCGGGCCCGGCCGATGGGCGACAGGTACGGGCCGACCCTGAAGCGGTACCAGTAGTCGCGGTCGGCGGACAGGCCGCCCACCTCCACGTGGACGCTGTGGCCCCAGTCGGGCCTGGCCAGGGCCGTGCCGCGCCGTACCACCCGGCGGCCGCCCTCGTCGGCGTAGATCTGCCACTGGACCGGGAACGGCAGGGCGGGCATGCCTCCCATGCCGTCCTCGGCGAGCGGCCGCTGCGCCAGCCGGGTCCAGATCACGAAGCCCTCGGCGTCCGGGTCGCCCGAGGCCACGCCGAGCGTGAAGGGATCGGTCCGCAGACCCCGGGAGGCGAGGGAGGCGGCGCTCTCCGCGCCGGCGCTCTCCGCGCCGGGATCGGCGTGCGCCGCGCCGGGGACGGCGGCCACGGCTCCGGCCGCGATCCCGGTGACGAGGAAGGAGCGGCGGGTGAATTCGGACAAGGCGGTCCTCCGGGGGGTGTCGGGCACGAACGCCCGTCAGCCTCCCGGAGGATCATGACGGCGGGGTGAACGGTTCAGGAAACCGAAAAGGCGGCATCCTTCACAGATGCCGCCTTTCCTGAAATTTCCTACCAGCCGCGCTCGGCGAGGCGGTGCGGGACCGGGATGTCGTCGACGTTGATGCCGACCATGGCCTCGCCCAGGCCGCGGGAGACCTTGGCGATGACGTCCGGGTCGTCGTAGAAGGTGGTGGCCTTGACGATCGCGGCGGCACGCTGCGCCGGGTTGCCGGACTTGAAGATGCCCGAGCCGACGAACACGCCCTCGGCGCCGAGCTGCATCATCATCGCGGCGTCGGCCGGGGTGGCGATGCCACCGGCGGTGAAGAGCACCACGGGCAGCTTGCCGGTCCTGGCGACCTCGGCGACCAGCTCGTAAGGCGCCTGCAGCTCCTTGGCCGCGACGTACAGCTCGTCCTCCGGCAGCGAGGTGAGGCGCTTGATCTCGGCGCGGATCGTGCGCATGTGGGTGACGGCGTTGGAGACGTCGCCGGTGCCGGCCTCGCCCTTGGAGCGGATCATCGCCGCGCCCTCGGTGATGCGGCGCAGCGCCTCGCCGAGGTTGGTGGCGCCGCAGACGAAGGGGACGGTGAAGCGCCACTTGTCGATGTGGTTGGCGTAGTCGGCGGGGGTCAGCACCTCGGACTCGTCGATGTAGTCGACGCCGAGCGACTGCAGGACCTGGGCCTCGACGAAGTGGCCGATGCGGGCCTTGGCCATGACGGGGATCGAGACGGCGGAGATGATGCCCTCGACCATGTCGGGGTCGCTCATCCGGGATACGCCGCCCTGGGCGCGGATGTCGGCGGGGACCCGCTCAAGGGCCATGACGGCGACCGCGCCGGCGTCCTCGGCGATCTTGGCCTGCTCGGGGGTGACGACGTCCATGATGACGCCACCCTTGAGCATCTCTGCCATGCCGCGCTTGACCCGGGCGGTTCCGGTGACGGCGGTCTCGGTGACTTCGGGCGTGCTGCTGGACACGGGGCTCTACCTCACGACGGCTGGTTGCGGATCACGGGCGTCCCTCGCCGGGACGGCCGCCACTTCTTCATGGTAGGCGTTGATCGGCGTATGCCCTCACACGCCGATCTGTCGCCTTCGGGGGATCTTCTTGGCCATCCTGTACGGCCGGCCGCCCCCGGAGGGAGCCCGCCTAGGGGATGACGGGCTTGGGCGCGGCCAGGACGACCCACACCTGGCCGGGGGCGAAGTTCATCGGCTCCCCGTTCTCGGTGGTGAAGACGGTGCCGTCCCGCTCCGACTCGCGCGACCACCTGGCCTTGAACGCCTGCCCGTCCCGGAGCACGACGGCCCTGCCCGTGCCGGTGGAGTGCACCAGAGGGGTATAACTCTGGTTGAGGTCGTGAAATTCCGAGCGCTCGGTCTTGGCGTACTGCACGACGATGGTCGGGGCGCCGAGCTGGCCGCCCTCGGCGGCCATGTCCTTCTTGCCGTCCTGCCAGACCAGCCACTTCTTGGCCGAGTCCGACCAGGTGAAGGTGAAGCGGGCCGCCGGGTACCGCACGCTGAACGACTTCCTCGGCGTCCCGTCCTCGGGGGCGTCGCCGAAGGTGAAGCCGATGTCCTTGGCCTTGCTCACCCCGGGCGCCTGGGCCAGGAGCTTCCTGGGCTCGGCGAACAGGTTGTAGGGCGCGTAGCGGCCGGGCTGGCGGAAGTAGGCGCCCGGGGCCCTGCTGTCGGAGACGTCGACGAGGGACGCCTGCTGGACCTTGGGGATCATCTTGGTCTGCACGCCCGAGTAGGCCAGGGCGGGCTTGCCGAACTGCGGCAGGATGTGCAGGTCGGAGATGCGGGCGCTGCGCACCGGGCCGATCTTGGGCGGGAGCTTCGAGGAGAAGATCGCCATGAGGCGGGTCAGGCCCGCCTCGACCTGCTCGACGTAGACGATGTCGGCGCTTCTCAGGCCGAGCTGCGGCTTGCCCGCCGAGGTGTTCTCGATCTTCGCCGCGAGCACCGGCCTGCGCACGGCGCCGGGCAGGCCGGTGAAGGGGTGGGTGGGCTCCGGGGACGGGGTCTCGGCGGGCGTCGTGCCCTCCGCCGCCGCCTGCGGCTGCTTGCCCGCCGCGGGCTCGTCGGAGGAACAGGCCGCGGCCTGGGCGAGGACGGCGGCCCCCGCCAGCGTGACGGCGATCTTCCGGGACACCCGCACGGCTCATCTCCTCCAAGTCGGGCCTGAAAACCAGCACGAGCTTACCGGTGTCCCAGTTGCCGGTTATCCCGCTTTCGTGAGTCTTATTCGGCATCGGGGCGTTCGGGAGCCGCCGGCGTATCCGGTGGGCGGCCCCCGGCGCACCGCCGGTGAGCGCGCGGAGGCGGCCCGGATCACCCGGCGGCGAGGGCCTTCGGGGGGTCGTCGTCGATCTCGAAGAAGCCGGGGTACTCGGTGTGCCCGGCCAGGCGGAGCGTGCGAGCCAGCCAGCGGCGCTGGGCGACCCGGGTCACGCCGACCGCGTTGTTGTAGAAGCGCCGGGAGTAGACCACCTTCGCCACCGCGGTGTCGAGCTCGGCCAGCAGCTCGCGACCGGCCGGGTCGGCGGACAGCCGGTCACGGAAGCGGTCCTGGTCGGCCACCGCGCGCAGCGTGCGCGACAGGTCGCTCTCGGCGTGCTCCCGCTCCTCGGCGCCGGCCGTACGGGCCTCGTGGGCCGCGGCGGCCAGCACCAGGCTCGTCGCCGGGTCCAGCACGCGCGAGGCCGCGAGCTCCAGGCAGACGGCGGTCCGCCGTACCAGCGCGGCGTCCAGGGACTCGCGGGCCAGCTCCAGGCGGATGTGCAGCCGGTCCAGCCGGCCGGCCCGCCAGGAGACGTAGACGGCGACCAGCACGACGACCGCGCCGACGACGGCGATCAGCGTGGTGCTCACGACTCCTCGTCCTCCTCCACCCCGGCGGGGGTCGCCACGGTCTCGTAGACGCGCAGCACGTCGCGGGCGACCGTGGACCAGTCGTACTTGCGGACGGCCCGGCGCGCCTCCTCCGACAGGTCGGCCCGGCGGCCGGGGTCGTCGAGCAGGGCGGCGGCCTCGCGGGCGAGGGAGGCGGCGTCGCCGGTGGCGAACAGCGCGCCGGCCTCGCCGTCGCCGAGCACCTTGCGGAAGGCCGGGATGTCGCTGGCGAGGATCGCCGCCCCGGCCGACATCGCCTCGGTGAGCACGATGCCGAAGCTCTCCCCGCCGAGGTTGGGGGCGCAGAAGACGTCCACCGAGTGGTAGGCGCGGACCTTGTCCTCCTCGCTGACCATGCCGAGCAGGCCGATCCGGTCGTGGAAGCGGGCCGGGACCCGGCCGAGCACCTCGTCGGCGTCGCCGGGCCCGGCGATGAGCAGGCGCAGCCGCGGCCGCTCGGCGGCCAGCAGGGAGAACGCCTCCAGCAGCACCGGCAGGCCCTTGCGGGACTCGTCCATCCGGCCGAGGAAGCCGATCACCTCGCCGTCGTCCCAGCCGGGCAGCGGCTCGGCGTGACTGTAGCGGCCGACGGTCACCCCGTTGGGGATGAGCACCGCGTCGCCGCCGATGAACTCGACCAGGGTCTTGCGCGCCGCGTCGGACACCGCGATCCGCGCGGTGATCTTCTCCAGCACACTCGTGATCACCGGCGAGGCCACCGAGAAGGCCCGCGAACGACCGTAGGAGGCGTGGAAGGTGGCCACGATCGGCCCCCTGGCCACCCAGCAGGCCAGCAGGCCCACCGAGGGGATGAACGGCTCGTGCACGTGCAGCACGTCGAAGCGGCCCTCGCGCAGCCAGCGGCGCACCCGCCCCGCCGACAGGAAGCCGAACGACAGCCGGGCGACCGAGCCGTTGAAGGGGACCGGGACCGCCCGGCCCACCGAGGTCACGTACGGCGGCAGCGCCGCGTCGTCGCCCGCCGGGGCGATCACCTGGACCTGGTGCCCGTCGTCCATGAGCGCCTCGGCGAGGTCGCGGATGTGCACCTGGACCCCGCCCGGCACGTCCCACATGTAGGGGCAGACGATGCCGATCCTCATCGCCCCACCGTCTCCCGCGTCCGCCGTGTCTCCCGGGTGCGGGCCGTGCCCGCCGTCTCCTCTGTCCGCCGCGCGCCCCGCGCGGAGCCCGCGGTCATCCGCGGGGCTCCAGGTCCTCGAGCCACAGCCGCTGCAGCATGTGCCAGTCCTCGGGGTGCTCGGCGATGCCCTTCTCGAAGGCGGTGGCGAGGTCCTGGGTGAGGGCCGCGACCTTCTCCTGGCGGGTGCCCTCGGCGGGCTTGGGGATCTCGTCGCAGAACCGCACCGTCCAGTCGCGGCCCCGGAAGGACAGGATCGTCGGGATCAGCGGGACCCCGGTGTGCAGGGCGAGCATGGCGGGCCCGGCGGGCATGCGGGTGGCCGCGCCGAAGAACTTCACCTCCACCCCCCGCGCGGTCAGGTCGCGCTCGGCGGGCAGCGCGACCGGCCGGCCGGCCCGCAGCCGCTGCGCCAGTACGGCGAAGACCTGGTTGTCCCCGCCGGTGAGCGGCAGCACCTCCATGCCCAGGCTCTCGCGGAAGGCGGTGTAGCGGTGGAACAGCGACTCGGGCCGCAGCCGCTCGGCGACGGTGGTGAACGGGTGGCCCTTCTGCACGAACCAGGCGCCGGCCTGGTCCCAGTTGCCCATGTGCGGCAGGGCGAACACCGCGGCCCGGCCTCTGCCGAGGATCTCGTAGACCCGTTCGGCGTTGTGGGCGTGGGTGCGCGCCAGGATCTCCTCGGGGCGCATCGAGGGCAGCCGGAACACCTCGTGGAAGTAGCGGAAGTAGGAGCGCATGCCCGCGCGGCTCAGCTCCCGGATCGCCGGGTCGTCCGGGGAGGTGCCCTTGACCCGTGCGAGGTTGGCCTCCAGCCGGAGCACCTGCTTGCCGCGGCGCTTCCACAGCCGGTCGGCGGCCGTCCTGAAGGCCCAGGCGGTCAGGGGCTCGGGCAGGCGGGGCACGACCGCCCAGCCGGCGCCGAAGCCGGCCGCCACGAGACGATCCTGCGGTGACGGCTTGTCGTTCATCGTTCTTTCCTCAGCGGAGGGGGCGTGGAGAGGTGGAGGCGGCCTGGCGGCGGACGTGGAGCAGGCGCTGGACGACGGTGAACGCGCTGGCGGCGGCGAGCAGCCACAGTCCCGCCGCCAGGATGTACGGCACGCCGAGGCCGCCGAGCCCGGCCGAGACCAGGACCATGACCAGGCGCTCGGGCCGTTCGGCGAGCCCGACGTCGCACGACAGGCCCAGACCCTCGGCCCGGGCCTTGACGTAGGAGACGACGGCCCCGGCGACGAGGCAGAACAGGGCGACCCCGGCCAGCGTCCGCTGGCCGCTCACCACGAACCACATCACCAGCCCGGAGAAGATCCCGGCGTCGCCCACGCGGTCGAGGGTGGAGTCGAGGAAGGCCCCCCAGACGCTCCCGGGGCCCGTCATCCGGGCCATGACCCCGTCGAGAAGATCTGCCAGGACGAAAAACGTGATCACGAGCGAGCCGGGGAACAACTCTCCCCGGGGATAGAAGAAGAGTGCTGCGGCGACCGTGCCGAGCGTTCCGGCGGCAGTGACCATGTCGGGGCTGATCCCACGGCGGATGAGGGCTCTGCCCAGGGGGGTCAGCACGCGGGTCACGGCGGGGCGCAGAAGTTTCAGCATCGCGGTCCGATCGTAGGCCACACCGTCATGGAGCGCGCATCCAACGCTCCGCAAGCGGATCGGTGCGGAGCTCTTGTGATATTCGCCACATGGGTATTTGGTGAACACACCGCGTCCTTGCGGTGGACGGACGCGGCGGCGGATGGGGTGTGGCCGCGCCTGGCCGCGCCCCTTCGGCAACGACGCGGGAGGCGACGTGGCAGATAAGGCTGGAGGCGGAGCAGCGGGAGCCGCGGGCAGGGCACCCGAGGCCGACCGCCCCGACATGGTGCGCAATGTGGCGCTGGTCGGCCATTCCGGATCGGGCAAGACGACCCTGGTGGAGGCGCTGCTCACGGCGACCGGCACCGTACAGCGGGCCGGCCGGGTCGAGGACGGCACCACGGTCAGCGACTTCGACGAGGTCGAGGTCCGCCAGCAGCGCTCGGTGAACCTCTCCGTGGCGCCGCTGGTGCACAACGGCATCAAGATCAACCTGCTGGACACCCCCGGCTACGCCGACTTCGTCGGCGACCTGCGCGCCGGGCTGCGTGCCGCCGACGCGGCGCTGTTCGTGGTCTCGGCGGCGGAGAGCATGGACGGCCTGACCCGAATGATCTGGGACGAGTGCGCCGCGGTCGGCATGCCCAGGGCCGTGGTCATCACGAAGAACGACCACCAGCGGGCCGACTTCGAGGAGGTCCTGGCCACCTGCCAGGAGGCGTTCGGCGAGGGCGTGGCGCCGCTGTACCTGCCGGTGGTCACCAACGGCCGCCTGAACGGCCTGATCGGCCTGATCACCCAGAGGTTCTGCAACTACGCCACCGGCTCCCGGACCGAGAACGCCCCCGGCCCCGACTACCAGGAGCGGATCGAGCAGCACCGCGGCCCGCTGATCGAGGGGATCATCCAGGAGAGCGAGGACGAGTCCCTGATGGACCGCTACCTCTCCGGCGAGGAGATCGACCCCAAGGTCCTCATCGAGGACCTGGAGAAGGCGGTCGCGCGCGGCGGCTTCTATCCGGTGCTGGCCACCGGCGGCGGCGTGGGCGCCAAGGAGGTGCTCGACCTCATCGTGCAGGGCTTCCCCTCCCCGCTGGAGCACCCGCTGCCGGAGGTCACCTCGGTGGACGGCAGGCCGGTCCCCGGCGTCTCCTGCGACCCCGAGGGTCCGCTGGTGGCCGAGGTCGTCAAGACCACCAGCGACCCCTACGTGGGCCGGATCAGCCTGGTGAGGGTGTTCTCCGGGACGCTGCGGCCCGACATGGCCGTGCACGTCTCCGGGCACGGCCTGGGCGACCGAGGCCACGAGGACCACGACGTGGACGAGCGGATCGGCGCGCTGTCGTCGCCGCTGGGCAAGCAGCAGCGCACGGTGGGCAGGTGCGTGGCCGGCGACATCGTCGCGGTGGCCAAGCTGTCGCGGGCCGAGACCGGCGACACCCTCTCCGACAAGGAGCGGCCGCTGCTGATGCGGGCCTGGACGATGCCCGACCCGCTGCTGCCGGTGGCGATCCAGCCGAGGTCGAAGGCCGACGACGACAAGCTCGGCCAGGCGCTGCAGCGGCTGGTCGCCGAGGACCCGACGCTCCGGCTGGAGAACAACGCCGAGACCCGTCAGCTCGTGCTGTGGTGCATGGGCGAGGCCCACGCCGACGTGCTGCTGGACCGGCTGAGCCGGCGGCACGGCGTCGAGGTGGAGAAGGTGGACCTGCGGGTGCCGCTGCGGGAGACCTTCGGCGGCAGGTGCCAGGCGATGGGCCGCAACGTCAAGCAGACCGGCGGCCACGGGCAGTTCGCCATCTGCCACCTGGAGGTCGAGCCGCTGCCCTCCGGTGGCGGGTTCGAGTTCGTCGACAAGATCGTCGGCGGTGTGGTGCCGCGCCAGTTCATCCCGTCGGTGGAGAAGGGCGTGCGCACGCAGATGCAGCGCGGCGTGGTGGCCGGCTACCCCATGGTGGACGTGCGGGTGACGCTCTACGACGGCAAGGCGCACCCGGTCGACTCCTCCGACATGGCGTTCCAGATCGCCGGGGCGCTGGCGCTGAAGGAGGCGGCGGCCAAGGTGCCGACCCTGCTGCTGGAGCCGGTCGACGAGGTGTCGGTGCTGGTCGCCGACGACTACGTCGGCGCGGTGATGTCCGACCTGTCGTCACGCCGGGGCCGGGTGCTGGGCACCGAGCCGGTCGGCGTCGGGCGCACGCTGGTCCGCGCCGAGATCCCCGAGCTGGAGATCACCCGCTACGCCATCGACCTGCGGTCGATGTCCCACGGCACCGGGACGTTCCAGCGGTCGTTCCTGCGTTACGAGCCGCTTCCGCCGCACCTCGTGGAGAAGGTCGCCGGCTGACCATGGACCGGAAACGGACCGGAAACGGACCGGAGGCCGCCGGCCGGCCTCCGGTCCGGGAACGCCGGCCGCCGATCAGAGGGGAGGCGCCGGCCGTACGTCCACGCCTCCCCCAAGAATCGGGCAAGCGTCACACCGGCATCACGAAACGATTTCTTTTATCGGGCCAAAGCAGATCGTTCGCGGTGCCAGACTGAGGAACCATGCGAACCGGACGTCCTTTGCTCGCCGCAGCCGCCCTCGCCGTCGCCGCCAACGGCGCCGCCTACGCGTTCGGCCCCGACGCGCCGGCCGCCAAGCCCCCCGCGCTGAAGCGGGCCGCCGACGGCGGGAAGGCCACGTCCCGAACCGGCTCCGAGACCGCCGGGAGCAGCGGCGCCGGAGGCTCCACGGCGGCCTGCACCCCCGACCCGGAGCACCCCAAGCGGGAGCTGCGCGGCGTGTGGATCGCCACGGTGGACAACCTCGACTGGCCGTCACGGGCCGGCCTGCCCGTGGCCCGGCAGCAGGCGGAGTACACCAGGATCCTCGACGAGGCCGTCAAGCGCCGGTTCAACGCGGTGTTCGTCCAGATCCGGCCCGCTTCCGACGCCCTCTACAGGTCCAGCCTGGAGCCCTGGTCGAAATACCTCACCGGCAAGGCCGGCAAGGACCCCGGCTGGGACCCGCTGGCCTTCCTGACCGCCGAGGCCCACCGGCGGGGGCTGGAGTTCCACGCCTGGCTCAACCCCTACCGCGCCTCCTTCGAGGGCGGGGCGAACCGGCTGCCGGCGAACCACCCGGCCCGGCTGCACCCCGACTGGACCATCCCCTACGAGGGCCGCCTGTACTACGACCCGGGGCTCCCCCAGGTGCGCGACCACGTCACCGCCGTCGTCAAGGACGTGGTGTCGCGCTACGACGTGGACGGGGTCCACTTCGACGACTACTTCTACCCCTACCCCGGCGCGGGCGGGCGCTTCGGCGACCAGGCGTCCCACCGGAAGTACGGCAAGGGCCAGAACCTGGCCGAGTGGCGCCGCGCCAACGTCAACAAGCTGATCGCGCAGGTCGACAAGACCGTCCACGAGACGAAGAGCTACGTGAAGTTCGGCGTCAGCCCGTTCGGGATCTGGCGCAACAAGGCCCAGGACCGCACCGGGTCGGCCACCTCCGGCATGTCCGCCTACGACTCGATCTACGCCGACGCCCGCCACTGGATCCGCAAGGGCACGGTCGACTACGTCATCCCGCAGCTGTACTGGCCGCGCGGCTTCCAGGCCGCCGACTACAACGTGCTGGCGCCGTGGTGGGCGAACGAGGTCAAGGGCACCGGGGTGCACCTGTACATCGGCATGGCGCTCTACCAGGTCGGCACCGGCGGCGCCTGGCGGAGCCCCGGCGAGCTGGCCTCGCAGCTGGCCGTCAACCGCAAGTACGACCAGATCCGCGGCGAGGTGTACTTCAGCGCCAAGCAGCTTCTCAGCAACCCGCTGGGCGCGCTGAACCGGATCTCGAAGAGCTACTACGACCGCCCGGCGCTGCTCCCCCTGATGAAGGACCTCGGCGGCCGGGCCCCCGCCCAGCCCACCGGCCTGGGAATCCAGGGAGGGTCGCTGAGCTGGAACTCCTCGGCCGGGGCCCGCACCTACGCCGTCTACCGGATCCCGTCCGGCAAGGTCGGCGAGTGCGCCACCGCCGACGCCCGCCACCTGGTCGCGGTCGTGCCGGCCGGCGGCGGTCCGCGTCAGGCGTTCACCGCGCCCGGCGGCGGCGCCTACCTCGTCACCGCCGTGGACCGCCTCGGCCACGAGAGCGACCCCGCCCGGGTCACCGCGCCCTGATCCCGGGGCCGCGACCCGCCGTCACGCCGGTGGGTGGACCGGCACCATGATCTTCCCCTACGGTTCCAGCGTTGCCCGCCGTATGGGAGGTCGTCGGTGAAGCGGACGCTCGTCGCGTTTGCGATGTTGGTGAGCGCGCTGTGGCCGGGAACGGCGCAGGCGGCCCAGCCCGCCGGGCGGGTGGCGCTGATCGGCGTCCCCGGCCTGCAGTGGAGCGACCTCGGGCCGGACGCCACCCCGAACCTGTGGCGGCTGGCCGGCCAGAGCGCGGTCGGCTCGCTGTCGGTCCGCACCGTCGGCAAGGTGACCTGCCCCTACGACGGGTGGCTGACCGTGTCGGCCGGGGTCCGGTCGTCGGTCGGCTACGGATGCGGACTGCCGCCCACGCCCGAGCCCTCCGGCGCCGGCGCGGTCGTCCCCGGCTACGACTACCTGTTCCGGGTCGCCCGCCAGCGGAACTCCGGCGCGCTCGGCGAGGCCGTCCACGCCGCCGGCGCGTGCACGCTCGCCGTCGGGCCGGGCGCGGCGCTGGCCCTGGCCGACCGGCGGGGCGCGGTCGACGTCTACGCCCCCTCCCCCGCGAACCTGCCGGACCTGCCCGCGGACGCCTTCACCCGGTGCCCGGTGGCCGCCGTGGACGTGGACGACCTGATCCGCCCCTACCTGGCCGGCGGCCGGCTGTCCGGCGCCGAGGACGCGCTCGGCCCGGACAGGCGGGCGCGGGCGCTGCGGGACGCCGACGCCGCGGTCGGCGCGGTGCTGGCCGCGCTGCCGCCGGACACCCGGGTGCTGCTGGCCGGCCTGTCCGACCACGGGAACACCCCGCACCTGCGGGTGGCCATGATGCGCGGCGCGGACGTCGCGGGCCGCTTCCTCGGGGCGGCCTCCACCCACCGCGAGGACGTCACGATCCTCCCCGACGTCACCGCGACGGTCCTCACCGCGGCGGGCGTCCCCGTCCCGGACACGGTGATCGGCGTGCCCTGGCGGGCCGGCGGCCGTACCGGCGGGGTCGGGGCGGCGCGGGACGAGCTGGCCGGCGCCGACCGGGCCGGCCAGACGATCAGGGATCTGAGCGGGGTGTTCTTCACCTCCGTCGCCGTGCTGCAGGTGGCCTTCTACCTGGTGGCGTTCCTGCTGATGCGCCGCAGGCGCGGAACGGGGGCGATCCGGGTGGCCGCCCTGGCGCTGGCCGCGCTGCCGGTGTCGACGTACCTGGTCAACCTGCTGCCCTGGCGGCACGCCGGGGCGCCGGCGCTCGCGCTGACCGGCGGGATCGCCGCGATCACGGCGGCGCTGGCCGCGATGGCGCTGGCCGGTCCGTGGCGGCGCGACCCGCTCGGGCCGCTGGCCGTCGTCGCCGGGGTCACCGCCGCGGTGCTCGCCGGCGACCTGCTCACCGGCACCCCGCTGCAGCTGAACAGCGTGATGGGCTACACCGCGGTGGTCGGCGCCCGCTACTACGGCCTGGGCAACATCCCGTTCGCGCTCTTCGCCACCTCGGTGCTGCTGCTGGCCACCGCGTTCGCCCATCGGCTCACCGCGCGCGACCGGCGGACGGCCGCGGTCGCCGCCGTGGCGGTCCCGGGCTGCGCGGCGATGATCCTGGGCGGCTGGCCGGGGGTGGGCAGCGACTTCGGCGGGGTGATCGCCTTCGTGCCGGGCATCGCGGTGGCCTCCCTGCTGCTGGCCGGCCGGAGGGTGTCGATCGTCAAGCTGGGCTCGTTCTGCGTGGCCGGCGGTGTCACCGTGATGGCCATCGCCTTCCTCGACCACCTGCGCCCGCCCGGGTCGCAGACGCACCTGGGGAGGTTCGTCGGCCAGGTGATCACCGGCGAGGCGCTGGAGGTGATCGCCCGCAAGCTCGGCGCGATGCTGAACACCCTGCTCAGCCCCAACCTGATGCCGATCGTGCTGGCCGCGGCGGCGTTCCTGGTCTACGGGCTGCTGCGGCCGGGGACGGCGAGCGCCGGGGTGCTGCCGGCGGCGTTCGACCACTCCCCCGCGTTGAAGGCCGGGCTGATCGGCACCCTCGTCAGCGGGGTGGTGGGCATGCTGGTCAACGACTCCGGCGCGGCCGTGCTGTCCATGGCGCTCGCCCTGGGGCTGCCGCTGGTGCTGTCGGCGGGCGTCCAGGCGCTGCGGGGCGGCGCGTCCCCCGCCTACGCGGAGGCGGGCCAGCAGCCCGCGAGGAGCTCGCGGGTGTCACGCAGGAGCTGAGGCAGCACCCTGGTGTGGCCGACCACCGGCATGAAGTTGGTGTCGCCGCCCCAGCGGGGCACCACGTGCTGGTGCAGGTGCGCGGCGATGCCCGCGCCGGCCACCGCGCCGAGGTTCATGCCGACGTTGAAGCCCTGCGCGCCGCTGGCCTTGCGCAGGGCGGTCAGCGCGCGCTTGGTGAAGTCGGCGAGCTCGGCGGTCTCCCCGGCGTCGAGGTCGGCGTAGTCGGACACGTGCCGGTAGGGGCAGACCATCATGTGCCCGGAGTTGTACGGGTAGAGGTTGAGCACCGCGAAGACCGACGTGCCGCGGGCGACGACCAGGCCGTCCTCGTCGCTCATCCGGGGGATGTCGCAGAACGGGCAGCCGTCGTCGGGCCCCGCGCCGGTCGGCTTGTTGGCGCCCTTGATGTAGGCCATCCGGTGCGGAGTCCACAGCCTCTCGAACGCGTCCGGCGTGCCTGCCCCGTGCTGCGCCTGCGGCTCTTCGCTCATGGCGTTCAGCATATTGCCCCGCGACCTTCGGGGGACCGGCGCCTCCCGGCCGCGGCGGGCCTCCGGCGCGGGGACGGCGGGCGCGCGTCTCCCGGCCGCGCCGGCCGTGCCGTACGCCTGCCGGGACGCGCGCCGGCCGCGGCGGAAGCCCGCCGCGGCCGGAAACGGGTCGGACGGGGCGTCAGACCTGGACGCGGCGCTCGATCGCGTCGACGATCTCGTCGATGGCCTGGTCGACCGGGACGCCGTTCTTCTGCTCGCCGTTGCGGAACCGGAAGGAGACCGCGCCGGCCGCGATGTCGTCGTCGCCGGCCAGCAGCATGAACGGCACCTTCGACTTCTGGGCGTTGCGGATCTTCTTCTGCATCCGGTCGTCGGAGGCGTCCACCTCGATGCGGATGCCCCGCTCGCGGGCCTTCTTGGCGACGTCCTGCAGGTAGGGCGCGTGGGCCTCGGCGATCGGGATGCCGACGACCTGCACCGGGGCGAGCCAGGCGGGGAAGGCGCCGGCGTAGTGCTCGACCAGCACGCCGAAGAACCGCTCGATCGAGCCGAACAGCGCCCGGTGGATCATGACGGGCCGCTTGCGGGTGCCGTCGGCCGCCTGGTACTCCAGCCCGAACCGCTCGGGCAGGTTGAAGTCGAGCTGGATGGTCGACATCTGCCAGGAGCGGCCGATCGCGTCACGCGCCTGCACGGAGATCTTGGGACCGTAGAAGGCGGCGCCGCCCGGGTCGAGGACCAGCTCCAGCTTCTCCGCCTCGGCGACCTCACGGAGCGTCGCGGTCGCCTCCTCCCACACCTCGTCGGAGCCGACGAACTTCTCCGGGTCCTTGGTGGACAGCTCCAGGTAGAAGTCCTCCAGGCCGTAGTCGCGCAGCAGGTCGAGCACGAAGCGCAGCAGCGAGGTCAGCTCGTCGCGCATCTGCTCGCGGGTGCAGTAGATGTGCGCGTCGTCCTGCGTCATGCCGCGCACCCGGGTCAGGCCGTGGATGACGCCGGACTTCTCGTAGCGGTAGACGGTGCCGAACTCGAACAGCCGCAGCGGCAGCTCGCGGTAGGACCGCCCGCGCGCCCCGAAGATCAGGTTGTGCATCGGGCAGTTCATCGGCTTGAGGTAGTACTCCGCGCCCTCCAGCTCCATGGGCGGGAACATGCCGTCGCGGTACCAGTCGAGGTGGCCGGAGACCTCGTACAGGTGGCCCTTGGTGATGTGCGGGGTGTTGACGAAGGAGTAACCCGCCTCCTCGTGCCGCTTGCGGGAGTAGTCCTCCATGACGCGGCGGATCACGCCGCCCTTGGGGTGGAAGACCGGCAGGCCCGAGCCCAGCTCGTCGGGGAAGGAGAACAGGTCGAGCTCGGCGCCCAGCTTGCGGTGGTCGCGCTTCTCGGCCTCCTCCAGCAGGTGGAGGTACTCGTCCTGCTTCTCGCGCGACTCCCAGGCGGTGCCGTAGATCCGCTGGAGCTGCGGGTTCTTCTCGCTGCCCCGCCAGTAGGCGCCGCCGGAGCGCATGAGCTTGAACGCCGGGATGGACCGGGTGGTCGGCACGTGCGGGCCGCGGCACAGATCCTTCCAGCACAGCTTCCCGCTCTTGGGGTCGTGGTTGTCGTAGATCGTCAACTCGCCGGCGCCCACCTCGACGTTCGCGCCGTCCTCGGCGGAGGCGCCGCCCTTCAGGCCGATCAGCTCCAGCTTGTACGGCTCGGCGGCCAGCTCCTCGCGGGCCTCGTCGTCGGAGACGGGACGGCGGGAGAAGGTCTGCCCCTGCTTGACGATCTCGCGCATGCGCTTCTCGATGCGCTTGAGGTCGTCGGGGGTGAACGGGTTCTCGACGTCGAAGTCGTAGTAGAAGCCGTTCTCGACGGGCGGGCCGATGCCGAGCCTCGCCTCGGGGAAGATCTCCTGGACGGCCTGGGCCATGACGTGGGCGGTGGAGTGGCGCACGATCGCCCGGCCGTCGGGGCTGTCGACCGCCACCGGCTCGATCACGTCGCCGTCGGCGACGCGGGCGGCGAGGTCCTTCAGCTCGCCGCCGGCGCGGGCGGCGACCACCGAGCGGCCGTCGGCCTCGAGCACGTCGCCGTACGTCGTGCCCTCCGCCACCACGCGCTCGGCTCCGGCGAGGGTGACACGAAGTTCTGGCACGGCGGACACGGTTGCTCCCTGGGAGACGACGACATCGGTCTGTCCCACCGATGCTACCGGTGCCGGGCGGGCGATATCCCGGGCGTCTCGGCCTCGGGGACATCGCGACCGCGCCGTGACCGTGCCGCCGCCGTGACCGGCCCCGGCGCCGCGGTGGCGTCCCGGTGGCGTCCCGGTTGCCTCCCGGTTGCCTCCCGATGGCGCACCGGCTCGCGCACCGGCGCGCCAAGATCGGCCCGGGCACGTCGCGGCGGTGGGTTTGACTACCCTTGGGAGGGTGAACGCAGCAGCCCAGACCTCCGGCGCGTACGGCGCCGGCATCGCGACCATCACCGCGGGCGGGACCGTCCTCGACACCTGGTTCCCCGCCCCCGAGCTGGGAGAGCCGCCCATCTCCGGCACCGAGCGGCTGTCGGCGGAGGAGGCCGCCGAGGCGCTCGGCCCGGACGTCGCCGCGCTGCTCGGCCCGGACGAGGCCCGCGGCGTGGAGGTGGTCGCGGTGCGGACCGGCATCGCCAAGCTGTCGGAGGCCCCGGCCGACACCCACGACGTCTACCTTCGCCTGCACCTGCTGTCGTCCCGCCTCGTCGCGCCGCACGGGCTGAACCTCGACGGCGTGTTCGGCCTGCTGGGCAACGTGGTGTGGACGAGCCAGGGCCCGTGCGCGGTGGAGGGCTTCGAGCGGACGCGGCTGCGGCTGCGCGCCCGCGGCCCGGTGACCGTGTACGGCGTCGACAAGTTCCCGCGGATGGTCGACTACGTCGTCCCGGCGGGGGTCCGGATCGCCGACGCCGACCGTGTCCGCCTCGGCGCGCACCTGGCGTCCGGCACGACCGTGATGCACGAGGGCTTCGTCAACTACAACGCCGGCACGCTCGGCGCCTCCATGGTCGAGGGCCGCATCTCGGCGGGCGTGGTCGTGGGCGACGGCTCCGACGTCGGCGGCGGCGCCTCGATCATGGGCACCCTCTCCGGCGGCGGCAAGGAGGTCATCTCCGTCGGGCGGCGCTGCCTGCTCGGCGCCAACGCCGGCATCGGCGTCTCCCTCGGCGACGACTGCGTCGTGGAGGCGGGCCTGTACGTCACCGCGGGGACCAAGGTCGCCCTCCCGGACGGCCGGGTGGTCAAGGCCGCCGAGCTGTCGGGTGAGCCGGGACTGCTGTTCCGCCGCAACTCCACCTCCGGCGCCGTCGAGGTCGTCCCCCGGCGGGGCACCGGCATCGAGCTCAACAGCGCGCTGCACGCCAACGACTGACGGCGGTGACGCCGGACAGGGCCACCGCGGCTGCGCGGTGGATCACCGGGCTGTTCGCGCCCCAGGTGCTGGTCATCGCGCTCCCGCCGGTCGTCGGGCTGCTCGCCGGCGGCCCGCCCGCCGCCGCCTGGGGGCTGGTCGCCTCGGCGCTGTGCGGGGGCGTCCCGGCGGGGGTGATCTACGCGGGGGTCCGGTCGGGGCGGCTGGACTCCCACCACCTGGTCGATCGGGCCCGCCGTACGGGGCCGCTGCTGGTGGCGGTCGCCGCGGTGCTGGCGGCGCTGGTGCTGCTGGCGGGCCTGGGGGCGCCCCGGCTGCTGGTGGCCACGGTGACCGCGATGCTGGCCGCGCTGGCGGTGACGGTCCCGGTCACGCTGCGGTGGAAGATCTCCTTCCACGCGGCCGTGTCGGCGGGCACCGTGGTGGTGCTGGCCCACGTGCTGCCCGCCGTACCGACGCTCGTGGCCGGCGCGGCGGTCACCGCGGTGGTCTGCTGGGCGCGGGTACGGCTGACCCACCACACCCCGGCCCAGGTCGCCGCCGGGGTCCTGGCGGGGGTGGGCTCGGCCTGGCCGACGCTGAGCGCCTTCGGAGTCTGACGGGCCCGGTCCCGGTCCCGATCCGGCGAAGCGGGACCGGGACCGGCCGTCCGCCGGCTCCGGGGCCGAGGGGCGCACCGGCCGCCCCTCAGCCCCGGAGGTAGGCGAGGACGGCGAGGACCCGGCGGTGGTCGTCCCCCGCCAGGGGGAGGTCGAGCTTGGCGAAGATGTTCGCGATGTGCTTGGCCACCGCCGCCTCCGTGACCACCAGGGACCGGGCGACGGCGGCGTTGGAGCGGCCCTCCGCGACCAGGGCCAGCACCTCGCGCTCGCGCGGGGTGAGCCGGCGCAGCGGGTCGCGGCGGTGCGCCAGCAACTGCCTGACCACCTCGGGGTCGACGACGGTGCCGCCCGCGGCGACCCGCTCCACGGCGTCGGCGAACTCCCGTACGTGCCCGATCCGGTCCTTGAGCAGGTAGCCGATCCCGGGACCCATGATCTCGGCGACGTACGCCTGCTGGACGTACTGGCTGAGGATCAGCACCGGCAGGCCGGGCCGTACGGCGCGCAGGGCGAAGGCGGCGCGCAGGCCCTCGTCGGTGAAGCCGGGCGGCATCCGCACGTCGGTCACCACGATGTCGGGTTCGTGCTCGGCGACGGCGGCGGTGAGCGCCGGGGCGTCCCCGACGGCCGCGGCCACGGTGTGACCGAACCGCTCCAGCAGCCCGGCCAGCCCCTCGCGGAGCAGGACCGAGTCCTCGGCCAGGACTACGCGCACGACGCCTCCTCCTCGGATCGGCGGGCCCGCGGGCGGGTGGCCGGCGGCACGGGGTCTCCGCTCGCGGCGGTTCGGCGGGTGCGCGGGCGGTCTTCCCGGCGGACGGTCAGGGGCACGGGATCTCCACTCGCAGCAGGGTAGGGCCTCCGGCCGGGCTGGACAGCGACATCACGCCACCGACCACGGCGAGCCGGTCGGCCAGCCCCGCCAGCCCGGTGCCGGCGGCCGGGTCGGCCCCGCCGTCGCCGTCGTCGTGCACCTCCAGCACGAGTATCCCGCCGGACCGCGGGTCCTCGCTGACGAGGCGGCCCCGGACCAGGCAGTGGCTCGCCCCGCTGTGCCGGGCGACGTTGGTCAGCGCCTCGCCGACCGTGAAGTACGCGGTGATCTCGACCGCCGGCGGTGGCCGCCGGGGCAGCACGACGTCCGTCTCGACCGGGACGGGCGAGCGCCCGGCGAGGTCGAGCACCGCGTCGGGCAGGCCGAGGTCGGTGAGGACGCGCGGGTGGATGCCGCGGATCAGCTCACGCAGCTCGGCCAGGGCCAGCAGGGCGTGCTCGTGCGCCTCGGCGACCCGGTCCGCGGCGGGCGATCCGGCCGGGAGGTCGAGCCGGGCCATGCCGAGCGCGAGCGTCAGCGCGACCAGCCGCTGCTGGGCGCCGTCGTGCAGGTCCCGCTCGATCCGGCGCCGCTCGGCCTCGAAGGCGTCGGCCAGACGGGCCCGGGATCGGGTGATCTCGGCCAGCTCGGCGCCGGGGTCGGACAGGAGCGTCCTGACCAGGGTGGCGCGGGCGCCGGCCCAGATGGTCACCGGGTAGGCGGCCAGCGGCAGCAGCGCGACCCCGCCCAGGGACACGAGCAGGCTGAGGGCGGGGCCGAGGGGGGAGCTCGGCTGGAGCGGCGCCGACAGCAGCAGGCCCGGTATCCAGACGCCGACGCCGACGAAGCCCAGGTCGATCCACCACAGCGCGGTGACCGCCAGCAGCGTGTGGCCGGCCTCGCGCCAGGTGGCCTGCTCCCCCAGCCGGGTACGGAGCCAGGCACGCGGGCCCGGGGCGGGGGGCGCGGCGTGCGGGTCGGCGATGGGCGCGGTCTCCACCAGCCGCAGCAGCCACCGCTCGTAGCGGCCGGCCAGCAGCGCGCCCGGCACGGCGGCGACCGCCACCACCGCCACCGCCGCCACGGGCCCGGCGGCGACCGCGAGCCAGACCACCAGGGCGGGGACCGCACCGAACACCGTGCCCGACAGCAGGTACGCCAGGGACCGCCACGGCCAGGACGTCCGCAGGAAGCCCAGGGGGTGGCCGGTGAGGGCCCGCAGCGCGGTCCGGGGCGCCCGCGGCCCGTCCCCCGGCAGAAGGAGGGGGACCTCAAGGGGGTCCGGGACGCGGCCGGGAACGCGGGGAACGCCGGACGCGCCGGGAACACCGGACATGCCGGAGACACCGGACGCGCCGGGAGCACCGGGCGCGTCAGAGACACCGGGCGCGCCGGGAACGCCGGGGGGACGGCCGGAGGGGTGATGCACGGGGTCGACGCTACAGATTCCGGCGCGCGGTGACGGTAGTGCCAGGTGGAGTATCGCCTGTCCTGTCTCCACCAGTGCGCCGGCGGCTCCGCCGTCCTTGGGTTGGACCATGACGATCGAGATGACGACGGACGCGGCGAAGACGCCGGAACCCGCGGCCGAAGTGGTCCTGCTGCGGTCGGTGAGCAAGGTGTACGGCGCCGCCCCCCACGCGGTGACCGCGCTGGACGACATGACGATCGGCTTCCGGGCCGGGACGTTCACGGCGGTGATGGGCCCCTCGGGCTCTGGGAAGTCCACCCTGCTGCACTGCGCCGCCGGGCTGGACCGGCCCACCCGGGGGCAGGTGATCGTCGACGGGACCGACCTCGGCCCGCTGGACGAGACCGGGCTGACGTTACTGCGCCGTGGGCGGGTGGGCTTCGTGTTCCAGTCGTTCAACCTGGTCCCGGCGCTCACCGCCGAGCAGAACGTGGCGCTGCCGCTGCGACTGGCCGGGGTGCGGCCTCCGGGTGCGGAGATCCGCGCGGCGTTGGCCGAGGTGGGCCTGAGCGGGCGCGCCGGTCACCGGCCGGACGAGCTGTCCGGCGGTGAGCGGCAGCGCGTCGCCGTCGCCAGGGCGCTGGTCACCCGGCCCGCGGTGCTCTTCGCCGACGAGCCCACCGGGGCGCTCGACACCCGGACCTCGCGGGAGGTGCTGGCGCTGCTCCGCGACGTGGTGGACCGGCAGGGGCAGACCGTGGTCATGGTGACCCACGACCCCGTCGCCGCCGCGCACGCCGACCGGGTGGTCCTGATGGCCGACGGCCGGATCGCCGACGAGATGACCGCTCCGGGCGACCGGGGAGACGTGGGCGGGGCCGGCCCGGCCGGGTTGCGCCTGCGGGCCGAGGCGATCGCCGTCCGCATGGCCGCCCTGGAGGGATCATGCTGAGTCTGGACATGGTCCGGGGCGGCCGGGCCGGTTTCGCCGGCGCGTTCGTCGCCCTCTTCCTGGGCGTGGCGCTGGTGTCGATGACGGCGCTGGTGTTCACCTCGGCGGGGCCGCGCGTCCCCGCCCGGTACGCCGGAACGGCCGTGCTCGTGCGCGCTCCCGCGGCCGTCCAGGCCGACGGCTCCTTCCTGGCGGACCGGCCCTGGCCGCCGGAGACGGTCCGCCTGCTGACGGACCGGCTGAAGGCCGTCCCCGGGGTGGTCGCGGCCGTCCCGGACCGCTCCTTCTACGCCCAGCCCGTCATCGGCGGCCGCCCCGACCCCGGCCGGGTGGAGGGGCGGCCCTGGTCGAGCGCCGCCCTCGCGCCCCACCGGCTGGTGTCCGGGTCGCCGCCCTCCGGGGACCGCGAGGTCGTGGTGGAGCACGCCCTCGGCCTGGCGCCGGGGTCGGCGGTCACGCTGCTGACCGCCGCCGGGCCCGTGCCGTACGCCGTCTCCGGCACCGCGGACGGGCCGGGCCTCTACCTCGGCGACGCCGCGGCGGCCCGGCTGTCCGGCGGGGTGCGGGTGATCGGGCTGCGCACGGCGCCGGGCGCGGACCTCGCCGCGGTCGAGGCGGCGGCCCGGACGGCCGCCGGGAGCCTCGGCGAGGTGCTCTCGGGCGACGCGCGGGCGGCGCTGGAGACGAAGGCCGACGCGCGGACCCGGTGGATCGGCACGCAGGTGCTGACGGCCATGGCGAGCCTGTCCGGGTTCGCGGTGGTCTTCGTGGTGGCGTCGACGTTCGCGTTCGGCGTCATGCGGCGGCGGCGCGACCTCGGCCTGCTGCGCGCCGTCGGGGCCACGCCCCGGCAGGTCCGCAGGATGGTGCGCGGCGAGGCCCTGGCGGTCGGCGTCGCGGCCGCCCTGGCGGGCGTGGCGGCAGGGATCGCCCTGGCGCCGGTGTTCGGCGACCTGCTGGTGGCGGCCGGGTTCGAACCGCCGGGCTTCTCGGTGCGGATCACGGCGTGGCCGCCGGCCGCGGCGTTCGGCGGCGGGCTGGTCGTGGCCCTGCTGGGGACCTGGTCGGCGGCGCGGCGCGCGGCCCGGACGTCGCCGCTGGAGGCGCTGCGCGAGGCCGGGGCCGACCGGCGGCCGATGACCCGCGCGCGCCTGCTCCTGGGCTCGGCGTTCACCGCCGCCGGGATCGCCGTCGCGGTCGCGGTGGCCGGCACCCGGCCGGAGGAGATCGTGACCCTCGCCCTCCTCGCCGCGATGGCGCTGACCGTGGGGATCGCCCTGCTCGCGCCCGCCGTGCTGCCGCCGGTCGTGCGGGCGCTGCTGTGGCCGCCGTCCCGGGCCCGGGGGGCCACCTGGACGCTGGTGCGGGAGGGCTCGCTGGCCGCGATCCGCCGCACCGCGTCGACGACCGCGCCGGTCCTGCTCACCGTGGGCTTCGCCGTACTGGTCACCGGCATGGTGCAGACGACGGCGGGCGCGTTCGCGCTGGGCCGCACCGCGGTCGTGCGGGCGGAGGCGGTGGTGGTGCCCGCCGACGGCGTCCCGGGCCTGTCGGACGCCGTGGTCGCCGCGGCCGGAGGCACGGCGGGCCGCGTCACCGGAGACACGGCGGACGGTGGCGCGGGGAGTACGGCGGGCGGCGTTCCGCTGCCCACCACGGTCCACCCCGACGGCATGCCGCCCCAGGCGGCCCTGGGGGCCGCCGCGTGGGAGACGGGCGGCTCCGGCGGTGCCCCGCGTGCCGGAACGGACTCCCCGGGCGAGGCGGGCCGGGCGCGGAAGGCGGGGGATCTCCCGCAGGGCCGCGAGGGCTCCGGCGGCCCCGGGACCGTGGTCGTCGCCCGGTGGGTCGCGGCGGAGCGCGGCTGGCGGGCGGGCGACACGATCCGGCTGACCTTCGAGGACGGCCGCGCCGAGCCGCTGCGGGTGGCGGCCGTGGCCGGTGACGCGCCGGCGGCGTTCCTGCTGCCGCGCGACGTGGTGCGGGCGCACGATCCCTCGGCGCTGACCCCCGAGATCCTGCTCCCCGGGCCGGCCCCCGGCGCGGACCGCCTCGGGCCGCTCGGGGCCAGGGCGCTCGGCCCGGCCGCCTACGCGGCGAGCTCCCGGGACGAGGACGACCGCCTGGTGTGGCTCTTCACCCTGGTCCTGGTCGGCACGGCGGTCGGGTACACCGGCGTCGCGGTCGCCAACACACTGTTCATGGCCGCGTCCGGCCGCGTCCGCGAGTTCCGGGTGCTGCGCGCTTCGGGGGCGACGCCCCGGCAGGTGCTGGGCGTGGTGGCCGCCGAGTCGGCGCTCGTGACGGTGATGGGGAGCCTGCTGGGCGCGGCGGTCGCGCTGCCCGCGCTGCTCGGGATCCGTTCCGGGCTGAGCCGGCGGGTCGGCGCGTCCGTCCCGCTGATCGTTCCCTGGCCGGCCGTGCTGGGCGTGGTGGGCGCCTGCCTGGTGCTGGCCGTGGCCGCCGGGGTGCTCTCCGTCCTGGGAGCCGCCCGGCGGGCCCGCTGATCCGCCCGCCGCCCGGCGGAGGGGCCGGGCGGCGGCGGGGCGGGCTCTCAGGAACCGGGCGGGGCTCTCAAGGGATCGGCGGTCGCTCAGAGACGGCCGTTCAGAGGCGGGCGCCGCTCAGAGGAGCGTCTTGAGGAAGCGGCGGGTGCGGTCGTCGTCCCGGACGTACTCGGCGGCGACGAAGTCGGTGACCCCGGCCTCGGCGAGCGCGGCGAGCTGCGCCGCGACCTCGTCCTCGTTTCCGACGATCGCCACGTCGGCCGGGCCCGCGGCCCCCTCGCGGTCGAGCATCGCCCGGTAGGAGGGCAGGTCACCGTAACCGGCGAACACCTCCCCTGCGCGGGTCCTGGCGGCCTCGGCGTCGTCGGTGACGCAGACCGGCAGGGCGCACACGATCCTCGGCGCGGGCCGCCCGGCGGCCCGCGCCGCCTCGGTCACCGCGGGCGCCACGTGCCCGGCGACGGTCTTGGGGCCGGTCATCCACAGTACGGTGCCGTCGGCCTTCTCCCCCGCGAGACTGAGCATGCGGGGCGCCAGCGCGGCGATGAGGACGGGCATGTCCCCCGCGCCCGGGGTGGACAGCTGCACGTGCGCCCTGAGCGTCTCGCCGTCGAAGTCCGCCCGCTCACCCCGGACCAGGGGCAGCAGGACCGACAGGTACTCGCGCATGTGGCGGGCGGGCCTGTCGAAGCCGTAGCCGTACATGTCCTCGATCACGATCCGGTGCGACAGCCCGATGCCGAGGGCCAGACGCCCGTCCAGGGCGGCGTTGACGGTGAGCGCCTGCTGGGCGAGCGCCGCGGGGTGGCGGGGGTAGCTGGGCACGACCGCGGTGCCGAGCTCGATGCCGGGCACCGCGCTCCCGGCGACGGCCAGGGCGGTCAGCGCGTCGAGGCCGAAGATGTTGGAGATCCATGCCGAGGAGAAGCCGTCGTCGGCGCCACGGGCGATCCGGTCTCTCAGCTTGCCCAGCGCGGCCGGCCCCTTGGGCTCGGTGATGAACAGTCCGACTCGCATCGTTACCGAACTCCGTTCTGGTGGGTCCGGCCAGTCTAGAACGATGTTCGCCCGCCGGTCCCGTCGCTCGACATCGTCACCAGCCGCGCGCCGGGATCGCCGGTCGGCCGCCTCCTATCCATCGGCCCGGGTCACCCATTCCAGCGCCCGGGCCAGGTGTTCGCGGAAGGCCGGCTCGGCGTACGACTCGATCGTGTGGCCGAGAGCGGTGTAGAAGGACCGGCCGCCGAGCCGCTCGTGGCACCAGGCGACGGGGTGGTCGGCGCCCATGGCTCCGCCCTCGTAGGTCGGCTCGTCCACCCGCAGCAGCACGCGCGCGTCGGGGCGGGAGCGGAAGTCGTACCACTCGTCGACGCGCGTCCAGGCGGCCGGCAGGTGGGCCGTGGCCGGGTGGTCCCGGTCGCAGACCGTTATCGTGGCGGGCTGCACCTCCGGGTGCCGGTCGAACCACGCGCCGACCAGGTCGCCGTAGAACGGCCACCCGTACTCGGTCGCCGCCGCGGAGTGCACGCCGAGGAAGCCGCCGCCGCCCCGCACGTACGCCTCGAGGGCGGCCCGGCCGGCGTCGGTGAGCACCTCGCCGTTGGTGTTCATGAACACGACCGCGGCGAAGCCGGCGAGACCGTCCGGGGTGAAGACGCCGGGGTCCTCGGTGGCCTCCGTCCCGGCGTTGAGCCGCCGGATCGCCTCCACCCCGGCGGGGATGGAGTCGTGCCGGAACCCGGTCGTGCGGGAGAAGACCAGAACCCGGCTCACGCGACGCCCTCCCTCTTCCCCCGGCCGCATCGTCAGAAGTACCTCGGCGCGAGGTCCGTCGTCGGCCACGTCTTCACGCCGGAGGCGGCCTTGCCCAGGATCGGGTCGATCGAGTCGAAGTCCGGGGTGCCCTCCTCCTCCCGGCGGTTGAAGATCGCGCAGTAGCTGACGCCGTTCTGGATCCTCGCCAGGAAGGCGAACGTGCCGGGCATGGAACCGTTGTGCCAGGTGTTGAGCCCGCCCTCGTTGTTGTTGCGGACGTACCAGCCGAAGCCGTACCACGAGCCGCCTGAGTTCACGCCCGTCTCGGGCTTGGCGAACACCCGGGAGATCGACGTCGAGTTCAGCACCGGCCCGGCGGCGTCGAAGGCGAACCCCCACTTGACCATGTCGACGGCCGAGGCGAGCCAGCCGCCGTTGGCGTCCTGGTTCGGCATGTTGAAGCCGCCGTAGGGGTACGGCACGACCGTGCCCGAGTCGTTGAGGACGGTCTTGTTGGTGTACTTCGAGGTGTAGGGCACCTCGATGGAGGCGGCCTCCGACGCGAGGCTGCCGCCCAGCATCGGCCGGGTGATCCCGAGGGGCGCCAGGAGCTTCTGCCTGACGTACGACTCGTAGCTCATGCCGGAGACCTTCTCGATGATCCGGCCGAGCAGCATGTACCCGTAGTTGCTGTAGACGTGCTTGGAACCGGGGTCGAAGTCGAGCTTCCTGGCGGTCGTCCACTTCATGATGTCGGCGTGGTCGATCGGCAGCGGCACGTCGAGCGACGCGGAGATCGCGTGGTCCGCCCAGAGCGGGTCCGGCGACGCGCCGCGGTCCCAGCCGCCGGTGTGCTGCAGCAGCCGCCAGACGGTGACCTTCGCCAGGCGCGGGTCGGCCGTGGTGGACAGTCCCAGCAGGGACGCCACCGACGCCCCGAGGTTCAGCTTGCCGTCCTGGGCCAGCCGGGCGATCGCGGCCCCCGTGACGTTCTTGCTCAGGCTGGCGACCCGGAAGAGGGAGGTGGGCTGCACCTTCCGCAGGGTCCCCGACCGTCCGTAGACGCCGTAGCCGCGGGCGAGGAGGATCTTCCCCTTGCGGGCGACCGCGAGCTGGGCGCACCCGATGTCGCGTTCCGCGATGTAGGTCTTCATCGCGTTGTCGAACCCGGCGAGCGCGCTCGGCACGACGCCCGTGGTGATGGTCGCGGCCTCGGCGGGCCGGGCGCCGAGCGCGAGCGCGGGCACGACCCCCGCGCCCGCCTGGAGAAGCCGCCGCCGGCTGATCGTCGTCACTTTGCCCCCCGTGTACGGAAAACTTCGAGGGTCTTTACTATCACGGCCCGGACCTGCGGTGATCTCCGCCGACGTGTGGAACGTTCCGCGCGGACGGGGTCGTGGAAGGAGCCGGAACCCCCGCGGGGCACGGAATTCTCTCCGGAAGGCGGCACCGGGGCCGCTGCGCCCGGCCGGAAACGGGAGCATCATTGCCGCATGGCCGAACCGGTGCCGTCAGGAGCCCGCTCTCCCGTCCTCCGCTCCGTCCCCTCCGTCTCCCGCGCCGCGCGGGGACCCGGACGGCCGGACCTCCGTACGGCCGGCGGATCAGGAAAGGGCCGCCGGTGAACCTGGCCGAGGACGTGCGGTTCGGGGTGCTCGGGCCCATCCGGGCCGAGGTGGGCGGCCGGCCGGCGGCGCTGGGCGGATCCCGCCAGCGGGCCGTGCTGGCGCTGCTGCTGATCGCGCGGGGCAGGAGCGTCCCGGCGGAGCGGATCCTGTCCGAGGCGTGGGAGGGCTCCCCGCCGCCCTCCGTCACGACGCTCCACGGATACGTCGCCGGCCTGCGCAGGACGCTGGAACCGGAGCGGGCTCCCGGCGCCCCGGCCCGGCTGCTGGTGCGCGAGGGGCCTGGATACGCCCTGCGCGCCGCCCCGGACGCGGTCGACGCCGAGCGCTTCACGGAGCTGGCCGCCCGCGGCCGGCACGCGCTGGAGGACGGCGAGCCGGAAGAGGCCGCCGACCTCCTGGGACAGGCGCTCGCACTCTGGCGGGGCCCGGCCTACGCCGACTTCGACGGGGCGGCGTTCGCGACGCCGGACGCGACCCGGCTGGAGGAGCTGCGGGCCGCGGTGCGCGAGGACCGGCTCGCCGCCGTCATCGCGGCGGGGCGGCACGCCGCCGCCGTGGGCGAACTGGAGACCCTGGTCGCCGAGCAGCCGCTGCGGGAGCGCGGCTGGGAGCTGCTGGCCCTCGCCCTGTACCGGTCGGGGCGGCAGGCCGACGCCCTCGCCGCGCTGCGCAGGGTGCGCAGGCGGCTGGCGGACGAGCTGGGCATCGACCCCGGCCCCGGCCTGCGCGACCTGGAGGCGGCGGTGCTCGCCCAGGACCCGCGGCTGGCCCCGGCGCCCGAACGGCGGAACCCGCGGCCGGCCCCCGCGCCCGAGCCGCCCGGCCGCGTCCCCTCCCCCCGGACCGCGGTCCCGGCGCCGCCGCCGGGCAACCTGCCGTTCTCGCTGTCCAGCTTCGTCGGCCGCGGCGGCGACCTCGCGGCCGTCGCCGGCCTGCTGGGCGGGCACCGGCTCGTCACGCTCACCGGCCCGGGCGGTGTCGGCAAGACCCGGCTGGCCCTGGAGGTCGCCCGCGCCCGCGCCGACGCCGACGGGCCCTGGCTCGTGGAGCTGGGCGGGCTGCACGTGCCCGAGCCGCTGACCGCGGCCGAGCTGCTGACCGCGACCGTCTCCGCCGCCCTGGGCCTGCCCACCGTCTCCTCCCCCGACCGGCTCGCCGCGACGCTCGTCGAGCGCGACACGCTGCTCGTCCTGGACAACTGCGAGCATCTGCTGACCCCCGCCGCCGAGCTGGTCCACACCCTGCTGACCCGCTGCGGCGCCGTACGGATCCTGTGCACCGGCCGCGAGCCGCTGGGCATCACCGGTGAGGCGATCTACGAGGTGCCGCCCCTGCCCGCCGCCACCGAGGCCGTGGAGCTGTTCCTGCACCGCGCGACCGCCGCCCAGCCCGGCTGGACGCCCGAGCCGGGCGACCGGGAGCGGATCGCCGCCCTGTGCGAGGGGCTCGACGGCATCCCGCTGGCCGTCGAGCTCGCCGCCGCGCAGTGCCGGATGCTGTCCGTCGGCCAGATCGCCGACGCCCTGGAGGACCGCTTCACCCTGCTGGTGGGCGGCTCGGCCGACCGCCCGGACCGCCACCGGACGCTGCTGGACACGGTCGCCTGGAGCGACCAGCTGCTGGAGCCGGACGAACGCCGGCTGTTCTACCGGCTCGGCGTGTTCGCCTCCGGCTTCGACCTCGACGCGGCCGCCGCCGTCGGGGAGGTCGCCCCCGTCCTGGGGCCGCTGTCGGCGCTGGTCCGCAAGTCGCTGGTCACCGCCGTACCCGGAACGGCGCCGCGCCGTTACCGGATGCTGGAGACGCTGCGCCGGTACGCCACGGGCGCGCTCTCACCCGCCGAGCTGGGCGACGCCGAGGAGCGCCACCGCGCCTGGGTCCTGGCCAGGGCCGAGAACGCCGAACGCCACCTCCGTGGCCCGCAGGGGGCGGAGCTGCTCGACGCGCTGAGCCGCGACCAGCCGGAGTTCCGGGCCGCGTTCACGTCGGCGCTGGCGGACGGCGAGGGCGAATACGTGCTGCGGCTGGGCAGCGCGCTCTTCTGGTTCTGGTTCCGCCGGGGCCATGTCGCGGAGGGGCTGGCCTGGCTGGCGGAGGGGTTCGTCCGGGCCCCCCGGGCGGGCGCGGGCCTCCGGGCGCCGGCCCGGTTCGCCGAGGCGGCGCTGAACTACCTGGCCGGGTATCCGGGGGCGGGGCACCTGTCGGCGAGCAGGGCCGTGGAGGAGGCCCGCGAGGCCGGTGACCCGGTGACGGAGGCGGGCGCCGCCTCCTACGCCGCCTACCTGGGCCTGCTGACCGGGGTTCCGCTCGACGCCGCGTCGTCGGCCCGCGCGGCCGTCGAGATGGCCCGGGGCACCGCCCAGGTCTGGCTGGAGGCCGAGACGCTCATGGTCCAGGGCATGGTGCTGCGGGTCCTGGGGGACCTGCCGGGCGCCGACGCGGCCTTCCGGGAGGCCATCGCCGCCGCCCGCGCCAGCGGCCACGACTGGGCTGCGGACGGCGCCGCCTGGTGCGACATGAAGACCGCCTGCGACCGCGGGGACGGCCTCCGGGCCCTGGCCGTCGCGGGGGACGTGCTGGCCGCGATGGACCGCTACGGGGACATCTCCTTCTGGCTGGTGACCGTGCACAGTACGGCCCGCGCGCTGGTGCTGGCCGGGCGGGCCGAGCAGGCGGCCCTGCTGATGGGCGCGGTGCAGGCCATCGGAGCCCGGGCCGGTGTCTCCCCGGAGCTGATGGACCCGCTGGACGGGCCGCGTGAGGCCGCCGCGGTCCGCGAGGCGCTGCCGCCGGAGGAGTACGAACGTCACGCGGCCCGCGGCCGCGCGCTGTCCCGGCAGGAGGCGAGCTCCCTGCTCACCGCCCTGATCGCCGACCTGACCGGCCGCCGCCGCCCGTGACGGCGGCCGGCCGTACGGCTTCGTCCGTACGGTCCCGCGCGGGCGGCCGGGGACGTCCGTACGACCGGGCCGGGTCCTCTCCGGGGCCGCGGTCACCGACCGGGATCCTCTCCGAGGGGCGTGACCGCGGGCCGGGGTCCTCCCATCGGAGCCGCCGTCGCTGGGAAACCGCTGGGAGGTCGCTGGGCGGCCGCTGGGTGATCGCCGGGGAAGCCGTCTCCCGGTGGCCTCCCAGCGGCCGTGCGCATCCTCGTTGTCATGAGCACGGCGCCGCCCCGCGGGGCGGCCGGACGACGAGGGGTGGGACACCATGGAGGACACCGGTCACCGGCCGTCCGAGCGCGCCGGGGACAACGGACACGCCGGACGCGCGGAGCCTCCCGGACACGGCGCGCGCGGCGGACGCTCTGAACGCCCGGGACGCCCCGGGCTCTCCGGCCACGCCGTCGTCGCCGGAGCGGGGATGGGCGGGCTGCTGGCGGCCCGGGTGCTGAGCGAGACGTTCGGCCGGGTCACGGTGGTCGACCGGGACGCGCTGCCCGGCGAGGGCGTCCCGCGGCGGGGCGTGCCCCAGGGCCATCACGCGCACGGGATGCTGTCCCGGGGCTGCGAGGTGCTGGAGGAGCTGTTACCCGGGCTGACCGCGGACCTGGTCGCGGCGGGCGCCGTAGCCTGCGACCTCCAGGGCGACGTCCGCTGGTACAACGACGGCCGGCTGCTGCGTCCCGCGCCCTCGCGGCTGCGCGGGCTGTCGGTGAGCCGGCCGCGGCTCGAACGGTCCCTGCGGTCCCGGGTCGAGGCCCTCGCGGGCGTGACGATCCTCGGCGGCTGCGAGGTGGTCGAGCCGATCACCGGCGCCGGCGGCGCGGTCACCGGGGTACGGCTGCTGCGTCCCGGCCACCGGCCGCAGGACATGCCGGCGGACCTCGTGGTGAACGCCACGGGCCGGGGCAACCGGGGCGCCGAGTGGCTGCGCCGGCTGGGGTACGGGCCGGTGCCGGAGGAGCGCGTCGACTCCCGGCTGATGTACGTCTCGCGCGAGTACCGCCGCCGGCCGGGCGACTCCGACGCCGTCGCCCTCATCGTGGGGCACGGCGCGGCCGTCCCCAGGGGCGGGGTCGCGCTCAGCGCGGAGGGCGACCGCTGGCTGGTCACCCTGTACGGCATGGGCGACGACGTCCCGCCCACCGACCCGGAGGGATACCACCGGTTCGCCGCCCGGCTCCCGGTCCCCGACCTGCACGATCTGCTGCGGCGGCTGGAACCGCTCGGGGCGCCGCGGCCGATGCGCGTCCCGGTGAGCGTCCGCCGCCGGTATGAGCGGCTGGACCGCCTCCCCGAGGGCTACGTGGTGTCCGGCGACGCCCTGTGCCAGTTCAACCCCACCTACGGGCAGGGCATGACCGTGGCGGCCTGCGAGGCCGTGGCGCTGCGCGAATGCCTGGCGGACGGCGGGCTCGACGGCCTGGCCCGCCGCTTCTTCCGGCACGCCGCGCGGATCATCGACGTGCCGTGGGACATGTCGGCCGGCGGCGACCTGCGGTTCCCGTCCGTCGAGGGGCGCCGCACCGCGCGCCTGCGGCTGCTGAACGGCTACCTCGCCCGCCTCCACGTGGCCGCCGAGGCGGACCCGGTGGTCGGGAACGCCTTCCTGAGCGTCGCCAACCTGCAGGAGCCGCCGCGGCTGCTGCTGTCACCGGGCGTCCTGGCCCGGGTGCTCCGGCCGCGGCCCGGCGGCGTCCCGGCCGGGCACCGGCCCGCCGCCCGGGAGGAGATCCCGACCGGCCGCTGACGGCCCGGCGCGGCGAGATCCCGCCGACCGCCCCGGCCCGGCGAATCCCGGCGGGCCGCCCACCACCGGCCCGTCCGGGCCGGGCACCGCGCCCCCCGGTTCATCGGGCGGGAGCGGCACCTCCCCGGCCCTTCCGGGCCGGGCACCGTACCTCGCCTCCCCGGAGAGGCGGTCCCGGAAGGGACCGGAAACCCCCAGTGAGACCTCACACGAAAGGACACCACCATGATCAAGAAAATCGTGACCGGAGCCGTGCTGGCGGCCGCCGTCGTGGCGGGCGGGACGGCCGTCGCGGCCCCGGCCTCCGCGCAGACGGGCTCCGCGGCCAACGCGGTCTGGGTCGAACCCGGCGCCACCAGGTCGTTCCTCGTCATGTGCCCCTCGTACGCGCCCACGATGCTGACCGGCACGATCAGCGTCACCGCCGGCGCCGGGGTGTCGGTCACCACCAGCCTGGACACCGACTCCGACGCCTTCAGCCGCGACAGGCTCACGGTGACGGCCACCAACGGGAACGCCGTCCGCGCGTACGTCTCGGCCAAGGCGTCCTGCACGAGCTGACCCGCTCCACAGGGCCGCGGCCCGCCGCCGACGCGTCCGGCGGCGGGCCGTGGCCCTGACGGGGCGTTCCCGGTGACGTCCGGCGGACGGCGGGGGCCGTCACGCCCTCGTCGCCGGGTGCGGGGCGTCAGGAGACCGAGGCGGGGAACCGCTCCCAGACCCGGTGGGCGGCCATCAGCCCGCGCACGCCGTTGAGGACCTCCATGGCGGAGTCGCCGCGGACGACGCCCGGCGCGCCGGTGATCCCGGCGCGCTCCAGCACGGCCACGCCGGCGCCCCAGGCGCCGATCGCCTTGGCGTGCCGCCAGCACTCGTCGATCAGGAGCGTCACGCGCGGGTCCACCGCGGCGGAGCCGCCCGCGCCCGCCTTGGCGTCACGCGCGGGTACGGCGTCGGGCGCCGGCACCGGCGCGGCGGCCAGCAGCAGCGCGTCGAACTCGATCGACCGGGCGGTGGCGAAGGTCCGCTGCACGGGCATGTCCCCCACCATGCCGCCGTGCGGGGCGATCAGCAGCGGCACCATGCCGGCGGCGAACACGGCCGCGCGCAGCTCGCGCACGCCGTCGAGGTCGGCGTCGTCGTCGACGACGACGCCGACGATGCGGCCGTCGGCCGGCCACTCCCCGCCCACCTGCGAGAGCGCGGGGCTGGGCGCCGGGTCGGTGACCGGCAGCGTCGGCTTCGGCTCGGGCAGGCCCAGCCCGGTGGCGACCTCCCGGCAGAGAACCGGGTCGATGTTCGCCAGGCACTGGAGCTGGCGCTCCTTGATCGCCTGCTCGTAGCACTTGCCCAGCTCGAAGGTGTAGGCGCGGATGATGTGCTCCTTCTCCACCGGCGACATGCTCAGCCAGAACAGGCGGACCTGGCTGAAGTGGTCGTCGAAGGACACGGGGTTGGCGCGGACCTTACGCGCCTGGGCGACCCGGACCGGTGTGTCGACGAACGCGTGCTCGCCGTCGCCCGCGACGAACGGGTTGCCGCCGTCGAGGGAGTTAGGCCGGTACGGCGCGACCCCGGCGTGGACGGCGTGCTGGTGGAAGCCGTCCCGGAGCATGTCGTTGACCGGGCAGCGCGGGCGGTTGACCGGGATCTGCGCGAAGTTCGGGCCGCCCAGCCGGGTGATCTGCGTGTCGACGTAGGAGAACAGCCGCACCTGCAGCAGCGGGTCGTTGGTGACGTCGATGCCCGGCGGCAGGTGGCCGACGTGGAAGGCGACCTGCTCGACCTCGGCGAAGAAGTTCGTGGGCGTCCGGTTGAGCGTCATCCTCCCGATCGGCTGCACCGGCGCGAGCTCCTCCGGCACGATCTTGGTCGGGTCGAGCAGGTCGATGCCCTCGAAGGTCTCGTCCGGGGTGTCGGGGAACACCTGGATGCCGAGCTCCCACTCGGGGTGGGCGCCCGCCTCGATCGCGTCGTAGAGGTCGCGGCGGTGGAAGTCGGGGTCCATGCCGCCGAGCATCTGCGCCTCCTCCCAGGTCAGGGAGTGCACGCCGAGCTTGGGCTTCCAGTGGAACTTGACCAGCACCGTCTCCCCGGCGTCGTTGACCAGCCGGAAGGTGTGGACGCCGAAGCCCTCCATCATCCGGAAGGACCGCGGGATCCCGCGGTCGGACATGTTCCACATGGTGTGGTGCTGCGCCTCGGTGTGCAGGGAGACGAAGTCCCAGAACGTGTCGTGCGCGCTCTGCGCCTGCGGGATCTCCCGGTCCGGATGCGGCTTGCCGGCGTGGATGACGTCGGGGAACTTGATGCCGTCCTGGATGAAGAAGACCGGGATGTTGTTGGCGACGAGGTCGAAGGTGCCCTCGTCGGTGTAGAACTTCGTCGCGAAGCCGCGGGTGTCCCGGACGGTGTCGGCCGATCCGCGCGAGCCGAGGACGGTGGAGAACCGTACGAAGACGTCGGTCTTCCGCCCCTTCTTGAGGAAGCCGGCCCTGGTCACCGCCTCGGCGGTGCCGTATGCCTCGAACACGCCGTGGGCGCCGGCGCCCCGGGCGTGGACGACGCGCTCGGGGATGCGCTCGTGGTCGAAGTGGGTGATCTTCTCGCGCAGGTGGTGGTCCTGCAGCAGGGTCGGGCCGCGCTCGCCGGCCTTCAGCGAGTGGTCGGTGTCGCGCAGCCTCGCCCCCTGCGCGGTGGTGAGGTAGGCGCCCTGCTGACCCTTCGACGTGGTGGGCGCGCCGGTCTCCGCTCCGGTCGGCGTGACGGTCGCGGGAGCGCCCTGTTCCCTCTTCGGCGGCAGCGGGTCGCGCGGCGTCGTCGGCTCCTCGACGGCCGGCGGGGCGCTGCCCGGCGAGCCGGGGACATCCGGCGTCAGAGCGTCGGCCACCTTCTCGGCGGCGTTCTTCACGACATCCCTGACCGCTTCAGCGGGCTTGCTGGCATCCATGCGGCAGTTCCTCCCCGAGCGATAACAGCAGGTCAGCGCGCCTTACCCGCGGGTAAGCGAGTGAAACGTCCGGGCGGGGCCCCAAGCCACCCGGCCGGGGACGCCGCCGTCACCGACCCGATCATCACCTGGCGGCTCCTCCCTACAATGGCCGGGTGAATCTGGATCGGGTCGTGGGCGGCACATGCTGAGCGCGGCGGGGCTGGGCGCGGAGGAGGAAGCCGCCTACCGGCTGCTGGTCAGGACCACCGAGGTCGAGCCCGACGCCCTGGCCGAGGAACTGGGCGTGGCGGCCGAGGTCGCGCGGCAGGCGCTCGGCTCGCTGCTGGCCAAGGGGCTGGCGCGAGCCGTGCCGGGAGATCCCGGCCGGTTCACGGCGGTCGCTCCCGACGTCGCGCTCGCGGCCCGGCTGCACCGGCGGCAGGCCGAGGTCGACCGGGCGCGGCAGGCCATGGAGCAGCTCACGGGGGAGTACCTCGCACACGCGCGGCGCCGCGAGGCGGCGCAGCTCATCGAGGTGATCACCAGCCGCACGGCGCTGCGCGAGCAGCTCCGGCTGCTGCAGGACGGCGCCCGGCACGAGGTGCTCAGCCTCTGCCGGGCCGGGCACGTGGCGATGAGCTCGCAGGAGAACAGCGAGGAGCTCGCGGCGCTGCGGCGCGGCGTCGGCTACCGCGTCATCTACGAGGGGGCGTTGCTGGAGGAACCCGGCATGCTGGTCAACCTCGCCGACGGCATCACGCTGGGAGAGCAGGCTCGCGCGCTGCCCGTCCTGCCGGTGCGGATGATCATCGCGGACGGCGAGCTCGGGGTGCTCCCGCTCATCCAGCACACCGACGGCCTGACCCAGCTCACCGCCGCGCTGATCAGGCCCAGCAGCCTGCTCGACGCCCTCAAGGCCCTGTTCGAGAGCCTGTGGGAGCGGGCCACGCCGGTCAGCCTCACCAGCCCGGGCAGTCCGCTCGACGCCGACCATCTCTACCTGCTGTCGCTGCTGGTCGCGGGTGTCCCGGACAAGTCGATCGCCACCCAGCTCAAGATCTCGCAGCGCACGGTGCAGCGCAGGATCGCCTACCTGATGGAGCGGGCGGGTGCGCAGACCCGGATGCAACTGGCCTGGCACGCCGCCCGCGAGAACTGGCTCTGACCGATCAGTAGGCTCTGATCACCGTCTGCTTGACCGTGTTGCCGGCCGAGTCGGTGGCGGTGACCCGCAGCGACGGGTGCGGGCGCAGGACGATCGCGTCGTAGCGTCCGCCGCCGAGCGCGATCACCGGCTGCCCGCGCCACGTCGCGCCGTCGTCGTACGACAGCTCCAGCTTCAGGTCCTTCGCGCGAGCCCCGCTCACGCCCTCCTGATGCCGTACGGCGAAGCCCACCAGACCGGGGCGCTCCGGGCGCACGTCATAGTCGACCTGCAGCAGCGGCAGCACGCGGTCGCCCGGCTTGGAGCGGAACGTCCAGGCCGTCTCGGTCGCGGTCGCCGTGGTCCACTCCTCCGAGGTGCGCTTGGTGGACAGTTCCAGCCGGTAGGCGGCCTCCCGCGGCGACGCGGGGAACGCGCCCCAGGCGGCGTCGCGCTCGGCCACCAGCGTGCCGTCGCGGAAGAACCGGGCCGAGGCGGTGTCGTTGTCGACGCCCGCGCGGGAGACGTGCCCGGAGGAGTCCACGAACTCGGGGATGCGGATCTCCATCGTGTCGCCCTCCCGGGTGGACGGCTTGAGCCAGCCGGGGATCGCCGGGCGGACCACCGGGGCGTGCCAGCTCTCGCTGGTCCGCGCGCCGGGCCGGTAGGTGCGCGGCTGCTCGGTCATGCCGTCGAGCAGCCGGCCCATCTCGTCCCAGACGTACTGGTGGTTGACGAGGTGCTGCCAGAAGGAGCCGTTGGCGCTGACGTACTCGGTACGGCGCAGCGGGGTCTTCACGATCCGCTGGGTCTCCATCTGCTGGCCCAGCGAGTACGACTGCCAGGGACGCCAGCCGAAGCGCTGCTCCTTGGCCCAGCCGAAGCCCCCGTTGTCGGCATATGTCGTGTCAACACGCGCGGTGTTGCCGTCGTTCACCTCATGCACGATCTTGTCCGGCACGCGGCCGTCGGAGACCTGCATGACGTCGTAGAGGTAGGGCGAGTCCATCAGCCCCGTGACCTCCAGCTTGGCGTTGCCCTTCTTCATCCGCGCCAGCATCCGCTGACCGTCGTCGCCGGCGACCACCAGCGCCGGGATCGGCAGGTCGGCGCCGACCGGCCTCCAGCCACGCCCGATCGCGTCGTCGGGGGACAGCACCAGGATCACGGCGACCGCTCCCGCCTTGATCGCGGCCCCGGACGGGTCGGCCCAGTCGATGTCCTCGCTGCGGATGACCGCGGCCTTGCCCTTGGACCCGGCCGCCCCGTCGGCGAGCCGCCACATGTGCCGCCCCTCCACGCCCGGCGACCCGCCCAGGAACCCCATCGGGTACGGCTCCCCCGAGCCGGGCACGCGGGCGGTGAGCTTCGGCGCGACGAGCTGCCAGCGCGAGGCGAACTCGAACGAGCCGTCACGCACGGGCTGGGTCGGTGAGACGTTGAGGCCCTCGATGACGTCGAAGTTCATGACGCCCTGGGAGATCTTGCGCGAGCCGAACGCGCGATAGGTGAAGTAGGTGTAGATGCCCACCTGCTCGGCGGGTTCCCTGGTCTTGATGGTCACCGGGGTGGTCTTGCGGAAGTCGAGCACCACGTCCAGGTCGCGGTCGACCTTGAGCTCGGGGATGACGACCATGCCGTCACGCGGGTGCGTCCGGCCCCAGCCGCCGCCCAGGTTGAGCGACTGCGTCATGTAGGTGCCCTCGGACACCTCCACGGTCAGCCCCTCCTCGGGCAGCCAGGTGAACAGGTCGTCCTGCTGCGACGCGCCGAACATCGACAGCGTGTCGGCGCCGGTCGGCTTGCCCGCAGCGTCGATGGCGGTGAAGCGGACCTTGTGCTGCGGTCCCTTCCAGGTCAGCGCCAGCGTGGTGTGCACCTGCTCCGCGCCCGCCGTGGCGGTGACCAGCCCGCCGTACCGGCCGAAGGAGAGCCCGGCCAGGTCCACCTTGACCTTGACGTCGGCGGTGCCGCCCGCCGGGACCGTCACGGTCCTCGCGCTGAGCTCGGCCTTGTCGAGGGTGGCGGCCAGCTCCAGCGTGACCGGGGCGGCCGTGCCGTTGGCGTAGGTGATGGTGCCCTCGGCCGTGGCCGCGCCCTCGTCCTGCTGGTGCCTGCCGAGGTCGACCACGCCGGTCGCGGTCACGCCCTGACGCACCGCGCGGGCCACGTCCAGGCGGCCGGCGCCGGCGTCGTCGATCTGCTGGCCGGCGATGGGCTTGGCCGAGCCGACCAGCGCGTCCTTGATCTGCTTCGCCGTCCAGTCGGGGTGGCGCTGCTTGACGATCGCGGCGGCCCCGGCCACGTGCGGCGTGGCCATCGAGGTGCCGGACGCGGCCGTGTAACGCTCGTCGACCGGATCGCCCATGGCGGTGCCCGTGGCGCGGGCCGCGACGATGGCCACGCCGGGGGCGGTGAGGTCGGGCTTGGGCGCGTCGTCCAGGCGCGGGCCCCGGCTGGAGAACTCCGCGAGCACGTCCTTGCCGTCGACCGCGCCGACGGTCAGCGCCGAGGTCGCCGCGCCGGGAGTGCCGATGGAGTAGGCCGAGCCGTCGTTGCCCGCCGCGACCACGAACAGGGCGCCGGTGCGCTCGGTGAGGGTGTCGACGGCGACGCTGAGCGGGTCGGTGCCGTCCGTGGCGCCGCCGCCGAAGCTCATGTTGATCACCGACGCGCCTTCGGCGACGGCCCACTCCATGCCCTCGATGGCGCTGGACAGGGTGCCCGAGCCATCGTCGCCGAGCACCTTGCCGACCATCAGCTCGGCGCCGGGGGCGACGCCCTTCCTGCCGTCGCCGCCCGCGATGGTGGCGGCCACGTGGGTGCCGTGCCCGTTGCCGTCCTGGACGCTCGGCTCGTCGGTGAACACCTTGGTCTGCTTGACGCGTCCGGCCAGGTCGGGGTGGGTGGCGTCGACGCCGCTGTCCAGCACGGCGACCTTGACGCCCTTGCCGTCGAACCCGGCCTGCCACGCCTCCGGCGCGCCCACCTGCGGCACACTGTGGTCGAGCGTGGCCTTGACCTTGGCGTCCAGCCAGATCTGCGTCACGCCCTGCGACAGCGTGGCCCGCTGCTCGTCGAGCGACTTCTTCCACAGCTGACCGATCGTGCGCTTGTCGGCGGCGACGACCCGGCCGTTCACGCTCTCCAGCTCGGGCGCGGTCGCGCTCTTCGGCGCGGAGCCGTCGTAGAGGAACAGCAGCGGCAGCTTGTCCGTCTTCGCGTCGTCGTACCCCTGGGCGATCAGCCGGGTGACCGAGAACAGGCTCGGGTCCAGCCGCTTGGCCGCCAGGAAGGGGATGATGTCCTTGGGCAGGACCCGCAGCTCGCCGTTCTCCTCGGTGGTGTGGAACGCCATCCGCTCACGGCCCGGCCCCGGCTTCACCTCGACCGTGTGCCTGCCCTGTTCGGCCTGCCTGACGGTCACCACGTCCCCGGTGATCAGCGTGACCCGGTGGACGCTCCCGCCGGCGGGCTCGGCCGCGGCCGCGGGTACCGGGGGGCTCAACAGGGCGGCGGTGGTGACTCCTGCCACCGTCACATGGGCGGACCAGTGCATGGGGGTGAAACCTCTCGTAGCAACAACTAGTGAGCACGAGAGTGGGTGATGGGATGCCTGGTGCGCCAGGTGTCGCGCGTGCCGTTTGTCCGCCATGTCGCGATTGCGACACCGGGCGGATCCGCTCGCGTGTCAGCGAACCGTCGCCGGCCCTGACACCGGGCCGGTACGGCGACGCCCTCGGCTCCGGCGAGTGCCGGAGGCCGTCCGCATCCCCCGGCGGTGGCCAGGACGCCCGCGCCTCCGGCCGGTGCCGCTGAAGGGCGCCGAGGCGATGGATCACATCTTCCCGAGGGGTGACGGCGGGGCGTGGTCGCTCAGCCGGTCACGCAGAAAATCAAAGAGGCCGCTTCCCGTCTGGGAAGCGGCCTCTGAGCCGGTGGGCGATACTGGGATCGAACCAGTGACCTCTTCGGTGTGAACGAAGCGCTCTCCCGCTGAGCTAATCGCCCGCCCTGTCCGGCGCCTTGCGGTGCCGACGTGGAAAACCATACAGCACTCCCGGCGTTCTCGCGAAGCGAGCCCCAGGGGTGCCGGGCGACCACGAAGGAGCACTCCCGCGTTCTCGCGAAGCGAGCCCCGGGGGGCGCCGGGCGACCGCGAAGGCGACACGATGACCGCCCAAAGATCGGAGGATGCGTCCACCGGGGGGCTACGGTGTCATAGCATCGTCCTAGTCCGAAGAAGCACTGAACCAGCCCAGGCTGACCCCCTATGCCCGAGACGCCCCGCCGGGGAGTCGACGGTGACCAAAACGATACGCAAAACCCTTGTAAATATGGCCCTGTTGGAGATGTTTAGCCAGGTAGAGGCCCAAATGTCGCGCTGTGATGTGTGTTACAGAAGGGCCTGGAGGCGGAATCTTTCCTACAGGTTTCTTTGTTCCGTGTCATAGCTCGGGACACAGTCCGCCAGAGCAGTGAAAGCCCCGCAGAGGGGACCTACGACGAAAAAGGTTTGGCTGACGATGAACAGCTCCACCGTCTCCGCCGAGCTTGGCCTTCGGCTTGTGGTCCCCGACCGTACCACCGTCCCCCTGCTCGCCGGTCTCAGCTACACGGCCGATGACCCGTATGCGATCAGAATGGCATTCCATGTGGGAAACGACGAACCGGTCGAGTGGATCTTCGCCCGCGAGTTGCTGACCGTGGGCATCGTGCGGCGCGTCGGCGACGGCGACGTCCAGGTGTGGCCCGCGCGCGCAGACGGCGAGCGCACCCTGCACATCAGCCTCACGTCCCCGTTCGGGCAGGCCCTGTTCGAGGTGCCGCTGGCTCCGCTGACGGAGTTCCTGCACCGCACCTACGAACTCGTGCCAGCCGGCCGGGAGGCCGACTTCATGGATCTCGACGCCGAGCTCAGCAACATGCTCTGGAGCTCCTGAACCTCTTCACCCGACGCCATCCGACGCCCGCCGCGACGACGGCGGGCGCGTCGGGCCCCGCGTACGGCATGTGACGCGCGGCTTCCGTTCGGATCTCCACGCACGGCATCCGGCTTCCATAATGGGGCAAAGGCCGCCGACCTGATGGGGATCCCGTGCGATCGACCGTGGTGCTGGGACTGACCGCTCTCCTGCTCGCGGCGGGATGCGCCGCCGGCCCCGAACCCGCGGAGCACGCGCGGTCCGCGAATCCCGGGAGGTCCCCGGCCGCCTCGCCGGCTCAGACCTCTGGCGGCCCGGCCGCCGGGGACGTGACGCACAGTCCCAACGTCACCCACGTGGCCAACGTCCCGCCCGCGGCGCCGTTCGACGGCCCCCATTCCTGGGGCACCGACCTGGCCTTCCAGGGTGACCACGCGTTCGCCGGCAACTACGAAGGCTTCACCGTCTACGACATCGCGGACCCGGAAAGGCCCGCGGTGGTCAGCCGGGTGCTGTGCCCCGGCGCGCAGAACGACGTGTCGGTGCACGGGAACCTGCTGTTCCTGTCGATCGACTCCCCCCGCCGCGGACCGCGGTGCGACACCGACCCGGGCGCGACCCGGGTCGGCGAGGGGTGGGAGGGCATCCGGATCTTCGACATCACCGACAAGGCCCGTCCCGTCTTCGTCTCGGCGGTCCGCACCGAGTGCGGCTCCCACACCCATACGCTCGTGCCCGGGGACGACCCGGGGACCGTTTACCTCTACGTCTCCTCCCCCGGCCCCGAGCCGGACTCCCGGACCTGCCCGGCGCCGCACGACAGGTTCTCGGTGGTGGAGGTGCCGGTCGGGAGGCCGGCGGCGGCCAAGGTGGTCGCGCGGCCCCGGATCTCCGGCGTCGAAGACGTGGATCACCCTGCGGGCTGCCACGACATCACGGTCTACCCGGAGAAGGACCTGGCGGCGGCGGCCTGCTTCGGCGACGGGTTCCTGCTGGACATCTCCGACCGCGTCCGCCCGAAGGTGCTCCAGCGGGTGCGCGACGAGAAGAACTTCGCGCTGTGGCACTCGGCCACCTTCGACAACGCCGCCGACAAGGTGGTCTTCGGCGACGAGCTGGGCGGCGGCGCCGTCGCCACCTGCGACGCCGGCACCCCGGCGACCCGCGGCGCCGCCGCCGTGTACGACGTCGTCGGCGGCCGGAGCCTCCGGCTCCGCTCCTACTTCAAGATCCCCCGCGAGCAGCGGCCCGGGGAGAACTGCGTCGTACACAACGGATCGCTGCTGCCGGTCCCCGGCCGGGACGTCATGGTCCAGTCGTGGTACCAGGGCGGGGTGTCGATCTGGGACTTCACCGACGCGGCGCGGCCGAGGGAGATCGGTTTCTTCGAGCGCGGCCCCCTCGGCGACGGCCGGGAGGGCGGCTCGTGGTCGGCCTACTACTACAACGGCCACATCTACTCCAGCGACATGACCCGGGGCCTGGACGTGCTCCGCGTCGACGACCCGCTGACCGACCCGGCGAGGAAGGTCAGGCCGGCGGAGCTGAACGCCCAGACCCAGGTGTCATACGCGGAGTGACCGCGACCGGTCCCGGAGATGCCGCCGTACGGCCGGCGGCATCCCCGGGGCGGAGCCTCCGGCCCGCGGGCGCGTCACGGCCGGGCCGCCGGAAGCGGCCCGGCTGCGGAAGCGGCCCGGCTGCGGAAGCGGCCCGGCTGCGGAAGCGGCCCGGCTGCGGAAGCGGCCCGGCTGCGGATCACGGGTCGAGGTCGGCGGCGCCCCGCTCGGCGAAGACCCGCATCGCCTTGGCGGTGATCGGGCCCGGCGCGACCGGGAGCACGGTCTGGTCGACCGCGCGGATGGGCTGGATGTCGCGGGTGGTGGAGGTCAGGAACGCCTCCTCGGCCTCGTAGAGGGCCGACAGCGGGACGTCCTCCTCGGTGCCGCCGCACCACTCCAGGGTGAGCGCCCGGGTGACCCCGGCCAGGCAGCCGGAGGCCAGGGTGGGGGTGACCAGCCGCCCGTCGCGCACGATGAAGACGTTGCTCCCGGTGCCCTCGCAGAGGTTCCCGGCGAGGTTGGCGAAGATCGCCTCGCCGCCGCCCCGCGCCTTGGCGTAGGAGAGGGCCTTGGCGTTGTCGCCGTAGGAGGTGCTCTTCACCCCGGCGAGCGCGCCGCGCTCGTTGCGCGGCCAGGGCACGACGGTGACGTCGGCGGTGGCCGGGAAGGGCTTCTGCTCACCGACGATCACCACGGTGGTGCAGCCCTGGTCGCCGCGGTCGGAGCCGAGCGGCCCGGGGCCGCTGGTGTAGGTGACGCGGATCCGGCCGAGCGGCCAGGCCGGGGCCTCGGCGAGGCACGCCCGCACGCCCTCGGCGATCGCGTCGGTGTCGGGCTCGGGCAGGTCCATGCGCCGCGCGGAGAGCCGGAGCCGGTCGAGGTGGCGGGTGAGCGCGAAGGAGACGCCGTTCACGCATTTGATCGTCTCGAACACGCCGTCGCCGACCATCAGGCCGTGGTCGAAGACCGACACCGTGGCGCCGTCCGCCGGAACGAGTTTCCCGTTGAGCCATATGGGGGTGTTCATCAGTTTCCTCCTGAACCTGCCGAACCGGATGTGGAGGCGAGCGCGACCAGCCGCGCGGCCTTCAGCTCGGTCTCGTGCCATTCGCGTCGTGGATCGCTGCCCCAGGTGATACCCGCGCCGGTGCCGAAGCGGATCTCACCGGAGGAGATCCAGAAAGTGCGGATGCCCACGGCCAGCGACGCCCGGTCCCGGTCGGCGTCGACCCAGCCCACGGCACCACAGTATGGCCCGCGCGGCTCGGGTTCGAGTTCATCGATGACACCGAGCGCGGTGGATTTCGGCGCGCCGGTCACCGAACCGGGCGGAAACGTCGCCGCCAGCAGCTCCGGCCAGCCGTACCCGGGGGCGAGCCGGGCCCGGACCGTGGAGACCAGGTGCACCAGGCCGGGGTGCTCCTCGACCTCGCACAGGGCCGGCACGGTGACCGAGCCGACCTCGGCGACCCGGCCCAGGTCGTTGCGGACCAGGTCGACGATCATCACGTTCTCGGCGCGGTCCTTCTCCAGCAGGTCGTCCGCGGTGGCCCCGGTCCCCTTGATCGGCCTGGACTCGACCACGTCGCCGTCCCGCGATAGGTAGAGCTCCGGGGAGGCCGACACCACGTCGCGGCCGGGCAGGCACACCGTGGCGGCGTACGGGGCGGGGTTGCCCTCGGCCAGCCGTACGGCCAGCGCCAGCGGGTCCGCGTCCCCGGGCAGCGGCGCGGTCAGCACCCGGCACAGGTTGGCCTGGTAGACGTCGCCGCGCTCGATGCGGGCGCGGATGCGGCGCACCCCCTCCTCGTAGGCGGCCTGGTCGAGGGAGCTGCGCCAGGCCGAGGGGCCGGGGCCGCGCCAGGGGCGGCGGGGCGCGGGCAGCGGCGCGCGGCGGACGTCGTCGAACCGCGCGCAGGTGACCTTGCCCTCGTAGTCGAGCACGACGGCCCACCAGCCCTCGCCGTCGAGCGCGGACACGTCGGTGGTGACGTCGCGGAGCCGGGTGGCCAGGAACCCCCCGGCGTGGGCGAACGAGTCGTGCATACGGCTATTGTCCCGCCGCCTCGGCGAGCAGGCGCACCAGTGCGCGGGCCGCGGGCAGGGGCGTGCGGGGCAGGGCGGTGGAGACCGTCCGGCGCGGGGCCGACTCGCCGAGGGAGCGCAGCACCAGGCCCGCCGGTACGGCGGGCGCGGCCAGGGCGGGCACCAGGGTGATGCCGAGCCCCGCCGCGACGTACCCGAACTTGCCGGTCCACTCGGCGATCCTGACCGTGGCGCGGGGGGCGAACCCGGCGCGGGCGCACGCCTGGGCGAGCATGGTCGTCCCGCCGGGCGACGGCGCCTCGATCCAGGTCTCCTCGCGCAGCTCGCGCAGGTCGACGACCTCTCCCCCGGCTCCCCCGGCCAGCCGGTGCCCGCGGGGCAGCGCGACCAGCAGTTCCTCCTCCACCAGCTCGGCGAGCTCCACGTCCTCGTCGTACGGCAGGCCGGCCGGATAGTCGCTGACCACCGCGACGTCCAGCTCGCCCTCGCGCATCCGGCGCAGCAGACCGCCGCTGGGGCCCTCGACGGGGGTGAGGGCCACGTCGGGGAAGCGGTCGGCGAAGGCGCGCAGCGCGCCGGGGACCAGCGCGACGTTGGCGGTGGCGAACGCGCCGACGCGCAGCGTGCCCCGGTGCCCGCCGTGGATGCCGGCCAGCTCCTCCTCGGCGCGGGCCAGCCGGTTCAGCACCACCCGGGCGTGGTGGTGCAGCGCCTGCCCGGCCGGGGTCAGCCGTACCCCCCGGGCGAGGCGGTCGAACAGCGGTCCGCCCGCCCGCGCCTCCAGGGCGGCGATCCGCCGGGAGACCGCCGACTGGGTGTAGTTGAGCCGGGCCGCGGCCGCGGTGAACGAGCCGGTGGCCGCCACGGCGTCCAGCAGGCGCAGCGCGTCGGTGTCGTACACATTCCTCCTACGCATGGATGACATGAAATGTAGTCGCTGGTGGAATGGCACGGGTCTCCGTACGGTGGCCCGCATGATTGCTTTCCTCGGTCTGGGGCGCATGGGCGCCCCGATGACCGGCCGCCTCGTCGCGGCCGGATACAAGGTCACCGTGTGGAATCGCACCCCCCGTGCGCCGGAGGGCGCGACCGTCGCCGGCTCCCCCGCCGCGGCGGTGGCGGAGGCGGAACTGGTGATCACCATGCTCAGCGATCCCGAGGCGGTCCGGCGGGTGCTCACCGAGGCGCTCCCCGGCCTGCGCCCGGGGACGCTGGTGGTGGAGATGTCCACGATCGGGCCGGAGGCGGTGGCCGGGCTCCGCGAACTGCTTCCCGCGAAGGTGGGCCTGGTGGACGCGCCGGTGCTGGGCAGCGTGGAGCCCGCGCGGGACGGCACGCTGACCGTGCTGGCCGGTGGCGCGCCGGAGGACCTGGCGCGCTGCCGCGAGGTGCTGGAGGTGTTCGGCCGGGTCCGGGAGGCGGGCGGGCCGGGCGCCGGGGCCGCGCTCAAGGTGGCGGTGATGAGCGCCCTGGTCCCGGCCCAGGTGCTGTTGGCCGAGACCCTGGCCCGCGCGGAGGCCGGCGGCGTGGACGCCGGCGCGTTGCTGGACGTGCTGGGCGGCACCCCGCTGGGCGGGCTCGTCGAGCGGGTGCGGCCGGCGGTCGAGAACGGCCCGCCCGGGACGCGCTACGCCCTCGGGCTGGCCGCCAAGGACCTGACGCTGGCCTCCCCCGGGGCGGGGACGATCGCGGCGGCGGCCCGGGACAGGCTGCTGGAGGCGGCCGCGGCGGGGCTGGGCGGCGCGGACCTGACGGCGGTCTTCGGTCACCTGCGGGCGGCCGGCCGTACGGAGGAGCGGGCCGGGACCGCCGGGGAGCCGGCGCGGAGCCGGGGCGTGGCCAAGGTGAACCCGGCGTCGGTCCCGGCCACCAACGGCCGCTACTCGCACGCGACGAAGGCGGCGGGGCTGCTGTTCGTCTCCGGGCAGGTGGCGCTGGACGGGGAGGGACGGGTGGTCGGCGAGGACGACATGACCCGCCAGTCGGAGCACGTGATGGAGCTGCTGGCGCGGATCCTCGCCGATCAGGGCTGCACGTTCGACGACGTCACCCACATCCGGACCCACCTGACCGACATGTCGCGGCTGCTGGAGTACGCGGCCGTCCGTGGCCGGTACATCACCGGCGAGCCCCCGGCCAGCACCACCGTGGAGGTGTCGCGGCTGTTCCGGCCGGGGCTGTTGATCGAGGTGGAGGTGATCGCCGCCCTGCCCGCGGAGCGGTGACCGGCCCGCGGGACCACACGGGGTACGGCGGTCCGGGCGGACGCCTCCGGCCGCGCGCGGAGGCGGCGGCCCGGGGCGCCCGGCCGCCGGACGGCTCCGGGGCGCCGTCCGCCGCCCGTCCCGGGGCGGCGGGGCTCAGGACAGGGGGCCGATGACCGCCTCGGCCGCCGCGACGACCGAGTTGTCGGCCACGAGCCGGACCGTCGACTCGATCTCCGGCGCGAGGAAGCGGTCGGGCCCGGGGCCGGAGACCGCCTGGCGCAGGCAGGCCACCACGGCGGCCGTGGCGGGGGCGGGTCGCAGGGGCGCCCGCAGGTCCAGCGCGCGGGCGGCGGTGAGGATCTCCACCGCCAGCACCCGGGTGAGGCCGTCCACCGACCGGCGCAGCTTGCGGGCGGCCGACCAGCCCATGGAGACGTGGTCCTCCTGCATCGCGGAGCTGGGGATGGAGTCCACGCTCGCGGGCACGGCCAGGCGCTTGAGCTCGGAGACGATCGCCGCCTGGGTGTACTGGGCGATCATGTGGCCGGAGTCCACGCCGGGGTCGTCGGCCAGGAAGGCCGGCAGGCCGTGGCTGCGGGCGACGTCCAGCATGCGGTCGGTGCGGCGCTCGGAGATGCTCGCCATGTCCGCGGCGGCGATGGCCAGGAAGTCCAGCACGTAGCCGACGGGGGCGCCGTGGAAGTTGCCGTTGGACTCCACCCGGCCGTCGGCCAGGACCGCCGGGTTGTCGATCGCCGAGGCCAACTCCCGGGCGGCGACCGACGCGGCGTGCGCCAGGGTGTCACGCGCGGCCCCGGCGACCTGCGGGGCGCAGCGCAGGGAGTAGGCGTCCTGGACGCGGGTGCAGGTGCCGTCCCGGTGGGAGTCCATGATCTGCGAGTCGGCCAGCAGCGCGCGGAGGTTGGCGGCGCTGGCCGCCTGGCCGGGGTGCGGGCGCAGGGCCTGGAGGTCGGCGGCGAAGACACGGTCGGTGCCGAGCAGCGCCTCGATGCTCATGGCGGCGCCGATGTCGGCGACGCGGAACAGCCGGGCGAGGTCGTCCATGGCCAGGATCAGCATGCCGAGCATGCCGTCGGTGCCGTTGACCAGGGCGAGGCCCTCCTTGGCGGCCAGCTCCACCGGCTCGATGCCCGCCTGCTTCAGCGCCTCGGCGGCGTCCGTCAGCTGCCCGGAGGCGTCGCGGACGACGCCCTCGCCCATGATCGTGAGCGCCACGTGGGAGAGCGGGGCCAGGTCGCCGGAGCAGCCGAGGCTGCCGTACTCGTGGACCACGGGGGTGATGCCGGCGTTGAGCAGGCCCTGGAGCGTCTTGGCGGTCTTCGGGCGCACGCCGGTGTGGCCGGTGGCCAGGGTGCGCAGGCGCAGCAGCATCAGCGCCCGGGTGACCTCGGTCTCCACCTCGGGCCCCGACCCGGCGGCGTGCGAGCGGATCAGGGAGCGCTGGAGCCGGGCGCGCAGCGAGGGCTCGATGTGCCGGGTGGCGAGGGCGCCGAAGCCGGTGGAGACGCCGTAGGCCGGGACAGGGCTCTCGGCCAGCTCGTCCACCCGGGTGCGGGCCGCGGCCACGGCCGCCACGGCGTCGTCGGTCAGGCGCACCGTCGCCCCGTACCGGGCCACTTTGACGACGTCGTCGAAGCTCAGCGGCTCCGTCCCGACGTTCACGACCTCGTTGTCGCGCATGGTGTCACTCTCTCGCGGTGGATTGTAACTGGTGTATGTGATGTTAGACCCTTACAGGCGGTGTGGCCGCCCCGCCATCGTCGCCCGGTTCACCGCCTTTCACCACTCGCCGGAGTGCCTCATTCAGGGGGCCGGAAGGCCCTCTTCCCGGGGCCCCGGCGCGTTCCGGTTTGGGGAGTCGGCCGCCATTCGCTAGAGTTCTACCCGTGAGACCGGGCGTCGCCCCGGAATCGCACGCGGAAGTGGCTCAGTGGTAGAGCATCACCTTGCCAAGGTGAGGGTCGCGGGTTCGAATCCCGTCTTCCGCTCGGAAGGGGGCCGCGCGCCCTCACTCGGTGGAGTGGCCGAGAGGCGAGGCAACGGCCTGCAAAGCCGTGTACACGGGTTCAAATCCCGTCTCCACCTCTGGCTTCGACGCGGACGATTAGCTCAGCGGGAGAGCGCTTCCCTGACACGGAAGAGGTCACTGGTTCAATCCCAGTATCGTCCACTCAAGAGATCCCGGGCCGGCGGCCCGGGATCTTCTGTTTTCCGGGGATCTTCTGTTTTCCGGGGCCGCGGCCCGCGGACGTCCACCGGCTCCGGCGGCTCCCCCGGCGGGTGGGCCTCCGTCTCGCGCCGCTCGCCGGGGCCGGCCGGCCGTACGGCGCGGCGGGTGCGGTGCCCGGCCACGCGGGCCCGGGTGGCGCAGCGGGAGGAGCAGAAGCGCCGGGGGCTGCCCGGGGAGGAGTCGGCGAAGGGGCGGTCGCATCCGGGCGCGGCGCAGATGCCTCCGGGCACCCGCCGGTGCTCGGCGAGCAGCATGGCCAGCGCCATGGCGGAGGAGACCAGGAACCACTCGGCCCAGGGCGCGTCGTCCTCGCCGTCGGCGTGCAGGTGCCAGTCGGCGGCGCCGTCGTGGGTGGTCAGCCGGGGCGGCCGGGCGGACCCGGCGAGGATCCGGTTGAGCAGCCCGGCCGCCTCGCCGAGGTCGGCGGCGGCGAAGACCTCGCGCAGCCGGGCCGCGGCCTCCCGCATGGCGGCGACGTCGCCGCCGGTGAGGCCGGGGACGCCCGGCCCCCGCTCGCCGTACGCGCGGATCACCTCGCCCACGCTCTCGACGGTCGGGGCGTCCAGCAGCAGCGCGACCAGCTCTGCGGCCCGGTCGGCCGTGTTCCTCGTGGATCTGAGCACACCCCTAATGTAACGTCTTGTAGATGAAAAGCCGTTACAGACTCGCGGGTTACCTGGCGGGCACGGTCGCGGCCCGGACCGGCGACGACACGTCGGGGCCCGCGCTGCTGCTCCTGGGGCTCTCCGCGACCGGCTCGGTGACCGTCGCGTCGTCGTTGCTCGCCGGGCTGACGATCTCCTCGGCGGTGGGCGGCCCGGTCTTCGGCGCCCTGCTGGACCGCTCCCCGCGGCCGGGCCGCATGCTGGCGGGGGCGCTGGCGGCCTACGCCGCCGGGCTCCTGGTCATCCTGCTGGCCCTGGGACACGTCCCGACACCGGCGCTGGTCGGCGTCGCGGTGCTCGCCGGGGTGCTGGGGCCCGCGCTGACCGGCGGCTGGACGGCCCAGCTGCCGCTGGTCGCCGGGGAGGCGGATCTGCGGCGGGGCAGCGCGCTGGACGGCCTGACGTACAACGTGGCGAGCCTGGGCGGGCCCGCGCTGGCCGGGGCGCTGGCCACGGCCGCCGGGGCGCCGGCGGCGGTCGCGGTGTCGATCGGGCTGGTGCTGCTGGCCGTACCGGCGGCCTGGACGCTCCCGGCCCGCCCCTCCGCGCGGGGGGACGCGAAGGGGGTTTCCGAGGCCGGGGATGTGCGGGAGCGGCCGGAGCGGGGCGCGGAGCGCGAGCCGCTGTGGCGCGACCTGACGGCGGGGCTGTCGGCGATCACCCGGCACCCCCGGCTGCGGCGGGCCACCCTCACCACGACGGTGTCCTTCGCCGGGGCGGGCGTGCTGACGGTCTGCGCGCCGCTGCTCGGCACCCGGCTCACCGGGGAGAGCGGCTACGGCACGCTGCTGCTGTCCGCGCTGGCCGCGAGTGCGCTGGTGGCCAACATGGTCCTGGCCCGCCGTCCGCCCGCCGTGCCGGACCGGGTCATCCTGCTGGGCACGCTGCCGATCGCCGCGGGCTCGGCGCTGGCCGCCGCGGCCGGCTCCCCGGCGACGGCGGTGGTCGCCGCGGTGCTGGCCGGTCTCGGCCAGGGGCCGCAGCTCATCGCGGTGCTCGCGGTACGGCACCGCGACGCGCCCGAGCGGCTGCGCGGGCAGGTCTTCACCACGGCGGCGAGCCTGAAGATCAGCGCCTTCGCGGTCGGCTCGGCGGTCGCCGGGCCGCTCGCCGAGCACTCGGTGCCGGCGGCCCTGCTGACCGGGGCCGGGGTGCAGCTCCTGGCCGCCCTGGCCTACCTGCTGTCGGGCCCGCGCTCAGGGCAGCAGTTCCCGGGAGATCGCCCGCATGGCCTGCTCGTGAGCCCACCCGGCGTCACGGCCGGGCAGCCCGAGTAACACGTCTCCCGCGAGGCTGTCCATGATCCGGCAGATCCGTCCGGCGAAGTCCTCCGGGTCGTCCAGCGGGCGGAACGTCCCCTCTCCCGCTCCCCGGACCGCGAGGGCGGCCAGCTCGCGGACCCAGGTGCCGGTGAAGGAGGCGATCCTGGTCAGTGTCTCCTCGTCCCGGGGCGGCTGGGCGACGACCTGGGCCCACAGCCGCCAGCGGACGTCGCCCGCGCCGCCGGGGAGATACAGCTCCACCAGTCGCCGGACCGCCTCGCGCGGGTCGGCGACGGCCGCGAGCTCGGCCGTGCAGCGCTCGGCCAGCTCGTCCTCGCTGAGCAGGAGGGTCGAGACGAGCAGCCGGTCGCGCCTGCCGAAGTAGTACATGACGTGGCCGCTGCTCATGCCGGCCCGCTCGGCGATGTCGCGGACCCGCAGCCGCTCCGGCCCCACCTCGTCGATCGCCTGCAGTGCCGCCCGCAGCACGTGGGCTCGCACGTCGGGGCGCGCCGGCTTCGCAGTCATGACTCATCACCGTACCTGTTTAGAATGCCGTTCTAAGTTTGAAATCCGTTCTAAAGGAGATCGCGTGCGGCTGACACCGACGGAACGCGACCGGCTCCTGCTGTTCGGCGCGGCGGAGCTGGCGCGGGCGAGGAGGGCCAGGGGCCTGCGGCTCAACGTGCCGGAGGCCACCGCGCTGGTCGCCGACACGGTCTGCGAGGCCGCCCGCGACGGCGCCCGGCTGGCCGAGGCCGTCGCGGCGGGCCGCGCCGTGCTGGGCCCGGACGACGTGCTGCCCGGGGTGGCCGACGTCGTCACCGAGGTGATGGTCGAGGCGGTCTTCGACGACGGCACCCGGCTGGCCGTGGTGACGGACCCGTTCGGCGGCGGCTCCCTCGGGGACGAGGCCCCCGGCGCGGTCGTCGAGGCGCCCCGGGAGCCCGTGGCGGAGGAGGACGCCGTCGAGGTCGAGGTGGTCAACACCGCGACCGTGCCGATCAGCGTCACCTCGCACTTCCACTTCTTCGAGGTCAACCCGCGGCTGCGGTTCGACCGGGCGGCGGCCTACGGGCGGCGCCTGGCCGTGCCCGCGGGCTCGACCGTGCGCTTCGACCCGGGCGAGGGCCGTACGGTCCGGCTGGTGCCCATCGGCGGCGCGCGGGTGGCGATCGGGTTCGCCGGGCTGGTGGACGGGCCGCTGGACGCGCCCGGCGCCTTCGAGCGGGCCATGGACAAGGCGCGGGCCTGCGGGTATCTCGGCGGCGAGGGGCCGGCCGCGGACGGCGCCGTACGTCCGGGACCGGCGGGAACAGCGGGATCTCCGGGAGCGGACGAGGAGGGCGGCAGGTGAGCGTGTACGGCCCGCGCAGGGGCGACCGGGTCAGGCTGGGCGACTCCGGCCTGGTGGTGGAGGTCGAGCACGACGCCCACCGGCCCGGGGACGAGTTCATCGCCGGGTTCGCCAAGACGGCGCGCGACGGGCTGCACCTCAAGGCCGCCTCGGTACGCGACACCTGCGACCTGGTGATCAGCAACGTTCTGATCCTGGACCCGTTCCTCGGCGTGCGGACCGCCTCGATCGGCGTCCGGGAGGGGCGGATCCACGCGATCGGCCGGGCGGGCAACCCCGACACCCTCGACGGCGTGGACGTGGTGGTCGGCACCGGCACCGCGATCGTGTCCGGCGAGGGGCTGATCGCCACGGCCGGGGCGATCGACACCCACGTGCACCTGCTCAGTCCGCGCATCATGGAGGCGTCCCTGGCCTCCGGCGTCACCACGATCATCGGCCAGGAGTTCGGACCGGTCTGGGGCGTCGGGGTGAACTCGCCCTGGGCGCTGCGCCACGCGTTCAACGCCTTCGACGCCTGGCCGGTGAACATCGGGTTCCTGGCGCGCGGCTCGTCCTCCGGCGCGGCCCCGCTGGTGGAGGCCCTCGCCGAGGGCGGCGCGAGCGGCTTCAAGGTGCACGAGGACATGGGGGCGCACACCCGGGCGCTGGACACCGCGCTGCGGGTCGCCGAGGAGCACGACGTGCAGGTGGCCCTGCACACCGACGGGCTGAACGAGTGCCTGTCGGTGGAGGACACCCTGGCCGTGCTCGACGGCCGCACGATCCACGCCTTCCACATCGAGGGCTGCGGCGGCGGCCACGTGCCGAACGTGCTGCGGCTGGCCGGCGTTCCCAACGTCATCGGCTCCTCCACCAATCCGACGCTGCCCTTCGGCCGCGACGCGGTCGCCGAGCACCACGGGATGATCGTCTCGGTGCACGGCCTGCGGCCCGAGCTGCCCGGGGACGCCGCGCTGGCCAGGGACCGGATCCGGGCCGGCACGATGGGGGCCGAGGACGTGCTGCACGACCTCGGGGTCATCGGCATCACCTCCTCCGACGCCCAGGGCATGGGCCGGGCCGGTGAGACGGTGCGCCGGACGTTCGCCATGGCGGGGAAGATGAAGGCCGAGCTGGGCGCCCCGGAGCGGCACGACAACGAGCGGGTGCTGCGCTACCTCGCCAAGCTGACGATCAACCCGGCCATCGCGCACGGCCTGGCGCACGAGGTCGGCTCGCTGGAGCCGGGCAAGCTGGCCGACATCGTGCTGTGGCGGCCCGACCACTTCGGCGCCAAGCCGCAGCTCGTGCTGAAGGCCGGTTTCCCCGCCTACGGCGTCACCGGCGACCCGAACGCCTCCACCGACATCTGCGAGCCGCTGGTGCTGGGCCCGCAGTTCGGCGCGCACGGCGCGACCGCCGCCGACCTGTCGGTGGCGTTCGTCAGCCGGGCCGCCGTCGAGGCCGGCGACGACCGCATGACCACCCGCCGCCGCCGGGTCGCCGTGCGCGGCACCCGCGGCATCGGCCCCGCCGACCTGGTGCGCAACGCGCGCCTCGGCGAGGTGCGGGTGGACGCGGCCGGCCTGGTCACCCTCGACGGCGAGCCGGTGCGCTCGGAGCCCGCCGAGTCCGTCTCCCTGAGCCGCCTGTACTTCCTCTGACCGCCCTGTACTTCCCCCGACCGTCCCGTCTCCGGGCCGTCCCGTCCGGGACGGCCCGGACGCCTCATCCCACGACCCCCGGCCCCGGAGGCCGCCGGACGGCCCGCGGCCTCCGGCGGCCCGGCCCCACCACAGAAGGAGTCCCGTGTTGTTCTTCATGCCGCCGGAATGGCACCCGCACGAGCGCACCTGGATGTCCTGGCCGGTGCCCGGCTACACCCTCGACGCCGGCGCCGAGGCCGCCCACCGCGCCTGGTCGGCCGTGGCCAACACGATCGTCCGCTACGAGCCTGTCACGATGGTCGTCGATCCCGGCGAGCGGGAGTCCGCCGCCCGATGGCTGGCCCCGGAGGTCGAGGTGATGGAGCAGCCGCTGGACGACTGCTGGATGCGCGACAACGGCCCGACCTTCCTGGTGGACGGCGCCGGCGGCCTGGCCGGGGTGGACTGGACGTTCAACGGCTGGGGCTGGCACGCCCACGCCAAGGACGACCTGGTGGCGGCGGCCGTGCTGGAGCGCGCGGGCGCGACGCGGTTCCGTTCGGAGATGGTCAACGAGGGCGGCGGCATCCACGTCGACGGGGAGGGCACGGTCATCGTCACCGAGACCGTCCAGCTCGGCGAGAGGCGCAACCCCGGCTGGACCCGGGAGCGGGTCGAGGCCGAGCTGCGCGACCGGATCGGCGCGCGGAAGGTGATCTGGCTGCCGCGCGGCCTGACCGCCGACTACGGCCGGTACGGCACCAGCGGCCACGTGGACCTGCTGGCCTGCTTCGCCCGTCCCGGCCTGGTGCTCTGCCACGTCCAGTCCGACCCGGACCATCCCGACCACGAGGTGACCCGGGAGAACCTGCGGATCCTGCGGTCGGCGACCGACGCCCGGGGCCGGGCGCTGGAGGTCGTCGAGCTGCCCGCCCCGGAGACCCGCGAGGTGGACGGCGAGCTCGTCGACTACTCGTACATCAACCACTACCTGGCCAACGGCCTGGCGCTGCTGTGCTCGTTCGGCGACCCGCGCGACGCCGCGGCGGCGGAGGTGTTCGCCCGGCTCTTCCCCGGGCGCGCCATCGAGACCGTGGACGCCCGGCCCATCTTCGCCCTCGGCGGCGGGATCCACTGCATCACCCAGCAGCAGCCGCGGCCGTGAGCGGTGGAACCTTCCACGGGTCTTTTGTCCAGGGGGTGTCCTGATCCGGCCACCATAAGAAAAAGATCTTGTCAGCCTCGGTGATCAGTGCGAATACTTGCGGTTTGTTCTTGTCATCGAGGAAGGCCCGCGCAATGAAACCCATCATTGTTCACAAGCCCGGCACAGTGGCGCTGACGGGGGCCGCCAGCCCCAAGCACGTAGGCTGACGCCAGGAAAATCCGGAAAATGCGGAACCGGTGCTCAGCGATGGGTGCCGGTTCCTGGAGAACGCGCAGAGGAGAACGGTGAGCCGGGGACAGTCACCGCCGGGGAACGCGCCGCTCCCCCCATTGCTCCTTCCGCCCGTCGACGCCGACCGGCGCCTGCGCGGGCCGTACACCGCCGGGGGCGCGATCGTCGCCGCGCTGGTGCCCGCCGCCCGGCCGGAGCTGGTCGCCCGCTACGACATCGAGCTGCGGGCCATGGCGCCCGACATGGGCGGGCTGATCCCGGAGAGGCGCCGGTCGCTCGCCGCCCACCTGCCGCGGGCCGAGCGGATCCTGGTCCACGCGCCCCGGCGCACGCTGCGGCTGGCCAACGGGTTCGCCGAGTTCGTCCGCGAACACCTGGCGGAGACCGGGCCGCGCACGCTCGTCGTGGAGAACGTCCACCTGGCCGACCCCACCGACCGGGAACTGCTGGCGGTGCTGCGGCGGCGGATCGACCCCGGGCTGCTGGCCGTCATGACCGGCGAGCACGCCGGGCCCGCGGAGCCCGGCGAGGCCGGGGACCCCGCGGAGGCCGAGGAGACCCTCACCCCCGCCGAGCACGACGCCCGCGCCGACGAGCTGGAACGGGAGGGCACCGTCGGCGCCCGGCTCGGCGCGATCCCCTACCACCGCGAGCGCGGCACCGACCCGCGCCGGGCGGTGGAGGCGCTGCGGTTCGCGGTCCAGTGGTGCCTGGACGCCGGCTGCCACGACGCGGTGGCCGAGCTGGGCGCCCGCGCGCTGGCGCTGGCCGACCCGGCCGCCGAGCCGGACGTCTGGTGGCGCTTCCTGCACAGCACCGCGACCGCGCTCGGCGCGCTGAACCGCGAGGAGGAGGCCGAGGCCCTGTTCGACCGGGCCAGGCGCGAGAGCGTCTCCCCCACCGTCCACGCGGCCGCCGCCTACTCCACCGCGATGCTGAAGGTCCGCCACCACGACCCGGCGCGCCGCGACCCGGAGGCCGCGCTGGCCTGGGTCAACCAGGCGATCGCCATCTCCACGCTGCTGCCCGACCCGCGCGAGCGGGCTTTCAAACTCGGCTTCGACCTCAACGGCCGGGCCCTGGTGGAGGTACGGCTCGGCCGCCCGGCCAGGGCCCTGGAGCTGGTCCAGGAGGCCGTCGAGCTGGCCGAGCGCGACCTCGGGCCGGACGGGCACCCGATCCACCGGCTGGTGCTGCTGGCCAACCGGGCCCAGCTCGCCGTACTCCTGGGCCGCCCGAAGGAGGCGCTCAAGGACCTCGACGCGGTGATCGCGGCCGACCCCGGCTACCCCGACTACTACATCGACCGGGGCAACCTGCTGCACCGGCTGGGCCGGGCGGAGGAGGCGGTCGCCGACTACGAGACGGCGATGCGGGCCGGCCCGCCGTTCCCCGAGCCCTACTACAACCGTGCCGAGATCCGCTTCGCCGCCGGCGACCACCGCGGCGCCCTCGCCGACCTGGACCACGCGCTGGAGCTGGACCCGGGGTTCGTGGACGCGCTGGCCAACCGGGCCGGGCTGCTGGCCGCGCTCGGCGAGTACGACGGGGCACGTGCCGACGTCGAGGCCGGGCTCGCGATCGACGCGGGCAATCCGTACCTGCTGTGCGCGCTGGGGCAGATCGAGGCGGCCGGGGGGCGGCCGGACCGGGCGCGGGCCGCGTTCGACGGCGCCCTGGAGCGGGCGCCGTCGCTGGCGGCGGCGTGGGCCGGACGGGGGGCGCTGGCGTTCGAGACCGGCGACCCCGCGGGCGCGGTCGCCGACTTCACCCGCGCGCTGGAGTCGGGGGACGACCCCGCGCTGCTGTACAACCGGGCGATGGCGCTGCGCGCCGCGGGCCGTACCGGGGAGGCGTCCGCCGACCTGCGGCGCGCCCTCGAACTGGCTCCGGACGACGAGGACATCCGCCGGGAGCTGGCGGGCTGACGGCCCGGCGGCCCGGCCCTTCGCGGCGGGGCGGACCGTGACCGGCCGCCGGAACCGGCGGTGGTCGGCGTCGGCCGGCCGGGCGCGGTCAGCCGGGCGCGCCGCCGAGGTAGCGCTCGGCCAGCTCGCAGGTCCCCCGCGTGTAGCCCGCGCCCAGCTCGGCGGCGATGTCCACCCCGGAGTGGGTGCCGATCCAGGCGACCAGTAGCAGGCGGCGGAACATGACGAAGGTCCAGATCTCCGCCTCGTCCCCGGCCGGCAGGCGCAGCACGCCCCGGTAGCCGCGCAGCCAGGAGGCGATCATCTCGGGGACCAGCGGGTCGTGCTCGATGAAGCTGAGCGCGGCGGCCAGGTCGTACAGGTACCAGCCGAAACCGCAGTCGTCGAAGTCGATGACGCTGGGCGGCCCGTCGCCGGTCACCAGCAGGTTGGCCAGGCGCAGGTCGGCGTGGATCAGGCCGTAGCGGTCCGGGCCCCGGCCGAACCGGCGCAGCCTGCGGCGCAGCTCCGCGTCGAGCCGCCCCAGCACGGCGCGCTCCTCGGCGTCCACGCCGGGGCCGTCCTGCCAGCGGCCCCAGCGCGACTCGGCGCCCAGCGCGGCGGCGTGGTCCCAGTGGAAGCGGGTGAAGCCCGCCGGGCGCCGCCAGGCGCGCGCGTGCCGGTGCATCCGCGCGGTGACCGCGCCGAGCCGCTCGAACCCGGCCACCAGGCGGTCCCGCGGCGGCTCGGCGCCGGGCAGGAACTCGAACCGCACGCAGGCGCGGGGCGGCTCGCCCGGGACGGTCAGCACCCTGGAGCCGTCGAGGGCGGGAAGCACCCGGGGGGTGCGGACCCCCGCCTCCTCGCGGAGCGCCTCCAGCCAGGCCAGCTCGGAGCGGATCGCCGCGACGGAGTGGTAGCCGGAGCGGTGCACCCGCAGGATCGACCGGTCCCCGGTGTCCGGGTCGTCCAGCCGGAAGGTGGCGTTCTCCGACACGTTGATCAGCGTGATCCCGGCGCGGGGCGTCCCGTGGAGCCGCGCCGCCTCGCGGGCGGCCCGGTGCGCGGCGGCCAGCGCCCCGCCGCCGGCCGACAGGTCGTGGACCCGCGTCGGCCCGTCCGGGTACGGCGAGCCGGGGACCCGCGCCGATCCGCCCGGACGCGACGCGAGGAGACCGGCCGGGGCGTCCGGGACGGCCGGAACGGCCGGTGCGGCGTCCGGGTACGGCGGGCGGCCGTCGCGCATGGGTCCTCCCTGGCGGTGCGCGGGGGCCGCGCGGCGAAGACTTCGAATCCCGTATGGGATCTTGCACCGCCGGGCGACGGCGGATACAAACCGAATTGTCCCGCAAAAGGGTGCCATGGCCGAAGGAGCCCGGTGAACATCGAACTCGCGCTGCGGATGTGTGAGGCGTCGGTTCGGCAGGCCGGGCGCGAGGGCGCCCTGGTCTCGGTGGCCGTGGTGGACGCGGGCGGCCACCTGGTGGCCTTCCAGCGCATGGACGGGGCGGAGATCGCCGGGGTGACGCTGGCCCCGGGCAAGGCGTACACCGCGGTGGCGCACCGGATGACCACCGCCGACCTGGCCCGCCTGGTCCGGCCCGGCGGGGAGCTGTACGGCCTCCCCGGGGACAGGTACGTCTGCTTCGGCGGCGGCGTGCCGCTGCGCCACCCCGGCGAGGAGCGGCGGGTGGCCGGGGCGGTCGGCGTCAGCGGCGGCACCGTCGCCCAGGACGTGGCGTGCGCCGAGGCCGCCGCCGCGCTCTGGGACGGCGTCCAGCTATTCCAAAAAAGGGATATATAGCCATTAATAGCCCCCAGGGCTTTTTTCAGAAACTGATTAGCGATGCGGACTGAAGCCCTTTTTGTCGCCCCACTTTTGTCATTCGATTAACTCTCGCGCACTGCCCCTGACGAATGGCCGGGTAAGCCCCGGATCGGCCGTCCGTCCGGAACGGACGGCGGCGGGCACCGAGGCCGCCGCCTCCGGACGGCCCGGCCCGGGAAAAGTCATGGGAGAACGGCCGTATTCCGCGCGCCTTCCCCGCTCATCCGCTGATGCGGCGCGAAGCCGCCATTCAGCCATGCGCAATTCCTCGGGAGGAATCGTGCGGTACTCACCACGACGCGCGCTGCTGGCAGCCGCCCTGAGCACTCTGGGCGCCTTCGCCACGGTGTCCGGCGGCGCCGCGGCGGCCCAGACCGGCACCCGCTCCGGCACGGCGCCCGCCCCCGCGCCCGGCGGGGCGTACTGCCCGCCCGCGACCGGCCGGCCCGCACCGGTGGGCGGGACGACCGGGTCGGCCACCGGCGTCCCGTGCGCGGACCCGGTCGCGGCGCCGCGTCCCGTGCCGGCCACGGGGGCCATGTCCCCGGCCGCGATCGCGGCCGTCCCGCCCGCCGCCCCGGCCGAGGCTGCCGCGCCGCGGACGGACCGGGCGCCCGTGACCGTGCCGGCGCCGCTGCCGGAGGCCGTCCGGACGCCACCGGCCGGCGCCGCCGACACCGGCGCTAACGCCACCGGCACCGGGAACACCATCGCCGCCGGCACGAAGCCCGGCCCGCAACCGCGGCAGCTCTGCGGCCCGCCGTACATCGCCGACAAGCCGGAGCTGGGGCCGGTGTACCTGCCCAGGAGGGGACTGCTCGGCAGCATCCTGCGCGGCTACGTCCCGCTGGGCGGGCTGCCGCCGTGGAAGTTCCTCTTCCGCTACCAGGACGGGACGACCGGCCTGTACCGCTACCCGCCGTACTTCGGCTACGCCACCTCCGGCGGATTCCCCAACGGCAGGCCGCTGTTCACGACCGTGACGCTGCCCGCCGGCCGGAAGCTCGACCGCTTCGGCGGCGAGGGCGGCTCCTTCCTCGCGCCATTCGGTGGTTCCTACGTCGGGCGCGCCCTGCCCCCGAGCAACCTCAACACCTTCCCGGCGGCGCCGGAGTACCCGTGCGGCTACCACGCCTACCGGGTGCTGAAGCCGTTCCGGGTGGACGCGGGCCCGGCGAGCCCGGCGTTCCAGATGCGGGGCGGGGGCGTCCAGTACCACCTGCTCAGCAAGTACATCCCCGAGGCGCCGCAGGAACCGGCGGAGCTGCCGGTGAGCTGGCTGGTCGACAACAAGTACCTGGAGCGGTTCCACGTGCCGATGTGACCCCGGAGCCGGACGAGGCGGCTCCACGGAGGCATGGAAGATCGACCGGGCGAAGGACCGGCGGGCGGCGGAACCGCGGGAGCCGGGCGGGCCGGGACGACCGGGACGCGGCGGTCCCGGCCGCCGGGGTCCGGCCGTGCCGGCGGCCATGGCGCGGGCGGGCTCCCGGCGATATATTGCTCGCGTTCCCGGTTCACGGACGCGCGCCGGTGAGCGACGGCGCCCGGGTCCCCGGCTCGCGAGATCCGGTCCGCCCGGCCCCGCCGGAGCCGTCATGACCGCCGGAAGGCGGAATGACCAGAGACGACCCCCCTCCCCGGCGAGGCGCCCCCGGCCTCGCGGACGTGGCGCTCGCCACGCCGATGCTCATCATGATCATCGCGTTCGGCGTCATCGGCTACCGGCTCTACGACCGGGCCAGCCAGGACCCGCCCATCGCCCCGGAGAAGGGCAAAGCCGGCAGGGTGCTCTTCTTCGCCTCGCGGGAGGGGGCGATCTCGGAGGCGACGCTCAACGTGTCCCCGCCCGCCTCCGGGCAGCCCGCCGCCCGCAAGCTGGACATCGAGCTGAAGATCTACTGGGGTGACTCCCCCGAGCGGGGGAGATGGGCGCTGTTCCTCGACGGGAACATCGCCCCGCGGGACGCCGACGGCCGGCTGAGGGTGCCCGAGCTCAGGGTGACCTGCGACGACCTGGACGACGCCGTGGCCACCGTGTGCGACAAATACTCCGGCACCCCGATAAAAGCCGACATCGGGATAGGAAAGGGCGGCGAGAAGGACGTCCCTGGCCGCTACGGCGACGGACTGGTGCTCTCCGGGGAGGTCCCCGACATCGGCGTGCAGAACTCGGGTCGCGGAACGCTGCTGATCGACATCCCCGTCGCCAGGGCTCCGGTGGAGAACACCGCCGCCCAATATCTGATCCGCCCGCCCGTGCTCGGCCAGGAGTTCCTGCCGTACTTCAACCTGATGGCGCTCGACCGCGACGACGACCTGCCGGGGAAGACTGAGTGGCTCTTCGCCGAGGGCGCTCCCGGCGAGGAGCCGTCGTACCAGGTCGTCGTCGCCCAGCGGCTCGGGGAACGGCTCACCGACGTGGCCTTCAACCCCCGCAGCCCCTCGGACTGGACCTGGACGGGCAAGAAGACCCTGGACGTCGAGGCGCTGGCGGTCCGCCCGCATGTGCAGGCGGCGCAGCAGCGCGACCTGTTCTGGGCCGCGGTCTGGATCTCACTGTCCTCGGCCTTCCTGGTGTGGTTCCTGGAGATCGTCACCACCGCGGGCCGCGCGGCGCTCGGCGCCCGGCGGCCGGGAGGCGATGAGACCCCGCGTCCGGAAGACGGGGAGTCCCGGCATCAGGCGGGCGGGGAGACCCGGCACCGGGAAGACGGGGAGTCCCGGCATCAGGCGGGCGGGGAGACCCGGCACCGGGAAGACGGGAAGGACCGCGGACCCGAGGACCGCGGACCCGAGGGTGACGGGCCCGAAGGTGACGAGTCCCGGAACGAGCCCGAGGACGACGAGCCCGACGACGACGTCCTCACTCCGCCCCGGACGCCCCGGAGTCATGGAGGCCCCGGAGCCAGGACCCTGGAGGCCGCCCGGCGGACGCTGGCGGACCACCTCGCGCTCAGGGCAGCGGGGCTGGCCGCGAGGCCCCTGGACGAGGTGCCCGACGGCGACTTCGGCCTGCTGTGGACCTGGTGGCGGCTGGACCCGGCCGCCGCCCGCGGATGGCTCCGGGCACAGGTCGACGGGGGACGGTGGCCGCTCCCGGCGGTGATCGTCCGGTTGACCGTCAACGGAGGTCCGCCGGAGCGCCCGCGACCCGGCGGCGCGGGTGGTGCGAGCAGCGCGGACGGCGCGGACGGCGCGGGTGGTGCGGACGGCGCATCCCCCGACGGCTCCCTCGGGGCCGCCACCGATGCCGCCACCGGCTTCCTCGGCGCCCGTTACCTCCTGGCGGCGATCCGGGACGCGCTGACCGGCCGGTCTCCCACAGGCACCGGCGCCCGTACCGCGCGGCGGCGGGCCGTACGGCCGGAGCCCGGTCAGGAGCGCAGGTAGGCCAGGACCGCCAGAACTCGGCGGTGCTGGTCGCTGTCCTCGGCGTACAGCCCGAGCTTGGCGAAGATGTTGCGGATGTGCTTCTCCACCGCCCCCTCGCTGATCACGAGTTGCCGTCCGATGGCGGGGTTGGATCTCCCCTCCGCCATCAGGGACAGCACCTCGCGCTCACGGGGGGTGAGGGAGGCGAGCGGGTCGTCGCGGCGGCGCCGTACCATCAGCTGGGACACGACCTGCGGGTCGAAGACCGTCCCGCCGGACGACACCGCGCGCAGGCCGCCCATGAAGTCGTCCACGTCCACGACGCGGTCCTTGAGCAGGTATCCCACCGCTCCCCTGGCGTCGGCGAGGAGGTCGTCGGCGTAGGACACCTCGACGTACTGCGACAGGATCAGGACCGGCGCGCCGGGCACCCGTCGGCGCGCCTCGACCGCCGCCCGCAGCCCCTCGTCGGTGAAGCCGGGCGGCATCCGGACGTCCACCACCGAGACGTCCGGCCGATGCTCGACGACGGCCCGCACGAGGGCGTCGCCGTCCCCCACGGCGGCGACGACCTCGCACCCGAACTCCTCCAGCAGCCGGATCAGGCCCTCTCTGATGAGGACCGCGTCATCGGCCACGACTACCCGCACGGAACCTCCGCCACGATCACCGTTGGCCCGCCCACCGGTGAGTCCACCGTCAGTTCCCCGTCCACCGCCTTCAGGCGGTCGGCGAGGCCGGACAGGCCGTGTCCCTTGGCGACGTGCGCGCCGCCGACCCCATCATCCCCGATCGTGAGCATCAGGACGCCACCGGTCCGCGCCAGCGTGACCGTGCACACGGTGGCGTGGCTGTGCTTGGCGGCGTTGGCCAGGGACTCGGCGACCACGAAGTAGACGGTGTTCTCGATCGCGGCGGCGAAGCGCCCGGCCACCTGGACGTCCAGCTCGACGGGGATCGTGCAGCGGCCGGCCAGCGCCGCCAGCGCCGGGGCGAGGCCCCGGTCGGTGAGGATCGGCGGCGCGATGCCGCGCGACAGGGCGCGCAGCTCGTCGAGGGTCTCACGGGTGGAGGTGATGGCCTGGCCGAGCATCTCCTCGACCGCCTTCGGGTCGCGCTTGAGCTGGCGCTGCGCCCGCGACAGGTCCATGGCCAGGGAGACCAGGCGCTGCTGCGGCCCGTCGTGGATGTCGCGTTCCAGTCGCCGCAGCGCGTTGGCCTCCGCCGACACCGCCGCGGCCCGCCCCTCCGCCAGGTCGTCGATGCGCTCGTGCAGCTCGGCGACGCTGACCAGCATCGCCCGGCCCAGCCCGGCCCGGACCAGCGCGCAGCCGCGCAGGACGACCGGCAGGGTGAGGGCGAACAGCACGCCGATGCCGGTGTTGAACGCGACCTCCACCCAGACGGCGTCGCCCAGCCCGAGCAGCTCGGGCAGCCCCTGGTTGCCCGGGATGGCGGCGAGGACCCACCCGTAGAGCGGGTAGGTCAGGCCGATGATGGTTCCGGCCCACCAGGTCACCGCGAAGACGAAGGTCACGATCGCGATGGGGAAGGACACGATGCCGTAGAGCAGGTCCAGCCACGACTGGCCGTTGGTCAGCGGGTTGGCGATCCGGCGGAACCGGCCGGCGCCCTCCGGGGCGGGCCGGTAGCGGGGCCGGGCCAGCGGGCGGCCGAGCACCTCCGGCAGCATCCGCCGCTCGGTGTCGGCCAGCCCGCGCGCCGCCAGCAGCGTCGTCGCGAGGATCGGCACGCCGATCCACACCACCGCGGTGCCCACCCCCGCGGCGAAGCCCGTGACCATGAGGGAGAAGAAGACGATCGAAACGGGGAAGCCGGCGAGCAGGTAGCGGGTGTCGACGCCGACCCGGCGCAGGAGGGATCTCATGCGGTCAACCGTATGGGCGCGGACTGCGCCGATCGACCCGGTGAACAGGTGTGCGGGGGTGGGGTCTGCCCTACCCCCGGCGCGGAGGCGGCCCGCACCCGAAGACTGCTGCGGGCGTCACTGCGCGGGGCGGGGGCCGCGCGGGAGGGTCGGGGCATCCCCCTTCTCCGAGGAATCGAGGCCCTCCCTTGACCGCCGTGATCCCCCGCCCCGCAGGCCGTACGGCGCCGCGGACCGCCCCGGTGGCGGTGCCGCTCCCGCGCCCGGTGGCCGGACCGCCCGGTCGTCCCGCGCCCGGCGCGGAGCCCGGCCGTGACCTGTTCATCGACGTGCTGCGCCTGCTCGGCATGGCGCTGGTGGTGCTGCAGCACTGGAGCATGCCGGTGCTGTCCTTCGCCGACGGCCGGATCGCCACCGGCAACGCGCTGTCGGCCGGGAACATGTGGCTGGTCACCTGGGTCAGCCAGGTGATGCCGCTGATCTTCTTCGCCGGGGGTGCGGCCGGCGCGATCTCCTTCGGACGCGCGGCGCGGCGCGGCCTGCCGGCCCCCGCCTGGGTCGCCGCCCGGCTGCGCCGCCTGGTGCTGCCGGTGGTGCCGCTGGCCGTGGTCTGGCTGCCGCTGCCCCACCTGCTGCTCGCCGCCGGCCTGCCGGAGCAGCCGGTGCTGACGGCCGCGCGGCTGGCCGGGCAGCTGCTGTGGTTCCTGGCGGTGTACGTGGTCGTGGTGGCGCTGACCCCGCTGCTGGTCAGGCTGGACGCGGCGTACGGGCTCCGGGTGCCCGCGGCGCTGGCGGCGGGGGCCGTCGTGGTGGACCTCGTCCGCTTCACCGGCGGCCTGGAGGCCGTCGGGTTCCTCAACGTCGTGTTCGTCTGGCCGGCGATCCACCAGCTCGGCCTGCGGTACGCCGCCGGTCGCCCCCGCCGCCCCTGGCTGATCGCCCTGGCCGGGTACGGCGCGGCCGCGGTGCTGGTGGCTGCCGGCCCCTACCCGGGCAGCATGATCGGGATGCCGGGCGCGGCCGTCTCCAACATGGCGCCGCCCACCCTGGCGCTGCTGGCGGTGGGCGTCGGGCAGGTCGGGCTGGCCCTGGCCCTGCGGCCGTGCGTGATGGCGTTCGCCCGCTGCCCGGCGGTGTCCCGGGTGCTCACCTGGACCGGTGCGCGGATGATGACCGTCTACCTGTGGCACATGAGCGCGTTGTGCGTCGTCACCGCGGTGGTCGTGGTGGGCCTGGGGATCTCCACCCCGGAGCCGGGCGGCCCGGCCTGGCTGTCGGGCTGGCCCCACTGGCTGCTGCTGCTCGTCCTGGCGCTGTGGCCGCTGCTGCGGGCCTTCGCCCGGTTCGAGGCGCCCCGGCCGGCCGCGCCGTACACCGGGGGGACGGCGCGGATCGCGGCGGCGGCCGGGCTGGCCGCCGCGGGCCTGCTCCTGTTCACCGCGTTCGGCTTCGTCCCGGGACCGGCGCCGCTGGTCGGCGCGGGACTGCTCCTCGCGGCCCTGCCGCTCGGCCGTACGGCCGCGCCCGCCCGCCGGAACGCGGTGCCCGCTCCCCGGGATCCCACGGTCTCGCGGTGATCCGCGGAGTCCGTACGGCCGCGCCTCCGCTCGAAACGTGACCCGATCCGCCGCCCCCGCTGGTCCGACCACCACCGGTTCTTCGGCAGTATTGAACCGTGAGCCTTGTAGATCGCCTGCCAGAAGAGATAGACGCCGACCCCGACACCATCTTCGACGCGTTCGTCGCGTGGAACTCCGAGCGGGGGCTCACCCTCTATCCCGCCCAGGAGGAGGCGCTGATCGAGGTCGTCTCCGGCAACAACCTGATCCTGGCCACGCCCACCGGATCGGGAAAGAGCCTGGTGGCGGCCGGTGCCCACTTCACCGCGCTCACCCGGGACGTGCGCACCTTCTACACCGCCCCGATCAAGGCGCTGGTGTCGGAGAAGTTCTTCGACCTGTGCGCGCTGTTCGGCACCGAGAACGTCGGCATGATGACCGGCGACGCCAGCGTCAACCCCGGCGCGCCGATCATCTGCTGCACCGCCGAGATCCTCGCCAACGTCGCGCTGCGCGACGGCGCCCAGGCCGACATCGGCCAGGTCGTGATGGACGAGTTCCACTTCTACGCCGAGCCCGACCGGGGCTGGGCCTGGCAGGTGCCGCTGCTGGAGCTGCCGCACGTGCAGTTCATCCTGATGTCGGCGACGCTGGGCGACGTCAGCATGTTCGAGGAGGACCTCACCCGGCGCACCGGCAGGTCCACCGCGGTGGTCAAGAACGCCGAGCGTCCGGTCCCGCTGGTCTACTCCTACCGCCTCACCCCCCTGCACGAGACGCTGGAGGAGATGCTCGCGACCGGCCAGGCCCCGGTCTACGTCGTCCACTTCACCCAGGCCTCGGCCATGGAGCGGGCTCAGGCGCTGATGAGCATCAACATGTGCAGCAAGGCCGAGAAGGAGGCCATCGCCGCGCTGATCGGCAACTTCCGCTTCACCACCCGCTTCGGCCGCGCCCTGTCCCGCCTGGTACGGCACGGCATCGGCGTCCACCACGCCGGGATGCTGCCGAAGTACCGCCGGCTGGTGGAGCGGCTCGCCCAGGCGGGCCTGCTGAAGGTCATCTGCGGCACCGACACCCTCGGCGTCGGCGTCAACGTGCCGATCAGGACCGTGCTGTTCACCGCGCTGAGCAAGTACGACGGCACCAAGGTGCGCCGGCTGCGCGCCCGGGAGTTCCACCAGATCGCCGGGCGGGCCGGCCGGGCGGGCTTCGACACGATCGGCTACGTCGTCTGCCAGGCCCCCGACCACGTCATCGAGAACGAGAAGGCGCTCGCCAAGATCGGTGACGACCCGAAGAAGCGGCGCGGCTACGCCCGCAAGAAGCCGCCGGAGGGCTTCGTCGGCTGGAGCGAGGAGACGTTCGAGAAGCTGCAGCAGGCCGAGCCTGAGCCGCTCGGCTCCCGCTTCAAGGTCACCAACGCGATGCTGCTCGCGGTGATCAACCGCCCCGGTGACTGCTTCGCGGCGATGAAGCACCTGCTCACCGACAACCACGAGGACCGCAAGTGGCAGCGGCGGCACATCAGCCAGGCCATCGCGATCTACCGGTCGCTGCTGGCCGGCGGCGTGGTCGAGCAGCTCGCCGAGCCCGACGAGCAGGGCCGCAGGGCGCGTCTGACCGTCGATCTGCAGGAGGACTTCGCGCTGAACCAGGCGCTGTCCACCTTCGCGCTGGCCGCCCTGGACCTGCTGGACACCGAGTCGCCGACCTACGCGCTGGAGGCGGTCTCGGTCATCGAGTCCATCCTCGACGACCCCCGTCAGATCCTGTCGGCGCAGCTCAACAAGGCCCGGGGTGAGGCCGTGGCGCAGATGAAGGCCGACGGCATCGAGTACGAGGAGCGGATGGAGCTGCTGGCCGAGGTCGCCTACCCGATGCCGCTGGCCGACGAGCTGCTGGGCGCCTACGAGACCTACCGCCGGGGCCACCCCTGGGTCGGCGACTACACGGTCAGCCCGAAGAGCGTCGTGCGCGACATGTACGAGCGGGCGATGACCTTCGCCGAGTACGTCCAGTACTACGACCTGTCCCGCTCCGAGGGCACGGTCCTGCGCTACCTCGCCGACGCCTACCGCACGCTGTCGCGCACCATCCCCGAGCACCTCAAGACCGAGGACCTCGTCGACCTCATCGAGTGGCTCGGCGAGCTGGTCCGCCAGGTCGACTCCAGCCTGATCGACGAGTGGGAGAAGCTGGCCAACCCCGACCCGGAGCGGGAGGCCGAGGAGGAGATCGAGACCAGGCCGCGTCCGGTCACCGCCAACCCGCGCGCCTTCCGGGTGCTGGTCCGCAACGCGATGTTCCGCCTGATCGAGCTGATCGCCCTGGAGAGGGAGGAGGAGCTGGCCGAGCTGGCTCCCGACGTCGACTGGCCGGCCGCCCTCGACGCCTACTACGACGAGCACGAGGAGGTCGGCACCGGCCCCGACGCCCGCGGCCCGGCGCTGCTGCGCATCGAGGAGGAGAAGGAGCTCTGGCGGGTCCGCCAGGTCGTCGCCGACCCGGCGGGCGACGGCGACTGGGGCATCGACGCGCAGGTGGACCTCGCCGCCTCCGACGAGGAGGGCCGCGCCGTCATCCACGTCACCGGCCTGAACCGTCTCTGATCGTCTCTGGCCGACCCCTGCGGCTTCCGGACGGCGGCGTGCTCCCGGTCCCCGGGGCGGGTCCGCCGCCGTCCCCCGCGCGGTCCCGCCGGCCGTTCCGGCGCGGCCGGAGGAACCCGGCGGGGCCGACAGAATAGGGGACATGAACGACGAAGCGATCAGGCAGGTGCTGGGCCTGCTCTACCAGGAGGACACGCTGCGGACGCTGGCGGCGCTGACGCTGAACGGCGAACCCGAGGATTCGGGCCTCGGCAAGGAGGCGTTACGGCGGGCGCTGGACCGGCTGGAACGCGGCGGGCTGGCCGTACGGGACGACGACGGCGGGTGGACGGTGCGCAGGGAGCGGTTCCGTGAGCTGCTGCACACCACGGCCAAGCCCGCCGAGCCGTCCTCGCCCGAGGAGAAGGTGCTGCGGTCGTTCCTGGTGGACGGGCGGCTGCGGGCGATCCCCACCAAGCGCGACAAGCAGCTCATCGTGCTCGACTACATCGCCCAGGTCTTCGAGCCGGGGGTCCGCTACCCGGAGAAGGAGGTGGACGTCGCGCTGCGCGCCTTCCACGACGACTTCGCGGCGCTGCGCCGCTACCTGGTCGACGAGGGGATGCTGAGCAGGGAGAACAACGTCTACTGGCGCTCCGGCGGCTCGGTCGAACCCTGATCGGCGCGTAGCCGGCCGGCCAGCCGCCGCATCCGGTCGGCGAGCTCGGGCGGCTCGTGGACGGTGAAGTCCAGATCCAGCAGGCCGATGGTCAGGGCCAGCCACTCCAGCGAGTCGCCCCCGGTGCGCAGCAGGCAGGTGCGCTCGTCGACCGCCTCCAGCCGCACGTGATCGGAGGGCCATATCCGGTCGGCGGCGACCTCCAGGGGCGCGTGCAGGGTGACCACCGCCCGGTGGCGGCTGATCGGGGCGACGATGGAGCGCTCGATGTGGCCCTCGGGCGGCTCCCGCGGGGCGAAGCGGACGCCGACCGCCCGCGGGGCGGTCATCCGGTCCACCCGGAAGGTCCGCCAGTCCTCCCGCCCGGTGTCCCAGGCGACGAGGTACCAGCGCCGCCCGGCGGACACCAGCCGGTACGGCTCGGCCAGGCGGGCGCTCTCGGCGCCGTCGCGGTCCCGGTAGCCGAAGCGCAGGCGCTCGCGGTCGCGGGCGGCCTGCGCCAGGACCGCCAGCGTCTCGGCGTCGACGGCCGGCCAGGGGCGGGGCAGCGCGCCGGGCAGCGCCACGGTCTGGGTGTGCAGGGTGTTCACCCGGCGGCGCAGCCGGGAGGGCAGGACCTGCTCCAGCTTGGCCAGGGCGCGGGCCGAGGTCTCCTCGATCCCGGCCACCGTGCCGGCCGCCGCGGTCCGCAGGCCCACCGCGATGGCCACCGCCTCCTCGTCGTCGAGCAGCAGCGGCGGCATCGCGGTCCCGGCCTCCAGCCGGTATCCCCCGGCCGGGCCGCTGACGGAGTGGACGGGATACCCCAGCTCCCGCAGCCGGTCCACGTCGCGGCGCAGCGTGCGCGGGCTGACCCCCAGCCGCTCGGCGAGCTCGGCCCCGGGCCACTCCCGGTGCGCCTGGAGCAGTGACAGCAGCCGGAGCGTCCGTCCCGTGGTGTCGCTCATGTCTTCACGATCCCACCGATCGCGGCCGGAACCTGACCGCGACTCCTCGTAGCGTCACCCGCATGAGTCACATCGAGATCACCGGCGCCCGGCAGAACAACCTGAGGAACGTCTCCCTGAAGATCCCGAAGCAGCGGATCACGGTCTTCACCGGCGTCTCGGGGTCGGGCAAGTCGTCTCTCGTGTTCGGCACGATCGCCGCGGAGTCGCAGCGGCAGCTCAACGAGACCTTCCCCCCGTTCGTCCGCAACCGCCTGCCGAAGTACGGCAGGCCGGACGCCGACCACATCGAGGGCCTGTCGGCCGCCGTCGTCATCGGCCAGCAGCGCATCGGCGGCAACTCCCGCTCCACCGTCGGGACGGTCACCGACATCCACACCCTGCTGCGCCTGCTGTACTCCCGCGTCGGCACGCCGCCCGCGGGCTACTCCAACGCGTTCTCCTTCAACGACCCGGCCGGGATGTGCCCGGAGTGCGAGGGCGTCGGCCGGAAGGTGGCGCTGGACCTGGACCGGGCGCTGGACCGGACGAGGTCCCTCAACGAGGGCGCGATCCTGCTGCCGGGCTTCGGGGTCGGCACGTGGTACTGGAAGACCTACGCCTCCTCCGGCCTGTTCGACAACGACAAGCCGCTGACCGGTTACACCCCCGAGGAGTGGGACCTGTTCCTGCACGGCGGCGGGACGACGGTCTCCTTCGAGACGCGGGGCGGCACGGTCCCGCAGAAGTTCGAGGGACTGGTCGTCAAGTTCGACCGCCTCTACGTCAACCGGGACGGCGAGCAGACGTCCCGGCGGGCGGAGGTGATGACGTTCACCTCCACCCGGCCGTGCCCGGCGTGCCGGGGAGCCCGGCTCAACCCGGCGGCGCTGGCCTGCCGGATCGACGGCCGCAACATCGCCGAACTGTCCGCGCTGGAGATCCGCCACCTCGTCGGGATCGTCCAGGGGATCGACGGCCCGGTCGCGGCGGCGGTGGTCCCGCCCCTCCTGGACCGGCTGCGGCACATGGTCGGCATCGGTCTGGGCTACCTCACCCTGGACCGGCCCACCGCGACCCTCTCCGGCGGCGAGTCACAGCGGATCAAGATGGTCAAGCACCTCGGCAGCAGCCTGACCGACATGACGTACGTCTTCGACGAGCCCACCATCGGGCTGCACCCGCGCGACGTGGCGAACATGAGCGCGCTGCTGCGCGCGCTGCGGGACAAGGGCAACACCGTCCTCGTCGTGGAGCACGACCGCGACGTCATCGAGATCGCCGACCACGTGGTGGACGTCGGCCCGCGCGCCGGGACGCACGGCGGCGAGATCGTCTACGAGGGCGGCGTCGCGGGCCTGCGCGAGGCGGACACCCTCACCGGACGGCACCTGCGCCGCGTCCGGCCGCTCAAGGAGGGCTTCCGCACGCCGTCCGGAGAGCTGACCGTCACCGGCGCGAACGTGAACAACCTGCGGGACGTCACGGTCTCCTTCCCCGCCGGGGTGCTCACCGTCGTCACCGGGGTCGCCGGGTCCGGCAAGAGCAGCCTGGTCAACGAGGCGTTCCTGGCCGCGCACCCGCGGGCGGTGGTCGTCGACCAGTCGGCGGTCGGCACGTCGATCCGCTCCACCCCGGCCACCTACACCGGCCTGATGACCGAGATCCGCAAGCTGTTCGCCGCCGCGAGCGGGGCGAGCCCGGCGCTGTTCAGCTTCAACTCCGAAGGCGCCTGCCCGGCGTGCCAGGGGCTCGGCGTGATCCACGTCGACCTGGCCTTCATGGACGGCGTCACGTCGGTGTGCGAGACCTGCCGCGGGCGGCGCTTCCAGGAGGAGGTGCTGCGGCACACCCTGCGCGGCAGGTCGATCTCGGACGTGCTGGAGATGACGGTTAGCGAGGCCGCGGAGTTCTTCACCGAGCCGAAGCCGCGGCGGGTGCTGCGCTCGATCGAGGAGGTGGGACTGGGCTACCTCAGGCTCGGCCAGCCGCTCAGCACCCTGTCCGGCGGCGAGTGCCAGCGGATCAAGCTCGCCGGGGAGCTCAGCCGGAGCGGCGGCGTCTACGTGATGGACGAGCCCACCACCGGCCTGCACATGGCGGACGTGGAGCGGCTGATCACGATCATCGACGGGCTGGTGGACGCGGGAAACACCGTCATCGTCATCGAGCACGACCTCGACGTGGTCAAGAGCGCCGACTGGGTCGTCGACCTCGGGCCCGGCGGCGGCGACCAGGGCGGCACCGTCGTGTTCGAGGGCACGCCCCGGTCGCTGCTGGAGGCGACCGGCTCCGTCACCGCCGAGGAGCTGCGCCGCGACCTGACCCGGCCGAGCTGACGCGCCGGCGCCGGGCCGGGTGGACCGCCGTACCGCGGACCGGTCAGCCGTAGTACTTCTTCGCGCCGTCGTGCAGCGGCACGGGGTCGGTCTTCGGGGCGTTCTCCCGGGTGATGTCCCTGGCCGCCGGGTGGACCCTCTCCAGCTCGGCCTTGTGGTCGAACAGCAGCCCGGCCAGGTCGCCCGCGAGCCCGGCGTCCATCTTCTCGTTCACGACGAGGAGGTTCGGCACGACGATCGTGGGCACGTCGGCCGGGGTGGCGTAGACGTCCTTGGCGATGGTGCCCGCGGCGTAGACCGGGCCGTGCTCGGCCCGCATCGGCTCCAGCACGGAGTCCAGCGGGATGAAGGCGACCTCGTCCTTCATGCTGGTCAGCAGGTCGGTGACGCCGGGGGTGGGCAGCCCGCCGGACCACACCAGGGCGTCGAGGGTGCCGTCCTTGATGCCCTGCACGCTCTCGGGCAGGCCCAGCGACTGGCGGGTGACGTCCGCCTCGGGGTCGAGGCCCGCCGCCTTGAGCATGCGCAGCGCGATGACCTCGGTGCCGGAGTTGGGCGAGCCGGTGGAGACCCGCTTGCCCCTGAGGTCGGCGACGGACCTCACGCCGGAGTCGGTGGTGGCCACGACCTGCGTGTAGTTGTCGTACAGGCGGGCGATCGCGCGGATCGGCTGGGGGGAGGTGAACGCCCCCTTGCCCGCCACCGCGTCGGCCGCCGAGTCGGCGAGGCTGAAGGCGATGTCGGAGTCGCCCTTGACCACCCGCCGGATGTTCTCCACCGAGGCGCCGGTCGCCTCGGCCGTCGCCTGGTAGCCGGGGAGGTTCTTGCCGATCTGGTCGGCCAGGCCGCCGCCCAGGACGTAGTAGACGCCGGTGGTGTTGCCGGTGGCGATCGACAGCCGCCCGCCCCGGGCGGTGGTCCCGCCCGTCCCCCGCTCGGCCGACCGGTCGCCGCCGCAGCCGCCGAGCGTCAGCGCCAGCGCCCCGGCGGCCAGCGCGGCCGCCACGCGTTTGAAGGTCATGATCGTCTCTCCCGGGCTCGTGTGACGAGATGCAGTGCGATGGCGAGGACGAGGACGCCCGCCCCGGCCAGGGCCGGGAGGGGCGACAGGAACAGCAGCAGTACGGCGGCCACCCCGCACAGCGCCCGCTCGGCCGGCCCGGCGGGACCGGCCAGCCAGCCGCCGGTGGCGGCGGCCAGCGCGGCCACGGCGAGCGCCGAGACCGCCGCGGCGGCCAGGATCTCCCCGGCCCCTCCCTGGGCGAGCAGCGCCGAGCCGGCCGGGGTCAGCACGAACGCGAACGGGACCAGGAACGCCGGCAGGGTGTACTTCCAGGTGGCCAGCATGGTCCGGTGCGCGTTGCCGCCGGTGATCGCCGAGGCCGCGAAGGCCGACAGCGCCGTGGGCGGGCTGACCTCCGACAGCACCGCGTAGTAGAAGATGAACATGTACGCCTCGGCCGGGGTGACCCCGAGGCCGGTCAACGCGGGCCCGATGATCACCGCCGCGATGACGAACGACGCGGTCACCGGCACGGCCAGACCCAGGATCAGCACCGCCAGCGCGCACAGCAGGGCGGTGAGGAGGAGCTGCCCGCCGGAGGCGCCGACGATCAGCGAGCCGGCCTTGAGGCCCAGGCCGGTCAGGGTGACGACGGCGACGATCAGCCCGGCCGTGGCGCAGGTGGCCGCGACCGGCAGCACCCCCGTGGTGCCGGCGGCCAGCGCGTCGGCCGCCCGGCGCGGGGTCAGCCGGTGGTCGCGGTCCAGGAAGGACAGCGCGAAGGCCAGCAGTGTGGCGTAGACGACCGCGCGGAACGGCGACTGGCCCAGCGCCATCAGCACCACGATCACGAACAGCGAGCTGAAGTGGTAGCCGAAGCGGCGCAGCAGCGGCCACAGGCGGGGCGCGTCCACCTCGACCGTCCGCGTGCCGTACCTGCGGGCGTCGATCTCGATGGCCAGGAAGATGCCCAGGTAGTACAGGAGCGTGGGGATCGTCGCGTAGACCAGCACCGTCAGGTAGCTCACCCGGAGGTACTCGGCGATGATGAACGCCGCCGCGCCCAGCGTGGGCGGCGACAGGATCGCGCCGATGCCCGCCGCGGCGAGCACTCCCCCGCCCTGCTCCGGCGGGTAGCCCGCCCGGCGCAGGATCGGCCAGGCGACGCTGCCCACGCTCACCGTCGTCGCGACGCCCGAGCCGCTGACCGTGCCGAGCAGGAACCCGGCGAGGGTGACCGTACGGCCCGGCGCCGAGCGGGAGCGGCGGAAGGCGGCCAGGGAGACGTCCACGAAGAACCTGCCCGCGCCGGAGTGGTCGAGGACCGCCCCGTAGATCGTGAACAGGATGATGTAGGTGGCCGCCACGTCCAGCGGCACGCCGTACACGCCGTCGGTGCCCATCACGGAGGCGACGATGATCCGGTCGATGTCGTAGCCGCGGTGCCCGACGACCCAGTCGATGGGCAGGTAGCCGCCGTAGTAGGCGTAGGCCAGGAAGACCAGGCAGACGGCCGGCAGGATCCATCCGACGGTGCGCCGGCACGCCTCCAGCACCAGCAGCACGATGACCGCGCCCACCGCCACGTCGAGGGTCGTGGGGTCGGCGGCCCGCCGGATGAAGTCGCCGAACACGATCAGCGGGTACAGGCAGGCCGCGAGGGACAGCGCGGCGAGCGCCCAGTCGGCGACCCCCGGGCGGGCCCCGCCGCGCCGCCCCGGCCGGTAGCAGACGAAGGTCAGCGGCAGCACGACCGCGAGGAAGAGCATCCGGTACGGCAGGACCTGCCCGGGACGGAACACCTGGTACAGCACGTAGAGCGACAGGCAGAGCGCGACGACCGTGACGGCCGCGGCCAGGCGGCCGGTCAGGCGCCGGGCCGGCCGCTCGGCGTCGAATTCGGCGATCAGGTCGTCCGCCGTACCGGTCCCCGTGGGCGTGGTCTCCGTCAAACGCCGTCTCCAGCCGTGAGCCGCCGGGTCACTGACAGTGGATACCCGGGAAGCCGACGGCGGCCAGTCAAGAGAAGATCACATTACGATCACGTCCTTCGCCCGCCCCGCACGGCGAACGGGCGTCCCGGACGGCGAACGGGCGTCCCGGACGGCGGTGGCCTTCGAACGGCGGCGGCCTCCGAACGGCGGGCGGGGAGGAGCGAGGCCGTTCCGGGAAGGCGGGGACGGAGCAGGGCGGATCGGTGACGGCGGGCAACCCCGGAAAAGACGGGCGGTCAGCCGCCCGAGGTGTCGGTCTCGGCGTCGGCGCAGGGAACCGCCATCTCGTAGGGGTCGTCCAGCCAGCCGGCGGGCAGGTGGACCCGGTCGCGCGGGTTGGTCTTGCCGCGCGGGGTGTCGGCCCCGTCGGGCCAGGGCTGGGCGGCGTCGAGCTCGGCCAGCCCCTCGCGCAGCCCGGCGAGGGTGGAGGAGGTGGCCAGACCGCGGCGCAGATCGGCGCCGACGACGAAGCCCTTGAGGTACCAGCCGACGTGCTTGCGGAAGTCGGCCACGGCGTGCTGCTCGTTGCCGAACGCCTCGGCCAGCAGGGTCGCGTGCCGGTCCATGGTCGCGGCCACCTCGCCCAGCGTGGGCCGGGCGCGGTCGTCCCGGCCCTCGCAGGCCGCCGCCAGGTCCGCGAACAGCCACGGGCGGCCCAGGCAGCCCCGGCCGACGACGACGCCGTCACACCCGGTCTCGGCGATCATGCGCATCGCGTCGCCGGCGCTCCAGATGTCACCGTTGCCGAGCACCGGGATCTCCGGCACCGCCTCCTTCAGCCGGGCGATGGCCGACCAGTCGGCGGTCCCGCCGTAGTGCTGGATCGCGGTGCGGCCGTGCAGCGCGATCGCCGAGACGCCCTCCTCCACGGCGATCCGCCCCGCGTCGAGGTAGGTCAGGTGATCGTCGTCGATGCCCTTGCGCATCTTCATGGTCACCGGGAGCGTCCCGGCGTTGCGCACCGCCTCGCGCAGGATGGCCCGCAGCAGGTTGCGCTTGTACGGCAGCGCCGAGCCTCCGCCCCGCCGGGTCACCTTGGGCACCGGGCAGCCGAAGTTGAGGTCGACGTGGTCGGCCAGGTCCTCGTCGGCGATCATGCGGACGGCCCGGCCGACGGTCACCGGGTCGACCCCGTACAGCTGGATGCTCCGGGGCTTCTCCTGCGGGGCGAACCGGATCATCTTGAGCGTCTTGGCGTTGCGCTCCACCAGCGCCCGCGTGGTGATCATCTCGCAGACGAACAGCCCGCCGCCCTGCTCGCGGCAGAGTGTGCGGAACGGCGCGTTCGTGATCCCCGCCATGGGCGCGAGCACCACCGGCGGCCAGACCTCGAGCGCTCCCAGCTTCAATGACTCCACCTCGTGTTTCTACCGTACGGCGCGCGTCGGTACGAATCGGCTCCGGCCGGAACGGCTCCCGCGCGGAACGGCTCCCGGGCGGGCCATTCCCCACCGGCCGGTTCCCGATCGGATGGCTCCCGCGCGGACCGTTCCTCACCGGTCCGTTCTCCACCGGACGGTTCCCCACCGGACGGCTCCCGGCCGGACGGCTCCCGGCGGAGCGGGAACGGTACCGGGCCCGGACGCCGGACCGGGTCGCCGGTCGCCCCCCCGCGGGGTGACGGTTACGCAACCACTCGGAAAACCCGCTAGAGTTCTCTCGTCGCCGCGGGGCGGAAAGCCCGGCGGAAACACGCGGAAGTGGCTCAGTGGTAGAGCATCACCTTGCCAAGGTGAGGGTCGCGGGTTCGAATCCCGTCTTCCGCTCGGAAGTCTCCCCCTCCCCGGGGCGAGGCGGCGGCTCCGGGAGACCGCCCGATGTTCCGATCCCGGCGCGGACGATTAGCTCAGCGGGAGAGCGCTTCCCTGACACGGAAGAGGTCACTGGTTCAATCCCAGTATCGTCCACTCAAGAGATCCCAGGCCGACGGCCTGGGATTTTCTGTTTCCCGGGTGTCCTCCGCCTCCCCGGCTCCGCCGCTCTCCAGCCGGTGAAGATCTGGCAGAGGATCCGGGCCGTGGGGCGGGGCAGGGTGCGCCGTATCGAGCCGGGGCGGGAATGCGGGCCGTATCATTCACAGGGTGCCCCCAGCCAGCGGCCCCTCCGTTCCCCATCACGGCGACGCCGGCCGACCCGTACCCGGCGGCGGGCGCGGACCCGGTGCCCCCGTACCCGGTGGGCCCCTGCCCGGTGAAGCCGGCGGCCCCGTACCCGGTGGAGCCGGTGCCCGCGGCGGGCGAGTGCCCGGCGGCCCCATGCCCGCCGGCCCCGGTGGACCGCCCGGCGGTCCCGGCGGACGCGCGCCCGGCGTCCCCGGCGGGCGCGTACCCGGTGGGTTCGGCGGGCGCATGCCCGGTGGGTTCGGCGGGCGCATGCCCGGTGGCCCCGCGCCGCGGAGCACGCCGCTGAGCTTCGCCTGGGCGTTCGCTCCGCTGTACACCTGCGGACTCGCCACCCCCTTCGTCATCGGCCACGCCGCCGCCCGGCTCCGCAGCCGGACGGCGGCCCTCGCCGCGGGCGCGTACGGCCTGCTGCTGCTGGTCTACTTCATCGCCGCGGGCCTCCCCGGCGGCGGGGGCGTCCGGTATGTCGCGGCCACGGCGATGTGGGCCTTCGTGGGCTGGCTGGGCGGCACGGCGCACGCGCTGTTCCTGCGACCCGCCGTCTTCGCGCCCGGCCGCCCGCCCACGGCGATCCGGCAGCCCCCGCCGGGTCCCCGTCCCCCGGGTCCGGCACGCTTCGAACCTCCGGGCCGTCCCGGACACTCCGGGCACCCCGACGACTCCGGGCATCTCCGCCGCCCAGGACACGCGGCGCGTAACCCCTCGCCTCCTGGCCAGGCGTATCCCCCGCCGCCTCAGCCGCCGGCCTCCCGGACGTCCGCCGTCCCGCCTCCGGTGGTTCCCCCGCCCCCGGCGGCTTCCCCGGCTCCGTCCCCGCAGAGCACCCCCTCGCAAAGCGCGCCTCCGCCTTCGCAGAGCGCTCCCTCTCAAAGCGTGCCTCCGCCTTCGCGAAGGACGCCCTCGCAAAGCGCGCCTTCGCGAAGCGCTCCGCCGCCCTCGCGGAGCACGCCGGTTCCGCCGCCTTCGGGAGGCGCGCCCCCTCCCCCGCGGAACGTTCCGGCTCCGCCGCCTCCCCCCGGCACGCCCCCGCCTCCGCGGATCGCGCCCGGCGGTCCGGCGCCCGTCCCGTTCCCGCCGATCGGGCCGTACCTGCCGGTGCGGCAGCTCGGCTCGGGCGGGCAGGGCTCCGTCTACCTGGCGAAGGGCCCGAACGGCGAGTCCGTGGCGGTCAAGGTCCTGCACGGCAGGCTGGTCGGCGGCCCGGGTCAGCGTGAGCGTTTCCTCCGGGAGGCGGAGATGGCCCGGCGGGTGCGTCCCTTCGCGACCGCGCGGATCCTCGACGCCGGGGTCGTGGACGACCTGGTCTACATCGTCACCGAGTACGTGCCGGGGCCCTCTCTCGCCAAGCTGGTCTACGAGCAGGGTCCCCGGAACGGCGACAGCCTGACCCGGCTGGCGATCGGGACGATCGCGGCGCTCAAGGGGATCCACGCCGCGGGTATCGTGCACCGGGATTTCAAGCCGGCCAACGTCCTGCTCGGTCCGGACGGGCCCCGGGTGATCGACTTCGGCGTCGCCGGGGCGCTGGACCGGATGGCGATGGCCTCGGCGGACAATCTCAGGGGCACCCTGCCGTACATGTCGCCGGAGCAGATCTCCGGCGAGCGGGTCGGCCCGGCCTCCGACATCTTCAGCTGGGCCTCGACCATGCTCTACGGCGCCACCGGCCGGGACGCCTTCGAGGGCGGGTCGCTGCCGCAGGTCCACCGGATGCTCGTCAGCCACCATCCGGACCTGTCGGTGCTGCCCCCGGCCCTGCGCGGCGCGGTGGAGCGGTGCCTGGCGAAAGATCCCCGGCACCGGCCGACGGCCGCCGAGGTGATGATGGCGATCACCAGCTGAGCCGGGACGCCCCGGGGGCGGGCTATTCCGCGTCGGCTTCCTCGGCCCAGTAGGCGGTGGTCCATGCGGCGCCGCACCGGCAGCGCGACAGCCGGACCAGTTCACCGTTTTCGCTCATGGACAGCCCATGGCTGAGGCGGACGTGGACGTGTGTGCTCATGACGGATCGGCTTCCGGTTGGTCATTGGACGCTCCGGCCGGACGCCGGGCGCGGACTCTTCCGCGCCTGTCGGCGGATGCTGGGCGGTGGCCGTGAGCCGGACGGGGGAAGTTGCTCCTCCTGTCTATCTCATTTATGGGTCGAAAGTCATATTTACCTGGGCATTTCTCCTCTGGCCTGGAGCCACAGAGGCACCGGAAAGGGGTCCGCATGACGGTGCACCCGGCTCCGGCTCGCCTTCCCACGGGCAAGGCGTCGCACCGGAACCGTCACAACGCCCTCCCCGGGACGAACCGCTTGATCAGCGGCCAGGCCAGGAGGATCACGAGAACGGCGTAGATCGCGATGGACAGCGGGCCACCGACCAGGCCCGACAGGTCGCCACCGGACAGCTGCAGCGACCGGCGGCCCTGGAGCTCCGCACGCGGTCCGAGGATCACGCCGACGATCAACGGCAGCACCGGCAGCCCGAAGCGCCGCATCGCGAAGCCGAGCAGCCCCAGGAGGAGCAGCAGGATGAGGTCCAACGGCTGGGAGTTGACCGCGTAGGCCCCCATGGACGCGAAGAACAGGATGCCCGCGTACAGGTAGGGCCGGGGAACGCGCAGCAGCCTCGCCCAGGCCGGTGCGAGTGGCAGGTTGAGGACGAGCAGCAGCAGGTTGCCGATGAACAGGCTCGCGATCAGTGTCCAGACCAGGGCCGGCTGCCGTTCGAGCAGCAGCGGTCCGGGCTGGATGCCGTACGACTCGAAGGCCGCGAGCATGACCGCGGCCGTCGCCGTGGTCGGCAGTCCGATGGCCAGCATCGGCACCAGCGTTCCCGCGGCGGAGGCGTTGTTGGCCGCCTCGGGTCCGGCGACGCCTTCGATGGCGCCGTGGCCGAACTCCTCGGGCCGCCTGGCGAGCCTTTTCTCCACGGCATACGAGAGGAAGGTCGGAATCTCCGCACCGGAGCCTGGCAGCGCCCCGAAGGGGAACCCGAGCGCGGTACCGCGTAGCCAGGGCCTCCACGATCTGCGCCAGTCCTCGGCGCCCAGCCAAGGCCGGCCGACCGGGATGACCGGCATGGCCTTGCGGCGCATGTGCGCGGCCACCCACAGCGCCTCCCCCACGGCGAAGATCCCGACGGCGACGACGACCACGTCGATGCCGTCCGCGAGCTGCGGGATTCCCAGCGTGAGCCGCTGCCGGCCCGTGACTCCGTCGATGCCGATCAGGCCGATCACCAGCCCCAGCAGCAGCGAGGCGAAGCCGCGCACACGCGAGGAGCCGAGCGTCACCGACACCGCGACGAAGGCCAGCAGCATGATCGCGAAATACTCGGGTGCGCCGAGGCCGACCGCGAACGTGACCACCAGCGGCGTCACGAACACGAGCAGCAGCGTGGCAATGGTGCCGGCGACGAACGAGCCGATGGCCGCGGTCGCGAGCGCCTGCGCCGCCCTCCCGGCCTTGGCCATCTTGTTGCCCTCGATCGAGGTGATGACCGAGGACGACTCACCCGGCGTGTTGAGCAGGATGGACGTGGTCGAACCGCCGTACATGCCGCCGTAGTAGATGCCGGCGAACAGGATGAACGCCTGGGTCGGGTCCATGCCGTACGTCACCGGAAGCAGCAGCGCGACCGTCATGGCCGGGCCGATGCCGGGAAGCACCCCGACGGCGGTCCCGGCCACCACCCCGAGCAGCGCCATGAGCAGGTTGCCCGGGGACAGCACGTTGACGAACCCGTCGAGCAGGTGGCCGAGGTTGTCCATCACAGAATCCCCTGCAGCACGCCGGCCGGCAGATTGACCCCGAGGCCGATCGCGAACACATAGAACGTGACCAGCGACAGCACGACCGCGATCATCAGGCCACGCACGTGGTGCCTGTTGCCCAGGGCGAAGGCTGCCCCCCAGAACATGACGGTCCCGCTGATGACCCAGCCGAGGGGCTCGATCAGCACGGCGTTGGCCGCGAAGGCGCCCGCCAGCAGCAGGACCGTCCGCCAGTCCATCGCGGTGGACAGGTCCACGTCCTCACCTGCCTCCGGCTCGCCGCGGCCTCCCCTCGCGACGTCCACGCCGTACACGACCGCGACCACCAGAAGGGCCACACCCAGGAGCACCGGCACCGAACGGGGGCCGATGGGGTCGTTACTGCTGGTCAGGGGGGTGATGCTGAGGGCGTCGACGATCACCAGCGCGCCCAGCAGGGCGAGGAACGCGCACACGCCGTACTGCGCGCGGTCCCCGCTCCGAGGCCCGTCGCCGAGCGAGGTCCGCTCGTCCGGTGAAGGCCGCTCATCCGGTGAGGGCGGCTCATCCGGTGAGCGCCGCTCGTCCGCCCGCACGCTCGTACGGTCGCCCTCGCGGCTCGCGCCGTGCCCATGGACGGGCTCTTGCTCGCTCATGCCAGCCCGAGCTCTGCGAGGATGGAGGCGACGCTCTTGTCCTGCTCGGCCAGGTAGGCGGCGAACCGGTCGCCGGTGACGAAGGAGTCGGTCCAGCCGCGCTTGGTCAGCTCGGTCTTCCACTGCTGCGAGTCGTGCATCCGCGTGAGCGCGTCGATCCACATCCGCCGGTCGGCGTCGCCGATGCCGGGCGGGGCCACGACCCCGCGCCAGTTCGTGAAGACCAGGTCGATGCCGGACGCCTTGAGGGTGGGGATGTCCTTCAGCACCGGGACCGGCTCTGTGCTGGTCACCGCCAGCACCCTCAGCTGACCGGCGGTGACCTGGTCGAGGAACTCGCTGTAGCCGCTCGCGCCGAAGCCGACCTTGTCGCCGAGGATCGCCGGCAGCAGTTCGCCGCCGCCGTCGTAGGAGACGTAGTTGACCTGCCGGGGGTCGATTCCGACGACCTTGGCCAGCCGCATCGGCAGCAGGTGGTCCGGCCCTCCCGGCGACGAGCCGCCGCCGACCGTGACCTTCTTCGGGTCCTTCTTCCACGCGGCGACGAGGTCCCCGATCGTCCGGTAGGGCGAGTCCTTCGACACGACGATCGCGCCGGCCTCCTCGATGAGCTTGGCGAGGGGGGTGGTCTGGGACAGCGTCGCCTGCGACTTGGACGTGTACGACGCGCCGACGACCCCCAGGCCCATCTGCATGGCCAGCTTGCCGTTGCCCTTCTCATTGATCATCCGCTGGAGGCCCACCGTGCCGCCCGCGCCGGGAAGGTTGAACACCTGGACACCCGAAGCGATCTTCGCGTCCTCCATGACCTTGGCCGCCGTCCGCGCGGTGGTGTCGTACCCCCCTCCCGGGGTGTTCGGCACCATGAGACGCAGTCCGGTGACCGGGCCCTCGCCCGCCGCCGTACCGGCCCCCTTCTCCGCCGTCGCGCCGCAGCCCGCGGCTGCCAGGACCGACAGCGCCGCCAGGGCGGCGAGGAGGACGCTGATCCGGTTTCTCACAATCGTCTCTTTCCTGGTGAGAGGTTTCGGGCCATGATTATGCAAGTCGGGCAGCAGGCCGTCTTCCTTCTGTGAGCAGCGGAGATTGAGTTCATTGTGGTCATGAGATCTCGTGGCCCGACCCTGGCGGGCGAGCTGCTGGCCCTGCAGCTCGTCATCGTCGTGGTGGTGCTGTTCGCCGTCGGCGCCATCTCGTTCGCCCAGTCCGAGGCGACCTTCGACCGGGTCGAAGGTCGCCGGGTGACGGCGCTGGCCGAGCAACTGTCGTGGAACCCTCTGGTCCGCAACCAGATCGACCAGCCGGCGCCCGCCGAGGTGCTCGCCCCGCTGGTGCAGTCCACGCTCACCGAGTCCGGTGTCACCTCCGTCGCGATCGCCGACGTCGGCGGCAGGATCGTCGGCTCCTCGGACACCACGCTGCTCGGGACGCCCCTGCCGCTGAGCGCCCCGGGCGCCGCCCGGACCCGGGGCTGGTCCGGCTACCTCTCGGTCGGCGGGAACCGGGAGCTGGTCGCTCAGGTCCCGGTGCTGGGGGCCGAGCCGAAGAACCACGGCCGCCATCTGGGGACCGTGATGATCGGGGTCGCCGCTCCCACCGCCTGGCAGCGTCTGGTCGGCGCGTCGTCCTATCTGCTGGTCCACCTGGGGGTCGCCAGCGCGCTGGGCGTGCTGGGCTCCTGGCTGCTGGCCCGGCGCATCAAACGGCAGACCCTCGGCATGGAGCCCCGCGAGATCGCGGGGCTCGCCGAACATCGGGAGGCCATGCTGCACGGCATCGCCGAAGGCGTCGTCGCGCTCGACCCTCACCTGCGGCTCACACTGGTCAACGACATGGGCCGGACGCTGCTGGATCTCCCCGGCCACTGCGTGGGGATGACCCTGCCGGCTCTCGGCGTCGAGGGACGCCTGTACGACGTGCTGGCCGGGAGCGAGGAGGCCCGCGACGAGATCGTCATCCACCGCGGGCGGGTGCTGGTCATGAACCGGATGAGCGTCGTCAAGGACGGCCGGCGCCTCGGCTCGGTGACCACCCTGCGCGACCGGACCGAGCTGGCCCAGCTGGAACGCGAGCTGGGGTCCTTCCGCAGCTCCACCGAGCTGCTGCGCGCCCAGGCCCACGAGTTCGCCAACCAGCTCCATGTCATCTCGGGCCTGATCCAGGTGGACGAGCACGACGAGGTCGTCCGGTACATCCGGGCGCTGAGGAAGCATCGCGAGTCCCTCGACCTGGCCCTGGCCACCCGGGTCCGCGACAACGCGGTCGCCGCGCTGCTGACGGCGAAGTCCGCGCTCGCGGCCGAACGCCGGGTCGAGCTCCGGCTGTCCGACCGCACCACCCTGGACCGGCTGGACCCGGTGGACGCGGCCGACGTGGCCACGGTGACGGGCAACCTCGTCGACAACGCCATCGAGGCCGCGGTCGACGCGGCGTGCGCCACGGGCGGGGAGCCGGAGGCGTGGGTGGAGGTCGAGCTGCGTCAGGACGCCTCCAGCGTCGAGATCGTGGTGCGCGACTCCGGCCCCGGCGTCGCCCCTGAGCTGGCCCGGGAGGTCTTCACCCGGGGCTTCACCACCAAGGCCGCCCTGGGGGGCGAGCGCGGGATCGGACTGGCGCTCACGCAGCTCGTCTGCCGGCGGCGCGGCGGCGAGGTGGCCGTCACCAACACCGCCGATGGGGCGATGTTCACCGCCCGGATGTCCGTCGGCCGCGTGCCCCGGGAACTGCTGGAGGTGTCCCTGTGATCGACGTGCTCGTGGTCGACGACGACTTCATGGTCGCGAGGATCAACAGCGGATTCGTCGGCAAGGTCGACGGGTTCCGCGTGGTGGGCACGGCCGGCACCGGGGAGCAGGCCCTCACCCGTGTCGGCGAGCTGCGCCCGGATCTCGTGTTGCTCGACCTCTATCTGCCCGACCTCTTCGGCCTGGACGTCATCGGCCGGATCCGCGCCGGGGGACACGACTGCGACATCATCGTGATCAGCGCGGCGCGCGAGATCGAGGCGGTCCGCGGCGCCGCCCGGCAGGGGGTGAACAGCTACCTCCTCAAGCCGTTCGACTTCGACGACCTGCGCGTACGGCTGGAGCGGTACGCCTCCCGGCGGTCCGACCTGGGCAGCGTGGTCATCAGCAGCCAGGCCGACGTGGACCGGGTCATCGCCGGGGCCGGGCCGTCGCCCTCCCCCGCTCTGCCCAAGGGCATGAGCGTGGAGACGGCCGAGCTGGTCCGGCGGGAGCTGTGCGCCGCGGACGGCACGTTGTCGGCCGGGGAGTGCGCCTCCCGCGTGGGGATCTCCCGGGTCAGCGCCCGCCGCTACCTGGAGCATCTCGTCGCCCTGGGACACGTCCGTGTCTCCCTGAAGTACGGTGCCACGGGACGCCCGGAACGCCGCTACCGGTGGGACCGACCCCGATGACCTCCTGGCTCCCCGCTCGCCCCGGCGTCGACGGCGTCAGCCGAGGGCGGCCGTGACGCCGGCCGCGTGTCCGCCACGGGTCCGCTCAGGCACCGGGACGGTCGAGGGTGACGCTCACGTCGAGCCCTCCCGCCGGAAGGGGACGGATCTCCAGCGTGCCCCGGTGCGCCTCGACGATGGCGGCCACGATCGACAGGCCCAGCCCCAGGCCCTCACCACCGGCCCTCCGGCCGGCCTCCAGGCGCTGGAAGGGCTGCAGGAGCACGGGCAGCCGGTCGGCCGGGATCACCGGGCCGCTGTTGGAGACCCCGAGGGTGGGATGTCCGGACCGTACGGCGGTCTCCACCCTCACCCACCCACCGGGCACATTGTGCCGCAGAGCGTTGTCCAGCAGGTTGCCGACCAGGCGCTCGACCAGGGCGCGATCGCCGCGGCCGGGAGCCCGCCGCAGGACGGACTCGACGCGAGGCCCCTGATCGTCGCGGTGGCCGATGGCCCGACCGGCGATCTCGGCCAGGTCGAAGGACTGCCGGTGCTGCAGGCCCTGCTGGCTGCGGGCCAGCGTGAGCAGGGCCTCGATGAGCCTCTCCTGGTTCCTGCCCGCGACCAGCACGCGTTCCAGGACCTTCCGCAGGGACTCCGTGTCGGCCGCCGGGTCGGCGAGTGCCACCTCGGCCATGGCCCGCTGCAGTGTCAGCGGGGTGCGTAGTTCGTGGGAGGCGTTGGCGACGAACCGCCGCTGCGCGGTGAACGCGGCCTCCAACCGGTCCAGCAGCTCATCGAAGGTGTCGGCCAGCTCCTTGAGCTCGTCGTCCGGTCCGGACGCGGCCAGCCGCCGGTCGAGCCGGTCGGCCGTGATGCGCCGGACCGTGGCGGTCATCTCCCCCAGCGGCCGCAGCACACGGCCGGCCATGTGCCAGCCCAGCAGCATCGCCGCGAACGCCATGACCACCAGTGCGATCAGGGAGTTGACCAGCAGCCGGCGCAGGTGGCCGGTCTGCTCCAGCCCGGGCGCCCGTACGGACGGCACGGGTCCGCCGGGCGACGCGGGAGCGGCCGGCGGACCGGGGAAGGGGGAGAACTCCACCAGGAGGTAGATGAGCGCGACCAGCAGCGCTCCCGCCACCAGGAACAGGCCGCTGTAGAGCAGGGTCAGGCGCAGCCGTACCGTCCGCCTCATATCCGGTATCCGGCCTGCGGGACCGTCTCGATCAGCGGCGGGTCGCCGAGTTTACGGCGCAGCCTGCTGACCGTCACCTTCACGGTCTGCGTGAACGGGTCGGCGAACTCGTCCCAGCACCGCTCCAGCAGCTGCTCGGCGGAGACCACCGCGCCTCCGGCCGCCAGGAGCAGCTCCAGCACGGCGAACTCCTTGGGGCTCAGCGGCAGCCGGCGCCCGTCACGGGTGGCGATCCGGGTGGCCGGATCCAGCCGCAGGCCACCACGGACGAGCACCGGCGGGAGCACCGGGCCGGCCCGTCTGACCAGCGCCCGGATCCGGGCGACCAGCTCGGCGAAGGCGAACGGTTTGGGAAGGTAGTCGTCGGCGCCGATGCCCAGCCCGGTCACCCTGTCGTCGATCGTCCCGGCGGCGGTGAGCATCAGCACCCGCGCCGGGTGACCGGCGCCGACCAGCGACCTGCACACCTCGTCGCCGTGCAGGCCGGGCAGGTCCCGATCGAGGACGACCACGTCGTAGTGGTTGGCCGAGGCGCGGTCGAGCGCGGCGTGGCCGTCCAGCGCGACGTCGACGGCCATGCCCTCACGGCGCAGCCCCGTGGCCACCGTCAGGGCCAGTTCCTCGTGGTCTTCGACGATCAGCACCCTCATGATCTCCAGCATCCTCGTCACCCGGTTACAGCGGGGTGACCGTCGCCGTTGCGGTCCGATAACCGGCCCTCGGCTTGTCTGGACGCACCGACGGAACCGAAAGGAGCGATCATGTTCGACTCGACGGTCAAAAGGAGGGTTCTCACCGCCGCGGTGCTCGCCGCGGCGGCGCTCGCGGTGATGCTCGCGGTGCTCGCGACGGGAAAGGGCGGGGTGGCGGCCGCCTCGCCCGGGAACCCCGCCGGCGGCACCGGGAGGTTCACCGCGTGCATGCGCTCGCACGGGCTGCCCGGCTTCCCCGAGGTCTCGTTCTCCTCCGACGGGCTGGTCAACCTCGACATCAGGGGAGAACGCGTCGACGTCATGTCCCGGAAGTACGGGGCGGCGGTGAAGGCCTGCGAGCCGCTGCTGCCGGCGGGTTCCCGGCCGCCGGGCGCGCCCGCGGCGCCGCCCGCCCCGGCGCCTCCCTTCTGAGGTCCTGGGAGGAGAACCGGTCCGGCACGATGGTGGGCACCGGGACGGCGGGCGTCATAACCGGTGTCCTCCAGGGTCATGATCCGTTAGCGTTCGTACCCGACGCCCGTCATGACCCCAGGAGGCCGGATGTTCGCCCTGCCGCTCACCGAGCACGCCGAGCTGCGGCCGCTCGATCCCTGGAGGGCCGAGGAGTTCCTCGCCCACCTGGACCGGGCGCGAGAGCACATCACGCCGTGGGTGTCGCCGCTGTTCGCGGCCTCCGACGTCGCCGGGGCCCGCGCCCTGCTGCAGCGCTACGCCGACAGATGGTCGCGGGACTCGGGCGGCATCTGGGGGATCTGGCTGGAGGGCACACTCGTCGGCGGCGTGCTGTTCGTGTCGTTCGACCCCGCACTGGGCGTCTGCGAGGCGGGCTGCTGGCTGGAGCCCGCCGCCGAGGGGCGCGGGCTGGTCACCCGCGCCATCGAACAGATCATCGGCTGGGCGGTGAAGGAACGCGGCATCCAGCGCGTGGAGTGGCGGACCAACGCCCGCAACACCCGCAGCATCAACGCGGCGAAGCGGCTGGGCATGTCTCTCGACGGCACCCTGCGCCAGGCGTACCCGGGCGACGGCGGTCGCATCGACATCCAGGTCTGGTCGGTGCTGGCCGAGGAATGGCGGGCGCGCGAAGCACAGGTGACCGCGGAACGGGCCGGGTCGGCGAGCTGACGACGGTTCCTCGCGCCCCGGAGCATCTCGTCTCCGGGGTCACGGCTCGCTTTCGTGGGGCGCGAGGTCCGCGGAGAAGACCTGCCTGTACCGCGCCAGGTCGTCGAAGCTCCTGGAGTAGAGGGGCACGTTCTCGTCGAGCGAGTCGTACAGGGCTTCCCGCACGTCGGCCACGCCGACGAAGGTCCAGGTGACCGTCTCGCCGTATTCGTTGGCGTAGGACGTCTCCTCCTCCCGTCCCCGCGTCTCCGCCACCGCACGCGCCCGGTCGGGGGAGCAGGCACGGATCAGCACGATGTCCTCGCTGAACCGCGGAGGGGCGTAGCCTCCGCCGACCTCGGTCCTGAAGACCAGGACCGCGATGTACGGAACCTCGGGACCGCCGTTCACAGGCCCACCTCATCCCTCCACGACGACAACGCGCTCCGGCCCGGGGAGCGAAGACCGACGAGGAACCATCGACGTGCGATCACCTCATCGGGGCCGAAACCATCGGCTGATGCCCGTCCACCCCGTCACGAACCACCATCTGACACCTTGAAGCCGCTGCCGCCTGCTCAACCAGTTCGGCAGCCGGGGGTGCGGGACGAAGATCCAGACGTCGGAGAGGACGGTGTCGGCGTGCTCGCGGACATCAGGGGCGGGGTCGCGCAGCAGCCCGCGAACGATCTCCAGTGTCGTGTCATCGACCTCGCCCGTACGGCGGACCATGTGCGACACGGCGGTCAACCCCAGGCAGCGGAGTCCCCGCCGATCGGAGGCGAGGGCTCTTCTGACCCGTGGAGCGATGACCTCGGCGTCGGAATGGCACAGGGACAGCTCGATCACGACCGTTCCGACCTGGGGGTCGTTTCGTTCGAAGGCCGCGTCGACCCGGGCCGCGCACTCCGCCGGATCAGGCGGGAGGCTTCCCCGATTCATCGGCCCTCCCTGCCGCGATCTTCACCTGAGATCAGGCTGCACGACGGACGGGCTGAAAGCCATCGAATTCCACGCATGGCCCCACCGAACTCGCTCCAGCCGGAGGCAGACGAGGGCTCAGACCAGTCGCCTGATCTCGCCGTAGGCGCGGTAGAAGCCGCCCCGGCCGGAGGGGCGCACGTCCTCGACCAGGTAGCGGGCGCCCGCCTCGCGGACGGCCTTGGGGAACTGCACGTTCCACGACTCGTAACCGGGGCTGACCACGTGGACGCGCAGGCGCTCGCCCTCGCGCACGCACTCCACGACCACGCCGTCCCCGGGGTGGGTGACCGTCTCCAGCACGGCGGACGGCTCCACCGCCGCGAGCGAGGCGGCCGCCTTCACGTCGACACGCTCGGGCACACTGCCCTCGCAGGCGGCGGCGATCGCCGCCTCGCTCGCGTCGATGCACGCCAGGGAGCCGTCGGTGGTGACGATGTACAGGCGCTCGTCGAAGAACTGCATGGAGAAGGCCGACCCGCAGCCGGTGCCGAGCTTCCACAGCCGCTCCCCCGACGCGGCGAAGCAGTACACCGACGAGTGGCTGTCCCCGGCGAAGACGTAGCGGCCCCCGGGCGAGGTCGCGCAGGAGTAGACGGGCCCGTCGCACCGGTAGACGGCCTCGACTCGGCCGTCGCTCTTGGCCAGCCGGTGGACGGTACGGCGGGCGGTGCCGGCGTAGACCGCGTCCCGCTCCTGCCAGCCGAACAGCACGTCCCGCACCTCCGGCGTCTGCCACACGAGGGTGCCGTCGGCGTCGTAGCGCGCCACGCCGTCCGAGTGGCCGTGGTAGACCGCGTCCTCGTCGCACCGGACCATCCATGCTGAGTCGCCCCGGCCCTTGCGCGCCCACTGGAGCTCGTCCTCGTAGTCGATCGTGGTGATCCGTCCGGCCCGGTCGGAGACGCCGAGGACGCCGTCGTGGATGTCGAGCCAGTAGATGTCGACGTCGGCGGCGATCTCGTAGGCCGCCCTCGGCACCTTGCCGCTCAGGTCGTACACCGTGCCGTCGTCGCAGCCCGCGTAGATCCAGAAGTCGTCGGCCACGATGCACTTGACGCCCTCCGGCAGCCGGAAACGGCTGTTCACGGTGCCGGAGTGGGTGACGGTGTAGACGTCGCCACGCTGGTTTCCGACCCAGCAGCGCTCCTCGTCCACGAAGATGCCGAACGCGGCGGAACCGCTGTCGAAGCGCCACAGGACCGGCGCCTGCCGGGCGGTGGAACGGGTGCTGACGATGGTCCTGCGGGTGACGGGCCTGCGCTGCCGCATCCCGCGCACGGCGGGCGCGTAGCCCTTGCGCACCTTCTCGCCGATCTTCTTGGCCGCCGCGGCCTGGGCCTTCTCCGCGGTCGGGAAGTCGGTGACCCTGGTCTGCCCCGCCTCGCCGATGCGCCCGTACGTGATCGTCACCTGCGTCCCGGACACGGCCGCCTCGTAGAACTTGTGCGCTCCGCCGCCGTCCTCGGACAGCTCAAGGTACGTCATAGCCGTTTTCTCCCGGTAAGCCCAGCTCGATCAACTGGTCGGGAGGCTAGAGCACCGCGACGACAGTTTTCCGGCCTCGGGCTCGCGGAAGGGACGCCTTCGATCTCCGGCGTTCCGCGATCAGGCCCGAGGGGGCGTCATCCCGGAACGCCGCCGAAGCTGATCTCGTTGCCTTCCGCGTCCCGGTAGGTCACCTTGGTCACACCGCCGTCGTACGTCTCGCGCCTGGCGGGCTCGACGCCTCGCCGCGCGATCTCGGCGACCCGGTCGTCCAGGTCGTCGACGAACGACAGCACCAGGGCGTTCCCCGCCCGTTCCGGGTCCTGCACGATGTAGACGTACCGGTTCTCGGCCATCTCCCACACCGCCTCGACGTCGTTCGGCAGGAACGAGGGCCGCCGGCCGAAGAGTCGCTCGTACCACGGCAGCGCCGCGGCGTAGTCGGTGACGGGGATGCCGACGAAGAGGTCCTGTGCCATGCCGCCCTCCGTACGTGACCGAGGTGTCGTCGGCACCGATTCTGACAGCGCCCGAAACCCCTCGGACGCCGTTATGCGGCTGCGGGGCAGGTAGCCCCGGGGGCCGATGCTCAGCCTCACCCGCCGAGTTGCCGGCGGGCCTCCTCCTCCATCATCGCGTTGAAGCGCGCGTCGCGGTCGCCATCCGCGCGCCGGGCCGTGTAGACGACGGTGTATCCGTCCGGGTCGGTGACGCGCAGGTCCCTGGTGTTCCACGGGGTGTCGGCGGGACCGTCGACCGTACCGCCACCGTGGGCGCGGGCCCGCTCGGCGAGCGCGTCGAGCTGCTCCAGAGTGGCCATCGCTCCGATCGTCCACCCCTCTCCCGCGTCGGCCTTGCCGGGACGCACCAGGATGTCCTGGTACCGCCAGCGGCGCAGGTGCACCAGCGCGGGCTCACCGCCGGGGCCGGGCACGGTGAACAGCGAGATGAAGTCCAGCCCGTTCACGTACCAGTCGACCGTGCGGTCGAGGTCGGCGACGGTCAGTGAGACGAAGGCGGGCATGCCGTAGATGTCGCGGCTGATCTCCGCGGGAATCGAATCCATGCGGCACATCGTCGAGCCTCCAGCCGCTGGAAGGTCAAACAGCCGTCGGTTCCCTTCTTCGCCGCGCGCCCAGGCACCCCGAAGGCTCCGAACACGCGCCTCGCGGGCGAGGAGTGCCCGGTACGGCGCGCGCGGGAATCGGCCCCCGATCAAAACGTGGTGCGTCGTCGCGGGAGATCGAAGTATGGTCGGCGACCATGACACTTCCTCGCGTTCGTCCCCCCTTCGTCGCCGATGAGCGGACCCAGCTCGTCGGCTGGCTCGACATGCAGCGCGCGCTCGTCCGGTGGAAATGTGAGGGGCTGTCGGAGGAGGACGCGTACCGGTCGGTGCTGCCCGCCTCGCCGCTGATGACGGTGGCCGGGCTGGTCTCCCACATGCGCTGGACCGAGCACTGCTGGTTCGAGGTCCTCTTCCTGGGCCGCCCGTCCGACGGCAATCCGCAGTTCGACGAGAACGTGGAGGACGCCGACATGCGGGCCGAGGGGGTTCCGCTCGCCCGGCTGCTCGACGAGTTCGAACAGCAGTGCCAGATCTCCAACGAGATCATCGCCGCTCATTCGCTGGACGACGTGGGCAAGCACCCCGACTACCGGTCGGCCGGCGCGACCCTGCGCTGGATGCTGATCCACATGGTCGAGGAGACCGCCAGGCACGTGGGCCACCTCGACACCATCAGGGAACTGCTCGACGGCACCAAGGGCTACTACTGAGCCTCCGCCCCCTCATTCTCAACGGGAAGCGGCCGGTCACCGGTCTCCTTCGGGCGATCCACGAGGGCGTTGACCTCCCCGTAGGCCATCGTCTCGGCGAAGGCCGTATAAGTACCGGCGATGAGCAGCTCTTGGACGCCGCGCCGGACGAGAGCGTGAGTGGCGAGGGCGATCGCCGGGCCGAGGCTGACGCGACCGACCCCGAGCTCGGCCAGCTCACCGATCGCGGGTGCTCCCGGACCGGCCATGATGTTGAGCGGCACCGGAACCTCCCGGACGAGAACCGACACCGTCTCCGGATCGGTGACCCCCGGCACGAAGATTCCGTCGGCACCCGCGTCGACGTAAGCCACCGCACGGTCCACGGTGGCCCGCAGACGGGTAACCGGATCACCGACGGCCAGCAGGTAGGTGTCGACGCGCGCGTTGAGGAACATCGGCACCTGGACGGCGTCAGCGGCCCGCCGAGCGGCGATGATCCGCTCGCACTGTTCCTCGACCGGCCGCAGCCGCGGGACCGGGGCATCGCCGTCTTCGATATTGATTCCTACGGCGCCCGCGGCAAGCACGCCCCGAACGGTTTCGGCCACCCCGTCCGGGTCGCTCGCGTAGCCGCCTTCGATGTCGGCGGTGACGGGGACATCGACCGCGGAGACGATGCGGGCGACGAGGTCGAGGGCACGGTCGCGGCCGAGCCGGTTCCCGTCGGCGGCGCCGAGGCTCCAAGCGACGCCCGCGCTGGTGGTGGCGATCGCGTCGGCCCCGGCGTCCTCGATGAGGCATGCGCTGGCGACATCCCAGGCGGTGGGCAGAACCAGCACCCGGCCGTCGGTGTGCAACTCGCGGAAACGCAGGGCTCTGTCACGGTGCGAGAACTTCATGCGGGACAGCCAACCAACTCGGCCCGGGCGCGGGCTGGCGGCTTTCGGACCTCACCAGAAGGGCTGATGCCGCGCGCCGCGTTCACCGTCGCCCTCGGGCCGGAGGCGTCCTTCCCCGCCTCCGGGAGGCCGTCACGCGGCCGCGCAGCAGGCGCGGAGCGAGGGAACGATCGATGCCGCCCCGGAAATCCATCTTCCGGCTCTCGCTTCGGCACATATCAGGGTGGCTCGTGGGCCTCGATCCTTACGCCCACCCGCCTTCCACATCCGTCACCGGCCGGGCCGGCGAAACACGTTCGAGGGACCGCAGCAGGTCTCGGACGTCGCGGGTGTCGGGGTGGCCGGCGCCGCTTTCGGCTTCCAGGTCGGCGAGCAGGGGCCGCAGGACCGCGCGCGCACGGTCGTAGTCGCCCAGCCGGGTGAGGAGCGTGCCGAGTTCCCTGCGCAGCTCCAGGACGAACCCGTCACGGTCCCCCAGCGCTGGCCGCACGTCGTGGAGCAGGCCGTCCATCTGCGAGAGCGCGACCCGGTGCCGCCCGAGCGCCGCCGCGCAGAGCGCCCCGTTGAGGCGGCAGCCCAGCACCGCCGGGTGGACGGCTCCCAGCAGCTCCGACAGCCGGGGCAGGAGATCGTCATACTCCTCGGCCGCCCGCCGGTAGTCTCTGGCCGCGAAGCGTGAGCCGGCCAGCCGCATGCGCAGCGCGAAGACCACCGGATCCTCCGGCGGAAGGACGCCCTCGGCCCCGGCGAGCGCGCCTTCGAGCAGTTCGACCGCCTGGCTGAACCGTCCTTCGAGGGCGAGTTCCTCGGCGCGCTCGTTCGCCGCCCGCAGCTCCGCCTCGGAGAGCCTCCGCCCGGGTCCGGCGTCCCGTACCGGGGCGCGAGGCCCGGTCAGCGCGGTCTCGGCGACACGCTCGGCGACGGCGGCGTACATCCGCAGCGGGTCGGGCGACGGCGGCGCGGCCGTCACGCCGGGCAGCGGCGGCGGGGCCGTCACGAACGGCAGCAGCCTCTCGTACACCTCCGCCGCGCTCACGGGCCGGTCGGCGACCCTCTTGGCCAGCAGCTCCAGGACCAGCCGTTCGATCTCGGCGGGCACATCCGCGCGGAGCGACCGCAAGGGGGCGGGCGCCTCGGTGTAGTGGCGGCCGACCTCGGCGGCGGTGTACGCCGACTCGAAGACTCGCGACCCGGTCAGCAGCTCGTGCAGCACGCAGCCCAGTGCGTACAGATCGCTTCGCGGGCCGGCCAGGCCCGTGACAGCCAGCTCGGGCGACATGTAGTGCGGTGTGCCGACGTTCTGCCCGTCCTGAGTGATCTGCGTGACGTCCGCCGAGCCCAGCATCGCGACGACACCGAAGTCGAGGACCTTGACCGTGCCGTCGGCACACAGGATCAGGTTCGTCGGCTTGAGGTCCCGGTGGATGAGCGAACGGGCGTGCGCGACCGTCAGGACCGCGCAGATCTGAGCGGCGATCGCCGCCGCCCAGGCGACCGGGAGCGGGTGGTGGCAGGCGATCAGGTCATCGACGCGGAATCCCTCGACGAGCTCCATCACCAGGTAGAGGTCACCGTCGTGAGTGCCGAGGTCGTGGATGACCGGCACCCCAGGATGCCCGATCCGCGCGGTGACCCGGGCCTCGCGGCGGAATCTCCGCTCAGCTTCCTGGCGCAGTTCCGGGGTAGGGAACCGCTCCGTGCGGATGAACTTGACCGCGACATGCCGGTCCAGCGACCGGTCGAAGCCCTTCCAGACCTCGCCGTAGCCGCCGCGGCCGAGGTAGTCGGCCAGCTCGTACCGGTCGCCGACGACGTCTCCCCGATTCACGCGGTCCCCTTCGGGAATAGAGGCGTCTCCTGCAGGAAGGATCCGATCCCTTCTCGGAGGAGACCTCTCCCTTCCAGAAGAAGAGCCGTCTCCTCCGGGAGGAACCCCACCACCTGAGAGAAGAGACCTGTCCCCTTTGGGAGAAAATCCGACTCCTGCGGGAAGAGAGCCGCCCCCTCCCGGGGAGGGCGTGCGGCGGCCGTCACAGCCCCTCGCTGTCGCGGATCATCCGGTAGACCTGCCGCCGTCCGATCTCGGTGATCCGCGACCGGAACAGCGAGTCGTCGTAGAAGCGCTGCATCAGGCCGGTGTTGCCGGTGTGCCGGTCGATGACGACCTTCTCCAGGTGGTCGGCGAACACCTCGCCGAAGTTGGCCTCGTCGTTGACGAGTGCGGCCTGTCGGAGCGCGTCGGCGCCCGCCGCCTCGCGGAACTGCTGCTCCACCCAGACCTGGTCCGCCTCCGACAGACCCAGGCCGTACCTGTCGTTGAACGCGGCGATCAGGTCGCGCAACGAGGCCGTCTCCGGCTCGGGGGCCGCGCCTCCCCCGCCGTCCGGGCCGGGGATCGTCACCTCCTCCGCCTCGGGGAGGCTGATGTCGTGCTCACCGGTCAGGCTGATCCTCAGGTGGGTGAGGTCGATCTCGCCGATGTCCACCGCCGGGTCCTCCCGGCGCGGCAGCCGGTTCAGCAGGAAGCGGCCGAACAGGTACAGCCGCTCCAGGTCCGGGTCGACGTACGGCACGACCTGCGACAGGAAACCGTACAGGCGGACGTATCCGCGCAGGTCGCCACGGAACTCCTCGGCCGCGTCCCCGCCGTTCTCGGCGTCCTCGCGCTGCCGTTCGACGAAGCGCCGCACCGCGGGCCCGGTCAGCCGGTACAGCTCGGCGTGCGCCTTCTCCAGCTCCCGCCGGGTCGCCGAGGTCCGCTCGGCCCGCAGGTAGCCCTCGGCCAGGGCCTGCATCTCCGACTCCACCAGCAGGGCGTGCCCGAGCACGGCCGCCTCGCGGGTGTACAGCAGGTTGGGGTCGATCCGCTCGGTGGCGCTGCCCTCGTAGTACGGCCGGAACGCCTCCTGGATCTCCTCGGCCTCGTTGGCGAAGTCGAGCACGAACACGTCGCCCTGCGACTTGAGCCGGTGCGTGCGGTTCAGCCGCGACAGCGTCTGCACCGCCGCCACCCCGGCGAGCTTCTTGTCGACGTACATCGTGGTCAGCAGCGGCTGGTCGAACCCGGTCTGGTACTTGTCGGCGACGACGAGGATCCGGTACTCCGCCTTCTCGGACGCGCCCGGTGAGGGGTCGTCGGCGCGGCAGTAGCCGAACCGCTCCGGCAGCTCCCGCTCGCTGAAGCCGTTGAGGCGCGCCTCGGTGTACTCCACCCCGTCGACCTTCAGCGTCTGGGAGAAGGCGATGAGCGTGCCGCAGTCCGAGTAGCCGTTCGCGGTGACGTGGTCGCGGATCGCCTGGCCGAGCCGTACGGCGTGCTCGCGTGAGCGGGTGACCACCATGGCCTTGGCCCGGCCGCCCATCCGCCCGGCGGTGTGCCTGCGGAAGTGCTCGACGATGATCTGCGCCCGCTGCTGCATGCTCGTCGGGTGCAGCTCGGCGAACCGGGTGAGCAGCGCCTGCCCCTTGCGCCGGTCGACCTCGCGGTCGCCGGGCTCGGTGCTGGCCAGCCGCCAGAACGTCGCGTAGGTGACGTAGTTCTTCAGCACGTCGAGGATGAAGCCCTCCTCGATCGCCTGCCGCATGGAGTAGGTGTGGAAGGCACGCGGCTTGCCGTCCTCGCCGGGCACGCCGAAGAGGGTCAGCGTCTTGCCCTTCGGCGTCGCGGTGAACGCGAAGTACGACAGATTGTCGTGCCTGCCCCGGGCGAGGGCGCTCGCGGTCAGCAGATCGCCGTCCTCGTCGATGTCGTCGGTGCTCGCGGCGTCGGTCGCGTCACTGGGTGCGGCGCCGCGTGTGTCTTCGGACGCCGTGCCGGACGCGATGCCGCCGCCGAGCTTGAGCAGCACCCGCTTGAGTGCCGCCGCCCCCTCGCCGGACTGCGACGAGTGCGCCTCGTCCACGATGACCGCGAACCGCCTGCCGCGCAGGCCCTCGATCTTCTGCAGCACGTGGGGGAACTTCTGCAGGGTGGTGATGACGACCTTGGCGGTCTCCCCCTGTAACGCCTCGGCGAGCTGGTCGGAGTGCTGGTCGATCCGCCGGACCACGCCCGGCGTGTGCTCGAACTGGTAGATCGTCTCCTGGAGCTGGCGGTCCAGCACCACCCGGTCGGTGATCACGATGACCTTGTCGAAGACCGGCTGATTGGGCTCATATCCCTTGGCCAGCGCGGTCTCGTCGATTCCGGCGAGGGCGGCGGGGGTGTGCAGGCCGGACAGCGCGTGCGCGAGCCAGGCAATCGTGTTGGACTTGCCCGACCCCGCCGAGTGCTGGACGAGGTAGTTGTGGCCGGCGCCGTACCGCCTGGCGTTCCCGGTCAGGGTCTGCACGGCGTGCCACTGGTGGAACCGGGGGAAGATCAGCGGCAGCCGGTGGGTCTTGCCCGGGGACGGCTTGCGCCCCTTGCCCTTCCTGACGTCCTCGTCGTCGACGTGCAGGAATCGCCTGAGCAGGTCGAGCCAGGTGTCAGGGTGCCAGATCCGCTTCCAGAGGTAGGCGGTCCGGTAGGTGCTCCCGTCATCCGTGCCGTCCAGATCGTTCGGGGTGCCCGTGCCGTACGGATCACCCAGGTCGGCCGCGCCGAGGACGCCGGGGGCATCGGGGTTGCCCGCGCCACCCGGCTTGCCGGGGCCGGCCGTACCCATGTTGAACGGCAGGAAGCGCGTCCGCTCCCCCGCCAGCCGGGTGGTGACGAACACCAGGTCCGGGTCCACGGCGAAGTGGACGAGCGCCCGCCGGGCGAACAGAAGCTCCTGGGGGTCGCGGTCCTCACGATATTGCCGTTTGGCGTTCTCGACGGTCTGGCCGGTGAGCGGGTTCTTCAGCTCGGCCGTGGCGACGGGGATACCGTTGACGAACAGGGCCAGGTCGAGGGTGTCGGTCATCTTCGCCGAGTAGCGGAACTGGCGGACCACGCTGAGGATGTTCTTGCCGTACGGTTCCAGCGCGTCGGCGGCGACGGTGTGCGCGGGCCGGAAGTAGGCCAGCCGAAAGAGGACACCCCGGTCCTTGACGCCATGCCGCAGCACCTCCAGCGCGCCCTCGTCGTCGATCGCCTTGGCCACCCGCTCGGCCAGCCGCCGCGCGGCTCCCGCCTCATCCCCGGCCTGCGCGGTGACCAGCCGCCGCCACTCCTTGGGCTGCGTCGCCCGTACGAAGTCGAGCAGCTCCTGCGTGTTCAGCCCGAGGGCGTGGTCGTAGAAGTCGTTCGAGCCCTTCAGCCAGCCCGCGTCGATCAGCGCCGACTCGATGGCGTCCTCGAAGACCTTCTCGTGGTGCACGGGGGGCACGGTCACCGGTCCTTTGGGTTCTGAGGTTCTCGGGGGTCTCGGGTTCCTCGGACGGGAAACTTCAGAGCCCACAATTGAAACAGAAGACGCGGGGCGATGGGGGATATCGGTGGAACGTTCCGAACATTCCTCCCCAAGCGGACTGCCTGGGAGCGGCCCGCAAGGGGGCGCCCGGAAGGACCCTCGCAGGGGTGAAGGCGTTCAGAGCGGAGTTGAAGGATGGAGCCGGCGAAGTCAACCGGTGGAAGGTTCAGGAGTTCCGTTGGGCCAGATACAGGGCGACGAGACACCAAGGTTCAGCACTTCTCCGCCATCACTGTCAGCGACAAGCAACGAGAACAGGAAGTCATCAGGTCGCGAGCGTCCGGTGAAGCCGATACCGTCGAGCGAAACACCGGAGACGTGATGCCCCCGCTGTTCCCACGTCTGCCTGACCTGTCGACTCACCTCGGCAAGGCGATCTTTAGGTACGTCTCGCAAGTAATACCCTCGCCCGACAACGATTCGGTCTTTGGAGCCCCCGTCGGTGGGATCAAGGCAATGATCGACCGTAAGACTAAGTTGGTCAAGATCAAGCCGGGGTTGCGGATTGACTCCCGAAATCGCCTCCTTGATAAGCTGTTCCACCCGGCCTAGCGCTTTTTCTTTGGTAATCGCGGGATGGTCCATAGTCTCTTTTCCAGTACAGCCGGCGGAAAGAACAATGAGTGCGATCATCAGTACGACGAAACGTTGCATCTACTCTCCAGCAGGTGCAGGCGAAGGCTGTGGACGGGGCGAGGGCGTTTCCACCGGCATCGCACGTGGCATAGGCGCTGGAACAGGCGGAGCAGTGGGAGATGGGGGAACCATCAACGGCCTCTGGCTAGGAAGGGGGAACGGAACGAGACGACCATACTGCCCATTGATCAGGTACCCGATATTGGTAAGAGACGCCGACCTCCTGGCCCAGTACCTGGAGTGAGCAGCCATTTCATAAGAGTCCGAATGTCCTTCGACATAGAATCTTTTAGCACCGAATTCAAGTGAACTCGGGTCGGGGCCAAGTGGAAAATTCTCTACTTTCCGGCCGAGCCTTGTAGTCCCCCACTCGACGACGTCTGAAGCAACACCCAGGTCAGCCACCAAATCGTCAGGTGCCTCTCCAACCCACACCGATTTGACCGCGAGCTGGGTTGCATTGAGCGCACGCACTCCCGGACTTCCGACGAAGATCAACTGGTCGGCGAAGTCGCCCCGGCGCAACTGTGCCGCCTCGCCAACCGTCGTAGAACCGTAGCTGTGTCCGAGGACAGTGAGCTGAACATCGGTGGTCGGCTTGTGCGCGGCGTGCAGACCATCCATGAAGCCAGCCAACAGCGGGGCGCCCTTCGCGGCGGCAGGAGGGAGCGCGGGCGTCCCATTCACACTCACAAACGTATTCCACTGCGGAGCGTCATAACCGAGCCAAGCGATAGACGCAACTTTCTTACCCTGGCCGGACCCGCTTGCCTGATCCCACGTGAGTCCGGCGCGTTCAGAATCTTCTCCGCCAAAGCCTTCCAACGTGGTTCCAGTACCTGGAACATAGACGGCCACTTTATCCGCTTCATCAGGATTCCCGAACGAGATGATGCCTTTGCCCAGACCTCCAAGTTCCAGCTGCAACAGGAGCACCGGAGGACGGCCGTTCTGCCCACCCTTCGCCAGAGCCTTCTCCACCGCCGCGAGCTGTCGCATCTTCAGCTCCTGCTCCTCGATCGACTCCTTCAGCCGCGTCGAAGACTCGCGCAGTTGATCCAGTCTCTGGCTGAGACCGTACTTCTGGTAGGGGTCGCGGATGCCCGCCATCTGGTCACTCAGCTTCTTCATCTCCGCCCCCAGCGCGGCCGAGGAGGCGCGGAGACGCTGTAGCTCCGACGGGATCGCGGACTTCTGCGCCGCGAGGTATGCCCGGTTGGCCTTGTCACGGTCCACCGCGGGAAGTCCGTTCAGGCTGCCGACCAGGCCCGGGGAGGCGTTCATCAGCTGTCCCTGCGCCAGTGGGCCGAGCTGTCGCCACCACACGCTGAGCCGTCCGGCGAGCGTCTTGTCCTTGCCGGCCTTCTGCAGGTCCGCCAATGCCTTCAGCGCCGCGACGTCCCCGCGGGCCGCGGCGGCGGTCAGCTTGTTCACCCCGTTGGCGTCCGGCGCGTGCCCGCCGAACAGGCCGAAGGCGGCCGTCGCCTGGGAGGCGGTGCCGATGTCGTGGGTCTGCTGGATCACCGCCAGCCGCTGCCGCAGGTCGCGGACCTGCTCCTCGGCCCAGACACCGGCGTCGCCGACCTGCCGTACGGAGGGCGAGGCGACGCACAGCGCCGACAGTTCGGCGGAGAGCCGCTGCCCGGCCCCGATCAGCTCCGGCCCGGCCCGCTGAAGGTCGGCCACCAGGCGGCCCATCGCGGCGACGTCCATCCCGGAGAAGGAGGACGGCCGGGCCGCCGCCGTACCGACCGACGTGGAGAACGAGGGCGCCTGCGCTTGGCCGCCGAGCTGCCTGATCCGCCGCGCCATCTCCTCGGCCGCGTTCTGGAAGGCCGACTGCAGCGCCGTACGGCGGGCCGCGAGCGCCTGGGCGAACGCCGGCGCTCCCCCGCCGACCCAGGCGTTGGCCACCATGTACCGCACCGATGAATCCAGCGCCGCCGCATGGCTCCGGCCGAGTTGGGTGACCCGCGACAACGCCGCTTCCAACTCCGCAGTCGCATTCGCCGCCACAATGCGTCAGAGTCTCACGCAAGGTCATCCAGGATCAAGGTCTGGCGTTGAAGTTTCCCGAAACAGACATTCCCGCTATACGGTCACTACAAAAGCGATTTAATGTCGGAGGCGACGAGATTCCCGGCACCCAGCCAACCCCACCAGACAGGCCATGAAAAGGCGGCGGCCCGGCCCCTTGGTGACGGGCCGGGCCGATCCTGGCGTCTCCTACCGCTCGAACCAACTGGTTCTCTTGCTACGAAACAGGAGGAAAAGGATTGTAAGAGCAAGCGCTACGCCCGCCACGACGATGTTGAACACTCCGAACAGCGTGAACGCGGTGCCGCCGTACTCCAGAGCCGCGAGCCCCTCGATCACGACGGCCGCCACCCAGGCCCCCCGTCGTCGCATGGCGATGAGGACCGACAGCGGACCCGGCACCAGCAGGGGAACCACGAACAGGTAGATGTGCCAGGGCAGGACGTCGAGGCTGGGCAGCCCCATCATCACGAGGAAGGCGAACGCGATGAAGGTCATCACTGCCCCGAGGCCCGTCTGAAGCCACATGAGCACCATCAAGGCCGTTATCTCCACCGGCATGCGCCTCCTTCCCGGCGCACTCTCCGGCGGGGACAACGGTTCCACGGGAATGTGCGGATCGGGCACCGGACCTCCGGATGTCGAAGCGGACATGGAACGGCCCGCGGACGCCCTTCCACGGAAAAGGAGTCACAGAGGCAAGCCGCCGGAGGAACCTATCAGCGGGAACCCGACCAGACAGCCGTCATGCCCTTCTTGCCGGATTTCAAGGACGACGGTGTGAACCTCAACGCTCGCCGCTCGCAACCGTTCGGGTACCCGCCACGACCGCACCCGGGCACGCTGAACGCATGCATTCCGAGTTAAAGAAAGAGAGCGTGGAAGAGGCTCTCCAAGCGTGCGCGACGCTGAGCAGATACCACTACACGCCCAACCTGGACCTTTTCCTGCTCGGCGAGCGGTGGATCACCCGCGCGGAGCGGAGCGTGGCGTCCGTCCGCCGGTTCGTGCGCGACACGGCCGGCGACTGGGACGCGGCCGGAGACGTCCCGGAGATCGCCGAGCTGCTCGTCTCGGAGCTGGCCACCAACGCCGTGGCGTACGGCACGGCCGACGCCCCCGCCCGCAACATCATCCGGGTCACGGTCGGCAAGCTGGGGGCACTGCTGGTCGTGGACGTCTACGACTCCTGCGTCGAGATCCCCCGGATGCGCAAGCCGTCCGACCTGGAGACCTCCGGCCGCGGCCTGTCCATCGTCGAGGACCTCTCCCACAACTGGGGCTGGACCCTCAACCCGTACGGCAAGTCCGTCTGGTTCCAACTCCTCGCCTGGCCCTGAGCGTCCATCCCCCCTCGTCCTCCCCTGCTTCAGGGCGCCGTCACGCGGCCGTGGGGCTGACAGCCCTGAGGGGGACAATGCTCAGTCCTTGAGCTTGGGGCCGATGTAGGCGATCACCGCGGTGCCGTCCTCCCTGCGGATCCGGAAATGCAGTCGGCCCGCGCCCGGGGTCATCCGAGCATGGAGGTCGAAGACCCTCATCGTGCCATCCAGGTCGACGAACCGGCAGAGACGTTTCCGCGTCTCGGATTCGGGCGTGACCTTGGTGCGCCAGGCGGGTTCAGGATCTTTCCCGACGTCCCACTTGCTTATCGCGACCTCCAACTCCAGCAGCAGATCCCTGACCGGGGCCAACCAATGATGACGAAGTGTTCTGAGGTCATCCTCCACCCTGGCGAGGAAACTCAGGTGGGGGAAGAAGTCGGCGCGGGACTCCCAGAGCTCTCCTGCGGTCCGAACGCCCGTGAGTCCGGTCGCGGCCACCCATTCCTCGTGAGCGGTGAGGTGCTCAGCGGTGGAGGCGTGCCTGACCACCACCTCTTCTGTGCGGAGTTGGAGGTCTCCTTCATCGGTCTCCTCCAGGCCGGCCCTCATCGGACGAACCCACTCGCTGCCCCAACGTTTCTCCAGCGGAAGGCTGACGGCCAAGGCATCGAGGAGATGAGCCGTCCCGATGCCGTCCGCGCGGTCGCCATCGAGCTGATACTCGACGTGGCCGTCACCGTCGGGAAGCACCGAGGCGAAGGGGGCTCTGTTCTGCAGCGCTCGCAGGAAAAGCCGGAGATCCCGATGACGCGGCTTCCCCATCCACTGCGACATCGAGTACTCGGCCGTGAGTTTCAGCGCGGTGAGCGGCACGGCGGAGACCAGCGAGATTTCCGGACGTCGATCCCGGCACTGCCGCAGTAGCTTCACGAAAGTGATCATGGCGTCGTCGGCGTCACGTTCGTGTGCGGCAGAGGCACAAGAAAGCTCATTGAGGCACAACAGAACAGGCATGGGGGGATTTTCTCCTCAGAATTGGTCACCCTAGGAGCTGATCGAGCGAGTTCTCCCATTCATCAAAGAATCCGGGCGGCCACTCCGATATCATCCCGTCCGACCCTATGACTGGATTGATGATATTCACTCCATCGTGCTCCCGCTGGAAATAGAGAAGCCTGACGGCTGAGCCGTCGAGCTTCCCGTGTTTCACGGCCAGCCTGAGACCGTTGAGGACATGGTCGCTGTGGCTTTCCACGATGAGCTGGGCTCCGGCGGCCACCGCTGCGGCCGCGAGCGTCGCCATCACAGTCTGACCGCGAGGGTGCAGGTGGGCCTCAGGATTCTCCAGGAGGATCACGCTTCCCGGTGTGGCCGACAGGCAGGCCACCACGATCGGCAGGACGTAGGAGAGGCCGAAGCCAACGTTGGTGGGGCGATGGGAAAGTGCCGTGGGCAGGCCGGCGACATCGATGCGGTAACCGAGCCGGACCAGGTCCGTGCCCTCGATGGTGGCGGCCTGAAGATTGACACCCGGGCAGATCTCCCGCATCCAGGCGTCGGTCTGGTCGAGGAGCGACATGGAGAGCGCGTCGGGATGCTGAAGGCAGGAGGAGGTCAGACGATCGTCCTGCCTGTGGCGGAGGAAGTTGACCGTGTGTTCGCCCCGGCAACCGAGAAATCCGCGCCGCACTGCGATTTCGTGTGACCTGGGATAGGTGACGGAGGGAGCCAGCCGATCCGCCTTGAGATATTGGAAACCAGGCCCGAACAGGCTGAGAGATTCGTCCGTCGCTTGTTTTTGAAGGTGCAGGATGTCACTTTCCTGACCGTAAAGGGCGGTCCATGAGGAGACGGTCCCCTTCTCGGTTACGGATAGCGTGATCTGCGGGCCTTCTCCCCCGGTGTCCACATGGTTCTCGTGCAGAACGTCGCGCCCGGTGCCCAGCTCGACCAGCTCTCCGTTGAGCAGGAGCCCCGAACCCGATCCACCGTCGAGCAGGCCGGCCGCATGGGATTGGCGGAGCAGGGCCAAGGCTTGCAGGACCGTGCTCTTGCCGGCCGAGTTCAGCCCGGAGAGCAGGGTGAATCGACCTAGCGGAACACTGGCACTCGCGAACGCCTTGAAATTGACGACGTCAAGCCGCTCAATCATTGATCACCCTATCGAAGAGATCCCTCACCGCGTCGAACCGCAGACGCACCTTGCTGTGGTCTCCCGTGCTCTGTGAGATCGCCCGTTCGAAATCGGGGTAATCGGTGAGCAGGTCGACGAGGCCGACCTGGACCAGGTCGCGCCGGGACATCAGCAGGGCCAGGTCTTCGTCGGTCCGCTTCGCGAGGTTCACCGCAACGGTTTCGAAGAGGGCTTTGTTGATCGGGAACCTCCGCTCGACGCCACGATAGCGCTTGCGGAAGGCATGAGGACCGAAAATGTAGTGTGCGGCATCCATCCCGCGGGCGAACTGCAGTTTGATGTGTTGGATGTCATCGCGTGTCATCTTGTTGATGGTCCGCATGGACTCGCGAAGGAAGTGGTCGAAATCGGCGTATGTGTAGGAGGCTAGAGAGACCAGCCGGAACGCGATGAACCGCAGGACCATCTCCCGATCGGCCATGCGCTCCGGGTTGACGCTCTTGTCGGTCGCCCGGAGGAACGACTCCGATTCGGCGAGTTCCCCGAGAAGCGTGCGGGCACGGCCCGGAATGAGGGCGTGCCTGAGCTCCTGGCGGGACAGCGGCAGGCCACCCGTGTTGATCCTGGCGAAGATGTTGAACTTCACCGCCTCCGGAGTGCCACGGCGGATCAGGTGGACGACCAGTTCGGTCTCCCGCAACCGCAGTTGGAGGCGGCCGGGAAGGTCGTCGAAGGCACACCCGTCGTAGTCCTGGAGATACTCCAGGCCTTGGAGGAACAACTGCTCCCTGCCGACGCCTGATGGGTCGACGAATCGCCGTATCGCAGTGAGGCGCTGGATGCCGTCCACGATCACCCACACATCGTCCTCGTCCTCGGAGGCGTAGAGCGTGGGGAGCGGGATCCTGAGCAGTAGAGACTCGATCAGGCGGCTCTGGTGTTTCTCGTTCCAGATGCCGGCCTTGCGCTGGAAGTCGGGCGCCAGGTCGATCATGCCCGTTCTGATACGCGACAGGAGGAGATCCACGGTGGGGTTCCTGGTCACCACATCGATCAGCTCCGGATCGAACGGCTCATCGATCGCCTCGATGACCTCCAATTCGACACCCGTGCTCGCTCCTGCCGAGTCGTACTCGAACAGAACGTCGTCCTGTGCGGATCTCATCTAAGGGCTTCCCGAGGTTCGTGGTCCAACGCTCCGGTCGATGCGCGGATCCAGCGTAGCCACCCTGTCTCGGGCAGACGATCTATCTCAGCCCATAGGCCGACCACCCGTTCGGGGATCTCCGCGATCCAGGAGGTTGACGAGCGTAGCGGTACGGAGATCCGTTCGGCGGTGAAGCCTTGAGGTTCACCGGCCGCCGAGGGGACACCTCGGCGGCCGACGGGGGCGGGTCAGTGGCGGTCGAACTCGCCGGCCTTGGCGCCGTTGAGGAAGGCGTCCCACTCGGCGGGGGTGAAGAAGAGCTTGGGGCCGCCGGGGTCCTTGGAGTCGCGTACGGCGATCAGCTCGGGGTGCCCGTCCTTGTGCCCGGGGCCGTCACTGACGCTCGTCAACTCCGCAACCTCAACGCAGTCCCCGCCATTGCTGCCGGAGAAGCTTGACTTGAACCACTTCGCATTACTCAGGTCCATTTTTCCTCTACCGCCTTCTTGATCAGATCGATGGACATACCGAGCGGAAGCGCCTCGGTCCTCATGACCTCGAAACATTCGACCGCTGCCGCGACATCCGCCGGATCGCTCGTGGTGATGCCTCGGATGGCAGTCTCCGCATACAGTACGTCGCTTCCTCCTGCCAGCGTCGCGATTACGAAGCCGCCCATCAAGCCCGAGTGCATTCCGTGAGGAACCACCTGGATGGAAAGGCGGGAAGAGACCATCGAGACCAAGTGCTCCAGCTGTTCTCTCATGACCCCTGGGCCTCCGATCGGCCGGTACAGGACCCCCTCATCGATCACGCATCGGAAGCTCGGAGGCTTCGGGTCCTCACGGGTGAGGATCGCTTGGCGGTTCAAACGAGTCTCTATGTTCACCTCATCCCCGAAGAGCATCACCCGGGCGTACGCCTCGGTCTGGAGGAGGCCGGGGACCACCAGAGGCTGGTAGGTCCGGAGGGCGATCGCTTCCTGTTCCTTCTCCCGCCAGGGGCCGAACCAGGAGGGGAAGATCTGACCTTTCCGCCAGTCGAGGAGGCGGTGCAGGGCACCGCCCGTGTTGAGGACCTTGTCGCAGGTCTCGGCGAACTCCGGGCTGGCGGGGAGCTGGCCGGTCTCCACCCCGCTGATCAGCGACTCACTGAAGTGGACCTTCTGGGCGAGCTGTCCCTGGGTGAGGCCCGCCCCCTTGCGGTAATGACGAAGCTCCCGGCCCCAGATCGCCTGAGGGGTGTAGATGTTGGCCATTTCGCCCTCCTTGCCGGACTTCAAGGACAGCGCCGACAACCCGGCGCTCGCCAGTCGTAACCGATCGAACACCCAAGGTAACTGGAATTCGGCGCGCTGAACATGATCGCCCTAAGAAAGGCGAAGCGCTCAGAGCGAACCATCAGGACATGCGTCAATTGCCGGACTTCAACGCACACCAAACCCCGCATTTTTTCAGCTTGGCGAGGGGCGAGGAAACACAGGGAACCTACTGGCCCTGGAGAGGTTTCAGCGCCGACCCGTAAAGCAGCTCGAACCCAAGAAGCGAAAGGACGCTTCTTGAATGCGGAGAAACGCCACCTAGTCCATGACCCCACGCGCTGTCGTGACATCGATCTGTCCCGTGACCGCCGCCGTGATCAACGCTTGCTGTCGCTCCCGTAGAAGCCGAGACTGCTCATCCAACGCCCGCCGAGCATTGTCGATCGCCGCCATCTGTACCTCGACTTGCCTGACAAGACGCCGCTGCTGCTCCACAGAAGGCAAAGGAACGGGGAACCCAAGAATCTTGCTGCTGTTGGTGGAAGCGAGATTGGTGGTCTTGACCCCTGTGCTCTCGAAGTAGCAGCGTCCGTGCAGCGTCTGAGTCATGAGCGCTAGATACTCGGGGTCCAGCTTCTTCAGATCAGGGCGTAGAGCGAACACGTGGTTCTGGTGCAGGCAGTCCTCGATCTCACCGCTCCATACCGTTCCTCGGCCGAGTTTGTCGAGGTCACCGCCCTCAGTCATCAGTACATCACCGGTGCGCAGCGTGCTTCGTTCAGCGACTTTACGGGGAACCGTCACCTCAGCGAGCGAGCTTAGATCGACATGTCCAGCCTGAACGTTGGCCACTCGCAGGTATGGACGTGTCACGACATCGCCGTCCATGGCACGTGAACTGTCCATGGTGATGCCTGACTGCAGCCGGCACAGATACCCAAGACGCACGACGGGCCGGTCTTGCATCTCCGGCAACCAGTTCCAGGGCCACGTATCACCTGCTACCCCCGGAACAAGAACTTCGGTTATCAAAGATGCGGCGCGCTCATTCAAAATTAGCCGCTGCTTCGCGCGCATAACTTGAATCTGAAGCGTTTGAGTGACCTGGCCGTCAAGAAAATCAGCAATCCTCCCCTGTTTTTCCAGGGATGGCACCTCGATGGGAAGTGCCCGGACTCGCTCCGCGCTCACGTGGTAGATGTTCGCCCCGGTCGCCACCGAGGCGAACAGCCCCGATCCGAACGCCGAGCGTGCCCACCACCCCAGGAACCTCCCGTCGGTGACACCGGGACGAGGCCGCAGCCTCAACAGAGTGTTCTGGAAGCAGACCGTCCCCTCGATCTCTCCGCTCCAGACGGCTGCCGCGCCGACCGACGACAGGCTGCCGCTTCCCTCGGTCACCAGGACATCCCCGGGCCGTAGCGAGAAGATCCGCTGCTCCTGCGGGGTGAAGTTCATCGTGAGCACGTCGTCGAGCGCCAGCTGACCGTCCTTGACGTTGGCGGCCCGGAGGTACGGCACCATGTGCGGGCCCTCGGCGTGCTGGGGCGATCGCTGACGGCCCAGGGCGACCTCGGCCGCTCCACGAAGGGGAATGCGCTTCCAGCTCATCGAGTCACCTCACCCAAGAGCTTCTGAATCTCCGTCTCCAGCGCCCGAAGCTCCGCGTCGATCTCTTCCAACGGCCGGGGCGGCGTGTACACGTAGAAATGCCGGGTGAACGGGATCTCGAACCCCAGCTTCGTCTTCGTATGGTCCACCCACGCGTCCGGCACGTGCGGCAGCACCTCGCGGCGCAGATACTCCTCGATCTCCGCCTCCCGTTCGGCCGGGGTGGAGTTCATCGAGATCAGCGCTACGTTCTCGTTGTCCCGCAGGTCGGGATCGGGCAGCGGGTTGTTCTTCCGGTCGGTCTGGAGCTGGCCCTCGGGGTCGCCGACCGCGACCTCGGCCCAGACCGCCTTCTCCACCGGGGCGGGGAGCTTGCTCAGGCCGTGCTCGGCGAGGGCGGCGTCCAGCTTGCCGGCGAACTCCAGTTTGGTGCCGCACGCCGTACCGGGCAGGGAGCGCAGGGCGGCGAGCAGCGCGTCGCGGTGGTCGAACCTGGCGATGGCCTTGGCCTCGGCGACCGCGTCGGCGGTCGCGTCGGTGACCTCGAAGCGCTGGCGGAGCGGGCGTTCGACGGTGATGCGCTGGTAGCCGAAGGCGTGGCGCGGGAAGACCTTCACCTTGGCGTGGTGCTCGTGGTCGGCGTCGGCCGCGACGGCGAGGGCGTCCTTGTAGATCGCGGTCAGCTCGTCGATCCGCTCGTCGGGGATCATCTTGCGCTTGTCGCCGAGGGACTTGCGCATCTTCGTCCAGCACTCCCGGGCGTCCAGCAGGATCACCTTGTCCTTCAGGGCGGGAGCCTTGCGGTTGGACAGGATCCAGAAGTAGGTGGAGATGCCGGTGTTGTAGAAGAGCTGGTCGGGCAGGGCGACGATGGCCTCCAGCCAGTCGTTCTCCAGGATCCAGCGGCGGATCTCCGACTCCCCCGAGCCGGCCGCGCCGGTGAACAGCGGGGAGCCGTTGAAGACGATCGCGATGCGGGAGCCGCCCTGGTCGACCGGTTTCATGTGGGAGATCATGTGCTGGAGGAAGAGGAACGAGCCGTCGTTGATCCGGGGTGTCCCGGCGCCGAACCGGCCGGCCCAGCCGAGGGTGTCGCGCTCGTCCTCGACCTGCTTCTGCACCTTCTTCCACTCCACGCCGAACGGCGGGTTGGCCATGAGGTAGTCGAACCTCTTGTCGGCGTGGCCGCGGTGGACGAAAGAGTTGCCGAGGATGATCTGGGAGGGGTCCTGGCCCTTGAGCATCATGTCGGAGCGGCAGATGGCCCACGACTCGGGGTTGAGCTCCTGGCCGTGGACCTTGACCGTGGCGTGGGTGTTGTAGCGGGTGATGTGCTCCTCGGCGGCCGACAGGATGCCGCCGGTGCCGCAGGCCGGGTCGTAGATCGTGCGGACGATGCCCGGCGTCATGATGTCCGCGTCGTCGGGGGCCATGAGGAGGTTGACCATCAGCTTGATGACCTCGCGGGGAGTGAAGTGCTCTCCCGCGGTCTCGTTGGAGATCTCGGAGAACCTCCGGATGAGCTCCTCGAAGATGTAGCCCATCTGGTGGTTGTCGACGACGTCCGGGTGCAGGTCGATCTCGGCGAACTTCGCGGTCACGAGGTAGAGCAGCCCGGCCTCGTCGAGGCGGGTGATCTGCTCGTCGAAGCGGTACCTGTCCAGCACCTCGGCAGCGCCGCCGGAGAACCCGCCGATGTAGGCGCGGAGATTCCGCGCGACGTTCTCGGCGTCACCGGTGAACCTGCCGAAGTCGAGGGGGCTGCGGTTGTAGAAGCTCGCCCCGGCCACGTCGCGCAGCATCCGGTCCACGGCCTGCTCCGGCAGGCCCCGCCCCTCCAGTTCCCCGGCCCTGGCGAGGACCGCCTGCTTGGTGGGGGCGAGCACGCAGTCGATGCGGCGCAGCAGCGTGAAGGGCAGGATGACCTTGCCGTACTCCGACTGGCGGTAGTCGCCGCGCAGCAGGTCGGCGACCGACCAGATGAAGTCCGCGTACCTCTGGTGGTTACCGCTCACGGCTCTCCTTCTTCACGTCGTGCGGGGGGCCGGACGAGTCGTCACCGGCGGGTGGCTGGAGGCCACCGTGGGTGAGCCCGTCGGCGGTCAGCCGGATCAGATTCTCCCCCACTTCGGCCGTCTCCCGCAGCGCGGCAGAGAAGGAGGCCAGCCGCCGGAACGCCTCGCCGTACGCGCGCTGCTCCTCGATGGGCAGCAGCGGCACCTCGGCCCGGCGGACGTCCACGCGGATGCCGGTGCTGGACGCCGGGCCGTAGTGGCGGAGGTTGGCCGGGCCGCTCAGGAAGCCGGCCAGGAAGTCGGCGTCCAGCGCCTCGGGGTCGGGCCGCAGGAGGTGCAGGTGGGTGCCTAGCACGGCGCCGCCCCGGGTGAGGACCCGGGCGACAGGGACGCGGACGACCTGGGGCACCGCGACGTCGCCCGGCCGGGTCAGGATCTCCCGCCGCACCGCGTGCTCAGGGGTGCGGCCGGAGGGCGGCCGGTCGAGCACGACATCCTCGGCGGTCAGCACGGCGGAGCCGTCGGCCACCTCGGTCTCCTCACCGGGGCGGACGGGCGCCTGCTGGTGGAGGGTGAGCATGCCGCGCCGCAGGAGTTCCGACAGCGGTACGAGCGGCAGGTCGCGCGGTTCGGTCCGGACGGCGGGGGTCAGCTCGGCGACGGTGCGCAGCAGGTCGGCGAGGCGGTCGCGGGTGCCGGTGACCCGTTCGGGCGGCAGGTGCGCGGCGGTGGACAGGTGTCGGGCGGGGGTCAGGTCGATCTCGTCGTCCAGCAGGTCGATGACCGGCACCGTACGACTCACCCCGGGCTCGTCCAGCTCCTCCCCGGCGTCGAACCGCCGCCAGGCCGCGACAGCCGCCTCGGCGTAGTCGCCTGGCCGGCCGGAGGTGTCGATCATCAGGACGTGGCCGGGGGTGCGGGGCTCGGCGGGCCTGCACAGCACCCACAGGTTCAGGGCAACCGCGACGTTGGGGACGGCTCCGGCGGGCAGCCCGATGACGGCGCGCAGCGCGCCGCGGCGCAGCAACTGACCGCGGATGCGGCGGCCGGACCTGCGGTTGCCCACGGCCGGTGGCATCAGCAGGACGGCGACGCCGTCCGGCCGCAGGTGGGCCAGTGCGTGCTGGACCCAGGCGAGCTCGGACTCCATCCGGGGCGGCAGGCCGTACTCCCAGCGCGGGTCGGAGGCCAGTTCCTCGTATCCCCAGGCGCGGTCGTTGAACGGCGGGTTGCACACCACCGCGTCGGCGGTCTCGCCGGGGAAGGCGTCGGCGCGCAGGGAGTCTCCGGTGCGGACGTCGGTGTCGTCGCCGCGCAGGGCGAGCCGTACGGCGGTGAGCCGGGCGACGGCCGGGTCGGCCTCCTGGCCCATGACCCGGACGGCGGATGAGCGGTCCAGCGCCGCGAGGAGGTGGTCACCGGCGCCGCAGACCGGATCGAGGACACTGCGGACCCGCCGGCCCGGCGACTCCGGGCCGGGGACGCCGCGGACCCGCGAACCGGCCGGCTCCGGTCCGGCGTCACCGGGGACCCGGGGACCGGTCGGCACCTCTGCGCCGAGACCGGCCAGTTCCAGGCTCAGCTCGGTGATCTCGCGCGGGGTGGGGTGGAGCCGCCGGGAGTGCGTCTCGAAGTAGCGTTCGCGCAGGAACTCGAAGGCTCCGGATGCGCCGCGCTCGGTGCCGAGCCGGGCGACGGCGCGGATCAGCGGCACCCGGTCCGGGGGCAGGACGGCGGGGAAGGCCGGCACGACCTCGCGGATCCTCTCGGGCAGAGCGGCGGCGACCGCCGCGTCGTCGCCGGCCGCGAGCTCCGCCCAGTCGCGGGCGCGGCGGTGCGTGTAGACGAGGAACGCGCCGAGGTCGGCGATCAGGTCGGCGAGGTCGTCGTCACCGGCGACGGCCCGCAGGTCCTGCCAGAGCCACTCGTCGGACGGCAGCTCCCGATCATGGCCGGCGGAGCCGGGCGAGCCGGGTGAGAGGAGCCAGGCGCGGATCTCCGCCAGGGAGAAGGCCGGGCTGGTGGCCGTACCGCCGACGGGTTGCGGGAAGTCGGCGTGGCGGCGGCGCCAGTTGCTCACCGCCGCCCGGCCCACCCCGGCCAGCCGCGCGATGTCGGCAGCGGTCACCTGGACGTCTCGCCGCATGTCGGCCGCCTCCCGGGGTCTCTTCGGACGTGAACCAGACACTAGCGCTGAGCGTCTTCTCCGGGCAATGTCACGGAAGTTGTTTGTTGATTGTGTCAACACGTGCTCTACTAGGTGGCGTCGGTCACACCGTACCTTCGGGTAAGGCTCTGTGAACGGCTGTACCCCGGTGTGCCCATCCCCCTTGAGGAGCCCCATGTTCAAGCGTGTTCTGGCCGCGCTCGTCCTGGCCGCCGCCACCCTCACCACCGGCGCCGTGAGCGCCGGCACCGCCCACGCCGACACCACCTACCGGGGCGAGGGCGACGAGGTCGTCCGCGTCCGCCTCACCAAGACCCCTGGCCTGCTGCAGCTCCGGCACGACGGTGAGGCCAACTTCATCGTCTTCACCGTCACCCCGGCCGGGAAGAAGGAGGAGTTGCTGGTCAACGAGATCGGCCCCTACAGCGGCACGGTCCTGTACAACGCCCGCGCCGGCATGGGAACGGCGGCGCTGGAGATCAAAGCCGACGGCGCGTGGAGCGCGGTGTTCAAGCCGCTGAGCAAGGCCCGCTGCTGGTGCACCGGAACCGTCCACGGCACCGGCGACCAGGTGCTCAAGCTCTCCCCCACCCGCGGCCTGCGGACCGTCCGCTCGTCTTTCACCGGTGAGGGCAACTTCATCGTCCAGAGCTACACCCGCCCGGGTTCCTACGGCGACCTGCTGTTCAACCAGATCGGCTCCTACAAGGGCAAGGCCCTGCTGCCGTCGGGCACCCGCCTGGTCACCGTCCACGCCGACGGCTCGTGGTCCCTCACCCGCAACTGACCCTCGGGCCCGGCTGCCGAAGCAAGCCCGGCCGTCGGTGCGGTCCCAGCCGTCGAGGGCGGGCCCGGCCAACGGGTGACCGTGCGGCGCCGTCGCCATCCGGCGAGTCCGGCCACGGGCGCGCTCCCGTTCCGTCCCTGCTCACGTACCGGTGGAACGAACCAACGATTTCACCATTCGCACCACTTTCCTCCTTCCTGCACGTCATCATCGGTGGTCTGCGCATGTCTCTCCCGTGACGAGCGCCCCACCCTCCAGGGCGTGCGACTTCCCCAGAGAAGGACCAGAGTGAAACTTCTCCATGCCGCTGATCTGCACATCGACAGCCCGCTGCGCGGGTTGTCGGCCTACGAGGGCGCTCCGGCGGAAAAACTGCGGACCGCCTCCAGGCTCGCCCTGGAGAACCTGGTCGACCTGGCCGTGTCCGAGTCGGTGGACGCCGTGCTGCTGGCCGGCGACGTCTACGACGGCACCTGGCCCGACTACCAGACCGGCCTGTTCTTCGCCGGGCAGATGTCCCGCCTCGGCCGCGAGGGCATCCAGGTCTACATGGTCTACGGCAACCACGACGCGCAGAACCGGATGACCAAGCAGCTGCGGCTGCCGTCCAACGTCCACCTGTTCGACACCAGCGGGCCGCAGACCATCCTCGACGAGGCGCGCGGCCTGGCCGTGCACGGTCAGGGCTTCGCCCGGTCCGACATCACCGACAACCTCTCCCTGGCCTATCCCGCCCCGCGAGCCGACCTGTTCAACGTGGGGCTGCTGCACACCGCGCTGACCGGGCGGGAGGGGCACGACCGCTACGCACCCTGCTCGGTGAACGATCTCGCGGCCAAGGGCTACGACTACTGGGCGCTGGGTCACGTGCACCACCGCGAGGTGGTCTCGGAGGACCCGTGGATCGTCTTCCCCGGCAACATCCAGGGCAGGCACGCCCGGGAGACCGGACCCAAGGGCTGCACGCTGGTCACCGTCGACGACCTGAAGGTCGTCTCCGCCGTGCACCACGACCTGGACGTCGCCCGCTGGGAACACCTGAGGATCGACGTCTCCGGGGCCGCCGACGTCGATTCGGCCGTCGACCTGGTGGTCCGCGGGCTCAGGGAGATCCCCGGTGACCGGCTGCACGCGGTCCGGGTCAGCGTCACCGGTTCCAGCCCCGCGCACCTGCCCCTGTGGCGAGAGCGTCCCCGGTTCCTCAACGAGGTGCGCCTGGCCGCCACCGACCAGGGTGAGCTGTGGGTGGAGAAGGTGCGGATCGAGACCCGGCCGCCGGACGCCCCGGACGAAGGGGCCGCCGGGATCCTCCCCGACCTGCGGCGCACCGCCGACGCGCTGCGTGCCGACGGGGACGCCCTGCGGAAACTGGTCGAGACGACCCCGCTCTACCCGGCGCTGCCGCCGGACGTCTTCGACCGGGACGGCACCCGCCTCGGTGACCCGCAGTGGCTGCTGCGGATCGCCGACGACGCCTTCGAACTGCTGGAATCCATGGTCACGGAAGGGCGGAGCCACCGATGAGGATCGACCGGCTGGACCTGGTGGCGTTCGGCCCCTTCACCGGAATGTCCCTCGACCTGTCGGCTCCGGGCATCCACCTGGTGACCGGGCCGAACGAGGCGGGCAAGTCGACCGCCCTGCACGCTCTCGACCAGCTCCTGTACGGCATCGACGTCCGCTCGCCGTACGACTTCGTGCACGCCAAGGGGGCGCTGCGGCTCGGCGCGCTGATCAGAAGGAGCGACGGCGGCACCCTGGAGTTCATCAGGACCAAGACCCGCAACACGCCACTGCTCGCCCCGGACGGCTCGGCGGTGGGCCAGGCGGAGCTGGACGCCGCCCTCGGCGGCGTCGACCGGACCACCTTCGGCTCGGTGTTCGCCCTGACCAGCGCGGAGCTCCGCCGGGGCGGTGAGGAACTGGCGCACGGCGGCGGGGACTTCCGGCAGGCGCTGACCGCCTCGCGCTCCGGGCTCCGGCTGTCCGAGACCCTGAAGGCCATCGACGAGCGCATGGCGGAGCTGTACAAGCAGCGGGGCCAGCGCCCGGTGATCAACACGCGGATCGCCGAGCTGCGCCGCGCCCGGGAGCGGCAGCGCACGGCGCTCCTCCGGCCGGAGGAGTACGCCCGGCGGGAGCGTGAGGTCGCCGAGGCCGAGGAGGCTCTCGCCCGGCTGGCCGGTGAGCTGAAGGGGGCGAGGAGGGAGGAGTCCCGCCTGGAACGGCTGAGCCAGGCGCTCCCCGCCCTGGACCGGCGCCGCTTCCTGCTCTCTCAGATCGAGGAGGTTCGGGCGGAGGGCGTCCTCGCGCCGCAGGAGGTCACTGACCGGCTCCCCGGGCTGCTGGAGGAGCTGGGGAGCGCGCGGAACACTCTGGACGACGCCCGGCGGCGCCTCGCCGCGGCAGAGGATGAGATGAGCCGGCTGGTCGTCGACGAAGGTCTGCTGGCCGTCGCGGGCACGATCGAATCCCTTTTCCAGGATCACCGGGACGCCCGGAACGCGGCCCGGCGGCTGGCGAAGTCGGCCGGAGACGCCGCCGAGGCGCGGCGGAAGGCGGAGGCACTGCTGCGCCAGGTACACCCCGATGCCCGCCTTGAAGACGCCGCCCGGTATGACGTGCCCCGATCGGTGCGGAAGCGGGCCCAGGAACTGCACGACCGGCACACGGAGCTGGAGACCGCGCTGGCTCGGGACCGGCGCGCGACGGACAGGCTGCGGCGGAAGCTGGAGGAGGCGGAGAAGAAGCTCAGCGGGCTTCCGGCCGCCGAGGAGACCGGGCCGTTGCGCGCCGTCCTCGCCGCGATCCCCGATGACCTGCTCAGCCGTATGGTGGCCGACGACGAGGAGGAGCGGCGGCTCCGCGGCGCCGTCGAGCAGGGCTTGCGCGACCTGAAGCTGGCGATGCCTCCCGTGGCGGAGGCGGGAAGTGTCACCGTGCCTTCCGAAGCGGAGATCGGTGCGCACGCCGAGGCGCTCGACGAGCTCAAGCGGGACCGGCGCGACCTGGCCAGGCGGACGAAGGAGCTGGCCAAGCGGCTCGACGGCGACCGCCTGGAGCTGGCGGGCCTGCTGAACGTCGACCCGCCGCCCACCGGGGACGACCTCGCCGCCGCCCGGTCGGACCGCGACGCCCTCTGGCGGGAGATCCGCGGCGGGCGCCGGGAGCGGGTGGACGAGTTCGCGCCGGCCGTCGCCCGGGCCGACCATCTCGCCGACAGGCTGCGCCAGGAGGCGGACCGGGTCGCCAAGCGCTACCGGCTCGAACTCCAGATCGGCGAGGGAGAGCGCGGGCTGGCCGAGTGCGCCCGGGAAGAGGCGGAACTCGATCGCCACGCCGAGAGGCTGGCGGGCGAATGGGCCTGCCTGTGGGAGGACTTCGCCGGTCCCCGGCCCGCCACCCCCAAGGCGGCCCCCGCCGTGCTCCGGGCCGCCGAACGGCTCCGGGAGGACGCCGGCAGGCTCGCGGCCGTGCGCGCCGGGCTCGCCTCCCGCCGGGAGCAGGCCTCCCAGCACATCGCGCGGCTTCGCGAGGTGCTGCGGGTCACGGGAGAGGCGTCCTCGCTCGGCGCCGACAGCGCCCTCGCGGAGCTGCCTGAGCTGCGAGAGGTCGCCGAGACCAGCCTGACCCGGCAGGAGGAGGAGGCGCGGGAACGCGCCGCCCTGGCCGACCGGGTCGCCACCGCCCGCGACGAGCTGGCGGAAGCCGAGGCGCAGGTCACCCAGGGCGAACATGAGCTGGACGCCTGGCGGGCCGACTGGGACGGGTTGCTGGCCCGCGCCGGGCTGGCCTCCGGGCTGGAGACCGCGGAGGCCGTCACCCGCCTGGAGTCGCTCGAACAGGTGTCCGCCGCGGTCGACTCGGCCGTCAGGAGCGACAGGGAGATGGAGCAGGACACCGCCGTGGTCGAGCGGTTCCGCGCCTCCCTGGAGAGGGTCGTCCGCGAGTGCGGCAGGCGGCTCCCCGACGACGAGACCGAACGGTACGGGTTCGTGGCGGACCTGCACCGGGAGGCGCAGGAGAACCGTTCGGCCGCCGACCGGCGCGCCCGCCTCCAGGCCGGGCACGCCGCGCTGGCGGCCGACGTCGATCACCATCTGCGCACCACCGCGGACCTGGACGCGGAACTCGCGGCTCTCGTCGGGAGAGCGGGGGTGGACGGTGCCGAAGCGCTGAGCGAGGCCGTACGGCGCCGCCGGCGGCACACCGAGCTGACCGCCGCCCTCTCGGAGGTGACCGTGACGCTCCCCGTCACGGAGGAAGGTCTCCATGCCCTGGAGAAGGAGGCGTCGGCCACCGACCCCGACCGTCTCCACGCGGACCTGGAAGATCTCGCGGACCGGATCGAGGACCTGGAGAGGCGGCGGACCGAGCAGTCGGCGTTTCTCGGCGAGAGGAGGATCCGGCTCGCGCAGCTCGACGGGTCGGCCGAGGCGGCCCAGGCCGCGGCGAACGCCGAGACGGCCGCGGCGGCCCTGATCGAGGAGAGCGAGGAGTACCTCCGACTGCGGGTGGCCAGAGAGATCGTCACCTCGTGCATGGAGAAGTATCGGCAGGAGCAACAGGACCCGATCCTGACCAGGGCGAGTGCGCTTTTCAGGCGGTTGACCCTGGACGGCTACGCCGGGCTGGAACTGGACGAGGACAGAGACTCCCCCGTCGTGCTGGCCCGGCGCGGCGACCAGCCCCTCAGGGTCGAGCAGCTCAGCGAGGGCACCAGGGACCAGCTCTACCTGGCACTGCGGCTGGCGTCGCTGGAGCGGTACGCCGAGGAGGGGCACACCCTCCCCTTCGTCGTGGACGACATCTTCATGACCTTCGACGACCAGCGCACCCGCGCGACCCTGCGCGTGCTGGAGGAGATGGCCGACCGCTTCCAGATGATCGTCTTCACCCACCACGACCACCTGGCGGAACTGGCCCGGGCGGAGCTTCCGGAGGGGCGGCTGCATCTCCACCCGCTGCCGCGGTTCAGGCCGTTCGTGTAGCAGGTCCGTCCCCGCGCGCGTAGCACGGGTGCGGGGGCGGACCGTCGGCTCGAAAGGGCAGGCAACGGAAACAGCACCGGAACGCTATTTCTGTCAGATTGACAAAAAGCTAGTCTCATCGCATGACCGACGATCGCTGGGTGGCCCCCGCCGTACTGCTCGCCGTCGACCTGGTGATCCTGACGTTGCGTAGATCGCGGCTGCATGTGCTGCTCGTCGAGCGCGGCGTCGAACCGTACAGGGGCGCGTCGGCGCTGCCCGGCGGTTTCCTCCGGCACCCTGAGGAAGACCTCACCGCCGCGGCCCACCGGGAGCTGTCCGAGGAGGCGAACCTGGACGCCGAGACCCTGCGCCTGGAGCAGCTGGGCGTGTACGGCGAGCCCGGCCGTGACCCGCGCGGCCGGGTGGTGTCGGTGGCCTACCTGGCGATCGCGCCGCGCCTTCCCGAGCCGACGGCCGGTACGGACGCGGCCGACGCCAGGTGGCAGCCGGTCGACCGGGTGCTCTCCGGAGAGCTGGAGCTCGCCTTCGACCACCGGCGGATCGTCGCGGACGGCGTCGAACGCGCCCGCGTCACGCTTGAGCACTCCGCGATCGCGACGGCGTTCTGCGGGCCGATCTTCACGATCACCGAGCTTCAGGAGGTGTACGAGGCCGTATGGGGGATCCCCCTCGACCCCCGGAACTTCTATCGCAAGGTACAGAAGACCGATGGCTTCATCGTCCCGGTCGGCTCGGCCCGGAAGGCCGCGACCGGACGACCGGCCCGACTGTTCAAAGCCGGTCCGCGCGCGGTCCTGTATCCGCCGATGGTCCGGCCCGCCGAGTCGTCGAGCACAGAGGAGCAGTGAAGTGAGCCGTCCCCCGATCGTGATCCTCACCGCGCTGGACCTGGAGTATCAGGCGGTCCAGGAGAAACTGGTCGATCCGCGTCCACGCCGTCATCCGCAGGGCACCCGCTTCGAGGTCGGTCGGCTCGCGGGTGGCCGGTGCCCGATCGTGCTGGCCCACGTCGGCAAGGGCAACCAGGCGGCGGCGGTGCTGGCCGAACGCGCCATCAACACGTTCGCCCCGGCTGCCCTGCTCTTCGTGGGCGTGGCGGGAGCCCTGCACTCCCACGTCGCCCTCGGCGACGTGGTGGTGGCGACGCACGTTTACGCGTTCCACGGAGGCACGAGCGAGGATGACGGTTTCAAAAGCCGTCCCCGTGTCTGGGAGACCCCGCACGTCGTCGATCAGATCGCCCGGCACATTGACCGTGACGGCTCCTGGAAGCGGGGCCTTTCGGCTCACGACCGGGGTCCCGAGGTGCACTTCGGGCCGATCGCCGCCGGCGAGGTGGTGCTGAACTCCAAGGTCTCCGTGCACGCGCTCTGGATCCGGGAGCACTACAACGACGCTCAGGCGGTCGAGATGGAAGGTGCCGGTGTGGCGCAGGCCGCGCATCTGAACCGGTCTCTGCCGGTGGTCGTAGTCCGGGGCATCAGCGACCGGGCCGACGGCACCAAGGAGGACACCGACCGCGAACGATGGCAGCAACGGGCGGTGGCCAACGCGGCGGCGTTCGCCGTGTCCCTGGCAGAGGAACTGTCCGCCGAGGCGCAGGACGACGACCGACGCACGACAGAGACGAGGAGGCCGACCATGCCCGAGACGATCAGGAACGTCGCGAAGGGGAACGCGCGGGTGGGAGTGCAGGCCGGCACCGTGTACGGCGGGATCCGGATCACTCCGGAGCCGGTCCCGCCGACCGACCTGGCGGAGGCGCTCGCCGGTTTCCGCACCCGGCTCCAGCGAGCACGGGCCGGCGGCCACCTGGACGACGACACCTACACGGCGGCGGAGGCGGAGCTCACCGTGGCTGACAAGGCGCTGGAGTCCGACACGCCGCAGAGCCGGGGCACTCTGACACTGGCGCTCAAGAAGCTGCGCGGGCTCATCGGCGACGTGGCGGAACTGGCCGCGGAGCTGGCGATCATCATCGGCCTGGCCCAGGGGTTGTCATGACGGCTCCGGGCGCTTCCACGACGAACACCGCCGATGGTTCCGCGTACGTCGGAGCACAGGTGGGAACGGTCCATGGCGACGTCAACGCCTACATGACATTCGCGGACGCCTCGCCCCGGGATAAGTTCGAGACCGGTGTCCAGTGCCTTGATGGTGATATGGCCGATCGGGCGCGACAGCTCATCAACGAAGCTTTCATGGCCGGGTACCGCACCGACAGGGTCCGTTTCTACCGCTTGCTCGCCCTGGTGAGCGGCAGAACGCGGCGCGAGCTGTCCAAAGAAGAGTCCGCCATGCTCCAGAACGCGCAGAGCAGGAGGCACATCACCGGTGACGACGAGTGGGCGGAGGGACTGAAGACCCTTCACCACCTGCTGGACTCCGCGAGGAAATCCGATGCGGACAGCCAGGTCCTCCTGAAGGAGGTTGACGCACTCGGCTCGCTCCAGCGCACCTTGATTCTGCGGCACCTGGAGTCGTTCCTTGAAGGGTCGCTCAAGGACCAGATGTGGCATCAGGTATGGAAACTGGCTAAGACAGAGCGAATGACCGGCGACCGGGTGAACCGGGTCTGGAAGTTCTTCGAACCGAGTCCGACCAGGCCGCAGGCCCGCAGCCCGCAGTCGGCCGCGACACCCCCGTCCACCTGGGTCCAGGCGGTGGCGGCGACGGCCGTCCTCGCCGGGGCGACGGTGCACATCGGCTACCTGCTGGTCCAGGCAGGCCGGATCTCCGTGCTTCTCGCATACCTACTGAGCATCATCGGCGGCTTCTTCGGCGTCCGCGACGGTGTGGAGTGGCGCTTCCGCGTCGTACGACGCCGTACGAAAGACAAGGAATACGGGACGCCTCGGCAGCGCGCAACCAACGCATCACCCGACGGCTTCGCACGGCAGGTGGACCACCGTTTCGATTACTACTTCGCCAAATACGTTCCACGCGGTGTCGACCGCGATTTCTGGCTGGCTACGACGGCGGGGATCCGTAGAAGCATTCGCGACGAGGTGGTCGAGGTATACCGGGAGAAGAGGATCGGCGTCGAGAAGATCGCCTGGCTGATCCGGCATCGAGCCGGTGACGTCAAGACACGCTGGGAGAAGGGCATGCTCTGGAGCTACCGCGAGGAGCTCGCCACGCCTCCGTCAGTAAAGGCGGTGACGCTCCTCGGATCGGTCGTCTTCGTCGCCGGAGGGCTTTGGGCGGTGGGTGGCGCGGTGCCGGCCAGCCCTCTGAGTGCGGCTTGCTCAACGAGCATCGCACTCGCAAGCGGATGGATGGCCGCCCGCGCCTGGCTGCACATCATCCTGGAGCGTCGCAGATATGCCGCCGACACGGTGGAGAGCATGCAGGTGAAGGAGACCGACGAGGCGGCCTTCGCTCGGTGGCGGGCGAAGCTGGCCGACAAGCCCAAGGACCGGGAAATGGCCGCGTGGCTGGACTGCGACCGGAAAGTGCTGTTGAACGAAGCGTTGCAGCACTACAGGCTGAAGATAAGCGACGTCATCGCCCACGCCTTCATCGAGACGCCCGCCGCCTCAGGTGTCCGCGCGCGGGTACGGAACGGCCCCTGGCGCTACAAGAAATACCAACTTCTCATATTCCTTCTCACCACGGATGGAGTACGCGAGATCACTGCCACACTCGATTTCGATCAAGGCTCGTCTCATATCCTGCGGCGGGCCAACTATCGCTTCGAGACGATCGCAGCCGTACGGGTGAGCCACGGGGGCGACGGCGGGCAGGTGTTCGAGCTCGCGCTCGTCAACGGCCAAGAAGTCCGTGTCAAAGTGACGGAGCCGGAGACGGAGGAACTCCAGCAGGGAGAGGAGCCCGGAACGGTGTCCGAGGCGACGCTGGACGCTTCGGGCCTTCGCCGTACGTTGCATGTACTGGAGGGGATCGCCGCGGAAGGGAAGAAGTGGATCACGCAGGAACATCGTCGCGAGGGGAAGGAGCGGGGTGCGGCGTGAAGCCGGACCGTGCGTGGTCTACCAGCGTTCCACCAGGTGCTCGCGGCCGGACGGCGGGTCGTACGGTTCCGGCCAGTAGTCGACGATCCGGCTGATCAGCCCCTGCTCGGAGGTCTCGAACCACACGCAGGCGTCCTGGTGCTCGGCCCCGACCCGTGCGTCGATCCACGCCGCGGCGTGCCGGCCGTCGGCGACGACGCGCCGCAGCTCAAGATGCCAGTCGCCGGGATACTCCATGTTGAACCGGAGGAAGGCCGCCTTCCCCCGGATCCGTTCCCTGGTCTGCGGCATCTCGTAGACCACGTCCTCGGTGAGCAGCGCGCCGAGGCCCTCCCAGTCGCGTCGCTCGGTGCTGTCGACGTAGGCGCGCACGGCCTGCCTGGTCCCGGAGCTCTCGTCCATTCGCCAGACCTTACAGTCGATCACCGGCACGCGTCCCCGTGCACAGGGGCGAGCGTTCCGATCGGTGGAAGGCGCGCTCCGCCCGGAGCGGGCATGGGGATACGCTCGCCTGCGGCGTCCGGAACGATGGGAAAGGTGGTGTGCCGTGCGGGAGGCGCGCAGGATCGGGCCAGGGGAGACGGCCGAGGCGGCCGCGGTGCTGGCACGGGCCTTCGACGGGTACGCCTGGACGAGCTGGACGGTCGCCGCCGACCGGCACCGGGAGCGACTGGCCGGGTTGTTCCGGCTGACGGTCGAGGAGGTCGGTCTGCCGTACGGGGAGGCGTGGGCCGCGGACGGCGACGACGGGCGGATGGCGGCCGTGGCGGTGTGGCTGCGGCCCGACCGGCCGGTGCCCGGCGAGGTCTGGCAGGGGCTCGCCGCCCGGGAGGAGGAGCTGTCCGGAGACCGCCACGCGGCGATGATCGCGGCCGATTCGGCCTGCGCGGCGCTGCGGGCCGACGAGCCGTCGTTCGTGCTCGCCACCGTGGGCGTGCTGCCGGAGCGGCAGGGCGGCGGGACGGGTACGGCGGTGCTGCGCCCCGGTCTGGCCGAGGCCGACCGCGTCGGCCTGCCCGCCACCCTTGAGACCTCGGCCGAGAGCAACGTGCGCTTCTACCGGCGGCTGGGATTCGAGGTGACGGGGGAGATCCGGGTGCCCGGCGGCGGCCCGCGCGTCTGGGCCATGCGCCGCCCGCCCGCCCCGTCATCGCGATGAGGCGCGCACCCGCTTCGCCATCGCGATGAGATGCGCGCCGTATCCCGCCCCGCGCGGTTCAGACGGCAGTCTCCTCTTTCCTCCGACGGCGTCGTCGGCGCGGGTCATGGGATCACGATGAGGGGCTCAGAACGTCGCCGGTCCGCCGGGCCGTCCCGGTCGTTTCAGCCGTCATGGCACGCCGGCCGAAGGTCACCGAGCCGCCGAGGAGCACCACCCCGGACAGCACGCCGCTGACAAAGGGGACCCAGGCGACCGCGGCCGTCGCCGCCAGGACGAGACCGGCCACGCCGAGCACGGTGAGGACGACGCCGGGTACGGCGATGCTCCGGTCCTTCCAGACGGGGGCGAGCGCGATGAAGTGCACCCCGACCACGAACGCCACCCAGGCCACGTTGGCCTGTTCCGGGTGTCCGAGGGCGGCCAGCACCCGGAGCCCGCCGAAGAGCAGGACCGCCTCGGCGGCGACGACGGCCAGGTAGGCGCGGCTGAACATGTTCCGTCGTGCCTCCCGCGGGGCGGGCCGCTCCCTCCGGGCGGTGCGGAACCACATGACCATGACGCTCACGGCCGCCACGCATGCGACCACTCGCAGAAGGGTCGCGGTCACGGTGTCCAGCGGGTCCCCCGCGTTGACTATGACGAAAACCGCGCCGAAGACAGCGCCGATCAACAATCCGGTCATTCGTTGCATGAATCCAGTCAAGCGGCCCACCGGGTCCGCACGCATGGGAGCTGGGGCGACAACGAGGTGGGGCCGTCACCACCTCCCCGTACCGTGCGGGCATACGAGTCCTGGCCACGCCGGGCAGGTAGGCGAGCCCTGCCTCACAGCGCCACACGGCCAGGCCGGCCCTCACCACACCAGGCAGGCGGGCTAGCGCTACCTCGCCGCGCCACACGGCCAGACCAGACCTCACCACGCCAGGTGGGCGAGCGTTACCTCACCGCGCAGGTAGGCGAGCACCGCCAGCACCCGCCGGTTGTCGTCCTCGCTCGCGGACAGCTCCAGCTTGGCGAACACACCGGCCACATGCTTGCCGACGGCCGCCTCGGTGATCGACAGCGCGCGGGCGATGGCGCCGTTGGAACGTCCTTCGGCGATCAGGGCGAGCACCTCGCGCTCGCGCGGGGACAGCCGGTACACCGGCGCGGTGACCTCCCTGGCCCTGGCCCAGGTCTGCTCGAACAGGTCGATGAGGATGCTGATCAGGCTCTGCTGCCTGATCAGCAGGGCGCCCGGCGAGTGGGCGACGGGGGTGATCCGGACGAACGCCACCGAGCGGTCGAAGACGAGCAGTTGCTGGATCGGCTCGTCGATTATCCGGTGCAGGTCACCGGCAGCGTGCAACTCCTTGAGCCGGGCCGCCTTGCGGGGGTCGTCCAGCACGCCGGAGTGAACGATCGTGCGCATCGCCAGGCCGCCCTGCAGGGCGTCGAGCACGTCCCTCCGGCTCCGCTGCTCCCGGCGGCCCGTGTCCGGCGAGCCCACCGGGTGCATGGCGCGCAGCTCGCGGGCCGAACCGGCGGCCCGCAGGATCTGCTGCCGGACGAGTTCGCCGTCCTCCAGCCGCTCGACGTCGACGGGGAGGCCGCGCAGCTCTCCCACCACGTCCTCCAGCCGCCGGGCGAGCTGGGCCAACGACACGTTCTCGTCCACACGTCCCCCTCCGGCCGCGTCACCCCACCTCCGGCGCGGTTCCGACGACACATTCTGGCCGGTGCTCGCGCGCGTCGTCGAACGGAGGCGGGAGCGCCCGCCGAGCCACGCGACCGCCGGGTCGGCGGTACAGGAGACGCCCGCCGAGTCGCGTAACCGCCGGGTCGGCGGTGAGATCGTGCCCGGTTCCGGAGAAGGGCGAATCCCCAAAACCGGTACGAAGTTCACGTCCGGCTGCGAAAGGACCCGTCACGTGACCGACGAGACCGCGCTCAACGCGCTGCGCGAGGCGGCCCGCCTCTCCCCGGAGAACCTCCCGCTGCGGCGGCACCTGGCCGGCCTGCTGCTGGCGGCGGGACGGCTCGCCGAGGCCGAGGGCGAGTACCGGGCGGCGCTCGCGCTCGCCCCCGAGGACCCCGACGCCACGGTCGGGCTGGCGGAGGCGTGCGTCCGGCAGGGCAGGAACGACGTGGCGCTGGCGGTGCTCGACCGGCTCGTCTCGACCCCCGGTCACCCGGTGCGCGCCGACACGCTCATGGCCAGGGCGGCACTCCCGATCAACCGGAGGGCCGCCGCCGAGTGGTACCGCTACGCCGTGAGCCGCGACCCGTCGCAGGCGGACCCGGAGCTGGCCGAGCAGCTCGACCGGGAGGTCCCGGTTCGGATCCCCTCCGTCCCGACCGGCGCGGACTCGGCCGAACCAGCCTCAGCCGGACCGGCTCCGGCTCAACCCGCCCCGACGGGGTCCGTCCCGGCCGAGTCCGCCACGGTCTCCCCGACGGCACCGCAGCCCCAGCCGCACGGGACACCGCAGGCGCAGCCATACGCGGTGCAGGGGCGGCAATTCGCGCCGCAGAGCCGGCCGCGCACGGCGCCGCAGGGTGCGCCGGCCACGCCGGGTACGGCCTCGCCCGCGCCCTCCCTGATCCCCGCCTCGCCGGGGTCCTCCTCGAACCCCGCCTCGCACGCCCCCACCACCCCCACCCTGATCCCCGCCTCGCCCGCGCCGTCGTACGCGCCGCCGCAGCCCGCGGGCGGCGCGCCGTACGGCTCGGCGGAGGCGGAGCCGACCGCGGAGGTGGAGCGCTCACGGGTGACCTTCGCCGACGTCGCCGGGATGGAAGGGGTCAAGGAGGCGCTGCGGATGAAGCTGTTGCTGCCCGCCCAGCAGCCGGAGCTGTTCGCGGCGTACGGCAAGCGGGCCGGCGGAGGGGTGCTGCTGTACGGGCCGCCCGGCGCGGGCAAGACGCATCTGGCACGGGCCGCCGCCGGTGAGCTGGGCGCGGCGTTCGTCGACGTCGGGCTGGCCGACATCCTCGACATGTGGACCGGGTCGAGCGAGCGCAACCTGCGCGCGACGTTCGAGATGGCCCGCCGGAACCGCCCGTGCGTCCTTTTCTTCGACGAGGTGGACGCGCTCGCGGCCCGCCGCTCCGACATGCGCCAGGCCCACAGCAGGCAGATCGTCAACCAGTTCCTCGCCGAGCTCGACGGGGTGGACGAGCACGCCAACGAGGGGGTGCTGGTGCTGGCGGCGACCAACGCCCCCTGGTACATCGACGTGGCCTTCCGCCGCCCCGGCAGGTTCGACCAGATGGTGTTCGTGCCGCCGCCGGACACGGTCGCGCGGGCCGCGATGCTCTCGCTGATGTGCCGCGACAAGCCCCTGGGGAGAACGGACTTCGACAAGGTGGCCAAGGCCACCGAGGGGTTCGTCGGCGCCGACCTCAAGGGCCTGGTGGACCGCGCGGTCGAGGCCAAGCTGCAGGAGTCGATCCGGGCGGGCCGGCCGATCCCGCTGTCCACCCCGGACCTCATGGCCGCCGCGAGGACGATGCGGCCCGCCGCCGTCCGGGAGTGGCTGGGCACCGCGCGCAACTACGTGCTGCACGCCAACGAGAGCGGCGTGTGGGACGAGCTGCTGCCCTGGCTGCGTGATCTGCGGTGAGCACGACCGGCTTCCAGGGCTCCGGTTCCCAAAGCTCCGGCTTCCAGGGCTCCAGGTCCCAAAGCTCCGGCTTCCAGGGCTCCAGGTCCCAAAGCTCCGGCTTCCAGGGCTCCGGCTTCCAGGGCTCCGGCTTCCAGGGCTCCGGTTTTCAGAACTCCGGTTTCCAGGGCTCCGATAGTCCGGCGGTCTTCCGGGAGGACGATCCGGCCGTGGCCGTCGAGCGGGCGCGGACGCTGCTGGGGCTGGGCCGTACCGAGGCCGCCGAGCGGGAGCTGCGCGGGGTGCTGGCCCGCGACCCCGGGCACGTGGTCGCGCACTGCCTGCTCGCGCTGGCCCTGATCTCCCGGCGGGCGGTGGACGAGGCGGTCGCCGAGGCCGGTGAGGCGGTACGGCTGGCTCCCGACCACTGGTACCCGCACCACACGGCGGGCCAGGTCCTCTACTACGCGGACCGTTCGGAGGAGGCGCTGCGCGCCGCGCGGGCCGCGCTGGCGATCGACCACGGCCAGGCACAGGTCTGGGAGCTGCTGACGCGGGTGCACGCGGACCGCGAGGAGTGGGCGCTGACGGCGGAGGCCGCCCGGCGCAGCCTGGCCCTCGACCCGCACGGCAGCCGGCTCACCGGTCTCCTCGCGGTGGCCCTCGGCGAGCTGGGCGACCGGGCGGGGGCGCTGGCCGCGGCCTCCGACGCGGTGCGGCTCGACCCGGAGTCGCCGTCCGCGCACCTGGTGTACGGCCGGGTCCACCTGGCCTTCGGCGGCGCCCGGGACGCGGCGCGGGCGTTCCGCGAGGTGCTCCGGCTCAGCCCCGGGGCGGACCAGGCGCGGGAGCTGCTCGTGGTGGCGCTCAAGCGGCGCAACCCGCTGTACCGGGCGGTGTCGCGGTTGCCGGGCACCCTGGGCGGCCGGTGGATGCTCGCGCTGCCCCTGATCCCGCCGCTCATCGCCGTCTTCGTGCTGATCGCGGTGGCCCACTGGACGATGTGGGTGGCCGAGTCGCTGGTCACGCTGGGGCTGGCCCGCGGCTCGTACACCCGGCTGCTGTTCCGGCGCGGCGAGGTGCGGTCGGCGGCCCTGTGCTGCGCCGTGCTCCTCGCGGGCGCGGCGCTGCTGGGCGCGGGCGTCGCCCTGTCGCTGCCGGCGACGGGTACGGCGGGCGCGGCGCTGCTGGCGCTGGTCACCCCGGTCCAGGAGGCGGCGCACACCGCCGCCCCGCGCGCCCGGAAGGTCCTCACCGGGTGGGCCGGGCTGCTGGCGTCGACGGCCGCGGTGTCGCCGGCGCTGCCCGCGCTGTGGCCGGCTCTTCAGCGGCCGGAGAACGTCCCGCTGCTGGCCGTGTGGGCCGGGCTGGGCACGATCTGGGTGGCCGCGGCGGTCCGGCGGCTGCTCGGCCGGGTCCCCTCCCACGGCGCGGCCGGGCTTTGACCGCTCCTCTCCCGATGGAGGTCGTCGTGCACCGGCGTGCCGTCGGGCCGGGCCTGACCCACCCCCGCCCGATCGCGCGAATCGGCGGGGGTGCATGCTCGTCGGTATGCGGGCCGGCCGGGGTCCGGTCGGGTGATCGGGGGGGCCGGTGCCCGGTCAGGAGGGGTTCGATGTCCCGCGAGCGCGCCGCCGTCATGGTCGAGTACCAGGCCCGGGCCTGCCGGAGTCTCGGCTCACCGCTGTACGCGTTCCTGCTGGAGCGGGTGGCGCGCGACGTCCGCGAGGGGGGTCCCTGCGCCGCCGCGCTCGCCGGGTACGAGGACGCCCCCGGGCCCGACGCCGTCGCGCTGCGGCTGCTGGGCGGCGTGCACGCCCTGGCCCTCACCGGCCGGGCCCCGGACCTGGCCGCCTGCTATCCCAGCACGGGCGGCTCGTTCGACCCGGACGACCCGGAACCCTGCTGGCGGGCCTTCCGCGACGCCGTCGTGAACGGGATGGAGTGGGTCCGCGACTGGATGACCCGCCCGCCGCAGACCAACGAGGTCGGCCGGTCCAACCTCCTGATCGCCGGGCTGCTGGAGGTCACCGGGGCGGCCCCGCTGCCGATCCGGCTGTTCGAGCTGGGCTCCAGCGCCGGGCTGAACCTGCGCGCCGACCGCTTCCGCTACGTCGCCGGTGATTTCGCCTGGGGGCCCGCCGACTCCCCGGTCGTGCTGGACGGCGCCTGGGACGGCACCCCGCCCGTCTGGCTCCTGGACGCCGCGGCCGAGCGTCCGGAGCTGACCGTCATCGAGCGGCGCGGCTGCGACCTGACGCCCATCGACCCGCTCTCCCCCGGCGGCGCGCTGGCGCTGCGCGCCTACGTCTGGCCCGACCAGATCGCGCGCTTCGCGCGGCTGGAGGGCGCCCTGCGGGTGGCCGCCCGGGTTCCCGCCCAGGTCGAGGCCATCGGCGCCGCCGACTTCCTGGCCCGGGTACGGCCGGAGCCGGGCACGCTCACCGTGGTCTGGCACTCGATCATGCGCCAGTACGTCCCGGGCGAGGAGTGGGCCCGGGTCGAGCGGGAGCTGGACCGGCTGGCGAGGACGAGCACGCCGCGGGCGCCCTTCGCGCACATCTCCTTCGAACCGCGCCGTATCGGGGACCGGCACCGCTTCCTGCTCGCCGCACGGCTCTGCGAGACGGCCGAGACCGTCCTGGCGAAGGCCCGCCCGCACGGCCTGCCCGCCCGGCCCGTCACCGGCTGACGCCCGCCCGGCCCATCATCGCGCCTGACGCCCGGCCGGCGCCGGGACGCCGGGTTCGCGCCCGGGCCCGGGACCGGCCGATATGGTGTGGCCGTGCCCGCCGCCCCCCACACCTCCCCGCGCACCCCTCCCCCCGCCGGCCGCCCCCGCCGGTTCGAGGCGGTCCGCGCGCGACTGCCCGCCGTCCTCGCGGTCGCCGTCACGGTGGCCGCCGGGCTGGGGATCCGCGCGGTCACCGGCGGCTGGTTCGGCAAGTACGCCGGGGACGCCCTGTACACCGTGCTGGTGCACGCGCTCGTCGTCGCGGCGGTTCCGCGGGTCTCACCGTTCCGGGCGGCGGCCTGCGCGCTGGCGTTCAGCTGGGCGGTGGAGTTCGCCCAGCTCACCCCGATCCCGGCGGCGCTGTCGGAGGCGAGCGTGCTCGCCCGGCTGGTGCTCGGCAGCACGTTCGGCGCGGCCGATCTGATCGCCTACGCCGCAGGGGCGCTCCTCTCGGCGGCGGCGCACACGGCTGCGGTCGCCGTCCGCGCGCGCCGCGGCCGGCGGGCCGGCTGACGGACCCCGCCGGAGGGGTACGGCCGGCTCTGAGCCGGCAATCCCCCTGCAACAGTCCGTTGAGCGGCCCGGTTCACGATGGGACACGACTCCGGAAGCCACCCGCCGAACGACCGGGAGGCTTCGGGGACGCCGTGAGGTGGGGCGGCGAGGAGCCCGCGCCCACCTGGCGCGTTCCCGATCCGACCGGCAGGGCGCGGGCGCCGTGTGGTGCCGCGGGCGATCTCGATGGAGGAGACCATGCGTTCACGGCGTCTCACCGCGGCGGTTCTCGGCGCGGCCGTCCTCGGAGTGTCGATCGGCTTCGTCTCCGGCACGGTCGCCCCCGGGCCCACCGTCGCGGACTCCGGGCAGCCCACCCGCGTCGGCCCCGGTTCCTCCGCCGCCGGCTCCGCACAGTCCCTCGGTATCGGCCCCGGCTGAACCGGCCCCGCGGCAGAGGGCGCCGAACGCGCGGGAGGTCCCCGGGTGAGCCGGGACGGTGAGGCGGTCCGGGTGCGCCGGAAGGCACGGGAAGGCGGCGACCGGTCACCGGCCGCCATATCCTGTGCGCATCATGCCTGAGGGACACACCATTCACCGCCTCGCGGCGCAGCACCGCGAGCTGCTCGGCGGCCGGGTGATCCACGCCGAGAGCCCGCAGGGCCGGTTCGCCGCCGGAGCGGCCCGGATCGACGGGCGGGTGCTGCGCGAGACCGACGCGCACGGCAAGCACCTGCTGCTCGGCTTCGACGACGACACCTGGCTCCACGTGCACCTGGGCATCTACGGCAAGTACGCCTTCGGCCCGGTGCCCGCGCCCGCCCCTGTCGGCGCGGTGCGGCTGCGCCTGACCGGCCCCGGGCACTACGCCGACCTGCGCGGGCCCAACACCTGCGAGCTGCTCGACCCGGGTGAGAAGAAGACGCTGCACGACAGGCTCGGCCCCGACCCGCTGCGCGCGGACGCCGATCCTGGGCTCGCCTGGCGGCGGATCGGCCGCAGCCGCACCTCCATCGGCGTCCTGCTGATGGACCAGTCGGTGGTGGCGGGCGTGGGCAACATCTACCGCGCCGAGGCGCTGTTCCGCCAGGGGGTGGACCCGGCGCGGCCCGGCCGCGACCTCACCCGCGAGCAGTGGGCCGCCATCTGGGACGACCTGGTGTTCCTGATGGCCGAGGGGGTGCGGGTGGGCCGGATCGACACGGTCCGGCCCGAGCACACCCCGGAGGCGATGGGCCGCCCGCCCCGGGTGGACGGCCACGGCGGCGAGGTCTACGTCTACCGGCGTTTCGGCATGCCGTGCCTCCTGTGCGGGACGGAGGTCCGCACCGGGGTCCTCTCGGGCCGCAACCTGTTCTGGTGCCCGTCCTGCCAGACCTCCTGACCCCCTGACCCCTCGACCGCCCTCCCCCGTCCGTCCGTCCGGGACGCGTGGGCCGGGCCCCGGCGGAGGCGGAGAGAGGGCAGGGCGGCCGGGGAACCGAAGGCAGCGCGGTCAGAGGAGCCGGAGGACGGCGTCGACCGACGCCTGGGAGGCCGGGATCAGCGGCAGCCGGACGGCCGCGGTCGGGATCCGGCCCTGGGCGTGCAGCACGCCCTTGAGGACCGTGGGGTTGGGTTCGGCGAACAGGCTCGCCGACATGACGGACAGCCGGTGTCCCAGGGCCCGGGCGTGCGCGACGTCGCCCGCGTGCCATGCCGCCGCCAGCTCGGCGAACCGGTCGGTGCGCAGGTGGGCGGAGGCGAGGATGCCGCCGGAGGCGCCGAGCGCGAGCAGTGCGGAGAAGAACGGGTCGTCCCCGGCGAGCACCGCGAACCCCTCGGGCGGGTCGGCCAGCAGGGTGACGGTGTCCTGGTCCACGCCGCCGACGGCGTGCTTGACCCCGGCCACCATGGGCAGCTCCCCCAGCCGCCGCAGGGTGGCGGCGCCGACGGACTGACCGGTCCGGTAGGGGATGTTGTAGACGATCAGCGGTACCGGGGTCTCCTGCGCCAGCGCGGCGAAGTGGGCGAGCACCCCGGCCTCGGACGGCCGGACGAAGGACGGCACGGTGACCAGCGCGGCGTCGGCGCGGTCCTTGAGGGCGAGCAGGGCCGCGGCCGATCCGCGGGTGTCGCTCGACCCGGCTCCGACGACGAGCGTCGCGCCCCGCTCCCGGCACACCCGCCCGCAGATCTCGACGACCGCCTGCCGTTCGTCGGGGGCCAGTGTGGCCGCCTCGGCGGTGGTGCCGAGGGCGACCAGCCCGGTCGCGCCCTCGTCGAGGGCGGCGTACGCCAGGTCTTCGAGCGCCGCGAGGGCGATCTCGCCGTCCTCGGCGAACGGGGTGATGAGCGGGACGAGGACACCGTTCAGGTTCATACCTCAAGCTTCCCGGCCGCCGACCGTGCAGGTCCAGTTCGCTTTTCTTCCGAGAACGTTAAGCTGAACTGATGCTGGATGTGCGACGCCTCCGCCTGCTGCGCGAGCTGGCCCACCGGGGCACGATCGCCGCGGTCGCCGAGGCCCTGGCCTTCACGCCCTCGGCCGTCTCCCAGCAGCTCGCCGTACTGGAGCGGGAGGCCGGGGCGGCGCTGCTGGAACGGACCGGCCGCCGGGTGCGGCTGACCCCCGCCGGGGTCGCGCTGGTCGGTCACGCCGAGGCCGTGCTCGAACGGCTGGAGCAGGCGGCGGCCGAGCTGGCCGCGGCGCGGACCGACCTGACCGGCACCGTCCGGATCGGCGCCTTCCCCACCGCCACCCGCGCCATCCTGCCCGCGGCCCTGGCCGCGCTGGATCGCGACCATCCCGGGCTGGAGCCGATGGTGGACGAGATCGACCCCGCCGAGGTGGCGCCGCGGCTGCGGGCGGGCGATCTGGACGTGGCCCTGGTGCACGAGTACGACTTCGTCCCCGCCGCCCCCGACCTGGCCCTCGACTCCCGGCCGCTGCTGGAGGAGTCGATGTTCCTCGCCTCCCCCGACGAGGCCGGCCCCCCGGCGGAGCGGTGGGACGCGTACGACGGCGCGGGCGGTGATCCGCTGGCGCGGTGGCGCGACGCCCCCTGGATCGCCTCCACCCCCGGGACCCTCTGTCACGCGATGACCGTGCGGGCCTGCCAGGCGGCCGGGTTCGCCCCGCGGATCCGGCACCACGTCGACGACTTCGCCACCGTCCTGGCGATGGTCGCGATCGGCCAGGGCGTCGCGCTGGTGCCGGAGCTGGGCGCCGCCGACCCGCCCGGCGGCGTCCGGCTCGTGGAGCTGCCGATGCGCCGCCGTACGCTGATCGCCTTCCGCCGCGGGTCGGGGGATCATCCGGCCATCGCCGCCTTCGTCGCCGCGCTGCGATCCTCGGCGCCGACGGGCCGCCGCGCCTGACGCGGCGGCACCGGGACGGTGAACCCGGCACGGCCCGCGCGGCGGCACGGACCGTACGGAGAAGCAGGCCACACGGACAAGCGCGCCGTACGGAAAACCAGGCCGCACGGAGAAGCGGGCCGTACGGAGGAGCGGGCCGTATGGCTCAGGCTCACATCAGGGTGCGGGCGGTCCAGAGCTCGGGGAAGACCTGGCGCTGCATGCTGCGCTCCAGCCAGGCCAGGCCGTTGGAACCGCCGGATCCCGGCTTGGCGCCCATCGAGCGGCGCACCGCCATCACGTGGCGGTAGCGCCAGTCGGAGAACCGTTCGGCCAGGTCGGTCAGGGCCTCGCCGAGCGGGGCGAGCGGCCCGCCGTACACCTCGACCCAGACGGCCTCGACCTCGGGGCTGGGCTCGTAGTCGGCGGCGTAGTCGCGCTCGATCGCCTTCCGCGGGACCGCGTGACCCCGCCGGGCGAGGAAGGCGAGCACCGAGTCGTACAGGCTCGGCTCGGAGAGGGCCTTGACCAGCTCCCGGTAGGTCTCGGGGTTGCGGCGGTGCGGGCGGGTCAGGGCCTCGGACTTGTTGCCGAGCAGGAACTCCACGTGCCGGTAGGCCGCCGACTGGAAGCCCGACGCCTCGCCGAGCGCGTCGCGGAACCGGTTGAACTGCGCCGGGGTGAGCCAGCTCAGCGACGCCCAGGCGGCGTTGAGCGCCTCGAAGTGCCGGACGGAGCGCCTGATCGTCGCGGTCGCGGCGGCGTCGTCGTCCTCGTCGAGCTGACGCTGGGCGAGCTGCCACTCCGAACGCAGCAGGCCGAAGTACAGCTCCATCACCTGCGTGGTCACCAGGAACGCCAGTTCCTCGGGGGCGTCGGTGACGGTGCGCTGGAGCCGGTGCAGGACGGCCGTCCCGACGTAGTCGTCGTACGGCGTGGCGCTGTCGAAGGCGAGCGTGGGCAGGCCCCCGTTGGCGATGGACCGCAGTTCGCGGTCATGCTCGCTGAGCTGCCTGGTGCCGGTCATCTGGGTACTCCTCGAATGTGTCCGATCACCTCCATGGTGCTCTGGAGTCGCATACTGCGAAATAATCAACCAAAGGCGATATGCGTCTTCCGCCTTTGGAACGGAAGGCATCGGACCGGTTCGGTTTGCGACATGACGGAGTGTGACCATGGATGCCATGGATTGGGCACTGCTGGGCGAGTTACAGCGGGACGCGAGGCTCTCCTACAGCGAGCTGGCCCGGCGGGTGCACATGTCCGCCCCGGCGGTGGCCGAGCGGGTGCGGCGGCTGGAGGAGACCGGGGTGATCATCGGCTACCACGCGCGCGTGGACCCGGCGCTGGCCGGGCGCGGGGTGGCGGCGCTGATCAGGATGTCGTGTTACGGGCCGCGCTGCGTGCTGCGCGACGAGCAGGCGCTGGCCTGGCCGGAGATCCTGGAGGTGCACCGGGTGACGGGCGACACCTGCTGCCTGCTGCGGGTGGCCGCCTCGTCGATGACGGCGTTCGAGGAGCTGATCGACCGGCTCGCGCCGTACGGGCACCCGTCGAGCATGATGGTGCTCTCCAGTCCGGTCCCCTGGCGGCCCCTGACGCCGTGACGGTCCGGAACGACCGCGATCCGGCGCGTCCCCGCCCCCTGACGCCGTAGGTTCCCGCCCTCACGCCCTCGGTGGGAGAGCGGAGGGGTCCTGTGCCGGGCCGGAGTCGAGGAGGGCGAGGTAGTCGTCGAGCTCCCGGCCCGCGGCGAGCATCGCCCGGCTCCGGCGTCCGAGCCGGGTTCGCCATTCGCGCAGCAGGTCCGCCAGGTCCGCCAGGTCCACCGTGCTCCCCGCGGCGCGCAGCTGCTCGATGAAGAGCCCGATCCGGGCGAGCGGGTAGCCGCCCCGGCGGAGCTGGCGGGCCATCCGCGCGTCGCGGACCGCGCCGGGCGGGTAGACGCGGTAGCCGGTGGCGCGGTCGCGGTGCGGCCGGAGGATGCCGGCCCTCTCCCACTTCCGCAGCGACGCCGGGTGCATCCCGAGCTGGTGGGCCAGCGTCCCGATGGTCAGCCCGCCGGACGGGCTTCCGGACGGGTCACCACCGGACGCGGGTTCCATGGCCGGCCGCCCGGACGCGGGTTCCGTGACCGGACGCCCGGACGGGTTCCCGCCGGATCCGGGCTCCGCGGTCAGGGCGCCGAGTGCGGCGGCGACCTCGCCGAGGGTGTCGCGCTCGCGCAGCAGCTCGGCGTGCGCCCGGTCGATGAGGTGGAACAGCGTCTCGTCGTCGCGGCGGTGCGCGGCGCGCATGATCTCCACGGCCGTCTGGTGCCCGTACCCGGGCCGCAGGGCGAGGAAGGCGCGCAGGGCCTGGGCGTGGACGGCGGAGTAGCGCCGGTACCCGGTGTCGCCGCGCTCGGCGGGCGGGAGGATCCCCTCGTCCTCGTAGTTGCGGACCGCCTGGGTGGACAGGCCGTGCTCCCGGGCGAGATCGACCGGCCGCAGCGCTCGTCGTGCCATGTTCCCCCTCATCCCCGCTTCAAGGGTTCAAAGGTACGGGCCTTGCCTCAGGAGGAGCGGCCGGAAGGGAAGACGCGTCCGGTGATCGCGCCGGCGGTGGCCCGCCAGATGGGGGAGGCGGCGTCGATGACGTCGAAGTGGCCGCCGGACATCTCCAGGTACGTCACGTCGTCCCCGGCGTCCTGGGCGGCGCGGGCGTAGCGGCGGCCCAGGTCGAGGAGGTCGAGGTTGTCGCCCCCGCCCTGCACGACGAGCTGGGGGACGCCAAGGGGCAGCCGCTCCATCGGGCTGGAGTCGCGGTAGGTCCCGGGCGCCTCGTCGGCCGTCCCGCCGAGGGCGGCCTCCACCGCGCCGTCTCCCAGGTGCCTGCGCTCGCCCTCCACGAGGTCCACGACGCCGGCCAGGGAGACGGCCAGGGTGACCCGGCGGTCGTCGGCGGCGGCGCGCAGGGCGAGCTGGCCGCCCGCCGAGTGGCCGATGAGCACGACCGGCCCCGGGGCGTCCCCGGCGGCCAGCGCGACGCCGCGTGCCACGTCCTCGGTGGTCGCGGCCCAGCCGTGCAGGTCGGGGCGGCGGTACTCCAGGTTCCAGGCGGCGAAGCCGCGTCCGGCCAGGTCGACGCAGAGCGCGTCCATCAGGTCGGCGCCCCAGACGGAGCGCCAGTAGCCGCCGTGCAGCAGCACCGCCACGGGCGCCCGGCCGGCGTCGCCGCCCTCCGGGAGGCGCACCTCGGCCCACTGGTCGGGGTGCTCGCCGTAGGGGACGCGCCTGGCCGGCCACCGCATCCGGTGCACGGCGTGCCTGATCGCCCAGGTCAGCCCGCCGACCCCGCGCCCGTACAGGTACGTCGCGCCGGGTCCCGAGGCGGGCGGGGGAAACCGGTCGCCCGGGGCGGCCGGTTTGGTGAGGTCCACCCAGACGGCCCGGGGGTGCCCGGCGAACAGCGCGCGCGCCTCGGGGTCGGAGCCGGGGACGGCGACCACCGGGCCGGGCGACTCCAGTGCATCGCGGAAGGCGGGCAGGTCGGCGGCCGGCGACACCCTGCCCTGGACGCCGAGGGCGGCGAACTCGCGGTCGGCCACCTCGGTGAGCAGCCGGAGATCGGCGACCAGGGCGGGACCGGTGACCACGAGCACCTCGGATGCGAAGATCATCCGCTTATTGTCCACTATCCCCTGAATGGTCGTGCTGAGATGCGTCCGGGGCGCAGGGCGGCGACAGGAGCCCGGTGGAAGCGGATACCCGCGGCAGGAGCCCGGGGGAAGCGGATGCCGGCGGTGCCCACGTCCCGCCGACGCCCCTCGGCGCCGGCCCGGCCCGGCGATGGGGTGACCGCAAGGGGATAACAACCTTTTTTCACCATGAACCCGGGTCACGGCATATTTCGTGGTTTTTGGGATGATATCGGGGTGTCAGTCCCTAGCTTCTGGTACTGCTGAGGCATTAGCGTCTGCCCATGCGCCACGTTGAGATCTCCGGCAAGAGGCTCCGGCTGAGGGAAGTGACCGCCGCGGACGTGGACGCGATGCACGCCGTGTACGGCGACCCCACCGCCACCGAGCACCTGCCGTTCGACCCGCGCACCCGCGAGGAGGTCGAGGAGATCGTCGCCGAGGCGATGGACGCCGCCCGCGCCGAGCCCCGCCGCCTGTACGTGCTCGCCGTGACCGAGGCCGACCGCGACGACGCCATCGGCGTGGCCCGCCTGCGCATCGACGCCGACCATCCGCACAGCGCGGAGCTCGGCCTCGGCCTGCGGCCCGACCACTGGGGCCGCGGCATCGGCACCGACCTGATCCGGCTGGTGCTCGCGTTCGGCTTCCGGGACCTGCGCCTGCACCGCGTCTGGGGCGCGCGCTCCCCCGCCAACACCGCGGCCCAGCTCGCGATGCTGGTGGCCGGGATGGTCGAGGAGGGCCGGATCAGGCACCACGTGCGGGCCCGGGGCACCTGGCGCGACTCCGTGATCCACTCGGCCCTGGAGGACGAGTGGGAGGGGTACCGCGACGTCTGACCCGGCCCGCGCGGGCCGGTGGGCGCGCGCCCGCCGGCCCACGGTCCGTGACCGCCCGGTCCCGCTCCCGGGAGGGAGCCCGATCCGGGGACGTCCGTACGGCCCGCACGGGGCAGGTCGTGACGGAATCGCTGCCTTTTTCAGTTACAAAGGTGGGTAAATACCCCTAGAGTCCGCCCCTGTGAGTGAGAGTTCCAGCCTCCCCGTACGCGGGCGCGCCGTACGGCCCTCCGGCCGGCACCGCAGACCCGTGCCCTCCCAGCTCCCACCCGAGGCACCCGCGCTGGTGCTCGCCACGCTCGGCGACGCGTCAGGCGTCGCCGCCGGGCTGGCGTCCATGATCCGGGTGGACAACCCACAGATCGAAGTACGCCTCGCCGGTCTCGGCGAGGACGGCAAGGAGCTGACCTCCGAGCTGGAGGCGGCGGCCCGTGAGCGTCCCGCGGACGGCGAGGCCGCCATCGTGGTGCCCCTGCTGACCGGCCCGCACCCGGTCGCCGACGGCGTGATCGCCGCGGCGGTCGCGGCGAGCGGGGTGGCGGCGCGGGTCACCGAGTCGCTCGGGCCGCACCCGCTGCTCGCCGAGGCGCTGCACATCCGCCTGGCCGAGAAGAACCTTGCCCGCGCGGACCGGATGCGGCTGCTCAACATCGGAAGCCCCATCGACGCGGTCGTCCTCGCCACGGTCGGCGGCGCGTACGGGGCGGCCGAGGCCCAGCCGACGGCCGTCCTGCTGGCCTCGCGCCTGACCCTCCCCGTGCTGGTCGCCTCCCTGGACGGCGGCCCGGACGCCGCCGCCGCGGCCGAGCGGCTGCGCGGCGTCGGCGCCGAGCGCATCGCCCTCTCCCCCTGCCTCATCGGCCCCGAGGCCGACCCCGGCCTGGTGGGCGAGGCGGCGGCGCTGATCGGCGCCGAGTCCGCCGACCCGCTCGGCGCGCACGACCTCATCGCCGACCTCGCCGCCCGCGCCTACGGAAGCGTCCTGGCCGAGGACGCCTGACGGCCGGCGGCCGAGGACGGCCGACGGTCGAGAGCCGTCGGCGGCCGGCGGCTTCACGCGAGCGTCCCCTTCCGGTGCGGCCGCACCGGAAGGGGACGCGCGGGACGGGCCCCGCCCGGTTCCGGTGTGCCTCCGTACCGGACCTCAGCGCCGCGCCAGCGCCAGCACGCTCAGCCCGAACATCAGGACGCCCAGGGGGAGATGGACCGCCGGTACGTGCGCGATGCCCAGCGCGACCTGGACGGAGGCGAGGACGAGGAAGCCGGACGCGTGCCAGATGGGCCGGGGCGAGCCGCCGCCCGGCTTCCACGCCAGCACCGCCGCGAGCACGTACAGCAGCGCCGCCCCGTACATCACGCGGGCTCCGACGCTGTGCAGCGTCTCTCCGTAGGACGAGGTCAGCAGCAGTCCGGCGGAAACCGCCTGAAGGAAGATGGTCAGGGTCTGCAGAGCGATCGCGATCCGCAGGAACGAGAAACTGCGCTGTGCCGTCGCCTGGGTGGTCATGCCACGGTCCCCCTGTTCCGCCCCCGGGGGCAGTAGGTCGATAAGGTCTCACCAGCCCGACGACGCGGGCCCGCGAAAGGTAAGGCGAGAAGGCGATCGGAAGCATGGGGACGGCCGGGACGAGCACCGATGAGACAGCCGGTGAGCGGCGCCAGCTGATCAATGTCGCCTACCGGTTGCTCGGCTCGCTGGCCGAGGCCGAGGACGCCGTACAGGAGGCCTACGCGCGCTGGTACGCGCTGCCACGAAGCCGGCAGGAGGAGATCGTGTCCCCCGGCGCCTGGCTGACGACGGTGACCGGCCGCATCTGCCTGGACGTGCTCGGCTCGGCGCGGGCCCGGCGTGAACGGTATGTCGGCGCGTGGCTGCCCGAACCGCTGCCCGGCCGCGCCGGGTGGGACCACGGCCCTGGCACCGACCTCGCCGACCAGATGGTCCTGGACGAATCGGTGACCATGGCCTTCCTCGTCGTCCTGGAGTCGATGACACCCGCCGAGCGGGTGGCGTTCGTCCTGCACGACGTCTTCCGCTACCCCTTCGCCGAGATCGCCGACGTCCTCGGCCGGACCCCCGCGGCCTGCAAGCAGCTGGCGGCCTCCGCCCGGCGGCGGGTGGGCGTCGCGCGCCCTCCGGTGACGGCGGCCCGGCAGGCCGACGTGGTGCGGCATGTCAAGGAGGCATGGGAGACGAAGGACATCGCGGCCCTCGTCGGCCTCCTCGATCCCGCCGCCGTCATGACCGCCGACGGCGGCGGCATCGTCAGTGCCGCCCTGCGCCCGGTCGAGGGGGCCGCGCCCATCGCCCGGTACATGGCCGCCCTCACCGGCAGGGCTCCGGGGCTCGAACTCCTGGAGTGGCCGGTCAACGGCGTGCCGGGTCTGGTGGTCCGGCAGGCCGGCGCCGTCACGGCCGTGGCCTCGTTCGATGTCGCCGACGGCCGCGTCACCCGGATCTGGGTGGTCCGCAATCCGGAGAAGCTGCGGCCGTGGGCGCGGCTCGGAGAGGCGCATGAGCCGCCGGGCACGGCCTAGGACCTAGTCCCGTTCCAGCCAGACGTAGCCGGCGAAGCGGCCGGTCACGCCGTCGCGGCGGTGGGAGAACAGCTCGGGGCTCTCGATGGTGCAGCGCGTGTCGTGGGTGACCTCGCCGACACCGGCCCTGGCGAGCTGCGAGTTGATCGCGGCCCGCAGGTCGAGGGCGGGGGTGTCGTGGCGGGTGATCGACCACGCCTCGGGGACGACGGCCGTGACCTCGGCGCGCATCTCCTCCGGCACCTCGTAGCAGCTCCCGCAGGCCATCGGGCCGATCAGGGCGGTCATCCGGCCCGGCTCCGCGCCGCGCGCCGCCATCTCCGCCACCAGCGCCGGGACCACCCCCGAGACGGTGCCGGCCCGCCCGGAGTGCGCCGCGCCCACCAGGCCCGCCGCGGGGTCGGCCAGCAGGACGGGCGCGCAGTCGGCGCACAGCGCCGCCAGGCCGAGGCCGGGGACGTCGGTGCAGACGCCGTCCAGCGGCGGCGGGTCGTCGCCGAACGGCTCGGTGACGTAGCGGACGTCGGCGCTGTGGACCTGCCGCATGAACACGACCCGCTCCAGCCCGAACTCCGCCGCGGTACCGGCCCGGTTGGCCGCGACCGCCGCGGGGTCGTCCCCGCACGCGCCGCCGAGGTTGCGGGTGTCGTACGGCGCAGCGCTCACGCCTCCGTGACGGTCCGTGATCCTCATCTGAACGTTCACGGCCTTGACCTTACCGACCCGGCGGAACCCCTCTCCAACCGTGTTCGTTGCACGGTCAGCGCGGATCCTCCGTTCCGCCGGTTCCCCCGAGAGGTTGCGAGCGCATGACGCAGATCGCGTACGACCGCAAGGAGCAGCTCCGTCAGATCGAGAGCGGCCTGATGCCCGGCGAGCAGATCATCGCCGTCTACGACGCCATCGGCACGGGCACCGGGTTCCTCGGCCTCACCGACAGGCGGGTGATCGTCCAGGACAAGTCGTTCGTGGGCAAGAAGATCGCCATCACGAGCATCCCCTACAGCAAGATCTCGGCCGTCAGCGTGGTGAGCAACAAGTCCCTCGCCGGCGGGTTCTTCTCCTCCGGCGCCATCGCCGTCCACGTGGGCACCCACACCTACGAGGTGGAGTTCCGCGGCGACGAGAAGGCCCACCACGCCCACAACGTCATCCTGAGCTTCATCAGCCGCTGACCCCGCCGTACGGCGAGGCCGACCCGGTGGCCCCCGTCAGGAGGCGGTGACCGATCGGTACAGGTCCATCGTCCGCTCGGCGATCCTTGCCCAGGAGAAGTGCTCCACGGCCCGCGCCCGCCCGGCCGCGCCCAGCTCGGCGGCCAGCTTCGGGTCGTCCAGCAGCCGGTTGATCCGCTCGGCGAGGTCGGCGGCGAACCGCTCGGGGTCGTCGGGGGAGCCGTCGGCGGCTGACTGCTCGATCGGCACCAGCAGGCCCGTCGACCCGTCGGCCACGACCTCGGGGATGCCGCCGGTGGCGGTGGCCACCACGGCGGTCTCGCAGGCCATGGCCTCCAGGTTCACGATGCCCATCGGCTCGTAGACCGAGGGGCAGACGAACACCGTGGCGTGGGTCAGGATCTGGATCACCTCGGGGCGCGGCAGCATCTCCGAGATCCACACGACGCCCTCGCGGTCCAGCCCCCGGACCAGGGCGGTCACCTCCTCGGCGATCTCCGGGGTGTCCGGCGCGCCCGCGCAGAGCACGAGCTGGGCGTCGCGCCGCAGGTCCCGTGCCGCGTGCAGCAGATGGACCAGCCCCTTCTGCCGGGTGATCCGGCCCACGAACACCACGTACGGCCGGGCCGGGTCGATGCCGTGCGCGGCCAGGAAACCGGTGTCGGGATCGGGGGCGTACTGGGCGGTGTCGATCCCGTTGTGGATCACCGTGACCTTCTCCGGCGCCACCGCCGGGTAGGCGGCCAGCACGTCGCGGCGCATGCCCTCCGAGACCGCGACGACCGCGTCGGCGCTCGCCAGCGCGCCGCGCTCGGCCCAGGACGACAAGGTGTAGCCGCCGCCGAGCTGCTCGGCCTTCCACGGCCGCAGCGGCTCCAGGCTGTGGGTGGTCATCACGTGCGGGACGCCGTACAGCATCTTGGCGACGTGGCCGGCGAAGTTGGCGTACCAGGTGTGGCTGTGCACCAGGTCCGCGCCCTGGCACGCCGCCGCCATCTCCAGGTCGACGCCGAGGACCTGGAGGGCGGCGTTGGCCCCCTCCAGTCCGGCCGGCGTCCGGTACGCCGCCACCCCCTCCTCCGCCCGGGGCGCCCCGAAGCAGCGCACCCGGACCTCGGCCAGCCTCCGAAGCTCGCGGGCGAGGTACTCGACATGGACACCGGCTCCGCCGTACACCTCTGGGGGATACTCGCGGCTCAGCAGATCAACGCGCATATGATCAGCGTAGTGTTTCATCCCTGTTCACCGGGTTAGGGTCGGGTGTATGAGAGTCCTCGCGATCGTCCTCGCCGGCGGCGAAGGCAAGCGGTTGATGCCGCTCACGGCCGACCGGGCCAAGCCGGCCGTGCCGTTCGGGGGGATCTACCGGCTCGTCGACTTCGTGCTGTCGAACCTCGCCAACGGCCAGTACCTGAAGATCGTGGTGCTGACGCAGTACAAGAGCCACAGCCTCGACCGGCACGTCTCCCGCACCTGGCGGCTGTCGACCATGCTGGGCAACTACGTCACTCCGGTGCCCGCGCAGCAGCGGCTGGGCCCGCACTGGTTCTCCGGGTCGGCCGACGCGCTGTTCCAGAACCTGAACCTCATCTACGACGAGATGCCCGAGCACGTCATCGTGTTCGGCGCCGACCACATCTACCGGATGGACCCCCGGCAGATGGTGGAGCAGCACGTCGACTCCGGCGCCGACGTGACGGTGGCGGCCATCCGGCAGCCGCTGTCGCTCGCCGACCAGTTCGGGGTGATCGAGACCGACCCGGCCGGGCGGCGGATCGTGGCGTTCCGCGAGAAGCCCAAGGACGCGGTGGGCCTGCCCGACGCCCCCGACCAGGTGTACGCGTCGATGGGCAACTACGTCTTCAAGACCCAGGCGTTGCTCGACGCGCTCCGCGAGGACGCGCTCGACCCCACCAGCAAGCACGACCTCGGCGGGAACATCATCCCGATGCTGGTGAAGTCCGGCGGCGCCCAGGTGTACGACTTCGCCGACAACGTGGTGCCCGGCTCCACCGAGCGTGACCGGGGCTACTGGCGCGACGTCGGAACGCTCGACGCCTTCTACGAGGCCCACATGGACCTCATCTCACCGCACCCGGTCTTCAACCTGTACAACCAGCAGTGGCCGATCTACACCTGGCACGACCCGCTCCCGCCGGCCAAGTTCGTCCACAACGAGGGCGACCGGGTCGGGCGGGCGGTCGACTCCCTGGTGTCCGCCGGTGTGATCGTCTCCGGCGGCCTGGCGGACCACTCGATCCTCTCCCCCGGCGTGGTGCTGCACTCGCACTCGCGGGTGGAGGACTCGGTGCTGATGGACAACGTGAAGATCGGCCGGGGCGCCGTCGTCCGCAAGGCGATCATCGACAAGAACGTGGTCATCCCCGACGGGGCGCGGATCGGCTTCGACCTCGAGTACGACCGCAGCCGGTTCGCGGTCACCAGGAACGGGATCGTGGTCATCGGCAAGAACGAGATCATCGACCGCTGACGGGCTTCCCTGGAGGCCAGGCCCCGGCCGGTGTACCGGCACCGGGCCGCTGACCGGCGCCTGGACGCCCGTCCGCGTCGGCCGACCGGCGCCTCGGACGCCGGGCCGCGCGCGGAGCGGCCCGGTGTCCCGGAGGGGCGGATCAGTTGACCGAGGGCTTCTCCGGGAGCCGGTCGAGGATCGCCTGGAACATCGTCGCGTTGAACGCGGACATCTCGTCCATCCGCGTCTCCAGCTTGTCGATCCGCCCGTTCACGAGCGAGAACCGCTCGTCTATCGCGTCGAACTTGGCGTTCATCTCCTCACGGAGGAGATCGACCTTGGTGTCGAGCTTGGAGACCCGGTCGTCCAGCACGGAGACGCGGTCGTCCAGCTTGGCGACCCGGTCGTCCAGCGCTGAGACCCGCCTGTCGAGCTTGGAGACCCGATCGTCCAGCTTGGAGACGCGGTCGTCGACCTTGGCGACCCGGTCGTCCAGCACGGAGACGCGCTTGTCGAGCTTGGCGACCTGCGTGCCGAGGTCGGAGACCTGCGTACCGAGCTCGGAAACCCGGGTATCCAGCACGGAGACGCGCTTGTCGAGCTTGGCGACCCGGTCGTCCAATGTGGAGACCCGGTCGTCGAGCATGGTGACCCTGATGTCCAGCCTGGTGACCTTGCCGTCCAGCTTGGAGACGTGCGTGCCGAGCTCGGAGACATGCGTGCCGAGGTCGGAGACCCGGGTGTCGAGCGTGGCGACCTTGGTACCGAGCTCGCCCACCTTGCGGTCGACGCCCGTGACCCTGGCGCCGAGGTCGGAGACGCGGGTGTCGAGTGCGACGGCCTTGGTACCGAGTTCGCCCACCTTGCGGTCGACGCCCGTGACCCTGGTGTCGAGGCCGGTCACGACGGCCTTCAGCTCCCCGACCTGGACACCCAGGCCGACGGCCTTGTCGTCCAGGCCCTTGAACCAGTCGTCCACCCGCTTGATCCGCTCGTCCGCCGTGTTGAGCTGGGTGTAGACGGGGTCCAGTGCCTCGTACGCGCGCTGCGAGGCTCTGGACCCGCACTCGGTGCCGAGCGTCATGAAGTCCTGCTCCAGCCGGGTCACTCGTTCCTCCAACGTGGTCATGGTTCTCTCCTCGGGGGATGGGTTCAGCGTAGGCGCGTCGCGCCGTCGAGGATCGGAGGCAGGGGACGAGTCCTCGCGGGGAACATCATGCGGCGTGATCGGCCGTCACGTGGCGTGTTCGGCAAACCGTTTCCGCAGGAAATCGGGGCGGGATGAGGAATCTCCCTCGGGGAGGGCGACATGCCGAGCCGGGGATGCGAAAGGTTCTCCGAAATGCCGATGTCACGGAACATCCTCCGGACCGTCCGGCATCATCGCGTCCTCCCCGGATCGCCGGGCACCATGGCGCGTCCGCCGAAGCGTCCGATGTCACGGGCCCTCCGGCCGCCGGGCGTCGCGGCGCTACGCCTCCCGCACGAAGGACTCGTTCACGATTTCCCATTGACGGAGTGAGTACTCACTCCGTACGGTGAAGACATGGAGACCACATCCCCCCGGCGCAGAGCGCCGGGAATGAGCCCCGAGCGGCGGCGGGAGATGATCGTGCTCGCCGCCCTCCCCCTGATCGCCGAGTACGGCACCGCCGTCACCACCAGCCAGGTCGCCAGGGCCGCCGGGATCGGCGAGGCCACGATCTTCCGGGTGTTCGCCGACAAGGACGAGCTGCTGGACGCCTGCGTGGCCGAGGCCCTCCAGCCCGGCCACGTGCTGGAGCAGCTCGCCGCCGTCCCGCTCGACCAGCCGCTCGCCGCCCGCCTGACCGAGGCCGCCGAGGCCATGCGGGCCCACATGACGCGGATCGGCACGGTCCTCGGCGCCCTGCACGCCTCGGGCCACCGTTCGTCCCGCGACCGGCGCCCCTCCCCCGGGGACCGTACGGACGCGCCGACCGGCACCGCGGGCGAGGAGCCCACCGGCGGGACAGCCGGCGAGGCGGCCGCCGGCCGGCCGGGCGGGCCGCATCCGCCGGGCGGCCGGGAGGCGTCCCTCCGGCGGACCCGCGAGGCGCTGGCCGAGCTGTTCGAGCCGGACCGCGAGGCGCTGCGTCTTCCCCCGGAACGGCTGGCCGCGCTGTTCATGGACCTGATGTCCGCCGGGAGCAGGCGATCGGCCGGCGACACCGCGCCGGACGTCGCCGAAGTCGTGGACGTGTTCGTGCACGGCGCGCTGGCCCGTCCCGGCTCCGCCGAGGAGGGCGCGAGGTGACCGTCACGCTGAACCACACCATCGTCCCCGCCCGTGACAACGGACGCGCGGCCCGGTTCTTCGCCGACGTCATGGGCCTGGAGTGCCTGCCTCCGGCCGGGGCGCGCGGCCACTTCGCGCCCGTCCGGGTCAACGGCTCCCTCACCCTCGACTACATGACCGTCGAGGACCCCGAGGGGCACCACCTGGCCTTCGACGTGGACCCGGCCACGTTCGGCGCGATCCTGGCCCGGCTCCGGGAGCGCGGCGTGCCGTACGGCAGCCACCCCGCCGACCGCGCCAACGGCCGCGTCGACCACCCGCTGTGCCCGCGCGGCCTGTTCTTCTCCGACGACTCCGGCAACCTCTACGAGGTCATGTCCCCCGAATAGGCGCCGGGGACGAGGCCGACCCGGAGGGTGGCGACGGGGTCGCCGGTGGCCGATCGGAAACCACCGGATACCTGTACGTTGTAGATTCTTCCGGGACGTTCCCCGATCATGACGGCGAACCGTCCCGGAACCGGCGGGGCACCGGCCGCCGGGGAGGGGCGCGGACCCGCGAGGAGGGCCTCGATGAGACCGGTACGGTCGTTCCCCCGGCTGAGCCCGGCCGAGCGCCGGGTCTGGAACGCCTATCCCACGGGCGCCTGGGTGGACCTGCGCACCGGCGACCCGGAGGAGGACGACCCGGCGAGGGGCGCCGGGTGGGGGCCGGATCGGACGGTCCGCGCGGAGGTCCTGGCGGCGCTGCTGCGCGGCGCGCGGCAGGCCGCGCAGGGCGGGACCGCCGGGCTGCGACTGGCGGGCGCGCGGGTCACGGGTCCGCTCGACCTGTCGGACGCCACCCTCACCGGCAAGCTGCACCTGCTCAACTGCCACCTGGCCGGGGCCGTCTCCCTCAACGACGCCACCGCCGTCGGCGTCCGGTTCCGGGGGTGCGACCTGGAACGCGTCCGGGCCACCCGGTGCACGGTCAAGGGCCTGCTCGACTTCGACGGCTCGACCGTCCACGCCGGGATCCGGCTGGACAACGCCGAGGTGAACGGCCAGCTCAGGCTCTCCCGGATGCGCCTTTCCGCCCCGGGCGAACGGCTCAAACCGGGTGCCAACTGGATGGTGGACACCCGCCGGACGATCTCCCTCGAGGAGGCGCGTGAACGCCGCCTCGACCAGGTCCGCCACGCGCTGTGGGCCGGCGGTCTCACCGTCACCGGTGCGACGTTCATGCGGGACACGCACGTCACCGGCGGCCTGCGGCTCATCGGGGCGAAGCTCCGGAGCGGGATCTACCTGCAGGGTTCGGTCGTCACCGCGACCGGGCCGCACGCCGTGACGGCCGACATGCTGGAATGCGGGTCGGCGGAGTTCAGCGCCGGGTTCACCGCGACCGGCACGATCCGGATGCGCGGCGCGCGCGTCGGCGGGACGCTCTCCTTCTCCGACGCGACGCTGAAGGCCCCCGGCCGGGTGCTGCACCTCAGCCACGCCCAGGTGGACGAGGTGATCCTGACCCCGGAGTCGATCGAGGGGGAGGTCAACCTGGGCTACTCGCGGATCGGCGTCCTGCTCGACCGGCCGGACGCCTACCCCGGCGGGGTCCACCTCAACGGGCTGGTCTACGAGGCGCTGCGCGGCCCGTGGAGCGTGGCCGAGCGGTTGTCGTGGGCGAGCCGGGACCCGGACGGCTACCGGCCCCAGCCGTACGAGCAGCTCGCGGCGTGGTACCGGCGGATCGGCCACGAGCCGGACGCGCGCCGGGTGCTGCTGGCCAAGCAGCGCGACCGGCGCGGCACGCTCCGGCCGGCCGGGCGGGCGTGGGGCGGGCTGCTCGACCTCGTCGTCGGGTACGGCTACCGCCCCTGGCTGGCGGCCCTGTGGGCGGTGGTGCTGCTGACCGCCGGGACGGTGGCCTTCGGCGCCGTTCCGCCGGTGAAGATCGACCCGGAGGAGGTCCGGGTCTTCCAGCCGTTCACCTACACCCTCGACCTGCTGGTCCCGGTGAGCGTCTTCGAGCAGCGGGGGGCGTGGGATCCGGTGGGCTGGACCCGGTGGCTGGCCTGGACCCTGATCGTGTCGGGGTGGATCCTGGCCACCGCGCTGATCTCCGGGGCAGCGCGGGTGCTGCGGCCCGGCCCGGCCGCGTAGGGGCTCCGCCGTACGGCCCGGCCCCGGCGCCGCGGGCCCCGGACGGGGAACCCGCCGTACGGCCGGCTACGCGGCGCGGTCGTCCACCCGGAAACGGGGCAGCGAGTCGGGGTACTTCTCCTGGATGAACCTGACCATGTGCTCGCGGATGTCGCACTTGAGGTCCCACGCGCTGGGCGAGTCGGCGGCGCTCATCAGCGCGCGCAGTTCCACCAGGCCGTTGGGCAGGGTGTCGACGACCTGGAGGACCCAGTCCTTCTGGTCCCACAGCGGGTGTTCGCGCAGGGCGCTGTACAGCTCGGTGCGCAGTTCGTCCACCGGGACCGACCAGTCGACGCGGAGCATCACCGCGCCGATCACCCGGCTGCTGTGGCGGGTCCAGTTCTCGAAGGGGTTGGTGGTGAAGTAGGAGACCGGGAGCACCAGCCTGCGCTCGTCCCACAGGTGCAGCACCACGTAGGTGAGGCTGAGCTCCTCGATGCGGCCCCATTCGTCCTCGACCACCACGACGTCGTCGAGCCGGAGCGCGTCGCTGAAGGCGAGTTGCAGCCCGGCGAGCAGGTTGCCCAGGGTCGACTGGGCGGCGACACCGACGATCACGCCGGCGATTCCGGCGGAGGCCAGCAGCCCGGCGCCGAGCGCGCGCACCTGGGGGAAGGTGAAGAGCATCGCGCCCAGCGCCACCACGATGATCACCGCTGAGGCCACCCGGCGGACCAGGGTGATCTGGGTGCGGATGCGGCGGGCCCGCCGGTTGCGCTCGCCCTCGACGGTCACCAGCCGTTCCAGCACCACGTCGGTGACCGCGTAGGCGGCCTCGATGACCAGCCAGGAGACGACGCCGATCATGGTCAGGCCGAGCACCTGCTCGATGCCGTGGGCGAACGGTCCCTCGGCCATGTTCGGCTGGTAGACCGTCTTGACGGCCGCGACGACCGCCGTGGCCAGGGCCGGCCAGGCGCAGCGGCACACGAGCGGACCGGCGAGAACCCATTTCTCGCCGACCAGCCGCGACCGCAGTACCCGGCGCACCACCTCCACCGCGGCGGCGGCGACGATCACCGTGATGAGCATGATGATCCATCTGGACAAGATCGGCTTTCCTCCCGTCGTCGGTCCCCTCACGGGGGTTGCCCACGGGCCCGCCGCGTATTCAGAAGGACTCGTCGAATGTGACGTTCCCCTCAACGGCTATCTGGTAGGCCGAAACGCGCCGCTCGAAGAAGTTGGCGAGTTCCTGGACGTCCTGCAGCTCCATGAAGGCGAAGGGGTTGGCGGTGCCGTACCTGACGGGCAACCCGAGCCGGACCAGGCGCTGGTCGGCCACGTACTCAAGGTACTGCCGCATCCGGTCCACCTCCATCCCGGGCAGCCCGTCGCCGCACAGGTCGGCGGCGAAGGCCAGCTCGGCGGCCACCGCCTCCTCCAGCATCCGGGTGACCTGCCCGCCCAGCTCGTCGTCGAACAGTTCGGGCTCCTCTGCCCGTACGGTGTCCACCACGGAGAAGGCGAACTCCATGTGCATGGACTCGTCGCGGAACACCCAGTTGGTCCCGGTGGCCAGGCCGCCCAGCAGGCCCCGGGAGCGGAACCAGTAGACGTAGGCGAAGGCGCCGTAGAAGAACAGTCCCTCGATGCACGCGGCGAAGCAGATCAGGTTGAGCAGGAACGCCCGCCGGTCCTCGCGGGTCTCCAGGCGGTCCAGCCCGCCGAGCGAGTCGATCCACCGGAAGCAGAACTCGGCCTTGTCCCGGATCGAGGGTATGTGCTCGACCGCGGCGAAGGCCCGGACCCGCTCGTCGTGGTCGGGCAGGTAGGTGTCCAGCAGGGTCAGGTAGAACTGGACGTGCACCGCCTCCTCGAACAGCTGCCTGCTGAGGTACAGCCGCGCCTCGGGGGCGTTGACGTGCCGGTAGAGGTTGAGGACGAGGTTGTTGGCCACGATCGAGTCGCCGGTGGCGAAGAAGGCGACGAGCCGGTTGATCAGGTGGCGTTCCTCGGCCGTCATCCTGGCGAGGTCGGGCAGGTCGGAGGAGAGGTCCACCTCCTCCACGGTCCAGGTGTTGCGGATCGCGGCGCGGTAGCGCTCGTAGAAGTCCGGGTAGCGCATGGGGCGCAGCGTGAGGTCCATTCCGGGGTCGAGCAGCATCGGCGGAGCCCTCCGTGGGGTTCGGGTGAAGCGGGACGAGGAGACGCGCGACGGACGCGCGGCGATCCGGGCGCGGTGCCGGATCGGGGAAGCGGGACGCGGCGCGGGCGCCCGCGAGGGGACGCCCGCGCGGCGGGCGCTACTGGCAGGCCTCGCAGTACTCGGGGTTCTCCAGCGAGCAGGCGACGGCCTCCGGCTCGGGGACGGCCCTGGCCACGGTGGTCTGCGCGATCCGGGTGGCCGGACGGGACCGCAGGTAGTAGGTCGTCTTCAGGCCGGACTTCCAGGCGTAGGCGTACATCGAGGAGAGCTTGCCGATGGTCGGCGTGGCCATGAAGAGGTTCAGCGACTGCGACTGGTCGATGTACGGCATGCGCGCGGCGGCCAGGTCGATGAGCGCCTTCTGCGGCAGCTCCCAGGCGGTGCGGTAGAGCGCCCTGAGGTCGTCGGGCACGCCGGGGACGTCCTGGACGGAGCCGTCGGCCCGCTTGATCGCGTCGCGGATCTGCGGGGTCCACAGGCCGCGCTCGGCGAGGTCGCGGACCAGGTAGCGGTTGACCTGGAGGAACTCTCCCGAGAGGGTCTCGCGCTTGAAGACGTTGGAGACCTGGGGCTCGATGCACTCGTAGCAGCCGGCGATGGAGGCGATGGTCGCGGTGGGCGCGATCGCGATCATGAGCGAGTTGCGCAGGCCCGTCCCGGCGATCCTGGCCCGCAGCGCCGCCCACTCGGCCGACCGCCCGGCGCCGTAGTGGTCGGGGTGCAGCACGCCGCGGGCGGCGCGGGTCTCGTCGTAGGAGGGGTGGCGGCCCCGCTCGACGGCCAGGTCGGCGGAGGTGGCGTAGGCGGCGAGCGCGATCTCCTCGGAGATCCGGGTGGACAGCTCCAGCGCCTCCGGGGAGTCGAACGGCAGCCGCAGCGTGAAGAACACGTCGGCCAGGCCCATCAGGCCCAGCCCGATCGGCCGCCACCTGCGGTTGGCGGCCTCGGCCTCGGGGGTCGGGTAGAAGCCCAGGTCGATCGTGCGGTCCAGGAACCGTACGGCGGTGCGGACGGTGGCGCGCAGCCGCGCCCAGTCCATCCGCCCGCCGTCGAGGTGGGCGGCGAGGTTGATCGAGCCGAGGTTGCACACGGCCGTCTCGGCGTCGCTGGTGACCTCCAGGATCTCGGTGCAGAGGTTCGACAGGTGGATGACGTTCCCGGGGCGGGCCGTCTGGTTGGAGGTGCGGTTGGCGGCGTCCTTGAAGGTCATCCAGCCGTTGCCGGTCTGGGCGAGGGTGCGCATCATCCGGCCGTACAGGGCGCGGGCGGGGACCTGGCGGACGTAGCGGCCCTCGGCCTCGGCGGCGCGGTAGGCCGTGTCGAACGCCTCGCCGTACAGGTCGGTGAGGTGCGGGACCTCCCTGGGGTCGAACAGCGACCAGGTGCCGTCGGCCTCGACGCGGCGCATGAACTCGTCGGGGATCCAGTTGGCGAGGTTCAGGTTGTGCGTGCGGCGGGACTCCTCGCCGGTGTTGTCGCGCAGCTCCAGGAAGTCCTCGATGTCGGCGTGCCAGGTCTCCAGGTAGACGCAGGCCGCGCCCTTGCGGCGGCCGCCCTGGTTGACCGCGGCGACGCTCGCGTCCAGGGTGCGCAGCCACGGCACGACGCCGTTGGAGTGGCCGTTGGTGCCGCGGATCAGCGAGCCGCGTGAGCGGATCCGGGTCCAGGAGACGCCGATGCCCCCGGCGTACTTCGACAGCCGCGCGACCTGCCCGTACCGCTCGTAGATCGCCTCCAGCTCGTCGCGGGGCGAGTCGAGCAGGAAGCAGGAGGACAGCTGGGGCCGGCGCGCCCCGGAGTTGAACAGGGTGGGCGAACTGGGCAGGTAGGCCAGGGTGGACATGAGCCGGTACAGCTCGGCGGCCTCCTCGACCGTCTCCGACAGGCCGCACGCCACCCGCAGGAAGAAGTGCTGCGGGCGTTCCAGCACGCCGCGGGTCTCGGGGTGGCGCAGCAGGTAGCGGTCGTAGACCGTGCGCAGGCCGAAGTACTCGAACCGGGCGTCGGCGGCGTCGTCGACGAGGGCGTCCAGCTCGGCGGCGTGCGCCGCCACGAAGGCGGCCAGGCCGTCCTGCAGCAGCCCGGCGGCGTGGGCGGCGGCGACGGACCCGGCGAAGGTCCGCACGCCGTGGGCGGCGGCCTCGTCGGCGATCAGTCCGGCCAGCAGGCCGGCGGCGACCTTGGAGTTCTCCGGATCGGTGACCACCCGGGCGGCGGCCTCCTCGATGGCCAGCCGGCGGCCGGCCAGATCCTCGCGTGCCTGCCCGGTCTCTTCGGCGGCGTCGGCCACGATCGGTGCCACGTGCTTCTCCCTGGCGTGCTCGGTGCTTCCCTGTACGGCTCCCGCCGGGTGAGGGCACGCGTCGGAGAACGGTCCGCGGGCATGCCGGGCCGCCTCGTCCGCGGGCCCGCCCTCGAGGCCCTGGACATCTGTGCGGGAGAGACGGCCGCGCCGCGCGCCCCGGGGCCGCCTCGCGCGGCCCCCGGCACCCGGTCCGGTCCCCTCCCCCGTCGCCGGCAGGTCTTCGGACTCACGGGCGCCTGGCACATGCCTACTGGCCGTCGCTTCCCGGGCATGGCCCAGTGCTCACCTGACGGCGGTCGTTCCCGTTCACCGCTGCGGGGCAGCCCCGGATTCCCACCGGGTTCCCTCTTGCCTCGCCTTCACAGGAAGGCGAGCCGGCAACGACGAGGATCCTACATGTAGTGGCGGCGGACGCAACTACCCCAACAGGTTGTGGCGAAGGCTTTCAGCAAACCGAGATCACGGAGCACGTCCCGGGCCCGGTCGGTCTCGCCGGTCAGCCACTGGCGGAAGTCGTCGCCGCTGAGGTAGACCCGGCTCCAGCCCCTGGCCTCGCACATGGCCCGCCAGCGCGGCGAGGCGTCGAGGGCGTCGCACAGGGCCACGGCCCGGTCCCGGTCGTCCGGGCTCATGTCCCGCGGGCCGAACACCCCGCACCAGTCGGTGTACTCCAGCCGGACGTCCATCTCCATCAGCGTCGGCGCGTCGATCCCGGGGAGCCGGTCGGCGGAGGAGACCACCAGGGGCCGCAGGCGGCCCGCGGCGATCTCGCGCGTGAAGGAGCGCGCCGAGCCCAGGATCGCGGCCACCCGGCCGTCACGGAGCGCCTCGACGGCGTCGGCGGTGCCGGGGTACCCGGCGTACTGCAGCAGCCGGGCGTCCACCCCGAGGCATTTGGCGATCATGCCGTAGAGCACGTGGTCGGAGCCGCCCTCCAGGCGCCCGCCCATCACCAGCCCGCCCGGGTCGCGGCGCAGCAGCGCGGCGAGGTCCTCGAAGGAGCGCAGGCGGGAGCCGGGCAGGACGACCAGGGCCGCCCAGTCGCCGGCCAGCCGGGCCAGCGGGGTGGTGGAGTCGGCCACGGCGGCGGTGTCGGCGATCTCCGCCCCGGCCACCGCGGGCATCCCGGCGAGGAGCAGCCTCCCGGCGCGGGAGAACGGCTCGCGGGGGAACGGCCCGCGGGCGGACCGCTCCCGGGACGGCGGCCCGGCGAGCGCCGCCAGGGCGTCGCCCGCCGGGCCGTCCGGGTGGTTCTCCACCGTGGTCGCCCGCGCCAGCCCCTCCTCGTCCACGACCGCGGCCATGCCGCGGGCGAGGGGGTCCCAGTCGTGCCCGCGGCCCGCGGGCACGATGAGGGTCAGCCCGCCGGTGAACGGCCGGTCGGGGCCGCCGCAGCCGCCGCAGCCGCCGAGGACGGCGAGCCCGACGGCGAACGAGAAGAACCGCCTTCGGTGCACGACGCGCCCTCCCCCCGAGACCCCCGATACCTCAGGTTACACCTATGTCACTTTCTGTGACATATGGTGGGGTTGCCGGGAGGAGGAACGGCGGGGTCACTCCACGGTGACGCTCTTGGCGAGGTTGCGGGGCTTGTCGACGTCGCGGCCCAGCGCCACGGCGGCGTGGTAGGCCAGCAGCTGGAGCGGGATCGTCAGCAGGATCGGGTCCAGCTCGATCTCGTTCCTGGGCACCACCACGCAGTCGTCGGCCAGCTTCGGGTCGGCCGTACGGTGCCCGACCATGAGCACCCGGCCGCCGCGCGCCCGGATCTCGCCCAGCGTGGTGAGGTTCTTGTCCAGCAGCTCGTCGTCGGGGACGATCGCCACGGTCGGCGTCTCCGGGCCGATCAGCGCCAGCGGCCCGTGCTTGAGCTCGCTGGCCGGGTAGGCCTCGGCGTGCACGTAGGAGATCTCCTTGAGCTTCTGCGCGCCCTCGCGGGCCACCGGGTAGCCGCGGACCCGGCCCACGAACATCATGCTCGCCGCGTCGGCGTACTTGTCCGCCAGCTCCTTGATCTGCGGTTCCAGCGCGAGGATCTCCTCGATCTGGCGGGGCAGCCGGCGCAGGCCCTCGCAGATGCGGCGGCCGTCGGCCGGGGACAGGTCGCGCACCCGGCCCAGGTGCAGCGCGAGCAGCGCGAACGCCACGGCGGTCGAGGTGAACGCCTTGGTGCTGGCCACCGACACCTCGGGACCCGCGTGCAGGTACACGCCGCCGTCGCACTCGCGGGCGATCGCGCTGCCCACGGTGTTGACGATGCCGAGCACCCGCCCGCCCTTGCGCTTGAGCTCCTGGACGGCGGCGAGGGTGTCGTAGGTCTCCCCCGACTGGCTGATCGCCACGTACAGGGTGTCGGGCTCCACCACGGGGCTGCGGTAGCGGAACTCGCTGGCCGGCTCGGCGTCGGCCGGGATGCGCGCCAGCTCCTCGATGAGCTGGGCGCCGATCTGGCCGGAGTAGTAGGCGGACCCGCAGCCGATGATCTTCACGCGGCGGAACGACCGGCTCTCCCGCGCGTCCATGTTGAGGCCGCCCAGGTGGGCGATGTGGAAGCGGTCGTCGAGGCGGCCGCGCAGCGTGCGGGCCACCGTCTCGGGCTGCTCGGAGATCTCCTTGAGCAGGTAGTGCTCGTAGCCGCCGGTGTCGTAGTGGCCGGCCTCCCAGTCGACGGTCAGCGGCTCCTTGGCGGTCTCCCGCGCGTCGCCGCCGAACGTGGTGAAGCCGTCGGCCCGCAGCACCGCGAGCTCGCCGTCCTCCAGGTGGACCACCTGGCGGGTGTAGCGGACCAGGGCCGCGACGTCGGAGGCGGCGAACATCTCCTTCTCGCCGATGCCCAGCACGATCGGGCTGCCGTTGCGCGCCACGACCACCTCGCCGGGCCGCCGGGCGTCGATCACCGCGATGCCGTAGGTGCCGACGATCCGCTTGAGCGCGGTGCGGACCGCCTCCTCCAGCGAGTCGGACTCCTCGACGGTGCGGGCGATCAGGTGCGCCAGCACCTCGGTGTCGGTCTCGGAGACGAAGACCGCGCCGTCCGCCTCCAGTTTGGCGCGCAGCTCGTCGGCGTTCTCGATGACGCCGTTGTGCACGACCGCGACGCGCTCGTCGGTGGACAGGTGGGGGTGGGCGTTGGCGTCGCTGGGCGCGCCGTGGGTGGCCCAGCGGGTGTGCCCGATGCCCAGGGTCCCCTTGAAGCGCGCGGGCACGACGGCGGCCAGGTCGCCCACCCGGCCCTTGACCTTGCGCATCTTCAGGCCCTTGTTGGAGACCACCAGGCCGGCCGAGTCGTAGCCGCGGTGCTCCAGCCGCGCGAGACCCTCCAGCAGAATCGGCGCCGCGTCCTTAGGCCCCACGTAGGCCACGATCCCGCACATGTGTCCGCTCCTTACCCGTAGACGATCCGGCGCAGCTGGCGCAGGGTGAGTTGGGGTGCCGCGACGCGCCGGGCGGGCAGCTCGGCGGCGATCCGGGGGAAGATCTGGTCGTTGACCAGCCCCTTGGCCTTGAGCTCGGCGTGACGGCGCCGGACGAACTCCTCGACGGGCTCGGAGAAGTAGGCCAGCACGTCCGCCACGACCCGCGCCGCCTCGCCCGGGCCGAGGGAGCTCGTCCGGACCAGGTGGGTAATCAGCTCCTCATGGGACTGCCATGCCGCGGCCACAGGGCAGGACCATACGCATAATCAACGTCAATTACCAATTTTCCTGCCCGGTTTCGGGCAGAGATCCCGCCCTCAGCCGTACGGCGCCCGCACCCTGGGACGGTGAGTAGTCTCTCATAACCCTGGGTAGCCAACTGGCCGGAGGAACACCATGCGCCGTCTGACGGGCCCCGCCGTCCTTGCCGCCCTGACCCTGCTGGTCCCGCCGCCCCCGGCGGGAGCGTCGTCCCCGGCCGGCCGGCAGGCGGCCTTCGCCCGGGCCGCGCTGAGGTACGGCGTGCCGGAGAGCGTGCTGCTGGCGGTCTCCTACCTGGAATCCCGGTGGGACGCCCACGACGGCCTGCCCAGCGTGTCGGCGGGTTACGGCCCGATGCACCTGGTCGACCCCTCCGCGGGCGCCATGGCGGCCGCGGCCGCCACGCAACCGGCCGGGGACGCCGGGGACACGGCGCACCCGTCCGGAGACGCGGCCCGGGAGTCCGTCGGGGACGAGCGGGCCGCCGCGCCGCGGGCCGTACCGCCCGCCGACACCCTGCACCGGGCCGCGGAGTTGACCGGCCTCGCCCCCGCCGAGCTCCGCCGGGACCCCTCGGCCAACATCCTGGGCGGCGCCGCGCTGCTGGCCGACCACCAGCGGCGCGCCGGCGGGCGGCCCGGGGCGGACCCGGCGGGCTGGTACGGCGCGGTGGCCCGCTACTCCGGCGCCACGGACGCCGGGACCGCCGCGGCGTTCGCCGACGAGGTGTACGCGACGATCCGTTCCGGCGCCGCGCGGGTGACCGACGACGGCGAGCGGGTGGTCCTGCCCGCCGACCCCGCCGCGACGCCGGAGCGGGGGCCCGGGGAGACCGGACTGCCCGCCGCCCCGGCGTCCACCGCCCCCGACTGCCCGCCCGCCCTGGCCTGCGAGTGGCTCCCGGCCGCCTACCGGCGGCTGAGGAAGGGCGGCCACGGCAACCACGACCGCTACCCGGGGACCCGCCCGATCGACTACATCGTCATCCACGACGGGGAGTCGCCCTACGACGTCATGACCCGGCTGGTCAAGGACCCCACCTACGTGAGCTGGCACTTCACCCTGCGCTCCAGCGACGGCCACATCGCCCAGCACCTGCGGGCCGACGACGTCGGCTGGCACGCGGGCAACTGGTACTTCAACTCCCGCTCCATCGGCCTGGAGCACGAGGGCTACCTCGCCAGGGGGGGCGCCTGGTACACCGAGGCGATGTACCGGGCCTCGGCCCGCCTGGTCCGCTACCTCGCCCGCAAGTACGACGTCCCCTTAGACCGGGCGCACATCCTCGGCCACGACAACGTGCCCGGCGCCACCCCGGCGACGGTGCAGGGCATGCACGAGGACCCCGGCCCCTACTGGGACTGGGACCACTACTTCACGCTGCTCGGCAGCCCGCTGACCGGTGTCCGCGGCCGGGAGGTCTCCCTCGTCTCGGCGGCGGCCGGGGCGCGCCCGGCGAACTCGGCGCGCTCCGTGATGATCAAGCCCGACTACGCCGCCAACACGTCCTTCTTCAGCGGCTGCGCCAAGTCGGGCCGGTGCCGCCGCGGGTCCGGAACGGTCTGGCTGCACGTCCGCCCCTCCCCCGCCTCGCCGCTGGTCCGCGACATCGGCAAGCACCCCACCGGCGCGTCCACCTACAGCGTGTACGACCACGCGGGACGGGCCTCCACCGGCCAGCGTTACGCCTTCGCCGGCCGCCGCGGCGACTGGACCGCGATCTGGTACCTCGGGCAGCGGGCCTGGTTCTACGACCCGGCGGGGGCCCGCAGGTCCGTGCCCGCCTCCGGCCCCCTGGTGACGCCCCGCCCCGGCCTCGCCTCCGTCAAGGTGTACGGCAGGGCCTACCCGGAGGCGTCGGCCTACCCGCCGGGCATACCGGTGCAGCAGCCGGCCCCCCTGCAGTACACCCTCCCGGCCGGGCAGTTCTACAGCCTCGGCCTGACCCGCCGCGCCTCCTACCTCCACACGGGCGGCTTCTCCCCGGCGTCCCACCGCGTCATCGCGGGCCGGACGCGCTACCACCAGATCCAGTTCGGCCACCGGGTCATGTTCGTCCGGGCGGAGGACGTCACGGTGGTGCCCGGCTGAGGGCCGCGCGACAGGGCCCGGGGCGCCCCGGGTCCGGCCGGGAGCCACCCGGAAATCCGCGCTCCGCCCCCCGATCATCGCCTGGTTGTCCCCCGGTTGCGCGCAAGCACGCTCCGGAGGCGCTAGAGTTTTCTCGTGCCCCGGACGACAGGCCGGGGAGCACGCGGAAGTGGCTCAGTGGTAGAGCATCACCTTGCCAAGGTGAGGGTCGCGGGTTCGAATCCCGTCTTCCGCTCGGCAGACCCTCAGGGGTCTGACTGGTGGAGTGGCCGAGAGGCGAGGCAACGGCCTGCAAAGCCGTGTACACGGGTTCAAATCCCGTCTCCACCTCGGCGCGCGGACGCCGGACCCGCGAGGATCCGGTAAAGTAGCGCATGTGTCCCGGCCCGCAAGCCGGGGAGCACGCGGAAGTGGCTCAGTGGTAGAGCATCACCTTGCCAAGGTGAGGGTCGCGGGTTCGAATCCCGTCTTCCGCTCTGGTTTTCCGAGGACGATTAGCTCAGCGGGAGAGCGCTTCCCTGACACGGAAGAGGTCACTGGTTCAATCCCAGTATCGTCCACCGACAGAGATCCCCGGGTCCCCGACCCGGGGATCTCTTCGTTCTCCCGGCCGTTCCCGCCGCCGATCACCCGCTTCGGACCTGCCGTTCCTGCCGTCCCGCCGCGGTTCTCCTTCCGGGTTCCCCGCGTTTCCGGTACGCGCCGGAGATCGGCAGGAGGCAGCATCGGTACATAACCCAGAATCCACTCATCGCTTATGCTCTTTTGACCATCGCGAAAGGGGCGAGCCTGTGCTGCGTGTGGTGGTCGATCCGGAGGTACCCGCGGACGTCGCCGACCTCATGCGGCGGAACGGCCCGCTGCTCTCCCGCTACCGGACCGGCTGGAACCCCGAGCCGAGCGGTCCGCGCGTCCCCGTCGCCGCCCTGATCCCCCTCGGGGCGCTGACGGTCCTGACGGTCCTCGTCACGCTGCTCACCGGCGCGACCGGGCTGTTCCTGGCCACCCTCTGCACCGTCTACCTGATGGTCCTCGCCTGCGTCCACCTCGCCAGGAAGCCCCTGCCGGCCGACTCGGTGGAGCGCGTGCTGTACCGGCACTCGCGGCTGTACCAGGGCCGATTCCTGGTCCTGGAGGACTTCGACGTCCCCTCGCGGGCCCTGCTCGGCCGGGTGCAGCAGGCGATCGACCGCATCATGGGCTCGCGGGTCAACGCCATGGGCATGCTCGACAGCGTGCGCAACTCGGTGATGCTGCCCGCCGAGGAATGGGAGATCGCCCGGCTGCTGACCAAGCTGTCGGCCCTGCGGGCCAGGCACCGCCACCTGGCCCGCGGCGGCCGGACGCCGGAGGTGGCCGCCGCCATGGCGCCGCTGGAGCGGGCGCTGGCCGCCAGCGAGGCCGCCGTCGTCGCCCGCGTCGAGGCCCTGGAGCGCTACGCCCGCCACGTGGCGCGGGCCGACCGCGCGCTGGCGTCGCGGGGGCAGATCGAGGCCCTGCTCGCCCACCTGCCGGAGTACGAGCAGCTCGTCGCGGAGACGGGCGCCGCCCGCTTCTCCGCGCCGGAGATCGGCACCCTGAGCGAGGACGCCGCCCGGCTGCAGCAGGCGCTGCGCGACAGCGTCCGCTCCGCCCACGAGGCGTTCCGGTATCTCGAAGGCTGACCGGCGTCCCGGCGGCCGAGGCGGACGAGACGATCCCCACCGTGCGAAGGGAGTGAGCCCGTGCAGCGGGTGACGGTCGACCCGGAGGTGCCGGCGGAGGTGGCCGAGCTGTTCCGCCGGAACGCCCGGCTGCTGTCCCGGGTCAGGGCCGGCTGGCAGCCCGCCCCCGTACCGGCCCGCGAGGAACGCAAGGCCCGCGCGCCCAAGGTCCGCGTCGTCGTCCTGTCGGGCGTCCTGCTGGGCCTGCTCGCCATGAACATCGGGCGGCTCCCCTTCTTCCTGATCGGGATGCTCGCCTTCGTGGCGCTGATCGGCACGCTCGCCTCCCAGCAGTTCCCCGAGGGCGGCGAGGAGGATGACGACGCCGACGACCACGAGATCGCCCGGCACGCCCACTGGTACGAGGGCCGCTACCTCCTGCCCGAGGACTTCGACGACGCCGCCGGGCCGCTGCTGGAGCGGACCGGGCAGGCCGTCGACACCGTCATGCGCTCGCGGGTCAACGCCCTGGGCATGCTCGACGACGTGCGCAACTCGGTGATGCTGCCCGCCGAGGAGTGGCAGATCGCCCGGCTGCTGGCCAAGCTGTCGGCGCTGCGCGGCGAGCACCGCGACCTGCTGTACGGCGGCGGCACCCCGGAGGTGGCCGCCGCCATGGCGCCGCTGGAGCGGGCGCTGTCCGCCAGCGAGGCCGCCGTCGTCGCCCGCGTCGAGGCCCTGGAACGTTACGCCCGCCATGTGACCGAGGCCGAGCGGGCGCTGCGCGCCCACGAGCAGATCGAGCTGCTGCGGGAGCGCCTCCCCCGCTACGAGGAGCTCCTGGCCGAGACCGGCGCCGACTCGGCGGCCGTACCGGAGATCGACCGGCTGGCCGGGGACGCCGGGCGGCTGGAGCGGGCGCTGCGCGACAGCGTCCGCTCCGCGCACGAGGCGTTCCGCCACCTCGACGGGCCGCCCGGGGACGGGCCGCCCGTTCTCGGATGATTCGTCTGGGTATGGTCACCGCATGACGGAACAACCGGTGCTGGTCTACGACGGCGACTGCGGCTTCTGCACATCCTGCGTCCGGTTCGCCGAGCGCCGGATCGGGCTCCGGGCCCGTGCCGTACCCCTGCAGACGGCCGACCTGGCCGCGCTCGGCGCCACCCGGGAGCGCGCCGAGCACGAGGTGCTGTGGGCCGAGGACGGCAGGCTGTACGGTGGGGCGCAGGCCGTCGCCAGGCTGCTGGTCTCCGCGGGCCCGCCGTGGAGCGCCGCGGGGTCCCTGATGCGCCTCCCCCTGCTGCGGCAGGTGGCGGGGTGGGGCTACCGGCTCGTCTCCGCCAACCGCGGCCGCCTGCCCGGCGGCACCCCCGCCTGCTCCGTACCGGAGGTACACCGATGACCGTCCTGCTCACCGGTTTCGAGCCGTTCGACGGCGACACCGTCAACCCCTCGTGGGAGGCGGTCGGCCTCGTCCCCGGGGTGCGGGCCGTACAGGTGCCGTGCGTGTTCGGCGCGGCGGTGGAGCGGCTGCGGGAGGCCGTCGCCGAACACGACCCCCGGGTGGTCGTCTGCGTCGGGCAGGCCGGCGGCCGGGCCGACGTGACGGTCGAGCGGGTGGCCGTCAACCTCGACGACGCCCGCATCCCCGACAACGCCGGGCGGCAGCCGATCGACGAGCCGGTGGTGCGCGGCGGGCCCGCCGCCTACTTCGCCACGCTGCCGGTGAAGGCGTGCGTGGCCGCGGCCCGGGCCGTCGGGGTGCCGGCGAGCGTGTCGCAGAGCGCCGGGACGTTCGTCTGCAACCACCTCTTCTACGGCCTGATGCACCTGATCGCCACCGAGCGGCCCGACATCCGCGGCGGGTTCGTGCACGTGCCGTTCGCCCCCGGGCAGGTCGCCGACCGGGCCGCGCCGTCCATGCCGCCGGCCCTGGTCGCCGAGGCGCTGACCGCGATCGTGACCGCCGCCTCGTCCATGGACGGCGACCTGCGCCTGGTCGGCGGCTCCCTGCACTGACGGCGCAGGCCCCGGAGTCAGAGCGGAACGCCGTACACCGCGCGGCGGCGCGCGAACTCGGTCACGCTCCACAGCGTCCCGCGCTCGCGGACGCAGGTGAGGTCCTCCGGGCCCACCGGGTAGGACCGCCTGGTGACCGTGTCGCCGGCCACGATCAGGACGCCGTTGCGCGTCGAGCCGGCCGCCTGGCTGAGATACCAGGTGCCGCCGTGGGAGAGCGCGCCCTGGATCCTGGGCTCGGGCAGCAGGTAGGCGTCCTGGGCCGCGGCGACGCCGCCCGCGTCGGCGCGCAGCCCGCCGCCGGGCGCGAGCGGCCAGCGGGCCACCCTGCCGGGCGTGCCGGGGGCGTCGACGTACTCGCCGCCGACCAGGGTGTGCACCGGGCCCGTCCGGTCGACGGAGGCGAAGGAGAACCGGGCGTCGCCCGTCGCGGTCCAGGCGCCGGTCTGCGGCATCACGTAGCGGTAGCCGAAGGCGTTGTAGGTCGCGCCCTTCCTGCCGATGGTGGTCTTGGAGTCGCCGTTCACCTCGTAGATGTGCCGGGTGTCGAAGACGCGCAGGCCGCGGCCGGTGTCGGCGACGTACAGCAGGTCGCCGTACCAGGCGACGCCGCCGGCGTGGATGTCGATGGGGGCGATCCCGCCGTCGGGCCGGGCCGTCACGAGCAGGACGTGCCGGTAGCGCAGCGCCGCGGCGTCGAGGAAGGACAGCCGGACGCCGCGCTCGGGCTCGTTCGCCGGCTTGAAGTACCAGCTCACCACGAACACGTCACCACGGGTCCCTGCGTCGGAGGAGCTGGTCAGGCCCTGCGGGTACCAGTCGGTGGCGGCGTTGTCGGCGTCGTCGAAGCAGTACCAGTCCACCGGCCGGGGCCGCATGCCGGTGAACGCCCCGGCGCCGGACGCCCCCTTCCTGACGGCGACCCGGTTGGCCTTGGCCAGGACGGTGGCGAGGGGCACGCGGTCGAGCCGCTCGCCCAGCGCGCGGGCGCCGGCCGGCAGGTCGCCGTCGTTCCGCCTCAGCTCGAACGGCTCCACGGCCGTGGTCTTCATCGCACTCATGGGGGGGGCGTTCCTCCTCCGGTCGCCGCCGGGCCCGGCGGGTCGAGACGTGGAGTTCACGAGTATGCCGAGATCCGGATCATTCGGAAGCCCCCCTGTCCCGAAGCCCCCTGCCCCGGGGCCCTGACGGCCGGATCCGCGCGCCGCGAGTGGCCTGCCGACGGCCGCGGGGACCCGGAGCGGCGGCGGAGGGCGTCACAGCGGCCAGGTGTGCACCGGCTCCCCGGTCAGCGCCAGCTCCTGGTAGCGGGTCACCATGCGCGCCCGCGCCGCCGGGTCGGTGCCCAGCTCGGCGAGCTTCTCACGCTGCCAGACCGCGCCGGTACGGCGCCGCCCGGCGCGTTCCCGGATGACGTCGAGCGCCCGCTCCGCCTCCCGCGCCTCGACGCCGGCCCGCGCCAGGCCGTCCGCGGCCACGGGCAGCAGGTCCTCGACGAGCCGGTGCGCGGGGACCTCCCCGTCCCGGCCCGGCCAGGACATCGGGGCGTCCAGGCCGCTGATCGCGGCGCGGTAGAAGTTGCGGTAGGCGCCGGCGAAGGGTGACTCGTGCACCGGCTCGTCGGCCATCGCCAGGGTGAGGCCGAGCATGAAGGCGGCGTTGGCCACCATGTCGGCGGGGGTCGGCCCGGCGGGCAGCGCCCGCATCTCCACCCGCAGGTGGCCGCCGTCGGCCGGGTCGTAGACGGGCCGGTTCCACAGCCACACCATGCCCTGGTGCAGCCGGAGCTCGGCCAGCTCCGGGGCCCCGCCCGCGGTGTCCGGGGCGTCGGTGAGCACCGGCACCACCGGCTCGTACTCGCGGACGCACATCTCGAACAGCTCCTCGGCGCCGCCGACCCACCCGGAGCCGAAGGCCACCCGCCGGTCCCTGCGGTCGAGCCGCTCGACGTCGCGGTCGTCGGCCGCCTCCTCGAACAGGGCGATCCTGGTCTCCTCCCACAGCCGCCTGCCCAGGAAGCCGGGCGAGTTGCCGCTGACCGCGAGGACCGGGCCGACGGCGAGCTGGGCGGCGTTGTAGACGCGGGCGAAGTCGGCCGGGGCCGTACGCAGGTGGACCTGCCAGGAGGTGTTGGCGCTCTCCAGGATGACGCCCTCGACCTCCAGTTCCAGCTCCTCGGCGCCGCTGATGCGCACCCGGAACGGCTCGGCGCGCAGCCGGCGCATGCCCCGGGTCATCGCCCGGTAGCGGGCCTCGTCGCTGAGCGCCTCGTGGGTGAAGTCGAACTCGCTGAGGGAGGGCAGGATCCCGATCGCCACGGACCGGCCGCCCTGCGCCGCCGCGGCCTTGTCCACCAGGTCCATGGTCTCGCGCAGCTCGGCGGCCATCGCGGTGAAGGGCCGCCCGGCGAGCGGCAGCGGGGTCAGGTTGACCTCCAGGTTGAACCGGCCCAGCTCCGACACCAGCCGGCCGTCGGCCGCGGCCTCGCGCACCTCCCGGTTGCGGTGGAGCGGCCGCCCGTCGGGGGTGGTGAGGAACAGCTCCAGCTCGGCACCGATGGTCAGCGGGCCCTCGCCGAAGCCGGGCCGGGCCAGCGTCTCACGCAGCGTGGCCACCTGTTCCGCCAGCCGCTCGCCGAAGCGGACGAACTCCGCCTCGGAGAACCGGTCCTTGTCGAGTTGCTGGCCCATCGCACCATCCGATCAGTTGGTCCTCGTGACCCCCTCCTACTCTCCCAGGTGAGGGCTTCTAATCAGCCGAGCGGGTGGGGGATGGATCACAATCCGCGACGGGGGCGGGCGGCTCACCGCGGCCCGGCGGCGTCCGCACCGGCCACCCGCCGGTCACCCGGCGGTCGCATCGGACGGGGACGGGGTCGCGCCGGGTTTCCTTGTCCGCTCCCCGACGACACCGACAAACCACCTCAACGTTCTCCAAATGCGGTGATCGCGGTGATAACGTCCCAGGTCATGCGTCTTGACGACCTCGCCCTGCTGCACGTCCCCGGCAGCATCGCCCTGCACGACGACCTCCTCCTGGTCGACGTCGCCCGCCCCGACCTGGAGGCGGACGCCTACCGCGGAAGCCTGTGGCGGGTGCCGCAGGACGGTCCGCCCGTCCCCTTCACCCACGGCGACCTCGACACCGCCCCCCGCGTCTCCCCCGACGGCGCCTGGGTGGCCTTCCTGCGGGCGAAGGAGGGCGGCCGGCCGCAGCTGCACGTGATGCCCGCCCACGGCGGCGAGCCGCGTCCGATCACCGACCTGCCGCTCGGCGCCGGCGCACCGGTCTGGGCCCCCGACTCCCGCCGGATCGCGTTCGTCGCGCGGGCCCCGGAGGAGGGCCGCTACGGCACCGAAGAGGGCGTGGACGCCGCCGCCGAGGCGCCGCGCCGCATCACCGGCCTGAGCTACCGGCGCGACGGCGTGGGCTTCACCTTCGACCGGCGGTCGGCGCTGTTCGTGGTCAACGCCCTCGCCGACATCCCCCAGCCGGTGCGCCTGACCGACGGCCCCTACGACGTCGACACCCCTGCCTGGACCCCCGACGGCGAGCACCTGCTGGTCTCGGCCCCCCGCGACCTCGACGGCGACAGCCTGCACACCGACCTGTACGCGGTCCCCGCGGCGGGCGGCGCGCCGGTCCTCGTGGTGCGCGGCGAGGGGCGCGCGAGCCACCCGGTGGCGCTTCCCGGCGGGGAGGTGCTCTACCTCGGCACGGCCTTCTCCGGCATCCACTCCGTCGCCCGCAACACCGGCCTCTACCGCGCCCCGCTGCGGACCGGCGGCGAGCCCGCGGCCGGGACGCGCATGACCGAGGAGGAGTCCGTCGACTGCGAGGCGCTGGAACCCGTACCGGTCGAGGACGGCGTCCTGGTGGCGGTGCGCACGCGCGGCGCCACCGAGCTGCTGCTCGTCCCGGCGACCGCCGAGGACATGCCCCTGGAGAAGCTCGGCCGGGTGCTCGGCGAGCGGGCGGCCGTCAGCGCCTTCACCGCGCACGGCGGGCGGATCGTCGCGGTGGTCTCCACGCCCGAGTGCCCCGGCGAGGTGGTCACCCCCGAGGGCAGGCTCGCCGACTTCTCCGGGCCGCTGGCCGGGGTGCGCCCGCTCCAGGAGATCACCGCGGTGGCGCCCGACGGCTACCCGGTCCACGGCTGGCTCGTCCTGCCCGAGGGCGAGGGGCCGCACCCGGTCCTGCTGAACGTGCACGGCGGCCCCTTCTACCACCACGGCTGGGGTTTCTTCGACGAGACCCAGGTCTACGCCGGCGCGGGGTACGCGGTGGTCCTGCCCAACCCGCGCGGCTCGGGCGGGTACGGCCAGGCCCACGGCCAGGCGGTCATCGGAGCCTTCGGCACCGTGGACGTCGATGACGTCCTCGCCCTGCTGGACGCGGCGCTGGAGCGGCCGGAGTGCGACGCCGGGCGGGTGGGCGTGATGGGCGGCTCCTACGGCGGGTTCATGACGAGCTGGCTGGCCGCCCACCACGGGGAGCGGTTCAGGGCCGCCTGGAGTGAGCGGGCGGTCAACGCCTGGGACTCCTTCGCCGGCTCCTCCGACATCGGCTGGTTCTTCGCCGACGCCTACTGCGGCCCCGACCTAGAGGTCCAGCGCGCGATGAGCCCGCTCTACCACGCCGACAAGATCGACATCCCGTTCGCCGTGGTCCACTCCGAGGAGGACTGGCGCTGCCCCGTCGAGCAGGCGCAGCGGATGTACGTCGCCCTGCGCCGCAACGGCGTCCCGGCGGAGTTCCTGCTGTTCCCCGGTGAGGGCCACGAGCTCACCCGCAGCGGCCGCCCCCGGCACCGCATGCAGCGGTTCGAGGCCGTCCTCGAATGGTGGTCGCGCCACCTGTCGTAGGCAGTTCCCGGCGGTTCGTCCCGGCGGAGCCGACGCGGGCCCGCCGGCCGTGGACGCGAAAACGTGTCCACGGCCGGCGGGCCCGCCGTGTCTCGTCACGGCGATGTCCGCCCGCGGCCCCGACCGGTTCGCCCCGCCGCCGCGACCGGTTCGCCCCACCGTCGCCGCCACCGCGACCGCAGCCGCAACCGCAACCGCAACCGCAACCGCGACCGCGACCGCGCGAGGGTGGCCGGCGTGTCTAGCCGGTGAGGACGGACAGGACGGATTTCGTGACCGTGTCCGCGGCCTCCTCCGAGGCGAGGCGGCCCGCGCGCACCTCCTCCGCGGCCCCGTGCAGGATGTACTGCACGACGCTGACCAGCCAGCCGACCGGCAGATCCGCGCGGAAGACGCCCTGGTCCCGGCCGCTGCTGATGAGTTCGGTCATCCGGCGGACGGGCTCGGCGTGAAGCTCGTGCACCCGCCCCGCGGGAAGGACCTCCGCGGCCGCGGCCAGCAGGGCCGCCGACTCCGCCACGACCTCCCAGCTCGACGCCAGCAGGCGGGTGACGGCCCCGCGGGCGTCTCCGGCCAGGTCCACGGCCGCGAGGGTCTCGTCGCCGGCTCGTATCGCGTCCCTCAGGGCGGCCTCGACCAGGTCGGCTCGCGTACGGAAGTGCCCGTACACCGTCATCCGCCCCACCCCCGCGGCACGCGCGATGTCGTCCGTGGTCGCGCTCGGGTCCGCGCTCAGCAGGGTGCGCGCCGCGGAAACGATTCGGGCGATGCTGCGCTCGGCGTCGGCTCGGCGCCTGGGGCGCGCGGATGGTGCGGTCATGTCTCCAGCTTAACCCGTATGCATACATACGAGTTACGGTCTACAGTGAAAGCTCATACATGGTAGTACGAGTTACATGTATGGAGGGCTCCAATGACCCAACCGACGGCGGCGGAGACATCACCCCGTCCCGCCCACCCGGCGAGGTGGCGCATCCTCGGCTTTCTCGGCGTGGCACAGCTCATGCTGATCCTCGACGTCACGGTGGTGGCCATCGCGCTGCCCCACATGGAGACGGACCTGGGGCTCAGCCGCGAGGCGGTGGCCTGGACGGTCAGCGCCTACACCCTCACCTTCGGCGGGCTGATGCCGCTCGGAGGGCGGATCACCGACCTGCTCGGCGCCAAGCGCGTGATGCTCGCCGGCCTGCTGGTCTTCACCGCCGCATCGCTGGTCACCGGCCTGGCCGGCTCCGCGGGCATGCTCGTGGGCGGTCGCGTCGCACAGGGCGTCGGAGCCGCGCTCCTCTCCCCCGCCGCCCTGTCCCTGGTGGTGTCCCTGTTCGACGGGGAGGAGCGGAACAGGGCACTGGGCATCTGGTCGGCGCTCGGCGGCGGTGGCGCCGCGCTCGGCGTCCTCCTGGGCGGCCTGCTCACCGCCGGCCTCGGATGGCCCTGGGTCTTCCGCATCAACGTCCCCATCGGCCTGGTGATCGCCGCGGTGCTCACCCCCGGCCGCCCGGGGCGGTAGGCCGAGGAGTCCGAGGGGTGCACGGCGCCGCCGGCCCCCCGCCTTTCCCGCGCTCCGCGGCGCGGCGGGGTCCGGCACGGGAAACGGGACGGCGGGCGCCGTACCCGGCGAGCCCGCGGCGGTCCGCGTCCCGGGGCGTCCGACCGCCCCGGGACGCGGACCGGTCAGGCCAGGCAGGTCAGCGGCCTGCCGCCGTTGTAGGCGATCATGTCCGACAGCGCCGCGGCGAAGTCGATGGACTCGCCCCGGGGCAGGCCGTCCAGCTCGGCGTAGGCCCGGTGCAGGTTGCCGACGATCCGCTCGGGGTCGAGCAGCCCGCCGTACTCGCCGAGGCCGGTCTCGCGCGCCGCCTCCAGCGGCGTCAGGCCCGCCGACCGGCCCAGCTCGGCGGTGGCCATCACGAACCGCAGGTAGCCCCGCACCCGGTCGATCACCTCCGGCCCGCACACGTCGCCGTGCCCCGGCACGATCGTCCGCGCGCCCAGTGTCTCCAGCTCGTCCAGCGCCTCGATGGACCCCGTCACCGATCCCATCATCACGAACGGCGTGCCCCCGTTGAACACCAGGTCCCCGGCGAACAGCAGCGACCGCTCGGGGATCCACACGATCGAGTCGTTGGTGGTGTGCGCGGGACGGCCGACGTGGCGGACCTCGCAGCGCAGCTCATCGGAGTACAGGGTGACTCCGTCGGCGTAGGTCAGGAAGGGCGGGCTGACCTCCGACCGGCCCCAGTCGACCGCCGTCCAGGCCGTCGTCCGGTACGCGGGGACGCCCTCGGCGAGGATCGTCTCCCGGGTCCGCTCGTGCCCGACGATCGTCGCCTCGGGGAAGGCGAAGTTGCCGAAGGTGTGGTCACCGTGGTGGTGGGTGTTGACCAGCGTCGTCACCGGCAGGCCGGTGACCGACCTGATCGCCTCGCGGTAGGCCAGGGTGCGCCGCTCGGTGGCGCAGGAGTCCACGCAGATCACCCCGTGCCGCCCGACGAGGAAACCGGTGTTGTTGATCCACCAGCTCCCGTCGGGCTGGACGTAGGCGTAGACGCCGTCGGAGACCTCCTCGACGCGGGCGGAGGGCAGCGGATGGTCGTGATGCGATGAGCTCATGACGGGGATTCTCCGCCCTGACGCGCCCGGAGATCACGAAGATCCCCGGAATCGTCCCGGGCGGGCGACCGGCGGCGCCGTACGGCCAGGGCCGCGCCGGCCGTGACGAACGCCAGCGCCACCAGCAGCGCGCTCACCCACAGCGGGGAGCGGTAGCCGAGCCCCGCGCCGATGGCGGCGCCACCCAGCACGGGACCCACGGCCGCGCCCACGTTGAGGGCGGCGGTCGCGAACGAGCCGCCCAGGGAGGGCGCCTCGACGGCCTCGTAGAGCGCCCGGGTGATCAGTGTGGAGCCGACGGCGAAGGACAGCGCGCCCTGGACGAAGACGAGCACGAACACCCAGGCCGGCGCGTCCGCGGTCGCCATGAGAAGCAGCCAGCCCACGGCCAGGGCCAAGCCGCCGGGCACCAGCAGCCGCATCGGCCGCTCGTCCGACACGCGGCCGCCGACGGTCACACCGGCGAACGACCCCAGGCCGAACAGCGCCAGGAAGACCGGGACCCATCCCGGGCCGAACCCGCCGACGTCGGTGACCAGCGGCGCCAGGTAGGTGAAGGCGCAGAAGGTCGCGCCGTTCACGAGCGCGCCCAGCGACAGGGTCACCAGCAGCCGGGGACGGCGCAGCGCCCGCAGCTCCCGTCGCGCGCCGGGCACGGCCGCGTCCGGCGGCGCCGCCGGGACCGAGCGCAGGATCGCGAGGACGGCCGGCGCCGAGACGGCGGCCACCGCCCAGAACGCCGAGCGCCAGCCCCACATCTGGCCGAGCACGGCGCCGGCGGGCACGCCCGCGACGCACGCGAGGGTGACGCCGCCCAGCAGGACGGCGGTGGCCCGGCCCTTGGCGGCGGGCCCGGCCAGGCCGGCCGCCGTCGCGAGGCCCACGGCCAGGAACCCGGCGTTGGCCAGCGCCGCGACGACCCGGGTCGCCAGCAGGACGCCGAAGTCGGTGGTGACCGCCCCGGCGACGTGCACGAGCGTGAAGGCCACCAGGAAGACCAGCAGCGCCCGCCGTCTCGGCCACCGCAGGCTGAGGACGGCCGTCAGCGGCGCGCCGACGATCATTCCCACGGCGAAGGCCGAGGTCAGCGTTCCGGCGGCCGGGACGGAGACTCCCAGGTCACCGGCGATCTCGGGGATGAGCCCCGACAGCATGAACTCGGACGTCCCCTGGGCGAAGACCGCCAGCCCGAGCATGTAGATGACGATTGGCATACGAGAACTCACAACCGTGTCGTGGTCGGAATGGTGCGAAGCGGCTCCGGAGTCCTTCCGGAGCCCCTCCGGAGCGGTTCCGGAAGGACTCCGAAGCGACCTGAAGCGGCTTCGAAGCGATGAGGGCGCGGCGAGCCGCCGCGGCGGCCACGGCCGGGCGCCGCTCGGAGCGGCAGGACCGGCCGGCCGCGCGGGATCACCGCGTGGAAGGACCTGGAAGCACCCGGGGAGGAGGCGTCACCGCGCGTGACCGCGACGGCGGGCACGGCGACGCGGAACCCGGGAGGAGGAAGCCCGTACGACGGATGTTCAGCGGCGGATACGGCGAAGGAGCGCGGCGTCTCGGATGCGACGGCGCTTCAGCACGGGATCACGGTCGGCCACCGAACAACCGGTGGCTAGCGTCTTGACGCCTCGGGGCTGGACATGGACCGCATCCTAGCCCCGCCGCGAACACCCCGTCCATCGCGCCGATCACCCATCGGGGGACCGCCACCGGTCCGGGCGGACGCGGGGTGCGAAGCCCGGCCCGCCGCGCCGCGGCCGTCCGGGCCCACCGGTCCGGGTGGACGCGGGTGCGGGTTCCGGCCGCGATCCCGGCACCCGCGACCACCGCCGCTCCGGTCCCGGACGGGGTGCGGCGTCAGAGACGTTCGATGACGAAGGCGGTGAGGAAGCCGACGGTGGTGATGAGCCCGGTGAGGACATGGGTCCGCTCGAACGCCTCGGGGATCATGGTGTCGGCGATCATCGCGAGGATGGCCCCGGCGGCGACGGCGGTGATGAGCGCGACGGGGGCCGGGGAGGCGTTCTGCAGGGTGAGATAACCGACGCAGGCCGCCGCGGCACTGGCCAGCGCGATGCCGCCCCAGACGCCGAAGACGTACCGGGCGCCGCGGCCGGCCCGCTTCATGCCCGCGGCGCTGGAGAGTCCCTCGGGGACGTTGGAGATGAAGATGGCGGCCAGCACCGCGACGCCGACCTCGCCTCCGTGCAGCAGCGACAGGCCGAGCACGACGGACTCGGGGACGCCGTCGAGCAGTGCCCCGACGGCGATGGCGGCGCCGCTGCCCGGCGACTCGCTCTCACCGGCCTGCTGGTCCCCGGAGCGCTTGCGGTGCCGGGCGCCGTGCCGGGACAGCAGGGCGTTGGCCGCGACGTAGGCCACCGCCCCGGCGAGGAACCCGGTCATGGCCGGGACCAGCCCTCCGGAGCGTTCGGCCTCGTCGACGAGGTCGAACGCCAGCGCGGAGATCAGCACGCCGGCGCCGAAGGCCATGATCGAGGCGATCACCCGGGGCGGCACCCGTACCGTCCAGGCGACCGCCGCCCCGATGACCAGGGCGCCGCCGGCGACCAGCCCCCACAGCCCCGCCTCGACCCACTGCGGCACGGTGCTCTCCGTTCCCGCGCCGGCCGGGCGCCGGCGCGTCCTCGCGTCGAAGGTCGCTACCCACCCTTCAGCGGAGATACCACCCGATCAGCGACCACCCGGTCACGCCTGCCGCAGGCGCGCCTGCACCGGCCGGCCGTCCACGGTCTCGAACCGCACCGCGGTCGCCTCGCCCCGCACCCGCGCCTCGCACGGCTGGTCGCCGTCGGCGCGCCAGCGTCCCCGCAGCGTCACCCGCATCAGGTGCGGGTGGCTCGGGCTGGTCAGCCACGGCCGCGACCAGGGGCTGTAGTGGCCGACGTAGCGGCCGCGCTCGTACTGGTCGGGGTCGATCCCGCCATAGAGCCGCAGGTCGGGGTCGCACACCGCCAGCGCCAGCCCGTCGTCCCCGTCGGCCCTGACGAGCACCATGGAGGGCGTGTCCACTTCGCGCACGGGCCCCTCGGCGTCCTTCAGAGGCGCGGAGACCGCGTAGCCGGTGATCCCGGTGGCCCGGTCGCGCACCACGTGCGCGGCCGTGTCGGCGCGCAGCACGGTGTACGGCGCGGCCGCCGGGTCGTCCATCGCGGCGGCGAAGGCGGCCATCCGCTCGGGGGTGGCGCCGACCACCATCGCGTACTCGTACCCGCCGTCGCGGGGTGAGACGCCGTGCCTGATCCAGGCGGTGGCGAAGTCGCCGGTGATCGGCGCCTCGGTCGCGTTGTCGCGGGAGGTCTGGGCCGGCCGGGTCAGGCCGATCCGCTGCCCGGGTGCCAGGTATTGACGCGCTCCCCGGCCTGAAGGTCGGAGATTCAGCCCGCGCCGCGTCACGCGGCACCTCTGCGGCTTCCTGCTTCGTCGACCTGAGCCACCACGATGGGTGGTCTTACCGGGTCTCCACAGGCGTTTCGCCTGTCCGCCCGTCCGGCGACCAGGATGTTGATCGCCGCGTTCACGTCCCGGTCATGGGCCACCCCGCAGGCGCAGATCCACGACCGGACGGAAAGCGGCATGGTCTCGGCGACGGCCCCGCACGCCGAACACCGCTTCGACGAGGGAAACCACCGATCGATCTTGACCAGTGTCCGCCCGTACCGCTTCGCCTTGTATTCCAGCATCCCGACGAACTGTGACCAGCCCGCGTCGTGGACGCTCCTGGCCAGCTTCGTGCGCGCCAGGCCCCTCACCGACAGGTTCTCCACATGCACCGCTTGGTTGTCGCGGATGATGCTCGCAGAGAGCTTGTGGGCGAAGTACCGCCCGGCCGCGTCCTGGATGACCGTGACGCTGGAGGGCTCCGACGGCAGATCCCGCGACCACCGCACGTCTACGTCGCCGATCTTCGGCAGGCTCAGCCTCCCACCCACCGTGACCGCGAAGCGGGCGTTCCTCGTGAAACGGATCGCCTGTCGGTTGTCCTTCTTCGACCGGAACCGGGGAGCGGCGACCTTCGGCCCCTTGCGCTTACCGGTGACCGGGGCGAAGAAGGCGCGGTAGGCGGCGTTGAGGTCTGCCGAGGCCTGCTGGAGCACCACGGCGGAGACCTCGCCCAGCCAGGAGCGCTGCGGCGTCTTCTTCGCCGCGGTGATGACCCGCTTGGACAACTCCCCGTCCGAGACGTACGGCAGGCCCGCCTCTCGGGCCACCTGGCGAGCGCGCAGCCCGTCGTTGAACACCACCCGCGCGCACCCGAACGCCTTGGCCAGCGCCTCACGCTGGGCGGGCGTCGGATAGAGCCGGTACCGGTAACGAAGCCGCACGGCCCTCATCGTGCCACCCGATCATGACCGAACGCATGGGATCCGGGTGATCCGTGAACACCTCGGCGACCGCGCCAACCCCGCGCACCACCCCGGCGAGCACACCATCGCCGAACGCAGGCGGGACGGCGGTCTCCAGCAGGAAGACCGGCGAGTCCATGGCCAGCGCGCGCCGTTCCAGGTCCCCGGGGCCCCCGGGCGCGGCGTCGCGGGCGGCCGTCCGGCCGGCGGCGGGCGCCGCGCCGGGGAGCGGGAGCACGGCTCCGGCCACGCCCGCCGCGCCGGCCCGGAGCGCGGTCCTGCGAGTGATCTCCACCACGGGTGCCTCCCTGGGATCGGACTGGCCGTATCCAACGGGAGGAAAAACATATGAATAAAGAACTAATCGCCGATTTTTCCGGATCTGTCGTCTGCCGACGCTCGGTGACCCGGGATTTACCGGATTCCTCTTTGAATCATCCGTTGACGACGGGATGAATCCATGATCAGGATGCCGTCATCCCCTTCTCCTCAGACAAGGGGCCCGGATCCCGCAGGAGTGCCCGTTGAACCGCCCCCTCCCCCGCCGCCGGACGCCCGGCCCCCCGTTCCGAGGACCGTCCGGCCCCGGCGCCGCACCGGGCGGCGGGTGACGCCGTGCCCGACTCACGGGAGCTGAAGTTCCGCAAGCTCGCCACCGACCTGCGCACCGCGATCCGCTCGGGCGTCTGGGCGGGCGGCGCGAAGCTGCCCACCGAGCAGGAGCTCGCCAGGGCGCACCGGGTCAGCCTCACCACCGTCCGCCGCGCGGTGGACGAGCTCGTCGCCGAGGGGCTCGTGATCCGGCGGCAGGGGGCGGGCACCTTCGCGGTCCCGCGGACCATGACCGTCCACGGCGGGGCCGCGATGGTCGGCGTGGTCGTGCCGGACACCGCCCTGTACTACCCCAAGGTGCTGGAGGGCGTCGAGGAGGTGCTGACCGCCGCCGGGGCGCGGCTGCTGCTGACCTGCTCCCGCTACCGGCCCGAGGAGGAGGACGCCGCGCTGCGGCGCATGCTCGACTCCGGGGTGGACGGCCTGCTCGTCGTCCCCACCCTGCTGGGCAGCGCCGACCCCGCCGCGCTCGTCCGCCGCCTCGCCGCCCTGCCGGTGCCCACCGTGCTGATCGAGCGCGGCCTGGACGACGGCGACGACCCCAGCGAGCACGTCCGCACCGACCACGTGGCCGGGGCGTACGCGGCCGTGCGCCACCTGGCCTCGCTCGGCCACACCCGCCTCGCCCTGCTGTCCCGCTCGGGCAACCCCACCAGCGCCCCGGTCGGCAGGGGCTTCGCCGCCGCCGTCGCGGGCCTGCGCCTGCGGGCCACCGAGCCGTTCTCCGTCCCGTACGGCGAGTGGGACTCCGAGATCGCCGACGCGCAGGTGCGCCGGGTCGTGGCCGAGGGCGCCACGGCCGTCGTCTGCTTCGGCGACCGCGAGGCCATCATGGTGGTCTCCGCCGCCCGGCGGGCGGGCCTGGCCGTACCGGGCGACCTGGCCGTCGTCTCCTACGACGACGAGATCGCCGAGCTGGCGGAGGTGCCGCTCACCGCCGTCTCCCCGCCCAAGCGGCATCTCGGCCGTCAGGCGGCCGAGCTCCTGCTCCGCCGCCTGGGTGAGCCCGACCTGCCCCGCCATCAGATACGGCTGCGCCCCGGCGTCGTCGTGCGCCGGTCGTGCGGCGCCCACCCGAGGGAGGCCGCCGATGGCTGAGCTGCGTCTGGGACTGGTCGGCGCGGGCGCCGTCGGCGTGCTGCACGCCGAGGCGGCGCCGCGGGTGCCCGGCGTGCGGGTGGGCGCGGTGTGCGACGTGGACCCGGAGGCCGCGCGCCGGGTCGCCGCGCCCCACGGCGCGCCGGTGTACCCGGACCACCGCGCGCTGCTCTCCTCGGGGGAGGTGGACGCGGTGGTGGTCGCCACCCCGCACGCGCTGCACACCGCGATCGTGTGCGACGCCGCCGCCGCCGGACTGCACGTCCTGGTCGAGAAGCCCATGGCCACCTCGCTCGCCGACTGCGACCTGATGATCGCCGCCTGCGCCGCCGCCGGGGTACGGCTGGCCGTCGGGCACGTCCAGCGCTTCCTGCCCGACAAGGCCGCGGCGATGGCGGCCCTGGCGGCCGGAAGGATCGGTGAGCCGCTGATGATGTCCGACCGGCGCGGCTCCGACTACCGGCCCGGCTCGCGGCCCGGCTGGTTCCTCGACCCCGGGCTGTCCGGCGGAGGGGTGTTCATCAACATCGGCGCGCACAGCGTGGACCGGCTGGTGTGGCTGTCGGGCCGGCGGGTCGAGCGGGTGGACGCCTCGACGACCAGCTCCCTGCCCGCCACCGGCCCGGACGGCTTCTCCCCCGTGGAGACCGACGCGCTGGTCAGGCTGACGCTGGCGGGCGGCCTGGCCGCGCAGGTCGCGGTGACCTCCACCGGCCCGCCCGCCCCGCACGACGAGGTCGTCGTCGTCGGCGAGCGCGGCACGCTGTCGATCTCCCCCCACACCGGTACGGCGCTGCGCCGGGACGGCGTGACGGCCTGGCTGCACCGGCCGGGCGGCGACGACGTCCCCGCGGCCTTCGCCGCCCAGCTCGCCGACTTCGCCGGGGCGGTGCGGACCGGCCGGGAACCGGCGGTGACCGGGTCGCACGGGCGGCACGTTCTGGGGGTCGTGCTGGCGGCCTACGCCTCGGCGGCCCGCCGTGCCCCGGTGCCGATCCCGGCGGAGGACATCGGCCCGTCCGGGTCACGTTGAGGACCGCGACGAGTTCATCGACTCCGCCGGCCTCGAAGGACAGGATTCCGAGGTCACCGAAGGCCGTCCGCCGGCGCTCCGGTCACCCCGGGTACGGCACCCGCGCGTCCCAGGGCTCGCCGGGGAGGTCCGAGGACCGATCGCTCACGCGGGTCGAGGTCCACGGGGGACGGTCACGTGAGCGCCGCCACCAGGAGGTCCGCCAGAAGGGCGGCCTGGGCGCCGTCGGGGTCGAGGTCGGGGTCGAAGATCGTCACCTGGAGCCCGGCGGCCCCCGGCATGGCGAGCAGTCCGCGCAGGATCCCGACGAGTTCGTCCGGCGTCATCCCGCCCGGCGCCGGCGAGTCGACCGCCGAGAGGATCTCCGGGTCCAGCACGTCGGCGTCGAGGTGGATCCAGAAGCCGTCGTGCCCCAGCGTCCCGCGCGCCGCCTCCAGCGCCCCCTCGGCGCCGCTCACGCAGGCCAGCCCGCTGCCTTCGATGTCGGCGAGGACCTCGTCCTCCCGCACGCCGATCAGCAGCACGTCCTCGTCGCGCACGTACGGCCGCAGCCCGTCGATGTCCACCAGGTGCGGCTCGCCGCGCCCGGTCACCAGCGCGACGCTCTCCCCGCCGGCCGCCCCGACGTGCGGGGAGTTGCCCAGGTGCCGGAAGTCGGCGTGCGCGTCCAGGTAGGCCAGTCCGTACCGGCCGGTGCGGCGCAGCGCGAGGGCGGGCCCGAGCAGGATCGAGCAGTCCCCGCCCAGCACCACGGGGAAGCCGCCCGACTCCCTGATCGCGGCGATCCGGCCGGCCAGCCGCCGGGTGTACGCCGCGATGGCCTGTCCGTTGCGCACGCCGTCGCCCGGCTGCCAGGTGGCCACGTACCGGGGCGGCACCGCGGCTCCCGCGTCGTCCGCGCCGAGCCGCCGGAGCAGCCCGTGATCGCGCAGTGCCCAGGGTGCCTTGTAAACGCCCGGCACCGTGTCCGGGGCGGGTGGCCGCAGCCCGAGGTTGGAGGGCGCGTCGAGGAGCGTGAGCCGCCTGTCAGTAGTTACCTGCTTCATACACCTGACGCTAGCAGTCGACTCCGGCGTTGTCATGGGTTAAATTGAGTTAAGTCGTTATCGGAGGCGCTCGGATGCGGGAATACGCGGAAACCGGCCTGGTGGCGCTGGACCTGGCCAACACCTGGGACGAATACCTCGACGTCCCCGAGCGCCTTCCGTCCGTGGAGGCGCTCGCCCTGTTCTGCCGGGCGCTGTCGATCCCCGTGCCCGCGCCCCCGACCCCCGCGGACCTCGCCGAGGCCCGCGAGACCCGCGCCCGGCTGCGCGAGATCCTCGCCACGGCGCCCGCCGGCCGCGCCGCCGCCCTCGCCGCCTGGGCCGGCACCCTGCCCCTGCGCCCGGCGATCACCGTGGCCGACGGCCTGCCCCTGCTCCGCCCGGCGCCCGCGGAGGACCGCCTGTCCGTTCTGCTGGCCGCCCGCGCCATCGACGACCTGCTGTCCCTGGCGTCCTCGGGCGAGTGGGAACGCCTGCGCCTGTGCGCCGCCGCCCGCTGCCGCGACGCCTTCCTCGACCGGAGCCGCCCGGGGCGCCGCATGTTCTGCTCCACCCGCTGCGCCAACCGCGCCCACGCCGCCGTCTCACGCGCCCGCCGCCGCTGACCCTCAGCCGTCCCGGGAGGTCCGCAGGTCGAGGGCGATGTCGACGATCATGTCCTCCTGCCCGCCGACCATCCCGCGGCGGCCCGCCTCGACGAGGATGCTCCGGGTGTCCAGCCCGTAGCGGGCCGCGGCGTCCTCCGCGTGGCGCAGGAAGCTGGAGTAGACCCCCGCGTAGCCGAGCGTGAGCGTCTCCCGGTCGACCTGGACGGGCCGGCTCTGCAGCGGCCGGACCAGGTCGTCGGCGGCGTCCATCAGCGCGAAGAGGTCGCAGCCGTGGTCCCAGCCCATCAGGTCGGCCACCGCGACGAACGCCTCCAGCGGGCAGTTGCCCGCGCCGGCGCCCATCCCGGCGAGGGAGGCGTCCACGCGGGTCACGCCGTTCTCCACCGCGACCACCGAGTTGGCGACGCCGAGCCCCAGGTTGTGGTGCGCGTGCACGCCGATCTCGGTGCCGGGGTCGAGGACGTCGCGGTAGGCGCGGGCCCGCTCGCGTACGCCGTCCATGGTGAGACGGCCGCCGGAGTCGGTGACGTAGACGCAGTGCGCGCCGTAGGACTCCATCAGCTTCGCCTGCCGCGCCAGCTCGGCGGGCGGCGCCATGTGCGACATCATGAGGAACCCCGCGACGTCCATGCCGAGCTCGCGGGCGACGCCGATGTGCTGGGCGGCGATGTCGGCCTCCGTGCAGTGGGTCGCCACCCGCACCGACCGCACGCCCAGCGCGTGGGCGCGGCGCAGGTCGGCGACGGTGCCGATGCCGGGCAGCAGCAGCGTGGTCAGCACGGCGCGGGACATGGCCGAGGCTGCGGCCTCGATCCACTCCTCGTCGAGGCACGCCCCGGGGCCGTAGTTGACGCTGCCGCCGGCGAGCCCGTCGCCGTGCGCGATCTCGACCGCGGCGACGCCGGCCCGGTCGAGGGCCCCGGCGATCGCGGCGACCTGCTCGGCGGTGTAGCGGTGGCGGATGGCGTGCATGCCGTCCCGCAGGGTCACGTCCTGCACGTAGAGCTTCATCGGACGGCCGTCCTCTCCGCGACGCGCAGCGCCGCCGACGTCATGATGTCCAGGTTGCCGGCGTACGCGGGCAGGTAGTGGGCGGCGCCCTCGACCTCCAGGAACACCGAGACGAGCATCCCCTCGCCCCCGAGGCCGGCGAGGGGGTCGCCGCCGCCGACGGCGCGGAACTGCACCTCCTGCTTGAGCCGGTAGCCGGGCACGTAGGCGGCGACCTCGGCGACCATCTCCTTCACCGACGCGGTGACCGCGGCCGGGTCGCACTCGGGGACCAGGCAGTACACGGTGTCGCGCATGATGACGGGCGGCTCGGCCGGGTTGAGCACGATGATGGCCTTGCCGCGCCGGGCGCCGCCGACGACCTCCAGGGCGCGCGACGTGGTCTCGGTGAACTCGTCGATGTTGGCGCGGGTCCCGGGGCCGGCCGACCGGGAGGCGATCGAGGCGACGATCTCGGCGTAGGCGACGGGGGCCACGCGCGACACCGCGGCGACGATCGGCACGGTGGCCTGCCCGCCGCAGGTGACCATGTTCACGTTGTCCTCGTCCAGGTGGCGGTCGAGGTTGACGGCCGGGACGACGTAGGGGCCGATCGCCGCGGGCGTCAGGTCGATCAGCCGCCTGCCGTACGGGCGCAGCGCCGCCTCGTTGCGCCGGTGCGCCCCGGCCGAGGTGGCGTCCAGCACCACCGAGACGTCGTCGAAGCAGGGCAGCCCGATCAGGCCCTCTACGCCCTCGTGCGTGGTCGCCACGCCCATGCGGCGGGCCCTGGCCAGGCCGTCGGAGGCGGGGTCGATCCCGGCCATCGCCGCGACCTCCAGCGTCTTCGACGTCCTGATCACCTTGATCATCAGGTCGGTGCCGATGTTGCCCGAGCCGATGATCGCGACCTTGGCTCTGCTCATTCCGTTTCCTCCTCGCCGCGGCAGAACCGGGCGAACTCCTTGGTCATCGAGTCGGCGAGCTCCTCCACCCCGGGCCCCTCCCCGGTCAGGGGGGTGCCGTGGTTGCCGAGGTAGAGGGGCACGTCCACGAGGTGGCAGGCGCCGAGCGCGACGCCGCCGTGGCTCATGGGCGAACGGTGGGCGCACACCAGCAGCCGGGCGGGGCCCCGGTGCGCCCTGACGAGTTCCTCCGCGGGCCGCTGGAAGATCTCCTGGTTCTCCGGGTCGTCGCCGCCGATCGCGGCGAACAGCCGCATCTCCTCGGTCGTGCTCGTCACCAGGAGCGGCACCGGGGCGGCGGCGCCCGACCGGATCGCCTCCATCGGGTGGACGGCCAGCAGGTCGCCGTCCACCACGGGCGCGACCGGCAGCAGCCCGCCCACCGGCGGAACGGCCCGTACGGCCGCGCCCTCGGCGGCCAGCAGGTCGTCCACGGCCGCGCCGACGGGGTCCGCGCCGAGCGCGCGGCCGGCCGCCGAGGTCCAGGCGGCGGCCTCGGCCGGGGTGGCGAAGCCGTACGGCACCGGGCTCATCGCCACGGCCCGGGTGAACAGGCCGGGGGCGCAGGTCATCAGGGCCAGGACGCTGGTGCCGCCCGCCGAGTGGCCGGCGAGGGTCACCCGGTCCGGGTCGCCGCCGAACGCGGAGATGTTGCCGCGCACCCACTCCAGTGCGGCGATCTGGTCGCGCAGGGCGAGGTTGGCCGGGACGGCGTCGTCGTACCGGAACCCGGCGTAGCCGAGCCGGTAGTTCACGGTCACCACGACGAGGCCGTGGTCGCGGGCGAGCGCGGCGCCGTCGTACATGCGCTGCGCGCCGGAGCCGAACACGAACGCGCCGCCGTGCAGGAGCACCAGCACCGGCCGCCGTCCCGCGCACGAGGAGGTCCAGACGTTCAGGTACAGGCAGTCCTCGCGGCCGGTGGACGGGTCGATCTCCAGGCCGGGCACCCAGGCCATCCGGCCGGGCCGCTGCGGCGCGGGCGGGCCGGGGGTGAGGGCGTCGGCGACGCCCCGCCACGGCCGGGCGGGGACGGGGGCGGCGAAGCGGCGGGCCGGGGCCGCGTACCGCACGCCCCTGAACGCGAGGACGCCTCCGGCGTCGAGGCCCCGCAGCGTCCCCAGGGGGGTGTGCGCGAGGGGCGCCGCGCCTCCCCCGGCGGGGGGCCCGCCGGGGGCGTCGCGTCCCGGCGCCGCGGCCGGGGCGGAGGGGCCGCCGGGGACGCCGAGCGTGCCGAGCCCGCCGGGGGCGCCGCTCCGCCCGGTCATGAGTCCAGCCCCAGGAACCTCTTCGCGTTGCCGCCGAGGATCGCGGCCCGCTCCGCGTCGTCGAGGCCGGGGCACTCCCGGACGGTCGAGCCCGGCTCCTGCTCGCCCAGCGGGAAGGGGAAGTCGGTGCCGAGCATGACCCGGTCGGCGCCCATCACGTCGATGAGCAGGCGCAGCGCGCGCGGGTCGAACACCGCCGAGTCGACGTAGAAGCGGTCGGTGTACGCCGAGGGCGGCCTGGGCGAGTCCTTCCGGACGATGTCGCGGTTACGCCAGGCGTTGTCGGCGCGGCCGAGGAGGAAGGCGAAGCTGCCTCCGCCGTGGCAGAAGCAGAGCCGCAGCGACGAGGGCAGCCGCTCGAACGCGCCGGAGAGCATCAGCGACAGGATGCCGAGCTGGGTCTCGGCGCCCATCCCGACCAGCCACGGCAGCATGTAGCGTCCCATGCGGTCCGCGGCGAGCATGTCCCACGGGTGCACGAGCACCGGCATGTCCTCGTCGGCGCAGTGGGCGAGGAACGCGACGATGTCGGGGTCGTCGAGGTTGCGGGGGCCCACGTGGTTGCCGATGTGCACCCCGCGGTGCCCGGCCGCCTTGGCCTTGGTGACCGCCGTGCTCGCCAGCTCCAGGTCCTGCAGCGGGACCTGGCACAGCGGCAGCAGCCGGGCGGGGTCCTGGGCGCAGTAGGCGAGGATGCGGTCGTTGACCATCTCGCACCAGTCGGCGGCGCGGTCGGCGGCGGCGGCGTACCCGAACAGCAGCGGCGTCGAGGAGACCGCCTGCACCCGCACGCCGGAGCGGTCCATCGCCGCAAGGCGCGCCGCGGCGTCCCACAGCTCGGGGGTGACGGGGCGGTAGTCGTCCTCGCCGCTCATCATCATGCCGTCGCGCAGCCAGGGCTCGCCGGCGCCCGCGAGGACCCGGCTCTCCTCCCGGGAGATGCGCGGGAAGACGTGGGCGTGGACGTCGATGACCGTCATGCGGACGCTTCCCCCGATCCCGTGCCCGCCGCGCCGGGCCTCGCGTCCGCCGGGAACGGTGCCGTGCCCGCCGTACCCGTTCCCGTGCCCGCGGGCGGGCGCCCGCTCCGCCCGGTCACCGGACCACCGGCCGCATGTGCTCGGGCCAGTCCCGGCCGGGGTGCGTCGTCCCGCAGTGCGGGCAGGTGCGGTCGCCGTCGTAGAACGCCTGGAAGACGGGGGGCAGGTCCTCGACGATCGACTCCAGCTGCAGCTCGGCGCGGTGGACGCGCCGGTGGCAGTTCACGCAGTACCACTCGAAGGCGTCCAGCTCGCCGCTGGGCCGGGCGTACTCTACGACCAGGCCGATCGAGCCGGGCACCGGGCGCTGCGGGGAGTGCCGCACGTGCGGCGGCAGCAGGAAGACGTCGCCCTCGCGGATCTGCACGTCCACCGGGGGCCTGCCCTCCTCCTCCATCACGCGCAGCACCATGTCGCCCTTGAGCTGGTAGAAGAACTCCTCGATCGGGTCGTCGTGGAAGTCGGTGCGCTGGTTGGGCCCGCCCACGATGGTTACCATCAGGTCGGCGTCCTTCCAGATCTGCACGTTGCCGACGGGCGGCCGGAGCAGGTCCTGGTGCTCGTCGATCCACTTCTGGAGGTTGAAGGGCGGCATCATGCTGCGCTCCTTTGCGGGATGTGGGCGATGCAGGAGATCTCGATGAGCAGGTGCGGGTGCGGGAGCTGGTGGACCGCGACGGTGGTGCGGGCCGGGCCGTTCTCGTCGAAGTACTCCCCGTAGACCTCGTTGTAGCCGCCGAAGTCGTTCATGTTGACCAGGTAGGCCGTCACGCTGACCACGTCCCGCAGGTCCCCGCCCGCCGCGGCGAGCAGGTCGCGGATGTTGTCGATGACCGCCCTGGTCTGCAGGCGGATGTCCAGGTCGGTGGTGCCCATCGCGTCGGCCTTCGCCCCGGCGAAGGTGCCGTCGGGGCGGCGGGAGCTGGTGCCCGAGACGAACACGAGGTCACCGGCCCGCCTGACGTGCGGGAACCTGCCGCGCGGCGCGGCCTTGCCCGGGACCAGCAGCGCGTCGCCGACCGTACTCTCGTTCACCGTATCCTCGTCCTTCTCGTCCGTTCTGTCGGGGCTCACCGGGTGGTCACCTCCACGTGGCCGAGGCCGGCGCCGCTGACCCGGACGTGGGCGCCGGCCGGGAGCGGCACGGCCGCGGTGGCCGCGCCGGCGAGGACGACCCAGCCCGGCTGCAGCTCGATCCCGGCGGCGTGGGCCAGCCGCGCGGCGGCGGTCAGCGACCGCACCGGGTCGCCGAGGATCGCCGCCGACGACCCGCTCGCCACGGGGCGGCCGTCCACCTCCAGCAGCAGGCCGATGTTGCCGACGTCGCGCGGGGAGTGCCAGGGACCGAGGCCGAAGCCGCAGGCCGAGGCGTTGTCGGCGATGACGTCCTCCAGGGTGAAGCTGAAGTTCTCGTAGCGGGAGTCGAGCACCTCGTAGCCCACGGCGACGGCGCCGACGGCGGCGGCCGCGTCGGCGGGGTTGCGCACCGGCCGGTCGAGCAGGAACGCGATCTCCGGTTCGACGCGCGGGTGGATCAGGCCGGAGGTGTCGAGGTGCGACTCGACGAGCATGGCGTCGGTGAGCAGGCCCCAGATGACGTCGTCCACGCCCATCTGGACCATCTTGGCGCGGCTGGTGAAGCCCATCTTGACCCCGATGAGGGTCTCGCCGCGCTCGCGGCGCCGTTCGATCACCGCCCGCTGCACCTCGTAGGCGGCGGGCACGTCCAGCGCGGCCCGGTCGGTGAGCCGGGGCACCGCCCGGCCGGTCAGCGCGGCCTCGTCCAGGATCTCCGCGAGCCGGTTCATGCCCTCTCCTCCGTCTCCTCGGGGGCGAACGCGGCCCGCACGTCGCCGAGCCCGTCGATGCGGGCCTCCAGCACGTCGCCCGGCGCGACCGGGACGACGGGCCCGAGCGCCCCGGTCAGCACGGTGTCCCCGGCGCGGAGCGGGCTGCCGAGCCGGGCCAGCGTGTCGGCCAGCCACACCGCCGCGTGCAGCGGGTGGCCCAGGCAGGCCGCGCCGACGCCGGTCGAGACCTGCTCGCCCCGCCGTTCGACGACCATCCCCGCCAGCCGCAGGTCGACGTCGCCGAGCGCCACCGGGCGGGTGCCGAGGACGTACACGCCCGCGGAGGCGTTGTCGGCGACGGTGTCGGCCAGGGTGATGTCCCAGTCGCGGACGCGGCTGCCGACCACCTCGATCGCGGGCAGCGCGAAGGCCGTCGCGCGGATCACGTCGGCGACCGTGTGCCGCTCGTGCGTCAGGTCACGCTCCAGGACGAGCGCGACCTCCGCCTCGGCGCGGGGCTGCAGGACGGCCCCGGCCGGGATCTCCTCGCCGTCGGGCACGGCCATGTCGGCGAACAGCACCCCGAAGTCCGGGGAGTCCACGCCGAGCTGACGCTGCACCGCCCTGCTGGTCAGCCCGATCTTGCGGCCGACCGGGCGCCGGCCCTCGGCCAGCCACCGCTCGGTGAGCAGGCTCTGCACGGCGTAGGCGGACTCCACGTCGCCGACCAGGTCGCGCACCGGCTCGCACGGGCGGCCGGAGGCGTGGGCCTCCAGCAGCCGGGCCGCGGCGGCCCGCCGCGCCGTCTCCCGCTCCTCTGTCACGGACGAACTCACAGTCACGGACGACCTCATATCTTCACGCACACGTTGACGGGCTCGGAGAAGAAGTCGAGTGAGTACTCGCCTCCCTCGCGCCCGATGCCGGACGCCTTCACCCCGCCGAAGGGGGTGCGCAGGTCCCGCAGGTTCCAGCAGTTGACCCAGACGATGCCGGCCTCGACGCGCGGCGCCACCCGGTGGGCGCGCGACAGGTCGGTGGTCCACACCGTGGCGGCCAGGCCGTACGGGCTGTCGTTGGCCAGCCGGACCGCCTCGTCCTCGTCGTCAAACGGCGCGACGTGGCAGACGGGCCCGAAGATCTCCTCGCGGACCACGCGGGAGCTCTCCGGCAGGCCGGTCAGGACGGTCGGCTCGACGTGGAAGCCGCCGTCGCGCTCGTCGCCGAAGCGGGGCACGCCGCCGCCGGCGACGATCGTGGCGCCCTCCCCGGCGGCGAGGCGGTAGTAGGAGAGCACCTTGTCGCGGTGCTCCGCCGAGATCATGGGGCCGTAGCCGGTCAGCGCCCGCGTCCGCTCGCCCAGGGCGCGCACGAACTCCTCGAAGACGGGTCGCTGCACGTAGACGCGCTCGGTGCACAGGCAGATCTGGCCGGAGTGGGTGAAGGCGGAGCGTACGGTCCCCTCGACCGCCTCCGTCAGGTCGGCGTCGGCGAAGACCAGCGCCGGGTTCTTGCCGCCGAGTTCGAAGGAGACCGGCGTGACGTGGTCGGCGGCGGCGCGCATGATGGCGGCCCCGGTGGCCGACGCGCCGGTGAAGGCGATCGCGTCGATGCCGGCGTGCGAGGTGAGGTACTCCCCCGCCGCGCCCGCGCCGTGGCCGTGGACCAGGTTGAAGGCGCCGGGCGGGAGTCCCGCCGCGTCGATCACCTCGGCGAGCAGGGTGGCGGTGGACGGGGTCTCCTCCGACGGCTTGGCGACGACCGCGTTGCCGGCGGCGAGCGCGGGCGCGACCTTCCAGGTGAGCAGCAGCAGCGGCAGGTTCCACGGCGAGACGACGGCGACCACGCCGAGCGGGCGGCGGACCGTGTAGTTCAGCGCCTGGCCGCTGCCGCTCCACCCCGGGACGCGGGTCTGGTAGGCCCGTTCCGGGCGGCCGTAGGCCAGGTCGGCGTAGGCGCGGAAGTTGCCGACCGCGCGCGGGATGTCCACCGTCGCGGCGAGTTCGCGCGGCTTGCCGGTGTCCGCGGTCTCGGCGTCGACGAACTCGTCGAACCGGGCCTCGATGCCGTCGGCGATCCGGCGCAGGAACGCACACCGCTCCTCGACGCTCGTCCGCCCCCAGTCGCCGCCGAGGGCCGACCGGGCGGCGTTCACCGCCGCGTCGACGGTCTCACGCGACGCTTCGGGGACGGCTCCCACCTGGCGTCCGTCGACGGGTGAGACGAGCGGGAAGGCCGCCCCCTCCGTCGAGAAGGCGCCGTTGACGTAGTGCGCGGGCTTCATGGCGGCCATTGTGCTGCCGATCAGACATAACAGTCCAATACCGCTATCCGGCATTGATATACCATCTCGGTCATATGACGAGACGCATATACCTGGCGCGCATACCGGTATTCGCCCCGGCATAGCACCTGGATGCATCCTCATCGGTACTCCCCGACCGGAAGGCACAGGTGTGATGGACACAGACCGCCGCCAGGCCGCGCGCCGCGTCTCGTGGGCGGCCTTCATCGGCACGACCATCGAGTGGTACGACTTCTTCCTCTACGGCACGGCCGCCGCGCTCATCTTCAACAAACAGTTCTTCCCGGCGATGGACCCGGTCGCCGGGTCCATCGCGGCGTTCGGCACCATGACCGTCGGGTTCCTCGCCCGGCCGCTCGGCGGCGTCATCTTCGGCCACTTCGGCGACCGGATCGGGCGGCGCAACACCCTCGTCGTCTCGCTGATGATCATGGGTCTGGGGACCACGCTGATCGGCCTGCTGCCGACGTACTCCAGCATCGGCATCTGGGCCGCCGTCCTGCTGGTGGTGATGCGCATCGCCCAGGGCGTCGGGCTCGGCGGCGAGCTGGGCGGGGCCGTGGTGCTGACCATGGAGCACGCCCCGAAGGGCCGCCGCGGCCTCTTCGGCGCCTTCCCCATGATGGGCACGCCCGCGGGCATGCTCTGCGCCAACCTCGTCTTCCTCGGCACCTCCTCGCTCCTCGGCGAGGAGAGCTTCACCGCCTGGGGCTGGCGGGTGCCGTTCCTGCTCAGCGTCGTGCTGGTGGGGATCGGCCTCTACCTGCGGCTGCGCATCGAGGAGAGCCCCGACTACGCGAACCTCGTCGAGCGCCGCAAGCCGGTGCGCCTGCCGGTCGCGATCGTGCTGCGCGACCACTGGCGCCAGGTGCTCCACACGATCGGGGTGATCGTCGGCAACAGCTCGGTGGCCTACATCTTCATGGTCTACATCCTCAACTACGGCGAGGCCGAGGTCGGGCTGTCCCGCACCTTCCTGCTGACCTGCGTGATCGGCGGCGCCGCCGTGTGGCTGGCCACCGCGCCGCTGTGGGCGCACCTCGGCGACCGGCACGGCCTGCGGGCGCTCTTCAGCTGGGGCTCGGTGGTCCTGCTGGCCGGCACCGTGGCGTTCCTGCCGATCGTCAACACGGGGAACACCACCCTCATCGCGGTGTTCATGGTGGCGATGGGCGCCGTGCTGGCGGTGACCCACGCGCCCCAGGGCACGCTCACCGCCGGGTTCTTCCCGGTGTCCATCCGCTACTCCGGCACCTCCGTCGCCTACCAGCTCGCCTCGCTGCTGGGCGGCGGCATCACGCCGCTGATCGCCGCCTCGCTCTTCGCCGCCACGGGGACCTCGCTGTCCATCACCGGCTATCTGACCGCCGTGACCGTCATCAGCCTGGTCTCCGCCCTGGTGATCCCCCGCAACGACGCCGAGCGCCTGGACGGCCCCCTCCCGGCGGGCGACGGCCGCCCCGCCGCGGCCGGTATAACGAAATGAGCCGGTTCCGCGGAAGCATATGATGTGGCGGTGATATCGCGCCCGCTGGACCTGCTGAGCGGCCGGCTCAAGCTCAGGCACCTGGTGCTCGTGACGACCATCGCCGAGCAGGGCAGCGTCCTGCGCGCCGCCGAGCGCCTCCACCTGGCGCAGCCCGCCGTGACGCGCGGGCTGCGGGAGGTGGAGCACATCCTCGGGGTGGAGCTGTTCACCCGCGGGCCCCGCGGTGTCACCCCCACCCTCTTCGGCGAGGCGTTCATCGACCACGCGCGCGCCGTACAGGCCGAGCTGCGCCGGGCGGGGGACCGGATCGCCGGTCTCGCCGACGGCGAGACCGGTACCGTCACCGTCGGCACCCTGCTGGCCGCCACCAACGTGCTGCTGCCGCGCTCCATCGCCTCTCTCAAGGCCGAGCGGCCGGGTGTCACCGTGGTCATCCGGGAGGGCACCTTCGACTCGCTCGTCCCCCGCCTGATCGACGGGGAGACCGACCTCATCCTCGGCCGGCTCAACCCCATCGACGACCGGCCGAGCCTGCAGCAGATCCCCCTGTACAACGAGCCCACCCTGCTGGTCGCCCGCGCCGGGCACCCCGCCGAGAGGGCGACCACCCTGCCGGAGCTGCTCGACTACCCCTGGATCCTCCCGCTGGAGCAGACCGCGCTGAAACACGAGCTGGAGCAGGTGTTCCACCGTCAGGGGCTGCCGCTGCCGCGCAACCGGGTCGAGTGCACCTCCATGCCGACGATCCGCTCACTGCTCCTGCAGGCCGACATGATCGCCGCGCTTCCCGCGCTGGTCGTCAGGACCGACGACCGGCTCATGGAGCTGCCGGTGCCGCTGACGTCCGTACGGCGCTCGGTCGGCGTGACGCTCCCCGAGGCCCGCGCCCTCACCCCCGCGGCCAAGATCATGCTCGACCACCTGCGCCACCAGGCGGAGACCCTCCGCCGTGAACTGCCCGCCGACCCCCCGGAGCTCCCGGCGGGGGCGTGAGAGTCCCGGCCTCCCCAGCCCCGAAGACCTCCCCGGTCACGGCCGCGAACAGGCCGGCGACGTCGGCGGCGAAGACCGCCCTCGGCACCCCGAAGCGGCGCAGGGCCGAGCCGTGGTCCCAGACGACGACGGCGCACGCGCCGAGCATCAGCGTCCACCAGGCCGGGCGCACGCCCGCCCGGACCACCGCGGGCAGCGGCCGGAACGACTCCCGCAGCCGGTCGCGGTGGAACGGCACGTGGCGGCGCTCGTCGGCCAGGATCCGTCCGGCCACCTCCGAGGCCAGCCGGTCCCCGCTCCCGTCCCGCACCGCCCGGTAGTAACGGAGGGCGATCACCTCCGCGACCATCAGCACCATCAGCTCCAGCCGGAGCCCCAGCACACGGCGCAGTCGTACGAAGACGGCGTCGCTCCAGTGGCCCGCGATGGTCGGGGCGCCTCGACCCCGCAGGGGAGGTGTGAAGCGATCATTCCGCTTCTGACCTCCCTTCATGATCACATCGCTTCGCCGCAGGCGACCCCCCACCGTCGGCGGACGGACCTCACTCGGCCGGTACGGCCGCGCCCTCTCCCCGGGCGGGGTTCCCGGGCCGGCGGCGTCCACGGCCTCCACGGCCTCCACGACGTCCACGGCCCCTGCCGGAAAGTGGCGACGACCTGACATGTCAGCTGTCCGCCAGGCGCGCTCGTAGCGCCGCCGCCTCCCCCTTGTGAAGCTTTGTTCTGCCGGCGCCGACCCACCTGCCGGCAGAAGGAGAACCCCCCGATGCAAGTCAGACGTAGAACGGCACTACTCAGCGTCCTCGTCGCGACCACGCTCGCCGCCGGCACCGGCAGCGCGTACGGCGACTCACCGGCCCCCGTCCCGGGGGTCACCGGCATACCGGCGTCGTCGACCACCACCGCGCGGGTCACCCTCATCACCGGTGACCAGGTCACCGTGACCGGCCAGACGGGCAAGCCCGTCTCGGTCAACGTGACCCCGTACAACCGCTCTGCCGCCGACATCCTCACCTTCACGGTCGGCACCGACGTGTACGTGATGCCGAGGGAGGCCGAGGCGCTCATCGGCTCCGGCCAGGTCGACAAGCGGCTGTTCAACGTCACCCAGCTGATCGCCCAGGGCTACGACGACGCGCGCAGCGAGTCGATCCCGCTGATCGTGCGGTACTCGGAGCAGGCCGCCAAGAGGTCCGCCGCGCCGAGCGCACCCGACGGCGGCCGGATCACGCGGAACCTGCCCGGCGTCCGCGGAGCGGCCATCACCGCGGACAAGAAGCAGGGCGGCAGGTTCTGGGAGGCCGTCGACGACGACACCGCCGAGGCGGGCACCCCCAAGGCCCGGCTCACCGGCGGCATCCAGCACCTCTGGCTGGACGGCAAGGCGAAGTTGCTGCTCGACAAGAGCGTGCCGCAGATCGGCGCGCCCGGCGCCTGGGCCGCCGGGTACGACGGCACCGGGGTCAAGGTCGCGGTACTGGACACCGGTGTGGACCCCGGCCACCCCGACCTCGCCGGCAAGATCGCCGAAAGCCGCAGCTTCGTCCCCGGTGAGGAGGTGAAGGACGACCACGGCCACGGCACCCACGTCGCCTCCACGATCGCCGGTTCCGGCGCGGCGTCCGGCGGCAAGTACAAGGGCGTGGCGCCCGGCGCCACGCTTCTCGTGGGCAAGGTGCTCACCGGCGACGGCGGCATGGAGTCGTGGATCCTGGAGGGGATGACCTGGGCCGCCCACTCGGGCGCGAAGGTCGTCTCGATGAGCCTCGGCGGCCAGGAAGGCGCCGACGGCACCGACCCGCTGGCGATGGCGGTCAACGAGCTGACCGCCGAGACCGGCGCGCTGTTCACCATCGCCGCGGGGAACAGCGGACCGAGGGCGACCACGGTGGGCTCGCCCGGCGTCGCCGACGCGGCCCTGACCGTCGGCGCGGTCGACTCCGCCGACGAGGTCACCTCCTTCTCCAGCCGCGGCCCCCGCGGGGGCGACGGCGCCCTCAAGCCGGAGATCACCGCCCCCGGCTTCCAGATCGTCGCGGCTCGCGCGACCGGAACCTCCATGGGCACGCCGGTGGGCGAGAGCTACACCGCCGCGAGCGGCACCTCCATGGCCACGCCGCACGTGGCCGGAGCCGCCGCGCTCCTCGCCCAGGCGCACCCGGACTGGACCGCCCCGCGGCTGAAGAGCCAGCTCGTCAGCACGGCGAAGACCACGGCCGGCACGCCGGTGCACTCCCAGGGCGCCGGTCGCGTCGACGTGGGCCGCGCCGTCCGGCAGTCGGTCTCCGGACCGGGCACGGTCGACTTCCGCCTCGCGGACTGGGACTCCGACCGTCCGGTCACCAAGCAGATCGGCTACGTCAACGACGGCGACCAGCCGGTCACCCTCACGCTGTCGGCCAAGGGCGCGGGCGAGGACCTGCCGGCCAAGGCGCTGAGCCTCGGCGCCGAAACGGTGACCGTGCCGGCTCACGGCACCGCCTCGGTGGACGTCACCGTCAACACCGCCGCCGCGGCCGAGGGGGCGCACGGCGCGCACGTCACCGCCGCCTCAGCCGACGGCCAGACGGTCGTGACGACGGCGGTCGGCTTCGTCAGGGACGTGGAGCGCTTCAACGTCACCCTCAAGGTGCTCGACCGGGACGGCAAGCCGTCGACCGGCGTCGCGGCCGTACGTGACTTCAACCTCGGAACGCTGCAGCTGCCGGACGAGTACGCCGTCGGGGAGGACGGCACCCTCGCGTTGCGGCTGCCCCGCGGCGAGCACGCCTTCCAGGCGGAGATCCTCCACTACAGCGCCGAGTGGAACCGCATCTGGGAGTACACCTACGCCGTGGAGCCGGGCACCCTCATCGACTCCGACCGGACCATCGTCTTCGACGGCGGCAAGGCCGGCCCGGTCACCATCGACACCCCGAAGCCGAACCAGACGGACCGGATCCGGCTGGGCCTGACGGTCCGGAACTCGGCCGACACGAACTCGTACGGCCTCGAGCAGTGGCTGAACGGCGAGACGAAGGTGTACTCCGTCCCGTCGCGGAACAACGACCACTTCGAGTCGCGCGTCGCCTGGTCCCTCAGCGCGCCGGAGCTCCAGGCGCGGGTCATCGGCTCCGGTGGAGGGCAGATCGATGCGGCGTACGTCCGGGGCTGGGTCGGCTCGGCCCGCATCGACGGCACGCGGGTACTGCCGGTGGTGAACGCCGGCACCGGCCTGCCGCAGGACTACGCCGGGCGGACCGCGCGGGGTGGCCTGGCACTGGTGAAGCGCAGCGCCGCCCTCACTCCGCAGCAGCAGATCGGCAATGCCGCGGCGGCCGGCGCCGGCGCGATCATCATCTACAACGACAAGCCCGACGACTGGGGTCTCGACTTCTGGACCGCGCAGTCGGCGACCGCGATCCCGGCGATGACCCTCTCGGGCGCGCAGGGCGCCCGGCTGGCGGAGTCGGCGGCCCGTGGCGGGGCCAAGGTCCAGCTCAAGGGGACGGCGACGAGCCCGTACTCCTACGAGCTGCTCAAGTACCGGCGAGGCGGCCTCCCCGCGGACCAGCGGTACCGGGTGCGCGCCGACGAGCTCGCCACGGTCGAGTCGTCCTTCCACGCCTCGGCGCCCGGCACCGAGGGCGGGTACTTCCGGTTGCTGGCCTCGCCGATGCAGATCTCGGCGCCCAGCGTCTTCAACCGGGTCGTCATGCCGCGGTCCGTCACCGAGTTCGTCACGGCCGACGTGAGGACATGGGAGTCGATGCAGGTCGGCCCGGTCTGGCGGGCCGGTGAGGCCGCGCAGCTCACCACTCCGGCGGTGCTCAGGGCCGGCCAGCGGGTCTCCCGCGACTGGAACGGGGCGGTGGTCCGTACGGCGCTGCCGAGTGAGCTGGACCAGGCGGCCGTCCGGGTCGGTGACACCGGCGTGATCTTCGCGAGCGGGTTGCTCGACACGGCGCCCGGCCAGGTGATCACCCGTCGCGCCTTCTCCGACAAGGAGCTGGCCACGGTGTACCGGAACGGCGAGCTGCTCGGGTCCGCGCCTTCGGCGGCCGTCGCCTTCCCGATGACGCCGGAGCGCGCCGAGTACCGGGTGGTGACCGACGCGCAGCGGGACCAGCCGTGGTGGACCACCTCCACCAAGGTGAACACCGACTGGAGGTTCCGCTCCGGGAAGACCGGCGACTCGGCACTGCTGCCGGTCCTGTCGATCGACTACGACCTCGACGTCGACCTGGCCAACAGCGTCCCGGCGAACTCCGCGACCCGGGTGGGGCTCGGCCTGCGGTACCCGAAGGGCATGGACGGCCTGCGGATCACCGAGGCGAAGCTGTGGGCCTCCTACGACGACGGCGCCACCTGGCAGGAGATGAGGCTCGCCGCCAAGGGTGACGCCGCCTTCACCGGCACGATCATGAAGCCCGCGTCCGTGAAGGCGGGCGAGTTCGTCTCGCTGCGGGCGCAGGCCACCGACGCCGACGGCAACACCGTCCTGCAGACCGTGACCCGCGCGTACCGGCTGCGGCACTGACCTGACGGGCCGGGGCGTCTCCGTCCGCACGGCGGACGGGGCGCCCCGGCACCGTCCGGCTCACCTCACGAGGGGATCACGCCGGACCGGGCGGCGTACCAGGCGAGCTGCATGCGGCTGTCGGCTCCGGCCAGCTCCATCAGCCGGCGGATCCTGCGTTGCACGGTGCGTTCGCTGGTGCCGAGCCGGCTGGCCACCGTCTTGTCCGGCATGCCGGACAGCAGATACGTCAGCAGCGTCACATCGACGTCGTCCCAGGCGGAAACCCCCTCGGTCACACTCGTCGCGGTGAGCCGCAACGGCGTCGCGACCTGCCAGACCCGCTCGAAGAGCGCCACCAGCAGGTGGACCAGGGCCTGACCCCGCACCAGGAGGAAGCCCGGCCGGACGCTCGTCTGGTCGGGCAGCATCGGCAGCAGCACCGACTCCCGGTCCACGATGATCATCTTGCTGGGCAGCTCGGTGGCGACCCTGATCTCGTACCCGCCCTTGAGGAACCTGGCGATCTCGGCGGGCGCCCGCGGATCGTCGAGGGCGGCGCGCTCGTACACGTACCGGTAGGTGGCCAGCGCGTTGGTGGAGTCGTCGAGGTTGACGCCGAGCACGTACGGGGGCCGGAAGAAGGCCAGCACCTCCTGCCTGGCGCCGCGCTCCATGTTGTGCAGCCAGGTGGAGAGCTGTTCCGGCGTGGTGAGCGCCTCTATCTCACCCGCGGACGAGACGGCCCCTTTCCGGTAGACCTCCACCAGCTCCGTCAGCCTGCCCTGGACCTGTTGCAGCGCGGCCTGCCGCTGCGCGATCAGCGTGCCGAGCCCGACGTCGGGCGGCACGACCACGTGCGACTCGCCGTCGTCGCGGGTGGCCAGACCGAGCTCGACGAGCCGGGCCACGGCGGCCGTCATGGCCGCCACCGGCACCTCCAGCGCCTCGGCCAGGTCGGAGACGGTCATCCGGCGGCGGCGCAGGAGCTCGACGTAGACGGCCTCCTCCTGGTCGCTGATCCCCAGCCCGTTCAGCATCATTAATCACTTTCTGGCCCAACTGCAACATATGTCCCGGAGTTACTATGCCTCGCGACCGGCCTCGGGAACCATCCAAACGATCAAGCAGCCGACGGGAATGCGGCCGGAGCCCGGCGCCCCGGCCCCGACGGCCCGTTCCATCACTCGCGTACGGATACGCGGTGACGACGAGCACCGCCACCGGCCGGCCGTGCGGCTTCCGACCGGGAAGGGCCCCAGGTTCCTCCCGACCGGCGGCAACGGTTCCGGCACCGCCCGCTGAGCGGCGGCCGGACCACCACGACCCACCCGGAGGTCATCCCAGCGGTGGATCACTCGTGTGGTCCACCACTGCCGACCGGTCCTAGCCTTGGCCCATGCCTGAGATGCCGTCACGGGTTGAGCTGCACCCGCTCACCCTCTCCGACCAGGACGAATTCTGCTCCCTCGTGCGGGCCAGCGCCGAGCTGCACCTGCCGTGGATGCAGCTGCCCGCGACCGCGGATGACTTCCAGGCCTGGATGCGCCGCTTCGACGACGGCACCGACCTCGGTTTTCTGATCCGCGTCCGGGAGACCGGCGCCGCCGCCGGCATGGTGAACATCAACTCGATCATCCGGGGCCGCTACCAGGGCGCCTCACTCGGCTATGCGGCCTTCGCCCCGTCAGCGGGGCGGGGATACATGACCGAAGGACTCACCGCCGTCCTGCGGCACGCGTTCGACGACCTACGGCTCCACCGGCTGGAAGCCAACATTCAGCCGGCCAACGAAGCCTCCCTCGCCCTGGCCCGGCGACTGGGCTTCCGTTACGAGGGGCTGTCGCCCGCCTACCTCTACATCGACGGGGCCTGGCGCGACCATGAGCGCTGGGCGATCACCGCACCGGCTCCCTGGACACCCGATCCGTCCCTTCCCAAGAGGTGAGAGCGCCCAACGCCTCTTGCGGAACACGCCCCGGTGGTCATTCCTCTGGGTCCGGGTACTCAGGCGGGATGGGTAGCCGTACTCAGGCGCGCGACCGGCCGGTGCCCGACCCTGGTGGCATGACCAAGCCAATCCAGCCCGCCATGACCGCCGCCTACTTCGCGCAGTGCGTCATCTCCTTCGGTGTGGCGCTCGGCAGCACGACGCTCGGCATCTTCTACCTGCCGGTCGGCGCCTGGGTCCGCGCCTTCCTCGCGGTCTCCGTGCTCTACACGGTGACGTCGGCCTTCGTCCTGGCCAAGTGCGTGCGCGACCGGCAGGAATTCGACAGCATGTCGAGCCGCGTCGACCAGGCCCGCCTGGACAAGCTGCTCTCCGAGCACGACCCCTACAAGGTCGACGCCATCTGAACCGTCCCGCCGGCTCCGGGCCATCCGCCGACTCAGAGCAGCCCCGCCGGCTCTGAGCCGTCCCGCCCTGAGCAGCCCCGCCGGACGCCCCCACGTCTCGCCGGGCCCCTGCGCTTCGACGCCCCACGTCTCGCCGAGCCCGTCCTACGCCTCGTCGAGTCCCCGCTCGATCGCGTAACGGACGAGATCGACCCGGTTGTGGAGCTGGAGCTTGTTGAGGGTGTTCTGCACGTGGTTCTGCACGGTGCGGTGGCTGATCACCAGCCGTTCGGCGATCTGCCGGTAGGACAGGCCCTTGGCGACGAGGCGCAGCACCTCGGTCTCCCGGTCGGTGAGGCGAGGCTCGTCGCCCGCGGACCTGCGCGTCGCCAGGCGGCGGTACTCGCCGAGCACCAGCCCGGCCAGGCCGGGGGTGAAGACCGGCTCGCCCTCGGCCGTGCGCCGGACGGCGTCGAGGAACTCCTCGCGGCTCGCCGACTTGACCAGGTAGCCGGAGGCACCGGCCTTGACCGCCTCCAGCACGTCCTCGTGCTCACCGCTCGCCGACAGCACCAGCACTCGGGGCGGGTGATCGGACGCGGCCAGCCCCCTGGCCACCTCCACCCCGGGCAGGTCGGGTAGGCGCAGGTCGAGGACGACCACGTCGGGGCGTACGGCGGCGGCGACGCGGAGCGCCTGGCGGCCCTCGCCCGTGGTCGCCACCACCTCGTACCGGGCGTCCTCCAGATCACGGGCGACCGCGTCCCGCCACATCGGATGATCGTCCACCACCATTACCCGCGGAACGCCGGCCATGCCGTAACTGTAAACCGGTCCGCGCCCGTCCGGGCGCCGGGCGGCATGGCAGGCCCGGCCGTCCCGCCCGGCGCGGGCGCATACCCGGAGCATGCGCGCCTGTCAGGGCGCGCGCCTACCCGGAGGCGGGAACGGGGGCGGGGACGACCATCTCGACCTCGGTTCCCTGGCCGGGCACGGACGTGATGCCGACGGTGCCGCCGATGCCGGTGATCCGGCCCCGGATGGACTGCGCGACGCCGAGCCGGCCCTCCGCCTCGGCCTCGGAGAGGCGGCCCGGAAGGATGCCGGGGCCCTCGTCGCGCACCGTGACGGTCACCGAGACGCCGTCGTCCTCGGCGAGGACCCAGGCCCGCGCGTCGTCGCCGCAGTGCCTCCGGACGTTGTCGAGCGCCGCGCCCACGGCCGCGACGACCTCGCGGGCCTGGCCGGCGGGAAGGAGCAGCGGGGTCGCGGGCGCCGACACGGTGACCGTCCTCGTGGTGTACCGGCGCAGACCCGCCCCCACGTCCACTAGGCCCGAACCGCTCCGCCCGGTCGTGTCCGGGCCGCCGCGGACCATCTCGCGCAGTGCCGCCTCCTGCTCCCCGGCCAGCCGTCCCAGCTCGGCCGCCTCCCCGCCGATCTCCAGCCCGCGGCGTTGCACCAGCGCCAGGACCTGGAGGACGGAGTCGTGGATGCCGCGGGCGAGCCGCTCGCGCTCCCGGCCCGCGGCCTCCATCTCGACGGCCCGTTGCAGCCGCTCCTCCGCCTGCCGGGTGAGCCGGGTCACGTGACCGAGGACGGTCCCGGCGAGTACCAGCAGCACGGCTCCGTTGACGGGGACGGAGACGTCGGCCGCGCCCAGGCCGCGCAGCCACAGGTCGCCCAGCGCCAGCACGACCGCCGCGAGCGCGCCGGCCCGCCGCCCGCCGTACACGGCCCAGGCGAGTACGGGCCCGGCGACCCAGGTCGCCGTGATCGGCAGCACACCCGCCGGTCCGGCGCCGGTCTCCTGCACGTACGGCGAGGCCAGCATGCAGCCGAGGGTGACGACGACGTCCGCCACCAGCAGGGGACGGCTCCTCGCGGTCGAGTACGCGACGGTGGTGACGGCGGTCCAGACGGCCATCAGGCCGATGACCGACCAGCCCGCGACGGGATGCCGGTAGCCTCCGGCGCTCGCCAGCAGAAGCGCGGCGTAGCCCAGGGACGCGACGCGGTAGACCGCGATGGCGCGCCAGAACGATCCCTCGATCCCCATACGGCCCCATGAGAGGTGATAGGCGCTGTTCCCGATGATCTGCTCATGATGCCCCACCGCCGCGGACAAGGGGCCGTCCACCGGAATCGCCGGTCCGGGCCGGGGCGTCGCCGTACGCGGCCGGTTCACGAGTCAGGGGGAGGTCGTCCGTCCAGCGCGGAGGACGAGGGGACGACGAGGGCAAAGGGGAGAACCCGCTCCCCGCCACTCCTAACGTATAGCGCACCTGGGGGCTTGCCACAAGACCCGGGTCATGGCGCAGAATCGTCCGCCGAGGCCGGGGACTGGCCGCCGGCCAAGGCCGGGAACTGCGAAAACGGGGGGCACGGAATGCGTGTGTTGCTGTCGACGTACGGGTCGCGCGGGGACGTCGAACCGCTGGTGGGGCTCGCGGTGCGGTTGCGGGAGCTCGGCGCGGAGGTACGGATGTGCGCGCCGCCGGACGAGGAGTTCGCGACGCTGCTGGACGGCGCCGGTGTGCCGCTGGTGCCGTTCGGCCCGTCGGTGCGCGCGCTGGTGACCAGGGAGAGGCCGTCGGCGGCGGACCCGTTCAGGCTCGCGCCCGAGCTGGTCGCCGCGCGGTTCGGCACGCTCGCCGCGGCGGCCGAGGGGTGTGACGCGCTGGTGGCGACCGGCCTGATGCCGTCCGGCGCGCGGTCGGTGGCCGAGAACCTGGGCATCCACTACGTGTACGCGTGCTTCCAGCCGATCGAGCTGCCGTCGCCGCACCTCCCCCCGCCGCCGCGGCCGGGCCGGCCGTTCCCGCCGGACGTGACCGACAACCGGGTGCTGTGGGAGCTGGACGCCCAGAAGGTGAACGCGCTGTACGGCGAGGCGGAGAACACCCATCGGGCGGCGATCGGCCTGCCCCCGCTGGACAACGTCCGCGACCACGCCCTCACCGACCGTCCATGGCTGGCGGCGGACCCGGTCCTGTGCCCGTTGCCGGAGACGCCGGATCTCGACGTGGTGCAGACCGGGGCGTGGATCCTGCCCGACGAACGTCCGCTCCCGGAGGAGCTGGAGGCGTTCCTGGACGCCGGCGCCCCGCCGGTGTACGTGGGCTTCGGCAGCATGCCCATGCGCGGCGTCTCGGTGGACGTCACCCGGGTGGCCGTCGAGGCGGTCCGCGCGCGGGGCCGCCGCGTACTGGTCGGGCGCGGCTGGGCCGGCCTGGCCCTGATCGACGACCTGGACGACTGCTTCGCCGTCGGCGAGGTCAACCACCAGGCGTTGTTCGGACGGGTGGCCGCCGTCGTGCACCACGGCGGCGCGGGCACGACGACGACGGCCGCCCGGGCCGGCGCGCCCCAGGTGGTGGTGCCCCAGATGGCGGACCAGCCGTACTGGGCCGCCCGGGTGGCCGAGCTGGGCGTCGGCGCGGCGCACGACGGCCCGGTTCCGGCCTTCGAGTCCCTGTCGGCCGCGCTCAGGACCGCGCTGGCCCCCGAGACCGGCGAGCGGGCGAGGGCCGTGGCCGCCCAGGTCCGCGCCGACGGGGCGGAGGTGGCCGCGAGGCTGCTGCTCGACGCGGCCGGCCGGGAAAGGCGGCCCGTGCCCGCGTGAACCACGCCCGGATCACCGGGCCGGAATCCAGCACCCGGACACCCCGCCGCGCGTGACGGCCGCATACGACCACCAGATCGGAGCAGATACATGAAACCGCTGGCCACCAGCGCGTTCTACCTTCCCGGCCACCTCTCCCCCAAGGCCGACCCGGCGCTGATCGACGCCGACGAGAAGCACTTCGCGGCCATCGCCGAAAGCCTGGAGCAGACGATCGCCGACCTTTCCGACCGCCTCGACGCCGCGCGCAGGTCGCCCGGCGGCGGGGGCCGGCAGGCGCTGGAACGGGACCTGGAGATCCACCGGCTGTCCGCCCGCCTGCGCATGCTGCGCCGCTTCGGGCTGGACCTGTGCCTCGGGCGCATGGTCGGCGCGGACGACCCCGAGCCCGTGTACGTCGGACGGCTCGGCCTCACCGACCACGCGGGCCGGCGGCTGCTGCTCGACTGGCGCTCTCCCGCAGCCGAGCCGTTCTTCGGAGCCACCCACGCCAACCCGATGGGCCTGGCGAGCCGCCGCAGGTACCGCTGGACCCGCGGCCGGGTCAGCGACTACTGGGAGGAGGTGTTCACCCCGGACGGGCTCGAAGGGCACGCCGCGCTCGACGACCAGTCCGCCTTCATCGCCAGCCTGGGCGGCAACCGGTCGGCCCGGATGCGGGACGTGCTCGGCACCATCCAGGCCGACCAGGACGCCATCATCCGCGCGGGATCGCGCGGCGCCCTCGTCGTCGACGGCGGACCGGGCACGGGCAAGACCGTCGTCGCGCTGCACCGCTCCGCCTACCTCCTCTACTCCGATCCCCGCCTCGGTCACGATCGGGGCGGCGTGCTGTTCGTCGGCCCGCACCAGCCGTACCTGGCCTACGTCGCCGACGTGCTGCCCAGCCTCGGGGAGGAGGGCGTGCAGACCTGCACGCTGCGGGACCTCGTCGCCGAGGGAGCGTCGGCGGCGGCCGAGACCGACCGGGAGGTGGCGCGCCTGAAGTCGTCCGCGGACCTGGTGAAGGCGATCGAGCCGGCCGTACGGTTCTACGAGAACCCGCCCGTCAAGGGGATGACGGTCACGACCCCCTGGGCCGACGTCCGGCTGAGCGCCGAGGACTGGGCCGAGGCGTTCGACGCGCCGGACCCCGGCACCCCGCACAACGAGGCGCGCGATGTGATCTGGGAGGAGCTGCTCACGATCCTGGTGGACAGGCACGACGACGACGTCTCGGCCGACCTCGTCCGCAGGGCGCTGACGCGGGACAGGGAGCTGCTCACGGTCTTCAACCGCGCGTGGCCGCTGATCGACGCGGCCGACCTCGTCGGGGACCTGTGGACGGTGCCCGCCTACCTGCGGCTGTGCGCGCCCTGGCTCAGTCCCGAGGACGTCCGCAGGTTGCAGCGCGAGGACGCCCAGGCGTGGACGGTGTCCGACCTGCCGCTCCTGGACGCGGCACGGCAGCGGCTCGGCGACCCGGAGACGTCACGGCGTAAGCGCCGGCGCGACGCCGCCGTCGCCGCCCAGCGGGAACGCATGGACCGGGTCGTCGACGACCTGATCGAGGCCGACGACTCCGAGATGCTGATGATGTCGATGCTGCGCGGGCAGGACCTGCAGGACGCCCTGGTCGACGAGGCCGCGCTGCCCGGCGCCGACCCGGACCTGCTCGCCGGCCCGTTCGCGCACATCGTCGTGGACGAGGCCCAGGAGCTCACCGACGCGGAGTGGCAGATGCTGCTGCTGCACTGCCCGTCCCGGAGCTTCACCATCGTCGGGGACCGCGCCCAGGCCAGGCACGGGTTCACCGAGTCGTGGCGGGAGCGGCTGGAACGGATCGGGCTCGACCGGATCAGCCTGGCGTCCCTGACCGTCAACTACCGGACGCCGGAGGAGGTCATGGCGGAGGCCGAGCCGGTCATCCGGGCCGCGCTCCCGGACGCCAACGTGCCGACCTCCATCCGCAGCGGCGGCGTCCCCGTCGTCCACGGACCCGCCTCGGAGCTGAACGCGATCCTCGACGCCTGGCTCGCCGAGCACGCCGACGGCATCGCCTGCGTCATCGGCGACCCCACGTTCCAGGCGACGTCCCGCGTCCGGTCGCTGACCCCGGAGCTGGCGAAGGGACTGGAGTTCGACCTGGTCGTCCTCGTCGACCCCGAGAGGTTCGGCGAGGGCATCGAGGGAGCGGTCGACCGCTACGTCGCGATGACCCGCGCGACCCAGCGCCTCGTCATCCTCACGAGCCCCTGACGATCCGTTCCGGACGGCCGGCCGGTACGGAACGCAGGACGACCCACCGGCGGGCTCGCCGTCCGTCCGGGCGTGTTCAACGCGATGCGGCCCCTGTCAGGTGGGTCGGTCGGACCTGGCCGGGACGCCGTGTGAGCCGGTCGGACCGTGCTCCAGCAGCCGCTGCAGATCGGCGACGGGTTGGACCCCGGAGACCGGCGGGCGGCCGTCGATCACCAGGCTGGGCACGCCGGTGACGCCGTGCTCGACCGCGCGGCGCCGGTCGTCACGCATCTGCTCGGCGTAGTCGTCGCCGGCCAGGACGGCACGCACCTCGTCGCCGTCCAGCCCGGCCTCGATGCCCAGGCGCTGCAGGACCTGCGCGTCGGCCACGTTCAGCCCCTCGGTGTGGTAGCCGTGCAACAGCAGTTCCATCATCTGGTCGGCCCGGCCGCGGTCGGCGGCCAGCTTGACCAGCCGGTGCGCGTCGAAGGTGTTCACCGGGCGAGTCAGATGCAGGTTCAGCTCCAGGCCTTCCGCCGCGCCCAGCGACCGGATCCGGGCGATGCGGGCGGGCGCCTGCTCGCCCCACCAGCCGGCCATGGCCTCCGCCGCGGTCGGGCCGGGGATCCGGCCTTCGTCCGGGGCGAGTTCGTAGCCGCGCCAGATGATCTCGACGCGGTCGCGGTCGGCGTGCCGGGCCAATGCGGCCGTCAGCCGTCTTTTGCCGATGTAGCACCAGGGGCACAGCACATCGGCATATATCTCAAGCTTCATGAACGTCCTACCTAATGATCAAGGCTGGTGGAGCGGGGTTCGCCTTACGCCGCGTGTCGAAGCCGTCGACGGTGTGGTCGAGGATCGAGCAAAAACCGGGATCCGTGTTCACGGACACATTCCTCAAGGTCGGATACGGGGGCAGGGCCCCGGTTGCCATCGTGCGACCTCGACCGCGGTTGAGGTCAAATTTTCCCCGGGCGGAGGCGCAGCCGGCCCCGCCCTGCTTCCGGAATGACGGCCGGGCGACGGCCACCCTTGTCGCCCTCTGCCCCGGCGGTCTCCCGCGTGCCCGACCTCACGGGTCAGTACGACCGGTGCCCCGGCCGGGAAGGTTCGCCGGGTTGTGGCAGGGGGCGCCGGGCTCGCGGAAATCCGTTTCGAGCGTTGCCCCGGTGCCTCTACTGTGGCGCGGTGATGACTCAGGTGATCGTTGTCAACGGCGGCTCCAGCTCGGGAAAGTCCGGGATCATTCGGTGTCTGCAGGCGGTCCTGCCCGATCCGTGGCTGGCCGTCGGGACGGACACGCTGGTCGAGGCGATGCCGGCGTCCATGCAGGCGTCGGATGGCGGGATCGAGTTCGCTCCGGACGGAGAGGTGATCGTCGGCCCGGAGTTCCGGACGCTGGAAGCGGCCTGGATCGCGGGGGTCGCCGCGATGGCCCGTGCGGGCGCCCGGGTCATCGTCGACGAGGTCTTCCTCGGCGGGGCGTACTCACAGCAGCGATGGCGGAAAGCCCTGGGTGAGCTGCGGGTGCTGTGGGTCGGCGTCCGGTGTGACGCCGCGGTGGCCGCGGGCCGTGAGGTCGCACGAGGCGATCGGACCATCGGGATGGCCGCGTCCCAGGCGGAAGTGGTCCACCAGGGCGTGACCTACGACCTGGAGGTGGACACCACGCACGCGGAGGCGATGGAGTGCGCACGGACCATCGCCGCGCATGTCGAATGATCGACGGCCCGGCGGTGTGCTGCTGTGACCGCAGCACCGGGACGAGCCAGGCGGCGCCGGTAAGTCGACCGGGTCGTACGGATGCATGGCGACCAGGTGCTCTCCGACACGGGCCGCCCTCGTCGAGGAGCCGGGGCCCGGCGCCGCCGGCGGTGCACCGGCCTGCGGGGAGCCGCCGACCGGTCAGCGTTCGATGGGGATCCTCGGGTAGACGCCTCCGTTGGCCACCTCCAGGGTGATGCTCGTACGGTCGTCAGGCGGGGCGGGATAGTAGACGTAGGCCCTGCTGGTCTCACCCGCGTCCAGGGCGGGCACGTAGTTCTCGACGAACTCCGTGTACATCTTGAGCGGGTGGTAGCGCGCCTTGGTGACCGGATCGACGAGGATGAACGCGCCGAAATCAGAGCCGGCGGAGAACTGGTCGTCCCACCCGGAGAAGGGGATCGGGAACGGGACGAACAGACCGTCGTTGGCCTTGGTAATGTCGAAGGAGGCCACCACGTAGGCGCCGTCACGATAGAGCGGCAGCACGTCCACCTTGAGCTGGTCCACCTGGTTGTGGATCGACCAGGTGAAACCGGCCACCCGCGCTCCTGGATCGGCACGGAAGGGGGCCGGTGCCACGGTGGAGCCGCGTACCTGGTCGGCGGAGGGGCTCGTGGTGGTGGTCACGTCCGGGCCCTGCTGCTTGATGGAGTAGGAGATCTCCACGCGGCGGTTTCTGGCCCGCCCCGCGGGATTGTCGCTGCCGTCCTGCTTCTCGTTCTTGGCGATCGGCTCGCTCTCGCCCTTGCCTTCCGGTCTGTACTGGTAGCCGGTGCCGAGTCTGGCGGCCAGATACTCCTGCACCGCCTTGGCCCGCTTGACCGACAGCGTCTGGTTGTAACCGTCGTCGCCCTTGTCGTCGGTGTGACCGGTGATCGTGATGGGCGGTTTGGCGGGGTCGGCCCGTCGTCTGGTCTCCTCGACCACGTCATCGAGCACGGCTGCCGCCTTCGCGCTCAGACGCGCTTTGTCGAAGGCGAACAGCACGTCGGTGCGCAGGCCGATCGTCTCCTTGTCGCCCGCCTGCGTGGTGCTCCTCACCGGTGTCTCCACCAGTTCGTTCACGTCGGCGACGCCTGACCAGATCTCCCCGTTCGGCACGACGACAGGCCACTGGAACGTGTCGCCGGCCTTCGGCATGTCCGAGGAACCCCGCTCACGGGCGATCGGCTCAGCGGCGCCGTCGGTGACCGGGATGCCGGTCATCGGGCCCATCGGCAGATCGGGCGCGATCGACATCGACTCGGCGGTGGCGGGAAGCGGCGGGAAGTAGACCTCGACCGGGTAGCGCACGCCCGGCACGAAGTCATCGGGATAGTCGGCACCGACCTGGTGGTTCCTGGTACCGAAGGCGTGGCCGTCGCTGTTGTTCTCGCGCAGGGTGAAGTACACCTTCCTGCCGACCGGGTCGAACAGCCTGAACCTGTCGAAGGAGGTCGTCAGATTGCCATAGCCGAAGTCGCCGGAGGTGTTGACGGTCGCCGTGGTCATGATCTCCATGCGTAGCACGGTCAGCTTGGCGTGCCGCTCGATGGCCTTCACCTCGATTCTGAACGGGTTGGCGCTGTAGAAACCGACCATGCCCTCGCTCACATGGCTTCCCGCTGCCGCGACCGGGGTGGAGGACGGCGCCGAAGGTGTGGCGCTGGAAGCGGCGGTGGAGGGCGGCGCCGAGGGGGTAGCGCTGGAAGCGGCGACCGGCGGGGTGCCGCGCACCGGCTGATCCTTCGGTCCGCATGCGCAGGCCAGGGTCGCCGTGACTACAAGAGCGGTCGCTTTCAACAGGCGCATGGCCATGAAGACCTCCCTACCTGACAGGTCAGCACTCCAGGTTATAGATCACCTGTGTGGCACACCTGCAGATCGGCCGAATTCGCCCGTCAACTCGCTGGGCGGAAGGGTTGCTCCGCCGTCTCCGCTGCGATCCAGTTCAGGTAGTCCGGCAGTCCACCTTCGATGGGGACCGCGACGATCTCCGGTGTCTCGTAGGAATGCGTGTCCTTCACCAGGGAGACGAGTTCGTCCAGACGATGCTCGCCGGTCTTCAGCAGAACCAGGAACTCTTCGCTCTTCTCTACTTTTCCTTCCCACCGGTAGAGGGAACTGATCGGCCCGATGATCTGCGCGCACGCCGCGACGCGGTCGTTCACCGCGGCGGTGCAGATCCTCTCCGCCTCTTCACGCGTGCCGGCCGTCACATGCACCTCGAAGGAAGCACCCACGCGGCCAAGCTTACGCGCGCGACGCTTCCACGCTTGTCGAGCGGGTTCCGCCGTTCGACCCTCCGCCGCGGCGAACCGCTCGCGGAGCCGGTCACGATCTCAGGCGCGGGCCGGGGTCGGCTGACCGTCGGCGGTCTGCAGCAGCGTGCCGACCCGGGCCCGGACCGCCTCGATGGCCTCCCAGTCCTCGGTGCTCAGGCCGGCCAGCGCCGCCGGGAAGACCCCGTCCTGCTCCTTGAGGATGTGGGCGCGCAGCAGGTTCAGGGCGTCGAGCAGCCTGAGCGGCCAGCCGGGGTCGGCGGGCGTGCCGTCCGCGGCCTCGCCGAGGACGGCTTCGAGGCGCCGATGCTCCGTTTCCAGCGCGGCGATCTGCTCGGGAAACTCCTCCGCCATGGCGGGGAACAGGCCGTGCTCCTCGACCGCGGTGTGCGGGCCGAGCACCTCGGCGATCCTTCTGGCGATCACGGTCATGGCGTCGGTGTCGCCGGCGGTGTGCGCGCTGCGCACATCTCCGATCAGGTCGACCACCAGATCGTGCTCGCGGGTCAGTTCGCCGATCGTGGTCACGGCCTGGCAGCCGCAGTACTCGCACATGCGCTTGCGATCCTCTGCAGTCCTCGAATGTGTTCCGGGCGGGGATCCGAGGCGACACCCCGGACGCATCCCACATTGCCCGGCCGCCGGATCAGCCGGGCAGGGACCTTGGACCTCTTTTCACGGGTCCCGCGTCATCCATCACTCGGCGTTCCTCAGCCGGGCCGGACAGCCGCGGAAACGGTCTGGTGTGGAAGGAAGCCGACCACCCCGCCCGGGGCGGCAGCGAGGAGGTCGCCGGCCGCCTGCTGTCGAACATCGGATGACCGAGGAACGGCGACCAGGTTGACGTACACGCGAGGCCGGGCATGCGCCTCCATCTCCGGCCCGCTGCCGCTCCGCGGTGGGACGGTGGCACACGGGACGACCAGGAAAGGAATTGACCCCTATGTTCGATGGACAGGAAGGGTTATTTCATATTAGCTGGACTGGCGGGTTCCCCCTCGGTTGGAGTATGTGTGCGCATCTCATGTTGCGCTCACCGGCTCGTCATCCGGCGCTTCGGCGGCTAGCGGCTAAGGAAATCGGAGGACCGTAATGTCTGGATGGCCTGATGGGCGGATCCGCCTGGCAGAGTATTTAGCGGGATTACGCACCGAGCTGAGCAGCGTCGGCACTGAAGCCGACGGGGACGATCTCAAGTTTGACATGGATGCGGCCACACTCGAGGTCGATATTGTTTATTCGCTCGCGCGATCCGAGGAGCCGGAGTTTTGGGTGCTTGCGCCGGCGCAGCAGGAGGCGAAGGAAGAACCGGGATCCACCAACCGGGACAGGCAGCGCCTCACCGTGCGACTAACGCCGCGGCAGGACGCAGTGTGGGGTAGCGAAACGTCTGAACTCGTCTCGGCGACCTTGCCGTGCCCACCTTCGCCGAAAGGTCAATAAGATGGAACAGCAGCGAAACAGCCCGGATCCGACCGGGTTCCGCCGAAGAGCGGACCGTGGTCCTCTAAGCAGATATGCAGTGGGTCGACGGCATTCACCGGCATCCGTATGCTCCACCATCCCCCTCGATCCCGTCTTCGCCTGTCGGAGTGCTTTGCGATGGATGCGATGAAACTCGAAGAGCCCGGAGGCTTTTGGGATTCACCGGCCTACTCGGTCAAAGTGCGTGGACTCAGATACCTCTGGGGCTCAGCCGGGATCACCCAAAATCTAACATTCGAAAAGCCGTTAATCCTCCACGTCGCGAACGATCGCGCGGGAGAGCCGATCACGATCGGAACGCAGGTCGCGGCCGGAGCCAAGACGGTCCTGGGAACGCTTCAGCCAGGTGAATACCTGTCGCTTTCGGTGAACGACATTTCGGGTGTCTACGCCGACTGCGCCCTTGATTCAATCGTGCACTGTTTGGTTCACTGAGAATTCGCGCGAGAGGAACGTCTCAATGGGCATTGCAAACATTATTTCCATGATCGCGCGGCCGGTGCACGGGTCTTACCTATGCTTCGAAATCGGCGGCATTCTGAACACTTGCGACGTCTATTTGGGTGACACCGTTAAAGCTGTTCCGTACGACAGGCTTACCGACTTGGTGAAGGCTTCGGGAACGACCATCGGGGACCCTTCTCGCCTCGCAGGCGATACAAACGGCGTTCTAAGTATCGTTCAGCCGTTCTCGGTGGCATCGCTTCGGAACGAAGACAGGAAGGCTTCCCTGGATAGTGCCGTCAATTCTCGACAAAATATCTACTTCTCGAAGCATGCGAATGCCGACTCCGTGATTTCAACAATCAGGGGGTCTTACGACAAAGGGTCGCCGGCATCGAATCCCAACCTGCTCGATCGGTTAAGCGACCTCGCGAACCAACAACTGGTGGAACTGGACGAGGCTTATAGGACGGACGATCGAACAGGCGTTGTGAAATCGACGACCAGCAGCGCCGAGTCGGCAACCAAAGGTAGAGGCGGTTCGAACCGCGCCAGCAAATTTCACCAGGAAAGCGTGGGCGTAAGGGTCGGCCGTGGAACAAGGCTTCCCCACGTCCTCCCACTCCCGTGGGAGGGACACCCGGACCACATATGGAACGGATATAAGTCAACTCGCTTCACCGCGCCCAGCACGACCGACACCGCGGTGACAACGGGGGTCAACTACGAAGAATCAAATAACTACAGCAATACATCTGGAATGCAGTCCACGACACATGTCGACTACGAATACCGAACCCCTTACATAGAAGCGCACGCGCGCGCTCTCCGCGCGCAAATCAGCCTGACAAATCAGCAATTCGAAGCATATATGTTCTCGCAGAACATACCCTATTTGGAAAAAATCTTTGCAAACGAACTCGAATCGGTAGACAATGATGTCTACCAACTTCAAATCGCGCTGTTGCGGTCGTTTCTCATCTCGCCCATCGAGGGCGTTGTAACCGGTGTCTACAAGGGTCCGGGCGAGGCGGTGAACGCCGGTGAACCCGTGATCCGAGTCGAAGACAACAGCCTCGTCCATCTGTTGGCGAACCTTGTACACGTCGGTCCTATCCCGATTGGAGCGACCGCGACCTTGACAACGATGTTGGCGGGCGCTGGGAATCCGACAACATCCCTGGACGGGACCGTCGTTTCTGTGCGGGGACAGGACAGCGGCACGCGGTGGGAGGTCATCATTAGGGTTGATAACGTTGACGCTGGCGGACTGCACGTTCTTCCGCTTGGCTACGTGTTCGACCCGGAATACACGGACATTTCCATAGCGTAATGTGGTATGACCCGGGGTTTCCTGGCACCGCCCGTAGAGAAGCTTTCGACACGAGGAAGGTCTTATGCCTGGTGAGAGCGATGGCAGCGGGGGCGGCGGTGACGGTGGTACCGGAACAGGAGACCTTGGCGGGGGCGACATCGGCGCCATTCTCGCCTATCTGAACCATCAGAGTTTCGGCGCAGACGGAGACTATACCGGAAACGCAGGCTTCGGCGGCGATAACACCGGCCCCGTTGGCTCCAAGGTGCCAGAAAATGACCAGGATCTCTCGGCAACGCCGATCGATGCCCTGACGACGCCACCGTGGGAAACACGTGGAAGGCCGCAGATGCGGGGCGGCCAGAGCGACCGGCCCTGGGGAATCGAGCCGTACGGCGGCATGGGTGGACGGGTTCTTCTCGCTTTCGTCGGCGAAGAGGTCGACGCCTTTTCCGGCCTGCCCTTTGGCATAGACGATCTCGATCCCTTCACGGGTTTCCCAGCCTCTGATCCTTTCGTCGATGAATGGCCGGCTCGTGCGAGAAACGTGACGACGCCATTCGCGGCTCTTCGGCAGACCAACCTGCTGTCGTCCCCTGATCTGCTGGCCGACAACGATGTGGCGGCTTGCGATTCCAGCCGGACGTCATGCCTGCCGGAGGTGAAGAGCGATGCCAATCAATCCAGCCTTGCAACCTCGATCCAGGCCGACATGGACGAAAGCTATGTCGCGATCCAGGCCTTCATGGAGGGCAGGGCGAAGATCATCGGCGATACCGAAGTCGACATGCAGAAGGTGGCCTCGACCGCCGCGCAGGTGGCGCGCAGCGACGAATACAAGCTCGGATTCATCGTCAGCCAGCTGAGCGACCATCCGCTCGAAATTCGGCACTCCGCTGTTCTCACCGGCCTGGGGCACGTGGTCTGGGGCGGCGTCACGATGACGGCCTCGGGCTTCATCATCTACGGCTCCGGCGGCCTCGCCTTCCCGCTGATTGGCGCAACAGGATTCGCCGCGGGCGCTGGCGAGGCTTCCTCGGGTTTGGCACTGGCCATAAGTGGCGCGGACAGTACCGAAACGGTCCGTATGAGCGGTCAGATCGGCTATGTCCTTGCGCTGACATCGTCGCCCGCCTCGCTGGTATTCGGAACCACCGGACTCGTCCTGAGCGGCGGGGACGTCGACGTATCCCATCGGTTTGCCCTCGCCGGCGGCATCGCGGAAGGAATGACAGCCTTCCGCGGCGATCCTTCCAAGCTCTACTCGACCCTGCTGCCGGGTGTGGGAACGAAGGCTGAAAAAGCCGCCTCCACCCTTCTGGTCAAGGACGTGGCCGCGCTCGGATACACGGCGCGGGGCGAAAGCGTCGGCGTGGTCGCCTCGAAGCTGAACAGAGAGTTCACGAGCGGGGATCTCCTGGCGATCGAAGCCTTCCGAGAGCAAATGGCGAGCACGGGCCGACTCGATCTCGCAGGTAAGGCGGGTCATGCGGCGGCCGGAGCGGCGGAGCGCGGAGTGGATTTCTCCAAATACAGAGGCGCTTTCCAGCAGGAGCTGAAACTTCACGGCCCCTACACACCCATCAATAGCCTCCCACTCGATAAGGCCTGGAACCAGAGCCTCACCTACAGCATCAAGTACCAATTGGAGACCCGCGCCCTTGGAGAGCAGTTGGTTCCTCTTCGATCAGTCAAACATATCTGGATCAGCCCGACCGAGGCCGTCAGATACATACGGTAGCCGAGCACCGGCCGCAACAAACTAGAAGCGCCGCACTTCGACGATTCCGATCGATCCGAATGCTGGCATCGTCCAGTGAGATGAGCAGGGAAAAAGGAGCATGCCGTGTCGCGATCGATTCGAATCATATACCGCAACCAGCAGGGTAGGTTACGAAAGAATTGGAACTGGGATGCAATTACAAAGCGGTCGGCAGTTATTATCACCGCGGCGGAGTGGTCCGCCGGACGGGATCCTTTCGATGAGACAGGCCGGCCAAATCTTGGCGCGGCGAACGTCTATGTGACCAATATTGGCCCTCATGATCCGGAAGGTGGTACCGGCGGCGTCGAGTTTTATCTGCACGTCGATTGGGACAGCCCTTTGCACGTACAGGTGACGATCATCGTTCTCGACCCGATCGAGGATTTTAGGGTTGCAGAATAGGCTGCTTCGGCCCGGCGTGAGCGGTTTCCTGCTCAAGGTCTCGCTGCCCGAGCAGTTCGTAGCGGCGGGCGACGGTCTGCTCGACCCCGCGGACACGCTGAGCAGGAAATATGGAACGCACTGACCGATGTCGACGTCGGCTCGTAGGTGGTGGTCGCGAGACGTCGCTTGGGCAGGGCATGCCGCATGCGTTGCTCCTTGAACGGTGAGACCGCGGCACCCATCGCCGCGGCCTGGCCGGCCCCGATTCCGAAAGTCCGAAATCGCCTCGAATACGGCCTTTCAGTTGATTGACGACGGCAACAGCTCGATCATTAATTGTTCAAGAGTCCACCAAAGCGGAAGCACGATCGGACCAACCTGCTGGTAGGCGACCAAGCGCAGGACGAGGAGCGGCCGACGAGGCACCCACCCTTCCCTACGGATCAGGTGCTCAGGCATCATAAGAGCCGTCCCATGGTTCGTAGAGGCCAAGTCTGTTCGGGTGGAGCTCGGCGTGTTGTCGGCCCTCGAAGGTCTCGATGACGAGGCCGAACACCACGTCGCCGAACTCATGGCGGAAGGGACGGATGACGATGCCGCCATAGCCGACAGTTCGACCCTGCCCCTGACCACATTCCTTGAATGGTCCGAACGCCCCGAGCCGATTACGGCTGGGACGTTATCGGCTGCCGGCCCGCTCTCGGCCTCGCCATGAGTGACGATCAGGTCGCCCGTAGGCGTAGGCGCCCGCTGCCCAGGCGGCCCTCGTAGCCGCAACCGCCACGGCCGACGGTGTCGGCACCCGCAGGCATGACCGGGGCAGGGTCTGCGATCCGGCCCTCCCCACCGGTCCCTACCCCGTCAATGCCTTCCGAGTCCGGCGCGAAGCCCGAACCAGCCGATCGCGGCGATGAGCGCGACCTGGAGCAGGTACCCGGCGGCGACGACCACGGCGCCGAGCGACTCGGTCGGCAGCCCGACGAACACGACGACGTATGCGATGCCCGTGATCGACAGTCGGCGCGGCATCGTCTTCGAGATCAGCGTCCCGATGAGCGCGAACAGCACACCGAGCGCGATGGCGACCTGGGCGCCGATGATCGACGGCAGGAGTCGGTCGAGATGTGCGTTCAGGACGTCGAAGAGCCGCCGGCCCTCCGCCTCCGGCAGTACCGCGGGGTCGGCCGCGTACGCGAACGGCAGCGCCTCGGCGGTGATCGTGAGGGCGAAGAGGATCCCGCCGATCCCGGCCAGCAGGGCGCCGACCAGGTTGAGCACGCCGGCTCTGCCCCGGGCGAGCAGCACGATGAAACCCGCGCAGGCGACCCAGGAGACCGCATACCCGGGACCGCCGAGGTACAGGTTCATCGGCCAGTACGCGTCGCCCAGCGCGCGTACGTCGTCGTACCGGATCGTGCCGTCGAACGGCGGCTCCCAGAACGCGAACCCGGTCCGTCCGGCCAGCGAAACCAGCAGCAGGACGAAGAGCCCGACGAGGGCGACGCGCCGCTGGGCCGAGCGGGCGGGGACCGGCTCGGCGGCTGCGGCGGCCGGGGGGATCACGGTGCCGGGGGGTTCGGATGCGGTCACGGTCGTATGCCTCCTTCGATCGGTGTCAGCGCGGCCCGCGCTGTTCCCCACCGTCACCGCGGGGGCGTCACGCGGGCATCGGCCTCAGCACCTATCTTCGGGAAAGACCAGATCAGCCGGCCTTGCTCAGCCTCTGTGGTCCCGGTTCGCGGCGGTGTGATCCAGCCAGATCCTCGTGGCCCGCACGCGACGATTCGTCTCGGCGTCGGGCGTGAGACCGAGCTTGACGAAGATCGCGCGAAGGTGGGCGTCGACCGTACGCTCGGACACCACGAGCTGGGCCGCGATCCCGGCGTTGCTCGCGCCCTCGGCGAGGACGGCGAGCACCTCGGCCTCGCGTGGGGTCAGGCCGGTGACCGGTACCCCTCCGGTCGGCGCCGCGAGGCCCTTGTCGTTCGGGGCCTGCGGGACCTGCGAAGCCTGCGGGACCTGCGGAGTCAGGATCCGGGTGAGCCGTCCGGTTCCGGTCCAGGCGCCGCCGCCGACGACGGCCGTCACGGCCGCGACGAGGAACGCGACCGAGGTCGCGCCGAGCCGGAGACCGGGGGCCGCGATGATGGTTCCGGTCCCGATCACGGCCAAGGCCGCGCCGGCGAGCCCGGTGCCGCGCACGACGATCGCCACCTGGCGACGCTCGACGCCGCCGCGCGCGGCGATCAGCGCGCAGGCGGTGCTGAACGCCGAGGCTCCGGCGAGAGCGACGAGGAACGCGACCGAGCCCAGCGACGGCTCGACGGCGCCGGGGTCGCGGGCGATGGCAAGCAGGAGGCAGAAGCAGACGGTGAGCGGTGCGGCGGTGGCCCCGGCCGCGGCGATCCCGATCCGCGCGCGGGCGGATCCCTCCGATCCGAGCGCGGCACGCCACAGCGTCACCGGGACGAGCAGGAGGGCCAGGACACCGAGCAGCGTGGCGAAGGCGCCGACCGGCTCGATCACCGTCCGCCAGGACTCCGGCGCGATGGTCGGCAGGCCGGTGAACGGTTCGCTCGCCGTCGTCAGCAGCGCGTTGGCGAGCGTGACCGTGCCGATCGCCACGGCCAGGACCGGGTGCGTCCAGGGTGCCCTCGCGCCGGTCCGGATGGCCGCGGACGCGGTGAGCTGCATGAGGGCGAGCGGCGGGATCCACGCCGAATTCCAGGCGGCGACCGCGAGTGCGGCGGTCGGGTGCCCGGCCGTGACCGCCCACACCGCCCAGGCCGCCAGGACGAGATAGGCGAGCAGGGCGGCGCAGAGCCAGGTCGCGAGCGTGCCGGCCCGCCGGTTGCCCACCCTGGCGAGCCGAGTGGCGGCAACGGCCGCGCCGGTCGCTCCCGCCGCCAGCGCGAGTACGCCGACCGGGTCGGTGACGAACTCGTCGTGGCCGGCCAGCCGGAACGCGAGCAGGGCGGCCACCGCGACGCCTCCGGCGGCCCCGGCCAGGGCCCGGCCCGCGGACGGCGACCGGGCGATGGCGGTCATGCTGGCCTTACCCGCGGCCGGTCACGAGCCGAAGCGGCGTCATGCGCCATACTCTAACGTCCGGCGGATCGGGCGTCGCGGCCTCTCATCAGGTCTTGCCACCAGGACGCCAGGGTTGAGGTGACGGCGGCCGCCGGCCCGGCGGGTGCCGTCACTGTGCTTCGTCACCGGACGGTTCGCGGTACAGGGGCAGGCGCAGTACGAACCGGGCACCTTTGCTGCTGTCCTGGATCGTCAGCGAACCGCCGTAGATCTCGGCGATCTCCCGGGCGATGGGCAAACCCAGCCCGGTGCCCTGCGGATCCCTCTTCTTCGACTCCGCAAGCCTGGAGAAGCGCTCAAAGACCCGTTCCCGGACATCCGGAGGGATCCCCGAACCATCGTCCAGCACCTCCAGCCTCGCCTGTCCGTCCTCCCTCGCCACGAGGACATCGATACGTGTGTCGGCGTGGCGCTCCGCGTTGTTCAGCAGGTTGTTCAGCACGCGACTCAGCCGGACGGGGTTGGCCTGGACGATCACACCCGATTCCAGCCTGGGCACGATGGCCACGCCCGGCATGCGACGGGCGACCTCCCGCCGGGCCAGTTCCGCGAGGTCGATCTGCTTCATGGGCATCGGTGCCCGTGAATCCAGCCGGGACAACTCCAGCAGGTCGTGCACGATGGCGCTGAGCCTCTGAAGATCGTTCAATGCCTCCCGCAGCATCGGCCGCCACTGGTAGTCCTCGGGCTCCTCCAGCGCGACCTCCAGCCGCGCCTGTATCCCGGCGATCGGGTTCCGCAGGTCGTGCGAAGCGTCAGAGACGAACCTGCGCTCCCGGGTGTTGGCCTCCTCCCGCTGCGCGAGCGTTTCGTTGACCGCCTCGGCCAACCGCTGAATGTGCCCTCCGGTCGGCGGAACCGGAACCCGCCGGCTCAGGTCGCCCTTCCCGATCTCCACCACCTCCTTCCGGATACGGTCGACCGGTTCCAACGCCAGCCCGATGGTCCGCCAGGTCCACCAGCCGATCAGCGTCAGCACCGCCGCCCACAGGCCCGCCAGGATCAGCGACAGAACCCATCCCGTGGTCAGCAGCGGCAGAGGAGAAGCCGCCAGGACCATCGCATCCTGCCCGTACACCGAATCCCTGATGCGTACCCCGTACACCCACATGCACCGAACGCCAGGGTTGGAGCACACCTTCCGGTTGATCAACGTGTTCCCGCCGGGAACCACCAGCGCCGGTCTGGCCTGGAGTTCCTCGCTCGCTGCCAGAACCCGTCCGTCCAGCCCCACGACCTGGATCATCGACGCCTCGTCTGTGCCGACAGGGATCGGATTCCGCCGCTCGCCCCGGTCGATGGCATGGACCGTCGCCTCGACCGTCCGCTCGGTCAGGTCCTCGTTCTGATCACTGAACCAGCCCCGGAGCACGACGCCGGCCCCGAAGAGCGCGAGCGCAAGGATCACCGCCGAGACCACGACCGTCAGCACGGTCGCGCGCCCCCGCACCGAGGAACGGATGTCCCGGCGGAAAGCACTGACCCAGGGCTCTCGATTCTTCACCGACCCCCCAGCCGAAGGCGACACTCTGATCATTGGGAACGGTTGCGCGGGTTCGGTGAAATGACCGCGCCTCTGTACTGTCTGGCAAGCCGCCGTGTACACGGCGGAAAAGTCGAGCGTTCCGCCGAATGCCGCCCGCCCCGTCCAGCGACCGGACCGCATCGACCGCCACGTTCAGCACCGGCGTACCGCTCTTGGACGGCACCAGCCGATCGGCTTCCACCGTCATTCGCCGTGACCGTGATCGCGTCGAAACTCCGCGGACTGCCGAAGGTCACCTATAGCTGGCCGCGAACACCCTGGTCCCCGTGCACCAGCCCCGAACCAAACTCGGACAAATACACCCTAACTCCCCGGAAAGTCGCAGGTGAAACCTGGTGTCCGCTCAACATCCCAGGCGATCGGCTCGCCGTGGCGGCGTCTCAACCCCGGCCGGCAGGCCACACTCGTGCTCGTCCACCTGCGCAAAGGCGAGACACTCACCGAAGACGCCACCGGCTTCGGCGTCGGTGGGGGGTGTCAATGCCGGGAGCCTTCCCGATCTCGGTGCCCGTTCAGATCATGGTCACGGCCTGTCTCGCGCTGTTCCTCATCGCAGGGTCGCGGTGGCGTGGCCGCGCGATCTCCGTTCGAGTGGTTCGCGGTCACCCGTGCCCCTGGACGCCCTCGCCTTCCGGGGACGTGACGCCGGACCGGTACCGCCAGACGAATTCCAGCCACGGCGGGGCCACCCCCGTGAAGTGCGGCCAACTGCCCGGTTCCGCACCCGGGTCGTCGCTTCGGACCTCGGACAGGCGCGTCAGCATGAAGCCTTCCTGGATCAGGCCGTTGACGATCCGGCTCAGTGTCTGCGTGTACTCCCTGGGTTGGCGGATGCGGTCACCGGCCGGCTTCCCGCCGTAGACCCAGTCCTGGTCGGGATAGCTGGTCTCGGCCTCGTCGATGTAGGGCTGCCTCAGCGTGTAGCCCTCCCCGTTCCAGGAGTCGTGGGTGAGCCCGGCGAAGAACGGGTTGGCGCACATCAGGTAGTAGTGGCCGCCTTTCCCGACGACCCTCGCGACCTGGCGGAAAACGATCCGGCAGTCCGGGACGAAGGTCAGTGAGTACGGATGCCAGACCAGATCGAATGTGGAGTCGTAGAGGGCGGACAGGTCCCGCATGTCTCCCTGGATCGTGCGGATGCCGACGCCGTAGTGCTCAGCGGCCAAGCGGTCCCGCTCCAACTGCCCGGAGGAGATGTCGAGAACCGTCACGTCAGCTCCGAGCAGGGCGAAGGCCGCGGACTGCTGCCCGCCTCCTCCTGCCAGGCAGAGCACCTTTCGGCCCGCCAGGTCGCGGGGGATGCCCAGCCTGTCCAGGCCGAGATAAGCCTGAGCCTCCTCCGCGTCCAGGTCGAGCCTGGGACGGGTGAACAAAGCGTCCGCCTCCGCAAGGGCTTCCCAGCGTTCCTCGTTGTAGCGGTAGACCTCGTCCCTCACAGCGGACACGCTATCCATCGCCCGGCGGCCGAGGCGAACGATTTGATCGGGCTTTGTTCGTCCGCCGTCCCTCCTTCGTCCACCCCGCTATGAGCTGTCACTTCAGGACGAAAAAGACTGCCTCGACCGCGTTGGAGTTCAGCATGCCCATCCGCCACGTTGCGCCTGTGCCCAGAAGATCAGCCACCCTGACCCGCCTGCTCTGCTGTCCTCGCCACGCGACGGGGATGGCCCAGGCGGTCGCCGTCCTGCAAGCCGTCGAAGATGATCACCGCCCTGGACGAAAACGTTCAGTGCTGGATCAAACCACCGACCGGGACGGGGTCGACATGGCCGGTTGCCGGAAGGGCCTGTGCCAGGGCGAGGCCGACATCGACCAGTGATGACCGGCGAAGGCGCGTAACGTCGGAAATCGGGGTCCAGACCGACTCGACGGTCTCGCCGTTCGGCTCAGGCCGGAGTCGGCCACCGGTGATGCCGACCCGGTAGAAAATGCCGACGTTCTGGTGCTCGGGCAGGCCGGGCAAGCGGTCGGCCGCGGGGATCACTCTCGAATCCACACCCAGCAGGCGTTCGACCACTCCGTCACAACCGGTCTCCTCAGCGACCTCCCGGATGACCGCGTCGAATGGGTCCTCCCCGTGCTCGACCTTCCCACCCGGAAGCGTCCAGTGCCGCTCGCGCTTCGGACCTGCCCAATGGGCGAGCAGCACCCGTCCGTCCTCGATGCACACGGCGTACGCCGCCAGTCGGAAGCTCACCGCCGCACGCTATCCCAACGCCCGAGATCCGCGCATTCATTATTGATCTTGATTGACCGTTCGGCGGAGAACGGGGCAGGTGGCGCCCAGCGGTGGTCCTGCGGTGAACGACCTCGTCATGGTCACGTCCCGGACGGGATGGTGAGCGCCGGCTGAGGAGCGGACGGCCGACCGATGCCCCGGCGGTGGTGCGGTGGGTCCTCCTCCCTTCGACACCGCCGAGATCAATGGCTGGACGAAGTTCGCATCCATGCAGAATCACTACAACAAGCGGTTCGCTTCATGCGGGAAGTTCACCCTGGCCGCCTGACCCCGCTCCCCCACCGACCTCTACGGCGACGAAGCCTCGTTGAGCTGCGGATTCGCTCCCGGGCACACCGCCTCACCCACCCGCCGAAGACATGACGGCCGTCATGCAAGAGCCGATCCGGCGAGGACTTTCACTACATGATCAAGGCCGCCCGCCTGCGGCAGTCGGCGGGCCTCGGGGCGGTCGTCGGCCGCGCTGCGGCTCTTCGGCCGGTCGCGGCCCGCACCGCCCGAGTAGCAAGATACTCAAACGTCACCGGCAACGGTCGTACTGACCACATGATGTGGTCGGAGCAGCCAATTCCCAGTCTCCCCACTTGATCAAATAAAGCCTGAAGCAGGCTACCTCCAGTTGTTGAGATGAAACAGGCAAGGTGCGTCGTGTCGACTTACGCAGACACCGAGGGATTCGAACACCGGGGCTACAGCCAAACATGTGGTCGCCAACCCTCCTTGCCGCTACGATGGCACCTTATATCTTCAGTGTCAGCTTTAGCCATATAACAGCATGCGAGGAACTGCAATGATCCCCACGGCACCCGCCAAAGTGTGTGTCATCGTGGACACAAATATTTGGCGGTCCGAGACTCTATTTAGGACACCTCTTGGAGTGGCCCTACTTTATACGATACGACAAAATGGGGCCAGACTAGGAGTTCCAGAAGTCATTGAGCGAGAAATTCGCAAACAGATCCTGCAGTCTGGCCTAGAAGCCCATGAACGAATGGTTAAATCTGGACGACTGCTGCAGCGCATCCTCAATAGCAGCGTCGATCCAATTATTTCATCCGCATCTCCAGCTCCAAAGATTCGCAGAGCTATCGATGTTCGCCTAGCCGAATTAGAGGGGATGCTCATACGCGTTCCCCTGACGCTGGATCACGTAAGACGTGCTCTGGATAGAGTTGACTCGGCAACACCGCCATCGGGTGGTCGCAAACAGCAGTATAAGGACTGCCTCATTTGGGAGGCTGCCTCTGAGCTTGCCAGCGAATGGATAGTGTACATAGTCAGCCAAGACGGAGCATTCTTTGATGGGTCACATCTCACAAAACCACTCGTCGAAGAGTGCAAGAGGAAAAATGTCATCATCAAAGCATTTCGCTCCCTGCAAGACCTGATTAAAGAGCTTGTTCCTCAAGCTCCTGCCGTTGACTACGAAGCCCTTGAGCAGGTGGTGAGGATAGAAGGTGCGGTCGCCGCCCAGGACAATCTGCGCAGAGAGAGGTGGATGACGCTAGGCGATCTCCAGGATATCAACCTGCAGGTCTTTGCTACAGAGGAACCCGAGAAGCTCAGCGTGATGTTCGAGGCGATTTTTACGCTCTCCGGCAGCCCATCCATGGTTGTCAAAGAAGGATTATCGGGAAAAGCGAAGCGAGTACCTATTGAGAATGAGCCAATCTTGGATCCTTCCATAAGGGTACAAGGATCTTTTCTATACGACACAAGGTCTCGCGAGGCGGCAGATTTTACGAGCAATAAAGCTGACATCTCTTGGGTAGGAGAAGACGGGATTAGGCGCCGCGGAAGTAGCATATATTCCGCAGGAGGAAGCACTACTCTTCTTGCGGGACCTGCCATTACGACAGTGTCAGGGGATGCGGTCTTTCAATTTCAAGATGAAATGTGAACACCGAGGGCAATCGTTAGAACATGGGGTGACAGCAGCACTGACAGCAACGTCCCCACACACCGATGCATCAGCGCCACCGCTCACGCGCCTCTGGTCATGGCCCAGATCAGCCGAGTAGGGTGATTGCTCCGCCTGAAAAGCGGAAGGTCATATTGCCGCGAGGCTTTTGTTCCTCGGACCAGACCGCCCTGCGGTAAGGGTCCCTTTGCCATCGGGTGGCAGGTCTGATCACTGGCCAGGGTGCTGTGTACAACAGTGGGATACAGCAACACCGCCTTACGCGATCACACGCCACCGGCCCGCATTTGCCACGTGACCAGGGCGAGGGACCCTCTACGGTGTGACCGATTCTTGTTTGCAAGCAGGATGTCCGGAGATCAAGTACGGCAGCGCTTCGCGCCGTCGCACGGCGGGGCGTGCCCGCTCCCGCCGCGCGGACATCGGGACCGGGCATGCGGCCTTGGGGGCCGGTCCCGGCCCGCGCCCGCCCGGCGGGAGCGGGTAGACCCCGCCGCCCGCCGTACCGAGTGCCCGCCGTACCGAACCGCACCCGCCGCCTCTGGTACGCGCTGCCGCCGCTGCGACCGCCGGCCCAACCGCTACGCGGCCCCTTCGGGGTGCCTTTGGCATTGCGCCGGCCGTCTCCGCTCCGTACGTCCATCAGGAACACCGGATCATGGAAAGACCAGGGCTGCCGCCCCGCTTCCGGTGCTCGCGCCTGGCGGCACTGCGCTCCGGGTCGGGTTGCCATCGAATGACACGGGTCCAGGTGGTCACGGTCATTGCCGGTCGGGTGCGGCGGCACGACTACGGGGAAGACCGCACCGCCGCACCGGCTCCAAGGGAGATCAGCGGTAGGTGAGCTGCACCCAGACCGCGCGGCCTATCTCCGGGTCGTAGTCGGTTCCCCATGCGCTGGACAGGAAGTCCACCCACGCCAGGCCCCGCCCGCCGAGACTGTCACTGTCGGCGGGGCGCATCTGAGGGACGTTGACCGCTGAACCCTTGTCGATCACCTCGACATGGACCAGGCCGTATCCCAGGCCGACGCCGACCGTGATGATCTCGTCAGGGTGCCCGGAGTCACTGTGAAGAATCGAGTTGGTGACGACCTCGCTCACCAACAGCTCAACCGTCTCCAGAGCCTCCGCCGAGGCCGTGATGTGCGCGCTCAGCAGCTTCCGCACCCAGTGACGCGCGTCTGCCGCCGACTGCGGCACGCCGTAGAAGTCCCGATGATCGAGGAACCGGAGCCCGTTCCAGCGCTGGAGCATCGCTTCGAACGCCTCATAGACGGCTTCCCGGCTCACCGTGTCGCCGCCTTGTGAAGGGGGGCTGGTTGCGCCTGGTCAGCCGGTGTCGCCTCACCCGGCGACGTGGCTTTAGAGTGATCCACGGATCGCACCTCCAGCGTGCGGTCAAGGGACCCGTACGGCGTGTCCGCGCCTGCGGGTCCCGCTTTGTGCAGCCCTCCCATGACATCCCCGAGTCCCCTCCCATCGGCAGTGTGAGTAGGGGAGACTGGGGGAGACAGGCGGACCCTCCGAGTCCCCCGAGGTGCATGCGATGGACGACGTGCCAGCCTGGGCCGTACGGCTACGCGCCGAGCGACGAGGCAAGCTGTGGACGCAGCGAGAGATGGCGAAGCAACTCGCCGACGCCGCTGACGGCCGCACCCGAGCCCGGTTCCCCGAGCGTGAATCCCTGACCCGCATGATCAAGGACTGGGAAGCGGGCAGGCATCAGCCCAAGGACCCCTACCGGGTGCTCTACTGCCGGGTGTTCGGCATGGACGAGTCCGAACTGTTCGGCGACGACCCCGACAGCATGCCTCCCGGCAGCGCCTACCTCGGTGGGGACGAGATCGAAGCCCTGGAACTGGCCCGCCGCGTCGCCGCCAGCGACGTGGGAGCCGAGACGCTCGACCGGCTGGAATCAGCCGTCGATGATCTCGCGATGGCCTATCCGGGGACGCCACCGGCCGAACTGCTGAACCGGGTACGTGAGCACCTGTCCTACGTCTCACATCTTTTCGACGCGAAGAAGACGATCAACGAGCATCGCCGCCTGCTCACGGTCGGCGGCTGGCTGTCATTGCTCGCCTCCACCTGCCACATCGACCTTCGCCAGTTCCGGGCCGCCACGACGTGGCTTCAGACGGCCTCCCAGTTGGCAGAACACGCCGAGCACCCCGAGATCGCAGCATGGTGCCTGGAGACGGAGGCATGGCGAGCGGTCACCACCGGCGACTACCGCCGTGCTTTGACGCTGTCCCAGGGTGCGCAGACCGTCGCACCGCGCGGAAGCTCCGCCTACATCCAGGCGACCGCGCAGGAGGGCCGGGTATGGGCGCGTCTGGGCGCCGGACCGGAGACCCGGGACGCGCTCGCCCGAGTCGACCGGCTCGTCTCCCCCCTGCCGATGCCCGACAGCCCCGAGCACCACTACCGCTACGACCCCACCAAGCGGGACGCCTACGTCGCGACCACCCTGTCATGGCTCGGAGACCCGGCCGCCGAGTCATACGCCCGGCAGGTGCTCAACCGCCTGGAGACGGCCGCCGACGGACCGCCCCGCCCGCGACGGGCGGTATCCGCGCGCCTGGATCTGGCCCTAGCCCTCATCGCAGCCGATAAGCCCGACGAAGCCGGACAGGTCACACTCACCGCTGTGACGAGCGGTTCTCTCGTGCCGTCCAGCTACTGGAGGGCACGCGAGGTGATCAACGCCGTCGAAGCGCACCGTGTGCCCGAGGCCGTAGAGCTACGCGAGGCGTATCGAGCACTCATCGGCCCTCAGTAGGGCTCTCCAGTTCGCGTTCACGGGCGATCCGGCGAGCGGTGGCGATGCGTTGCCGGGCGAGTTCGGCCCACAGGGCTTCCCCGTGCCGCAGGCCGTTTCCGGCGTAGCGCCACTGCGACAGGGTGACCGTCTCCTGTCCGTCCGGGGCGGGAAGGCCGAGGATCGAGCGGGCTTGTTCGGCCCGGTAGTCGGCGCGTGCCTGCCGTAGGTCGCCCAGGGTGATGGAGTAGTGGCGGCTCTTGGTCGAGAAGTGGCCCCGGTAGCCGAGCATGTGCGCCCACTGCCGCAGGGGAAGGTCCCGGTACTCCGGCAGGCGGCCCAGCGCGAAGCAGGTGAGGATCATGCGCCGGGCGTGCTCGGTCACGGCCAGTTCAGTGATGTCTTCGGCCCGGCGGATCGGTCGGTCCACCGTCCCCGCGGACTCCGCCCCCTTGGTCGCGTACTTGGCGACGTAGGCCGCCACCCGCTGATCACTGACCCCGTCCACATCGGCGGAGACGTAGACCGGCCGGACGTCGAGTTGGTCGCCCCACCGCAGCAGGACCGGGGCCGGGCCGTCCGAGGCTGGGACGACGACCTGTCCGGCCGCTTCCCGAATCGCCCGATCGAGCAGAGGAACGGTCGCCCAGTCCGGCGGCCGGTCAGCCGGCCCCTCCGGGCCGTCGAGACGGATCACGGCGTGGAAGTGGACCAGGCCGCGCGCCTGGTACTCGGCGACCTTGGCGTACGACAGGCGCAGCGTACGGCGCAGCGCGGCCCGGCGGACGCCGAGCAGCCGGGCGAGAACGGACGGAAGCGCCTGGGTGAAGCGCCGCCACAACTCCCCCGCGTGGGCGTTCCACAGCACCGCGCCCCGGTAGTCATAGCAGCTCGGGCAGAGCGGTTGCCCGGCTTGCGGGTCGTCGCGCTCGTGACGCCTGCCGCACCCTTCCGGCTCTCCGTGCTCGCACACGGGACGGTTCCGCCGAGGGCGACACGGCAGGGTCACCCCGTTCCGCTCCCGATAGGCATGGACCGCGCCGAAGGACGGAGCGGTGAAGGTGGCGAACACGCGGGGATGGCCGCTGACGCCCTCGGGAACGCCCTTGCCGCCCCGCAGGCCGGAAATGATCAGGTGATAGGTGTCGTCCCGGTAGGTCTCCGAGCAGGCCGCACACCGGGAGGCCCGCCGGTTGCCACAGGCGGTGAGCAGGAAGCCCGTGGGTTCGTCGGCGGTCCGGTAGACGTCCAGGACCTCCCCCGCCCGGGCGTCCACGGTCAGCCGTTCGCCGTGGAGCCGGACGGGTTGGGCACAGCCGCCCGTGGCGTAGATCATGCGCTGCCACCGGGCGAAGTCGGGCATGGCCGCACGGTGCAGCGCGGCCAGCATGTCAGGGGCGAGGGAAGGCGCGTGGTTCATGCGGCGTCCCTCCCGCGCACCTCATCGGGCCGGGAGCCGGCGTCCTGCGTCTCGGCGACGCTGACGCCGAACACGGTGGCGACGCGTCGCCACTTCTCATCGGTCCAGCGGGGGGACCGTGCGGCTTGTCGTCTGCCCCACTCCCGGGCAGACAGGGGTTCAGGGTTCAGGTGGACTCCTTACCTCGTGGGTGGAGCCACCGCCGCGCCTGACGGGCAGGACGTCGCACACCACCGCCGGGGCAGCCCGAAGACAGCCGTCGGCGCGTGGTGCGCAGCAGCGAGAGATCAAAAAATGGAGTGCGGCGAGGAAGTGGATGGCGCGCTCTGTGTGGACACCTACCGCCGGGCCGGGGCCCTCCGACGATCATTGGTGATCATGAGATGTGTTGTGCCCGGATGAAAAATGCGCCTGAGGTGATTCGCCGAGATGTTCGCTGTGTCGTGCCGTGGGGAGGTCGGTGGCTTCTTACGCGATCAGTTCTACATCGGGGTAGACGAGTTCGGCCAGCTTCGAGTTCCTTGGTGATGGTTGTGCGTAGACGTCCGTTGGCGTCCGTGGGTGTCCGTCAGCGTCCGTAGACGTCCGTCCGTCACCGGGGAATCGGCGGCGAAAGAAAGAGGGCTGTCGCCTTTCGGTAAGGCCGACAGCCTTGGAAGAGGCGGAAGACGTCCAGGACGTCCCGTGCTCAGTCCTCACGCCATATCGGTTCCAGAAGGTCAGGGTTGAAGATCTTCTGGCCCCGGCCGATGGGATGGATGATCACAGTGTGCAGCGCCTCCCGGATGTAGGCGCGCTTGGTGGAGATGGGCAGCCCGCCGTCCCTCTCCGGCAGGTACCACCGCCGCCGGATCTCCGCCACGTCCGTGTTGGCTCGTGCCTGCCGCAGTTCGGCGGACGCGGCGAGGTTCGCGCGCTCGGTACGGAGTCGGGCGATCTCCTTTTCCAGGCCGGGCGCGAGTTTGAAGAACAGGTCATTGCTGATCTTTCCGGTGTTCCACTGCCGGGTGAGTTCCTCAAGGCGCTCCTTGGCGCTCTCCAGCTTCGCTTCGCCGTCCCAGGTGGAGCCTTCTGCCGATGCGGCGAAGGACCTCTCTTCGAGCTTGGCCAGCACCGCTTCGGAGACGTACTCGTCCACCAGGTCACCGCGCCGGGAGAGACCTCCGCAGCCACCCTCCGCCTTGCTCCTACACGTGTAGTCGTGGTGCGTCGCGTTCTTCCGCACGTTGACGCGCAGCGGCGTGTTGCAGAGGGTTCCGTCCGGGCGCGGCCGGCCGCAGCGGATGATGGCCGACAGCAGATAGGTGGGGTCCCGGTAGTCCGGCGGATGCGCCTTGCCGATCTCCATGTCCCGGGTGACGAAGTGCCCCTTGCGCGCGTTGAAGACGGCCCGGATCGCGGCCCACTCCTCTTCGGTGATGATCGCGGCCCACTTGCCCCGGATCGGTTCCCCGCCCGCGTCCCGCACGAGTTCCCCGCCGAGTTCCCGTAGTCCGCAGATGCGGGGATTCTTCAGGGCGACCTTGAGCGAGGCCACGGCCCAGTCGTTGCCGAGCGAGGTCTTGACGCCGAGAGCCTGCCACCCTCGGATGATCGAATGGAGCGAGTGACCCGCAAGGAAGTCCTTCGCGGCCTGCCGGAGGAGATCGGCCTCCCTCTCGTTGAGCGTCAGCCGGTCCTCGTTCCACCCGAAGGGGCGCGGCCCTCCTGACGGTCTCCCCTCCTCCGCCCGGGAACGGTGCGAGCGGCGCATACGGCGCTGCATCTTGCGGACTTCCATCTTGGAGATCACGGCTCCGAAGAGCCCCATGCTCTCCACGTCCTCGCTGTAAAGATCCTTGCTGCCCCGCGCGTCGGCGAACACCCGCCCGTCCTGGAAGGTGATCGCCTCTACGAAGCGCTCGTAGTCGCCGGGACGGCGTGCCAGCCGGTCTTCCGCGACGATCACCACGCCCTGAACAGGTGTGCCGTTCGGCAGTTTTCCGGCGCGCAGCGCGCGTAGCATCGCCTCGAAGTCGTCGCGGACGACTCCCTCTTTGGCCGCCGACTTATCGTTGTCGGTGAACTCGTGGACGACGGTCCAGCCGTACCGTTCAGCAGTCTGCCGGTTGACCCTGTGCTGGTCCTGCACGCCGTGTTCGTCGCGCCTCAGGTCGGCGGAGATCCGGGCGTAGGAGACGACGGGGACGGGGGGATTCGACGGGCTCATGTGCACCTCCGGCCAACATCATGCCTGAGATGCAGAGCTATAACCTTCTCTACAGGGAGGAAGAGCGCGAAATGGTGCCGTTCTGCCTCGACCAGGGTGTGGGGATGATCCCGTGGAGCCCGCTGGCCCGGGGTCTGCTCGCCCGCGCGGGCAGGCAGGAGGAACGGGGCACCGCGCGCGCCGGGAGCGACGCGCGCATCGGCGCCCTCTACGGCGACGCGGAGAACGACTCCCAGATCCTCGACCGGGTCGCCGAGGTGGCCCGGGAGCGCGGTGTCGCCCCGGCGAGCGTGGCGTTGTCGTGGCTGCTGCGGCAGCCCGGCGTGGCCGCCCCGATCATCGGCGCGACCAGGGCCGGGCACGTGGACGACGCCGTGGCGGCGGTGGAGGTGGACCTGACGGACAAGGAGGTCGGCTTCCTGGCTGAGCCGTACCGTCCGCGCGCCGTCGCCCTCTGAAGGTGAGCGCCTCCCGCTGAACCCGAGCCGCCGTCCGGCCGCCCCGTGGGCTCCGCGGGTTCAGGCGGCGGCCTGCCGTTCCGCCAGGGTCTGGAAGGTCAGGAGCTGTTTGCGCATCATGAGCAGGTCCCCCCAGGCCAGGGCGCGGCGGCGTGCCTCGTTGAGCGTCCCCCTCTCGGCGCCGAGCAGGGCCTTGACCGTCAGGCGGGTCGCGCCGGAGTCGTCCGTACGGACGTCGTAGGTGAGGGCGAGGTCGCCGAAGAGCCGGCGGCCCGGCCCGGGGAGCATCCGCAGGGTCATGTCCCGGCCGGGGGTGAAGGAGACCAGCTCGAAGATGGTCATGATCCGCTGGCCGGCCGCCAGGTTCTCCGCGCCCGGGGTGAGGGCGCGGGGGCTCCTGCGGCCGAGGTTGTCCAGGAGGTCGTAGCTGTAGGGGGCGACGCGCATCTGGCAGAGCCAGCGGTAGACGACCTCCGGCGGGGCCTGGACCGAGACCGCGCGGAACCACGTGCCGCCGGGGGCCGGGATGCAGTCGTCGCAGGGGTAGGGGCGCGCGGTCTCCTCGGGGCGGACGCCCCAGTGGGTGGGCAGGGCCATCAGCCGAAAACCTCCTTGGGCGACGGCGGAGCCGGATTTCCCGGGTGTCCCGTTCCTCCCGCGAAAGAGGCCATGTCCGCCGCGGGCAGCGTAACAACGGAAGATCGGCCGCGCTCACCGGGGTGGCTCATGTCATCGTCGCGGGGCTCCGGCGGAGGCGTCGAGCCGCGACTCTGTGGCTCCGTGGCTCCGTGGCTCCGGACGAGGAACGGCATGCCGGACGCGCGGGGAACGCACACCGGACGCGCGGGAAGCGGCACGCTGGGCACGCATGCCGGACACGCGGGGAACGGTGGTCAGGCGAGGACGGCGTCCAGGAGCAGGGAGCCCGCGCCGAGCAGCGCGGCGTCGGGGCCGGTGCGGGTGACGGCGATCTCCAGGTCGCGGGTGGCCAGCGGCAGGCACCGTTCGTAGACGGCGGCGCGGACCGCCGAGATGAGCGGCTCGGCGCCGGACAGGCTGCCGCCGACCACGATGGCGTCGGGGTTGATGAAGTTGACCAGGACGGTCAGCACCTCGCCGATGAGGCGGCCGGCGTTCCTGACCAGGGCGGTGGCCTCGGGCACGGCGTCGGCGACGAGCGCCGCGACGTCGGCGGGCCGGTGCACGGCGAAGCCCCGGTCGGCGAGCGCGCCCATCAGCGCGGCGCCGCTGGCGTAGGCCTCCAGGCAGTCGGGGTGGCCGCAGGAGCAAATGGCCGAGGAGTCGGCGCGGACCCGGACGTGGCTGATGTCGCCGGCCGCTCCCCTGCCCCGGTGCAGGCGGCCCTCGACGATCAGGCCGCACCCTATGCCGCTGCCGGCCTTGAGCACCATGAGGTTGTCGCAGCCGGGCCAGGCGCGGGCCTCGCCGACGGCCATGAGGTTGGCGTCGTTCTCGACGAGGACGGGCAGGTCGTAGTGGGCGCCGAGGTGCTCGGCGACGGGGAAGGCGTTCCAGCCCGGCATGCGGGAGGGGGAGACCACCCGGCCGGTGGCCGGGTCGACGGGGCCGGGAACGCTGGTGCCGACGCCGCGTAGCGGGACCCCGGGCGGGGCGTGGGAGCGCAGCAGGTCGTCGAAGGCGGCGGCCATCCAGTCCAGGGTGGTCTCCGGGCCCAGGGCGATGTCGCAGGGGCGTTCCTCGACGACGAGCGGGACGCCGCTGAGGTCGAGCAGGGCCAGGCGGGCGTGGTGGGCGCCGAGGTCCGCGACGGCGAGCAGTCCCGCGGTGGGGCTGACGCGCAGCCGCCGGGGCCGCCGCCCGCCGCGCGAGGTGCCCGCACCCTCCTCGACGAGGAGCGCGGCGTCGAGCAGTTCCTCGACGCGCAGGGAGACGCTGGAGGGCGCCAGCCCGGAGAGGCGGGCCAGTTCGGCGCGTGACTCGGCCTGGCCGGTGGCGACAAGACGCAGGAGGTCGCCCTGGGCGCCCCGCACGGGCAACCTCTCTTTGCCTGTCATGGCAGAAGGAATACCACGGCCTGACTTACTACGGCAATGTGTTGACTTCCGCCAGAATCATCCATTACGTTCCGGCTTGTCTTCGATTTCGAAGGAAGTTGGCGATGATCCAGGTCAAAGGGCTGAACAAATGGTTCGGCGATCACCATGTGCTGCACGACGTCGACCTCGAGGTGGCTCGGGGCGAGGTCGTCGTGGTGATCGGCCCCTCGGGGTCCGGTAAGTCCACGCTGTGCCGCTGCCTCAACCGGCTGGAGAGCGCGGGCTCGGGCGAGATCCTCATCGACGGGGTGCCCGCCCCGGTCGAGGGTCGCGAGCTGGCCCGGCTCCGGGCCGACGTGGGCATGGTCTTCCAGTCCTTCAACCTCTTCCAGCACAAGACCGTGCTGGAGAACGTGATGCTCGCGCCGATGAAGGTGCGCGGCGTCACGCGCGCCGAGGCCGAGCGGACCGGCCGGGAGCTGCTGGCGCGCGTCGGCATCGCCGAGCAGGCCGGCAAGCTGCCCGCGCAGCTGTCGGGCGGTCAGCAGCAGCGCGCGGCGATCGCACGGGCGCTGGCCATGCGGCCCAAGGTGATGCTCTTCGACGAGCCCACCTCGGCGCTCGACCCGGAGATGGTCGGCGAGGTCCTGGACGTGATGGTCGGGCTCGCCGCCGACGGCATGACCATGGTCGTCGTCACCCATGAGATGGGCTTCGCCCGCCGGGCCGCCGACCGGGTGGTGTTCATGGACGGCGGCCGGATCGTCGAGACCGGCGAGCCGAACGCCTTCTTCGAAGCCCCCAAGACGGACCGGGCCAGGGACTTCCTGGCCAAGGTACTCACGCACTGATCGCAAAGGATGGTGGGCCCGATGGTCTCCCTGAAGCGGGTGGCCGCTGTCGCCGCCGTGTCGATGATCGGTCTGTCGGCCTGTTCGGGCACCGACTCGGCCGCCCCGGCGGTGCCGGGCGAGCCCAAGGCCGGTGATCTGCTCGCCGACGCGCCGGTCGCGGCGGCGGCCGACATCCTCCCCGGCTCCACGATGGAGAAGATCAAGAAGCGGGGTGAGCTGATCGTCGGCGGTTCGCTGGACGCTCCGCTGCTGTCGCAGCAGAACCCGGTGAGCGGCGAGGTCGAGGGCTTCGACGCCGACATGGGCAAGGCGCTGGCCAAGTACATCATCGGCGAGCCCAAGGTGAAGATCGTCAACTCGGCGTCGGAGACCCGTGAGGCGCTGCTGGCCAACGGCACCGTCGACGTGGTCTTCCAGACCTACACGATCACCCCGGAGCGGGCCGAGCAGGTGTCCTTCGCCGGGCCGTACTACTCCTCGGGCCTGAGCATCGCGGTGAAGAAGGACACGACCGGCATCACCAAGCCGGAGGACCTCAACGGCAAGACCGTCATCGCGGGCGCCAACACCCCGGCCATCCCCGCGATCAAGAAGGCCGCGCCGCAGGCGAAGATCGTGACGTTCGGCAGCGACCCCGAGTGCGTGCAGGCGCTCAAGCAGGACCGCGGCGTCGCCTACGTCCAGGACGAGACGCTGCTGGTGGCCGACGCGCAGAAGGACCCGTCCATCCAGGTCGTCGGCAAGCCGTTCACCAGCGATCCGTACGGCATCGGCCTCAAGCACGGCGACGACCAGTTCAAGAAGTTCGTCAACGACTGGCTGACCAAGACCCAGGGCTCCGGGCTGTGGCAGCGGATCTGGAAGAACTCCCTCGGCACGGTCGTGCAGGGTGAGGCCCCGGCGCCGCCGCAGATCGGCTCGGTGCCGGGCTCCTGATGTCGGCCGTCCTCGACCACCTGCCCGAGTTCTGGGAGGGGTTGCTGGTCACCCTCCAGCTCACCGCGGCGTCGTTCGCCGGCGCCGCGGCGGTCGGGCTCGTGATCACCGCGATGCGGGTCAGCCCGGTCGGGGTGCTGCGCGCGATCGGCACGGCGTACGTGGAGACCTTCCAGAACCTACCCCTGCTGGTCCTGCTGGTGCTGGCCGTCTTCGGGCTCCCGGAGATCGGGATCAAGGCCGGCCTGCTGACGACGGCCGTCGTGGTGATCGCCCTGTACGAGGCCGCCTACATCGCCGAGGCGTTGCGCTCGGGGGTCAACGCGGTCTCCGCCGGGCAGGGTGAGGCGGCCCGCGCGCTGGGGCTGAGTTTCGGCCAGTCGCTGCGCCACGTGGTGCTGCCGCAGGCGCTGCGCACCGTGATCCAGCCGCTCGGCAACGTCTTCATCGCGCTGACGATGAACACCTCGCTCGCCGCGGCGGTCGGCGTGGTGGACCTGACCGCCGCCGCCAACCGGGTGAACCTCGCGGAGGCCCAGCCCATCCCGATCTTCGTCGGGGCGGGCCTGGCCTACGCGCTGATCGCCGCCTGCGCCGGGTTCGTCACCGGACGGCTCGAACGGCGGCTGGGGATGGTCCGATGAGCAACCTGCTGTTCGACGAGCCCGGCCCCTGTGCCCGCCGCCGGATCCGGATCGCGACCGTGGCGGGGACCGTCGCGGTGCTCGCCCTGCTGGCGCTGGCCGTACGGCAGTTCGCGGCCAACGGGCAGCTCGACGCGGCGCGCTGGCAGCCGTACGCGACCTGGCCGATGTGGCGTTACCTGCTGTCGGGGCTGTGGTCCACGGCGCTGGCGGCGGTCGTCTCGGCCGCGCTGGCGATGGCCGCCGGGCTGGCGCTGGCGCTGGGCCGGCTGTCGCGGCGCCGCTGGGTCCGCCTGCCCGCCGCCGCGTACGTGGAGGCGGTACGGACGATCCCGGCGCTGCTGCTGGTCTACGTCGTGCTGTTCGCGCTGCCCCGCTACGGGCTGGACCTGCCGCTGTTCTGGAAGCTCGTGGTGCCGCTGGCGGTGTCGAACGCGGCGGCGTTCGCCGAGATCTTCCGGGCCGGGATCCTGTCGGTCGAGCGCGGCCAGGGCGAGGCGGGCCTGGCGGTCGGGCTGACCCAGGGCCAGACCATGCGGATGATCGTGCTGCCGCAGGCGGCCCGGCGTGTGCTGCCGTCGATCGTCAGCCAGTCGGTCGGCCTGCTGAAGGACACCTCGCTCGGCTTCGTCGTCAGCTACGCCGAGCTGCTCTACAGCGGCAAGGTCCTGGCGACCTACAACGGCCTGCTGATCCAGACCTACATCGTCGTCGCGCTGATCTACCTGGTGGTCAACGCGTCGCTGTCCAAACTCGCCCGCGTCCTGGAGGCCCGCCGGCCGGGCGTCCGCCCGCCCCGAAGGAGATTCGCCCGTGTGTGAAGCCGCCGCAGACCCGTCCCTGACCGGGTCCGCGTCCGCCGGGAGCCCGCACACCGCCGCGCCCGCCGCGTCCCCCGGGGGCCCGTCCCCGGTCGAACGGTCCGGTTTCGTCGCGCTCGCCGAGGTGGTGCGCTCGGGGTTCGTCGAGAGCGTCCACTACGGCAGCGCCGTGGCCCTGGGGCCCGGCGGCGAGGTCGCCGTCTCCCTGGGCCGGCCGGACGTGCCGGTGCTGCCGCGCTCGTCGGCCAAGCCGTTCCAGGCACTGGCCTGCCTGCTGTCGGGCGCGGCGCTGCGCGGCCCGAGCCTGGCCATCGCCGCCGGCAGCCACACCGGTCAGGACGCGCACGTACGGCTGGTCGCCGAGATGCTCGGCGAGGCCGGGCTCGGGTTCGACGCCCTGGGCTGTCCCGCCGACTGGCCGGAGGACGAGGCCGCCCGGCACGCGTTGATCAGGGCCGGGCAGGGGCCCTCCCGCGAGCGGATGAACTGCTCGGGCAAGCACGCCGCGATGCTCATGGCGGCGGTGGCCTCCGGCTGGGACACCGCCTCCTACCTCGACGCGGGTCATCCGCTGCAGCGGCGGGTCCGCGAGGCGGTCGAGGAGCTGTCGGGCGAGGAGAGCGCCCACGTCGCCGTGGACGGGTGCGGCGCCCCGCTGTTCGGGCTGTCGCTGACCGGGCTGGCCCGGGCGGCGCGGGCCCTGGTGACCGCGCCGGAGGGGGCGGCGCCGCGCGCGGTCGCCGACGCGATGCGCGAGCACCCCGAGTACGTCGGCGGCGCCGGGCACGTCAACACGACGCTGATGCAGGCGCTGCCGGGCGCGGTGGTCAAGGGCGGGGCCGAGGGCGTGCTGGTGGCGGCGCTCGGCAGCGGGCACGCGGCGGCGGTCAAGGTCATCGACGGCAGTCCGCGGGCCACGACGGCGATCGCGCTGGCCGCGCTGCGGGCCGCGGGCGCCGACGTGGCGCCGGCGGCCGGGTTCGAGAACGTTCCGGTGCTCGGCGGCGGCGTCCCCGTCGGCGAGATCCGTATTTTGGGGGAAAAATGAGTCTTAAGTATGAAATCTGCATTGACAGTACGGCGGGCGCGCTGGCGGCCGAGCAGGCCGGGGCGGACCGGGTGGAGCTGTGCTCGGCCCTGTTCGACGGCGGCCTGACCCCCACCCTCGGCACCGTCGAGGCGACCCTGGCCGCGGTCTCCTCGATCCGCGTCCATGTGATCATCCGCCCCCGGGGCGGCGACTTCATCTACGACGAGCACGAGATCGCCGCCATGGAGCGCGACGTGGCCACCATCCGCGACGCGGGCGCGCAGGGCGTGGTGATCGGCGCGCTGACGCCGTCGGGCGAGGTGGACACCGAGGTCGCCAGGCGGCTCATCGGCGCGGCCGGGGACCTGTCGGTCACCTTCCACCGCGCCTTCGACATGACGGCCGACCCGTTCGCCGCCCTGGAGACGCTGGCCGGCCTGGGCGTGGACCGGGTGCTCACCTCCGGCCAGGACACCACGGCGCTGGAGGGCGCGCCGCTGATCGCCTCGCTGGTCGAGCGGGCCGGCGACCGCCTGGTCGTGATGCCGGGCGGCGGCATCACCCCGCGCAACGTCGGCCGCGTGGTCGAGGCGACGGGGGCGCGGGAGATCCACTTCGCGGCGCTGGTGGACGCGCCCAGCCCGGCGACGCACCGCAACCCCCACCCGTTCATGGGCGGCGAGCTGCGCCGGCCCGAGTACGCCCGCCAGGTCACTTCGCCGGGCCTGGTCTCGGAAGTGATCACCGCGGCCGGCGCCTGACGCCGCCGCGCCCCGCCGGGAGCGCCCGGTGAGCCCCGCGGGGCTCACCGGGCGCTTCCGGGCGCCGGATGTCAGACGCCCGTGGGCATGGTCTCCAGCTCGCCCCGGCGCTCCCTCTCCATGTGCAGCGCCTGCAGGGCCGAGGTACGGGTGATCCACAGCAGCGCGTCGTAGCGGTCGCCCATCATGCTGGGCACGTAGTTGCGCCGCTCCCGGATCGGGTCGTAGACCACCCCGACGGCGCGGTGGCCGTGCCAGGTGGTCAGCCAGTGCGCGTCCGGCTGGTCGGAGAAGATGAACAGGGCGCGGTGGTCGAGGTCGGTCGCCGTGTCGCAGAGCAGTCCCTCCAGGCTGTCGCGGGGCGGCGGGGGCAGCGTCATGATCTCCATGGGCGCCCCCCAGGAGGGGGCCGCGACCACCTCGCCGTAGGCGGTGGCGAAGCCGACCAGCACGACGTTCTCCCGGCCGTGGCGCTCCCGGGCGAGCCGGCCGAGGTTGATGATCCCGCCGTGCGCCATGTCGGTGGCCCTGGCGTCGCCGATGTGGGTGTTGTGGGCCCACACGACCGCCTTCGCACCGTCGCCGTGGACGCCCAGCAGGCGGTCGAGGGTGTCGGCCATGTGGGTGTCGCGGATGTTCCACGACTCCGCGCCGCCGTTGATCATCGACCGGTAGTACTCCTCGGCGGTGGCCACCACCTCGGCGTTCTGCCGGGCGTTCAGGGCCTCGGCGGGATCCGCGGCCTCGGTGTGGACGGCCCGCCGGGCCTCGCTCAGCAGGGCGATCACCTCGTCCTCGCACCCCTCGGGCACCAGTCGCGTGCCGTGGGCGTACGCGTGCGGGTCCTCGTTGTACGGCTCGAAGCAGCGGTAGGCCTCCACGGCGTGCTGCGTGTACTCGGGGTGGTGCTCGTGCAGGTAGAGCATGATGGCCCGCAGGGACTCCCACATGCTGTAGACGTCCAGGCCGTAGAAGCCCGCCCGCTCCCCGGCGGGCAGGGCCGCGTTGCGGGCCCGCAGCCAGCGGCAGAAGCGTGAGGTCTCGGCGTTGGCCCACATCCAGGTGGGCCAGCGGCGGTAGGCGTCCAGGACCATCTGCGGGTCCTCCGGCGCACCCCGGGCGAGGGTGACCGAGCGGTGGACGTCCCAGCAGTCCGGCCAGTCGCCCTCCACCGCCACGAAGGAGAAGCCGCGCTCCTCGATGAGGCGGCGGGTCAGCGCGGCCCGCCAGGCGTAGAACTCGTGCGTTCCGTGGGTGGCCTCGCCGAGCAGCACGCACCGGGCGTCGCCGATGCGGTCGAGAAGAGGGTCGAGGTCGGCCGCTTCCGCCAGCGGAAGGGCCATCCCCCGAACCTCATCCGTTTCGTCCATTTTCCAGATCCGTTTCGCTGGGGACCGCCCGGCCTCCGGACGATCCGGGTCTCGTCCTCCCCCTCCGCGCCGGAACGCGGCGGGCGGCGCGCACACCGCCCGGCGTGGTCCCCCTCGTGCGCCCGGGGTCGCGAAGATCGGAGGGCGCCTTCCCCTTCAACCGTTCCCCTTTTGCACGTTTCAACCCACTTTCTGGAGATTTGACGGATTCCAGAAAGATCGGCGAGCCGGTGGATCATCCAGCACCGGCCGCGGGCGGGGCCGTACGGATTGTCAAGCGCCGTTCCGTGACAGGAAACGGCGGGGAACGAGCAGCTTGCTGCCCCGCGGAAGCCTGGAACGGGGCCTTCCGGAAGCGCAGAGTTGTAAATGCGAGAACGCACCGGAAAACCGGAGACAGGGATGAGGGGATGACAGTCCAGACCACTTCCGCGGAAATCGTGGAAATTCCCATGAAGAAGGCGGTGGCGTCCGCGAGAAAAGGCGCCGGAACCGTCGGCGATCCGTTACGGCTGATCCGGTTCACCCGGCCGGGAAAGAAGAGATCCCGCGCCTACATCACGCTCAACTCCGACGAGCCGGGGGTGCGGGGACTGTTCCGGTTCCGCCCGGAGACGGCCCTGCCGCTGAACGCGCTGGTGGACGTGCTGCTGCGCGGGGAGAGCACCCTCACCCAGGGGGAGAGGGAGCTGATCGCGACGTACGTGTCGGCGCGCAACGAGTGCCGGTTCTGCTGCTACACGCACGCCGCCCTGGCGGCCGTCCGGCTGCCCGAGGGAATGCCGCTGGTGCAGGCGGTCTGCGCCGACCCGGAGTCGGCGCCCGTCTCGGCCAAGCTCAAGGCGCTGCTGCGCCTCGCCGGCGCGGTGCAGGAGGGCGGCAGGCACGTCACCGAGGAGCACGTCACGGCCGCCCGTGCCGAGGGCGCGACGGACCTGGAGATCCACGACACGGTGCTGATCGCCGCGGCGTTCTGCATGTTCAACCGCTACGTCGACGGGCTCGGCACCCACGCCCCCGACGACCCGGACGCCTACGCGGCGCGGGCCCGGATGAAGGGGGGTTACGTGACGGTCCTGGCCGAGGCGCTGCGCCAGGCCCAGGCCTGACCGGGCACGGCACGGCCGGCCCCCGCGGGCCGTACGGCCGGGCCGCCCGGAACCGCGGGAAAGAAGGAACGCCCCGGCGGAGGGAGGAGAAAAGGGGAGAGGCGCGAAGGGGATGACGGCGGGAGAAGAAAGGAGAGGCTCTCAGGCGGAAGAGGAGGAGGACGAGCGGAAAAGAAAGGAACGGACGGAGAGAGAAAGGAGAGGAGATTCCGGAAGGAAAGGAGGACGCCGCGGAAGCTCCGAGGGAACGGAGAGGTCCACGCGGATCGGACGGTTCGAGGGGATGACGCCTTCCCCGTCGCCCCCGCCGTCCGCCCGCCCGCGAGACACCGGGAAGGAGACCGCGCGGTGCGGGGGACGTCCGCCACACGTCCCCCGCGCCGCACGCCCCGGGGAGGACCCCCGGGCGAGAGAACCGGAAAGGAGAGGCGGCGCCTCAGGCGAGGAACTCGTCGACCGCGTAGGAGTCCTGCGGGAAGCTCCAGCGTTCGGTGATCCTGCCGTCGGCGACGCGGAAGACGTGCACGCCGCGCTCGTCCAGGACCCTGCCCCCGCGCTCGCCGACGACGCGCAGGACCGCGGCCACCCGGTCGTCGTCGGCCAGGAACGACTCCGGCTCGAACCGCAGCGCCCCCTGGGTGGCCTCGCCGAGCCGCCGGAGGTAGTCGATCACCGCCTCCTTGCCGCGGTGGTCGCCGGCCAGCGCGCCCCGGCCGGGGACGTGGAAGACCACGTCGTCGGCGAGCAGGTTGTCACGGACTTGGTCGAGGTCGTTCTTCGCGAGAGCGTCGTAGGCGCTGCGCACGACGCCGGCGTTGGGGTGTTCGGACATGGCGCTCCTCTTTCGGCAGGGTCGAATTCCCCGAGGTGACGAGGATGAAAAGGGGGGCGCCGGTGACGGTACGTCACTCGGGCAAAAGCGGCAAGAGTCATCAGAAGCACCGCAGGACACCGGCGTCGCCCCGAAAAAGATCCACACCACAACCCAGTTTTAATGACGACCGTAAATGGGTCCGGAAAAACGATGGGAAAGGTGGATAAGACGGGATGGGCCGTTGACATCGCGGCGGGCACGTGCCGATCATGAGGGCGTCCGCCGGACGGAGCGTTCCGCCGGCGGCGCGTGATGCGCCCTGACCACGATGCCCCGACCATGCCGGCACGAGGAGTGTCCATGCCCCACATCGCCCTCCCCACCGACGACCCGGGGATCAGGGGCCTGTTCCGGTTCCGCCCGGAGACCGCGGCCCCGCTGAACGGGCTCGCCGAGATCCTGCTGCGCGGGGACAGCACCCTGTCGCGCGGGGAGCGCGAACTGATCGCGGCCTACGTGTCATCGCTCAACCGCTGCCGCTTCTGCCATTCCTCGCACGCGGCGTTCGCCGCCGCCCAGCTCCCCGAGGGGATGGAGCTGGTGAGGCAGACCTGCGAGAACCCGGCCACCGCGCCGGTCTCGCCGAAGCTGCGGGCGCTGCTGGACATCGCCGCGGCCGTGCAGCGCGGCGGGCAGGAGGTCTCCACCGGGCATGTCACGGCCGCCCGTGCCGAGGGCGCGACGGACCTGGAGATCCACGACACGGTGCTGATCGCCGCGGCGTTCTGCATGTTCAACCGCTACGTCGACGGGCTCGGCACCCACGCCCCCGACGACCCGGCGGTGTACGCGGCGGTGGCCGAGCAGATCGTCACCCACGGTTACGGGAGCACCACCCCCGCCGCCGAGCACTCGGGCCCGCGGCCGTGACGGCGCCCGGCGGGCACTCCCACCGCTACCTGATCGTCGGCGCCGGACCCGGGGGCCTGCAGCTCAGCTACTTCCTGGAGCGTGCCGGCGCCGACTACCTCACGCTGGAGCGCGAGGACGCGCCGGGCGGCTTCTTCCGCCGCTACCCGCGCCACCGCAGGCTGATCTCGCTGAACAAGGTCCACACCGGCCAGGACGACCCGGAGATCGCCCTGCGCTGGGACTGGAACTCCCTGCTCAACGACTCCCCCGACCTGCTGTTCCCCCGCTACTCGCGCGAGTACTTCCCCGGCGCCGGTGACCTGGTGCGCTACCTCGGCGACTTCCAGCGCGAGCACAAGCTCAACGTCGCCTTCGGCGTCTCCGTCGAGCGGATCGTCCGGGAGGAGGACGGGCGCTTCGCCGTACACGCCGGGGGCGAGGTGTTCCGGGCCGAGTGCCTGATCATGGCGACCGGCTGGGGCGGGCCGTACGTGCCGGACATCCCCGGGATCGAGCTGGCCGTCGGCTACGAGGAGATGCCGGTCCGCGGTGAGGACTTCGCCGACCAGCGGGTGCTGATCATCGGCAAGGGCAACTCGGCGTTCGAGACCGCTCAGTCGATGCTCGGCCACGCCGCCGTCATCCACCTGGCCAGCCCCAGCCCGGTACGGCTGGCCTGGACGAGCAAGCATCCGGGCCACGTGCGCGGCCAGTACGGCGCGCTGCTCGACAGCTACTGGTTCAAGACGCTGCACGGCGTGCTGGAGTGCGAGGTCGACCGGATCCGGCGCGTGGGCGACCGGTTCGAGGTGGAGATCACCTACACCCTCGCCGAGGGCGAGCGGGCGACGCTGGAGTACGACCGGGTGCTGCGCTGCACCGGGTTCACCATGGACACCTCGGTCTTCGACGACTCCTGCCGCCCGGACCTCGCCCCGAACGGCCGCATGCCGGCGATCCGCCCCGACTTCCGGTCGGCCAACGTCGACGGCCTGTACTTCGCCGGCACCCTGATGCAGGCCCGCGACTTCAAGCGCGCCTCCTCGGCGTTCATCGACGGCTTCCGCTACAACCTGCGGACCCTGGCCGCCCTGCTGGCCGAACGCTACGAGGGGGTGCCGCTGGAGGAGCGATGGCTGCCGGCCGACGCCGAGACGCTGGCCGGCGACATCCTGGACCGGGTCAACCACAGCTCGGCGCTGTGGACCCAGTTCGAGTACCTCTGCGACGTCTACGTGCTCGACGAGCGGACCGGGCGGGTCCGGCGCCACACCGACCTGCCGGAGGACTACGCGGTCGGCAGGTTCGGCGACGAGGGGCTGTGCCTCACGGTCACCCTGCGGTGGGGGCGGCAGGAGCAGCCCGACGTCTTCGCCATCCGGCGGCACCCGACGCCGGAGCGGGCGCACGAGAGCGCGTTCCTGCACCCGGTCGTGCGGGTGTGGCGGGACGGCGAGCAGGTCGCCGAGCGGCACCTGCTGGAGGACCTGCAGGCCACCTGGCGCGACCCGGTGCGGCACGTGGCGCCGCTGCACGACTTCCTCACCGGGCAACTGCCCTGAGCCCGGCGCCCGGCGCGCCCGGCCGTCCGGAGACCGCCGTCCGGCGCGGCCGGGGCCGCCGGTCCGGTCGGCGTCCCGCCTCCGGCCGGCCGACCCGCGACGCCGTGGGGCCGGTCAGGCGGTGAAGTGCCCGACGAGGTGGTCCACCACGTCGGACGGCAGGCCGCGGCGGGCGTGGACGGCCCGCTGGCGGGCCGCCCCGGTGCCCTCCCCGCCCAGCCGGGCCAGCCGCTCGGTCACCATGTCCAGGTCGCCGGTCAGCTCCAGCGCGGGCCGGATGTGGCGCAGCAGCGCGCCGACCCGGTCGGCGGCGGGGTGCCGCTCACCGGTGAGCGGGTCGATGCCGTGGCCGTCCATGCCGTCGCGGGCCGCCTGCCAGTAGGCGGCGCGCAGCAGCGCCTCCGGCGGACGCGGCCCGGCGTCCCCGTCGCCGACCCGCTCCAGCGCCGTCACCACCAAACCCCTGACCACGGCGGCGAGCAGCGCCGACTCCCCGGCGGTGGCGGGCACGTCGGCCACCCGCACCTCCAGGGTGGGCAGCCGCGCCGAGGGCCGGACGTCCCAGAAGACCGTGCCGGGGTCCACCAGCACCCCGGCGTCCGTCAGGGTGGCGACGAGCCGGTCGAACTCCTCCGGTTCGGCGAAGTACGGCGGCGGCCCGGCGACCGGCCACTTGTTCCAGCACAGCACCCGCCAGGCGGCGTAGCCGGTGTCGCGGCCGGCCCACAGCGGGGAGTTGGCCGTCATCGCGATCAGCACCGGCAGCCACGGCCGCAGGTGGTTGCCCACCAGCACCGCCCGCGCCCGGTCGGGCAGGTGGACGTGGACGTGCCCGGCGCAGATGCTCTGCTCGTCGTGCAGCGTCCGGTAGGCGGCGATGCCGAGGTCGTAACGCGGGTCGTCGACGATCGGCGGCGGGACGACGTCGCCCAGCACGGGCGTTCCCGAGGCGACCACCGCCAGCCCCTCGCGGGCCGCCGCCGAGGCCATGGCCGCCCGCATCTCGCGCAACCGCTCCGCCAGGTCGGCGGAGTCGGCGCAGGGCGGCGTCTTGGCCTCCACCTGGAACCGGATGATCTCGGTGCTCGCTCGCTCCCCCAGGACGGCGGCGGCGCGCTTGGCCACCTCCGCGGCCCGGGGCGTCACGGCCCGCGTGACCGGATCGACGACGAAGTACTCCTCCTCCACCCCCATCAGGGGACGGATCGGGTCGAAGGGTACGGGGGGCGGGGTCTGCGCGGTCGCCGTCATCTCTCGCTCCAGGCCGGGGGTGTGCGGGCGGCGGTGCCACGGTATCGGCCCGGTCCCGGACGCGGCGGCACAATCGGGCGGCACGTCCCCGGACCCGGCGGGTTCTGGGGTTCCCCGGGGGTTTTCAGGGGGTTCCAGGGGCCGCGCCGCCCGCCGGCGGCCGGGAGGGCCGGGCGGCGGGCGGCTCCGCGGACGGGCCGGTGGACAGGTCGGCGGGCGGCTCCGCGGGCACGTCGAGGAGCACCTCGTATTCGGCCACCCCCATGAACGCCGCCGACAGCACCGCCCGGTGGTCCGCGTCGACGGGGTGGGCCGAGTCCCGGAAGGCGGCGATCGACCGCGCCGGGTCCTCCTCCTCCATGACGTAGACCATGAGCGGCCCGTCGGAGGTGGGGACCAGCAGGACGGTCTCGTGCCGCACGCCCTCGTCGACGAAGGTCGCCAGGAGCTCGCCCCTGCGGGGACCGGACAGCTCGGCGAACCACGCGCGCAGCCGGCCCACCTGCTCCGGCCGTACCTTGCTGACGCTCACCCGCAGCATCGTCCATCACCTCTTCCGTCGTGTCCGGTTCCTTCCGTCCCCCGTCCCCCGTCCGTCTCCGGCCGCCGGATGGCCGCGGCGCTCAGCCGAGCCCGTCCAGCCAGGCGAAGAACCGGGGGAAGACCTTCCTGGCGGCGTGGTCGGTGAGCATCCCGTGGCCCTCGCCCTCGATGCCGACCCATTCCGACCCGGCCGGCAGCTCGCCCAGGTGGGCGCGGACCGCGCCGGCGGGGATGCGCGGGTCCTCCTCCCCGTGCGCGACGAAGTGCGGCACGGCGGCGGGCGCCGCGTCCGGCGCGAGGCGGTCACCGGCCGTGCGCAGGAAGGCCCGCACCCCGTCGTGGCCGGAGTCGCCGAGGTCGGTGAACCGCAGGAACCCGCCGAGCAGGAAGACCCCGCGCACCCGGGGGGACAGGCGCGCGACCCGGGCCGCGAGGTAACCCCCGTAGCTCATCCCACCGGCCACGACCGGCCCGGTCGCGACCTGACGCAGTACGGCGAGCACGTCGTCGGCGTCGTCCACTCCGTAGCGGCCGGGCGGCGGCGGGCGCAGCGCCGGGTCCAGCACGTTGCTCCCCCGCACGTTCGGCTGGACGACGCGCCAGCCGGCCAGCGCCAGCGACTCGGCGAAGGGCGACCAGGTCCCCAGGTTCACCCCGTTCGGGCCGCCGTGCAGCAGCAGCACCGTGCCGCGCGCCGTACCGGGCGGGTCGCGCAGCAGGCACGGCAGCGGGCAGCACGGCCCCTGCAGCACGGTGTGGCGCGCGGGCGGGGGCGCCTGGCCGCGGGGCGGGTCGGGCCGCAGCCGCAGCCCTCCCGCGGCGAGCTCGGCGCTCTCCCCCGTCCACAGCCGCCGGGGCTGCCCGGCCGACGTCCAGCTCAGACCGGCGATCCCGTCGCCGGCCAGCACGTCGCCCACCACGGCCGCGCCGGGCCCGGTCAGGCGGCGTCGCGCCCCGGTGCGGGTGTGCCAGGCGTAGGCCGCCCGGCCCGGCCACGTCTCCGCGACCACGACGACCTCCTCCGGTGACAGCCACGGCCCGACGGAGGTCACCGGACCGTCCCAGTGGGAGACGCCGCCGCCGTCCACGCACACCACGCGCCTGGCCGGTCCCCGGCGCAGCAGCACGGCGATCCTGTCGCGGCGCGGCGAGTCCGGCACGACCGCCTCGACCACGGCGCGCGGCGGCAGCAGCACCTCGCCGAGGACCGGGTGGACCACCTTCCCTCCGCGGCCCGCCGGGCCGGGGACCGGGGACGGCTCCCGGCCCGCGGCCGGAACCGGGACCGGGAGCGGGACCGTCTCCTCGCCGAACCGTTCGGCGGCCAGGTCGCGTGACACGTCGGCCGTCAGCCGCTCCCCGTCCCACCGGGGGCGGCGATGCCACCGCGGCCCGGCGGTGAGCGGCGTCCACCGCCCGCCGGTGAGCAGCGCCAGATGGCGGCCGGACCAGGCGTCGGCGCTCACCACCGGCCCGGCCGGGGTGAGCGCGAACGCCGGGCCGTCGCCGTCGAGCTGGGACCGGCGGAACGGGTCCGGCAGCGACGCGGTGATCCGCTCCGTCCGCTCCGGCAGCGGGATGACGTCCGGCATCGTGCCTCCTGTCCATGGCCGTCGGGGGGGCCGTCGGGGTGGCCGGGAGCGCGCTCCGTCAGGACGGCGCGTACCGCTTGGCCCGCAGGACGGCGGGGACGACGCGTTCGCCGATCACCAGGTTCACCCGGTCGCCGGGCCGGTGGTTCTCGACCCACACGTCCAGGTCGTCGAGGCTGTCGAAGAGGAAGTCGTCGGCGGCGCGGATGACGTCGCCGGGGCGCACCCCGGCGACGTCGGCGGGCGCGCCGAGCGCCACGTCCTGCACCAGCATGCCCTCGCCGGCGACGGCTCCGACGGGGATGACCCCCAGCTCGGTGCGGTGCATGGTGTGGTAGTTGTGCGGGGTCTCGTCGAGGTAGTCGCCGAGCAGGTCCAGGAAGTGGTCCCAGTGGTGCAGGAACCCGTCGCGCTCGAACCTGCCGTTGCCCTCCTCGGGGAAGCCGTCCTGCCGGAGCGTCAGGCGGGTACGGCCGGCGTCGTCGTCGGCCAGCTCGAAGACCATGGTCACCTCGGCGTCGCAGGCGATCAGGCCGACGGTCAGCTCCAGCCGGCGGTGCGTCTCCAGGGCGCCGATCCGCCCGGTGTAGGCGGTCGGCCTGCGGGCGCCCGCGTCGTAGAGCCAGCAGAAGGCGGCGCCCGGCCGTTCGGGCATGACGCTGGCGACCACGCCGAGCCAGTGCTCGGCCGCGGCGGGGTCGAAGATGGCCCGCCAGACCTTCTCGCGGGAGTGGTTCAGGACGCGTTCGAAGCTGTTGCCCACCATTGACTGCTCCTTGTCGGTTGCGCGGCGGTTGCGTGGGTCGGTGCGGCGGTGCTCATCCCCGGCCGGCGGCCGGTTCTCCGACCAGCTCGGTGACACGGGATCGGGTGATCGTGGCGGCGGCGAACACGGCGAGCGCCAGCATGATCGCTCCCGCGACGACGAACGACGCGCGCAGGCCGGCGGCCGAGGCGAGGAGGCCCCCCAGCAGCGCGCCGAAGGGCATCCCCCCGTAGGTGACCAGCCGGTGGGCGCCGGTGACCCGGCCCAGGAGGTGGTCGGGCGTGCCGGACTGCCGCAGCGACATCTGGTTGACGTTCCAGATCGCGGCGGCGAACCCGGCCAGGACCTCCGCGGCGCCCGCGGTCCACGCGTCCGGGGCGACCGCGGTGACCAGGCACGCGGCGCCCGCCGCGACCAGGGCGAGGCGGAGGCTGACCGCCGTGCCGAACCACGCGTTGAGCCGGCCGGCCTGCGCGGCGCCGAAGAGGCTGCCGAACGACCCCACGGCCAGCAGCAGGCTGAACCCGAAGGCCCCCAGGCCGAGCTCCTGCTGGGCGAACAGCACGAAGATCGCGGTCTGCGCCAGGCAGGCGACGTTGAACAGGCCCGCCACGGCGGTGATCGACCGCAGCACCGGTTGCCGCCACAGCCAGGAGCAGCCCTCGGCGACGGCCCGCCACAGCCCCGTCTCGCCGTAGACGTTGCGGGAGACGTGGTAGTCGCCGCGCATCCTGCGCAGCAGCGCGGCGCTCAGCAGGAACGACAGCGCGTCGCCGACGAACGGCAGCGCCCGGGAGAAGCCGAACAGCAGCCCGCCGAGGGGAGGCCCGGCGAACGACTCGACGGTGGTCCTGGTCCCCACCAGCCAGGAGTTGGCCCGCCGGATGCGGTCGGGGTCGCCGGAGACGACCTTGGGCAGCACGGCGGTGTTGCTGCTGTCGAAGACGGTGTCGGCGACCGCGATGAGGAAGCCGACGGCCATCAGCAGCCCGATGCTCGCGAAGCCCGCCGCGACGGCCACCGCCAGCACGCCGGTGAGGGCGGCCCGCACCAGGTCCGCCAGCCACATGGCGCGCTTGCGATCCCACCTGTCGGCCATCGCCCCGGCCGGCAGGGCGAACAGCAGCCAGGGCAGCCTCCCGACGACCACCACGGAGGCGACCACCATCGGGTCGGTGGAGAGCGTGGCGGCCAGCAGCGGCAGCGCCGCCGAGGAGATGCCGTTGCCCAGCAGCGACACCGCCGAGGCGCCCCACAGCATGGGGAAGTCCGGCGCCAGGGACAGCGCGCCGGGCCGCCGGGGGGGTCGCGGCGTCCCGGTTCCGGGGATCGTGTCCGTCATCGTCGTCCCTCCTCAGGCCGCCGGTCGTACCGCTCTCCGGATGCCCCGGCGGGCGGCCCGCCGGGTGGTCCGGGTGGCGCGACGGGACCGGTGTCGAACCGCAGCAGGCCGTGCCCGAGGAGCTCGGCCACCAGCCGCCGGCACTCCCCGGCGTCCGGGCCGCCCTCGGCGGCCGCCTCCCGGGCGAGATCGCCCACCCGCCAGGGGCGGCGGCCGAGCAGGCGGCGCAGCAGCGGCTCGCAGCGGGCGTCGAAGTCGTAGCGCAGGCCGCCCGACAGCAGGGTCCGCCGGCGCCCGTCCCCGCCGTGCGCCACCGGCCGGGGGGCGGCCAGGACGACGACGGCGTCCGGCGGGCAGCCGCCGGACAGGTCGGTCACCGCGTGCGGCAGCAGGTGGCGGGGACGAGCCGCGGCCCGCCCGTCCCGCTCGGCGACGTACCGGCCGAACCCCTCGGCGCCGAGCAGCTCGCCGATCCCGCCGAGCAGCCGGGACAGCCGGCCGGCGAGCTCGTCGTCCCACCCGCCGAGCGGCAGGTCGAGCCGGGCGTCGGGGTGGTTCAGCTGCCGGTCGACCGCCCAGCGCAGCAGGTCGCGGACCACCGGCCGCCGGATGCCGAACGTCAGGTGCACGGTGGTGCCGCCGACCGGCCGGACCGCGTGCCAGTGGCCCCGCGGCACGTACAGCGCCTGCCCCTCGGTCAGCTCGAACTGCCGCAGGGGCCGGGGCGGGCACTCGTTGAGGGGGCCGTCGCCCGGCAGCGGCGCGGGACGGCCGACGCCGTACAGCCGCCATTCCTTGCGCCCGTAGACCTGCAGGATGATGCCGTCGTGGTCGTCCCAGTGCGGGTCGAACGCCCCGACCTGTCCCCAGGAGGCGTAGAGGTTGACGAACACCTCGGCGCGCAGGTCGTGTTCGAGCCGCTCGGCCAGCTCCCGCACCGCGGGCACCGCCTCGTCCACCGACCCGAACACCAGCGTCGCGCCCTCGCGCAACCGGGCGTGCAGCTTGGCGCTGGACACCCGCATCGCCGGTTCGCGGCCGACGCCCCGGCCGGGGATCGTCTCCAGGTAGGAGGACGGCGGCAGCGAGGCGTTGCCCCGCGCCACCTGCATCCGCAGCGGCCACGCCCGGTGCCCGTCGAGCAGCCGGTCGAGCTCCGGCCAGGGCAGCAGGTGGTGGAACCGTCCCGGATCACCGGGATCGCCGGGGTCGAGGTGGCAGTCGCGTCCCCAGTACCGGTCGAGGAACTCCGCGACGGGCAGGGTGGTGACGATCTCCTCCAGGGCGTGCCGGCCGCCCGGCTCGGGGTCGCCGGGGCGCAGGCCCTCCAGGTCAGGCAGGGCCTCCAGCGGCCGGACGGTGAGCAGCCCGCCGGTTCCGGGCCGCTCCGGGCCGCGGTCGGCGAGATGCTCACCGGTTCCGGTCTCCTCCGGGGCGGGGGGTCGGCGCGTGCCGGTCATCTTCCCTCCCCGGCCGGGCCCGGGCGGGCGGCCAGGCGGGCGGCCGGGTCGAGGTCGAGGCAGAGCAGGCGGTCCTCCTCGGCGTCGCCGGGGCGTCCCAGCCGTTCGGAGCAGTCGGCCGCGGCGGCGGCGGCCATCGCCCCGCGCAGCGTGCCCGACCCCGCGGCCCGCCGGAACGCCTCGCGGGCGCCCTCCCAGTCGCCGCGTCCGGCGAGGTAGGCGCCGACGGCGTACAGCGGTTCGGGATCGACCGGGTCCAGGGCGCTGAGCTGCGCCACGGCGTCGGCGGGGGCGCTCGCCTCGCCGGTGAGGGTGTCGAGCTTCAGGTGGGCCTCCAGGACCAGCCCCCGGTTCTCCGCCCGGTAGTGGGCCCGCACCGGGTCCGGCGCGCACCGTGCCATGTCCTCGTCGTGGCTCAGCGCCAGGCGCATGTGCTCGACCACCGGCTCGCGGTCGCCGCCGGACAGCTCGTGCAGCGCGGCGGCGCGGTGGTAGCGGCTCGTCACCAGGTGCGCCAGCCAGTCAGGTTCGGCGTCCAGGCCGTCGGCCGCCCGGCGCGCCGCGGCCAGCCACCGGGCCGCCTCCGCGCGGTCGCCGCCGCCGCGGGAGCGGGTGGAGACCAGTTGCAGGGCGGCGAGCGTGCGCAGCGCCGGCCGGGCGGCGTTCTCGGCCAGCCAGCCGAAGACCCGGCCCGGGACGGGCGAGGCGCGGTTGAGCTGGTAGGCGGCCCGGGACGCCTCGTAGGCCAGCTGCTGCGACAGCGGGTCGGCGGCGGCGGTGAGGGTGCCGACGAGGCTGACGACGTGGCGGTGGAAGCCGAGCTGGGTGAGCAGCGCGACCACCACGACCCTGCGGGCCGGCGGCAGCGCCGGCCAGCGCTCCAGCGCGGTCACCAGGGCCTGCCAGCGGGGGGTGCGCAGCCGCCCGGCCAGGCCGGCGGGCCGTTCGCACCGGTGCTCGACGGCCCTGGCCTGCGCCACGACCTGGTAGCGGGAGCTGGTCACCGACACGGTGGCGAACCAGTTGGGCGCCGCCTCTTCGGCCTCCCCGGTGAGCATCCGCGCCAGGTGTACGGCGTGCCGCGACCGCAGCGGGGCCGGGTCGGCGTCGCCCAGGTCGATCCACGCCCGCCAGCGCCGGGCGAGCTCGGCCGTGTCGAGCACCCGCGGCCCGGTGAAGCGGAGCTCCCCGAAGGAGACGGAGTCGTCGCGGTGGTAGGCGAACTTGGGCACGTGACCTCCTAGGCGAGCGGGCACGCCAGGCCGGCGGGCGGGCACGCCAGGCCGGCGGGCGGGGTGAGCGGTTGGAAGACCTCCGAGCCGTGGCACACCACGCGGTGCACCGCGTACGGCCCGACCGAGGGCAGCCGCACTTCGGCGGGCTGGCGGCCGAACAGGGCCTCGGCGGTCTCCAGCAGGCCGGCCGGGGTGACGGGGGCGGTCCGGGGCTCGCCTGCGCCCACGGTCCGCCGCCGCACGAAGTCCAGGTGCCGCGGGCCGGCGGCGGCCGCGGCGAGCCCTCTGTCGCGGTCCCGGTCGCCCGACCGCGCGGAGCCTCCGTCCCGGGCGTCCGGGTACGCGGAGCCTCCGTCCAGGGCGCCCGGCCGCGCCGGGTCCCCGTCACGGGCATGGCCGCCCGGCCGCGTGGAGCCGCGCGGGGCGGAGAGGGCGAGACGGTTGCCCACCGCCTCGTAGACCGCGTGCCGTACGGCGTCGGCGGTGTCCCCCCGGGCGGCGGCGCCGCAGGTCAGCGCGGTGCCGTCGGAGCGGTGCAGGAAGGCCGTCACGACGTCGGGCGACAGCCCCGCCACGCGGAGCGTGCGGAGGGTGACGCCGCCGTCCCGCAGCGCGCCGGTCAGGCCCGGCGGCAGCACGGCGTCGTGCAGGTGGTCCAGCTCCTCGAACCGGATGTCCCCGGTCCGCCAGCCGCGCTCCAGCACGTGCCGCTCGATCACCTCCAGCAGCGCGGCCGTGCGCGCCCGCTCCGGGTCGGCGCCGGCGGCGGTGCCGGCCGACGTCTGCACGCACCAGCGGATCTCCGGCGGCGGAGGGTCCCAGCCGAGGAAGACGGCCTGGGCGGGCACGGCGACCTCCGTACCGTCGCGCATGCCGTGGCCGACCACCCAGGACGTCGGCGGGGAGCCGGCGGCGGCGTGCGCGGCCGGTGCGATCCGGGGCCGGTCGCCGGGGCAGGCCAGGACCGGCAGCGCGCCGGCGGCCGACAGGTGGCTCACGTGCTGGGCGTACTCCCCCGCCGCGCGGCGGGCGGCCCGGCCGGGGTCGGCGTCGCAGGCGCCGCCGCTGACGCCGGCGTCGTCGGCCGTCCAGGCCACGTGCAGGATCCCGCCGACCAGCGGGCGCACGGTGGGCCGCGGCGCGGCGTCGCCCTGGTCCATGGTCTCCCTTTCCCTCAAGCCGGCACACCCGGGGGTCCGGGCGCGGGGGCGTCAACATGGCGACCCGCCCCGCAGCGCCCTCGGATCACGCGCCGCCCGGTCGCGGGGCGGCTACGCTCTCGTCGCGCGGCACGTCAGTACGACTTGTTGCCGAGCACGTCGAACTCCTGCGCCTCTTCGTCGACCTGACCGAGGTCCCAGCTGATCTCCATACCGTTCACCTCCTTCCTCACCTCTCACTTCTTGTCGATCGTGATTCACGGGGTCGGCCGGGTGCACCTTCCGGTGTGCTGGAGCCCGCCAGGGCCGGGCGCGGACGGCCGGGGAAATGTCGGGGCGATCTTCTAAGCTGGGCCCATGGCACGAGCAAACGACGCCGTCGCGGCAGCCCTGGAGGAGTACGCCGAGCTGTTCGCGATGACCGGCGGCGACGCCTTCCGGGTGCGCAGCTACCAGAAGGCGGCCAAGGCGATCGCCGGTTTCCCCGAGGACATCGCGGCCACGGCCGTGCGCTCGGTGCCGGGGGTGGGCGAGGCGATCGCCAAGAAGGTCGAGGAGTTCCTCACCAGGGGCAGCTTCCGCCAGCTCGACGACCTGCGCGGGAAGGTCCCGGAGGGTGTCAGGCGGCTCACCCGCGTCCCCTCGCTGGGGCCGAAGAAGGCGGTCTTCCTCTTCCAGGAGCTGGGCATCGACTCCCCCGAGGCCCTCGCCGAGGCGATCGGGCAGGGGCGGCTGCGGGGCGTCAAGGGCTTCGGCCCCAAGACGGAGGCCAACCTGCTGCACGGCCTGGAGCAGCTGGAGCAGGCCGGCGCCCGGGTGGACATCGGCACCGCCATGGACCTCGCCGAGCAGATCATCGCCTCGCTCGACGCCGAGCGGATCGCCTACGCCGGGTCGCTGCGCCGGATGAAGGAGACCATCGGCGACATCGACATCCTGGCGGTCGGCCCGGAGAGCCTGATGGACGACTTCCGGGGCATGCCGTACGTCGCGGAGGTCATCGCCTCCGGCGAGAAGAAGACCTCGGTCCGCACGACGCAGGGTGTGCAGGTGGACCTGCGGCTGGTCCCGGCCGCCTCGTGGGGCGCGGCCATGCAGTACTTCACCGGCTCCAAGGAGCACAACGTGCACCTGCGGGAGCTGGTGGTGAAGCGGGGCTGGAAGCTGTCGGAGTACGGCCTGTTCGACGGCGACCGGGTGATCGCCGCCGAGCGCGAGGAGGACGTCTACGAGGCGCTCGGCATGCCGTGGATCCCGCCGACGCTGCGCGAGGACGGCGGGGAGATCGACGCGGCGCTCGCCGGGGAGCTGCCGGACCTGGTCACGGTCGCCGACCTGCGGGGCGACCTGCACACCCACACCGACCTGACCGACGGCATCGCCTCCCTCGAGGAGATGGTGGCGGCCGCCGCCGCGCGCGGATACTCCTACTACGCCGTCACCGACCACGCCCCGGACCTGGCGATGCAGCGGATGACCCTGGAGCGGGCGCTGGAGCAGCGCGAGCGGCTGCGCCGCCTGCAGGCGGACTATCCGGACATGCGGCTGCTGCACGGCACCGAGCTGAACATCGGCCCCGACGGGTCGGTGGACTGGCCGGAGGAGGTGCTGGCCGGCTTCGACGTGTGCGTGGCCAGCGTGCACTCCCACTTCACCCAGTCACGCGAGGAGATGACGCGGCGGTTCGTCGCGGCCTGCGAGAACCCGCAGGTCCACATCATCGGCCACCCCACCACCCGCCGGATCGGCCGGCGCCCGCCGGTGGACGCCGACTGGGACGAGGTGTTCCGCGCCGCCGCGCGCACCGGCACCGCGCTGGAGATCGACTCCGCCGCCGAACGCTCCGACCTGCCATCCGACCTCGTACGGCGGGCGCGGCATCATGGGGTGAGGTTCTCCATCGACAGCGACGCCCACTCCGTGCCGGGGCTCGCGGGCCAGCGGTTCGGGGTCGGCGTGGCGCAGCGGGGCTGGCTGAACGCCGACGACGTGATCAACACCTGGCCGCTGGAGCGGCTGCTGGACTTCCTGGGCCGCTGACGGCCGCCCGCCGAGGATGACATGGCTCCCGGGGATGGCACGGTTCCCGGGGATGGCACGTTCCCAGATGGGCATGGTTCCCGGGGAGGACCCGGCCGCCGGGAGCCACACCGGGAGTGACACCGGGAGTGACACGGTGGCGGGAGGTGACACGCCCGTCACGCCCCCTGCACAATTACACGGTTATCTGGTAGGGAATAACTGTAACCGGGGAAGGGGAGCAGCATGCCGTACACGGCCGAGAGCGGGACGGGACAGCGCCACGGAACCCATGGGGACGGCGTACCCGGGATTGTCAAGCCGCTGCCGCCGGAACTGTTCGTCGCGCACGACACCAACGCCGAGACGCGCTGGGAGGCGATGGGCGGCGTCGGCTACCACGTGCCCGCCGAACGCTTCTTCGTGCGCAACCACACCTCCACCCCGATCATCGACGCCGCCACCTGGCGGCTGCGGCTGCACGGCTCCGGCCTGCGCGCGCCCCGCGACTTCGGCTACGCCGAGCTGCTGTCGCTGCCGGCGGTGACGCGGGACGTGATGATCGAATGCGCGGGCAACGGCCGCAGCCTGTTCGCCTCCCAGCAGGGCCAGGAGGTCACCGGCACCCCCTGGCGGCTCGGCGCCGCCGGCGTGGCCCGCTGGCGCGGGGTTCCGCTTTCCACGGTGCTCCGGCTGGCCGGCGTCACCCCCGACGCGGTCGACGTCATGCCGCGCGGCCTCGACCCGCACTACTTCGAGGGAGGCGTCGACTTCGGCAGGGTGCGCAGGCCGATCCCGGTGGCCAAGGCGCTCGACGACGTGATCCTCGCCTACGAGATGAACGGCCGCCCGCTGCCGCCCGACCACGGCTACCCGGTGCGACTGGTCGTGCCGTCCTGGATCGGCCTGGCGTCGATCAAGTGGGTGGGCGACATCGAGGTCTCCGCCTCACCCCTGAGCTCGCCGTGGACCACAGAGTTCTACCGGATGTTCGGCGCCGCCTACCCGCCGCGGGGCGGCGAGCCGCTGAGCACGCAGAACATCAGGAGCGCCTTCGAGCTGGCGTGGGGGGCCAGGCTCGCCGCCGGGCACCCGCACGTGCTGCGCGGCCGCTCATGGTCGGGCGGCGGCCGGATCACCGGGGTGCGGGTGAGCCTGGACGGCGGCGCCACCTGGCGCCCGGCCCAGCTGCACGGCTCGCACCTCGCCCCCGCCTGGGCCCGCTGGCACGTCACCTGGTGCCCCCGCGCCACGGGACCGTACGAGCTGATGGCCAGGGCCACCGACGAGACGGGGGCCGTCCAGCCGGACCGCACCCCGCACAACCGTTTCGGATACCTGTTCGACGCGGTCGTCCGTCATCCGGTGACCGTGGTGAACGCCTGAGCGATGAAAGTCCTTAGCCGTGAACGGCCGGACCGCGAACATCTGAGCGAGAAACGCCGGTGATTTCCACTCCGCAGCGATCACATGGAATTCCCGTACGCAGTTCTTACTCCTTCAAAAGGTCACGGGACATTTCCCTTGGAGCGCGGAGGTATTAGCTGATCAGGCAAGACAAGCCGCCGGAATCCATGGTCGGTCCGCCGGATCCCATCCGGAAAGGACGCCTGGCGTCGCACAGGGGAAACGAGGGGGAAACGAACCGGGGCGATGATGGCCGCACCTGTTCTTTCACCAGCCGTTTTCCGCCGGGAGGGCCGACCGATGCGACAGCTGTCCGCGCTGGACGCGCAGTTCCTGCACGCCGAGTCGGCGACCACCGCGGCTCACCTCGCCGGGGTCGCGATCCTGGACGCCGCCCGCTCCCCCGGCGGCGCCGTGACCCGCGACGACGTCGTCAGGCTGCTGCGCGAGCGGCTGCACCTGGTCCCGGCGCTGCGGCTGCGGCTGGCCGAGGTGCCGTTCGGCCTCGACCGGCCGTACTGGACGGAGGCCGCCGGCCTCGACGTCGCCGACCACGTCCACGAGGTCGTGCTGCCGCTGCCCGGCGACGAGTCCCAGCTCGCCGACGAGATCACCCGCATCCACGAGCGCCGTCTCGACCGGTCGCGCCCGCTGTGGGAGATGCACCTCATCCAGGGGCTGAGCGGCGGCCGGGCCGCCCTGTACACCAAGGTCCACCACTGCGCGGTCGACGGGATGTCGGGCGTGGAGATCCTGGCCTGCCTGCTGGACCTCACGTCCGAGATCCGCCCGGTCCCCGCGCCCGAGCCCCCGGGCCCGCCGCCGCCCGCCCCCGACCCGGGGGAGATGCTGGCCGTGGCCGTGGCCAGGTCGGTCTCCCACCCCGCCAGGGCGCTGCGCTCCCTGGGCCGGCTGGCGGCCGACCTCGACGCGATCCCGCTGCTCGGGGCGCTGCCCGCGGCCCGGGCGGTGGCCGCCGCGGCCCGTTTGATCATCGGCGGCGAGGCCGAGCTGCCGGAGATGCCGCCCCTGGTCGCCCCGCCCACCCCGTTCAACGGCCCGATCAGCGCCCGGCGGCGCTTCTCCTACGGCGCGCTGCCCCTCTCCGAGGTCAAGCGGGTCGCCCGGACCTTCGGGCTCAGCGTCAACGACGTGGTCATGACGCTGTGCGCCTCGGCGCTGCGCTCCTGGCTGCGCGAGCGCGACGTGCTGCCCGCCGAACCGCTGGTCGCCGCGGTCCCGGTCGCGGTCCGTACGGCGGGCGCCCGCGGCGGAGCCCGAGCGGGGGCCGGGGTCGGCAACCGGCTCTCGGCCATGATCGCCCCGCTGGCGACCGACGTCGCCTGCCCCCTGGAGCGGCTGCGGGTCACCGGGGAGGCGATGCGCCGGGCCAAGCGGCGCTTCGCGGCCGCGCCCGCCACCTGGCTGGACGAGCTGTCGGCGGTGCTGCCCGCCCCGGTCACGGCCGTGGCGACCCCGGCGGTCTTCCGGCTGGCCTCGATCGTGCTGCCGCCGATCAACCTGATCGTCTCCAACGTGCCGGGGCCGCAGTTCCCGCTGTACCTGTGCGGCGCCCGGGTCCTGGGCTACTACCCGATGTCGGTGCTGACCGACATGACCGGCGGGGTCAACATCACCTGCTTCTCCTACGACGGCTCGCTCGGCTTCGGCGTGCTGGCCTGCCCGGACCGGGTGGCGGACGTCTGGCGGCTCATGGGCCACCTGCAGGAGGCGATGGACGAGCTGGTCGAGCTGGCCGGAACGGCGGACACCCACCCGGCCCCGCCCACCGAGCCGGCCGCGGTCACGGACCCGCCGGTGGCGGTCGCTGATCCGGTGGCGGTCCCGGACACGGCCACGGCACCGATCCCGGTCACGGTGGCGGTGCCGACGTCGGCCTGAAGCGGGGTTCAGCCCAGGGCGTGGGCGATCAGCTCGGCGACCGCGTCGGGGTCGATGGCGTGCCCGGTGAGCTGGCAGAGGTTCTCCTGGTAGAGGAGCACCGCGGCGAAGGTGACGGCGGCGACCTCCAGCCGGGCGGCGTCGCCCCGCGGGGTCGGCAGCGCCAGCCCCAGGGCGAACCGGGCCCGCCGGATGATCTCTCCGTTCAGGCGGCCCAGCCGCTCGCGGACCGAGCCGTGCGTGTCGGCCTCGCGGAACAGGATGCGGCGCATCGCCGGGGAGGCGCGCAGCGGCAGCCGCCGGGCCAGCTTCGACAGCGTCCCGGCCGCGTCACCGGGGACGGCCTCCACCTCGGGGGCCTCCTCCACGAGCGTGCGTTCGTCGACCAGCGTGACCAGCACGTCGATCTTCCTGGGGAAGTAGTGGAAGACCAGGCCCTTGGGCACGTCGGCGACCCGGGCGATCTCCGCCGTCGAGGTCGCCTCGTAGCCGCCCCCGGCGAACAGCGTCTCGGCGGCGTCGAGAATGCGGGTGCGCGCACCGGGATCGGCACCGTCACGCTCGCGCCCGGACCGCGCACCGGGATCGGCGCCGCCACCCTCGCGCCCGGACCGCGCACCGGGATCGGCGCCGCCACCCTCGCGCCCGGACCCGCCCCGCCGCTGCCTGAAGCCGTTCACACGCCGACCATAACCGCGGGTCCGGCCGGATTTCCATGCCGCCGGAGGGAGATCACCGTACGGCGTGCCGCCCGGCTCCGCCGTACGCGGGAACGCACCGGCCGGCGCGCGGGGGGCCGCGGTGCGGCGGGCGCCGCCGTACGGCCGGCCGCGCGGCACACCGGCCCGGGCCCGGCGGGGCCCCCGAGGCGCGCGGGCAGGAGGCAAATACAGTTGCCACATGAGCTTTTCCGAACTCAACCTCTTCCCGCTCTGCCTGGGCGGCAACGTCTTCGGCTGGACCGCCGGCCGCGAGGACTCCTTCGCCGTTCTGGACGCCTACGCCGAGGCCGGCGGTAACTTCGTCGACACCGCCGACGTGTACTCCGCGTGGGCCCCCGGGCATGCCGGCGGGGAGTCGGAGACCATCATCGGCGAGTGGCTCGACGCCCGCGGCAACCGCGACCGGATCGTGCTGGCCACCAAGGTCGGCATGCTGGGCAGCCGTCCCGGCCTGTCGGCGAAGAACGTCCGCCTGGCCGTCGAGGACTCCCTGCGCAGGCTGCGGACCGATTACATCGACCTGTACTGGGCGCACATCGACGACGCCGACACCCCGCTGGAGGAGACGCTCGGCGTGTTCGGTGAGCTGATCGGCGAGGGCAAGATCCGCAACATCGGCGCCTCCAACTACGGCCCCGAGCGGCTGGCCGAGGCCCTGGACGTCTCCGAGCGCGAGGGCCTGCCCCGCTACGGGGTGCTGCAGCAGCACTACAACCTGGTGGAGCGCGACTACGAAGGGGCGCTGCGCGACGTGGTGGCGGCCCGGGGGCTGACCAGCACGCCGTACCTCGGTCTGGCCCGCGGCTTCCTGACCGGCAAGTACCGGCCCGGGGTCGAGGTGGACAGCCCCCGCGCCGGCGCCGCCGCCCGCTACCTGGAGGAGGAACGGGGCCGCCGGGTGCTCGCCGCGCTGGACGAGGTGGCCGCCGCCCACGACGCCGTCCCGGCCACCGTCGCGCTCGCCTGGCTGGCCGCCCAGCCCACGGTGGCCGCGCCCATCGCCAGCGCCCGCAACGTCGAGCAGCTCAGGCCGCTGCTGGCCGTCGCCGAGCTGGAGCTGACCGACGACGACCTGAAGCTGCTGGACGAGGCGTCCCGCTGACATGCGAGAGGTCCCGAGGCGTCCTCTCCGGACGTCTCGGGACCTCCGCCGGTGCCGCGGGACCCGCCGGGCCCCGCGGCGCGGTCAGTGCTGGGCGGCCTTCTCCGCGCCGACGCCGGTGAGCGAGCGGACCTCGATCTCGGCGTACTTGGTGGCGTTGTGCTCCTTGCTGAGCACGGTTCCGAGGTAGCCGAACAGGAAGCCCAGCGGGATCGAGACCAGGCCGGGGTTGCTCAGCGGGAACCAGGAGAAGTCCGCGCCCGGGATCAGCGAGGTCTCCGCGCCCGACACGACCGGCGAGAAGACCACCAGCAGCAGCGCCGAGGCCAGGCCGCCGTAGATGGCCCAGACGGCGCCGGAGGTGTTGAACCGGCGCCAGAACAGGCTGTAGAGGATCGCCGGCAGGTTGCCCGAGGCGGCGACCGCGAAGGCCAGCGCCACCAGGAACGCCACGTTCTGCTTCTGGGCGAGGATGCCCAGGCCGATGGCGACGGCGCCGATGACGAAGGCGGAGATCCGGGCGACCGCGATCTCCTCCCGGTCGGTGGTCTGGCCGCGCTTGAAGACGTGGGCGTACAGGTCGTGGGCGAAGCTGGAGGAGGAGGCCAGGGTCAGCCCGGCGACGACCGCCAGGATCGTGGCGAAGGCGACCGCGGCGATCACCGCCAGCAGGATCGTGCCGCCCACCTCGCCGAAGACGGCCCGGCCGATCGCCTCGGCGAGCATCGGCGCGGCGGTGTTTCCGGCCTTGTCCTGCGCGGCGATGGCCTTGCCGCCGACCAGCGCCGCCGCGCCGAAGCCCAGCACGAGGGTCAGCAGGTAGAACACGCCGATGATGCCGATGCCCCACAGCACCGACTTGCGGGCCTCCTTGGCGGTGGGGACGGTGTAGAAGCGGATCAGGATGTGCGGCAGGCCCGCGGTGCCCAGCACCAGCGCCAGGCCCAGGCTGATCAGGTCGAGCTTGCCGGCCAGGCCCTGCGCCTCGGTGGCGTACTTGCCGCCTCCGGCGAGGAACGTCTCGGGCTTGCCGCTCTGCGCGGCGGCGTCGCCGAGCAGCCCGGAGAGGTTGAACCCGTACTTGCCGAGCACCAGCAGGGTGATCAGGGTCGCGCCGCCCATGAGCAGCACGGCCTTGACGATCTGCACCCAGGTGGTGCCCTTCATGCCGCCGACGACCACGTAGACGATCATCAGCAGGCCCACGGCGACGATGGTGAGCGCCTTGCCCGCCGGGGAGGTGACGCCGAGCAGCAGGCCGACCAGGGCTCCCGCGCCGACCATCTGGGCCAGCAGGTAGAAGATCGACACCACGATGGTGGAGACGCCCGCCGCGGTGCGCACCGGGCGCGGGCTCATCCGGAAGGCCAGCACGTCGGCCATGGTGAACTTGCCGGAGTTGCGCATCAGCTCGGCGACCAGCAGCAGCGCGACCAGCCAGGCGACCAGGAAGCCGATCGAGTACAGGAAGCCGTCGTAGCCCGACAGCGCGATGGTCCCGGCGATGCCCAGGAAGCTCGCGGCCGACATGTAGTCGCCGCCGATCGCCAGGCCGTTCTGCGCGCCGCTGAAGGACCGGCCGCCGGCGTAGAAGCCCGCGGCGTCCTTGGTGCTGCGGCTGGCCCGGAAGGTGATGCCCAGGGTGATCGCGACGAAGAGCAGGAACAGGATCGTGGACAGCGTCTGGTGGCTCATTCGGTCCCGCCCCTCACGTCGGTCCTGCCCTCCGCCTCGTGGCGGATCTCGTCGGCAAGCGGGTCGAGCTTCCTGGCGGCGTGCCGGGAGTAGGCCCAGGCGATGAGGAACGTCGAGACGAACTGCAGCAGGCCGAAGATCAACGCTACGTTGATGTTGCCGAGGACCTTCGTGCCCATGAAACCGCGGGCCCAGGCCGACAGCGCGACGTACAGCAGGTACCACACCAGGAACACCACGGTCATCGGGAACACCCACGCGCGGAAGCGCCGCCTCAGCTCCTGGAACCGCTCGTCATTCTGGATCTCTTCATATAGCGATGAATCATGTTGTCTGGTGGTCACCGGACCTCCCACGCATGTGATCTGGGTCACCGACAACGTAGGAGGAGGGGTTCTCCGGCGAGGAGACCCGGCGGCGGACTCGTCGCCCAGCCGCCGCCGGACGGCGTTCAACCGGCCCCGGCCCGCGGTGAACGGCCCGATCCCTGCGCCGAACGGTCCGCCGCGCCCCGCCCGGCCCGGCCACCGGCCCCGGACGGCGGGACCCGGTCAGGCGGCGGTCGGGTGCCCGGCCGGGGACCTCATGGACCGGGCCCGCAGGGCGTGCGCCCCGGCCAGGCACACCGTCACCCCCACCACGCCCAGCAGGACGCGGTGGTCGAAGAGCGACACCAGCACCGCCCCCGCCGCCAGGGACGCCAGCTGGACGACGCCGGCGACCGCGTCGAAGGCGGCCGAGACCCTCCCGACCAGGTGACCGGGGCTGCGCCGCTGCGTCAGCGTCGCCTCGGCCACCCCCGCCAGCGTCAGCCCGGCGCCCCCCGTCGCCATCGCGGCGAGCACGACCGCCCCGGCGGGCACCGCCCACAGCAGCACGGCCACGCCGTACAGGGCGATGCCGGCGCCGATCGCGAACAGCTCGCCGCAGCGGGCGATCACCGCCGCCGCGCCCAGACCGCCGATGATCGCGCCGACGCCCATGGCGGTGGAGGTGACCGCGGTGAACTCCGGCGGCCGGCCCAGGCCGTGTTCGATGACCGCGAAGATCAGCGACTCGGTGGCGCCCGCGACCGCGAACATCATGCAGAACGCCGTCACGGTACGGCGCAGCAGCGGATCACCGGCCAGGTGCCGGGCGCCGGCCAGGAACTCGTCCCGTGGCCGGCCCCGCGGCGCGGCCGGCGCCGGCGGCGGCGCGGGCAGCAGCGCGAAGGCCGCGGCCGCCACCATGAAGGTGGCCACGTCGAACAGCACCACCGCGCCGATGCCCCAGGTCGCGTAGACGGCCATGCCGAACAGCGGCCCGACCAGGCGCAGTCCCTGCCGGGCGGTCTGCAGCGCGCCGTTGGCCCCGGCGAGCGACTCCGCCGGCAGGATGGCCTTCAGCAGCCCGCCGAGCGCCCCGGACGTCGCGGCGTACGACAGCCCCATGGCGGCCGCGACCGGGTAGACCAGCCAGAAGGTGTCGCGCCCGGTCACCGCGGCGAGCGGGGTGATCGCCACGGCCGCCAGCAGGCAGGTCGCGACCAGGAACCTCCGGCGGTCCACCCGGTCGATCACATAGCCGATCAGCGGCGACAGGCACAGCGGAACGGTGAAGAAGAACAGGGTCAGCCCGGCGGCGCCGTCGGAGCCGGTGAGCTTCTTGGCCCGCTGGTAAGAATCGCGGCACACGGCCCAAACGAGCGGGTCGCCGCGCCCCGATGCCCGGGCCTGCAGGAGCGGGCCCGAGCGCCGCCAGGCCTACCGGCCGCCCCCGGCCGCGGCGTCGACCGCGGGCCCGGGTCAGCCCATGCCTTCGTCCATGCCGTCGTCAAACGCTTGTTGAAGCTGATCCGGATCAACGTGGATGTAATTGAGGATCTCGTTGTACAGGGCGCCATAGTCGAGGGACCACATGGGGGGTTCCCCTCCGCGGAATTTCCCGTCCGGCTCGTCGTCCGAGTTCTCGTTGCGGTACAGGTCCGCCCAATAACTCTTACCACCGGACTCGTCGACATCGAAGCCCCACACGCTGCGCTTCTCCCAGCCCGCCAGCAGAAACTTGTACGTCGCACCGCTCAAAGTCGTCTCTCCTCGCCTGGCATGTTTTCGCCATGGTCATGGTTGTGCGGTTGGTTCCACCGCACCTGCAAAAACTTTCCCAAGATCCCGCTTTACTACTCCTTACTACTACAGCGAGTGCCGGATCGGCTGCACCAGATGGCCCTCCGCTCGGATCTCTGACCAGGCGCAAAGTAGCTGTGAGTGACCTGGAGTTCCTAGGCGGCTTGACATAAAAGCACTTAGCGAGCAACGCGACCTGCGAAAACGCCTGAACCAGCCTTATCGCGCCGCAGGGTGCCTGACTCATCCCCGAACGCCCGGACCGAAACCCGCCCTCTGCGGGTGACACCGTCGCGCACCGTGACCTGCGGTGACGCCGCTCGTTTGGGCCGTGTGCCGCGATTCTTACCAGCGGGCCATGACGGACGACGCCTCCGTCAGACCGGTCTCACGCTCCCGCTGGGCGCGTGCCACCGGCCGTCAGCGGGCGCCGGTGAGCACGCCGGGCGCGAACCGCACGGAGAAGAACTCATCGAGAAGGAGCGTCTCGGCGGGGCTGAAGGAGAAGGAGGCCTCAAGCTGGAAGCCGTCCTCCCCGGTGAGGCACCGGCCGTTGGAGTTGCTGTTGCCCATCGCACGCTCCCCACCTCGAAACGGACCCTTTTCCGATCATTCCTTCACATGTCATGATCCGCGTCAAGGGCGCCCGGGACGCCGGCCACCCCTGTCGGGATCAGGGGGAACGGGGCCGCCAGTCGCCACGGTCCAGGTTGAGGGTCTCGGGGGTGTGCAGGCGCACCATCGTGCGCGCCACCCCCGGCGGGATGCGGCCCGGCGTCAGCAGCGAGACCACGATCATCACCCCGAAGGCCACCGGCACCGTCCACGCCGCGGGCTGCGCCAGCAACGCCCCGGCCAGCCCGGTGTGCGGGCCGCCGCCGATCGTCAGCAGCACCGCCCCGCCGGCCAGGCCGCCGCCCGCCAGCAACCCGGCCATCGCCCCGGCCGAGGTGAGCCGCCGCCACCAGATGCCCAGCACCAGCAGCGGGCAGAAGGAGGAGGCCGCCACCGCGAAGGCCAGTCCCACCACGTCGGCCACCGGCAGCGTGCGCGCCCACGTCGCCAGGCCCAGCGGCACCGCCACCGCCACCACCGCCGCCGCGCGGAACGAACGGACCCCGCCCCTGAGGATGTCCTGGCCGATCACCCCCGCCACCGACACCGTCAGCCCCGAGGAGGTCGACAGGAACGCCGCGAACGCCCCCGCCGTGACCAGCGCCCCCAGCAGGTCGCCCGCCACTCCCCCGATCACCCGGCCGGGCAGCGCCAGCACCACCGTGTCACCGCCCGCCAACTCTGGGACGTAGACCCGGCCCAGCGCGCCGTAGACCGCCGGAAGCAGGTAGAACACCCCCAGCAGGGTCAGCACCACCAGCGTCGTACGGCGCGCCGCCCGCCCGTCGGGGTTGGTGTAGAACCGCACCAGCACGTGCGGCAGTCCCATCGTGCCCAGGAACGTCGCCAGGATCAGCGAGTACGTCGAGTACAGGCCGTACTCCTTGCCGCTGGCCAGCGGCAGCGCCCAGGTCGCCGCGTCACCCGCGCTCAGGCCCGGGGCGCCGTCCGCCCGCCAGGCCACCAGCAGGAACACCACCGGAACGGCCAGCGCGGTCAGCTTCAGCCAGTACTGGAACGCCTGCACGAAAGTGATCGACCGCATGCCGCCCGACACCACGTTGACCGCCACCACCACCGCCACCAGCGACCCGCCGATCCACTCCGGCGCGCCGGTGATGGCCCGCAGCACCAGGCCCGCGCTCTGGAACTGCGGCATCAGGTACAGCCACCCGATCAGCACCACCAGCACCCCGGCCAGTCGGCGCACCGCCATCGACTCCAGTCGCGCCTCGGCGAAGTCCGGCAGCGTGTAGGCCCCGGAACGGCGCAGCGGCGCCGAGACCAGCACCAGCAGCACCAGGTACCCGCCCGTCCACCCCACCGGCAGCCACAGCATGTCCGCGCCGTAGGTGAGGATCAGCCCGGCGACCCCCAGGAAGCTCGCCGCCGACAGGTACTCCCCGCCGATGGCCGAGGCATTCCACAGCGGCGAGACCGTCCGGGAGGCGACGTAGAAGTCCGAGGTGGTCCGCGACAGCCGCACGCCGAACGTCCCGATCAGCACCGCCGCCAGCATCACCAGGACCACGGCGGTCACCCCGTACGCCGCGTTCACCGGCCACCCGCCCGGTCCGACCCGGGCTCCGCGACCGGGCCCGCGGCCGGATCCGCCCCCGCATCCGGATCACGCCCGCCCGGCCGGTCCACCGGCCCGGTGGAACACCGCTCGTCACGCCCGCCCGGCCGGTCCACCAGCTCGGCGAAGTGCCGCTCGTTGCGTTCGGCCTGCCGTACGTACAGCCACGCCCCGGCCACGAACCCCGGGTAGACCAGCCCCGCCAGCAGCGCCCACGGCACCGGCACCCCGAGAAGATGCGCCGACCCCAGCTCCGGCACCAGCATGAACAGCAGCGGCAACCCGCCGGCCACGCACCCCAGGACCGTGCAGACGAACAAGGCCAGTCGGAACTGCGTCCGCACCAGCGACCTCATGTAGACCTCGCCCAGCCGCGTCTGCTCGTCGATCTCCCGCGTCGCCGGATACCGCGGATGCCGGGCCGCGGTGGTCCGCGGGCTGGTCACCACCTCGCGCCGCGGCCGCGGCCGCTCCCCCTCCCGGCCCTCCCGGCCCACCGCCCGGGTGAACCGCTCGGCCATCCGCCGCCGCGGCTCCGGCTCCTCCTGCGGCTCGGCCTCCCTGCCCTCCCTGCTCATTCGCCCCTGCCCCGGCGGGCCCGGCGCACCAGCAGGTCACGAAGCTCGCGGGTGTGCCGGCGGCTGACCGGGATCTCGCTGCCGCCGACCCGCACCACGCACCGGCCCGACTCGATGTGCAGCTCGTCGATGTGCTTGACCGCCACCAGATGACTGCGGTGCACCCGTACGAACCCCGCCGCCGACCAGCGCTCCTCCAGCGTGGCCAGCGAGATGCGCACCAGATGGCTGCCGGCGGCCGTGTGCAGCCGCGCGTAGTCGCCCTGCGCCTCCACGTAGCGCACCTCGGCGCTGGAGACGAACCGGGTGACGCCCCCCAGCTCCACCGGGATCGTCTCCGGCCCGGCCCGGCCCGCGCCGTCACCGTCCGGCAGCTCCGCCGCCACGCACACCCGCCGGATCGCCTCCGCCAGCCGCTCCGGCCGGACCGGCTTCAGCAGGTAGTCCTCGGCCTTGATCTCGAAGGCGTCGACCGCGTGCTCCTCGTACGCCGTCACGAACACCACCCGCGGCGGGTTGGCGAACTGCGACAGCAGCCTGCCCAGCACCACCCCGTCCAGCCCCCGCATCCGGATGTCCAGGAACACCGCGTCCACCGGCCGCCCCTCGGCGATCGCCCGGTCCAGCACCCGCAACGCGGCCGCGCCGTCCCTGGCCAGGAAGACCTCGCCGATCCGCGGATCGTCCCGCAGCAGGTAGGCCAGATCCTCCAGGGCGGGAAGCTCGTCGTCCACCGCCAGCACACGCAGGCCGGTCACGGTCACCCCTCGACGTCGTTCACATGCGAATCCCTAGAGGGTGATGAACCAGACATCAAGTGTCAACAGTCTCCGCCCGGCGGCGCCCTCCGAGGCGCCGTCCGCCGCGGACCCGGCCTCAGTTGGCCGACACCCCCGGGTGATACTTGGGAACCCGCACGCTGACCTTGGTCCCGGCGCCCCTGCCGGTCTCCACGACCAGCCCGAACTCGTCACCGTAGACCTGACGCAGCCGCTCGTCCACGTTCGCCAGCCCCACCCCGCCGGCTCCGGAACGCTCGTCGGTGTCCCCCGCCAGGATCCGGCGCAGCCGCTCCGGGTCCATCCCGACCCCGTCGTCCTCCACGCTGATCCGGCACTCGGCGCCCGCGTCCTCCGCGATGATCGCGATGCACCCGGTCCCCGGCTTGCTCTCCAGGCCGTGCCGTACCGCGTTCTCCACCAGCGGCTGCAGGCACAGGAACGGCACCGCCACCGCCAGCACCTCCGGGGCGATCCGCAGGGTCACCTGGAGCTGGTCGCCGAACCGGGCCCGCTCCAGGGTGAGGTACCGGTCGATGGAGTGCAGCTCCTCGGCCAGCGTGGTGAACTCCCCGTGCCGCCGGAAGGAGTACCGGGTGAAGTCCGCGAAGTCCAGCAGCAGGTCCCGCGAGCGATCCGGGTCGGACCGCACGAAGCTCGCGATGGTCGTCAGCGAGTTGTAGATGAAGTGCGGGGAGATCTGCGCCCGCAGCGCCCGCACCTCCGCCTCCATCAGCCGCGTCCTGGACCGGTCGAGCTCGGCCAGCTCCAGCTGGGAGTCCACCCAGCTCGCCACCTCGTGGGCCGCCCGGACCAGCCCCGCCGAGGCGTGCCCGCCGTAGGCCGCCAGCGACCCGACCACCCGGCCGTCGGTGGTGAGCGGCACCACCACGGCGAACCTGATCGGGCACTCGGGGATCTCGCACGAGATGACCTCCGGCCCCAGCACCCGGGTACGGCCGCCCGCCAGGGTCCTGGCCGCGTGCCCGAACGCCTCCGGGGCGTGGTGGTCGCCCTCGCCGTCGTAGACCAGCAGCCGCTCCCCGTCGGTGATCGCCAGCGCCGGGGAGCCGAGCAGCTCGCGCAGGTGCCGGGACGCCTTCTGCGCCCCGGCCTCGGTCAGCCCGGCCCGCAGCGGCGGCGCGGCGAGCGAGGCGGTGTGCAGGGTCTCGAACGTGGCCCGCTCGGCCGGGCTGCTGCCCAGCTCCCGCCGGCCGCGCAGCACCCGCCACAGCACCAGCGCCGGGACGCCGACCACGACCGCCACCACCAGCACCGCGACGAGGGGTTCCACCTGCCGGACCCTACCGCCGGGACCGTTGTACGGCCAGCGTTCCTTTACAAGGTAGATCAATACGTTGCCACGGACGGCCGGCAGGCGTACGGCGGTGAGTGCGACTTCACATGGACCTTCGATCCGGCCCTGACCGTCGACGCCCAGTACCTCGTCTACGGCTCCTGATACGGCGGCGTCTTCATCACCAGGCTTGACGCCACCGGCAGGCGCGCGGTGGGCGAGCCGACCATGATCGCCATCGGCAACCCCTTCGAGGGCGGCTATCTGGTCCGCCGCGCCGGCTACTGGTACCTGTTCGCCTCCTCCGCCGACTGCTGCGCGGGCCTGACGACCGGCTACCGAAATGCGGGCCGGTGCTCCGGTCTTCAGGCCGGAGATGAAGGCCCGCGCGGGAGTGCCCGCCAGGGCGCGGGCGTGTCCTGACCTTCCCGGTCTTGCCGCTCGGCCCACCAGGTGTAGGGCACCAGGACGGCGAAGGGCCGGCCGCCCGCGTTCGGCGATGGTGTGCTCGCCGGGGTGGTGGGCGGCGTTGGCGCGGTCGCCGGTGTGTTCACGGATCGCCCGGATTCCCCTACGCCCGGTCATGGCCGGATGGCACGATGATGGCCGTGCGGCTGCGTTACCGGTACCGGCTCTCCCCGGACGCCGCCCGGCGCCCGGCGCCAGGCGCTGGCGCGGGCGTTCGGGTGCGCCCGAGTGGTGTTCGACGACGGGCTGCGCGCACGCCAGGCAGCGCGTGAGGCGGGCCTGCCGTACGTCTCCGACGGGGAGTTGTCCAAGCGGGTCATCACCGAGGCGAAGAAGACGCCGGAACGCGCCTGGCTCGGTGAGGTGTCGGCCGTCCTGCTTCAGCAGGCGCTCGCCGATCTGAACACCGCCTACCGGAATTTCTTCACCTCGGCCGCCGGGAAGCGGAAGGGCCCGAAGGTGGCCCCGCCCCGGTTCCGGTCGCGCAAGGACAACCGGCAGGCCATCCGGTTCACCCGCAACGCCCGGTTCTCGATCACGGCGGGCGGGAGGCTGCGCCTGCCGAAGATCGGGGACGTGCCGGTGCGCTGGTCGCGGACCCTACCGTCGGAGCCGTCCAGCGTCACGGTCATCAAGGACGCGGCAGGCAGGTACTTCGCGTCGTTCGTGGTCGAGACGGCCGACGAGCCGCTACCGGAAACGGTGGCCGAGGTGGGCATCGACCTGGGACTGACGCACTTCGCGGTCACCTCGGACGGCTCGAAGGTGGACAACCCGCGCTTCCTGCGCCGGACGGAGCGCCGCCTGCGCAAAGCGCAGCAGGCCCTCTCCCGGAAAGTGAAGGGGTCGGACAATCGCAAGAAGGCCATTGCCAAGGTCGCGCGGGCGCATGCCCGGGTGGCCGACGCGCGCCGGGACTTCGCCCACAAGCTCTCTGCGAGCATCATTCGCGACAACCAAGCGGTGTACGTGGAGAATCTGTCGGTGAGGGGCCTGGCGCGCACGAGGCTGGCCAAAAGCGTCCACGACGCGGGCTGGTCGCAGTTCACGGCCATGCTGGAGTACAAGGCCGCCCGATACGGCCGCACCTTCGCCAAGATCGACTGCTGGTTCCCGTCGTCGAAGCTCTGCTCGGCATGCGGGACCTTGCAGGACAAGATGCCGCTTTCCGTCCGGTCGTGGACCTGCCCATATGGCATGGTCCACGACCGGGACGTCAACGCGGCGATCAACATCCTGGCCGCCGGACGGGCGGACAGGCGAAACGCCTGTGGAGGGACGGTGAGACCACCGCTTGCGGTGGCACGACCCGGCGAAGCAGGAACCCACTCCAAGCCGCCCGCGTTCTCGGCGGCCTGGCAGGGGAGAATCCCCGCCCTTCAAGGCGGGGAGGACGTCAAAGCGTCTACGCCGGCCGCTCCCGCGACATCACCGGCCCCTACCTCGACCGCCAGGGTGTGCCGCTGAACACCTCCAGGGCCGGTGGCACGATCGTCGGCCCGCCCGCCGCGGATCCGGCCTCCGGGCCGTGCGGCCTCGTCCCCCGCGGGTCCGTTCCCGGGGACCGCCCGCCGGGCTTCAGGCGGACGGCCCCAGGGCCCGGCGGATGCGCTCGGCGTAGGAATCGGCCTCGTCGTCGCCGTCGTAGCGGACGCGGGGCCAGAAGAAGCCGCGCAGGCCGTCCCCGCGGTTGCGGGGGACGACGTGGACGTGCAGGTGCGGCACGCTCTGGCTGATCCGGTTGTTCACCGCCACGAACGTGCCGCCCGCCGCGAGGCCGCGCTCGACGGCGGCGGAGACGGCCCGGACCCGCTCGAAGAACGGGCCGACCAGCGGCGCCGGCAGCTCCGGGAGCGTCTCGACGTGGCGGACGGGCACCACGAGGACGTGCCCCTTGAAGACCGGCCGCCGGTCCAGGAAGGCCGTGGCCACGCCGTCGGAGAGCACCACCGACGCCGGCTGCTCCCCCGCCGCGATGGCGCAGAACGCGCACGCCGCCTCCGCCGCGCCGGAGGCGGCCGCCCCGGAAGTCTCCGCCATCGCCCCAGCATAGAAGGCGGCCCCGGAGGCCCCCGTCAGGAGACGACCTTCGTGGTGACCGTACGGCTGAAGCGGTAGTTGCAGAACTTCGCCCGCGCCTGGGCGCGGGTGTGCCGCCGCGCGTGGTCCTGCGCGTTGAGCCCGTCGAAGCTGTCGAAGCCGAGGGTCGCCCTGGCCTTCCCGTGGGCATTGGCCGGAAGGCGGGCGGAGAGCACGATCCTGCCCTGGTTGGGGATCCTGCCGCGGGTCTCGCACCAGACGCCGTCGGCGTGCCGTCCGCAGGGGAAGGTCGCCAGCCGTTTGCCCGCGGTGTCGAACAGCACCGCCCGTGAGGGCCCGCGGGCCCCCTTGGGGAAGGAGCCGCCCACCCAGTAGGAGCCCCAGTAGGGGGCGAAGGACGGCGTCCAGGTCGTGGAGTAGTCCAGGACGTAGGCGACCTCCCGCCCGGGGGCGGCGCGGGAGGCGCCCCGGACGGTCAGGTCGAAGACGATGAGTGCCTCCCGCTCGCACTTCCTGGCGCTGAGGCAGCCGGCGTCGGCGGGCGACGCCGGGGACAGCGCGGTCGCGACGAGGGTGAGTCCCGCGGCGAGTCCGAGAGCACGGCGCATGTGACCTCCTGGGGGTCAGGCCGGGAGGGCGGGGCCGTACGGTCCCGCCCTCCCGGCGGATATGCCTGCATCGGCACTGAGGACAACGGATGCGGCACCGGAACGGTTCAGCCGGCCCCCGTATCCCGAAGGCGACGGACGCGGGCCCGGGGCGGTCCGGGCGGCTTCCGGGTCCTCCGTGCGCCCCGCGACCCCGTGACGGCGGTCCGCGCCCCGGGTGTCCGGGCGGACGGAAGGGAGAGGGGGTCCGCCGTCCACCCGGAAGCGGCCAGACTACTCCCCGCCGATCAAGGCCGGTCGCGCCCGGGTCCCCGGCGGGACAGGGGGCGCGATCGGTCTCCTCACCACCTGCGCCGTCGCGCGACCATCCGCCGTACGGTCACCCTCCGGGTCCTGCCCCGGTTCTGGCGCAGCGACCGGAACGCGAGCAGGGCCAGGGCCGCCGCCGCCGCGGCCGCCGCGGCGGCCGGCGTCCGGCCCGCGGTGTTCTTGAGCCGGACGGGCGCCCTCTCCTTCACGCGGCCGACCATCTCCGGCGCCGCGCCCCGCGCCCGGCTCACCATCCGGCCGGCGCCCTGCCTGACGCGGGCTTTGACGTCGGTCTTCTGCACCAGGGCCTCCACGGTGTCGCCCAGCTGACGGCGGGAGTTCTCGATGTCGCGGCGCACGGACTCCTTGGTGTCCTTGACCGTGCCCCTGCCACCCCGCGCCGGGGCCCTGCCGCCGGTCATCGTCCCGCCGGGCGCGGTCATGCCGGCCGGTCCCGCGCCCGCCGCGCCCACGCCGCTCGCCGCCGTGCCGGTCCCGACCGCGCCGGACCGGCCGCCGGCGGCGTTCCCCCCGGTGACGCCCTCCACGGTGGCGGACGGCCCGGCGGCGCCGCCGGGCGCCGTCCCGGTGCGCTCGCCCGTCGGGGCGCCGGGAATCGGGAGGTACGGCGTTTTCGGCGGGATGTCCAGCGACTGCCTCTCGTCCGGCGGCACCGGCATGCCGACCGGTTCCCGGCGGGAGCCGGTGGTGCCGGCCTCCGGACGCTCCCGGCCGCCCCTGCCCGGATCGGTTTCGGTCATCGGTGCGCCCTCTCCCTCACCGTGTCGATGTCGTTCCTGACGCTCTCGATGGTGTGCCGCGGGGCCGGCGGGCCGGCCTCGGACACATGATGCTTGCCCAGCAGGCCGAAGATCGCGGCCATCACCAGCAGCACCACACCGATGATCAGCGCGGACAGCCAGCCCGGCAGGACCAGCGTGAGTGCCAGGATCGCCGCGGCGACCAGGGCTCCGCCCCCGTACAGCGCCATGACGCCCGCTCCGCCGAACAACCCGGCACCGAGCCCGGCGTGTTTGCCCTTCTCCGCCAGCTCGAGCTTGGCCAGGCGTAACTCGTCCCGGACCAGGCGTGAGACGTCCTGTGAGAGCCGACGGACCAGCTCCGCCGTGGACAGGGTCTCCCTCTGAGTGTCGGTCATGGCATGCCTCTCCTCCCTGCAGGAGAAGCGCCTACCCCCTCCTGCCATGGCAAACATCCCCGGCGGCGGCCGGTCGCGAGCCGCCGCGCGGCCTCGCGCCCGGCGCTCGCGGCGGTCGTGCCGTCACCGCGGGGAGGAGCGCGCCTGCGCCGGTGACGGTTCGTGCGCCGCCGGGAAGGGAGCGGCGGACCGCCCCTCCCCACCCGTCCACGCGTCCCGTGGACCGGGACCACGCGGATTCGTGATCGATGTACCGGCGTGAATACCGGTTCGATTCTGGCCATACCCACCTGCCGTTCGACGGCAACCGGTTACCCGCCGTCATTCGGCGGAGCGGCCCGGGGCACGTCCGGCCCGAGGTGGGGCCGGTCCGGGCCCGCTCGACGGCCACGCCCGCCGGCGGCGGGAATGGCGAGGGCGGCGGGGCCGGTCAGCCCGGCAGCGGGCCGAGCATCCGGTGGGGGCGGCGCAGGGCCACGCTGACCGGGTCGTCGCGGAAGGGGTCGGCGCCGGGGCCGGGCCGTACCTCGGTCTCCTCCAGCGGGGGACGCCCGCCGCACGAGGGGCAGAGCCCGTGGGGGTCGATGCGGGCGCCGCAGGTGACGTGGTGGAAGACCCGGCGGGGGCCGGCCTTCGAGAGGTTCCGCTCGCCCCACTGGGCGAGCAGGTACACCGGGCCCCACAGCTCGCGGCCCATCGCGGTCAGGACGTACTCGTCGCGCGGGGGTGACTGCGAGTAGCGCACCCGCTCCAGCACCCCGGCGTCCACCAGCGTCTGGAGTCGCTGCGACAGGACGGCCCGCGGGATGCCGAGGTGGGCGAGGAAGTCGCCGTAGCGGCGCACGCCGTACAGCGCGTCGCGGACCACCAGCAGCGTCCAGCGCTCCCCGACGAGCTCCAGGGCACGGGCGAGGGAGCAGTCCTGCCCTTCGTAGTTCTTGCCGAGCGCCATGACCCCATGCTAGTTCGCTCACCGAACCCACGCGCCGCGCGACCGATGCAGGTTCATTCACCGAACCGACGCGTGCTACGGTCTCCATCAGTTCATTGAATGAACCTTGGAGGCTTCCCCATGACGATCGCCGCGCCCGGGCGCGCCCCGGACACCGCCCCGGCCCCCGGTCCGACCCTCGCGCTCGCCTGCGCCGCGCCACTGCTGGCGCTGGTCAACTACACCGTCCCGGCGGCGACGCTGCCCCAGATGGTCCGGGACCTCGACTCGGGTCCCACGGGACCGGCCTGGCTGCTGAACGGCATCTCGCTGGGCCTGGCGGCGGCGCTGCTGGTCACCGGGGACGCGGCCGACGCCTACGGACGGCGGCGCGTCTACCTCGCCGGGCTGTGGACGCTGGCCGCCACCGCCGTGGCGGCGGCCCTGGCGCCCGGGACCGGGATGTTCGTCGCCGCCCGGGTGGCGCAGGGAGCCGCCAGCGCGGCGGTGCTCACCGCCGGCCTGGGCGTCCTCGGGCACGCCTTCCCCGGCGGTCCCGGGCGCCTGCGCGCCACCGGCCGCTACGGGGCCATGATCGGCCTGGGCATCGCCGTCGGGCCGCTGCTCTCCGGCGCGCTGGCCACCGCGGTGAGCTGGCGGGCGGTCCACTGGGTGGTCGCCGCGGCCTCGGCGGCTCTGGCGCTGACGGCGGCCGGCCGGCTGCCGGAGTCGCGGGCCGCGACGCGCCGGCCGCCGGACGTGCCGGGTGCGCTCCTGCTGGCCTCGGGCCTCGCCGCACTGGTCACCGCCGTCACCGAGGGACGCGCCGGCTGGGACCGGCCGGTCGTGGCCGTCGCCTTCGCCGCCGCGGCGCTGCTGCTGGGCTTCTTCGTCGCGGTCGAACGGCGCCGCCGGCTCCCCCTGCTCGACCCGGGGCTGTTCCGGCATCCCCTGTTCGTCGTCTCCACCGGCGGGGCGCTCGTCGTCGGGACGGTCGTGGTCGGGCTGATGAGCTTCCTGCCGGCGGTGCTGCAGCTCTCCCGGGGCCTGACCTCACTGGGCGGCGCCGTGCTGCTGGCCGCCTGGTCGGGGGTCTCGTTCCTGACCGCCCTGCAGGCCCGCCGCCTGCCGCTGACCGGCGGCGGCGGCCTGGCGCTGGGGCTGCTGCTGTCGGCCGCGGGCACGCTCGCGATGCTGGGCGCCGCCGCCCACGCCCCCTGGGCCCGGGTGGCGGTCGGGCTGGTCGTCGCCGGGACGGGCAGCGGCCTGATCAACGCGGCGCTCACCCGGCTGGCCATCGAGAGCGTGCCCGCCCACCGGGCCGGGATGGGGTCGGGGGCGGGCAACACCGCCCGCTACGTCGGCTCGACGCTGGGCGTGGCGCTGGTGGCCGCGGTGGTCGGCGCGGCGGGCCCGCGGGCGGGCACCGACGTCGCCCTGCTGGCCTGCGCCCTGGTGGCGGCCGCGGCCGGCGCCGGGATCGCGGCCGCCGCGCGGCTCACCGGTCGCGGCGGAACACGACCACCAGCACCCGCAGCGCGAGGATCGCGCTGATCACCAGCAGGTTGTAGCCGATGAGCTGGTGGAGCCCGACGCCGGCGGTGACCGGCGGGCCCGGGTCGGCGCCGAGCAGCAGCGCCGCCATCAGGCCCGTGGTGGCCGCCAGCACGGTGACCAGCACCTGGTGGAGCAGACCGGTGACGTGCCTCCGGTCGCGCTCGTCGGCGAACAGCCGCACGTTCAGGCTGAAGCGGCCGTTCTCGGCCGCGCCGACGATCCGCTCCACCCGGCGGGGCAGGCGCCGCAGCATGGGCAGCAGGTCGAGCGCCTCCGCGGCGACGGCCTGCCGCACCCGCCCGGGATCCGCCTGCTCGGCCAGGTGGCGGGCGGAGAACGCGCGGGCCTCGGCGACGACGTCGAAGCCCGGCGCGAGCCTGGCCAGCGTGCCCTCGATCGTCGCCAGCGCCCGGAACACCGCGGCCACCTCCGGTGGGACGGACAGTCCGTGGGCGAAGGCGATCCGGAACAGCTCGCCGAACATCCGCGCGTCCGGCACGACGCCGCCGGACAGGTGGCGGGCCATGAACCGGCCCAGCTCGCGTTCCAGCTCCCGTTCGTCGATCTCGTCGGGCCGCGGCACGACCTCCAGCAGCGCGTCGCTCACCCCGAGCGGGTCACCCCGGTCCAGCGCGCCGAGCAGCCGCTGCAGGGCACCGCGCAGCGAGGCGTCGAGCCGTCCCACCGAGCCGAAGTCCAGCAGCGCCAGCCGCCCGTCGTCGAGCAGCATGAGGTTGCCCGGGTGCGGGTCGGCGTGGAAGACGCCGTGCAGCATCACCTGGCGCAGCAGCGTCTCGAAGAGGATCCTGGCCAGCTCCTCGCCCCGCTCCGGGGCGGCCGAGCCGAGCGGCACGCCCTCCAGCCGCTCCATGACGAGCACCCGCCGTCCCGACAGCGCCGGGTACGGCACGGGCACCCGTACCGGCTCCCCGGCGGAGGCGGCGGCCACCGCGGCCATGTTCGCCGTCTCGATGCGGAAGTCCAGCTCCTCCCGGAGCGCCTCGGCGAATCCGCGGGACAGGTCGCCGACGCCGAAGGCGCGGCCCCACCGGGTGCGCCGCTCCAGTGTCCGGGCCAGGCGGTCGACGATGTCGAGGTCCTGCTCGACCACGGCGGCGATTCCCGGGCGCTGGACCTTGACCACCACCTCCTCGCCGGTGCGCAGCCGGGCGCGGTGGACCTGCGCGATCGAGGCCGCGGCCAGCGGTTCGCGGTCGAAGTGGGCGAAGGTCTCCTCCACCGGCCCGCCCAGCTCGGCGGTCAGCACCGGCTCGATCTCCGCCCAGGGCGTCCGGGCCGCCCGGTCCTGCAGCAGCCGCAGCTCCTCGACGAACTCCTCCGGCAGCAGGTCGGCGCGGGTGGACAGGATCTGCCCGAGCTTGACGAAGGTGACCCCGGCGTCGTCCAGAGCCTCGCGCAGCGACCGGGCCAGGCCCGCCCGGCTGGAGGGCGCGCCGAGGTCGGGGTCCCTGCCGCGCAGGTAGGGGCCGAGGCCGTGCCGCATCAGGATCCGGGTGATCCGCAGGTAGCGGCGCGAGCGGGCGGCGCGGCGGCGCAGCCCCCGGACGAGCTCCAGCGGCCCGGGCAGCGCCCCCCGCGGCACCAGCGCCTCGGCGACCACCAGGAACACCATCCCGGCCAGCAGCGCGCAGACCACGCCGAGCAGCAGGAACCACAGCGGCGTGACGCCCTGGTCGTTCATGTCCACCGCGCCGGAGAACGTCTTCATCAGCGGCCCGAGGACCAGGGCCACCAGTCCCCCGGCCAGGAGCGTGCGGACGACCCCGAACCGCAGGTCGAGCAGCCGCCGGGTGACCACTGCGAACCCGCCCACCAGCAGCAGGGCGGTGACCGCGAAGGCCGCCGCCGTCAGAACACCCATGACCGCCCGCCGTTCCGATCACCGTAAGAGCAACGGCCGACAGACTAGGTCATTCCCGGGCGAGGGTATGAAAGTGGAGTTCGACGCCGCTCTCCGCGGCTCTCCGCGCCGGCCCGTTCCCACCCCGGTGGAACCGGCGGCGGAACCGGTGGCCGGTCCTCGGCTCTCGGGACACGGGACACGGGACACGGGACACGGGGCGTGTCGGGTCGCGTGGAAAGTCTGTTACGCCAGATCATGAGACCCTTGCTCTACTTGCCTAACGCGATGGGAAGGGCGGCACGCTAGAAATGGCACAGATCGTCGGCGGCGGACGCCCGGTCAACGACGCCGAGCGACGGGTGATCGCCCATCTGCGGGACAACGCCCCCGACGACTGGCTGCTACTGCACAACATCGAGGTGCCGCGCGACGGCGACGTCTTCGAGGTGGACCTGGTGGTCCTGACCGGCCACTCCCTGTGCGTGATCGACGTCAAGGGGACGCGCGGGCGGATCGAGGTCGCCGGCTCGCGGTGGTTCCCGGCGCGGCGGGAGGCGTTCGGCTCCCCCGTGACCAAGCTGCGCGGCACCGGGCGGGCGCTGAAGGGCCTGCTGGTCCGGCAGCGGCGGGAACTGGAGCGGGTGTACGTCGACAGCCTCGTCGTGCTGACCGGGCCCGACGCCGAACTGGTCGACCCGGCCGGCCGCGACCTGCGGCACGTCACCGACCTCGACGGGCTGATCCCCACGTTGCGCGACGTCTCCCGGATCAGGCGGGGCTGCACCCCCGACGCCGTGCCGTACCGGACCGCGATCCTGGAGGCGCTGAACGGCTCCGTGCGGCGGTCCACCGCGCCGCCGCGGTTCGGCAACTGGGAGGTGGAGGAGGAGCTCGGCGGGGACGCCCGGGTCACCGAGTACCGCGCGTTCAACGCCACGGTCCCGGGCAGCGAGACGGTGCTGCTGCGGGTGTACCGGGCCGACCCGCTGGCCGAGGAGGAGCCGCGCGCGGCCGAGCGGCGGCTGATCACCAACGCCTACCAGGCCCTCACCAGGATCCCGCCGCACCCGTGCGTCGTCCGCGCGCGGGACTTCTTCGCCGTCGACGACGAGAGCCGGTTCGTGCTGGTCCTCGACGACGTGCACGGCCAGGCCCTGCACCTGCGCCTGAGCGCGTCCCGGCGGGCGCTGCCCACCGCCGCCCGGCTCGACGTGCTGGAGGACATGCTGGCGGGCCTGGCCCACGTCCACGCCAACAACGTCATCCACCGGGCGCTCAGCCCCGCGTGGGTGCTGGTGACCGAGGAGGGCCGGGCGATGCTGACCGGGTTCGACTACGCCAAGCCCGGCCCCCGGCCGTACACGGTGGCCAGCGAACTGCCCAACGTCCTCGACACCCCCTACGTCGCCCCCGAGTGCCACGCCGGGCCCGAGCGGATGACGGCCGCCTCCGACGTGTACGCGGCGGGGGTCATCGGCTTCCACCTGCTCGCCGGACGGCTGCCGTCGGGGAGCCCGGACGCCGAGGCCCCGCTGGACGACGTCCCGCCGCAGGTGACGGACCTGCTGCGGCGGATGCGCGACCACTCCCCGGACAAGCGGCCGGGCGCCGCCGAGGCCCTTGAGGACCTGCGGCGGGCACGGGCGGGGCTGCCGCCCGGGGAGCGGGCGACGGAACGCGACACCGTGCTGCTCGACCGGATCCGCGGCAGGTTCCGCCGCCTGTCCGGCCGCCGCGCGTAACGGCGGCCGGGTTCCGCTCGGTGGACCGCCTCGCCACGGCGGCGATCCACGGAACGGAACCTAACGCCGGGGCCCTGCGGCCCGGTTCCCCCGGATGCGGGCCATCAGCTCGCGTGCCCGCTGCTGGTTGCGCGGGTCCCGGGCCATCACCTTGACCCGCTCGACGGTCCTGCGGCCCTGCGGGCTGGCCAGGTATCGCCGGATACGGTCGATCATGGTCGCCATCGTGTCCTCCCATCGCTTTCCGAAGGGAGCTTCCCCGGCGATCCCCGTCCAATCCGGAGTGCCCGTCCCGGGAGCCCGGAACGGGGCGCGGGAGCGGCGCGGAAAGGGTACGGAGAACGGCGCGGGGAGCGGCGGAGCGGGCGGCTCGGCGCTCCCGGGCCACCTGGAGCCGGGCCACCGGGCGGCCCGGGAGCGGACGCTCAGGAGTCGACGAACTCCTCGGGGACCATCACCCGCAGGCCGTTCGGGATGGTCCGGATGGTGATCGGCGTCATCAGACGGACCTCGCCGTCGACGTCGGCGGCCATCGGCGGGTCGGTCTCCAGGAGCATCTCCCGGCCGACGACGAAGGGGCCGCCCGCGAGGCTGCGCCAGCGGCCGGTGGCGGCGCGGATCAGGGTCTCCACGACCAGCCGGAGGCGCTTGCCCGAGCCGAGCTGGTAGGCGACGAGCAGGCCGTTGTCGATGCTGATGTCCCTGGCCACCTGCCAGCCGCCGTGGAAGCGGCCGTTGGCGATGTTGAGCTGGTGGGTGAGCAGCTCGTGGCGGTGGCCGTCCACCGTGATGGCGGCGCGGAAGGGCCGGTGCCCGGGGAGGATCGTCAGGGCGGTCAGGGGATAGGCCGGGCGCCCGAGGACGCGCTTGAGCCAGGGCCGCACCTTGCCGGCCACCTCGACGGAGACGCCGAAGCTGGCGAGGTTGGCGAACTCCCGGTCACCCGCGACGCCCAGGTCGATGTCGGCGACCTTGCCGGTGCGGAACACCCGGACCGCCCCGGGCAGGTCCAGCGGGAGGCCGAGGCTGCGGGCGAAGTTGTTGGTGGTGCCCAGCGGCAGCAGGCCGAGGGCGACGTCGCGGTGGGCGACGTGCTTGACCGCGGCGCTGAGCGTGCCGTCGCCGCCACCGACGGCCAGCAGGTCGGGGCGTTCGTCCAGCGCCGCGTCCAGCGTGGCCCGCAGGGCGCGGGGATCGTCGACGGTGAAGGTGCGGACCGGTTTGAAACCCTCCGCGTGCAGCGCGCGGACGACCTCGGGGAAGAGGCGGCGGCCGCGGCGCGAACGCGTGTTGACGACCAGGCAGACCCTGCCCTTCGTCCGGATGGCCTCGGTGTGCTCGGCCTTGCTTCGGAGCTCTGCCACGTGTCCCTCTCCGCCTCGGCGTTCCTGCCGCTCAAATGGTATGGCCCCGCCGTCGGTGACGGCGGGGCCATACACGGTTCTCCGGCCGGTGATCCGGGCCGTCCGGGTGGTCCGGACGGCCCGGGACCGGGCGGTCAGGCGGTCAGGCGGATCTTCCGGGTCACTTGGACGGCGGGGTCACCTGGATGATCGCCCCGAGGTTGCCGGGCAGCGGGGTGATCAGCTTGAGCTTCACACCCAGCGCCTTGCCCTCGTCGCCGGGGTTGCCGGAGCCGAGGACGTGGCCGTCGCCCAGGTCACTGCCGTACAGGTCGGTGGCCGGGGTGCCGTCGGGGTTGACGACCCGGGTGCTGTAGCGCTGGTCGCCCTTGGACGGGACGACCACCGAGGCGTCGAAGTCGCGGTAGTAGAGGCCACCGTCACGGAACTCGAAGCCCGGGTACCAGGTCTTGGCGTCGGTGAACTCGCTCACCCCGTTCTGGGCCGGCAGCTTGCTGCAGTAGGCGCTGAACGGCTCGTTCGCACCCTCGATGCACTCGGTGAAGGGGTAGGTCTTACCGAAGGAGAACGCCGCGTTCGAGGTCTGCATACGGCCGGGCAGGTTCTTCAGCACGGTCGGGTCCTTCTGCGCCCCCTCGCCGTTCCGGCGGAGCGGGTCGAAGTGGGAGTCGACCAGGAGGAGGCTGCCCTTGGAGCCGATGCTCGGCGCCAGGTCCAGGTTGTTGACGATGGAGTTGTTGGTGTAGGTCGAGTCGCGGTACCACACCAGCATGCCGGGCGCGTTGTACTTGACCTTCTCCACCTTCCACGCGCCGTCACGGGAGTAGTTGGTGGTGTAGGTGTACTGCAGGCCCTTGTCGAAGCCGTCGAAGTTGCGCCACTCCGCGAGGTAGAAGCGGGAGATCTCGCGGTAGCCGTCGTTGACGATCCAGCCCTGGCCGTGGGTGTTGGTGAAGGTGCCGCCGCTGGTGGTCCAGCCGTTGTTGCCGCCCTCGACGTCGTCGCTCCAGACGGTCTGGCCGCCGTTGGTGAGCGCGAAGTCGTCCACGTGCCAGCTGCGCGGGGTGAAGGCCGCGTCGGTGTTGTAGACCAGGCGCAGCTTGATGTTCTTGCCCGCGAACGGAGCCAGGTCGACGTAGTCGTGCCGCCAGCCGTCGGTGTTGCCGGTGAGGCCGTACTTGCGGTTGTTGAACTTGGCGAGGTTCTTGTTCGGGTCGGGGTAGTCGTCGCCGGTCGAGACCAGGGCGCCGCCCTCGGTGTAGACCTTCAGCTGGCTCCAGGTGGAGCCGCCGTCGGTGGACGCCTCGACGAAGCCGAAGTCCCAGTCCTGCTCGATCTCGTAGTTGTTCCAGAGCCAGAACTTCACGTCGGAGCCGGCCGGGACCTGGACGTCGCGGGCGAGCTTGACGTCGCCCCACTCCTGGTCGAGGTTGGACCACCACATCTTGGTGCCGCTGTGCGGCTCGATCATCTTCAGCGGCGCGCTGGGCACGTTCACCCGGACGCCGTCCTGGGTGAGCTTGGGCGTGCGCGAGGCCTGGCCGATCGTCACGAGACGGGAGGAGTCACCGGCGTTGAAAACCTTGGGGTTGGCCCAGCCGAGTACCCACTTGTCCCAGATGCCCATGTGGGTGGGCATGGACTGGAAGATCGGGCCGCTGTGCGAGCCGCTGGACATCAGGTCCCAGAAGTCGACCGCGGAGGATCCCTGACCGGTGGTGTCGTACAGGTCCGGCAGGCCCAGGTCGTGGCCGTACTCGTGGGCGAAGACGCCGACTCCGGAGTCCTCCGGCTGGACGATGTAGTTGGAGATCTTCACGTCCTTGCCGGGCACCTTGTAGCCGCCGGCCACCGCGCTGGAGTGCGCCCAGATCGCGTAGGGACCCTCGGCGCCGCCGTCGGAGGACTTGTCCTTGCCGGCGTGGACCAGCACCAGGTGGTCCACCACGCCGTCGGGCTCGGCGAAGTTGCCGTCACCGTCGGCGTCGGCGACGTCCTCGACGTCGTAGTCGGCCCAGGGGAAGTTCGGGTCGGCGGCGGCGAGGGAGTTGACCGCGTCGATGGCGAGCTGGCCCGGGCCGAGCGGGTTGCTCGGGTGACCGCTCATGTCCTGGGGCTCCTGGCCGCAGGCGCGGGCGCCGTAGTAGGCCTCCGAGTGCGGAACCTTGATCCACGGGCTCGCCTGACCGCTGACGGTGTAGGCGCCCTTGGACATCTCCTCGTACATGTTCTTCATGGTGTAGCCGGAGATGTCGATGCCCTTGCGGCCGTCCCGGGGGTCGGTCAGGTCGGGGCGGACCCGCTCGGTGATGCCCTTGGAGCTGTAAAGCATCTTGTTGAAGTGCTCGGGGCTGAAGTCCGGCACCCAGAAGCTGTTGTTGTCCTTGTTCGCCAGCTTCGCCGGGTCGGGGATCTTGTTGTGCAGCGGGCCGTTGAGCAGGGTGCCCGGCGGCTCGGTCACGCACGTGTCGTCGGTCACGCTCTTGGGACGGCTGAAGCCCGAGAAGTCGTCGTTGGCCTTGTCGTCGAACTCCACCAGAAGGGTGAGGAGTTTCGCCTCCTTGGCGACCTTCGACTTCTTGAACAGGAACTCGGCCGGGTTGAGCCCGGTCTTGATCGCCTGGGCCTCGCGGGCGGCCAGCACCCGGGCCGCGGCGGGGTTGCCCTCGGAATACTTGCGGTTGACCTTCTTCGCCGCGGTGGCCTGACGCGCCTTGGCGCGCGAGCCGGGAACGGCCGGGTCGGCCACCTCCGGCTCTTCCCTGGGCGGCGCGTAGTTGATGTAGTAATCGGCCGCGGTCGGCTGGTACCGGGCGACCGAAGTGTCGGCCTGCGCCGACTGGCCGCCGACGGCCAGTCCCGCGGCGGCCAGGCCGACGACAGGCACCAGCGCGAGAACGCGCCTGCGGATGCCTCTGCCTCTGCTGGACAACGCATACCCTCCCTGCCCGGGTTCGCCGGGCGCGGACATCCCTGCGTGCCGTGTGCACGCGCCGACGGGGACGTTAGACGAGAAGGTAAAGCAGGAGTAAAGACGTCGGCTTTATGTTGCGAAACTGTAATTGAGAGCCTTTTGTCGCGTAAATACGTTATGTCGGTCCTTGATCTTTTATCGAAGACCAATCGGCAGGTCGAAGACGGTGAACCGTACGGCGGGCGGGGCACGGGGCGGGCCGTACGGGGGACGGACCGGGCCCCGGACACGGCGATGCCCCGGCACCGGAGTGCCGGGGCATCGGGGCGTCGGGACGGCGTCAGCGCGACGTCATGACAGGAGGGGCGAGAGGGGCGCGAGAGGCGGAAGGGACGGGAGGGACCGGGCGGTCCCGGGTCTCCCCGTGCGGGACGGCCGGGACCGGCCCTCCGGGCACCCGGCCGCGCGGACGGTCAGATCTCCTCCTGCGGGGCCGTCGGGTCGAGCTGGCGCGGCTGGGTCTTCGCCCTGGGATGGCTCAGGTCGAAGGCCGGACGCTCGGAGCGGATGCGCGGCAGCGAGGTGAAGTTGTGCCGCGGCGGCGGGCAGGAGGTCGCCCACTCCAGGGAGTTGCCGTACCCCCACGGGTCGTTCACGGTGACCCGCTCCCCGTGGCGGTAGGACCACCAGATGTTGTAGAAGAACGGCAGCGTGGAGGCGCCGAGGATGAACGCGCCGATCGAGGAGATCATGTTCAGGCCGGTGAAGCCGTCGACCGCGCTGTAGTCGGCGTAGCGGCGCGGGAAACCGGCCACGCCCAGCAGGTGCTGGACGAAGAAGGTGGTGTGGAAGCCGATGAACAGCAGCCAGAACTGGATCTTGCCGATCGTCTCGTTCATCATCCGCCCGGTCAGCTTGGGCCACCAGAAGTAGAAGCCGGAGAACATCGCGAACACCACGGTGCCGAAGACGACGTAGTGGAAGTGCGCCACCACGAAGTAGGAGTCGGTCACGTGGAAGTCCAGCGGCGGGGAGGCGAGGATGACGCCGGTCAGGCCGCCGAGCAGGAAGGTAACCAGGAACCCCACGGCGTACAGCATGGGTGTGGCGAAGACCAGGTGGCCGCGCCACATGGTGCCGGTCCAGTTGAAGAACTTCACCCCGGTCGGGACCGCGATCAGGAAGGACATGAACGAGAAGAACGGCAGCAGCACCTGGCCGGTCGGGAACATGTGGTGCGCCCACACGGTCATCGACAGCCCCGCGATGGCCATGGTCGCGCCGACCAGGCCGATGTAGCCGAAGATGGGCTTGCGGCTGAAGACCGGGATGACCTCGGTGATGATGCCGAAGAACGGCAGCGCGATGATGTAGACCTCGGGATGGCCGAAGAACCAGAACAGGTGCTGCCACAGGATCGGCCCGCCGGTGGCCGGGGCGTAGACCTGGGCGCCGAACTTCCGCTCGGCCAGCAGGGCCAGCAGGGCGGCGGCGAGCACCGGGAAGGCCATCAGCACCATCATCGAGGTGAGCAGCGTGTTCCAGGTGAACAGCGGCATCCGGAACATGGTCATGCCGGGGGCGCGCATGCAGATGATCGTGGTGATGAAGTTGACCGCGCCGAGGATCGTGCCCAGACCGCTGGTGACCAGGCCGACGATCCACAGGTCGCCGCCGACGCCGGGTGAGCTGATCGCGCTCGACAGCGGGGTGTAGGCGAACCAGCCGAAGCTGGCCGCGCCGCCCGGGGTGAGGAACCCCGAGACGGCGATGATCCCGCCGAAGGCGAACAGCCAGTAGCTCACCATGTTCAGCCGGGGGAAGGCCACGTCCGGCGCGCCGATCTGCAGCGGCATGATCGCGTTGGCGAAGCCGGCGAACAGCGGCGTGGCGAACAGCAGCAGCATCACCGCGCCGTGCATGGTGAACATCTGGTTGTACTGCTCCTGGGTGACGAACTGCATGCCGGGCTGGAGCAGCTCCGCGCGGATGACCATCGCCATGATCCCGGCGAGCACGAAGAACACGAACGACGTGATCAGGTAGAGGTTCCCGATGATCTTGTGGTCGGTCGTGGTCAGCCACGACACGATCAGCGACCCCCTGGCGGTGGGCGCGAGCGCGGGCCGCTGCTGCACAGATGTCACAGCCGGCTCCTTCCGGTTGGCGACAGCCGGATACGGCGGAACTCCCCGTTCGTTCACCAGCCATCTGCCCGGTCCGGACAATCAGAACACGCGACACGAGGAGCTACATAGTCAACTAATCCTCTTAGTAAGGCAATCAATTCCGAAAATGGCATTTATGGGGATAATTCACCCTTGTTTCTGGAATTCTCGCACCGGGCCGGACCGCGTCCGCACCCGGGTCGCCCGCTCCCGCTCCCCGCCCTCTCCCCGCCCTCTCCCCGCCCTCTCTGGGCCTCTCCCCGCCTCCGCGCCCGGCGCCTCTCCCCGTCCCCGCGCCCGCTCCGCGCCCCTCCCCCGCCGCCGTGCCCGGCACCCGGTCCGGGCGGCCCGGTCCGAGGGCTTAAAGTCCCCTTGTGACTGCTATCACCGAACTCGCCGCCGCGCTCGCACCCGGAAAGATCCTGACCGACCCCGACGTGACCGATTCCTACGCCCGGGACCGGACCTTCCTGGAGCCGGGCAAGCCCCTGGCCGTCGTGCTCGCCGAGACCCGCGACGACGTGGTGGCCGTCATGCGCTGGGCGACCCGGCACCGGGTGCCGGTGGTGCCGAGGGGCGCCGGGACCGGCCTGGCGGGCGGAGCCACCTCGGTGGACGGCGGCGTGGTGCTGGCGCTGCACAAGATGACCGCGATCCGGGAGCTTTCCCCGGCCGACGAGATCGCCGTGGTGGAGCCCGGCGTCATCACCGCCGACCTGGACAGGGCGGCCCGCGAGCACGGGCTGATGTACGCGCCCGACCCCTCCTCCTACGAGATCTCCACGATCGGCGGCAATCTCGCCACCAACGCGGGCGGGCTGCGGTGCGTGAAGTACGGCGTGACCCGTGACTCGGCGCTGGGCCTGGAGGTCGTCCTGGCCGACGGGCGGGTCATCGACACCGGCAGGCGCACGGTCAAGGGCGTGACGGGCTACGACCTGACCGGCCTGTTCATCGGCTCGGAGGGGACGCTCGGGGTCATCACGGCGGCCACCGTACGGCTGCGCCGCGCCCCGGCCTCCTACCCGGCGACGATCGCCGCCGAGTTCACCTCCCTGCGGGACGCCGCCGCCGCGGTCTCGGCGATCATCGCGGCCGGGTGCCAGCCGTCGCTACTGGAGATGCTCGACCGGACCACACTGGAGGCCGTCGAGGCCTGGCGGAGCATCGGGCTGGAGCCCGCCACCAAGGCGATGCTGATCGGGCAGGCGGACTCCGCCGACGCCGACGCCGTCTCCGCGCGGATGGTGGAGCTGTGCGAGGCCAACGGGGCGTCCTTCGTGGCGGCCTCCTCCAGCCCCGAGGAGGCCCAGGAGCTGATCTGGGTCCGCCGGATGGCCTACCAGGCCAAGGAAAAGCTGGGGAAGTGCCTGGTGGAGGACGTGTGCGTGCCGCGCTCGGCGCTGCCGTTCATGATCGAGAAGATCGAGGCCATCGCGGCGCGGCATGACGCCCTGATCGCCACGGTCGCCCACGCCGGCGACGGCAACCTGCACCCGGTCTTCATCTTCGACCACGCCCTGCCCGAGCCGCCGCCGAACGTGTGGGCCGCGGCCGACGAGGTCTTCCGGGAGGCGCTGGCCATGGGCGGCACGCTCACCGGCGAGCACGGCGTCGGGCTGCTGAAGCGGCGCTGGCTGGCGTTGGAGACCGGGCCGGTCACCGAGGAGCTGCACCACGGGATCAAGGGGCTCTTCGACCCGCTCGGCATCCTCAACCCCGGCAAGGCCATCTGAGCCGCGCTCCCGGCGGCCCTCCCGCTGGTCCGGGCGGGTCGCCGGGAGGGTCCCGGTACGGCGGAGCGCCCGCTCACCGAGGTCGCGGAATTTCCGGCGGTCCGCCCGAATTTGCGGTGTCCGGCGGAAAACATCCGCCCCGGCGCTCACGCTGGTAGCGTGCTGCCCCACATAAACCTGTTTTTCGTTTTTGTCGGGGGTCGTCGTGGTAGAGCCGCTCTCAGCGGGGGATCCCCCGCGGCTGGGCCAGTACGAGCTGACCGGCCGCCTGGGGGAGGGCGGTCAGGGGGTCGTCTTCCTCGGGCGCGGGCCGGCGGGCGAGCAGGTCGCCGTCAAGCTCCTGCACCACGGCCTGGCGTCCGACCCCGAGGCCCGGTCGCGGTTCCTGCGGGAGGTCTCGGTCGCCCAGCGGGTCGCCCGGTTCTGCACCGCCTCGGTGCTCCACGCCGACCTGGCGGGCAGCCAGCCGTACGTCGTCAGCGAGTACGTGCCGGGGCCGTCGCTGCGGCAGCTGGTCCTCACCGAGGGCCCGCGCCGGGGCGCCGCGCTCGACCGCCTCGCGATGAGCACGGCCACCGCGCTGTCGGCGATCCACCGGGCCGGGATCCTGCACCGGGACTTCAAGCCCGCCAACGTGCTGATGGGGCCGGAGGGTCCCGTCGTGATCGACTTCGGCATCGCCAGGGCGCTGGACTCCCCCGGCCTGACCTCCACCGGGACGGCCGTGGGCACGCCGTCCTACCTCGCCCCCGAGCAGCTCGGCGACGGCGAGGTGACGGCCGCGGCCGACGTGTTCGCCTGGGGCGTCACGATGGTCTTCGCCGCGACCGGCAAGCCCGCGTTCGGCGCGGACTCCATCCCGGTGGTGATGAACCGGATCCTCACCGCCGCACCCGACCTCGGCGCGCTGGAGGGGCAGCTGCGCTCCCTGGTGACCGCGTGCCTGTCCAAGGACCCGGCGGCCCGGCCCACCGCCGAGGAGCTGGTGGGCCACCTGATGGGCGCGACGATCCCCTCCCCCGCCCACCTGGGGGACCAGCCCCCGCGGGCACGGCCCGCATCGCCGCCTCCGGCGGGTCCCGCCCCGGCCGCCGCCGGTCCCCCGCGCCCCGGCGCCGTTCCCGGCCCCCCGTACTCCGGGGGCGGCCCCGGCCCGGTCCCCCCCGGCGGCTCGCACCCCGGCGGCGCTCCCGCCCCGGCCGTCCCCGGCGATCCGGCCCGGCCGGGCAGGCCCGCGCCGAAACCACGCCGGCCGAGCGGCCTCCTGCTCGCGAGCGTGGCGGGCGTGGCCGCGCTGGCGGTCGCCACGGGCACCGTGGTGATCCTCAACGGCGACGAGCGGACCTCGGCCGCCGAGGCCGCCAGGACCGCGGAGCCGCCGAACCCCACGCGGCAGACCGGAGAGCCCGAGGAGCCCGAGGCGGAGCTCACCCCCGACGAGCCGCCCGCGCCGTGGGAGTCGCCCCTGCCGAAGGCGAGCCCCTCACCCACCGCCCAGGCCGGCCGGGGACGGACGGTCACGCCCCAGCCGCCCGGGCCGGCCGAGCCGACGGCCACCAGGGCGGGCGGCGGCTCCGGTGACCGCGAGCGTCCGCGGAAGACCGCGGCCCCGGACACGGACGCGGACACGGACGCGGACACGGACACGGACACGGTGGAGCCGGGCGACCCGCCGTCCGATTCCACCGAGAAGCCGGCCACCGCGCCGCCGCGGGCCACCGCCAAGCCGACGACCGGCTCCCCCCCGAAGCCGGCGCCCACGACCGCGAAGCCGACGGCCAAGCCCTCGCCGAAGCCGAACCCCTACACCGCGACCGGCGTCTGCGGCTCCGGCTACAAGGTGATCGACTCCCACGCCCTGTCGTCCTCGGCGACCGTCTACCTGCTCTACAGCTCCGGCGCGGGCCGCAACTGCGTGGTGACCATGTCGAAGTACGTGGTCCCGGGGAAGATCTCCATGAACGCGATCCTCCAGGTGAAGGGCGGCTCCTCCGGCGGCAATCCGGGAAGTTTCACCGCCTACGCCGGGCCGGTGCGGCTCCCCGGCGCCGGCAAGTGCGTCATCTGGGGCGGCACGTACGGCTCGGCGACGTGGAAGAGCGGCTGGAGCCACTGCGGCTGAGCCCCGAAGAAACCGGACCGGGCCCGCGGCGGCATGCCGCGGGCCGGGCCGGCGGGAGGTCCGGTCGATCCCTTCCGCCGTCCCACGTGCGCCTTCTCCGCTTTCGCGTCGACACGCGTCATCGCCCCTGTCGGAGCGCCCGAGCGTCGGCTACCTTGCTGGGGTGATCGTCAACTCTGGGACGGCGGCCGGGCGGGACCACCCGGCGCGCGGCGGGCGGGGCAGGCGGGGCGGGCGGACGGACGCCGTACGGCGCGGGCGGACGGACGCCGGGCGGGGCACCCGGTGAGCCGGCTGGACACCTCCGGGGACGACTACCGGGCGCGGCGCGCGGCGATGCTCGCCAAACTGGCCGAACTCGACGCCGAGCACGCCAGGGCGGTCGCCGGGGGCGGCCCGAAGTACGTCGAACGGCACCGCGCGCGGGGCGGGCTGCTCGCCCGGGAGCGGATCGAGCTGCTCGTCGACCCAGACTCGGCCTTCCTGGAGCTCTCGCCGCTGGCGGGCTGGGGCACCGAGTTCCCCGTCGGGGCGAGCGTGGTCACCGGGATCGGCGTGGTCGAGGGCGTCGAGTGCGTGATCGTCGCCAACGACCCCACCGTGCGGGGCGGCTCCACCAACCCCTGGACGCTGCGCAAGACGCTGCGCGCCGCCGACATCGCCCTGGCCAACCGGCTGCCGCTGATCAACCTGGTGGAGTCGGGCGGGGCCGACCTGCCCACCCAGAAGGAGATCTTCATCCCCGGCGGGCGGGTCTTCCGGAACCTGACCCGGCTGTCGGCCGCCGGGATCCCGACCGTCGCCCTGGTGTTCGGCAGCTCGACCGCCGGCGGCGCCTACGTCCCCGGGCTGAGCGACCACGTGGTGATGGTCCGCGAGCGGGCGAAGGTCTTCCTGGGCGGGCCGCCGCTGGTGAAGATGGCCACCGGGGAGGAGGCCGAGGAGGAGGCGCTGGGCGGCGCCGAGATGCACGCCCGGGTCAGCGGCCTCGCCGACCACCTCGCCGCCGACGAGCACGACGCGCTGCGCATCGGGCGGCGGATCGTGCGCAACCTCAACCACCGCAGGGCGGGCCCGGCTCCCGGGCCGGTGCGCGAGCCCCGTCACGACGCCGACGAGCTGCTCGGCATCGTTCCCGAGGACCTGCGGGTCCCCTTCGACCCGCGCGAGGTGATCGTGCGGATCGTGGACGGCGGCGAGTTCGACGAGTTCAAGCCGCTGTACGGCACGAGCCTGGTGACCGGCTGGGCGCGGCTGCACGGCCACCCGATCGGGATCCTGGCCAACGCCCGGGGCGTGCTGTTCAGCGAGGAGTCCCAGAAGGCCGCCCAGTTCATCCAGCTCGCGAACCAGGCCCGCACGCCGCTGGTCTTCCTGCAGAACACCACGGGCTACATGGTCGGCACGGACTACGAGCAGGGCGGGATCATCAAGCACGGCTCCATGATGATCAACGCGGTGGCCAACTCGACGGTCCCGCACCTCACGGTCGTCATGGGCGCCTCCTACGGCGCCGGCAACTACGGCATGTGCGGCCGGGCCTACGACCCCCGGTTCCTGTTCACCTGGCCGAGCGCGAAGTCGGCCGTCATGGGACCGGCGCAGCTCGCCGGGGTGCTGTCCATCGTGGGCCGCGCCGCGGCGCGGGCCCGGGGACAGGACTACGACGAGGCGGGCGACGCGGCCATGCGCGAGATGGTCGAGCGGCAGATCGAGGCCGAGTCGCTGCCGTTCTTCCTGTCCGGCCGCCTGTACGACGACGGGGTCATCGACCCCCGCGACACCCGCACCGTCCTCGGCCTGTGCCTGTCGGCCGTCGGCAACGCCCCCGTCCCGGAGCCCGCGGGCTTCGGCGTCTTCCGGATGTGAGCCCGTGACCCTGACCCCTCCGGTGATCGGACGCCTCCTCGTCGCCAACCGCGGTGAGATCGCCCGCCGTGTCCTCCGTACCTGCCGTGACCTCGGCATCGAGACCGTCGCGGTGTTCTCCGACGCCGACGCCGACGCCCCCCACGCCGCCGAGGCCGACCACGCCGTGCGGCTGCCGGGCGCCGAGCCCGCCGCCACGTACCTGTCCGCGGCGAAGATCGTCGAGGCGGCCCTGCGGGCCGGGGCCGACGCGGTCCACCCCGGCTACGGCTTCCTGTCGGAGAACGCCGCGTTCGCGCGGGCCGTGCTGGACGCCGGCCTGACGTGGATCGGCCCGCCCCCGGAGGCCGTGGCCGCCATGGGCTCCAAGATCCGGGCCAAGGCGCTGATGGCCGCGGCCGGGGTCCCCGTGCTCCCCGGCTTCACCGCCGGGCCGGACCGCTCCGCCGACGACCTCGAACGCGACGTGCGGGCCCTCATCGAGCGCGGACCGGCCCCCGCCGGCCGAAGGGCGCTGCTGGTGAAGGCGTCGGCCGGGGGCGGCGGGCGCGGAATGCGGGTCGTGGAGCCGGGCGGCGACCTCGCCGCCGCGATCGAGTCGGCCCGGAGGGAGGCCGAGGCGGCGTTCGGGGACGGGACGGTCTTCGTCGAGCCCCTCCTGGAGCGGGCCCGGCACGTCGAGGTCCAGATCATGGCCGACCGCCACGGGACGGTGTGGGCGCTGGGCGAGCGGGAGTGCTCGATCCAGCGGCGGCACCAGAAGGTGATCGAGGAGGCCCCGTCCCCGGCGATCTCCCCCGCGGCGCGGGTGCGGCTGTGCCACGCGGCGGTCACCGCGGCCAGGGCCGTCGGGTACGTCGGGGCGGGCACGGTGGAGTTCCTCGTCGCGGACGACACCGTCGCGTTCCTGGAGATGAACACCCGCCTGCAGGTCGAGCACCCCGTCACCGAGTGCGTGCACGGCGTCGACCTGGTGGAGCTGCAGATCCGGGTGGCCGAGGGCGCGCGGCTGCCCGAGACGCCCCCGCGGGCGACGGGCCACGCCGTCGAGGCGCGGCTGTACGCCGAGGACCCCGGGCGCGACTGGCTGCCGCAGGCCGGCGTCCTGCATCTCCTGGACGTCCCCGGGGTGGACGTCCGCTTCGCCCCGCCGCCGCCCGGCGCGTCCCGCTGCCTGCGCCTGGACTCCGGCGTCGGGAACGGCTGCGAGATCGGCGTCCACTACGACCCGATGCTCGCCAAGGTCGTCTCCTACGCCCCCGACCGGGACGAGGCCGTACGCCGGCTCGCCGCGGCCCTGGCGGGCGCGCGGATCCACGGCCTCGTCACCAATCGCGACCTGCTGGTGCGGGTCCTGCGGCACGAGGCGTTCCGCGCCGGGAACACCCACACCGGCTTCCTCACCGAGCACGACCTGGCCGCCGCACCCGCCGCACCCGCCGGGTCCGCCGGGTCCGCCGTTCCCCTGTCGGCCCTGGCCGCGGCCCTGGCGCAGGCGGCGGCCAACCGGGCCGCCGCCCCCGTGCAGGCCGGGCTGCCCGCCGGGTGGCGCAACGTGGTCTCCCAGCCCCGCCGTACGGACTTCGCCGAGGCGCGGGTCTCCTACCTGCTCACCCGGGACGGGCTGCGGGCCGAGGGCCTGCCGGACACGAGCCTGGTCTCCGCCGCCCCGGACCTGGTGGTCCTGGAGACCTCCGGCGTACGGCACCGCTTCGCCGTCGCCCGCTACGACGGCGTGACGCACGTGGACTCCCCCCTCGGCCCGGTACGGCTCACACCGCTGCCCCGGCTCCCCGAGCCTGCCGGGCACACGGCCCCGGGCTCCCTGCTCGCGCCCATGCCCGGTACGGTGCTGCGCGTCGAGGTCAAGCCCGCCGGCCTCGTCACCGCGGGACAGACGGTCCTGGTGCTGGAGGCGATGAAGATGGAGCACCGGATCGCCGCCCCGGCGACCGGCACGGTCTCCGCGGTGAACGTCGCCCCGGGCGACCGGGTCGAGGCGGGCGCCGTGCTGGCAGTGATCGAGGAGAGTGACGGATGAACGCCGTTGACGAGCCGCCGGTGGAGCGTCTGGTGCGAGGGGAGGTGTCCGGCGGGATCGCGACGATCACGCTCGACTCGCCGCGCAACCGCAACGCGCTGTCGGTGCGGCTGCTGGGCGAGCTGCGGGACCACCTCGACCGGGCGCTCGCCGACGACGGCGTGCGGGTGATCGTGCTGACCGGGACCGGCCCGGTGTTCTGCGCGGGCGCGGACCTCAAGGAGCAGCGGCTCGGGCCGGGGGCGGCCAAGGACGCCCCGGTGACCGCGTCCTTCCCGGAGATCATGCGGGTGATCTGGGAGAGCCCCAAGCCGGTGATCTGCCGGCTGAACGGCACCGCCCGCGCCGGCGGGCTGGGCCTGGTGGCCGCCTGCGACTTCGCGGTCGCGCCGGACACGGCGTCGTTCGCGTTCACCGAGGTGCGGCTCGGCGTGGTCCCGGCGATGATCTCGGTGACCGTGCTGCGGCGGCTGGACCCGCGGGCCGCGGCCGAGTACCTCATGACCGGGGAGACCTTCGACGCCGCCCGCGCCCAGGAGATCGGCCTGCTCACCCGCGCCGTGCCCGAGGCCGATCTGGACCGCACGGTCGCCCACTACGCCGGCATGCTGCTGCGCGGCGGCCCCGAGGCGCTCGCGCTGACCAAGCGGCTGGTGCGGACCGTGCCGGCGATGCCGCTGGAGGAGGGCATGCGCCGCATGGCCGAGCTGTCGGCCGAACGGTTCACCTCCGCCGAGGGCCAGGAGGGCATCGCCGCGTTCATGGAGAAGCGCCCGGCGTCCTGGGTGCCGCGGGAGGCCTGACGGCCTTCCGCCCGCCGTACGGTGCCCCGCCAGCGTCCCGTTCCGTCCCGTCCCGTCCCGTCCGCCGCGGTCTTCGCAGGAGGTCCGATGCTGCGCGTCGCGAACTGCTCCGGTTTCTACGGCGACCGCCTGTCGGCCGCCCGGGAGATGGTGGAGGGCGGCCCGATCGACGTCCTCACCGGCGACTGGCTCGCCGAGCTGACCATGCTGATCCTGGCCGGGAACCGCGCGAAGGGCCGCCCCGGGTACGCGACCACCTTCCTGCGGCAGCTGGAGGAGGTCCTCGGCACGTGCGTGGAGCGGGGCGTCAGGATCGTCTCCAACGCGGGCGGCCTCGACCCGGCCGGGTGCGCCGGGGCGGTGGCCGGGCTGGCGGACCGGCTCGGGCTGCGGGTGCGGGTCGCCCATGTCACCGGGGACGACCTGTCCGGCCGTGACCTGCGCGGCGCGCGTGACCCGGACACCGGGGAGCGGCCGGCCGCGACCCCGCTGACCGCCAACGCCTACCTGGGCGGCCGGCCGATCGCGGCCGCCCTGTCGGCCGGCGCGGACGTGGTGGTGACCGGCCGCGTCACCGACGCCGCGCTGGTCACCGGCCCGGGGATCTGGCGGTACGGCTGGCGCCCCGACGACCACGACGCACTCGCCGGGTCGGTGGTCGCCGGGCACGTCATCGAGTGCGGCTGCCAGGCGACCGGCGGGAACTACGCCTTCTTCCGGGAGGTGCCCGACCCGGCGCGCTGCGGGTTCCCGCTGGTGGAGCTCGCGGCCGACGGCTCCTGCGTGGTCACCAAGCACCCCGGGACCGGGGGCCTGGTGTCGGTCGGGACCGTCACGGCGCAGCTGCTGTACGAGATCGGCTCCCCGCGCTACCTCGGCCCCGACGCGGTGGCGCGGTTCGACACGATCGAGCTGGAGCAGCAGGGGCCGGACCGGGTCCGGATCTCCGGGGTGCGCGGCGAGGCCCCGCCGCCGGACCTGAAGGTGGCGCTCACCTACCCGGCCGGATACCGCAACACCATGACCCTGGTCCTGACCGGCCTGGACATCGAGGCCAAGGCCCGGCTCGCCGAGGAGGCCGTCTGGGCCCGCGTGCCGAGGGAGACCTTCGACGAGGTCCACGTCGAACTCGTCCCGCTCGGCGCCGGCCTCTCCCCCGCCGGGGGAACGGCCCTGCTCCGTATCACGGTGCTGGACGCCGACCCCGGGAAGGCCGGGCGCGTCTTCTCCTCGGCCGTCGTGGAGACGGCCCTGGCGGGCTACCCGGGTTGCTACGCCCTGACCCCGCCGGGGAACGCCACGCCGTACGGCGTCTACCGGCCCGCCCTGATCCCGGCGGAGACCGTACGGCCCCGGGTCTGGCTCGACGGCGAGGAGGTGGGCGGGGACGGCGCCGGGCCGTACGGCCCCGGCGCACCGGGACGGCCGGACGGCCCGGAGACGCCCGAGCGGCCCGAACCGGCCCCTCCGGGCGTGGGAGACGACCTCGTGACGGAACGGGTCCCGCCGGGCGTGGGAGACGGTCTGGAGACGGTGCGGATGCCGCTGGGGACGATCGTGGGCGCCCGGTCGGGTGACAAGGGCGGTGACGCCAACCTGGGGGTGTGGGTGAGCACGCCCGAGCGGTTCGGGTGGCTGACCGTCCACCTGACGGCGGAGCGCCTGGCCCGGCTCCTCCCGGCCGTCGCGGGTCTGCGGATCGAGCGATTCGAGCTGCCGAACCTCCTGGCGCTCAACTTCGTCGTCCACGGCCTGCTGGGCCGGGGCGTCTCGGCCGGCACCCGCCTGGACGCCCAGGCCAAGGCGCTCGGCGAGGAGTTGCGCGCCGCGCTCACGGACGTCCCCCGAGCCCTGCTGTGAGGTCCCCGCGGAGCCGTGTCACGCGCGGACCCGCCCCTGTCCGGTCCCGGTCCGTCACCGGATACGGACCGACAACAATTCGGCTTTTCGGCATTCAGAACCCCGAAAGGCGCGCTCGCAACCCTAGGATTGCTCGCAATTGCGACATGGTCGTTGCCTAGGGAAGGATCGAGTCATGCGTTTGCGGTTCCTCGGCTCCACGTCGGAGGCGGGCGCCTGCCCCTCCCTCTACGAGACCGACCGCGGCACCATCGTCGTCCAGGGCCTCCATGTCACCGACCCCGTGACGCTGGCCGACCTTCGGCACGTCCTCGACGGCGAGACCGCGGTCGAGGTGCCGAGGGAGCTGCTCGTGGACATCGCCCGCCGGGTGCTCCCCTCGGATTGATCACGATTGCGGCACGCGCTATGGCATGATCGGTTCTTTCGGGTCTAACCTCGTGCGGTCATGTGACGGCCGCGCCCGAAACGAGGGACCGGCCCCGGTGCGAGCGGTGGTGTCCGGCCCGTACGGCCGACGGAGGAGACGACGGGTGAACGGGTTCCAGGAGGGCCGGACCGAGCTCGGCATGCAGCTGCGGCGGCTTCGCGAGTCGGCCGGACTGTCCGGCAAGGATCTCGCCGAGCGGCTCAGGTGGCAGGCGTCGAAGGTCTCCCGCCTGGAGAACGCCCGCCAGACCCCCACCGAGGAGGACGTCACCCAGTGGGGGTGCGCCCTCCAGGTCGCCCCCGGCACGGTCGAGGAGCTGGTCGAGCAGGTCAAGGCGCTGCTGGAGCGGCAGGATTCCTGGCGGCAGCGGCACCGCAGCGGCCTGGCCACGTTCCAGGAGGACATCCGCGACCGGGAGATGCGGACCTCGCTGTTCCGGGTGTTCGAGCCGGGCATCGTCATCGGCCTGCTGCAGACCACCGAGTACGCCCGGGGTGTCTTCACCCGGCTCAAGCGCATCTACCGGGCGCCTGACGAGATCGACGCCGCCATCCGGGTGCGGATGAAGCGCCAGGAGATCCTCTACGACCAGAGCAAGACGTTCCGTTTCGTCATGCCCGAGGCCGCCCTGCGCTACCGGCTGGCGTCGCCGGAGGTGATGCGGGGCCAGATCGACCGGCTGCTGGCGGTGACCACGCTGCCCAACGTGGAGTTCGGCGTCATCCCCTTCGAGGCGCCCCTGCCCTCGGCGCTGCTCAACGGCTTCTGGATCTACGACAGGGAGCTGGCTGCGGTGCCGACGAGGACCCGCGAGCTCCTCCTGCGTGACCCCGAGGACGTCGAGTTCTACGAGACGACGTTCGACGAGCTCCACGAGGTCGCGGCCTTCGGGGAGCAGGCCAGGGCGGTGATGGCCCGGGTGCTGGATGATTTGTCCGGGCAATCAGCGGATTAATCCCCGCAATTGCTTGATCAGAGTGCCAAGATCGTGCAATTCTCTGTTCGACGACGGAGGTGACGCACGATGCTCGACACGCTGTCCTGCCTGGAGCAGTTCGCCACGGCCACCCGGCGACACGCCGACCTGTCGGTACAGAAGATGTCATTCGGAGACCCGGCGTACGTATGCGTGCGCAACCGCTTCAGCGCCACCCTCTCCGAGACCGTGACGTGCTCGTCCGACGGGGGTTTCATCACCTCGTGGGGATACCGGCTCGGCGACACCGGCAACGTCGAGGGCGCCGCCGCCCGCCTGGCCTTCCTGCTCGCGGCAATGCCCGCCTGATCCGCGCGGCCGGGCCGTCCGAACCGTACGGCCCGGTTCCGCCCGGCCCTCCGTACGGGCCCGGGCCGGCGTCGCCCGCCCGGCTCACGTACCCGGGCGGCCCGGGTCCGGGCCCAGGCCGTCCGGACTCAGAGCGGTACGGGCCCGGCGGTCGCCTCGGGGCCGTCGGGGCCCTCCGGGACGTCGGAGGCGGGGAAGACCGAGGGGTCCAGCCCGACCTCGCGGGCCGCGGCGACCCGGGCGTGGTGCAGGAGCCGGCCGCGCGACATGTTCCCGGTGTGCAGGGTGTAGCGGACCACCAGGCCGTCGAGCATGCCGTCGAGCCGCTCCGCCGCCCCCTGGGGGTCGTCGCAGACGAACTCGCCCCGCTCCACCCCTTCGGCGATCACCTGGGCGAGGGTCTCGATCCAGCCGCTCTCCAGCTCCAGCAGGATGTCGCGGACGTGCGGCTCTCGCACCCCGACGGCCCAGGCGTCGAGCCAGAGGATCCAGCTCTGGTCGGACCGGGAGGCGGGGATGTAGAAGCGCAGGATCCGGTCGAGCTTCTCGACGGAGCCGCCGGGCCCGGCGCCGATCTCCCTCAGCCGCTGGACCTCCGCCTCGCTGGTGCTGCGGAGCATCTCGGTGATGAGGTCGTTCTTGGTGGCGAAGTGATAGTGGATCAGGCCGCCGCTCACGTTCGTCGCCCGGGCGATGTCGGCGACCCGGGTGCTGGCCAGGCCCCGTTCGAGCACGACCCGCCGGGCGGCTTCGAGCAGCTCCGCCCTCCGCTGGTCGGCCTGGTCGGCGCGGCTGCCCCGCGCTCCCTCTCCGCTCTGCACTGCGCAAGAGTAACAGGAGCGCGGGACACCGGTCCGAACGCTGTTGACTGAGTGTTCAGTCAATGATATCCGGACCGGTTCCGCGCGGAATTCCGGCTCGTCCCCGGCGGTTCAGCCGCAGCGGTAGAGGGGCCGGTCGTCTCCGGTCCCGCCGTACTCGGCCGCGGGGACGACGGCGCAGTTCGCCTGGACCCAGGCGAACGCCTCGGAGTTCCCCCGCCCGCCTGGGCCGCCGAAACCGCCGGGACCGCCGGGACCGCCGGGACCGCCGCCGGGCAGCACGTACCGGAGCCGCCCCGTGGAGACGAGTTCCTTGATCCTGGTCACGCTCATGGCCGGGTCCGAGCCGCTGAAGCCGCCCATCGCGATGACGGGCCGGCCGGTGGACAGGATGGCCGACGCGGCGCTCTGCGCGCTGTCCACGGCCACCAGCCAGGTCGCGCTTCCCTGGTTCCGTTCCAGGTAGTCGAGCAGCTTCCGGTCGATCCCTCCGCCGGGGCCGCCCATGATCAGGCGCGGCCGGGGCTCGCCGGAGCCGTCGCCGGTCCCCTCGCCGGAGGAGCGCTCCCCCGTCTCGCCGGGCGGGGCGTTCCCGGAGCCGTCCGCGCCGGTCCCCTCAAGGAAGCGGCCGGGCATGCCCCGTCCGCCGCCCCCCGGCATGCCGGGCATGCCGCTTCCGGCCGGGCCGGCCGTGGGGTTGGTGCCCATGACGGGTGAGCCCAGCGGGGTCAGCGCGTACGCGGCGGGACCGGCGAGGCCGGCGAACAGGCCGGTGACCAGTACGGTCGCCGCGACCAGCCGCCGGGCGCGCGCGCCGAGGCGGGCCAGGAGCAGCGCCGCCGCCGCGACCGCCGCCGCCGCGATGACCGCCCACGCCAGCCACGGCGCGAAGTCCGGGCTGCGGCGCAGCACCGCGAAGGACCACGCCCCGGTGACCACGATGCCGCCCGCGAGCACCACGGTCCAGGCCCGCGAGCGCCGGGCCGCCCGCCACATCAGCACCCCGCCGATGCCGGTCAGCGCGGCGACCGCCGGGGCCATCGCGGTGGTGTAGTACGGGTGGAAGATGCCCTCGGCGAAGCTGAAGACCACGTAGTGGACGGCCAGCCAGCCGCCCCACAGCGGCAGGGCCGCGCGGGCGTCGCGCAGGGAGCCGCGGAAGGCCAGGACGAGCCCGGCGACCAGGGCGAGCGCGGCGAACGGCAGGAGCCAGGAGATCTGCCCGGCCAGGATGTCGTTGAACAGGCGCCCGGCGCCCGGCGCGCCGCCGAACCCGCCACCCCCGCCCAGCACATACCGGGGAAGGTCCTCCGGCAGGTCCGCGGGCACGCCCGTGGGCGGGTTCCCCGCCGCGCCGCGTCCCGGCGGCCCTCCCTCGCCGCCGAAGATCCGGCCCAGGCCGTTGTAGCCGACGACCAGGTCCCGGACGGAGTTGTCGGAGCTGCCGCCGACGTAGGGGCGGCTTCCGGCCGGCCACAGGTCCACGATCGCCATCCACCACGCGCTGGAGGCGACCAGCGCCGCCCCGGCGGCCGGCAGCCGGCCCAGGCGGCGGGCCACCGTACCGGGGGCCAGGAACAGATGGACCGCGGCGAAGGCCGGGACCGCCAGGTACGCCTGGAGCATCTTGGTGTTGAAGGCCAGGCCGACGGCGACGGCGGACAGCACGAGGGTGCGCGTCCGGCCGGTGCGGACCGACTCCTGGCAGAGCCACGCGGCGGCCACCAGCAGCAGGACGAGGACGGTGTCGGGGTTGTTGTCCCGGTTGATCGCCACCGTGATCGGGGTCAGCGTCATCACCAGGGCGGCGAGCAGGGCGGCCGCGTGGCCCTCCTTACCGGGCAGCGCGCGCCGCACCGCGGAGTGCAGGATCCCCACGGCCGCGACGCCGGCCAGCGCCTGGGGCAGGAGCATGCTCCACGTCCCGAACCCGAAGATCCTCGCCGGCAGCCCCATCACCCACAGCGCGAGGGGCGGCTTGTCCACGGTGATGAACGACCCGGCGTCCAGCGCGCCGAAGAAGAACGCCTTCCAGCTCCGGGTGCCCGACAGGATCGCGGCGGCGTAGTAGTCGTTGGCGTACCCGTTGCGGCCGAGCGCCCAGGTGTACAGGACGGCGGCCAGCGCGAGCACCGCCCACAGGCCGGGCCGCGCCCAGCGGGGGTCGCCGGGGGCGCCGAAGGCCGCCCGCCGTACGGCGACGCGGAATCGCCCGCCGCCCGGACCGGCGGGACCCGGCGGTGCGGCAGGCCCGGAGGGAGGGGCGGCCGGGACGCCGGGGGGCGCGGCACCGGGACGTGGGGGCCCGGCGGGGCCCCCCGGGGCGGCGGGGCGGCTCATCGAACGGTCTCCTTCGCACGGCGGGGATTGAAGACCCAGGCCCGCAGCAGCAGGAACCGGACGAGGGTGGCGAGGGCGTTGGTCACGACGACCGCGGTGACCTCCGCCGCGGTGGAGGCGTCCGGGACGAGTCGGCCGAGCAGGGCCAGGCCGCCGGTGCTCAGCAGGAGGCCGACGGCCAGCGCGAGTCCGCCTTCGAGCTGGTGGCGCAGGGCCCCGGCGCGGCCGGTGACGCCGAAGGTGAAGCGGCGGTTGGCCGCGGTGTTGGCGACGGCGGTGACGACCAGGGCCACCGCGTTGGCGACGACGGCGGGCGTCACCAGCCGCAGGGCGACGAACAGCGCCAGGTGCGCCGCGGTGCTGATCGCGCCGATGACGGCGAAGCGGGGAAGCTGGCGGGCCATGCCGCCCGGGAGCCGTGCCGCGCGGACACGGGACGGCACCGGGGTCCGGACCGGGCCGGACAGGGCCCTGCGGGCCACCCGGGCCATCCCGCGCAGGTCCTCCAGGGTGGTGCGCAGGATGTCCACCCGGCTGTCGGGGTCGTCGACCCAGTCGACCGGCACCTCGTGGATGCGCAGGCCGTGCCCCTCGGCCAGGAGCAGCAGTTCGGTGTCGAAGAACCACTCCTCGTCCTCGACCGCCGGCAGCAGCGCCTGGACGACCTCCGTACGGCCCGCCTTGAACCCGCACTGGGCGTCGGAGAAGCCGGCCCCCATCGCCGAGCGCAGCAGCAGGTTGTAGGCGCGGGAGATCAGCTCCCGCTTCGGGCCGCGGACCACGTTGGCGTTCCTGGCGAGGCGGGTGCCGATGGCCAGGTCGCTGTGGCCCGACAGCAGCGGGGCCACCAGCGGCAGGAAGGCGTCCAGGCCGGTGGACAGGTCGACGTCCATGTAGGCGACGACGTCGGCGTCGCTGGCCGCCCACACCCGCCGCAGCGCCCGGCCGCGGCCCTTGGCCTCCAGGCGGACGGCCCGCACGTGGGGCAGCTCGCGCTCCAGGCGCTCGGCGATCTCCCAGGTGGCGTCGGTGCTGGCGTTGTCGGCGATCGTGATGCGGAAGCCGTAGGGGAAGGTGTCGGTCAGGTACGCGTGCAGCCGCCTGATGCTCACCGGCAGGGCGCGCTGCTCGTTGTACACCGGGACGACCACCTCGACCAGGCGCGTCTTGAGTGCTGTCTGCATGCGCCCACCATCGTGGCCTGGGCTTGGAACCGGCTGAGCCACCGATGAACGCCGGATGAGAAGCCCGCCGCCCGCCCCGGGGGGAGTGCGGAGGGCCGGTACTCCAGCGCGCCGACCACGCCGGTCACCACGGCATCGCCCTCGTCGCCCGACGCGTTGACGCGCATCGCCTCCGTCACCCCCCGTTCTCCCCCGTCTCCGTCCCGGGCGGCGCCCCGGACCGCTACGCGGATTCCCGGCCGCCCGGCAGGGGCAACAGGGCGCGCAGCTCGTCGTCGGAGTGGGGCCGGTTGTACGGGGAGACGGTGAACGTCTCGGCGTACTCGACGCCCTCGGCGTGCTTGTCGCCGTACCAGCGGGCCAGGGCGGGGCGCATGTCCTCGGCGGCGTGCAGGTACGCCGACCAGTGCTCCAGCAGGAACGCCCGGCGCCCGGCCCAGTCGGTCGGAACGGTGTCGAGCAGCCCGTTGCAGTGGGGGGTGAACTCGTAGAACTGCGAGACGTGCGCGTCGCAGCCGAGCAGCTTCTCCTCGATCACGGGCGTGGTGTCGATCGCGATGTCGTGGCGGTGCTGCGGGTGCGTGCCGTAGTCGACCGTCAGCAGGTAGAGCGGACGGCGGGCGAGCGGCGGCACGGCCGGCAGGATGTTCCGCAGCCCGACGAACGGCATGGCGTCGCGAACGATCTGGCCGGCTGCGCGGTTGTCGGGGTGGCCCGCGCCGTCGGGGTGGAAGGAGATGACGACGTCGGCCCGCCACTCACGGATCGCGCGGATGACGGCCTGCCGCGCCTCCAGGGTCGGGATGAGGGAGCCGTCGTCGATCGGCAGGATCTCGTACTGCAGCACCCCGAGCCGCTCGGCCGCCTCGGCCCCCTCGGCGGCGCGGCGGGCGACGAGCGGGCCCGCGTCGACCTGCCAGTGGCCCGCGGACCCGTTGGTGAGGGTCATGAACTTCACGGCGTGCCCGGCTTTCGCGTAGAGCGCGGCGGTGCCGCCGACGTACTCCTCCGGCTCGTCGGGGTGGGCCAGGATGACGATGACGCGGAGCTTGCGGTGCATGTGATGCCTTTCGGACGGGCTTCGGTGAGCCTCAGGTGAGCCGGGACAGCAGGGTGGTCAGGTGGTCGGCGCTGCGGCGCAGGAACGCGCGTTCCCACTCCGCCCCCAGGGGAGGCGCGTAGTAGGAGTCGACGGGGGTCAGTTCGCCCGCCGCCATGCGGCGCTCGGCGACGCTCGCCAGGCGGACGAGCCCGGCCAGGTCGGCCAGTGGCAGGTCGGGGTGGAGGTCCTGCCAGCGCCGGTCGAAGATCTGGATGCCGTTGCGGTCGCGCCCCTTGGTGTTCTCTATGGTGAGGTTGACCTGGGGCGCGTGTTCGAGCAGCAGGGACAGGACGGCGGCGAGGTCGACGACGCCGTCGCCGCAGGCGCGGTTCTGGCGTTCGAGCCCGTCGCCGGTGAAGGTCACCACGAGGTCGCGCATGTGCGTCTGGCGCGTGTACGGCGCGACGCGGCGGGTGGCCTCGACGGGGTCCTCGCCGCGGACGACCACGTTGGCCAGGTCCAGGGTCACGCCGACGGCGTCGGGTCCGACGTCCTCGACGAGCCTGACCAGCTCGAACGTGGTGATCTCCTCGTGGGTCTCCAGGTTGATCCGGGCGCCGTGGCCGCGCAGCACCGGGGCGAGCCGGTGCAGGAGGCGGCGGGTGGCCTCCAGTTGCTCCTCCCAGGTGACGTCGGTGCGGAAGCGGTCGATGGCGTGCAGGCCCCAGCGGAAGTGCTGGTAGTTGGCCGTGTCACCCCACAGGTCGGCGCAACCGATCGCGGCCGCCGCCTCGATCACGCGGCGCGCGCCGAGCAGGTAGTCGCCGTCGCCGAGCTCGCGGATCGACGGGTCCTCGGCCGTGTTGAACGGGTTGACCTTGCCGAGCCCCGTCTCCAGGTAGAGGTCCAGGTCGTCGGCCTGCTGCCGCAGGGCCGCCAGCCGTCCGGGATCGAGTTCGGGGCTCATGTGCAGGATCGTGCGGAAGAAGACGCCGTGGTGGCCCAGTTCGGCCGCCGCCGACAGCACGCCCTCGGGGCCGAGTTCGGCCGCCTCGGGGAACTTCAGCCCGCACACGCCGATACGCGTCATCCGGTCCTTCCTTCCTCGGTCGCGTGACAGCGCGCCCAGTGGCCGCCGCCGAGGTCGGTCCTGGCGGGCCGTTCGGCGGCGCAGCGGGCGGCGGCGAGCGGGCAGCGGGCGGTGAACGGGCAGCCCGCCGGCGCCGGAGCGGCCGCCGCGCCCGCCGGAGCGGCCGGGGGCGCCGCGCCGCGGCGCTCGCGGCGCGGGTCGGGCACGGCCGACAGCAGCAGGCGCGTGTACGGGTGGGCGGGCCGTTCCACCAGGGTGGCGGCGTCGGCGCCCTCGACGGCGTGCCCGGCGTACATGACGAGGATCCGGCCACCGAGGTAGCGGGCGGAGGCGAGGTCGTGGGTGATGTACAGGTAGGCCGTGCCCCGGGTGGCGCGCAGCCGTTCCATGAGGTTGAGCACGCCGGCGCGCACGCTGACGTCGAGCATCGACACCGGTTCGTCGGCCACGATGAGCCGGGGGCGGACGGCGAGCGCCCTGGCGATCGCCACCCGCTGCCGCTGCCCGCCGGACAGCTCGTGCGGGTGGCGTCGCGCCAGGGAGGGGTCCAGTCCGACGGTGGTGAGCAGATCGGCGACGTCGCCGGGGTCGTGGCCGTGCAGGATGAGGGGCCGCCGCAGGTGGTGTCCGACGGTGTGGACAGGGTTGAGCGAGCCGAACGGGTCCTGGAAGACCATCTGCACGGCGCGGCGGTAGGCCGGGGAGGCCCGGCGTGGCTCTCCGGTCAGGCCATCGGCGCCGTCGAGCCGGATCGTGCCGCCGGTCGGCCGGTCCAGGCGGGCGACGAGCCGCGCCGTCGTGGACTTGCCGCTGCCGGACTCGCCGACCAGCGCGACGATCTCGCCGGCGCCGACCTCGAACGACACGTCGTGCACCGCCCGCAGCACTCGGGCACGCCGGCCCCGGCCGATGGTGAAGTGCCTGGTCAGGCCCTCGACCTGGAGGAGTGGGGATGTCACGGGGTCACCTCCGCCGGGCCGTACAGGTGGCAGGCCACGTCGCGGTCGCCCACGGTGACCCGGACGGGGCGCTCGGCGCGGCAGCGGTCGTGCGCCGAGGGGCAGCGCGGCGCGAACCGGCAGCCCGGGGGCGGGTCGACGAGGTCGGGCGGGGCGCCGGGGATGCCGGTGAGCCGCGTGTCGTCGCCGTGCAGCGTCGGGAACGATGCGAGCAGGCCCCGGGTGTAGGGGTGGGCGGGGTCGTCGAGGATCGTCCGGGCGTCGGCCAGCTCGACCACCTCACCCGCGTACATGATCGCGATGCGGTCGCTGATCTCGACGAGCAGGGAGATGTCGTGCGTGATGAACAGGACGGCGAAGCCGAGCCGCTCCTGCAGCCTGCGCACCTCGGCGATGATCTCCCGCTGGACGACGACGTCGAGGGCCGTCGTCGGCTCGTCCATGATGAGGAGTCTGGGCCGCAGGGCCAGGGCGATCGCGATGGCGATCCGCTGCCGCATGCCGCCGGACAGTTCGTGCGGGTAGGCGCGCAGCCGGTCGGCGCCGATGCCGACGAGCCCGCACAGCCGGGCGGCGCGCTCGCGGGCCTCGCGCCGGCCGGTCCGCTCGTGGGTGCGGATGACGTCGACGAGCTGGGCCTCGACGCGGAGGACCGGGTTGAGGGCGTTCATCGCGTTCTGGAACACGACGGCGATGTCGCGCCAGCGGACGCGCCGCAGTTCCTCGTCGGACAGGCCGAGCAGATCGACGCCGTCGCCGTCACCGTCGCCGAGGCGGACGCGGCCGCCGGTGATGACGGCGGGGTCGCGCAGCAGCCTCGGTACGGCCATGGCCAGCGTCGACTTGCCGCAGCCCGATTCCCCGGCCAGCCCGAGGATCTCGCCGGGGAACAGGCCGAGGCTCACCCCGTCGACGGCGCGGGCGGTGCCGCGCGGGGTGTGGAAGTCGACGGTCAGATTCTCGATGGACAGCAGGCCGGTCGGCGGCGCGGTCGTCCCGGCGGTCAGCGGTTCAGCCACGCCGCACCGCCGTGGCTCGGCGGAAGCCGCGGGGGCGGCGGGCGGCCGCGCCGCGCGCGACCCGCAGCCGGGGGTTGGTGGCGGCGTCGATGGCGAAGTTGACCAGCGCGAGCGCCGAGGCGGTCAGCGCGATGCCGAGACCGGGGGCGACGAACGTCCACCAGGCGCCCTGCAGCAGCGCGGAGTCGTTCTGCGCCCAGAACAGCATCGTCCCCCACGACGGCTGGTCGGCGTCGCCGAGGCCGAGGAACTCCAGCGCCGAGCCGGCGGTCAGCGCGAAGACGACCTGGCCGCAGAAGTAGGCGGCGATGACGGAGGCCATGTTCGGCATGATCTCCACGAAGATGGTCCGCCGGCGGTGTTCGCCCGCGACCGTGGCGGCGGCGACGAAGTCGCGCCGGCGCAGGGTCAGCGCCTGCGAGCGGACCACCCGGGCGCCGAACGCCCAGCCGGTCGCCACGAGGACGAGGACGATGGTGCCCGTGCCGGGTGGCAGGAACGCCGCCAGGACGATGATCAGCGGCAGGCTCGGGATCGTCAGGACCACGTTGACCACCAGCGAGATCGCCTCGTCGGCCACGCCGCCGAGGAAGGCCGTGACGAGGCCCGCGACGACGCTGATCACCGTGGTGCCGGTGCCGACGACGAGGGCCATGCCGAGAGAGGTGCGGCCGCCGTACAGGACGTGGCTGAGGACGTCCTGACCCTGGCCGTTGGTGCCGAGCGGGTGGTCGGCCGACGGCGGGCTGAACGGCCCGCCGTCGGACCAGGTGGTGGTGTGGGGTGCCAGTACGGGTGCCAGGAGCACGGCGCAGGCGATGAGGGTGAAGACGGCGGCGCCGGCGACGGCACGGCGGTCGCCGCGCAGGAACGCTGTCACCTTCCGCATGGGGAACACCTCCTTAGGAGCTCGCGGTGGCCGCGCCGCGCACCCGCGGGTCGAGCGCCGCGTAGAGCGCGTCGACCGCGAAGTTCACGGCGAGGACGGAAATGGTGATCATGAGGAAGAGGGCCTGCATCAGCGGGTAGTCGTGGGTGGTGACCGCCGCGTAGAGCTGGTTGCCGAGGCCGGGGTAGGTGAAGACGACCTCGGTGAGCAGCTGCCCGGAGAAGACGTGGCCGACGGCCAGGCCGAGAGAGGTGACGGTGGGCAGGATCGCGTTGCGTGCGGCGTAGTGGCCCATCACCCGCCAGGTCCGCAGGCCCTTGGCCTCGGCCATGGTCAGGTAGTCCTCGTCGAGGACGCCGATCATCGTGTTGCGGATCGACAGCACCCACGCGCCGACGGAGACCAGCGCGACCGTGGTGGCGGGCAGCAGCAGGTGGGTCGCGACGCTGCCGAGGAACTCCGGGGTGAGGCCGGGTGCGACGTCCATGCCGTAGGCGTGGCCCTGCGGGAGCGCCTGCCAGCGGACCGCGAACAGGTAGAGCACGAGCAGCGCCAGGAAGAAGTAGGGGAACGAGCCGACGAACATCGTCAGCGGCGGCACGAGGGTGTCGAACCGGCTCCCCCGCCGCCAGGCCGCGAAGGAGCCGAGCAGCGTGCCGGCGGTGAAGCCGATCAGCACGCTGACGGTGCCGAGCAGCAGCGACCAGCCGAGGCCGTCCCGGATGAGGTCGGTGACGGGGGTGGGGAACTGCGACAGGGAGGTGCCGAGGTCTCCGCCGAGGAGGCTGCGCAGGTAGTCGGCGTACTGCGCGAGGAGCGGCGCGTCCGACAGGCCGTACGCCTCCTTGAGCGAGGCCAGGTCGTCGGGGCCGAGCTGGTCGGCGTAGCCGGCGAACAGCGTCGTCGCCGGGTCGCCCGGCATCAGGCGGGGCAGCAGGAAGTTGAGGGTGACGGCGACGAACCCCGCGACCGCGTAGAACGCCGCCCTGCGCAGCAGGAAGCTCATGCGACGGGCTTCAGCTTCGGGTAGACGAGGAGCGGCGTCGGGAAGCGCGGGGAGTTGCGCAGCGGCGCGTAGGGGGCGCCGGCGTCGGGCCAGCCGGTGAAGCGCCGGGAGCTGTAGGCCCCCCACTCGGGTTGCTCGTACAGGGGGACGGCGGGGAAGACCTCGACGAACAGCTTCTGCAGCCCGCGTCCGATCTTCCGCTGCTCAGCGGCGTCGGAGACGGTGGCGAACCTCTCCAGCAGCTCGTCTGCCTCGGGTACGGCCAGGCGGTGGAAGTTGAGGTTGCTGGTCTCCCCGACGGGCCGCCGGGTGAAGCTCGACATCATCGCGCGGAAGTAGCCGAAGGGGGACGCGCCGCGCTCGCCGGGTCCGAGGGTGATGTCGAAGCGCCCGTTGTAGACGGCCGAGGTCCACTGGTCGAACCCGATCGTGCGCAGCTTGACCGTGACGCCCACCTCAGCGAGGTTCTGGGTGACGATCTGGGCCACGGCGACGAAGTCGGTCCAGCCGCTCGGGACGACCAGGTCGAAGGAGGCGGGCTCGCCGTCCTTGCCGGTGCGCCTGCCGCCGGCGCCCCTGGCGAGCCCGGCGGTGTCGAGCGCGGCGTTGGCCGCGGCGACGTCGCGGGTGACGAGCCCGGCGTGGGCGCTCGTCAGGGACTCGTCGATCCAGCCGGGGTAGGCGTCGCGGGCGATGCCGACCGCGTTGGCGGGCTCGCTCTTGCCCCACACGGCGATGTCGACCATCTTGCGCCGGTCGAGGGCCATGCTGAGGGCCTTGCGGACCGCGGGGTCGTCGAACGGCGCCTTGGTGGTGTTGACGAACAGGAAGATGTCGGAGATCCGCGGCCACCAGTAGTGGTTGTTGCGCCTGTCCTTCGCGACGAACGTCCGGTCGGGGTCGGGCACCAGGCCGCCCCAGTCGACCTGCCCGCTCACCAGCGCGGAGTTGATCTGGTCGTTGCCGGCGTAGGTCGGCACCCGCAGGCCGGGGATCGCGATCGGCTGCCAGTAGCCGTCGCGTCTGCGCAGCTCGTACATCTGCGGGCGGAAGGCGGTGAGCGTGAACGGGCCGGTGCCCACGGGGTCGGGGTTGGTGTGGGTGACGGGGTCGGCGACGGCCGACCAGATGTGCCGGGGAACGAGGAGTTGCTGCGCGATGTCGTGCAGCGCGGGGGTGTAGGCCTTCTTGAAAGTGAACTCCACGGTCCCGGCGTCGGGGGCCCGGACGGCTTCGACGTAGTTCGCGACGGCTCCCGTGGCGTACCCGATGAGTCCCTTGTGCCGCTTCAGCAGGTCGAAGGTGAACGTGACGTCCTCGGCCGTGAACGGCCTGCCGTCGGACCAGGTGACCTTGTCGCGGAGCTTCATGGTGAGCACCGTGTTCTCCTGCGACCAGGTGAAGCCGGTGGCGAGCCAGGGCTCCAGCGCGCCCGTCACGTGGTTGAAGATCATGAGTGGCTCGTAGACGCAGAACCGCGCCGCCCAGCGCGAGCTGGCGGCGAACGGGTTGAAGTTCCTGGCGAGCGTCGATCCCTGCTCGGAGGCGACGGTGAGCAGTGGCGCGGTGCCCGCGCCGGACTTCGCGCCCTGGCCCGCACCGGTTTCGGTGCAGCCGGTGAGCGAGGCGGTGAACGCGGCGGCGCCCAGGGCGCCCGCGCCGCGCAGGAGAGTCCGGCGGCCGAACCGCCGAGGATCGACGACCATGTCGCACCTCCGTTGAGGGCTCCCGCCCTTACTAGAACACACTGTTCGTATTAGTTGGTGGACGCTAATGTCCCTATCCCTGTGAGGTCAATGGTTTTCCGCAGAAAGTGCTAACAGTATGTTCGAGATATATGATCGTGGTCATGTCCCGTCAACCACAGGCGGCGGCGCTGCCGTCGGGGGCGTCCACCGTGCTGCGCAACCTCAACGAGCGCTCCGTCGTCGTACAGCTCCTGCACGACACCCCGCTGACCCGTGTCGACCTGGCCGAGCGCACCGGCCTGGCACTGCCGACGATCAGCCGTGCCGTGGCGAACCTCGAACGGTCGGGGATCGTGCGCGCCACCGGCCGCGACACCTCCCGCAAGGGGCCCGCCGCCGCGCTCTACGAGGTCCGCCCGGTCGGCGGCGGCCTCGCGGCGGCCGTGTCCGTCACCTCGGTCGGTCTCGCGGTGTCGCTGCTCGGCCTGCGCGGCGAGCGGGTGGCCCTGGCGGAGGCCCCCGCCGAGCGGGTGCCCGGCGGCGCCCCGCTCCACCTCCAGGTGCGGGGGCTGCTGGAGCGCGCCCTCGCCCACGCGGGGGCGTCCCGCCCGGAGGTCTGGCACGGTGTCGTCTCGGTGCCGACCGTCGTCGACGCGGGCGGCGTCCTGCACCGCGACCTCCCCTCGGCGCTGCCCGCCTTCGACCAGGTGTCCATCGACGCGATCGTCGAGCTGTTCGGGGGCGCCGCCACCGTGGAGAACGACGTCAACCTCTCCGCCCTGGGCGAGCGGGCCGCGGGCGTCGCCCGCGACGTCGACGACTTCGTCTACGTCTCCGTGGGGCGCGGACTCGGCATGGGCGTCGTCATGCACGGCGAGATCCACCGGGGGGCCACCGGAGCGGCCGGGGAGATCTCCCGCATGCCGCTCGGACACCGCTCCCTCGACGATCCCGGCATCCGCGACTCCGGACGGCTGCACCACTCGGTCACCGAACAGGCCCTCGCCGAGTACGCCACGGCGGAGGGGCTGCCGGAGACCGGCCCCGACGCGGTGTTCGGCGCCGCCGCGCGCGGCGACGAGCGGGCCGTCCGGGCCGTCCGCCAGGTCGCGCGGCACCTCGCCGGCGCCGTCGCGGTGACCGCCGCCGTCCTCGACCCGGCCCTGGTCGTGCTGGGCGGGACCGTCGGAGGCAGGCACGCCCTGCTCGACCCGGTCCGCGCCGAACTCGCCCGGCTCGTCAAGACCGCGACACCGGTGATGTCGTCCGCGCTGGGGGCGGACGCGGCGCTGCGCGGCGCCGAGGCGGTCGCGTCGGGCCGGGTGCGCGACGAGCTGCTGCGCCGGGTCAGCCCGGCGGGCGCCGCGGAGCGGTGATCCCCGCCGGTGACGCACCGGCGCCGGGTCCGGCGGGCGCCGCGCGACGATCCCCGCGCACGGCGGCTCCGCCGGTCCGGATCAGCGCGGCGACGCCGGAGCGGGGCTCCGGGGACGAGCGGTGCCCGGCAGGCTGAGAGCCGCCACCACGCCCCCGTCCCGGGCGTTGCCGAGCCGTACCGTCCCGCCCGCCTCCGCGACCGCCTGGGCCACGATCGCCAGCCCGAGGCCGGAGCCCGGCAGGCCGCGCGCCGCCGGCGAGCGCCAGAAGCGCTCGAACACGTGCGGCAGCTCGTCGGCGGGGATGCCGGGACCGTGGTCGCGCACGGTCAGCTCGCCGCCGCGCAGGCGAACCTCGACCCGGCCGGGACCGAACTTGGCGGCGTTGTCCAGGAGGTTGAGCACGGCCCGCTCCATCAGGGCCGCGTTGCCCTCGGCGTACCACGGGCCGAGCTCGGCGATGATCTCCGCACCGCGCAGCCCGGCCCGCTCGACGGCGGTCCGGACGACCTCGTGGAAGGCGAACTCCACGTGCGGCTCGTGGTCCCCCTCCCCCCGGGAGAGCTGGAGCAGGTCCCCCACCAGGGTCGACATCTCCTCGAACTGGGCCTTGAGACCGGCCAGCAATCTGCGCTTCGGCTCGGCCTCCAGCGGCCGGCCGATGTTCTCGCTGCGCAGCAGCAGGTCGATGTTGGCGCGCAGGCTGGTGAGGGGGGTGCGCAGCTCGTGCCCGGCGTCGGCGACCAGCCGCCGCTGCCGCTCGCGGGAACCGGCCAGCGCCGCGGTCATCGCGTTGAACGAGGCGCCGAGACGGGCGATCTCGTCGGTGCCCTCCACGGGGATGCGGGTGCCGAGGTCCTCGGTCCTGGCGACGTGCTCGACGGCCTCGGCCAGCCGGCCGACCGGACGCAGCGCCGTACGGGAGACCAGCAGCCCGGCCCAGGCGGCGCCGACCACGCCGAGGGCGGCCACCCCGGCGAGGACCCAGGCGAGCGTGGTCAGCGTGGACTGGAACTCGGCCAGCGACCGCGACTCCATCACCGCCAGGCCCGATCCGGCGCTCGTGGTGAGCACCCGCACCGGGGTGCCGTCCTCGGCGGCGCCGTCCCGCAGCGCCCACGTTCCCACGGGGGCCGCGGCCAGGGCGCGGTCGGCCGGGGTCGCCGTGACGGCGAGCCCGCCGACGACGCACCTGCCTCCCTGCGCGTCGATCACCTGCACCGGGAGGACCCGCGGCGGCCTGGGCCGGTCCGGGAACGTGCGCTGGGGGGACCCGGGCAGATCGGGCAGCGGGGGGAGGGCGGGCAGGTGGCCCGCGCAGTAGTCCTGCATCCACTGGGCGCCGGCCGACGTTCCCTTGGGCTTCTCCAGCAGGGAACGGTCCACCTGGTTCAGCAGCGCGCCGCGGACGATGAACCAGCAGGCGCCCGCGCACACCGCGATCGCCAGCGCGACGGCCGCCGCGACCAGCAGGGTCAGTCGCGAGCGCAGAGAGCGGCGGCGTCTCACGGCGCGGCCCGCAGGACGTAGCCGACGCCGCGGACGGTGTGGATCAGGCGGGGACGGCCGCCCGCCTCGGTCTTGCGGCGCAGGTACATGATGTAGACGTCGAGGGAGTTGGACGACGGCTCGAAGTCGAAGCCCCACACCTCGCCGAGGATCTGCTCGCGGGTGAGCACCTGGCGCGGGTGCAGCATGAACAGCTCCAGCAGCAGATACTCGGTGCGGGTCAGCTCCAGCCGCTCGCCCGCCCGGGTGACCTCCCGGCCCGCGGTGTCCATCCGCAGGTCGCCGCATGCCAGCACGGCGTCGCCGAAACCACCGGGGCCGCCCGGGCCGCCGGGACCGCCGCCACCGGGCGCGGCGGAGGCGGCGAGGGCGCCGCGGCGCAGCAGCGCCCTGACCCGGGCCAGCAGCTCGTCCAGCTCGAACGGTTTCACCAGGTAGTCGTCGGCCCCGGCGTCCAGCCCGGACACCCGGTCGCCGACCGCGTCGCGGGCGGTGAGCATGAGCACCGGCACGTGGTTGCCGGCCGCCCGGAGCCGCCGGCACGCGGTCAGGCCGTCCAGGCGGGGCATCATCACGTCCAGCAGCACCAGCTCGTACGGTTCCCGGGCGAGGACGGCCAGGGCCTCCTGCCCGTCGGGGGCGACGCCGACCCGGTAGCCCTCGAACTCCAGGCTGCTCTGCAGCGCCTCCCTGAGCGCGGGCTCGTCGTCCACGACCAGCACCCGCGCCGCACCACCGTCACCCATGGCCCCCACGCTAGACGCCCGACATGAGAGCCCGATGAACGCCCGCTCCCCCTCCCCGTTCCGCCCCCGCAGGCCCGGACCGCCGGTCATCGGGGCAGGCGGGGCCGCACGGCCGCGCTCAGGACGGGACGGCGCTCGGGGGGCAGGGCTCAGGACAGAGCTCAGGACAGGACGGCCATGGCGGCGTTGTGGCCGGGGATGCCGCTGACGCCGCCGCCGCGCCGGGCGCCCGCGCCGCAGAGCAGGACGCGCTCGAAGGCGGTCTCCACCCCCCACTTGCCCGGCTCGCCGTACGGCCACGACAGGTCCCGGTGGAAGATGTGCCCGCCGGGCAGTCCCGCCTCGTCCTCCAGGTCCACCGGGGTCTTGACCTCCAGGCACGGGCTCCCGTCGGGGGCCCTCAGCAGGCAGTCCCCGATCGGCTCGGCGAGCACGGAGTCGACGGAGGCGAGGGTGGCCCGCAGCGCGGCCTCGCGCGCCCCGGCCGGGTCCTCGCGGAACAGCCGGGCCGGCATGTGCAGGCCGAACAGGGTCATCGTCTGCGCCCCGGCGGCGCGCAGGTCCGCGCCGAGGATGGACGGGTCGGTCAGCGAGTGGCAGTAGACCTCGGCCGGGGGCAGGGCGGGGATCCGCCCGGCGGACGCCTCGGCGTACGCGCGGGCGAGCTGCTCGCGGCCCTCGTTGATGTGGAAGGTGCCGCTGAAGGCCGCCACCGGGTCGACCTCGGCGTCCCTGAGCCGCGGCAGCCGGGAGAGCACCATGTTGACCTTCAGCTGCGACCCCTCCGGCGCGGACCCGTCGCCGCCGAGCAGCCGGGCGAGCACGGCGGGCGGCACGTTCGCCAGGACCCGCGCGCCGCGCACCGCGTGCTCGCCGCCGGCGTCGCGGAAGGTCACCTCGCCCGAGGAGGGGTCGACGGCGAGCGCCTCGGCGCCGGTCAGGATCTCGGCGCCGGCCGAGCGCGCGGCGTCGGCGAGACCTCCGGAGACCGCGCCCATGCCGCCGACCGGGACGTTCCAGTCGCCGGTGCCGTCGCCGATCACGTGGTAGAGCAGGCAGCGGTTGGCCAGCAGGCCGTCGTCGCCGGGGTCGGCGAAGGTGCCGATCAGGGCGTCGGTGAGCACCACCCCCCGTACGGTGTCGTCGGCGAAGCGCTCGTCCACGACCTCGCCGATCGGCCGCTCGAACAGCTCCCGCCACGCCTCCTCGCCGACGAGGTCGCGCATGGCCCGGCGGTCCATGAGGGGGTGCAGCAGGGTCGGCGCGACGCGTCCGGCGACGTGCCCGGTCAGCGCGTAGAAGCGCCGCCAGGCCGCGAGGTCGGCCTCTCCCCCGGTCACCCGGGCGAATGAGGCCGCGGTGCGGGCCTCGTCGCCGTGGTCGACCAGCAGGCCGGTGTCCCCGGCGGGGGTGTAGGAGGCGTAGCGGCGGCGGCGCAGCTCCAGCCGGAGCCCGAGGTCGGAGACGATCTTCGAGGGCAGCAGGCTGACAAGGTAGGAGTAGCGCGACAGGCGGGCGTCCACGCCGGGGAAGGCCCGCGCCGAGACCGCGAGGCCGCCCACGTGGTCCAGGCGTTCCAGCACCAGGACCCGGCGGCCCGCGCGGGCGAGGTAGGCGGCGGCGACCAGGCCGTTGTGGCCGCCTCCCACGATCACTGTGTCGTAGCGGGAACGGAACACGCGTCACCCCTTGGGAGGTTCCGGGACCGGGTTGGGACCGGTGGATCGGGCCGGGTGTGGCCGCGGGTCAGAGGCCCGTCTGCCGGTGCGGTTCCGGACGGAGCGCGTTCGCCACCTCGATGAGCGCCATGCCCGGCACCATATAGCGAAGGCGACAAAACGGTCTATAGGTCATTCCTCTTTACCGCTCAGGCGGTAAGGCGGGTACTCCTCCGGAGAGAGGGAGGTGTCACCGGCCGCCGCGCTCCCGCCGCCGGTGGGAGGCGTCAACCCCGGGAAGGGGCCGGGACCCCGCCGCGCCCCGCGCCGCGCGACCGGCGCGCGGGCGCGGCGTTCCCGGCGGCTCTACGGGTGGACGTCCCCCCGGGACGGCCGTAACGTGATCACCCCGGAAGCAGCAATCCCGGTTACACCGTTCCAAAAGGGCGACGAGCCGGCCCGCACAGGGAGACAAGAGACCGCTCATGCGTACCACCCACCAGCCCATCGAAAGCGTGCTCCGACCGTCCGGCGAGGTGGCCGAGGCACTGGATCGGGGCGCCCCGGTCGTGGCCCTGGAGTCCACGATCATCTCCCACGGCCTGCCCCAGCCCCGCAACCTCGAGGTCGCGGCCGAGCTGGAGCGGATCGTCCGGGACGCCGGGGCGGTGCCCGCGACGATCGCGGTGCTGGACGGGGTGGCGCGCATCGGCCTGGACGAGGGCGAGCTGGAGCGGATCGCCACCGAGCCGGGGCTGCGCAAGCTCGGCTTCCGCGACCTGCCCGCCGCCGCCGCGCTGCGGGCCAGCGGCGCGACGACGGTGTCGGCGACCTCGTTCCTGGCCGCCCGCGCGGGCATCCGGGTCTTCGCCACCGGCGGCCTGGGCGGCGTGCACCGCGGCTGGGTCGAGACCCAGGACGAGTCGGCCGACATCGACATGCTGAGCCGTACCCGCATCACCGTCGTCTGCGCGGGGGTGAAGTCGATCCTGGACGTCCCGGCGACCCTGCAGCGGCTGGAGACGCGCGGGGTCACCGTCGCCGGTTTCGGCACCGACGAGTTCCCCGGCTTCTACCTGCACACCTCCGGCGAGCGCGTGGACTGGCGGATCGAGACCCCGGAGGAGGCGGCGGGCGCCATGCGGGCCCAGGACGCGCTCGGCGGGCCGGAGACCGCGCTGATCGTCGCCAACCCGGTGCCGCGCGACCGGCAGCTCGACCCGGCCCTGCACGACCGGGTGCTCGCCGAGGCGCTGGAGGCGGCCGAACGGCAGGGCGTCAGCGGTCAGGCCATCACCCCGTTCCTGCTGGCCTACCTGGTCAAGGGCACCGACGGCGCCTCCCTGGAGGCCAACCTGGCGGCCGTGCGGGGCAACGCCCGCGTCGCCGGGCTGATCGCGGCGGCGTGGAGCAGGGGAAACTGAGGAAACCGTGAGCACAGCCGGTCTGCTGGTCATCGGTGACGTGGTCACCGACGTCGTCGCGCTCCACGGCGGCACCGCCCTGGCCCACCTGGCCGTCGGGACCGACACGGCCGCCGACATCGTGCTGCGCCCGGGCGGCTCGGGGGCCAACACGGCCTCCTGGGCCGCCCACCTGGGCGCCGACGCGCGGATCCTGACCCGGGTCGGCTTCGACACGGGCGAGTGGCACGCCGCCGAGCTGCGGCGCCGGGGGGTGCGCCCGCACCTGCGGGTGGACCCCGAGCGGCCGACCGCGGTGGTGATCGCCATGGTCGACGTGACCGGCGAGCGCTCCATGCTCACCAACCGGGGCGCGGGCGGGCACATCGGCGTCGACGACTGGGACGAGAGCCTGCTCGACGGGGTCGGCCACCTGCACCTCTCGGGCTACACCCTGTTCGCCGAGCCGGGGCTCCAGCTCTCCCGGGTGGCCCTGGCGGAGGCTGCCCGGCGCGGCGTCACGGCCAGCGTCGATCCGGCCTCGACGGGGTTCCTGCGGTCCTTCGGCGCCGGGCGGTTCGTCGAGGAGACCCTGTCCGCCCGGCTGATCGTCCCGAACCTCGACGAGGCGCGCCTGCTCACCGGTGAATCCTCCCCCGAGCGCGCCGCCGAGCGGCTGAGCCTGCGGTACGGCGCGGCCGCCGTGAAGCTCGGCTCCCGGGGGGCGCTGATGGCCCGCGGCGGAAAGTTGACCGCCCGGGTTCCCGGACTGCCCGCGGAAGTGGTTGACTCGACCGGGGCCGGTGACGCGTTCGCCGCGGGCCTGTTGACCGCCCTGCTGAGAGGGGCGGACGACGAGGCCGCACTGGACGCGGGGCGCCGCGCCGGGGCCGAGGCGGTGGCCGCCGTCGGCGGTCGGCCGCGCGTCGCCGGGTCCGAAGTGGGTACCAACCAGCTTTATCCTCTTATCACCAATTGATAGCTTGCGGCGTAAGCTGCACCATCAGCCACATGCGTCACTTTGGGGAGGTTGCGGTCCACCGATGGATGCCGATTCATCGATCTGCCTGAGTGATCTGGTACCGGCCCTGCGCTGGAGCAGGCCCCAGCAGGTCGCCGAAGCCCTCTCCGATCCCCGCCTGCCCGCCGGGTGGTGGTCCTCGGTCACCCTCACCAAGGCCCTCGGCACCGCCGGGCTCGACTGGATCTGCGACCGGCTCGCCCGGCTCTCCGTGTCGCGCTGGGATCACCTGCCGCTGAGCGACGTGCTGCCCGCCCTGCACGTCCACACCGTCGACCCCACCCTGCCCGGATGGCCGGAGCCGGCCCGCGCGGCCATCTCCGCGCTGGGCGGCTGGGCCCGGCTGCGCCGGCTGACCTCCGCCGACCTGGGCGGCGCGCCCGGTCAGGCCGCCCCCGAGGTCGTGGTGACGGCCGTGTTCCAGGAGGTGCTGGGCCGGGTTCCCGGGATCTCCGGGGTCGCCGAGCAGGCCGGGACGGCCGCCGGAACGGCCGTGGAGAACCGCCCGGCCACCGGACAGGCGCCCGCCCCGGCGACGGCTCCGGCGGCCCCGGAACGGCAGGCCCCGGCCGCGCCGCCCGCGCCGCCCGCGGTCTCGGTGCCCGCGCAGTCCCCCGCGCCCGCCGCGCCGCAGCCCGCCACGCCGGCCGTACCGCAGGCCGCGCCCGCCGCGGCGCAGGCGCCGGCGCGGCCGCAGGTGGATCTCGGCGACTACCCGCTGGTCCGCCTGGTGGACAACATGTTCCGCGGCTGGAATCGGCTGGAGCTCGCGGTCGCCGTGGAGCGGCTGTTCGCCGTCGATCCGATCAGCCTGCGCGCGCTCGCCCACAGGCTCGACGCCGGCCGCGACGCCCTGTCGGCGGCCCAGCGCACCGCCGAGGAGCGCATCCTGCTGTGGCTGCGCTCACCGGAGTCGGCCCCGCTCACCGGCCACATGTTCGGGCTCACCGAGTGGCTGGGCGCGGCGGCGACCGAGGAGCAGCTCATCGCGGCCGACCCGGCGCACCCGGTCGAGGTCCCCACGCTCCGCACGCCGCTGTGGCGGGTGCTGGTCACGCTCATGCCCGACCGGCGGCTCCAGGACGGCTGGCTGGTCGTCGGCGACCTCGGCGGCCTGCGCGACCGGACCCGCAAGTTGCTGGCCGGGCAGCCGTCCGACGCCGACGTGGTCGCGCTCATGGAGCGCCAGCTCGGCATCCGCGCCCACTCCGCCCCGGCGTGGCTGGTCGCCCTCAACAACTCCCCGGCCGGGAGCGAGGGCGTCCCGCAGGGCGGCGCCGGCTCCCCCGGCCAGGGCGGGCAGCTCCCGCGCCGCACCCCGGGCGCCAACGCCCACCACCACCATCGCGGCGGCCAGCCGATCCCGCAGGTCAGCCCCGACTCCATCGACCCGCGTGCCGCGCTGGCGACCCTGTCGGCCCTGTCCGGCAACGGCCGCCCGCATCTGGTCTCCAGCCGGCGGGCCCCGCTGCACCCGCCGGCCGGTCCGCCGAGCTCCTCCGGTCCGGTCACCGATCCGAGCCGCTGGCAGCGGATCGAGGTGACCAGCGAGCATCTGCGGGGCGGCCCGGTGGCGGTTCCCGAGGGGTACGCCACCAGGCTCGGCATGCGCCCGGGCACGCTCCTGTCGGTGACCGGCCCCGGCGACAACGCGGTGGTGCTGGTCTGGCGCGACCAGCCGGTCTTCGACTCGCTCCAGCCGGTGCTCATGCGCCTGAACGCCCGGCCGGGCGACCAGGTGTACGTCACCGTGGACGGCTACCGCCTGGAGGCCCAGCTTCCCGGCTGAGCCGCCCGGCCGTCCCCTGCGGCCCCGCCCGGAGGGCGGGGCCGTTCCCTTCGTCCCGTGGGCCCGCCGCGGTGCGGCATCGCACCGCGGCGGTCCCGTGCGGCGTCCGCCCCCCGTGGCACGGGCTCTCCCGTGCCGGGCGTTCTCCGTCCGCGCCCCGCGCCGGGCGCTCCCCGCCCGCGTTCCCGCACCGGGAGTTCCCCGCCCGCGCCTCACACGTCCGGTGTCCGGCCGCCCACGCTCCCGTGCCGGGCGGGTCCGTCTCAGACGGCCACGGCCTCGGTCCGGCGGCCACGCCGCCACAGGCCGTCCGCGGCCAGCGCCCCGCCGCCGCTGAAGCCGATGGCCAGGGCCGCCGCGGCGAGGGCCAGGACGAACTCGTAGCCCCCCTTGTCGACCGCGAACCCGTTGGCCCCGTGGACGAAGACGATCGCGCCGACCATGTCCAGGGCGAGCAGGACGCCGAACACCGGCAGCGCCGCGCCGACGATGAACGCGATCCCGCCGACGACCTCCAGCACGGCCACCGCCGGGGCCGCCAGGCCCGGCAGCGGAATCCCGATCTGCTCGAAGAACGCCGTCGTCCCGGAGATCCCCATGGTGGTGAACTTCTGCCACCCGTGGACGAGGAAGATCACTCCGATGCCGATCCGCCCCAGCAGCAGGGCGAAGGGCCGAATCCGGTCGAGCATTGCCGCTCCTTTGTTAGTTCGAATTTGAATCAAACCTAGCCGGTAGTTCAAATTCGAACAACCCATACACTGGATCCGTGACGGACACCCCATGGCTGAGCGAGGCCGAGATGAGCGCCTGGATGGCCTATCTCACCGCCTCCCACCTGCTTGAACGGCGCATCGAGGAGCAGCTGAAGGCCGACTCGGGGCTGACCCACGCCCAGTACGAGATCCTCGCCAAGCTCTCGGCCGCCCCCGGGCGCCGCATGCGCATGACCGAGCTCGCACGCAGCGCCGTGGTCTCCAAGAGCGGGCTCACCTACCAGATCGGCCGGCTGGAGAAACGCGGCCTCGTCGCGCGGGTGGCCTGCCCCTCCGACGAGCGGGGCGTCCTCGCCGTGCTGACCGACCGGGGCATGAGCTGCCTGGAGAAGACCGCCCCCGGCCACGTGGCCGTCGTCCGGGCGTTCCTGATCGACCAGCTCACCCCCGAGGAGCTGGCCGGCATGACGCGGATCATGTCCAAGGCCGCGGCGGTGATGGCGTCCCCCTACGGGGACGACCCCACGGGCATGACGGGCACGAGGGGCACGAGGGGCACGACGAACACGACCGGCATGACGAGTACGGCCGGCACCGGCGTGGCCGGCGTCTGAACGCCGCCGGCGTCCGGGCGGCGGGAACGGGGCGGGCACCCACGAGACCGCCCCGCGGCGCCGTGAGGGCCGCGGGGCGGGACGAGAGCCGGTACGGCCCGCGCGCGGGGGCGCTCGGTCCGCGCGAGCCGTACCGTGCCGGGACCGCGCCGCCGGGTCAGGCGGCGGCGCAGCCGACCGAGGCCGGCACGCCGGATGCTCCGGGCGCGTTGCCGGTGAAGCCGAAGGACGTGGTGGTCCCGGACGAGAGGGCGCCGTTGTAGTCGGTGTTCCGCACCGTGACGGCGGCGCCGCTCTGGGTGTACTTCCCGTTCCAGAGCTGGGTGACGGTCTGGCCGCCGGAGAAGGTCCAGCTCACCGTCCAGCCGCTGATGCCCTGGGCGCCGGTGTTCCGTACCGTCACCTCGGCCTGGAAGCCGCCCTGCCAGGAGTTGACGATCTTGTAGTCGGCCGCGCAGGACCGGTCGCCGGGCGGGGGCGTGGAGGTGTGGGTCGGGGTGGAGCTGGGCGACACCGTGGGGGTCGCCGTCGGGGTCGCCGTGGGCGTGACGGTCGGGGTCGGCGAGGAGGTGGGCTGCGGTGCCGCCATGGCCAGGTCGTAGGCCCGCTGCGGCACGAACTGCCCGGCCGGGCCGATGCAGCCGTCCGACTCGCCGGGAAGCTTGATCCAGAGGAACGCGTCGATCATCGGGTCGCCGGTGCCGGTCGTGCTCGGCGTGCCGATCGCCCGGCCCGCCGGGTCACACCACTCGCTGCCCTGTGGTCCGTTGCCGTTGCGGCTGGTGTCGATCACGGCGCGCAGCCGGGAGACGCCGGTGGCGGAGATGATGTTCTTCGCATACGCGACCTCGGTGGAGGTCCAGCGGTAGTTGGAAACGTTGAGGGAGAAGCCGTCACCGCTGTCTGCGATGCCGGCCGCCTTCAGCCGGGCCGCGGCGTCGGAGGCGGACAGCCAGGCCGAGTGGCCGATGTCGAAGTAGACCTTCGCCGCCGACGAGGCGGCCTTGAGCTTCTTCCCGGCGTACGCCATGGAGGCGTTGGTCTCCTGCTGCTGGGCCGAGCTCATGCAGCTCGTCATGATCGGCAGGACGTCGGGCTCCAGGATGATCGACGCCGGGCGTCCCTGCAGGCCCGCCGCGAGCTCGTCGATCCACTGCCGGTAGGCCGTGTGGTTCGGCGCACCGCCGGTGCTGGCGCCGCTGCAGTCGCGGTTGGGGATGTTGTAGACCACCAGGATGGGCGTCTTGCCGGCGCTCGCGGCGGCGCCGACGAACTCCGACACCTGGCCTCGCACGGTGGAGGTGTTGGTCGTGGTGAACCACCGGGCCTGCGGGACGGCGGCGATCCGGTCGCGGATGACCGGCGCGCGGTAGTCGCCGAGGTTGGCCGCGACCCACTTGGCCGCGCCGGTGGCCGGGTCGACGTAGAAGGAGGAGTCGGCCGCGGCGGCGCCGGAGGCCACTGAGGCCATGGAGGCCACGGACGCCGCGACGCCGGTCGCCACGGCGAGGGCCGCGCCGAGCGCGGCCAGGATCGGCCTTCTTCGCATGGGGGGACTCCTTGGGCGGGGGAAGTGGGAGCGCTCCCAAACTAACGAGTCCACCTCCCCCGCCTCCAGCGAAGGCCGCCCGTCCCTGCCGCTCCACATCCGCGACCTGCGACTACGTCTCCCGGAACCGGTGAAAGTTTCACCTCGCGCAGGGGACGGAGATCATGGGTCGACGGCCGGCGGCCGAGGCCGGGCACGGCCCGGTGCCCGGGGAGGAGATCCGGGCCAAGCGCGATCTTTGCAGGCGGTGCGACCGATAGATGGCACCATTTATCCCACTCGCACCAAGGAGCTCATGTGTTTGGGATCGTTCGGCCGTGCCGGCACGGGATGTGCGGCGGGCTGTTCAAGGAGTGGATGGCCCACCTGTGCGGGCTCTGCCTGGCCCTGCGGGACGAGCACGGCCAGGCCGCCCGGTTGGTGACCAACTACGACGGCCTGCTCGTCTCGGTCCTCACGGAGGCGCAGACGACCACCCCCGCCGCGCGCCGCCGGGCCGGGGCGTGCGCCCTGCGCGGCTTCAGGGGCGCCGACGTCGCCGAGGCCGAAGGGGTCCGGCTGGCCGCGGCGGTCTCGCTGATCCTGGCGGCCGGCAAGGTCGCCGACCACGTCGCCGACGGCGACGGCGCCTACGCCCGCCGCCCCGTGGCCCTCGTCGCCGGGAAGGTCGCCGCCCGCTGGTCCGCCGCGGGCACCCGTACGGCCGGCGACCTGGGATTCGTCCCCGAGCCGCTGCTGCGCGCGGCCGAGGCGCAGGCACGGCTGGAGGGCACCCCGGGCCTGGGGCTGCCGGCGCTCACCGCGCCCACCGAGGAGGCGGTCGCCGCCGCCTTCGGGCACACGGCGCTCCTCGCCGGCAAACCGCACAACCGCGAGACGCTCATGGAGGCGGGACGCCACTTCGGCCGCCTGGCCCACCTGCTCGACGCGGTGGAGGACCTGGCCGCCGACCGGGCGACGGGCGCCTACAACCCGCTGACGGCCTCCGGCACCGACCTCGCCGCCGCCCGGCGGCACGCCGACGACGCGCTGCTCGGCCTGGAGCTGGCCGTGGCCGACCTCGACCTGGAGCGGCGCACGCTGGTGCGGGCGCTGCTGGTGAAGGAGACCCGGCGCTCGGCCGACCGCGTCTTCGCCCTGGCGGGCCGGGAACGGCGGGAGGCCCCCGGGGTGCCGGGACCTCCCGAGGCACCGCCGCGCGACCCGCGCCTCAAGCCCGACCCGGGGGGCCTGCTGTCGATGGCGTGCGCCGCGATGGCCTGCTGCACCTGCGGGCTGTACCGGCCGCCGTGGGACGAGGAGCGCTACAGGTCGTGCTGGGACCGCTGCGACTGCAGCGGCTGCGACGCGTGCTCGAACTGCGGGGACTGCTGTAACTGCTGTAGCTGCTGCGGCGAGGACGGATGCGGCTGCGACGGCTGCGGCTGCGACTGCTAGCCGTACGGAAAGGCCGCCGTCGCCTCAAGCGCCCGGCCGCGTCCGTCAAGGGCCGGGCCGAGGTCCTTCCCGCGGTGGCCGGGCCGGCGCTCCGGCCACCGTACCGGCGGGTCAGAGGTCGGCGAGGCCGAGTTCGCGGGCGATGAGCATGCGCTGGACCTCGCTCGTGCCCTCGCCGATCTCCAGGATCTTGGCGTCGCGGTAGAAGCGGCCGACCGGGTACTCGTTCATGAAGCCGTACCCGCCGAAGATCTGCGTGGCGTCGCGGGCGTTGTCCATCGCGGCGTTGCTGGAGACGAGCTTGGCGATGGCCGCCTCCTTCTTGAAGGGCTCCCCGGCCAGCATCCGCTCGGCGGCGTGGTAGTAGGCCAGGCGGGCGGTGTGGGTCCGGGTCTCCATGTCGGCGATCTTGAACTGGATGGCCTGGTAGTGGCCGATCGGGTGGCCGAACGCCTGGCGCTCGCGGACGTAGCGCAGGCACTCGTCCACGCAGCCCTGGGCCAGGCCGACCGAGAGGGCGGCGATGGCGACGCGGCCCTCGTCGAGGGTCTGCAGGAACTGGGCGTAGCCCCTGCCCCGCTCGCCGAGCAGGTTGGCCGACGGGACCCGGCAGTCGGAGAAGGACAGCTCGCGGGTGTCGGAGGCGTTCCAGCCGACCTTGGAGTACTTCTTGGAGACGGTGAAGCCGGGCGTGCCCGACGGCACCAGGATCGTGGAGATCTCCGGCCTGCCGTCCGCGCGGCTGCCGGTGATGGCGGCCACCCCGACGACGCCGGTGATGTCGGTGCCGGAGTTGGTGATGAACGCCTTGGAACCGTTGATCACCCACTCGTCGCCGTCCAGCACGGCGGTGGTGCGCATGCCGCCGGGCACGTCGGAGCCACCGCCCGGCTCGGTGAGGCCGAAGGCGCCGAGCGCCTCGCCCGCCGCCAGCCGGGGCAGCCACTCGGCGCGCTGGGCGTCGGTGCCGAACCGGTAGATCGGCATCGCGCCCAGCGACACCGCGGCCTCCAGGGTGATGGCCACGCTGGAGTCGACCCGGGCCAGCTCCTCCAGGGCGAGGCACAGGGCGAAGTAGTCGCCGCCCATGCCGCCGTGCTCCTCGGGGATCGGCAGGCCGAACAGGCCCATCGCGCCCATCTGCCGCACGATGTCGTAGGGGAACTCCTCGCGCTCGTAGAAGTCCCCGATCACCGGGGCGACCACGTCGCGGGCGAACGCCTCGACGGTCTTGCGCAGGTCCTCGTACTCGTCACCGAGCTTGGGCATCGTCACTACTCCTTGACGTCGTGGTCGGCCGTACCGCCGGTGGGGGTCTCCCCCAGCGCCTGGACGACCCGGGAGGGGCTGGGACGGCCGAGCCTCGCGGCCAGCCAGGTACTGGTCTCCACCAGCGAGGCGAGGTCGAGACCCGTCTCGACGCCGAGGCCGTGCAGCATCCACACCAGGTCCTCGGTGGCGAGGTTGCCGGTGGCGCTGTCGGCGTAGGGGCAGCCGCCGATGCCGCCGGTGGAGGCGTCGACCACGGTCACGCCCGCCCGCAGCGCGGCCAGGGTGTTGGCCAGGGCCTGACCGTAGGTGTCGTGGAAGTGCACCGCCAGCCGCGAGGGCCCGCCGAACGCGCCGATCAGCGCGGTGACGTGCCCGGGGGTGCCGACGCCGATCGTGTCGCCGAGCGACAGCTCGAAGCAGCCCATGTCGAGCAGCCTGCGGCCTACCTCGACCACCTGACCGACCGGGGTGGGGCCCTCCCAGGGGTCGCCGAAGCACATCGACACGTACGCCCTGACCCGCAGGCCGTTCTCCAGCGCCCGCGCCACGACCGGCTCGAACATCTCGAACTGCGAGGCGAGCGTGCGGTTGAGGTTGCGGCGGGCGAAGGTCTCGGTGGCGCTGGCGAAGACCGCGATCTCCTCGACGCCGTGCTCCAGCGCCCGGTCCAGGCCGCGCTCGTTGGGGACGAGCACCGGGTAGCGCACGCCGGGGACCTTCTCGACGAGGCCCAGCAGTTCGGCGGCGTCGGCGAGCTGGGGCACCCACTTGGGGTGCACGAAGCTGGTCGTCTCGATCACGCGGTGCCCGGCCGCGGCCAGCCGGGCGACGAACTCGGCCTTGACCTCGACGGGAACGACCGCCTTCTCGTTCTGCAGCCCGTCGCGCGGCCCGACCTCGTAGACCGTGACCCGGTCGGGCAGCCCGGCCTCCCGGACCGCGTACGGCTCGCGCATCACGCCTCCCGTCCCGGCGCGGCGGCGATGTGCCGTCCGCGCGCCGTGTCCCGTCCCGCGACCGTGTACGGCTCGCGCGTCACCGCTCCCCCTCGTCGTGCGGCCGGACGACCGCCAGGACGGCGTCCATGTCGACCGCCTGGCCGGCCCGCGCCGGCAGCTCGGTGACGACTCCGGCGATCGGCGCGGTCACGGTGTGCTCCATCTTCATCGCCTCGACGATGACCAGCGGCTGGCCCTCCGCGACGCCCTCCCCGATCCCGGCCTTGACCACCAGGACCGTGCCGGGCATGGGGCTGCGGACCACGCCGTCGGCGGCGCCGGCCGCGCCCGCGCGGTCCCCGGGGTCGCCCAGGTGGTGGCGGGTCAGGGCCCAGGCGGCGCCGTCGCGGCCCAGCCAGACGGTGTCGCCGTCGCGGGCGACGGCGTAGCGCCTGCGGACGCCGTCCAGGGTGACGAGCAGGTCGTCGCCGTCCAGGGCCAGCGTCGCCCGTACGGCACCGGCCGTCCCCGCGGCCTCTGTGTCCCCGGCGTCCCCGGCGCCCCGGTCCTCACCGGCCCCGCCGGCGGCCGGACGCACCTCGGCTCCGGCGGGAGACCCGGGGAGCCCGCGCACCCGCACCTCGGACACGCCGTCGCGGCTCTCCAGCCGCCACGCGGTCCACGCCGCGTCCCCGAGCCGCCAGCCGTCGGGCACGTCCCACGGGTCGGCCGGCGCGGCGGGCACCCGCTCGTGGTGCAGGAGCAGGGCGGCGGCGACCGGCACGTCGGCGGGGACGGCCCCGCCCGCGGCGAGCTCGCCGAGGTGGCGCTCGACCAGGCCGGTGTCGAGGGCTCCGGAGACCACCTCGGGATGGGTGAGCAGGGCGCGCAGGAAGGAGACGTTGGTCGGCACGCCGAGCACGACCGTCCCGGCGAGCGCCCCGTCCAGCCGCCGCAGCGCGCTCACCCGGTCGGGGCCCCAGGCGATCACCTTGGACAGCATCGGGTCGTAGTCGCTGCCGACGGTCCCGCCGATCATCAGGCCGGAGTCGACCCGGACGCCCTCGGGCTCGCGCAGCGCCAGGACCCGGCCGCCGGTCGGCAGGAAGCCCCGGGAGGGGTCCTCGGCGTAGACGCGGGCCTCCACGGCGTGGCCGCGCAGCCGTACCTCCTCCTGGGTGAGCGGCAGCGGCTCGCCGGCGGCGGCCCGCAGCTGCAGCTCGACCAGGTCCAGGCCGGTGACCAGCTCGGTGACCGGGTGCTCGACCTGCAGGCGGGTGTTCATCTCCATGAAGTAGTAGTCGCCGGTGGCGCCCTGGACGATGAACTCGACGGTGCCGGCGCCGACGTAGCCGACGGCCCTGGCCGCCTCGACCGCCGCCGCGCCCATGCGGGCCCGGGCGGCGTCGTCGAGCAGCGGGGACGGCGCCTCCTCGATGATCTTCTGGTGGCGGCGCTGGAGGCTGCACTCGCGCTCGCCGAGGTGGACGACGTTGCCGTGCGCGTCGGCCATCACCTGGATCTCGATGTGGCGGGGGTTGTCCACGAACCGCTCGATCAGCAGGGTCGCGTCGCCGAACGCGGCGGCGGCCGTACGGCGGGCCGACGCCAGCGCCTCGGGCAGTTCCCCGGCGGAGCGCACCAGCACCATGCCCTTGCCGCCGCCGCCCGCGGACGGCTTGATCAGCGCGGGGAAGCCGACCCGCTCGGCCGCCGCGACGAGGTCGTCGCCGGGTTCGGCGCCGCCGGGCACGACGGGGACCCCGGCGGCGGCCACGGTCTCCTTGGCCCGGATCTTGTCGCCCATGGCCTCGATGGCCTCGGGCGGCGGGCCGACGAACACCAGGCCGGCCTCGGCGCAGCGCCGGGCGAAGGCGGCGTTCTCCGCCAGGAAGCCGTATCCGGGGTGCACGGCCTGGGCGCCGGTCGCCGCGGCGGCGGCCAGGATCCGGTCGATGTCGAGGTAGCCGCCACCGAGCCGGACCGCGACGTCGGCCTCGCGGACGTGCCGGGCGCCGGCGTCGGCGTCGCTGTACACGGCGACGGAGCGGATTCCGAGCCTCCGGAGCGTCCGGATGACGCGCAGGGCGATCTCGCCGCGGTTGGCGATCAGGACGGTGTCGAACATCCCGGACCGGGCGGGGGCCGGGGCCGGGTCGTTCGCTGTGGGGTTCGTCATGGGGCACTCACATCCGGAAGACGCCGTAGCCGACGGGGTCGAGGGGGGCGTTGGCCGCGGCGGACAGGGCCAGGCCCAGGACGGTGCGGGTGTCGAGGGGGTCGATGACGCCGTCGTCCCAGAGGCGGGCGGTGGAGTAGTAGGGGTTGCCCTGGTCCTCGTACTGCCTGCGGATGGCGTCGGGGTCGGCGTCGCCGACCGTGGACAGCACGTTGGCGGCCTGCTCGCCGCCCATCACGGAGATGCGGGCGTTCGGCCACATCCACAGGAACCGGGGCGAGTAGGCCCGCCCGGCCATGGCGTAGTTGCCCGCGCCGAACGAGCCGCCGACGACCACGGTGAGCTTGGGCACCCGGGCGCAGGCGACCGCGGTGACCATCTTGGCGCCGTGCTTGGCGATGCCGCCGGCCTCGTAGGCCCGGCCGACCATGAACCCGCTGATGTTCTGCAGGAAGACCAGGGGGATGGCGCGGCGGTCGCACAGCTCGATGAAGTGCGCGCCCTTGAGGGCGGACTCGGCGAACAGGATGCCGTTGTTGGCGATGATCCCCACCGGGTGGCCGTGGATGCGGGCGAAGCCGGTGACGAGGGTGGCGCCGTACTCGGCCTTGAACTCGCCGAACCGGCTGCCGTCCACGATCCGGGCGATGACCTCGCGCACGTCGTAGGGGACGCGGGTGTCGGCCGGGACGATCCCGTACAGGTCGCGGGGGTCGTGCGCGGGCTCCTCCGAGGCGGCGCGCTCCCACGGCGGGGGGGTGCGCGGGGCGAGGGTGGAGATGATGTCGCGGACGATCCGCAGCGCGTGGGAGTCGTCCTCGGCCAGGTGGTCGGTGACGCCGCTGACCCGCGAGTGCAGGTCGCCGCCGCCGAGCTCCTCGGCGGTGACCTCCTCGCCGGTGGCGGCCTTCACCAGCGGCGGCCCGCCCAGGAAGATCGTGCCCTGGTCGCGCACGATGACCGCCTCGTCGCTCATCGCCGGGACGTAGGCGCCGCCGGCCGTGCAGGAGCCGAGGACGGCGGCGATCTGCGGGATGCCGCGCGCCGACATGGTGGCCTGGTTGTAGAAGATCCGGCCGAAGTGCTCGCGGTCGGGGAAGACCTCGTCCTGGCGGGGCAGGAACGCGCCGCCGGAGTCGACGAGGTAGACGCACGGCAGGTGGTTGTGGAGGGCGACCTCCTGTGCCCGCAGGTGCTTCTTGACCGTCATCGGGTAGTAGGTGCCGCCCTTGACGGTGGCGTCGTTGGCGACGACCACGCACTCGCGGCCGGAGACGCGGCCGACGCCGGTGATGATCCCGGCCGCCGGGGCGTCGTCGCCGTACATCCCGTTCGCGGCGAGCTGGGACAGCTCCAGGAAGCGCGAGCCCGGGTCCAGGAGGGCGTCGACCCGGTCGCGGGGCAGCAGTTTGCCGCGCGAGACGTGCCTGGCCCGCGACCGCTCCGGGCCGCCCAGGGCGGCGACGGCGACACGTTCGCGCAGCTCGGCCACCAGCCGCTCGTTGACCTCGGCGTTGGCCTTGAAGGCGTCGCCGCCCGGATCGCAGGTGCTTCGCAGCACCGGCCAGCCACTCATGCGCTCTCCTCTTCGGCGCGGCGGCCCGGCCGTCACGACCGCGACCGCCGCCCGGCCGCGTCGCCGCGGACCGGTGGGTGACAACGTCGTCTTCACCGCAGATGTTAGTCATCGTTAACGTCAGCGTCTACCATGCGGGGGTGACGACCGCTCCGGCCTCCGCTCGCGCCCGCGGCTCGCGACGCGTGGAGATACTCGACGCCGCCGCCGCGCTGTTCGCCGCGCGCGGCTTCCACGGCGTGTCCATCGAGGACATCGGCGGCGCGGTCGGCGTCTCGGGCCCCGCCCTCTACCGGCACTTCAGCGGCAAGGAGGCCCTGCTGGCCGAGATGCTGCTGGACGTCAGCGAGCGCCTGCACGCCTCGGCGGGAAGGTGCGTCACCGAGGCCCCGGACGCCGAACACGCCCTGGACGCCCTGCTCAACGGGCAGATCGAATTCGCGCTCAGCCATCCGGCGCTGATCACCGTGCACGACCGCGAGCTCGGCAACGTCCCCGAGCCCGCCCGGCGCCGGATCAGGCGCCTGCAGCGGCTGTACGTGGAGGAGTGGGTGACCGTGCTGAGCGAGATCTACCCCTCGTGCCCCGCGGCGCGGCTGCGCGCCGCCACCCACGCCGTCTTCGGACTGCTCAACTCCACGCCGCACAGCGCGGGCGACCTCGCGCCCGAGCTGATGGCCGGCCTGCTGCGCGGGATGGCCCGCGCGGCGCTCGCCACGGTCGTGGTTAAGGAACGCTAACGGCGGCGGACCCATGGGTCCGCCGCCGTCAACGACTCAGGCGGGGCCGCCGAGCCGGAAGAGGTGTCAGGCGCCCGGAGCCTCCATCGGACGCGGCAGCGGGTGCGGGGGCGGGTACGGAGGCGGATACGAGGGCGGGTACGGCGGCCGCGGGTACGGAGGACGCACCACCGGCGGGTACGGCGGCCTCGGGTAGGGCGGGTAGTACACCGGCGGCCGTGGATACGGGTACGGCGGGTAGTAGACCGGCGGCCTCGGGTACGGGTACGGCGGGTAGTAGACCGGCGGCCTCGGGTAGCTCGCGGGCACGCAGTCGTACTGCGGGCACGGCATCGTAAAGCACTGCCTGGGATGGGGCACGCAGACCTGGCCGGGACCGCAGTTGGCGTACGCGCACGGCGACCCCGGCTGGCAGGCGGCCTCCTTGGCCGCCCCCCGCGCCGCGGCCGCCCCCTCGGCCCCGGCGACCGCCGCGTGATCGGCGGGCGCCGACGCGGCCTCGGCCGCCACCGCCGAGGTGGCCGCCATCGATCCGGCCACGGTGATCGCGGCCAGAAGCGGAATAAGTTTTCGGAGCATTCCTCCCCCTTGTCATGATCGGTGCTGCTCTGAATAGATGCTCGCACCGGCCGCGTTTGCTGACGGCAAAACGACCTTCAGAAAGGCGGATGGCTTCCCCGATAAATGTGGCCGATCATCTCGATCCGCGCATGAGCGATGGGGGGAGGAATATCTCATTATTCACCTATAAGGCCAGGCCATCGCGGCTGTAGGGGTGAGTTCTGATATATGGATATTTAGATCGCGAAAATACCGGGCCGATGGCCGGGGGCGCCCCCGAAAACCTGCCATCGCGTGGGATTCACCCGGGGATCATGAAAAACGGCCCGGACGCGTCCTCCCGGACCGCGGCCCGTACCGGATACGCATGGAACCGGACACGAGGACGGCCCGGGCGCCGAAACGCCCGGGCCGCTTCCCCATCGGCCGGCGCCGCCCCTCCGGGGGACGGCGCCGGAGCGGGCGTCAGCGCCTGATCACCTTGACGTAGTCGCTGCCGCTGGAGTCGGAGCGGAAGTCGTCGTCACCGGCGAAGACGAACTTCCAGTGACCCGACCGGTACGCCTTGGCCTTGGTGTAGAGGTGGCCTGCCCCGTTGGACCACGCGTTCTTGACGCGCTGCCACTTGCTCGACCCCGCGGGCTTGAAGTACAGGCCCACCTTGGCGCGGTAGCCCTCCCAGCCGGAGTCGTCGACCTGGAGCCTGCCGGTGAAGGTCAGGTACCGGCCGTGGCGGACGGGCTCCGGCGAGGCGTTGAACCGGATGACACGGCTGGCGCCGCGCTCCGGCTCCGGCTCCGGCTCCGGCTCCAGGACCCGCACGTGGTCGGTGCCGCTGGAGGCCCCGTCGACGTAACGGCCGCCGTCGAACACGGCCCGCCAGGTCCCGGACCGCTCGGCGGTCCCGCTCTCGGAGAACCTGCCGAACCGGTCGGTCCGGTCGGAGCCGACCTTCTCCCACCGCGAGGAGCCGTCGGCGCGGAACAGGATGTCGACCGTACGGCCCGCGTAGCCGTCCCAGCCGTGCCGGCCGTAGGCGAGCAGGCGCCCGTTGACGCTGAGCCTGGCGCCCTTGCGCACCGGCTCGGGCCAGGCGTTGAACTCGGCGATCCTGGTGTCGAGGACCCGCCTCACGACGTCGACGGTGAACCGGCCGCTCTCGGTGTCCTCCTTGCCGTCCTCACCGTGGGCGACGGCGATGTAGCTCCACCGTCCCTCCCTGTCCTTGGTGTCGAAGGTCTTGGTCGCGGTCCACTTCGACTCCAGGCCGTGCGGAGCGGGCTTGACCTCCAGGGGCGTCCAGTCCCCGCCGGGCGCCTTGATCTTGAAGTCGACCTTGCCGGCCCCCGAGGTGGTGAAGGTGAACTCCGCCCCGACCGGCGATCCGGTGACCAGGATCGGGTTGGGGTCGATCTTCACGCTGGAGACGACGGGGTCCGCCGCGGTCGCCGCGACCGCCGAGACCGTTGTGGCCGCCACGGCGGAGGGGGCCAGGGCGAGTGCCCCGACGCCCACGGTCAGCGCGACGGCGGCTCTGGTGCGTTGCAACATTCGGGTTTCCTCCCGTTGGTTGAACGCGGCATGAGGGTGCCACGTCGTACTTCAAGTAGACGTACTAGACAGGTCATGCGTTGTTAAACATGACAAACTGTTAAGAATCGCCGTCAGTTACACCGTTCCACCGTTGTCCGGCAGGTCAAAGAGGCCAAGGACGGGACGGCGACCGGCGCGAAGGACATAATCGAACTGTGGCGCGCGACACTGTTGAGACACACTTCGCCGAGGCCGTGACCGCTCTCACCGCGGGGACGCCGCGGGATCCCCTGCTTCCCGTACGGGAGGGCACCACCCTGACCGGTGCCCGCTGCCGGGAGCTGTTCGAGTTCCAGCTCGGCAGCAGGCTCCTCGACGTCACCGCACGCCGGCTCCGCGAGCAGGGCGAGGGCTTCTACACCATCGGCTCCGCCGGACACGAGGGCAACGCCGCGGTCGCCGCGGCGCTGCGCCCCACCGACCCCGCGCTGCTGCACTACCGCTCCGGGGCCTTCTACCTCGCCAGGTCGGCGATGGCCGGGCGCCTGCCCGAGGAGGGGCTGCGCGACGTGCTGCTCGGCCTGACCGCCGCCGCCGAGGAGCCGATCGCGGGGGGCCGCCACAAGGTCTTCGGCCACCCCGAACTGGCCGTGATCCCGCAGACCTCCACGATCGCCAGCCACCTGCCGCGCGCGGTCGGCGTGGCGTTCGCCATCGAGCGCGCCCGGGCGCTCGGCGTACCGGGCGCCTGGCCGCAGGACGCCGTCGCGGTGTGCAGCCTCGGTGACGCCTCGGTCAACCACGCCAGCGCCCTGTCCGGCCTGAACACCGCCGCCTACGCCGCCTACCAGCGGCTGGGACTGCCCCTGCTGTTCGTCTGCGAGGACAACGGCCTGGGCATCAGCGTGCGCACCCCCGCGGGGTGGGTGGAGGCCGCCCACCACCCGCTGCTGCCGTACTTCGCGGCCGACGGCTGCGACCTGGCCGACGTCCATGACGTCGCCGCCGCGGCCGCCGAGCACGTCCGGACCCGCCGCTCCCCGGCCCTGCTGCACCTGCGCACCGTGCGGCTGATGGGCCACGCCGGGTCCGACGTGGAGATGTCCTACCGGACCAAGCGCGAGATCGACGCCGACCTGGGGCGCGACCCGCTCGTCGCCACGGCCCGGCTGCTGGTCGAGGCGGGCCTGACCACGCCCGACGAGATCCTGGCGCACTACGAGACGATGCGCGAGCACCTGCTCAAGATGGCCCTGGAGAGCTCGCGGCGGCCCAGGCTCGCCTCCGCCGCCGAGGTCGTCGAACCGCTGGCCCCCCGCTCACCCGAGCGGGTCGCCGCGGCCGTCTCGGCCGCCTCGGCGGCCGCGTCCTCCCGGGAGAAGGCGTTCGGCGGCCGGCTCCCGGAGCGGGAGGGAGGGCTGACCCTCTCCCAGGCGATCAACCGGACCCTGGCCGACGCCCTGGCCGCCGACCCCGGCATGCTGGTGTTCGGCGAGGACGTCGCCCGCAAGGGCGGCGTCTACGGCGTCACCCGGGGGCTTCAGCGGCGCTTCGGCGCCGGCCAGGTGTTCGACACCCTCCTCGACGAGCAGACCGTCCTCGGCCTCGCGCTCGGCGCGGGCGTCTCCGGGCTGCTGCCGGTGCCCGAGATCCAGTATCTCGCCTACCTGCACAACGCCCTCGACCAGATCAGGGGCGAGGCGGCGACGCTGTCGTTCTTCTCCCGCGGCGCCTTCCGCAACCCGATGGTGGTCCGCGTCGCCTCCTACGCCTACCAGAAGGGCTTCGGCGGCCACTTCCACAACGACAACTCCGTCGCCGCGCTGCGCGACATCCCCGGCCTGGTCGTGGCCTCCCCCGCCCGGCCCGACGACGCGGCCTCGATGCTGCGCACCTGCCTGGCCGCCGCCCGCGCCGACGGCGGCGTCTGCGTCTTCCTGGAGCCGATCGCCCTGTACAACACCCGCGACCTGTTCGACGACGGCGACAACGGCTGGCTCTCGCCGTACGCCCCGCCGTCGCGCTGGGCCGAGACGCACGTCCCGATCGGGCGGGCCCGCAGCTACGGCGAGGGCCGCGACCTGACCATCGTGACGTTCGGCAACGGCGTGCGGATGAGCCTGCGCGCCGCGGTACGGCTCACCGCCGAGGGCTACGGCTGCCGGGTCGTGGACCTGCGCTGGCTGTCCCCGCTCCCGGTGGACGACCTGATGCGCGCGGCCGAGCTGACCGGCAACGTGCTGATCGCAGACGAGACCCGCCGCACCGGCGGGGTCTCCGAGGGCGTCGTCACCGAACTGCTCGACGCGGGCTTCACCGGCAGGATCGCCCGGGTGACCTCCTCCGACAGCTTCGTCCCGCTGGGGGACGCCTCGCGGCACGTGCTGCTGTCGGAGGACGACATCGAGGCCGCCGCCCGCAAACTGCTCGGCTGATCCCCCGCCGCGACCCGCGCGAGAATCGGTCACCCGGCCGCACCCCGGAAATCACCGAACACACCCGCGGGCCACTCCGGAGCGTGTTCAATTAGCTCCACACCGTTTCGGATTTTCGGCCCGCCCCCCGGTCAGGCGGCCCTCCGCTGAGGAAAACCAGGAGGTACCATGCCCGACGTGGCACTGAAGAGCACCCGCAGGCGCGTCTCGGACCTCGAGGCCTGGGCGTTCAGGACGAGCTCGGATCTGGCCGACATCAAGGAGACGCTGAACGATCTCCCCAAGGTCATCCGGGAGGAGGTCATGACGTACACCGTCCCGATGTTCGAGGAAGTCCTCAACAGGATGGCCACCAAGGAGGACCTCTCCGCGCTCTCGACGAAGGTCGACGGCCTGGAGAAGAGGTTCGACGGGCTGGAGCAGAAGGTCGACGGGCTGGAGCAGAGGTTCGACGGGCTGGAGCAGAAGGTCGACGGCCTGGAGCAGAGGTTCGACGGCCTGGAGAAGAGGTTCGACGGGCTGGAGCAGAAGGTCGACGGCCTGGAGCAGAGGTTCGACGGCCTGGAGAAGAGGTTCGACGGGCTGGAGCAGAAGGTCGACGGCCTGGACAAGAAGACCGACGAGCTGGCCGACCGGGTGGGTTCCATGGAGAGCCGCATGGACTCCCTCGAAAACCATATGACCGCCCTCAACGGCCGCATGGGTGCCATGGAGAACCGCATGGACTCCATGGACGGCAAGCTGGAGTTGATCCTCGCCAAGCTGAACTGATGTCTCGTGGCGGGGGTACGGGACCACGGTCCGGGCCCCCGCCGAGCGGTTCTACAGCCAGTCGCGGCGTTTGAAGACAAGGTAGAGCGTGACGCAGACGGCCGCCATCAGCAGCACGGCGAACGGGTAGCCGAAGGCCCAGTGCAGCTCCGGTATGTGGTCGAAGTTCATGCCGTAGATGGTGCCGACGAGGGTGGGGGCGAACAGGATCGCGGCCCAGGCGGAGATCTTCTTGACCTCCTCGTTCTGCGCGTTGCTGGCCTCGGTGAGCCGGGTCATGTGCTCGTTCTGGGCCTGGGCGACCATGGTGGAGTTGACCACGAGGATGTCGTGGAGCATCTGGCGGAAGCCGCTGACCCGCTCCGACACGGTGATGGCGTGGTCGGCGACGTCGCGCAGGTAGCGCTGCAGCTCCTGGTCCATTCCGTACTTGTCGGCGCCCGCGATGAACCCCTCGATCATGCCGAGCAACGGCCGGGTGGCCCGCTGGAACTCGATGACCTCCCGGGACAGCTCGTAGATGCGGCGGGAGACGCCGGGTTCGTTGCCGAAGACCTGCACCTCTATCTCGTCGATGTCGTTCTGCAGGCCGGCCACCACCGGCGCGTAGCCGTCCACGACCGCGTCCACGACGGCGTAGAGCACCGCCTGGGGTCCCTGGCGGAGCAGGTCGGGGTCGGCCTCCATGCGCCTGCGGACCTGGGACAGGTCGGGGGCCTCGCTGTGCCGTACGGTGATCACGAAATTGCGGCCGACGAACAGGTGCAGCTCGCCGAAGTCGACCTCCTCGGTCTCGTCGACGTAGCGGGCCGGGCGCAGCACCACGAAGAGGGTCTCCTCGTAGCGGTCGGCCTTGGGACGCTGGTGGGCGACGATGGCGTCCTCGACGGCCAGCTCGTGCAGGTCGAACTCCTCGGCGACGTTGTAGATCACCCCGTCCTCGGGGCGGTAGAAGCCGATCCAGGCCATGCTGCCGGGGGTGTTCTTCAGGCACTCGAACGCCTCGGGCAGCGATCCCGGCGTGGCGGCCCGTCGCCCGTCGACGTAGATCGCGTTGTCGATGACGTGCGACCGGGTCGAGGCCGGCTCGGCCTCGGCGGAACGGGGGTCCATCGACCGTTCGGGGGAGTCGCGCTCGACGCCGGGGCGGCCGCGCATCCGGCTCCGCATGCCCAGTATCCGCCGGTCAGCCACTTGCTCCTCCTCGTCCGCCCCGCCGGGCACCCCGATCCTGTGCGTGCCCGCGCCGTCTACCCGGGCGGTCACCGGGAAACCCACGGGGCGCGGTCCGCCCCGTCGGCCGGATTCCGTCTCCCCCGCGGCGCCCCGGACCCCGCTTCGTCTCCTTACGACCTTATCGCCGGTAGACCAAGCGTCATGGGACGCTTTGCTCCGGCGACGTTGAGGAGAGGCGAACGTTGAACGAGGTCTGGGAGTCCTTGACCGCGGCCCAGGCGGGGCCGCCCCCGTGGGCCGTGCTGCTGTCGGCGGCGGTCGCGCTGGCGACGGTGGCGTGGTCCGGGTCGTGGCACCTGTCCAGGGGGCTGATCACCATCGCGCACGAGGGCGGCCACGCGCTGGCGGCGCTGCTCACCCGGCGCAAGCTGCAGGGCATCCGGCTGCACTCGGACACTTCGGGGGTCACCCTGACCCGGGGCAGGCCGCGCGGACCGGGGATGATCCTGACCGCCGCCGCCGGCTACGTCACCCCATCGCTGCTGGGCGTGGGCGGGGCCTGGCTGACCGCCACCGGCCACGTGGCGATCCTGATCGCGGTGGTGATCGGGCTGCTCGCCGCCATGCTGCTGCTGATCCGCAACCTGTTCGGCGCGGTGAGCCTGCTGGCGACCGGCGGGGCGGTCTTCGCCGTCACGTGGTACTCCCCACCCGACGTGGACGCGGTCCTCGCCTGCCTGGCCGTGTGGTTCCTGCTGTTCGGCGGCGTCCGGCCGATCCTGGAGCTGCGCCGCAAGCGGAGCCGCGGCCACGCCCCCGACTCCGACGCCGACCAGCTCGCCCGGCTGACCTTCCTGCCCGGCGGGTTCTGGGTGCTGCTGTTCCTGCTGGTGGCCTGCGCCTGCCTGGCGGGCGGGGCCTGGCTGCTGAACCCGCTGCCCTGGCCCGCCTAGGTTCTGCCGACCGTCCCGCCCGCCACGGAGATCCACGGAGCAGAGCCGGGCCTTTGGCGAGCCTCTCCGCGACCGCCTCCCGGCCGGCTCCGGCCCTGTGGGCCGTCCCCGGTTCGCAGGCCGCCGCGGGTCCGTCCCCGCGAGCCCCGCCGCGCCGCCGCGCCGGGGGCGGCCGGACCGGTTCCGTGACCCGTCACGCTCGGTGACGACCCGAGAAGGCAAACCAACCCTGTTACCCGATATATACCTACATACTCGCATTGAACGTGTTAATTTCGGTCGAGAAGAGAAACCTCTTCGGTCCTCGACAGAGCGGCGCAGAGAATTTCTCCGAACAACTTTCATATATCTCACATAAGCGCAGGTCAAACCAAATATCATGACTTGACTTGTGAGATTTACACGTGTTGGTCGTGCAACTTGTAACTGGTGATTTCTCGGGTTATCCGGAATTCTCTCCCCTGGAAGACAGCAGGGAGATTGCCGTGAATGACCACTATGAGCTTTATTGCCTAGCGGACCCGACCTTCTACGACACTCTCGACAGTGACCGGAGCGAGCACCCGGACTTCCCGCTCGCCGGCCGGGAGGTGCCGGGCGGTTGGGCGCACCAGGCGACGGACACGTGGATGCACTACGCGCCCCTCGACGCCAGGACGCCGAGGCAGGGCTGGAAGATCCACGTGTCGGCGTGCCTGGACGACGCCGAGCGGGCGATGGAGCTGGTTTGGGACTACTGCGTGCCCCGCGGGATCGCGTTCAAGTTCCTGCGCAGCCGGCCGGTCGTGACGATGCTGAACTCCAAGGCGGCCCCCCGCGGGTCCAGCGGCAAGCTGGTGACGATCTATCCCGTGGACGAGGCGCAGCTGGAGCTCACGCTGAAGGAGCTGCACGAGCTGCTCCACGGCGTCCACGGCCCCTACATCCTCAGTGACCTGCGCTACGGCGAGGGCCCGCTCTTCGTGCGCTACGGCGGTTTCGCCTCCCGGCACTGCCTGGACGCCAAGGGCGAGGCGGTGCTCGCGATCGAGGACGCCGACGGCCGGCTGGTGCCCGACGTGCGCGGGCCGTCCTTCTCCGTGCCGTCCTGGGTGACGCTGCCGGAGTTCCTGGAGCCGCACCTCGCGGCCCGCAACGCGGTCACCACCGGCGGCCTGCCGTACGAGGTCGAGAGCGTCATGCACTTCTCCAACGGCGGAGGGGTCTACCTCGGGCGGGAGCGACGCGGCGGCAGGCCCGTGGTGCTGAAGGAGGCCCGCCCGCACGCCGGCCTCGACGCCGCGGGCCGCGACGCGGTGGCGCGCCTGGGACACGAACGCGACATGCTGGAGCGCCTGTCCGGGCTGGACTGCGTGCCCGAGCTGATCGACTACTTCGTCCTCGGCGAGCACCACTTCCTGGTGCAGGAGTTCGTCGACGGCAATCCCCTGCAGCGGCAGCTGGTGCAGCGCTACCCCCTCACCCGGGCCGGCTGCGACGCCGGGACCCTCGCCGAGTACACCGCGTGGGTCATGGAGACGCTCCCCAAGGTCCGGCGGGCCGTCGAGGCGCTGCACGAGCGCGGCGTGGTCTTCGGCGACCTGCATCCCAACAACATCCTCATCACCGCCGAGGGCCGCCTGGTCATGATCGACTACGAGGTGGCGACCCTCGCCGAGGACCGCGGCCGCGCCGCCCTGGGCCATCCCGCCTTCAACGCGCCGCCCGGCCGCCAGGGCGTCGAGATCGACGACTACGCGCTGGCCTGCCTGTGCTTCGGCCTGTTCGCGCCGCAGCTCACCGTCACCCAGTCACTCGACCGGGCCAAGGTGTTCCAGCTCGCCGAGCTCGTCACCGAGACCTTCCCGGTGCCGCCGGAGGTGGTTCAGGAGGCGGTCCGCACCATCGTCGGCGACGACCCGGTGACGGCGCGGCCCCTCCCCCGGCTCGCCCCGGACGACTGGCCCGCGCTGCGGGACGCCATGTGCCGGGCGATCCTGGCGAGCGCCACCCCCGGGCGTGACGACCGTCTCTTCCCCGGCGACGTGGCCCAGTTCAGGCCCGGCGGCGGCCTGAACCTCGCGTACGGCGCGGCCGGCGTGCTCTACGCGCTGGACGCCGCCGGCACCGAGGTCCGCCCCGAGCACGTGGAGTGGCTGCGCCGCCGCGCCGCGTCCCCCGCCCCCGGGACCGGCGTCGGGTTCTACGACGGGCTGCACGGCGTCGCCTACGTCCTCGACCGGCTCGGGCACCGCCAGGACGCGCTCGACGCGGTCGAGGTGGCCATGCGGGAGAAGTGGGAGGGGCTGGAACCCGGCCTGTTCGGGGGCCTCGCGGGTGTCGGGCTGAACCTCCTGCACCTGGCCGGCACGACCGGTGAGCAGACGCTCGCCGACCTGGCGCTGCGCGCCGTCGGCGTCTGCGCCGACCGGCTCGGCGGGGTGGAGGACGTGCCGGAGACCAGCGGCGGCGGCAACCCGCGGGCCGGGCTGATGTACGGCTCGTCCGGGCCCGCCCTCCTCTTCCTGCACGCCTACGAGCGGACCGGCGACGCCGGGCTGCTCGACCTGGCGGCCGTGGCGCTCCGGCAGGACCTGCGGCGCTGCGTCACCGTCCAGGACGACTCGCTGCAGGTCACACAGGGGTGGCGCACGCTGCCCTACCTGGACGAGGGATCGGCCGGCATCGGCCTGGTCCTCGCCCGCTATCTGGCCCACCGCGACGACGACGGCTTCCGGACCGCGCTGCGGGGCTGCATGCGCGCCGCCCGGAGCCGCTACTACGTCCAGCCGGGGCTGTTCACCGGCCGGGCGGGCATGATCGCGGCCCTGGCCGCGGTCCCGGAGCCCGCGCCGGGCGACCCCGCCCGCACCGGCGCGAGCTCCGCCGGCTCCGGGGCCGCCACCGACCTCGCCGAGCAGATCCGGGGACTGGGCTGGCACGCGCTGTCATACGGCGACGGCCTGGCCTTCCCCGGCGACCAGCTGCTCAGGCTTTCGATGGACTTCGCGACCGGCACGGCCGGAGTCCTGTTCGCGATGAGCTCCGCGCTGGGCGACCGGCGGGTGCTCCTCCCCTTTGTCGAGCCGCCCGGCGGCGCGGGTGCCCTGTCCACGGCACTACCCGCGCATGGATCCGCCGAGCGGCTTTCCCCCCGCGAGCCTTCGAAGGAGGTGTGACAACAGCATGGTACTTCTCGACCTCCAGAGCCTGGAAGCCCCCAACGGGGGTGGCGGTGGCGGCGGCGGCAGCTCGCTGACCGTTCTCGGTTGCGAGTCCTGCACGCCGAGCAACCTGAGCCTGCTCCTGTGCCACTGATCCTCTTCCCGATCGCCAGAAACGGAGTAACACCATGGTTCTTCTCGACCTCCAGGCTCTCGAGGCTCCCGGCGGCGGCCACGGCGGTGGCGGCGGCAGCACGCTGACCGTCCTGGGCTGCGAGTCCCAGACGCCGAGCAACCTGAGCGCCCTGCTCTGCCACTAGTCGTCTCCGATCACAAGGAAGAGGTAAGGAAAATGGTTCTTCTCGACCTCCAGGCTCTTGAGGCTCCCGGCGGCGGCCACGGCGGTGGCGGCGGCAGCTCGCTGACCGTCCTGGGCTGCGAGTCCTACACGCCGAGCAACCTGAGCCTGCTGCTCTGCCACTAGTGACACCCCGTGCCCGGGGCGGCCGATGACGGCGGCCGTCCCGGGCACGGCCTGTTCCGGGGACTTCTTCCGAGCCCCGTCGAGCGGGCCCCAGAACCTTTCGAGCGAAGGAGGGACCGGTGCGGATGGCGGACCGGCTGCTCGCCCAGACCGTACGGCGCGGCGGCCCCTGGCTGGGCGTCCTCGCCGTCTCCTCCGTCGCCGGGGCGCTGGCCGAACTGGCGCTCCCCTACGCGCTGGGCCGGGCCGTCGACGCCCTGGTCGCGGCCGGCCCGGCGGGCGGGGCCTGGACCTGGGCGGGCGTCTGCGCGGCGCTCGTGGCCGGGGCGGTCGCCTGCGACGCCCTGGGCGTCTGGGGCGCCGGGGTGAGCGGCGCCCAGGCCACGGCGTGGCTCCGCCTGCGGGCCCTGCGGCACGTCCTCGGCGCCGGGCCCGCGCTGACCCGCCGCCTCCCCGAAGGGGACCTCGTCACCCGGATGGGGGTGAACGCCGAGGAGGCCGGTCGGGCGCCGGAGGCGCTCGTCACCGCGGCGGCGCTGGTGATCCCCTCGGCGGGCGGCATCGTGGCGCTCACCCTCATCGACGTCCGGCTGGCCCTGACCCTGGTCTGCGGCCTCGTCCTGATCACCTTCGTGCTGCGGGCGTTCCTGCGGGCCGGCACCTCGATCGCCGGCGGCTACCAGGAGGCCCAGGGCGACATCGCCGCCCGCCTGGTCGACGCCCTCGCCGGGGCCCGGACGATCGCCGCCGCGGGCACCGGGGCGGCGGAGAAGGCCCGGGTGCTGGCCGCGCTGCCCCGGCTGCGCGGGCACGCCATGGACATGTGGCGGGCCAACGCGAGCGCCGGCGTGCGGGCGGGCGCCGTGGTGCCGCTGCTGGAGGTGGCCGTGCTGGCGGTGGGCGGGCTGCGACTGGCGGACGGCGGGCTGACCGCGGGCGAGCTGTACTCCGCCGCCCGCTACGTCGTGCTCGGCGCGGGCATCGGCTCGGCGCTCGGCCAGGTCGCCCGGCTGGCCCGGGCGCGCGCCGCGGCCGTCCGGATCACCGAGCTGACCGCCGGGACTCCGCGGGCCTACGGCGAGAGCCCGCTGCCGGCCGGCCCCGGAACGCTGGAGCTGCGCGGCGTGCGCGCCGAAGGGCTCGGCGAGATCGACCTGGTCGTCCCGGGCGGCTGCTCGGTGGCGGTGGTCGGGCGCTCCGGCAGCGGCAAGTCGGCCCTGGCCGCGCTCGCCGGGCGGCTGGCCGACCCCGCCGCCGGGACGGTCCTGCTGGACGGGGTGCCGCTGCCCCGGCTGTCGCCCGGGGCGCTGCGCCGGGCGGTGGGCTACGCCTTCGAACGTCCGGTGCTGGTCGGCGACACCGTCGAGGAGGCCGTCGGCCTGGGGCTGGACGAGCCGGACCCGCGGGCCGTGCGCCGGGCCGCCCGGGAGGCGTGCGCCGACGCGTTCGTCCGGCGGCTCCCCCTGGGGTACGGCACGCGCCTGGACGACGCCCCGATGTCGGGCGGGGAGCGGCAGCGCCTGGGGCTGGCGCGGGCGTTCGCGCACGGGCGGCGGCTGCTCGTCCTGGACGACGCCACCTCCAGCCTCGACACCGTCACCGAGCGGCAGGTCGCCGCGGCGCTGGCCGGGCGGCTGGGCGGCCGTACCCGGCTGGTCGTGACGCACCGCGCCGCGACCGCGGCGGCGGCGGACCGGGTGATCTGGCTGGACGGCGGGCGGGTGCGCGGCTACGGCACGCACCGGGCGCTGTGGAGGGACCCGGCGTACCGCGCCGTCTTCCAGGCGGACGGCCCGCCTCCCGGGCCTCCCGGATCCGCCTCCGGCCCGCCCGGCCCGCCCGGTCCCGTCGTGGCCACTGCGTCGCCGGCCGCGTCACCGCGGACGCCGTCCGCGCAGGGGACGCCGTGAACCGCCCGGTCCGCCGGGCGCTCCGCCGCGACCCGCGCCTGCTGGTCAGGCTCGCCGCGTGGTCGGTGGCGGAGACGGCGCCCGCCCTCGTCGTGGGCCTGGCCGTGGCGCGGGCGATCGACGACGGTTTCGCCGCGGGCCGGCCCGGCACCGGTTTCGCCTGGCTGGCGGTCCTCGCCGCCGCCTGGCTGGTGGGCGCGGCGGGCGCGCGGCAGGTCGTGCTGGCCGTCGCCGCGATCGTGGAGCCGTTCCGGGAGGACCTGCTCGGCCACGTCGTGGAGAGCGCGCTGGACCGCGCGTCCGCCGCCGGGCACGGGCCGGGCTCCGCGGCCGTGGCCCGGTCCAACCTCCAGGTGGAGCTGGCCCGTGACGCCTTCGCCTCGGTCATCACGGTGGTCAGGTCGTTCGCCTTCACCGTGGTGAGCGTGGTGCTGGGGCTGGGCGCGCTGGTCCCCGAGGTGCTGGTGCTGGTGCTGCCGCCGTTCGCGGCCGGCGTCGGGCTGTTCCTGCTGTCGCTGCCGGCCATGGCCCGGCGGCAGCGGGAGTTCCTGCTGGCCGACGAGCGCACCGCCGGGTCGCTGGCCGCCGCGGTGGGCGCCCTGCGGGACGTCACCGCCTGCGCGGCGGAGGACAGGGTGGCCGCCTCCGTCGGCGCGCGGGTGGCGGAGCAGGCCGCCGCGGGGCGGTCGCTGGCCCGGGTGACCGCCCTGCGCACGCTGTCGCTGGCGGTGGGCGGCCGGCTTCCGGTCCTGCTGATACTGGCCGGCACCCCCTGGCTGCTGTCGCGGGGGGCCGGGGCCGGGGTGGTCCTCGGCGCCCTGGCGTACGTGACGCAGTCGCTGGCCCCGGCGCTGGGCAACCTCGTGCAGGGGCTGGGGATCAGCGGTGTGCGGCTGCGGGTGTCGCTGGACCGCATCCTGCGGCCGGACGTCCCGCCCGGTCCCGCCTCCCCCGCCCTCCCGGCCGCCGCCGAGCGCCCTACGCTCTCCCCCGAGGGCCATGCCCCCTCCCCCGGTCCCGTGGCTCCGCCGTACGGTCCGGCCGCCGGGCGGGTCGCGGCCCGGAACGTGCGCGCCGAGCTGCGCGGGGTCGTCTTCGCGTACGGCCCGCACGCCGAGCCGGTGATCTCCGGCCTGGACCTGTCGATCCCCGAGGGCGACCACCTCGCCGTGGTGGGGCCCAGCGGCATCGGCAAATCGACGCTGGGCGCGCTGCTGGCCGGGGTGCTGCGGCCCGGCGCGGGCCGCGTCGAGGTCGGCGGCGTCCCCGCCGACCGGCTCGATCCGGCCTGCCGGGTGCTGATCCCCCAGGAGGCGTACGTCTTCCGGGGCACGCTGTGGGACAACCTCACCTACCTGGCGCCGGCGTCGCGCGAGGAGGTGGACGCCGCCGCCCGCGAGGTGGGCCTGACCGCGCTGGCGGAGCGGCTGGGCGGCTACGACGCCGAGGTGTCCTCCGGCGCGCTGTCCCCGGCCGAGCGGCAGCTCGTCGCCCTGACCCGCGCCCATCTCTCCCCGGCCCGCCTGGTGATCCTCGACGAGGCGACGTGCCACCTGGACCCGGCGGCCGAGGCCCGCGCGGAGGGGGCGTTCGCCCGCCGCGGCGGCACCCTCGTCGTCATCGCGCACCGGCTGACGTCGGCGACGCGGGCGCGGCGGATCCTCGTCATGGACGGCACCAGCGTCCGGCTCGGCGGGCACTCGGAGCTGCTCGCCGCCTCTCCCCTCTACGCCGACCTGGTCGGCCACTGGAACCCCGCGACCCCACAGGAGCCGGTGCTGTGATCCGTCCCCCCGCCGAACGGCAGCCGATCGTCGACCACCTGCACGGGCACGCGGTGGCCGACCCCTACCGGTGGCTGGAGGACGCCGATGATCCCCGGACGCGGGAGTGGCTGGCCGCGCAGGAGAGGCTGTGGCGCGGCCACGCGGACGCGCTCGCCGGGCGCGCGGCGTGGCACGGGCGGGTGGCCCGGCTCATGTCCGCCGGGATGGCGGGGCCGCCGCTGTGGCGGGGCGGTCGCCGGTTCTTCCTGCGCCGCGAGGCCGGCCAGGAGCACGCCGTGCTGTACACCGCCGGACCGGACGGGGCCGAGCGGGCGCTGGTCGACCCGGCGGAGCTCGACCCGTCGGGGCTGACCACCCTCGACTCCTGGCAGCCCGACCTGGACGGCCGGCTGCTGGCCTACCAGGTCTCCAGGAACGGCGACGAGCGTTCGGAGCTGCGGGTCCTCGACGTCGCCACCGGGCGGCAGGTGGACGGCCCGATCGACCGCTGCCGCTACGCACCCGTGGTCTGGCTGCCCGGCGGGAAGGCGTTCTTCTACGTGCGCGCGCGGCGGGTGTGCCTGCACCGGCTGGGCGTCCCCGCCGGCGACGACGCGGTGATCCGCGGCGACGAGCGGTCCTACGGCCTGGGGATGAGCGCCGACGGCCGCTGGCTGACGGTCTCGGCGGCCTCCGGCGGCGGCAACGACCTGTGGCTGGCCGACCTGTCGTCCGGGCCGCCGGAACGCCCCGGGCTGCGGGTGGTCCAGGAGGGGACGGCCGCGGCGACGGTGCCCGCGGTGGGCCCGGACGGGCGGCTGTACCTGCTGACCACCCTGGACGCCCCTCGGGGGCGGCTGTGCGTCGCCGACCCGGCTCGGCCCGGCGTGGCGGGCTGGCGGGAGCTGGTCGGCCCCGATCCGGAGGCGGTGACCGGCGACTTCGCGTTCGCCGGGGAGCCCGGCGCGCCGGTGCTGCTCGTCGGCCGTACCCGGCACGCGATCAGCGAGATCGCCGTGCACGACCCGGCCACCGGCGAAGGGCTGGGCGAGGTGCCGCTGCCCGGCCTCGGCGCGGCCGGGCGGATGTTCACCCGTCCCGAGGGCGGCCCCGAGGTGTGGTTCACCTACACCGACGGCGTCACGCCGACGAGCGTGCACCGCTACGACACCCGCACCGGGCGGACCACGCCGTGGGCCGCCGCGCCCGGCGCCGTCGAGGTGCCCGGGATCGTCTCCCGCCGGCTCGTCTGCGCCTCCCGGGACGGCACGCCCGTGCGGATGGTGGTGCTCGCCCGGCCCGGCTCCGGTCCGCGGCCGGCGGTCCTGTACGGCTACGGCGGGTTCGGCCGGCCGATGACGCCTTCGTACTCGGCCTACATCCTGCCCTGGGTCGAGGCCGGGGGCGTGTTCGTCCTGGCCCAGCTGCGCGGCGGCGGCGAGGAGGGCGCGGGGTGGCACCGCGACGGGGCGCTCGACCGCAAGCAGAACGCCGTCGACGACCTGGTGGCGGTGGCCGGGCATCTCGTCGCCGAGGGCTGGACCGTCCCGGACCGGCTGGGCCTGTGCGGTGAGTCCAACGGCGGGCTGGTGGCCGCGGCGGCGCTGACGCAGCGTCCCGACCTGTTCGCCGCCGCGGTCTGCTCGGCCCCGCTGACGGACATGGTCCGCTACGAGCGGTCCGGCCTGGGCCCGGCCTGGCGGGCGGAGTACGGCTCGGCCGACGACCCCGAGCAGCTCGGATGGCTGCTGGGCTACTCCCCCTACCACCGGGTGCGCGAGGGCGTGGACTACCCGGCGACGCTGCTGGCCGCCTTCGGCGGCGACTCCCGCGTGGACCCCATGCACGCGCGCAAGCTGTGCGCGGCGCTGCAGTGGGCGACCTCGGGGACACGACCGGTCCTGCTGCGCCACGAGGAGGGCGTCGGGCACGCGGCGCGGTCGGCGAGCCGGTCGGTGGGGCTGGCGGGCGACCTGCTGGCCTTCCTCGCCGAGCACACCGGCCTGCGACTCGCCCAGGACCCGGGTCCGCCGCCGTACGGGCCACCGGTCCTGGACGGGGCCGGTCAGGCGCCCTGACCGGGGAGCGTGCCCGGCCGTCCCGGTGTGACCAGGCCGCACTGGTAGGCGAGGACGACGAGCTGGGCGCGGTCGCGGGCCCCCAGCTTGGTCATCGCCCGGCTGACGTGGGTCTTGGCGGTGGCCGGGCTGATCACCATGTGCGCGGCGATCTCGTCGTTGGACAGGCCGTGCGCCACCAGGGCCATCACCTCGCGTTCCCGGTTGGTCAGGACGTCCAGCCCGGTGGCGGAGAGCAGCGGGCGGCGGGCGACGAACTCGCCGATCAGGCGGCGGGTGACGGCCGGGGCGAGCAGCGCGTCGCCCCGCGCCGCGACGCGGACGCCGTGCAGCAGGTCGGCCGGCTCGGTGTCCTTGACCAGGAACCCGGTGGCGCCGGCGCGCAGCGCGTCGAAGACGTACTCGTCGAGGCCGTAGTTGGTGAGGATCACCACGTGCACCCCGGCCAGGGCGGGGTCGGCGGCGATCCGCCGGGTCGCCTCGATGCCGTCCATCACCGGCATCTGCACGTCGACGAGCGCGACGTCGGGCAGGTGCTCGCGGACCAGGGCGAGGCCCCTCGCCCCGTCCCCCGCCTCGCCGACCACCTGGAGGTCGTCCTCGGCCTCCAGCAGGGCGCGGAACCCCGCGCGGATGAGCGGCTGGTCGTCGACCAGGAGCACCCGGATCACGACGCGCCTCCCGCGGTGGCGGCGTCCCCGCCGATCTGTACGGCCTGCCCGCCGGGGCGGCGGGCGACGCGCGTCCCCGCCTGCCCGCCGGGACGGCGGGTGACGCTCACCCTCGCCGCGGGAGCCGCGTCCGTCACCGCCGGGCGGCGCTCGGGCATGATCCTCATACCGTCACAGTAGAGCCCGGCCGGACGCCTTTCGTCCGCTCCCGGTCGCGGTCCCGCCGTCGTGGACGGCCGCATCGTTCACCGGGTCCAGCGCGCAGCAGGCGGACGTCCTGGAAGACGAAGGAGACCAGCCGGTGCAGCTCCCGGCCGTCGATCTCGCGCAGATCGGCGCCGCCCAGGGTGACCGAGCCGCGGCCCAGCTCGACGACCGCCGGCAGCGGCGCCAGACCCGCGACGGCGCCGATCACCTGCCGGATCACCACGGCGGCGAAACCCCACCCGTAGGGGCGCAACAGCTCCGCCGTACTCCGTCCCGCCGCGCCACTCGGACAGCGAGAACCCGGGGTTGCCGGCGTTCGCGGCGATCGAGGGGTAGTCGGCCATGGTGTCGGGCCAGTCCGTGCCCGGGTAGGCCAGCACCTGGGCGTGCAGCGGCGGGCCGTCCTCGCGGGCGCGCAACGCGACGAGCGCGGCGAGTGTTCCGCCGGCGCTCTCGCCGAGGACCGCGACGGCCGCCGGGTCGACGCCCCAGCCGGCGGGGTCCTCGAGAATCCGGGCGAGCGTGTCGTAGCCGTCCTCGATCGGCTCCGGCAGCGGGTGCTCGGGGGCGAGGCGGTAGTCCACCGACACGACCACCGCCGGGCAGTGGGCCGCGAGGTGACTGTTGAGCCAGTCGTTCTGCGCGGGGACTCCCACGATGAAGCCACCGCCGTGGAACGAGAGGATCAACGGCAGCCTCGGACCGGCGTTCTTCGGACGATGCACCCGCAGCTTCAGGCGACGGCCCGGAAGGGCGATCGTGCGCTCCTCGATGCCGGCACGGCGGTCGGGCAGGCCGGTGATGATCCGTGCCGCCCGGGACGATCGGATGCGGTTGACCTTCCGCCTCGCGGCGATCACCTGGTCGTCGGTGAGCGACTCCCAGTCCAGGGTGTCCCTGAGCATGATGCGGGCGCCCAGTGGGGCCTTTTCTTTCAAGATCGTCCTTCCGGATGAAGACGTCAGGGGGTGGGCCCGGGGTCCCGCCTAGGGTTCGATCCGCTTCTCCAGCCGGCTGCCGTGGGGCAGGGTGACGGTCATGATGTTGCTGGGGATGTCCAGCTCGATGCGGTGCCACCGCCCGCGCGGGACGATGGCGGCGGTTCCGGCCAGGAGCCTGATCTCTTCCTCCTCCTGATCCGGCCGCTCCGGGCGGAGGTAGAGGCGCATCTTCCCGATGAGGCAGGACACGATCTCCTCGGCCTCGGGGTGCACCTCCCAGTGGTCGGCGTGGACGTCGGCGCCGGTCTTCGCGTGGAAGGCCGTCAGCCGCCAGCCGTCCCGGCCGGGGTCCGCCGCTCTCCTCCCGGCGTGGATCTCACCGCCCCGGTGAAGGTGGACGACGGACGCGAAGAGGTCGATCGGGGCGGTGGTGGTCATACGAGGATTTCCTTCCGGTGACCGTCGGCCTGTCCGGTCCGTGACGGCGGGCCGGTCCGGGGCAGGACGACGAGGGCGCCCCCGGCGGCGTTCGTCGCGCTCCACACCCCGAAGGCCCGGACGCGGGCCCTGCCCGCGGGGAACGTCGCGGTCAGCAGCGCCAGCGCGGCCGGGGCCAGCGCGGCGGCCCCGATGCCCTGCGCGGCGCGGGCGGCGACCAGATGGCCGGGTTCCTGGGCGAAGCCGCCGGCGAGCGAGGCGAGGCCGAACAGGCCGAGTCCGAACAGCAGGACGCGCCTGCGGCCGTACCGGTCGGCGGCCTTGCCGCCCAGGAGGAGCAGCCCGCCGAAGGTGAGCGCGTAGGCGTGGATCACCCAGGTCAGGCCCGCCGCGCTGAAGCCGAGGCCGGCGGCGATCCGCGGAAGTCCGACGTTCACCACCGACAGGTCCAGTGACACCATGAACTGCACGACGGCCACCGCGGCGAGGGTGGCCCCCGGCCGGGTGGCCCGTCCCGCCGCCGCTTCCCCGCCTCTCAGCACGGCTCGGTCCTCCGCGCCGTTCCCGTGGCCGCGGACCCGCCCGTACGGGGTCCGGGTGCGAGGGGTGACGGCCGGCGGCTCCCCGGGCTCACGTGGCGGAGCCCGCTCTTTGCTCGGATCGTGTGCATGCCGGACATCGTGCTGTCCGGGCCGGTCTGCGGTCGTCATGCCCGGGAAGGCTCCTCCGCCTGACACCGGGGAAGCAGGGCCGGCCCCACTACATCCCGGGGAGTAGGGATTCGTTACGACGTACCGGGGACGACCTCCGGCGGGAAAGATCGTAATCTGCACGGATGAGGTCTGTGGAGGGATGGCGGCCGCTCGCCCAGGACGGCCTGCTCGCCGCGGTGATGGCCGCCCTGCTGTCGGTCGTCGTGCTCGGCACGCCGGGCACGGGCGCGGCGGATCTCGCGGCCGCCCTCGCCGGCTCGCTCGCGCTCGTCGCCTGGCGGCGGGCGCCCCTGGTGGCGCTGCTCGTCGGCACGGCCTGCATGCTCGTCGTCACGGCGCGCGTCCAGCCGGGCCCGCCGGCATCCTTCCCCGTCCTGGTGTCGGTGTTCGCCACGGTACGGGCCGGCCACCGGCTGGCTCCGGCGCTGGCGAGCGTGGTCTTCCTGGGCGTGAACCTCGCGGCGAACCTCCCCGGGTCCGACGGGCCCGTGCAGGTTCTCCAGGACGCCTCGCTGCTGGTCGGCTGGTTCGTGGCGGCCGGGGTGGCGGCGACGGTGACCCGGCACCGGCAGGCGTACCTGGAGGAGGCCGAGCGGCGGGCCGCCGAGGCCGAGCGCACCCGCGAGGAGGCGGCCCTGCGCCGTGCGGGTGAGGAGCGGCTGCGCATCGCCAGGGAACTGCACGACTCGCTCACCCACAGCATCTCGATCATCAAGGTCCAGGCCGGGGTGGCCGTCCACCTGGCGCGCAAGCGCAGCGAGGACGTGCCGCCCGCGCTGCTGGCCATCCAGGAGGCCGGCGGTGACGCCATGCGCGAGCTGCGCGCCACCCTGGAGGTGCTGCGCGACCCCGGCCACTCGGGCGACCCCGACCATCCCGGCGGCTCCGGCGGCTCCGAAGGCTCCGGCGGCTCCGGCGGCGAGGTCGCGGCCAGCGGTCTCGACCGGCTCGGCGGCCTGGTGGAGCGGGCCCGCTCGGCCGGGCTGCCGGTCACGGTGACGATCTCCGGCACGCGGCGGGAACTGCCGCCCGAGGTGGACCGGGCCGCGTACCGGATCGTCCAGGAGGCGCTCACCAACGTCTCCAGGCACGCCGGCGGGGCGGCCGCGGCGGTACGCGTCGGCTACGCCGACGAGGAGCTGGTCGTGCAGATCGACGACGACGGCGGGGCCGACCCGGCCGCGCCGCCCGTGCCCGGCACGGGCCTGCTCGGCATGCGCGAGCGCGTCGCGGCGCTCGGCGGCCGGCTGCGGGCCGCGCCCCGCCCCGGGGGCGGCTTCACCGTACGCGCCGAGCTTCCCCTCGGGGAGCCCGTACGCGCCGGGCTCCCCCTGGGAGGGGCGTCGTGATCCACGAGCGGCCCCGGCCCCGGGGGTGCACCGGTTCGCCCCGGACGACCGGATCCGGCGGGCCGATTCGATCACCCGGATGATTCCGCAGAGGTGGAGACGTCACCGGCCGGTGTCCCGCCGTCAACGGATGGACGTTTTCGTGATCTTGATGTGATGATGGGCCGCCATGCCGTTCGCAGCGAAAGACGAGAGAACGATGACCTCTGCTCCGATGAGGACCGCGATCGTCACGGGGGTGAGCCGGCGCGTCGGCATCGGCTACGCCATCGCCCGCGAGCTGGCCTCCGTGCCGATGAACGTCCTCGCCTGCTCGTGGTCGCCGCACGACGCCGGCCAGCCCTGGGGCGCCGACCCGCTGGGCGCGGAGGGGGTCGTCGCGGCGCTGCGGGAGGAACTGCCCGAGGGCGCCGGGACGGTGGGGCACCTGGCGATCGACCTGGCCGACCCGGCGGCGCCCGGTGAGATCGTCGCCGCCGCCCGCGAGCGGTTCGGCCGGGTGGACGTCCTGGTCGCCAACCACGCCCGCAGCTCCGAGGCCGGGATCGGCGCGCTGACCGCCGAGGAGCTCGACCTGTGCTGGGCGGTCAACGTCCGGGCGACCCTGCTGCTGGTGCAGGAGTTCGCCGCCCAGCCCGACCTGGACGGCGGGCGGATCATCACGTTCACCTCCGGACAGCATCTGGAGCCGATGCCCACCGAGCTGCCCTACATCGCCACCAAGGGCGCGGTGCAGCAGTTGACGATGAGCCTCGCCGCCCCGCTGAGCGCCCGCGGCGTCACCGTCAACTGTGTCAACCCGGGGCCCGTCGACACGGGATACGCCTCGCCCGAGGACCGGGAGTGGCTGTCCGGCCGGCATCCGCGGGGCCGGTGGGGCACGGCGGAGGAGACCGCCGGGCTGGTGCGGTGGCTGGCCGGCGACGAAGGTTCCTGGATCACCGGCCAGACGATCGTCAGCGACGGCGGCTGGTCGCTCCGCAACGGGGTGCCGCCCCGCGCCGGTGCCCCCGTCCAGCCGCCGGATCCGTCCGGCGGCCGGTGAACGGGCGGTCGCCGGACCACTGAACCGGGAAGGCGCCCGCCCCGCCCGGCGGGACGGGGATGTCGGGGGAAGGCCCTACGGTATTGGGCGTGCCAGAGACCGACCAGGAGATCACTCTCGACGCGGCCCTCACCGAGGAGGCCGTGCTGTCGACCTACCGGCGGATGTTCGCCGCGCTCGCCCGCGACAGCGGCGCGGTGGTGGACGACCCCGTGCTGGTCGACATCGCCGAGACGCTGTTCGCGGCGTTCGCCGAGGCCGGCGAGGAGTGGCTCACCCACGAGCAGATGCGCCACGTCTGCCGGGCCTACCCGCTGGAGATGTTCGAGAACCGCCTGCGGGTGCTCAGGGGCCTCGGCGCGATCCGCGAGGTGTTCCCCAAGCCCAACCAGCTCCGCTACCGGGCGTCGTTCACCAGCGTGGTGGGGCTGATGTTCGTCCGGCGGATGATGGCCGACGGCGGCCAGTCGGAGATGCACCGGCTGCTGGCACTGGAGGACCTCAACGTCGCCGACCCCCGTACGACCATGGAGGAGGCGCGCCTCAGCGCGCGGAACCTGTCACGGGCCTTCCGGCTGTGGGCGCTGGAGCTGATCACGCTGGTCGGCGGCACCATCGAGGAGCTGCGCGAGCAGGCGCCCAAGCTGTGGGGCACCGAGGAGATCGCCCGCCGGGCGCAGAGCCTGCACGCGACCATCCTGACCCGCTGGCCCGAGCTCGACCGCACCTGCACCGAGCTGCGCGCGGCGATCTACGCCTACAGTGACGCCTCCCGCCGCGCCGCCGGCCGCCTGGCCGACTCGGCCGGCACGACGCGGAACCTCACGCTGCTGCCCGCCGAGACCTGGCGGACGTTCGCGCAGACCGCCGACAAGGAGCGGCTCGCGGCCGTGCTGGACGACTTCGCCTTCGACGCCCCGGCGCCCTGGCACGACCCGGCGGCGATCGTCCGGGCGGTGGACGAGAGCCCCCGCCCGGCTCCGGCGCAGCCCACTCCCCCGCGTTCGATCGTGCCCGACCCCGGCCCGGCCGGCTCCCACGACGCCGAGGCCGGCGACGGCGTCCTCGGCCGCCTGGCCGCCGTCTCCGAGTCGGTCCTCGCCGGGCGGCCGTCCGCCCCGCTGGAGGAGGCGCTCGCCGCGGGCGGCGAGTGGGTCTCGGCGCGCCGCCTGCTGGCCGACCTCGTCTCGGCCGACCTGCGCCCGGAGTCGCCCTACCGGCTGCGCTGGTCCGACGGCCTGACGGCGGTCCCGGGCGCGGAGCCCGCGTGGCTGTCGCACGGCCACCTGGAGCGGACGGACGCGGGGGCGGAGAGGGCACCCGAGCCGGCGCGCGGCCATCCGGGGAGAACGGCCGGGGCGCCCGAGCCGGGGCGTGGCCGTCCGGAGGGTTCGGAAGGTCCGGGAAGGACGGATGATGACGCCTGAGCTGATGCACGCGCGTGCCCGGTCCGCCGGGCCGCTACCGCTGGGCCCCGGCGAGCCCGCCCCGGCCGGCATGCTCCGGGCGGGCCTCGGCGACGGCACGGGTACGGCGCTGCCGGCCTGGCCCGACGGCGCGACGCCGTCGCTGCTGGAGGAGTACCAGGTCGCGCCGGTGGCGGTGGAACGCTCCGGGGAGACCCGGCGGGTGCTGGCGGCGGCGCTGAAGTGCTGCTGGACCGACCTCGCCGCCGACCCGTGGCCGGGCTCGCCCGCGCCGGTGGACGAGGTGCTGGCGGCCTACCGCGCCCTCATCGGGCGCGGCGACGACCTGATGCGCAACTGGGCCGTCGGCGCGCTGCGCCGCCTGCACGACTCGGCCTGGCTGACGGTGGAGGCCGGCGTGGTACGGCTCGGCCCGCGCTGCGCGTCCTGGCCCGCCGAGTCGCACGCGCAGCTCCGGGAGCTGCTGCGCCGCCTGCCCTCCGGCGCGGAGGGCGCCGTCCGGCCCGCCGTGCTCCCGGTCCTCGCCGAGGACGGCGAGGGGGCCCGGGAGACGGCGGCCGGCCCGGACGGGGACGCCGGGGAGCCCGGGGAGGTCACGGCGGCCTCGGAGGTCACCGCCGCCGCGGATCTGGACGCCGACCTGCTGGAGGCGTTCGACGAGCGGCGCCGGGCCGAGATCGTCGCGGCGTTCATGGCGGTCGAGCACGCCGCCGAGCCGGTCCACGAGGCCCGCTTCCCGGCGCTGCGCGACCCGGCGCCGCGCCGTACGGTCGCCGAGATGCTGCGGCGGCGCGGCCGGGTGCTCGTCCAGGGCCGCGAGACGTGGATCTCGGGATACGCCGACGAGGTGGGCGCCGCGGTGAGCGGGACGGTCGGCGAGGCCGAGCGGGCGGTGCTGACGCTGGTGCTGGTCCACTCGGTGGCGATCCCCCGGGCCGAGGGCGTGCTGCCCGCCGACAGCTGGCTGTCGCCGTTCCCCGCCCCGGTGGAGGAGCTGCGGCGGCACACCCGGCTGCCGGTCGGCGCGCTGGACGCGGCGCTGCGGACGCTGCGTCACGCGGGCCTGGTGACGCAGGTCAAGGCCGGGGAGGAGGCGGGCGGCTATGTTCCCGGCCCGCAGTTCCACCGGCTGACCCCGGCGGCCAGGCGCCGCCTGCAGGAGGAGCTCATCCTGGCCGCGGGGCCGCACACCCCGCTGGCCACCGCCATTCGGGCGAACCGTCGAGGAAGGGAAACACAGGGGTGACCACCGGACAGCCGGATCGGGCCGCGCGGGCGGGACGGGGCGCGAGGGGCCGCCGCGCGGCCGGCGCCGCCGAGGACGCCGCGGGAAGCACCGCCGGAAGCACGGCCGCGGAACCGTCCAGAACGGCGGAGGAGGCGGAGGCCGCGGCGGCGCGGGCGCGCGGCAGCCAGATCGGCCTGGTGCCGGTGGAGGTCAGGCCCGCCGCGCCCGACCACGACGTGGTCGGCGACCGCGTGCTGATCGCCGTGCAGGCGGTCAACATCTCGCGGCTGTCGACCCACCCGGTGCCGATCGTGCCCGGCACGCTGATCGTGGTGGCCGGGGCCGGCCCGAAGGACTCCAACGGCGCGGGCAAGTCGTCGTTCATCGCGATGATCACCGCGTTGCTCGGCGACGAGCAGTGGCGCTTCGCCTCCGGCGCCAAGGCGGTGGCGGAGCTGCTGTTCAACGCCGAGCTGGCGGCGGGCGGCGGCGCCGGGACGTGGGCCAGCGCCGACCACGGCTACATCGTGGGCGTCTTCGCCCCGCCCGGCTCGGTGGACGACGCGGTCACGGTGTGGCTGCGGGTCAACCAGGAGGCCCCGCACCTGGAGATCCGGGTGGTCCCGGGCATCAGGCCGGCCTCGGCGCCCTCGGAGGCGGAGCGGGTGGCATTGGCCGACGAGGTGTGGGCGTCGCTGCCGCGCTCGGCGGGCCGCCGCGACGTGGTGGCGCGCGACCTGACGAGGTTCCTGTACGGCGACCGCGTCAGGTGCGTGTCGTTCCTGTCCACCTCGGTGCGCAGCAAGGTCGCCACGAACCTGCTGTCCCAGCCGTTGAACGAGATCTCCCCGGAGCGGGTGTTCGAGGCGATCGCCGCGCTGACCGGCCTGGACGCCGAGCTGGACCAGGAGCGGGAGGCCCGGCGCGACGAGCACGCCAGGCGGGTGCGGGCGACGCGGGCCGCGGAGCTGCTGACGGACTTCGAGGAGGAGTCCCGGGAGCTGCTTTCGACCTTCGACCGGCGCGACCGGGCCCGGGTGCGGCTGGCCGGGGCGATGCGTTCCTGGCGGGGTCGGCTGGCGCGCAGGCTCGCCGACGCGGCCCGCCGGGACGAGGCGCTCGCCGCCGAGCTGGAGCGGCTGCGCGAGACGGGCGGCCGCGCGGCCGAGGCGATCGAGACGGTGAAGGCGGAGATCGCCACGCTCCGGGACGACTCGCTGGAGCGCTCCCTGGCCGGGGCCCGCCGGGAGCTGGCCGCGTTGCAGGCCCGCGCGGCCAAGCTGGACGCCGACCGGGCGGTGGCGGAGAACGCGGCCGACGAGCTGCGCGCCCGCGTCCCCGGGCTGGAGGAGCAGCGGCGGCTGGCCGACGGCCGCGACGTGGCGACGGCCGAGGCCGAGCTGGAGCGGGCCAGGGTCGTTCTCAACGAGGCGCTGAAGGCGCTGGGCGTGGCCGACCGCGAGGTGGACGAGGCGAAGGCCGCGCTGGACGACGCCGAGGGCGGTCCGGCGGCGGCGCAGCTCGACGCGCTCGCCGCGGCCGGGGTCCGGGCGACCGGCCTGCTCGACGCGATCGACGTCGCCGAGCAGGCCCGCGACGACGAGGCCGCGGCGGACCACGTGGGACGGGCGCTCCTGGCCGCCCGGGGCTGGCCGCAGGAGCACGCCGTGATCGTGGACGCCGCCGATCTTCCCGAGGCGGCGCGGACGCTGACCGCGCTGCCCGGGTCGGTGCTGGTCAGCGCGGCGGGCATCACGGTCGTGGGGTCGTTCGAGGCGGTCGCCACCGGCCGCGAGGCCCGGATCAAGGCCGCCGAGCAGCGGCTGCACCGGGCGCGGGACGTGCAGGAGGCCGCCGCCGAGGCCGTACGGACCGCCGAGGACGGCATGGCGGAGGCGGCCCGGCGGCTGGAGGGGGCGCGCGCCGCGGTGCGGCTGGCCGACGTCGAGCGGCGGCTCACCGAGCGGCGCGAGGTCCTCACCGGCCTCGTCGCGGCCCTGGCCGAGGCCGCGCCGCGGGTGGCCGAGGCCGAGCGGGAGGTCGCCGCGCTCGATTTCCGCGCCCGCACCAGGAGCATGGAGATCGAGCGCCTGGAGGGCCGCCGGGCGCGGCACGAGTCCGAACGCGACCAGGCCGCCGAGCAGGCGGCGAAGGTGCAGTCCGACCGTGACGCGCTCGCGCTGGACGCGATGGCCGCCGACTGGGGCGGCACGGTCGCCGGGGCCGGCGAGTGGCTGGAGGCGCTGGGCGAGGACGAGCGCCCGCTGACGGCCGAGGAGTGGTGGCGGGCGGCCGAGCGCCACCTCGACGAGGCGCTGCGCGACACCTTCCCCGGCGAGGACGAGGAGATGCCCGAGGAGCTGCGGTTCCTGATCAGGGAGCGGACCGAGCCGGGGGCCGGGCGCACCGCGCGCGAGCAGGCCACGTTCCCCGGCGTCTGCGCGGCGCTGGCGTCCTACCTGCGCGGCCAGGAGGAGTACGAGCGCCACCAGCGCCGCCAGATCGAGACCCAGCTGGAGACCCGCCGCCGCGACCTGTCCGCCGCCGCCAAGGGGGCGGAGGAGGCGGCGCAGTCCACCGCCGTGCACCGGGCCGCGCTGACCGCGGCGGTCAAGGCGCGGCTGGCGCGGGTCGCCGAGGAGTTCGAACGGCTCGACCTGGCCTACGGCGGCTACGGCGCGACGCTGGACTTCCCGGTGCCGCCCGCGCCCGCCGACCCCGAGCAGCGCTGGGCGTGGCGGGTGACGCCCCGCTGGCGGCGCGGCGAGGGGCAGGGCTACGTGCCGTACAACCGGCGGGCCAACACCGCGCTGATGGACGAGAAGGCGGTGAAGCTGGTCTGCGCGGCGGCGATCGCCTCCTCCGGCGGCGGCCACCTGTGCCTGGTCCTGGACGAGCTGGGCCGCAACCTCGGCAAGGAGCACCGCAGGGAGGCCGTGGCGCTGTTCCGCCGGATCGGCGAGACGTACGGGATCACGGTGATCGGCGCGCTGCAGGACGACATGGAGCCCTACGCGGTCGACGCCTGCGGCCAGTACGTCAAGCTGCGCCGGTCCTCCGACGCGATGCCGTACAACGAGCCGCCGGTGATCATCGGTCATGATCGCCACGCCGAGCGGGTGCGTGCCCTGGCGGCTGCGGTGAGCAGATAACCTCTGCGCAGGTTCTATTTCGGAAGTATCGGGGGAAACGGTGTCGGCGACACCGCTGGAACAGGCACCTCCGCGGCGTGACCTGTATCTGACCATGGCGCTGGCGCTGCGCGTGGGCGAGTTGCTGCTCGGCAGCGGCGAGTCCAACGAGACGGTCTCCGGCGCCATGCGCCGCATCACCGACGCGTACGGCGTGCCGCACAGCGAGGCCGACGTCAACCTGTCGGCCATCACTCTGTCGCACGTCCCGGCGGACGGCGGCGTGCCGGTCACCGTCGAGCGGCGGGTCCGCCGCCGGCTGCCCGACTACGACCGGCTGATCGCGGTGCACGCCCTGGTCGCCGAGGCCGCCGCGGGGGCGCTGCCGCTGGAGGAGGCGCAGGCGCGGCTGCGGCGGATCACCCGGCGGGTGCGGGTGTACCCCGCCTGGTTCCTGGTGACGGCGGTCGCGACGGTGGCCGCCTCGGCGAGCATCCTGGTCGGCGGCGGCCTGCGGGTCGCGCTCGCCGCGTTCGCCGCCACCGTGCTGGGCGATCGGGCCAGCGCGTGGCTGGCGGGCCGGGGCGTGGCCGAGTTCTTCCAGATCGCGGTGGCGGCCATGCTGGGCTCGCTGGCGGCGGTGCTGCTGATCGCGCTCGGCGTGCAGGTGCGGGCCGAGGCGGTGGTGGTCGGCGCGGTCGTCGCGCTGCTGCCGGGACGGCTGATGGTGGCCTGCGTGCAGGACGGCATCGCCGGCGAGTACGTCACGGCGACGGGCCGGCTGTTCGAGGTCTTCTTCGTCCTCGCCGCGGTCGTCTCCGGGATCGGCGTCACCCTGTACACCGCGGTCCGCCTGGGCGTGCCGCTGAGCGTGGAGAACGTGCCGGCCGCGCCGCTGCTGCTGGAGCCGGCGCAGCTTCTGGGGTCGGCCGGGGTGACGCTGTCGTTCGCGGTGGCGCTGCTCGTGCCGCCCCGGCACCTGGTGGCCGCGGTGATCGGCGGCACGCTGGCGTGGGTGGTCTTCGTGCTGCTGTGCGGCGGGGACGTGCCGGTCGTGCTGGCCACGGCCGTCGCCGCGGCGGCCGTGGGCCTGTTCGGCTCGGCGTACGCCAGGGCGGCCAAGGTTCCGTCGCTGGTGATCACGATCCCGGCGATCGGCACACTGCTGCCGGGAACGGCCCTGTACCGCGGCATGCTGGAGACCAACCTCGGCCACCCCGACGCGGGCATGTCCAGCCTGCTGCAGGCCCTGTCGACCGCCCTCGCCCTGGGCGCCGGGGTCATGCTCGGCGCGGAGATCATGCGGGCGGTCACCGGGTCCGACCTGGCCCGGCGGGTACGGCCGGCCGCCCGGCGGGCGCGCAGGCCGTTCATCCCGCGCCCGGCGGCCCGCCGCACCCGCGGCTCCTGACCGCCCGCGGCGGGCGGTCAGGAGAGCTCGTACACCGTCACGGTCACCGCGCCGTCCGGCGGGCCGGCGGGATCGTCGCGACGCCTGGTCTGGACCCACACCCGCTTCGTGCCCGGCACCGGCTCGACGCCCGTGATGTACGCCCCCGGACCGCCCTGCCGCAAGGTGATCCTGGTCCACCTGCCGTCGCGCAGGTTGAGCACGTAAGGGGAACCGGAGGCGGGGACGGCGACGGTCCACGGGCCGCCCGCCGGGACGGCGCGCACCGCGAGGCGGCCGGCCGTACCCCCTGACCGGCGGGGATCAGACGCCGGTCACGGAGAGGGTGGAGCCGCGGCGTTCCTTACGGACCCGCAGCTGCGCCGGGACGCGGGTGCGCAGCTCGGCGACGTGGCTGACGATGCCCACGGCCCGGCCGCCGTCGCGCAGGCCGTCGAGGATGTCGAGGACGCCGTCGAGGGTGTCCTCGTCGAGCGTGCCGAAGCCCTCGTCGACGAAGAGCGTGCCGATCTCCACTCCGCCGGCCTCGGCGGTCACCACGTCGGCCAGGCCCAGCGCGAGCGCCAGCGAGGTGATGAAGCTCTCCCCGCCGGACAGCGTCGCCGGGTCGCGGTCCACGCCGGTCCAGCCGTCCAGGATCCGCAGGCCCAGCCCGCCGCCGGATCTGCTGCGGTCCCCGGCGGAGCGGCCGAGGTTGTGCTCCAGCAGGTAACGCCCGCCGGACATGTGGTCGAGCCGTTCGTTGGCCGCCGCGACCACCTGGCGCAGCCGCTCGCCGAGGACGTAGGACGACAGCCGCATGTTCCACCGGTTGTCGGTGGAGTTGCCGCCGGTGAGGGCGGCCATCCGCTCGGTCAGGCGGTGCCGTTCGGCGGCGGGCAGCCAGCGGTCCAGGCACCCCTCCAGCTCGGCGCGGAGCACGGCCAGCCGCTCCCGGCGGGCCTCGGCGCCGTGCAGGGCGGACCGCAGGCCGGCGTGGGCCTCGTCGGCGGTGTCGTGGTCCCGCCGCAACCCGTCGAGGTCGGGCTCGGGCTCCGCGGCGGCGGCGACCAGCTCCGGGTCGGCCAGCATCGCGGTGACGGCGGCGCGCTCCTCGTCGAGTTCGCGCAGCCGCGCGGCCTTCTCCTCCTGTTCGGCGGGCGGGCGGACCGCCGAACGGGCGTCGTCGGCGGATCGGAAGCCCGCCTCGGCGACGGCGGCCAGGGCGCGGGTCCGCGCCGCCTCCAGCTCGGCGGCGGTGACCCGCTCCTCCCTGGCGGCCTCGGCCGCCTCCCTGAGCAGCTCCGCCTCGTCGGCCAGCCGGTCCAGCCGGTGGGTCAGGCTCGGGTCGTCACCGCGGGCCTCGTCGAGGCGCGCGGCCAGCCGCTCCGCCTCGGCGGCGAGCTTGTCGGCGTGCGTACGGCGGGCGGCCAGGGTGACCGCCAGCTCGCGCGAACGCTCCCGCGCCGCCTCCAGCTCGGCCGCGGCCCGGCCGGCCTCCCCGGCCACCGCAGGTTCGGCCGCCGCGGACTCCCGTAGCCGGGCCAGGGCCCGCTCGGCCTCCTCCAGCCCGGCCACGGCGTCCGCCACGGTCAGGTCGGCGGCGGCGCACGCGTCGCGGTGGGCGGCCTCGACGTCGGCGGCGCGGACGGCGGCGGCGAGCGCGGCGGCCAGCAGCGCGGCCTCCCCGGCGAGCCGGTCGCGGCGGTCCTGGACCGTGGGGTCGGCGCCGCGGGCGTCGTCCAGCCGGGTGGTCAGCCGGTCGTGCTCGGCCCGCCAGCCGGACCGGCGGGCGCCGCCCTCGGCCAGCGCGCGGGCGGCCTCGGCGGCCCGCCGCCGCGTGTCGTCCAGCTCCGCCGTGAGGCGGCCGGCCTCCGCGGTGAGCGCGGCCTCGGTCCCGGCCGCGGCGGACAGGTCCGCCAGCTCGCGGCGGGCCTCACCGAGGGCCTCCTCGGCGGCGGCCACCGTGAGGTCCCCGGCGACCGTGAGGGCCTCGCCGAGCCGGGAGTCCAGGGCGGTGACGGCGACCTCGGCGGCCCGCCGCCGTTCGGCCGCGGCGTCGTAGGCGCCCTGGGCGGCGCGTTCGTCCTCGGCGGTGGGGGCCTCGGCGGCGGGCGCGGCCGGGGCGGGGTGGTCGGGCGAGCCGCAGACGGCGCAGGGCTCGCCGGGCAGGAGCTTGGCCGCCAGTTCGGCCGCCATGCCGTCGATCCGGGCCTGGCGGAGGTCGAGGTGGCGGTCGCGGAGCCGCTGCGCGTGGTCGGTGGCCCCGGCCAGGGCCGTACGGGCCTCGGCCAGCTCCGCGTGGAGCCCGTCGCGGCGGCGGGCGGCGTCGAGCCGGGCGGTGGCGGCGTCGACGACGGCCCGCGCGGCGGGCATCCGGGCCGCCCGCGATCTGACCTCGGTCAGCTGGGCGGTCACGTCGTCCAGCGCGGCGGGGAGGTCCCGCTGGGCCTCCTGGAGCGCGGCCTCCCGCGCCCCGGCGTCGGCCAGCTCGGCGTCCAGGGCGGCCAGCAGGCCCTCCAGCTCGGCGAGGCGCTCCTCGTCGGCCCGCAGGCCCTCCAGGGCGGCCAGTTCCTCGCCGCGTTCGCGCTCGCGGGCGGCGAGCGCCTCGCGCGGCCCGGCGGGGTCCGCGGCCGGGCGGAGGGCGCCCGGGAGGGCGGCGAGCCGGGCGGCGACGTCCCGGCGGGCCTCCGCCAGCTCGGCGGCGAGGCGGTCGCGGTGCTCGGCCGCCGCCAGGCGGGCGACGGCGGTCTGCCGGACGGCCTCGGCGGCCGGGACGCGCGCCGCGTCGAGGCGGACCGCGGCCAGGCGGGCCTCGGCGTCCTCGCGCAGGCCGGGCAGGACCGCGAGGCGGGCGTCGGTCTCGGCCTGGGCCGCGCCCAGGGCGGTGATCTCGGCGTCGGCGCGCTCGCGCTCCTCGCGGATCCGCGCCAGGCGCGCCTCCTCGGCGCGCAGCTCCGCCAGCCGGCTGATCTCGGCGCGGCGGTCGCCTTCCAGGCCGGCCAGGCGGTCGGGGGTGACGTCCGCGGCGATCGCGACGTCCACGGCGTCCGCACCGTCGGCGGCGATCGCACCGGCCGCGGTGATCGCAGCGTTCACGGCGTCGCCGGAGACGCCGAGCAGGGGCAGGGCGCGGGCGAGGGCGTCGGCGGCCATGTCATGGGCCTTGCCGGCGGCCTCGGCGCGCTGCTCGACGGCCTGCAGGAGGGGCAGCACCCGGTCGGCGCGGGCCGCCTCCGCGAGGATGATCTCCAGGTCGGCCCGCTCCTCGGCGGTCTCCTCCAGGGCGTGGCCGCGCGCCAGCGCGTCGGCGTGGCGCCGCCGCCGGTCGGCCAGGGCCATGCCCCGCTCCAGGTCCGCGCGGGCCCGCCGTACCGCCGCCTCGCTGTCGGCGCGGGCCAGGCCCGCCCGGGCGGCCTCCCGCGCGGCGAGCGTCTCCAGGGCCGCGGCCCAGCCCCGCGGGTCGTCCTCGGGGTCCGGCGCCGGGGCGGGGACGGCGGTGGTGCGCCCGGCGTCCCCGGCACCCTGTGCGTCGGCGGTGGCGTCTCCGTTCGCCGTATCCCCGGTGTTCCCGGTGTCTCCAGCGTCCCCGGTGTCCCGTGCGTGCCCGGCGGTGGCGTCTCCGTTCGCCGCGTCCCCGGCGGCGCCGGGCGTCCCGGACGCCTCGGAGCCGGCGGCCAGGGCGGCGAGGAGGGCCGGGCCCGCGGCCTCCTCCAGGCGCTGGACGGCGAAGTCGACCTCCCTGCGCATCGTCTGCTGCTCGCGGTGGGCCTCGGTCCGCCGTTCGGCCAGCCAGGTCTCGGCGGCGGCGTAGAGCCGTACGGAGAACAGGCGCTCCAGGACCCGGCGGCGGTCCTCCCCGTCGGCGCGCAGGAACCGGGCGAAGTCGCCCTGGGGCAGCATCGCCACCTGGAAGAACTGGTCGGCGTTCATGCCCAGCAGGTTGCCGATCAGCTCCCCGGCCTCGTCGACCCGGGTGGTCAGCCCGAGCCACTCCCCCGAGGGGAGGAGCTCCTGCAGCACGGCCTTCTCGTTCTCGCGCGTGGTGCCGGTCCCCCTGAGCTTGGGGCGCTGCCAGGCGGGCGAGCGGGTGATCCGCAGCCGCCGCCCCCGGACGGTGACCTCCAGGGCGACGCTCGGCCCCCGGCCGGGCGGGGCGTGGTCGCAGCGCAGGCTCTTGGCGCTGTCGCGCCTGCCCGGCACCCTGCCGTACAGGGCGTAGCAGAGCGCGTCCAGCACCGTGGTCTTGCCCGCGCCGGTGGGGCCCTGGATCAGGAACAGCCCGGCCTCGGTGAGGGCGTCGAAGTCGATCTCCTCCTCACCCGGGAAGGAGCCGAAGGCGCTGATCCACAGACGGTGCGGGCGCATCTACGCCATCGCCTCCTTGGCGCGGCAGGCCTCGACGGCCTCCTGGAGCAACCGGGTCTCGTCGTCGTCGGCGGCCTCGCCGCGCACCTCGCGGACGAAGTCGAGCGCCACCTCGATCTCGGGGCGGCCGGCCAGCCGCGGCCGCGCCACGGTCTCGCGGACGCCGCCCTCCGGTTCGAAGGAGAGCGCCAGGGTGTGCTCGAAGCGGGCCCGGAGCCGTTCCATGGCACCCTTCGGCCGGATCGGGTCGGTCAGCGTCACGTGGAGCCAGTGGTCCTCGTGGCGGGCGTGCTCGGCCGCGGTGAGCAGGTCGTCGAGGCGGCCCCTGAGCGTGGCGACCGGGCGGGGCACCGGCGCCTCGGCGAACTCGGCGCTCACCTCGCCGCCGGGCGCCAGGTCCACCAGCCAGGAGCCCTTGACCTGGCCCTCCTCGGAGAAGGAGTAGGCGATCGGGGAGCCGGAGTAGCGCACGGTCTCACTCATCCGCTGGCGGCCGTGCAGGTGGCCCAGCGCGACGTAGTCGACGCCGTCGAAGGCCGAGACCGGGACGTGGGCGACGCCGCCGACGCTGATGTCGCGCTCGCTGTCGCTGGCCCGGCCGCCGGTCACGAAGGCGTGGGCCAGGACGACCGACCGGCCACCCCGGCGCGCCAGGTCGGCGCGGACCAGGGACATGGCGTGCCCGAGCGCCGCGGTGTGGGTGCGCTCGGGCAGCTCCCACGGGCCGCGCACCAGCTCCGGCTCCAGGTACGGGATGCCGTAGAACGCCACGTCGTCGATCACCACGGGCTCGCCGGCCCGGTCGGGGTCGGTGCGCAGGTGGACCCCGGCGGCGTCCATCAGGCCGGCGCCGAACCCGAGGCGGCGCGCGGAGTCGTGGTTGCCGCTGATCAGCACCGTGCGGACGCCCTCGGCGGCCAGCCGCCGCAGCGCCTCGTCGCACAGCCGCACCGCGTCGACCGAGGGCAGCGCACGGTCGTAGACGTCACCGGAGACCACGACCACGTCCACTTTTTCGGACCGGACCGTCTCGACCAGGTGGTCGACGAAGACCCCCTGGGCTGCCAGGAGGCTCTCGCGGTGGAACGAACGGCCCAGGTGCCAGTCCGAGGTGTGCAGCAGGCGCATGTCACCTCAAGCTAACAGGCCACGGCGGCAAATGTGGCTACTTGCGTCACATGGGAAACGCCCCATGTCCTGTGGGCACTGGGCTGGGTACTCTGGATGATCAGGGGGACCGTACCGGTCGCGTACCGGTGGTGGGGTCCTACCGCGAGGCGGGTGACGATCGGGAAGCGGGTCGGCATGCGGGTTGGCCGGGGCGCGGTGGGTGCCGCCGCGGGCGTATCCATGATCATTCTCGCGCTGGTGGGCCACGTCCTGCCACCGCCGTTCGACCCCGCGCCGCTGAGCGCCGGGCCCGTCTTCCGGTCGCTGCCCGCCCAGCCCACGGCCGAGCTGCGGCCGGTGTCCGCGACCGCCCCGATCACCACGCGGGACATCGTCGTCGACGTCGGGGACGTGACCCTGGAGGCCACCGTACGGGCGCCCCTGACACCCGGCCGGCACCCGGCCATGGTGTTCGTCCAGGGGGCCGGTCCCGGCCTGCGCGAGGAGTTCGCCACCCAGGCCGAGTGGCTGGCCAGGGCGGGGATCGTCACGCTGACCTACGACAAGCGCACGGCCGGCTACGACTTCCGCGACCGCGACTTCGGCCTGCTCGCCGGCGACGCGCTGCGCATGCTGTCCCGGCTGCGCGAGCGCCCCGACGTCGATCCGGCCCGGACGGGCCTGTGGGGGGTGAGCGAGGGCAGCTGGGTGGTCCCGATCGCGGCGGCCGGGAGCGACGACGTCTCCTTCGCCGTGCTGGTGTCGGCGCCCAACGTCTCACCATTGCGGCAGGTCACGTGGGCGATGGGCGAGCAGCTCGACCGGCTGCACGCGCCCGGCGGGGTACGCGACCTCATCATCAGGGCGATGAGCGCGGTCCACATGAACTTCCTGCGCTACGACGGGACGCCCGTGCTGCGCCGGGTCCGTCAGCCGGTCCTCGCCCTGTACGGCACGCGCGACCCGTCGATACCGTTCGTGGAGAGCAGCCGGGCGCTCACCGACGCGCTCACCGCGGGCGGCAACGCCGACTACACGATCCGCTACCTGGACGGCGCCGACCACGGGATGCGGATCCACGGCGGCCCGTTCGTCCGGGCCTACCTGCCGACCCTGGCGAACTGGGTCAACGGCCTGCCCGGCACCGCGCGGCCGGGCGTGCGCGTCGCCGGAGCCACCCCCGTCCAGCGGTTCGAGGCCAGCGACCCGCCCAGCGCCCCCTGGTACGCCGGAGGCGCGGTCCTGACGTTCGCGCTCTGCCTGACCCTCGCCGGATACGTCGCCGGGCCGGTGGCGGAGATGGTGGTGCGGCGGCGCGGCCGGCGGCCGCACGCCGAGACCTGCGCGCTGGTGTGGCCGCCGATCCGCCGACGGCTGCGCCGGATGGCGTGGACCGGCGCGGGGCTGCTGGCCGCGGTGGCGGCGTTCCTCACGCTGCTGGTGCTGTTCTCGGTCAACCAGGCGGGGGCGTGGCCGGCGGTGCTCTCCGGCTGGCTCGTCATCCGGATCCTCGCGGTGCTCATGCTGGTGCAGGAGATCACCGCCGTCGCGGCGGTCGCCTCCGGGATCGGGCAGGGCTGGCGGCCGAGCCGCGCGCAGCGTGTGGCGATGGCGGGGGTGCTGGGCGGCACCGGCGTGCTGCTGGTGGCCGGCGCCTACTACAGCCTTTACGCCTTCCCCTGGTAGCGGCCGGCCGGGGCGGCGCGCCGTACGGCCGGGCGGGTCCGGCGAACTCGTGAGAGCGGCCGGACGTGCGGGCCGGTCAAACGTAGCAGGAGAGCCAGCGGTCCATCTCGGCGAACACCTGCTTGCGGACCGGCTCGGCCGACAGCGCCAGGTCGTGCACGCCGCCGGCCATCCGCACGCACGTCACGTGGGGCCCGATCCGGGTCGCCCAGCGGGCGATCTGCTCCGGGTCGAGCACGACGTCGGCGGCCTGGGCCTCCGGCGCGAAGTCGCGCAACCGCAGCCCCCGGGCGGCGCAGAGCACCAGGACCGGGACGTCCACCCGCAGGCCGGCGTGCAGGCGCCGCTGGGCCCGGCGGATCGCGGCCAGCCAGGCCGCGTGCACCGGGAAGCCGCCGATCGGCTTCCACTCCAGGTCGAAGTCCCACTCGCCGTGATGGTCGCGGTGCAGGCTGGCGCCGTAGGCGGTGGCGATGCCGAGGGGCAGTACGGCGCGCCGCGGCATCCTCGCCATCGGCCCCTTCAACAGATCGGCCGCGATCCGCAGCGGGGCGGGGACGTTGAGGTCGAGGAAGGGGCTGTTCAGCATCAGCCCCTGGACGAGGCCGCGGCCGCGGACCCGGTCGGCCCACAGCGCGGTCACCAGGCCGCCGGTGGAGTGGGCGTTGAGGACGACCGTGCGGTGACCGTCCCGCTCGCGGACGATCCGGACCGCCTCGTCGATCTCCGGGAAGTACTCGGTGACGCTGCGCACGAACCCGCGGGTCTGGTGCGGCAGCAGCGAGCGGCCGTACTTGCGCAGGTCGAGGGCGTAGAAGTCGAGTCCTCTGGCGGCGAAGTGCTCGGCCAGGTGGGTCTGGAAGAAATAGTCGGTGAACCCGTGGACGTACAGCACGGCGCCGCGCGCCGATGCGGCGGCGCGGCGGCGCACCAGCGTGGCGACGACCTTCCCCTCCTCGTCGTCGGCCATGGGCAGGACGGTGAGCTCGTAGCCGGGGCCGAGGACGTCGGTCGCGGGGCCGGCGTCCCCGCCGGCCTGGTCTCCGGCGAGGGGGTCGGGGGCGGCGGTGCCGTGCTCGGTCTCGGGGGAGGACATGGGCGGCATCCTATTTCAGGACGATCCGCTTCAGGACGATCGGCGGGACGACCGCCCACGGATCATGAGCCGATCTCCTGCCATCGCCCGGCGAGTACCAGAGGCTCACACGGCGATGCGTCTGTCCTGTGCCGTGCCGTGGAGGCGTCCCGGCGGGGGTTTCCGGCCGCGGGCGACCGGCAGGAGGTCCTGACAGGATGCGTCGTTCGCGGCGCGGCTCGTACCTCCGCTGCCCGAAGCCGGGGTGCCCTAGAGTCGCCGCATGCGACGAAGGACAGGACTGGCGATGGCCGGGGCCGCGGCCCTGGTCTGGGGCGAGTGGTTGAACTGGCGCTGGTCTCGGGCTCTTGTGGGAAGCGGTGAGGGCGATTCCGAGGCCGTGGTCGTGCTGGGCTACCGGAACCCCCAGGCGACGGCGAACTTCGTCAACCGCTGGCGGGTTCGTGCCGGCATTCGCTCCATCGCCGCCGACCGCCCGCATGGCACTCGTGTGATCTTCAGCGGCGGTGCGGCCGGCGGCGCCGCCGCGGAGGCCCGGCTGATGGCCGACTACGCGAAGTCGGTGCTCAGGTTCGACGGCACAGTGCTCCTTGAGGACCGAAGCGCGACGACATGGGAGAACATCGCGAACGTGATCCCACTGCTTGAGGACGTCGACCGCATCAAGATCGCCTCTCAGCCGGCTCACGCGCTCAAGGCCCGCGCGTACTTACGGCGACGGCGCCCTGATCTGGCCAGGAGGCTCGTGCGTGCGGATGACTACCGCCCTGGCGAGTGGATGGTCGTCAAGCCGCTGCTGGCTCTGTACGGACTCTGGACGCTTCGGGGTCTCAAGGCCGACGAACGGAAGGTCTCGCCGTAGGCGGCCGCTGTCGCGCCGGCGCACTAATGGTGGTTCTTGAGGGCCGCTGTCGCGTCGGCGTCACGAACGGTGGTTCTTGAGCCCACGTTCGATCGGCCCACGGATCATGGGTCCGCTCGCTCCTCCCCCGGTCGTCCGTCAGGCCGCGTACGACTCCTTGGCCAGGCGGCGGACGCGGGACTCGTCGACGTTGTGGCCGAGGCCCGGCTGGGTGAGCGGCACCGCCACCACCCCACCGGAGGCGCCGACCGGCGGCGTCACGATCTGGGCGCTGCGCGGCGGCTCGGCCACGTCGCACGGCAGGCCGCAGCCCGGCAGGCTGGCCGCGGCGACCGTGGCCGCCCGCGCGAGCCCGCCGCCCTGCCCGCCGGCGCAGGAGATCTCCCAGCCCGCGGCGACGGCGTGGTCGTGGGCCTGGCGCACCTCACGCAGCGACCCCATCGCCGCGGGGCGCAGCAGCAGCGCCCGCCCGGCCCCGGCGGCGATCGCCTCGCACAGCCCGGCCACCGAGGGGACCTCCAGCAGGACCGGCGCGGCGACGCGCTCCTGCAGGTCGGCGTGGTCGGCGAAGCCGGCGGGCCCGGTGAAGGGGCGCTCGATGGCGGAGAGCGTGTAGCCGTCCAGCGCCTCCAGCGCGCCGACGTCGGTGTAGGCGCCGTGGGCGTCGACGCCGATGCCCAGCGCCGGGTACGCCTGGCGGACGGCGCGCAGCGGCTCGATGTCCCAGCCGGGATGGACGTCCAGGGTGACGTGGGTGTACCCCGCGCAGACGTGGCGGTTCACCCGGGCGACCAGGCTGTCCAGGTCGCGTTCGGCGGCGATCCGGACGGTCGCGGTCAGGTAGGTGCGGTTGCCGCCCAGCGCGTGGGCCAGCGGCACGCCGCGCATCCGGGCCCACAGGTCCCAGCAGGCCATGTCGGAGGCGGAGCCCCCGGGGACCACGCCCAGCTCGTCGGGGTGCTCCCAGTCGACGCCGATCAGCGCCCTGCTGAGCCCCTCCTCCATCGCCGCCCACGTCTTGGCGTCGGGATCGACGACCTCGCCCCATCCGGTCATGCCCCCGTAGTCGGTGAGCCGGACCATGAGGCTCTCGGGCCGCCTGCCGTACGGCAGGACCACCCGGAACACTTCGAGCTCACGTACCCGCGGCATGCACTCCCCCTGATCTCCCCGAGGCGCTGAGACACGAATCCCGCCCGAAGGCGGGACTCCGTCTCAACACGGAGGAGAGCGGCGTTCTTCCCACGCTTCAACGGTAGTCGCCGAGAAATCGGATTCCTCCCCGGCCTTCAGGCCGGGGAGGAATCCGGCCTCCCGTGTAGCGGGGCAGAGAAAGACGATTCGCCGTCAGGCGGATCGTCGTCTGCCCCGGGACCACCCGGGCGTGGTCTCGGGGCAGGCAGACGGTCTCAGCGTCGGTTGAGGGCCCCGCGCTCCGCCGCGGCCCGCGTGGCCATGCGTTCACCAAGGTGGGAAAACAGGTCCGCCTGCCAGGCGTCCCTCTAGAAATGGGCCATGACGACGCTCGGTGCTCCGGGGGCCGGGTACGCCCGGTACACCTACCGGCTGCGTCTGTCGTCTGCGGCGCCGGCCGCGTCGATGGCCGAGTGGGATCGGTGCCGGTGGGTGTGGAATGCGTGCGCGGCCGCCTCCCGCGCCGCGCACACGGCCAAGGAGCCCTGCGGCCCGGCCATGCTGGACAAGATGCTCACCGGCTGGCGCGCTGAGTACGCATGGCTGTGTGAGGGCGGATCGGTGCCGCAGCAGCAGATCATCCGCGACTTCGCCAGGTCGCGCGCCAAGGCGCTCAAGGACATCGCAGACCGGCTGCCGATGCGGCGGCGGGCGGGCATGCCGCGGTTCAAGAAGAAGCACCTCGCGGCCCCGACGCTGAACTACACCCGCCGGGGCTTTCGCCTGAAGGAGGGCCGCCTGCACCTGGCCGGAGGCATCGCGGTGACGGTGGTGTGGTCGCGGGACCTGCCCGCCGAGCCGTCCAGCGTGCGGATCCACCGCGACCCCCCTCGGCCACTGGTACGCCTCCTTCGTCGTGCCCGCGCAGACCGGGGAGCTGCCTGCCACCGGCCGGGCGATCGGCATCGACTGGGGCATCAGGGAGATCGCCACCACCACCAGCGACGCCCACGACCTGCCGCACCCCCAGCACGGGCGGACGGCGGCGGCGAAGCTGGCGCGCTATCAGAAGGTGATGGCCCGCCGCAGGCCGCCGAAGGGAAGACCCGCCTCCACCGGCTACCGCAAGGCTGCCCGCCAAGCCGCCAAGGCCCACAGGAAGGTCGCCCGGCAGCGGCAGGACACCGCCCGCAAGTGGGCCAGGAAGGTCGTGCGCGACCACGACGTGCTGGCGGTGGAGGACTTCACCCCGAGGTTCCTGGCGCGCTCCACCATGGCCCGCAAGGCCGCCGACGGCGCGATCGGCGCCACCAGGAAAGCCCTGATCGAGATGGCCCGCAAACACGGCCGGGCCGTTCATCTGATCGACCCCGCGCACACCACCATGGACTGCGCAGGCTGCGGAGCGGGAACCAAGCACGCCCTGCCGCTGTCGGAACGCACCTGCACCTGTACCGCGTGCGGAGCCGTTTCTCCGAGGGACAAGGACTCCGCCCGCGCGATGCTTCTCCGGGCTGGTCTGGACCCGGCCGGCGTCGAGGGCGTAAGACCTGACGGGCCGCCGGCCCGTCAGGCGGCCTGAGCCGGGAATCCCCTCCCTTCAGGGAGGGGAGCAGTCAAGTTCTGACCCTGCCCGCGACGAGTGCCCCGGCCGCCGCCATCAGGGCCACGAGGGCGAAGCAGAGCACGTAGGTGAGGGCCGCGGCGCCGAGGACGGCCTGCACCGCGCCGGCGACCGCGATCGAGACGACGGTGTAGACCGACTCCGCCACGCCCATCGACGCGCTGTTCTCCCCCTCCTCCCCCGGCCGCGACAGCTCCAGGACCAGCACCGACAGCGTCGGGTACACGATCCCGATGCCGAGGCCCGCGATGATCTCGGCGAGGAACGCGAGGGCGACCGGGACCGCCGTGAAGACGGTGACGGCCATCAGCGCGAGGCCCACGGTGATGAGCACCATGCCGGACCGCAGGACGAGCACCCGGTCCATCCGCTTGCGTCCCACCAGCCACGATCCGAACGACCAGCTCAGCGCGCCGCCGGTCAGCGTGAGACCGGCCATGGTGAGCGTCAGGCCGCGCTGCTGGTTGAGCATCAGCGGCAGGAACGCCTCGCCGCCCATGACCGCGCCCGCCGCGATCCCGCGCAACCCGACCACCGCGGGCAGGCCGCGGGCGGCGCGCACCGCGCCGGCGGGCAGCAGCCGGGGCAGCGATCCGGCCAGCAGCGCAAGGCCGGCGAGGAGCAGGAGCAGGCCGGCGCCGCGGGCCGCGCCGCCGTACTGCATGAGCGCCGCACCGGTCGCCGCCAGCATCGCCCAGCCCAGCCGCCGCCCGATCGGGGTCCGCTCCCCCTGCGGCGGCTGCTCCGACATCGGCATGGTGGTCAGGCCCCGCAGGAGCAGCAGCGCGGCCGGGAGGACGAGCACGGCCACGCCGGCGAAGATCCAGCGCCAGCCGGCGCTCTCCACGACGAATCCGGCGACGGCCGGGCCGACCATGGACGGCACCACCCAGGCGGTGGCGAAGACGGAGAACACCCGGGGGTGCAGCTCGGCCGGGTAGACCCGGGAGACCAGCACGTACATCGAGACCTGGAAGACGCCGCCGCCGAACCCCTGGACGAACCGGCCGGCGATGAACACGTCCATCGTCGGTGCGGCCCCCGCCACCACCAGCCCCACGACGAAGGTCGCCACGCCGGTCCACAGCGGCGCGACCGGCCCGGAGACGTCGCTCCACCGCCCGCCCAGCACCGTGGCGACCACCCCGGCCGCCAGCGCCCCGCTGAACGCCAGCGCGTACAGCCCCTGCCCGTGCAGTTCGTCCGCCACGACCGGCATGGCGGTCGCCACCGCCAGGTACTCGAACGCGACAAGGGTGATGATCGCCACCATGCCCACGGTCAGGGCTCGGTGGCGTCTGGCGAAGATCCCCTCCGCCGGAACGGTGGTCGTTACAGAAGTCACAAAAGGGAGATTACGGCGGGCATTCCCGCGCGGCATCGGCCGTACGACCGGACCTTGGTCCTAGGTCCGGTCCTGTCCGCGGGCCGGGACCGGCCGTGGCCTGAGACCGGATTCCGCGGCGCGAAGGCGGTGCGAGGCGCCCGGCGGGGACGGGGCCGCCGTGCCCGTCCCCGCCGGTGGTCAGGTGGCCGCGCGGCCCAGCTCCCGCTCGGCCCACCCGCCGATGTCGCGCCGCTCGATCGCGGCGGCCATCAGGCCGGGGAAGGCGTCGGGGGTGCAGGCGAACGCGGGAACGCCCAGCGCGGCCAGCGCGGCGGCGTTGTCACGGTCGTAGAAGGGCGCGCCCTCGTCCGACAGCGCGAGCAGCACGATCACCTGGACCCCGGCCGCCGTCATCTGCGCGACCCGGCGCAGCATCTCCTCCCGCACGCCGCCCTCGTACAGGTCGCTGATCAGGATGAAGATGGAGTCGGTGGGCCGGGTGATGAGACTCTGGCCGTAGGCGATGGCGCGGTTGATGTCGGTGCCGCCGCCGAGCTGGGTGCCGAACAGCAGCTCCACCGGGTCGTGGAGCTGGTCGGTGAGGTCGACGACCGAGGTGTCGAAGACCACCAGCGACGTCCGCAGCGAGCGCATCGAGGCGAGGACCGCGCCGAAGACGCTGGAATAGACGACGGAGGCCGCCATCGACCCGCTCTGGTCGATGCACAGCACGACCTCGCGCTGGACGGCGCGCTGCCGCCTGCCGTACCCGACCAGCCTGGAGGGCACCACGGTGCCGCGCTCGGGCAGGTAGTTCTTGAGGTTCGCCCGGATCGTACGGTCCCAGTCGATGTCGGCGACCCGCCTGGGGCGGTGGGTCCGCGCCGAGCGGTCCAGCGCCCCGGTGACGGCCGCCCTGGTCTTCTGGGTGAGCCGCCGTTCCAGCTCCGCGACGACCTTGCGGACCACCGCCCGGGCCGACTCGCGCGCCCGCTCCGGCATCACCCGGTTCAGCGACAGGAGGGTGCCGACCAGGTGCACGTCCGGCTCGACGGCCTCCAGCATCTCCGGCTCCAGCAGCAGCCGGGTGAGGTTCAGCCGCTCGACGGCGTCCTTCTGCATGACCTGGACGACGGTCGAGGGGAAGTAGGAGCGGATGTCGCCCAGCCAGCGCGCCACCTTGGGCGCCGAGGCGCCCAGACCGCCGCTCCGCTCCCCCTGGCCCTCGCCGCCGTCGTGGTTGTAAAGAGCGGCCAGGGCGCCGTCCATCCGGGCGTCGGCGCCGGACAGCGCGCACCCGGTGCCGTCGGCGTCCCCGCCGAGCACGAGCCGCCAGCGGCGCAGCCTCTCGTCGGCCGCCGGATCGACGTCTCCGCGGGCGGTCATGGGGTCTCCGTTCTTCCCAGCAGCGCCAGCACGGTCCGCACCGCGGCGGCCGCGCGTGCCTCGTCGATCTCGTCGGCCGCGGCGGCGGCCGTCTCCCGGGTGCCGAGCGCTCGGACCCGGGAGCCGATCGAGCGCCGTTCCGGCGCGGCGAAAGCGCCGAACGTCCTGCGCAGCAGCGGCAGTACGTCCACGAACGTCTCCGGGGCGAGGCCGGCCAGCCACCCGTCGACCAGCCCGAGCAACCGGGCGTCGTGGACGAGCAGCAGGCCGCCGCCGGACAGGAAGCCCTCGATCCAGGCCGCCGCGCGGGCCGGCGGGTGCCCCGCCGACATGGACAGCGCCATCCGCCGGCCCGCCTCCGCGTCGTCGAGGTCGCCGGCGTCCAGCAGGATCCTGGTGAGCCGTCCCTCGATCAGCCCGTGCAGGCCGGAACGGCCGGACAGGCCGCGCAGCGCGGCCGTCCACCGGCCGCGCGGCGTCTCGTCACCGGAGACGCCGCCGGCGGGGCCGTCGTCGAGGAGGGCGACGGCCGCGTGCACCTCGTCGATGTGGCGCAGCAGGTCACGGGCGGCGTCGTCGTCCAGGCCGGTGACCGCCGCGCCCAGCCCGACGCAGATCCGGGTGAGCAGGGCGTCGACGATCGCGGTCAGGCCCTCGGCGGGCGTGCCGCGCACGTCGCCGTAGCGCCGGGCGCGCACCATCGCCGGGAGCGCGGCCATCAGGTGCGTGACGTCGTTGTCGAGCGCCGCCCGCGCCGCCAGCGCGTCGAGGACGTACGGCAGCGCGTCCGGCAGGTCGGCCAGCAGGCACCGCTCGACGAGCCCGGTGAGGTCGGCCAGCGACCCCCGGCCGGACCCCGGCCCGCCGTCCGCCAGGTCGCGGGCCCGCGCGGAGGCCGCGGCCGGGACGGTGGTGCCCCAGGCGCCCGCCCCGATCAGGTCGACGTCGAACTCCGGCCGCCAGGCGAGCGTCCACGACTCGCGGAAGGTGCCCTTGCCGCGGCTGCGCGCCGGGACGCCCCAGTCGACGCCGAGCAGCCGCAGCCGGTGCAGCAGTCCGCTGCGGTCGAGGTCGAGGGGTTTGCGCAGGTCGAGGTCCAGCTCACGGTCCAGGGCCTCCGGCTTGAGCCGGAGACGCCGCTGCTCCTCGCGCAGGTGGCGCTGGAGCGGCACCATCGGCGTCGAGTCGGGGACGTGGCCGAGCCGCTCCCCCACGGCCATGCGCCGCCGGATCAGCTCCACCGGCAGGTCGTCGCCCTCGCACAGCACGGCCCGGGCCGCCTCGGTGACCTCCGCGAGCCCGGCCAGGGGCCGGCCGCGCAGCACGGCCAGGCTCCCGGCCAGCCGTACCGCCTCGATGACGTGCGCCGAGGAGACCGGCAGGCCCTCGTCGCGCAGCACGCCCGCGGCGGCGGCCAGCCACCGCTCCACCGGGCGGTCGGCGGAGGCGAACAGGTGGTGGTACCAGCCCGGTGACGTCACCCCGGCGCCGTAGCCGCTCCAGGAGGCCAGCCTGCCGTACGTCCACGGCACCCAGGTGATCTCGGCCTTGACCTTGGGCAGCCCCCGCAACAGGGCGTCGTCGGCCTTGACCGGGGGCAGCCCGGCGCCCCAGGCGCCGCCCCCGCCGGGGACGCCGGTCAGGGCGGGGACGTGCCAGGCGCCGCAGACGACGGCGATCCGCTCGAACCCCTCCTTGACGGCCCTGCGGATCGTGCGCCGCATGTACGCCTCACGGCGGGCCTCGCGGGCGTCGGGGACGTGCCCGTCGCGGACCGCCGCCATCGCCTCGGCGATCACCTCGAACGGCGTGTCGCCCCGGTGCTCGACCGCGTCCTCCCACCAGCGTTCCGGATCGTCGTATCCGGCGGCGCGGGCGAGGGCCGCGATCGGGTCGACCGGTACGGCCGGCGCGACCGCTCCGGGCCCGCCCTCGCCGGGGTCTCCGTCGGCGGGGCCGTCCGGTGAGCCGTCCCGGTCGAGGGCGAGGCCGTGGGCGGCGGGCAGGTCGCAGAAGCGGACCGGGACGCCCGTCCGCACGGCGTGCCGGATCGCCTGCCATTCGGGGGAGAACTCCGCGAACGGCCAGAACGCCGCCCTGGCCGGCTCTCCGGGCACGTGGGCCAGCAGCGCGACCGGGGGCCGGAGGTCCGGGTCGGCGGCCAGCCCGGCCAGCGCGTCCGCCTCGGGCGGCCCCTCGATGAGCACGATGTCCGGCTTGAGGCGTTCGAGCTCGTCTCTCAGGGATCGCGCGGACCCCGGCCCGTGATGCCGGATCCCCAGCACCGAAACGCTCATCGGCCGCCCCCGGCCCCGGCGGGCGGCGCCGCCTCAGTCCGCATCGCGGCAGGCCCGGTAGAAGTCGCGCCAGTCCTCGCGTTCACGGACGACGGTCTCGAGGTATTCGCGCCAGACGACGCGGTCGGAGACCGGGTCCTGGACGACGGCGCCGACGATCCCGGCGGCGACGTCGGAGGGGCGCAGCACCCCGTCGCCGAAGTGCGCGGCCAGGGCGATGCCGTTGGTGAGGACGGAGATCGCCTCGGCGGTGCTGAGCGTGCCGCTGGGCGACTTGACCTTGGTGCGGCCGTCCTCGGTGACGCCGGCGCGCAGCTCGCGGAAGACCGTGACGACGCGGCGGATCTCGGCGAGGCCGGTCAGGGTCTCGGGCAGCTCCAGGGAGCGGCCGAGCTGCTCGACGCGGCGCGAGACGATGTCCACCTCCTCCTCGGCGGTGGCCGGGACCGGCAGCACGACGGTGTTGAACCTGCGGCGCAGCGCGCTGGACAGCTCGTTGACGCCCCGGTCGCGGTCGTTGGCGGTGGCGATGACGTTGAAACCGCGCGCGGCCTGCACCTCCTCGTTGAGCTCGGGGATCGGCAGCGTCTTCTCCGACAGCACGGTGATCAGCGCGTCCTGGACGTCGGAGGGCATGCGGGTCAGCTCCTCCACCCGGGCGATACGGCCCTCGGCCATCGCACGCATCACCGGGCTCGGGGTGATCGCCTCGCGGGACGGCCCCTCGGCGAGCAGCCGGGCGTAGTTCCAGCCGTAGCGGACGGCCTCCTCGGCGGTGCCGGCCGTGCCCTGCACCAGGAGCGTCGAGTCGCCGCTGATCGCGGCGGCCAGGTGCTCCGACAGCCAGGTCTTGGCGGTGCCGGGCACGCCGAGCAGCAGCAGCGCGCGGTCGGTGGCGAGGGTGGCCACGGCGACCTCCACGATGCGCCGGGGGCCGATGTACTTGGGGGTGACCGCCTCGCCGTCGCCCATGACGTACGTCGTCACCGCCCACGGCGACAGCTTCCAGCCCGGCGGCCGGGGCCGGTCGTCGTCCTTCGCGAGGATCTCCAGCTCGTCCGCGAACTGGTCTTCGGCGTGGGCCCGCAGAACCGTTGTCAAGAAAGCTCCTTCACCATGTCGTAGCGGAAACGCAGGAGGGCGGCGACCTCCTGGACGGGCGGTTCGGGCGAGAGCCGCTCGGCCTCGCCGTACAGGGCCGGGTCGACGCGCTCGCCGGCGAGCCTGGTCAGCTCGCCGAGGTTCCAGGGCTGCGTGCCGGAGACCTCGATGATCTTCTCCAGCACGGCGGACGCCAGCTCGGGCCCCCAGGGCGCGGCGGCGCCCCCGAGGACCATGATCAGCTGCCCGTCGAGGCCGTGCCGCCGGACGAAGCCGGCGGCGACGCGCTCCCGCTCGGCGGCGGGCAGTACGGCCAGCAGGTCGGCGAGCGGGTCGTGGGCGAACAGCTCCCGCGCCCACTCGGGGTCGCCCTGCAGGACGGCGGCCCGCACCCATCCCGCCATGACCTCGCGCCCCCAGTCGGTGATCCTCATGCGGACGAGCTCGCCGGGCGGGCGGCCGAGCAGCCGCGGCCACACCCCGAGCGGGGTGCGCGCCACCGCCTGCTGGAGCCACCAGCTCCGCTCGCCGGTGCCGTGCGGCGGCCTGGCGCGGATGCCGTCGCGTTCCGTCGCGGCGTCGCAGGCGGTGGGCGGGGTGACGCGGATCCGGCCGTCCTCGACGGCGAACCACCCCGTGACCCGCTCGGCCATCCGCGCGGCCAGCCGCGAGCCGGGCAACCGGGTGAGCAGGTCGGCGGCCAGCTGGCGGACCTCCCGGCGGCGGTCGTCGAGGGCGGCCTCCAGGAACGGCTCGTCGTCCGGCGAGAGCCGGTCGGCGAGGATCTCCAGGAACGCCGCGCGGTCGTCGGGGGTCTCCTTCGCCCACCCCCGGGCGAGCAGGCTCCTGGCCGCCGCCGGGTCGGCCGCCCGCAGCGCGGCCAGGAAGGCGCGGCGGTCGCCGGGGGCGCCCAGCTCCCAGACGTCCGGCGCGCCGCCGGAGCCGCCGGGGACGACGCCGGCCCCGGCCGGGACGGTGGGGACGGGGGCGGTGGGCTCATTCAGCAGGAAGCCCCAGGCGGGGTTGAGACCGGCCAGCCACCGGCCCCGGTTTCCGGCGAGGACGCCGAGATGGGGCCGGATCGACCGGTCGCGGGCGGCCTGGTCGAGGAGCTCGGGCAGCAGGTGCGGCGGGACACGGCGGCCGTGCCCGGCCGCGACGCGCAGCCACTCGGGAAGCAGCCTCGGCTGCTCGCCGCCGAGGATCCGGGCGAGCCGGTCGGCCGCCGGGCGGGAGACCACCGGCCGGTCCTCGGGCGGGGCGGCGGCCACCGGCTCGGCGGCCAGGGGGCGGCGGCCCGCCCGCATCCGCACGGTCTGCACGGCGGCGCGTTCGAGCAGTTCGGCCTCCGGGGCAGCCGTACCGGCCAGGGGACGGCGGTCGGTGCCGACCAGCGCGGTGGAGACCAGCTCCTCCCATTCGGGCGGGGCGTTCACCAGGACCTCCCGGGGATCGTCCCGGCCCGCGAGCCGGGACGGGCGGAACGGACAGGACGGACGGAACAAACAGAATGGGCGGGGCGGGCGGTCACAGGACGATCACCCGTCCTTCCTCGTCCCAGGCGGTGAGGGGGCGCAGTCCCTCCGGGGTCCATTCGGCGGCGACGGTCAGCGGGTGGCCGCCGGAGGCGGCGATCAGCCGCCAGGGCGTGCCGCAGGCGGGGTGCAGCGCCAGCGCGCCGTCCGGGCCGGTCAGCGCCCGCAGGCCGCTCCCGGCGGGGACCACCGCGTCGAGCACCACGGGCCAGGAGTCGGTCCAGGGGTCCGCGGCGAGGGCGCGGGCCACCTCGTCCAGCGCCCCGTCCACCGTGGAGCCCGGCGGGGGGCCGGCGGAGACACCGGGGGCATGGTCGTGGCGGGCGGCGACCAGGGCGCGCAGCGGGCACGAGCCGGGGTAGAACGCCAGGTCGGCGTCCAGGGTCGTGCCGGTGACGAGGGAGGCGTCGAGGGCCTGGCCGACCGGGGCGAACGACAGGACGAGCGCGGCCCGGCCGGTGGACCGGCCGCGCAGCCAGACCCGGCGGGCGGTGATCCGGTCGTGCTCGGTGTCGCGGCGCCCGAGGACGTCCCACCGGTCGCGGACCGGCTCGCCGGCCAGGACCTCCTCCTTGGCGACGGGGAAGCCGACCCGCTCGCGGACCGTCCGCAGCAGCGCGGCGTCGAGCCCGCCCCCCGCGTCCGCCGGACCGACAGCCGTGCCCGCCGGGCCGACGGACGGGTCCACCGAACCGACGGTCGCGTCCGCCGGACCGACAGCCGTGCCCGCCGGATCGGCGGCCGGGGTGAGGCGCCGGTGGGCCACGGCCAGCAGGTGCAGCAGGGCGTACTCGCCGAGGAGGCGGGCGGGCCAGTCGTCGCCGGTCAGCACCGCGCCCAGGCGGGAGACGGCTCCGGCGACGGCCGGGGCCTGGGCGTCGACGAGGCGTTTGGCGAGGTCGTCCCACTGGTCGTGCCGCCGGGAGGTGGCGAGACCCTGCCTGACCCGGTCGGCGAGCCAGCGCTCCAGCTCCGCGAGGCCCGCCGCCACGCGCCGCTCGCGCTGCGCGGCCCGCCGGGCGTCGGCGGGGCCCGGCCCGGCCGCCACGGCCGCGCCGCCCGCCCGGCCCGCGCCGGCCTCGCCGCCCGTCACCGCCTCGCCGTCGCCCGCGTCATCGCCGCCCGCCGGGGCGGACGCCCGGACCGCCGTCCTGGCCGCGCGGTCGCGCCGCCGGTCGAGCCACTCCGCGGCCCAGTCGGCGGGCTCGGCGGCGTCCGGGACGCCGCCGGCCGACCACAGCAGGAGCAGGCCGAGGGCGTGCTTGCAGGGGAACTTCCGGCTCGGGCAGCTGCAGCGGTAGGCGGGCTCGGACAGGTCCACGCACGCCAGGTAGGGCTTGGAGCCGCTGCCCCTGCACTCTCCCCACAGCGCGTCCGCCGTGACCCCGGCGCCCGACCACTTGCCAGGGGAGGAGACCCCCTGGGCCGCCTTCTGAGACGACGCGTCGGGCGCGAGGGCCAGCACCTGGTCCCGGTTCCACCGTTCGGTCACGTCCCGAACGCTAGCCAGCCCCACCGACAAATCCCCACCCCGCCGGCGCCGTCCCTCCCCCGCGCATCCGGTTCCCCTGGAGCGTCGTCCTCCCCCGTCCCTCCCACCCCCGGCACGGCGCGTCGGCCGGGGTGTGACGGCGCGGCCCGCTACGGGGACAATGCCGTCAGAGAACCCACACGAGGAGGTCGACGGTGACCGGCGAGATCAGCTCCGTGATCGGTGGCAAGCAGGCGGCGGGCGGCACGGACTACGACTCGATCAACCCCTCCCGCGTCGACGAGGTGGTCGCGCGGATCCGGCTGGCCGACGCGGAGACGTTCTCCTCCGCCTGCCGTACGGCGGCCGCGGCGCAGCGGGAGTGGGCGCGCGTCCCCGCGCCCGTCCGGGGGCGGGTGATCGCGTCGATCGGGCGGCTGGTGGAGGCCAACGCCGAGTCCCTGGCCCGGCTGGTGACGCGCGAGATCGGCAAGCCGTACGCCGAGGCGCTGGGCGAGGTCCGCGAGATCGTCGACACCTGCGACTTCTTCCTCGGCGAGGGGCGGCGCCTCTACGGGCAGACGGTGCCCTCGGAGATGCCGGACAAGAACCTGTTCACCTTCCGGGTCCCGGTCGGGGTGGCCGCGGTGATCACGGCGGGCAACTTCCCGGTCGCGGTGCCGTCGTGGTACCTGGTGCCCGCGCTGCTGGCCGGGAACGCGGTCGTGTGGAAACCGGCCGAGTACGCCGCGGCGTCCGCCGAGGCGCTGTACCGGCTGTTCGCCGCCTCGGGGCTGCCCGACGGCGTGCTGAACCTGGTGTTCGCCGACGGCGCCGCGACGTTCGAGGGCCTTGAGGCGGCGCTGGACGAGGGCACGGTGCACAAGGTCGGGTTCACCGGCTCCACCGAGGTGGGCCGGAGGATCGGCGAGCTGTGCGGACGCCACCTGCAGTCGCCCTGCCTCGAACTCGGCGGCAAGAACCCGATGGTGGTGGCGGCCGACGCCGACCTCGACCTGGCGGTGGAGGGGGCGCTGTTCTCCGGGTTCGGCACGGCCGGGCAGCGCTGCACCTCCCTGGGCACGGCCATCGTGCACGAGAGCGTCCACGACGAGTTCCTCGGCCGCCTCACGCGCGCGCTGGCCGCCGCCGGGATCGGCGACCCGGCGGGCGACGTGCTGTGCGGGCCGCTCCTCGACCACAGGTTCGCCTCCCGCTACGAGGAGTATCTCGGCTGGATCCAGCCGCACCACAGGGTCGTCTCCGGCCCGACCGGGCGGATCACCGCCGGCAACCCGCGCGGGGACTTCACCGGTGAGGGCGGCCTGTACTACCACCCGGTGATCGTGGACGGCGTGCGCCCCGGCGATCGGCTGTTCCTGGAGGAGACCTTCGGTCCGATCATCGGCGTGACCTCCTTCTCGACCCTGGGGGAGGCGCTGGAGCTGGCCAACCGTCCCGGGTACGGGCTCTCCTCCTCCGTCTACACCACCGACCCCGCGACGGCCTTCCGGTTCCGCGAGGGCATCGGGGCGGGCATGGTCAGCGTGAACAACTCCACCTCCGGGGCCGAGGCGCACCTGCCCTTCGGCGGGAACGGCAGGTCCGGCAACGGCAGCCGTCAGTCGGGGATGTGGGTGCTGGACCAGTTCACCCGCTGGCAGGCGATGAACTGGGACCACTCCGGCAGGTTGCAGAAGGCCCAGATGGACGTGGTGGAGATCGTGCCGGACGTGAACTTCCGCCTTTGAATTTGCCGTTCCGGGGGGTTCTCCCCATCGGAAGCGCGGCATCCCCTTTGCGAGGGGCACGACGGCCCGCGCCGTACTCCGGGAGCTCCGGGGAACGGCCGGGCCGTCGCGCGCCCGGCGGCCGTCAGGCGTGCCGGGGCACGTGGGAGGCCGTGAGCTGCGGCGCGGCCTCTCACGGTCTGCACGGCGCGGCCTGCGGGCCCGCCCGGATCAGTCATGGGTTTCACCATTCGAGACGTTCTCTCTTGGTATATGAGATTGCTGTTACGGTCGATCCGTCCGGCACCCGGCCGACCGAGGAAGTGATCTCCCCATGACAGCTGAGCACGCGGTGTACACCCACGGCCATCACGAGTCCGTGCTGCGGTCCCACAGGTGGCGGACCGCGGAGAACTCCGCCGCCCATCTCCTGCCGCACCTGAGGCCGGGGATGTCCCTGCTGGACGTCGGCTGCGGCCCCGGGACCATCACCGTGGACCTGGCCGGGCGGGTCGCGCCGGGGACGACCACCGCGGTGGAGGTCACCGCGGAGGCGCTGGCGCTGGGCCGCGCGGAGGCCGGGCGGCGGGGCGCCTCCGGTGTCGAGTTCGCCGTCTCCGACGTGCACGCGCTGGACTTCCCCGACGACACCTTCGACGTCGTCCACGCCCATCAGGTCCTGCAGCACGTCGGCGACCCCGTACGGGCGCTGCGGGAGATGCGCAGGGTGTGCCGGCCGGGCGGGATCGTGGCGGTGCGCGACAGTGACTACGCCGCGTTCGCCTGGTTCCCCCGGCTGCCCGAGCTGGACGAGTGGATGGACCTCTACCGGCGGGTGGCCAGGGCGTGCGGCGGCGAGCCGGACGCGGGGCGGCGGCTGCTGTCGTGGGCGCGCGCGGCCGGTTTCACCGACATCACCGCCACCTCCTCGACCTGGTGCTTCGCCACGCCCGAGGACCGCGCCTGGTGGGGCGGGATGTGGGCCGAACGGGTCCTGCGTTCGGACATGGCCCGTCATGCCCTGTCCTCGGGAGCCGCCACCGAGGACGACCTGCGCCGCCTGTCCGAGGGCTGGCTGAGGTGGGCGGGCGACGAGGACGGCTGGCTGTCGCTGCTCCACGGCGAGCTGGTCTGCCGCGCCTGAGCGCCGGCCCCCCGCCGGCCGGCGGGGGGCCGGCCGGGGACGTCAGGCGGGAGCGGGGCGCCGGCCCGGGGCGGCGGCCGGGCCCTCCCCCGCGCCGCAGTACCGCGCCGCCCGGCCGATGATCCGGTAGACGCAGCCGGAGTACTCCAGGAAGCGGAGCACGGCCTCCCGGTTGCGGGCGGTCTGCGCGGCGATCCGCCGGCCGGGCGGGTAGAAGCCGGGGGCGCCGCGGGCCGGGTACATCTCGAAGGTGTAGCTGAAGATCTTGAAGGTGCCCCACATCCAGTCGCCGAGCGTGCCGTCCATGACGTAGCGGTCGCCGGCCTGGCGGGGGGTGTAGCCGTTGACGGCGGCCATGCTCCGGCCGAGCGCGGCGTACGCCGCGCGGTCGTCCCGGGTCAGACCCGGGGCGGTGTCGGCGCGGGTGTGGCCGTACGGCCACATGATCATCTCGCCGTAGGAGTGCCAGTCGATGTGCGCCCTGATCTGCTGGACGCCGTCCACCACGCGGCCGCGCACCCAGTCGGCGACCGCCCTGACCTCGGGGGCCGACTCGCTCGCCGGACCCCGGTAGGTCTGGGCGGCGGGCGAGCCCGAGGAGCCGCCGCAGCAGCCCCACCGGTAGGGCCAGTTGCGGTTCAGGTCGGTGCCCACGGCGGAGGAGCCCGGGGCGGGCTGGCGGTTCTTGCGCCAGCCGCGGCGGGAGCCGCCCGCGAGGTCGTACTCGCCGCCGTCGGGGTTGAGGTCCGGCATGATCCAGATCTCGTGCCCGTCGACCAGTCCGGTGATCCGCTCGTCCCGGCCGTAGCCCTCGGTGAGCAGGTGGAGGAGGTGGAGCGCCATCTCGACGGTGAGGTGCTCCCGGGCGTGCTGGTGGTGGGTGAACAGGACCTCGGGCTCGTCCTCGTCCACGGCGACGTTGTCACTGATCTTGACGACGATCAGGTCGCGGCCCTCGTAGGAGGTGCCGTAGACGGCGCTGCGGGCGATGCCGGGGTGCGCCGCGACGATCCGGCCCGCCTCCGCCACCGTCTCGGCGTAGGAGTGGTACCCGGAGCCGCCCGCCGGGGAGCCGGGGAGCGAGGCGCGGGAGACCGGGGCCCGGGAGGCCTGGGCGCGGGGAGCCGGGGCATGAAGGACCGGGGCATGGAGGGCAGGGACACGGAGCGCCGGACCAGGGAGGGCCGGGACATGAAGGACCGGAGTATGAAGGGCAGGGTCACGGAGCGCCGGGCCAGGGAGGGCCAGGGCATGGAGGGCCGGGGCGTGGAGGGCGGTCCCGCCCAGGCACGTCAGGGCCAGGAGTGTGCGCGCCACGGTCGGCCGGCGTCTCATCGGTGTCCTCCGGACACCGATCCAAGCGGCCGCCGCGCGTCCGCGCCGGGAGACGGGCGGAGCCGTTGACGGATGATGACCCGCATTTCGGCTCCGGCGCACCCGGCCCGGGGGGAGCGGTCCCGATCCGCCCGGCGCCGGCCGGGAGGGCCGGGGCACGGGCCGGTCGCGGAACCGTGGCCGTCGTCAGAAGTCGACCTCGAACCAGAGGGTACGGGGGCCGCCGTGGCAGCCGTCGTCGACGCCCCAGCGGCCGGCGAGCAGGTCGACCAGGAACATCCCGCGGCCGCTCTCCGCGTCGGGGTCGTTGCGCACGTGCGGCGCCGAGGCGCCCGAGCCGGCGTCGGAGACCTCGACGAGGACGACCCCGGCCCCGAGCTCCACGGTCATCGTGACCGCGCCGCCGCCGCCCGACCCGGAGTGCACGACCGAGTTGGTGACCACCTCGCTGACGAGGAGGACGACGTCCTCGTACGCGGGGTGGCACTCCCCCAGGAGCTCCCGGACCCGGCGCCGGGCCACCGACACCGATTCCGGGACGCCCCGCAGGGTGAGTGCTAATCGAGGTTGAACCGTCTGCTGCCGCGTTGTCATGATCGGCCTCGCTCCCCGGACCCGCACATTCCCATGCGCGTCGCGCTCTGAGATGGCACACTCACTCACGGTGAACTGTTCTACCAGGGACTTCAATAGCTCATATTGAAATTCCACAGTTTTCTTGTCCAAGGACGGAGATACGTGCATGGCTACCCGGCGCAGCCCGACAGCTCGGCATCGCCGTCTCATGGCCGAGTTGACGCGGTTGAGGGAGGACAGCGGGCTGTCACGGGCGGAGGTGGCGGAGCGGATCGGCTCCACCGACACCACCGTCTGGAGATACGAGACGGGTCTCACCCGTCCCAAACCCTCCGACGTGGCGGCCCTCACCGATGTGTACGGCGTGACGGGCGCGGCCCGGGAGACCCTGGTGCAGATGGCCAGGGAGGCCCGGCAGCGTGGCTGGTGGCATCGCCACCGGCAGACTCTGAAACCCGGCTTCGACTCGTACATCGGGCTGGAGGCGGAGGCGTCGGTGGTGCGCTCCTACGAGCCACTGGTCGTCCCCGGCCTGATGCAGACCGAGGCCTACGCGCGTGCCGTCATCGAGGTGACCACCGTGACCCACGCCCCTCCTGAAGTCGATGAGAAGGTCACCGTACGCATCTCGCGCCAGCAGTTGCTGCACGGCCCCGGCGAGCCGATCCAGCTCGTCTCCGTGCTCGACGAGGCGGTGCTCCGCCGCCAGGTCGGCGGGCCGAAGGTGATGCGCGAGCAACTGGAGCACCTCGTCGATCTCGGCAAACTGCCCAACGTGGAGATCCGGGTCATCCCGTTCTCCGCGGGGGCGCACGCCGCGATGGACGGCCCGTTCTGCCTGCTGGGCTTTCCCGAGCCCGGCGATCTCGACCTGGTCTATCTGGAGCAGGCGGCGAGCGGGCTCGTCCTGGAGGATCCGGACGAGGTGCGCCGGTACACGCTCATGTTCGGGAGCCTCACCGCGATGGCTCTCAGGGCGGACGCCTCGGCCGCCTTCATCGCGGAGCTGGCGAAGAAATGTTCCAACCAGCGATAGGAAGAAAGAGTGCAGAGGTCCACCATGGATCTGTCCAGCGTCGCGTGGCGCAAGAGCAGCCGCAGTACCGGAGGGAACTGCGTCGAAGTGGCGATCGTGCCCGGTGACCCGGCTGTGGCGGCCCACAAGGCCCAGGCGGACGAGCTCTACCTCGTCCGTGACTCCAAGGATCCGGACGGCCCGGCCCTGGCCTTCACCCAGGGCGAGTGGGACGCCTTCGTCGGCGGGGTCAAGGACGGCGAGTTCGGCTGACAGATCTCCCCCCGGGGGGCCGGTCCGCCGGCTCCCCGGTCCGGCCGGAGGCTCCCGCCTCCGGCACCGACAACAGGGCCGGGAGCCCCCTCGGGGGCTCCCGGCCCTTCCCGTTCCTCCCCCGCCGGCACCCGACCGTCGTGTAACGTCAGCCGCCCATTCATACGACATAGTGATAAATATCCGGGCCGAAGGTCGGCTGTGGCTTTCCCCGAAGCGGGAAATGACCAACGATGGACGGGGTGAGACGCCACCCATCGTGCTCGTCCCCGGCCGACCGGCCGGCGACGAACCTGGAGTTCCCATGAACCAGCGTTCGGACGACAGCACCCGCGACCGCCAGGCGCGCGGATTGGAGATCATGAGACGGGTCCACGGCGGGGACGACGCCGGAGACGGTTCCGCGGCGGCCGGCGTGGGGCGGGGCGAGGGCTCCGGCGACTTCTTCGGCATGACCGTGGAGCACCTGTTCGGCGAGGTGTGGTCCCGGGAGGGGCTGAGCATGCGCGACCGCAGGCTCCTCCTGCTCGGTCTCCTCGTCGGCCAGGGCATGGACGACCTGGTGGAGATCCAGCTCGACGCGGCGCTGCGGACCGGCGAGCTCACCCCGGACGAGCTCCGCGAGATCGTCATCTTCCTCACCCACTACGCCGGGTGGCCCCGCGGCTCCCGGCTCAACACCCAGGTCGAGGAGCTGATCGCCCGCGTCATGCGCGCGTAGCGGACCGCGCGGCGGCCTGCCGTACGGCCGGCCGCGCGAGACGGCGGAGCCGGGCCGCCCGTGCCCGCGCCGGCCGTACGGGGGGGACGGCCGGGACGGCTCAGAGGTGCTCGACGTTGGACCCCCGGCAGCGGCGGCGCGTGTCGAAGACGAACGGGCTCACCCGCTGGACCTGCTCGTAGTCGAAGCGGTCGTGGTCGGTGAGGACGACCACCGCGTCCGCCTCCGACAGCTCCCGTTCGGTCGCCTCGACCAACTCGATCCCGGGCGGCGCGAGGTGGGCGTCCACGTGGGGGTCGGCGGCCCGCACGTCCGCGCCCAGCTTGACCAGGGACCTGGCCACCTCGATCGCGGGCGACTCGCGGCAGTCCCCGGCGTTGGCCTTGTAGGCCAGGCCGAGCAGGAGCACCCGGCTGCCCCGCAGCGGCCGGCCCTGCCGGTTCAGCGCGAGGATGAGCCGGTGCACGACATGGTCGGGCATGTGGTCGTTGATGTCGTTGGCCAGCTCCACGAATCGGAAGTTGTGCCCCAGGGCGCGCTTGACCTTCCACGACAGGTAGGAGGGGTCGATCGGCAGGCAGTGCCCGCCGACGCCGGGGCCGGGGGTGAAGCGCAGGTAGCCGAACGGCTTGGTGGAGGCGGCGTCGATGGCCTCCCAGACGTCGATCCCGAGTTGCTGCGCGAAGATGGAGAGCTCGTTCACCAGGGCGATGTTGACGTGCCTGAAGGTGTTCTCCAGGAGCTTGCACAGCTCGGCCACCTGGAGCGAGGAGACGCAGACGACGTCCCGCACGATGCGCCCGTAGAACTCGGCGACCTTCCGCAGGGACGCCTGGTCGATCCCGGACACGACCTTCGGGGTGTTCTCCAGGTGCCAGTGCGGGTTGCCGGGATCGATGCGCTCGGGGCTGTAGCCGAGGAAGAAGTCCTCCGGCGTGCACAGTCCCGACCCCTCCTCCAGCAGCGGCCTCAGGTACTCCTCCGTGGTCCCGGGGTAGGTGGTGGACTCCAGGATCACCGTGGCGCCGGGCCGCAGGAGCGGGGCGATCGACTCGCCGGCCGAGCCGATGTGCGCGAGGTCTGGAACTCCCTCGCGCAGGGGCGTCGGCACGGTGATCACACAGACGTCGAAGCCCTCGGCGTCGGCGTAGTCCGTGCTGGCGAGGTAGCGGCCTGAGCGATGGGCCGCCGACAGCGTCTCCTCACTGACGTCCTCGACGTACGACTCGGCGGCGTTCAGTCGCTTGACCCGCCATTCGTCGACGTCGACGCCCACCACGTCGAACCCCGCTTCGACGGCCCGCATCGCCAGCGGCAGCCCTACGTATCCCTGGCCGACAACGACCAGCTTCTCCCCCATATCCGCACCCCCGTCACTTAGAGCGATATACCCCCGACTGTAAGAGTCCGGTGCGCTTGCGATGCCGTTTCGGCCGCGGACTGGGCGTGTCGTTCCCCGGCGGGGTCGTCACGGCGCCGGAGACGCGACGGAAAGACCACCACTCATAACGCATAAGTCGAATAATGAGCGAAATAGCAGGTGAGTAAATTATATTTCATCGACGCGCTAAAAGACGTCTTTTGTGCTTTTCCGAAGACCCGGACGCACCCGCACCGAGGCACAGTCGTCAGCGTACGGCGCGGCGCCCTCCGCCGGCACGGCGTATCCGCGCGTTCTCCCGCACCGCCTGCCGTGGGCGCACCGGACCGCGGACGCGGCGAACGGCACACGAGCCGGGCGGGCGCCGCGAGATCTCACAGCCGGTCTCAGGCCACGGGGCACACCGGACGCCTGACCCGGCACGAAGCCAGCGAGGAGTTGTGTCGTATGTCCGATCCCTATCGCGATGCCGTCGGCCCGCGGACCGAGATGACCCCCGTGCCACAGGATCCGAGGCGCGGGAGGACCCGCCGATGGCTTCCGGCGCGCCCAGGCCGGACGGCCGGCCGCGCCGCGCGGCCCGCGCGGCGGGTCGCCACCGCGCCCGGAGGGAGAGCCGGCCGGTCGAGGGTCCTGCCGCGGAACGGTCCCCGTGCCTGGCTGAGGACGTCCGTCACCGCCGCTCTCGTGCTGGGCGTGGTCGCCGGGACGCAGTGCGACGCGGCGGCGACACCGCCCCTGAGCATCGGCAGCGCCATGCCCTTCGCGGCGCTGGCCGGAACCGCGGTCGTCAACACCAACCTCACCTCGATCACCGGGGACCTCGGGGTGAGCCCGGGTTCGTCGGTGGTCGGCTTCCCCCCGGGCACCGTGTCGGGCACCGTCCACGGCGCCGACGCCGTCGCGGCCCAGGCCAAGGCCGATCTGGTCGCCGCCTACAACAACGCGGCCGGGCGGACGCCCGACGCCACCCTGGCCCCGCAGCTGGGCGGGACGACCGTGAACCCGGGCGTCTACAACTCCACCGACGGGACCTTCGCGATCAACGGCACGCTCACCCTCGACGCGCAGGGCGACCCGGACGCCGTCTTCATCTTCCAGGCGTCCAGCCTCACCACGGCGAACGTCAGCAACGTCAGCCTCCTTCGCGGCGCGCAGGCGAACAACCTCTTCTGGCAGGTCAGCGGCAACGCGACCCTGGGCACGTACTCCACCTTCCGGGGGAACCTCCTGGACCGGAACTCGGTCACGGTGACCGGTGGCGCGGCCGTCTTCGGCCGCGTCTTCGCCCTCAACGGCACGATCAGCACCCAGGGCACCACCAGCCTGCCGGCCACCCGCATCACCGTGCCGAACGACCCGCCGACCACCACGACCCTGTCCTCGTCCCCCAACCCCGTCTGGGTGGACCGGCCGGTCACCTTCACCGCCACGGTGGCGGCGACCAGCGGCACGGTCGTCCCCGCCGGCGAGGTGGTCTTCAAGGACGGCCCGACCATCATCGGCTCGGCCTACCACAGCAGTCTGGCGCCGGCCACGTTCACGACCTCGGGCCTCTCGGCGGGAGACCATCACATCACCGCCGTCTACCTGGGCGGGGACACCTTCGACCACGAGGCCGTGATCCACTTCGCCCCGAGCACGTCGCCCGAACTGATCCAGTCCGTGTCGGACAGCCTGTGGGACAAGAAGGCCACACCGGCGGTCCCGGCCCAGCCCGACTCCCAGGACGTCACGATCGGGGTGAAGTTCAAGCCCGCCACGGACGGCGTCATCACCGGCGTGCGCTTCTACAAGGCGCCGCAGAACAACGGAACCCACTTCGGAAGCCTGTGGACCAGCGGCGGCACCCTGCTCGCGAACGCGACCTTCACCAACGAGACCGCCTCCGGCTGGCAGCAGGTGAACTTCGCCGCACCGGTCCCGGTCACCGCGGGCACCACCTACGTCGCCTCCTACTACACCGGCGGCCGCTACTCGGTGACCAGGCCCTACTTCACCGCGCCGTACACCAACGGCCCGCTCACCGCGCTGGCGGACGGCGCCGAGGGCGGCAACGGCGTGTACACCTACAGTTCGACGAACACCTTCCCGACGAGCACCTTCCAGGCCTCCAACTACTGGGTCGACGTGGTGTTCAGACCGTCGAACAGCCTGTGGGACGCCACGGCCACACCGGCGGTCGCGGCCCAGCCCGACTCCCAGGACGTCTCGGTCGGGGTGAAGTTCAAGCCCGCCACGAACGGCGTCATCACCGGCATCCGCTTCTACAAGGCGCCGCAGAACAACGGAACCCACATCGGGGGCCTGTGGACCAGCGGCGGCACCCTGCTCTCCAGCGCGACCTTCACCAACGAGACCGCCTCCGGCTGGCAGCAGGTGAACCTCCCGGCACCGGTCCCGGTCACCGCCGGCACCACCTACGTCGCCTCCTACCACACCGGCGGCCGCTACTCGCTGAACAGGCCCTACTTCACCGCGCCGTACACCAACGGCCCGCTCACCGCGCTGGCGGACGGCACCGAGGGCGGCAACGGCGTGTACACCTACAGCCCGGCCAACGCCTTCCCGACGAGCACCGTCCAGGCCTCCAACTACTGGGTCGACGTGGTGTTCGAAAGCACCTGACGCCGCACCCGCCGCGGCCGGTCGCGGCGCGGGAGGCGCCTTCCGGCGTCCCCGCGACGCGGCCCCGGGCCTTCCGGCTCCTCACGAAAGTGGAATCCCAAAAGCCATGGAATATCGCTGATACCGGTATAGGCGGCTTGGAGAGCACCGAACGGCAAAAGTAAAAACTGTGTGATCCTTCCCCAGGAAATGGGGTGTGATGTGTGGCGACAGCCCGGTTTGTTGTTCACTGCGGCAGTGAGCCCAACCCAAGTGATGACAGTCCCCTTCAACCGGACGCATATCTCAGAAAACGAGTTCGGCTATCTCGCGGAGGCCGTGCGCGGGGGATCGACCTCCGGAGACGGGCCGTTCACCCGCCGGGCCGCCGACCTCCTGGAGAAGCTGACCGGGTCGGGCCGTGCGCTGCTGACCACCTCCTGCACTCACGCGCTGGAGCTGTCGGCGCTCCTGCTGGACCTGCGGCCCGGTGACGAGGTGATCATGCCGTCGTTCACCTTCGTCTCGACGGCCAACGCCTACGCCCTGCGCGGGGCCGTACCGGTGTTCGTCGACTGCAGGCCCGACACCCTGAACCTCGACGAACGCCTGGTCGAGGCCGCGATCACCGATCGCACGCGGGCCGTGGTGGCCGTCCACTACGCGGGTGTCGGCTGCGCGATGGACGTCATCTGCGGACTCGCGGAACGCCACGGCCTGGCTCTCATCGAGGACAACGCCCACGGGCTGGGCGGGTCCTACCGGGGCCGGCCCCTCGGGTCGTTCGGAAGCATGTCGGCGCAGAGCTTCCACGAGACGAAGAACGTCCAGTGCGGGGAGGGCGGCGCGCTGCTCCTGAACGACGCCGGCCTCGTCGCGCGGGCCGAGATCGTCCGGGAGAAGGGGACGGATCGCAGCCGGTTCTTCCGCGGCCAGGTGGACAGGTACCGGTGGGTCGACATCGGTTCGAGCTATCTGTCGTCCGACGTCCTCGCCGCGCTGCTGACCTCCCAGCTGGAGTCCTTCGAGGAGATCCAGGCCCGGCGGCACTCCGTGTGGCGGAGGTACCACGAGGAGCTGGCGGACTGGGCGGCGGAGAACGGGGTCTCCCAGCCGATGGTCCCGGACGGCTGCGCGCATCCCGCGCACCTGTACTACCTGCTGCTGCCGGGCCTGGACGACCGCCAGGCGTTCATCGCCCACCTTTCGGGCAGGGGGGTGCAGGCGGCGTTCCACTACCAGCCGCTGCACACCGCCCCCGCGGGCGTGCGGTACGGGCGGGTGGCGCCGGGCGGCTGCCCGGTCACCGAGGACGTCGCGGACCGCCTGGTACGGCTGCCGCTGTTCGCCGACCTGGACGAGGCCGGCGTGACCTACGTGATCGACGCCGTCCGGGCCCACCGGGTGGGCTGATCCCCGCTCCCGTCTCCCGACCACCGTTCGGAGTGACCGCCGTATGGTCGAAACCGCAAGTCAGCAAGCCCGCGACGGGACCGCGCGTCCCGGACGGCGGGTTCCGGTCCCCGTGCTCGGGGGACGTCGCGCCGGATACCTGGCGGCCGGCGCGATGACGGCCGTGATCTATCACGTCCTCCTCGGCCTGGGGCTGCTCGCCACCGACGGCGCGGTTCCCTACGTGGTCCTGCTCGTGGCCGGTCACCTGGCCACCTCGTTGATCGTCTATCCCTGGTACAGGCTGGTGGTCTTCCGGACCTCCGGAGGCTCGTGGGTCATCGGTTACCTGCGGTTCTACACGGTGGGGCTGGGTTTCCTGGCGACATCCGTCGCCGGCGTCCTGCTCCTGGTCGAGCTCACCGGCGCACCGGTCCTGGTGGCGCAGGGCCTGATCGTGGTCGTGAGCCCGCCGCTGGGCTACGTCGTCCACCGGACCTGGACCTTCTCCGGCGGCGGGGAGACCCGGCTCTGGAAACGCATCCCGTGCTCTTCGACGGAACGCAGGGCGTCGTCGAGCCGTCTGCCGGAACCGCACGGACATCCGGACGGGCGGACCGTCCTGCGCCCAGGAATCCCTCACGGAAGGACCCAAGGATCATGAAGGCGCTCGTTCTGGCGGGCGGCAAGGGATCGAGGCTGCGTCCGCTGACCTACACCTCGGCGAAGCAGCTGGTCCCCGTCGCCAACAAACCGGTGCTCTACTACGGGCTCGAAGCGATACGGGACGCGGGCATCCACAGCGTCGGCATCGTCGTCGGCGACACGGCTCACGAGATCCGGGAGGCGGTCGGGGACGGCTCGCGGTTCGGCCTCGACGTGACCTACATCCCCCAGGAGGCCCCCCTGGGTCTCGCCCACTGCGTCCTGATCGCCCGGGAGTTCCTCGGCGACGAGCCGTTCGTGATGTATCTGGGGGACAATTTCCTGGTGGACGGCATCGCCGGTCTGGTGGAAGCCTTCCGCGGGTCCGGCAACGACGCCCAGATCCTGCTCACCAGGGTCGCCGAACCGCAGTTCTACGGGGTCGCGGAGCTCGGGCCGGACGGTGAGATCATCGGACTGGAGGAGAAGCCGGAGCACCCGCGCAGCGACCTCGCGATCGTGGGGGTCTACACCTTCTCCCCCGCCGTCCACGAGGCGGTCCGGGCGATCACGCCCTCCGCCCGCGGCGAGCTGGAGATCACGGACGCGATCAAGTGGCTCATGGACAACGGCGGCCGCGTCCGCTCGCACTTCGTCAGCGGATACTGGAAGGACATCGGGCGTCTGCAGGACATGCTGGAGTGCAACCGCATCGTCCTGGAGGCGATCGAGCCGAACGTCCGGGGAACCGTGGACGGGTTCTCGGAGATATCGGGACGCGTCCTCATCGAGCCGGGGGCGCTGGTGGAGAACTCGGTGATCCGGGGGCCCGCGGTCGTCGGGGCCGACAGCAAGATCAGCAGCTCGTACATCGGCCCCTACACCTCGATCGGCGCGAGGTGCGTGCTGGAGAACGCCGACGTGCAGTACAGCATAGTTCTGGAGGACTCCGCCATCAGAGGCGTCCCGGGGCTCACCTACTCCCTGATCGGCCGGAACGTCGAGGTCAGCCGGGCCAGGGGGGTTCCCAACACACATCAGCTCATGGTCGGCGACCACAGCAGAATCCAGGTGCGGGCATGAAGATCCTCGTTACGGGCGGCGCCGGGTTCATCGGCTCCCACTACGTGCGCTCGCTGCTGTCCGGTGAATACCCCGGCTACGAGAACGTCCAGGTGACGGTACTGGACAAGCTCACGTACGCGGGCAACCCGGCGAATCTGCGCCCGGTCGCCGAACATCCGCGCTTCACGTTCGTCAGGGGGGACATCACCGACGTCGGGCTGCTCGCCGACGTGGTGCCCGGCCACCACGTGATCGTCAACTTCGCGGCCGAGACGCACGTCGACCGCTCGATAACCGGCCCCGAGGACTTCGTGGTCACCAACGTCCACGGCACGCAGCGGCTCCTGCAGGCGGCGCTCGACACCGGCGTGCGCACGGTCGTCCAGGTCTCCACCGACGAGGTGTACGGGTCCATCGCCGAGGGGTCCTGGACCGAGTCCGAGCCCGTGCTGCCCAACTCCCCCTACGCGGCCTCGAAGGCGGGAGCCGACCTGCTGTGCCGCGCCTACCACCGGACCTACGGGCTCGACGTACGGGTGACCCGCTGTTGCAACAACTACGGCCCCCACCAGTACCCGGAGAAGCTCATCCCGCTCTTCGTCACCAACCTGATCGACGGGCGGCGGGTGCCCCTGTACGGCGACGGCCGGAACGTCCGTGAATGGCTGCACGTCGACGACCACTGCCGGGGCATCCAGCTCGTGCTGGACAAGGGTTCGGGCGGCGAGATCTACAACATCGGCGGCGGCGCCGAGCTGACCAACCGCGAGCTCACGGAGCGCCTGCTGACCGCCTTCGGCGTGGGCTGGGAGATGGTCGAGCCGGTGCCGGACAGGCTCGGGCACGACCGGCGCTACGCCCTGGACAGCGGCAAGATCGAGCAGATCGGCTACGCGCCCCTCGTCGGCTTCGACGAGGGACTCGCCCGGACCGTGCGGTGGTACCGCGACCACCAGGAGTGGTGGCGCCCGCTGAAGAGGGCCGGCTGACGGCCGCCGGGCGCCGTGGCCCGCCGGGCACCCCCGGCGGCCCCGGCGCCCCGGCCACGCCTCCCGGGTCCGCCGCGCCCCGGGTACCCAGGCTCGCCTGACAAGGCCGCGGCTACCTGTCGTGTGTACGGTTCCCGGAAAGGTGTGGGCCATGGAGGCCACTCAGATTCGCCGCACGGTCGAGGTGGAGGACCGGCACTGGTGGTATCGTGAGCGACGCGCCATCCTCGCGCGCGAGCTCCGTGAACTCCGCCGGTTCGGCGTGCCCGGCAGGGCGCTCGACATCGGCGCGGCCGGGGGCGGCAACACCCGCGTGCTCGTCGGGCACGGGTGGGACGCGCTGGCCGCGGACTACTCGGAGACCGCGGTGGAGCTGGCCCGCGCGCGCGGCCTGCAGGCGGTCCACGCCGACGCCCGGGATCTGCCGCTGCCCGACACGCGGTTCGATCTCGTCCTGGCGTTCGACGTGCTGGAGCACATCAGGGAGGACCGTGAGGCCGTCCGCGAGATCGTGCGCGTGCTCCGGCCGGGAGGGACCGCGCTGGTCACGGTTCCGTGCGACATGGCCCTGTGGTCGGCGCACGACGTCGCCTCCTCCCACGTCCGCCGGTACACCCGGGAGGGCCTGAACGCCCTGCTGACCGGGGAGGGCCTGGTCATCGACCGTCTGTGGAGCTGGAACGTCCTGCTGAGACCGGTCGTCGCCTGGCGCAGGAAGCGCCTCACCGGATCCGACGTCACGGAGATGCCGCACCTGGTCAACATGGGTCTCGGCGCCATCGTCATGGCCGAGAGGTACCTGCCGGTCAAGTCGCTTCCCGGGGTCTCCCTCATCGCGAGGGCGCACCGTCCCGGGCCGGCCGCGGGGCACCCGTCCCGCTGACGTCTCCCCGGCCGGCTCCGCGTCACCGGGTGCCGCCGCGCGGCGGCACCCGGTGACGCGGAGCCCCCGGGCTCACCGGGCCGGGCGCAGCACCGAGTAGAGGGCCTGGTCGTGCCAGCGGCCGTCCCGCCACTGGGCGCGGCGCAGGATTCCCTCGCACTCGAAGCCCGCCTTCTCCAGAGCGCGCCGCTCGCCGTGGTTGGCGACGTCGGTGAACGCCTGGACGCGCTCGGCCCGGGTGTGGGCGAACAGGTAGTCCACGAGCTGGCCCTGGGCCCGGGTGCCGACCCCCTTGCCGCGGAAGCCGGAGAAGACGCAGATGCCCAGCGCCCAGCACCAGCAGGTGGCGTCGGGCCCCCAGCTCGTCATCCACCACACCACCCAGCCGGCCGGGTCGCCGTTGACGTCGATGGTGAGGCGCCCGGAGCCGGGGGCGAGGAATCCGTTCTCGGCGAACTCCCGGCGCAGCGCGTGCGGGGAACGGTGCCCGTACCACTGGAACTCGCCCCTGAGCTCCGGGGTGGCCCGTTCCGTTTCGAAGGCGTCCAGGTCCTCCTCGCGGACCGGCCGCAACATGATCTCCATGACCTTCCTCTCAGGGATGAGCCGGTGCCCGCCGTGGCGCGCCCGGCGGAGTGGTCTTCAGGTGCTCGGCGGCCTTCGGCCCGGTGTTGAGGATGAGGTCGAGGACGCTCACCCGGTGGTCGAACGGCGGATGGAGCTGCGGGTACTCGGGATAGCCCGAGTAGTCGAACCACCGGACGCCGATTCCCGCTCTCCGGAAGAGGTCCTCGTCGAGGTAGGCCCGCGCGGCCGGGCCGGTGACGTACTCGGTGGCGCCCGCCTTGCGGCACAGGTCGACGAGGCGCTCCGTCTTCGTCCCCGCCGCGCGGTAGTCGGCGGAGGGGCGCAGTTCGGTCCCGATGCCGAGGATCGAGCAGATCCCCTCGAGGAAGTGCCGGTTCACCTCGGACAACCGGTCGCTTCCGCATTCGAGGTAGAGCCTTTCCAGGGCCGGTGCGGACTCGTCGAAGCAGGGGGCCCTCCGGTAGGTCTGCGTGAGGATCCGCCAGTGCGCGATGTTCCAGCCCGGGTCGGCGACCGTCATCTCGCTGATCAGCCGGCTGCGGGGGCCGCTCCGGAGCGGGATCGAGAGCCACCTGGGGCCCGTCGCCGTCTTTATGCGGTTACGGTTGCGCCAGTCCCTGTCGGTGTACTGCACATCGTCGAGAAGGATGAACTCGTCGACGCCGGCGATCAGATCGAAGTACCCCTTCCACGGGATGTAGTTCGACTGCACTATCGCGACGCGTTTCACGCGCTCCACTCCTCCTGCCGGTTCGGGTGCCGCGTTCGTCCCCGCCGGGGTCACCGGGCGGGTCCCAGCGTCCGTGAATGCCGGCCCCCGGGCGGACTGAGGTGCCCCCCGTCGGCGTCGGAGGTCATCGACAGGCCGGGGCCGTGACTTTCGGACCGTTCGCGGATGATGTACGTCGGGCGTCCCATCCGCTCCGCGTGGATCCGGCCGAGGTACTCCCCGATCACGCCGAGGGCGACCATCTGGGCGGAGGCGAACAGCGAGATCATGGTCGCCGTCGAGGTGAACCCCTTGACCGTGGTGTCCCCGCACCAGTAGCTCCAGAGGAAGACCGCGAGGAGGACGGTGCCGAGCGCCCCCGTCAGCAGCCCGCAGTAGGTGACCAGGCGGAGCGGGATGCTGCTGTAGGCGACCAGGACACCGATCGCGTGCCGGACGAGCATCGGGACGGTGTAGTTGGAGTGTCCGACGGACCGGTGCTCCATGTTCACCCGGACGGTCCCGATCCGGGTGGTCGCCCACGAGAACGCGATGTCGATCTGGGTGTACGGTCCCGTGACCCCGTCCAGCGCCTCCCGGAGAAAGCTGCGGAAGGCGCGGAAGGAGCAGATGTCCCCGCTGTTCTCCCCGCCGAACCGCCCGGAGAGCCCGATCTTGAGGGATCTGGAGGCGAGGTCGCGCAGTAGTCCGTGGGTCCCGGAGCGCGGGACCGCGTAGACGAGGTCGAGGTCGGGCCGGAGGGCCGCCAGGAGCCGGGGAACCTCCTCCGGCGGATGCTGGAGATCGTCGTCCATGGTCACCACGACGTCGTAACGGACGCAGCGGATACCGGCGACAAGGGCGTTGTGCTGCCCGTAATTCCGGGCCAGCAGCAGCGCACGGACCGTTTCGTGCCGGTCGGCGAGCTCTTGGGCCGCTTCCCACGTGTCGTCCGGCGAGCCGTCGACGACGAGCACCACCTCGAACGCGGAGGCCACGTCCGGCAGAACGGCGAGGAGGCGGCCGACCAGTGCCGGAAGCGTCTGCGCCGATCGATAACACGGGATCACGACGGATACGCGGGTCATGGCAGCAGTCTCACGAATAACGGACCCATTCACCGGGAGCGCAGGTTCGGATTTACCCTATATTGGCGAAGCCCGGGACGAATCCGAGTTGTTTCACATCACCGGAAAGACGAGCCGGGGGCCACGGCGAACCGTGCTCTTCCGCTGATCGCCGCTCCAGAGGAATTTCACGTCAGATGTCCGTCGAATATGGGAATCGCCGCTTCTACCAGTAATACCGGTCAGAGGGTGATCTCGTTATTTTTCGCTTACCGGCCTCACCGGTGAAGGCCCATCCAGGTACGCGAGCGGGGGTTGCACATGCGGGACGACGAGAAGAGACGCGGTGCGAGACGGCGGCGAGCGGTTCCGATCGCCGTACTGATCCTCGGCGTCTGCGTCGCGGTCGCGGTCGGCCTGCCCCAGGCCGTCTGGGCGCAGTCCCGCACCCCGGGCGCCGACCGGAGCGCCGACCGGTTCGCGGCGCGGGCCGACTGCCCCCCGACCTCCGAGATCTGCCTGGAGAACAGCCTCCCCGGCAACCCCTACAGCGAGTGGAACGTGCCCGGGGCCGGCAGCAGCCACATCCAGGGCTACCCGGTCCAGATGAGCGTCAACAAGGGGGAGACCGCGCAGTTCAAGGTGAGCACCCCCGCGACCGCCTACCGCATGGACATCTACCGCGTCGGATACTACGGCGGCATGGGGGCGCGGAAGATCACCACGATCAGGCCGTCCGTGCCGCTGCCCCAGCAGCAGCCGGCCTGCCTGAGCGACGCGGCGACCGGACTGATCGACTGCGGCAACTGGAGCGTGTCCGCCTCCTGGGCGGTGCCGGGTGACGCCGTCTCCGGGGTCTACCTCGCCAACATGGTCAGGGAGGACGGGGTGAGCGGCGTCAGCCAGCTCATATTCGTCGTCCGGGACGACTCGGGCGGCTCGGACCTGCTGGTCCAGACCGCCGACGCGACCTGGCAGGCGTACAACACCTACGGCGGGAACAGCCTGTACGTGGGCAGTCCCGCCGGACGCGCCTTCAAGGTCAGCTACAACCGCCCGGTCATCACCCGCGCGAAGTGGCCGGAGACCTACTTCTTCGACTCCGAGTACCCGATGGTGCGGTGGCTTGAGGCCAACGGCTACGACGTGAGCTACACCTCCAGCATCGACACCGCCTCACGGGGCGCGGAGCTGCTGGAGCACAAGGTGTTCTTCGCCATGGGCCACGCCGAGTACTGGTCCAACGAGATGCGGGACAACGTGCAGAACGCCCGGGACGCGGGCGTCAACCTCGCCTTCTTCACCGGAAACGACATCTTCTGGAAGACGAGGTGGGAGAACAGCATCGACAGCGCCGGCGTCCCGTTCCGCACGCTCGTCTGCTACAAGGAGACGCTGGCCAACGCCAAGATCGACCCGAGCCCCCAGTGGACCGGCACGTGGCGGGACCCCCGTTTCTCCCCGCCCTCGAACGGCGGCAGACCGGAGAACGCCGTCACCGGCACCCTGTACCGGGTCAACGGCAACGTCAGCGACTCGATAGTCGTCCCGGCGGAGTACGGCCCCATGCGCCTCTGGCGCAACACGTCGATCGCGACCCTCCAGCCCGGCGAGCAGGCGGTCTTCCCCGCCGGAACGCTGGGGTACGAGTGGAACGAGACACCGGAGGACGCGTTCACCCCGCAGGGGCCGGTGAAGCTCTCCGAGACGACGCTGGCCTACCCCACCCAGATACTGCTCGACTTCGGCGGCACGTACGGCGCCGGAGTGGCCACGCACCACCTGACGCTCTACAGGGTCACGAGCGGCGCGCTCGTCTTCGGCGCGGGGACCGTCCAGTGGTCGTGGGGCCTGGACGCCAACCACGACCGGGGGGCCGGAACCCCCACGGACATCCGGATGCAGCAGGCGACGGTCAACCTCCTCGCCGACATGCGGGTCCAGCCGGCGTCCCTCCAGGCGGGCCTGGTCCCGGCGACCCCGTCGACGGACGTCACCCCCCCGACGTCGGTCATCACCTCCCCGTCGAGCGGCGCCTCGGTGGCGGGGCAGACGCCCGTCTCGATCCAGGGGACCGCGGTCGACGCCGGAGGCGGCGTCGTGGCGGGCGTCGAGGTCTCGGTCGACGGCGGCGGCACGTGGCAGCAGGCGACGGGCCGCGCGAACTGGAGGTTCGACTGGACGGCCGGCGCCCCCGGCCCGGTGACGATCCTGTCCCGGGCGGTCGACGACATCGGCAACGTGCAGAAGACCCCGACCGTCCTGAACGTCACCGTCAACGCGGGGTGCCCCTGCACCATCTGGCCGCCGGACGCCACGCCCGCCGAAGCCTCGAAGAACGACCCCAGCGGAATCGAGGTCGGGGTCAGGTTCCGCTCGGCGAGCGAGGGCTTCATCACGGGGATCAGGTTCTACAAGGGCCCGGCCAACACCGGAACGCACATCGGCAACCTCTGGACCAATACGGGGACGCTCCTGGCGACCGCGACGTTCACCGACGAGACGGCGGGCGGCTGGCAGCAGGTGACCTTCTCGACGCCCGTCCCGGTGCGCGCCGACACCACCTACGTCGCCTCCTACTTCGCGCCCGCGGGGAACTACGCGGTGACGAGGGACTACTTCAACAAGGCCTACTCGAACGGCCTGCTCACCGCGCTCGCGAACGGCACGGACGGCGGTAACGGCCTGTACACCTACAGCAAGGTGAGCACCTTCCCGACCAGCACCTACAGGGCGACCAACGCGTGGGTCGACGTGGTGTTCACGGCGTCGAGCAGCCTCTGGGACGACACGGCTCTGCCGGCCGTCCCGACCCAGCCCGACTCCAAGGCGGTCGCCCTCGGCCTGAAATTCCAGGCGTCGGTGCCGGGCTTCATCAGGGGGATCAGGTTCTACAAGGGCCCGCAGAACACCGGGGCCCACACCGGAAGCCTGTGGACCCTCGACGGCCAGCTGCTCGGGAGCGTCACCTTCACCGGCGAGACCGCGTCCGGATGGCAGCGGGCGATCTTCCCCACGCCCATCCCGATCAACGCGAGCACCACCTATGTGATCTCCTACCACACGACGTCGGGGTACTACTCGGTCACGAGACCGTACTTCACCGCGCAGTACTCGCGCGGCCGGCTCACCGCCCTCGCCGACGGCGCGGCCGGAGGAAACGGCGTGTACACCTACAGCGGGACGAACGTCTTCCCGACCAGCACCTACAAGGCCGCCAACTACTGGGTCGACGTGCTCTTCGACGGCACCCAGACCCCGGCCGCCGCCGCGGCGGCGGCCGCGGCCCCGCGCCGGGGTTCCGCCCCGGACGCCGCGGGGCCGTCCGCGGCGGGCGCCGACGGCTCCCGTGACGCCGCGCCGGACAGAAGCCGGCCCTCTCCGCGGGAGGCCGGCGGACCGGCCGCCCGCCTCGCGTGACCGGATCGGGGTGCGCGCATGAGAATAGTCCGAGTGAGCTACCGGGTGCCGCCCGAGCGGGGCGGCAAGGAGCGGCACGTCGACTGCCTCACCCGGGAGCAGCTGGGCCGCGGCCACGAGGTGGCGCTCGCCTTCCGGCGCGGGAGCACCGTGCCGGAGGGGGCGGCCGTGCTGCCGCTCCGGCCGACCGTGCCGTCCCGGATGCTCGCGGCGAGGTCCGACGTCCTCGCGTTCGCGGCGGAGGTGGCGCACACGCTGCGGCACACGAGCCGGGCGGATCTGGTGCACCTGCACGGGGACCACGTCGAGGCGGCCGTCCTGGGACCGTTCTGCCGGCGACGCGGCGTGCCGCTGGTGCTCACCGTGCACGGCGCCCTCTCCCGGCGCCATCACCGGGTGGCGCGCAGGGCGCTGGGCGCGGTCGACGCGTTCATCGCCCTGGGGTCCCGGCCGGCGCGCGACCTGGTGGAGCTCGGCGCCGACCCGCGCCGCGTCCTGACCATGTCGAGCGGGCTGGACCTCGCCGGCATGCCGTGTCCCGGGCCCCCGGCGGACCGGGAGCCGGGCTTGGTCGTCAGCGTCGGTTCCCTGGACCCGGTGAAGAACCACGATCTCGTGATCGAGGCGGTGCGCCTCGTCCGCCGCACCAGGCCGGAGGTCCGCCTGGTCATCGCCGGTGACGGCCCGGAGCGGAGCCGGCTGTCGCGGCTCCCGGAGGCGGGCGGCCCGATCGAGCTGGCCGGCCCGCTCTCCCGGGACGAGGTGTACGGGCTGCTCCGGCGGGCGCAGGTCTTCGTCCTCGCCTCGCGCCGCCTTCCCGGCAAGGGAGAGGGGGTGCCGACCGCGGCGCTGGAGGCGCTGGCCCTCGGCACCCCTGTGGTCCTCTCCTCCGAGGCCTCCCTCGACCCGGTCGTCCGGGACGGCGGGGCCTACCGCACGTTCGAATCCGGCTCGCTGGACGGGCTGGTCTCGGCCCTCGGCGCGGTGCTCGACGACGAGGAGGCACGCGACCGGATGAGCGCGCGCGGGCCGCGGGCGGTGGCGGACCTGGGCTGGCCGGCGGTCGCGGGCCGGGTCGAGGAGTGGTACCGCGTCGCCCTGGACGCGGCACGGCCCGGCGGCGGGCGGTGAGACCCGCCGGTCACGGCCGCCGTGCGAGCACCGTCCGGGCGCCGCGCCCGGCGCAGGAGAGCAACGAGACCACGGAACGCAGGTCGGAGTGCCGGGGCAGCAGGTCCCGCGCACCGACTCCGGCCGTCCGGGCGAACCACAGCACCTCGACCACCGCCATGGCGGTGTAGCTCACGCTGGAGGCCAGCGCGGCCCCGGCGGCGCCGTACCGCGGTATCAGCACGGCGTTCATGCCGAGGTTCGCCGCGAGGGCGCCCACGGCGACGGAGGCCATCGTCATGGGGCGGCGCAGCCGTACCAGGTACTGCTCGACCGGCCGGAGAAGCGACCACGCGACCATCCCGGGGGCGAGGAGGAGCAGCGGCGTCACGCTCCCCGCGAAGGGGGCGCCGTACAGCAGGGGGATCAGCGTCGGCGAGGCGACCGCCAGCGCGCCGACGCTGATCGAGGAGAGCAGCAGGTTGAGGCGGACCGTGCGCAGGGTGGCCCCCTGGGCGGACGACTCGTCCTCGACCGCCTGGTGGGGCAGCGTGACCTGTGCCATCGCGTCCGTCGGGATCCTCGCGAGGGACAGGAACGCCATCGCGGTGGTGTACAGGCCCACCTCGGCCGGTGACACGAAGGCGTTCAGCAGCAGGACGTCGACGGTCAGCAGCAGGTGGAAGGCGACCGGCCCTATGTGGTAGCGGCCGGACAGCGAGAGCTGCTCGCGGGCGAGCGCCGCCTCCCCGCGTACGGCGGAGCGGCCGAGCGACCGGACGAACAGCGCGAAGGGCACGACCGTGGAAATCGACCAGCAGACGACCACGATCGGAAGGGTGAGCCGCCCGAGGACCGCGAGCGTCAGGATCGGGAGGTACAGGACGAGCGCCGCCATTACCACCGATCGGTTGACCAGCCCGTTCTGGGACCGGAGGAGCAGGATCCCCTTGAGGTTGACCGCCGCGACCCCGAACGGCACCGTGGCGAGGGCCATGATCATGAGATGCGGCGCCGGGAGGGGGATGAGGGCGAGCACGGCCCCGAGGGCGATCAGGCCGGCCGCGAGGCCGAGGGCCAGCCCGAGGATCAGGGCGTTGCCCGCGAGGAACCGGCGGCGTTCGCGGACCGGCCAGAACACCATCTGCGACCTTCCCACCGAGAGGTGGCCCAGGGCGATCGCCATCCCGGCGGTGGTCGTGATCGTCGCGTAGACGCCCCGGCCCTCGGGCTGCAGGGCGCGTGCCAGGAAGACCCCCGCCATCGCCGCCAGGGCGAGCGGCAGCGCCTGGCTGACCATGGTCTGGACGACCCTCGCGAGGTGGTCCTCGTTCATGACCGGGGCGGGGAGGACGGGCCGCCCGGGGTCGCGTGTCCGGCTACCGCGCACGGCGGGCCCTCAGGAGCCTGCGGTACAGGACGAGGTGCTCCTCGGCGACGACGTCCATGTCGAGGTTCTTCCGCGCCCAGGCGCGTGCCGCGTTCCCCAGCGACAGGGCGAGGCCGGGGTCGTCGAGCAGCCGGACGACGCCCTCGGCCAGGGCCGCCGGGTCCGCGGGGGGCACGAGGACACCGCGGCCCTCCAGCAGTTCGGGGGTGCCGCCCACCGCGGTGGCGACGATCGGCCGGCCCGCGGCCATCGCCTCCATGACCGCGTTGCTCAGCCCCTCGGAGATCGACGGGAGGACCACCAGGTCGGCGCGGGCCAGGAGTCCCCCGGTGTCCACGCGGAATCCCAGGAACCGGACGTCCACCCCGAGCGCGCTCGCCTGCTCCTCAAGACGCGGGCGCTCGGCGCCGTCCCCGACGAGCACGAACGTGCACGGGCGGCCGCTCCGGGAGAGCAGCGCGGCGGCCTCGATGAGGAACCGGTGGCCCTTGTTCTCGCTGAGACGCGCCACGCACACGATCAGGGGCAGCGCCGTGTCGACGTGTTCCGGCTCGACCGGGTCGAACGCCGGGGCCGGAAGCCCGTTGTAGATCACGCTCACCTTGCGGGCCGGTACGCCCTCGACCTCCCGGGTGCCCTTCGCGATGGCCACCGCGTTGGCGACGACCTGGTCGGTGATGGCCGTCACGGCTCTTTCGAGGGCGACGTACCCCGGGTTCCGCGGCTTGAGGTAACCCTGCGTGCGCCGTCCCGTGACCACGACCGGAACCCGCGCCAGCCGCGCGGCGACGGCCCCCAGGACGTAACCCTCGTAGAGGAACCCGTGCAGGACGTCGGGCCGGAGCCGTCTCAGCAGCCCGACGAGACGGAGGAACGCCCGCAGGTTCCGGGCGAGAGCCACCGGGCCGGGCGACCGGCGGGAGAAGCCGAGACGGTGCACCGCGATCCCCTCGGCGAGGAGGTCCGCCTCACGCGGCCCGCCCTTCGACAGGACGAACACGTGCGTCTCGACGCCCCTGCGGTGCAGCTCCCCCGCGAGCAGGACCAGCTGCTTCTCCGCGCCTCCCAGCCCCAGGTGCCCCGTGACGAGTACGACACGCTGGACATCGGCTTCGTCTTCCACCGCCATGACAGGCCCTTCGCTCGGAACGACATCGATCTTCACTTCTTTCACGGGGGGCGCCGTCGCACCCCGCGACGGGCCCCGGGAGGAGCTCATGTCCGTGAACCCGGGACGGCGGACGCCGCCGCGTCCGCGGCCGGGGCGGGAGGACCGTCCTCCCGGGACGGCGTCCTGGTCCACGCGATCGCGGACAGCAGGCTCGTGACCATCACGATGGGCATGCGCTGGCGGAAGATGAGGCCGATGTTCGACATGGTGGTCGCGTACGCGACCGTGCCCGGAACGACGAAGAGCATGATGATCAGCAGCATTCTCCGGTCGTAGCGCCACAGCCGGCGGAATCCCTCGGCCGCGCAGTAGAGGAGGTAGTACCAGAGCACGGTGTCCGCCTTCCCGAGCTGCAGCGCCAGGCTGCCGGACATCCAGGGGAACGGGGCCAGGACCGTGTAGACGATCTTCGGGCCGAGCGCGTTCCAGGCGTTGCCGTCGTCTTCGAAGACCACCCCCGAGCCGCCCTCCGCGTTGGCGAACCGGACCTGTGCCGACTGGCCGCGCTCCAGTTGCTCCTGCAGGATCCCGGCGGGGGTGAACTCGGCGGCGCTCTGGACGACGACCAGGGCGGGTATGGCGAGTGCGGCCACGACGAGAAGGGTCCGCGGGGAGACGGCGCGCCTGATCCGGGTGACGCCGAAGAGCAGCGGCAGGACGCACATGAACACCATGTACGGGCGCACATGCCAGAGCGCCCACAGCAGCGGGGCGAGCAGCAGCAGCTTGCGCATGCCGAAACGCTGCATGTTCGAGGCGGCGAGGGCGAGGCAGGCCAGGACGAGGAACGCGTTGAGACCGTCCTTGAACGTGTCGGACGTGTGCAGCAGGAATCCCGGGACGAAGGCCATGATGACGAGCAGCCGGAACGCCGCGCGCTCGTCGGCGCCGACGAGCCGCGCGAACCTGTACATGACGACGCACAGCCCGCAGGCGATGAGCGCGACGACGGCCGTGCACGCCAGCGGTGCCCGCCCGCCGCACAGGTACACGACGATCGCGAAGAGGTGGCAGGGCACCGAGATGGAATAGATGGGGCCGACCTGCTCGGAACTGACGAACTGCACCCCGTGGTGTCTCCAGTACTCGGCGATCTCCACGGCCTTGGCCTCGTAGTAGAGGTTGTCCCCGCCGTAGTCGATGAAGCCGGACCGCGTCACCAGGACGTTGACGGCCAGCCGGACGACGAAGGCGGCCATCAGCACGGAGAGGATCCTCCCTGCCAGCCGCGCCTCGAAGCTCGCGTGGACCATGAGAATGAGCGTCACCGCGACGACGGCGACGACGATGTACTCCATGACGGATCACCTGGTATTCGTCGGCTCGCTGCGCGCGGTCCCGGCCGGGGACGTCCGGCTCCGGGACCCGAAGCGATTCGGGTGGCGGACCGGGAGGGTCGCGGAAGGCTCACGACGGGCGCCGCGGCGTCCCGGCGCGTGGCCGGCGGTCATGAGCAGACCTCGTCGTACAGCCTGTCGAACCATTCCGCTGCCCGGCCGATGTCCATGAGGCCGGCGCTGTCGCGGGCGCCCTCGCGAAGACGCGCGTGGACTTCGGGGCGCATCGCCCGCAGGATGCCCGCGGCGAGGGCGTCCGGGTCCCCGGGCCGGGTGAGCAGGCCGTTCCGCTCGTGCTCCACCAGGTCGGGCACTCCGCCGACGGCGGTGGACACCACGGGCACCCCCGCGGCGAGGGCCTCCATGACGACGACCGGGAGGCCCTCGTAGTCGGAGCTGAGCACGAGGAGGTCGGCGGCGGCGACCAGGTGACCGGCCTCCGCCACGTGTCCCACGAGTCGCACGCCGTCCAGCCCGAGCTCGGCGACGCGCCGGGCCACCGGCGCGTGCAGCGGGCCGGACCCGGCGAGCAGGAACATCGCGCGCGGCTCCCGGGCGATCACCTTCGCCGCGGCCTCGACGAGCAGCGCGTGGTTCTTCTGCGGGCGGAGATTGGCCGCGTGCACGATGAGGAAGGCCCCCTCGGGAACGTCCCACTCCCTCCTGGTCCGTTCCGCCTGCAGCGCCCGGCGGCGCTGTTCCTCGACCCGGACGCCGTGCACGCGGACGGACAGGTTCCGCGCGCGGGCGCTGGTGCGCGCCGCGGCGACCTGCGGGGAGACCGCCACGGTCCGGCTGTCCAGCCAGGCGGTCGCCTGGTCGAGCGCCATCGTCAGGGGCCGGTACCGGACGTTGTGGACGGTCGAGATCAGAACCGGGCGGGTCCTCCACAGCCGGGACGCCGGCCGGAGCAGCGACGCCGGAAGGGGGGAGTGGATGTTGAGCACGTCGGGCTCCAGCCGTCTGATCTCCCGTACGAGGTGAACGGGGCGGAGCGGGCGGGGGCGGGAGGTGAGGTCGACGACGCGGATGCCCGCCGCCCGCAGCCGCCCGGTCAGCTCCGCGGTGGCCGCCGTCATGCACACGACGGTGTAGCGCCTGCCCGAGGGAGGCGTGGCGAGCAGCCGCTCCACGAGCAGGACCTCGGCGCCGCCCACATCGAGTGTTTTGATCACCTCGCAGACGTGTGCGCCGCTCACCGCGCCGCCCCGGGCAGGCGGGTCCTCTCTCTGCTCTTTCATGTCTCGAAAAACCTCTCCGTGTGGCCGCGGTCTCGGGCCGAAGGTCTCCTGGTCAGGTTTCACGCCGTCCCGCGGCCGCGGAGGGGTGGCGCACCGCCCCGGGCGCCGTCCATGTCCCCCGCCGAGTCCCCCGCGGACGCCGGGACGGTCACGCGCCGGAGCCGTCCGGCAGCGAGTAGACGGCGTAGCCGCCGGAACGGAACCGGAGCCGCGCGAAGTCCCCGATCCGGGACCCCGGGTCCAGGCGGCTCTCGTCCGCGAAGAGCCAGCGCACTCCGTAACGGTCGCGCAGTGACCGGATCGCGGCCTCCGACGGGGTCCGGAAGGCCGCGTCGTTCGACCGGATCCGGTCGGCGTCCCAGAACGGGAGGTTCTGGAAGCGCTGCCCCGGGTGCCAGCGGCTCAGGTTCGTCGTCGTGTACGCCCATCCCTCGACCAGCACGCGCCGTTCGGTCAGCGCGCTCACCCAGAAGTGGCGGCTGTCGCACGGACTCTCGTACCCCCAGCGGCAGTGCGCGTTGGTGGCGACCAGGTCGTCCGGGTCCGAGTGGTCGCGCAGCCACCGCCCCGCGGTCAGGGCGCCCGGCGGGACCGCGCTGACCGGCACCCAGCGGCCCGCCTGCCGGTCGACGCCCTCCGCGCCGCCGGCGGTGGAGAGCGCGCGGGTGCCCCAGGCGGCGGGCATGCCCGCGGCGGAGACCGCGAAGATCACGAAAGCCCAGATGTGGACTCCGCGCCGTCCCATGGCGAACAGGACCGCCACCGCGAGGGCGGCGGCGACCAGCAGCGCGAGGTAGGGCCGGTACAGGGCGGTGTCCGGCTGGCCGGAGGCCAGGGGAACCCGGACGCCGCAGAGGACGCGGATCAGCCAGGCGGCCGACAGCCCGGCGGCGACCGCGACGGCCACCCGCCAGGGGGACGTCCGCGCCCGTCTCCCGATCACGACGAGACCGTAGGCGGCGACGGCCGTCAGGTAGGGGTAGGCCCCGCCGAGGAAGTAGACCTGGCTCATGGAGCAGTGCCCGAACACGAACAGCACGCCGAGCCCGGCGGCGCCCATGCCGAGCATGAGGGCCACTCCCGGCTCGGCGAGCGTGCGCCGCCTGCCCAGCAGCCCCAGGACCCCGCACCAGATGACGGCCCAGCACATCAGGTACAGGAGCGCGACGCCCAGCACCGAGGTCCACGCCGGCTCGGCGGTCTCCTCCATGCCGGTCAGCTCGCGCCAGGTGACGCGCATCAGGGCGAAGGGGTCGACCACCATTCCCTGCCGTGCCTGGCCGAACAGCACGAAGCCGGCGTAGAGGGAGCACACCGCGGTCATCCCCAGCGCGGCGAGCGTGGGCCAGGGCGGCCGGCGCCGCCTGATCGCCTCGACCGTGCCCGCCGCCACCAGTCCCGCGGCGAGCAGGGGAAGGTATACGGCCTTGGCCCCCATGACGGCCACGAGGAAGAGGCCCAGCAGCAGCCACCTGCCGGCGCCCCGCCGCCGACGTCCCAGGAGGTCGAGCAGGAGAAGGACGACCGGGGCGAACAGCAGCGCCCCGAACGTCTGGGACGGGCTCGTCCACGACTGGACCTTCCAGGTGAACACCCCGACGCTCGGGCCGAGGTAGAGGTCGGGGGCCGTCACGAAGAACGTTCCCGTGACGGTCAGCAGGGCCCCGGCCCACGACCCCGTGACACGCCTGCCGATCATCCCCAGGATGACCGCGAGCGCGGCCAGCATGGGCAGCATGGCCAGCCGGAACAGCAGCACCAGCGGCTCCGTCCCGGTCACCCAGCTCGCCGCCGCCAGGTGGGCGTAGACGAACCAGTGGTAGAGGAGGGGTTCCCCGGCGACCATCGGCGCCGTGGGCGGCATGTGGTGCTTCGCCTCGCCGACGAGGGCCAGGTGGAACGGCAGGTCGGTGTTGGACCCGCCGATCCGCGGCCAGGTGAGGCCGTACTTGAAGAAGGTGAGGGCGCTCCAGGCGAGCAGGGACGCGAGGATCAGCGAGAGGGACCACGACCACCAGAGCGGCGTACGGATCCGGGGCGCGCCGGTCCAGTGCCTCCGCAGCCGGGGGACCGCGAGGAAGACCGCGTAGGTGGCGATCGGCCACGCCAGGACGAGCAGCGGCACGCCCAGGGAGCGGGCGGCGATGTAGGCGGGCACCTCCACGGCGTAGCCGAGCGTCACGCCCAGGGCGATCTCCTCCGCCGCCGTACGGCGGCCTCTGTACAGCGCCCGGAGCAGCAGCACCCCGGGAAGCGCGAGACACAGCGCGATATAGATCCCGAAAAACACGATGTCCCGTACGGAGACTCCGTAAATCCACAGCACGGCCACCGTGCAGGCGGTCAGCGGCACGACCGGCAGAAACGCCGGAACCCGCCCCGGCGTCCGGCGCCATGGAGAACGCCGCTTTTCCGGAGGAGTCCCGCTCGTTCGGGCCTCTTCCAGCGGTTCGCGCGGCGCGGACGTGAAACCCTGAGGCGGCGAAGCGTTGACCATGGGGGCAATCCTCGCGGTCCGCCCTTGTCCGGAGCGTCGGGAACACTCGCGCACGGAATGTCCTTGCCACTCCTTTATGCGGAGCCGCCGGTCCGGCCCTCGCCAGGGGCGGGGCCGTCGAACCGGCCGGCCACCTGCCGGAAAGACCGGGGTGCGGCCTCCGCGGCGGGCCCGTGCCCGATCGGCCGGGACGGACAGGGCAATGCACATGAAGCGCAAGAAAGACCCGGAAAGAATCAATAAATAGCCATGCCCCTTTTTTCGCCCTTCGCATGCTTTGCAGGGAAAGGCTAAGAGCTAACCGTCCTGATCATGCACAGGTAGGGAATGTGGAAACTTTTCGTCGCCAGCGCGACACGAGCGGCGAACGGATCAAACATCGAGCTAGCTTCTTCGGGTGACCCAGGTCCATCACCGAGGAGCCCGCATGAAGCCGGACGCTCGAATTCGTGTCATGGAAATCATCGCGCGCATGAATGTCGGCGGCCCGGCCACCCAGGTCGTGGGACTTTGCGAGCGGCTGAACTCCGAGGAGTTCGACCACCGCCTCTACACCGGCCACACCGACGGCGGCGAGAGCGACCATCTCCGGCTGCGGGACGTGGCGGTGCCGGTACACCAGGTTCCGGGCCTGGGCCGGTCCATCAGGCCGTCCGACGACTACCATGCGCTCGTTCACCTGGTCAGGGCCATGCGGGAGTTCCGCCCGCACATCGTGCACACCCGGACGGCCAAGGCCGGCGCCCTCGGGCGCGCCGCCGCCGGCCTGGCACGCGTCGGCTCGGCCCGGGTGCACGTGTTCCACGGTCACCTCCTGCACGGCTACTTCTCCCCCGCCCGGCGCCGCCTCTACGTGCAGGCGGAACGGTTCCTGGCGCCCATGTCCGACCGGCTGGTGACCGTCGGGGACCGGGTCCGCGACGACCTGCTCGCCGCCGGGATCGGCCGGCCGGAGCAGTACACCGTGATCCCGCCGGGAGTACGGCTGGGGCCGGTCCCCACCCGCGAGGCCGCCCGCGACGCCCTGGGGCTCCCGCCGGACGCGCCCGTCGTCGCGTACGTGGGCCGGCTCACCCGGGTGAAACGGCCCGACCGCTTCCTCGCCGTGGCCGGCGAGGTGCTCCGGAGCCTCCCCGACTGCCGGTTCGTCGTCTGCGGGGGCGGTGAGCTCAGGAAGGACGTCGAGCAGGACATCGGGCCCATGCGGGACTCCGTCCGCCTCCTGGGATGGAGGAGGGACGTGGAGACGGTCTACGCCGCGGCCGACGTGGTCCTGCTGACCTCCGACAACGAGGGCACACCGCTGAGCCTCATCGAGGCGGGGATGGCGGCGACCCCCGTCGTCTCCACCCGCGTGGGGAGCGTCGACGAGGTCGTCCGGGACGGGCACACCGGCCTGCTGGCCACGACCGACACCGGCGAACTGGCCTCGCACACCGTCCGGCTGCTCTCCGACCAGGCGCTCGCGCACCGGATGGGCGAGTCGGCCCGCCGGTGGACGACGGCCTCGTTCGGGGTGGAACGCCTGGTCGCGGACACCGAAGCCCTTTACCGGTCGCTGCGCGGCGCGTCCCGGTACCGCCACACCTCGAAGGGGACGAACAGATGAGAATCCTGGTCACGGGCGGCGCCGGCTTCATCGGCGCGAACACATGCCGGGCGTTCACCGCCCGGCCGGAGGTCGAACGCGTCACGGTGCTGGACGACCTGAGCAGCGGAGACCTCGCCAACCTGGACGGCGTCGGGGTGGAGTTCGTGAAGGGCAGCATCCTGGACCGGGACCTCCTGGCCGACCTCGCCGCCGACGCCACCACGGTGATCCATCTGGCCGCGCGGCCCTCGGTGCCCCGGTCCCTGACCGATCCCGTGGCCTCGCACACCGTCAACGCCACGGGCACCCTCAACGTCCTGGAGGCGTGCCGGGAGACGGCGCCGCAGGTGATCCTCGCCTCGTCGTCCTCGGTCTACGGGAACCGGCCGGAGCCGTACAAGCACGAGGACCTCCCCACCCGGCCGCTCAGCCCGTACGGCGCGAGCAAGCTCGCCGCCGAGGCCTACGCCCTGGCGTACGCGGAAAGCTACGGCCTGCCGGTCCTGCCGTTCCGGTTCTTCAACGTCTACGGCCCCATGCAGGCCGCGGACCACGCCTACGCGGCCGTCATCCCGGCGTTCGTCTCCGCGGCCCTGCGCGGCCGTCCGGTGCCGATCCACGGTGACGGGAACCAGGCGCGGGACTTCACCTACGTGGGGTCGGTGACCGACGTCCTCGTCGACGCGGCAGTCCGCCGGGTCACGAGCCGGAGGCCGGTGAACCTCGCCTTCGGGACCCGGGTCTCCCTGCTGTACCTGAGGCGGCTCCTCTCCGAGGTCCTGGACAGGCCGATCGAGGCGGACTTCCTGCCGCCCAGGACGGGCGACATCCGGGAGTCCCAGGCCTCCCCCGACCTGCTGCGCGACCTGTTCCCCGAGGTGCGGCCGGTGCCGCTCGAAGACGGGCTCCGCATGACGGCGGCCTGGTTCGATCCGGCGGCGGTCCCGCCCACCGGGGCATGACCCGGCGCACGCACCCGATCCACCCTTCTCCCCCCGCCCATAGAAACATCTCCAGCGCGTAATAGGGGAAGCCGTGAGCAAGCTAACAGGGAGCACCTATCTGATAACGGGCGGCAGCGGGTTCGTGGGATCGCATCTCACCGACGCGCTGCTCGCCCGCGGTGACTCCGTCATGATCCTGGACAACCTGTCGACCGGACGGCTGGACAACCTCCGGGCGCATCCCCGCCTGCACTTCGTGCAGGGGTCGGTGCTGGACGAACTCGTGGTCGACGAGCTGGTCCACCGCTGCGACGTCGTGGTCCACCTGGCGGCCGCGGTCGGCGTCAAGCTGATCGTCGAGCAGCCGCTGAGATGCCTGACGACGAACATCCGCGGCTCGGAGAACGTCATCGAGGCCGCGCACCGGTACCGGAAAAAGATCATGATCACCAGCACGAGCGAGATCTACGGCAAGAACTCCGGCGGGCCGCTCCACGAGCTCTCCGACCGCATCCTGGGCAGCCCGGCGGTGGTCAGATGGGCCTACAGCACGGCCAAGGCCGTCGACGAGATCCTGGCCAACGCCTACCACAGGGAGCGCGACCTCCCGACGGTCGTCGTCAGGCTGTTCAACACGGTGGGGCCGCGGCAGAGCCCGGCCTACGGCATGGTCATCCCCCGCCTCGTCAGGCAGGCGCTCAGCGGCGCGCCGCTCACGGTCTTCGGCGACGGCACCCAGACCAGGTGCTTCGCCCACGTCAAGGACGTGGTCGACGCGCTGCTCCGGCTCCTCGACCACGAGGACGCGATCGGCCAGACCTTCAACGTCGGCGCCAGCGACGAGGTGAGCATCCTGGAACTCGCCAAGCTGATCATCGAGCTCACCGGGACCACGTCCGGGATCGACCTCATCCCGTACGCCGAGGCGTACGAGGCGGGCTTCGAGGACATGGCACGCCGGGTCCCCGACACCACGAAGCTCCGCGCGCTCACCGGGTGGGTGCCCCGGCTGTCGCTGGACGACATCCTCGCGGACACCGTCGCCGAGGCCCGCGCCGATCTGGCGACGTCGCCGCGGTGAACGGCGTCACCGTCCTCGGCGCCGGGGTTGCGGCCCTCCTGCTGACCGCCGTGTCCACCCGGCCGCTGGGGCGTCTCGCACTGCGCTGGGGCATCACCGACCACCCGGGGGGCTACAAGACGCACGAGCGGCCGATCCCCTACCTGGGCGGCGTGGCGATCATGCTGGGCACGATCGTCCCGTTCGCCGCCGTGGTGGGCCTGGACGACGTCCGGGTCACCGCTATCGTGCTCGCGGCCGCCGCCGTGGCGTTCCTGGGCCTGGTCGACGACTTCTCGCCGCTCTCCCTGCTCATCCGGCTGGCCGTCGAGGTGGTGGCCGCCACCGGGGTCGTGGTGGGCGGGGTCCAGGCGTCGCTGACCGAGTCGTGGGCGGACGGGCCGCTCACCGTGCTGTGGATCGTCGTGATCACCAACTCGTTCAACCTGCTCGACAACATGGACGGCGCCCTCGGCGCCATCTCGGCGGCCGGTGCGGCCTGCCTGGCGGGGACGGCCTTCGTGTGCGCCCAACCGGCGGCCGGGGTGCTGCTGGTGACCCTGGCCCTGGCCAGCCTGGGATTCCTGCCGCACAACTGGGCGCCGGCGAAGGTGTTCATGGGGGACTCCGGATCGTTGTTCATCGGATTCGTCTTCGCCTGCTCATCCACCCTGCTGGTCACCGGGAAGGGGACGGGCGCGGTGATAGCGGGCCTGCTGCTGTCGACCTTCGTCGCGACCGTCGACACCGGGGTCGTGCTCCTGTCACGCCAGCTGGCCGGCCGCCCGCTACTCCAGGGCGGCAACGACCACATGTCCCACCGCCTGCGCCGGATCGGCCTCGGCACGAGGGCGACGGCCGCCGTCCTCGCCCTCATGGCGGCTCTCACCGGCGTGCTCGGCCTGGCGACGGCCCTGAACTGGATCTCGCCGCTCACCGTGGCCGTCGCCGCCGTCGGGGCCGTCCTCATCCTCATCGGCCTGCCGCAACGAGTGCGGGTCTACTCCTCCGACCGGGCGCGCAGCCGCCCGGCGACCATCCTGGAAAGGCGGCGATAGACCGGTGGAACTGCTCTACTACGTACGGCTCGCACGCAGGAACTGGCTGCTCATCCTGCTGGCACTGGTCATCGCGGTCCCCGCGGCGCTCGCCGTGACCGCGAACACCCCGCCCAAGTACACGGCGACGATCTCCATGATGGTCTACAGCGAGGACCGGGAGGGCAGCCTCTCCACCGCCTACCAGGCGGGGATGCTGTCCCAGCAGCGGGTGCAGTCGTACGCCCGGTTGCTGACCAGCCGCCGCATGCTCGACAGGATCGCCGAAGGCGGTGACGTCCGGCGCCTCCAGGAGAACATCACCGCGGAGGCCATCCCCGCCACGGTGCTCATCCGGGCCACGGTCGCCGACACCGACCCCGTGCGCGCCGCGCGGCTGGCCAACGCCCTGGGAACCGGCTTCCCCAAGCTGATCAGCGAGATCGAGCGGCCGATCTCCCCCGGGCGTTCCGTCGTCAGGGTGACCATGGTGGACCCGGCGGACGTCCCCACGGAGCCGGTCAGCCCCAGGCCGCTGGTCAACCTGGCGCTCGCCCTGGTGGCCGCGCTGTTCCTCTCCGTCGGCTCGATCATCCTGCGTGACCGCCTGGACACGACCGTCAAGACACACGAGGTGCTGCGGCTGACGTCGAAGAGCTCGATCCTCGGGACCATCGGCTACGAGCGGAACGCGCGGCGCCAGCCGCTCATCGTCCGCGACCGCGGCCGCTCGTCCAGGGCCGAGGCGTTCCGCTCGTTGCGCACCAACCTGCAGTTCATCGGCGTCGACCGGCAGCCCCGGTCACTGGTGGTCACCAGTTGCCTGCCGGGCGAGGGGAAGTCCTCGATCGCCACCAACCTGTCGATCACACTCGCGCAGGCCGGCTGGCGGGTGATCCTGGTGGACGGCGACCTGCGCCGCCCGCGCATCCCGCACTACCTCGGCATCGAGGGCGCGGCCGGCCTCACGGACGTGCTGATCGGGAAGATGGCGCTGCGGGACGTCGTCCAGACCTGGGGGGAGCCGGGCCTGTCGGTCCTGCCGAGCGGTCAGGTCCCGCCCAACCCGAGCGAGCTGCTCGCCTCGCAGGCGATGCGCACGCTGCTCGGCCAGCTCATGGAGAGCCACGACATGGTGATCATCGACGCGCCGCCGCTGCTGCCCGTGACCGACGCCGCGGCGCTCGCGGCGATCTGTGACGGCGCGCTGCTCATCGCGCGGTACGGCAGGACCCGGCGGGAGCACCTCGTCCGCGCCGTGGAACTGCTGTCGTCGATCAACGCCCGCCTGGTGGGGGCCGTCCTGAACTTCGTCCCGGTCAGGAGGAGCAACTACCACGGCTACGGCTACGGCTACGGCTACGAACCCGGGGCGAACACCGAGGTCAAGACTCCCGTGGGTGTGTGAGCAACCGGAGCGGGACGGCGAGCGCCTCGGCGATCCTCCGGCTCGCCGTCCTGTGGGCCCGCCGGGAGCCGCCGTGGGGGTCGGGGATGTCGGGCCGCTCCACCGGGACCAGGCCGCGCAGGGCCCGCGCCTCGGCGACCAGTGTGTGCGCCCGCCGTACGAGGTCCCGGTGGCGGAGGACCGTCTCGGGCGGCACGGCCCGGGACAGGGCGCCGAACTCGGCGATGGTGAAGACCCGCGTGGCGGCCGCGGGCAGCAGCTGCACCGCGCGGGCGCGGTGCTCGGAGGCGGCCGTCAGCACGAGATCGGCGGCGGCCACCAGCTCGGGAGTGAGCGGCCGGGAGGCGAAGCCGCCGGGATCACCGCCGAGCCGGACCAGCGACTCCCGCGCGCGTTCGGCCATCCGGCCCCCCGGCACGGCGTGGGTTCCCGCGCTGCTCACCCGGACCGGTGAGGCGGGCCCCAGGGCCGACCTGGCCAGCCGCTCCGCCACCGGGGAGCGGCAGATGTTGCCCGTGCACACGAACAGGATGTGAAATCCGGCGTCGTCCCGCGACATCGTCACCGCTCGCACGTCCCTTCACCGTCATGAGGCGCAGCCTCGCCGGTCCTCGGTGATCCGGGTGCGCTGCGGATGGACCAGCGGCTGCACCGGGACCACGGGAGTCTCGGCGGAGACGGGTTCGGCCAGCTCGAACTCCAGCGTCCTCGTCTGCCGGGGGGCGAACTCCACCAGGGTGGAGTAAACCGGGTGGGACCGCTCCTCGTTCCGGGTGACCGGTACGCGCTCGCCGTCGAGCCACACCGCCCTGACCTTCGTGCCGACCGCCGCGTAGAGCGACACCCATGACAGGTTGGCCCCGGGGGCGTGCCGGTCCCGCGTGGAGTCCAGGCGGTTGGTGACGTAGGAGGGCAGCTCTCCCCTCGGCACGTCGTTGGTGAGCCGGATCCGCACCTCGCTGAGGCGCAGCCCGATCCCGCCCAGGCAGCGTCCCAGCTCGTAGCCGACGGAACGCTTCAGGTAGTAGTCGAGCTTGCCGCCGGCCGAGTTGTTGACCACCAGTCCGGCGAAGGGCCCCGGCCGCTGCGGCAGCACGCCGCCGACCGGCGTCGCGGCCAGGAGCCGCTGCTCGTCGTCCCGGCGGCTCCACACCTGGATCCTCCGCTCCCGGACCATCCGGGTCATGACCGGCAGCAGTCTCACCGGGTCGGTGAACGCGGCGGGCAGTCTCCGGCTGACGGCGGCGGCGATCCCGATGAGGAACCTCTTGCGCGCCGCGGGGTCGGGATAGCGGGCGTAGGCCTGCCGCTCGGTGAGGTCGACGACGTTGGCGGCGGTCACCGCCTCGCCGCCGGGCAGGGTGACCGGGCCGATGAGTTCCAGCAGGTAGGACAGGCCGACCGGGTCGGTCGCGATGGCGCCGTCCAGCCGCAGGTGATGCCGCCGTTCCCACAGGCCGGTCCAGGCGGCCGCGGCGTAGGGGAAGTGGGGGGAGAGGTTGGAGACGGACAGCAGCCTCGTCGCGTACGGCCCGTAGTGCTCCCGGAACCGCGCTCCGTGGTCGACGACGGGGACGGGGCTCGCGATGGTTCCCGTCCGGGCGGAGAACCGGCCGGCGCGGATCTCGCCCGCGTCGGCCGTCAGGATCCCGAACGCGCCGACCATGCCTCCGGTGCCCCGCGCCTCGGCGTTGGTCTGAAAGGCCAGGAAGTAACGCCGCGGGCCGTGGCCGCCCAGCAGCGGGGGCAGCAGGGCGGCCGCCGTCGCCGCGTCGCCGAGGCCGTCACGCAGCCGGTCGATCTCCCGCAGGGCGGTGCTCCGCGCCCGGTCCAGTTCGTCGACTCCGGTGCCGGCCGGGGTCGCCGCCAGGCGGGCGCCTGCCCGCCCGAGCCGGGTGACCGAGTCGTTCAGAACCGGCGCCGCCCCGTCGAGCGCCGTCAGCAGGCGTCCCGTGTCACCCGTGCGGGTCCCGGCCGTGAGGACCGCGGCGCCCGCCTGCCGCACGTCCGCCAGGACGTCGGTCAGCTCCACCGCGCTCTCGGCCAGTCCCCGCACGGTCGTCGCGATCCCCCCCACCACCGGGGCGTGCGCGATCAGCGACCAGTCCGGGCCGCCGGTGAGCCTGCCCGCCTCGGCGGCGTGCCATCGGGCCTCCCGCAGCGGCCCGGCCGTCAGCTCCAGGTCGCCCGAGGCCGCCACCGTGCGCAACCGGAGAAGCGCGTTCCTCGTCGCCTCCAGATGATCCCGGGCACCCAGGCCGAGATGAGCCGCCCAGCCCCCGGCGGGCACGGTGACGGCGGTGAGAGCCAGCAGGCTCATCACTGCTGTCCGGCGATGTCTCCTATCCGGCATCGGAGGATCGGCGACGCCTCACGGAGAGCAGGATGCCCGTCGCTCCCACGGCCAGCAGGCCGCCGCCCGCAGCGGCGATGAGCCCCACGGGCGCCCCGGTGAACGGCAGTTCCGCGGCCTGGCTGCTCACCTGTTTCCGCGCCTCGCATCCCGGGCCGCACCCGCCGCCCCCGCAGCCCCCGCCGCAGTCGTCGTCATCGTCATCGTCGTCGCCGTCGCCGCCGCCGAGACCACGGGTGGGATCGAATCCGTCTCCCGGCGGGACGTCGTCCGCGGCCTTCGTCGGCCTGACCAGCAGGTCCAACGGATCCTCGTCCTCGTCCTCCGCGTCCGGGTCCCTTTCGTTGGCGTTCGCCAGCGCTTCCAGCAGCGCCGCGTCCGCCAGGTCGTCGAAGAAGTCCCCCGGCCCGAAAGGACGCGGCGGGTAAGGCTGCATCTCATGACTGGGCGGCTGCGCCGCCGAGGCGGCGGCCACCGCGCCGGCGGTCCCTAAGACGGGCGCGCCCGCGAGGGCGGCCGCCAGCAGGATTGGCACGGCGTGTCTTCTGGTCATTCCGAATTCCCCCGTATCGTCGATCCAGGCCCCGGTTCCACCGTCGGAACACGAGCGACATGTCCCCGCAACCCGTTATATTCGCCCAGACATCACACGAACGGCGCGGCCCGCGGCGCTTGCCGAACGATCGGCGGTTGTTCTCCGTTATTTGACGGTCGGCGGGACCACGCGCCGGCTCCGGGAGGCGGCGCGCTCCGGCGGGACGGGACGCGCGGCGGCGTGATCTCTAGACTGCGTGCATGCCCACCGCACTGATCACTGGCGCGACGGCCGGCATCGGCGCCGCGTTCGCCCGCCGCCTGGCCGCCGACGGCTTCTCACTCGTCCTGGTCGCCCGCGACGAGGAGCGTCTGCGCTCCTCCGCCGAGACCCTCCACCGCCGCTACGGCGTCAAGACCGAGGCGCTGCCCGCCGACCTCGCCCTCGACGAGGACATCGCGAAGGTCGAGGAACGGCTGCGCGAGGGGGTGGACCTGCTCGTCAACAACGCCGGCTTCGGCCACCCCGGCTCCTTCCTCGACGTGCCGGTGGCCGACGAGGTGCGGATGCTGAAGGTGCACTGCGAGGCGGTGCTGCGGCTGACGCTGGCGGCGCTGCCGGGGATGCGCGAGCGCGACCGCGGCGCGGTGGTCAACGTGGCGTCGGTGGCGGCGTTCTTCACCCGCGGCACCTACAGCGCCTCCAAGGCGTGGGTGGTGAACTTCAGCGAGTCCACCGCCGCCGAGCTGACCGGAACCCGGGTGCGGGTGATGGCGCTGTGCCCGGGGTTCGTGCGCACCGAGTTCCACGACCGCGCCTCGATGGACACCTCCGGCATCCCCGGCTTCCTGTGGCTGTCGGCGGACAAGGTGGTGGCCGCGGCCATGCGCGACCTGGCCCTGGGGGCGCGGGTGAGCGTGCCCGACATCCGTTACAAGGTGATCGTCGGGGTCGGCAGGCTGATCCCCCGTGGCCTGACCGGCCAGGTCTCCCGCCGCCTCGGGCGCCGCTAGGTTCTGTTCCCCGGGGTCGCGGGGCCGCCGCAGACCGACTCCGTGACCCCGGCTTCGGCTCCGTGACCCCGGCTCCGGGCTCCGGCCCGGAGCCGGCCGGCGGACACGGAAGGGCCCGTGCCACGGGAGGGGGTCGTGGCACGGGCCCTTTCGGTTCACCGGGGGTGGACGGGAGCGACCCGCCGGGGGCGGTCAGACGCGGGCGTTGGCCGGGTGCCCGATCGCCAGGCCGGAGGACGGGTCGAAGAAGTGCAGGTTGTGGGTGTCGACGACCAGCTCGATGTTCTGGCCGGGGCGGACGTGGCTGCGGGAGTTGACCCGGGCGGTCCACAGCGACTTGTCGCCCACCAGCGGCAGCGTCGCCTCCTCGTCCTCGCCCGCGTCGGCGGCGGCGACGGTGTCCTGGTGCTGGACCGGCGGGGCGTCGATGAGGAACAGCACGTTGATCTCGGAGCCCAGTTCCTCGGTGACCTCGGCGCGGACCGGCAGCCGGGCCCAGCCGCCGGCGTGGCCGTTGGCGATGACGGCGTCGTCGAAGTCCGAGGGGCGGATGCCCAGGATGAGCGTCTTGCCGATGTACTGGTCCAGACCCGGCTTCTCGGTGAAGGTCTCCTGCGGCACCGGGAGATTGAAGCCGGCGAAGGCGACCGAGGCTCCGCCGTCGCCGCGCACCAGCTCGGCGTTGACGAAGTTCATCGACGGGGAGCCCATGAAGCCCGCGACGAACAGGTTGACCGGGTTGTCGAAGAGGTTCTGCGGGGTGTCGACCTGCTGGAGCAGGCCGTCGCGCAGGACGCAGACGCGGTCGCCGAGGGTCATGGCCTCGACCTGGTCGTGGGTGACGTAGACGGTGGTCACGCCGAGCCGCTCGTGCAGGGTGTTGAGGGAGGCGCGCATGGAGACGCGGAGCTTGGCGTCCAGGTTGGACAGCGGCTCGTCCATGAGGAAGGCCTGCGGCTCGCGCACGATGGCGCGGCCCATCGCGACACGCTGGCGCTGACCGCCGGACAGGGCGGCCGGCTTGCGCTTGAGGTACTGCTCCAGGCCGAGCATCTTGGCGGCCTCGTTGACCCGCTTGGAGATCTCCGCCTTGGGCATCTTGCGGAGCTTCAGACCGAAGGCGAGGTTCTCCTCGACGGTCATGTGCGGGTAGAGCGCGTAGTTCTGGAAGACCATGGCGATGTCGCGGTCCTTCGGCGGCAGGTGGTTGACCACCCGGTCGCCGATGATGATCTCGCCGCCGCTGATGTCCTCGAGTCCGGCGATCATGCGAAGCGCGGTGGATTTGCCGCAGCCGGAGGGGCCGACCAGCACCATGAACTCGCCGTCCTTGATCTCAAGGTTGAGGCTGTTCACGGCTTTCACGCCACCCGCGTAGATCTTGTCGACGTTCCTGAGAACGATGGATGCCATCACAGTCCTTCGCGCCTCGGGCCAACCCCGCGTTCACCCGATGTGGATACGTTTTCATGCATCTCATCGGAACCGGGAATCCCTGTCAAGGGTTTGTCCCGATTTCAGCTTGTCCGGAGCCCCGAAGACGCCGCTCCGCACTGGATCGAATACGGAAAACATGATGGAATCGTTTCCATGAGCATGCGTCGTACGACCATCAAGGACGTCGCCGAGGCGGCGGGGGTCGGGGTGGCCACCGTGTCGCGGGTCCTGTCCGGCGGCTCGGCCAGCCCGGAGACCAGGGAGCGGGTGCTGACGGTCGCGACCCAGCTCGACTACCGGCCCAGCGCGCTCGGCCGCAACCTGCGCCAGCGGCGCTCCGGCGGGATCGGCCTGCTGGTGCCCGACGTCACCGACAGCTTCTACGGCCGCCTGGCCGACGGCGTGCTGGCCTGCGCCCGCTCGGCCGGCGAGCCGGTGATCCTGGGCGCCACCGGCGACGACCCCGAGCGCGAGGCCGAGATGGTCGGCATGCTGCTGGAGCAGGGCGTGGACCGGATGATCGCGATCCCCTCCGGGAGCGGGGAGATCTGGGAGCCCACCCTGCGCACCGGACTGACGGCGGTGTTCGCGCACCGGGTTCCGGCCGGGCGCGGCGACGTGCCCGCCGTCCTGGCCGACGACCGGGCGGGTGTGCGGACGGCGGTGGACTACCTGACGGGGCTGGGCCACCGCCGCATCGCCTACCTGGGCGGGCCGGGGCAGGAGCAGCGCGTGGCGGCCTTCCGCGAGACGCTCGGCCCCCTGGTGGACGAGGAGCTCCTCGTCTTCGCCCGCGGCAGCCGCGACTCCGCCTACGCCGCCGCTGCCGGGCTCCTCCAGCACCGCCCCGACCTCACCGCCGTTCTCGCCGGGGGCAACCTGCTGGGCGAGGCGGCCGTGCTCGCCGCCCGGGAGCTGGACCTGCGGGTGCCCAGGGACCTGTCGCTGATCATGTTCGATGACGTCCCCTGGGCCGAGCTGTGCGCTCCCCCGCTGACCGTGATCGCCCAGCCGGCCCAGGACATCGGGTACCGGGCGGCCGAGCTGGTGCTGCGCGGGGGCGCCCGGCGCCCCCGCGGCGTGCTGCTGCCGACCGAGCTGGTCGTGCGGGGCAGCTGCGCCCCTAGAGGGACTTCTCGATCGCCGCGATGACGGCGGGGTCGCCGGGCTCGACGCGGGGCCGGAACCTCGCCAGCACCTCCCCCTCCCTGGAGACCAGGAACTTCTCGAAGTTCCACTGCACGTCCCCGGCCTCGCCGTCGGCGTCGACGGCCGTGGTCAGCGCGGCGTAGAGCGGGTGCCGGTCCTCGCCGTTGACGTCGGTCTTGGCCAGCAGCGGGAAGTCCACGCCGTAGGTGGCCGAGCAGAACTCCCGGATCTCCTCCGGTCCGCCGGGCTCCTGGCCCATGAACTGGTTGCACGGCACCCCGACGACGGTCAGGCCCCGCTCGCGGTAGGCGCGCTGGAGCTCGACGAGGCCGGCGTACTGGGGGGTGAGCCCGCACCGGGAGGCCACGTTCACGACGAGCACGGGCCCGTCACCGGCCAGCTCACCGAGCGTGGTGGGGGCGTCATCGAGCGTGCGAACGGAAATATCACGAATTCTCATGATCTGCAGCTTATTCCTGCTGTCACATTCAAGAGTTATGACGCCCGCTTTGGGAAATGTGACACAGCTCATAGGCGATGCGCTCAGCCCCTCGCCGATATCTTGATCGAACTCTAACGGATCTTTGACATGGATCTTGACTTTCCCTGTCGGCTTGGCCGGCCCCGGGGGCGCTGCGGCATCGTGTCGACGTCCCCAGCCAGACGAACCAGACGAAAGGGATATGCCTATGCCGACGCTCCGCCGTACCGGTGTCCTGCTGGCCTCCTCGGCGCTGGCCCTCAGCGCCGGGGTCGCCACCCAGTCCTCCCCCGCCCTCGCCTCGGCCACCCACACCTCGGCGCAGGCCAACAAGGCCATCGGCGCGTCCATGGTCGCGGCGCGGGGATGGAGCAGGGCGCAGTTCGGCTGCCTGAGCCTGCTCTGGGCGAGGGAGAGCGGCTGGAACCACCGGGCCAGCAACCGCTACTCCGGCGCCTACGGAATCCCCCAGGCCCTGCCCGGAGGGAAGATGGCCAGCTCCGGGCGCGACTGGCGAACCAACCCCAGGACCCAGATCAAATGGGGTCTTTCGTACATCAAGCAGCGCTATGGCACGCCGTGCGGAGCATGGACGCACTTCCGCTCCCACGGTTGGTATTGATCCAAACCCCATCCCGGGCTGATCTTCATCCCTTCCCCCCGCATAGCGGAACGGCGGCCGGCAAGAAAGCCGTCGCCGAACCGCCCGGGTACCGACAAGAACCCGCAAACATCCTTCCTCCGCGCGCCGCAGTCGGCGACCGGCGCTCTCCGCGCGTACTAGAAAGCGCCGTAGAGAGATCGCCGCGGGCCTCATGCCGGAATCGGGCCGGCGAGACCGCGCGGGCCTCCGCATCCGAGCCACGGGTGCCGGAACGTCGAGCGGCGGGGGAGCACCGTCTCCCCCGCCGCCTCCCGCACGCGGCCGGCGAAGAAGGACTGATGTGGACAGTTATCGCGTTCTGCGTAACGCAGTTGTGACCATGCTCGCCACCTCCACCATGGTGGGCCCGGCGGCTATCGGGTGGGCCGAGGAGCTCGCGGAACCCGTCCTGCGGAAGCAGGCCGGGGCGATGATGCACCGCGGCACCTGGTTCACCCGGGCCAGGCCCGTCAGGGTCGCCGCGAGGACCGCCAGCAGCAGGAACAGGGCCATCGCCTTCCGCCTGCTGGCCCGGCGCGCGTGGTCCTACGACCAGTTCCGATGTCTCGACAGCCTGTGGACCCGGGAGAGCGGCTGGAACCACCAGGCCCACAACCCCTCCTCGGGCGCCTACGGCATTCCCCAGGCCCTGCCGGGCTCGAAGATGAGCGGCAGCGGCGGGGACTGGCGGTCGAACCCCGCCACCCAGATCCACTGGGGGCTGCACTACATCAAGAGCCGTTACGGGACGCCGTGCGGCGCGTGGGGTCACTTCCAGGCGAGCAACTGGTACTGACGCACGGCGCGGAGTGCCCAGGGGAAGGGAGCACTCCCGCCGGCGACGGACCGGAGGACCGCGGAAAGGACCGTCCGGCCCGGCGGACCCACCCGAACCGCCGGAGCCGTCCGGACCACCGGGACCGTACGGACCGCCGGAACCACCCGGACCGGCGGGACCGTACGGACACCTGAGCCGGACCACCGGCGCCCGGGGCTCACGAGGCCCCGGGCGTCACCCCGTGCCGTACGGCTTCAGCTGCACGGCGATGGCCTGGATGAGCATCTCCAGGCCGAACTCGAACTCCGCCTCGTGGTCGCAGTCGGCCAGTGGCCCGGCCAACCCGCTGACCTGTGGGAACAGCAGCGGATCGGCGTCGGCCACCGCGATGTCGGGGCGGTGGACCGGGGCGAACGTCGGGGTCACGCCGACCTCGCGCAGCAGCGAGCCCACGATGTAGGCGATGAACACCCGCAGGACGCGCACGGCCTCCCGCCCGCCGAATCCGGCGTCGCGCAGCGTGGACAGAGCCCGCTCCACCGGCAGCAGCCCGGCGGTCGAGCTCAGCTGGCGGCTGACCACCACCATGGTGCAGCGCGGGTAGTGGTGGGCGATCTGCCGGAACGCCCGCGCCTGCATCCGCACCCGGTCGGTCCACTCGGCGTCGGGGTCGTCGGTGAACTCGATCTGCGAGAGCACGGCCTCGGCCACGCCGTCCAGCAGGGCCGACTTGCTGGGCACGTGGTTGTAGAGCGACATGACGCCCACGCCCAGGTCCGCGGCGATCCTGCGCATGGACACGGCGTCGGCGCCCTCGCGCTCGATCAGGTCGATGGCGGCGGCGACGATGCGCGGGCGGGACAGCGGCTCGGCGGGCATGGCGTCATTGTCTCCTCTCCTGGCGCGCGTCCGTCTCCTGGCACGCGCGTCCGTCTCTTGACGCGCGCGCGGCACGGGTGCCAGTCTCGCAGTGTACGTACGGTGTACGTCCCTGGAGGCCAGATGTCGACGCACGACCTGTACGCGATCCCCGCCGAGCTTTCCACGTGGGACGTCGAGGCGGCCGGAGCCGCCCGCTTCACGTGGGAGTACGACGAGGGCCGGGACCGCATGCTCGCCCTCTACCAGAAGGGCAAGGACAAGCAGTGGGACTCCGTCAAGCGCATCGACTGGGACCTTGAGGTCGATCCGTACGACGTGCTCGGCGTCCCCGACAACACCATCGCCATCTACGGCACGCCGCTGTGGGACAGGATGGACGAGAAGCAGCGCAAGGACGTCCGCCTGCACAACGCCTCCTGGCAGTTCTCCCAGTTCCTGCACGGCGAGCAGGGCGCGATGATCTGCTCGGCGCGGATCGTGGAGTCGGTCCCCGACCTCGACTCCAAGTTCTACGCCGCCACCCAGACCATGGACGAGGCCCGGCACGCCGAGACCTACGCCCGCTTCCTGCAGGAGAAGGTCGGGCACGCCTACCCCATCAACCCCCACCTGAAGGCGCTGCTGGACAGCACGCTGAGCGACTCGCGCTGGGACATGCCCTACCTCGGCATGCAGGTGCTCATCGAGGGCCTGGCGCTGGCGGCCTTCGGGGTGATGCGCGACATCACCACCAAGCCGCTGCCCAAGCAGATCCTCGCCTACGTGATGCAGGATGAGGCCCGGCACGTGGCCTTCGGCCGGATGGCGCTGCGCGACTACTACCGCCAGCTCAGCGAGACCGAGCTGCGCGAGCGCGAGGACTTCGTCATCGAGGGCTGCTACCTCATGCGCGACCGGCTGCGCGGCCGGGAGACGTGGGAGACCATCGGCCTGAACAAGGCCGAGGTCGCCCAGGCCATGGAGGCCGTCGACCAGTCGGAGTACATGAGGCTGTTCCGCTCCCTGCTGTTCAGCCGCATCGTCCCCTGCGTCAAGGACATCGGCCTGTGGAGCCCGCGCCTGCAGCAGGCCTACGCCGACATGGGGGTGCTGGACATGGCGGGCCAGAACCTGGACGCGCTCATGAGGCAGGACGAGGACATCGCCGAGCGGCTCGACGCCGAACGGTTCGCCGCCGAGGAGACCGAGCGCCGCGACGAGGTGGCCGAGACGGTGGCCCTCGGCGGCTCCTGACCGCCACTCCCCGCCGGCCGGCGCCCTCCTGCCCGGCCGGCGTCCTCCCCGCCCGGCGGCGCCGTACGGCGGGCGGAACCCGGGCGGCGCCGTACGGCGCCGCCCGGGTTATGTTCCGTGATCATTGAACGCTGAGCGCGGCTCGCGCACGGGCCTTCGATCCCCGCGCCGCGCGCGGACCGACCACTGAGATCCACCTTGCCATCGACGGGCGCGGCCCGCCGATGGCCTTTGTGCCCGGCGGCGGAGACACCAACGACCGCACCCGGTTCACCGCCGTGCTGGAGGCCGTCCCGGCGCCGCGAGCCGGCCAGGATCTGCGAGCCGGCATCGAGGATCCCAAGGAGTGTCCCGCCCGCGCCGAGTGGGCCGAGGCTCGCCTCCAGCCATCGCCTCCCTATTGCCACTTGCTGGCAATTGCAACTTATGTGCAGAATGTGGTGCTTTCACGCATGTTGATCGTTCGACCTTGAACCTCCGGAGACTCACCACATGAGCCGCCCGCCCCGCATCACCCCGACCGTTGGCGACGACGCGCCGCTGAAGGCGGTATCCCGATCATGAGAAGGCTGCTCGTCCTGGTGGCGGCTCTGACACTGACCGCCTGCTCATCGGCTCCCGCCACTCGGGAGACCGGCCGGGAGGCCGGGCAGGCGGCGGCGCCGCAGGCCGGTTTCCCGGTCACGGTGGAGAACTGCGGACGCAAGCTCACGTTCGACAAGCCACCCGCCAAGGTGGTGACCGGCTACCACCCCGCCCTGGAGACCCTGCTCGCCCTCGGCCTGGGCGACCGGATCGCCGGGCGCACGAACTTCTCCGAGAGCCCGTTCCTGCCGGGGCAGAAGGAGCAGTACGTCAAGATCCCGGAGATCTCCGACACGATCATGCTGCCGCAGAAGGAGGTCATGCTCGCCCAGGGCGCGGACTTCGTCCTGGACAACGCGATGGCCGGCTTCGACGCCGCCGGCGGTTACGCCACCGTAGAGGAGCTGGACGCGGCCGGCTCCCCGGTGTACATCCTGGGCGGCTGGTGCAGCCCCGAGGAGGTGCTCGAGTTCACCATCGACGACACCTACGCCGACCTGCGCAATCTCGGCTCGATCTTCGGTGTCCCCGACCGTGCCGACGCGCTGATCAGCGAACTTCGGGGCAGGCTCGCCGACGTCACGAAGCGCGTCGCCGGCCGCACCCCGGTCAAGGTGCTGGCCGCCGACGGCGGCAGGGGCCCGGTCAACGCCTACGGCGGCGCGGGCATCACCAACCAGATGATCACCGCCGCCGGCGGGACGAACGTGCTGGCCGACGTCAAAGGCGACTACACCGAGGTCAGCGCCGAGAAAGTCAGCGCGGCCCAACCCGAGGCCGTCCTGATCAGCGACTACGCCACCCTGCGCGGCGAGGACATGCCGAGCTCGCCGGCCAAGGCCGCCGAGGTCTTCGCCATCGCCAGGAACAGCCCGGCCGCCAAGGACCAGCGCTACCTCGCGCTTCCGGTGGCGGCCCAGCACCCCGGCTACCGCAACATCCTGGCCATCGCCGACATCGCCCGCTTCCTGCACCCCGACGCGTTCACCCGGTGACCAGCGCAACCCGGCAGAGCCCGGCACAGACCGGGCTCGTGCCGAAGAACCGCCGCGCGAGCGGGTTCCTCCTGCTCATCGCCGCGCTCGCCGTCGCCGTCGTCGCCTCGACCTGGCTGGCGGTGAGCATCGGCGCGGTGCACGTCGCTCTGCCCCAAGCCTGGGGCATCGTCGCCGACCGTCTCCTCCCCGGCGTCCTGACCGACGGGGCGCCGCGCACCTGGACCCCGGCGCAGGAGCAGATCGTGTGGGAGTTCCGGCTGCCACGCGCGCTACTGGCGCTCCTGGTCGGGGCCGGGCTGGCGGTGGTCGGGGCGGCGCTGCAGGCCCTGGTACGCAACCCGCTGGCCGACCCGTTCCTGCTCGGCATCTCCTCCGGCGCCTCGTTCGGCGCGGTGCTCGTGCTGATCCTGGGCGCCTCGGCGCTGGGCGGGCTCTCACTGTCGGCCGCGGCCTTCGCCGGATCCCTGCTGTCGCTCGCCCTGGTGTACGTGCTGGCGCAGCGGTCCGGCCGCCTGTCCCCGTCCCGGCTCGTGCTGGCCGGGGTGGCGCTGGCGTACCTGTTCCAGGCCGCCTACAGCTTCGTCCTGCAACTGGCGCAGAGCGGCCGGGCCGCCCAGCAGGTGCTGTTCTGGCTGATGGGCAGCCTCGGCGGTGCCCGCTGGCACATGCTGCCGCTGCCGGCCGTCGTCCTCGCCGCCGGGGTGACGTACCTGCTGCTGCAGCACCGCCCACTGAACGCGCTCGCCGCCGGAGAGGAGACGGCCGTCTCGCTCGGCGTGAACGTGCACCGCTTCCGCCTGACCCTGTTCGTGCTGACCTCGCTGCTGGTCGGCGTGCTGGTGGCCACCAGCGGCGCGATCGCGTTCGTCGGCCTGATCGTGCCGCACGCCGCCCGGCTGCTCGTGGGCGCCGACCACCGCCGCGTGCTGCCCGTCGCCGCTCTGCTCGGAGCCGTGTTCCTACAGCTCGTGGACATCGCCGCGCGCACCGTCAACGCGCCGCAGGAACTGGCGCTCAGCATCGTCACCGCCCTGTTCGGCGTGCCGTTCTTCCTGTGGCTGCTGCGCCGCCGCTCCGTGGACCGGGCGGTGAGCGTCACGTGAAGCTCGACCTGCGCGGCGTGTCCGTCGCGCTCGACGGCCACCCGATCGTGCACGAGGCCGACCTGCTGGTGGACGACGGCGAGTTCGTCGGCCTGGTCGGGCCGAACGGCTGCGGCAAGTCCACCCTGCTCCGTTCGATCTACCGGGCGCTGCGCCCTGCCGCCGGGCTCATCGCCGTGGACGGTGACGACGTGCACCGGCTGCCCGCCCGCCAGGCCGCCCGGCGCACCGCCGTGGTCGCCCAGGAGACCCCGGCCGACCTTGACTTCACGGTGGCCGAGATCGTCTTCATGGGCCGCACCCCGTACAAGGCCGACGCCGCCGCCGACGAGGAGCTGTGCGCGCGGGCTCTGGAACGCGTCGGCCTGGCCGGCGCCGCCGAACGGATCTTCGCCACCCTGTCCGGCGGGGAGAAACAACGCGTCCTCCTCGCCCGCGCCCTGGCCCAGCAGACCCGTCTGCTCCTGCTGGACGAGCCCACCTCCCACCTCGACATCCGCCACCAGCTGGAGATCTTGCATTTGGTGCGCGAGCTGGGCATCGCCACCCTGGCCGTGCTGCACGACCTCAACCAGGCCGCCGCCTTCTGCGACCGCCTCTATGTGATGAACGCCGGCCGCATCGTGGTCGGCGGACCACCCGACCGGGTCCTCACCCCGGAGCTGGTCTGTCAGGTGTACGGCGTGCGCGCCGTACACCGCACCCAGCTCGTCTTCGAGCGAATCAAGGAGGAGCGGTGATCCCCCGGCTGCTGGCCCTGTCGCCGTCCATCCGGTGGCGCCTGGCAGGGCTCGTGCTGTTACTGCTGTCCATCACGGCCACCTACGTCGGCCAGGGCGTGCTCGTCGCCCAGGCCCTGTCCCGCATCTTCGCCGGGCACGGCGCAGGCTCGATCGCCTGGCTCGTCGCCGTGGTCGTCGCCCTGCAGCTCGTCCGCAGCGCCGCGCTGGCCGTGCGCGAGCCCGTCGCGCTGCGGGCCTCGGGCGCCGTCAAGGCCGAACTGCGCCACCGCCTGACCGCCAAGCTGCTGCGGCTCGGCCCCGCCCACGCCCAGCGCGGACGCACCGGCTCCGCGCAGACCGCTCTTGTGGACGGCATCGAGACCGCCGACGCCTACATCAGCAGATTCCTGCCCCAGGTGATCGCCGCCGTCCTCGGCGCGGTCGCGGTGACCGCGTATCTGTTCGTCCTGGACCCGCTGGTCGGCGCCGTCGTCTTGGCCTGCGCGCTGCTCATGCCGGTGCTGCCACTGGTGTCGGACCGCGTGCTGCGGGACCGCAACGCGGCCTGGTTCCGCGGCTACAAGGACCTGTACGCCGAGAACCTGGACGCGCTGCAGGGCATGGCCACTCTCAAGGCGTTCAACGCCAGTGGCCGCCGCGGTGCCGAGCTGGCCCGCCTGGCCGAGCGGTTCTGCCGCGACTCGATCCGGCTCATGGCCATCGTCGTCGGCTACGTCGGCGGTGTGGCGTTCATCATCGGCCTGGGCACCGCCGTGGCGCTCGGCACCGGGGCACTGCGGCTGGCCGCCGGCGAGCTGACCGTCACCGAACTGCTGCTCATTCTGCTGCTCACCGCCGAGAGCTTCCGGCCGCTGAAGGAACTGGAGGCGGCCTACCACTCCGGCCACAGCGCCGTCCCCTCGCTCAAGGCCGTCTTCGAGATCCTCGACACCCCCGAACCCGCGCAGGGCACCACCCCTCTCGACCTGACGGGACCACCCTCGCTGACCTTCGACGACGTCCTGTTCAGCTACCCCGGCCGCGACCGCCCCGCCCTCGACCGTTTCACCCTCGACATCGCCCCGGGCGAACGCGTCGCCCTCGTCGGCCGCTCGGGAGCAGGCAAGACCACCGTCGCCTCCCTGCTGCTGCGCTTCTTCGACCCCGACGCAGGGCGCGTGAGCGTCAACGGCGTCGACCTCCGCGACCTGCCCCTCGACCGGCTGCGCGCCCTGGTCGCCGTGGTGTCCCAGGACACCTACCTCTTCCACGGCACCGTCCGCCGCAACCTCGCCCTCACCCGCCCCGACGCCACCGCCGGCCAGCTCGAAGCCGCCGCCCGCGCCGCCCAGGCGCACGACTTCATCGCCGCCCTGCCCGACGGTTACGACACCGTCGTGGGAGAGCGCGGCCTGAAGCTGTCCGGCGGCGAACGTCAGCGCATCGCCATCGCCCGCGCCCTGCTCAAGGACGCCCCCATCCTCGTCCTCGACGAAGCCACCTCCGCCGTGGACGCCGCCAACGAGGCCGCCATCCAGCACGCGCTGGACACCCTGTCCGGCGGCCGGACCACGCTGATGATCGCCCACCGGCTGTCCACCGTCCAAGGCGCCGACCGGGTCGTCGTCATGGCCGACGGCCGCATCCAAGAGGCCGGGCCACCTGGCGAGCTCCTGGCCGGTCAGGGCGCCTACGCCCACCTGGTCGCCGCGCAGAACGGAGCCACCCGATGACAGCCGCCACCGCCGTCGCGCCCGGCCGTCCCGGCGGGTCCCGGTTTCGGCCCATCCTGGCCCTGCTCGGTCCGCACCGGCCCCTGCTGCTGACCGCGATCGTCAGCGGCGTCGCCCACCATCTGGTCGTCCTTGCCTCCGCCGGTGTCGGCGCGTGGGTCGTCAGCCGCGCCATCACCGGAGCCGCACCCGACGACCTGCGTGGCGGCCTGATCGTTCTCGGCCTCCTCCTGCCCTTCCTGGCCCTCACCCCGTGGCTGGAGTCCCACCTCGCGCACATGGCCGCCTTCCGCGTGCTGGCCGACGTCCGCGGCCGCGTCTACGCCGCCTTCGAACGCCTCGCCCCCGGCTACCTCCTCCAACGCCGCTCCGGCGACCTCGGCGCCGCCGCCATCTCCGACGTCGAGCAGCTGGAGCTCTGGTTCGCCCACACCCTCAGCCCGCTGATCAGCGCCGTCACCGTCCCCGTCGCCGCGCTGAGTGCCCTGGCCGTCTTCCATCCCGCCCTCGCCGCAGCCCTCGCGCCCGCTCTGATCCTGCTCGCCCTCCTACCCGCCTGGCTGCGCAAACGGGCCGCCGCCCAAGGCGCGAAGCTGCGCGCCGAACTCGGCGAGTTCAACGCCGAAGCCGTCGACACCCTTCAGGGCCTGCGGGAGCTGCTCACCTCCGGCGCCGGAGCCCGCCAGCTCGACCGCCTCGGCGAACAGAACCGGCGGCTCCTGGAGGCCAAGCTCGCCCACGGCCGCCGCTCCGGCCTCGAACACGCCGCCACCAACGCCGCCACCACGCTCGGCATGCTCGCCGTGCTCGTCACCGCCGCCCTGCTGACCTCGGCGGGCAGCCTGCAACCGGCGTTGTTCCCCGTCGCCGTCGTCCTGGCCGCCACCACCTTCGCCCCGGTCATCGCCGTCACCGACGTGGCCCGCGACCTCAACCTCGTCATCGCCGCCGGGGACCGCATCATGACCATCCTGAACACCCCCGCCCCGGTCACCGACCGCGTCACCACCCCACCCTCCGGCCCCGTCGAGCCGCACGTCCGCTTCGAGGCGGTCCGTTTCCGCTACGCCCCCGACCTGCCCGAAGCGCTCGCCGGCGGCACCTTCGACATCGCCCCCGGCGAGACCGTCGCCCTGGTCGGCCACTCCGGAGCGGGCAAATCCACCTGCGCCAGCCTTCTCATGCGCATGTGGGACGTCACCGCCGGCACGATCACCATCGGCGGCCACGACATCCGCGACTTCCCCCAGGACGATCTACGCCGCCTGATCACCCTCGTCCCCCAGGACGTCTACCTGTTCAACATCCCGCTGCGTGACAACATCCGCCTCGGCCGCCCCGAGGCCACCGACGAAGAGGTGGAGACCGCCGCCCGCGCCGCCCACGCCCACACGTTCATCGCCGGCCTGCCCGACGGCTACGGCACCCTGCCCGGCGAACTCGGCGCACGCCTGTCCGGCGGCCAGCGCCAGCGCATCGCCATCGCCCGCGCCCTCCTCAAGGACGCCCCCATCCTGATCATGGATGAGGCCGTCTCCAACCTCGACGCCGAGAGCGAGCAAGAGGTCGCCGCCATGACCGCGGCCCGCCGCGACCGCACCACCCTGGTCATCGCCCACCGTCTGTCCACCATCCGCACCGCCGACCGCATCGTCGTCCTGGACGACGGCCGGGTCGCCGAGATCGGCACGCACGCCGAACTCCTCGTCACCCGTGGCGCCTATACGCGGCTCCTCGCCACCCAACTCGCCGGCTGATCGCATCAGGCGTCACCACCCGCTACGGCAAGCTCGCTTGCCGTCACCACCTGGCCGTGACCATCGCCTGCCTGCCGCCATGGCTCAGATGATCCACGAAACGGGTCCTAGCGGGTGAGGACGAAACCGATCGCGCCGGCGGCGACGGCCATCGTGCCGAGCCAGGCGATGACGGCGTCGGCGCGGTCGTCGAGGGGCAGGCCCTCGTGCAGGGCCCGCTGAACACGCCGGTAGCGGACGCCGATGCGGGACAGCAGCAGCGCCCCGCAGAGGGCGGCCAGGACGAAGGGGACCGCGACGACCGGCTGGACGCCGGCGCGCAGGACGATCCCCCCGGCGCCCAGGCCGCCGACGGCGAGCGTGGCGGCGGTGCGCATCCAGGCCAGCCGGGTGCGCTCGTTCTGCAGTCCCTCGTCCCACAGGTTGTCCATCGGGTCACCTCCGGCGCGGGCTCCGGCCTCCGGCGCGGCGGGCACCGTCAGCGGCCCAGCAGGATGAGGATCAGGGCGAGCACCGCCACGACGGCCACGCCGTACCCCAGGATGGAGGCGAGGGCCGGAGGCGGGAGCGGGGCGGCGTTGCGCAGCGCGTGCTGCACGCGGCGCCAGCGCGGGTAGGCCATCGCGGCCGACACCGCCGACAGGAACACCAGGACGACGGCGAGGGTCGTCCGCATCCAGGGCACGAAGACGTCCTCGGGGACCGCCGCCATGGCGACGCCGCCCGCGCTCAGCGCCAGCGAGGTGCTGAGCCAGGTCAGAAAGGTACGTTCGTTCGCGAGCGTGAACCGGGGATCCGGTTCGTGACCAGGGGCCTTCATAGAATCGACGGTATTTCCCCGATATTTCCCATAGAGAACTCGGGATCCCGTTGTGGCCCCGCCGGGAGGTCTCCGCCGCGGGAACGGCGGGTTCCCGGGCGACCCGCAGGCCCCCGGGAGGCGGCCCCGCAGGCCCTCGGGAGAGTGGCCCGGCTGGTTCCCAGGCGGTCCGGCGGGCCCTCGGGAGGCGGCCCGGCGGGTCCCCCGCGGTGGGCGGGGCGGACGGGTCAGGAGCAGGCGGAGCTCAGCTGCTCGACCCAGCGCGCCGAGTCGGCCGCGGTCTTCTGCGCCGCGTCGACGGCGCTGTTGACGTCGGTGACGTTCACCTTCCGCAGGTCGGCGGCCACCCCGTCGGCGGCCTCCTTCAGCGTGGTGTTGGCGGCCTGGTCCGCGAGGTCGCCCAGCTTGGCGGCGCCGTCGTTCAGCGCCTTCTCCAGCGCGGCGGGGTCGTCGGTCAGGCCGGAGACCTTGCGCACCGTGTCGGTGACGATGCCGGTGGCCTGCAGGCACTGCTGCGCCTTGTCGACGCCCTGGCTCACCTCCTGCAGTTCGGAACATCCCGTGGTGACCAGAACGGCGGCCAGCGCGGCGGCGGCGAGAGCGGGGACGCGTCGCGTAGGGGGTCGCATGCCCAGACCCTACCCGGCGGATCCGCACGGCGAGCGGCACCGCGCGGACACATGTCCCACCGGACCGGCGGGGAGGGCCGACCGGCGGGGACCACGACCGGCGGAGACGGCCGACCTGCGGAGGCCGCCGACCTGCGGGGACGGCCGACCTGCGGGGACCGTACGATCGTCCCTCGGCGGGGCCGCCCGGCCGCCGCCGGACGCCCCGGGCGGGGGTCGTACGATCTCCGTGAGGCGTCCTGAACTGGACCAAGGGGGGAAAATGACCGACTGCGAACACCTGACCGGGGCCGGGGACCCGTCCCCTCGCACCACCGAGGGGTGCGAGGAGTGCCTGAGGACCGGCATGCGCTGGGTCCACCTGCGCAGGTGCCTGGACTGCGGGCACATCGGCTGCTGCGACTCCTCGCCCGGCCGGCACTCCACCGCCCACTTCCGGGAGACGGGCCACCCGGTCATCGCCTCGTTCGAGCCGGGCGAGACCTGGCGGTGGTGCTTCGTCGACGAGATGCTCGGCTAGGTTCCGTTCCGTGGATCGTCCCGTCCGCCGCGGCCGCGCGGGCGGAGGTCCACGGAACGGAACCCGGAGCGCGCCCCGGTCCCGGGTTCCCGGGACCGGGGCGCACCCGTCAGGCGTCCTCCGGGGCCCCCGCCTCCAGCAGACGGCCCTCGGAGAGCCGCAGCCGGCGGTTCACCCCGATCTCGGCGAGGAACCGCTCGTCGTGGCTGACCACCACGAACGCCCCCCGGTACGCCTGAAGCGCGCTCTCCAGCCGGCCGACGCTCACCAGGTCGAGGTTGTTGGTGGGCTCGTCCAGCAGCAGGAGCTGGGGCGCCGGCTCGGCGTACAGGACGCAGGCCAGCGTGGCGCGCAGCCGCTCGCCGCCGGAGAGCGCCCCGACCGGGAGGTGGGCGCGGGAACCGCGGAACAGGAAGCGGGCCAGCAGGTTCATCCGGTCGGCCTGTGGCATCCCGGGCGCGAACGCGGCGAGGTTCTCCGCCACGGTGCGGTCCAGGTCGAGCAGGTCCAGCCGCTGGGACAGGTAGGCGACGCGGCCGGCGGCCCTCCTGACCGGGCCGCCCTCCGGCTCCACGTCACCGCCGAGCACGCGGAGCAGGGTGGTCTTGCCGGCGCCGTTGGGCCCGGTCAGCGAGATGCGCTCCGGACCGCGGACGGTCAGGTCGATCCCCTGCCCGGCGAAGAGCGGCCGGTCGCCGCGGCGGACCTGGATGCCCTCGCCGTGGAAGACCGTGCGCCCGGCCGGGACCTCGGTCCCCGGCAGGTCCAGCGCGATCCTCTGGTCGTCGCGCAGGGCCCGGCTCGCCTCGTCGAGACGCGCCCTGGCGTCCTCGACCCGCGCGGAGTGCGCCTGGCCCGCCCGGCCCGCCGACTCCTGGGCGCCGCGCTTCATGTTCCCGGCGAAGATGCGCGGCAGGCCGGCGTTCTTCAGGTTGCGGGCGGCGTTGCCCGCCCGGCGCTCGGCCCGCTCGCGGGCCTGCTGCATCTCCCGCTTCTCCCGCTTCAGCTCCTGCTCGGCGCTGCGGACGGTCCGCTCGGCGGCCTCCTGCTCCGCGCGCACCGCCTCCTCGTAGGCGGTGAAGTTCCCCCCGTAGGAGCGCAGCTCTCCCCGGTCGAGCTCGGCGATGCGGTCCATCCGGTCGAGCAGCGCCCGGTCGTGGCTGACCAGCAGCAGGCAGCCGGTCCAGTCGTCGAGCACGTCGTGCAGTCCGCGGCGGGCGTCGAGGTCGAGGTTGTTGGTCGGCTCGTCGAGCAGCAGCACGTCGGGCCGCTTCAGCAGCTGCGCGGCGAGCCCGAGGGAGACGGCCTGGCCGCCGCTGAGCGTGCGCAGGCGGCGGTCGAAGTCGAGGTCCGCGAGGCCGAGCCGGTCGAGCTGGGCGCGGGTGCGCTCCTCGACGTCCCAGTCGTCGCCGATCACGGTGAAGTGCTCCTCGGCGGCGTCCCCGGACTCGATGGCGTCCAGGGCCGCGATCACCGGGGCGATCCCGAGGACCTCGGCCACGGTCAGGTCGCCGGACAGGGGCAGGCTCTGCGGCAGGTAGCCGAGCACGCCCCCGACGGTGACACCGCCGCCGGTCGGCCGGTACTCACCGGCGATCAGTTTGAGCAGGGTGGTCTTACCCGCGCCGTTGGGGGCGACCAGGCCGGTGCGGCCGGGGCCCACGGTGAAGGACAGCTCCTGGAAGACGGGGGTGCCGTCGGGCCAGGAGAAGGACAGGTTGGAACAGACGACGAAGGCGTCGGACATGAAAGAAAGACCTCGTACGGAAGCGGGCGCGTCAGGGACGCCCGGCGGACGGCAGGGATCGATGAAACGTCGACATGGCCCCGACGGCGGCGATCACGCGCCTGCCGTGGGCCGGCCACTTCCGGTGTCACCCGGAGATGTCGAGGTCCCCTGCCATTCCTGGTCTCCCATCGCTCACGGTCATAGGTCCCGTCCACGATAGCACCGGCGTCCGGACCACCGGTCCCGCGGCCGGGACCGGAACGTCGCACACGGCGCGCGGACGGGCCCGGGAGCCGCCCGTGGCACACGCCGGGAACCGCGTACGGCGCGCGGGCGGGGCCTCCGGGAACGGGCCTACTCCCGCTCCAGGTTGGCCTCCTCGAAGTCGAGCTCCCGGATGACCCGGCGCAGCACCTCGTCGTCGATGCGGCCCTCGTCGCGGAGCCGTACGAGCACGTCGCGCTCGACCGCCAGCATCTCCCGGCGCAGCCGCCGGTAGAGGCCGCTGGGCGTCTCCTCGCCCTCGGGGCCGGTCCCGCCGCCGAGCCGCTCCCAGGCGGCGAGCGGCTGGTGCTCGGTCCGCTTCCTGAGCAGCCGCACCACGTGCTCGCCGGACTCGGGGATCCCCTCGGCGGCCAGTTCCTCCAGCCGGGCGAGCGAGGCGGTGGCGGCCTGCTGCTTGGCGCCGGCCTCGGCGAGGTTGTCGGCGAAGATCTCCTGCTCGTTGGACACCCGCAGCCGGCTGATGAGCGCCGGGAACGACAGGCCCTGGATCAGCAGCGTGCCGATCACCACCGCGAACGTGAGGAAGAGGATCGTGGGCCGGCCCGGGAAGTCCTCGGGCAGCGCGAAGGCCGCGGCGAGCGAGACCACCCCGCGCATGCCGGCCCAGCTCACGATGAGCGTCCCCGGCCAGGACGGCGGTTTCGGCTCGTTCCGCCGGACCCGGGCCGACAGCCTCCTCGGCAGGTGGATGCTGGGCACGACCCACACGGCCCTGGCCAGCACCGTGGCCGCGAAGACGGCCAGCGCCATCCCGGCGAGCCTCCACGGGTCCTCCCCGCCCAGCGCGCTCATGATCGGCCACAGCTGCAGGCCGATCAGCATGAACACGATCGTCTCCAGGAAGAACCCCATGACCCGCCACACGGCGCCGGACAGCAGCCTGGTGCCGAAGCCCGCCGAGGGCATCCTGTGCCCGACGGACAGTCCGACGATCACCACGGCGACCACCCCGGAGGTGTGGGCGATCTCGGCCGTCAGGTAGGCCCCGAACGGGATGAGCAGCATGACGGTGTTCTCGGTGAGCGGGTCGCGCAGCAGCCGCAGCAGCCGGGTCAGCAGCCAGGAGAGCGCGACGCCGATCGCGACGCCGCCCGCCGCGGCGTACAGGAACCTGCCCGCCGCCTCCGGCCAGGTGATCCCGGCGCCCAGCGCGGCGGAGACGGCCACCCGGTAGACGGTGAGCGCGGTGGCGTCGTTGAACAGGCTCTCCCCCACCAGGATGGAGACCACCCGGCGGGGCAGCCCGAGCCGCCGGGCCACCGCGACCGCGGCGACCGCGTCGGGCGGCGCCACGATGGCGCCCAGCGCGAAGGCCGCGGCCACCGGCAGCTCAGGCAGCAGCAGGTGGGTCACCCAGCCGACGACCAGGGTGGTGAACAGCACCAGCCCGATCGACAGCAGCGCGACCGGCCTGCGGACGGCCTTGAGCCTGGTGTAGGAGCTGTCGATCGCGGCGGAGTAGAGCAGCGGGGGCAGGAACACCAGCAGGATCAGCTCGGGGTCAAGCTGGTAGCCGGGCACCAGCGGCGAGAGCACCAGCCCGGCCAGCACCAGCAGCAGCGGCGCCGACCACTCGCGCCGTCTGGCGACGGCGGCCACCGCGATGGCGATGACCGGAACGAGCAGCAGCTGGAGTACGGACTCCTGACTCATCGGCTCCCCCGAGCGCGGTGATCCCGGGCGTCTGCCCCGGGATCACCAGTCGTGACGGTCGTCCCGCTCGTCGCGGCGGCGCTCCTCATAACCCTGGTCGGGGCGGAGCCGCTCACCGGTGGAGTGCGGCGGGTCCGGGACGTACGGGCGCGACACCCGCGAATCCTGCCGGCCGTGCAACCCCAGCGGGTCGGGGTCGGGCTGCCTGCCGCGCAGGCCGAGCGGGTCGGACGGGTCCACCCCCTGCTGGTAGCCGGCGGGCGGCGAGCCGTACAGGTCGCGCAGGTCCGCGGGGTGGCCGGCCGTACCCGGCTGCGGGGCGCCCGGGGCGCCGCCGAGGTACGGGTCGGCCTGGGGGGCGGGGTAGCCGTAGGGGTCGGACCGCTCGGACGGGCCGGCGTCGTAGGCCGACTGGCGCTGCTGCGCCGCGAAGCCGAACGGGTCGGTGGAGTGCTGCTGCCCCTGGGGCGCCGCGCCCGGGGAGGCGTAGTGGTCGGGGTGCGCGGAGTGGGACGGGTACCGCTCGGCGGGCGGGGCGTAGGGGTCGGGCTGCCGGTGGGCGGCCGGGGAGTCGTACGGGCCGGGCTGGGTGGGCGGCCCGCCGTAGGGGTCGGACGGGTCGGGCGCCGCGCCGTAGGCGTCGGGACCGGAGGGCGGGGCGGCGAAGGGGTCCGGCTGCCGGGACCCGTAGCGGTCGCCGCCGGGCATCTGGTAGGCGGGCTCGCCGGAGGCCGGGCCCAGCGGCTCGGCGGGGTACGGCCGGCCGTACGACAGCGAGTCGCCCACGATCATGTTCTCCCGGGGCACCGCGTCGCCGGAGCCGTAGTCGGCGGCGCGGGCCGGGGAACGGTCCGGGGGCGGCGGCACGGCCCCCCGGGCCACCAGCACGTCGTTGGGGCCGTGGGCGGGCACCGGGCGGTCGTCCGGCGGCTCGGACTGGGCGGCGACGTCGGGATACTGCCGGTCCGGATCGGGATACTGCCGGTCATCGGGATACGGCTGCGGCTGGGCGTACTCCTCGGGGCGGGGGCGGGCGTACTGCCCGGTGCCGGGCAGCTCGCCGGCCGCCGGGAACTCCCCGGAGACGGGGAAGCCCGTGGGCCCGCCGGGCCCGGCCTGGGCCGCCTGTCCCCCCGGCGGCACGGCCTGCGGCTGGTCGTCCACCTCGTCGGGGTACTGGCCCCCGGCCTGGATGAACCCCTCGTCGAGGGCGTCCACCAGGCGGCCGACGTCGTTCAGCGGCATGCGGAAACTGGCGGTGCACATCTCCCCGCGCCACAGGCTCAGGACCAGCGTGCCTTCGTGCCAGGTGACCCGTAGAACCCGCTCCTGGCCACGCTCGTCAAAGAACACCTCGCCGAACGACGGCAACGGGACAACTTCCGACATGGAGGACATCGTGCTTCAACCAGCCTTTATTCGTCCACTCGACCCCGGGAAACTCTACCGAACCGGTCCTTTCGTCCCCATCTTTCACCCCGGTGACACCGAAACGGACGATCTCCTTTCGACCGAGGGCGTTCCGGCGGCCGGGTGCCGGAGCCAGTCTGCCACGCGACATGGGACATGGCTTCCGGAATGCCGGGACGCGTCCGCGCACTCACCGGCCGGAGCGGCGGCGATCGTCGTGGGGACCGAGTACGGTTGGCTGTCGTGCCGACCGACTCCATCACCCACGCCGAAGCCGACGACGCCTCCTCGCAGGAGCTCCTGCCCCCCGTCGAGGAGTTGCTGAGCACCGCCGTCAAGGCGGTCGGAGGGGTCGAGCGGCCCGGTCAGCTCACGATGGCGCGGGCCGTCCAGCGGGCCATCGACAAGGGCGAGCACCTGGCCGTCCAGGCCGGCACCGGCACCGGCAAGTCCCTCGCCTACCTGATCCCCTCGGTCCGGCACGCGATGACCTCCGATGGCGCCGTGGTGGTCTCCACCGCCACCATCGCGCTCCAGCGCCAGCTCGTCGACCGCGACCTGCCCCGGCTGGCCGACGCGCTCGCCCCGCACCTGCCGCACGAGCCCACGTTCGCGATCCTCAAGGGCCGCCGCAACTACCTGTGCCGCTACAAGGCCACCGCGGGGTGGCCCGAGGACGAGCAGGACCAGCTCTTCGACCCGCGCGAGGTGAGCGCGACCGGGCGGATGGTCCAGCGCATCCAGGAGTGGGCCGAGGAGACCGAGACCGGCGACCGCGACGAGCTGGTGCCCGGCGTCAACGAGCAGGCCTGGCGGCAGTTCTCGGTGAGCGCCAGGGAGTGCCTGGGCGCCACCCGCTGCCCCAGCGGGGCCGAGTGCTTCGCCGAGCTGGCCCGCGCCCGCGCCGGGGAGTCCGACATCGTCGTCACCAACCACGCGCTGCTGGCGATCGACGCGATGGAGGACTTCCCGCTGCTGCCCGAGCACGAGGTGGTCGTGGTGGACGAGGCCCACGAGCTGGTCGACCGGGTCACCTCCGTGGTCAGCGGCGAGCTGTCGGAGACCATGGTCATGGCGGCCGTGCGGCGGGTGGGGCGGCTGATCGACCAGCCGACCTCCGACCGCCTCATGGAGGCGGGCGAGGACCTCAAGGCCCTGCTGGCCGCCGCGCCGCCCGGCCGGCTCGACGAGCTGCCCCAGGTGCTCGGCCTGACCCTCGCCCTGATCCGCGACGCGGCGTGGGCGTGCATCACCTCCCTGGGCCCGCGCCAGGGCGGCGACAAGGACGACCCCGAGGGCGCCGGGCTGCGCAAGGCGGCCTTCACCGCCCTGGACGAGGTCCACGACACCGCCCAGCGGATCCTCGACGCCTTCGGCCACGCCGAGGAGATCGACCGGGCCGAGGTCGTCTGGCTGGACGCCGGCACCGACCGACGTCCGCCCGTGCTGCGGATCGCCCCGCTGACCGTGGCGGGGATGCTGCGCGACAAGCTCTTCGGCGACCGTACGGTGGTCCTGACCTCCGCGACGCTCGCCCTGGGCGGCGCCTTCGACGGCCTGGCCCGCCAGTGGGGCCTCGGCACCGGTGACCGTTCCAGGGACGCCGCCGAGGGCGACTCCGGGGAGGGCGTCGGCGGCGCGGACAAGACCACTGGCAAGTCGGACAAGAAGAGCGGAAAGCGCGCGAAGAACTGGACCGGCCTCGACGTCGGCTCACCGTTCGACCACCCGCGCAGCGGCATCCTCTACGTCGCCAGGCACCTGCCCCAGCCGGGCCGCGACGGCCTGCCCGAGGCGTACCTGGAGGAGATCACCGAGCTGATCGAGGCGGCCGGCGGCCGGACCCTCGGCCTGTTCTCCTCGATGCGCGCCGCCAAGGCCGCCACCGAGGCCCTGCGCGACCGGCTGAGCGTGCCGCTGCTGTGCCAGGGCGACGACTCCACCATGCTGCTGGTCAAGCAGTTCGCCGAGGACGAGCCGACCTGCCTGTTCGGCACCCTGTCGCTGTGGCAGGGGGTGGACGTGCCGGGGCCGTCGCTGCGGCTGGTCATCATCGACCGCATCCCGTTCCCCCGGCCCGACGACCCGCTGACCTCCGCCCGCCAGCGGCACGTGGCGGCCAAGGGCGGCAACGGCTTCATGGCGGTCGCCGCCACCCACGCCGCCCTGCTGCTCGCGCAGGGGGCGGGCCGCCTGCTGCGCAGCCAGCACGACAAGGGCGTGGTCGCGGTCCTCGACCCCCGGCTGTCCACCGCCCGCTACGCCGGCTTCCTGCGCGACTCCCTGCCGCCGTTCTGGCCCACCAACGACCCGGAGAAGGTCCGCCAGGCGCTGCGGCGGCTCGCGGACTCCTGACGGCCCCGCGCCCGGCCCCGGTACGGCGCCGGGCTCCGGTCCGGTACGGCGCGCGCCGGGGCCGGGCCGTACGGGGCCGCTCCGGCGGCTCTCCCTCCCTCGCGGGGGATCAGCGGAACAGCTCCAGGTCGGGGCGCTTGGGGTCGAGGCCGTCGCCGGAGGAGCGCCTGCGGATCCGGCGGACCACCCACGGGCCGAAGTGCTCGCGCAGCCACTGGATGTCCTCGCGGCGCTTGGCCGCCGGATCGACGCGGTCGAGCGGCGGCCAGGTCTTCCGCCAGTCGTCGTCGGCGTCGATCCCGAGCACCTCGCACACCTTGGCGGCCACCATCCGGTGGCCCTCCTCGTTCATGTGCAGGCGGTCCTCGCTCCAGGCCCGCCAGTCGCGCAGCCCCTGCATCGACCACTGGTCCACCAGATGGCAGCCGTGCAGGTCGGCGATGGACCGGAGGTGCATGAAGAAGATCGCGAAGGTGCCGCGGGCGCGGCGCATGATCGGGGTGTCGCGCGGGTCCACGCCGGTGAACAGCAGCACCTCGGCGCCGGTGGCCCGCAGCTCGCGCACGGCCGTCGCGATCTTCTTGGCCATCCGGTCGGGGTCGCTGCCGGGCCGCAGCAGGTCGTTGCCGCCGGCGCAGAAGCTGACCAGGTCGGGGCGCATCTCGATCGCCCGCGGCAGCTGCTCGGCGATGATCTGGTCGATGAGCTTGCCGCGCACGGCCAGGTTGGCGTAGCGGAACTCCGGGTCGAGCGCGGCCAGCCGCTCGGCCACCCGGTCGGCCCAGCCGCGGAAGGCCCCGCCGGTCCCGGGGTCGTTCATGCCCTCGGTGAAGCTGTCGCCGACGGCGACGAAGGAACGGTAACCCATCACGCCTCCTCCGCGATGGCGCGCAGCGCGAGCGCGTAGGACCGGAGGCCGAAGCCCGCGACGGTGCCGGTGGCCACCCCCGCGACGACCGAGTTGTGGCGGAACTCCTCCCGCGCGGCCGGGTTGGAGATGTGCACCTCGACGAGGGGCGCGGTGCGCTGGGCGATGGCGTCGCGCAGCGCGTAGGAGTAGTGGGTGAACGCCGCCGGGTTCAGCACCACCGGGGTCCGCGAGTCGGCCGCCTCGTGCAGCCAGCCCACCAGCTCGGCCTCGTCGTCGGTCTGCCGGACGTCCACCGACAGGCCCAGCTCCCTGCCGGCCTCCCGGCAGAGCTCCACCAGGTCCTCGAAGGTCTCCGCGCCGTAGACGTCGGGCTCTCTCGTGCCGAGCCGCGACAGGTTGGGGCCGTTGAACACGTAGACGGGTCTCATTCCACCGATCTTCCTCGTCACCGCGCGGCCCGCCGGGGCCGTGCCTTCCGTGCTGCGGTCCGCCGGGCCGCGGGGACGGGCCGGCCGGGGGCTACCGGGCGATCTCGTGGTAGGCGGCCTCGAGCAGCTCCTCGGGCGGATCCTCCAGCGGAGACACCTTAGCCAGGTCGTCCAGGACGACGAAACGCAGCCTGGCCCCGCGGCTCTTCTTGTCCAGGCGCATGTGGTCGCGCAGCTCCGGCCAGGCCTCGCGGCGGTAGGCCGTGGGCAGCCCGACCGACGTCAGGATCGAGCGGGTCCGCTCCACGATCGCCGTGCCGATCCGGCCGTCCAGCCGGGACAGCTCGGCGGCGTAGACCATGCCGATGGCCACGGCCTCGCCGTGGCGCATCCGGTAGTCCTCGGCCCGCTCGATGGCGTGGGCGAGGGTGTGGCCGTAGTTGAGGATCTCCCGCAGGCCGCTCTCGCGCAGGTCGGCGCCGACGACGTCGGCCTTGACCCGCACCTTGCGCTCGATCAGCTCGCGGGTGTGCCGTCCCTCGGGGTGCCGGGCGCCCTCGGGGTCGTCCTCGATGAGCGCCAGGATCTCCGGGTCGGCGATGAAGCCGCCCTTGATGACCTCGGCCAGGCCCGCGACGTAGTCGTCGCGGGGCACCGAGACCAGCGTGGCGAGGTCGCACAGGACGCCGGCCGGCGGGTGGAAGGAGCCGACGAGGTTCTTGCCCTCCGGGGTGTTGATCCCGGTCTTGCCGCCGACCGCCGCGTCGACCATGCCGAGCAGGGTGGTCGGCACCTGCACGACCTTGACGCCGCGCAGCCAGGTCGCGGCGGCGAACCCGGCGAGGTCGGTGGTCGCTCCCCCGCCGACGCCGACCACGGCGTCGGAGCGGGTCATGCCGTGCCGGCCGAACTCCGACCACAGGCCGGCGGCCACCTCGGCCGTCTTGGCCCGCTCGCCGTCGGGCACCGGCAGCGCGACGACCTCGTACCCGGCCGACTCCAGGGCGCCGTGGACCGGGCGCGCGATCTCCGGCAGGCTCACGGGGTGGACCACCGCGACGGTGCGGACCCCCTCGCCGAGCAGGCCGCCCAGCTCGCCGAGCACGCCGGCGCCGACGACGACGTCGTAGGGGGCCGCCCCGCCGACCCTGATCCTGGAGACGGTCACGGCCGCAGCCCCTTCGCGATCTCGTCGGCGACCTCGCCCGGCTCGCGGTCGTCGGTGGCCACGACGACGGTGGCCAGGCCCTCGTAGACCGGGCGGCGCTCGTCCATGAGCTTCTTCAGCCGGCTGCGCGGGTTCAGCACGAGCAGCGGCCGCGCCGAGGCCAGGCCCACCCGCTGGACCGCCTGCGACAGGCCGACCTCCAGGTAGACCACCGGGTGGCCGGCCAGCAGTTCCCGCGTCTCCTCGGAGAGGACCGCGCCGCCGCCGAGGGCCAGCACGCCGTCGTGCTCGGTCAGCGCCCGCCGTACGGCCTCGGCCTCCAGCTCGCGGAAGCGCTCCTCGCCGTCCTCGACGAAGATGTCGCTGACGGGCTTGCCCGCCACGGCCTCGACGTCGGCGTCGGTGTCGCGGAAGGCGGTGCCGAGCCGTCCGGCGAGCAGCCTGCCGACGGTCGACTTGCCCGCTCCGGGGGGGCCGATCAGAACTGCGCGGGGACTCACCGTGTCTCCTTCTCCGTGGCCTTCTCGGTGGCTTTCTCCATGGTCCTCCGCCCGGCGGCGCGCCCGGTCACTTGATCACCATCGAGGACAGGTAGCCGGCGAGGTTGCGGGCGACCTCCTCGACCGAGTCGCCGCCGAACTTCTCCAGCGCGGCGTCGGCCAGGACGAGCGCGACCATCGCCTCGGCGACGATCGCGGCGGCCGGTACGGCGCACACGTCGGAACGCTCGTGGTGGGCCTTGGCCGCCTCACCGGTCAGCACGTCGATCGTGGCCAGCGCCCGGGGGACGGTGGAGATCGGTTTCATCGCCGCGCTCACCCGCAGCGGCTCGCCGTTGGTCATGCCGCCCTCCACGCCGCCGGCGCGGTTGGTGATCCGGCGGACCCCCTCGGAGGTGTTCTCGATCTCGTCGTGGGCCCGGGAGCCGGGGCGGCGGGCGGTCTCGAAGCCGTCGCCGAGGGCGACGCCCTTGATCGCCTGGATGCCCATCAGGGCCGCGGCGAGGCGGGCGTCGAGGCGGCGGTCCCAGTGGGTGTAGCTGCCCAGGCCCGGCGGCAGGCCGTAGGCGACGACCTCGACGACGCCGCCGAGGGTGTCGCCGTCCTTGTGCGCCCGGTCGATCTCGGCGACCATGGCGGCGCTGCCGGCCGGGTCGGCGCAGCGCACCGGGTCGGCGTCGATCCTCGCCAGGTCGTCAGGTCCGGGCAGCGTCTCGGAGGTCGTGCCGGCCCCGCCGATCGACAGGACGTGGCTGACGATGTCGACGCCGAGGGCCTGCTTGAGGAACTTCTTCGCGACCTGGCCGAGGGCGACCCGGGCGGCGGTCTCGCGGGCGCTGGCGCGGTCCAGGACCGGGCGGGCGTCGTCGAAGCCGTACTTCTGCATGCCCGCCAGGTCGGCGTGGCCGGGGCGCGGGCGCGAGCGCGGCGCGTTGCGGGCCTGGCCCTCCAGCAGCGCCGGGTCCACCGGGTCGGCCGCCATGACCGTCTCCCACTTGGGCCACTCGGTGTTGCCCACGCGGACGGCGACGGGGCTGCCGAGCGTGCGGCCGTGCCGTACGCCGCCGGCGATGGTCACCACGTCCTGCTCGAACTTCATCCGGGCGCCGCGGCCGTAGCCGAGGCGGCGCCTGGCCAGCGCCTCGTCGATGTCGGCCGTGGTCACCTCCACCCCGGCGGGCAGGCCTTCGAGGATCGCGACGAGCTCGGGGCCGTGGGACTCTCCTGCGGTCAACCAGCGCAACATGATGACAAGTCTTCCATGTGCCGCCCACTGGAATGGCCGCAGCTCACCTGGTGAGACACCGGCCCGTACGGCGGGCCGCGCCGGGCGGGGATCAGAGGAGCGGGGCGGCGAGGACCGCCGCGAACGCGCCGAAGACCATGAACGGGCCGAACGGGATCTCGCTGCGGCGGCCGGCGCGGCGCGTGGCCAGCAGGGCGACGCCGTAGACGCCTCCCGCCAGGAAGCCCAGGAACGCGCCGGCGACGAGGACGCCCCAGCCGAGCCAGCCGAGCGCGGTGCCGAGGCTCGCGGCGAGCTTGACGTCGCCCAGCCCCATCCCCGCCGGGTTGACCAGGAAGAGCAGCAGGTAGAAGGCCGCCAGCGCGAGCCCGCCGAGCCCGGCCCGCGGCAGGTCGCCCCACCGTCCCCCGGCCGCGGCGGACACCGTCAGCAGGACGCCGGTGCCGAGGTAGGCGGCGAGCGTGAGCCGGTCGGGCAGCCGGCGGACGGCCGCGTCGACGAAGGCCAGCACGACGCAGACCCCGGCCAGCCAGCAGAGGGCGAGGAGGCCGGCGGCCCGCGCGGCGACGGCCCGCGCGGCGCCGTCCCAGAGGCCGCCCGGCCAGGCCGGGTCGAGGCCGGGGGTGACGGCCCGCCAGGTGAGCGCGGCGAGGACCAGTCCGGTGACGGCCTCCACGGTGAACGGCGGCGGTTCCCCCCCGGGCAGGGAGTGCCGCACGACCAGGACGCGCGACCACAGCCCGATCAGCACTCCGGCGAGGGCCGCCGCGGCGGGGAGGAGGACCACCGCTCGACCATAGTCCGGGCGGGCCGGTCGCGCCCGCCGTACGGCCGCGGCCGGGTGGCCCGCCGCGGCCACCGGGCGGTCACGGCCCGCTGCACGCCGCGGCCGGGGGCCCGGTGTGCGGCCGGAGGGTCAGGCTCGCCTGCGCCAGGGCAGGCCGAACCGCCTGCGCCCGGACGTCCCGGCGGCCCGCGCGGGCTCTTGGGCCCCGGCCGCCTCGGGGGCGGAGGGGACGTCCGCCATCCGGGCCACGGTGACCTCCGGGCCCAGTCCGCCGACGTCGCCCGACGCGACCGCGGCGAGGGCCCGCAGGACGGCCCCCTCGATCACGAACGGCACGGGTCCCGCCACGTCGAGCACCACCGCGGCGGCCTCCTCGTGGACCGCGGCCTGGCAGACCAGCGGCACGGTGGTCTGGATGGGCCGGGCGTCCGGGCGCCAGAGGCGGAGCGACTCGGCCCCGGTGAAGGCCGGCACGGCCTCCCGCCCGTCCTTGCCGACGAGCTTCGGCAGGGCCATCTCGCTCTCCTTCTCCTGGCGCAGCCCGTGCTCGCCGACCTCGGAGGAGGTCAGCAGGGCCACCACCGGGACGAGCAGCCGCGCACCGGACAGCGCCGCCACCACGGCGCCGGCGTCGGCCGTACCGGACGAGAACGCGGCGAGCGCGGACGCCAGGGCGGCGTCGGCGGAACCGTCGTCGTCGGGGACCAGGGGCTGCGGAATGCTCGGCACGAATCCGGAGCCTACCGGCGCCCCCGGCCGGTCCGGACGGGGGGCGGCGCCGGACCGGGCGGCGGCCCCGGCCACCCGCGCCCCCGCCGGACGGGACGGGCACGACGCGGCCGTGGCCGGCCTCGCGGACCCGCGGCCCTGCCGGGCGGGACGGGGATCCGTTCCGCCCACGGCGGTCACAGGCCGTTGTCGCCGTTGATCCCCCCGTGGCTGCTGCCGCCGCCGTTGGCCGCCCCGTCGGCGCTCCCGGCGAGGACGTGCACGACGGCGACGCCGTCGGACAGGGTCCTCCCCACGCGACGAGGCCCGACACCGTTGGCCGCCCCGTCGGCGCTGCCGGCGAAGACGGGCGCGACGGCGACGGCGACGGCTCCGGACGCGGTGGCCGCCACCGCGGACCGGATCGGCACCGCGGTGGGGGCGGCGATGATGGAAAGCACCGTCGTCCCGGCCGCGAAGGTGTTCCTGAATCCGATCATCTCAGCTCACCTCCGATCGGATCGGCCACGTTCCCGGGCGACGCCCGTGAGAGCGGGACCGGCGTCGCCCGGACGGCGGCTCCGCTCCCGGCCCCGGGGCCCGGTCACGCGGTTCCCGGTCGCGGCGCGGAGCCCTCGGAACGGCCGCGCCGGGCGGAGTTGACCCCTCATGAGTAAAGCTAGGCGGGATGCCGCCGGGGAGGGTAGGAACATCTCCCCCAGGCCGGAGCGTGGGGGCGTCACTCCCAGGATCGTCGCTCCCACCTGCGGGAACAGGTCGTCCGGCCGGTTGGTTGACGTGAGAGAACCAGTAGGGAGCGCCGGCAGGCGAAGAACCGGATCTGGTGAGGAGATGGGCAGGAAAAACATCCTCGGCGAGTTCCTGCGTGCTCGCCGCGAGGCTTTGAACCCCGTAGAGGTGGGACTTCTGCACTCCGGTCCCCGCCGCACCCCGGGACTGCGCCGCGAAGAGGTGGCGATGTTCGCCGGGATGAGCACCGACTACTACATCCGCCTGGAACAGGGGCGCGAACGCCACCCGTCGGAGCAGGTGATCGGCGCCCTGGTGCGGGCGCTGCGCCTCGACCCCGACGCCGCCGCCTACCTGCACGAGCTGGCGCACCCCGGACCGAGGCGGGGTGACGGGGACGGTCAGGTACGGCAGGTCAGCCCCGAGGTGCTGCGGCTGATCGACGGCTGGCCGTACACCCCGGCGCTGGTGATCGACCGCTGCATGGACGTGCTGGCGGCGAACCGGCTGGCCGTCGCCCTCTTCGCGGGTCAGGAGCACGCCGGCAACCTCATGCGCATGGTCTTCCTGGACTCCGCCACGCGGAGCCTGTCCCGGGAGTTCGGCCTGGACTGGGAGGCGGTCGCCCACGCCAAGGTGGCCCGCCTGCGCACCGCCGCGGGGTCGGACCTCGACGACCCCAGGCTCGTCGAGCTGGTCGGCGAGCTGTCCCGGAGGAGCCCGGAGTTCCGCCGGCTGTGGGCGCGCCAGGACGTCTCCCACGGTCCCCCCGCGGTCACCCCGCTGCGCCACCGCGTCGTCGGGGACATGCAGCTGAGCTGCGAGGTGTTCGACATCACCAGCTCCCCGGGGCAGCAGCTCGTCATCGTCCACGCCGAGCCGTCCAGTCCTTCGGAGCAGGCCCTGATCATGCTCGGCGGCGAGGTCATGGCGTCCGGCCGCGACGCGGCCGGCGCCCTGCTACCGATGGTCCGCTGCTGAGCCCCGGGGGGCCGCAGGCTCGGCCGGGTCCCTCGGGCCGGGAGTCATCCCAGGTCGGCGATGGCGGCCACCGGACCGCCCCCGCTCGGGCCCTGGTGGACCGCGGCGACCGAGACGAAGACGGCGGGATCGCCGGTGACGGAGGCCGCGACGCCGCCGACCGCCGCCTTGATCTGGCGGTGCCAGTGGACGTCGGAGTCGTCCAGCATGATGTTGCGGCGTCCCCGTACCCTGCCCGACGGGTCGGCCTCGCACTTCATGAACACGTTGACCAGCCTGCCGCCCAGGTCGGACGGGTGCGGGCGCTCGGGCAGCTCGATGCCGCTGGAACGGATGGCCGCCCAGATGCCGTCGGCGTCCAGGGCGTCCCGCATGACGGAGTGTCCGACGCGGTAGCGGCCGCCGATGCCGCGCACGTTGCCGACGACCACGATCTGCGCGCGGTCCAGCTCGACGCCCGAGGAGCAGGACGCGACGGAGGAGTACAGCGACAGGTCGCGGTGGATCCGGTCGGCGGAGGGCGTCTCGATCTCGCCGAGCGCGACCGCCACGCCGAGCGCGGTGGTGGAGTTGGAGACGTCCATCGACGCGCCGGTGTCGTCGGTGATCACCTCCTTGCCGCGCGACCGGGCGTCCTCGATGGTGGCCAGGGTCAGCAGGGGGGTCTTGGTCTGCACGTAGTGGACGTCGGCCGGGTCGTCGATCCCGGCGGTCTTCATCGCCTCCCGCACACCGGCGGCGACCTTCTCGATCATGGCCGGGCGGCCGATGTCCTCGGGGAGGATGACGTCGCTCATCGCGATGCCGACGCTGAGGCGCGGCTCGTCGCTCGGCTCGGCGTTCGCCGTGGTGGCGAAGACGGTGGCGTGCGGGCTGAGCACGCCGTCGGTGCCGCCGGACCACACCAGCGGCACGCTCTCGGGTGAGGGGTGGCCCTTGGCGGCCAGGACCTCGCGGAAGGCGCGGTCGGCCAGGATGCGGGTGTAGTCGTTCACCCCTCCGTTGCCCTCGGTCTTGCCGATCACCGCGAGCACCCGGTGCGCCTCGATCACCCCGTCGTCGATGAGCCGGGCCAGCCCGGAGGCGTCGGTGACGCTCTCGATGGCGACCTTCCGCACTTCGATGGGTTCCGGCATCCCTGCCCCTTTCCGTCGGGTCGTGTCCGTGTCCATGTCCGTGCTCGGTGGCGAGGGTTCCATGGTGCCCCCGGCGGCCCGGCCGCGGTGCGCGCCACGCGCGGCCGGGCGCGGCGGGGATCGCCCGGCCGGGACCCGCGAGGGTTCGCCGGCCGGACCGGCCGCCCCACACCGCGACGCTAACGGCCGGTACGGCCCGGCTCATGGGCACTCCTTGCCCAAGGAGGGACCGCTCTTCGACAGAACTCGCCGACACCCACCGGCGCTCACCGGAACCGTCCGGGGTCCGGCCGGGTTCTCCTCCCCGGCCGCCCCCATCTCCGTAAAAGCCCATATATCGGGTTAAACGCCTCATACAAGGGCAAACCCGTGGAAGACAGTCACACAGCGGAGGGGAGCCAGGAGCGATGACGACACCGGGGCCCACCCCCGCGACGGGTGATGTTCGCTGAGGTCGGCCGCTGGCTGGAGGCTCGTACGAGCCTGTCGGGCGACTGGCCCCCCGAGGCGGTGACGGCGGCCAAGGGAGACCACCGGGTGAGCGTCGTGCTGCCCGCCCGGAACGAGGAGAGCACCGTCGGGAAGATCGTCGGGCGGATCCGGCGTGACCTGCAGGAGCGCCTTCCGCTGGTCGACGAGCTCGTGGTGGTGGACTCCCACTCGCACGACGCGACCGCCCGGAGGGCCGCGGACGCGGGGGCCCGCGTCGTCTTCCAGAACGCCCCGCTGCCCGGGTACGGCGCCATGACCGGCAAGGGCGACGCCCTCTGGAAGGCGCTTGCCGTCACGACCGGCGACGTGGTCGTCTTCGTGGACGCCGACCTGCGCGACTTCTCCTCGCGCTTCGTCACCGGGCTGCTCGGCCCGCTCCTGTCGGACCCCTCGGTGGCCTACGTCAAGGGCTGCTACGACCGGCCGCTCACCGAGGGCGCGGTCTCCCGGCCGCACGCGGGCGGGAGGGTGACCGAGCTGGTCGCCCGGCCGCTGATCAACCTGCACTGGCCCGAGCTCGCCGGTTTCCGCCAGCCGCTGGCGGGCGAGTACGCGGGCCGCCGCGCCACGCTGGAGCGGATCCCCTTCGTCACCGGGTACGGCGTCGAACTGGGCCTGCTCATCGACCTGCTCGGCCTGGTGGGGCTGGACGCCCTCGCGCAGGTCGATCTCGGCGTGCGGGCCCACTCCCACCAGACGCTCGACGCGCTCGGGCAGATGGCCGCGCACATCATGCTCACCGCCTGGACGCGGCTGGAACGCCAGGGGCGCGTGCCCGCCTCCGCCCTGCCGTACCACGAGATCCTGCAGTTCCCCACGGCGGGCGACGACCGGCGGCCGCGGGTGAGCGACGTGAGCGTGCACGAGCGTCCGCCGCTGATCACCGTGCCCGAGTACGTCGAGGGCCTCCGCCCGGGCCCGGAGCCGGAGTGAGGGCGGCGCACGGCGCCGGGGCGGGAAGCGCGTCCGTGGCGGGGGCGGCACCGGACGCGGGGCGGGCCGTAGCGGACCGGCGGGCCGGGGTCAGGGCGCCAGGCACGCCTGGAAGACGGCGGTGAGCCGCCCGACCACGGCCTCCCGGTCCGGCGCCTCCAGCTCGCCCTTGCCGTAGAGCTGGCTCAGCATGCCCACCCCGGTGATCACCGCGGTGGCGGCGGTCGCCCGGAAGGCCGCGTCGCCGCCGGGCAGGCGCGCGGCCAGCGGCTCCAGGATCGCCGACCTGACCCGGTCGCGGATGATCTCGTGGGTCTCGGCGCAGCCCGACGACCTGACGAGCGCCGACATGATCAGGCTGCCCTGGTCCGACCTGAGCCGGTCGGCGACGTACTCCGCCAGGCGGCGGGGCAGCTCCTCGGACGGGGCCTCCAGCAGGCCGGGAAAGCGCCCCTGTACGGCCAGCACCTCGGCGAACAGCTCCCGCTTGCTGCCGAAATAGCGGTTGATCAACGCGATGTTGGCATCGGCCTCGGCGGCGATCAGCCGCATCGTCACCTGGTCGTAGCCGAGTTCGGTGAACAGCCGGCGGGCGGCGTCGAGGATGCGCCGCCGGGTGCCCTCCCGGTCTCGCTGCCGTGTCTCGTCCACCTCATGGTCCTTCCGGATTTGACCAGTAAACAAGCGTCTACTAACTTCATATGTATCGTACATACATTGGGGGCTGCTTCATGCTGACTGGACAACGGGTCCAGGCCGAGACCGCGCCGCACTTCACGCACAAACAGGTGCTGGAGATCCTGGTCGGGCTGATGCTCGCCATGCTGACGTCGATGATCTCGACCTCCGTGGTGGGAACCGCGCTGCCGACCATCGTCGGCAAGCTCGGCGGTCAGGAGCAGCTCTCCTGGGTCGCCAGCGCGACCCTGCTGACCATGACGGCCTCCACCCCGCTGTGGGGCAAGCTGTCCGACCTGTACGGGCGCAAGTTCATGTTCCAGGCCGCCCTGCTGGTCTTCCTGTTCTCCTCGGTGGCCGCGGGCTTCTCCCAGAACATGGGACAGCTCATCGCGGCCCGTGCCGTACAGGGTATCGGCGCCGGCGGCCTGGCCGCACTGCCGCAGATCATCCTCGGCGACGTGGTGGAGCCCCGCGAGCGGGGCCGCTACTCCGGCTACATCGGCGCCGTCTTCGGCGTCTCCACCGTGGCCGGGCCGCTGCTCGGCGGCTTCATCGTCGACAACATGTCCTGGCGCTGGACGTTCTGGATCTGCGTGCCGCTGGCCGTGGTGGCGTTCGTCGTCATCCAGAAGGTGCTCAAGCTGCCGTTCGTCCGCCGCGACACCAAGGTCGACTGGTGGGGCGCCACCTTCATCACCGGCGGCACCACCGCGCTGATGCTGCTGCTGTCCCTCGGCGGCAAGGAGTTCGCCTGGAACTCCGGCTGGACCTACGCCCTGGGCGGGCTCAGCGTGGTCATGTTCGTGGTCGCCGTCTTCGCCGAGCGCCGGGCCGCCGACCCGATCCTGCCGCCGCACCTGTTCCGCAACCACACCTTCGTGCTCACCAGCGTCACCTCCCTGCTGGTCGGCGCCGCGATGTTCGGCGCGCTGATGTTCCTGCCGCAGTACCTGCAGATCGTCAAGGGCATGAGCCCCACCGGCTCGGGTCTGATGACCCTGCCCATGGTGCTCGGCCTGCTGACCGCCTCGATCTCGACCGGCCGGGTCGTCAGCCGGACCGGCAAATGGAAGATCTTCCCGGTCCTCGGCATGCTGCTGGTCGCGGCCGGCCTGTTCCTGCTCTCCCGCCTGCACGTGGACAGCTCGCTGGTGGTCGTCGGCGTCGACGTGGCGGTGCTCGGCGTCGGCCTGGGCGCCACGATGCAGATCCTGATCCTGGCCGCGCAGAACTCCGTCACCCGCCGCGACATGGCCTCCACCACCTCGGGCGTGACGTTCTTCCGTTCCCTCGGCGGCGCGGTCGGCGTGGCGGCCTTCGGCGCCATCCTGACGAACCGGCTCAGCGCCGAGATCGTCTCCCTCGCGCGGGAGGCGCACCTGCGCCTCACCGGCGGCGGCACGCCCAGCCTCGGCGCGCCCGACGACATCCGCAAGCTGCCCGCCCCCGTGCTGGACATCGTCCTGGAGGCCTTCACCCGGGCCATGCAGATGGTCTTCCTGGTCGGCGTGCCGATCGCCCTGGTCGCCGTGGTGACCGCCCTGATGCTGAAGGAGGTGCCGCTGCGCTCGGCCCGGGGCCCCCGCCCCGAGACCGCCGACCCCTCGGCTCCCCCGGTCACGGTCGACTGACCTTCCCACCCGGCATCCCCGGCCTCTCCGGAACCTTCCCGGAACCTTTCCGGAACCTTCCCGGAACCTTTCCGGAACCTTTCCGGAACGCGAACGGGCGGGCGTCCTTTCAAGGACGCCCGCCCGTTCTCCGTGCGGGAGGAGAACCTCAGACGGCGGCCAGGGCCGTCTCGGCCTCCAGCGTCGCGGCGACGGCGTTGACCACCGCGGCGATCCGGACGGCCTCCTGAACCTGCTCGCGGGGCATGCCGGCCTGGCGCAGCACCTGCTCGTGCGACTCCAGGCACCGGCCACAGCCGCCGATCGCGGAGACCGCGAGCGACCACAGCTCGAAGTCGACCTTCTCGACGCCGGGGTTGCCGATGATCGTCATCCGGAGCTTGGCCGGCATGGTGGCGTACGTCTCGTCACCGATCAGGTGCATCGACCGGTAGTAGACGTTGTTCATCGCCATGATCGCGGCGGCGCCCTTGGCGGCGGTGAACGCCTCGGCCGACAGGGCGTCGGCCGCCTCGGAGGCGATCTCGGCGATCACCCGCTGGGACCTGGTGGCCACCGCGCAGGCGAGCAGCGTCCCCCAGAGCTGCTGCTCGGTCAGCGAGGAGGTGGTGACCAGCGACCCGAGGTTGAGCTTGACGTCCTTGGCGTAGGCCGGCAGGGCGTCCTTCAGGCTGTCGACCGACATCAGGCGCCGGCCATCAGCTTCTGGGCGTCCAGACCGGCCTCGCCCTTGTTCCAGTTGCAGGGGCACAGCTCGTCCGACTGCAGCGCGTCGAGGACCCGCAGGACCTCCTTGACGTTGCGGCCGACCGAACCGGCGGTCACCATGACGAACTGGATCTCGTTGTTCGGGTCCACGATGAAGGTGGCGCGCTGGGCGACGCCGTCCTCGCCCAGGATGCCCAGGGCCTCGGACAGCTCCCGCTTGATGTCGGACATCATCGGGAAGGGCAGCTCACGCAGGTCCGGGTGGTCCTTGCGCCAGGCGTGGTGGACGTACTCGGAGTCGACGGAGAAGCCCAGGACCTGGGCGTCCCGGTCGGCGAACTCACCCTCGAGGCGGCCGAACTCGGCGATCTCGGTCGGGCAGACGAAGGTGAAGTCCTTCGGCCACGCGAAGTAGACCTTCCACTTGCCCTCGTAGGACTTGTGGGTGATGTCGGCGAAGGCGTTGTCGGCGTCCAGCGAGACGCACGCGGTCAGCTCGAACTCAGGGAAGTGGTCACCGATGGTGAGCAAGTCCGGATCTCCTTTGAAGAGGACTTCGTTGTCGGTGCCCTACCCTGCCGCATCTAGCATTGATCTGTGAAATCGAACGACCGGACCAATCCGAGAGGTGTTTCCTATCAGTGATCCAGTCCCCACCCTGGCCCAGCTGCGCGCCTTCCTCGCCGTGGCCGATCACCTGCACTTCAGGGAGGCGGCCGCGTCGCTCCGGATGAGCCAGCCCGCTTTGTCGGGGGCCGTCTCGGCCCTGGAGGAGACTTTGCAGGCCCGGCTGCTGGAGCGCACCACCAGGAAGGTGATGCTGACCCCGGCCGGCGAGCGGGTGGCCGAGCACGCCGCGCGGGTCATGGCCGCGGTGGAGGACCTGGTGGAGGAGGTGGCGCAGACCCGGGAACCGTTCCGCGGCCCGGCGCACCTCGGGGTGATCCCCACGGTCGCGCCGTACGTGCTGCCCGTGCTGCTGCCGATGTTCGCCCGCGAGTTCCCCCGGCTCAAGCTGACCGTGCACGAGGCCAAGACCGAGACCATCCTGGAGGAGGTGCGCGAGGGCCGCCTCGACATGGTGCTGCTCGCGCTGCCGACCGACGCCGCGGGGCTGGTCGAGGAGCCCCTCTACGAGGAGGACTTCCTGCTCGCCGTACCCGCGGACCATCCCCTGGCCGCCGGGTCGGGGCCGGTGGACCGCGAGACGCTCAAGGGGCTGGACATCGTGCTGCTCAACCAGGGCCACTGCCTGCGCGAGCAGGCCATCGACGTCTGCCGCGAGGTCGGCGCCCGCGCCACCGCCACGACGTACGCGACCAGCCTGCCGACGCTGGTGCAGCTCGTGACGGGCGGGCTCGGGGTGACCCTGCTGCCGGAGTCGGCGGTCGCGGTGGAGACGGGCAGGCGCTCGCGGCCGGCGCTGCGCCGCTTCCGCGACCCGGTCCCGGGCCGCACCATCGGCCTGGCCTACCGCGCCAGCTCCGCCCGCACCGCCGAGTACGCCCAGATCGCCACCGCCATCCGCGCGGCCCTGCGCGCCAGACGCCTGCCGATCCGGATCGTCTCCTGACCGCCCCAGCCAGGTGAGCTACCTCACGAAGCCCCGGATCACCTCGGCGATCTCATTGATCTCGGTGAGCTTGCCTGAGGCGACCTCGATCACGAAATCATAGGCGGCGTTGTCGTCCTCCGGGTCAACCTCGACGCCGTTCTTGGCACAGAAGGCATACATGGTGAGCCATGCCGCGCGCTTGTTCCCGTCGACGAACGGATGATTGGTGACGATCGAGTGGAGCAACGCCGCCGCTTTGGAGAACAGGTCGGGATACGCGTCCCGACCGAACAGGGAGGTCCGCGGACGAAGCAACGCCGCTTCAAGAAGACCGATATCACGGACCTGGATCGGCCCCCCGACCGACCGGCGCGCGATCCGCAGCCCTTGCTCCAGGGTGATGAAGACCGTCATTCTCCGAGCCTGCGCAACAGGTCCGCGAAGCGGCGAGCCCCCCGCTCGGCGATTTCGTCGGTGAGATCGTCATCGGCCGCCCGCGCGAGGTACTCCTCGATGGCGTGCAATGCCACCTGCTGCATGCTCCGCCCTTCCTTGTCCGCTCGCCGCCGGAGAGCTTCAGCCTGGTCGTCCGAGAGTCGCAAGGTCATAGCCATGCTCCCATCGTAGAACGCGCCTGGTATCAATGCGATACCAGGCACGGAAAGCATAGTCGTGATTACTCAGTGTCGCCTTCAGTTTCGCCGAGGCGGGTCAGGCGGTGGACGGCCTCGTCGATGACCTCGTCCTTCTTGCAGAAGGCGAAGCGGACGAAGTGGGCGCCCCGTTCCGGGCGGGCGTAGAAGACCTGGGTGGGGATGGCCACCACGCCCGCCAGCGACGGCAGGTCGCGGGTGAGGACCAGACCGTCGGCGAGGCCGAGCGGGCGGATGTCGGCCTGGACGAAGTAGGTCCCGGCCGGGCGGTAGACGTCGAACCCGGCCGCGGCGAGCCCGGCGCCCAGCCGGTCGCGCTTGGCCTGAAGGCCGTCGCGCAGCGCGGCGACCCACTCCATCTCGTGGCGCAGGCCGTGGGCCACGGCGAGCTGCCAGGGGGCGGCGGCGGTGAAGGTGAGGAACTGCTTGACGGTCTGCACGGCCCGGACCAGCTCCGGCGGCGCGCACACCCAGCCGGTCTTCCAGCCGGTCACCGAGAAGGTCTTGCCCGCGGAGGAGATCGTCACGGTGCGCTCGCGCATGCCGGGGAGGGTGGCGAGGGGGACGTGCTCGACGCCGTCGAAGGTGAGGTGCTCGTAGACCTCGTCGGTGACGGCGACCAGGTCGCGCTCCCGGCACAGGTCGGCGATCTCCGAAAGTTCCGCGCGGGTGAGGACCGTGCCGGTCGGGTTGTGCGGGGAGTTGACCAGGATCGCCCGGGTGCGCGGACCCGCCGCGGCGCGCAGCTCGGCCGGGTCGAAGGTGAAGCGGCCGCCGTCCGGGCGCAGGGTGACCGGCCTGAGCACGGCCCCGGCCAGGGCGATCGCGGCGGCGTAGGAGTCGTAGTAGGGCTCGAAGGCGATCACCTCGTCGCCGGGCTCGCACAGCGCCAGGACCGACGCGGCGACCGCCTCGGTCGCCCCGACGGTCACCAGGATCTCCCCGTCGGGGTCGTAGGCGAGGCCGTAGTGCTCCTTGCGGTGCTCGGAGACGGCCTGGCGCAGCTCGGGGACGCCCGGTCCCGGCGGGTACTGGTTGTGCCCCTCCCGGACCGCCGACGCCGCCCGTTCCAGCATCGCCGCCGGGCCGTCGGTGTCGGGGAAGCCCTGCCCGAGATTGATCGAACCGGTCCGTACGGCCAGCGCCGACATCTCCGCGAAGATCGTCGTGCCGAACCCGCGCATCCGCGCCACCAGGGGATCGTTCACCCGCCCAGGGTAACCGGCCCCGTATCCGCCGATCGAGCGCGAACCGGCCCCCGCCTCCGGTACTTTCACCGCATGATCATCTGGCTGAACGGCACCTTCGGCGTGGGCAAGACGACCACCGCGGGGGAGCTCGTCAAGCTCGTGCCGGACGCGCGGCTCTTCGACCCCGAAGTGGTCGGCTTCATGCTCCGCTACCTCAAGGTCCTGCCGGAGGTGCCGGACTTCCAGCAGTGGCCCGCCTGGCGCGACCTGGTCGTGGAGACCGCCGTCCGGCTGCTCGACCACGTCGGCGGGGTGCTCGTCGCCCCGCAGACGGTCCTGGTCAAGGGGTACTGGGCGGAGATCCGCGACGGCCTGGGGAGGGCCGGCGTCCCCGTCCGCCACTTCCTGCTCCACACCGACGAGGACACGCTCACCCACCGGATCGAGACCGACACCGTGGAGACCGGGGCCCGGCAGTGGCGCCTGGACCATCTCCCCCGCTACCGCGACGCCCTGCCCTGGCTGCGGCGGGCGGCGGAGGTCGTCGACACGACCGGGGTCGCGCCGGAGCGGGTGGCCCGCCTGGTCGCCTCCGCCGCGGGGTACAGGTGACCGGCGCCGGCCGTACCCGGGCGTGCGGCTCCCGCCCCGGCACGGGGCCCCGCGGGCGCTCCCGCCGGGACGCGGGCCCCGCCCGGACCCGGGAGGTTCGGACCCGGGCGGTTCAGATCCAGGCGGTTCAGATCCAGGCGGTTCAGATCCGGCCGGCGATGACGTCGCGGTACCAGCGGTAGCTGGCCTTGGGCGTGCGGGCCTGGGTGGCGTAGTCGACGTGCGCCAGGCCGAACCGGGCGGCGTATCCCCGGGCCCACTCGAAGTTGTCCAGCAGCGACCAGCAGAAGTAGCCGCGCACGTCCACCCCGTCGTCGAGGGCGGCGCGGGTGGCGGCCAGGTGCGCGGCGAGGTAGGCGACGCGGCCGGTGTCGTCGAGGTCGCCGTCGTCGCCGTAGCCGTTCTCGGTGACGAAGACCGGCGGCAGGCGGGAGAAGCGGGCGGCGAGGCCGGTGAGGGTGTCGCGCAGGCCGTCCGGCTCGATCCGCCAGCCCAGCCCGGTGACCGGCGGACCGTCCGGCGCGACCGTGCGGACGCCGATGTCGAAGGCCGAGCGCAGCGCCGGGTCGGGCTGGGCGTACGGCGCGGCGGCGGCGTGGATCGGGTAGTAGTAGTTGACCCCGAGGAAGTCCAGCGGCTCCGAGATCACCGCGAGGTCGCCGTCGCGGCGGAAGGAGAAGTCGCTGATCTCCCCGTAGACCTCGGCCATGTCCCCGGGATAGGCGCCGCCGAGCAGCGGCTCGGTGAACTGCCGGTTGACCATCAGGTCCATCCGGCGGGCTGCGGCCGCGTCCTCGGCCGACGGGCTCGCCGGCACGGCGGGCGACATGTTGAGCGTGACGCCGATCCGCTCCCCCGGGCGGGCCCGCTCCCGCAGCCGGGCGACCGCCAGGCCGTGCCCGACCAGCAGGTGGTGCGCCGCAGCCAGGGCGCCGTGCCCCTCACGGGCGCCGGGCGCGTGGCGGCCCTCGGCGTATCCGGTGACGGCGGAGCAGTAGGGCTCGTTCAGCGTGGTCCAGTACGGCACGCCCTCCAGGGCCTCGTGCACGACGGCGGCGTAGTCGGCGAACCGCTCGGCGGTGTCGCGGACCCGCCAGCCGCCCCGCTCCTCCAGCGCCTGGGGCAGGCCCCAGTGGTAGAGGGTGACGAACGGCGTGATGTCGCGCTCGCGGAGCGCGTCGACGAGGCGACGGTAGAAGTCGAGGCCGCGCCGCTCGGGACGGCCGCCGCCCTCGGGGAGGATCCTCGGCCAGGCCACCGACAGCCGGTAGGCGCCGACGCCGAGACCGGCGAGGAGCTCCACGTCCTCGGGCCAGCGGCGGTAGTGGTCGCAGGCGGGGTCGCCCGACTCCCCCGCCGCCGTCGCGCCGGGCACCCGGCAGAAGGCGTCCCAGATCGACGGGCCCCGGCCGTCGGCGTCGACGGCCCCCTCGATCTGGTAGGCCGAGGTGGCCGCACCCCAGACGAACCCGGCCGGGAAGCCCCCGGCCACCGGGGCGCGCTCTTCGGTCGCCGTCATCGGAGAACCCCCTGGAAGGCCGGTCGCGGAAAGGGCCGGAAGAGGAGGGGGCCGGCGGCCCTGACCGCCCCCGGCTCCCCCCGGCTCATCCCGGCTCGCCCGGCGACGGGGCCCGCGCCCCCTCGGGAAGAGGACGCGGCCGTCCCCGGCGGACGGGGCGTTCCGGGGAACGCGGGCCCGCCCGCCGGGAAAACGAGCGACTCGTCGAATTTCATATGGGAAATGCCTCCGTGTCAACCCGTTGAATCATTCCGGACCGGCCTCCCGCACCCGTGATGAGCAGCGGAACCGTCTCTGAGATCCGTAGAGGTGATTTATCTGTAACCGGTTACATGAAACCGGTTACAAATATGCGGTAGCGTGCGGCCGTGGCAACGATCCGAGACCTGGCCCGCCGGTGCGGCGTGTCGGTGGCGACCGTCTCCCGTGTCTTCAACAACCCCGACGCGGTGACCCGCGAGACGCGCGAGGCCGTCCTGCGCGCCGCCGCGCTCCTGGGCTACACCCCGAGCGCGCCGGCGCGGACCCTCGCCACCAAGCGGTCGCGCATGGTCGGCCTCGCGTGGGACACCGGTCACCGCGGCCCCGGATGGCGCCACCCCTTCCTCCAGGAGCTCCTCGTCGGATTGAAGACCGCGCTGAGCGAGCGGGGGTACCACCTGCTGATGCTCGCCACCGGCGAGGACGCCGACGGCCACCTGCGGGCCGTGCGGCGGCACAGCCTCGACGGCGTGGTGTTCATCGACGACGGCACCGCCGATCCCGCCCTCACCCGGCTGGCCGAGTCCGGCGTGCCCTGCGTCTCGCTGGACCGCCCGGTCACCGGCCGCCGGGCGACGTACGTCACCTCCGACAACGCGGGGGGCGCCGGCGCCGCCGTACGGCACCTGTACGAGCGGGGCCGGCGGCGGATCGCCACGATCGCCGGGCCCGGCCGCACGCACCCGGGGGCCGAGCGGCTGGCCGGCTACCGCGCCGCGCTCGCCGCCCTCGGCCTGCCGCTGCGCGACGAGTACGTCGTGGAGGGCGACTTCTACCTCGGCGGCGGGCACGCCGCCATGCGGCGCCTGCTGGCGCTGGACGAGTGCCCCGACGCCGTCTTCGCCGCGGGCGACGAGATGGCGGTCGGCGCCGTCCGGGCCGCCCTGGAGGCGGGGCTGGACGTCCCCGGCGACGTCGCGGTGGCGGGGTTCGACGACATCGAGCCGGCCTCGCTGGTCCGGCCCGCCCTGACGACCGTCGCCCAGGACAGGGCGGGGTTCGGCGCGGCCGTCGCCGCCGCGCTCATCTCCATGATCGACGACCCGGACGCCGCGGCGCCGCCGCCCACGGTGCTGCCCGTCCGGCTGGTCGTCCGCGAGACGAGCGGGCCGCCCCGCGCCGGTTGACCACGCGGCCCGCCGGATCCGGCCGCACGGCGGGCCGGGCGTACGGCGGGACCGGCCGTACGACGGGTCCCGCCGTACGGCGGATTCGGGCGACCACGCGACGGGTCCGGCCACGCGGCGGTTCCGGCGACCGGGACGCGCACCGCCCGGGTGGCCTCCCCGTCCGGCGGCCGGTCTGGTTGTCTGGACTGCGTGAGCGAGACCCGACCCGCCGGGACGCCCCCGGCCACCGCGGCGCGCAGGCTGCACGAGCTGGACGTCCTGCGCGGCTTCGCGGTGTGCGGGATCATGGTGGTCAACGCCTGGCAGCACACCCGCGCGCACCTGCCGTCCCCGGACCGCGACGCGGTCGACTGGGGCGTCGAGAACCTCCTGCAGGGCAGGTTCTACCCGATCTTCTCGTTCCTGTTCGGGCTGAGCTTCGTGCTGTTCCTGCGGTCGGCGGCCGGGCGGTCGCGGCGCCCGCGGGCGGTGCTGCTGCGCAGGCTGGCGGTGCTGGCCTGCTTCGGCGCGCTCCACCGGCTGGTCAACCCGGACGAGGTGCTGCTGCCGTACGCGGCCTTCGGGGCGGCCGTCCTGCTGCCCGCCTCCTTCCTCCCCCGGGCGGCCGTGGCGGTGCTGGGCACGGCGGCCACCGCCTGGGCGGTGAACGAGGGCGGCGGGCTGATCCTGGTGCCGGGGCTGTTCCTGCTGGGCGCGGCGCTGATGCGGTACGCCCCGCCGGAGCGGCTGCTGCCGCCCGCCTTCGCCGCCTCCGCGGTCCTGGCGGTGGCGCTCACCGTCCTGTGGTTCCGCACCGCCGCCGACCCGGCCCTGTTCCACCGGGGCACCTACCCGGCGGCCGGGCTGGCCACGGCGGCGGCCTGCTGCACCGGGCTGCCGCTGCTCCTGCTGACCCGGGCCCGCCGCCCCCTGCTGGCGGCCCTGGCGCCGCTCGGCCGGATGGCGCTGACGAACTACCTGCTCAGCACCGTGGCGATCCTCGCGGCGCTGCCGCTGCTGCTGGCCGTCCCCACCAGGGCCGGCGTGCTCGCGCTGTCGGCGGCCGTGCTGGCGGCGCAGATCGTCCTCAGCCGCCTGTGGCTGCGGCGGTTCCGCTACGGCCCCGCCGAGTGGCTGTGGCGGTGCCTGACGTGGCTGGAGCGGGTGCCGAACCGCCGGGTAATGTCACAGACATCGACGGCCCCCTCCCCCTAGGACCCGTCAGGCGGATCTCCGCCGCGGCGGGTTCCGGCGGGCGGGGGCCATACCGCTCAGGAGGCAACCGGTGACGCGCATCGCCCTGTGCCAGATCCCCGTCGATGAGGAGCCCGCCGTCAACCTGCGCCGCGCGCGCGAGGCGCTGGAGCGGGCCGCCGCCGACGGCGCCGAGCTGGCGATCTTCCCCGAGGCCACCCTCACCCGGTACGGCAAGCGGATCACCGACCTGGCCGAGCCGCTGGACGGCCCCTTCGTCACCGGGCTGGCCGAGGCGGCCCGCGCGCACCGCATGGCGGTGATCGCGGGCGTGTTCGAACCCGGCGAGCAGCCGGGCGGGCCGGGGGGCGGCCGGGTGCACAACACCGCGGTGGCGCTCGGCCCGTCCGGCGAGATCGCCGCGGCCTACCGGAAGATCCACCTGTTCGACTCCTTCGGGGCCCGCGAGTCGGAGCTGGTCGCACCGGGCGACACGCCGGCGGTGGTGGAGCTGGCCGGCCTGCGGGTCGGCCTCGTCACCTGCTACGACGTCCGCTTCCCCGAGCTGGGACGGGCCCTGGTGGACCGGGGGGCCGAGGTGCTGGCGGTGATCGCGGCGTGGGGGTCCGGCCCGATGAAGGAGGAGCACTGGGCGACCCTGGTGCGAGCCCGGGCGATCGAGAACACGGTCTGGGTGGCGGCCGTGGGCCAGGCCCCCAACCCCGCGTCCCGCGACGGCTTCGGCGTCGGCCGCAGCATGCTGGTCGACCCGATGGGCGTCGTCCGCGCCGACCTGGGCCCGGCCCCCGGGGTGCTGACGTCCGTACTCGACCCTCAGATCACGATTGACACCCGGAATGCCCTGCCGTGCCTGGAACACCGGCGGCTCGGAGCCGGCGGATCGTAAAATGCGACCGTGAGTGATCCACCTGGGCGCAGAACGCAGATGCAGAAGGTCATCCCGCCTCGGCTGCTCGTGCCCTACCTGTCAGGCAGGCGGACCGTCATCTCGGGATACGTCTACCGGGTGCAGGACTGCGCCCGCCTGACCACCCCCGCCCAGCTCTTCATGGGCCTCGACCTGGGTTTCGAGGGCTCGGAGCTGACCGTCACGACCCCGGAGATCTACCTCATGCGCTGGTTCGCCCGCGACATCGACAGCTACGTCGTGCCGTACGGTCCGCACATGGGTGGCGACTGGAACGATGCACCGCCGTTCACCGGGAACGGCTTCACGACCTCGCGCGAGCACGTCGTACCGCAGTTCCACACCATGCCCGTGCCGATCCCGGCCGGGGCGGAGATCGTCCACGTGACCGCGGACGGCGAGAGCCCGTTCGGCGTCTACGACGGCCTGACCTGGCGGCCGGCGGCATGAGCGACGAGATCGAGCCGGTGGCGTCGGGTTTCGTCGCCCACTACGGCGGGCGGACCCACGTCGCGGCCCTCGGCCCGGGCGCCTCGGAGGTCACCCTGTTCGACGAGGAGGCCCGGGAGGGCTTCGAGCCCGCCTCCGGGTACTGGCGGGCCGTGGTGGAGCGCGAGGACCTCGACCGGCTGGTGCTGGTCCGCACGACGGGCTCGTTCGGCGGCGAGCCGTGCCTCGTCCTCGACGTCTCCGAGGAGAACGGCGAGGAGAGCCTGCACATCGCCTACACCGGCCACAGCGGCCTCAAGGCCGAGGCGCTGGGCTACTGGATGGTCGACCACGGCGCCTACGAGGTCGTCGTGCCGCGCGAGGAGGTCTTCTCCGTCCGCGTCGAGCGCGTCCCCGTCCCCCTCACCCTTCCCGCCACCGAGGAGTGACCCGGGAGGGCCCTGTCAACCGGTGGGCCCGCCGGGTGTCTCGGTAGCGTGATCGACATTTCCGACATCCCAGGCGTCTCGTCCGGGACGCCGCCCTCGTTCGCCGAGCTGTTCGCGGCGCACCATCCCTCGATGGTGCGCCTGGCCGGGCTGCTCGGCGCCGACGACCCCGAGGACATCGCCCAGGAGGCGTTCGCCCGCCTCCACGCGCGGCGGGCCCGGCTGCGCGACGACGGCGCGGCCGTCGCCTATGTCCGGTCCATCGTGTGCAATCTGACCCGCAACCGGCTGCGTCACCTGCGGCTGGCACGGCTGCGCCGTCCCGAGCCGCCGCCGGACGCGCACAGCGGCGAGCACCACGCCCTCGTCGCCGAGCGGCACCGGGAGCTCCTCGCGGCCGTCGACCGGCTCCCCCGCCGCCAGCGTGAGGCCGTCGTCCTGCGCTACTGGCTGGATCTCTCCGAACGGGAGATCGCCGACGCCATGGGCGTCTCCCCCGGTTCCGTCAAGACGCACACCAGCCGGGGCCTCGCCGCCCTCGGCAGGGCCCTCGGGGAGGAATCATGAACGATCTGGAGGAGCGGCTGCGCGCCGCGCTCGACGCCCGCGCCGGAACCTACGGCACCGCCCCCGACGCCTACGCCAGGACGGTCTCCCGCGCCCGCCGGACACGGCGCCGCAGGCTCGCGCTGATCCCGGTGGCCGCCGCCGTGGCGGCGGTGACCGCCGTGACGGTGCTCCTGAACGCGGGCGGCGGTTCCGGGGCGGGCATCGCCACCGGAGCCGTCGAGGAGCCGGGCCCCTACCGGCGGTCAATCGCCGAGAACCCGCCGGTCGGCGAACCGGTGACGGTCAGGGATCCGGCGGAGAACAGGCCGGTGATCATGTGGTTCTCCGGTGGGGCCGCTCCCGGCGGCCACCGGTTCTGCGACCTCGTCCAGCAGGCGACCGGCGGGACGTCGAGCGGCTGCTCGAAGGTGCCTCCGGCGGGTCACGAGCGCGAGAACGCCTGGCGGCTGGACCCCTTCCACTCGCGCTGGCCGCGCCGGCCGGTCGAACTGGGCTACGGCGCCGCCCGCACGAGCGTGACGAGGGTCGAGGCCGTCACCGGGGACGGCGCCCGGATCCCCGGCACCGTTCACCGTCCCGGCGGCGCGCCGCTGGCGGTGTGGACCGTGTCCTTCCCGGCCGACGCCGGGGTGACGCGCTTCGAGTTCCTCGACGGCGACGGCCGGGTCGTGCAGCGGATCAGGCAGGACGCCCCCATGCCTCCCCCGGAGCTGGCGAAACCGCCCGTCGGGCCCGCAGCCGACCTGCCCGGCGGCCTCACCGCACGCCTCTACACCGACCCCGAGCGGACGGTCGTCTGGTGGCGCGGCGGCGAGGCCGTAGGGATGAACCTGGTCGAGCCCGGACACCTCCTGACCGACCTCGGGGGCAAGGAGACACCGGTCGACCTGCGGTTGCACGACGGTCTCTGGTACGGCGTCGCCCGCGCCGGAACCGCCCGGATCGCGCTGGTCTTCCGGGACGGCACGTCGGCCGACGCCGTCGCGGTCGCCGACCCGTGGGACAGCGGCGTCGCGCTGTTCTCCGGCACGTACCGGCGTCCCGACCCCTATCTGGAGGGCTTCCAGCTCGTCGGCTACGACGCGGCGGGAGCCGAGATCTGGCACGACACGGTGCGGGCCGTCACCCCGGTCCGGCCGGAGCCCGCTCCCGGGGCTTCCGGAACTTCCGAGGCCTCCGGGGCCCCGGAGGCGTCCCGGCCGGCGGGGTCTCCTCAGCCCACCCCGAGCCGCCGGTAGCGGGCCAGGCGGGCGGTGAGGCGGTCGGCGGGCGGGACGGCCAGCAGGCCGGCGATCTCGTGTTCGAGGGCGGCGGACACCCGGCGGCAGAACGCCTCCGGCTCGTAGGCGGCGTCGGGGAGCTCGGGGATGACCCGGTCCACGATGCCGTCGCGCCGCAGGTCGGTGGACTTCACGCCCTGGGCGGCGGCGATCTCGGGGGCGAAGTCCACGCTGCGGTACAGCAGCGCCGAGGCGCCCTCGGGGGGCAGCGGGGACAGCCAGGCGTGCTGGGCGCACAGCACCCGGTCGGCCGGGAGCAGGGAGAGCGCGGCGCCCCCGGCCCCCTCGCCGAGCAGCAGGCAGACGGTCGGGGCGTCGAGCGTCACCAGGTCGGCCAGCGACCGGGCGATCTCGGCGGCGAGACCGCCCTCCTCGGCGGCCTTCGACAGCGCCGCCCCGGAGGTGTCGACCACGGTGACCAGCGGCAGGCCCAGCTCCGAGGCCAGGCGCATGCCGCGCCGGGCGACCCGCAGCCCGGCCGGGCCGAGCGGGGCCCCGGACCGCCGCCGCCCGCGGTCCTGGCCGAGCACGACGGCGGGGGCCTCACCGAAACGGGCCAGGGCGATGAGCAGGCCGGGGTCGTTCTCCCCCTCGCCGGTGCCGTTGAGGGGGGTGACGTCGGAGGCGCCGTGGCGCAGCAGGGCCCGCACCCCGGGGCGGTCGTCGCGGCGGGAGCGGATGACCGCCTCCCACGCATCGACCGGCTGGGCCGGCTCGTCCGCCTCGGGCTCCTTGACCCGCACCTCGCGCGGCGCGCACAGCACGGCCAGCACGCCGGCGGCGATCCGCCGGACGTCCTCGGCGGAGACGACCGCGTCGATCAGGCCGTGGGCGAAGAGGTTCTCGGCGACCTGGACGCCCTCGGGGAACGGGTAGCCGTGCAGCGACTCGAACACCCGGGGCCCGAGGAACCCGATGAGCGCGCCCGGCTCGGCCGCGGTGACGTGCCCGAGCGAGCCCCAGGAGGCGAAGACCCCGCCGGTGGTGGGGTGGCGCAGGTAGACGATGTACGGCAGGCCCGCGGCGCGGTGCGCGGCGACCGCGGCGGTGATCTTCACCATCTGGGTGAAGGCCAGCGCGCCCTCCTGCATGCGGGTGCCGCCGGAGGCGGGCGCGGCCAGCAGCGGGAGCCGCTCGGCGGTGGCCCGCTCGACGGCGGCGGTGAGCCGTTCGGCCGCGGCCACCCCGATCGATCCGGCGAGGAAGGAGAACTCGCAGGCGACGACCGCGACCCGGCGGCCGTCCAGCAGCCCCTCGCCGGTGACGACCGACTCGTCGTATCCGCTCCGGGCGCGGGCCGCGGCCAGCTCCTCGGCGTAGTCGGACCCGTTCGGGGCCGGTTCGGCGGGCGGGGCGTCCCAGGACCGCCACGTCCCCGGGTCGAGGACGATGTCGATCATGGTGCGGGCGTCGGGACGGGTCGGGCTCATCGAGATCCTCCGGTTCCGGCCGGGAGGAGGGCGTCAGCCTTCACGCTCCTCCAGCCACGCGAGGACCTCGTCGTTGTGCTGGCCCAGGACCGGTGGGGCGGTGTGCCGGGCGGGCGGCTCGCCGTCGAAACGCAGTGGCGGGCCGGGCAGTTCGATGGCGCCGAGCACGGGGTGGTCCACCTCGATGAGGAGCCCCTGCGAGCGGGTCTGCTCCCAGGCGTAGACCTCGTCGATGGACCTGACCGTCCCGGCGGACACGCCGGCCGCCTCCAGCGCGGCCAGCCAGTGGGCGCGGCCGTGCCCGGCCAGCGTCCGCTCGATGTCGGCGACGAGCTCGTCGCGGTGCTCGCACCTGTCGCGGTTCGTCGCGTATCCGGGGACGGCGGGGTCGAGGCCCAGCAGCGCGGCCACCTTCCGCCACTGCGCGTCGTTGCCCGCGGCGATCTGGATCATGCCGTCGGCGCAGCGGAACGCGCCGTAGGGGGCGATGGAGGGGTGGTGGTTGCCGACGCCCACGGGGACCTGGCCCGCGACGGTCCAGGCCGTGCCGTGGTAGGCGTGCACGGCGGCCACCGAGGCCAGCAGGGAGGTGCGCACGACCTTGCCGCGCCCGGTCCGTTCCCGTTCGTAGAGGGCGGCGGCCACGCCGTAGGCGCCGTGGATGCCGGCCAGCAGGTCGGCGATGGGAGAGCCGACCCGGTACGGCTCGCCGGGCGGACCGGTGACGCTCATCAGCCCGGCCTCGCCCTGGGCGATCTGGTCGTACCCGGGACGGCCGCCCTCGGGGCCGTCGTGGCCGAACCCGGTGATCGACAGGATGACCAGGCGGGGGTTGAGCTCGTGCAGCCGCTCGACGGAGAAGCCCAGGCGGTCCAGGACGCCGGTGCGGAAGTTCTCGACCAGCACGTCGCTCCGCCGTACCAGGCGTTCGACGAGGGCTCTGCCGCCGGGTGTCTTGAGGTCGGCGGTGACCGAGCGTTTGTTGCGGTTGGCGGCGAGGAAATAGGTGGAGACGTCGGCGTCGGGACCGACGAAGGGCGGGCCCCAGCCTCTCGACTCGTCGCCGCCGACGGGGTGCTCGACCTTGATCACCAGGGCGCCCAGGTCGCCGAGCATCTGCGCGGCGTGCGGCCCCGCGAGCGCACGCGACAGGTCGAGGACGACGATGTCTCCGAGGGCTCCATGCAAGATCAACCTCCGTCGGTGGTGGTCGAGCCTAGTCGAACCTGGGCGGGGAAATCATTCTCCGCCATCGGCGGGGCCGTTCCGTACCCCGGACCGCCACGGCTTCCCACTAAACCATGACAGAAGTGAAAAATGTTGTCAGAAACCGCGGTCTCCCTGGGTATCCGCGGGTTTTTCCCCGGCTTTCCCATGGTTTCTAATGGAAAGGTGGATGTCATCTCCTTCGAGAATCTCGCCCGGACGGTTCTGGAACTGCCGCCGTCATGCGGCCCGGTCCGCGTCGTCGCGGTGGACGGGCCCGGCGGCTCTGGCAAGACGACCTTCGCCGGGCGGCTGGCGCGGACCCTGAACGCCCAGGTGGTCCACAGCGACGACTTTCCGGTGCCGTGGAACGAGCCGCCGGTGGCCTGGTTCCGGCACGTGGAGGAGGGGGTGCTCACCCCCCTGGCGGCCGGCCGGCCCGGCGGGTACCGCCGCTACGACTGGGTCCGGGAGACCCACACCGACTGGGTGGAGGTGCCGATCGCGCCGGTGCTGCTGCTGGAGGGGGTGAGCACGGCCCGGCGCGACACCCCGGCCGCCCTCACCGTCTGGGTGGAGGCGCCCGGCGACCTGCGGCTGGCACGCGCCCTGGCCCGGGACGGCGCCGAGTTCGCGCCGCAGTGGAGCCGGTGGACGCGGTCCGAGCGGGAGTGGTTCGCCACCGACGGCACCCGCGACCGGGCCGACCTCCTCGTCGACGGCGCCGCCGTACCGGGCGAGTTCGTCCTGCTGGACCGGGCCGGCGAGGACACCCCCGGCTGACCCCCGGCTCAGTCCTGCGCCGGCAGGGTCGCGCAGGGGGCGTCGCCGCAGACGTCGACCACCAGGCCGTCCCGCAGGAAGTGGGCCTTCTGCACCCGCGCCCGGACGTCGTTGCGCGGATCCTCGTGCGGGTCGTGCCCGTACTGCGGGCCGAGCGGGGGGACGTTCCCCGTCGGCGGGGCGGGCGTGCCGCTGTCCCAGACGACCAGCGCCGACCCCTCGTACGGCGCGCGGGGCAGCGCCCGCAGCCCCCAGAACGGCGCCACGTCCGGGCTGCGGCCCTCGGCGAGCGCGGGCCGGTGGACCCGGGCCCCGATCGTGCGGGCCTCCACCTCGGCGGTCACCGTGGCGACCTGGTGGTCGCCGAAGGCGGCGTGCAGCAGCACGCGGTGGCGGGGCGAGCCGGGCAGCGGGTCGTCGGTCAGGTGCTGGGCGTAGCCGTTCGTCTCGGCCCGGTCCCACAGCATCTGCATCAGCGCGAAGCAGACCTGCTGGGTGAGCCTGTCCGGGTAGGCGGCGTCCATGAGCCGCTGGAACGGCTGGAAGTCGACGCTGCGGTTGAGCAGCGTGCTGTAGTTCATCCCCGGCACGCCCAGCACGGCGTTGCGCACGTCGGGCGAGACGGCGACCAGCGCGCCGCCCGCGATGGCCCCCTGGCTGTTGCCGTCGTAGGCGAGACCGGCCCGCCGGTCGATCAGCGCCCTGCCGTGCCCGTCCTGGAAGGCTTCGTGGCCCGCGAAGCCGTCTTTGGCGGTCATCGCCCGGCCGAGGAGGACGAAGTTCAGCAGGCTCTGCTGGAGGCGGTCGGTGACCGTGCCGAACCGGGAGAGGTCCGCGAACACGCCCGCCACGTGCTGGACGTCCTCCTCCGCCATGCCGATCCACTTGGTCGCGCAGAAGACGAAGCCGTGCTCGGCGGCCATCGCCCGCACGTTGGCCGCGCGCACCTCGGTGGCCCGGCCCAGCAGGCCGTGGCCGTACAGGGCGGCGCGGGCGGGCCGCCGGAACGCCGAGCGCGGGATCTCGCACTGGTACTGCGCCTTCAGCGTGTCGCCGAGCGGGCGGGGCAGCCCGTCGGGGCCCCGGTTGAGGCTCGACCCGGGCGGGCCGCCGGGCTTGTCGAGGTGGTTGGGGACGGAGATCTCGCCGCTGACCTCGCGGGCGATGCCCGGGTCCTGCTCCGGCGTGAGGTCGGTGACGGAGCCGACCGTGAACTCCGGCGAGCGGCCGCGCAGCGAGCGCAGCGTCCGGTCGCGCATGGCGAGCACCGGCCCGGCGATGCCCTGATCGCTGGCGACGGTGAAGTCCCAGGCCAGGTAGAGGCCCTCGGCGTCCACCCCGGCCCGGCCGAGGTCCTCGACCGTACGGCGCAGCGCCCGCTGCCGGGTGGCGAGCGGGTCCCGCGCGGGCAGGTCGTCGCCGAGGAGCCGGGCGAAGGTCTCCGGCGCCGGGATGTCGCGCCCGGTGGCGTCCTTGAGCCCGCGCAGGGCGACGGCGTAGCGGTGGCCCTCCCGGAAGTTGCGCGCCGGCCGGACGATCAGCGCCCGGCGGGCGGGGTCGGCGGCGTTCGCGTCCAGCTCCGCCCAGTACGGCCAGCGCTCCCCGGTACGGGTGTCCACGATCACGACGGGGGCGTCGCGGCGCAGCGACCACCCGATGTCGGTGACCGGTGCGGCACCCGTCCTGCCCAGGTCGATCCCGGGGACGTGGGCCAGCAGCATGGACCCGGGTGAGAAGCCGTCGGCGGCGTTCCACTGCGCGGGGTCGACGGGAACGCCCGCCGCGTTGCGCGGCATCGCCTCGGCCGCGAGGTTCACCCGCAGCCCGGTGCGGGTGCGCGCCCGGGTGGTGAACCAGTCGTTGGGGAACGGCAGCAGGCATTCGGCGCCGGCGACGGGATCGCATCCGGCGGTGCCCGGGGCGGGCGGCACGGGCTGGACGGGCTCGGCATGCGCGGCGGTCTTCGAGAGCGTCGTCGCGACGGCCTCGGAGAGGGACTTCGCGGCGGCCCTGGAGAGGGTCTGCGCGGCGGCCCCGGAAAGGGTCTCGGCGGCGGCCTTCGCCGGAGCCTTCGCGGCGGTCTCCGAGAGGGACTCCGCGGCGGTCTTCGCGGGAAGGGGACCGGTCTCCGCGGGGGCGGGCGCGGCCGTGATCGATAAGAAAGCCGCGGCCAGCGCGAGGCTGGCCACCACCGATCGAAGGCGCATGCGCGTCCCATCCCGTCTCCCGGATCGCCCCGGGTACGGCGACGATCACGAATGCCCAACCGAAGCAGAACCCAGGACGATCCACTCGTCAATGGGAGATCACAGGATGACGTCAAAGTGTGTCGAACCCGTTGTAAGAGTCCGTACGGCGGAGGCGCGGCTTGACACGCGCCGGGGAGATCTCCACCATTCCACTAATCCAATAGTGAAAGGTGGCTGCGTGATCGAATTCCGCCTCGACCGGGGGTCGGGGGTGGCGACCTACCTCCAGCTCGTCCAGCAGGTACGCCACGCCCTCCGCCTCGGCGTGCTGCAACCCGGTGACCGGCTGCCCACCGCCAAGGAGGTCGTGGCCCGGCTCGCGATCAACCCCAACACCGTGCTCAAGGCCTACCGCGAGCTGGAACGGGAGGGCCTGGTCGCCGGGCGGCCCGGCCTCGGCACGTTCGTGCAGCGGTCGCTGGGCCAGACCTCCATGGACGACCGCGCCCGGCTGCGCGCCGAGCTGGTCCGCTGGGTGCGCGACGGCCGTCAGGCCGGCCTGACGCTGGAGGACCTGGAGGCGCTCATCGCCTCGGTCCTGACCGACTCCTTCCGGCAGGAGATCGCATGAACACGCTGAAGACCCCCTCTTCCCGGCGGGGGATCGCATGAACGCGCTGGAGACCACCGGCCTGGGCATGCGCCACCGGCGCACCTGGGCGCTGCGCGACTGCTCGGTGGCGGTCCCGGCCGGCCGGGTCGCCGCCCTGGTCGGGCCGAACGGCGCGGGCAAGACCACCCTGCTCCGGCTCGCCGTGGGCCTGCTCACCCCGACCACGGGACAGGTGCGGATCTTCGGCCGCCCGGCCCGCGAGAGCGGGGAGCGGACGGCGTTCGTGGCCCAGAACAAACCGCTCTACACCGGGTTCCGGGTGTCGGAGATGCTCCGGTTCGGACGCGGACTCAACCCCCGCTGGGACGACGCGGCGGCCCGGCGGCGGTTGACCGAACTGGGCATCCCGCTCGACCGCAGGATCGGCCGGCTCTCCGGCGGCCAGCGGACACAGGTGGCGCTGACCGTCGCGTTGGCCAAGCGCCCCGACCTGCTGATGCTGGACGAGCCGCTGGCCGACCTGGACCCGCTGGCCCGCGACGACGTGGCACGCGGCCTGATGGGCGCGGTGGCCGAGACCGGGCTGACGGTGCTGCTGTCCTCGCACGTCGTCTCCGAACTGGAGGGCGTCTGCGACTGGCTGGTCGTGGTCAACGGGGGCCGGGTCCAGGTCAGCGGCGACATCGACGAACTGATGGCCCGGCACAGCCTGCTGACCGGACCGGCCGAGACCGCCGACGCGCTCGCCGCCCGGCTGCCGGTGGTCTCCCGGAGCGGCGCCGGACGGCAGGCCACCCTGCTCGTCCGCGACGACGCGCCGCCGCCCGACCCGCGCTGGAGCGCCCGCCCCGTGACGCTGGAGGAGATGGTGCTGGCCTACCTCCGCACCCCCGACGCAGCGGCGCTCCCCCGACCCGCCCTGTCCCCCGCGCACTGACCCCCGCACCCGGGCCCGCCGCACCGGCCGGGCCTCTCGCGGCTCCTTCGACGAGCCCTCCGCGAGTCCCTTCGAGAGGAACCCTCCTTGTTCTGGCTGACCTGGCGGCAGCACCGCGTGCAGATCCTGGTGACCGGCGGGCTGCTGCTCGCTCTGGGCGTGCTGATGCTCGTCTCGGCCCTGCGCGCCACCGCCTATCTCGCCGAGTACGCGCCGCCCGGCTGCCCCGGCCCGGCGGTCTCCTGCTCGGCTGTGAACCAGGTGGTCTACACCGACCACTACCGGCCCGTCTTCCTCGTCTTCGGCCTGCTGCCCATATTCGGCGCCGCGCTGATAGGCGTGTTCTGGGGGGCGCCACTGCTGGCCGCGGAGTTCGAACGCGGCACCAACGCCCTGGCCTGGACGCAGGCGGTGCCGATCCGGCGCTGGCTGACGGTCAAGCTCGGCATGCTCGGCGCACTGGTGGCCGGTGCCGCCCTGGCGCTGTCGGCGATGGTCGGCGCGTGGCGGAACATCTTCTCCGGCGTGACGGGCGACGTCACGATGGAACCAGGGAACTTCACCATCACCGGAATCGTCCCGGCCGCTTGGTGGCTGTTCGCGTTCGCGGTCGGCGCCGCCGCCGGAACGGTGACGCGCCGCACCCTCGCCGCGATGGCGGTGACCGTCGCGGTGATCTGCCTGGCTCTGCCCGTCGTCTTCTCCAGCCGCCCCTCCTACGCCGAACCGGTGCGGGTCGTCACCGCCGACCGGTCGTCGGTCGCCCGCGGCGGGGGCGCCCTCGTCCGGGAGTCCTGGGTGGACCCCTCGGGCCGGGAGCTGACGGCCCCGCCCCCGCCCCCCTGCCCGCTGCCGGCCGGCGTGGACACCCGGTCCGACCGGGCCCAGTTGCTCGGGGAGGAGTGCCTGGTCGGCTCCGGCTACCGGTACGCCGTCTACTACCATCCCGTTGACCGGTTCTGGCGCTTCCAGTTGACCGAGACGGCCATCCTGCTCACCGGTGCCCTCGCCTTCGGCGCCCTCGCCGTCGTCCGCACCCTCCGCCACCGCGGCTGAACCGCACCGCCCCGGCCCCCGGGTCATCCGAAGCCGTCACATGAAGTCGACATCGGCGTACGGCAGGTCGCCGGACAGCGACGGGAAGCCGGGGCCGCGGTCGAAGAAGGGCGTGGTGCCGGGGAGCGCGGCGCGAAGCCTCGCGCGGCGCAGGGCGGTGGCCTCGGCGTCGACCAGCGGCCCGTCCGCGGACTCCGCGAGGCCCACGAGCTCCGCGCGGCCGGAGCCGCCTGGGATGTCCGGCCCTCCGGACCCGCCGGAAGGGCGCAGGACCACCCCGTAGTCGTCGCGGGCGCTCTCCGGCGAGACCTTGCCGTCGCGGACGTCGGCGGCCACCGCCTCCGGGTCGCGGTCCAGCGGGCAGCCCCAGCCGCCGCCCCCGGTGGTGCGCACCCGGATGACCTCCCCGGCGCGGACCGGGGCGTCGTCCACCAGGCCCTCCATCACCCGGCCCTCGATCTCCACGGAGAACGGCCGCCCGGCCCGCCCGCCGTTCACCCCCCAGCACGACAGGATCGACCGGTCCGCGATGGACATGAACGAGGCGTCGCGCAGCATCCGCACATGCTTGTCGTAGCCGAGGCCGCCCCGGTGCAGCCCGGGGCCGCCGGAGTCGCGCGCCAGGCCCAGCCGCTCGACCCGCAGCGGCCAGCGGGACTCGGCGAACTCCACCGGGATGTTGCGCGAGTCGGGCACGACGTGGATGGTGTCCTCGCCGTCGGCGTACCACCGGCCGCCCGAGCCGCCGCCGAGGACCTCCCGCATCAGGTACGGCGCGCCGTCCGCGCCGGTCCCGTGGACGCCGGTGTAGCGGATGGTCTCCTGGTCGGCCGGCATCCGCCCGCCGGTGGCCTTGGCCAGCACCCCGGCCAGCACGCCGAGCAGCCGCAGGATCACGAACGTGCGGGCGTTGGTGGGGGCCGGGAAGATCGGGGTGAGCAGCGTGCCCTTCTCCGGGAAGCGCATCCCGATCAGCGGGACGACGCCCTCGTTGACGTCCAGCTCGGCCATCCGATCGGGGGTGTCGGCGAGGTTGCGCAGGATCGGCGCGAGCCACTTCTTCAGGAACACCCCGTCGGCGTAGTCACCCGCGTGGTTGATCGGCCCCCTGGCCTGCGGCGAGGTGCCGGTGAAGTCGACGACCAGCGGCGGGGTGGCGGAGTGGTCGACGGTGAGAGTGATCCGCTGGGCGTGCAGCCGGGGCGGGTCGACGCCGTCGTGCTCGGCGTAGTCCTCCCAGACGTGGACCCCTTCGGGGATCTTCGCCAGCAGCTCCCTGCGGAACGTCTCGGCGGTGTTCGCGATGATCGCGTCGAAGCACGCCTCGACCGCCTCACGCCCGTAGCGGGCGAACAGCTCCGCCAGCCGCCGGGCGCCCATCAGGCAGGCCGAGCACTCGGCGTCCAGATCGCCGGCCAGCGAGTCCGGCATGCGCGAGTTGCGGGTCATGATGGTGAGCGCCGCCCGGTTGGGCACGCCCCGGTCCCACAGCCTGATCGGCGGGACCATGAGGCCCTCCTCGAACACGCTGCGCGCGTGCGAGGGCATCGACCCCGGAACCGCCCCGCCGATGTCGTCGTGGTGCCCGAACGCCTGCACGAAGGCCACCACGGCGCCGTCGTGGAAGACCGGGACCGTCACGCACAGGTCGGGCAGGTGACCGATGCCGCCCTCGGACAGGTAGACGTCGTTGTGGAAGAACACGTCGCCGGGGCTCATCTCCGCGATCGGGAAGTCGCGGACCACGGGCTGGACCAGCGCCGAGTACGACCTGCCGGTGAGCTTGCGCAGCCGCGCGTCGTGGATGCCGGCGCGGAAGTCGTGGGCGTCGCGGATCATCGGCGAGCGGGCGGTGCGCGCGATGGCGGTCTCGACCTCCCGTTCAACCGAGGCGAGCGTGCCCTCGACGATCTCCACCAGCACCGGATCGGCCGTGCTCATCGGTCGCTCACCGCCCCTCGCCCACTCCTGCTCACCGGCTGTTCCCCGCTTCTCCCCCGCTCAGGGTTCACGGCGCACCTCCAGGTTCCCGTACTCGTCCATCCGCGCCGTGAAGCCCGGGTGCAGCGGCAGCGTGGAGCCGTACTCCTCGATGACCGCCGGGCCGCGGACGGTCATCCCGGGGGCCAGCGCGGCGCGGCGGTGAATCGGCACCCGCGCCCACCCGTCGTGGAAGACCTCCCGGACCGCCGCCGGCGGCGGGGGTTCCGCCGCGCCGTACGGCCTGCGCCGGACGGCCGGGCGGGTGATGGGGCCGATGCCGGAGACACGGAGGTTGACCCACTCGACGCCGTGGCGGGGGTCGTCGCGGTAGCCGTACCCGTACAGCCGCCGGTGGGCCTCGTGGAAGCGGTCGAGCACCTCGGCCCGCCACGCCTCGTCCGGCGGCCCGGCCGGGACGGGCACCCGCACCTCGTACGCCTGGCCGTAGTAGCGCAGGTCGGCGCTGCGGGCGTAGACGTGCCGGTCGGCGGGGAAGCCCTCGCGGGTCAGGGCCTCGGCGGCCCGTCCCTCCAGCTCGCCGAAGACGTCGGCGGCGTCCGCGAGGGAGAGGTCCCGGGTGACGAAGGTGCGCACGTGGTCGTCCTTGACGTCCACGGTGAGCAGGCCGAACGCCGACACGTTGCCCGGGTCGGGCGGCACCAGCACCGACGGCAGGCCGAGGATGTCGATCAGGCGGCACGCCGGCAGCGGTCCCGAGCCGCCGAACGCCACCATGGGGAAGTCGCGCACGTCCAGGCCCCTGCCGACGGTGATCCGGCGAATCGCGTTGGACTGGTTGAAGGCGCTGATCTCCAGGATGCCGACGGCGGTCCGCTCGGCGCTCAGCCCGAGCTTGCCCGCCAGCTCCTCGACGCCCCGCCGCGCGGCGTCGGCGTCGAGCGGGATCTCCCCGCCCAGCAGGTACGGCGGCACCCGGCCGAGGAAGACGTGCGCGTCGGTGACGGTGACGTCGGTGCCGCCGCGGCCGTAGCAGAGCGGCCCGGGGTCGGCCCCGGCAGACCGGGGGCCGGCCTTGAGCGTGCCCTCGGGCGAGATCCACGCGATGGAGCCCCCGCCCGCGCCGACGGTCACGATGTCGATCATCGGGATCTTGCACGGGTAGCGGCCGACGGAGCCCTCCGTGGTCAGCGACGGCTCGCCGTCGACCACCACCGCGACGTCGGTGGAGGTGCCGCCGCCGTCCAGGGTGATCACCGAAGGGTGACCGGCGGTGGAGGCGATCAGCGCGGCGCCGAGCGCGCCCGCCGCCGGGCCGGAGAGCACCGTGGTGACGGGCCGGTGCACGACCTCGGCCGCCGACAGCACGCCGCCGTTGCTCTTCATGACCGAGAACGGCATGCCGAGCCGGTCGGCGAGCCCGGCGATGTAGCGGCGCACGGTCGGCTTGACGGCGGCGTCCACCAGGGTCGTGACGGACCTCTCGTACTCGCGGTACTCGCGCAGCACGTCGCTGGAGATCGAGACGACCGCCTCGGGGTGCTCCCGCGCCAGGACCTCACGCATGCGCAGCTCGTGCGCGGGATTGGCGTAGGAGTGCAGGAAGCACACGCCGATCGCGGTGATCCCCCGCTCCCGGAACCACCTGGCCGCCGCCACGGCCTGCTCGACGTCGAACGGCCGGACCTCGGCGCCGGTGTGGTCCAGGCGCCCGCCGACGGTCCTGACCCGATGCACCGGGACGATCCGCGGCGGCTTGACCCAGAAGTAGGAGTTGCCGTAGCCGTCCGGGACGCTCTGCCGGGCGATCTCCAGGATGAACTCGAACCCCTCGGTGGTGACGAACCCGAGGCCGGAGACGCGGTCCTCCAGGAGCTGGTTGGTGGCGACGGTCGTACCGTGGACGACCGCGGTCACGCTCTCCAGACCCCCGGCCCCGGCTGCGGCTGCGGCCTCGGTTCCTGCTCCGGCTGCGGCTGCGGCTGCGGTGAGGACCTTGCGCACCCCCTCCATGAACCCGTCCGCCGGGTCGGCGGGCGTGGAGGGGGTCTTGACGGTGGTGATCTCCCCGGTCCGCTCGTCCACCGCGACCACGTCGGTGAACGTGCCGCCGGTGTCGACCCCGATACGGACGCTGCGCATGCTCCCGTGTCTACCCAGTACGGCGGGCCCTGCGAATCGGCGGACCCTGCCGAAGCCACGCGGAGCCGTTGGGCAGTCTTCGGCCAACCGGCGGAGAAACCCCGGGCGGCCTTCAATGGCGATCCACCTGTGCCCACCGCCATGATGTCCCGATGCACAAGGCGACCGCTTACCATGGCGCGCTCGGCGACTTCTTCGCCGAGCATTCGGATACGAGCCCGTACAACGCCTACACCGACAGACCCGCGATGCTGCGACTCGCAGGCGATGTCTCCGGGGCCAGAATCCTGGATGTCGGCTGTGGGGCAGGCCACTACGCGGCCGAACTCTCGGCCCGCGGCGCCCAGGTGGTCGGAATCGAGGGCAGCGCCACGCTGCTGCGCCACGCACGAGCACGCGTGAACGGTCACGCGGAACTGCTCCTCCACGATCTGGAGGAGCCACTCGGCTTCGCCGCTGACGCATCGTTCGACGGTGCGGTCTGTGCCCTCGTATACGAGCACATCAGAAACCGGGTGCGACTACTGGGCGAACTGCGCCGCATCCTGCGGCCAGATGGATGGCTTCTGGTATCGACCACTCACCCCACAGCCGACTGGTGCCACTTCGGAGGCTCGTACTTCAGCCACGACTGGAGGGACCTGCCTCTTGGAGACGGTGAGCTCTCCATCCACTACCAGCGCATACCGTTGGAGACCTTCCTGGGCGAGCTACTGGCCGCAGGATTCGTGCTGGAGCAACTGGTCGAACCCCGCCCGGCAGCCGGCCTGCGGGAGATCGATGAAACCGCCTACGAAAAGCTTCACCAAGCGCCGTCCTTCCTCGCGGTGAAACTGCGGCGTCCCTGATCACAGTCAGTGGGACTTCACCTCCGCGGTACAGGAAAAACCGCCTCCGGCCGGGGCGCTGGAAATTAGGCCCATGGCCAGGGAGGACCGGCCCTCTGCTCGGCTCAGCGCCTCAGTCGGACTGCAGTCGATGCGGAAGTGTCAGGTGCAGTTCAGCATGTCCCGGGAGCAAGAGGCGGCCGCCTTCTTCTGATTCGCAGGTTCAGAGTTCGAGGTCGACAGAGAAGCGCGTGAGGCGGTCTCGAACCAGTCGTCGGCGTTCCACGGGAAGGCGGTGAGCATTCATCGCCGTCCGCAGAAGGCCAGGATCGAATCCGTGGGCGCCCATGTGATCGAGGAGAGGCTCATAGCGATCAGGCCGATCCCGTAGAAGCTCCGTGGCCAACCGGAGCTCCAGACGGACCACAGGGACACGATGAGAGCCGCACGTGACCATGACATAGTGCCGCCATGGGCCGGGGCCGACGCATTCCAGCCCGTCCGAGTCGACCTGCCGTTCGACGGTGCTGATCTCCATCTTCACTCCGTCGATCTCGTACCTGGCGAAGTACTGCGAAGCCGCTGGGAGCCAGGCCGCCGGGTGAAGGCACGGGAACGACGAGAGGGCCGTGGCGAACGTGTCCACATCCTCTCGCCGGGCCACCAGGAGGTCGACGTCCCCGGCCGGGAGACGGACACCCTGCAGGAGAGCGGCACCGGTGCCGCCCACCCGGTAGTCGAAGTCGGCGTCCACGGCTCTCAGGGCCGTGAGCGCCGTGTCCAACGTGGTCACGATGTCCGTCAGCCGCAGAGATGGTCCACCGTCGCCCATGGAGGCCAGAGTATTGGTCACGGCGCGAGACCAGAAGCCCCGCGGGGACTTCCGGGCACCGGTCTCCGGAGGCCGGCGGGAACTCTCGGGCCCCTACGATCGCTGAACACATGACCGTCATCCCCGACGCGGAAGGCATCGCCCGTGCGCAGCTCGTTCTTCGGCAACATGGACCAGGGGCAGGTCCCCGGTCACTTCGTCCTGCAGAACGCCAAGATGCTGCGGGTGCAGCTCAACGGTGAGGTGCTGGCGCGGCAGGGGTCGATGGTCGCCTTCCAGGGGAAGATGGACTTCGACTACGAGGGCGGCGGGGTCGGCAAGCTGCTGAAGAAGATGGTCACCGGCGAGGGCGCGCCGCTGATGCGGGTCCGCGGGCAGGGCATGCTCTTCCTCGCCGACAACGCCCAGGACGTGCACCTGTTCTACCTGGAGAACGAGGCGATCACCGTCAACGGGACGAACCTGCTGGCCTTCGACCCGCAGCTCACCTGGGACATCCGCCGGGTGCAGGGCGCGGGCGTCGCGGCCGGGGGCCTGTTCAACACGACGCTCACCGGCACCGGCTGGGTCGCGGTCACCGCGCACGGCACGCCGGCGCTGCTCGACACCTCCTGGGGCCCGACGTTCGCCGACAGCCAGTCGGCGGTGTGCTGGAGCGCAGGGCTGGGCGTGGGGATCAACCGCACCTTCAAGGCGGGGGCGCTCATCGGGCGCGGAAGCGGCGAGGCCGTACAGCTCGCCTTCCAGGGGCAGGGGTTCGTCCTGGTCCAGGCCAGTGAGGGCCCGATCGTGCCGCAGTCGCGCGGCTGACCCGCCGGAAGGCGGGAGACGCCGGAAGGCCGCGGGAAGCGCCGGAAGACAACAGAAGGCACCAGGAAGCGCCGGAGAGCGGCAGGAAACGGGCCGCCCGGCGGGAGGGTTCTCCCGCCGGGCGGCCCGGCGTGCGAGGGTCCGTACGGGGCGGGTCGCGACCCGCCCCGTACGGGGACGGTCAGCGGCGGCGCGGCCCCATGATGGAGCTGATCACCGCGTCCGCGTCGTGCGCGTGGACCTTCGCGGCCAGCCGGATGGCCATCTCGTTGGTACGGCGCAGCTCGGCCTCGGCCCGGTCCTTGCCGGACTGGCCGACCTGGACGCCGAAGTAGGCGCCGATGATCGCGCCCGACACCCCGACCAGGCCGGCGAACGGCGCGGCGCTCTCGCCGGCGCGCATGCTGATCACGACGAACGCGACGAGGATGACCAGCAGTCCGGTGAGGACGACGTAGAACCCGTAGCGCCAGCGGGCCGCCTCGGCCTTGGCCGCGACGACCTCGTCCTCGGTCATCATCGCGGTGAGCGCGGGGATCTCCGCGGTCTCGGCTGAGCCGGCCGGACCGGCGCCCGAGGGCTGCGCCGGTGCGGTCGCCGCGGGTTTCCGGCCCACGGAGTTCCGCTCGACACCGTCGACGGGGGGCATGGAGGGTTTGGTGGTGGTCACGGGCGCTCCCACTCTCTCAAGGTCAAAAGGGGATCTCCCTCTCTGTTCACATGGTGCCGGATCCGGCCGAACTCGGCGGTACCGGCAAAGGACCTGTTAATTCCTACCAGCGCACCGTCCGCCCAAACACCCCGCCCTGACCCACTAGGCTGGCGGCCCGTGACCGAATCGTCCGCGCTTTCGACTGTTCCCCCCAGGACCCGGGACGGGGTGCTGCGCTTCTACTTCGGCCCGATGGACTGCGGCAAGTCCACGCTGGCCCTGCAGATGAACTACAACCACGGCCGTCAGGGCAGGCGCGGTCTCGTGCTGACCAAGCACGACCGCTCGGGCGGGCCGAAGGTCACCAGCCGGATCGGGCTGGACAGCGAGGCCATCGAGGTGGTGGACGACCTCGACCTGGTGGACCTGGTCCGGCGGCACGAGCCCGTCGACTACGTCATCTGCGACGAGGCGTGCTTCTACACCGTGGACCAGATCGAGCAGCTCGCCGACCTCGCCGACCACCACGGTGTCGACGTCTACGCCTTCGGGCTGGCCTCCGACTTCCGTTCGCAGATGTTCCCCGCCGCCCAGCGCCTGTTCGAGCTGGCCGACGAGATCAGCCGCCTGCAGGTCGAGGTCCTGTGCTGGTGCGGGCGTCCCGGTCTGCTGAACGCCCGCGTGGTCGGCGACAGGATGGTCCGCACCGGCGAGCAGGTCGTCATCGGCGACACCGACGCCGCCCTGATCCGCTACCGGGTGCTGTGCCGGCGGCACCACCGCGCGGGCGACCTCGGCGAGGGCTGAGCGCGCCGGGCCGAAACCGCCCGAGCCGCCGGATCGGACGCGGCCCCGGGCCGGCCGTACCCCGCGTGACCCCGGACCGCCGGACGGACGGGAGCGGCGAACGCTACCCGGAGTCCTCGGCGATGTCCTCCAGGCGGGCGGCGAGCCGGTCGGCGTCGCCGTCGACCAGCGCGGACACCGCACGCCACCAGGCGAACCACTCGCCGCTGCGCCACATCCAGTCGACCCGGTCGACCGCGGCCACCACGTCGCCCCTGGTCCGCCACGGCTCGCCGGCCTGCCCGGCGGAGGCGCCGTTGTCCAGGGCCCAGGCGCGCAGGGTCCGGGCGGCGTCGCCGTCGACGGGCTCGGCGTAGGGGTCGGGGTCCTCCTCCAGCCGGTGCGGGCCGAGGCCGGCCGCCACGCCCCAGCTCCACTGGGCCTCGGCGGGGCGGGAGTAGCGCAGGGAGGCGAAGTCGAGGTTGGAGCCCAGCTCGCCGTCGGGGCGCCTGACCACCAGCGCGTCGAGCCGGCCGCCCGCGTCGAAGGCGACGACGAGGCGCCTGCCGGGTTCGGCGTCCGGCGGCAGGCCGACGCGGTCCTCGGCCTGCCAGGAGTTCAGGTCGGCCGACGCCGCGGGCGGGCCCCACACCTCGTCGGCGGCGTCGTCGGCGATCCAGGCGGCGAGCATCTCCAGCACGGTCAGGTCTGTCCACGGGTCGATGGCGGTCGCGGCCGCCAGCGCCTCGTCGGGCGCGGGCAGCTTGTCGCCGCGGGGCCGCCGCCACCACTCCTCCCCCAGGTCGCGGGTGCCGACCAGCAGGGCGGCCACCGCCGATAGCTCGGTGGAGCGGCGGGTGAGCGGCGCTCCACGCGCCAGCTCCACGCAGTGTTCGACACGACCGGCCCCCAGCGCCGCCTCCGCCTCGCGGAGCAGGGCGCCGGCCTGGGGTCGCTCCGTGCCCAGCAGGCTCGTGACGAGCCTTCTGGCCTCGGTCCGGGCATCCTCCGCACGTGCCTCCCGCATACCCGCCACGTTACGCCCGGGGATCCTCAGGCGCGAGGCTCACCGGCCGGGATGGCCGTGCCGTCCTCGGGTTCGCCGCCGCGGTAGACGGCGCGGCCGACCATGTAGGCGGCCACCGCGGCGGTGATGACCTGGAAGATCGCGGCCAGCAGCAGCGGCCCGGCGGTCGCCCAGGTGGGGCGGCGCAGCCACATGGCCAGCAGCACCAGGTGCAGGCTGAGCACCTGGGGTTTGGTCGCGGCGTGCATGCGGGCGAGGGTGGCCGGGAAGCGGACCATCCCCACCCCGGCGACGAACGCCAGCGCGGCGCCCAGCAGCAGGCACGCCGCGGCGGCGATGTCCAGGGCGGTCACCGCGCCCGCCCGGCGAAGAACCTGGCCAGCGAGACCGATCCGACGAACCCCAGCAGGGTCAGCACCGGCAGCAGCGGCAGCGCCGAGTACTGGCCGCGCGCGACCGCCGCCGCGCCGATCACGCACATCACCACGGCGGTCAGCACGTCCAGGGCGATCGCGCGGTCCAGCATGGACGGGCCGCGCACCAGCCGGTACAGCGTCAGCGCCGCCGCGCCGCCGAGCAGCGCCAGCACCACCGGGTACACCATCGCCGTCATCGCAGCTCCTCCCTGTCGGCGGTGGTGCCGAAGGCCGCCACGATGCGCGCCTCCAGCTTCGCCACGTCCGCCCGCGTCGTCCCCTGCACGTCACCGGTGAGCCCGAGGACGTGCAGGACCAGTTCCCCGTCCGCCAGGCGGGCCTCCAGCACGAGGCTGCCGGGCAGCGCCGACAGCGCCACCACGGCCAGCACCGCCATCACCTCCGAGGAGGTGCGCAGCCGTACCTCGACGATCTCCATCGGCGGCACCGTGCCGAAGCGCAGCGCCCAGAACGCGACCCGGACGCTGGAGATCACCAGGTCGGTGGCGAAGACGGCCAGGAAGACCAGCAGCCGGGCCGGGTGGATGCGCAGCGCGGGCTTACGGGCCGGCAGCGGCAGCAGCCAGACGACGGCCAGCGCGGCGAGCAGCCCGCCCAGGACGTTGGCGACGCTCAGCTCGCCCCACAGCAGCAGCCAGACCACCGTCAGCCAGGCCACCGTGCGGGGCGGGACGGGCCTGCCGAACAGCAGGGGCGCGCGGTCGCCGTCCGGCCTGCTCACCGGCCGCTCCCCAGGACGGCCGAGATGTACGGCCGGCGGGCCAGCAGTTCCGCGGCGGTCCGTACGGTGAACGCGCTCAGCGGCCCGGCCAGCACGGTGTAGGAGAGGCCCAGCGCCACCAGCGCGGCCGTGGCGCCGATCATCGGGGGCGGCATCCGCACGCTGGTGACGATCTCCCGGCCGGTGATCCCCTCGGTGCCCCGCGCCCGGCCCGCGCCGGGCTCACCGGGGCCGCGAATCTCACCGGGGCCGCGGGGCTCATCGGGGCCACCCGGGCCGCCGGGCCCGCCGCGCTCCCCGGAGCCCTCCGCCCCCTCGGAGCCCCCCGCGCCTTCCGGGGACTCCGCGCCCTCGGGACCCTCCGCGCCCTCGGGACCCTCCTCGTCTTCGGTGGACTCCTCCCCCTCCAGTACGGTGCCCGCCCCGGGCACGTCCGGCGGCGGCGTCCGCCAGAACGCCCTGTTCCACGTCATGGCCACCGCGTACAGGGTCAGCAGGCTGGTCACCAGCCCCCCTGCGACCAGGGTCAGCGCCATCGGGCTCCCGTCGGCCACCCCCGCCCGGACCAGTGCCAGCTTGCCCAGGAAGCCCGACATCGGGGGGATTCCGGCGAGGTTCATCGCGGGGATGAAGAAGAGCACCGAGATCAGCGGCGCGAGGCCCAGCAGTCCGCCCAGGCGGTCCACCGAGGTGGTGCCGGTGCGGCGCTCGATCATCCCGGCCACCAGGAACAGGCTGGTCTGCACGGTGATGTGGTGGACGGTGTAGAGGACCGCGCCGGCCACCCCGCCGACGGAGAAGAGCGCGACGCCGAAGACCATGTAGCCGATGTGGCTGACCAGGGTGAAGGAGAGCATCCGCTTGATGTCGGTCTGGGCGGCCGCCCCGAGCACCCCCAGCAGCATGGTGGCCAGCGCCGCCCACATCAGCAGGCCGCCCACCGGGCCGCCGGGGAACAGCAGCGCCTCCAGCCGGATGATCGAGTAGACGCCGACCTTGGTCAGCAGCCCGGCGAACAGCGCCGTCGCCGGTGCGGGCGCGGTCGGGTAGGAGTCGGGCAGCCATCCCGACATCGGGAAGACCGCGGCCTTGACCACGAAGACCAGCAGCAGCGTCAGCTCCACCAGCAGCCTCACCGAGCCCGGGAGCGGCGTGAACCGCTCGGCGAGCTGGGCCATGGAGACGGTGCCGGTCGCGCCGTAGGTCACCGCGATGGCGACCAGGAACAGCATCGACGACACCAGGGCCACCACCGCGTAGGTGGCGCCCGCCCGGACCCGCGACTCCGTCCCGCCGAAGGTGAGCAGCACGTACGATCCGCTGAGCAGCATCTCGAAGGCGACGAAGAGGTTGAACAGGTCCCCGGTCAGGAACGCGTCGGACACGCCGGCGGACATGATCAGGTAGGCCGGGTGGAAGATCGCCAGCGGGGCGGCCTGCTCCTGGTCGGCGTACGCCTGCGCCTGCGAGAAGACCATCACGCACAGCGTCACCGCCGAGGAGACCGTCAGCATGACGGTGGCGAGCCGGTCGGCGACCAGCGAGATGCCGAACGGCGCCGGCCAGCCCCCGGCGTTCGTCACCAGCGGCCCCTGCCGGTCGGCCGCCACCAGCAGGACCAGCGACACCGCCAGCACGACCGCGAGGGTGCCCACGCTGATGAACGCCTGGGTCCGGCGCAGCCGGCCGCCGATGGCCAGCTTCAGGGCGGCGGCCAGCAGCGGCAGCACCACGGGCACCGGGATCAGCGACTCCATCAGTCGTCGCCCTCCAGGTCCGGGTCCTCGGCCCTGGCCTGCCGGGCCCGGTCGGCCCGGATGGCGGCCCGCATCCGCTCCCGGGCCTCGCGGCGGCGGGCCTTCAGCCGCTCGCGGACCTCCCGCTCGTGTTCGGCGAGCTCCCGCTCCCTGCGGGCGAAGTCCTCGCGGATCCGGCGGACCCGCTCGTGGCGTTCGCGCCGGGACTCCTCCTCGGCGCGCCGGGCCTCGGCGCGCCGTTCGGCGATCCGCTCGGGGGGCAGTGCCTCCCCGTGCTCGCGGACCCAGCGGTCGAGCTCGGCGCCGACCTCGTCGATCCGCCGCCGCATCTCCCGGGCCTCCCGGTGTTCGCGCTCGTGCCGGGCGGCGTTCAGGCGGGCCAGCTCGGCGCGCTGCCCGGCGACCAGCCTGCGGTAGGCCCTCCGCCGTTCGCGCACCGCCTCGGCGATCTCGTCGTGCTGGGAGCGCAGCCGCACCCGGCGGTCCTCGGTGTCGTCCTGCACCTCGTCGCCGCCGGTGAGCTGCCAGGACCGGTGGACCATGGACAGCAGGAACGCGGTGACGCCCATGGTGATCACGATGGAGGTGAGCACCATCGCCTGCGGCAGCGGGTCGGCCATCCGGCCGGGAGCGGACCTGCCGAGGATCGGCGGGTCCCCCGGCGGGCCGGAGACCGTGACGATCAGCAGGTTCACCCCGTTGCCGAGGAGGATGACGCCGGCCAGCAGCCGCACCAGGCTGCGTTCCAGGAGGAGCGACGCCCCGGCCGCGACCAGCGTCGCGGAGGCGGCGATCGGCAGCAGCGGGACGCTCACCGGGCCTCCTCCTCGATCTGCCGGTCCAGTTCGGCGCCCAGGCCGCGCAGGATGTCCTGCACCATGCCGAGCACCGTCAGGTAGATCCCGAGGTCGAACAGCAGCACGGTGGACAGGTGGACCTTCCCGGCCAGCGGGACGGCCAGGTCGGCGGAGAACGCGCGCAGCGGCGCGCCGCCGAACGCCAGGCCCAGGGCCGCGGTCGCCACCGACAGCAGCAGGCCCAGCCCCATCAGCACCCCGGCGCCGGTCGGCGCGGCGACGGCCAGCTCGTAACGGCCTCCGGCGAGGTAGCGGACGACCAGGGAGAGCCCGGCCACGATGCCGCCGGCGAACCCGCCGCCCACCGAGCCGTGCCCGGTGAACAGCAGGAAGACCGAGACGAGCAGCAGGGTGTGGAAGATCATCCTCGCCACGATCTCCAGGACGGCGGCCCGTTCGCCGGGCGGCAGGGTCGCCGTCAGCCAGTAGGTCCGGCCCGGCGGCCTGCGGTGCCCGGCCGGTGGCCGCTCCAGCGCGTACGTGCGGCGGCGCAGGAAGACCAGGCTGGTCACCCCCAGGGTGAGGACGACGAGGACGGCGGTCTCCCCGAGGGTGTCCCAGGCCCTGATGTCCACCAGCAGCGCGCTGACGATGTTGGCGGCCCCCGATCGTTCCGCCGGACCGGCCAGCAGCGTCCCGATCGGCGTCTCCGACCGCGCGTTGACCGCCAGCGCCCCCGCGCCGGCCGCCACGAGGCCGGTGACCAGCCCGAGCACGGCGCGTACGGCCGGCGGCACCCGGGGCCGCTGCTCCTCCTCCGGGACGATCGGGAGCCTGCGCAGCACCAGCACGAACGCCACCAGGCTCAGCGTCTCGACGAGGAGCTGGGTCATCGCCAGGTCGGGTGAGCCGTGGGCGAGGAACAGCAGCGCGGTGCCGTACCCGGTCAGCCCGACCAGCAGCGCGAGCACGACGTGTGAGCGGGCGAGCGGCGCCAGGACGGCCGTGGCGGCGAGGAGGGCCCCGACGACGGGCTGCTCGGCGCGCTTCCACAGGACGACGACCGGTCCCGCGGTGGTGACCGGCCCGTGCAGCAGCGCGAAGGCCGCGATGCCCGCCAGGGTGGCGAACGCGATCATGAGGTAGTCGGGGAGGGAGCCGCGCTGGACGACGCCGGTGAGCTGCCCGGCGAAGCGGTTCGTGCCCCGCACGAGCGCCCAGTAGACCCGGCCGGAGTCGATCGTGCGCAGCAGCCGCCCGGCCCGCGCCCCCCTGTCCCCGGCGGCGAAGAGCAGCGCGCCCGCGGCCAGGGCGACGGCGGACAGCAGCAGCGGGACGGGCGCGCCGCTCCACAGCGCGAGGTGGGCGTCGTGGCCGGGGGTGGCGAAGGTGGCGGTGTAGGGGTCCATGGCCCGGCCGTACCAGGAGGCGAAGGGGGCGGCGGCCAGTCCGAGCACGGCGAGCAGGGCGGGCGGCAGGAACGTCGCGGCGCCGTAGGGGGCGAGCGGGGTCGGGTCCCTGCCCGGCGGGCTCCCGAAGGCCCCGGTGAGGAAGCGCAGGCTGTAGGCGGCGGTCAGCGCCGAGCCGAGCACCACCCCGGCCAGCGTCGCCGACCGGCCGAGTCCGCCGCCGAGCAGCGACTCGAAGGCCGCCTCCTTGGCGGAGAACCCGAAGAAGGGCGGCAGGCCCGCCATGGAGGCCGCGGCGGCCGTCGCGACCGCGCACAGCCAGGGCGCCGAGCGCCGCAGGCCGCTCAGCTCGCGCAGGTCGCGGGTGCCGGCGGCGTGGTCGACGACCCCGACGACCAGGAACAGCGACGCCTTGAACAGGGCGTGCGCGCCCAGCATGGCGGCGCCCGCGAGCGCGGCGCCACGGGTGGCGGTGTCGAACAGCACGGTCAGGAAGCCGAGCTGGCTCACCGTGCCGTAGGCGAGCAGCCGTTTGAGGTCGTTCTCGCGCAGGGCCCGCCAGCCGCCCAGCACCATCGTGAGCAGGCCGAGCGACACGGCCGCCGCCCGCCACGGGACCGCTTCACCGAAGGCCGGGCTGAGCCTGGCCAGCAGGTAGACGCCGGCCTTGACCATCGCCGCGGCGTGCAGGTAGGCCGAGACCGGGGTCGGCGCGGCCATCGCGGCGGGCAGCCACATGCTGAACGGGAAGATCGCCGACTTCGACAGCGCGCCGGTCATGACGAGCGCCAGCGCGGCGGGCACCGTCCCGCCGGCCGGGGGGTGCGCGACGAGCTGCGAGATCCGGTAGGTGCCGGCCGCCTCGCCCAGCATGACGAACCCGGCGAGCATGGCCAGCCCGCCGAAGGTGGTGACGGTGAGCGCCTGCAGCGCGGCCCGGCGCCCGGCCCGGCTCGCCGGGTCCTGGCCGATCAGCAGGTAGGAGAAGAGGGTGGTCAGCTCCCAGAACACGTACAGCAGGAGCAGGTCGTCGGCGGCCACCAGGCCGAGCATGGCCCCGGCGAAGGCCACCAGCGCCCCGCCGAACCTGCCGAGCCCGTCCTCGCCGGCGGAGAAGTAGCGGGAGCAGTACAGCAGCACCAGCGCGCCGACCCCGGTGACCAGCGTCATCATCAGCAGGCTCAGCGCGTCGGCGCGGAAGGTCAGGCCGAGTCCCAGCGCGGGCGCCCAGTCGTGGTGCGAGGCGACGGGCGTGCCCGTGACGACGGCCCACAGGGTGTAGGCGAACCCGCACGCGGGCGGCAGGGCGAGCACGAGGAAGGCGTCGCGGCCGAACCGGCGCGCCATGGCCGGGGCGCACACCGCCGCGACGGCGTGCAGGATCAGCAGCGGCTCCATGGTCTCCCCGGGCCCGTCGTCGGCCGACAGCCCGACGGTGCCACCGGATCCGCCGCGCCGCCGTACGGGCGCGCGGCCCTTGACGGGAAAAGCCCCGGCCCTTCACCGGGACATGAGGCCCCGCCGGGCACGGCTCAGCGGCGGCCGGCGCGGCCCAGCAGCCAGCCGATCACCGCGCTGCCGAGCGCCACCCCGGCGCCCATCCCGAAGGCGGCGAGGACCGGCCAGGCGGGGCCGGCCGCGGCGGATCGCGGGGCGGGCCGGACGGCGGGACGCTCGTAGACCCGCGGCCCGGCCGAAGCCGCCTCTTCGGTGAGGGTCGCCGGGCCGGCCTGGGCGGGGACCGCGACGGTCCCCGGGACGGCCGCCACAGCCCCGGTGGCCCCGGCGGCTCCGGCGGCCCCGGTCGCGGGAGCGGCGGGGACCTCCGCGGCGGCGGAGAGGTGGCCTTCGACGGCGGAGAAGAACTCGCCCGCGGTCTTCTTCGCCACCGAGCCGAGCATGCGCTGGCCGACGCCCCCGATCATGCCGCCGACCACCGCCTCGGCGTCGTAGTCGACCCTGGTGCCGTCCCCGGCGTCGCTGAGGCGGATCTCGACGGTGGCGTCGACCGTGCCGGGGGCGCCCTGCCCCCGGGCCCGGAGCACGAACCGCTTCGGCGCGTCGGGCTCGGTCAGCGTCACCTCCCCCTGGTAGACGCCCTTGATCGAGGCGACCCCGGCGGTGACCGTCATCCGGTAGGCGCCGGGCCCCGTCTCCTCCAGGCGCTCGCAGCCCGGGATCGTGCGCACGAGCACGGCCGGGTCCTGGAGCGCGGACCACACGCGGTCCCTGTCGATGCCGAGCACGGCACTGCCTGCGACCTTCATCAGGTTCCTTCCGGCGCGGAGACCCCGGGCCTCAGCCGTGGGGAGGACGTCAACCCAGCACTGTAGGCATCCGCCCGCCGCGCCGGTAGGGCGACATGTGCCGTCGGCGTGGCGGGCGATCGGCGGCGGTCCGCCGGCCCGGCGCGCGCCGGCAGGCGGGGGCCCACCGGCCGGGAGCGCCCGGCGTCGTGGCCGGGACCTTCTCGCCGGGCCGGTGGGCCCAGGTCAGAGCGTTAGGTGGTCAGGACGACCTTGTTGCACTCGTTCTCCTTGTTCTTGAACATCTCGTAGGCGTGCGGGGCGTCCTCCAGCCGCATGCGGTGGCTGATCACGAAGCTGGGATCGATGTCGCCGTGGCGGATCCGGTCCATCAGCGGCCTCATGTACCGCTGCACGTGGCACTGGCCGGCCCTCAGGGTCAGCGACCGGTTCATGATCGCGCCCATCGGGAACTTGTCGACGAAGCCGCCGTAGACGCCGATCACCGAGACGGTCCCGCCGTTGCGGCAGGCCAGGATCGCCTGGCGCAGGGCGTACGGCCGGTCGGTCTCCAGGCGGGTCGCCTGCTTGGTGCGGTCGTAGGCGTACATGGCCGGGTTGCCGTGGTGGGCCTCCATGCCGACGGCGTCGATGCAGGCGTCCGGGCCGCGGCCGGCGGTCATGTCCTGCAGCGCCTCCAGGACGTCGACCTCCTCGTAGTTGAGCGTCTCGGCGCCCGCGCGCTCGGCGTGGTGCAGCCGGTAGGGGAGGCGGTCGATGCAGATGACCCGCTCGGCGCCCATCAGGCGGGCGCTGACGGCCGCGAGCTGGCCGACCGGGCCGGCCCCCCAGATGGCGATGACGTCGCCGGGCTTGATGTCGCACATCTCCGCGCCCATCCAGCCGGTGGGCAGGATGTCGGACAGGAACAGCACCTTCTCGTCCGGCAGGCCGTCCTCGACCTTGATCGGCCCCACGTCGGCGAAGGGCACCCGGGCGTACTCCGCCTGGCCCCCGGCGTAGCCGCCGAGCATGTGCGAGTAGCCGAAGATCCCCGCCGGGGAGTGGCCCATGAGCCTCTCCGCCACGCCCGCGTTGGGGTTGGAGTTCTCGCACACCGAGTACATGCCGTTCTGGCAGGACAGGCAGTTGCCGCAGGCGATCGGGAAGGGGACGACCACCCGGTCGCCGACCCTCAGGTTCCGCACCTGCGGGCCCACCTCCACCACCTCGCCCATGAACTCGTGGCCGAGGATGTCGCCCTTCTTCATCGTCGGCACGTACCCGTCGTACAGGTGCAGGTCCGAGCCGCAGATCGCGGTCGAGGTGACGCGGACGACGGCGTCGCGGGCGTTGACGATCCCCGGGTCCGGGACGTTCCGGACCTCGACGGTGTTTCGGCCCATCCAGCATGTGGCTTTCATGTCTCCCCCTCACCCCACCGGCTGGGCGGGACGCTGTACGGCCTGCCGGAGCGCGCGGGTGCCCTCCGGGCTGCCTTCGGACCGCACCACCTCCCCGGTCTCCATGACCTGCTTGAACCGGCGCAGGTCGTCGCGGACCTGCTGCTCGGGGTGCTCACCCAGCAGCCGGGCAAGCGCGAGTCCCGCCTTGCCGCCCGGCGGGTCGTACCGCAGGCTCACCCGCACCTCGGTGCCCCGCCCGCCCGGGGCGTCGGCGAACCGCACCGTCCCGCTGTTGGGGACCGTCGCCCGTCCCGTGGACCGCCACGAGATCAGCTCGCCCGGGCGGTCCTCGGTGATCTCCGCGTCCCACTGCACGCTCTTGCCCGCCGGTCCCCGCGCCGTCCAGTGCGACCGCCCGTCCCCGGTCACCTCCACCGACTCCAGATGCGTCATGAACCGCGGAAGGTGCCCGAAGTCCCGCCAGTACCGGTACACCTCCTCGCGAGGTTGGTTGATCGTCACCGCCGCCCGCAGGTCCCGGACCCGTTCACCCAGTTCACGGCCCTGCTGCTCCCGGGTGATCGTGCCGCGCCGGCCGATCCGCGCCGCGGCGTACACGGCGGCGGCGAGCCCGGTGGCCGCCGTGAGGGCCCCGATGCGGCCGCCCGCGCCGCCGCGCCGGCCCCGGCCGGCCCTCATGCGGCCCGACGACATCAGCCGCGTCATGCCGCCCATGCCGCGGCCCGGCGCCATCATGCGCCTCATGCCGCCCATGCGGTGGTGGTCCCCCATCCCGTGGGCGTGCCCGCGGCCTCCCGGGTACGGGATCACGTGCAGGAACTCCCGCCGGCCGGTCGGCGCCAGCATCGTACGGATCCGGCCGGTGATGCCCCGGCCGGTGCCGGGCGGCGTCATGTGGAGCAGGTCCCGCGCCCCGGGCGTCGGGATCACGTGCAGGAACTCCCGCCCGCCGGTCGGAGCCAGCGCCCGCCGCAGCCCGCGGGGAAGCCCCCGGCCGCCCGCCATCGGCAGCCCGCGGAGCCTGCCTCCCGCTCCCGGTGACGGGATCGCGTACAGGAACTCCCGGCCGCCGGTGGGCATGAGCCTCCGCCGCAGGCCGCGGCCGGACGTTCCGCCCATCATCGGCATGGCCTGGATGAACTCCCGCCCACCCGTCGGCGCCAGCCTCCGGTAGACCCGGCCGGCGGTCTTCGGCGCGACGATGTGCGCCAGGCCGAGGCCGAGGCCGGCCCAGCCCAGCACGCGGGCGAGAGGGTCGGCGGTGTGCTGATCTTCATGGGTCATATGGTCCTCACATGGCTGGTCGCTTCTCCGATCCCGGTCCACCGGCGGCGCGGCCCCGCGGCCGCTTCCGGCGGCCGGACCGCTCCGGCACGGCCACCGTCCGGCGCGGCCCGGCAGGCGGGAACGGCCGGTGGCGAACCTCCCGGTAACCGCAGGTATTACCCCTCCTGACATGGGAAGACGCTGATGCCCCGGCCCGGAATGGGTCAGGAGATCCCAACATCGCCGGACTCTCCGCCGGCGCCGGCCGGCCCCTCCGGGAGACGTAATCCCTCATTTCCGATAAATGCCTCATATGGCCATTTCTGTGACGACCGGTCCCCGGCCCCTGGCAGGATGGTGCGCCATGGCATCGGGGAGATCATGGATGGCCGGGGCGGCGGTCGCGCTCGCGGTCGTGACGGCGAGCACGGGCTGCGGCCAGGAGAACACGGGCGCGGGCGGCGGCGCGTCGGGCGACCGGGAGAGCGCCGCCCGCGCCTCCTCCCCCGCCGAGTCCGCCTCGCCGTCCCCCTCCGGGCCGCCCGGGGCGCTGCCCGAGCCGGGCGAGGTGGACCGGATCCCCACGCCCGCCGACGGGCTGCCGCCCGTGATCAGCTCCATCCCGACCAAGCGGAAGGTCGTCTTCCTCACCATCGACGACGGCTGGGAGCAGGACCCCGGGTTCCTGGCGCAGGTCCGCGAGCAGCGCATCCCGATCGCGGCCTTCGTCACCCGCGACGCCGTCGAGGCCAGGGGCGCGACCGACCCGACCGCCCAGGGAGGCAGGTACCTCGGCGCCGGGAAGTGGGACTACGTGCGCGACCTGCGTGAGGCGGGGGCGACGATCGAGGACCACACGCTGACCCATCCCAACATGCCCACGCTCGGCTACGAGCGGCAGAAGGCGGAGATCTGCGACACCGCCAAGCTGGTCCGCCGGCACGTCGGCGAGGCGCCCAGGCTGTTCCGCCCGCCGTTCGGCAGCTTCAACACCCTGACGCGCAGGGCGGCCAAGGCGTGCGGCATGGACGCGCTGCTGCTCTGGACGGCGACCGTGCAGCCGGGCGGGAAGATCGCCTACCAGGTGCCGGACAAGAAGCTCCGCCCCGGCGACGTGCTGCTGCTGCACTTCCGGCCGAACCTGTCCCGCGACTTCCGCGTCCTGGTCAGGAAGATCCAGCGCCGGGGCTTCGAGCTCGGCAACCTCCACGCCTACCTGGAGGCCGCGGGCCGCCGGCCCTGATCCCCCGGGGTCCACCGACCGGTGTACCCGGAAGTCCCCCGGGCGGCTGACGCGCCGCCCGCCCCCGCGGCGCCAGCATGGACCCGGCGCGTCCTCGGGGCCCTGCGGCCCGGGGCGCGTCCGGCGAACGGGGCAGCGGTCCCGTCCCGCCGGGCCGCCGGGGAACGGTTCCCCGGCGTCACGCAGGGGACGACCGGCGCCGCGGGCCGGAGGGGGCGATCTCGGCCCGGTCCGGAGTGCGGTCCGGGCCGGGCCATGTGACGAAGATCGCACCAGCTCGCGGCGTCGGCGCCCTTCCTTGCTCTACAGCTTGTAGTACTACTAGGGGTAGCACTACGGCTTGTAGAGCTTTGACCCGTGAGGGGAAGATGGACGCACTGGACCTGGCGCGGTGGCAGTTCGGAATCACCACCGTCTACCACTTTCTTTTCGTACCCCTGACCATCGGCCTGGGTGTCTTCGTGGCCGGTCTGCAGACCGCCTGGCACCGCACCGGTCAGGAGCGCTACCTGACACTCACCAAGTTCTTCGGGAAGCTCTTCCTGATCAACTTCGCGATGGGCGTGGTGACCGGCATCGTGCAGGAGTTCCAGTTCGGGATGAACTGGAGTGAGTACTCCGTCTTCGTCGGCGACGTCTTCGGCGCCCCGCTGGCGCTGGAGGCGCTGCTGGCGTTCTTCCTGGAGTCGACGTTCCTGGGCCTGTGGATCTTCGGGTGGGACCGGCTTCCCAAGCGCGTCCATCTCGCCACCCTCTGGGCGGCGGTGATCGGCTCCAACCTCTCGGCCTACTTCATCCTCGCCGCCAACGCCTGGATGAAGCACCCGGTCGGCTACGAGGTGGTCGGCGGCCGGGCCCGCATGACGGACCTGTGGGCCGTGCTCACCAACCCCACCGCCCTCGCCCAGGTGCCCCACGTGGTCGGCGCCGCGTTCATCGTCGCCGGCGGGTTCGTGCTGGCCGTCTGCGGCTACCGCATCCTGCGCGAGCGGCGCCTCGACCCCGACCGCACCGTCCCCGTGCGGCGCGGCCAGGAGAGCATGTGGCGCACGCCGATGCGCGCCGCGCTGGTCATGACGGCGGTCGCCGGCGTCGTCGTCGCCTTCACCGGCGACACGTCCGCCAAGCTCCTGAACGAGCAGCAGCCGATGAAGCTGGCCGCCGCCGAAGGGCTCCGGCACAGCACGGCGGGCGCGCCGTTCTCCCCCGTGCCCGGAGTCGAACTGCCCAACGTGCTCAGCTTCCTGGCCACCGGCGACGTCGACGCCGTCATCCGGGGCACCGACGACCTGCAGGCCGCCTACGCCCAGCAGTTCGGCCCGGCCGACTACATCCCCAACCTGCCCGTCGTCTACTGGTCCTTCCGCGTCATGATCGTCTTCGGCATGGCGACCGTGGCCCTGTCGGTCCTCGGCCTGTGGCTGACCCGCCGGCGCCGCCGCGACCCGCGCCCGCGCCCGCTGCCCGCCTGGTTCGCCCGCGCCTGCCTGCTGGCCCTGCCGCTGCCGACCCTCGCGATGACCGCCGGCTGGCTGCTCGGCGAGATCGGCCGCCAGCCCTGGGTCGTCCAGGGCGAGCTGCTCACCGCCGCGAGCGTCTCCCCCGGCGTCAGCCTCACCGAGGTCGCCATCTCCCTGGCGGTCTTCACGGCCCTGTACGGCGCGCTCGCCCTGGCCGAGGCCGTACTGCTGGTCCGTCACATCAAGGCGGGGCCCGAGCCCGCCACCCCCGGCCCCCTCACGCCTCCCTCGCGCGACGGCGACGAGGACCGCACCGCCCTGCTCCAGCCGACCCTGATGTACTGAGCGGACAACGCACATGGAACTGACGACCTTCTGGTTCATCGTCATCGCCTTCCTGTGGACCGGCTTCTTCGTCCTGGAGGGCTTCGACTTCGGCGTCGGCATGCTGTCCCCGGCGCTGTCGCGGAACGAGGCCGAGCGCAGGCAGGTGCTCGGCACCATCGGCCCGGTCTGGGACGGCAACGAGGTGTGGCTGATCACCGCGGTCGGCGCGATGTTCGCCGCGTTCCCCGCCTGGTACGCCGGCCTGCTCAGCGAGTTCTACCTGCCGCTCATGCTGGTCCTGGTCGGGCTGATCGTGCGCGGCGTCGGCCTGGAGTGGCGGGGCAAGGTGCACCACGCCGCGGACCGCCGCTGGTGCGACCTGGGCATCGTGGCCGGCAGCGCGCTCCCCGCCTTCCTGTGGGGCGCCGTCTTCGCCGACCTGCTGCGGGGCAGCGCGATCGCCGCGCTGGTCGGCGGCGTCCTCTCGCTCTCGCTGTTCGCCCTGCACGGCGCGGTCTTCGTCGCCCTGAAGACCACCGGCCCGGTGCGGGCCCGCGCCCGCCGCGCCGCGATGGCCGCCTCGGCGGTGGCGCTGCCCGCCGCCGTGGTGGCACTGCCGGGCATCCCCCCGGCGGGCACCGGCTGGGCCGCGGCGCCGTGGCCGTGGGCGTGCGCGCTGGCCGCGGTCGCCGTCCTGGCCGCGGGGGTCGCACTGACCTGGCGGGGCAGGGACGGCTGGGCGTTCACCGCCACCGCCTCCGCCATCGTCCTGACCGGCGCCGCGCTGTTCACCACCCTGTCCGCGGCCCCCATGCCGGGCATGACCGTCGCCGAGGCCGCCTCGGGCCCCTACACGCTGGGCATGCTGACCTGGATCGGCCTGATCGCGCTGCCGTTCGTGCTCGGATACCAGGGGTGGACCTACTGGGTGTTCCGCAAGCGCCTGGTCGCCGAGGTCTCCCGTCCCGAGGCCCGGGCCGGAGTCTGAGACCCGGGCCTGAGCCCCCCGGCGGGGCCGCCCGGGCCCGGGCGTCCTGACAGCGGGCGGCGCGCCGTCCTCCCCGCCCGCCGTCCCACCGGCCCCGCGCCGGAACACCGTGACCACGGCCGCCACCGCGGCCGTGGTCGCTTCCGTGCCCGCGACGGCCGCCGTTATCACTGTGAGATCTGACATTCTCCGGCCGGTGGAGTTGGGAAACAGAGGCATTGACTTCCAGTGAAAAGATCGCAAACATGCCTCGGTGACCACCCCCAGTCTGTTCCGGCACCGGAACTTCTCGCTCCTGTTCGGAGCGGACACGATCAGCCAGGTCGGCACGCAGGTCAGCAACCTCGCACTGCCACTGGTCGCGGTGCTCGCGCTGCACGCGAGCGAGTTCGAGACCGGCTTGCTGGCCGCCGCGCAGACGGCGGCCTTCCTGCTTGTCGGGCTGCCGGCCGGGGTGTGGGTGGACCGGATGCCGCGCCGGCGGATCCTGGTCTCCGCCGACCTGGTCCGGGCCGTGCTGCTGGCCTCGGTGCCGCTCGCCTGGTGGTTCGGCGGGCTGAGCCTGCTCCAGCTGTACATCGTGGCGCTCGGCTCGGGCCTGGCCACGGTCTTCTTCGACGTCGCCTACCAGAGCTACCTGCCGAGCCTGGTCGGCAGGGACCGTCTGATGGACGGCAACGCCAAGCTGGAGATCGTCCGCAACTCGGCGCAGATCGCCGGCCCGGCCGTCGGCGGCGGACTGATCCAGCTGCTCACCGCGCCGATCGCGGTGGTGCTGGACGCCGTCAGCTTCCTGGGCTCGGCGCTGATGCTGGGGCGGATCGACGCCACCGAGCAGGTGCCGGACCGCAGCGAGCGGCGGGGGCTGCTGAAGGAGATCGGCGAGGGCCTGCGATACGTGGCCTCCCACCGCATCCTGCGGCTGATCGCCGCCTCCACCGCCCTGGCGAACCTCGCCAACGGCATGATGGCCGCCGTCGAGATGATCTTCCTGACCCGGGTGATCGGCCTGTCCCCCGGCGCGATCGGCGTGCTGTTCTCGGTGGTGTCCGTCGGCGGCCTGACCGGCGCGGCGCTCGTGGGACCGATGAGCCGCCGGGTCGGCTCGGCCCGGATCATCTGGCTGTCCATCATGGTGACGACGCCGTTCACCGCCCTGGTGCCGCTGACCGAGCCCGGCTGGCGGATCTCGCTGTTCGCGATCGGCGCGTTCGTCCAGTCGATCGGCGTGGTGCTCTACAACGTCGGCCAGGTCACCTTCCGCCAGAGCGTCACCCCCGAGCGCATGCTCGGCCGGATGAACGCCACCATGCGCTTCCTGGTGTGGGGCACGCTGCCCCTCGGCGGCCTGGCCGGCGGTCTGCTGGGCGAGCAGTTCGGCGCCCGCGCCACGCTGTGGGTGGTCGTGGGGATCACCGTGCTGGCGGTGGTGCCGCCGGTGCTCTCCCCGCTGCGCACCATGCGCGACCTGCCGCCGGCCCCCGACCCGGACGGGCCCGGGACGGAGGGCCAGGCGGCCGGGGAGGCGGCGGCGGAGGTTCCGCTGATCGGAGAGGCGGCGACCGGGATCCCGGTGACCGAGCGGCCCGTCCCGGCGGACGACCCCGCCTCCGGCCCCGCGCCGGACCCCGCGCCGGACGGCGACCCGGGCCCCGCCCGGGACGACGCCGGGCCCCGGCCGGGCCCCGCGGGCGACTCCTGACGCCGCTCCCCCGCTCCCGCGCCCCTGCCCGCGGCCCGTACGGCGCGAGGCGGGCGGCCCGGACGGCTCGGGCCGTACGGCGCGAGGCGGAACGGTACGGCGCGGCTCAGCCGGCCGCGCGGCGCAGGTCGAACAGCTCCGACGGGGAGATCGGCATCCGGTCGATCCGGATGCCCTCGGCGTCCTCCACCGCCGAGGCGATCACCGCCGACACCGGGATGACCCCGGCCTCCCCGGCGCCCTTGATGCCCAGGGGGTTCAGCGGGGACGGGGTCCGCAGGTGCGCGGTCTCGATCCGCGGCACCTCGGTGACGTAGGGCATCAGGAAGTCCATGAACGAGGCGTTCAGCAGTTGCCCGTGCTCGTCGTAGACCATGCGCTCGTACAGCGCGCCGCCCACTCCCTGGGCGACGCCGCCGTGGATCTGCCCCTCGACGATCATCGGGTTGACCAGGTTGCCGCAGTCGTGGACGACGGCGTAGCGCAGGACGCGGATCTCGGCGGTCAGCGGGTCGGTCTCGACGATCGCCGCGTGCATGCCGGAGGCGAAGGTCGAGCGGACCGGCGAGTAGTAGTCGCGTCCCTCCAGCCCCGGCTCCTCCCCCTCGGCCACCGGCGGCCGGTCCGGGGAGGGCGTCCCGGCGAACTGGGTGGCGCGGGCCGCCTCGGCGTCGAAGGCGTAGCGCAGCGGGTTGGCCAGCACCGCCACCGTGGCCAGCGGCACGGCCACGCCGGGCGTGCCGGCCACCCGGACCTCGCCGTCGACGATCTCCAGGTCGCCCGGGTCGGCCTCCAGCGCGTCGGCGGCGATCCGCAGCGCCTTCTCCCGCACCCTGCGGCAGGCCAGCGCGATCGCGTTGCCGCTCATCACCGCGGCCCGCGAGGCGAACGTGCCGACCGCGTAGCCGAACCTGCGGGTGTCGCCGGTGACCACCGAGACCCGCTCCAGCGGCACTCCCAGCTCGGCCGCGGCGATCTGGGCGAACGCGGTCTCGTGGCCCTGCCCCTGGGAGGTCAGGCCGGTGGAGACGTGCACCCGGCCGTCGGAGGTGATCTGGACGTGGCCGCCCTCGTAGGGGCCGACGCCGGTGCCCTCCACGTAGCAGCCGAGCCCGATGCCGAGCCGCCGCCCCTCGGCCGCGGCGCGGGCCCTGAGCTCGCCGAAGGAGTCCCAGCCGATGAGCTCCTTGAGCATCCGCAGCGACTCGGGGTAGTCGCCGCTGTCGTAGATCAGCGGGCGGCCGTCCTGGAAGGTCAGGCCCTGGTCGTAGGGGAACTCGTCCGGCTGGATGAAGTTCGCCTCGCGCACCGCCGTACGGTCCAGGCCGAGGTGGGCGGCGATGCGGTCCATGGTCCGCTCCATGCAGAAGGCCGCCTGGGGGCGGCCCGCCCCCCGGTACGGCGTGACCTGCACGGTGTTGGTGTAGACGGAGGAGAACTCGACCCGGTAGGCGCCGATCCGGTACGGGCCCGGAAGCTGGGTGGCGGTGATGATCGGCACGATGATCCCGTACGGCGTGTAGGCCCCGTGGTCGTGCAGGATCGTCACGTCCAGGCCCAGCACCCGGCCGGCGTCGTCGAAGCCGACCCGCACGTGCTGCACCTGGGCCCGCTCGTGGGCGGAGGAGACGAAGTGCTCGCGCCGGTCCTCGGTCCACTTGACCTCGCGGCCGAGCAGCATGGCGGCCCAGGGGACGAGGACCTCCTCCGGCCACGGATGGACGATCTTGACGCCGAACCCGCCGCCCACGTCGGGGGCGATGACCTCGACCTTGGTCAGCGGCAGGCCCAGCCGGGCCGCGACCGCCATCCGGACGCTGGTGGAGGTCTGGGTGCTGGAGTAGATCCGCAGGGAGCGGTCGTCGGCGTCCCACCGGGCGTAGACCCCGCGGCCCTCCAGCGGCATGGAGGCGCTGCGCTCGATGTCGAGGCGGAAGGACAGGGTGTGCGGGGCGGCATCGATCGCCTCACGGGCGCCGAGCCCGGCCGCCGAGGGCACCTCCTGCACCAGGTGCGCGCCGACGTTGCCCGGCACGTCGTCGTGGACGAGCCGGGCCGAGCGCGTCGCCGTCTCCACGCCGACGACGGCCTCGGCGGGCTCGTAGTCGACCCGGATGAGCGCGCAGGCGTCCTCGGCGAGGTAGCGGTCGCGGGCGACGACCATCACGACCGGCTCGCCGACGTGCCGTACGACGTCGCGGGCCAGCGGGCGGGCGGTGCGGCCGTGGGTCAGCGCCGGATGCGGGATGAGCAGCGGCAGCGGCGCGCCGACCTCCTCCGGCAGGTCCTCCCAGGTGTAGATCGCCACCAGTCCCTCGACCTCGATCGCCGCGGAGACGTCGATGTCGAGGATGCGGGCATGAGCGTGCGGGGAGCGGACGAAGGCCGCCTCCAGCGCGCCCGCGCCGAGGTCGTCCAGATAGCGGCCCCGCCCGGTGAGCAGGCGCGGGTCCTCGCGGCGCGGCACCGGCTCGCCGAACAGCCTGGTCGTCATGCCCCCTCCGCCCCGGCGCGCTCCCCGGTCGCGCCCCCGGCGATCCCGGCACGCCCGGCACCTTCGGCGTCCCCGGCGGGCCCGGCATGGCCGGTGTCTTCGGCGTCCCCGGACGTCCGGACCGGCCCGGACGGCCACCCGGCCGGGCCGCCGTCGTCCTCCCCGGCGATGAGCTCGGCGGCGCGGCGGACGGACCTGACGATGTTCTGGTAGCCCGTGCAGCGGCAGAGGTTGCCGGAGAGCCCCTCCAGCACCTCCTCCTCGCTCGGCGCCGGGTTGTCGCGCAGCAGGGCGGTGACCGTGCACAGGAAGCCCGGGGTGCAGAAGCCGCACTGCAGGCCGTGGCACTCGGCGAAGGCCCGCTGCACCGGCGACGGCTCCCCGTCCGGCCCGGCCAGCCCCTCCACCGTGGTGATCTCGTGGCCGTCGGCGGTGGCGGCCAGCGTCAGGCAGGAACGCACCGGCTCGCCGTCCAGCAGCACGGTGCAGCAGCCGCAGACCCCGTGCTCGCACCCGACGTGGGTGCCGGTCAGGCCGAGGTCGTGGCGCAGGCAGTCGGACAGCAGCCGCCTTCCGGGCACCTCGGCCCGCCGGACCACCCCGTTCACGGTCAGTGTGACCGCGATGTTCGTCATCGGCTCACCGCTCCTCACCGCTCGTCGCCGCGTCCGGGGCCGGGCTCACCGTCTCCCGGCCGCCGCGCCGCCCGTCCCGCCCATCACGCCCGTCGCGCCGTCCGCCGGGCCGTACGGCCCGTTCACCGCCTCGTACCCACGTCGCCCGCCGCGGACGCCGCCGCCTCCCGCAGCGCCCGCTCGGCCAGGACGCCGGTCAGGTGCCGCCGGTAGGCCGCGCTCGCGTGGATGTCGTCCTCCGGCTCGACCCGCTTCGCCACGTCCCGCGCCGCCGCGGCCCAGCCGTCCGCGCAGGCGTGGCCGGTGACGTCCACCACGACCGGGACCGGGCCCGCGCTCACGCACACCGCCCGGGCGGTGGTGACGCGCAGGCCGTCGTCCAGGCGGACCAGCGCCGCGACCCCGGCCAGGGCGTAGTCGCCGTGCCGCCGCGCCACCTCGTGGAAGGCGGTGCCGCAGCGCGGGCCGAGGGCGGGGAAGAACGCCGAGAGGGCCAGCTCGCCCGGCTCGGCGGCCGACTCCAGGGGGCCGGTGAAGAAACCGGCGGCCGGGACGTCGCGGACCGCGCCGGGCCGGGCCAGCCGTACCGAACCGCCGAGGAGGGCCAGCACCGCGGGCAGCTCGGCGGCGGGGTCGGCGTGCACCAGGCTGCCGACGACCGTGCCCCGGTTGCGGATCACCGGGTGGGCGACCAGCCGCAGCGCCTGGCGCAGCAGCGGCTGGGCGGCGGCCGCCCCGGCCGACCGCTCCACGCGGGCGTGCCTGGCCAGCGCGCCGACCCGCACGCCCCCCGGTTCGACCTCGACCGTGTCCAGCCCGGTGAGCCGGTTGACGTCGACGAGGTGACCGGGGGCGGCCAGCCGCATGTTCAGCAGGGGGATCAGGCTCTGGCCTCCCGCGAGCACCTTGCCCTCCGGTCCGGCCGCGGCCAGGACCTCCATCGCCTCGGCGACGGAACGGGGGGCGTGGTACTCGAACGGGGGCGGCTTCATCCAGGTATCCCCCGCGTCCGCACGTTCGGCCCGGGGCTTCCCGCGCCCGGCCGTCCGGCCCGGGACCGGCCATGCCCGGCCGTCGGCCCGGGGCCTCTCCCGCCCGGCCGTCCGGCCCGGGACCGGCCGTGTCCGGCCGTCACCCCGAGGTCACTCCCGCCCGGCCGTCCGGCCCGGGATCCGCGGCGCCCGTCCGTCATCCCGATGCCTCCCGGGTCTGCCCGGCCCCCTCCGCCGGGGCCTCCGCGGCCCCGCTCTGCCGGGAGACGACCCGCAGCAGGTGGTAGCCGCCCACGACGACGATGGTGCCCAGGGCGATGCCCTCCAGCGCGAAGTCGGAGCCGAACATCTGCTTGACCGGGCCGATGGCGAGGATGATGCCCGCCCCGATCGGAACCATGTTGATCGGGTTGGAGAAGTCGACGCGGTTCTCGATCCAGATCTTCGCGCCGAGCAGGCCGATCATGCCGTAGAGGATCACCGTGATGCCGCCGAGCACGCCGTTCGGGGTGGCCGCCACCAGCGCGCCGAACTTCGGGCACAGGCCGAAGAGGATCGCGATGACGGCCGCGATGTAGTAGGCGGCCGTGGAGTAGACCCGGGTGGCGGCCATGACGCCGATGTTCTCGGCGTAGGTGGTGGTCGGGGAGCCGCCGAAGGCGGTGGCGACCACGGTGGTGACGCCGTCGGCGGCGATCGCCCGGCCCAGGTAGGGGTCGACGTCGGTGCCGGTCATCTCGCCGACCGCCTTGACGTGGCCGACGTTCTCGGCGATCAGCGCGATCACCGCGGGCAGCACCAGCAGCGCGGCCGAGACCTTGATGTCGGGCAGGTGCATGTTCGGCAGGCCGATCCAGTCGGCGCTCGCCACCGCGTCGAGGTTCACCCGGGGGTGGGTGTCGATCTTCCCGGTCCCGGCGTTGTAGGCGGTGATGTCGCCGAGGACGCGGTCGGCCGCCCAGGACAGCACGAAGCCGATGACCAGCCCGAGGAGGATGCCGATCCGCCCGATGAACCCGCGGAACGCCACGATGATCAGAAACGTGACGACCATGGTGATCAGCGCGATCCACTGGTCGCTGGGCCAGTAGACGTCGGCGACGACGTAGGCCAGGCCGAACCCGATCAGCATGACGACGCCGCCGGTGACGACCGGCGGGAACACCCGGTGGATGATCTGCACGCCGACGAAGTGGATGGCCAGGCCCACCAGGGCCAGCACCAGGCCGACCAGCAGGATCGCCCCGGTGACGACCGCGTCGCCGGCCGGGGTGTCGCCGCCGTACAGCGCCCGGATGGCCAGCACGCCGCCCACGAACGAGGCGCTGCTGCCGAGGTAGCTGGGGATCTTCCCGCGCACGATGAGCAGGAACATGATCGTCGCCACGCCCGAGAACATGATGGCGACGTTGGGGTCGAGCCCCATGACGAGAGGGAAGACGAACGTGGCGCCGAACATCGCGACGACGTGCTGGGCCCCGAATCCGATCATCCGTGGCCACGACAGCCGCTCGTCCGGTCGCACCACCTCGCCGGGTGCCAGGTGCCTGCCGTCACCGTGCTTGGTCCAACCTGCAACCATCAAGCCCTACCTTTCACCGGGCCGTCGGTCGGTGGCCGCCCCGTAGGCATCCCTCCCGAATCCCAAGCTGTTCGCTGCGGGCACCTTAGGCCCGCCCTGTCACTTCTCGCACTGGCACGAACTGCCGAAACCGATCATCCCGGTCGGCAGCCGGATCCCGGCCGCCGTCCCACTCCCCCGGCGGGCCCAACGGGCCGTGGCGGCCTTACCGGGCGGCGACCACCCGGATCTCGAAACCGTCGCCGGTCACGACCTGACCCCCGCGGATCTTGCGGGTCTTGCGGGTCTCGACCTCACCGTCGACCATGACGTTCCCCTCGGCGATGAAGTGCTTGGCCTGGCCCCCGGTGTCGGTGACGGCGCAGTACTTCAGCAGGTCGCAGAGCGGAATGTAGTCGGTTTCCAGCTCGAAGGTCTCGTTCACCCTCCAGAGTCTAGATGCCGCGCATCCGCAGGACGTGCAGGGCCAGCGTGAGGTTCAGCCGCAGATGGGCGTCCTCGGTGAAGCCCCCCAGCATGCGCTCCAGCTTGCCGATCCGGTAACGCAGCGTGTTGTAGTGGAAGTGCAGCCTGCGGGCCGTCTCGGCGACGTTGAGGTTGGTCTCCAGCAGCACCTGGAGGGTCCGGCGCAGGTCGGCGTTCTCGGGGTCGTCGTCGGAGGCGAGCGGGCCGAGGGTCTCGCGGACGAAGGCGTGCAGCTCGCCGGTGTCGCCGACCAGCGACAGCAGGCGGTAGACGCCGAGCTGGTCGAAGTGGGCGACCGCGCCGGGACCGTGGAGCTGCCGGCCCACCCGGGCCGCCTTCAGCGCCTGGCCGTACGCGTCGGGCAGCCCCTCGACGGCCGGGGCGGTACGGCTGGCGCCCGTGGAGAAGGTCGCGGGCGCGCACTCGGCGAAGGCCGCGGCGGCGTCCTTGGCCAGGCGCGCGACGTCGGCGGCGGCGTCCACGACGGCGACGACCTCGTGGGAGAAACCCGCCACCGCGCCGCGCGGGTCGTGGCGGCGCACCGCCGCGGCCCAGCAGGCCGGCAGGCGGTCCTGGGCGGCGCGCTCGTCGCCGCCGCCGGGGTCGAGCTCGGCCACCAGCACGGTGACCGGGCGCTCCAGCTCCCAGCCGAAGGTCCGGGCGCGCGCCGCGACGCGGGCGGGATCGCCGTCCCGGCCGGTCAGCACGTCGCGCAGGAAGTCGGCGCGATACTTGCTCTCCACCGCGTTGACCGCCTCCTGCCGGGTCACGACCAGCGCGGCGACCGTGGCGGCACGTTCCAGAATGCCGACGTCGCTGCCGGCGATCGAGCCGACCGGCCCGCAGGCGACGATGCGGCCGTGGTGGTGGCCGCCCGCGACGACGGGGACGGAGGTGCGGCTGCCCTCCGGGGCGCTGCGCAGCGCGGCCAGGTACTCGGCGGGCCCGGCGGCGGCGAGCGTGCGGTCGCCCCGGTCGAGCACGGCCACCGCCACCCCGAGCAGCCCGGCGACCTCCGCCGTCACCTCCCGCAGGCCGCCGCCGGCCAGCACGACCTGCACCAGCGCCCGGTGGGCCTCCTCGGCGCGGGCCAGCACCGCCGCCTGCCGGTTGAGGATGTCGGTGAGGACCTGGTTGAGGATGTCGTCGAACCCGACGCCGTCGGGGAGCCGGATCAGCGGGAACCCCAGGCGGTCGGCCTGCTCCGCCATCTCCGCGGGCAGCCGGTCGAGGTAACGGCCCGGCTTGACGGCGAGCGCCGCCAGGCCCCGCTCGTCGAGGTCGGCCACCAGCCGGCCGAGCGACTGCGGGGTGTTGCGCAGCGGGTAGCCGGTGGTGAGCAGCAGTTCGTGCGGCTTGACCCAGGCCAGGATGTCGGGGACCTCCATCACGTTGAGCCGCTGCACGATCCGGCCCAGCCCGCGCTCCCCGGCGATCAGCCGCGCCCCGGCCAGCGCGGAGACGCCCAGCACCTCCCCGACCGCGACACCGTGGATGATCGTTCCGGTGCTCGCCGGCCGCACGGGAGGTTCCATGCGCTGATTCTGACCGATGGGACCCCTGTCAGGAAGAGCCAACTCTCCGGCCGAGCGTTGGCATCTTTACCCGTACGGCCCGCCTCACCTGCCGTTCTACGGTCGGCTCGACGGGGGACGGCCGGCGGGGAGGCGGAATGAGCGTCACGGCATGCCCGAGGGGACCGCGGTCGTCCCCGGTGCGGGCGGACGCGACCGGCGCGGCGAGCGCGGCCCTGCGGCCGGTGCTGGAGGCGCCCCGGCGGCCCGCGCGGGTGCTGGCGGTGTTCCCCTCGGCGATCTATCTGGAGGTCCGCGCGGAGCTTGAGCCGCGCGTGGTGGCGGTGACGACCGGCGGGGCCGTCCGGCTGCCCAACGCGCTGGTGACCGCCGGGACGCCGCCGGCGGCCGCCGTGGGCGACGAGGCGTGGGTCGGCGACGGCGCGGTGGAGCTGGAACGGCTGCGCCTGGGGGTGCGGCGCTGGTGGGATCCGGCGCCGCCGCCGGGCCGGGCCGGCCCGGCGCGGCTGGCCGCCGCGCTGCCGGTGCTGGCCGGGGTGTGCGACCGGTCGCCGCGGCGGCCGGGGCTGGAGGGCTCCGACGCCACCGGGCTGCTGGCCGCCGGGTGCGCGCGGGCCTCGCCGCACGACTGCGTCACGGCCGCCGAACGCCTCGTCGGGCTGGGTCCCGGGCTGACCCCGAGCGGCGACGACGTGCTCGCCGGGACGCTCGTGGCGCTGCGCCACCTGGGGACGGCGGCCGGGGCACGCCGCGCCGTACGGCTGGCCGACCGGCTGGGCGCGGCGGTCGCCTTCGACGCGCGCGGCCGGACCACCGCGGTCTCGGCCACGCTGCTGCACTGCGCCGCGCGGGGCCAGGCGTGCGCGGAGGTGCTGGCCGTCCTCCGGGGCCTGACCGGCGGGTCGCCCCTTGAGCCCGCGCTGGAGCGGCTGCTCCGGCTCGGCCACACCTCCGGGGCCGACCTCGCGTGGGGCCTGCGCATCGGCCTGACCGCCGTCGTCGCGCTCACCGGGGACGGGGCGAACGGAGCCGCGCGGGCCGGGGACGGGGCGAACGGAGCCGCGCGGGCCGGAGGGCGGGACGGATGAGCGTCGATCTGGTCCGGGTGCGCGCGGGCGCCTACCACGACTCGGTCACCCTGATGCGGGTCAGCCGGACGGCTTCCGACCTGCCCGGCGTCGAGGTCGCCCTGGTGGCGATGGCCACCGGCCTCAACCGCGGCGTCGCCGCCGACCTGGGTTTCGGCCTGCCCGAGGCCGGTCCGGGCGACCTGCTGGTCGCGCTGCGGGGTGAGGACCCGGCCGCCCTGGAGGCCGCCGCCGCCGAGCTGGACCGGCTGCTGGCCGGCCTGGCGAGCCGTACGGCGGGCGGCGGGGGCGGTGGCCCGGCGGGCCTGGACGGCCCCGGCGGCTTCGGGGGCTTCGGGGACCCCGGCGGCTTCGGCGGTGCGGCCGGGCTCGCCCCGCGCACGGTCGGCGCCGCCGCCCGCGCCCTCGCCGCGGACCCCGGCCCGGTGCTGGCCCTGGTCTCGGTGCCGGGACCGTACGCCTTCACCGAGGCGATGGACGCGATCGAGGCCGGCCTGCCGGTGATGATCTTCAGTGACAACGTGCCCGTCGAGCAGGAGGTGCTGCTCAAGCGGCGGGCCGCCGAGCGGGACGTGCTGGTCATGGGGCCCGACTGCGGCACCGCGGTGATCGGCGGGACCGGCCTGGGCTTCGCCAACGTGCTGCGGCCCGGCCCGGTCGGGATGGTCGCCGCCTCCGGCACCGGCGCGCAGCAGGTCGCCTGCCTGCTGGACCTGGCGGGCGTGGGCGTGCGGCACGTGCTCGGCGTGGGCGGCCGGGACCTGTCGGCGGAGGTGGGCGGGCTGTCCACGCTCCGGGCCCTCGCCGCGCTCGACGCCGACCCGGCGACCGAGCTGATCGTCCTGGTCTCCAAGCCCCCCGCCCCGGAGGTGGCCCGGACGGTGCGGGACGCCGCCGCCGGGCTCGCCACGCCGGTGGTGGCCGCCCTGCTCGGCCCCGGGAACGGCGACCTGACCGCGGCGGCCGAGAGCGCCCTGCGTGCGCTCGGGGCGCCGGTCCCCGCCTGGCCCTCCTGGCCCGCCCCGGGACCGGCCGGCCGGAAGGCCGGGGACGGCGGGGCGCGGGGACCGGGCGACGGGACCGGGGAACCGGGCGGTGCGGCGACGGCCCCGCCCGCAACGGCTGAGGCGGGCGGTCCGACCGGCTCCGGCGGGCCGGCCCGCCGGAGCGGCGCGGCGCTGCACGGCCTGTACGCCGGGGGCACCCTGTGCGCCGAGGCCCGGCTGGTGGCCGGGACCGGGCGGTTCACCGACTTCGGCGACGACGCCTACACCCGCGGCCGGGCCCACCCGATGATCGACCCCACGCTGCGGCTGGAGGCCCTGGCAGGCGTGCCGGGCGGTGACGTCGCGCTCCTGGACGTGGTCCTCGGGCACGGCGCCGACCCCGACCCTGCGCGGCGGCTCGCCCCAGCCGTCGCCGCGGCCGTCGCCCGGGGGACGGCGGTGGTGGTGGCGCTGGTCGGCACCGAGGGCGACCCGCAGGGGCTCGGCGGCCAGGCCGAGGCGCTGCGCGCGGCCGGGGCGGCGGTGTTCGCCTCCAACGCCCGGGCGGCCCGGCACGCCGCCGCCCTGGCCGCGGGTGCCCGATGACGGCCCGCGAACCCTCCCGGGAACACCCGGCGACGACCCACCGGCCCGGCGACCGCCTCGCGGGCCGTTCCGCACGCGGAGGTGCCCCGTGACGATGCCCCTGCTCTCCGGAGAGCTCCGGGTGGTCACGGCCGGCGCCGAGCCGCTCGGCGAGGCGCTGGACGCGCAGGCCGTACCGAGGATCCGGGTGGACTGGCGCCCGCCGATGCCGGGCACCGGCGACGACCTCGCCCGGGTGCTGGCCGACCCGCGCAGGGCCGAGGCCAACGAGGTCGCCGTCGGCCGCCTGGTGTCCGCCCGGCCCCGCCTGGTCACCGTACGGCCGGCGCGCGAGGCGCTGGACCTGCCGCCGGGCACCTTCCTGCACGCCGGGCCGCCGATCACCTGGGAGCGGGCCTCGGGGCCGATGCGCGGCGCGCTCGTCGGGGCGGCGCTGCTGGAGGGACTGGCCGGCGACCCCGAGGAGGCCGGGAGGCTGCTGGCCGCCGGGCGCGTCCGGCTGGAGCCCTGCCACCGCCACCGGACCGTGGGGCCGATGGCGGGGGTGGTCAGCCCGTCGATGTGGATGCTGGAGGTACACGACGCCGAGCACGGCGGCACCGCCTTCTGCTCGCTCAACGAGGGGCTGGGCAAGGTGCTGCGCTACGGCGCCTACGGCCCGGAGGTGCTGCGGCGGCTCACCTGGATGGGCGAGGTCCTGGGACCGGTGCTGCGGGCCGCGCTGGAGCTGACCGGGCCGCTGGACCTCGGGGCGCTGATCGCCCAGGCCCTGCAGATGGGCGACGAGCTGCACAACCGCAACCGCGCCGCCACGTCGCTGCTGGTGCGCGAGCTGGCCGCGGCGATCGTGGACGCCGCGCCGGGCCGGGCGGCCGAGGTGCTGCGCTTCGTGCACGGCAACGACCACTTCTTCCTCAACGCGGGCATGGCGGCCTGCAAGGTGAGCGCCGACGCCGCCCGGGACGTGCCCGGCTCCACCGTGGTCGTGGCGATGGCCCGCAACGGCACCGACTTCGGGATCCAGGTCTCCGGGCTGGGCGACCGCTGGTTCACCGGCCCGGCGGGCGTGCCGGACGGGCTGTACCTCGGCGCGTACGGCCCGGCCGACGCCAACCCCGACATCGGCGACTCCACCATCACCGAGACGGCCGGCCTGGGCGGCTTCGCGATGGCGGCGGCCCCGGCGATCGTCAGGTTCGTCGGCGGCGACGTGCCGGACGCGATGCGGGCCACCCGGTCCATGTACGAGATCACCCTCGCCGAGCACCCCGCCTACCGGATCCCCGTCCTCGGCTTCCGCGGCACGCCGGTGGGCGTCGACGTCGCGCTGGTCGCCCGGACGGGGCTGCTGCCGGCGGTCAACACCGGCATCGCGGGCCGGGTCGCGGGCACCGGGCAGGTGGGCGCCGGTCTGGTGAGCCCGCCCGCGTCGGCCTTCACAACGGCCCTGACAGCCGCCGCCGAGGCGGCCGGCCCCGGCGGCGGACCGGAGCGCTGACTCCGGGGCCGGGCGGACGGTGGCCGGTCCTCCGGTCCGCCGCGGGCCGCGGCGCGTCGTACGACGTCAGCCCGGATGTCCGGGAGGCGGCGGGCCGTGGCGGACGGGCATCGGCGATGCCGTCTGCGAATGGTTCGCCAAACATCAACTTTCATTACTGAATGTAAGGCTTATATCGTGTCCAGCCTCACAGATCAGGCTGCCTGCGGGGGGACTGGAGACGATGACCGATCGCTTGACCGGTGACGCCCCTGCCGGACCCGACGGCGAGCCTCTCCCGCCGGGTGCGGTCCCGAGGCCGGACAGGCTGATCGGCAGGCGCTACCGGCTGGTGTCGCCGGTGGGCCGCGGCGGCCTGGGCCGGGTGTGGCACGCCTACGACGTGCTGCTCGACCGCGACGTCGCGATCAAGGAGCTGATCCTGCCCCCCGGGCTCGACCCCGCGGGCACGCGGGCCGCCCACCGGCGCATGATCCACGAGGCCCGTTCGGCGGCCCGGCTCAGCCACCCGGGCATCGCCGCCGTCCACGACGTCGCCGAGGAGGACGGCCGCCCCTGGATCGTGATGGAGCTGGTCCGCGGCTGGTCCCTGGAGCAGGCCGTACGGCAGGGCGGGCCGCTGCCGGTGGCGCAGGCCGCCGAGATCGGCGTCCGGGTCCTCGACGCGCTGCGCCACGCCCACGCCGCCGGGATCCTGCACCGCGACGTCAAGCCCGGCAACGTGCTGCTGACCGCCGACCGGGTGGTGCTCACCGACTTCGGCATCGCCGCGCTGGAGGACGACGGCGCCGCCCCGCTGGCCGGGCTGCTGGTGGGCTCGCCCGCCTATGTCCCGCCGGAGCGCCTGACCGGCCGGGCGGTCACCCCCGCCGCCGACCTGTGGGCGTTCGGCGCCACGCTGTACACCGCGGTCGAGGGCCGCCCTCCGTACGAGGGGCCCGACGCGATGACGGTGCTCAACGAGATCCTCTCCGGCGAGCCCGTCCGGCCGGTACGGGCCGGGACGCTGGCCCCGGTCCTGGAGGGGCTGCTGCGCAGGGACCCCGACGGCCGGATGACCGCCGCCGAGGCGGCCCGCCTGCTGGAACAGGCGCTGCCCGGCCCGTCCGGTCTGCCCGGCCCGTCCGGTCTGCCCGGCCCGTCCGGTCTGCCCGGCCCGTCCGGTCTGCCCGGTCCGTCCGACCTGCCCGGCTCGTCCGACCCGTTCGGCCACGACGCCGGGCGGGGACCCTTCCCCGCCCCCACCGCCCGGGACCCCTTCCCGAGCCCCTCCGGGCAGGATCCCTTCCTCACCTCCTCCGAGCGGTTTCCCGCCTCCGGCGCTCAGGCGTCCTTCCCCGCCGACGCCCCGGCGGCCCGCCCCACGGCCCCGCGGGCCCCTTCGCCCGGACCGATGCCGTCGCGGATCATCGAGACCCCCTCCGGCCCGGTGCGGGTGCCCTACGACCCGCAGGCCGCGTCCGGACCCGAGACCGCCCCCTTCCCGGGCCCGCCGTCCGGCGGCTCCCCGTCCGGGATGCGCGGCTACGACGCGCTGCGCAGCTCCTCCGCGGACTTCTCCTCCCCCTTTTTCGGAGACCCCCCGCCCGGCTCCCCCACCGGTACGGCCGGCTCCTCCCCGCGACCGCCCGCGGAGAACGCTCCAGCGGCCCGGCCGGCCGCCGGCGCCCCCCTGCGCGGCCGGCGGCACGCGGCGCCGGAGGACCCCGGCGCCCCCGGCGCGCGGCGGCGGGAGGGCCGGTCCGGCGGCGGCCGGCCGGCACCGCGGATGCTGGCGGCGGGCGGGGCCGTGGCGCTGGTGCTGGTGATCGCCGCGCTGGTCCTGCTGCTGCCCCGCACCTCGGACGCCCCGGCGCCCCCGGCCGCCACCACGAGCCCCGGCTCCTCCGCCGCCTCGGCACCCGCCGACCCGGCGACCCCGGACCGGCCGCGGACCGAGATCCCCGACGGATACCGGCGGCTCAGCGAGGCCGGCGTCGCGGCGGCGCTGCCCAAGGGCTGGGCCGCCAAGCCGGGCGACGACGGCGGCACCGTGTTCACCGGCCCCAGGAACAGCGGGCGGAGCGTCACCGTCACCCCCGTCCCGGTGACCGACCCGATGACCGCGCTGCGCCGCGCCGACCGGAACGGCCTGGACGAGTACACCGAGGTCGGCCTCTCCCGGGTGCCCTACCGCGACTGGAAGGCCGCCGACCTGGAGTACACCTACGCGGTGTCCGGCGGAGCCGTGCCCATGCACGGGCTCACCCGGTACGTCATGGTGGACGACGCGACCGCCTACCGGATCACGTTCGCCGTGCAGGACCTCGACTGGGGGAGGAGCGCGGCGTTCCGGCAGGTCTTCCTCGACACCTTCACCCCGAACGCCTGACCGGCCGCCCCGTCCCGCACCCGGGGGCCGGCATGGCGGGCTGGTATGGATCGCGTCGTAGACCGCCCCGTCCGCGCACCCGGCGGGGACCGGAATATCGCTTCAAATGGTGTCATGAGTGATGGCAGACTTCACTGGTGACGCGCACCCCCTCATCCATCCCAGAAAAAGACGATATTTCCCCTGAAAGCCGGATGAACATCGCGGCGGTGCAGCGGCGGACCCTCGCGGTGCTGTCCATCGCGCAGATCACCGGCGGGGTCGGGGTCGCCGTCGGCACGGCCCTCAGCTCGCTGGTGGTCGCCAAGCTGTCCGGCTCGGTGGCGATCAGCGGCCTGGCCGGGACCTCCAGCGTGCTCGGCGCCGCCCTGCTGGCCCTGCCCACCGCCGGCGCCGCGAACCGGGATGGCCGCCGGGCCGGGCTGACCCTGGCCTACGCCTGCGCGGTGCTCGGCTGCCTGGTGGCGCTGCTCGCCATCGCCACGCGCGTGTGGCCCCTGCTCCTCGCCGGCCTGGTGCTGTTCGGCGGCGGCAGCGCGGGCAACCTCGCCTCCCGCTACTCCGCGACCGACCTGTCGGCCCCCGGCCACTCGGCCCGGCACCTGGCGTGGGTCGTGTGGGCCGCCACCATCGGCTCGGTCACCGGCCCCAACCTGGCCGAACCCGCCGAACGCCTCGGCCGCCGGCTCGGCCTGGCCCCCGACACCGGCCCCTTCGCGCTCTCCCTGCTGGCGTTCGCGCTCGCGCTGGCCGTCGTGCTGGTGGCGCTGCGGCCCGACCCGCTGCTGCTGGCCCGCGCGACCTCCCAGGGCTCCCCCGCTCCGGCCGCTCCCGGCTCCCCCGCCGCCCCCGCGCCGACCCCGGCCACGGCCCGGACCCGGAGCCGGGGCGGGCTGCGCGCCGGCTGGCGGGCCCTGCGCGAGAGCCCCGCCGCCTCCCGGGCGCTCGTGGCGATCGCGGTCGCCCACACCGCGATGGTGTCGGTCATGTCCATGACCCCGGTGCACCTCGACCACGCCGGCGCCGGCTACCGGACCATCGGCGTCGTGCTCAGCGTGCACATCGCCGGCATGTTCGTCCTGTCGCCTGCGGTCGGCTGGCTGGCCGACCGGATCGGCCGGACCCGCGTGCTCGTCCTCGGCATGGGCGTCCTCCTGGCCGCCGCCCTCCTCGCGGGCGGGGCCGGGCCGCACGACATCGGCCGGGTGACCGCCGGGCTCGGCCTGCTCGGCGTCGGCTGGTCCTGCGGCCTGATCGCGGGCTCGGCGATGCTCACCGAGGCCGTGCCGCTGGAGCGCCGCCCCGCCGTGCAGGGCCTGTCGGACCTGCTGATGAACGTCTGCGGCGCGGGCGGCACGATCCTCGCCGGGCTGATCGTGAGCGGCCTGTCCTACGGCACGCTCGGCACCGCCACGGCGGTCATGGTGACCGTCACCGCCGCCTGGCTGGCCCTCACCACCCGGCCCGCGCGCGCCGCCTGACCCCCCGGCTCCCCGTACGGGCACCGGCGGCCATCGGCGCCCGTACGGTCCCGGCGCCGGCGGCAGGGGGATGCAGGGGGATGAGGCGCGCCACGTTCCGGCCGTCGGCGCCCGTACGGCCCCGGCCCCCGAACCGGCGAGCCGCCGCACGGCCCACGCGGCGCCGCGCCCGTCGTCACTTCGCGTCGGCGTAGCAGCGCACCGCGACCGCCTGCATCGGGAAGCGCACCGGCGTCGCACCGAACAGCAGGCGCGTCGCCTCCCCGGCCGCCCGGCCCACCGCCGCGACGACCTCCTCGGCCAGCTCGGCCGGGCAGTGCACCATCACCTCGTCGTGCTGGAAGAACACCAGCCGCGCCGGGTCCGGCAGCAGCCCGCGCAGCACCGCCAGCAGCGACAGCGCCCACTCCGCCGCGGTCGCCTGGACCACGAAGTTGCGGGTGAACCGGCCCCGGTCGCGCGCCGCACGCCTGCCCTCCGGGCCCGAGACCAGCTCCTTCCAGCGCGCCGACGGCGGCGGGCAGGTGCGGCCGAGCCAGGACCTCACCAGCCGCCCCTCCTCGCCGCTGCGCGCCGCCTCCTCGACGAACCGGTACGCCTGCGGGAAGCGCTGCCGCATCACGGCCAGCAGCGTGGGGGCGTCGCCGCTGGTCCCGCCGTACATGGCCGACAACATGGCGATCTTCGCGTGGGCGCGGTCGCCGCCGAACGCCCCCGCCAGAGCCTGGTACAGATCGGCCTCCCCGGCCGCGCGGGCCAGCCCGCCGTCCCCGGCCATCGCGGCCAGCACCCGCGGCTCCAGCTGCGCCGCGTCGGCCACGACGAGCATCCAGCCCTCGTCGGCCACCACCACCCGGCGCATCACCTTGGGGATCTGCAGCGCCCCGCCGCCGCTGGTGGCCCACCTGCCCGACACGACGCCGCCGACGACGTACTCCGGCCGGAAGCGGTCGTCGCGCACCCACTGGTCGGCCCAGACCCAGCCGTGGAAGCTGTGGATCCGCGCCAGCTCCTTGTAGGCCAGCAGCGGCGCGACCCCGGGGTGGTCGACCTTCCTGATCTCGTGGGCCCGGGTGGAGGCCACCGGCACCCCCGCCGCCTTGAAGGCCCGGATGATCTGCTGCGGGGAGTCGGGGTTGAACGGCGTGCCGAAGGCCGCCGACACCTGATCGGCCAGCGCCTGCAGCTTCGCCGGGCGCATGCCGTGCACCGGGCGCGGGCCGAGCAGCTCGGCCAGCAGCGCGTCGTGCGCGTCGCGCCGCCAGGGCATGCCGTCGCGGCTCATCTCCTCGGCGATCAGCGCCCCGGCCGACTCGGCCGCGGCCAGCAACCGGAACCGGTGCGGGTCGGCGGTGGCCTCGATCCGCCGGAGCTGGTCGGCGAGGACCTCGGCCACCGGCCCGGCGTCCGGCGCGGGCGGCTCATCCTCGAACAGCGCGGCCTGACGCGCCCGCTCCCCGCCGGGCGCCTGGTGGTCGTCGTCGGGCACCGGCAGGCCGTGCAGCCGGGCGTGCGCCGCCGCGGCCGAGCGGGGTTCGCCGTACCGCCCCTCGTATCCCAGCAGCAGGCCCTCGGTCAGCGCCAGGTCGTGGCAGCGGCCCACCCGCACCCCGGCGTCGAGCAGGGCGGGGTAGACCGCGCGGGTGTCGGCCCAGACCCAGCGCGGACGCCCGCCCGCCGCGCCCGGAGGCGCCCCCCGCCCGGCGCCCGGCCCCGGGACGGCCCGCGCCCCTGGCTCCGGCGCGCCCGGAACGGCCCGCGCCCCGGACCCCGTCTCAAGCTCCCGGACGGCCGCCGCCAGGTCGGCGACGGTCCGCGCCTCGCCCCCGGCGGGCAGCAGGACGCCACCGCTCCCCGGACCGGCCGCCACTGCCACGTGCATGAGGCCAGCCTCCCACGCCGCCCCGACACTTTCGCTCAGGCGAGCGGTATCACCACCTCGTCCTCGAGCGGGGGTTCGAGTTCCTGCTCCAGGCAGCCGGTCGCGGCGAAGCACCGGATCGTCAGGGCCTCCGGGGTCACCGAGACGTGCAGGAAGCTCTTGAAGAACGGCGGGGTGTCCCAGTCGGACAGCTCCGACAGGTAGCGGTGGAACGTCCGGCCCACCGGCAGCCGGAACGGCATCGGCAGGCCGCCGAGGATCCGCGCCGCCCACCTCATCCGCGCCGTGACGGGCACGGGCGGGACGTCCCGGACGGGGGCGACGCCGATCCGCCGCGACATCACCGCCGCGCTCTCGGCCGGTGTGAGGTAGAGCCAGCGCATCCGCAGCCGGTCGCTGTAGAGCCTGCTGTAGAACGACAGCGAGTCGCCGCGCAGCGGGTAGCAGCGGTAGTCGTCCTCGCTGACGCCGCCCACCGTGACCCTGGGGATCGTGTGGGTGGCGTGCATGAACGCCCCGGAGCCGCCGGCCACGATGTACTGGATCGTCCGGCCGCCCCTGCTGACCGGGAAACGCTGGTAGTTGTGCACGTCCCCGCCGATCGCGGCGACGTAGTTGTGCGCGGGGTCGGCGACGATGTCGTCGATCGTGCCGCCCCCCTCCAGCGCCGACGGCCTGTACTCGTCGCGGACGTAGACGGGCTTGCCGGTGATCAGCATCTTGGGCCGCGGATCCCGCGAGACCTCGCGCAGCCACCGCGCCTGCCCGGCGTCCAGCGTGCCGCGTATCCCGGTGTCCACCCCCACGATGAGCAGCGAGGGGGTCTCCAGCGCCCAGTACGGTCCGGGCTGCACGGCCCGCTGGCCGGGCTCGGACCGGCGCTCGCGCGCCCGCTCCAGCGCCGCCTCGTCGATCACGTCCGGCTTGCGCCACAGCAGGCCCCGCAGCCCGGAGGGCGACAGCCGGAAGCCCTGCCGCTCGGCCTTCAGCGCCGGGGCCTCGCAGAAGACGCGCATGAAGCCGCCGAGCCCGTCGTACCAGTCATGGTTGCCGGGCACGGCGTAGATCGGCGCGGGGTAGTCCTGGTACGGGCGGAAGAACTTGACGTCGTAGTCGTTGCCCGACCCGGCGGGGTAGATCACGTCGCTGGCGATGACGGCGAAGGAGGTGCCCCGCCCGATCTTCAGCACCCCCGGGACGACCGCGTACTGCGAGGCGTCCCCCTCCCCCGTGTCCCCCAGGACCAGGAAGGAGAACTCCGGGCCGACGTCCACCGGGATCCGCATGGCCGGATCCGCGCCCCGCTCCCGCTGGGCGGCCACCCAGCGGGCGCGCACCTCACCGGACGGATCCCCGAACAGTGTCGCCAGGACCTCGTTCCTCGACCGCCACAGGGTGCGCGGGTTCAGCCAGGAGAAGCTCTCCCGGCCGGGGAGCATGTCCCGGAACGTACCCACCCGGGCGCACGACCAGCCCGCGCCCTCCTCCGACACCCGGGAGGAGCCGTCACGTCCGCGTCTCGCGGCCCGACCGATATCGACCATGACCATATTTTGACGTTGATCTCGGACATGCGCAGGGTTAAGCGGGTACGGGAGCCGCGATGCAGACCTTCCTCCCCTACCCCGACTTCGCCGCCACCGCACGGGTCCTCGACCCCCTGCGGCTCGGCAAGCAGCGGGTGGAGACCATCCAGGTGCTGCGCGCGCTGACCGTCCCGGGGTACGGCTGGCGCCACCACCCGGCGGTGCGGATGTGGGCCGGGTACGAGGAGGCGCTGGTCAGGTACGGCCTGGAGGTCTGCGAGCGGTGGTGCGCCGGGGGCCGGGCCGACACCTGCGCGGACAAGCTGACGCGGGAGCTGTCCGGCCTCCTCGGCGTCGCCGCGCCCCGCTCCCAGGCGGAGCTCGCCGCCGCCGGGGAGCTGCCGCCCTGGCTGGGCGACCCGGAGCTGCACCTCAGCCACCGGTCGGCGCTGCTGCGCAAGTCCCCGGAGTTCTACCGCCCGATCTTCGGCGACGAGCCGGACGGGCTGCCCTACGTCTGGCCGCTCTCCGACCGGCCGCGGCGTCCGCCGTCCGGTGGATCGGGGTGACCGGTCGTCGGCGGGGGATCGTTCTCGTCCTGTCCGCGCCCGACGCCTTTACAATGTAGATTTTTCGTTGGCCGCAACCGGCGCCGTCAGGGCAGCCGGCCGATGGTGAAGTCGTCGACGTACACCCGCGTCCCGGTGTTCGCCGTGGGCCACTGCCCCGCCGTCACCATGAATCTGCAGCGTGAAAGCCCCGCCCTTCAGGACGGGGAGGAAACGCGGAGCGGCCGGACACCGGGAACTTCCCCGTTTCGCCGGTAGCGGTCCGGTAACAGTCGGTAAAATTCCGTGCGTGTCCCGTTACCGGCTGCAGCCCACCCCCGTCCAGGAGGCGGCGCTGGCCGAGCACTGCCGCCATGCCCGGTACGTGTGGAACCTCGCGGTCGAGCAGCATTCGTTCTGGTGGCCCGGACGCGGCGGTGCTCCGGGGTTCGCCGAGCAGTGCCGCCAGCTCACCCAGGCCCGCGCCGCCTGCCCGTGGCTGGCCGATGGGTCGGTCATCGTGCAGCAGCAGGCGCTGAAGGACTTCGCCCAGGCGATGGCGAACTTCTTCGGCGGCACTCACAAGCGGCCCACCTGGCGCAAACGCGGCCGCAGCGAAGGCTTTCGGATCGTCGCCGTCAAAGCCGAGGACGTGCGGCGCCTGTCGCGCCACGTCGGCGAGGTCCGCGTCCCCAAGGTGGGCTGGGTGCGGTTCCGCTGGTCGCGGCCCGTTCCGGCCGGGGTGAAGTCCTACCGGGTGACCCGGGACCGGTCCGGGCGCTGGCATGTCGCCTTCGCCGCCGTCCCCGTCCCGGTTCCCGCACCCGGCAACGGCGAGGTCGTGGGGGTGGATCGGGGCGTGGTGGTCTCGGCGGCGTTGTCCACCGGTGAACTGCTCACCGTCCAACCCCTGCGGCAGACCGAGCAGGCGCGGCTGCGGCGCTTGGAGCGCAGGCTCGCCCGCGCCAAGCCCGGCTCGGCCCGGCGGGCGAAGGTCAAGGCCGCCCTCGCCCGGCTCAAGGCGCGGCGCAAGGACCGGCGTAAGGACTGGGTGGAGAAGACCAGCACCGATCTGGCCCGCCGGTTCGACGTCATCGCGGTCGAGGACCTCAAGATCGCCGCGATGACCCGATCGGCCCGCGGCACGGCCGAGAAGCCGGGCCGCGGGGTGCGACAGAAGGCCGGGCTGAACCGCGGCATCCTGGCCAATGGCTGGGGTCTGCTCGTCACCCGCCTGGAGGACAAGGCGCCCGGCCGGGTCATCCGGGTCGATCCGGCGTTCACCAGTCAGCGCTGTTCGGCGTGCGGGTTCGTGGACCGGAGGGCGCGTGAGAGCCAAGCGCGCTTCCGGTGCCGCTCCTGCCATCACGCCGGGCACGCCGATGTGAACGCCGCACGCAACATCGCACACGCGGCAGGGCATGCCGTGGCTGCGCGGGAAGGGCCCCGGGTCACCGGGCCGGTGCACCGCGAACCCCATCCCGCTCTCCTCATCGCGTAGGAAGCGGGTTGGAATCCCCCGCCCTTCAGGCGGGGAGGATGTCAAGGCAGATGATCATAGATCGGCCGCTCCGGCGGGGGTAGATAATTCCCCGGAAAATCCCGGGAAGTCCGAACCGGCCGGCGCCGGCCCGCCGCTCAGTCCGGCGCCGGGGCGACCAGCGCCCCCGGGTTGAGGACGCCGTCCGGGTCAAGCCGGTCCTTGATCCCCCGGAGGATCTCCACGCCCAGCTCGCCGATCTCGGCGGCGTAGGCGTCCCGGTGGTCGCGGCCGACGCCGTGGTGGTGGGAGATCGTGCCCCCGGCCGCGACGATCGCCTCGTTCACCGCCTTCTTGGCCGCCTCCCACTGCCCCAGCGGGTCGGCCGACTGGGCCGTGACGACCGTGAAGTACAGCGAGGCGCCGGTGCCGTACACGTGGGAGACGTGGCACATCACCAGCGGCGAGCCCAGGGAGCCCTGGAGCGACAGCCGTACGGCGTCGTAGAGGCCGGGCAGGGCGGACCAGAACCCGGCCGTCTCCAGCGTCTCCACGGTGGCCCCGGCCCCGAGCAGGGAGTCGCGCAGGTAGGGGGCGGAGTAGCGGCCCCGGGCCCACGACTCGCCCGGGTCCGGGCCCAGGCAGGTGCCGCCGAGCCCGGCCAGCATCTCCGCGGCGGCGTCCCGCCGCGCCCGCGCCTCCCCCGGCTCGCCCTCGTAGCCCGTGACGGCCAGGCAGCCCGCGCCGGCCGCGAGGCCGCCCAGCTCGTCCGGCCTGGCCAGGCCGACCATCGTCTCGGTCTCGTCGGACAGGCGCAGCACGGTGGGCACGGGGCCGTCCTGGGCGAGACGCCGCAGCGCGGCCGTCCCCTGCGCGAACGACGGGAACCGCCAGCCCTCGTAGAGACGCTCGGCGGGGGCCCGGCGCACCCGCAGCCGCAGCGAGGTGATCACCCCGAACGCGCCCTCGGAGCCGAGGATCACCTGGCGCAGGTCGGGCCCGGCGGCCGACTTGGGCGCGCGGCCCAGCTCCAGGGTGCCGCGCGGAGTGGCCACGGTCATGCCGACGACCATGTCGTCGAACCGGCCGTAGCCCGCCGACGCCTGCCCGCTGGAGCGGGCCGCGGCGAAGCCGCCCAGCGTCGCGTACTCGAACGACTGGGGGAAGTGCCCCAGGGTGAACCCGTGCCCGGCCAGCAGCCGCTCGGCCTGCGGCGCGCGCAGCCCCGGCTCCAGCTCGGCGACCATGGACTCGGCGTCCACCGACACCAGCCGGTTCAGCCGTGAGACGTCCAGCGCGACGACCCCGGCGAAGCCGCGCCGGTCGGCCGCCAGGCCGCCGACGACCGAGGTGCCGCCGCCGAACGGCACGACGGCCACCCGGTGCGCGGCGCAGATCCGCAGCACCGCCAGCACCTCGTCGTGGGAGCCGGGCAGCACGACGGCGTCGGGGGCGTCCGAGCCGTCCCCGGCGCGGATGCGCAGCAGGTCGGGGGTGGACTTGCCCCGGGTGTGCCGGACGCGGGTCTCGTGGTCGCGGCGGACGTGCCCGGCGCCGACGGCCTCCTCCAGCTCGGCCACGACCGGCGCGGGGAGCGCCGTGCCGGGCAGCCGCACCTCGTCGAGGGCCGCGGCGGGGGTGTCCGGCGCGCGGACGCCCAGCAGGTCGCCCAGCAGGCGGCGGACCGGTTCGGGCAGCTCGGCGGCCCGCGCGGGGTCGCCCCAGCCCGACCAGAGCATCGGTTCGGCGGCGGCGGTCATCGGAGTCTCCACGTCTACACTGTGACAGATGACGTCCATCCGTCACAATGTGGTCATGGACACCGGCGGCCCCGCCCGCGACCCCGATCCCGTTCTCGACGCCGCCCGCGAGATGGTGCTCGCGGTCGGCGTGCGGCGCACCACGCTCACCGACGTGGCGCGGCGGGCCGGGGTCTCCCGGATGACGATCTACCGCCGCTGGCCGGACGTCCGCGCGCTGGTCGCCGACCTGATGACCCGCGAGTGGACGCTCGTCGCCGGCCGGTTCGCCGGGGACGACCCGGTCGCCGCGGCGGTCGGGGTGGTGCGGGCCCTGCGCGGCCACCCGCTCTGGCGGAAGATCGTCGAGGTGGATCCCGAGCTGCTCCTGCCGTACCTGCTGCGCCGCCGGGGAGCCAGCCAGGACGCCATGCTGGCGCTCGTGGCGGAGTCCGTCGCGCGCGGGCAGGAGCTGGGCGCCGTACGGCCCGGCGACCCGGCGCGGCTGGCCGGGACCGTGCTGCTGACCGCCCAGTCGTTCCTGCTGTCGGGTCCGGCGGTGCTCGCCCCGGCCTCCCCCGGCGAGCTGGACGACGAACTCGCCACCCTCCTGGAGAGGTACCTGCGACCGTGAGCTCCCCCGCCCCCGGCTTCCCCGGCCCGTCGCTTCCGGGCTCCTCCCTCAACGCCGCCCGCCGGGCGCGCGAGCTGGCCGAGACGCGCGGCCTCGTGGTCGACGTGCTGGTGGTCGGCCTGGGCGCGACCGGCGCCGGGGCGGCGCTCGACGCCGCCTCCCGCGGCCTGTCGGTGGCCGCGATCGACGCCTGCGACCTGGCGTTCGGCACCTCCCGGTGGAGCTCGAAGATGATCCACGGCGGGCTGCGCTACCTGGCCAGGGGGCAGGTCGGGGTGGCCCGGGAGAGCGCGGTGGAGCGCGGTGTGCTGCTCGCCCGCACCGCCCCGCACCTGGTGCGGGCCGCGCCGTACCTGCTGCCGCTGACCCCGCGGGTCTCCCGTTCCCGGGCGGCGACGGTGATGGCCGGCTACCGGCTCGGCGACGGGCTGCGGGCGGCGGCGGGCACGCCCCGCGCGCTGCTGCCCGGCCCCGCGCGGATCCCCGCCCGGCGGGCGCTGGAGCTGGCCGCGCCGCTGGCGCCGGACGGCCTGCGCGGCGCGCTGCTGTCCTGGGACGGGCGGCTGAACGACGACGCGCGCCTGGTGGTGGCGCTGGCCAGGACGGCCGCCGCGCACGGGGCCAGGATCCTGACCCGCTGCCGGGCCCTCGCGCTGGCCGGGGACGGCGCCGAGGTCCGCGACGAGCTGACCGGCGACGTCTTCACGATCCGCGCCCGGGCGACGGTCAACGCCACCGGGGTCTGGGCCGCCGGCCTCGACCCGGGCATCCCGCTGCGGCCCTCGCGCGGCACCCACCTCGTGCTGCGCCCGGAGACCCTCCCCGGTCTGCGGGCCGGGCTGCACGTGCCGATCCCCGGGGAGAGCAACCGGTTCGCGCTGGTCCTGCCCCAGGACGACGGCCGCGTCTACGTCGGCCTGACCGACGAGCCGGTGGACGGGCCGGTCCCCGACGTGCCGGAGGCGCCGGAGGAGGACGTGGCGTTCCTGCTCGGCGTGCTCAACTCGGTGCTGGCCGCGGAGATCCGGCGCGAGGACGTCGCCGGGGCCTTCGCCGGGCTGCGCCCGCTCCTCGGCGGAGGCGGGCGCGACGGGATCGGCGGGCGGGACGGGGACGGCGGGCGCACCGCCGACCTGTCACGGCGGCACGCGCTGCTGGCCTCCCCCGGCGGGGCGGTCACGGTCGTGGGCGGCAAGCTGACCACCTACCGGCGGATGGCCGAGGACGCGGTCGACCTCGTGGTGCGGCTGCGGGGCCTGCCCGCCGGGGCGAGCCGTACGGCGCGGCTGCCCCTCGTCGGGTACCTCCCGCCGGGCGTGGCGGCGCGGGGGCGGCTGGTGGCGCGGTACGGCGCCGAGGCGGCGGCGGTGCGGTCGCTGGCGGCCGGGGACCCGGCGCTGGCCGAGCCGCTGCCGACCGGCGTCACCGGCGCCGAGCTGGTCTGGGCGGTCCGGCACGAGGGGGCGCTGGACGCCGGGGACCTCCTCGACCGCCGGACCCGGATCGGCCTCGTGCCGGAGGACAGGGCGGCGGCCATGCCCGCGGCCCTGGCCGCCCTGGAACGCGGGACCGGCTGACTCCGGCCGCTCCGGAACGCGGAACCGGCCGGCCCCGGCCGACCCGGAACGCGGAACCGGCCGGCCCCGGACGCCTTCCGGCCCTGGACACCTTCCGGCCCCGGACGCCGTGGGACGCGGTACCGGAGGCCCCGGAGTACGGGCCGTTCGGCCCTTGACGGCGTACGGATTTCCGTCCGCCTCTTGACAGGATCTCCTGACCATGCTTGGGGCGGGAGATTTCTCACAGAGATCTCTCAGCCCCGAAGCCTTGACACCGGACCTCCGTCGACCCTTCTCCGGCCGCGCCGCCCGGGGCGCGACGGAACAGAGCACACTCACACCTCACGCCACACCCGCCGATCAATTAGGTTAGTCTCACCTAAGTCGAAGGAGGGGTGCGTGAGCTCGGGGTGCGTTTCGGGAACGGACAGGCGGGCGTGGGCAGGAAGTTGCTCGCATCCCGCGGGCTGTCACACCGGTGACCTGCCGGTTCTCGCCAGCGCGACGGTGGGGGCCCGCTTCTGGCTGCTCATCGAGCACTCCGGCCCGTGGGCCTCGCACCTGGAGGACTGCCGGCTGCCCGAGGAAATTCACGCGCTTATCAGACGGGCGCAGAACCTCGGCATCCGGCCCCAGCTCATCCGCCGCCCGGGGCACCGGAAGCCCGTGACGGGCGGGATCCACGTCATGGTCGCCGACGCCACGGCCCCCGAGCCGTGGATCGCCGAGGGCGTCATCGCAGGTCCATCCGATCTTGACATGGACGCGCTGGTGGCCGGAGTGGTCCCGGAGTCCTGCATACTTGTGAGTGAGCCGGTTTTTCTGGTGTGCACGCATGCCAAGCGCAACGCGTGCTGCGCCCGCATTGGACTGCCCCTGGCTCGGTCCTTGGCAGAGGTTTTGCCGGACAGAATATGGGAAACATCACATGTTGGCGGCGATCGCTATGCCGCCAACCTCGTGTGCTTGCCACACGGGCTTTACTACGGCAGCATGTCTCAGGCTGCTGCGATCGCGGCAGTCGATGCGTACCGGTCCGGCGAGGTCATCCTCGACCGTTTCCGGGGACGCGCGGGCATCCCCGAGCCGTCGCAGGCCGCTGAGCATTTCGTCCGCGCCCATACGGGCGAGCTCTCGGTCGGTGGAGTGGCCGTGGAGTCCTCCAGGTCGGACGGCGTCACCACCGAAGTCCTCGTGCGCGGTGGCGACGCTCGTTTCCGGGTGGTGGTCGAGCCCATGACGCTCACAACGCCATGTGGTACGGCTTGCGCCGAGACGGTCACCACCTATCGGCTGGTCACGCTGGACAGGCTCACGCCTGTGCGGTACGCCACGCCCGCTCTCGCCTGACCTGAGGGAACATCACGGGCAATCCCGGCGTTGGAATCAGGGACGCCACAAACGTCCAATGCGGCATCAACCCGAATTACCTCTCACGTAAAAGGTGGTTTTCTCATGTCTCAGGTACGCCGGCAGACCGCCCGTCCTCGGCCCAGCTGGGGCTGGCAGGATGACGCCGCGTGCCGGGGTGAGGACCTCGTGCTCTTCTTCGGTCCCGACGGCGAGCGCCAGCCTGAGCGCGACATCCGCGAGCGGAAGGCCAAGGCCATCTGCGCCCAGTGCCCCGTCCGCGCCGAGTGCCTCGACTACGCGCTGTCGCGTCCGGAGAAGTACGGCACCTGGGGCGGCCTGAACGAGGACGAGCGCGCCTCCGAGCGTCGCCGTCGCATGCGTCGTGCCGCCAGCGCCGGCATCAGCGCCGTCGCCTGAGCAACACCTCCACCCGGCTTCCCCCGCGTGTGATCCCGCCGTTCCGGCGCGGGATCACACGTCGCCGCACGATCAGGGTGTTCCGCCCAGGAGGCGGAACACCCGGCAGGTAAGGTCCTTCCCGGTTCCGCCTCCCGCGGCTCCCTTCCGGCGATCCCGCCGGATACGCCTCCCGCGGCCTTCGGTCCGGCCGGTCGTCCCGGTGGACCCCTCCGCTTCCCGAAGCCCCCGCCCGGCCCTCCGCCGGGCGGGGGCTTCGGCGTCTCACCCCCGGGACGGGCCCGGCCGGCCCCGCGCGCAGGGCGTTCCCGGCCGGACCCGCCCGCGGATCCCGCTCGGACCGGGCGGCGCGCCGGGCCCGCCCGGCCGGGCGACACGCCTAGGGCCGGATCCGGCCGGGCTTGCGCATCTCCTTGTGGATGGTCTTCCACCTGTTCTGCAGTTCCTTGCGCAGCCGCGGGTCGCTCCGCGACGCCATCCAGGCGGCCTCGCGCCGCAGCTTGTGCCAGCTCACCAGCCGCCGCTCGGGCAGCGTGCCGTCCTCGATGGCGGCGATCACGGCGCAGCCCGGCTCGGCGCGGTGCGAGCAGTCGGCGAACCGGCACTCCGCGGCGAGGTCCTCGATGTCGGAGAAGGCCAGGTCCACCCCCTCGCCCATGTCGTACAGGCCGATGCGCCGGATCCCCGGCGTGTCGATGATCAGCCCGCCGCCGGGCAGCCGGATGAGCTCGCGGTGGACCGTGGTGTGCCGGCCGCGGCCGTCGCCCGCCCGGACCCGCTGGGTCTCCATGATCTCCTCCCCGGCCAGCGCGTTGACCAGCGTCGACTTGCCCGCGCCGGAGGCGCCGAGCACGACGGCGGTGTGCCTGCCGTCCAGGTGGCCGCGCACGATGTCCACGCCCTCCCCGGTGACGGAGCAGACCGCGTGCACGTCCACCCCCGGGGCCGCCTCGGCGACCTCCTCCAGCAGGTGGGGCAGGGCGTCCCCGATGAGGTCGGACTTGGTGACGAGCACCACCGGCCGTCCCCCGCTCTCCCAGGCCAGCGCCAGCAGGCGCTCGATCCGGCCCAGGTCGGCGGTGTCGGTGGCGTGCAGGGCGGGCTCGGCGATGAACACGATGTCGACGTTGGCGGCGAGCACCTGCCCCTGGGAGTCGCCGGACAGGCCGCCCCGCGACGTCCTGCCGACGCCGCCGCGGACGAAGGCGGTACGGCGGGGCAGCAGCGCCGCGAGTTCGAAGCGGCCCTCGGGCAGCCGGCGCAGTCCCGTCCAGTCGCCGACGCAGGGCAGCGCGACGGGGTCGGCGGCGGCGGCCCGCCGTACGGAGGCGCCGTAGTGGGCCTGAAGGGAACCCTCGGCGGTCAGCACCTCGGCGGCGCCGCGGTCGACGCGGGCCACCCGGGCGGGCAGCAGGCCGTCGGGGAGATCGGCGGCGAGGGAGTCGTCCCAGCCGAGGCGGGACAGCGATACGGAAGAAGCGAACAGGTCCGGAGCGGACAACGTGGGTACACCCTTTGCGAGAGGGGCGCCCGCGGCCAGGAGTCGGTCAGGCGGGCACCCGGAGGTCGATTGACGGCAGGCTGCTCAGAAAGGCCCGCATAGTCCTCACCTCCGTTGCTCGTGGCCGCCCGTCCTCGGGCGGCGCCGTGACCGGAATCCCGTGGGTTCCGTCGCGCGGACGATCCGCACGACGGAACCTATCGCGAAACCCACCCCCGGGCGCAAACCCTTTTTTTCCGCCCCGTTCCGGCACCCGGCCCGTTCCGGCACCCGGCCCGTTCCGGCACCCGGCCCGTTCCCGCGCCCGGCGCGGGCGGCCTACAGGCCGGGGGCCGGGAAGCGGGCGGTGAGCTCCCGGACCTCGCCCTGCACGCGGGTGATGACGCGCTCGGCCTCGTCCTGGTCCTTGGCCAGCGCGGAGACGACCTGGTCCATCCAGGCGCCGATCTGCCGCATCTCGGCGACGCCCATGCCCCGGCTGGTCACACCGGCGGTGCCGATGCGGATGCCGGACGGGTCGAACGGCTTGCGCGGGTCGAACGGCACGGTGTTGTAGTTGGTCTCCAGCCCGGCCCGGTCCAGCGCCTGGGCGGCGGGCTTGCCGCCGATGCCCTTGGGCGTCAGGTCCAGCAGGATGAGGTGGTTGTCGGTGCCGCCGGAGACGAGGTCGAAGCCGCGGCCCAGGAGCTCCTCGGCCAGCGCCTGGGAGTTCACCACGACCTGGCGGGCGTAGTCCTTGAACTCGTCGGCCGCCGCCTCCTTCAGCGCCACCGCGATCGCCGCGGTGGTGTGGTTGTGCGGGCCGCCCTGCAGGCCGGGGAAGACGGCCTTGTTCAGCGCGGTGGCGTGCTCGTCGGCGGTGGCCATGAGCATGGCGCCGCGCGGACCGCGCAGCGTCTTGTGGGTGGTGGTGGAGATGACGTCGGCGTGGCCGACCGGCGAGGGGTGGGCGCCGCCGGCCACCAGGCCGGCGATGTGGGCGATGTCGGCGGCGAGCACCGCGCCGACCTCGCGGGCGATCTCGGCGAAGGCCGGGAAGTCGATCGTGCGCGGGATCGCGGTGCCGCCGCAGAAGATCAGCTTGGGCCGCTCGCGCAGGGCGATCTCGCGGACCTCGTCCATGTCGACGCGGCCGGTGTCGCGGCGCACGCCGTAGCGGACCGGGTTGAACCACTTGCCGGTGGCCGAGACCGACCAGCCGTGGGTGAGGTGGCCGCCGAACGGCAGGCCCATGCCCATGACGGTGTCGCCCGGCTGGAGGAAGGCGAGGTAGATCGCCAGGTTGGCGGGCGAGCCGGAGTAGGGCTGGACGTTGGCGTGGTTGACGCCGAACAGCGACTTGGCCCGCTCGATGGCGAGGGTCTCGATCTGGTCGATGACCTGCTGGCCCTCGTAGTACCGCTTGCCCGGGTAACCCTCGGAGTACTTGTTGGTGAGAACGGTTCCGGTGGCCTCGAGAACCGCCTTGGAGACGTAGTTCTCGGAGGCGATCAGCTTGACGGTGTCGGCCTGACGGCGCTCCTCGGCCTTGATCAGCTCGGCGATCTGCGGATCGACGCTCGAAAGAGAACTCATGCGCCTTCACTCCCCTGTCGGCATTGACATCGTGCGGAGGACCCAGGCGCGCGGCCCTCCGCTTTCCGCTCCCCGGTGGTCTCTCCCACCCAATGCGCCAGTCGCGCTTCAGACGATAGCGGACTGACCGGTGCGAGTGGCCCGGCCTGCGCCGTCGACGGGCCACAGGCGGTCCACCTCGGCGTTCAGCGTGGCCCCGATGAGGACGGCCAGCGCCGTGATGTACAGCCACAGCAGCACCGCGATGGGGGCGGCGAGCGAGCCGTAGACCGACACCGGGGAGAACCACGCGGCGAGGACCTCCCGCAGCACGGCGGCGCAGGCGATCCAGATGATCAGCGCGAGCACGGCCCCCGGCAGCTCCCGCCACCAGCGCGTCCGCACCGGGACGCTCACGTGGTAGAGCAGGGTCAGGAAGATCACCGATCCGATGACGACGACCGGCCAGTAGAGGCCGTCGACCAGGGCGGCGTACTCGCGGGGCAGGACGCCGTGCAGCACCACCGGCCCCAGGACGAGCACCGGCATGATCAGCAGCCCGATGAGCAGGCCCGCGACGTAGAGGCCGAAGGACATCAGGCGGGTGCGGATGATGCCGCGCTCGTCGCCGAGTCCGTAGGCGACCGAGATCAGGTCCACGTAGACGAACAGGGCGCGCGAGCCGGACCACAGGGCCAGCAGGAAGCCCAGGGAGATCAGCGGGACCTGTTTCTGCGGGTTCAGGACGTCGTCGACGAGCGGTGTGACGACGGTGTTGACGGCGTTGTCGGTGAACAGCAGGTGGGCCTGGGACTGGATCCAGGCCCGGACGGCCTGGACCGCGTCCGGGCCGATCGCCCCGGTGAGCCGGCCGACCAGGCCGATCAGGCCGAGGGTGAACGGCGGCAGCGACAGCAGCGCGAAGAAGGCCGCCTCCCCGGCCAGGCCGGTGACGCGGTAGGCGATGCCCGCGTTGGTGGTCGCGGTGGCGAGGGCCCAGGTGCCCGTGCCGCGCAGCCAGGTCAGCCCGGCCCGCAGCCGGGCCACGCGTCCACGCGATGTGGGCTTCTCCGGCCCCGGCCGGTGCGCCTGGGCATCAGTGGACGTCATGCCACACAACGGTATGCCCAGCGCCTCTTGATCACGAACCCCCGGGTGCCGGTCCCGGCATGTGTCCGCAGGCAGGCCGCCGGGTCCCGTCCGCGGCTCCCCGGGTCTCGGTCCGGGGAGCGCGCCGCGGGACGCCGTCGGCCCCGGTCCCCCGGGCTGGGGGGCGTGTCAGCGCCGGTAGATCGACTCCGGGTCGTCCACCGGGACGATCCGGGCGCCCAGCGGCAGCAGGGAGACGGGGATCAGCTTGATGTTGGCGATCGCCAGCGGGATGCCGATCACCGACAGGAAGAGCGGTATCGACGTCAGCAGGTGCCCGATGGCCAGCCAGATCCCGGCCACGACGCACCAGATCACGTTTCCGATCGCCGACATCGCGCCCGCCCGGGGATCGCGCACCACGGTCCGGCCGAAGGGCCACAGCGCGAAGGCGGCGATCCGGAACGAGGCGATGCCGAACGGGATCGTGACGATCAGAATGCAGCAGATGATGCCCGCGAGGACGTAGCCGGCGGCCATCCATATCCCGGCGAACACCAGCCAGATCACGTTGAGCAAGGTCCTCATTCTTCGAGGATGGCAGGCCGGATCGGCATGGTTCCATCGGGTACATCCCGGACCTTCCCCCGAGGCCGTCCGGTCTCCTCTCCTGGCCGCCCCGGGGGGGCGGACGGCACAATGGAAGAATGATCTGCGACCGGTGCAAGGAGAGCCACCACGACGAGTGCCGGGGCGGCTCGTGGTGCGACTGCCAGCACAAGACCCCCGAGCAGGCCGGGAAGGTCAAGGAGTCGGGGCTGGGCTGGCCGCGCCAGGGGTGAGGGCGAGGGTTCCGCGCCGGGCCAAGGTTGGCCCTGGCGGCGGTCCAGAGTGTGGACCACACATTGGACATCTCCCACCATCACGGTATCGTCTTAGACATGCCAGCGGACCCGTTGCTCGTCGTGCGACGCCACGTCGACCTCCTGCGTGTCCGCAGCGCCATCTGTTGTGACGTCCGTTGACCGACGCCCACCGCTGATTCCATCCGGCTGCGGGCGCGCGACAGGCGTCCTTCTTCCCTGAAGTGAAGCGACCCCCGTACTCGACGGCGAGGCGGGAGGTTCGCCACCTGCGCGTGCCCAAGATCATTTAATCGATCGTAAGGACGCGCACATGACGACCCCGGCCAGGCCGATCAACCGGCACCACAAGCGCCCGCGCGGCGAGGGTCAGTGGGCTCTCGGTTACCGCGAACCGTTGAACAAGAACGAGGAGAACAAGAAGAACGACGACGGGCTCAACGTCCGTCAGCGGATCATCGACATCTACTCCAAGTACGGCTTCGACTCCATCGACCCCGCCGACCTGCGGGGCCGGATGCGCTGGTACGGCCTCTACACCCAGCGCCGGCCCGGCATCGACGGCGGCAAGACCGCGATCCTGGAGCCGGAGGAGCTCGACGACCGCTACTTCATGCTCCGGGTCCGCATCGACGGCGGCCGCCTGGACCTGCGGCAGCTGCGTACCATCGCCGACATCTCCAACCTGTACGGCCGCGGCACCGCCGACGTCACCGACCGGCAGAACATCCAGCTCCACTGGATCGAGATCGAGTCCGTCCCCGACATCTGGGAGCGGCTTGAGGCGGTGGGCCTGTCCACCACCGAGGCGTGCGGCGACACCCCCCGCGTCATCCTGGGCTGCCCGCTGGCCGGGATCGACGGCGAGGAGGTGCTCGACGGCACCCCGCACATCCGCGAGATCCACGACGCCTACATCGGCGACCCGGCGTACTCCAACCTGCCGCGCAAGTTCAAGACCGCGGTGAGCGGCTGCCCGGCGCACTGCACGGTGCACGAGATCAACGACGTGGCGTTCGTCGGCGTCGTCAACGAGCGAGGCGAGGCCGGCTACGACCTGTGGGTGGGCGGCGGCCTGTCCACGAACCCGATGCTGGCCAAGCGGCTGGGCGTCTTCGTCACCCCCGAGCAGGTCTCGGCCGTCTACGGCGGCGTGATCGGCATCTTCCGCGACTACGGCTACCGCCGCCTGCGCCACCGGGCGCGGCTGAAGTTCCTGGTCAACGACTGGGGCGTGGAGCGCTTCCGGGAGATCCTCCAGACGGAGTACCTCGGGTACGCCCTGCCCGACGGCCCGGCTCCCGAGCAGCCGCGCGGCGGCCGCCGCGACCACGTGGGCGTCTTCCCGCAGAAGGACGGCAACTTCTACGTCGGCTTCGCGCCCAGGGTCGGCCGGCTCAGCGGCGACGCGCTGCACCTGATCGCCGACATCGCCGAGCGGCACGGCTCGGACCGGGTGCACACCACGGTCGAGCAGAAGATGGTCATCCTGGACGTCGCGCCCGACCGGGTGGACAGCCTCGTCGCCGAGCTGGAGGCCAACGACCTGCGGGTCAACCCCTCCACCTTCCGCCGCCAGACCATGGCGTGCACCGGCATCGAGTTCTGCAAGCTGGCGATCGTCGAGACCAAGGCCACCGCGTCCGACCTGATCGACGAGCTGGAGCGGCGGCTGCCGGACTTCACCGAGCCGCTGACCATCAACGTCAACGGCTGCCCCAACTCCTGCGCGCGCATCCAGGTCGCCGACATCGGCCTGAAGGGCCAGCTCGTCGTCAACGACGAGGGCGAGCAGGTCGAGGGCTTCCAGATCCACCTGGGCGGCTCCCTGGGGGTCAACGCCGGCTTCGGCCGCAAGGTCCGGGGGCTGAAGGCCACCGCCGCGGAGCTCCCCGACTACGTCGAGCGCGTGGTGCGCAACTTCGAGAAGCAGCGCGACGAGGGCGAGACGTTCTCCGAGTGGGTGCAGCGGGCCGACGAGGCGGACCTCAAGTGAGGCGCGGCGCCGTACGGCGGGGCCGCCGGAGGGGCGGCGATGAGCGAGCGGGCGGTCCCCTTCCACTGCCCCTACTGCGGCGAGGAGGACCTGGAGCCCTACGAGGGCGACGGCGGCTGGTACTGCCGCTCGTGCGCCCGCGCCTTCCGGCTGAAGTTCCTCGGGATCGGGGTGCGGTCGTGACCGGCCGCGGCGCGGCGGACGGGACGGGCCGGCGCGGGCACGGCGCGACGGGCGGGGCGGTGAACGGGGCGGCCGGTGCGGTGCGAACGGCACGGGCGGCCCGTACGGCGGATTGGGAGTGATGAGCGTGAGCATCGTTGACATCGAGATCGGCCTGAACCGGCAGCGGGCCGGGTTCGACCTGCAGGACATCGCCGAGTCCGCGGCGGTGTTCCTGGAGGACGCCCCCGCCCTGGAGATCATCCGGTGGGCGGCGGCCACCTTCGGCGACCGCCTCTGCCTGACCTCCTCGATGAGCGACGCCCTGCTGATCGACCTGGTCAGCCGGGTGAAGCCGGGGATCGACGTGTTGTTCATCGACACGGGTTACCACTTCGCCGAGACGATCGGCACCCGTGACGCGGTGCGGCAGGTCTACGACGTGAACGTGATCGACGTCAAGCCGTCCCGCACGGTCGCCGAGCAGGAGCGTGACCTCGGGCCGCGGCTGTTCGGCCGCAACCCCGACCTGTGCTGCTACCTGCGCAAGGTGGAGCCGCTCAACCGGGCGCTGGAGCCGTACCTCGCCTGGGTGTCCGGCATCCGCCGCGACGAGGCGGTCACCCGCTCGGACGTCAAGGTCGTGGAGTGGGACACCAGGCGCCAGATGGTGAAGATCAACCCGATCGCCCGCTGGACGCAGGACGACGTCGACAACTACATGGCCGACAACGGCGTGCTGATCAACCCGCTGCACTACGACGACTACCCCTCGATCGGCTGCGCCCCCTGCACCCGGCAGGTCGCCCCCGGCGAGGACCCGCGCAGCGGCCGCTGGTCCGGGATGGCCAAGACGGAATGCGGGCTTCATCTGTGACGCCGCCCGTCCCCGGCGCCCCGCCGGTGACGCCGCTGGTCGCGGTGGCGCACGGGTCGCGTGACCCGCGCGCCGCGGCGACGGTGGAGGCGCTGCTCGGTCTCCTGCGGCGGGCGCGGCCGGAGCTTCCGGTGCGCGCCGCCTATCTCGACCACGCCGCCCCGACGCTCGCCGCGGCGCTGTCCGGGCTGGACGAGGCGGTGGTGGTGCCGCTGCTGCTCACCGCGGCCTACCACAGCCGGGTGGACATCCCCGGGGCGCTGGCCGAGATCACCTCCCGCCGCCCGGCGCTGCGCGTCCGGGTCGGCGGCACTCTGGGGCCGCACCCGCTGCTGGTCACCGCCCTGGAGCGCCGGCTGGCCGAGGCCGGGGTCGAGCCGGGCGATCCGGACACCGCGGTGGTGCTGGTGTCGGCGGGCTCCAGCGACCGGCGGGCCAACGCGACGGTCGCCGCCGTCGCCGCGGACTGGGCGCGCCGGCGCGGCTGGTGGTCGGTGGGCGTCGCCTACGCCTCGGCCGCCGAGCCCTCGACGGAGCGGGAGGTCCGCCGCCTGCTCGCGGCGGGGGCCCCGCGGGTGGCGGTGGCGCCGTACCTGCTGGCCCCGGGCCACTTCGCCGACCGGACCCGCGACGCCTCGCTCGCCGCGGGCGCGGCCGTCGTCGCCGAGGTGCTCGGCGCGTCCCCCGAGGTCGCGGCCGTCCTGGCGGAGCGCCACGACGAGGCCGTACGGCACCGCCCGGCGTCCGTGCCGGCCTGACCCCCTTGGACGGCCGGGGCCTGCGAACCCCGGCGGCCCTTGGTTCTCCGAGGCTCAGGGACCCCTGGGACCCGCGCCTCAGCCGTCGCCCCCGTCGCTCCCCGAACTCGGCTTCCCGCCGTCCCCGGGGCAGAGCGTCCTGATGATCCGGCCGTTGAGCGGGTCGGTCTTGACGACGGTGCCCGGACAGGGCGTCGCGACCGGGGGGGTCGCGACCCCGATCTCGTCCGGGAACCGGCAGCCGGGGCCGCCCTCGCAGGGCACGTACCGGCTGAACGTGACGCTGACGCTCATGTCGGCCCGGGTCTTCGGAGCGTCCGCGACGACCTGCCGGGCGTCCCGGTCGCCGGTCACCGGCCGGCCCAGTTTCCGTACCGAGCCGGGCGGGACCACCGCGATCTCCATCCGCCCGACGTCGGACTCCGGGAACAGGCTGGCCACGGTCTTCGAGCGGTCCAGGTCCGCCGGCAGCTCGTTGCAGGACAGGGCGTTGCGGTACCTCCCGTTCTCCCAGTAGACGAGCTCCGCGCCGGGCGGGCAGCGGACCACGACCAGCGTCATCGTCCCGGGCGGCCGTATGGGCAGGTCGAAGGACAGGCGCTCGCCCATGGTGGAGAACCGCTTCTCCAGGCCGACTTCGTTGACCAGGCGGGCGCCGTACCGGGGCGTCGGCTGGGCCATGACGCCGGTCCAGACGTCGTCGGGGACGGCGGTGCCGGCGCCTGCCCCGGGCAGGGTGAGCGCCGCGACGGCGGCGAGGCCCGCCGCGAGCGTCCCGCCCAGCGCCGCGGCGCGGCGGCGCCTGATCCGCCGGACCCGCCGGTCGACGTCGGCGACGGTCACGCCCCCGCGGCGGCCGTCGTCGCCCTCCGCCGCCAGGATCTCGCGCAGTTCCGGCTCTGTGATCGTCAACTCGGCTCCCCTGAGGTGGTCGCGGCGATCGCCGCGGGATCGACGCGCAGCTTCGCCAGGGCCCGGCTGGCCTGGCTGCGGACGGTGGCCACCGAGCAGCCGAGGATCTCGGCGATCCGCGGGTCGGGCAGGTCGGCGAAGTAGCGCAGCACGACCACGGCCCGCTGCCGGTCGGGCAGCGCCGCCAGGGCCTGCCGTACGGCCTCGCGCGTGCCGACCTCGCCGGTGCGGTCCTCCCCCGCCGTGTCGGGCAGCGTCCCGATGGGCACCTCGCCCCGCCAGCGGCGCCGCCACCAGGAGGCGTGGGTGTTGGTGAGGATGCGGTAGACGTAGGGGTCGGGGTCGTCGCCCACCCGCCGCCAGGCGAGCCACGCCTTGGCCAGCGCCGTCTGCAGCAGGTCCTCGGCCGTGCCCCAGTCGCGGCACAGCAGGTAGGCGGCCTGCAGCAGGCGGGCCGAGCGCTGCTCGACGTACCGCTCGAAATCGGCTCTGTCTCGCACGCGCCGTCCTCGGTGTCTCGGTGACCTTCCACCGATCACTACGCTCCGGCCACCCCGGGACGTTGCACGCCTCGGACGGATCTTCCCGGAGGCGGCCCGGGACGGGGGCGGCCGGGAGGATCAGTAACCGCGGTCGCGCCGCTCCTCACGCTCCTGGGCGCGGCGCTCCCACCGCTCCTCGCGGTGGGAGTCCCAGCCGTGCGGGGGCAGGGGTGGCCGCGGCCGCTCCGGCAGCTCGCCGTACGCCCGCTGCCAGTGCTCCTTCCAGGCCGCCCACGCCTTCTCGATCGGGCGCGCCCGCGAGTCGCCGACCACCTTGATCTCGCCCATGAGCGCGTAGGCCCGCACCCGGACGAGCGGCGCCCGCATGCCCTCGGGGGCCTCGATGACCTGGACCTTCTTCTCCCCCATGAACACGAAGCCGTCGATCTCGACGTCCACGCCGTCGGGAACGATGATCTTCACCGATCCCATGACCGCGGCGGCGAAGATGTCGACCACGTCGGTGCGGACCTCGGCCTGGCGCAGGTCGATCGTGACCTCGCCCATCACCGCGGCCGCGCCCAGCTCCCGGTCGATCCGCCACTTGCCGCGGCGCTTGGACTCGCTCATGACGGCCACGAGCCAGCGCCGCGCCCGGCCGCCCTCCGGCCGCGCCGGAGCCGGGGCGGGAGCCGGGGCGTGGGCGGGCCCCGGGCCCTGCGCCGAGGGCAGGTCGGAGGTGAGGACGGCGAGGTCGGCGTGGGTGACGGCGGTGTAGGCGGCCTCGGTGCGCTCGGTCAGCTCCCCGAGGGTCAGCCGCCCCTCGACGGAGGCGACGCGCAGCAGCTCGACCGCGGCCTCCCGCTCGGCGTCGGAGACACGCATCCCACCCGGATCACTCATGCATCACAACATATCGCGATATAGGCGTTCGGTGGATCCCCATCGGGCAGGAGAACACGCCCGCCGCCTATCATCCGGAAGATGTACGCAGAACTTCTGGACGCGGTGACCGGGAACGACGCCGAGAAGGTCGAGCGCCTGCTCCGGGACGGCGCAGCCCCCGACCCCGACGGCCCCGGGGAGACGACCGCCCTGTACCGGGCCGCCACCGGCGGCCACGTGGCGATCGCACGGGCCCTGCTGGCCGCCGGGGCCGACCCGAACCGGATCGGCGGCGGCGAGGACGAGGGCCTGCCGCTGTGCGGCGCCGCCGCCTGGGGCCGCACCGAGACCGTGGAGGCGCTGCTGGCCGCCGGGGCCGACCCGAACCTCCGGGAGAGCCACGGCTGGACCGCCCTGCTGTGGGCCGCGGCCAACGGACACGCCGGGACCGCCCGGGCCCTGCTCGCGGCCGGAGCCTCCGCCGAGGACGCCAACGACGGCGGGGAGACCGCGCTGACCCTGGCCACCCGGCGCGGCGCGCTGGGCGTGGTGCGCGCCCTGCTGGACGCCGGGGCCGACCCCACCCGGGCCGACGGCGAGGGCGACACGCCCCTGTCCATCGCCTACGACTGGCTCGGCACCCACCTGGAGAGCGCGCTGCTGGAGCAGCTCGCCGAGCAGGCGCCCGAGGACGCGGACCTCACGGTGAGCCGCGCCCGCGCCGAGGACGGCACCGACCTGGTGACCGTCACGGCGGCGCGGCCGGACGGCGGGGCCTCCGAGATCGTCTGCCAGCGCGGTCACGCGGCCGTCGCGACCCTGCTGGAGGACGCGACCGGCGAGCGCCTGCCGTTCGGGGACCTGGTCGAGCGGGCGATGCCGTACCGGGACGTCGACGAGGAGGCCGAGACCTGGTGGACGGTGGCCGACTCGCTGAGCCGGCGGGCCGACGAGGAGACCTTCGAGGCGGCGGCGGAGCTGTCCGTGAGCGAGGACCCGCGGCGGCGGGAGTTCGCCGCCGACGTGCTGTCGCAGTTCGGCTTCGACGGGGACGAGCGGCCGTTCCTGGAGCGGACGCTGCCGATCCTGCGGCGGATGGCCGTGGCCGACGGCGACGAGCGGGTGCTGCGCTCGGTGCTCGGCGCGCTCGGCAACCACGCCGACCCGCGCGCCCTGCCCGAGGTGCTGTCGGTCATCACCGCCGAGGGCTGGACCCGTACCCAGGCCGACCCGGCCGCGCTGGCCGCCGTCCTGCCGCCGGGCCACGCCGAGGGGCTGGCGCTGCTCGTCTCGATGACGGAGGACCCCGACGAGGAGGTGCGCGACTGGGCCGTCACCGCCCTGACCGGCCTGGCGGAGCACCGCGAGGAGGTCCGCGCCGCGCTGGCCGCGCGGGGACTCTGAACGGAACACCGCGAGGAGATCCGCATCGCGCTCGTGGCGCGGGGACTCTGAACGGAGCACCGCGAGGAGGTCCGCGCCGCGCTCGCCGCGCGGGACTTTGAGATGATGCCGGAACCCGGCGAAAAGGGCCGGGCCGGCATCCTCGGAGGCACCCGTGACCCCTGATGCGACCCACGAGGTCTTCAACCAGGCACCCCCGTTCATCGGCCACGACGTCTCGGCCGATCCGGCGCTCCTCGAAGGTGTGACGCGCGAGGGCGCCGGCTGGGCCGTCGGCGAGCTGGGCCGGCTCGGCGCGCTCGCCGGCTCCGAGGAGGCCGCCGAGTGGGGGCGGCTGGCCAACGAGCACCCGCCGGTGCTGCGCACCCACGACCGCTACGGCAACCGGATCGACGAGGTGGAGTTCCACCCCGCCTGGCACGAGCTGATGACGGTCGCCGTGGAGAACGGCCTGCACGCCGCCCCGTGGGCCGACACCCGGCCCGGCGCCCACGTGGCCCGCGCCGCCAGGTTCCACGTCTGGAGCCAGGTCGAGGCCGGGCACGGCTGCCCGATCTCCATGACCTACGCCTCGGTCCCGGCGCTGCGCCACTCCCCCGACCTGGCCGCCGAGTGGGAGCCCCTGCTGGCCTCCTGCCACTACGACTTCGGGCTGCGCCCCCCGCTCGGCAAGCGCGGGTTGCTCGCCGGGATGGGCATGACCGAGAAGCAGGGCGGCTCCGACGTCCGCGCCGGCACCACCCGCGCCGAACCCCTGGGCGACGGCACCTACGTCCTGACCGGGCACAAGTGGTTCAACTCCGCCCCGATGTGCGACGTGTTCCTGGTCCTGGCCCAGGCGCCCGGCGGGCTGACGTGCTTCCTGCTGCCCCGCGTGCTGCCAGACGGCACCCGCAACGCCATGCGGCTGATGCGGCTGAAGGACAAGCTGGGCAACAAATCCAACGCCAGCGCCGAGGTGGAGTACCACCGCGCGCTCGCCTGGCCGGTCGGCGAGGAGGGCCGGGGCGTACGGACCATCCTGGAGATGGTCAACATGACCAGGCTCGACTGCGTGATCGGCTCGGCGGCCGGCATGCGGTACGGCGTGACCCGGGCCGTCCACCACACCGCGCACCGCACCGCGTTCGGCCGGAGGCTGGCCGACCAGCCGCTGATGCGCAACGTCCTGGCCGACCTGGCGCTGGAGTCGGAGGCCGCGACCACGCTGATGACCCGGCTGGCCGGCGCCACCGACCGGGCCGTCGCCGGGGACGCCGCCGAGGCGGCGCTGCGCCGTACGGCGCTGGCGGTCGGCAAGTACTGGGTCTGCAAGCGCGGCCCGGCGCACGCGGCCGAGGCGATGGAGTGCCTGGGCGGCAACGGCTACGTCGAGGAGTCGCAGATGCCCCGGCTGTTCCGCGAGTCGCCGCTGAACGGCATCTGGGAGGGCTCGGGGAACGTGGCCGCGCTGGACGTGCTGCGCGCCCTGCGGCGCGAGCCGGAGGCGCTGGACGCCTTCCTCGCCGAGGTGGCGCTCGCCGCCGGGGCCGACCGGCGCCTGGACGAGGCCGCGGAGCGGCTGGGCAAGACCCTCGCCGACCCGGCCGAGGCCGAGCTGCGCGCCCGCGCCGTCGCCGAGGACATGGCGCTGGTGCTGCAGGGATCGCTGCTGGTACGGCACGCGCCCGCGGCCGTCGCCGACGCCTTCTGCGCCTCCCGCCTCGCGGGCGGGGGCGGCCGGGCGTTCGGCACGCTCCCGGCGGGCCTGGACCTGGACGCGATCATCGAGCGGGCCGCCGTACGGCCCGCCGCCTCCTCCGAGGGCTCCGGCGCCGGGTCCTGAGCCGGACGAGCGCCGGCGCCGGGCCCTGAGCCGGCCTGGGCGCCGGCGCCGGGTCCTGAGCCGGCCTGGGCGCCGGCGCCCGGGACGGCGGGCGCGAGATCTCCGGGAGCGGCGGGCCCGGCCGCCGCGGCGGCGGCGAGTAGGGTCGGTCGGGTAAGCCCATGATCGAAAGGATTACCGCAATGGCGACGACTCGTACCGCGACGACCCAGTGGAAGGGCGCCCTCCTCGACGGCTCGGGCACCGTCTCGCTCGACACCTCGGGCGTGGGCAGGTTCGACGTGTCCTGGCCCTCCCGGGCCGAGCAGGCGAACGGCAAGACCTCGCCCGAGGAGCTGATCGCGGCGGCGCACTCCGCCTGCTTCTCGATGGCCCTGTCCCACGGCCTGGCGCAGGCGGGCACCCCGCCGCAGACGGTGGAGACCAAGGCCGACGTGACCTTCCAGCCGGGTGAGGGCATCACCGGCATCGTCCTGTCGGTCCGCGCCCAGGTGCCGGGCCTGTCCGCCGAGGAGTTCCGGACCGCCGCCGAGAACGCCAAGGCGAACTGCCCGGTGAGCAAGGCCCTGGCGGGGACGACCATCACCCTGGACGCCGAGTTGGTGGGCTGACCGCCGCCCTGCCGCCCTGCCCGCCCGGCTCCCCCGGTCCCCCCGGTTCCTCCCGGGCGGGAGGACGCGGGCGAGCACGTAGACTCTGCCGGAAGCTCTCCGGCGGCACGCCGCGCGGGGGATCGGGCGCCCGGTGTCGTGCCCCCGGTCCCCGCGGGCCGGCCGGGGCCCGCCGCCCACCGGGGTGAGGAACGGGCGGCCGGGGAGCCCCCGTGAGCGCGGCGTCGCCGCCGAGGACGGACCACGACGGCGTGGCCGTCCGTCTCCCCTCATGCTCCCCCATGGCGCGAATGGGACACGGGTCCACGACACCCTGCACACGAAGGTGTGATTGGAGGAGAATAGGGCTACATGCGCGAAACATGGCCGGGCGAGCCGTACCCCCTCGGCGCCACCTGGGACGGTGCGGGGACCAACTTCTCCCTGTTCTCCGAGGTGGCCGAGCGGGTAGAGCTGTGCCTCTTCGACGACGAGGGCCGCGAGGAGCGGATCGACCTCCCCGAGGCCGACGGGTTCGTCTGGCACGGCTACCTCCCGGGCGTCATGCCCGGCCAGCGGTACGGCTACCGCGTCCACGGCCCGTACGAGCCCTCCCAGGGGCACCGCTGCAACCCCGCCAAGCTGCTCATCGACCCCTACGCCAAGGCCGTCGAGGGCGAGGTCGAGTGGAACGAGGCGCTGTTCTCCTACGCCTTCACCGACCCGTCCGTGCGCAACGACGACGACAGCGCCCCGTTCATGCCGAAGAACGTGGTGGTCAACCCGTTCTTCGACTGGGGCGACGACCGGCTGCCCCGCACGCCGTACCACCAGACCGTGATCTACGAGGCGCACGTGCGCGGGCTGACCATGCGCCATCCGGCCGTCCCGCCCGAGCAGCGCGGCACCTACGCGGGGCTCGCCCACCCGGCGGTCATCGAGCACCTGCGGAGCCTGGGCGTCACCGCGGTCGAGCTGATGCCGGTGCACCAGTTCGTGCCCGAGCACGCCATGGTCGCCCGGGGGCTGACGAACTACTGGGGCTACAACACCATCGCCTACCTCGCCCCGCACGCCGCCTACGCCTGCTCGGACCGGCGCGGCGAGCAGGTGATGGAGTTCAAGGCGATGGTGCGGTCGCTGCACGAGGCGGGGATCGAGGTCATCCTCGACGTGGTCTACAACCACACCGCCGAAGGCGACCACATGGGCCCCACACTGGGCTTCCGGGGCATCGACAACGCCGCCTACTACCGGCTGCACGACGGCGACCGGCGCTACCACCTCGACTACACCGGCTGCGGCAACTCCCTCAACGTCCGCTCCCCGCACGCGCTGCAGCTCATCATGGACTCGCTGCGCTACTGGGTGCTGGAGATGCACGTGGACGGCTTCCGGTTCGACCTGGCCGCCGCCCTGGCCCGGGAGCTGCACGACGTCGACCGGCTGAGCGCGTTCTTCGACCTGATCCAGCAGGACCCGGTGATCTCCCAGGTGAAGCTGATCGCCGAGCCGTGGGACGTCGGCCCCGGCGGCTACCAGGTCGGCAACTTCCCGCCGCTGTGGACGGAGTGGAACGGCAAGTACCGCGACACCGTCCGCGACTTCTGGCGGGGCAACGGCTCGGCGCTGCCGGAGTTCGCCTCCCGGCTGACCGGCTCGGCCGACCTGTACGCCTCCTCCGGGCGCCGCCCGGTGGCCTCCATCAACTTCGTCACCTGCCACGACGGGTTCACGCTGAACGACCTGGTCTCCTACGACCGCAAGCACAACGAGGCCAACGCCGAGAACAACCGCGACGGCACCGACGACAACCGGTCGTGGAACTGCGGCGCCGAGGGCCCGGTGGACGACGAGGAGGTCAACCGCCTGCGCCGCCGCCAGCGCCGCAACTTCCTGACCACCCTGTTCGTCTCGCAGGGCGTGCCGATGCTCACCGCCGGGGACGAGTTCGGCCGCACCCAGGGCGGCAACAACAACGCCTACTGCCAGGACAACGAGGTCTCCTGGGTCGACTGGTCGCTCGCCGGGTGCGAGCGCGACCTGCTGGAGTTCGTCCGGAGCCTGTCGCGGCTGCGGCGCGAGCATCCCGTCTTCCAGCGGCGCCGGTTCTTCCACGGCCGCCGGGCCGACGACGGCACGCGCGACATCGTCTGGTTCACCCCGTCGGGCGAGGAGATGACGGCCTCCGACTGGCACACCGGCTACGCCAAGTCGCTCGCGGTCTTCCTGAACGGCGACGCCATCACCGAGCCGGGCCCGCGCGGCGAGCGGATCACCGACGACTCGTTCCTGCTGCTGGTCAACGCCCACCACGAGGACATGACGTTCACCGTCCCCGGGGAGCGGTACGGCAGGCGGTGGGAGTCCGTGCTGGACACCGCCGAGGAGCGGCCCGCCGAGGCGGCCGGGGAGTCCTGGCCGGCCGACGCCAAGGTCACGGTGACCTCGCGCTCGGTGCGGATCCTCCGCGGCCGCCGGGACTGACCCCGCGGCCGGCACGGCCCGTCCGGTACCGCACGTCCGGCCCGGCCCCGCGGACGGTACGGCGCGGGCCCGCCGCCGGACCCGGGGCGCGGGGAGTGTGTCAAGGTAGGGGAATGCGCCTCATCCATCCCGTCCCCGCCTCCGGGCCCGCCGACGACGCCGAGCCCGACCTCGCGGAGCTCTACGCCTACCCCGGCGACCGGTGGCTCCGGGTCAACATGGTGGCCAGCGCCGACGGCGGGACCTGGCTGGACGGAGCGTCCGGCGGGCTGTCCGGCCGGGGCGACCGGAAGGTCTTCGGGGTGCTGCGCGGGCTGGCCGACGTCGTCGTGACCGGGGCGGCGACCGTGCGGGCCGAGGGGTACGGCCCGGCCAGGCCCAGGAAGTCGTGGGCGGCGCTGCGCGCGGGCCGTACGGCCGTCCCGCCGATCGCGGTGGTCACCGCGAGCCTGGAGCTGGACCTGTCGGGCCCGCTGTTCACCGAGGCCGGCCCGGACGCCCGGACCATCGTCGTCACCTGCGAGGCGGCCCCCCGCGACCGGCGCGCCGAGGCGGCCCGGCACGCCGAGGTGATCGTCACCGGCCGGGACCGGGTGGATCTCGCCCTGGCGGTCAAGGAGCTGGGCGGGCGCGGCCTGGGGCGGGTGCTGTGCGAGGGCGGGGCGAAGCTCAACGCCCAGCTCGCCGCGGCAGGTCTGATCGACGAGCTGTGCCTGACGGTGAGCCCGCTGCTGATCGGCGGGGACGCCGCCCGGGTCCTCGACGGCCCGGCCTCGCTGACCCGGCTGCGCCTGGCCCACGTCCTGGAGGACGAGGGGTTCCTGCTCACCCGTTACGTCAGGGAGGGCTGAGCGGCGGCGATCCCGGGCGCCGTTTCCCGTGAGCGCAGATCTTCCCCGGGTGCCGGGCTCCCGTGAGCGTCGGACTCTCCGGACGCCGTTTCCCGTGAGCGTCGGCTCTCGTGGACATCGGGCGAAATAAACGATATATCTCGCTCCATGGAGAAGAGTTCCCCCGCCGGCGACGAGCTGCGCGCCTCCGTCGAGGCCCGCCGGGAGCTGGGACCCGAGTACGAGGACTCCCTCATCGAGGGGTTCCTGGACAAGATGGACCAGGAGATCGACCGGCGGGTGGAGGAGCGGGTCGCCGCCCGTGTCCCGCAGCAGGAGCCGAAGGCCCCCGCAGTCCGGCCGGGCGTGGACGCCGGGCAGCGCCTGGCCCTGGCGATCGTCTCCATCGTCCTCGGCGTCGGCAGCACGGTCGCCTTCGCCATCACCGACAGGCGCGCCGGCCCGATGATCCTCATCTGGGTCGGGATCATCGTGGTGAACATCGCCTTCGCCCGCGGCTCCCGCCGCTGACCTTCCGCGCGGAGCCGCGGACCGGGAAGGGGGCGCGGGCAGGGGTTCGCAGGACATGCCGGGTCCGGGACCGTACGGAGGCGAGGGGGTCGGGCGGCCCGCCCCGGAGTCACCTCGGCGGCGGGACCGGGCTCTCGACGGGGCGGACCGCGCGACCACCCGTCCGCTCACCGGTCCGAACGCTGGCGCATCGTCCGGCCGACGGCCACCTGACCGCCCGGTTGGCCCATGGGCGGCCCGACGGATGGTCCGACCCCTCAGCGGGAGGGTGGAACCCTCCACATCTGCTAAGACGCAAAACCCGACATAAATGGATGCTTCACCACAAAGATTTTTTTCCCGGCATTTCGGATGCCCTGTCCCGGCGGGAACACCCTCCGCATAGGCTGAGGGGATGGACAAGGTGGTCAAGAGCGACGCCGAGTGGCGCGCCCAGCTCTCTCCCGAGGAGTATCAGGTACTCCGCCAGGCAGGCACCGAGCGCCCCTTCACCGGGGAGTACGTCGACACCAAGACCGTGGGCGTCTACAGCTGCCGGGCCTGCGGCGCCGAGCTGTTCCGGTCCGACACCAAGTTCGAGAGCCACTGCGGCTGGCCGAGCTTCTACGAGCCGTCGAAGTCGGACGCGGTGACCCTCATCGAGGACCGCTCGCTCGGCATGGTCCGGGTCGAGGTCCGCTGCGCCACGTGCGACTCGCACCTCGGGCACGTCTTCCACGGCGAGGGGTACGACACCCCCACCGACGACCGCTACTGCATCAACTCCGTGTCGCTGCGACTGGAGCCGGCCGGCGGCTGACGGCCGACGGTCCCGCCGGGCCGGGCGCCGCACGAACGGCCCGGTGCCCGGCCGGTCCCGTCCCGGCGGACCCCCGGTACGGCGAAGGCCCGCGGGGCGGGCCTAGCCCCCGGGCCTGGGATAGGTGACGCGGCAGTCGGAGTCGCCGGGGCCGAGGATGTTGGCCAGGACGGGGTTGCCGTTCTCGCCGAACTTCGCCTGGACGAAGACGACGGGGTTCACCGAGCCGAGCTCCCCCACGAGATAGTCGAGGCCGGTCTCGCACAGCTTGATCGCCTGCTTGGAGTTGTCCGCCGAGTCCGGCAGGTCGGTGTAGATCCGCAGGTAGCCGCCGACGACGCGGATGTCCTTGACCCGCTTCGTCGCCTTGTGCGCCGCGAAGTAGGCGAACGCCCTCGGGTCGCTGTGCTTGGACGGACCGTCCGCCTTGGCCCCGTCGCCGGACCCGTTGCCGCTGCCCGCCTTGCCGCCCGGCAGCACGCCCACCGCCCTGCCGTTCCCGGCGCCCTGCTGCGGCGCGGCCAGGAGGTGCTTCTGCGCCTCCGGGACGGGCGGCGGGTCCGCGGCGAGCATCGAGCGGCCCAGCGCCAGGACCGCGACCGCCAGCGCGGTCGCGCCGACCGAGATCTCCAGTGCCCGCGGCCGGGCCCTTCTCCTGCGGCGCCCGCCTCCGCGCCCCGTGGACCGTGCCAGACCCGCGCCCGTGTTCACCTTTGGCCTCACATCGACAGGTGTTTTCCCCGAGTATGACAACGCCCGGGGAACTAATCGAGCGTTTCACCGGATTCGCCGGGCGTCCCCGCGCCGGGACCGGTCCTGGGCGGGGCCGCCCGGACCGGCCGTCTCCGGCGGGCACACGCAGGCCGGGCGGGACCGTACGGAGGGTCCGGCGCGGGCCTACGGCAGCGCCGCCACCAGCTCGCCGACGGGCTTGCGGATGCCGGTGTAGAAGGGGATCTCCACCCGGGTGTGCCTGCGGGCCTCGGCGCCGCGCAGGGTGCGCATCAGGTCGACGATGCGGTGCAGGTCGTCGGCCTCGAAGGCGAGCATCCACTCGTAGTCGTTCAGCGAGAAGCAGGCGACGGTGTTGGCCCGCACGTCGGGGTAGTCGCGGGCCATCCGGCCGTGCTCGGCCAGCATGCGGCGCCGGTCGGCGTCGTCCAGGAGGTACCACTCCAGGGAGCGGACGAACGGGTAGACGCTGACGTAGCCCCGCGGCTCCTCCTCGGCGAGGAACGCCGGGATGTGGGACTTGTTGAACTCGGCCGGGCGGTGCAACGCCATGGCCGACCAGACCGGCTCGGTCAGCTCCCCCAGCGCGGTGCGGCGGAAGCGCGAGTAGGTCTCCTGCAGGTCCTCCGGGGTCGGCGCGTGCCACCAGAACATGAAGTCCGCGTCGGCCCGGAAGCCGGCCACGTCGTACAGGCCGCGGGTGACCACGTCCTTCTCCGCCGCCTGCGCCAGGAGGGCCTCGACCTCCTCGGCCATGCCCTCGCGTCCGGTCGCCGGGCAGCGCTCACGCAACCTGAAGACCGACCACATCGTGTAGCGGATCACGTGGTTCAGGTCGCGCGCCTTGGGCCTCGGGTTCCCGTCCGTCGTCCTCACCCCTCCGGGAGCCCCTCGGGCTCCGTCGTTCCAGTCGTGTTCGTCGCGTTCGTCGTGTCGGCCGTCTCCGGCCGCCCGTTCAGCGGGCCTTCGACTCTTCCTTCCGCCATTCTCCCGCGGGGTCCAGGTGGTCCAGAATCCGGGCCGCCGCCGTACGGGCGGTGGAGATGACGGCCGGGATGCCGACGCCGTCGTAGGCGGCGCCGCACAGCGCCAGGCCGGGCCGGTCCGCGACGGCCGCGCGGATGCGGGCGACCCGGTCGAGGTGGCCCACCTCGTACTGCGGCAGGGAGCCGCCCCAGCGGGTCACCCGGGAGTCGAGCGGCAGCCCGCACACGCCCATGACCTCGGCCATCTCGGCCGTCGCCAGGGCCACCAGCTCGGTGTCCTCGCGCTGGAGCACCGCCTCCTCGCCCAGGCGGCCGATCGAGCAGCGCAGCAGGACGATATCGGGGTCGGCCTCGGCCAGGTGCGGCCACTTGACGGAGCTGAACGTGACGGCCTTGACCGGGCGGCGGTCGACCGCCGGGACGAGGTAGCCGCTCCCCTCGGGCAGCCGGGGGAACGCCGCGCGCGGGTAGGCCAGGCTGACGATGGCCATGCTCGCGTACTCGATCCGGGCCAGCTCGGCCGCGGCCGCCGGAGCCTCCTCCGCCAGCAGGCGGCCCGTCGGGGTGGCCGGGGTGGCGAGGACCACGGCGTCGGCCTCGACGACCTCCGGATCGGGCACCGGCCCGGTCACCAGCCGCCAGCCGTCCGCGGTGCGGCGCAGCTCCCGCACGGTGACGCCGGTCCGCACCAGCGCGCCGGAGGCGGCGGCCACCGCCCCGGGCAGGCTGCCCATCCCCTCGCGCAGGGAGGTGAAGACGGGCCCGGCGTCCTTGGGCGCCTCGGCGGCGATGCGGCGGGCGGCGTTGAGCAGCGACCGCTCCGAGCGGGCCGCCATGGCGATCTTCGGCATCGTCGCGTCCAGCGAGAGCCGTTCGACCCGGCCCGCGTAGACGCCGCCGAGCAGCGGCTCGACCAGGCGGTCGACCACCTCGGTGCCCATCCGGGCACGGATGTAGGCGGCCACCGACACGTCGGTGTCGATGAGCGTGGCCGGCAGCACGAGGTCCAGCGGCGTGCGCGCGAGGCCGCCCGGCGACAGGATGCCCGACCTGGCCAGCGCCCCCAGGTCGGAGGGGACGCCCATGACCTGCCCGGCGGGCAGCGGCCGGGGCGTGCCGCGGGTGAGGATGGCGCCCCGGGTGGTGCCGGGCGTCCGCAGTTCGTCGCCCAGGCCGGCCAGCCGGGCCAGTTCCTTGCCCTCGGGCCGCCGGGCGAGCATCGCCTCGGCCCCGACGTCCGTCTGGACCCCGGCGACCTCGGCGGCCAGGAGTTTCCCGCCGACCCTCGGGGCGCTGTCGAGCACGGTCACCCGCACGCGGTCCCCGGCTCGCCCGAGATACCATGCCGCGGCCAGTCCCGCGATCCCCCCGCCGACGACCACCACGTGGTGACGCTTGCGTTCCATGGGTGTTGACCGTACCCCCCTCCGTGGCCGCCCCGGCATCCGCCACCCCCGTGATCGCGCGGTGCGGAGACCGAGACGGCATCGTGACCGCGCGTGCTCAACCCCGCCGGACGAACCTCCGTCAATCAGGACATGAACAGATTCCGGTACGGCTTACGGCCGGCGATCGCGCTGACGGCCACGATGCTGGCGCTGACCGCGTGCGGCGGCGGGGCCGCCCAGATGAGCTCGCAGTCGGGTGAGGCCGCGCCCGCCGTGGCCAGGGACGTCGCGCAGGACCAGGGTCTCGCCGACTCGGCGGCCTCCGGGGGCGGCGCGGAGAGGAAGAGCTCGGCCGCCACGGGGGCGCCGGCCGAGCGGGTGGACCCGGTCCCGCAGGACCGGCAGATCGTCTACACGGCCGAGCTGACGGTCCGGGTCAAGGACGTCGCCGCCGCGTCGGACCGGGCGCGCGGGCTCGTCGACGCCTCCGGCGGCTACCTCGCCACCGAGCGGTCCGGCTCCTCCAACGGCGACCAGGGCAGCGCGAACCTGGTCTTCAAGATCCCGCCGTCGGCCTACCCCGGCGTGCTGGAGCGCCTGGGCAAGGAACTCGGCGTCCGCGAGGCGGTGCGGCAGAACACCAAGGACGTCACCGAGCAGGTGGCCGACGTCGACAGCCGGGTGCGGTCGGCGAAGGCGTCGCTGGACTCGCTGCGCGCGCTGCTGAAGCGGGCGAACAAGATCGGTGAGGTTCTGGAGATCGAGCGGGAGATCTCCAGCCGCGAGACGGAGCTGGAGGCGCTCCAGGCCCGGCAGCGGTCGCTCGCCGCCAGGACGAGCATGGCGACGCTGACGCTGAACCTGGTCGGCCCCGAGGTAGTGGTCCCCGAGCCGGAGGACGAGTCGTCGGGCTTCCTCGGGGGCCTGCGGACGGGCTGGCGGAGCTTCGTCGAGGCCCTGAAGATCGGTCTGACCGTGCTGGGCGTGCTGCTGCCCTGGACGATCGCGGCCGGGCTGGTGTGGCTGGTGGTGGCGTTCGTGCTGCGCCGTACCCGCCGCAACCGTCCGGGCCGCCCGACCCCGCCGCCCGCGGCGCGGGAGGAGGAGCCGGCGGCGCAGGAGGAGCCGGCGGCGCAGGAGGAGCCGGCGGCCGCCGGGGAGCCGTAGAGGCGGGTCAGCGGGCGGACGTCTCGTGCACGAAGTCGGTGAGGCGGGCGAGCTGGCCGGGGTCGGCGCCGGGCGGCACGCCGTGCCCGAGGTTGAAGATGTGGCCCTCGGCCTTGGCGCCGCGGGCCAGGACGTCGGCCGCTCGCCGCTCGACGACCTCCCAGGGGGCGAACAGGACCGCCGGGTCGAGGTTGCCCTGCAGCGCCCGGCCCGGCCCCACGCGCCGGGCGGCCTCGTCGAGCGGGACCCGCCAGTCAACGCCGACCACGTCGGCGCCGGCCTCGCCGAGCAGGCCGAGCAGCTCGCCGGTGCCGACCCCGAAGTGGATGCGCGGGATGTCCAGGTCGGCCAGGGCGGCGAAGATGCGGCTGGTGTAGGGCAGGACGAACTCGCGGTAGTCCTCGGGGGCGACCGCGCCCACCCAGGAGTCGAACAGCTGGACGGCCGAGGCTCCGGCCTCGGCCTGGACGCGCAGGAAGCCGACGGTGATCCCGGTCAGCCGGTCCATCAGGGCGTGCCACAGCCGCGGCTCGCCGTACATCATCGCCTTGGTGCGGTCGTGGCTCTTGGAGGGGCCGCCCTCGATGAGGTAGGAGGCCAGGGTGAACGGCGCGCCCGCGAAGCCGATGAGCGGGGTGGCGCCCAGCTCGCCGGTCAGCGCCCGGACGGCCTCGGTGACGTAGGTGACGTCGCCGGGTTCGAGGGGGCGCAGCGTCTCGACCGCGGCGGCGTCCCGGATCGGGTCGGCCACCACCGGGCCGACGCCGGGCTTGATGTCGAGGTCGATCCCGATCGCCTTGAGCGGCACCACGATGTCGCTGAAGAAGATGGCCGCGTCCACGCCGTAGCGGCGGACCGGCTGCATCGTGATCTCCACGATGAGGTCCGGGGTGGCGCACGCGGCGAGCATCGGCACCCCCTCGCGCACGGCCCGGTACTCGGGCAGTGAGCGGCCGGCCTGGCGCATGAACCACACGGGGGTGTGGGGGACGGGCCGTCGGCGGCAGGCGCGCAGGAACGGGGAGTCGGCAAGCTCGGGATTCACCCTTCCAGGGTGCCATGCCCAGGTCCCGGTCCGCTCACCCAGGCCACCCACGGGCGATCTAGGACGAAATCACCAGCTATTCACTGAGATCATCCATAACAACGCCCAGGCACTTTCAAGTCGTGATGACGATAGTGTTCTACCGGTTTGGGTTCTTCGTCCCCCAGTTGAGAGCCGATCCGAAGCGCCAGGCGGCCGGGTCCGCCGTCCGGAGGGCACGAAGCGATCATGTTTCCGGGTACAGTTCCTCCCATCGACGAACCTGGCCCGGCCCCCGGCTGATCCAAATGTTCGTCAAGTCACCGCGCGGCACCGATTCCGGCACCACTTTCGGGACACGCCGAGCACGTTGCGCGGAAATGTCGGCGCGACGTGCCAACGTCGGACCACGACCCGACGAAAGGCCTGTGCGATGTCCACGATGTCCATAACGTGGCGTTCACTCGAACACCGCGATGAGCACTGTGCTTCCTGCGCCGGCGACCGGGTTTTCGAGCAACCTCCCTGCCCCGACGGTCACGATCCCGGCGAGTGCCCGGAGTGGGCGTGCGTCGAGTGCGGCCACGCGCTGCTCCTCGCGCCCCGGGCGTTCTCCGGGCCGCCCGGGCCCACCGGCCCCCGCGACGGCGGGGTCTCCCGCGTCTCCTGCTCGCCGGCGGCGTCGGCTTGATCGCTTCCGATGGCTCCTACACCCACCCCAATGGTCCCCATGCGCTCACTTCCGACCTACGCTTCCGGTATGACCATCGGTGACGCCGCGCCCGTTCCCGCCGCCTTCCGGCGGGCGGCGGCCACGCTGCGCCCCACGGAGGTCAGACCGGAGATCGAGCTGGAGGACATCCCGGCCCCGCAGCGGCTGGCCCCGTACTCGGCCGCCGTCGGCGCGTCGGTCTACCGCGACGACGACGAGCTGGCCGTCGGCCGCCTCATCATGCTCTTCGACCCCGACGGCCAGCGCGGCTGGGACGGCCAGTTCCGGCTCGTCGCCTACGTCCGGGCCGACATGGAGCCGGAGATCACCGAGGATCCGCTGCTGGGCCCGGTCGCGTGGAGCTGGCTCACCGAGTCGCTCGACGCCCACGGCGCCGCCTACGCCGCGGCCGGCGGCACCGTCACCAGGGCGGTGTCGGAGGGCTTCGGCAACAAGGCCGAGGATCCGGTGACCACGGAGCTGGAGCTGCGCGCCTCCTGGTCCCCGCTGGAGGAAGACCTCTCCGGCCACGTCGCCGCCTGGTGCGACCTGATGTGCCTGGCGGCGGGCATGCCACCCCTGCCACCTGGCGTGGCGGCCCTGCCGCAGCGCCGTCGCGAAGATCCGGAGTCCTTTCGAACGTGACCGACGAGACAACCATCGTTCCGCTGCTTGAGCCCAGGGAGGGTATACCTCCCGTCGTCGAGAATCCCGCCGAGCTCGCCCGCGTCGTGCGCGCCTTCGCCGCGGGCACCGGCCCCGTGGCGGTGGACGCCGAGCGGGCCTCCGGCTACCGCTACAGCGGCCGCGCCTACCTGGTGCAGCTGCGCCGGGCGGGTGCGGGCAGCGCGCTGATCGACCCGATCCGCTGCCCCGACCTGTCGGAGCTGGACGCGGCGCTGGCCGACGCCGAGGTGGTGCTGCACGCCGCCTCCCAGGACCTGCCGTGCCTGGCCGAGCTGGGCTTCCACCCGCGCGCGCTGTTCGACACCGAGCTCGCCGGCCGGCTCCTCGGCTACGAGCGCGTCGGGCTCGGCCTGATGGTGGAGAACGTCCTCGGTCTCAGGCTGGAGAAGGGGTACTCCGCGGCCGACTGGTCCACCCGGCCGCTGCCCGAGGACTGGCTGCGCTACGCCGCCCTCGACGTCGAGGTGCTCGTCGAGCTGCGCGACGTGCTGTACGAGGAGCTGAAGGCGACCGGCAAGCTGGCGTGGGCGCAGGAGGAGTTCGCCGCCGTTCTGGCCCACCGGGCCCCGGCCCCGCGCTCGGACCCCTGGCGGCGCACCTCCGGCATCCACAAGGTCCGCTCGCTGCGCGGGCTGGCCGTGGTCCGGGAGCTGTGGACGCTCCGCGACGGGTTCGCCCGCGAGGCCGATCTCGCCCCGGGCCGGGTGCTGCCAGATTCGGCGATCGTCACCGCGGCCCTGGAGCTGCCCCGCACCACCAAGGCCCTCACCGAGATCCCCCCGTTCACCGGCCGCAGCGCCCGCAAGCACCTGCGCGAGTGGCTGGCCGCGATCGGCAGGGCCCGCACCCTGCCGGAGTCGCAGCTCCCCCAGCCGAGCACGCCGGGCGACGGGCCGCCGCCCGCCAACCGGTGGATGGACCGCGACCCCGTGGCCGCCCGGCGGCTGGCCGCCGCCCGGACCGTGGTGACCTCCCTGGCCGAGGAGCACCACATGCCGGCGGAGAACCTCGTCCAGCCGGACGCCGTGCGCCGCCTGACGTGGGAGCCGCCCCCGGTCGTCGACGAGGAGACCGTGGCGTCCCGGCTGCGCGAGCTGGGCGCCCGGGAGTGGCAGATCGAGCTGACCGCCGGTCCCGTCGCCAAGGCCCTGACGGAGCTGGAGGCCAAGGAGCTGGGCTGAGCGCCCCGGAACCGCCGGGGCGCCCGCTCCTGAGCCCGCCGGCGGTTCCGCCGCGTCCCCGCCGGGGCCGGGCACGTTCCGGGGCGCCTTCGCCCGCGCTCCGGAACGCCCTTTCGTGCGTACTCCGGGTGCCCTTCCACACGGTCCCCGGAGCGCTCTTCCGGGTGGGCTCCCGCCGCGGGTAACCGGGAAAACCCCCCGGGGATTCTTGCCGAGGAGACGGCGGCTGCCGTACGGTGACTCGGAAAGCGCTTTCCATAGAAGGCAGGAGAAGGATGTCCCACCGAAGCATCGGCGTCGTGATGAACGGCGTCACCGGCCGCATGGGCTACCGCCAGCATCTGGTCCGCTCGGTCCTGGCGATCAACGAGCAGGGCGGCGTGACGCTGTCCGACGGCGGCCGGGTGACGCTCAGGCCGGTGCTGGTGGGCCGCAACCCGGACAAGCTGGCCAAACTGGCCGCCGACCACGGCATCGAGGAGTGGACCACCGAGCTCGACGCCGCCCTCGCCGACGAGTCCAACCTGATCTACTTCGACGCCCAGGTCACCCAGGCCCGGGTGAAGGCCGTCCTCGCGGCGATCGAGGCCGGCAAGCACGTCTACGCCGAGAAGCCGACCGCCGAGAACCACGGCGACGCCGTGGCACTGGCCGAGGCCGCCGCCGCCCGGGGCGTCAAGAACGGCGTCGTGCAGGACAAGCTGTTCCTGCCGGGCCTGCTCAAGCTCAGGCGGCTGATCGACGGCGGCTTCTTCGGCCGGATCCTGTCCGTGCGCGGCGAGTTCGGCTACTGGGTCTTCGAGGGGGACTGGCAGGCCGCGCAGCGCCCGTCGTGGAACTACCGCGCCGAGGACGGCGGCGGCATCGTGCTGGACATGTTCCCGCACTGGACCTACGTGCTGGAGAACCTCTTCGGCCGGATCGAGTCGGTCTACGCCCACGCCGTCACCCACGTCCCCGAGCGGGTGGACGAGCGGGGCGAGACCTACCCCGCCACCGCCGACGACGCCGCCTACGGCGTCTTCGAACTGGAGGGCGGCGTCGTCGCCCAGATCAACTCCTCCTGGACCGTCCGGGTGAACCGGGACGAGCTGGTGGAGTTCCAGGTGGACGGCACGCACGGCAGCGCCGTCGCGGGGCTGCGCAACTGCCGGATCCAGCACCGGGCGGCCACCCCCAGGCCGGTCTGGAACCCCGACCTGCCCGTCACGGCGCGGTTCCGCGACGGGTGGCAGGAGGTGCCGGACAACGCCGAGTTCGACAACGGCTTCAAGACCCAGTGGGAGATGTTCGTCCGGCACGTGCTGGAGGACGCGCCGTTCCCGCACGACTTCGCCTCCGGCGCGCGCGGCGTCCGCGTCGCCGAGCTGGCCCTGCGCTCCTCCGCCGAGGGCCGCCGTCTGGCGATGGAGCGGTGATGCGGATCGATCTTCCCGGCGGGGAGCACACCCTGCGCGAGCCGGTCGCCTGGGAACGGCCCGCCGGCCCGCCCCGTGGCCGCGTCGTCTACGCCGCCGCGCACGTGGTGGCCGACCCGCTCGGCGACAACACCCCCGGCGCGCCCGCCGCCGTCGACTGGGACGCCACGCTGCGCTTCCGCCGCCACCTGTGGTCGTACGGCCTGCGCGTGGCCGACGCGATGGACACCGCGCAGCGCAACATGGGCCTGGACTGGCCGGCCACCCGCGAGCTGATCCGGCGCAGCGCCGCCGCGGCCGCGGAGCTCGGCGACCCGGCCGAGCTGGTGGCCTGCGGCGCGGGCACCGACCACGCGCCGGGCGCCGCGACCCTGGAGGAGGTCACGGCCGCCTACACCGAGCAGGCCGAGACCGTCCGCGAGGCCGGGGCCGGCGTGATCCTGATGGCCAGCCGGCAGCTCGCCGCGATCGCGCGGGGCCCGGAGGACTACCACGCGGTCTACGGCAAGCTGCTGTCGCAGGCCGACCGCCCGGTGATCCTGCACTGGCTGGGCGAGATGTTCGACCCGAACCTGGCGGGCTACTGGGGCTCGCGGGACGTCGCCGAGGCCACCGCCTCGTTCCTGGAGCTGATCCGCGAGCACGCGGCGGTGGTCGAGGGCGTCAAGGTCTCGCTGCTGGACGCCGGGCACGAGGTCGCGCTGCGCGCGGCGCTGCCGGAGGGCGTGCGGCTCTACACCGGCGACGACTTCAACTACCCGTCGCTGATCGCCTCGGGCAGCCACGCCCTGCTGGGGATCTTCGACGCGATCGCCCCGGCCGCCGCGGCGGCCCTGGCCGCGCTCGACGCCGGGGACACCGCCCGCTACGACGAGATCATGGGCCCGACGGTCCCGCTCTCCCGGAAGATCTTCGAGACGCCGACCTACCACTACAAGACCGGCATCGTCTTCCTGGCCTGGCTCAACGGCCACCAGGACGCCTTCACCATGGTGAACGGCGCCCAGGCGTCGCGCTCGCTGCCGCACCTGGCCGAGGTGTTCCGCCTGGCCGACCGGGCCGGGCTGCTGGCCGACCCGGAGATGGCCGTGCACCGGATGCGGTCGCTGCTGGCGGTGCACGGATGCTGAGCGGACGGGCACGGACGCGGGCGGACCGGGCGCGGGCCGCGGCGGGAGAGGAGGCGGCGCGATGAGCCGTCTGTCGCTGAACCAGTGGACCACCAGGCGGTGGTCGGTGGCCGAGGCCGTCGAGGGCTGCGTACGGCACGGCGTCGGGGCGATCGGCCTGTGGCGGCAGGACGTCGCCGCGCAGGGGCTGGACGAGACCGTGAAGCTGGTGGCCGACGCGGGCCTGCGGGTGTCGTCGCTGTGCCGGGGCGGCTTCCTGACCTCCGGGGACAGGGAGGCGCTCGACGACAACCGGCGGGCGATCGACGAGGCCGCCACGCTGGGCGCGGCGTGCCTGGTCATGGTGGTCGGCGGCCTGCCGGGCGTGACGCCCGGCGAGCCCTCCCCCGCGGTGGACCGCGACCTCGCCGGGGCCAGGGAGCGCGTCGCCGGGGCGCTGGCCGAGCTGGTCCCGTACGCCGCCGAGCGGGGGGTACGGCTGGCACTGGAGCCGCTGCACCCGATGTACTGCGCCGACCGGGCGGTGCTGTCCACCCTCGGGCAGGCGCTCGACCTGGCCGAGCCGTACCCGGCGGAGCGGGTCGGCGTGGTCGTCGACACCTTCCACGTGTGGTGGGACCCGCAGGTCCTGGCGCAGATCGCCCGGGCGGGCGACCGGATCGCCTCCTACCAGGTGTGCGACCACCTGCACCCGCTCCCGGCCGACGTGCTGCTCGGCCGGGGCGTGATGGGCGACGGCGTGATCGACTTCGCGCCGCTGACCCGGGCGGTGGCCGAGGCGGGCTACACCGGGGACATCGAGGTGGAGATCTTCAACGCCGACGTGTGGGCCGCCGACCCCGACGAGGTCCTGGCCCGGGTGAAGGCGAGGTTCGCCGAGCTGATCGAGCGCTGAGGCCCGGCCCCGGAGACGGCCGGACGGCCGGGAGGTCGTCCGGCATGTCCTGCGCTGTTCCGCCGTCCGCGCGGCGGGAAGGCCCGCGGGGACGGCCCGGGGCGCGCGGTGCCCCGGGCCGGAGCGGGCCGGCTCAGCCGAGGCGGCGGGTGCTCTCGCGGAGGACGACCTCGCCGGCCACGGCCTCGATCCGGGGCTCGGCGTCCGCGCCGTCCCCCGGCGGGGTGAGGGCCAGCTCCATCGCCCGCGCCCCCATGTCCGCCAGCGGCAGCCGTACGGTGGTCAGCTGCGGGACCAGGTCCCGCAGGGTGGAGATGTCGTCGAACCCGGCCACCGAAACGTCGCCGGGCACGCCGACCCCCCGGTCCCGGAAGGACGCCAGCGCGCCCACCGCCATCACGTCATTGACCGCGAACACGCAGGTGGCGTCGGAGACCTCGGTCGCCGCGGTGTGGCCGCCGTCGCGGTCGAAGGAGCCGTGGACGACCTGCGGGGCGGGCAGGCCCAGTTCGGCGAGCGCCCCGGCGAACCCCTCCAGCCGGTCCCGGGCGGTGAGCAGCCGCTCGGGACCGGCGAGCACGGCGAAGCGGCGGTGCCCCAGACCGGCGAGGGCCCGGGCCAGCCCGGCGGCGCCCTCGCGGTTGCCCGGCACCACGGTGTCGACGCCCAGCGCCTCCTGGCCGACGCAGGCCACCCGGCCGCCGGTCTGCAGGTAGCGGTCGAGCTCCTGGCGCATCCTGCGGGTCAGGCCGGCGTCGTCGACCCTGGACCCGGTGAGCAGCACGGCGCGGACCCGCTGGGCGTTCAGGGTGGAGACGTAGGCGATCTCCCGTTCGGGGTCGCGGTGCGTGGTGCCCACCATGACCATGAACTCGTGGCTCTCGGCCACCCGCATGGCGCCGTCGGCGAGCGCGGCGAAGTAGGGGTCGGTGAGGTCGTGGACGACGAGGCCGATCACGTTGCTGGCGCCCCTGGCCAGGGTCTGGGCCGCCACGTTGGTGCGGTATCCGAGCTGGTGGGCGGCCAGCTCGACCTTGGCCCGCAGCGACGCCCCCACCTGGCGGGTGCTGCCGTTGAGCACCCGCGAGGCCGTGGCGAGCGACACGCCGGCCTGCCGGGCGACATCTTCGAGAGTGACCATGGCGACCTCCAGGAAAACGATTTCCCAGTCTGCCGCAGATGCCGCCTCCCCGCACCCCGCCCGGGCGCGTCCGGCCCGCCCGCCGGTCCCCGCCCGTCTCCGGTTCCCGGTGGCGCGGGAGCACCGCCCGGGGCGTCTCGCACGCCTGGTCCGCCCGCCTTTCCGGCCCCCGCGCGTGGCGGAGGGGGCGGGTCGTGTGAGATGTTGTTACCCGCGAGTAGCATGGGGGGTGAAGCTACCCAGCAACGAGGAGCGAACCCGTGCCTTCGTCTCGTGACGTCGTATTCGTCGACGGTGTGCGCACGCCGTTCGGCAGGTCGGGCCCCAAGGGCCTGTATGCCGAGACGCGCGCCGACGACCTGGTCGTCCGCGTCATCCGTGAGCTGATCCGGCGCAACCCGAACCTGCCGCCCGAGCGGGTCGACGAGGTGGCCATCGCCGCCACCACGCAGATCGGCGACCAGGGACTGACCATCGGCCGGTCCGCCGCCGTGCTGGCCGGACTGCCCAAGAGCGTCCCCGGCTACGCGATCGACCGCATGTGCGCCGGCGCGATGACCGCGGTGACCAACGTCGCCGGCGGCATCGCCTTCGGCGCCTACGACGTCGCCATCGCCGGCGGCGTCGAGCACATGGGACGCCACCCGATGGGCGAGGGCGTCGACCCCAACCCGCGGTTCCTGTCCGAGAAGCTCGTGGACGGTTCCGCCCTGGTCATGGGCATGACCGCGGAGAACCTGCACGACCGCTACCCGAACATCTCGAAGGAGCGCGCCGACGCCTTCGCCGTCGCCTCCCAGGAGAAGGTCGCCAAGGCCTACGCCGACGGCAGGATCCAGCCCGACCTCGTGCCGGTCGCCGTCCGGACCGCCGAGAAGGGCTGGGGCCTGGCCACCGCCGACGAGGCCCCCCGCCCCGGCACCACCATGGAGGGCCTGGCGACGCTGAAGACCCCGTTCCGCCCGCACGGCCGGGTCACCGCGGGCAACGCCTCCGGCATCAACGACGGCGCGACCGGCTGCATCGTGGCCGCCGCCGACACCGCCGCCGAGCTGGGCCTCACTCCCAAGATGCGGCTGGTCTCCTACGCCTTCGCCGGCGTGGACCCCGAGGTCATGGGCGTCGGCCCGATCCCGTCCACCGAGCGGGCGCTGCGCCTGGCCGGGCTGTCGATCTCCGACATCGGGCTCTTCGAGATCAACGAGGCCTTCGCCGTACAGGTGCTGGCGTTCCTGGAGCACTTCGGCATCGCCGACGACGACGCCCGGGTCAACCCCTACGGCGGTGCCATCGCCTTCGGCCACCCGCTGGCCTCCTCGGGCGTGCGGCTGATGACGCAGCTCGCCCGCGAGTTCGGCGAGCGCCCCGACGTCCGGTACGGCGTCACCACGATGTGCGTCGGCATGGGCATGGGCGGAACGGTCATCTGGGAGAACCTCGCCTGGGAAGGTGCGAAGTGACGGACATCAGGGAAATCTTCAGCGACGAGGTCGTCACCCGCGCCATCGTCCGCGACGTGGAGCTGCCCGACGGCGCCGGCACCATGGCGCTGATCACGCTGGACAACGGCTTCGACCACACCAAGCCCTCCACGTTCGGCCCGGCCGGCCTCACCTCCCTGGCGGAGGCCCTCGACGCGATCGAGGCCCGCACCGACCTCGCGGCCGTGGGCGTCACCGGCAAGCCGTTCATCTTCGCCGTCGGCGCCGACCTCAAGGGCGCCGCGCTGGTCGCCGGCCGCGACCAGGCGCTGGAGATCGGCCGGCTCGGGCACCGGGTGTTCCGCCGCCTGGGCGAGCTGAGCGTCCCGTCGTTCGCGTTCGTCAACGGCGCGGCCATGGGCGGCGGCCTGGAGATCGCCCTGCACTGCGCCTACCGGACGATCTCCTCCGGCGTGCCCGCGGTCGCCCTGCCCGAGTGCTTCCTCGGCCTGGTGCCCGGCTGGGGCGGCACCCAGCTCCTGCCCCGCCTGATCGGCCCCGCCGCGGCGCTGAAGCTGATCATCGAGAACCCGCTGTCGCAGAACCGGATGATCAAGGGCCGGGACGCCTTCGCCGCCGGCATCGCCGACGCGATGTTCGAGCCCGCCGACTTCCTGGAGGAGTCGCTGCGCTGGGCGGCCAAGGTGCTGCGCGGCGAGGTGACCGTCACGCGGACCGACCACACCGCCGAGGACTGGGCCAAGCCGATCGCCGACGCCCGCTTCCTCGTCGACATGAAGCTGCGCGGCGCCTCCCCCGCCCCCTACCGGGCGCTGGAGCTGGTCGAGCTGGCCCGCACCGCCTCCCGCGACGAGGGCTTCACCGCCGAGGACGAGGCCCTGGCCGACCTCCTCATGAGCGACGAGCTGCGCGCCGGCCTGTACTCCTTCGACCTGGTGCAGCGCCGCGCCAAGCGGCCCGCCGGGGCCCCGGACAAGGCGCTGGCCCGCAAGGTCACCAAGGTCGGCGTCGTCGGCGCGGGCCTGATGGCCTCGCAGATGGCGCTGCTGTTCGCCCGCCGCCTGGAGGTCCCGGTCGTGCTGACCGACCTCGACCAGGCCCGCCTCGACAAGGGCGTCGGCTACGTCCACGGTGAGATCGACAAGCTGTTCGGCAAGGGCCGCGTCTCCGCCGACCAGGCCAACCGGCTCAAAGGCCTGGTGACGGGCTCGCTGACCAAGGACGCGTTCGCCGACGCCGACTTCGTCATCGAGGCGGTCTTCGAGGACATGAAGGTCAAGCAGCAGGTGTTCGCCGAGGTGGAGCAGGTCGTCTCCGCCGAGTGCGTGCTGGCCACCAACACCTCCTCGCTGTCGCTGACCGAGATGGCCGCCAAGCTGGAGCACCCCGAGCGGGTGGTGGGCTTCCACTTCTTCAACCCGGTCGCCGTGATGCCGCTACTGGAGATCATCCGCGGCGAGAGGACCGACGACGCGACGCTGGCCACCGCCTTCGCCGTGGGCAGGACGCTGAAGAAGTCGTCGGTGCTGGTCAAGGACGCGCCCGCGTTCGTCGTCAACCGCATCCTGACCCGCTTCATGGGCGAGGTCATCGGCGCGGTGGACGAGGGCACCCCGCTGGAGACCGCCGACCACGCGCTGGACGGCCTCGGCCTGCCGATGAGCCCGTTCGCGCTGCTCCAGCTCGTCGGCCCGGCCGTCGCGCTGCACGTCGCCGAGACCATGCACCAGGCGTTCCCCGACCGCTTCGGCGTGTCGGAGAACCTCGCCCGGCTGGTGGCGGCGGGCAAGCCGGGCGTCTTCAAGCCCGACTTCACGCTCGACCCCGAGGCGGTCGCCTTCTTCGCGGGCGGCACCTCCCCGTCCACCGCGGAGGAGGTGCGGCTGCGCGCGCTGCGCGCCCTGGAGCAGGAGATCCGCATCATGCTCGACGAGGGCGTGGTGGCCGCGCCGCAGGACATCGACCTGTGCATGATCCTGGGCGCCGGCTGGCCGTTCCACCTGGGCGGCATCACGCCGTACCTGGACCGCACGGGCATCGCCCAGCCGCGGTTCCTGCCGCCGGGCGTGGCGTCGCTCCCGGCCTGACCCGCGTGCGGGCCGGAAGCGATTCCGGCCTGACCCCGTGTGCGGGCCGCGCGGCGCTCTCCGGAGCGCGGCGCGGCCCGCTTCACGCCTCGCCCTTTTCGGCCCCTCCTGTATGCCTTTCAGGGGAAAGGCCAGGCAGATCCCCCGGCCCGTGAGGGGCGAGTGGGAAGATCCTTGGCCATATCCCGGCAGGGTCCTTACCCGACACGGGGAACATCCCCGCCATGAGAACCGTCAAGATCGCTTCTGCGGTCGTGGTGTTCGCCCTCGCCGTCGTGTCGCACGCCGCCGAGTCATCCGTCCCGGACGGCCCCTCCAGCGTCTCGGACGACCTCGCCGCCGCCCTCGGCGGCTCCTCCCCCGCCTCGGACACCGCCGCGCCCGGAGCCGGCCCGCCCCTCACGCTCACCCTCTCGGTCGCCGGCGGCCCGGCCAAGAGCGTCGTGCTGCGGTGCGGCGACGCCGGGGACGGCGGCAGCCACCCGGACCCGGCCACGGCCTGCGGACTGCTGCGCCAGGTGGACGGCGACCTGCCGAGGCTCGCCTACGACATCGACATGATCTGCCCTCCGGAGTACGACCCGCACACCGTCGGCGCGTTCGGCACCTGGGCGGGCAGGCCCGTCCGGTTCACCCGGACCTACGACAACGGCTGCGAGATGACGGCCCTCACCGGCCCGCTGTTCCGCTTCTGAAGCCCGTCCCGCTTCCGGAGCCCGTCCCGCTTTCCCGAGGCCCGTCCCGCCGCTGGAGGCCGTCTTTCAACGGCCCGTCTTCCCGGCGCCCACCTCGCGGCCCGCCACCCGGCTGTGGCGGTAGCCGTACACGGCGTAGACGACGACGCCGAGGATCATCCACACCACGAACCGGATCCAGGTCTCCACCGGCAGGTTCAGCATCAGGTACAGGCAGGCCAGCACCGACAGGATCGGCACGAACGGCACCAGCGGGGTGCGGAAGGAGCGCGGCAGGTCCGGCCGGGTGCGGCGGAGGATGACGACCGCGATCGAGACGATGACGAACGCGAACAGCGTGCCGATGTTGACCAGCTCGGCGATCGCCGACAGCGGCACCAGCCCGGCCAGCAGCGCGACCACGCAACCCATCAGGATCGTGATCCGGTACGGCGTGCCGAACTTCGGGTGAACCTTGGCGAACCACCCGGGCAGCAGGTTGTCGCGGGACATCGCGAACGTCACCCGCGACTGCCCCAGCATGAGGATCATCACGACCGTGGTGAGCCCGGCCAGCGCGCCGATGCTGATGAGCGTGGCCGCCCACGTCTGGCCGACCGCCTTGAACGCGTCGGCCAGCGGCGCCGCCTCGCTGAGCCGCGAGTAGGGCTCCATCCCGACGACGACCAGGGAGACCGCGACGTACAGGACGGTGCAGATGACGAGCGAGCCGATGATGCCGATGGGCAGGTCACGCTGCGGGTTGCGGGTCTCCTCGGCGGCGGTGGCGACCACGTCGAAGCCGATGTAGGCGAAGAACACGATCGCGGCGGCGCTGAAGATGCCCATCACGCCGAAGGCGACCGGGCTGATGCCGAACACCACCTGGATCAGCGGCGCCGCCAGCCCCTCCACCGCGGGGGTCTGCTTGGCCGGCGGGATGAACGGGGTGTAGTTGGCCCCCTTGACGAAGAACAACCCGGCCACGATGACCAGCAGCACCACGGTGACCTTGATGGCGACGACGACCAGGTTGAACCGGGACGAGAGCTTGACGCCCGCGACCAGGATCCCGGTCAGGACCAGCACGATCAGCGCCGCGGGCAGGTTGAAGGCCGCACCCTCCCCGGCTATCGCGGTGGGCAGGGACATCCCGGCCGACTCCAGCAGCGACGTCAGGTAGCCCGACCAGCCGACGGCGACGACCGCGGCGGCGAGCATGAGCTCCAGCGTCAGGTCCCAGCCGATGATCCAGGCGGGGAACTCGCCGAGCGTGGCGAAGGCGAAGGTGTAGGCCGATCCGGCGACCGGGACGGTGGAGGCGAACTCGGCGTAGCACAGCGCGGCGAGCGCGCAGACGATGCCGGCTCCCACGAACGACAGGGCCACCGACGGCCCGGCCAGGTCCCTGGCGACCCGGCCGGTGAGCACGAAGATGCCGGTGCCGATGATGACGCCGATGCCGAAGACCGTCAGGTCCAGCGCGGACAGGTCCTTGCGCAACCGGTGCTCCGGCGCCTCGGTGTCCTCGATCGACTGCTCTACCGACTTGACGCGGAAAACGCCCACGAAATCCCCCTTGACCGTCCGGAGTCGCTGCGCCCCATGGGTCAGGTCATGCCCATAGGATCAACTCCTGAACGGTCGCGATACGGGTTCTCCCCGGAAAAGTCTCCGGCCGCCGATGTCCGCACCGAAACGGCGTGCCGGGCCGAGACGGCGTGTCGGGCCGGCCCGCGACGGAGTCCGTCGTGTGGGGCCCGCCGCGGTCAGCGCGCCGGGTCGCTCTCCAGCGCCGGCGTCCGCCGCGCCACCGCCTCGGTGACCTCCCTGGCGATGTCCTGGGAGGTCAGCCCGATGTCGCTGAGGATCTTCGCCCGCTTGGCGTGGTCCAGGAACCGCTGCGGGACGCCGTAGGTGCGGACCGGGACGTCGACGTCGGCGTCGCGCAGCAGGCGGGCGACCGCGTCGCCCACACCGCCGACCCTGCCGTTGTCCTCGACCACCACGACCAGCCGGTGCGCCGCCGCGGCGGCCACCAGCGCCTCGTCCAGCGGCTTGACCCAGCGGGGGTCGACCACGGTGGCGGAGATCCCCTGCGCGTCCAGCAGCGCGGCGGCCTCCAGGCAGGTCTCGGCCATCGGGCCGACCGACACGAACAGCACGTCGAGCCCGCCGGCCGCCGGGCCGCCTTCCGCCGGGGAAGGCGCCGTGTCCTCCACGGGCAGGCCGGGGCCGCCCGCGCGCAGCACGTCCATCGTGCCGAGCCTGCCGATCGCCTCGACCTCGCCGGGCACCGGGCCCTTGGGGTAGCGCACGACGGTGGGGCCGTCGTCGACGGCCACCGCCTCGGCCAGCAGCTCGCGCAGCCGCGGCTCGTCACGCGGCACGGCGATGGACAGGCCCGGGACGACCTGCAGGATCGACAGGTCCCACATGCCGTTGTGGCTGGCGCCGTCGTCGCCGGTGACGCCCGCCCGGTCCAGGACGACCGTGACCGGCAACCGGTGCAGGGCGACGTCCATCAGTAGCTGGTCGAAGGCCCGGTTGAGGAACGTCGCGTAGACCGCCACCACCGGGTGCAGGCCGCCCAGCGCCAGGCCCGCGGCGCTGGTCAGCGCGTGCTGCTCGGCGATGCCGACGTCGTACAGGCGGTCGGGGAACGCCTCCGCGAACGGGGCCAGCCCGGTCGGGCCGAGCATCGCCGCGGTGATCGCCACGAGGTCCTTGCGCTCGGCGCCCAGCCGTACGATCTCCTGGCTGAAGACGTTGGTCCAGCCGTGCGGCTTGGGCTTCTCCTCGCCGGTCAGCGGGTCGAAGACGCCGGGCGAGTGGAAGCAGTCCTCGCCGTGGTTCTCGGCGAAGGAGTAGCCGAAGCCCTTCTTGGTGAGCACGTGCACGATGACCGGGCGGCGGAAGCCCCGGGCCTTGCGCAGCGCGGCCTCGACCGCCTGCTCGTCGTGGCCGTCGACCAGCCCGATGTACTTCAGGCCGAGGTCCTCGAACATCACCTGCGGGGCCAGGACGTCCTTGAGCCCCTTCTTCACGCCGTGCAGCGCGTCGTAGACCGGCGGGCCGACGAGCGGCACCTTCGTCAGGTTGTCCTTGACGAAGTCGAGCACGTCCTCGTAGCGCTGGGTGGCGCGCAGCGAGGCCAGGTGGGAGGCGAGGCCGCCGATCGTCGGCGAGTAGGAGCGGCCGTTGTCGTTGACCACGATGATCAGCGGCAGGTCCCTGCTCGCCGCGATGTTGTTGAGCGCCTCCCAGGCCATGCCGCCGGTGAGCGCCCCGTCGCCGATCACCGCGACGACCGTGCGGTCGGCCTCGCGGCGCAGCTTGAACGCCTTGGCCAGGCCGTCGGCGTACGACAGCGCGGTGGAGGCGTGGGAGTTCTCGATGACGTCGTGCTCGGACTCGGCCTGGCTCGGGTAACCCGACAGGCCGCCCTCCTGGCGGAGCGTGTCGAACCGGTCGGCGCGGCCGGTGAGCATCTTGTGGACGTACGCCTGGTGGCCGGTGTCCCACAGGAGGGTGTCACGCGGCGAGTCGAACACCCGGTGCAGGGCGATCGTCAGCTCGACGACCCCCAGGTTGGGGCCCAGATGGCCGCCGATACGCGCCGTGGAGCTGACCAGCAGGTCGCGGATCTCGGCGGCGAGCCGCGGCAGCTCCTCTGCCCGCAGCAGCTTCAGGTCTCCCGGTCCCTTGACCGTTTCCAGAAGACTGCCAGGCCGCCCGGTCCGCTCACTCACGGAATCATCCCCTCTGTCCAGTCAGCATCTGGGACGAGTCTAGTTCGCGCGACGGCCCGTGCCTCCAAGACAGCGGATTCTGCACGTTCAGCGTGGGGTTTCCGCATGTTTTGTACACAGTTGGACTAGCCTTTGCCTCACCATGAGCACTTTCCCCTTCAGACAACTCTCGTCACTGGTGGTCGCTCCCCTGGCGTTCGGCCTGGTCATGGCCACCGGCGCCGCCGAGGCCGCCACCGTCACCGCTCCCGCCGCCGGAGCCGCCACCACGGCGACCACCTCCGCCGCCACGGTGAAGGCTCCCCCGCGCGGCCGTACCGCCGCGACCGCCAACCCCCTCTACCGCACCGGTCTGCTCCCCAACGTCACCTGCGCCGCCGGGGAGATCCGCGCGGGCAGCGCCGCCTCCTACCGGGCCTTCATGACCAGGGTGAACCGCTGCCTGAACCTGGCGTGGAAGACCCAGTTCCGCAAGGCCGGCCTGTCCTTCGCCCAGCCCAGGCTCCGCTTCACCACCACCAAGGTGGGAAGCCCCTGCGGCAGGTGGCCGGGCGGCGCCGGCGGCTACTACTGCTCCAGCAACCGCACCATCTACATCGGCGTGTTCCGGTCGGTGCTGAAGCAGCCGTACGCGCCCAACAACGCGCAGTTCATGGCCCACGAGTACGCTCACCACGTGCAGCAGCTCGCCGGGATCATGGGCTACTACGGCCAGACCGTCTGGCGGGCCGGCACCTCCACCAAGCTCGCCTACTCCCGCCGCCTGGAGCTGCAGGCCGACTGCATGGGCGCGGCGTTCCTCCGCCAGATCTCCGACGACCTGCCGGTCCCGCAGGACCACTGGGACGCGATGATCCGCTGGACCGTCCAGAACGGCCAGAAGGTCTGGCCGACCAACGACCACGGCAAGGGCCGCAGCCAGGCCTACTGGCTGAACCGCGGCTTCAACTCCGGCTCGCCGTCGTCCTGCAACACCTGGACCGTCTCCAGCGCCCGGGTCGCCTGAGCCTTTCCCCCCTCCTCACCGCGCGGCCGTACCCCTTGGGGAAAGGGTTACGGCCGCGCGCCGTTTCCCGGGGCGCGGTCTTTCGAATTCCCGGGGCACGTTCTCCCGGACCACATCGCACATATCCTCAATCCGCTTTACCCTCGCTTTATGCCTCTATAGGGTTCATGATCATGCGTACCCCCCTCATCACCCTGCTCTCGGGCGTGTTCGCGGGCCTGCTGTTCACCGGCACGGCCGCCGCGGGCGTCGCCGGGCAGGAGGCGGCCCCCGCGCCCACGGGCACCAAGGCCCTGACCAGCAACCCGATCTACAAGACCGGCACCCTCGACGTCACCTCCTGCCAGGAGCAGCCCGTCAAGGCGGACGACCTCGACTCCTCCCGGGTCTACCTGGAGTTCGTGGTCGAGTGCCTCAACGACACCTGGGGCAGGCAGTTCGCCAAGGCCAAGCTGCCCTTCTCCAAGCCCGGCTTCCAGACCACCGCAAGGCTCGGCTACCCGACCGGCTGTGGACCGTTCCCGAAGGGCGCCCAGGCGGTCTACTGCGCGAAGACCAAGAAGATCACCTTCCTGCTGAACCCGTCCATCCTGTCGGAGTCGACCGAGCTGTTCCTGCTGGAGGTCATCGCCCACGAGTACGGCCACCACGTGCAGCGGCTCTCCGGGATGACGGGCGCCCTCGACCACCGGAAGTACCGGACCAAGAAGGCCCTCCTCGCCGACATCCGGAAGATCGAGCTCCAGGCCGAATGCCTCGGCGGCGCCTTCATCGGCAGCATCTGGCGCGACCTCGGCCGCAGCGAGTCCGACCTCCGCTACGTCGTCAGCTACGCCTACGACACCGTCAGCCACGGCAAGGCCCGGAACGTCGCCCACTGGCTGAACCGCGGCTTCACCCAGGAGAGCCCGGGCGCCTGCAACACCTGGACCGCCGCTCCTTCCAAGGTCTCCTGACCCACGCCGACGCCACCCTGGAGGCTATCCGGGGTGGTTCTCTTCCACCCGGAGGAAGCTCCGCCCTCCCACGGCCGCGACCACCGGCGACTCCGGCGGAAACCTCCGGCGACACGCCGCTCACGGTGCGTAAGCTGGTCCCGCCTGGACGCCCTCCACGTCAGGCGATTCCCCCTATCGCGCGTGACAACGAGGAGAAGGACGCGTTGAGCACGAATACGGAAGCACGGATCTCGCTCCTGGAGCGGGATGTCGCCGACCTGCGCACCTGGTCCCTGGAGCAGTCGAAGGTGTCGGTGGCGATCCTCGCGGCCCTCGGCGACCTCCAGAAGGGTCAGGAGGAACTCCGGAAGGGCCAGGAGGAACTCCGAGCCGAGGTTGGAGGACTCCGGGAGGGCCAGGAAGCACTCCGAAAGGATCAAGAGGGACTCCGAGCCGAGGTCGGAGGACTCCGGGAGGAACTTCACGCCGAGATCAGAGAACTCCGGAAGGATCTCTACACCGAGGCCAGAAGCCTCCGGGGTGAGATCGGAGGAGTCCGGAGCGAAGTCGGAGGGCTCCGAAACGAGCTCGGAGGGGTGAAGGAGGAGATCAAGGAGATCCGAGGGGACCTCGGGGCGGTCAAGCGGTCCGCCGGCAACCTCGAATCCTCCATGAAGCGTGTCGAGGGCGACGTGGCCGAGGTCAAGGCCGGTCACATCGAGCTGCGCAACCTGGTCGCCGGAATGATCAGGTAACGGCGAGGGCCGCCGTCCCGCTGGCCCGGCGGGAGGGCGGCCCGTCTCCTCACATCCCCTCGCCCGAGCCTCTGCCCCCCGCAGCGCACCCCATGCATGAACAAAGCCGTAATTTCTCACAAATGTCGAAAAGGCCGATGCAGCAGGAGAGATCGGGCACAGCAACGGTCCGTACCTCCCTCATCGCACCGGCACTCCCCCACTCTCGTAGAGGTCCGCGCAGCGCAGCATGACCCCGCGGACGGTGACGGCCAGGTCGTGCACGCCGTACACCATGTAGAGGCGGCGGCCGGTCTTCGGTGACGTGCGGCCGGTCCACCACCGGTAGACCGCGCCGTCCGTCCAGACCACCAGGTCGGCCCAGAGCAGCACCAGCGCCAGGCCGTACCCGCCGTGAACGTCGCCCAGGACACCCCTGCCCGCCAGCTCGTCGCGAAGCCGCCACGCGGCCCGTACGGCCGGCGTCGTCACCAGCGCACCCTGCGCGTTCACCGTTTCCCGCCCCCCGAGAGATCCGTCGGGAGCGCGGACGCGTTCCCTCCTGACAGTGTCGGGACGCCGCCACTCGGGGCAGTCAATTGATCACCAAGGGACCTGCCGATCTTGGTCCGGATCGGTTGTGGAACCCCGTACGGTTTCGTGGCGCTCCTTCCGGGACGGCCCGGCGGGGCGCTCGCCTCAAGGCGGTTCCGCAGGACGCCCATCGAGAGGGCGGCTCGACCGGGCGCTTCGCCACGGGGCGGCCCGGCGGAGTGCTCACCGTGGGGGCAGCTCGGCCCAGACCGCGTGGCCCACCGCCTGCGTGCCCCGCACCCCGACCCGTACGGCCAGGCCGGCGACCAGCGCCAGGCCCCGGCCGTTCTCGGCGAGCGCATCGGTGCCGCGACGCGAGGCGAACCGCGGAGTCGCTCCCCAGCCGCAGTCGTAGACGGTGACCCGGATCGCGGTGGTCCTGCGGGTCACCTCCACGATGAAGGTGCCGTGCGGCTGCCCGCTGGCGGTGTGCGCGACCGCGTTGGCGGCCAGCTCGGCGACGATCTGCTCGGCGTCGTCGCGGCGGGCGGAGTCCTCCAGCAGGAAGCGGACGAAGCGGCGGGCCTCCGGGACCTGGTCGGCGCGGCCGGGGAAGGTCCGCCGGTAGGTCATGCCCCCGGGCCACAGCCCCACCATGGCGTCCACCAGCATCGGCGCCACCTCACCGCAGGCGAGGGCATCATCGGCGGGAGCAGGGATCGCCTCGTCGGAGATGGAGCTCGCCTCAGCGGGAGTGGAACCCACCTCGTCAGGAGCAGGGCTCGCCTCATCGGGGGCAGCGGTCATGTCGTCTCCTCGGATGGGTGTTTCTCGGGCGGGTGTCCTTGGGTGCGCGTCCTCGCGTGCGTGCGAAGAACCGTCCCGCACACGGTGACGCGGACCGCCCGCCGCGCCGACCCCCATCCGCGCCCGCCGGACCACCCCACCCGAGCACCCCACCGACCTGCGCCGACACCCCACCGACTGCCCGCGCATCCCCACTTCCCCGTACGTCTGTCACACAAAGTGACGGATCGTTTACGATTTCCGTACGGTACGGCTCGGCGGAGGAGGCGACCCATGACAGGCGAGGGCTACCGGACCCTGCTCGACTGCCGGCGACGCAGCACCGCCCTGCGCGCCCGCGCCTTCACCTACGACCAGATCGCCGACGTCCTGGCCCTGGACCACCCCGTCAGCCCGTTACGGCTGTACCGCTACGCCCACGGCCGCACCGCCGCCGACGTGGTCGCCGCCCACAACGACCTCGACCCCGCCGGTACGGCCGGCCTGCGCGAAGCCCGCCTCTATGACTACGAGTCCTGGCCCGCCACCGGCCGCCGCCCACCCGCCCGCACCCTGGCCATCCTCGCCCGCCTCTACCAGACCACCGCCCGCCACCTCCTCACCGAACAGGCCTACGCTACCTACCGCCCCCGCGACCGCGACCTCCTCGACCGCGCCGACCACCGCCACCTCGACACCCACCACCGCCCCTCTCACGAGGCACCCGCCCTGTCGGGCCTTCCCGGGGTGACTCCCCTGCCAGGCATGGATCGGGCGGCTCCACCGGGCCTCCCTCAGACCCCGTGGGGGCTCGTCCACCCGGCTCCCCTGCAACCAACCACGACCTCTGACATGACCCACCTGTCCCCGTGTAACGAAGCCCTCGCCCCCTGGCCTCTGGCGTCCGGCCCCGGGGAGCGTGCCAGCATGAACCCGCAACCACCCACCGCCCCCGACCCCTTCCCCGGCTCCCCGGGCGGCCCGCCCGCGCGTTTCGCCAGCGGCCCGTTCGCAGGCGCCTCCGGTGGTTCGTTGGCGGGTGCGGCGGACTGCACCGGACTGCTGCGCGCCCTCACCGCCGAGGAGGCCGACATCAAACGCCGCGACCTGCTCTTCGAACTCGCCCTGCTCCTCGGCGGCGCCCCCGCCCTGCCCCTGCTGCGCCACCTGCCCGAGGGCGACCGCGACCGCCTCGCCACTCTCGCCCGCCGGCACGCCGCCGTCGATGACAACGCCCTGGAGCTGCTGGAACGCCTGACCGCCCGCCTATGGGGGCTGGACGAAGAACTCGGTCCCGCCAAGGTCCTACCAGTGGCCGAGGCCAAACGCGCCCTCGTCGACGACCTGCTCCGCCACGCCACCCTCACCCCCGCACTGCGCACCCGCCTGCTGCGCCTGTACTGGAGCCTGTCCCACCTCACCGGCTGGAGCCGCTTCGACCTGCTCGACTACGACGGCGCCACCCGCCGCTACACCGAAGGCCTGGCCGCCGCCCACGAACTCCGCAACCCCGCCCTCCTGGCGCACCTCCACGGCCTGCTCGCCCACATGGCGATCTATCAGAAGAAGCCCACCGTCGCGCTGGATCATGCCTTCGCCGCCGAAGGCTGGGCGAAAGAAAGCGGCGACCACCTCCAGCAGTCGGCGACCGCCATCCAGGTCGCCCGAGCGATCGCCATCGCCAAGCGCGACCCGCGCGCCCTCCGCCTCCTGGACCGCGCCACCGATCTCGCCGACAAAAGTCAAGGCGGATCAGACCTGCGGCACCTGTTCTGGCTCACCCCAGAGCGCGTGGCGTCCTACCGAACGTTCTGCCTCATCGAACTCAAACGCCCCGACCTGGCCATCTCCGAGGCACAGCGACGCCTGGCCGCCATGGGACCGGACTCGGTCCGCGAACGAGGCATCCTGCAACTGGAGTACGCCCTCGCCCTGATCAATCAACGCGAGATCCCCGAAGCCGCCGCGATGATCGGCGAAGCTACCGGGATCGTCACCGGCCACAGCTCCACCCGCCTCGCCCACTCCGCACGGCAGGCTCGCAACCATCTCCAACCCTGGCAGGACAACAGGCACGTCCGAGACCTGGACGAAAAACTTCACATCCTTATAATTTTCAGCCAGCAATCTTAGTAATTTTAACTAATCTACCAGACCTCAAGCACCCCATCCCATATTCAATCATACAGGCTTAGTTAGCACAATAAATTTAGAATTTATTAGTTTCATGTCCTAAACAAGCTTCTCGCAATATCAATCATTGCATCTCTTAAGGCACCACCATTTTGGACTTATAAGTTCATCTATAGCAGGAAGGTTCACGAACCGCTCCATACTGCAATCCCCCCTCCCGGCATACAAACAACCCTCCAGCCTTTCGGGCCCGATATTTCCCAGGCCTCATATTTCGCATCAAAATCTACAGTCAAATCTAAGCCACCATCGAACTTGACGATAAGATTCCCACCTTCCGTCGACTCGGATATGCTTATTTTTTTACCCAATAGCTGCACTAGATAGGATGCGGCATTTTCTGGATGTCCCGGATAGAACTTTACCTGACCATTGTTAACTATTCTAATTAGCGATTCTACCTCTATTCTTATCTCGAAGTCTTCATCGGTAATGATCGTAAGTGCATTATCAAAGCAAATTCGAACTACTGATTGACTTTGCAATTTTAGATCCATGCCTACCACCCAACAGGAAGCTGGTATGTACCATCAGGGTTCAATGGAATGTGAGTATGCGAATTCGGCCCAGGCTTTCCATCAAGACCAACTGGCTGACCATGCTTATTATAAAAGCGAACATATCCGTATTGATAATGATTGCTCGGATTCATAACTCGAATCATATTAGCGTTCCCCGTCGAGTTGGGGGCCTGCCATACAATCCCTTGACCGTTATCTGCCTTCCTTGCCACCCAGTCACCGCCTGTGCCGGGAGGACGTTGAGGACCAATCGGGAGACATGGTGTCGAATTATGAACTAATAACGGGACAGTTCCCGCAAGAACATGATAGGTATGGAGCCCGTCAACCGAAAGATTGTGAACACGCTGTTCGGCAACTTTCCATCTGGTGAGGCGAGCGACTTGGACGTAAGTTCCCGCGCTGGTACGCAGCCATTGACCTAACTGAAGTTCTCCAGCCGTTCGCCATTCTTTTAGGTTAGCTACCCAGAATGGATGAGTGTCAGTAGCTACCACCGCGCCAACCTTATTACCTTTAGCGCCGTCGATATCTACAGCAACTCGTACTAGATCCTTATCTCCCTTGCTTGAAATTATAACAGAAACGCGCCGAGCTCTTGTTATGCCACTTCTGGGATCAGTCGCAATAACCTTATCGCCAACCTTTAATTCCTCTATTTTCTTATAGGAGCCATCCGCCATAAGCACTTTGGTTCCTGGAAGGAAACTACTGCGACGACACGCTTTACTTGCAGCCCCAAGAGCATTCTCCGTCCCCTTTAGGGCCTTCCCGATTCCAGCAACAGCCTTCCCGGCCCTAGCAATTTTAGCAGCCATTCCGACAGGAGGGGCAGCAAAGTTTGCAGCAAAAACAACACATGCCAATATGTCACCCTTAGTGCAACTTATGGCATCACCAACAAGGAAATTGATAACCTCGTTAGTGGGCCCCATTAGAGGCTTTATCAAATCGGCAAGTGCATCTAGCTGTGCGATTCCTGTAGATGCATTAATAACCTTGTTTGCATCCAGCCCGATGGCTTGAGCAACATTAATGCAATATTCCAACTTCTTGAGCGTTGCCTTGCTGCAGTTACTCTTAAATTCATTCGTCAAAGCGATTTGAGCTGCCGCCGCACGCCATTCCTGGCAAGCCTTCTTGGAATATTTAAGAGCGCAAGCTTCCCACGGATCTATAGTGCCCGGCGCCGGACCGGCCGCCATAGGCGGTGGTGGGAGGAGCTTTATCCAAGATGCAAGTATGTAAGCGTCACTCACATCTGTGCTATACATCTGCTTAATATTGTACTGCAGTAGGAATTTATTTTGTACGGACTTAGGTGCGTTCCAGAAAGTTCCTTCCATTCCTTCAGGCATAGGCCGGCAGTTAGGAAGAAGCTTCGACTTACGGGCCTCTGATTCCGAGCACCATAGCGCCGGATTCGCGTAGTCCCCGAAACGCTCCTCCCACCACATTGAATCTGCATCGCTACTTCCATTGAATGAACAGCAGGTAGGCGAAATGTAGGGCTCCCCAATGGTAGTAGGGGCGCTCCAATCCGCTGCGCGTTGCTGGCGGGCTATCATCTCATCGATGTAGTCACTCCAACTGAAGGTCCATCCCGAAGCCGCGCCCGCACCTGATCCTCCGCTGGGGGCGGTGTTAACCACACACGAGACACTGCATGTCGTGCTGTGTCCGCTGGGGTCGGTGCCAGTGAGCGGACTGGCGTTGGCGTAGGTGTAGCGATTGGCCTGGACCGACGGGTTCGGCTCTAGAGTCACGGTGTCGCGGGAGGTGAAGGTGCCGCTTCCTGGGCGATACCAGCGGGCATCCATATTGACCTTGCCGGTGTCCGGGTCGGTGTACTCGCCCTGGTAACCCAGAGTGTGCACGGTACCTGAGCGATGAGTGACTTCCCCGAATGGGTCATAGGCGACCGAGTCGACCAAGGTGGTGCCAGAGAAAGCACCCACCACATCGCCGTGCAGGTCCGCCATCACGCCGAGCGCCGGGCCGGCTCCCTCTTGAAGACTGAGCAAGCCGCCAGACAGATCGCGCCCATACTTGGCTACAGTGACATTGCTGGCGTTGGCCACGGTAACAAGGTCATTGCTCAGACCTGAGTAGACAAACCGCTGCTGGTCAGTACCCTCGGTGCGCGAAGTCATCCGGCCCAGGGCGTCATAACCATAATTGGCTTCACCATCAGAGATCATCCGGTCGAAGGCGTCGAAGACGAGGTTCTTGGTGACGCCGCCGGTGGTCTCGGTGGCCACCGTACCGCGGGCGGTATAGGTGTACTCGGTGCCGCCGCCGGACAACAGCCGGTTGCGCTCGTCATAGACGAAGGTCTTGTCCCCGGCCTTGGTGCGGTTGCCCGCATCGTCCCACTCGTAGGCGGTGGCCTTGCCGTCCGGGGCGGTCCAGGAGGTCAGGCGGCCGGAGTGGTCGTAGCCGTAGGTGTTGACCCCGGCGCCCGCCGTACCGCTGGTGATCTTGGTGACGAGGTTGTCGTCCTTGTCCCAGTCGTAGGCGATCTTCGACAGCTGGGTGCCGCCACTGTTCTTCAGCGTGTGGGAGGTGAGCCGGTCCACGGCGTCATAGGTGTAGCTCTGCGTGCCCGCCGGGTTGGCGGAGGTCTGGCTGGTCAGCCGGTCGGCGTTGTCATAGCCGTAGGTCCAGGTACGGCCGGTGACCGGGTCGGTGGCCGTCTTCAGCCGACTGGCGTTGTCGTAGGTGTAGGTGGACGTGCCGGCGGTGTCGACGCGCTGGGTGGTGTTGCCCAGGCCGTCGTAGGCGTAGGCGGCGACCTGGACGGTGGCCTTGGACACCTTGGTCAGTAGGCTGCGGTCGTTGTACTCGAGGGTGTAGTCGCCGATGGCGGTCAGCCGGCCGGCCGCGTCGTAGGTGAGGTTTCGCTCGGGGGTGTCCACCCCGGCCCCGGCACCGGTCTGCTTGGTGACCTGACCGAGGTGGTCGAAGACGCGGTCGATGCGTACCCCGCCCGGCTGCAACGTGGTCACGGCGTTGCCCGCCGCGTCGTAGAGGGTGGTCCAGGTGCGGTCGGCAGCGTTCGGATGAGCGGTGGTGGCCGGTTCGATGACCGACTCGGCCAGGCCGAGGACGTTGTAGGTGGTCCAGGTGGCGTTGCCGCGCCCGTCGGTGAGGCGAGTACGGGCACCGGTCGCGTCGTATCCGAACGTCGTGGTGATCGACTTCTCAGCGGAGACCGGCTCGCTCAAGACGGTCAACCGCCCCGCAGCATCGAATGTCCGCCGAGTGACGTGTCCTTCGCCCGAAATGGTACGAGTTTGGTTGCCCACCGGGTCGTAGCCGAAGTTCAGCGTACGGACGATCGCGCCAGTGGCATCGAGGTCTTTGGCACCAGTCTGCCGCCCAGCCAGGTCATAGACAGCCTCGGCGGCGTTTCCCAGCGGGTCGGTCACCTTGACCGTACGGCCCGCGAGGTCATAGGCGACGGTGGACTTGTTAAGGTTCGGGTCGGTGGTGGCAGTGATCTCCCCGGCCGCATTGACCTCGTAGTCAGTCACCTTGTCGCCCGGAGCGACGCTCTTGATGAGGTTGTCGGCGGTGTCGTAGCTCAGGGTCGTGGTGTAGGCGGCGGTGGTCGGCCTGCGCTCGATCCGCGTCTCGGTGATATTCCGGCCGAGGTCGTCGTAGGTGGCCTCGTCACGGGCGCCGGTCGGGTCGATCGTGGCCAGCGGCTCGCCCAGCAGGTCGAACTGGGTCACCCACTGCCCGCCCGGTCCCGAGGGGCCGGGGTCGGTGACCCGTACCGGGTTGCCCAGCGCGTCGTACTCGGTGGAGGTGACGTAGCCGCGCTCGTCGGTGACCTTGGTCTTCCGGCCCGCGGCGTCGTACTCGATGCCGACCTTAGGGGTGACCGCTTCGCCTCCCGGCGGGATGTAGGACGGGGAGACTGTCGAGATAAGCCGACCCGCCTTATCGAAGGCCGAGGTGAGCTTCCGGCCCTCGGCATCGACCGTGTGGGTCACCAAACCGGCGGTGTCGTAACCGAAAGCCACCTTGGGATGCCCATCGGCCGAAGAGCCGTTCTTCTCAATCTTCACCCGCGGAGAGATCGTCTCCACCAGTCGGCCTGCGATGTCGTAGCGCATCGTGGCAGTGAAGTCAGCGGCGGTGGCGCCGGAGGCGTTGCCGCGCGGGTCGGTGGTCGTGACCAGCAGGCCGCGGTCGTCGTAGGTGCTGGTGGAGACCAGGTCGTCGTCGCCGTTCTCCACGGTCTGCCGCGTCACCTGATTCAGCGCGTTGTAGGCGTAGAGGGTGGACTCCGTCCGGGTGGTGCCCGCGCCGGTGAGGGTCTTCTTGGTGACGTTGTTCCCCTCGTCGTACTCGAGGGCGACCTTGCGCTTGAGCGTCGCGGGGTCGAACGTGGTCGAGGTCAGGCGGCTCGCGGCGTCGTAGACGTACTCGGTGGTGGCCTTGCCGCCGCCCTTGACCTGCTTGGTGAGGTTGCCGGCCGGGTCGTAGACGTTGTCCTCCAGCACCACGTCGGTGGTGGTGCTCAGGCCGTTCAACTTGACGTCGTCGGCGACCACCTGGGAGACCAGGTTGTCGGCGAAGTAGGTGTAGGAGGTCTTGCGGCCCATCGCATCGACCTGGGCGGCCAGCCGGCCGCCGGGGTCGTAGGAGAGCGACTGGAGGACCACGTCCTTGGCGGGCTGCGGGCTGACCGGGCTGCCGGTCCAGTTCTTCAGCGTCGTGGTGGTCGGCTCACCGCGCTTGGTGTAGCCGAAGGTACGGACGACACCCAGCTGGTCGGTCGTCGAGACGCGGGCGCCGGTGGCATCCCAGGCGGTGCGGACCACGCCACCCTCGGGGTCGGTCACCGTCTCCACCCGGCCGGAGGCGTCATAGGTGTAGGTGGTGACGCGTTCCGGGTCGCCACCGGTCAGGTCGGACAGCGTCTCGGTCAGCTTGTTGCCGTCGGCGTCGTAGGTGTAGGTGACCTTGGCGGTGTGGGTGACGTTGGTGACCTCGTTCTTCACTCCCGGCCCTGTCTGGGTGAGCATGCGCCCGAGACCGTCGTAGGTGAACGTCGTCGTCGCCCCGGTGGGGTGCGCCTCGGAGACCTCGGTGCGGGTGAGCATCCGGCCCACCGCGTCGTAGGTGAACTTCGTGACCAGGCCGGACGGGCTGGTCTGCTCGGCCAGGTCACCGGCCGAGGTGTAGCGGTAGGTCGTCTCGTTGCCCTTGGCATCCTTCGCCGATTTCACCAGCCCGGCCGGAGTATCCCCGCCTCCGATGGCCGGTTCGGTGCCGTCGGTGTAGGCGGTGGTCGTCGAGCGGCCGTTGGGGAAGTCGGCGGTGACGGGAGTGGTCTCCTTGAGGGGCTCGCCGTACTCGTTGTACTCCCACTTGGAGGCGTAGGTGTTGTCGGTGGAGCCGGAGGACCGGGCGTCCCGGGAAGCGACGAGCCGGTCGTTGCGCGGGTCGAACTGGTCGTCCTTGTTCAGGTAATACTGCTGATAGTCGAGCTGACAGCTTGCGGACGTCCGGCATCTCCTGGAGCTGATGACATTCCCACGCTTGTCATAGAAGCGCTCAAAGGCGTTGCCGTTAGGGTCGGTGATCTTCTTCAGGAAACCACCGGTGTCATAGGCATAGGAGGTGACCTTGCCGAGTTGATCGGTCGTTGACACCGGGCGGTATCCCCGCCAGGCGTCATATACGAAGGTCAGCTTTTCGTTCTTCGGGTCGGTGACCACGACCGTGGACTTGCCGGTCGCCCGGTCATAGGCGGGTGCACCGATTTTCCAGGTGCCACCATCGGAGTCGGTGTGTGAGATGAGCCGCTCGGTTGCCGTGTCGTAGGTATTGACCGCCCATACCCGCCCTGACGGCAGAGTGATCTTCGTTAGTTTGTTGGGGGACTCGGTTCTAGCCCCGAAGTGCGCTGTCACCTCCGCCTCGGTCAGCGGCCGGTCGTAAACCGCGACCTCGTCTACCGTTCCCACCAGGCTGCCACCGATCCGTGTGATGACCCGGTCGTCGTCATCGGATTTCTGGGTCAGCGTGCCCACGGACTGACCGTCCAGGAACAGGGTTTGCTTGTCCCCATCGATGGTGAGTGCCGCATGGTGCCACGCGCCATCGTTAACCGCGGCCGATGAGACAATGGGAGAAGCCGTCGGCAACATGGAGGCGCGCAACTTGCCGTCGGTGCCCACCTGAAGTACGGGATCCGAAGCGCTGTACTCCCCGCTTGAGACGATGCGACCGGTCACTGTGGTCTTGAACCATAGTTCCAGCGTTCCTTGACCACGCAGACGCGACAGGGTGTCCACCGGCAGCTCGACGTAACTGGAACTCTTGAGCTCTGCCGCCGTATCCGTACTGCCCGCCAGTGCGCCCGGTTTACCGAGGGTCACCCCTGAGTAGTAGGCCGAGCCGGCGCCCCACCCCAGATCGGCTCCGTTGTTTCCGGATGCATCACCCAAGCGCCAATAACCAAACGGATCGGCATCCTGGATCGAACTGCGGTACAGCGAGCCCGTCTCGTAGTCGAACTGGGTGCACGTCGTTGTCGGCGTGCACACCTTAGTCAACCGGTCCGCGGTGTATGAGTAGGACCAGGTCAGCGGCTCGCCGTCTACGGAGTCAGTGGAGACACCGGTGACATGCGCGCCCGTCCAGGTAAACGACAGGAATCTCCCACCGCTTCCGGTGACCTTGCTCAGCTTTCCATCCGGCCCATAGGTCAAAGTTTGGCTACGGCCGCGGCTGTCGGTCACTTTCAGCAACCGGCCCTGGGCGTCGAAGACGTATGAGGTGGACGATTTGTCCATTAGGCGCCAACCGCCTGTTTCGACCTTCGCTAGGGTGGCATACATGCCTGGAGGTGGCTGGAAGGTGCCATCCTTCTTCGTTGCGAACCGCACCGTGTGCCCGTCCGGGTAGGTCACCAGCAGGGCCTCATACCCGCGAATCGTCTCCGGAACGATCCGCATGTCGAACCGGGTGGCCCAGCCGGCTCCGAACGCACCATCACGGCGGGGGTCCATGCTGTTGTAGGAGCGCACCACCGACAGGGGCGGCCCAGCGGTTTGAACTGCGATGTCGGTGAAGGTGGTCGTGTAGTTTCCAGGAGCCTGGTGGAACTCCTGGCCGTTAATGCCCCGGGCCGACAGCTGAGATGTGATGGTCGGCTGGCGGACCCCTACGGTGAAGGACTGGATCGAGGAGGACGCTCCCTGTCCACCGATCGTGGAGGCATCCACCGCATACACCTGCCACCAGTACTCTCTACCCCACGATAGGACCCCCTCGGGCACCTTCCATTCGCCGGAAAGACCACAGCAGATCATGTCGTCGTAGTCTTCGGAGTACACGCAGTCACCCATCATGGATGGGGAGTCGCAGATAGTAAAGTCAAACCCGACGGAACCACCAGACCAGGTCTTAGCCGTCGCCGCCAGGGTCGGCTGCAAAGTCATCAGCAGCGACTCATCCGCCGGAGTGAGCGAGGTGACAGTCGGAGCCGGAGGCAGTGGGCATGGCCCTCGGTCCGCCCACACTGTCCGAGAAGCGTTCTCGGGCGGCGTCGTATTAATCCACCCTTCGATACCCTGGAGTGCCTCCCAAATACGGCTGGCAGAAGCTACCCGCTCACCCTTGGTGACCGAGTAGTTCGACTTCCATGGCGAAACGTTCCCGCATGGAGGAGTGCTCGACGCCAGGGCCTGCGACAAAGCCTTGCCCTGAGGATTCTTCGCCTTCGATGGATGCGGAGCGCCCTTCTGAGGTGTCGACTCTTTCACGAACCGTCCTTCGGCTGGAACCGCCTTCTTGGGAGCATCGGATGCCGAGGAAAGCTCTTTCGTTCTGACACCCGTCGCCGTCTGAGCCGAGGGCACAAGGGAGGGAACACCGGACGCCGTCCCGGAAAGCTGAACCGGAATCTCTCCGCTTCGCGGGGAAAGCATCGGAACAGTTATGCCGGCTTCGACCGTCGCGGACATGGCCGGCAAGGCTGGAAGATCGAGAAGTGCCGGAATTAGAATGGTAAGGATTACGCCTGCCAGCACGCGGCTCGATCGTGCCCATGACGAAAAACGGCGCATACGCCGTCACCCTCCGAACAGTCCGCGCGACGGCGAATGCCATCGCGTTTCTCCACCCCGCACGGTGCCACGCGAGCGCGGGCCGACGGTTCGGAGGACAGCAGTCAGCAAACGATCAGAAGATACACATGGAACGATCCGCTCCACAAGATCTAAATAAGGAGTGAATAAGAAAAACAATGACTTCGAAATCAGGAACGAAGGATTGTCACATGGCTGATCACGCAGAGTAATGATTTGAGTGAACAGGGGGTCCGTAGGCCGTATTACGGGATGACACTTTCGGCCCCGAGTGTCTTCGGATCATGTGACCGCCCCCGACCGACGGCGACAGCGTCACACCGGCCCACGCGGTGCCGTACAGCAGGCCCACGCGAACGGGTCACGTGCCGGAACGGGAGTCAGGAGCCCGCGCGGGCGAGGGCTTCCAGGGGGTCGGCGAGGACCTGGGCGAAGGCGAGTTCGGCAGCGCCCATCAGGGTCGCGTCGTCGCCGAGGGCGGAGGTTCGCAGGCGCAGGCCCTCGCGCGAGGCGGCGAGGGCGTCCACGGCGAGGCGGCTGCGGACCTGGGCGGCGGAGCCGAGGTAGACCTCGCGGAGCATGCCGCCGAAGATGACCATCTCGGGGTTGAAGATGTTGACGAGGTTGGCGACGCCCAGGCCGAGCCAGTCGCCGACCCTGCTGAGGGCCGCCTGGGCGACGATGTCGCCCCGGTCGGCGGCGTCGACCACGGCCCGTACGGCGTCGCGGCCGATCAGGCGCTCATGACGGCCGTCGGCCCCCGGGCCGGCCGTCTCGAACCCGTCGACGCCCAGGTCGGCCGTTACGGAGACAGTGCCCAGCGGCGTCTCCGGGTTCTCACCCGCGCCCCGGGAGACACCCGGCATCCGATCCGGGCCTTGCGACCCGCCCGAGTCCCTGCCCGTACCCGTGCGCGACGCGCCCCGGGGGACGCCCGGCACCCGCCCCGCCGCCTCCAGCAGCGTCCGCTCCCCCACCTCCGCCTCCAGGCAGCCCAGGGACCCGCAGCCGCACAGGCGGCCCTTGGGGTTGACGACCATGTGCCCGATCTCGCCGCCGAAGCCGGCGTGGCCGCCGAGGAGCTGGCCGTTGACGATGATGCCGCCGCCGACGCCGACGTCGCCGTGCAGGTAGATCAGGTCGCGGCAGCCGACGCCGACGCCGCGGGAGTGCTCGGCGAGGGCGGCGAGGTTGGCGTCGTTGCCGACCTTGACCGGCATGCCGAACGCGAGCCGGCGGGTCATCTCCTCGGCGAACGGCACGTCCTCGGCCGGGCCCATGTTGGGCCCGAACCGCACGACGCCGTTGCCGCGGTCCACGCCGCCGGAGAAGGCCGCGGCGACGCCGACGCACACGGTGTCGGGGCGGGTCTTGCGGCGCATCTGCCGGGCGAACCCGGCGAGCGGCCCGACGATCTCCTCCAGGGAGAAGGGGCCGCGCCGCCGTACGGTCTCGCGGCGGTCGAGGATGGCGCCGCCCAGGCCGACGCGGGCGGCGACCAGCCGGTCGACGCCCACGTCGAAGGCGAACACGTAGACCCGCGCCGACTCCGGCCGCACCACCAGGGAGGGGCGGCCCGCCCGGCCGGTCTCCCTGGGCAGCTCCTCGCGGACCAGGCCGGCGGCGGTCAGGTCGGCGGTGAGGGCCATGATGGTGCTGCGGTTGAGGCCCATCCGGCTGGTGAGTTCCGCACGCGAGGTCGGGCCGCCGAGGTGGACGTGCCGGAGGAGGGCGCCGAGGTTGTGGCGCCGGATCTCCTCCTGGGAGGGGCCAGCCCGCATCGCGTGGGTTTCCTTCGAGGGGTCGGGGTCGCTGCTCACCTTAGACCAGTGGCGGCGGCCCTCTTGCGCGACAGGGCGTCGACCCCGGCGGCCAGCAGCAGGACCGCGCCGGTGACGAGGTACTTGACGCCGGAGCTGTAGCCCATCAGGCCCATGCCGTTCTCGATGACGGCCACCACGGTGCCGCCGAGGATGGCGTCCAGCACGCGGCCCTTGCCGCCGAAGAGGCTGGTGCCGCCGATCACGGCCGCGCCGACCGCGTACAGCAGCACGTTGCTGCCGCCGGTGTTGGGGTCGACGGAGCTGGCGCGGGAGGCGGCGATGATGCCGCCGACGGCGGCCATGCCGGAGCAGATGACGAACGCGCTGATCTTCATCCGGTCGACGTTGATGCCGGCCCGGCGCGCGGCCTCGGCGTTGCCGCCGACCGCGTACAGGTGGCGGCCGTACGCGGTGCGGCGCAGCACGAACGTCCCCAGCACCAGCAGGATCACGATGATCGGCACGACGACCGGCACGCCGGTCAGCGACACGACCGCGGGGTTGCGGCTGCGTTCCAGGTTGAGGATGTAGACGGCGACGCCGCCGAGCACGGCGAGGGCGCCCACCCGGGCGGCGATCAGCGCGATCGGGTCGGAGACCAGTCCGCGGGAGGCCCGCTTGCGCGCGCGGAGGAGCTGGAGCGCGGCGTAGCCGACGACGCCGAGGGCCAGCAGCGCCCAGCCGAGCGCGGGCGGGAGGTACTTGTTGGCGATGGCGACGATCGTCTGGTCGCGGATGGAGATGTTGGTGCCGCCCTTGACCAGCAGCAGGACGAGTCCCTGGAAGCCGAGGAAGGCGGCGAGGGTGACGACGAAGGAGGGGATGCCGAGTTTGGCGACGACCGTGCCGAGGGCGGCGCCGATAACCACGCCGGTGAGGATGGCCGCGAGGACCGCGACGTACCAGGGCAGGCCCTGCTCGGTGAGGAGGATCGCGAGGACCGAGGCGCAGACGCCGCTGGCGAAGCCCGCCGACAGGTCGATCTCGCCGAGCAGCAGGACGAAGACGAGGCCCATGGCGATGACGGTGATCGCGGCGCCCTGGGTGAGGAGGTTGGCGAAGTTGCCGGGGGTGAGGAAGGAGGGCCGCAGGATCGAGAAGACCGTGCACAGCACGACCAGGCCGAACACTGCGGGAAGCGCGCCCATGTCGCCGCCGCGCACCCGCTCGGCGTAGCCGCGGACGCTGCCGCTGATGGTGGGGGCCTCGGGCGCGCGCGGCGAGGCGATCGTGTCGGTCATGCGCTGACTCCGTTGGTGAGGCCGAGGTCGCCGCTCCGGCCGGAGGTGATCAGTTCGACGACCTGCGCGTGGGTGCCGTCGGACGTCCTGACCTGCGCGGCCATCCGGCCGAGGTAGAGGGCGGCGATCCGGTCGGACACGGCGAACACGTCGTTCATGTTGTGGGAGATGAGCACGACGGCCAGTCCCTGGTCGGCCAGGCGGCGGACCAGTTCGAGGACCTGCGCGGTCTGGGCGACGCCGAGCGCGGCGGTCGGCTCGTCGAGGATGACGACCTTGCTGTTCCAGAGGACGGCCTTGGCGATGGCCACGGTCTGGCGCTGGCCGCCGGAGAGACTGGAGACGTGCTGGCGGATGGACTTGACGGTCCTGACCGACAGGCTCTCCAGGGTCCGGGCGGCCATCTCCTCCATGGTGTCCTCGTCGAGGACGATGCCGCGCCGGTGCTCGCGGCCGAGGAACATGTTCTGGACGATGTCGAGGTTGTCGCAGAGCGCGAGGTCCTGGTAGACGATCTCGATGCCGAGCTCGGCGGCGTCGCGGGGGCTGTTGATATGGACGTTCTTGCCGTCGAAGAGGTACTCGCCGGAGTCGACGGCGTGGATGCCGCCTATGCACTTGACGAGGGTGGATTTGCCGGCGCCGTTGTCACCGACCAGCGCGGTGACCTCTCCGGGGTGGACGGAGAAGTCGACGTCGTGCAGGACCTGGACGGGGCCGAAGCTCTTGTCGATCCCGCGGAGTTCCAGTACGGGGGTCATGGGGGTTTTTCTCCCTGTGCTCGTTGCGCGCGGCCCTCTCGCGGCCCGGCCGTTCACCTCTGGGCTGTTCACGGCCCGGCCGTTCACCGCCGGGCCGTTCGCCGCCCGGCTTCTCACCGCCGGGCCGGCGCCCGCCCGGCCGAGGGGTACGGCGGAGCCGCGCCCGGGCGGGGTGCGCCCGCCTCCCGTGAGGCGGGCGGGCGCACCCCGGCGCATCGTTACTGGATTCCGGCCTCGGTGCACTTGTCGGCGAAGTCGCCGGTGCACAGCTCGTCCTTGGTCACGTAGCCGTCCGCCACGACGTCCTTGACGTTGTCGAAGTAGATGGCCTGCGGGTCCAGCAGGACGGCCGGGACGTCCGCGCCGCTCTCGGTGTCCTTGACGCTGCCGCTCGCGGCCGGCTTCTCGCCCTTGGCGAGGGCGATGGCGAGCTGGGAGGCGGCGTCGGCCTCCTTCTTGATGGCCTTGTAGACCGTCATGCACTGGTCGCCGGCGAGGATGTTCTGCAGGCCCTGCACGGTGGCGTCCTGACCGGTGACCGGGACCTTGCCGTTGAGGTTGTTCTTCTTCAGCACGGTGATGGCGGCGTTGCCGAGGCCGTCGTTGGCGGCGAGCACGCCGGCGATCTTCGGCTGCTCGGTCAGCATCTGCTCGAAGATCGTGCCGGCCTGGGCGTTGTCCCAGTCGGGCACCGACTGGTCGGGGCCCTTCTTGTAGTCGCCGGAGTCGTACTTCGGCTTGAGCACGCCGTCGTAGCCGTTCTTGAAGAGCGTGGCGTTGTTGTCGGTGGGCGAGCCGTTGAGCTCGGCGATGATCGGCTTGTCGGCCTTCTTGTCGGTGAGGCACTTGACGAGGCCCTCGCCCTGCAGCGTTCCGACCTTGGTGTTGTCGAAGCTGACGTAGTAGGCGGCGCCGCCGCCCAGGGTGAGGCGGTCGTAGTCGATGGTGGCCACGCCCTGGGACTTGGCCTTGTCCAGCACGGCCTTGCCGGTGCCGCTGTCGAGGTTGACGATCATCAGCACGGTCGCGCCGTTGGTGATCATCTGGTCGGCGATGGTCTGGAACTGGGTCTTGTCGCCCTGGGCGTTCTGGATGTCGTAGGCGACACCCGCGGCCTTGAACGCCTCTTCCAGATACTTGCGGTCGGCCGTCTCCCAGCGGGCGGAGGACTTGCTGTCGGGCAGGATGACGCCGACCTTGCCGGCGGTCTTGGCCCCGGCGCCCGCGGAGGAGGCGGCGCCGTCCGGGGCGGCGGTGGTGGCGCCGTCGTCTCCGCAGGCGGCGAGGCCGAAGGTCAGGAGCGCGGCGGCGGCGGTCAGGCTGAGGATCCCCTTGCGCATCGCACGGGTCCTTTCGTCATGGGGGGCGGGGGTAGGGGGTAGGCGTACGGCATGCCGGATCAGCGGGTACGGCCGGCCGGTGCCGGCCTGCCATCCCGTTGAATGTTGTTTGCCGCAACGTATTCCGCCGTTGGCCAGAGCACCAGACTTTTCGTCGGTAAAGTTTGTTGCCTCCGGTAACAATCCAGAAACACGCACTCAACCCAGCGCGCTGGTGATGATCAGCGAGAGCGCGGAAACGGCGGCCAGCGCGAGGATCGCGGTCCTGACCCGACCGCCGTCCAGGAAGCGCCGCAGCGGCCTGGACACCGCGAACCCCGCGACGAGGAAGGGGATCAGCAGCGCCCCGAAGGAGAGCGCCCGAGCCGGAAGCCTGTCCACGAACGCGAGGACGACCAGCGACTGGCAGGCGCTGATCACGAAGAACATCGCGAGCGTGGCCCGGATCTGCGGGCCCTTGGCGCTCTGGTAGACCAGGGCCATCGGCGGGCCGCCGATCCCGGTCGCGGTGCCGGTGATCCCGGAGACGAAGCCCGCCCCGGTGACGGTCCCGCCGGTACGGCGCACCGCAACCGCCCGCCCGGTCAGGCCGACCGCGAGCAGCACCATCGCCCCGACGAGGACGCCCAGGGCCCGTGTGGAGACGTAGAGGACGACCAGGCCGCCCAGGAGGCTGCCGGGCACCCGGCCCAGGAGGGCGAACCCCAGCCCCCGCCAGTCCACCCTGCGCCACTCCGTGGCCAGCGTGAACAGCGGCAACGTGGCGTTCACGACCTGGGCGGCCCCGGGCATGAGCGTGGGGTCGAGCAGCGTGATCAGCGGGGCGGCCACCAGGCCCAGCCCGAAGCCGATCGACCCCTGCACGACCGCCCCGGCGAAGACCGCCAGGCCCGCGCAGACGACGATGAAGGTCTCATGAGTCACAGGGCGACGGTAGAGCCCGGGTTCCCGTCACCGAAAAGGAATTTTTACGGGACGGCCGAACCATGGGGCGGCCGGACCGCGAGGCAGCCGGACCGCGGGGCCGCCCCGGGGGACCGTCGGTCTCCCGGGGCCGCCCGGCCGGTGAGGGTCCGGACACGTCGAGCCGCCCGGCGGCGAAGCCCCGGGAAGCGCCGAGCCGCCCGGCGGGAGGTGTCCCGCCGGGCGGCTCGGTATGGGGTGTCACCCCGGTGCGGGCGCGGGGGCGATGTCGCCGCCCCCGCGCCCCCCTGGCTCAGCTCTTGGCGAGCAGGGAGCGCAGCACGTACTGCATGATGCCGCCGTGGCGGTAGTAGTCGGCCTCTCCGGGGGTGTCGATGCGCACGACCGCCTCGAACTCCCTGTCGTCGGCCCGGACCGTCACGGTCCGCGGGACGCCGCCCTCGTTGAGGGCCTCGACACCGGTGATGTCGAAGGTCTCCTCACCGGTCAGGCCGAGGGACTCGGCCGTCTCGCCCTCGGGGAACTGCAGCGGCAGCACGCCCATGCCGATCAGGTTGGAGCGGTGGATGCGCTCGTAGGACTCGGCGATCACGGCGCGGACGCCGAGCAGCGCGGTGCCCTTGGCCGCCCAGTCGCGCGAGGAGCCGGAACCGTACTCCTTGCCCGCCAGGACGACGAGCGGGACGCCCGCGGCCTGGTAGTTGACGGAGGCGTCGTAGATGAAGCTCTGCGGGCCGCCCTCAAGGGTGAAGTCGCGGGTGTAGCCGCCCTCCACGCCGTCGAGCAGCAGGTTCTTCAGCCGGATGTTGGCGAAGGTGCCGCGGATCATCACCTCGTGGTTGCCGCGGCGCGAGCCGTAGGAGTTGAAGTCCCTGACCTCGACGCCGTTCTCGCGCAGGTACTCGGCGGCGGGCGTGCCGACCTTGATGGCGCCGGCCGGGGAGATGTGATCGGTGGTGACCGAGTCGCCCAGCTTGGCGAGGACCCGGGCGCCGGAGATGTCCGTCACCGGCTGCGGGTCGCGCGGCATGCCGTCGAAGTAGGGGGCCTTGCGGACGTAGGTCGAGGCCGGGTCCCACTCGAAGGTGTCGCCGGTCGGGATCGGCAGCGACCGCCAGGTCTCGTCGCCCTTGAAGACGTCGGCGTAGTCGTGCAGGAACATCTCCTGGTCGATGGAGGAGGCGACGACGGCCGAGACCTCCTCCGGCGACGGCCAGATGTCGGCGAGGAAGACCGGCTCACCGTCGGTGCCCGTGCCCAGCGGCTCGTTGTTCAGGTCGATGTCCATGGTGCCGGCGAGGGCGTAGGCGACGACCAGCGGCGGCGAGGCCAGGTAGTTCATCTTGACGTCGGGGTTGATCCGGCCCTCGAAGTTGCGGTTGCCGGACAGCACCGCGGTGACCGCGAGGTCGTTCTCCTGGATGGCGGCGGAGATCTCCTCCTGCAGCGGGCCGGAGTTGCCGATGCAGGTGGTGCAGCCGTAGCCGACCAGGTTGAAGCCGATCTTGTCGAGGTACGGCTGGAGGCCGGAGCGCTCGAAGTAGCCGGTGACGACCTGCGAGCCCGGGGCGAGGGAGGTCTTGACCCACGGCTTGCGGGACAGGCCCTTCTCGACCGCGTTCCTGGCCAGCAGCGCCGCGCCCATCATGACGTAGGGGTTGGAGGTGTTGGTGCAGCTGGTGATGGCCGCGATGGTCACCACGCCGTGGTCGATCTCGAAGCTCGTGCCGTCGGACAGCGTGACCTGGACCGGCTTGCGGGGACGGTCGCCGTTGCGCCCGGGGGCGTGCGGGGCGTCGCCGTCGCCGCCGTGCGAGATCGCCGGGGAGTCGGACGCCGGGAAGGACTCCTCGGACGCCTCGTCGACCGGACCCTGGACGCTCGGGGCGTAGTCCTTGACGGCGGCGCGCCAGGCGCTCTTGGCCTCCGACAGCGCGATGCGGTCCTGCGGGCGCTTGGGGCCGGCGATGGACGGCACGACCGTGGACAGGTCGAGCTCGAGGTACTCGGAGAAGACCGGCTCCTCGGCGGAGGGGTCGAGCCACATGCCCTGGGCCTTGGCGTAGGCCTCGACGAGGGCGACCTGCTCCTCGGAGCGGCCGGTGAGACGGAGGTAGGTGATCGTCTCGCCGTCGATCGGGAAGATCGCGCAGGTGGAGCCGAACTCGGGGCTCATGTTGCCGATGGTGGCGCGGTTGGCCAGCGGCACGCTGGAGACGCCCTCGCCGTAGAACTCGACGAACTTGCCGACGACGCCGTGCTTGCGCAGCATCTCGGTGATGGTGAGCACCAGGTCGGTGGCGGTGGCGCCCGCCGGGAGCTTGCCGGTCAGCTTGAAGCCGACCACGCGCGGGATCAGCATGGAGATCGGCTGGCCGAGCATCGCGGCCTCGGCCTCGATGCCGCCGACGCCCCAGCCGAGGACGCCGATGCCGTTCTCCATCGTGGTGTGGGAGTCGGTGCCGACGCAGGTGTCCGGGTACGCCTTGCCGTCGCGGACCATGACGACGCGGGCCAGGTGCTCGATGTTGACCTGGTGCACGATGCCGGTGCCCGGCGGGACGACCTTGAACTCGTCGAAGGCGGTCTGGCCCCAGCGCAGGAACTGGTAGCGCTCGCGGTTGCGCTCGTACTCGCGCTCGACGTTGCGCCGGAAGGAGTCGGGACCGCCGAAGAAGTCGACGATGACGGAGTGGTCGATGACCATCTCGGCCGGGGCGAGCGGGTTGATCCGGGCCGGGTCGCCGCCGAGGTCGCGGACGGCCTCGCGCATGGTGGCGAGGTCCACGACGCAGGGGACGCCGGTGAAGTCCTGCATGATCACGCGGGCCGGGGTGAACTGGATCTCCACGCTCGGCGCGGCCTTCGGGTCCCACTGGCCCAGGGCGCGGATGTGGTCGGCGGTGATGTTCGCGCCGTCCTCGGTGCGGAGAAGGTTCTCCAGCAGGATCTTCAGGCTGTACGGGAGGCGCCCCGACCCCTCCACGGCGTTCAGCCGGTAGATCTCGTATTCCGCGTCCCCGACGCGGAGCGTGTCACGGCTGCCGAAGCTGTTCGTGGACACGGTTCGCCTCCCTCAGTCACCCTGTTGGTCTTGAAGCGCCATCTGCGAGGGCGCATTTGAAATCCTGCCGCACCTGCGGAGCGCCCATGTCGGTTAGGTACGCCTAACCCGGGACCGCCCGCGGACCGCGGCGGATGTCTCGACATCAAGATATCGTGCCAGATATCTCGACATCAAGTTAACTGCCAACACGGCGACGCTGCGCGCCGCGGCTCGAGGGCTCTTGCCCGGTGTCTTCCCTCGTCATTCGCTCGCTGCGCTCGCTCTCTCCTCGGTCCAGACACCGGCGCCCCCTCGCGGCGCCCCCTCGCGGTACGGGACGGCCGTATGGGATGGACCGCGGGGCGTGGGCCTCTCAGAACTGGACGAACCGCATGCAGAGCAGGCCCACGACGATCAGGGAGAGCAGGGGGGCGAGGAACTTCTGCTCGAAGGCCCGGCCGGTCTTGATGCCGATCTTCCACGGCAGCACCCAGCGCGCGCGTATCGGCCACAGCACCGGACAGCCCTTCTCCGTGCAGCAGTCCCCGACGACGTGGATGAGAGAGCCGATCCCGACCGCCAGCCCGAGCCAGGCGTAGCCCACGTGGTAGCTGCGGAACACGATGAACAGCCCGGCCGTCAGGCCGATGTCGACCATCGCGGAGGCGACCTTGTTGCCCGGGACGCCGATGCCGACCGCCCGGATCGCCAGGCCGATGAGCAGCGCGACCAGGATGTCCCGGCCGAGGGGGTAGGTGTTGGCCAGGTAGTGGGCGCCGAACCCGACGGCGACCGCGAACACCAGCGAGTGGGTGGCGTTGCGGTGGCCGCCGCTCAGCCACGCCACGGCCTTGCTCAGCACCCAGGTGACCGGCCCGAAGGTCTGGGCGATCGTCGCGCTGGGGTGGTCCAGGTCGGGCAGCATCGCGGCCCCGGCGCAGACCAGCGTCCCGGCGATGAACTCCGCGGGGGTGAGCGCGTTCACCATGACGCCGGCGTCCACGAACCGGGAGGACTCGGTGAGCAGCGGCAGCGCGGCCAGCGTCGGCGCCACCCCCAGCCAGGCGACCGCCCCGGTGAGCGCGTGCGTATGCCCCATCATCGGCCCAACACCCCTATCAAGATCACTAGAGGGAGAGTACGGCAAAGCCTCTCAAAAGGAGCGGACAGTGCCATCTTCCGCCCTTGGCGTGTCGCCCGGGCGTGATCAGTGTCTTACCGGCGGGGCACCCGCTGGGCCGTACCGGTGAGGCCCGCTCACCCGAGGACGGCTTGGGCCCCGGCCCAGGAGAGGGAGCGCGGCCGGAAGGGGTCCGGGAGGCGGATCACCGGGAGGAGCCGGAAACGGCGGGAAGCGGCGGGGGGCGGGGGAAGAGACACCGGGGACGGAACGCCCGGCACGACGGAAGGCGAGGCGCCGGAGGCGGCGGTGATCGGGCGCCGGGAGCGGCGGAGAGGTGCCCCGGAACGGCGAAGGGCCCGCCGGGAAACCCGGCGGGCCCTCACCTTGCCCCTGGAAACAACAGACGGGACCGTTCCGTGCCGAAAGCACCCCCCAGCCCTTCCGACACGGAACGAATCCCGTCTATGTCATTTGTAACGCCCAGGTCTCGGTGGTTGTTCCGAAATCCGCCGAGAATTAGGTGATCTACCTCACTTTTTTGCCCGATGACCTCGATCTCGGCCTCGAACGCCCTCTCCGGCCACCCCGAACCCCCTCTCCGGTCATGTCCGAATCATCGCGGCCGCGGTGGGCGACGGGCGGCGGTGCGCGACCCACCCCGCCGGGCTTCGCCACTCCCGGGGGTTGTTGACGAAATAGTATCGATATATCTTTGAAGCATCGAGAACATTCGGAAGACGATCGACACGGAGGTGCACATGAGTTCCGCACACGCCATGGGCGGCCCCTGGGAGGCCGCCGACCCGCGACGGATCCGGCGAGAGATGAAGCGCGCGGCAAGGGAGGCCGTACGGGCGATGGCCACCGGCTGGCACCAGGACGCGCCGCACCACGGCGGTCACGGCCCGCACGGTCCGCACGGGCACGGCCCCCACGAGGGCGGGCCGCACGAGCACCGCCACCGCGGGCACCGCGGCCCCTTCCCCGGCGGCTCCTTCCCCTGGGACTTCGGCAGGCGCGGCCCCTTCGGCGGGCCGTTCGGCGGCGGTCCGTTCGGCGGTGGCCGCGGTCAGTTCGGCAGGGGGCGCAAGGCCAAGCGCGGCGACGTCCGCGCGGCGATCCTGGCCCTGCTGTCGGAGGAGCCGCGCAACGGCTACCAGATCATCCAGGAGATCGCCCAGCGCAGCCAGGGAGGCTGGAAGCCCAGCCCCGGCGCGGTCTACCCGGCGCTGCAGCAGCTCGCCGACGAGGGCCTGGTCCTGTCGGAGGAGAGCGACGGCCGCAAGTCCTTCCGGCTCACCGACGCCGGCCGGGCCTACGTCGCCGAGCACGCCGACGAGCTGCGCGCCCCCTGGGAGGAGATGACCCCCGAGGTCGACGACAGCACCTGGGAGCTGATGGACATCGTCCGGCAGGCGGGGTTCGCCATGACCCAGATCCTGCAGACCGGCAGCGACGCCCAGATCCGCCAGGCCCGGCAGACGCTCGTCGAGACGCGCCGCAAGCTGTACCAGATCCTCGCGGACGGCGACCAGGACGAGGAGTGATCGGGCGATGACGTCCCACGACGATCTCCGCATCGGAGACGCCGAGCGCGACGCGGCGGTGTCGGCCCTGCGCGAGCACTACGCGCGGGGCCGGCTGACCCTGGAGGAGTTCGGCGAGCGCGTCGACCTGGTCCTGGCCGCGCGCACCGGCGGCGAACTGGCCCGGGTCGGCGCCGACCTGCCCGGCGGGTACGGCGGGCGGGGCACGGGCCCCGAGGGCGGGCACGAGGGCCTCACGGAGCACGCGGGACACGAAGGACACGGAGGACACGGGGACCCCGGCGGTATCCACCCCCCGCGCCCCGCCTGGCGCCGCCACGGCCGGCCGCCGGCGTTCGTGTTCCTCCCGGTGATGCTGGTGGCCGGGGTGGCGGCCGCCGGGTTCGGGGTGCTCCGGATCCTTCTCACCGTCTGGCTGATGATGGCGGTGATGGGGATGGTCCACCGGAGGCGGAGGCGGGCGCGGGCCTGGGAGCACCGACCCCCGGCGGCCCATCCGATGACGTGGGGGCCGCACTCCGGGGGCCGGGGCGGATGGGGTCCGGGCGAGGGCGGCGCGTGGCCTCCGCGGCCCTGGAGGCACCACGCGTGGGGTCCGCACGCCTGGCACCGGGGACGGCGGCCGGGCCGCCGGCGGCCCTTCTGACGCGCGGCCGGCGGCACACACGGCAACGCCGTACGGCCGGGGCACCGCGGAGAACGCGGCGCCCGTGAGGACACGGGGTGTGAGGCTCCGGGCTCCGGGTCCTCACCCGCGCAGCGACTCCCGCAGCCTGCGCAGCTCCCCCACGATCCGGTCGAGGGGCCAGTGGGCGTTCAGTCCGCTGGGGTTGGGCAGCACCCACACGGCCGTGCCGCCGATCGCGGCGTCCTGCGGCCCGACCGCCGCCTTCGGGTCGCCGAACGCGGTGCGGTAGGCGGTCACCCCGGCCACCGCGAGCACGCGGGGCCGGATCTCGGTGACCAGCCGGACCAGCCGCTCGCCGCCCGCCCGGAACTCCTCCGGGGTCAGCTCCGCGGCCTGCGCGGTGGCCCGCGGCACGACGTTGGTGATGCCCAGGCCGTACGAGGGCAGCTCCGCCTGCTCGCTCGGGTCGAGCAGGCGGGGGGTGAACCCCGACAGGTGCAGCGCGGGCCAGAAGCGGTTGCCCGGCCGGGCGAAGTGGCGGCCGGTGGCGGCCGAGTACAGGCCCGGGTTGATGCCGCAGAAGAGCACGTCCAGCGACGGGCCGAGCACGTCGTCGACCGTACGGTCCCTGGCGGCCTCGAGCTCGGCCCGGGTCGGCGGCGGGGTCCTTCGCGGTGTCCTTCGCGAGGTCCTCGGCGGCGCGTCCCCCCGCGGGGGCAGGGGACGCGCCGGAGCGGGTTCTCCGGGGGTCACGGCCACGAACCTAACCCATCTCCTCGAGCTTGCGTCCCTTGGTCTCCCGCACCTTGAACATCACGAAGGCGAAGGACAGGGCGGCGAAGCAGGCGTAGATGACGTAGGTGGCCGACAGGTTCCACTCCGCCAGGGAGGGGAACGAGACGGTGATCAGCCAGTTGGCCAGCCACTGGGCGGTGGCCGCCACCGACAGGGCGACGGCCCGGAGCCGGTTGGGGAACATCTCGCCGAGCAGCACCCAGACCACGACGCCCCACGACAGCGCGAAGAACAGCACGAAGACGTGCGCCGCGACCAGCGCGACGGTGCCCTGCGTGGCCGGCAGGGTGACGTTCTCACCGGACGGCACGCCCGCGCTGAACGCCCACGCGGCGGTGGCCAGCGCGACCGCCATGCCCGTGGAGCCGATCAGCAGCAGCGGTTTGCGGCCGATCCGGTCGACCAGCGCGATGGCGATGAACGTGCCGACGATGTTGATGATCGAGGTGGAGAAGCTGATCAGCAGCGAGTTGCTCTGGTTGATGCCGACCGACTGCCACAGCGACGCCGAGTAGTAGAAGATGACGTTGATGCCGACCAGCTGCTGGAAGGCCGACAGCAGGATGCCGACCCAGATGATCGGCAGCAGTCCCAGTGCCGGGCCGCGCAGGTCGCGCAGCCGGGTCCGCTGCTCGGTGTGCAGCGACTTCTTGATCTCCGCGATCCGGGAGTCCAGGTCGGTGTCGTCGCTCTCCACCTCGGCGAGGACCTTGCGGGCGCGCTGCGTCTTGCCGGCCGCGATGAGATACCGCGGCGACTCGGGGATGACCGACGCGAAGATCAGATAGAGCGCGGCGGGCAGCACGCAGGCCCCGAGCATCCACTGCCACGCCTGCAACCCGAACAGGGTGTTGTTGACGTTCCCGCCGGCGAACTGCGCGATCCCGTAGTTGACGAGCTGGGATACGGCGATGCCGAGCACGATCGCCAGCTGCTGGAAGGAGCCCAGGCGGCCCCGGTAGGCGGCCGGGGCGACCTCGGCGATGTAGGCGGGGCCGATCACCGACGCCATGCCGATCCCGACGCCGGCGAGGACCCGCCACAGCGCCAGGTCCCACACGGCGAACGGCAGCGCCTGGCCGACGGAGCTCACCGCGAACAGGATCGCGGCCACCTGCATGGTCCTGGTGCGCCCCCACCGGTCGGCCATCCCCCCGGCGATCCACGCGCCGACCGCCGACCCCAGGAGGGCGATCGCGACGACGACCCCGGTCTCGGCCGCGCCGATGCCGAAGTGCTTCTGGATGCCGGTGACCGCTCCGTTGATGACGGCGCTGTCGTACCCGAAGAGGAACCCGCCGATCGCCGCCGCGGCGGTGATGAAGATGACGTGCCCGAGGTTCTCGTTGGATGTGCTTGATGACCCTGATGAGGTAGTACCGACCATGACCGTCCTTTCCCCCGAAAAAGACATGTATCCGCAGATCAGCACAGAGACATTGACCCGCTCTTGTCATGGGGGGTGGTACGGCATCGCGAAGGGCGATGTCCCCGCCGCGGGCCGGCGGAACGCGGCTCGTCGGCGTGCGGCCCGACAGTGCCTGAGAGCGCCCGAGAGCACCCGACGGCGCCCGGCGGACCCGGTGACACCGGCCGGGCGTACGGGACCGGGACGGCCCGGCGGGCTCCGTGTGAGAGTCTTTCACGGTGACCGGGCGGCGACCGGCCCGGGTCCGCGGCCGGTCACCAGCGCAGGATCGCCCCGACCCCGTCGACGTCGGCCAGGGCCTCGGCGGCCGCGCCGTCCAAGACGATCACCTCCGCGTCGATGTCCAGGGCCCGCTCGATCATGCGCTCGCCCATCCTGGGCTCCTCGGTGATCTCCGGATTCCCCGGCGGGGTCGCGTACGGCGGGTAGAGCAGCCCGTCCGCGGCGCACCTGCCGCTCCACTCCCGGGACTCGTCCAGCAGGAGCTGCGCCACCCGGCTGTCGTTCAGCGCGCCGAGCGTGTCCGCCAGGCCGAGCGACCCCCGCCCGCCGGACAGCGCCCCGTCCCTGGCCTGGCCGGCCAGCAGGGCGCCCAGGCGGGTCCTGGCCTGCTCCAGCTGCGGCCGCACCCGCTCGACCAGCTTCGTCGGGGACCCCGGCTCCGCCACCGAGCCGAGCTGGATGACGTCGCCGTTCAGCTCCCCGGCGAGGATCTCACCCAGCGGAGGGTCGCCGAGCACCACGATCGCGGTCCAGCCGCGGTTCGCGGCCTCCTCGGCGACGCGCTGACCCGCCTCGCGCGTCAGGCGGGCGACGTTGTCGGCGACCCTCTTCTCGAACCTGTCGCGGTAGGGGGTGCCGTGCGAGGGATAGTCGGTGCGGGAGGGGCCGCCGGGGTCGCGCCAGTCGTCGGAGGCGATCTCGAAGCGCATGCCGCCGAGGTCCTCGGCCTGGCCGTACCGGTAGTCGACCACGCGCGTCCCGTCCCGGGAGACCACGACGATCCCGGCGGGCGGCGCGGTCTCCACGGTGTTGACCAGCGGGCGCACGTACGCCGTCGTCTCCAGCACCATCTGGTCGGCGACCGGCAGCTGGAAGGAGAAGGTCCGCGCCTCGTCCCTGCCGACCGGGGCGAACAGCACCCGCCCCACCCCCGGCCGGGACGGGTCGAGCAGTGCGTGGAAGTCGCGCTCCAGCCCGTCCAGCCGCTTCAGGACGGCCGTGCGCCGCGCCCGCTCGGGGTCGGCCTCGGCCCGCCTGCGCAGCTCGCCCAGGTCGTTGGCGAACTTGATCCGCCACGCGGGGCGCGACCCGGGGTCGGCCCGGGGGTCCACGGTCACGTAGAAGGACAGGACCCCCAGCTCATCGCTGATGGAGACGACCTCCCTCAGGGCAGCGCGGTCGAACCTCACGACGTCCCCCTCCGACGGTCCGGGCCACAAGCCTGATCCGGGCTCCAAGCCTATGGACCGGTACGGAAAGGACTCGCCGGGCGGGCGGGGAAATATCCCGCTCCTGTCCCGGTCTTTACCGGGGGATCACCGTCCTCCCCGAGGTTCGCGGACGCGGGCCCGCCCGGCGCGGCCCGTCGCCGCCCGGACGTGCCCCCGGGACCTACAGGCGCGGGTCCACCGGCTCCGACTCCAGCGCCAGGACCGCGAAGACCGGTTCGTGGACCCGCCACAGCGGCTCGCCCTCGGCCAGCCGGGAGAGCGCCTCCAGGCCCAGGGCGTACTCGCGCAGGGCCAGCGAGCGCTTGCGGCCCAGGAAGCGATGGCGCAGCTCCGGAAGGCTCTCGGTGTAGTCGGGGCCGTAGACGATCCGCAGGTACTCCCGGCCGCGCACCTTGATGCCGGGCTGCGTCCGGCTTCCCTCCGGGGCGTCCAGCGGCTTGACCACCATGCCCTCGCCGCCGGCGGCGGTCAGCTCCGACCACCAGGCGGTGGCCGCCTCCCGGGAGGAGTCCGAGGCGAGGTCGGCGAACACGTGCCGGGTGGGCGCGATCAGCGGGTCGGTGAGCCGCGAGAGCGTCTCCAGATGCCAGGTGTGCGGCTCCAGGGCGGTGACGCGGCCCTCGCAGGCCAGGATCTGGAACGGCGCCAGCCGCAGGCCGTCCAGTCCGTCCACTTCCCAGCAGTATCGCGCATAGGCGTCCCGGAATCGGGCAGCGTTATCCAGGCGGCGACGGGTGCGGTCCAGCAGATCGCCCACATCCAACCCGCGCCCGGCCGCCGCCTCCAGCGCGGCGACCGCCTCGGGCAGCGCGGCGCGGGCCGCCGCCCCCACCGACGCGTACTGGCTGCGGATCAGCCCCTCCGCCTTCGCCGACCAGGGCAGCAGCTCGCCGTCGAGCACCAGCCAGTCGGTGCCCAGCTCGTCCATGAGCGGCTCGCACGCCCGCCGGAGCCGGTCCACCAGCCCGGTGGTGTCGTCGAAGAAGGACCGGCCGGTGCGGGTGTGCACGACCCCCGTGCTCCCGTCGGAGACCCCGAACCGCGCGGCGGCCGTCTCCGCGTTCCTGGCGAGCACGGCGACCGCCCGCGACCCCATGTGCTTCTCCTGGCAGACGACGCGGGTGACCCCGGCCGCGGCGAACTCCGCGAACGCCTCCTCCGGGTGCTCCAGGCAGCCGTCGAGGGCGGAGGTCTCCGGCGGCGCCATCGTCGGCGGCAGGTAGACCAGCCAGCGCGGATCGACCGCGAACCGGCTCATGATCTCCAGTGCCGCGGCCGCGTTCTCCTCCCGGACCTTGATACGGCCGCCGCCGTGGCGCACCTCGACGTGCATGGGGCCCCGGACGTCGCCCGCGGCGAGCGTGCCCGGGTCGCGGTGGCCGGGGGCGGCCACCGGCCGGAGCGGCTCGTACCAGGTCTTCCCGGCCGGCACCGAGACGATCTCCTTCTCGGGGTAGCGCAGCGCGGTGAGCCGGCCGCCGAACACGGCCCCGGTGTCCAGGCAGATCGTGTTGTTGACCCACTCGGGCTCGGGGACGGGGGTGTGGCCGTAGACGACCGTGGCCCGGCCCCGGTACTCCCGCGCCCAGGGGTAGCGCACCGGCAGGCCGTACTCGTCGGTCTCGCCGGTGGTGTCGCCGTACAGCGCGAAGGAGCGCACCCGCCCCGAGGCGCGGCCGTGGTACGCCTCCTTCAGCCCGGCGTGCGCGACGACGAGCCGTCCGCCGTCGAGCCGGTAGTGGCTGATCAGCCCGTTCATGAAGGTCAGCGCGGCGGCGCGGAACTCCTCCGGCTCGGCCGCGAGCTGTTCCAGCGACTCCGCGAGGCCGTGGGCGACCCTGACCTTGCGGCCGGCGAGGGCGCGGGAGAGCTTCTGCTCGTGGTTGCCCGACACGCACAGCGCCGTCCCGGCGGCGACCATGCCCATGACCAGCCGGAGCACGCCCGGCGTGTCGGGCCCGCGGTCGACCAGGTCGCCGAGGAAGACCGCCGTCCGGCCCTCGGGGTGGGTCGCTCCGGCGCCGTCGGGGTGGATCTCCCAGCCGAGGGCGCGCAGCAGCGCCTCCAGCTCGGCGCGGCAGCCGTGCACGTCGCCGATGATGTCGAACGGGCCGGTCAGCTCCCGCCGGTCGGTCCACGCCCGCTCGGTGACGACCGTGGCGGCTTCGATCTCGTCGGTTCCGCGCAGCACGTGGACCCGGCGGAACCCCTCGCGGGAGAGGCCCCGCATCGACCGGCGCAGGTCCCTGGCCTGCCGCCGGATCACGTGGGGCCCGAAGTCCCGGTCGGGCCTGGCCGCGTTGCGCCCGGCCGCGACCGGCTCGGGCACGTCCAGGACGATCGCGTCGGCGAGCACGTCGTGGGCCTTGGCGAGCTCGACGAGCTTCCCGCGCGCCTCCCGCTGGACGTTCGTGGCGTCCACGACCGTCAGCAGGCCGCGCCGCAGGCGGGTGCCGACGATGTGGTGCAGCACGTCGAAGGCGTCGGCGCTGGCGCCCTGGTCGTTCTCGTCGTCGGCCACCAGTCCGCGGCAGAAGTCGGAGGAGATGACCTGGGTGGGCGCGAAGCGGCGGCGGGCGAAGGTCGACTTGCCGCTGCCGGAGATCCCGACGAGCACGACCAGCGACATCTCCGGCACGACGATCTCGGTGGTCCGGGTGCTCTCGGTGGTCCCGACGGTTCCGGTGGTCTCGGCCGTCCCGGTGGTCCCGGTGCTCTCGGTGCTTCCGGTGCTTCCGGTGGTCTCGGTCATCCCGGTCACTCCCCTTCCCGTACCGTCTCGTCCACCCGGGTGAACACCGCCAGCTGGGTGGGCGGCCCCGCCTCGGGGTCGTCCTCGCCGACCGGCCGGAACTCCGCCCGGTAGCCGTTGCGCTCGCCCGCCCCCAGCGCCCACGCCCGGAACTCGGCGCGGGTCCACTCGAAGCGGTGGTCGGGGTGGCGCATGCCGTCGAGGAACTCGTAGCGGACGTTGTACTCGGCGTTCGGCGTCGTCACGATCACGTGCCGGGGACGGGCCGCGCCGAAGACCACGTGCTCCAGCGTGCCCAGCCGGGACGGGTCCACGTGCTCGACGACCTCCATGAGCACCGCGGCGTCGTATCCGGCGAACCGGTCGTCGGTGTAGGTCAGCGCCCCCTGGAACAGCTCCAGCCGCTCCCTGGTCCGCTCCGGCATCCGGTCGAGCCGGAGCCGCCTGGCGGCGACGGCCAGCGCCTGCGTCGAGACGTCCGTACCGGCGACCCTGGTGAAGGCGGGCCGCTCCAGCAGCGCGCCGACGAGCTGCCCCGACCCGCAGCCCAGGTCGATGACCGTACGCGCGCCCAGCTCCTCCAGCACGCCGATCACCGTCTCCCGGCGCAGGACGTTCAGCGGGCGCCGGGACGGCGCGTCCGGCGCGGTCTCCTCCCCGGCGGCGCCGGGCGTCTCGGGCGCACCGGGCTCATCACGTACGGCGGGGTCGGCGGGGTCCTCCTCGACGGGCGGCTCCAGCGCCTCCGCCACGTCGTCGCCCAGTTCGGCCAGGCGGGCGAAGGCCGCCCGCTCCAGCGCCCGGCGGCGGCCCAGGTAGCGGCGGGTGATCAGGTTCCGGTCGGGGTGGGCCGCCAGCCAGGACTCCCCCGCCCGGATGAGCTTGTCGACCTCGTCGGAGGCGACCCAGTAGTGCTTCGAGTCGTCCAGCACCGGCAGCAGCACGTAGAGCTGGTTGAGGGCGTCGGCCAGGCGCAGCTCGCCGCGCAGCGTCAGCCGGACGTAGCGGGAGTCGCCCCATCGGGGGAACCGCTCGTCCAGCGGCACGGCGTCCGCCTCGACCGTCCAGCCCAGCGGCTCGAAGAACCGGCGGGCCGCCTCCGGCCCGCCCCGGCAGGGCAGGGCGGGCAGCGTGATCTCCAGCGGGATCGGCCGGGCGGCCAGCTCCGGGCGGGCGGCGCAGCGTCCGGCGCGGGCGGTGCGGAACACGTCCCCCAGGGCCACGGCCAGCAGCGACGACGCGGCGTAGGGCCGGTCGTTGACGTACTGGCCCAGGGCGTAGTCGGGGGTGGACCGGCCGCGGGAGCGGACCAGGCGGACCGGGTCGACGTCCAGCATGAGCGCGGCGGTGCAACGCTCCTCGTCCGCCTCGGGGTAGAAGACGCGGGCCACGCCGTACGACTGGCCGAACTCCTGGACCCGGCCGGGGTGCTTGTGCAGCAGGAACCCGAGGTCGGTCGCGGGGCGCGCGGTCGTGGAGATCGTGATCAGCACCCGCGACAGTTTGCCTCATACCCGGCGAACCGGGCCATGGGTTAACCGGCCCCGGACCGGCCGGCCCCGCGCGGCGACGCGGCGGCCGGGCGGGGCGGGAGGCGCCGCGGCCGTGCGGGGCCGGCGGGACGGGAGGCGCGGTGGTCAGACGTGCGGGAGCACCTCGGCGGCGATGAGCTCCAGGTGGTCCAGGTCCGACAGGTCCATGACCTGCAGGTAGAGGTGCTCGGCGCCCAGCTCGGCGAACCTGCCGATCTTCTCGGCCACCTCGGCGGGGGTGCCCGCCAGCCCGTTGGCGCGCAGCGCGGCGAGGTCGTGCCCGGCGGCCCGCGCCCGGCGCGCGGCCTCGGCCTCGTCGGCCCCGACCGCCACGGTCTGCGCGACCGACAGCACGATCGGGTCCCGGCCGGCGGCCTCGCACGCCTTCCTGACCCGGTCGAACGCCAGCTCGGTGTCGCCGAGGTCATGGAACGGCAGGTTGTACTCGTCGGCGAACCGCGCGGCCAGCCGCGGGGTCCGCGTGGCGCCGAACCCGCCGATGATGATCGGCGGCCTCGGGCTCTGCACCGGCTTGGGCAGGGCCGGGGAGTCGGCCAGCCGGTAGTGGGCGCCCTCGAAGGAGAAGGTCTCGCCGGGAGGCGTGGACCACAGCCCGGTGATGATCTCCAGCTGCTCCTCGAACCGGCTGAACCGCTCGCCGACCGGCGGGAACGGGATGCCGTAGGCGGTGTGCTCGGCGTCGAACCAGCCCGTCCCCAGCCCCAGCTCGACCCGGCCGCCGCTCATCTGGTCCACCTGGGCCACGCTGATCGCCAGCGGGCCGGGCAACCGGAAGGTGGCGGGACTGACCAGGGTGCCGAGCCGGATCGTGGAGGTGTCCCTGGCCAGGCCGGCAAGGGTCACCCAGGCGTCGGAGGAGCCCGGTCCGGGGTCGCCCTCGCTGATCCGCAGGTAGTGGTCCGACCGGAAGAACGCGTCGAACCCGAGCCGCTCCGCCGTCCGCGCGACCGTCAGCAGTTCCTCGTAGGTGGAGCCCTGCTGCGGTTCAGTGAAGATCCTCAACTTCATGTCCCCCATTATCCGGGCACACCGGACGGCATCCGCAGAAAGCCCGCCCCGCGCCGCGGGCCCTTGCTAGCGTTCGAGCCTTGAGAAGCGCCGGGTGGCGGATCCGGCGCGCAGAGCGACCATCGGACGGCATCGAGGAGGGGGACCCCATGCCGGTCACGACAGACCGCTCCGCGACCCGCCGTTCCGGCGGGCCGGGCACCCTGCCCCGGCCGTTGACCGCGCTGGCGTCGGCCGTGCTCCTGGCCGGGACCGGCGTCGCGGTGTGGCTGCTGCCGTCCGGTCCGGTGAACCGGCCCTGGGCGGGTGGCCCCGGGCCGGAGGGTCCGGCCCGCGGCGGGGCCGCTCCCCGCCCGGCCCCCTCCGGTCCGGGAACCCCCGGTTCCGGCTCCTCCAGGCCCGGACCCTCCCGGCCGGATTCCCTCCCGTCCGCCGGACCCGGACCGGCCCGGCCCGAGCCGCCGACCGGCCGTCCGTCCGGCGTCGTGCCCTTCGCCGACGTCGCCCGCGATCCGTCGTTCACCGAGTACGGCACGGCCGGGCGCTCCCGGTGGGTCGTCCTCGGCCACCTGGTGGCCGTCGGCGACGGCTGCGCCGCCGGATGGGCGGGCCTGCCCGGGCGGGCCGGCGCGATCGTCTCCCGCCTCGGCCCGATGCGCGCGGCCGGCGGCGAGGTGGGAGTCGTCTTCGGAGGCCCCGCGGGCCGCGAGCCGGCCGCCGCCTGCGCCGACCCGGACCGGCTCGCCGCCGCCTACCGCCGGGCGATCGGCGCGCTGGGGGCCTCCTACGCCGCCTTCGAGCCGCAAGAGCCGGACGGCCCGGAGACCGTGCTGCGCCGTGCCCGCGCGATCGCGGCCCTCCAGCGCGAGGCGGCGGCGCGCGGCCGTCCCCTCACGGTGGGCGTCGCGCTGCCGGCCACCGCGGCGGGGCTGACCCCTCGTGGCCGGGCGATGCTCAGGTCCACCCGGCTGGCCGGTGTGGAGATCGGCGCCGTCGACCTCCTGGTCCCGCTCGACCGCACCCCGGCCGGGCGCGCCCGTCTCGGCGCGGTCGCCGCGGCGGTCCGGGCGGCCCAGCCCCAGGTCGCCCGGTCCCTGGGCCGCCCGGCCGCCTGGGACCGGATCGCCCTGTCGCCGGTCCTGACCGGCCCGCGGGGGCTCACCGACGCCGAGACCCGCACACTGACCGGCTTCACCGCCCGCAACGGCCTGGCCTGGCTGTCGGTCCGGGAGGCCGCCCCCGCCTCCGGCCCCGGCGGGGCCCGCCTCCTGGCCGGCGCCCCCGGCCGGGAGAGGTGAGGGCCGCCGGCGTCACAGGCGGTCCGAGGGCGGAGGTCCTGGGTCAGTCGTCCTTTCCGGCGGGCTTCAGGAGGGCGACGCACTCCACGTGGTGGGTCATCGGGAAGGCGTCGAAGGCGCGCAGGTCGGCGAGGGTGTAGCGGTGGTCGGCGAACCAGGCGAGGTCGCGGGCGAGGGTGGCCGGGTCGCATGAGACGTAGACGACGCGGCTCGCGTCGAGGCCCGTGACCTGTTCGACGACGTCGCGGCCGAGGCCGGCCCGGGGCGGGTCGACGACGACGATGTCGGCGCGCTCGATGTCGAACCGGTCGAGGGCGTCCTCCACGCGGCCCCGGGCGAACCGGGCCTGGGGCAGGTCGCGGAGGTTGCGCTGGGCGTCGCGCACGGCGGCGGCGTCGGACTCGACGCCGAACACGGCGCCCTCCTCGCCGACCGCCTCGGCGAGCGCGGCGGCGAAGAGACCGACCCCGCAGTAGAGGTCCAGGGCCCACTCCCCCGGCCGCGGGACGGCGAACTCCATGACCGCGTCCCGTAGTGCGGCGGCGGCGCCGGGGTGGATCTGCCAGAAACCGCTGCCGGTGACCTGGAAGTCCCGGTCGCCGACCCGCTCGACGACGTGGCCGCGGCCGTGGACCGCGCGGGTGCGGCCCCTGCCCTCGTCGACGAGGACGGCGACGCTCCGGTCGAGGTCGGGCACGGCCACCGTACGGCGCGGCCGGGGGGTGATCACCACGGCCTGGTCGCCGGTGCCGGAGGCGATGACCTCCACCGTGGAGGCGTTGCGCCAGTTCATCACCTCGACGCCGACGTTCTCCACCTCGGGGTGCGCGATCAGGCAGAGGTCCACCGGCTGGACGTCGTGAGAGCGGTGGCGGCGCAGGCCCGGGACGCCGTCGCGGTCGACGGCGAACTGCACGCGGGTGCGCCAGCCGAGGCCGTCGGGGGCGCCGGGGACCTCCTCGACGACGCCCTTCCACTCGATCCCGGCCAGGCGGCGCAGCTGCTCGGCGACGACCTCGGTCTTGAGCAGGCGCTGGGCGTCGAGGGAGGCGTGCTGCCAGTCGCAGCCGCCGCAGAGGCCGGGGCCGGCGAAGGGGCACGGCGGGGTCACCCGGTCGGGTGAGGGCTGGAGGATCTCGACCGCGTCGGCGCGCAGGAACCGGGTGGTCTCCTCGGTCACCTCGGCCATGACGCGCTCGCCGGGCAGGGCGTGGCGGACGAAGACCACTCGGCCGTCATGGCGGGCGACGCACCAGCCGCCGTGTGCGACGGGCCCCACCGTCAGTTCGATCGCCATGATCTGATGCCCCCAAAGATTTCTGTCGAGCCTCCCCGCGGTCCGGAGCGCATACGACGTATACGAAAGATTAAGCCTTGGTGTCCTGGCCGCGATCCATGCCCTGCGGCACGCCCCCGGACCAGGGGCGGCGGACGGCCGTGGCGGCGGCCCGCTGGGCGCGGCGGCTTTTGAGGCGGTCGGCGGAGTGCAGCTGCCAGGGCACGCTGGTCACCATCACGCCGGGCTGGAACAGCAGGCGGCCCTTGAGCCGCAGCGCGCTCTGGTTGTGCAGCAGGTGCTCCCACCAGTGACCGACCACGTACTCGGGGATGTAGACGGTCACCACGTCGCGCGGCGAGCGGCGGCGCAGCGACTTGACGTACTCCAGGATCGGCCTGGTGATCTCGCGGTAGGGCGAGTCGAGGGTCTTCAGCGGTACGGCGATGCCCCGCCGTTCCCACTCCTCCTGCAGCGCCCTGGCCTCCTCGCCCTCCACGCCCACGGTGACGGCCTCCAGGGTGGAGGGGCGGGTGGCGCGGGCGTAGGAGAGGGCCCGCAGCGTCGGCTTGTGGATCTTGGAGACCAGGACGACGGCGTGGTTGCGCGCCGGCAGCATCGACTCGTCCACCTGCGTGTCCTCGGCGATGGCCAGTTCCTGCGAGACGTTGTCGTAGTGGCGGCGGATGGCCTTCATCATCAGGAACAGCACGGGCATGGCCACGCAGACGATCCAGGCGCCGTGGGTGAACTTGGTCAGCAGCACCACCACCAGCACCAGGCCGGTCATGACGCCGCCGAAGAAGTTGATCACCCGGGAGCGGCGCATCCGGGCGCGCGCCGGCGGTTCGCTCTCGCCCCTCAGGTGGCGGGTCCAGTGCCGCACCATGCCGGTCTGGCTGAGGGTGAAGGAGACGAAGACGCCGACGATGTAGAGGTTGAGCAGGCGGCTGACGTCGGCCTGGAACCCCCACAGCAGCAGGCAGGCCCCGGCCGCCAGGATGACGATGCCGTTGGAGAAGGCGAGCCGGTCGCCCCGGTTGTGCAGCTGGCGGGGCAGGAAGCGGTCCTGGGCCAGGATGGCGCCGAGCACCGGGAAGCCGTTGAAGGCGGTGTTGGCCGCCAGGAACAGGATGAGCGCGGTGACGGCGGCGATGACGACGAAGAACACCGATCCGCTGCCGAACACGGCCTCGGCGACCTGGGCGATGATCGGCGGCTGGTTGTAGCCGGGCCCGGCGGGACGGCCGTTGATGAGCACGCTGGTCGCGGCGGTGGCGGGGTCGGCGAGCTTGACGCCGGAGGCCAGGCCGAGCGTGATGATGCCGACGAACATGGTGATCGCGATCAGGCCCATCATGAGCAGCGTGGTCGCGGCGTTCTTGCTCTTGGGCTTGCGGAAGGCGGGCACGCCGTTGCTGATCGCCTCCACGCCGGTGAGGGCGGCGCAGCCGGAGGAGAACGCCCGCAGGATCAGGAACACCGCCGCCAGGGAGGCGAGGTTCGACTGCTCGCTGATGATCTGGTACCCGGCGGTGGGCGCGCGCAGCTCGTCGCCGAGGACCAGCAGCCGGAAGCCGCCCCACAGGACCAGGCCGATGACGGCGAACATGAAGGTGTAGGTGGGGATGGCGAAGGCCGCCCCGGACTCGCGGATGCCGCGGAGGTTGACGATCGTCAGCAGCACGACGATGAGAATCGCGATCTGCGGCTTGTGCTCGGCGACGTAGGGGATCGTCGCGCCCACGTAGTCGACGCCGTTGGCCACCGACACCGCGACGGTGAGGATGTAGTCGACCATGAGCGCGCTGGCCACGGTGAGGCCGGCGTTCTGCCCGAGGTTGACGGTGGCCACCTCGTAGTCGCCGCCGCCGCTGGGGTAGGCGTGCACGTTCTGCCGGTAGGACGCGACGACCGTGAGCATCACCACGACCACCGCGGCGGCGACCCAGGGGGCGAAGCCGTAGAAGGAGACACCGGCGATCGACAGGATGACGAGGATCTCCTGGGGCGCGTAGGCGACCGAGGAGAGAGCGTCACTGGCGAAAACCGGCAGCGCGATACGCTTGGGGAGCAGTTGCTCATGCAGCTGCGTACTGCGCAGCGCGCGCCCGATGAAAAGGCGCTTGACGAGGTCCGTCACCTTTGACACGTCTGCCGATGCTAGTCGCTGTCAAACCCCGCCGACACGGCACTCCCCCACAGGGCCATACTGGCTAGGTACATTCGGAGCAAGATCCGCCTCAAGCGACCGGCGGGGGAGCATGCATATCGTGATCATGGGATGTGGGCGTGTCGGTTCCACGCTGGCGCACATCCTGGAGGACAGCGGCCACTCGGTCGCCATCATCGACCGGGACCCCCAGGCGTTCCGCCGCCTGCGGGCGGGGTTCCGGGGCCGCCGGGTGACCGGCGTCGGCTTCGACCGCGACGTGCTGGAGGAGGCCGGGATCGAGTCGGCCGGCGCCTACGTGGCGGTGAGCAGCGGCGACAACTCCAACATCATCTCCGCCCGGGTCGCCCGAGAGACGTTCGGCGTGGACAACGTGGTGGCCCGGATCTACGACTCCCGGCGCGCCGAGGTCTACCAGCGGCTGGGCATCCCCACCGTGGCCACGGTCCGCTGGACCGCCGACCAGATCCTGCGCCGGGTGCTGCCCGAGGGCGCCGAGCCGCTGTGGCGCGACCCCACCGGGACCGTCGTGCTCGCCGAGGTGACCTACCACCCGGGCTGGATCGGCACCAGGACCAGAGACCTGGAGGCGGAGGCGGGCACCCGCACCGCCTTCATCAACCGGATGGGTGAGACCCTGCTGCCCAAGAGCGACACCGTGCTGCAGGAGGGCGACATCCTGCACGTCATGGCGGCCGGGAACGACATGGACCGCATCAACAAGGTGCTGTCCGCGGCTCCGGAGGAGAGGCACTGATGCGCGTCACCATCGCGGGTGCGGGGGCCGTCGGCCGGTCCATCGCCGCCGAACTCCTGGAGAACGGCCACGAGGTCCTGCTCATCGACATCGACCCCAAGGCCATCAAGATCGACACGGTGCCGCGGGCGGAGTGGCTGCTCGCCGACGCCTGCGAGATCTCCTCGCTGGACGAGGCGAGCCTGGCCGACTGCCACGTGGTCGTCGCCGCCAGCGGCGACGACAAGGTCAACCTCGTCGTCTCCCTGCTCGCCAAGACCGAGTACGGCGTGCCCCGCGTGGTCGCCCGGATCAACCACCCCAAGAACGAGTGGCTGTTCAACGAGTCGTGGGGGGTGGACGTCGCCGTCTCGACCCCGCGTCTGCTGAGCGCGCTGGTGGAGGAGGCGGTGAGCGTGGGAGACCTGGTCCGGCTGATGACCTTCCGCCAGGGCCAGGCCAACCTGGTCGAGCTCACGCTCCCCGAGGACGCGCCGGTCGTCGGCCACCGGGCCGGGTCGGTGCCGTGGCCCACCGACACCGCGCTGGTGGCGATCCTGCGCGAGGGCCGGGTGCTGGTGCCCAGCGAGGACGACCCGCTGGAGGCCGGCGACGAGCTGATGTTCGTGGCCAACCAGGAGGTCGAGGAGGAGCTGGCCCGGCTGCTGTCCCCGCGCGCGGCGGGCTGAGCCGCGCGACACGGGAACGGCCGCGGTACGAGGACGGCCGCGGTACGGCGTCGCCGTACCGCGGCCGTTTCCGCGTTCCGGGGAGCCCGCGAGGGGGCACCGGTGTCTGGACTGAGGAACGCAGCCGCGGAGCGGCGGAGTGACGAGGGAAGACACCGGACCCAAGCCCCCGAGCCGCGACGCGCAGCGTCGCCATGAGCCCGCGAGGGTCAGGAGGAGGCGGTGGGGCGGGCCGGGGTCCGGCCCCTGGTCAGCAGCCACACCATCGCGGCGAGGCCGGCGATCTGCAGCGGCCAGCCCATGACGATCTTGAGGATGCCCAGCTCGGCCACGGCGTCGTTGCCGCCGATGAGGTAGACCGGCAGCTGCACGGCCACCCGGACCGCGCACGGGATCAGCAGCAGCCAGGTGAGCCTGGAGCAGAGCCGCACCACAGCCGGGTCGGCGCGCCAGCCGGTCGGGTCGCCGGTGACCGACCCGATCAGGAAGCCCACCACGGGCCACCGGGTGACGATGGACAGCAGCATCGCCACGGCGTATCCCGCGTTGTAGAGGATGCCCGGGAGGTAGACGTCGCGGGCCTCACCGGTGCGGGAGGCGAAGAACGCGCCGATCCCGATGCCGATGAGGCTGTTGACGACGAACTGCGGCGTCGAGCGCTGCGCCAGCCGCACCACGAGCAGCACCACCGCCGCCGCGATACTGACGGTCAGCGACTGCCGCAGGTCGGAGGTGATGACCCAGGCCAGGGTGAAGACGATCGTGGGCACGGCCGCCTCGACGACGCCCCGCGCCCCGCCGAACGCCTTGGCGAGCTGGACGCGGATCGCCGCCTCGACGGTGTCGTGCGCGGTGGCCTCCGCGGACGCCGTCGAACCCTGCTTCGCGGCCCCGGCGGAGGGGTCAGGGGTGGTCATCTTCTGGTTCACCGCTCCGTGCTCGTCGATGGGTCACGCACCGCCCGCGGGACGCAGCTCGTAGCGCGGGTTGAACATCACCTTGCGGCCGTCCTGCACGCTGACCAGCCCCTCGGCCAGGACCATGCGGCCCGGCTCGATCCCGGCGATCTTCCGGCGGCCGAGCCAGATCAGCTCGACCACGTCGGAGCCGTCGTAGAGCTCCGCCTCCAGCGCCGGGGCGCCCCCACGGGGCCGCAGCGTCACCGTGCGTAGTGTACCGGTCACGCAGAACCTGCGGCGCCCGGCACAGGAGACGATGGGGGTGGCGCCGTGCCGGTCGAGGTCCTGCTGGAGCTCATCGGCCTCCAGCTCCTCCTGACTCGTGGTCAGCCGCCGGAAGAAACTCCGAAACCCGCCCTGTTTATGCGGTTCCTGAGAACCCACGACCTCTCCTTCACATACGTGTTGCAACAGCGTACGCGATCCGGTGGGTCAACGGATCTCGGCGATCTCGGGCCCCCGTTCGAACGGCCGGAGGTCCCGGCCGTTCGGAGCCTCGGCCTGCTGCTCCATGGCCTGGCGGGCCTCCGGGGGCAGCCGCAGCTCGATCGGCTCCTTCGGCACCATCGGCTCGTCCCCCCGGACGACGACGATGTCGCGGACCACGTCCTCCAGGGTCTCGGCCACCCCGGCGTCCGTCGCGGCGCGCCCGCTGACGACCGCCCGCAGGAACCAGCGCGGGCCGTCGACGCCGATGTAGCGGACCGGCTGGGCGACCCCGTCGGCGGGGACCCGGGCGTCCAGCTCGACGCCGAACGGTCCCTCCTTCTCCTCGGCGGTCCCGCCCGCGGCCTTCACGCCCGCGGCCAGCTCGGCCCGGACCTCGTCCCAGATGCCGCTGCGCTTGGGCGCGGCGAAGGCGTGTATCTGCAGGGCGCTCTCCTCGAACAGGATGACCGCGCCGACGATCTGCTCGCCGGCGAGGTTGAGCTGCACCTCGAACCCCTGGTCGACGGGCAGCCGCAGGCCGCCGAGATCGACCCGCTCCCGCTCGGGGTAGGCGTCGGCGGCGTCCCACGGGCCGGACCCCCTGGCCGGCCCCCCTGTGGTCCCCCTGGGCTCCTCGGTCCGCGCGAACTCCTCGGCCGGGACCGGGGACTCCTCACGACGGCGACGTCCGAACACTTTCCTCACGCTCCTTGAAGTCTCGATGCGGCGGGCCACCGGCCGGTCGCCCGCCGGCTCTCAGCGGCCGGTGGAGCCGAAGCCCCCCGCGCCGCGCGCCGACCCCGGCAGCCGGTCCACCTCGTGGAACACCGCCCTGGCGACCCGCTGGACCACCAGCTGCGCGATGCGGTCCCCCCTGCGCAACCGTACGGCCCGCCCGGTGTCGGTGTTGAGCAGCGTCACCCTGATCTCGCCACGGTAACCCGCGTCGACGGTGCCGGGCGCGTTCACGATCGTCACGCCGTGCTCGGCCGCCAGGCCGGAGCGCGGGTGGACGAAGGCGGCGTAGCCGTCGGGCAGCGCGATCGCCACGCCGGTGCCCACGGTGGCGCGTCCGCCCGGCGGCAGCTCGACGTCCTCGGCCGCGCGCAGGTCGGCGCCGGCGTCGCCCGGGTGGGCGTAGTCCGGCAGCGGCAGCCCGTCGTCGACGCGGCTGATCAGCACCTCGACCTTCTCGCTCACGGGTTCACCTCGTAGTCGTGATGCTCGTCCAGGAGGGTCTGGGCGTCGCCGTGCTCGGCGAAGTGCTCCATGCCGACCTCGACGAAGAGGGCGGCGGCCCGTACGGCGACCGGTCCGTCGGCCGAGCCGATCCGCCCCTCTGCTTCAAGGTACGCCTTCCGGCCCGACACCCCGGTGCACCAGGCCCGGAGGTGCAGGGTGGTGCCGACCGGGACCGGCGCGAGGTAGTCGGTCTCCAGCCGGGCGGTGACGTAGGGGCGGCGGAACAGCCAGATGGACATGCCGATGACCTCGTCCATCGCCGTGGCGAGCACGCCGCCGTGCGCGAGGCCCGGGGCGCCCTGGTGGGCCTCGGCGACGGTGAACTCGGCGACCACCGTCTCCCCGTCGGGCGTGACGGCCTTCAGGTGCAGGCCGGTGGGGTGCCGGTCGCCGCAGCCGAAGCAGCGGCTGTAGTGGGAGCCGAGCGGCTCACCGGGGCCGGGGGCGCCGGAGGCCGGCCGGGGGCCGGCCGCTCCGGGCGGAGGGGTCGTCAGGGCTGAACGGGTCACGAGGCAGAACGTTACCGCCTGGGCTGCGGCGACTCCTCATTCACCGGGTCCTCCCCCGCCGGCCCGGCGTTCCCTCTGGCGCCGGAGGGAACGGTCCTTTCCGGCGATCCGGACTCCCCGGCCGCGCCGGACGATCCGGCCGGTGTGTCCCCGGCCGGGCCGGACGCGGCCGGCGGGGTCCGCGGACCCTCGGCCCCCTCGGCCTCCCCGGGCGGTTCGGGCGGTGGGGCGGGTGGCAGGGCCGGTTGGTCACCGGTCAGCGCGGGCAGCGCCCGGTAGAGCACCGCGGCGATCGGCACCGCCACCGCGGCCCCGGCGATGCCCGCCACGACGCCGCCCACGGCCAGCACCAGGATGATCGCCAGCGGGTGGAAGTCGAGCGCCCGGCCGACGATCAGCGGCTGGAGCACGTGGTTCTCCAGCTGCTGCTCGATCACCAGGATCCCCACGAAGATCAGGGCGTAGAACAGGCCCTTGGCGCCGAGGGTGACCAGGGCCGCGACCGCCCCGGCGAAGAGGATGCCGATGAGGGGGATGAAGCTGGCCATGAAGATCAGCACGGCGAGCGGCGCCCAGAGCGGCACGCCCATCCCGGCGAGCACGATGCCCATGACCACGCCGTGCACGGCGGCCACCGCGACCGTGCCGTGCACGTAGTGCGACAGCGTGGTCCAGGCGGCGCGTCCGGCCCGGTCGACGCGGGGCGCGACGGAGCCGAACGCCTTCAGGAGCCACGACCAGATCCGGGCGCCGTCCTTGAGCAGGAAGAAGGTGACGAAGACCACCAGCACCAGGGAGGCCAGCACCTCCACCGCGACCGTGGCGCCGGTGAGGACCGTCTGGGTGATCTGGTTACGGCTGGCGCTGAGCTGGTCGGTGAGGCTGTCGATCCAGGTGCTGATCTGGTTGCGCTGCAGGTGCAGCGGCCCGCTGTACAGCCAGTTCTCCACGTCCTTGATCGTGGATCTGAGCTGGTCGATCACCCGGGGGAACTCTTCGCTGGCCCGCAGCCCGATGAACCAGCCGACGCCGGCCAGCACCGCGAGCGCGATCAGCATGGTCAGCCAGGTGGCGTAGATCGGCCGCATCCCCAACGCCCGGAACCTGCTGGTGAGGGGGTGCAGCAGCGCCGTGAGCAGCAGCGCGACCGCGACCGGCAGCACCACGATGTGCAGCATCACGATGAACTGCCAGAAGTAGAAGACGGCCCAGCCGATGATGATCAGGCACAGGCTCCAGGCCGCCAGCCAGAGCAGCGTGCGTGGCACCAGATGGGTCAGACGTTCCCGGTCGGAGATCACGCATTCCAGACTGTCACGTCACGGCCTGCGGCGCGCATGGTCAACGCCCGGAGTCGGAAGGGACGGGTCAAGGAACGGCAAAGGGGAGGCCCGGCGGGACACCGGGCCTCCCCTCGCGGGCACCGGATCAGCGTTCTCCCGGCGGCCGGGAGATCACTCTGTCCTCGAGGTAGCAGTTGCAGCTGCCGCACCCTGGCGTCATGCGCCGTCCTCCCCTCGCCTGCCCTGACCTGTCCGCACCTCGACCGTACGGCAGGACCGCCCGACGCGGGGGACAGATTCCCGTGGGCTCAGGTGAGGACGACCTCCACCGTCAGGTCGCCCTCGGCGGCCTCCAGCACGAACTCCTCGACGGCGCCCGCGCCGCACAGGTCGTCCTGGGCCTGCCGCACCAGGTCGGCCTGGGCGCCGGTGACGGTCAGCCGGGAGACCTCGGCGCGCATCGAGAGCCTGGCGTCGGACTTGGCCTTGCGGACGCGGCCGAGGACCGCCGCCACCGCCGGCAGCAGGTCGGGCAGGCCGCCCGTCTCGCGGGCCTCGGGCCAGGCCGCCCGGTGCACCGAGCCCTCGCGCCACCAGGACCAGACCTCCTCGGTGACGAACGGCAGGAAGGGCGCGAACAGCCGCAGCAGGACGTCGAGGGCCTCGCGCAGCGCCGCGCGGGCCGAGCGGGCGGGACCGCCCTCGCCGTAGGCGCGGTTCTTGACCAGCTCCAGGTAGTCGTCGCAGAACTCCCAGAAGAACCGCTCGGTCCGCTCCAGCGCGCGGGTGTAGTCGTAGGACTCGAACGCCTCGGTGGCCTCGCCGACCACCTGCGACAGGCGGGCGAGCATCGACAGGTCCACCGGCTCGGTGACCTCGGCGGCCCCGCCGTCCTCCCGCCCGTCCCCGGCCTCGCCCAGGCCCAGGATGAACTTCGAGGCGTTCAGGATCTTGATCGCCAGGCGGCGTCCGACCTTGATCTGCCCGACGTCGAACGCGGTGTCGGTGCCCGGCCGGCCGCTCGCCGCCCAGTAGCGGACCGCGTCGGAGCCGTACTGCTCCAGCAGGCCCAGCGGGGTGACGACGTTGCCCACCGACTTGGACATCTTCTTGCGGTCGGGGTCGAGGATCCAGCCGGAGATGGCGGCGTTGCGCCAGGGCAGGGCGCCGTGCTCCAGGTGCGCGCGGACCACGGTGGAGAACAGCCAGGTCCGGATGATCTCGTGGGCCTGCGGGCGCAGGTCCATCGGGAAGACCTTGCCGAACAGCTCGTCGTCGATGCCCCAGCCGCCCGCGATCTGCGGGCTCAGCGAGGAGGTGGCCCAGGTGTCCATGACGTCCGGGTCCGCGGTGAAGCCCCCCGCCTTGCCGCGCTGGTCCTCGGTGTAGCCGGGCGGCACGTCGCTCTCGGGGTCGATGGGCAGCATGGACTCCTCCGGCAGGATCGGCCGGAGGTGGTCGGGCTCGCCCGCGGCGTCGAGGGGGTACCACACCGGGATCGGCACGCCGAAGAACCGCTGCCGGGAGATCAGCCAGTCACCCGCCAGGCCCTCCACCCAGGACTCGTAGCGGACCCTCATCCGTTCCGGATGCCAGGCCAGCTCCCGCCCGCGCGCCAGCAGCGCCTCGCGCAGCCCGGCGTCGCGCCCGCCGTTGCGGACGTACCACTGGCGGGTGGTGACGATCTCCAGCGGGCGGTCGCCCTTCTCGTAGAACTTCACCGGGCGCCTCACCGGCCGGGGCTCGCCGTCCATCTCGCCCGACGCCCGCAGCAGCTCCACGACCCGCTCCCGGGCGCCGTGGACGGTCCGGCCGGCCAGCTCGCCGTACGGCCCGGCCGGGACGCCGGCGGGCGGCTCGGGCAGCAGCCTGCCGTCCCGGCCGATGACCGGGCGGGTGGGGAGGTTCAGCTCGCGCCACCAGGTGATGTCGGTGACGTCACCGAAGGTGCAGACCATCGCGATGCCGGAGCCCTTGCCCGGCTCGGCCAGGTGGTGGGGCAGCACCGGCACCTCGACGCCGAACAGCGGCGTGACGACGGTGGCACCGAACAGCGGGCGGTAGCGCTCGTCGTCGGGGTGGGCGACCAGCGCCACGCAGGCGGGCAGCAGCTCGGGCCGGGTCGTCTCGATCCAGACGCGCTGCCCGGCGGCCGGGCTCCCGGGGGCGGCGGTGAAGGCGATCCGGTGGAAGGCGCCGGGGTGCTCGCGGTCCTCCAGCTCGGCCTGGGCGACGGCCGTGCGGAAGGTGACGTCCCACAGCGTGGGCGCCTCGGCGAGGTAGGCCTCGCCGCGGGCGAGGTTGCGCAGGAATCCGCGCTGGGAGGCGGCCCGCGCGCCGCCGTCGATGGTGGCGTAGGTCAGCGACCAGTCGACCGACAGGCCCAGGCGCCGCCACAGCTCCTCGAACGCCTTCTCGTCCTCGATGGTGAGCCGCTCGCACAGCTCGATGAAGTTGCGGCGCGAGATCGGCACCTGCCGCTTCGGGTCGGGGTCGGCCGGCGGGCGGAAGGCGGGGTCGTAGGGGATGGAGGGGTCGCAGCGCACGCCGAAGTGGTTCTGCACCCGGCGCTCGGTGGGCAGGCCGTTGTCGTCCCAGCCCATGGGGTAGAAGACCTCGCGGCCGCGCATGCGCTGGAAGCGGGCGATCGCGTCGGTGTGGGTGTAGGAGAAGACATGGCCGACGTGCAGGGATCCGGAGACGGTCGGGGGCGGGGTGTCGATCGAGTAGATCTCCTCCCGGCCGCGTGACCTGTCGAAGCGGTACGTCCCCTCGGCCTCCCAGCGGGTTACCCATACGGATTCCAGCCCGTCGAGAGTCGGCTTCCCGGGCATGGCCGCATGGCGTGATCGCTGGTGTGTCATGCCTCCCCATGGTATGGCTTCACGCGTCCCCGCGATGGAGAGGGTTAGTGTTCTTCTGCAAAGCGATACAAAGGCAGGGAGCACATGCCGGGCAAAAGCGATAAGCAGCAGCAGGACATGGCGTGGCGGGCCATCGGCGGCCTGGTGGGCCTTGCGACGGCCTTCGTCGCGCGCAAGGCCATCGGGTTCGCCTGGGAGAAGGCGACCGGCAGGAAGCCCCCGATGGACACCGAGTCGCTCGACATCGACCTCAGCGAGGCGATCGGCTACGCCATCGTGATGGGCGTGGGCATGCAGGTGGCGCAGATCATCGCGGGCCGCGCCGCCAGGAAGCGCTACGACGCCTGGAAGGCCGTGAAGACCGCCGCGCGGGACGCCGTCTCCTGACCCGCCCCCGCGCGGCCGCCGTACGGGCTCCCCGCGGGGGAATCCGTACGGCGGGTGCGCGGGCGTCCCGGCCCGCCGTACGGCGGGCGCGGGCGGCCGGGTGCGCGAGGCGGGGCGGACGGGCCGGGGGCGGGGTCAGGACTCCAGGTCGGCGAGGAACTCCTTCGCCCAGCGGTCCACGTCGTAGGTCGAGATCCGGCGGCGCATCGAGCGCATCCGCCGCGACAGGTCGTGCGGCGTGGCCCGCATCGCGGCCAGCATGGCCCGCTTGAGGCCGTCGATGTCGTAGGGGTTGGCCAGGAACGCCTGCCGCAGCTCGTCGGCCGCCCCGGCGAACTCGCTGAGCACCAGCGCGCCGCGCAGGTCGTGGCGGCAGGAGATGTACTCCTTGGCGACCAGGTTCATCCCGTCGCGCAGCGGCGTCACCACCATGACGTCGGCGGCGAGGTAGAGCGCGGCCAGCTCGTCGCGGCCGTAGGACTGGTGCATGTACTGCACCGGCTGCATGCCCAGCTCCCCCTGCTCGCCGTTGATCCGGCCGACCTGCAGCTCGATGGAGTCGCGCAGCCGCATGTACTCCTCGACCCGCTCCCGGCTCGGGGTGGCGATCTGCACGAACGCCGCCTCCCCGGGCTTGATGGAGCCCTCGTGGAGCAGCTCGCCGAACGCCTTGAGCCGCTGGCCGATGCCCTTGGTGTAGTCGAGCCGGTCGACGCCGAGCAGCACGCACTCCGGGTCGCCCAGCTCGGAGCGGATCTCTTTGGCGCGCTCCACGATGTGGGGCTGGCGGACCAGGGAGTCGAACTCGCCGAAGTCGACCGAGATGGGGAAGGCCGCGGCGCGCACCACCCGGCCGTCCTCCAGGTGGATCTCGTTCTTCTGGTGCGCAAGGCCCAGCAGGCGGCGGCAGAGCCGGATGAAGTTGGACGCGCCGCCGGGGCGCTGGAAGCCGACCAGGTCGGCGCCGAGGAGTCCCTCCAGCAGCTCCCGCCGCCAGGGGAGCTGGTAGAACAGCTCGCCCGGCGGGAAGGGGATGTGCAGGAAGAAGCCGATGCGCAGGTCCGGGCGGAGCTCGCGCAGCATGGCGGGGACCAGCTGGAGCTGGTAGTCCTGGATCCACACGACCGCGTTCTCGGCCGCCTCCTCGGCGGCGGCACGGGCGAAGCGCTCGTTGACCGTGCGGTAGGCGTCCCACAGCACGCGCGAGTAGACCGGGGGGGCGACCACGTCGTGGTAGAGGGGCCACAGCGTGGCGTTGGAGAAGCCCTCGTAGTAGAGCTCGACCTCCGACGCCGACAGCGGCACGGGGATGAGGTGCATGCCGTCGTGGTCGAAGGGGTTGAGACGCTCGTCGGGGGATCCGGGCCAGCCGATCCAGGCGCCCTCCCGGCGCTGGAGGACCGGAGCGATCGCGGTGACCAGTCCGCCAGGGCTGCGCCGCCACGTCCCCTCCCCCACCCGATCGACGGGAAGGCGATTTGCGACGATCAAAAACGAACTGCGGCCCCGCACAAAATCCTCCAGATAGTTGGTTTGCTGTAACAACTACCCAGTTGGGGACTTTTTATGACTTAGCGGGAGGGAGTTCGTGGCGGCTTCTCAGGTCGGCGCGTACGACCTCGGCGAGCTTGCGGGTCGCGGCACGGTTGAGGGCGCCGCCGGCCACGGCGCCGGTCAGGAAGGGTCCGAGGGTGGTCAGATGGCGGCCGAGCGTGCGCATCAGCCGGTTGCGCAGGGCGGTCTTGGCCGCCGCGCCGAGGGCGAGGGTGACCGAGCCGGGGGCCATGGGGTCGACGCCGCGCTGCTTGGACCAGGCGTTGACGAACGCCACGGCCCGCTGGGCGCCGTTGCCGGGGATGTGCACGCCGTACACCTCGTGGAGCTCGGCGAGGAGCTTGACCTCGATGGCCGCCACGACGAGGGTCTCGGCCACGAGCTGGGCGGGGGCGGAGAGCAGAAGGGGCGGTGCGGCGAACTCGGCCGCCGCGAGGGCTCCGCCGATCGCGCCGACCGTCATGGTCGCCTTGCCCGCCGTGCGGACCAGGTCGTCGGCCAGGGCCTCGGCGGTGAGCCCGTGATGGTGCTCGGAGAGGGTGGCGAGGTCGCGGATGGGGATCCGGGGGGCCACGGACACGAACACGTCGGCCAGCCAGCGTCCCCGGCCCTCACCCGACGCCTTGGCGTTCTTCGCTCCCGCGGACAGCGCCGCGGACAGGCGGCCGAGCAGCCGTCGCCGCTCGGCGCCCTCAATGTCACCAGGCTCGGTGAGCCTGCCGACGATCTCCGCCACTTCCCGCTCCGGTGCGCCGGTCTTCCCCGCGATCGCGGGGTCCTCCGGCGACCCACCGGTCTTGCCGCTCTTCGAAGTCATGTCGCGGAACCTCCTCAAGGCCGTCCTGGCGCGCACTTACCCTTCCAGGGGAGAACACACCTCGGACAGGCCATCGGAACGATCGTCAGGCCGCGCACTCCCGGCAGATCTGCTGGCCGTTCTTCTCGGTGGCGAGCTGGCTGCGGTGGTGCACGAGGAAGCAGCGCGCGCAGGTGAACTCGTCGGCCTGACGAGGAATCACCCGGAGCGAGAGCTCCTCGTTGGACAGGTCGGCGCCGGGCAGTTCCAGCGACTCGGCGAGGTCGGTCTCGTCGATGTCGATGCTGCCCGAGGACTTGTCCGTACGGCGTGCCTGCAGTTCCTGAAGACTGTCCTCGTTGAGGTCGTCGTCGGTCTTGCGTGGGCTGTCGTAATCAGTAGCCATCGGTTTGCTCCATCCCCCTCATCTCTCTTCTGCGCCGTTCGCGCGTGTAACGTCTGAGAGGCACGACTTGTGCCCAATCCGACGAAGAGACTTTGCATCGGTACCCCGTCGGAATGGTCACTGAACCTCCCCACACGTGAGGTACCTACTGCCCATGGCCATGGTTAGCCGAATATGGCGTAAACCACAGCATCGGCGGTATGAGCCACCGTGTTCGACGGCACATCCAACCACATGTACGGCGTGAGCGAGACGCCCCCCGCCGGATCACCCTGGCTGGAGTCTCACGGTCACCACGAGACCTCCTCCGTCCCTGGGGACGGCGGTCACGTCGCCTCCGTGAGCCCGCACGACCGCGCGCACGATCGACAGCCCGAGCCCGGCCCCCTTGGAAGAGTCGACCCGGTCGGCGTTGAGCCGCCGGAACGGCTCGAACAGGCTGTTCACCTCGTACGCGGGCACGTGCGGCCCCGTGTTGGCCACCTGAACAATCAGGACGCCCTCCACAATTCCCGCCCTGACCCACAAATGGCCGGAGTCGGAGAGATTGTGTTTGATGGCGTTCTCCACGAGGTTGGACACGCACCGCTCCAGCAGCACCGGATCGCCCAGCGTTTCGGCCTTCTGAAGCTCGGTGGAGATCGTCACGCCGGCCGCCTCGGCCACCGGGGCGAGCTGCTCGACGGCGGTACGCGCCACGTCCCGCATGTCCACCGGCTTTCGCACGCTGAGCTCGCGCTCGCTGCGGGCCAGCAGCAGCAGACCCTCGATCAGGCGCTCGTTGCGCGCGTTGACCTCCAGCAGCGTGCGGCCCAGCGCCTTGAGGTCCTCCGACGCCTCCGGGTCGCCCAGCGCGATCTCCAGGACGGTCCGGTTGATCGTCAGCGGGGTCCGCAGCTCGTGGGAGGCGTTGGCCACGAACCTTCGCTGTGTGTCGAACGCCACATTGAGCCTGGTCAGCATCGCGTCGAAGGTGTCCGCCAGCTCTTTGAGCTCGTCGTCGGGGCCCTTGAGCGCGATCCGCTCGTGGGCCAGCGTGCTGCCCGACAGCCTGCGGGCCGTCGCGGTCATCTGCTGGATCGGGCGCAGCGCCCGGTCGGCGACGACGTAGCCGATGACGATCGCCAGGATGCCCACCCCCACCAGGGCGAGGAGCGTACGGCTGAGCAGGGCCTCGCGCGCCTCGTCGATCGCGGCGTGCTTCCACCACAGCCACTCCTGCTGGAAGCGCTGCTCGTAGGCCAGCGGCGCGTCGGGCAGGCTGACGCCGGGCCAGGCCTCGTTGATGGCCCAGCCGACCATCATGTAGATGACGAAGACCAGCAGCATCCCGGCCAGGAAGAACAGCAGGCCGTAGGTGATGGTGAGGCGCCAGCGGATGCTGATCCGGTCGAAGAGCGCCCGCGCCCGCTCCAGCGGGCCGCCGCGCGCCGGGGCGGCGCCGGCCGGCGGCGGCCCGTCCCACACCGGCGGGCCCTGCGGCGGCGGGGCCTGCCCGTTCCGCCCGGGACCGGCCTGTGGCGGCGTCTGCCCGCCCTGCCCGGGACCGGCCTGCGGCGTCTCCTCCTCGCGCCGCGCCCCCCGCGCGGAGTGAGGGCTGATCATCGGGTGGGTGGGAGCGGAAAGACGCGCGTCGTCCCCCGGGACGCCCGAGGGGCGTTCCGCTCCGCCGCCTGCCGGGGCGCTCACAGCCGGTATCCCACCCCGGGCACCGTCTCGATGACCTGAGGCTCGCCCAGCTTCTTCCTCAGGGTCATCATGGTGACGCGCACCACGTTGGTGAACGGGTCGATGTTCTCGTCCCATGCCTTGTCCAGCAGGTCCTCCTGGCTGACCACGGCGCCCTCGGCGCGCATCAGCTCCTCCAGGACCGCGAACTCCTTCTTCGTGAGCGAGATCTCCTCGCCGTTCCTGGTCACCAGCCGCTTGCCCGGGTCCAGGCGGACGCCGGAGCGCTCCAGGACCGGCGGCAGCGCCGGCGCCGAGCGGCGGCCCAGCGCCCGCACCCGGGCGACCAGCTCGATGAACACGAACGGCTTGGCGAGGTAGTCGTCGGCGCCCAGCCCCAGCCCCTCGACCTTGTCGTCGACGTCACCGGAGGCGGTGAGCATCAGGATCCGCGAGGAGGTCCGCTCGGCCACCAGGCGGCGGCAGACCTCGTCCCCGTGGACCTTCGGCAGGTCCCGGTCCAGGACGATGACGTCGTAGTCGATGTAGCCGGTCCGTTCCAGCGCCGCGGCGCCGTCGTAGGCCACGTCCACGGCCATGGCCTCACGCCGCAGCCCCGTCGCGATCGCGTCGGCGAGCACCCGCTCGTCCTCCACCACAAGCACCCGCACGGCTTCTGGTCCCTCCCCGTGACGTCGATGAACAAGCCGCCGGAACGGCCCCCCATTGTGAGCACTCCCCCCGTAAGCCGGCGGTAAGCCCGTTGTCACGATAACCACCGTGCGTGATGTATCCCACATTGAGGTTTAACGCGATGCGAGGGGTGGGTACGGCTGAAGGCCAGTCCCCTGCAGACCCAGTCCTTCATCCCCGCTGAGAAAGAAGGTGAGATGGGCGAGTTCTCCTCCACGATCGAAAATCGCCTCGACCAGGCGTACAAGAACCTCCACGAAGCCGAGTCCACGGGCGATCAGTACCTCGCCGACACCTTCACCGCCGAGATCGAGGATCTCCACCGCCTGGCGACGGACAACGGAGTCCACATCCGGCACTGACGTGATCCGGCATTGATCCGGCACCGATGTGGAAGGAGCCCCCGGCCGACCGGCCGGGGGCTCCTTCACGTCCGTCCCGGACGCGGGCGATTTCAGGCGTCGCGCGCCGGGTCCGGCGGGCGGGACTCTCAGGCGTCGCGCTCCGGGTCCAGCGGCGCCAGCAGGTCGTGCAACTCCTCGAACAGGCCCGGCGCCGCGCAGATCGTGAGCCCGGGGCCGTGCGGCCGGCCGTTCAGCCCGCCGATCCTGGCCCCGGCCTCGACGGCGACGAGACCCCCGGCCGAGTAGTCCCACGCCTGCGGGCCGCGCTCGTAGTAGCCGTCCACCCGCCCGGCCGCCACCGAGCACAGGTCGGCCGCGGCCGATCCGCCCCGCCGGATGTCGCGTACGGCGGGCAGCACCCCGGCCAGCACCTCGGCCTGCACCCTGCGCCGCCCGGCGTCGTAGCCGAACCCTGTGGCGATCAGCGCGCGGTCCAGCGGCACGCCGGTGTTGCAGCGCAGCCGCTCCCCCGCCAGCCACGCGCCCTCGCCCCTGGCCGCGGTGAAGACCTCGCCCCGGGGCACGACGTTGACCGCGCCCGCGACGACCTCCCCGTCGACCTCGACGGCGATGCTGACCGCCCACTCGGGCAGGCCGTACAGGAAGTTGACCGTCCCGTCGATGGGGTCGACGATCCAGCGGACCCGGCCGTCGCCGGTCGAGCCGCCCTCCTCGCCGAGGATCGCGTCGTCGGGCCGGACGGCCCTGATCCTGGTGCGGATCAGCTCCTCCGATGCCCGGTCCAGCGCGGTCACCACGTCGGTCGGGCTGGACTTGGTGGCCAGCACCTCCGGCCGGGCCGGCCGCTTGGCCGTGAGCATCTCCCCGGCCTCCCGGGCGATCTCCTCGGCCAGCTGGGCGAAGGTCACGAAGGTCTCCATGGCCTGCCCCCCTCCTCGTTCACTCGCCGCTCATCCGCTGTGGCCCGCCGTACCGGGGCCGTCGTCCGTCCTCACGCCAGCGACTCCGGCCGCTTCCACTCCTGGCCCAGCACGTGCTGCGACAGGAAGGCGAGGACCGTCTCGTACCAGGCGACCACGTTGCCGGGCTTGAGGATCCAGTGGTTCTCGTCGGGGAAGTACAGGAACTTCGACTCGACGTCGGAACGCTGCAGGTCCCACCACAGCCGCAGGCCCTCGGCGATCGGCACCCGGTAGTCCTTGTCGCCGTGGATGACCAGCATCGGCGTGGAGATCCTCTCCAGCGACAGGTGCGGGGAGAGCGCGTCGTACAGCTCGCCGCCCAGGGCGCCGAACTCGCGCTGCCAGTACATCGGCGCGTCGGTCGTGCCGGCGAACTGGTCCAGGTGCCACAGCGAGGCGTGGGTGACGATCGCGGCGAACCGGTCGGTGTGCCCGGCGACCCAGTTGGCCATGTAACCGCCGAACGAGCCGCCCATGGCCGCCGTCCTGGTCTCGTCGACCTCGGGCAGCTCCAGCGCGGCGTCGGTGATCGTCATCAGGTCGGCGTGGGTGCGCGGCCCCCAGTTCGCCCAGCCCCGGCGGATCATCTCGGGGCCGTAGCCGGTGGACAGGCACGGGTCCGGCAGCAGCACGGCGTAGCCGCGCTCCGCCATGATCCACGGGTTCCACCGCCAGGACCAGTCGTTCCAGCTCGACAGCGGGCCGCCGTGGATCCACAGCAGGAACGGCGCCGGGTTCTCCGCCGAGGCGCCCCGGGGCAGCACCAGCCAGGCCCGGATCGTCGCGCCGTCGTCGGCGGTCGCGGTGACCTCGGTCAGGGTGCCGGGCAGCTCCGGCACGGGCACCGGTGAGGCCAGCTCCTCGATCTCGCCGCCGGGGGTGATCCGCACCGGGCGGGCGGGCGAGTCCACGGCGCTGCGCAGCGCGTAGACCGAGCCGTCGGGCGCGGCGCCGAGCGACAGGTAGGCGCCGTCGTCGGCGGTGAGCCGGACCGGCTCCGACCCGTCGGCCGGGACCCGGAAGACGGGGCGGCGGCCCTGGTGGTCGGCGGCGACGTACAGCGAGCGGGAGTCGGGCGCCCAGACGACGTCGGACGGCCACAGGCCGCCGCCGGCGGCGTGACCCTCGCCGGTGGCGAGGTCGACGATCCACAGGGTGATCTCGGGGATGTCGCCGCCGTCGGCGCGGCGGGCGCGGGCGCACGCGACCAGGCGGCCGTCGGGCGAGACCCGGACCGGGCCGTCGAAGTCGTGGTCCTCCTCCTCGGCGAGGACGCGCGGGGCGTCGTCGCCGGACGTCCCGATCACGACGAGCCGGGAGTGGACGTCGCCGCCGGGCCGCGGCACCTCCCAGGTGGTCACCACCGCCGAGCCGTCCGGCGTCACGTCGTAGGAGGCGTTGCCCAGGGCCTTGCCCGGCTGCGGGGTGAGGTCCCTGACCCCGGTCAGCCGGTCGTCGCCGAGCGCGCCGGCGAACAGCCGCGTCTCGCCGGGGCCGAGGTCGTGGTCCCAGTAGCGCACCGGGGCGCTCTCGTGCAGGATCGCGCTGACCCCGGCGTCCTTGCGGCTCTTGCGCCGCTCGTCCTCGGTGGCCTCGTCGCCGGGCAGCACGTCGGCGGTGAAGACCACCGTCCGCCCGCCGGTGGCGAACCCGGCCACGCCGCCGGGCCGGGAGGCGACCTGCCGCGCCTCGCCGCCGCCCGCGGGCAGCAGCCACAGCGCGGGCGCCTCCTCGTCGGGGTCCTTGACGGCCGGGTCGGGACGGCGCGAGCCGAAGAGCAGGTCGCCCCCGGCGGTGAACTCCGCTCCGCTCTCGCCCTTGGCCGACCTGGTCAGCCGGTACGGCGCGCCCCCGTCGAGGGGGATCTCCCACAGGGACGTCCCGTAGGACCTGCCGTCGGGGTTGAGGGCCTGGACCACGCCGGCGAGGCGGGATCCATCGGGGGAGAGGCGGAGGGACACCAGCCTGGGAGTGCCGACATAGTCACGCATGTCGCTGAAAGGAGTCACGGTCCGAACCTACTCCCGTCTCCCCCCGGACCGGATACCCCCTCATCCGGCGGGACGCCCGCGGGTCGCCCCGGAAGACGCGGTGAAAAGAGGGAAGGGGACGGAATGTGACGGAGAAGACTCCCCGGAGGGCGTCCGGGAGGGCGCCCCGACCCGAATCCCCGGTGTGACCATGCGGAAGGACTTCCCGGCATGCGGTTTGATGAATGCCATGGGGACTTACGACGCACTTCTCGTCGTGTCGTTCGGCGGCCCGGAGAAGCCGGACGACGTGATGCCGTTTCTGGAGAACGTCGTGCGGGGCCGGGGGATCCCGCGCGAGCGGCTGCTGGAGGTCGAGGCGCACTACCAGCGCTTCGGCGGGGCCAGCCCGATCAACCAGCAGTGCCGCGACCTGATCGCCGCCGTCGAGCCGACGCTCGACATCCCGGTCTACTGGGGCAACCGCAACTGGCATCCCTATCTTGAGGACACGCTCCGGCGGATGGCCGCCGACGGCGTCCGCAAGGCCGCCGCCTTCGTCACCGCGGCCTACAGCTCCTACTCGGCCTGCCGGCAGTACCTCGACGACATCGCGCTGGCCAGGGCCGCGGTCGAGGGCGCGCCCGAGGTCGTCAAGCTGCGCCACTACTTCGACCACCCCGGGTTCGTCGCGGCGATGGCCGACCACACCCGCGAGGCCCTGGAGCGGCTCCCCGCCGGTCTGCGCGACTCCGCGCGGCTGGTCTTCACCGCCCACAGCATCCCGCTGTCGATGGCCAGGACCGCCGGGCCGAACGGCGGCGCCTACGAGGCGCAGCTGCGCAGGACGGCCGCCCTGGTCGCCGCCGAGCTGGGCGGGGACCGCCCGTGGGACCTGGTGTGGCAGAGCCGCAGCGGCGCCCCGCACATCCCGTGGCTGGAGCCCGACGTCTGCGACCACCTGCGGGTGCTCGACGCCCCGGCCGCGGTGCTGGTGCCGATCGGGTTCGTCTCCGACCACATGGAGGTCGTCTACGACCTCGACGTGGAGGCGGCGGAGACGGCGAAGGAGATCGGCCTGCCGCTGGTCAGGGCCGCCACCGCCGGCACCCACCCGCGGTTCGTCTCGATGGTGGGCGAGCTGCTGGCCGAGCCGGAGCCCGCCCGCTGCCCGCCCGGCTGCTGCCCGGCGCCGCTCCGCCGCCCCGCCACGGCGGGCGAGGCCAGGTAGGCGCGGGCCGCCGTACGGGACCCCGTACGGGACCGTCGTACGGCGATCCGCGGCCGGGGCCTTCCGCGGGCGTGGGCCGGCCCGCCGCGGGCCGGCCGGGGGTCAGGGGTAGGTGCGGGCGTAGGCCTGGGCGATCGACATGACCTTGGAGACGTAGGCCCAGGAGTGGTTGTAGAACCAGACGGCCTTCTCCAGCTTCTTGCCGCCCTGCCCGGCGCCGTTGGCGCACAGGTAGTTGGCCGCGCCCGGGACGGCGTCGTACGGGCTCCAGATGTCGGCGACCCCGTCGCCGTCGCCGTCGACCCCGTAGGTCTTCCAGGTGGCGGGCATGAACTGCATCGGCCCCTGCGCGCCGGCCGAGGAGGGCCCGTTGTTGCGCCCGTGCGAGCTCTCCACCTGGCCGATCGCGGCCAGGACGGTCCAGGACAGGCCGGGGCAGACCGCGGCGGCCCTGCGGTACAGATCCAGGTAGCTGCCGGGCCGCCCGACCTGCACACGCCGGGCGGCGGAGACGTTCTCGGTGGAGGCGGTCCCGGTCCCGGTTTCACCCTTGCCGCCGTTCTCGCCGGTCGGCGGCTTGGCGGTGGCCGGCCTCGCGGCGCGGGCGCTGCCCAGGGTGATCACCTGCGTGCCCCCTCCGGCCAGCCTGCGCACCAGGGAGCCCAGCTTGGCCGAGGTGTTCTCCGGGCCGTTCACCAGCAGCACCACGCCGGGGAGGAGGCCGAGGCGGCGGCCGGTCTCGGCGCCCACCAGGCCGTCCACGCCGGGCAGGCCGAACCGCGCCGAGGCCGCGACCCGCAGCAGCGGGCCGCCGTCCACCTGGTAGTGCGCGCCGAGGACCAGGCCGAGCCGTTGCGCCGCGGCGCCGTCGGCGACGAGCTCGCCCCGGTCCAGCGCCTCCCACACCGCGGGCTGGGCGGCCACGGCCTTCGGCGCCCAGGCGCGGAAGCGGGCGGTGTCGACCGCGAGCAGGTTGAGGCCCGTCCCGGAGATCTTGACCGCGCCGCCGTCGAAGGAGTCGATCTTCTGGACGTTCCTGAGGCGGGAGATGTCGGCCTTGGTCCTCTCGGGCAGCGTCGTCTGGGAGACCACGAGCAGCCGGGGCGGAGTGAGGGTGATGCCGGGCCCGCCGGTGGCGGCCGGGGTGGGCCTGGCCTCCGGGGTCCGGTCCCGGTCCTGTGGCCGGCTCCGGTCCTGGTCCTGGACCTGGGACCGGGCCTGTTCCCCGGCGGGCCGGTTCACGGGTTGCGGGACCAGGCTGGTCAGGTCCCTGACCTCGGACTCGGCGGCGGTGACGGTGAGGGGCTCGGCGGGGCGGGTGGCGAGGAACACCGCGGCGCCGGCGACCGCGAGGGCGACCACGGCGGCGAGCACCGCGACGAACGCCCCCATCCGGGGAACATGCGACACCGCGCTCACATTAGTTCCAAGACGCCGGGAGTGGGACACGGTCCGGAAAATGGCTTTCCTCCGGACGGGTCGCCGGGAAATCCTCGGTACGATCGACGCCGGAAAAACGGGGAGGGGTGCCGAGGGTGGCCGGGCTGTATCGAGGGTTGTTCGGCATGCCCGGGGCCAAGGGGTTCGTCGTCGCGGGCTTCGTCGGGCGGATGCCCATGTCGATGCTCGGCATCGGCGTCGTGCTGCTCATCCAGACGCTCACCGGCTCCTACGCCATGGCGGGGGCGGTCGCCGCCACCGTCAACCTCTCCTACGCCGTCGCCGCTCCCCTGTCGGGACGCCTGGTGGACAGGTTCGGCCAGGCAAGGGTAATCGTGCCGTTCGTGCTGGCGCACGGCGCCGCGCTGACCGGCCTGATGTTCTGCGCGGGGCCCACGGTCCCCCGGTGGGCCCTGTTCGCCGCCGGCGTCGCGACCGGCGCGACCGCGGTGTCGCTCGGCTCGCTGGTGCGGGCCCGCTGGTCGCACCTGCTGGCCGGGACCGATCTGCTGCACGCCGCGTTCTCGTTCGAGTCCGTCGCCGACGAGGTCGTCTTCGTGGCCGGACCGGCGCTGGTCACCGCCCTGGCCACGATGGTGAACCCGTACGCCGGCCTGGTGGTCGCGCTGACCTGCACGGTCGTGGGCACGCTCGCCTTCGCCGCGCAGCGCGGCACCGAGCCGCCCGTCCGCCCGGCGGGCGGGGGCGCGGGCAGCCCGATCACGATCCCCGGGGTCGCCCTGATGTCGGCCGCGTTCTGCGCGATGGGCGCGGTGTTCGGGTCGGTCGACCTGATCACGGTCGCGTTCGCCGACGAGCGCGGCGTCAAGCCCGCGGCCGGGCTGCTGCTCGCCGCCTTCGCCGCCGGGAGCATGTTCTCCGGGCTCTGGTACGGCGCGCGGCGGTGGAGGATCACGCTGCGCAGCCGGTTCGCCCGCGCGCTGGCGGTGTTCGCGGCCGGGATGGTCCCGCCCGCCCTGATCGGCGACCCGAGGCTCATGGCGGTGGCGCTGTTCGTCGCCGGGACGGCCATCTCCCCGACGGTCATCACCGGCTACTCGCTCGTCGAACGGCTGGTGCCGCCCGCCCTGCTGACCGAGGGCATGGCCTGGATCTCCACCTCCGTCGGGCTCGGCGTGGCGCTCGGGGCCTGGGCGGGCGGGCGGCTCACCGACGCGTTCGGCGCGTCGAACGCCTACGTGTTCTCTCTCGGCTGCGCGCTGCTGGCCGCGGCCATCGGCGCCACCGGTTCCGCCTGGCTGCGAACCCCTGTTGCCCGGCCAAAATCGTGAGTATCGTTCATGTTCACGGTCGGAGAGGTGAGCCGGCGGCCGCGGCGTGACCTCGCCCGCCCGCCGGCGGGCGAGGAGCGAGAAGCATGAGCGAGGCATTCCGTAACTGGGCCGGGAACCAGTCCGCCACGCCCGCGGAGGTCCGCACCCCCGCCTCGGCGGAGGAGGTGGCCCGCGCCGTACGGGACGCCGCCGCCGCGGGGCGCCGGGTGCGCATGGTCGGCTCCGGGCACTCCTTCACCGGGGTGGCCCTGACCGACGGGATGCTGCTGCGGCCGGGCGCGCTGACCGGGATCCGCGAGACCGGCGACGGAGAGGTGACGGCCGCGGCCGGGACGACCCTCGCCGCGTTCAACGAGGAGCTGCACCGCAGGGGCCTGGCCCTGGCCAACATGGGCGACATCACCGCCCAGACCCTGGCCGGTGCGGTGCAGACCGGCACCCACGGCACCGGACGGCACAGCGGCGGGCTCGCCGACCAGGTGACCGCCATGGAACTGGTGCTCGCCGACGGCGAGATCGTCACCGTGCGCGACGGCGGGCAGGGGAAGATCCGTGAAGGGGTGAGCGAGCAGGACCTCTTCGACGCGGCCCGGGTGGGGCTGGGCGCGCTCGGCGTGGTGACCGCGCTCACCTTCCGGGTCGAGCCGTCGTTCCTGCTGCGCGGCGTCCGGCGGCCGATGGCGCTCGGCGCCGTCCTCGACTCGCTCGACGAGCTGGCCTCGGAGAACGACCACCTGGACTTCTACTGGCTGCCGCACACCGACGCCTGCCTGGTCAAGCGCAACAACCGCGCCCCGGGGCCGGCCGATCCGCCGGGCGGGTTCCGGCGCTGGCTGGACGAGAGGTTCCTGGAGAACACCGCCTTCGGCGCGCTGTGCGCGCTCGGCGCGCGGCTCCCCGGCCTGATCCCCCGGCTCAACACGGTCTCCGCCGCGGCGCTGAGCGCCTCCACCCGCACCGACGCCTCCTACCGGATCTTCGCCACCGTGCGGGAGGTGCGGTTCCTGGAGATGGAGTACGCGATCCCGCGCGAGCACCTCGGCCGGGCGCTGCGCGAGACGCGCGACCTCATCGAGCGGCGCGGCTGGGGGATCACCTTCCCGATCGAGGTCCGGGTCACCCCGCCCTCCGGTGCGTGGCTGTCCACCGCGTACGGCAGGCCGTCGGCGTACATCGCCTGCCACGTCTACCGGCCGACGCCCAACCCGGCCTACTTCGAGGAGGTCGAGGAGATCATGACCGGGCTCGGCGGCCGCCCGCACTGGGGCAAGCTGCACACCCGGGACGCGGCCTACCTGTCCTCGGTCTACCCGCGGTTCGCCGACTTCCGGGCGCTGCGGGACGCGCTCGACCCGGGCCGGGTGTTCGCCAACGACTACCTGGACACCGTCCTGGGCTGAGAGCCGTCCCGGATCGAGCCGTCGCCCGGCCGGTGCGGGCGGGCCGACGGATGCGAGCGGGCCGGCGGGCGCGGCCGGTCCCGCGTGGGGACCGGCCGCGCGGCGTCACTCCCCGGCCGGGGCCACCTGCCCGACCTCCCCGCCCTGGACGTCCTCCTGGGCGGGGGCGTCCGTCTCGGCGGGGGCCTGCGAACCGGTCGGGTTCCCGGTGGGCTCCGGGGACGGCTCGACCTGGGTGGGGCTCGTGGTCGGAGCCTGGCTCGGGGTCACCGGGGCGGTCGGCTCCGGCGTGGCGCCGGTCCCCGGCTGCTCGGTCCGGTCCGGCTCCAGGGTCGCGGTCGGCTCCGGGGTCGTCCGCGGGGCCGTCTCCGAAACCGAATCGGACGGCCTGGGCGCCCGCTCCCGCGCCGGGGGGACCTCCTCGCGCCGCACCACGGGCCCGGGGTTGAAGCTCGTGCCCGAGCTCCGCTCGCCCTTGACGGTGCTCGCCACGGGCTGGCCGGTGGCCTTCTCGAAGCCCAGGATCGCGCCCATGCTCACCGCGAACGTGATCACCGCCGTCGCGGCCAGCATCCAGACCCGGGCCCGGCCGGGCCCGCCGTCACCCCCGGGGTGCCCGGCGACGGCGGGCAGGACGGTCGTGTTCCCGGGAGGACCGGCCGTACCGGCCGCGGCCGTGGACACGGCGGCGGGCAGCTCGGCGGTGATCCTGGACAGCTCCGCCGTGTCGGGCGCGGCCGCCGGGATCTCGGCCGTTGCGGGATCGACGTCCACCACGACGAGGTCCTCCAGCGCGCCGACGTCCCCGGTGTCGCCGTCCGGGCCTCCGGTCTCCTCCCGGGTCCCGGCCCCGCCCCGGAGGCCGGCCCCCTCGTAGGTCGCAACGGCCGGCATCAGCGAGGTCGGGGCGTCCGGATCCGCTCCGGCGGACCCGCCGGAGCGCCACGCGCGGGTCTCGCCGTACGGCGCCGCGAGGGTCTCACCGCTCGACGCCGCGGAGACCCCGCCGGACGGCCGCGCGGGGGCCTCGCGCACGGTGGCCAGCGCCGCCGTCGCCAGCTCCCCGTTGCCCTCGACCTTCTTCGGCGGGTCGTCGCCGGCCTCCTGCCGGGACAGGAACGGCAGGTGGCTGCCGGTCCGCTTCAGGTAATGGGTGTAGACGGCGCCGCCGACCGTGCTGCCCACGCTCATCACGGCGGCGCCGATGACCGTTCCCGCGACCCCGAGGTACGAGGCGGCCACCGCCGCCGTCATCGTGGCCAGGGCTCCCCCGATGATCTGCGGCAGGCTCAGATCGAACCTCTGCTCGCCGCCCATTCCCCGATTCAGTCCCTTCTCACGAGCTTTCGGTAAAGGGGTACGTAAAGGCTCCCCCGAAGAATGACGCATCCGCGTGTCCTGTTGTTCCTGTGACCTGTGCGACAGGCAGATTCGCAGAGCCCCGCGTCGCTCGACCCCGAGGGAGTCCGCCGGAGATGACATTCTCCCGCCAACCAGGCCCGCCATCGCTTCACGCCACACCGGGTGCCATAATCGCCACCGCCGGTGACGGCCGGGCCGGCCCGGCCCGCCCCTCGGGCGCCCCTCGCCGGCGCGCCCGTCCGAGGGCGGGCGGCACGGTCTTCGCCCGTCCTTCCGGCACTTGCCCCAAGTTCCCGGCGGTGCTCTCGTTGATCGGAGAGAATCCATTGGGACACTTCAAACCCGCTGCTCCATCCCGGTGGCCTGTAAGTTGATGAATGGAGCAAATGTGACCGGCGTCACATCGCTGCGACCCCCATCCAGGAAGGCGATGTTCGGACATGCCGGGTACGGTGCTGGCAGGCAACCGGCACACGCGAGAGACTCAAGGGTCCGGGGGAAGATTGAGCACGACGACGAAGGGACTCGCATGCAGGAGCTCCGACTCGTCGCGGTGAGTGAGGACGGAACCTACCTCGTGCTGGCCACGGCCGGCCGGGGCACCCGGTTCACGCTGCCCGTCGACGACCGGCTCCGCGCTGCCGTCCGCGGCAACTTCTCCCGTCTCGGCCAGTACGAGATCGAAGTGGAGAGTCCGTTGCGCCCCAAGGAGATCCAGGCCCGGATCCGCGCCGGCGAGACCGCGGAGGAGATCGCCGCCACGGCGGGCATCCCGGTCGAGCGGGTGCGGTGGTTCGAGGGCCCCGTACTCCAGGAACGCGAGTACATGGCTCAGCAGGCGCAACGCTGCGCCGTGCGATTGCCGGGCGACTCCGCTCCCGGTCCCACCCTCGGCGAGCTGGTCGCCGAGCGGTTGACCCGTCGCGGCGTGCCCGCCGACGAGATCGACTGGGACTCGGCCAAGAGGGACGACAACCTGTGGCGGATCAAGCTCGGTTTCGTATGGAACGGCCACACCCGCAGGGCTGAGTGGATCTTCGATCCGCGCAGGCGGCACATCACCCCGCACGACGACGAGGCCATGCGCCTGTCGTCCGGCGACTACACCGAACCGGTCGAGGACGCGACGGTCACCCCGTTCGTGCCGCGCGTGGCCAAGCTCGCGCCGGTGCCGCCGCTGACGTCCGAGCCGCTGAGCCAGCCGCCGGTGTCGTTCCCCTCCGTCGTGCGGAACGACGCGCCGGAGCCGGACGAGGCCGAGCCGCCGGCCGCGCGCGCCGAGCCGGTGCCGTACGAGCAGCCGCCGATGCCGCCGATCCCGGCCGGGTTCGACCCGCCCAGGCCGACGGTGCCGCCGCTGCGAGCCCCGGACTCCTACGAGCCGGTCCGGCTGCCCGAGCCCGGCTCGGTCACGCCCGTGATCCGGGTACGGCCCGCCGAGCCGCCGGAGCTCCCCAAGCCCGCGGAGCTCACGGAGCTCACGGAACCCGCGAGGTCCACGGAGCTCACGAAGCCCGCGGAGCCCTCGGAGGCCGCGAAACCCGCAGAGGCTCCGGAGGCGACGGGACCCGGGCGAGCCGGCACCGCCGAGCCCGCCGCGGAGACCGGCGCACCGGAGATCTTCGCCCCCGCCCCCACGCCGCAGTCCCCGCAGATCACGGCCGTCCCCGGATCCGGCACGCCCGGACCCTCCGGGGCCGGCTCCGCCGGAGCCGAGGTCGCGGAGGCCGGCGAGCCCGCGGCCGACGGACCGGCCGCGGCGGAGGAGCCGAAGGCCGCCCCGGCGCCGGAGCCCGCACCGGACGCCGGAACCGGCGGATCCGAGGCCGCTCCCGCGGAGCCCACCCCGGCCGCCCCGGCGGCGAAGGAGGAGGAACCCCGGCCTGAGCCGGTCGCCGACGCCCCGATAGCGGTGCCCGCGGCGCGCGTCAGCCTCGACAGGGGCTCGCGGGCCGAACCGGCGCAGGAGGAGCCGCGGCCGGCCGCGGCGGTGAAGGAGCCGCCGGCCGAGAAGCCCGCGGATCCGCCCACTCCGCCGCCCGCTCCACCGGCTCCGCCCGCCTCGCCCAAGCCCGCGCCGGCCCGGCCGGCGAAGAAGGCCAGGGGGCGGCGCGCGTCGGTGCCGACCTGGGACGAGATCATGTTCGGCGCCCGGCGCCAGGACTGACCGCGACGCGGGACGAGGCGGGGGTGACCGGTCCGGTCACCCCCGCCTCGCCGTTCGCCGTACCGGGTCAGGAGGGCGGGGCGTCCTCGGTGAACGGGGCGAGCCAGGCCGGCGTGACCTCGGCGGCGAAGGCCACCCCCTGGGCCTCGCCGACGTCGATCGCGGCGTAACCTCCGCTGCCCGCCCCCACCCCGGCGACCACGGTCAGCACGCCGGCGCGCCGCTGGAACCACGTCTGGCGCAGCGTCCAGCCGACCACGGCGCGCTCCTCGATCACCACCTGAGAGCGGCGCAGGGACCCCGAACGGACCGACAGCCGCCCTCCCTCGTGGGTGTGGCCCAGGGAACGGTAGCGGTCGAGGCCGAGGGGGACGCCCAGGACCGCGAGAACGAGGGCCGCCGCCACCGCCCACCACAGCGGCGGCCAGGACCGGGCGGCGACCGCGGCGCAGGCGGCGGCCACCAGCCAGGGGAAGACCGCCCGGAACAGGCGGCGGCGGCGCGCGACCGGCGGGTGCGGCCGCAACCCGGTCAGGATCGGGCCGACCGCCTCGCGCACCACGTCCAGCGCGGCCCGGCGCGGGATCACGGACAGCAGCTGCCCCCGGGTCCCGGAGTCGCCCAGCCCGGTCACGATCGCCCAGGCGCGGGCGACCCCGGCCCAGCGTTCGGCGAGCCCCTCGACCAGCTCGAACCCGCGCACCCTGCGCCGCTCCAGGGACACGCTCCTGCGGGTCAGCAGGCCGCGCTCGGCGACGAGGTAGCCGTCCCTGGCGCGCAGGGTGAAATCCCAGTTGAACACGGCGTACATCGCGGCGCCGAGCACCGGCATGGCGAGCACCAGCACCACCAGCGCGCCGCCGAGGAGGAGGGGGTGACCCCACAGCCACTCTCCGGCGCCGACCACGATCCTGCCGTCGATCCTCAGCTCGGAACCCCACTGGAACGCCAGGCCGGCCGCGCCCGCCACGAACGCGAACGGGGTCAGCAGGTAGGAGCCGGAGAGGGGACCGTAGGCCAGCCACCTGCGGGGCACCACGAACAGCACCCGCTCGGGGAGCGTCTCCCCGGTCCGATGACGCACCGGCGGGACGGCCGCGGCCGGCGACGGCCCGGCGGGCTCCGGGGTGCCCGGGAACGGCCCGGCGGGGACGGTGACCGCCGCCCCCGGGGGACCGTCCCCGTGGGCGGCGACCGTCCCCCGGGCTCCGGCGCGGCGCGCCGCCCGCGCACGGGCGTGCCAGAGCAGGGCGGCCTTGAGGCGCTCGGCCTCCACGAGCGTCACCCCGTCGAGCTCGCCCTCCTGCTTGGACCCGCCGGCGCCGGTGTCGATCCTCAGTACGGCGAGTCCGAGCAGGCGGTGCAGCGGCGGGCTGCTGACGTCGACGCCGCGGATGCGCTCCAGCGGGATGGTCCGTACCGACCTGCCGATCAGGGCACGGGTGAGCTCCAGCCTGTCCCCGATGACCTGGTAGGTGAAGGTGGCCCAGCGGACGACGGCGTACAGGACCGACCCGACGAGGCCGAAGGCCGCCCAGCCGAACGAACCGGACGAGAACCCGCCGAGGAACAGGACGCCGGTCAGCGGCAGCAGGAGCGAGGGCAGGGTGCGGATCGGCTCGGTCAGCAGCACCCGGGGGCTGAGCCTCAGGGACGGACCGGCAAGCGGCGGACCGGCAGACGGGCCGGCGGGCGCCGGGCCGGCAGACGCGCCGACCGGCGGCGGGCCGTACGCGCGGAGTCCCGGCGCGGCGTGCGGGCCGGGGTCTTCCCGGGAGGGTCCGGCGTGCGGACCGGCGGAGGGATCGGCCGGCGGATCAGCGCTCGGGCCGGCGTGCGGGTCGGCGGACGGGTCGCCGGGCCGGTCCGGCGGGTCGGGGAGACCGGTCACGTGGCGTCGTCCCTCAGCTCCTCGGCCCGCTGGGCGAGCCTCTCGGCCAGCGCGGCCGCGACGCCGTAGTCGAGGCCCTTGATCGTGGACGACCCCGCGTGCGAGGCGGTGCGGATGTCCACCGTCGCCAGGCCGAGCACACGCTCCAGCGTGCCCTGCTTCTTGTCGACCGTCTGTATGCGGCTGACCGGCACGAACGTCCACTGCCGGTCGATCCACCCCGAGCGGGCGTAGACCACGTCACCGCTGAGCTCCCACCGGTGCACGGCGTAGCGCCAGAACGGCTCGGCGAGCGCGGCGGGCACGACGAGCACCGCTGTCAGCGCGGGCAGCCATCCGGCGCCGTCGGCCAGCCACTCCGGCAGCCAGGACCACCGGCCGTCGCCGATCCACCCGGACAGGAGGAAGGCGCCGCCGACCAGCAGCACCGACCAGAAGAGCCCGTCCAGCAGCCACATCACGATGGCCTTGCGGGACACCGGGTTGGCCGGGGGCCGCAGCGGCACCTGTCCGGGGAGGGATCCGGCTCCCGCGGTGTCACCGCGCTGCTCGGTTCGGTCGCTCACACCGCCCAGCCTAAGGGGTCGCTCCGTCCCGGGTGGATTCGTCCGTGAGGGGACCGGGAGAGGGCCGGGAGGGGAGCCGCGGGCGTCCGGCGGCGGTGGCCCGTGCGGTGCCGGCGGACCGGCGGGCCGGCGGGCCGTGTCAGCGGTATGTCAGCGGCTCCTCTCCCGGCCGGGCGCGGGATCAGGGGGGTGTCAGCGGCCCGGTGCATCGTGGTGCCCGCCGGAACGACGAGAAGGGCGGGCCATGCGATATGCCATCCAGGCGAGCGGCCTGGTGAAGCTGTACGGGAAGACACGGGCACTGGACGGGGTCGACCTGGCCGTGCCCCAGGGGCGGCTGCTCGGCGTGCTGGGGCCGAACGGCGCCGGTAAGACCACCGCCGTACGGATCCTGGCGACGCTGCTCCGCCCCGACGGGGGCAGCGCCTCGGTCGGCGGGTTCGACGTGGTGGACCGCGCCCACGAGGTGCGGTCGATGATCGGCCTGACGGGCCAGTACGCCGCGGTCGACGAGATGCTCACCGGCGTGGAGAACCTCATGATGATCGGCCGCCTCCTCGGCCTGCGGAGGGCGGAGGCCCGGCTGCGGGCCGGCGAGCTGCTCGACCGGTTCGCCCTCGCGGACGCCGGGGGACGCGCGGCCAAGACGTACTCGGGCGGCATGCGCCGCCGCCTGGACCTGGCGGCCGGCCTGGTCGGACGGCCCCAGGTGCTGTTCCTCGACGAGCCCACCACCGGCCTCGACCCGCGCAGCCGCACCGAGCTGTGGGACGTCGTGCGGGGCCTGATGGCCGACGGGGTGACGGTGCTGCTCACCACCCAGTACCTCGAGGAGGCCGACCGGCTCGCCGACGACATCGTGGTGTTCGACCACGGCAGGGTGATCGCCTCCGGCACCCCCGACGAGCTGAAGGCCACCACGGGGGCGCGGGTCCTGGAGGTCCGGCCGCTCCGCGACGACCATCTGCCGCTGGTCTCCCAGGTCGTCGCCGACATCATCGGCGCGCCCCCCGCGCTGACCGGCGGCAGGGCCGTGGCCTCGGTGCGCGACCCGGCGGCCGTGCCCGCCGTCGTGCGGCGGCTCGACGACCTCGGCGTCGTCGCGGCCGAGCTGACGCTGCGCCGGTCGAGCCTCGACGAGGTGTTCCTGGCCCTCACCGGTCATCCCGCCGAGGAGACCGCCGGGACCGGGACCGGAACCGAGATCGAGAAGAAAGGAGCCCTCGCGTGACGACGGCGACCATGACGGCCACGACGGCCCCCACGAGGCGGGTCGGCCCGGTGGCCGCGCTGACGCAGACGGCGACCCTGGCCTGGCGCAGCCTGGTCCAGATCAAGCACAACCCGTGGGAACTGATCGACCTGGGCATCCAGCCCATCATGCTCCTGCTGCTGTTCACCTACGTGTTCGGCGGGGCGATCTCGGGATCGACGGGGGACTACCTGCAGTTCGCCCTGCCGGGGCTGCTCGTGCAGAACGCCCTGTTCTACACGCTGTCCACGGCGGTCGGCCTGAACACCGACATCACCAAGGGCGTCTTCGACCGGCTGCGCAGCCTGCCGATCGCCCGTACGGCGCCGCTGTCCGGGCGGGTCGTCGCCGACACCATCAAGCAGGCGTGGGCGTTCGCGTTGCTCGTCGGCTTCGGCATGGTCCTGGGGTTCCGGGTGGAGACCAGCGTGCTCGGCGTGCTGGGCGCGCTGGCGCTGCTGGTGGTGGTCGTGCTGGCCATGTCGTGGATGTCGGTGCTGATCGGGCTCCGGGCGGCCAACCCGGAGAAGGTGCAGATGTTCGCCTTCTCCATCATGATGCCGTTGACGTTCACCAGCAGCGCGCTGGTCGATCCGCGCACCTTCCCCGGCTGGCTGCGGGCCTGGGCCGATCTGAACCCGGTCACCCACCTGGCCGACGCCATCCGCGGCCTGCTGATCGGCGGTGAGGTGGCCGCGCCCGCGCTCGTCGCGCTGGCCTGGTCGGCCGGGTTCGTCGTGGTGTTCGCCCCGCTGGCGGTCCGCGCCTTCCGGGGCCGGGCCTGACCTCCCCGCGGAGGTCCGGCCTCCCCGCGGAGGCGGGACGGGCGGCGGCGCCGGGGCCGGATCCCCGGCGGGGTCCCGGCGGGTTAGCGGCGGGACCCCGGTGGGTTCACGGTGGGTTCACAGCGGGACCCCGGGGGTCCCGGCGGGTTCCCCGGGAGAGCATGAGTGACGGACGAGGAACGGAGTGATCGCGTGCTGGTGGTTCACGGTGGCTGGTACGGCGGGCGACTGGCGCTGTGGGGGGAGGACGTCTCCCAGGACCGCTCCCCCGCTTCCCGGGGGCGCGCCGCGTCCTCCGGGGCCGCGCCCGGACGGCATCCGTTCGCCGCCTCCGCCGCCGCACTGGCCGCCGCGCTCGGCGCCGGGGGCTCCGGGGCGACCGGAGAGGTCCCGGGGGGCGAAGGGATCGGGGGCCGCGGAGTGTTGGGCGAGCCGGGGACGGAGGGCTCCGGGGGACTCGTCGCGACGGTCGCGGCCGTCGCGGCGCGGGCCGAGGCGGCCGAGGCGACGATCCGGCTGCCGGGGTCGGCCTCCCGGCCGCTGCCCTCCCCCGAGTCCGGCCTGACGGGCTCGGTGCGCGGGCCCCGGATCTCCACCTGGGCCGTGCCGGTGCTGCTGCTCCGCCCGGACGCCGCGCTCGCCCTGCTCGAAGCCCTCCCCCAGCCGGGCGAAGAGGACTCCGGGACCGCCCCCGGTCCGCAGGAGGCTCCCGGGGACGGGGGCGGGACGTCCGGAGACGAGCCGGGAGCGTCCGGGGACGCGGAGGAGGCGTCCTGGGAGCCGGGTCTGTCGCTGCGTTACCTCGCCGTGGTCGCCGAGCACGCCCGGAGCCTGGCACGGCGCGGCCGGATCCTGCCGCAACTGGTCGAGGAGGACGGCGATCACGCGGCCCGCTGGCGTCCGGTGCTCATCGGCGCCGACGCCGTCGCGTTCCGTGACCTCGCCGCCGCCATGCCGCCGGTCTGCCGCGCGCTGCCCGGGGAGAGGCCGGCGGCGGAGGTGCTGGAGGAGGCGATGGAGGGCCTGGTGGACGGCGCGGCCCGGGAGGCGCTGCCCGAGCGGCTGATCGTCGGCAACCGGCCGGGGCGTAAAACGGCGCTGGCCGACCGCTGGCTGCACGCGCTGACGGCGCCGGACGCCTCGCTGCCCGGCGCGCGGCCCGCCGAGGCGGCGGCGCTCGGCGACGCCCTCCGCGGCTGGTCGGCGGCGGCGCACGAGCTGGACGGGCCGGTCCGGGCCTGGTTCCGGCTGGTCGAACCGGCCGGCGAGGACGACCCGTGGAAGGTGGAGTTCGGTCTCGCCCCGGCGGTGACCGCGGGCCGTACGGACGACGCGGGCGGCGGGGGCGCGGGCGGTTCGGGCTCCGGCGACGCGGACGAGCCGGACCACCTGACCGCCGCCCGGATCCGGGCGGGAGAGCGGGCGTCCTGGCTGCCCGAGCGGCCCTGGGAGGTCCTGCGGGCCGAGCTGGCCAGGGCGGTGCGTCTCCATCCCGACCTGCACGGCGCGCTGCGCGATCCCGAGCCGGCCGTCATGGAGGTCGACACGGCGCGGGCGTTCTCCTTCCTGCGCGGCGGCGCACCGGCGCTGGCGGCGGCCGGATACGTCGTGCGTCTGCCGGAGTGGGCCGGCCGGCAGGGCCTGGGTCTGAAGCTGACCGTGCGCGCGACGGAGGGCCGGGAGCGGGCCGGGCTGAGCGACCGGGTGGACTTCCGGCTGGAGGCGGCCGTCGGCGGTCACACGATCGGTGAGGAGGAGCTGTCGCGGCTGGCCGGGCTGAGGGTGCCGCTGGCCCGGGTCGGCGGCCGGTGGGTGGAGCTGGACGACCGGCAGCTCAAGGCGGCGCTGGAGGTCGTCGGGCGGCGGGGCGGCGGGGAGACGACCCTCGGCGAGATGATCCGCGAGATCGCCGCCGGGGGCGAGGGGGAGCTGCCGCTGGTGGCGGTCGACGCCGACGGCCCGCTCGGCGACCTGCTGTCGGGCGAGGCCGACCGCCGGCTCACCCCCGTCCCCACCCCGCGCGCGCTGCGCGGGACGCTCCGCCCCTACCAGGGGCGCGGCCTGTCGTGGCTGAGCTTCCTGTCCGGCCTCGGCCTGGGCGGTGTCCTGGCCGACGACATGGGGCTCGGCAAGACGGTGTCGGCCCTGTCCCTGCTGCTGTCCGAGCGCGAACGGGCGGCCGGGGACGCGGAAGAAGCCCCGGGGCCGACGTTGCTCGTCTGCCCGATGTCGCTGATCGGCAACTGGCGGAAGGAGGCGGCCAGGTTCGCTCCGTCGCTGCGGGTGTACGTCCACCACGGCGGCTCCCGCAGGCGGGACGACGAGCTGCCCGCCGCCGTCCGGGACGCCGATCTCGTCATCACCACCTACGGCACGGCTCTGCGCGACCTGGGGGCGCTGGCCGCGCTGAGGTGGGAGCGGGTCATCTGCGACGAGGCGCAGGCGATCAAGAACAGCGCGGCGCGGCAGTCGCGGGCGGTGCGGGCCATCCCGGCGCGCACCCGGCTGGCGCTGACCGGCACCCCCGTGGAGAACCGGCTGTCGGAGCTGTGGTCGATCATGGAGTTCTGCAACCCCGGTCTCCTCGGCCCGGCCCGGCGCTTCCGCGAGCGCTACCAGGAGCCGATCGAGACCCGGCGCGACGAGGACGCCGTGGCGGCCCTGCGGCGGGCCACCGGGCCGTTCGTGCTGCGGCGGCTCAAGACCGACCGGTCGATCATCACGGACCTGCCGGAGAAGCAGGAGATGAAGGTCTGGTGCACCCTCACCCCGGAGCAGGCGGAGCTGTACACGGCCGTGGTGAACGACATGATGGGCCGGATCGGCGGTTCGGCGGGCATCGAGCGGCGCGGCAACGTGCTGGCCGCGATGACGAAGCTCAAGCAGATCTGCAACCACCCCGCCCACCTGCTGCGGGACGGCTCGCGGCTGGCCGGGCGGTCGGGGAAGCTGGCCCGGTTGGAGGAACTGGCCGGGGAGATCCTCGCCGAGGGCGACAGCGCCCTCGTCTTCACCCAGTACGCCGAGTTCGGCGCCCTGCTGCGCCCCTATCTGGCCGCCCGCCTGGATCGGCCGGTGCTGTGGCTGCACGGCGGGTTGTCCAGGAGCCGGCGGGAGGAGCTGGTGGAGCGGTTCCAGCGCGGTGACGAGCCGACGCTGTTCCTGCTGTCGCTCAAGGCGGCCGGGACGGGCCTCAACCTGACCGCCGCCTCCCATGTGATCCACGTGGACCGGTGGTGGAACCCCGCGGTGGAGGACCAGGCGACCGACCGGGCCTTCCGGATCGGTCAGACGAGGAATGTGCAGGTGCGGAAGTTCATCTGCGTGGACACCCTTGAGGAGCGGATCGACGAGATGATCGAGCGCAAGAGGTCGCTCGCCGAGAGCGTGGTGGGCACCGGCGAGGACTGGATCTCCGAGCTGTCCACCGACCAGCTGCGTGAGCTGTTCCGCCTCGGCCCCGGGGCGGTGAGCTGACATGGCGTCCGCGGAACCCTTCAGCGAGTTCGGCGAATCCGGCGAGCCCGCCTCGGCCTTCTACTCCCCCGGCGTCCCGCTGGACCGGCTGCGGCCGCAGCCGGCCGCGGCCGCCCCCTCGGACCTGCTGCTGCGGATGCTGGAGCCCCCGGCGGTGCGGGTACGGCACATCCCCCTGGTCGACCTGCTCAGGAAGCCCTACCGGGAGCTCGGGTCGCCAGATCGATGACCTCCCCGCGGGGCAGGGCGCGGCCGTGTTCGTGGCGCCGGGAGAACTCCTCGCGGCCGAGCGCGGCCACGGCGCGCTCGGTGACACGCGCGTGGTCGAAGTCGACCACCGCGTCGGTCCCCCGGGCCGCCGCGGCCCCGCCGAGGAGAACGGCGGCCGCGCCGGGGTCGCCGCCGGTCAGTGCCGCCCCGGCGAAACCGACCAGGACCGGGACGAGCAGCGCCGTCTCCCGGCTCTCCACGGCCTTCGCGAGCGCGGTGCCCAGCAGCCGCCGGGTCCGGGGCAGGTCGCCCTCCTGCTCGGCCAGCAGTCCCAGCGCCGTGTCGAGCACGGCGTACAGCTGCGGCGGCGTCACGGTCTCGCGGTCGAGCAGGCCCGCGGCCTCGGCGTAGTGACGCCGGGCCCGCTCCAGGTCGCCGTCCCGGCGGGCGAAGTCGCCCCGGGCGACGAGCAGGGGCACCGCGGTCATGCGGTCGCCGCTCTCCAGCGCCCGCAGGAGGCTCTTCTCCAGGGCCTCCTCGGCCGCCGCCCGCTCTCCCTCCAGGTGGAGCCCGACCGCCAGCCGGCCGCGCATGAAGGTGACCTCATCGACCGCGCCGATCTCCTCCATCCGCCGGATGGAGTCGCGCACCCGCTCCAGGGCCCGCGCGGACTCGCCGTGCAGGAGGTCGAGCTCCGCGAGGCCGGCCAGCGCGTTGCCGGCGCCCCAGCGGTCACCGGTCCGCTCGAAGCCGTCCAGCGCCGCCCGCAGGTCCGTCCCGGCCTCCGCGACCCGGCCGGCGCTGAGGTGCGCCACCCCGCGCATCAGATGCGCGGAGTGCACCACCCAGGGATCGGGGTGGGCGAACATCTCGCCGAAGTCGGGCTCACCGACGGGCCCGCCGCCGAACAGCGCGGCGACCGTGCCCGCCAGCGCGACCGACGGGTGCCAGGGGCGGGGCAGCTCCTCGCGGGCCAGCCGTACCACCTCGTCGAGCGTGGCCCGTGCCGCGTCGAGCGTGACGCCGGCGCTCAGCGCGTTGTACCCGTAGGCGGCCTTGGCCAGGGCGAGCAGCCGGGGGTCCTCGCCGCCCGCGGGCAGCCCGACCGCCTCCCGGGCGCGGCGGGCCCCCTCGGCCCGGTGACCGCGCAGCCACCAGTACCACCCGAGCGCGCCGGTCAGGCGCAACGCCAGGGTGGTCCTGGACTCCTCGACGGCCCAGCGCAGCGCCGCCGACAGGTTGTCGTGCTCGGCGGCCAGCCCGGCGAGGGCGGCGACCTGCCCGTGATCCCGCAGGGCGGGGTCGGACGCCTCGGCCAGCTCGGTGAAGAACACCGCGTGCGCCAGCCGTACGCGGGTCTCCTCGCCCGACTCGGCCAGCCGTTCGGCGGCGTAGGCGCGGACGGTCTCCAGCATCCGGTAGCGGACGGCGGCGCCGTGTTCGTCGGCCACCACCAGTGACTTGTCCACCAGCCGGGCCAGCACGTCGAGCACGTCTGCCTCCGCCGGCCCGTCCCCGGCGCAGACCCGTTCGACGCAGCCGAGGGCGGCGCCCCCGGCGAAGACCGAGAGGCGGCGGGCCAGCACCCGTTCCGGGCCGTCCAGCAGGTCCCAGCTCCACTCGACCACCGCGCGGAGCGTCCGGTGCCGCGGCAGCGCCGTACGGCTGCCGCCGGTCAGCAGCCGGAAGCGGTCGTCGAGTCGCTGGGCGATCTGCCCGGCGGACAGCACGCGCAGCCGGGCCGCCGCGAGTTCGATGGCGAGCGGCATGCCGTCGAGCTCGCGGCAGATCCGCACGATCGCGGCGGTCTCCCGCTCGGGGCGGTAGTCGGGGCGGACGGTCTCGGCGCGTTCGGCGAACAGGCGGACGGCGGGGTAGGCCAGGGCCTCGCGGGGGTCCGCGTCGTCCGGCGGCAGGTCCAGCGGCGGCACCGGCCAGGCCAGCTCGCCGGTGATGCCCAGCGGTTCGCGGCCGGTGGCCAGGATCCGCACCCCGGGGCAGGAGGCGAGCAGCCGTTCGGCGAGCGCCGCGGCCGCCTCGACCACGTGCTCGCAGTTGTCCAGGACGATCAGCAGCCGCCTCCCGGCCAGGGCCGCGACGAGCCGGGGCACGGGGTCGCGGCGGACGGGCGCCGGGAGCCTGCCGGGCTGTGGGATCCCGGCCGCGGGACCGTCGCGCAGCTCCAGTTCCGCGAGCGCCGAGAGCACGGCCTGCGGGACCTCCGACGGCTCGGCCACCGGGGCGAGCTCGACCAGCCACGCCCCGTCGGGCAGCCGGTCCGCCGCTTCGGCCGCCGCCGTCTCTGCCGCCCTCTCGGCCGCCGTCACCTCGGCCGTCACCGCCTCGGCCGTCTCGACCGCCAGCCGGGTCTTGCCGGCGCCGCCGGGGCCGGTCAGGGTGACCAGCCGGTGGCGGGCGAGGAAGCCGGCGGTGCGCGCCACGTCGCGTTCCCGGCCGACGAAGCTGGTGAGCCTGGCCCGCAGGTTGCCCGGCCGCGCGCCGCCGGGGCGGTTCACGGCCGGTTCACCGGCGGGCGTGAATTCATCAGCGGGCGCGGGGGCACCGGCGGGCGCGGGTTCACCGGCGGGCGGGGACGGCGGGGCCCCGGCGGTCGCCTCTCCCCCGTGTCCCTCGTGTCCCTCGTGCGGTGGGATCTCCGCGGGCGGCGGCCCGGCCGGCGGGAAGTCCCCGGCGGGTGGGGGAACCCGTGCCGGGCGAGGCCCGGTGTGCCTCTCGGCCCACTCCCCCCGCAGCATGGCCAGGTGCAGCCCGGCCAGGTCGGGTGAGGGGTCGGCTCCCAGCTCTCGGGCGAACACCTCCCTGGCCGCCTCGTAGGCGGCCAGGGCCTCCACCCGGCGGCCCGCGCCGTACAGGGCGCGCATGAGCTGGCCGTGGAACCGCTCGCGCAGCGGATGCGCGGCGATCAGGCCGGGCAGTTCGGCGACGGCCTCCGCCCGCCGTCCGAGCAGCAGGTCGGCCTCGACGCGGTCCTCGACGGCGGCCAGGCGGAGAGCCTCCAGCCGGGCGGCCGCGGCGGCCGCGACGGTCACGGCGTCGTCACCCGCCGGGCCCGCCAGGTCCGCCAGGGCGGGGCCGCGCCAGAGCCCGAGCGCGGCGCGCAGGACGGCCGCGGCCTCGGCCGGGGCGCCCGCCGAGAGGGCCGCGCGGCCCTCGGCCGTCAGCCGGGTGAACCGGTGGGCGTCGACCCGGTCGCGTTCGACGGCCAGCCGGTAGCCGGAGGCGACGGCCTCGACGATCCCGCGTTCGGCGGCGAGCGCGGCGCGCAGCCGGGAGACCAGCGCCTGCAGGGCGTTACCCGCCGCGGCCGGCGGACGGTCGTCCCAGATCCCCGCGATCAGGCGGCCGGCCGGGACCGTACGGCCCGCGTCGAGCAGCAGCAGGACGAGGAGCGCGCGCAGGCGCGAACCGGAGATCCCCACCGGCTCGTCCCCCCGGCGGACCTCCAGGGACCCGAGGATGGCGAAGGTCATTTTCCCGTCCGCCCGCACCCCCTCCATGCTCTGATTCTGTCCGATTCCCGGGTGTTTCCGCGCCATGGAACCTCGCGATCCGGTCTGCGCATCTTCCAGATCCGCGTAGCATCATCGGGCATGGGGCAGCCGCACACGTCTACGCGCCGCCCGCGGCGGGCCGTACCGACGGCACTCGCCGCGGCGCTCGTCGTCGTCTCCTCCGGCTGCGGGATGGTGGGCAGCATCGCGTCCGCCGATCGGCTGCAACTGGAGCCGATCAGCGTCTCCAGTCCCCGCCTCCGGGACGGCGCGGTCCTGCCGTCCGACTACTCGTGCAAGGGATCGTCCGGCAACCCGCCGCTGCGCTGGTCACGGGTGCCGGACGGGACGAAGTCGGTCGCGATCGTGGCCGACAACAACGCGCGTGCCGGTGGCGAGGTGAACTGGGTGGTGTTCGACATCGATCCGCGCACCAACGAGGTCGCGGAGAAGAGCGTCCCGGTGGGCGCGGTGGAGGGGAGCACGACGAGCGGCAAGGTGGGCTACGCCCCGCCGTGCCGGCGCGGGCAGAGCTATCGTTTCACCGTCTACGCGCTCAACGGGAAGATCCACCTCGGCAAGGGGGCCCCGCTCAGCAGGACGCTGAAGGAGATCGCGGAGAAGACGATCGCCTGGGGCAGGCTGACCGCGGGGCACATCCAGTGATGCGCCGAACACCGGAGGTATTGATGGTTACCGATTCTTCACGTTGGGTGTGACAACGCTCATAGTGGTCCGACACAATCAGAACCAATGTCCGTGCGCAGGTGATGCAAGGGGGCAGGTCGCGTCGATGGCCGCGCGACCTCACCGGCGCCGCTGGAAGGCCATGGCCTTGAGGGTGGTGCAATGACCGCGGTCGTAATAATCCTGGTCGCCGTCGTGCTCCTCGTGCTCGTCGTCGTGGCACTGGGCGTGCGGTCGATGAACCGCAGGGAGAGCGCGCTCCCTGCGGAGCGTCTGCGTGAGATGGCGGAGAAGGAGGCGCAGACTCCGGCCGTGTCCATCGACGACTTCGCCGCGCGCGAGCCGAAGATGACGCATTACTCCCCGGACCTCACGCCGTTCGACGAGCCCAAGCCGTCGCGGCCGCGGCCGTCCGGCGCCCGCGGCAAGCGCGGCATGAACGACTTCGGCGGGGCCGACGACTACGACGACGACTACTGGACGCGACTGCAGGCCGATGTCGGCGGCTTCGGCGGTTCGCTGGAGAACCCGGCGGCCGCGGGCCACGCCGCCTCAGGCGGCCAGGCCGCCCCGGGCGTGGACGCCGACGCGATGACCGTCCAGGTGCCGCTGCCGCACCGCAAGTCCCAGCCCCAGCCCCAGCCGCAGTCGCGGCCCCAGGTCCCTGCTCCCGCCCCCGCCGAGCCCGCCGCCGCCTCCCTGCCCTCCGGCCTCGCCGACCTGGTCGGGCCGGTCCAGCCCGAGCCCGCCCCGACGTCCGCCGCGCTGGCCGAGCAGAAGACGGTCACCTTCGCCGCCCCCACCGCGGGCGCGCCGCCCGAGGGACGCCGGACCGGTTCCCGGCGCGGCTCCGGCCGCACCCGTACCCCCGGCGGCGGCGGGCCCAGCCGCCCCGACCAGCTGGGCGACCCGCTGAACGGCCCCGCTCCCCGGCGCGGCTCGCGCGGCGCCGCCGCGACCGGCGGTCCGGCGCCCGCCGCGGGCCAGTCGCCGGCCACCGGGCCGGTGCCCGCCGCGAGCCCGGCCGGAGACCAGCTCGCCGGTCCGCTGCCGCCGATGCGCCCGATGGGGCCGACCACCAGCGGCGGTTTCCCCGCCACGTCCCCGAACCCGCTCGCCGCGCCCGCCGGGCCCGCCCCGGACCCGCTGGCCGAGCCGTACGGTTCTGCCCCCGCGCCCCGGCCCCGGACCGCCCCGGCGCAGGGCTCCTCCGCGCCCGCCGCAACGGGGACGCCCGGGGACATCTCTGACAATCCCTGGGCACGGGCCACCTCCCCGGTGTCCGGGGGCTGGCCGGCCGCGAACACCGCCGACATCCTCGACGACCCCGCCCCCGGATACTCCTCGTACCAGTCGCCGGTGTACGGCGCGCCGACCGCGGGCTCCTACGAGGTGAGCCCCGGCTGGGCCACCATCGACGACGACGCGCTCACCGGCCCGACCCCCGCGCTGTCGACCCCGACGGCGCCCTCCCGGAGCGTCTCCCCCGGCGACCGCGCCGCCGACCCGCGGCAGGGCTCGGGCCAGGCGACCGGCGGCTACGGCTACGACCCCGTCCGCCCGGCGAGCCCGGAGTCCCCCGCCGCCTGGCCCGAGCCGGCCCCGGGCGCTCCCGGCGCCGGCCCCGCCGCGGCCCCCGAGGGACAGGGGCGGACGGGCTCCCGGCGGAGCCGCCGGGCCGCGGCCCAGCAGCCGGACCACCCCGACTATTACCGCTGATTTCCTCCCGGCTGCGTAAAGGCCTCCGACAACCGCCCGGTCGGCGGAGGCCCGCGGCATAGGGTCTGCCCCATGGGGACGGACACGAAGAGTAACGAAACGATCGCATGGAGTGGCCTCGCCTCCGTGCTGCGGTACGACCTGCCCGCCTCCCTGGTGGTGTTCCTGGTGGCGGTGCCCCTTTCGCTGGGCATCGCCGTCGCCTCGGGAGCACCGCTGGCGGCCGGGCTCATCGCGGGCGTCGTGGGCGGCGTGGTCGCCGGCCTCCTGGGAGGTTCGGTCGTCCAGGTCAGCGGCCCCGCCGCCGGCCTCTCACTGGTGGTGGCCGAGCTGGTCTCGACGTACGGCTGGCGCGCCACCTGCATGATCACCCTGTTCGCGGGCGCCCTGCAGCTCCTGCTGGGGGTGTTCCGGGTCGCCCGGGCGGCGCTGGCGGTCTCCCCCGCCGTGGTGCACGGCATGCTCGCCGGGGTGGGCGTGGTGATCGCCCTCTCCCAGCTGCACGTCGTGCTCGGCGGCAGCCCGCAGCGCTCCGCGATCGAGAACGTCGCCGAACTGCCCCGGCAGATCCTGGACATACACGATCACGCCGTCTACGCCGGACTGATCACCATCGCGATCCTGGTCGGCTGGGGCCACCTGCCGCAGCGGCTGCGGCTCGTCCCGGCGCCGCTGGCCGCCCTGGTCGTCGCCTCGGCGATCGCCGCGGCGTCCGGCTGGGACGTCACCCGGGTCGACCTGTCGAAGAGCCTGGAGTCGTGGGTCATGCCGGCCTGGCCGCGCGGCGACTGGCACGGGATCGTCGCCGCGGTGCTGCTCGTGGCGCTGCTGGCCGGGGTGGAGTCGCTGCTGTGCTCGGTGGCGACCGACAAGCTGCACAACGGCCGGCGCACCGACCTGGACCGGGAGCTCACCGCGCAGGGCGTGGCCAACATGGTCACCGGCGCGCTGGGCGGCCTGCCGGTGGCCGGGGTCATCGTGCGCAGCAGCACCAACGCCCGCGCCGGTGCCCGCAGCCGCTGGTCCACGGTCATGCACGGCGTGTGGATCCTGGTGTTCGCGCTCTGCCTGGGCTGGACGATCACGCTGATCCCGATGGAGGCGCTGGCGGCCCTGCTGGTGTTCATCGGCGTCCAGATGGTCAACATGGGGCACCTGCGCAACCTGCGGGGGCACGGCGAGATCCCGGTGTACGTGACCACCATGCTGGGGGTCGCGCTCGTCGGGCTGGCCGAGGGCGTACTGCTCGGGCTCGGGCTCGCCGCGCTGCTGGCGCTGCGGCGGCTGACCCGGGTCACCGTACGGGTCACCCCCGAGCCGGGCGGGCACTGGCACGTGTCGATCGCGGGTTCGCTGACCTTCCTCGGCGTCCCGCGGATCACCTCGGCGCTGCGCGCCATCCCGGCCGGGGTCCCGGTCGACCTGGACCTCAACATCGACTTCATGGACAACGCCGCGTTCGAGGCGGTCCACGCCTGGCGCACCGACCACGAGCGGAGCGGCGGGAGCGTGGACATCGACGAGATCCACGACGAGTGGTACGCGATGGGGGCCAGCGGCGCCCGGGTGCTCCCCGCCAAGCCTCCGCCGCCGGCCCCGGACCGCTGGTGGCTGCCCTGGGCCCACCGGCGGCGCGGCCGGTCGTCCGCGGCGGCGGACCTCGCGGTCGCGTCCGCGCGGGTGGCGCCCGCCGTGGCCGGTGTGGCCGCGGCGGGCGGGGACGGCTCGGGGCAGCCGGACCTGCTGGCCGGGGCGCGGGAGTTCCACCGCCGCACGGCCCCGCTGATCCGCCCGTTCATGATGGGGATGGCGCGCAAGCAGGAGCCGTCGCACCTGTTCATCACCTGCGCCGACTCCCGGATCGTGCCGAACCTGATCACCGCGAGCGGTCCCGGCGACCTGTTCACCGTCCGCAACCTCGGCAACCTGGTGCCCCGCCGGGGCACGGCGCCCCCGGACGACTCGGTGGCCGCGGCGATCGAGTACGCCACGGAGGCACTCGGCATCCGCACCATCACGGTGTGCGGGCATTCCGGCTGCGGGGCCATGGCGGCGCTGCTCGGCGGCGACGCGCCGGAGGGCATGCCCGCGCTCGGCCGCTGGCTGCGGCACGGCCGCCACAGCCTGACCCGGTTCGCCGCCGGGAGCGGCGCGCCGTCCGAGACGCCCGGCGGCGAGGTTCCCGGTTCCGGGGACGCCGGGTCCCCGGGGGACGGCGACGGCGGCCCGCTGGACCGTCTCTGCCGGGCCAACGTGCTCCAGCAGCTCGACAACCTGCGCTCCTACCCGGCGGTGGACCGGCTCGTCCGGGAGGGCCGCCTGGAGCTGGTGGGTCTCTACTTCGACATCGGCACGGCGCAGGTCCACGTCCTGGAGCGCCCGCCGCTCGCGGCCGGCGCCATGTGAGCCGGGGGCGTGGCGGGCCCGCCACGCGCGGGCGAGCCCGCCGCACGCGGCCGGTCCGCTGTGGGCGTACGGCTTGCGCCGAGGGTGAAAGCCATGGTCACGCCGCGGACGGCGGGCGAACAATGATCGGCCATGAGGACTCTGGTAATCGGCGGCTCGGTCTTCCTGGGCCGGGCGATCGTTGAAGAGGCGCTGCGGCGCGGACATGAGGTCACCACGTTCAACCGGGGCAGGAACGGTGTCGACGTACCCGGCGTCGAAGCGGTCAGGGGTGACCGGGAGGTCACCTCCGACCTGGAGCGGCTCGCCGAGGGCCGGGAATGGGACATCGTCGTCGACGTCTGCGGGTTCGTCCCCCGCGTCGTCGGCGAGTCGGTGCGCGTCCTCAACGGCAGGGCGGCCACCTACGCGTTCATCTCCAGCATCTCGGCCTGTTCCGTCTGGCCGGGGCAGGCGGCCGACGAGAGCTCGCCCCGGTTCGAGTGCGCGCCGGACGCCGGGCGGGACGACGGCGACTACGGCGTCCTCAAGGCGGGCTGCGAGCGCGCGGTCGAGCAGGGCTTCGACGGCAACGCCCTGATCATCGAGCCCGGTCTCATCATCGGCCCGCACGAGAACGTCGGCCGCCTGCCGTGGTGGCTCACCCGGATCGACCGCGGCGGGCGGGTGCTCGCCCCGGGCGATCCCGAAATGGCGATGCAGCTCATCGACGCCCGTGACATCGCCGCGTTCACCCTCGACCAGGCCGAGGCCGGGACGAACGACCGCTTCTTCGTCAGCGGGGTGCGGGGCAACATCACCTACCGCGGGCTGCTGGAGGAGTGCCGCGCGGTGACGGGCTCGGACGCGGAGCTGGTCTGGGTGGACGACGAGTTCCTGCTCGACCGGGACGTCGCCCCGTGGACCGAGCTGCCGGTCTGGGCGCCGCGCAACGAGGAGTTCGCCGGGGTCTGGCTGCCGTCGTCGGAGAAGGCCCTCGCCGCCGGGCTGCGCTGCCGCCCGGTCGCCGAGACCGTCCGCGACACCTGGGCCTGGCTCCGCGGGATCCCGGTGGAGGAGCGCTCCTTCCGCGGCCACGGCATCGACCCGGAGAAGGAGGCCAAGATCCTCGCCGAGTGGGCATAGAGCTCGGGGGCGGTTGTACGGCGAGCGGCGGGACCGGCGGGTCTGGAGGTCGGCGATGGCGGACTGGCACGCGTTGCGCGAGGAGATGGTCGCCCGGGTGCGCGGGCGCGGCGGGATCGGCGAGGAGGTGACCGGGGCGCTGCGGGCGGTTCCCCGGCACCTCTTCCTGCCGGAGGTGCCCCCGGGGGCGGCGTACCGGGACGAGGCCGTCGTGACCCGGCGCGACGCCGAGGGCCGGCCGGTCAGCTCCTCCTCCCAGCCGACGATCATGGCGTTGATGCTGGAGCAGCTCGGGGTGGAGCCGGGGCACCGGGTGCTGGAGATCGGCGCGGGGACCGGCTACAACGCCGCGCTGCTGGCGCACCTGGCCGGTCCCGGCGGCCGGGTCACCAGCGTCGACATCGACCCCGGCCTGGTCGGGCGCGCCAGGGGCCACCTGGCGGAGGCGGGCTTTCCCGGGGTGGAGGTGGTCTGCGGTGACGGCGCCGAAGGTTTCGCCCCGGGCGCGCCGTACGACCGGGTGATCGCGACCGTGGGCGTGTGGGACCTCTTCCCGGCCTGGCTGGAGCAGCTCGCGCCCGGCGGGCGGATCGTCGCCCCTATGGACCTGAACGGCGTGCAGCGCTCGGTGGCGCTGGAGTGGGCGGACGGGCACTGGACGAGCCGTTCCGCGGTGGCCTGCGGGTTCATGCGGCTGCGCGGGCCCTTCGCCGGCCCGGAGGTGCTCCGGCCGCTGGACCGCGACTCGGAGCTCATGCTCTCGCTGCCCCGGGCGAGGGAGGCCGGGGACGTCCTGGCGGTGCTCGGCGGCCCGGTGTCCGAGCTTCCCGCCGGGGTGGCCGCGGACCCGGCCGCGCTCGCCGACGGGTTCGGCCTGTGGCTGGCCGCGCACGAGCCGCGCTGGTGCCTGCTGTCGGAGTCCCGGCCCCGGTGGCTCGCGGCGGGCGCGCCGGGCCGGTGGGGGTTCACGACGGCCCTGGGGATCGTCGAGGACGGCGGCCTGTGCCTGCTCCGTCCCCGGGAGGCGCCCGCGCCGCCGGTGGTGCGGGCGTTCGGGCCCGGCGGGGCGGGGCTCGCCGCCGACCTCCTCGCCCACCTGCGGGCGTGGGACGCGGCCGGACGCCCGTCGACGTCGGGCCTGCGCGTCGACGTGCACCCGGGGGGCGACCCGCGCCCCGGGGACGGCGCGCGCCCGGGGGACCTCGGCCGTCCGCCGGGCATGGGCGTCCCGCCGGCCGGGGACGGCGGCGGCTTCGGGACGGCCGCCGGAGACGGACTGGTGATCCGTAAGCGTCACACCACGTTCGTCCTGTCCTGGCCCGCCGCCCGCGGGTGAGCCGCTCCGGCCAGGCCGGGACGGGGTACGGAGTGATCGGGAACGGGATCCGGTGTCGGCGGGTGCGCGACGGGTCGCTCCAACCGGTGCCGCTCCGGTCGCAGCGCACGGTGGGCGATATGAGAACACCTCCCCGTGCCGCTGAGAGCGGGACCGGTCGTACCCACCAGAACTTTGGAGCGGGCCGGGACGTCACGCAGGGCTTGACCTGGCGTGAAGGGAGCATCACATCATTGTCAAACGGGTCGTCCCGACCCGTAAAATGGCGCCATGAACGCCCGCCGCCGCTCCGATGTCCGCACCGAAACGATCATCAAGGCCACGCTCGACCTGGCACGAGAGGTCGGCTACGCCAAGCTCAGCATCGAGGCGGTCGCCGCCCGGGCCTGCGTCGGCAAGGACACCATCTACCGCCGGTGGTCCTCCAAGGCCATGCTGTTCCTCGACGCGGTCCTCACCTCGAGCAGCCCGAGCCTGGAGCATCGCGACACCGGCGACATCATGGCCGACCTGCGTGAGGTGATGGTCCAGGCCGTCGACCTGCTGGCCCGGCCGCCCTGGGGACCGCTGTACCGGGACCTGATCGGCGAGGCGCAGCACAATCCCGAGGTCGCCGCCGCCCTCAACGAACGCTTCATCCAGCCGCAGACGGCCGACACCCTGGCCCGGTTCAGGACCGCCCAGGAGCAGGGACGGCTCGCACCCGATTTCGACCTGGACCTCGCCTTCGAGATCCTGTCAGGCCCGTTGTACTACAGACTGCTGATCACCCAGCAGCCGATGACGCCCGCCTACCTCGACCGCGTGCTCCACGCGGTCTTCGTCGGCATGGAGCCTCGACCGCAGCCCTGAGAGACGTGGCCCGTGAGTCCTGTGACCGGGTGGCTGACGGCTACGCCCACCTGGTGGCGAGCGGGCGGGCGGGGAGAGCACGTCTTTCGCGGACGGATCAGGGAAACGCCGACGGGTCAAGGAAACACGGACGGACCGGGGAAACACGGACGGACCGGACGGCGCGAGGACACGGCCCGGCGATAGGGCGGCGCGGCCCGGTGATGGGAGCGGCGCGGCCAGGCGATAGGGGCGGCTCGGTCAGGTGCTTGCAAGGGACGGCAAGCCGTCTGCAAGCCGTCCCGGATATCTCTTGGCCCATCAGAAATCCGGTTTTTTCAGGAGATAGACCCATGCATCGCACCGCCCGCCTGCTGCTCGGCCTCACGACGGCCGCCGCCCTCGGGCTCGGCCTGCCCGCCACGGCGGCCTCGGCCTCCGCCGCGACCGCCTCCACGGCGTCGGCCGCGAGGGCCGCCGAGACCTGGGAGTGGGGCCCCACCGCCTCCTCCGACCGCAGGGGCTGGGCCGGCGGCGTCGTCAGGAGCTCCGGCACCGGCCTGCGGATCCACGGTGATCTCTACGACGCCGCGGGCGCGCGCACCTGCTCGTGGCTGAAGATCAAGTGGCTCTCCGACCGGGGCCGGTGGCACACGAAGACGTTCCGGAACTGCTCCCAGTCGCGGATCCTCTCCTTCCGGGTGAACGCCGGCTACATGCTCACCGCCTCCGCCAAGGTCTGCCGCGGCACGTCCACCAGGATCACCGGCCGCTGCTCCGGCTGGGAGGGCGTCTGGTCCCAGGGCGGCTGACCGGCGGGGCGACCGTACCGCTGACCGGCCGGGCGGCCGTACCGCTGATCGGCGGAGCGGCCGTACCGATGGTCGGGTGCCGCGGCGCGCGAGGAGGGGACGCGCGCCGCGGCGCCCCGGGGCCGGACCCGTGTGCCGGGCGAAGAGGAAACGGTCTCCGCGATACCCGGGAAACGGACACGCGCCGCGCACTCCGGGCGCATGCCGTACGCGCCGGACGGGAAACCTGGGATCAGAAGAGCAACCGGGTCCCGAGGAGGACGACATGAGCGCTCCGGCCGATCCCCGCACCGCCGAGACGGTCCAGCTCCTCGATCCCGGGCTGCTCGCCGACCCCTTCGGCGGGTACGCGAGGATGCGCGAGGAGGCTCCCCTGGTGCGGGCGCTCTTCCCCGGGGCCGCCTCGCCGGTCTGGCTCGTCACCCGATACGACGACGTCAAGCGGGTGCTGAGCGACCAGCGGTTCGTCAACGACCCGGCGAACGTGCCGGGCATGGACGTGGGCGACATCCGCCAGCAGATCATCCGGGCCCGCGGCATCCCGCCGGAGTACGCGAAGTACATCCTCGGCAGCGTCCTGGACGCCGACGGCGCCGACCACATGCGGCTGCGCAGGCTCGTCTCCCGCGCGTTCACCGCCCGCCGCGTCGCCGGACTGCGGCCGCGCGTGGCGGAGATCACCGAGAGCCTGCTGGACGACCTGCCCGCGGCGGCCGAGGACGGCGTCGTGGACCTGCTGGAACGGTTCACCTACCCGCTGCCGATCACCGTGATCTGCGAACTGGTGGGCATCCCCGAGGAGGACCGCCCGCGGTGGCGCTCATGGGGGCGGGCCCTGGTGTCGACCGAACCCGGCGCCCTGGCGGAGCCGCTGCGGGAGATGGTCGCGCACATCGGGGAGCTGATCGTCCGGCGCCGCGCCGAACCCGAGGACGACCTGCTCACCGGGCTGATCCGCGCCCACGACGAGGACGGCGACCGGCTGAGCGACGTCGAGATGGTGACGATGGTGCTGACCATCGTCCTCGCCGGTCACGAGACCACCGCGCACCTGATCGGCAACGGCGTCGCCGCCCTGCTCACCCATCCCGGCCAGCTCGCCCTGCTCCGGGACGACCCGGAGCTGATGCCGCGCGCCGTACACGAGCTGATGCGCCGGTACGGCCCGGTCCAGATGACGCGGATGCGGTACGCGACCGAGGACACGACGATCGGGGGCATGCCGGTACGGCGGGGCGAGGCGGTGACGGCCGTGCTGGTCTCGGCCGACCACGACCCGCGCGAGTTCCCCGACCCCGACCGGCTGGACATCACCCGCGAGCCGGACGGCCGCCGGGAGAACCACGTCGGGTTCGGGCACGGCCTGCACTACTGCCTGGGCGCGGCCCTGGCCCGGCAGGAGGCCGAGGTGGCGCTGGGGGCGCTGCTGCGCCGCTTCCCCGATCTGGCGCTGGCCGTCGATCCGGCGGACCTGGAGCACCAGCCACTGCCGGGGGCGTGGCGCCTGGCCCGCCTCCCGGTACGCCTCTGACCTTCCCGGCGGGATGGACACGGCCGAGCGGTACCGGCGATTCCCCGAGCAGGAGGTCCGGGGGCGCTCCCCGGCGTACGAGGCCCTGGCCCGGGACATCGCCTCCGACGCGCGGCTGCTGGCGCTGATCGACGGCCTGCCGCACGTCAAGCGGCAGCCGAACCTGCTGCTGGCCTCGGTCCGCTTCCTCGGCGGGCCGTCCGCCGATTTCCCCGCCTTCCGTCAGTGGACCGTACGGCACTGGCAGCGGGTGCGCGAGACGATGCTGACGCGCCGGACGCAGACCAACGAGGCCGGACGGTGCGCGAGCCTGCTGCCGGTGCTCGCGGGTCTGCCCGGGAACCGCCTGACCTTCCTGCCCGCCCTGGACGGCGAACCGCTCGCCCTGGCCGGCCCGCACGGCGAATGGCTCGACTGGCTCACCGGGCCCGATGCCTGACCGGACGGCGACGGCACCCGCCCACCTGCACCCTGGCCTTTCCGGATTCGGCGCGTACGCCGGAGTTTCTCGCAGGTCCATGAACGGTGAGGACACGCCATGCCCCCCAAAACCCGTTTGAGCAGCGGCGGCAAAGGCCGGACCGTTTACGTGGAACACGGTGTCTGGTTCGATCCCGGCACCCGGCACATCCACGTCACCATTCCTGGTGCCGGAGACGGCGCTCACTGGTCCTACGGAAGGTCCAGTCCGCGCTACGAGACCTACAAACGGATCCTTCAGGACAGCGGCAGGTGGCCGGAAGACGCCGGCTGAGAAGCCGTATCGGCTGGTTCAGCATTCGGCGGCAGTGCCTCTCCGGAGCACTGCCCGGAGATGAGTCAGTAGGGTCATGCCCTATGACGTCCGACTCCGACAGACCGACCGGCCCCACCGGCCTGCCCGAGGCCGAGTTCGCCTTTCCCGGACCGTTGCGGGACGCACTCGTCGCGGCGATCCTCGACGGCCGCAAGACCGCCACCACCTCCCTCGCCGTCGAATACGAGCGGGCGGGCGAGCCGCTGCCCGAGGTCGGGGAGCGGTCGGCGGTGGTGGACTCCGCCGGCCGCCCGGTGGCCGTCATCGAGGTCACGAGCGTACGCGTCGTACCGCTGGGAGAGGTGGACGACGCCCACGCGGTGGACGAGGGCGAGGGCCACACGACGGCCGGACAGTGGCGTACGGCCCACGAGGAGTTCTGGCACGACCCGGAGATGCGCTCGGCGCTGGGCGACACCGCCTTCACCGTGGACGACGCCACCCCGGTGGTCCTGGAGCGCTTCCGCGTCGTCGCCGACCTCCGTACCGTCTGATGGTTCGTCCGGATCAGGCGGCGTGCCCGGTCAGCGTCCCGGAGCACCTGGTGCTGTCGGTGGTGACCGGTTCCCGTGCCTACGGGCTGGAGACCGAGGACTCCGACGTGGACCGGCGCGGGGTGTTCGCCGCGCCCGCCCCGCTGTTCTGGCGGCTGGACAAGCCGCCGACCCACCTTGAGGGGCCGCTGCCCGAGCAGTTCTCCTGGGAGGTCGAGCGGTTCTGCGTCCTGGCGCTGGAGGCCAACCCGACGGTCCTGGAGTGCCTGTGGTCGCCGATCGTCGAGCGGGTCACCCCGGCGGGCGAGGAACTGCTGGCGATCCGCCGCGCCTTCCTGTCCCGGCGCGCCCACCGGACGTTCGCCGGGTACGCCCAGGCGCAGCTCCGCAGGCTCGACCCCGAGCGGCCGAAGTGGAAGCAGGCCATGCACATGATCAGGCTGATGCTCAGCGGCCTGCACCTGGCCCGCGAGGGCGAGCCGCTGGTCCGGGTGGGCGCCCACCGCGACCGGCTGCTGGCGCTGCGGCGGGGCGAGATCCCCTGGCCGGAGGTGGAGCGCTGGCGGGCGGAGCTGGCCGCGGACCTCGACCGTCCCGGCGTCTGCGACGCGCTGCCCGAGGCACCCGACCGCCGGACCGTCGAGGACTACCTGGTGACCGTACGGAGGGCATCGCTGTGACCGTCCACCTCCCGGCCTGGCTGGCCGAGATCCCCGCCGAGCAGCCGCACGCCCTGGCGTTCGCCACGGTCAGCGGCGCGCACCTGTACGGTTTCCCGTCCGCCGACTCCGACGTGGACCTGCGCGGCGTGCACCTGCTGCCGCTGGAGGACGTCGTCGGGCTGCGGGCCGCCGAGGAGACCGTCACCCGCTCGTGGACGCGCCACGGCGTCGAGGTGGACCTCGTCACCCACGACCTGGCCAAGTTCTGCCGTCTGCTGCTCCGCCGCAACGGCTACGTCCTGGAGCAGCTGCTTTCTCCGCTGGTGGTGGCGACGTCCCCGGTGCACGAGGAGCTGGCCGCCGCCGCCCTGGACTGCCTGACCCGTCACCACGCCCACCACTACCTGGGGTTCGCCCGGACCCAGTGGCGCCTGTTCGAGCGGTCGGGGGAGCTCAAGCCGCTGCTGTACACCTTCCGGGTGCTGCTCACCGGCATCCACCTGATGCGCACCGGCGTGCTCGTCGCCGACCTCACCCGGCTGGGCGGCGGCCCGCCGTACCTGGCGGAACTGGTGGCCGCCAAGCGGGACGCGGAGCACGGGGCACCGCCCGCGGACGGCCCGGACCGCGCGCGGCTGGAACGCGACGTCGCCCGGCTGACCGCCGCCCTGGAGGAGGCGCGGGACGCCTCGCACCTGCCGGAGACGCCTCGCGCGGGCGATCTCCTGCACGACCTCGTCGTCCGCGCCCGCCTGTCGACGCGGGCCGGGAGCGGGTGACACGGGCCGGGAGCGGGTGACACGGGCCGGGAGCGGGTGACACGGAAAATCGGTTTGCGGGTCGCCGGGGCGTGCGGTTACGTGTCGTCATGGCGATGGACCACGTTGCCCGTTTCGACTCCTACTTCGTATGCGCCACGCCCCGGACCGGTTCCTCCCTGCTGCTCGGCCTGCTCGGCTCCACGGGTGTCGCCGGTCGTCCGCAGGCGTACTTCCGGGAACCCGACGAGCCGCTGTGGGCCGAGCGGTGGGGGGTGCGCCGTACGGCCGGCGGCGGGTACGACCACGCCGGCTACGTCCGGGCGGCGCTCGCCGCGGGCCGGAGCGGCAACGGGGTCTTCGGGGCGAAGCTCATGTGGGGAGCCCTCGGCCCGCTGCTCGCCAAGCTCAGAACGGTCCATCCGGGCGTCACCGGAGGCGACCTGGCCTTGCTGGAGCGGGCGTTCGGCCGTACGGCCTTCGTCTGCCTGCGGCGGGACGACACGCTGGCCCAGGCGGTGTCCTGGCTGCGGGCGGAGCAGACGCGGACCTGGTTCATCGGCGGCGACGGTGAGATCAGCGGCAACGACGACGGCGACGGGCACGAGCCCCGCTACGACGCCGAGGAGATCACCCGCTTCGTCCGGACGATCGAGGATCACAACGCGGCGTGGGAGGCGTGGTTCTCCTCCGCCGGGGTCCGGCCGTACCGGGTGCGCTACGAGGACCTCGCCGAGGACGTGACCGGCGCGACGCGCCGCGTCCTCGGCTTCCTCGGGGTGGAGGCGCCGCCGGATCGGGCGATCGCCGCCCGGCACCGGCGGCAGGCCGACGAGCTGAACCGGGACTGGATGGCCCGGTACCGGGCGGAACAGGCGCCCCACGGCGGTCGTGCCGGGTCAGTTCCCACGGCGGAAGCGCGCCCGCCCGAGGGGCGGACGTGACCCGTTCCGGAGCCACCGGATCACGAACCCGGCCAGCCACAGCTGGACCGCCAGGGCGGGGAACGTCAGCAGTATCCCGGTGGTGAACGCCTCCTCCATCGCGGGCGAGCCGCCGCAGCCCATGCCGCCGCCGCGCTGGTATCGCTCGCACTGGGCGTCGCGGATGACGGTCGTCAGGACGAGCCAGTCCGCGAGCGCCAGCGCCGGCAGTGACATCACCGTGAGGAAGGCCGCGCGGTCCGCCCGGTCCTCCCCCGTCGTCCCCGTTCTGACCGGCACCGGCGCGAGCCGCCGTCCCATGTCCCGTTCCCGTCCCATGGGAGGGAAGCCAAGCAGGGGCGTGTGGTGGCGCCGGGGAGCCCCTGTGAAGATCCCGCGTGGTCTTCTCCGCGCCGCCCGGTCGAACCGATCGGGCGGCCGGGACGTCTCAGCGTCATGAGACCCCTCCGGTGGATCGGTGCCGCCCTCGCCGCGATCGTGGCGTGCGCGGTGACCGTACAGATCGCGCGATCGGTGAGCGGAGGGCCGCCGGTGCCGGCCTCGTGCCCGCAGCGGTGGGACGGCGAGGGCATCGGCGGGTGGGTGCCCGCCGCCGCCGGCATCGACGGAGCCGACGAGGTCCTCGTGCCCGGCTCACCGGTCCAGGCGTTGATCTGCGCCTATCCCGGGGACAACGGACACCCGGGCGGTGAGCGGCTGGCCGGCACCCGGACCCTGACGGACCAGGCCGGGGTCATGGCCCGGGACCTCGCGTACCTCCCGGTGACCGATTCACCCCGCGGCGGTCCGTGCACACTGATCGGCGGGCCGATGACGAACTACCTCATCCGATTCGCCTATCCCGACGGCCGGGCGCTGTGGGTGGGCAGCGCCGAGGAGGTCAACTCCTGCGTGACGACCACGAACGGCACGGTCGGCACCCGCTCGTACGTCGGGCCCGGCGTCACCGCCGCCTACCGGACGGGCGTCTGGAAGCCCGTCCGTCCCGACGACCCCTGCCGGGACTTCGCCGGCCGCCGGGACCAGGACGAGCGGATGGTGCCCGAGGGGGCCGTCTCGGTCGTGGTCTGCGGCCGGATCACAGGTTCCGGAAGGCCCCCTCGGCGGGAGCACGGCGGGCAGGCCGCCCGTGGACTGGCCGCGGCGCTGAACTCCCTTGACACCCGGCCGAGTGACAACATGTGCCAGGGGGGCGAAGGCACGGACGACCGCGAGTTCCGACTCATGTTCGGCTATCCGGACGGACCGCCCGCGGACGTCTCGATCTCCATGGGCTGCGTCCCCGGAGTCGACAACGGGCTGCTCCAGGCGGACCTCGACGGCTCCGTGCGCGACCAGGTGATACGGCTCGCCCCGCCGCCCGCCGGTGATCAGGAGGGCTCCGGATGACGAGCGCGCGGGTGCGACCCCATGTCGCCCGCGTCCTGGAGCGGACCCGCGCCCGGTCATCGACCGCGAGCACCTGCGGGCGTCCGAGAGCCGTCCGTACGCCGGCCTCGTAGGGCAGGCGGTGAAGACCCTGGGGTTGCGGCCCCCGCCTGCACGCTGGTCAGCCGGTCGGTCGGGGGCATGCATGCGGTCAGGGGCGCCGGCCTCCAGGCGATCGGGGTGCTGGGCGAGCACGGCCGCCGCAGTCAAAAGAAATGAGAGGAAGCCGAACAGGGGCGTGTGGTGATGCCGCAGGAGGCGTGTGAAGGTTCCACGATCAGGCTCGCGTATACGCCCGCCGGTCGGTCTCCGGGCTCGGCTCGGAACCCTTCTGCCGTCGGGTGTGTCGTCATGACTCGATGATCATGGGAGAGCGGGCGTCTTCCGGCCGGCTGCCGATCGGTCAGGTGGGACGCTCGCTGATCACCGTCATCCCGTCCTTCGTCGCTTCGCTCGTGGGAGCCGGGCAGGTCCTCAGCCGTTGGGCGCGTGCCGCCGCAGGAACGTCCTCGCCGCCGCCTGTGCCCGGGTCGCCGACGGGCCGAGCCAGAAGCCCAGGTGGTCGTCGCGCTCCATCCGGTACAGCTCCGCGCCGGGTATCCGCCTGGCTGCTGACTCCGCGTGCGCGAAGGGCACGTCGCCGTCCTGCGTGCCGTGGATCAGCAGCGCCGGGGCCTTGACCCGCTCCAGGGGCGGGTCCGCTCGCCGGGCCTGCGCCGCGTCGTTGTCCGTGCCCGGCCAGCGTTTCGGGTAGGGGAACGTCGTGTCGAACATCGCCTCGAAGAACGTCCGCGCGCGCGGCGTGCCCATGATGTAGGAGACGCGCTCCGCCCGCCGCCTGCTGTCGAAGGTACTGGTCTCGTCCAGTGTTCCCTCGACGACGGTACTGAGTGAGATCTTCTCCGTCAGCCGGACGAGTTTCTGGCCGACGGTGTTCAGGAAGGTCCGCCGCAGCGGTGAGGGGGACCCGCCGGGCTGCGGCCCGCTCACCCCGCCGACGGAGACCAGCGCCCAGACGCGGTCCGGGTGGCGCGCGGCGAAGGTGTAGCCGACCGGGCTCCCGGCCGAGATCGCGAGGACCCCGACCCGGTCGATGCCGAGCTCGTCCAGCAGCGCGGCGAGCAGGTCGGCCTGTTCCTCGTTCGTCCGGCCGCTTTCCAGCGGGGTGCCGAGGTAGCCCGGCCGCGAGGGACTCAGGATGCGGAGGCCGTCGTCCTGCAGCCAGCTCGCGAACAGCCGTCCCTGGTCGGCTCCGCCGAGCCCGGCGTGGACGGACAGGAGCACGGGGCCTCGCGAGCCGTACAGGTCGTACTCGACCGGGCCGAGCCGCGTCGCGGCCGTCCGCAGATCGATCCGGACGCCGGGGACGAGCTCCCGGCGCGGACCGGCGTCGATGCCGCCGTCCCAGAGGAGCAGCGCCGCGGCCCCCACGACCGGCACCCCGGCCAGTACGGCGAGCATCCTGCCGGCGATCCTGACGATCCTTCGTCTCCGCGTCACTTCGGCGTCCCTTCGGTGTCCGGGCCGGTCGATCCGGCCGTGCCGCTCCCGGGCGGCCGGGCCGCCGGTGGAGGATCGGCCCTGCCGTCCCCGCGCGTCCGTACGGCCGGCGGCGCGGTCCCCCGGGAGATTCGGCTGGTTTCTCGTGGACCGCAATGGTCGTCCGGCCGCCGGGTCGCGGGCGTCCCGCCCGGGGAGATTCCGCCCGTACGCCGTGGGATGGACAGGCCCGGCGGTCTACGGCCCCGGGAGTAGGCGCGGTTCCTTTCCGTCCGATGCCGCCGGCGTCGGACGGCGGGCGCCCGCGGGGACGGAAAGGCCGGTGGGAAGGCCCACGGAAAGATCGGTGGAAAGGCCGGCCGGTCGCAACCGTCCCGGCCCCCGCGCCCGAAGACGTCAGTGCCGGGGCGTCACCGGAGCCGAGGCCGGACAGGTTCGCCCGGAGGTGTCAGGTGGAGCCCGGCGCGGCGCGCAGCGCGTCGAGTTCCTCGTTCATGGCGTCGAGAAAGGCGGCCACGGTGCGCAGTTCCTCCGGGCTGAACCGCCGCAGGGTGTTGTCCGTACTGCGGCCGAGCGGGCGGAAGAAGGCCCCGGCCAGTTCCCTGGCCGCGTCGAGGTAGTGCAGGTGGACCACGCGCCGGTCGTGCGCGTCGCGGACCCGGCGGATGTGCCCGGCCCGCTCCAGCCGGTCGAGGCAGGCGGTGACCGCGCCCGAGGTGAGGTTCAGCTCCTCCCGCAGCCGGCCGGGAGTGATCGGCTCCGGGGCGTCGAAGATCTTGATGAGCGCCTGGACGTCGGTGGGATGCAGCCCGTGTTCGCCGGCGAACTCGTGGGCGATGCGATTGAACTCCGCGGTCATCCTGCGCAGCCGTACCGCGAAGGCCAGCCGGTCGATGCCCCCTTCACCAGCGCCGTTCATGCCGCCATGCTACATTAACTCAATTATTGAGTATCTTGATTATTGAGTTATAAGGCGTCACAGAGAGGCGGCCCCATGGCACGGAAACAGATCCGCTGGCTCGTCCCGGCGCTGCTGGTGCTGGTCTGGCTGGCCGTCGGCGGAGGGCTGGGGCCATTCGCCGGCAAGCTCACCGAGGTGTCCACCAACGACCAGGCCGCCTTCCTGCCCCAGAGCGCGGAGTCGACACGCGTGCTGGAGGTTCAGGAGAGGTTCCGCGAAGGTGAGACGCAACCGCTCATCGTGGTGTGGACCGCGGACGGCAAGGCCGTCACCTCCGAGCAGAGCGCCGAGGCGACACGGAAGCTCGCCGCGCTGCGCGGCACGGAGGGCGTCGCCGGAACGCCCTCGCCCGCCATCGGATCGGAGGACGGCCAGGCGTTGCAGGGCGTGGTCCAGCTCAGCCCCGCCGTCGAGGACTCACTCGGGGAGGCCCTGGACCGGATCGGTTCGGCGGTGGCGGTCGACGGTCTACAGGCCCGGCTCGCCGGACCGGCGGCCACCCGGGCCGACCTGTCCGACGCCTTCGCCGGGATCGACGGCCTGCTGCTCGGGGTGGCGCTGGTCACCGTACTGGTCATCCTGCTGGCGGTGTACCGGAGCGTGCTGCTGCCGTTCGTCATCATCATCGGCGCGGTGTTCGCCCTGGGACTGGCCTGCGCCGTGGTGTACTTCCTGGCCGACCGCGACATCGTCCGGGTCGACGGCCAAGTGCAGGGCATCCTGTTCATCCTGGTCATCGGCGCGGCCACCGACTACGCGCTGCTGTTGACCGCCCGCTTCCGGGAGGAGCTGGCCGCGACCGGCGACCGCTTCGCCGCGGGCCGCGTCGCGCTGCGCCGCTCGTTCGAGCCGATCGTCGCCAGCGCCGCCACCGTGGCCCTGGGGCTGCTCGCGCTGCTGCTCAGCAGCCTGACCAACAACCGCGCGCTCGGCCCGGTGGGCGCCATCGGCATCGCGTGCGCCGCGCTCAGCGCGCTCACCTTCCTGCCCGCCGTCCTCGTCCTGCTGGGCCGCGCCGCGCTGTGGCCGGCCAAGCCGCGCCCGGCCGACGCAGGGAACCGCGGGATCTGGGGCCGGGTGGCCGCGCTGGTCGGCCGTCATCCGCGCCGGCTGTGGATCGCGACCCTGCTGCCCCTCGTCGTCCTGGCCCTCTTCTCGCCGCGCTTCAACGCCCGGGGCGTCCCGCTGGACGAGACCTTCGTGAACGACGCGCCGTCGGTGGCGGCGCAGGCGACGCTGAGCGAACACTTCCCCGGCGGCTCGGGGCAGCCCGCGGTCATCGTCGCCCCCGCCGGGCGCGCCGCGGCCGTGGCGGAGAAGGCCCGCGGCGTCGAGGGCGTCTCCGGCGCCGAACCGGTGTCCCGGAGCGGCCGGCCGGGCGGTGACCCCAAGGTCGTCGACGGGCGCGTCCTGGTCGAGGCGACGCTGCGCGACGCGCCGGACGGCGACGCCGCCCAGGGCACGGTGAAGCGGCTGCGCGCCGCGCTCGACGCCGAGGACGGCGTCATGGTCGGCGGGTACAGCGCCCAGCGGTACGACACGACGGAGACCGCGCGGAGCGACACGCTGCTCATCGTCCCGGTCGTCCTGGCGATCATCCTGCTCATCCTGGTCTTCCTGCTGCGGTCGCTGGTGACGCCCGTGCTCCTGGTGGTCACGGTGGCGCTGAACTTCCTCGCCACCCTCGGCGTCTCCACGCTGGTCTTCACGCACATTCTCGGGTTCACCGGCAGCGACGCGTCGGTGCCGCTGTACGGCTTCGTCTTCCTGGTCGCGCTGGGCGTGGACTACAACATCTTCCTCATGTCCAGGGTGCGCGAGGAGACCGCGCGCCACGGGGCCCGGGAGGGCGTGCTGCGCGGGCTGGTCACCACCGGCGGTGTGATCACCTCGGCGGGCGTCGTGCTCGCCGCCACCTTCGCCGCGCTGGTGGTGATCCCGCTGGCGTTCCTGGCGCAGCTGGCCTTCATCGTCGCCTTCGGCGTACTGCTCGACACCCTGGTGGTACGGTCCCTGCTGGTCCCGGCGCTGGTGCGGGACCTGGGCCCGCGGGCCTGGTGGCCCGGCCGCCTGAGCCGGGCCGAGGTACGGCCGGCGTCCCCGGAACCGGCGAGAGCATGAAGCTCAACGGCGCCTCGCACTTCTTCCCGCAGACCCCGAACACCACGATGGCCAAGTACATGATCTCGTGGATGAAGCGCTTCATCGACGACGACACCCGCTACCGAAATGCGGGCCAGTGCTCCGGCCTTCAGGCCGGGGGTGAAGGCCCGCGCGGGAGTGCCCGCCAGGGCGCGAGCGTGTCCTGACCTTCCTGGTCTTGCAGCTCGGCCCACCAGGCGTGGGGCACCAGGACGGCGAAGGGCCGGCCGCCCGCGCTGGACTCCAAGCTGCCCGCGTTCTCGGCGGCCTGGCAGGGGAGGACGTCAAGAGCAGTTCCCGTGCCCGGCCCCCCGGAGCCTGTCGATCGAGGAGTACCGCGACACCTGCCCGCACGCCTGAGCGGCGAACGACCCCGCGCCGGCGGCCACCACTGTGGCCGCCGGCGCTTCCGTGGGCGCGGCGGTCAGAGCCGCCTGACCGCCCACTCCTTCAGCACTGAGGCGAGGACGGCGTTCGGCGGCTTCTCCGTGCCCGCACGAACGCGTCCCATGAACCTGCTCACCACCGCCCGTTCGCAGTGGGAGCGCGGTAGGGCGGAGCGGCTCCGTACGCCACGACTTGAGGAGTTCCCCCACTGGCCCGTCCACAGTCCTTTCGCCCGTACGCACTACGGCCGTGGCCTCCTGGGCGGCCTCCGCGAAGGTGCGGAGAAAGGCAGGCCCGAGAGCAGAGGGCAAGGCGGAAGGCAGGGCCGAGGGCAGGACGGAAGAGGCAACCAGGCTGATCCTGCTGGTGATGGCCGCCCGCGGCCTCACCGTACCGGACGACGTTCATACCCGGATCACCTCCTGAACCGACCTCACCCGCCTGGAGTCCTGGGCGATTCACTCGGTGACCACTCAGACTCCGCATGAACCGTTCGACGCGGTGAGCCAGAAGAACCACTGACGGGCGTTCGCCGGAGAGCCCGGCCCGGCGAACCATCGACCGAGCGACCACGCCAACCGCGACAGGGCGAATCAAATCTCTGTTGGCGGCAGAGCAAGCATTGATCGTTGGGCATACCATACCGTATGGTACGCCCAGCGATCTCTTCCGAGGAGAGACATGTCCGCATTGCCCGACCCCGTCTGGCCGGTCGTCCTTCTGGCGTTCATTCAGGCCGGGGACGCCGTCATGTGCGTCAAGCCCGTCCCGTTCATCGCCCGATGCCTTGAGGGCGTGAACTGGCCGCGACGTCACTGGTGGATACTGCCGCCGCTGAAGTTCGCCGCGGCGGCCGGTCTGATCCTCGGCATCTGGCTGCCGTATCTCGGCGCCGTCACCTGTGCCGCCCTCGTGCTCTACTTCGTCGTCGCCATCACGATCCACATCGCGGCCCGGGACTTCGGCCGCAACCTCTTCCTCAACGCCACCGGCATGCTGCTGATCTGCGTCGCCACCGGCGTCCACGGCTTCCTGACATGACGCTCGTGAGCGCCTCGGCGGGCACGGGCCGTTCCATACCCTGTGGTACGTTCGCCGGGTGAGCACGGCACGAGACCGGTGGCTGGACGAGGGCCTGAAAGTCCTCGCGGAAGAGGGTGCGGCAGGGATTCGGATCGACCGGATCGCCGCCCGGCTCAACCTGTCGAAGGGGTCGTTCCACCATCACTTCGACGGCGCCGACGGGTACAAGAAAGAGCTTCTCGCCCACTTCGAGCGCCTTTCGGTTGAAGCGCTGGAAAACGCCATCTCCGAGGTGGGCGAATCGGCCGGTCCCCGTACGGTCCTCGCGCGGCTGACGAAGCTCGTCGGCTCCGACGACACCGGCCTCTACCGGCCCGAGGTCGAGACCGCGCTGCGGGCGTGGGCGACCTGGGACGCGGACGTGCGCGCCGTACAGACCCGCCTCGACGAGGCGCGACTGGCCGCGCTCCAGCGGGTGTGGCGCCCGGCCGCCGCCGGTGACGAGGAGGCCCGTACCGCGGCCCTTCTGCCCTACCTGCTCGCGGTCGGCGCGACCGTCGTCTTCCCTCCCGTCGGCCCCGACCGGCTCCGCGACCTCTACGAGCTTCTCCTGCCCCTCGTCCCGGACGATTCCGGCGAAGCGGTCCCCGCGTAATCGTCACCACGATCTCCGTACCGGCCGAAAGTGTCGGTGCGGCTGGTTAGGTTCCCCGCCATGGATCACTGGGGCGAGATCAGGAAGCTGATCGAGAGACGGCAGGCCGACCGGCTCGCGGAGAAGGTCAGGACACTGGACGGCGAGGGCCGCAAGGAGGTCGCCGCCCGGCTGCCGGAGCTGCTGAAGGAGTTGCGGGGCCGGTTCGACCGCTGGGACGACGGCCTGGTCGACTATGGCCCCGCGCTGCGGGTGACGGGTGCCGCGACCATCGGCGGCGCGGCGGCCGTGGCGGCCTGGCTGTACCGGCGCGACTTCGCGCCGCGGTGGGCCGGCCTCGACAACGACGTGGATCTCGTCCTGGCGGTGCTCGCCGACCGGCCCGCCGCCTGGCGTGCCGACCTGGCCGAGCGGCTCGTGCTGCGCCTGCGCGCCTCCGACGACCGCGGCATGGCACTCGCCCTGGCCCTGCTCCGCCAGACCGGCATCGAGCCGCCGCCGCATGACCCGCTGGTGGCCGGCTGGGCGGACCGCGTCCCCTCGGATCTCGGTGCCGACCCGCTGCTCGACCACCTGCTGCCCCGCCTGTTCGAGGCCGCGGGCGTGGGCCGGGTGCTCCAGTGGGAGAAGGATCCGCGCCAGGGCTGGCTGGGCGCGCTGACGACCCTCGCGGACGCGGGCCGGGTGAAGCGCGAGGAGCTGATCGACGGCTGCGTGCGCCGCTTCCTGCTCGGTGGTACGGCGATCGATCTGCGGTTCTTCGTCCGCCTGCACGAGGCGCTCGATCCCTCGCCCGCCGAGACGGCGCCCCGCGCCCGTGACTACCTGTGCCTGCTGCCCGCCTCCCCCGGTCCGGTCGCCGAGCTGGCCGCCGGACGGCTGCGCGCCTGCGACGGCCTCACCGCCGACGACCTCGCCGAGGCGTGGGAGTCGCTGCTGTTCCGCCCCGAGCGCAAGCTGGTGCGCGCCGGGCTGTCATGGCTCGACCGCTCCGTACGGCGCGCACCCGCGCTGGCCGATGTGGTCGCCGCGCCACTGGCCCGCGCGTTCGCCACCGACTTCGCCGAGCTCCGGGAGAAGGCCGTCGAGTTGGCCCTCGCCCACGCGGGCGGCATGAGCGAGGAGGGTCGCGCCATCGTGGGCGAGGCCGTCGAGCTGCTCCCGCCCCACCTCGGGCACCGGGCCGCCGCGGTGTTCGCGGGCGGCACGGTCGCCGAGGCCGAACCCGCGTTCACCCCGCCGCCGCTGCCCGCCGCGCCCGAACGCTCCCGGGCCCTCGAACCCCCGGTCGAGTCCGTCGAGGAGCTCGACCTGCTGATGCGGCAGGAGGGGCCGCATTCCTGGCAGGCCTGGGAGCGGTCGCTCGCCGGCCTCGTCGCGCTCACCCACCGCGACCGGGTGGGCACGGCGGCGGCGATGCTCTCCGGACTGCGCGAAACGCTCGCCCAGCCGTGGGCCGACTGGGACTACCGGCGGGAGCCCTGGGAGCATGCCGACCAGTGGCTCCGAGGCGCCGTCCGCTCCCTGACCGCGACCGCGCCCACCCCGCACGCCTGGCGGCGTTTCATGCCGAAGGGGAACCTCGCCGCCCCGCACCGGCTCCTGCTGCACCGCGCGGCCGAGGTCCTGCGGGCCGTCGAGGAGGACGCCCTCCCGCCGCTGCTGCTGGCCACGCCCACGCACACCACGGGGCACGTGGCGGCGGCCGAGCTGGTCCGGCGGCTGGAGGTCATCGAGGCCGCCGGGGCCAAGCCGCTGGCCGCCGACCTCCAGCAGGCGCTGCTGCGCCTGCCGCGCACCCCGGATCCCGAGGCGGCGGAGCGGGCGGCCCGCCTGACGTCCGCGGCGGGCCGGATCCTCGCCGCGTGGACCTGCCCGCAGGTCGGGACCGAGCTGGAGTGGATCTGCGGGAACGGCGGCGACGGCGACCACGACTGGCACGACCGGAGCCACTCCCACTACATACGTCTGGTGCCCACGGCCACCGCCGTACCCGTCGGCCTGCCGCTGGTCGACATGATGCTCGGCGTCCCCAGGCACTCGGCCGACGCCGAGCACCTCGAATGGTGGCCCTCGACGCTGCCCGCGCACCGCGAGGTCGCCGCCGCCCACCTCATGCCGTACGCGCTCAGACGCTCCTGGAACGACCCCTCCCTCAGGCTGGGGCAGATCCGCCATCTCGCGCGAGCCGAGGGGCCGGCCGGAGCGGCGTTCTCGACGATGCTCGCCTGTGTCCTGGGCGAACCGGGGACACCCGAGTCGGTCGACGTGCTGCTGGAGGTCGCCGCGCGCGACGAGCTGCCCGCGGCCGAGGTCGGCCGCCAGGTGGGGCTCCTGCTGGCCAGCGGCGAGGTCAGGATGATCGACATGGTCGCCGCGCTCGACGCCGCGGCCGGGCGGGGCGCCCACGCGCACGTGTGGCGGATCGCCGCCGCGGCACTGCCCACGCTGCTGCCCGCGCCGGGCGAGCGCCCGCGCAACGGCCTGGCCCGCTTCGTAACACTCGCCGCCACGGCCGCCGAGTGGTGCGGCGCCCGTGGTGAGATCCCCGAGGTGCGCGACACGGCGGCCCGCAAGGGGAACAGCGAGTGGCTCCGCGAGGTCCGCCGGCTGCACGACCGGCTCACCGGCGGCGCACCCGGGACGGCGGACACGAACAGCGTCGGCACCGGCACCGGCACCGGCACCGGCACCGGCCAGGAAGGTTGATCATGATGTCCGAGCGGATCAAGAGGAACAAGAACTGGCGCTCCCGGAACGACGAGGCCCACGCCAGGCGGATGGAGATCGGCGATCTCGCCCGTGCCGCCGCCGCACCGGGCTGGTCGCGGCTGGCCGTACGCCATGCCCAGGTCGGTTCGCACGCGGTGACCACCGTCACCCGCGACGGCCACGAGATCACCGTCGAGGGCGCGGCGGAGCCGTTCCAGGGCATGGAGGAGCCGTTCCGGTGCCTGCGCGAGCTGTCCTACCAGGTCGGCGCCGGCACCTGGTTCACCTGTGAGCTGGAGTTCTCCCCCGGTGGCAGGGGGTACACCGGCCGCGTCGACTCCTCCGCGCCGCCGTTCGCGGACGTGCCGCCGATGGCGGCGCTGGCGGAGCTGACCGTCTTCCCCCGCGAGGAGCCGCCCGGCTGGCTGCTGGCCGCGCTGCCGACCGCGGCTCCCCTCGGCCTGCCCACCGCGTACGGCGACCGCTACGACCGGTGGCGCGGCCATTCCGGTGACCGCCGGCCGCAGACTCCGCCGCCGATCACCGGGGAGCTGGCCTACCGGCCGGCCACGACCATGACCGCCCGCGCCTTCGGTCATGACCAGGAACACAGCCGATGCCTGATCTACCTGGCGGAACAGGCCGACGACCCCGGTGCCGAGCACCTTCTGGTGACGTCCTACCAGGAGGGTTACTGGGTGGCCCGCCAAGACATGCGCGGCACCAACGAGGGGGTGCGCTCCATCACGCTGGACGACACGACGCTCCGGCTGGAGCTGACGCTTGAGGCGGCCGACCTGCTGGAGACCGAGACCGTCTTCGAGGTCCGTCTCGACCTGCCGCCCGAGACGCTCGGCGAGCTGCGCACCGTCCTGCCCGGCATGCTGCGGTCCGTCGCCCAGGCGCCGGAGCTGATCGGCTTCTGATCCGTGGCGACGCTTCCGGCCTGATCTCCTGGCCTGGCGCTCCGTCACCGCCGGAAGAGGGACGGAGCCGTCGTCCGTGCGGTCCCGTCGGTGGCCGCCGTACCGTCTCGCCGGCGGCCGGACAGGATGAGCAGCCCGGTGACGCAAAGCGTGCCGGTCACGATGACGAGTTGCACACCGTAGGCGATGTCCCTGGTGGGCAGCAGCATGTTGGCGAGGTGCGAGCCGGTGTGCACGCCGACCGCCGCCCACAGCGCCCCGGTACGGGCCCGCGCGGCCGCGCAGGCGAAGCCGAGCGCGGTCGCCTGGACCACGCCCAGCAGCAGGTGCAGCGGGGCCCGCCAGGATCCCGTCAGACCCACGCCCCGCCACGGTTGTCGACCGAGACGGCGGATGAGGTAGACCAGTCCGAGCGAGGCCAGCGTGATGCCGATCATGCCGAGGGGCCGGTAGAGGACGTTGTCGCGGTCGAGGAGCAGCACCACGGGGGCGGTTCCGATGATCACCTGTGCGAGCATGGCGACGATGGTGATCAGGACGGCCCAGACGGGATGGGTGGGTCTCATGGACGGCCACGTTAGGGAGCGGGCCGCCGTCCGGCATCGGTCCGCGGGAGGAGCCTGCCATGACGTTCGTCATGGGTCTGTGGGGGGATCACACCGGCGCCGCGGGAAACTAGGGTCTTATCCGTGCCGCGTCGTCGGGTGCCCGGTGTCCCGGGCCGTCTTCCCAGGTCCAGCCGCGTGACGCCGGTCCACCGCCGCTGCTGAGCGTCGTGTTCTGGGTGGTGCTCGCCGCCACCGCGCTCGCCTACGCCGCACGCGTCGGCATGTCCTCTGGCCCCTCGATCGCGCGGATCGTGGTGTTCGGCGTCAACGTGGTGCTGGTGGACGCCCGGATGCCGAGGATGAACGGCGTCGAGCTCATCACCCTGCTGTCGGCCCGGTATCCGGCGGTGGCCTCGGTCGTGCTCAGCACGTTCGACGAAGATGACTACATCTTCGGCGCGTTGCGGGCCGGCGCCGTCGGCTACCTGCTCAAGGACTGCACGCCGGCGGAACTGGTCGACGCCATCCGGCGGGCCGCCCGCGGCGAGACGGTGCTGGCCTCCCCGGTGGCCGCCCGGCTGGTCGCCGAGATCCGCCGCCCCGCCACGCGGGCGCTGACCGATGCGCCGCCTGATCGGGAGGGATTGTCGGTCAGGGAGGCCCAGGTGGCCGGACTGATCTCGACCGGAGCCACGAACAGGCAGATCGCCGACCGGCTGCTCATCACCGAGGGCACGGTGAAGAACCACGTCACGAGCCTGCTCCGCAAATACGGCCTCCGTGACCGCACACAGCTCGCCCTGCACCTCCAGCGGACCCACCGGCCCTCACCGTGACGACCGGTTCCCACCGCCCGCGTGCCGTTGTGTTATGGGTCCGGGAAGAGAACCATCCCGGCGTCAACACCAGCCTCCGCCGTCCAGGGAAGAGGTCACGTCCACGTCGTAGTCGTCGCCGTACTTCTCCCCCATCTCGTCCAGGAACCACACCGAGAGCTCAACCTCCCTCCCGCCGACGGTCTTGGTGAAGCAGCCCACCCCTTCCCCGTCATCCTCCGGAGGGGGCGTCCACCCATCCCTGATCGCGGCGTCTCGGTAGAAGGACAGCACCTCGGCTCGCGGGCCCGAGGGACGGTAGGTCTGCCCGACGGTCGTGATCCGGTCGTCGTTGTCACAAGAGCTGCCGCGCCCCTTCAGCGGTGTCGCGTTCGCCGGATGAGCGTCGAGGACGCTGAGCGTGGCCAGGGAGGCGGCGAGCCGGTCATCGTCGGCGTTGCACCCATAGAACAACACCAGGAAAGCGATGGGAGCGACCAGAACAGCGCCGCCCCCCACGCAGATGGCCACGAGCACCGCGATCGTCGAGCGCTTCATGATCGGCAGCCTAGTGCAGTCGTACATTCACTCGGCAGGTACGCCGGAGCCGGCTCTGGATGCACCACACGGTCGTGACCTCACCCGCGGCCACTTCATCACGAGCCAATGGCAGGTCCCGGCTCGGTGTTCGACGACATGGAGTGTGAGGCCTCGCGAACCGCACGGACCCGTACCGGACCTGCGTCAACGCCCTCGCTCCTCGATCCGGCGGGGGCGTCGTCATGCCCTGGCGCGCCAAGAGAACCGAATTCACCTGCCAACCCGCACCGCAGGACAGACGTCTCACATTTGCCGCATATCTCACATGCTGAAGGATCCATCGGTGCGCTCTCTCTCCCTGGCTCTGGCCGCCGCCGCTTTGGCCGTGGCGTTCGTCCCCGTTGTTCCGGCGCAGGCCGCCGCGCTCCCCGCGGTCCAGTTCGTGAAGATCTACTACAACTCGCCCGGGTCACCGGACAACGGGGCGAACAGCAGCCTGAACGGCGAGTGGGCGCAGCTCAAGAACACCACCCGGAAGGCGATCGACCTCAAGGGGTGGACCCTCCGCGATAAGACGTCCGCGCCGGATCACGTCTACACGTTCGGCACGTTCACCCTCGGCGCCGGTAAGACGGTCACGGTGCGAACCGGCAAGGGTACGAACACCTCGACCACCCGCTACTGGGGTCGGTCCGGAGGGACGTTCGCTTACATCTGGAACCAGACCGCGGACACCGGATACATCCGCAACCCATCCGGAAAGCTCATCGACTCCTGCTCGTACAACAACTCTCGGGCCGCGTCGGTCAACTGCCTGTAGCCGTACAACGCGAGAGCCCTCGCCCGCCACGGGCGAGGGCTTTCCTCTGTTCGCCCTGGCGCGCATACCAACCTCTCGCGCCGTTGCGACGTCTCGTTCCGGGGACCGGGATCTGTGGGTGCCGATAACTCATCCGTGCAGGTCAAAGCGGCGACCATTGATCGCGTGCATCGAATTCGGGGGCTGTAAGCGCCATCCCCTGAAAACGTGGAGACCCCGTTATGCGGTGACGGCTTCTACGAAGCCTCGCCCCGGTGACGGCTCGCGCGGCCAGGGCTTGTTGCTCGTGGACGATCGGCGACAGCCTGTCGGCGGCACTGTGCCGCCGGCGGACGTCGTAGAGGTCGGCGATCCAGGATGGCGATCTTCAGCCGGCCCCGGCTCGCGTGCGGAAACGGATGCCCAAGGCAACGTCTGGACCAGCTACTTCGACGAGTCGAGCTACTGGTTCCCCAACCCGGACGGCACCCGCTCCTACGGTTTCATGATCGGTCTGGCGCGCTGGAACAACGACGGCGGCCCGCCCTGGATGGCGCCGTCCCACACTCCAGGTGTCGTCTGGTGCGACTGCCATGCGCTGAATGTCGGCCGCGACGTGGTCCACGCGTGCCCCTACACCGACTTTCCACTGATCGAGATCGACGCTGACGGCGTCCGGAGCATCACACCGAATCCCGTCACGCGATGCAGCGGCTTGGCCGTCTCCGGCGCTGAGCTTGCCTTCCTCGATCAGCACCGAGTGAACGGCGGATTCCGCTGGGAGATCCGCAGAGCCCGCCGACAGGGCGGAGCCGTCACCGAGACCGAACGCGAGCACCTGCTGCTCCCAGACGGGGTCACGTCCGGCGAAGTGGTGTATGAGCCGGCCTTCGCGTGATCCTGTTTCTACAGGTCAAGCGGTGAGTGTCTGCGGAATCGGATTGCGGGACGGTGTGTCGCCGGCAAACAGGTGCATCCGGCATTCGACGAGGATGTCCAGGCCCATGCAGCGGCGGGCCCCGGTCCACTCATCGTGCCCCCTCAAGGGTTCGATCCTCCCGAGTGAGGGTGCCGCCGCAGGTCAGGGGCAGGAAAGGCGGACGAGTCGGCCTGTAGGCCGGGTTTTGTCCTTCACTGACGTGAAGGGGCGACCATCCATCTAGGGCCGTCGTTGCCGGCGGCCTCAAGCGGTCTACCCGCGCGGCTCGGGCGGGCAGCCCTCGAACGTCGCGCGCGGAACGCTCCGGAGAGCGTCCCTTCTTGACCTTGCTCCAGGTGGGGTTTACCAAGCCGCCCACGTCGCCGTGGGCGCTGGTGGTCTCTTACACCACCGTTTCACCCTTACCCCTCCCGCGAGGGAGGGGCGGTCTGTTTTCTGTGGCACTGTCCCGCGGGTCACCCCGGGTCGGCGTTACCGACCACCCTGCCCTGTGGAGCCCGGACCTTCCTCGGCGGGCCCCGAAGGGACCCGACGCGGCCGCCCGGCCGGCTCGTCCGCCGTGTTGCAAGCTTATCGGCTCCCAACCGATCTCCAACCGGGCGACAAGTCGTCTCCGGTCGAATGTGGAGCGCGGGCGGCGCCGAGGAGGGAGCCGCCCGCGCTCCGGACGGACGTACGGCACATCACGGCCCCCAGCCTGTACGGACGTCCGGAGCGCAGGCTTCAAGGACGGACGGGCGTCCGGAGCGTGATCTCAGCGCGAACGGACGCCCGTCCGGTGGACGTCCGTGAACCGAAGGGTCTCAGCGGAGGTGGGAGGTGTCGTTGAACGCCTTCACCACCGCGGGCCCGTCGGCGTAGTACTCGATCAGGGACAGCGCGGCCAGGTCGAGGTGCATGCGGTACAGCGCGGAGGGGGGAGCCTCCAGCGCGAACCGCAGCAGCATCTTGATCGGCGTGACGTGGGAGACGGCGAGGACCGTCCTGCCCTCGTAGCGCTCGACGAGCCGGTCCCCGGTCGTCTGGACCCGCCGCGCCGCCGCCTCGAAACTCTCCCCGCCCGGCGGCGCGGCGGACGGGTCCGCCAGCCACGCGGCGAGCTCGTCCGGCCAGCGGCGCTGGATCTCGGTGAAGGTGTGGCCCTCCCAGTCGCCGAAGTCGACCTCCCTGAGCCCCTCCTCGACCTCGACCTCCAGCCCGAGCATGGCCGCGACGATCTCGGCGGTGGCGCGGGCGCGCTTGAGCGGCGAGCTGACCACCACCTGGATCCCGTACGGCGGGCGCGACAGCCTGGCGGCGGCGGCCTCGGCCTGGGCGATGCCGGCGGAGGTGAGCTCGGGGTCGCCGACGCCGGAGAAGCGGCGCTCGGCGGAGAACGGGGTCTCGCCGTGCCGGAGCAGCAGCAGCGAGGTCGCCACGGTGGTGGGCGGGCGCCAGCCGGTGCCGACGCCGGATCCGGTCGCCGCGGTCGTCTCGGGGTCCGTCCCGCTCGCCGGGCCGTACGGGGCCGGCGCCACGGTCTCTTCCTCACCGATGAGGTCGAGCAGGGAGTCCTGGACGGTGGCCGGGGCCGCGGAAGCCGAGCCGGTCTCCCGGGAAGCGGTCTCACGGAACCCCGCGGCGGGCCCACCGGAGGCGGCCGGGCCGGCGGGGGCCGAACCGGCGGCCCGACCTGACGACGGCCCGGAGGCGGCCGGACCCCCGGGGGCCGGAGCGGGGGCCGGGGCGGCGGGCGACGCGCCGGCGAGGCGCCACGGGCGGCCCTTGGCCGCCGCGTCCATGGCCTCGTTCGCCAGCCGGTCGGCGTCCTTGTTCTTCTCCCGGGGGATCCACCGCCAGGTGACCCGCAGCCGCCGGGCCAGCCCGGCGGCCTCCGAGGCGAGCGGCCGCAGCCCCTCGTTCTTGATCTTCCAGCGGCCGGCCATCTGCTCGATGACCAGCTTGGAGTCCATCCGGACCTCGACTGCGGCGCCGTCGCCGGCGATGGCCAGGAGCGACCGCAGGCCGGCGATCAGCCCGCGGTACTCGGCGACGTTGTTGGTCTGGGTGCCGATCGCCTCGGCGGTCTCGGCCAGCACCTGGCCGTCCGAGGCGTCCTTGACGACGGCGCCGTATCCGGCGGGGCCCGGGTTGCCCCGGGAACCGCCGTCGGCCTCGACGACGAAGGAGGTCACAGGCCCGACTCGGGGGTGCGGACCAGGATGCGGCGGCACTCCTCGCAGCGGAGGACCTCGTCGTGGGAGGCGGCCTTGATGCGGTTGATCTCCGCGATGGACAGGCTGGTGCGGCAGCCCAGGCAGCGGGTGCCCTGCAGCATGGCGGCGCCCACCCCGAACTGCTCGCGCAGCTTCTCGTAGAGGGCGAGCAGGTCGGCGGGGATCTCGGCGACGACGGTGCCGCGCTTGCCCTTGACCTCGGTGTTCTCCTTGTCGATCTCGGCGAAGGCGGCGTCCCGGCGGTCCTCGGCGTCGGCGCGCAGCCCGGCGAGCCGGTCGCGCTCGGCGGCGAGCTTGGTGACCTGCTCGTCGGCGGCCTCCCGGCGCTCCATGATCTCCAGGACGACCTCCTCCAGGTCGCTCTGACGGCGGTTCAGGGAGACGATCTCGGACTGGAGGCTCGCGAGGTCCTTCGGCGAGGTCACCTGGCCGGAGTCGAGGCGCTTCTGGTCGCGCTCGGCGCGGACGCGGACCGAGTCGACGTCGGACTCGGCCTTGGTCTGCTCGCGGGCGAGGTCACCGGCCTCGGTCTCGGCGGCGATGACCTGCGTGGCGAGCCGGGCCACGCGGGCCGACAGGTCGTCGATCTCGGCCAGCTCGGGCAGGGTGCGGCGGCGATGGGCCAGCCGGTCGATGACGGAGTCGAGTTCGGCCAGGTCGAGCAGGCGCTTCTGCGCCGCCGGGGCTGCTTTCACTTCAGATCCTCGCACTCTGCTGTTGTCGTCCAGGCGTCCGTGACCGTCTCGGATACGCGCGTCTCAACAGTATTCCCCTTCGCGGCCAGTCCGGATGCCAGGCGGCGCGCCGCGTCGGCGAGCCAGGGCCACTCGGTGGCCCAGTGGGCCGCGTCGATCAGCGCCGGTCCCCCGGGCTCCTCGGTGAACTCGCTGGCCGGGTGGTGCCGCAGGTCGGCGGTGAGGAAGACGTCCACCCCGGCGGCGCGGGCCGCGCCGAGGAGGGAGTCGCCGGCGCCGCCGCTCACCGCGACGCGCCGTACCTCGCGGTCGGGGTCTCCGGAGATCCGCAGGCCGCCGGCGGTGGCGGGCAGGCCCCGCGCCGCCTGCCGGGCGAACTCGCGCAGGGTGACGGGGGCGGGCGGCGATCCGATCCGGCCGAGGCCGCGGCGGGGGTCGTCGGCGGCGGGGACCAGCGGGGTGAGCGGGCCGGTGAGGCCGACGGCGCGGGCCAGCGCGTCGGAGACGCCCGGGTCGGCGACGTCGGCGTTGGTGTGCGCGGCGAACAGGGCGATGTCGTTCCTGATCAGCGTGTGGACCAGGCGGCCCTTGAAGGTGGTGGCCGCCACGCTGGTGGTGCCGCGCAGGTAGAGGGGGTGGTGGGTGACGATCAGGTCGGCGCCCCAGGCGAGCGCCTCCTCGGCCACGACCGGCACCGGGTCCACGGCGAACAGGATCCGCCGCACCGGCGCGGCGGGGTCTCCGCAGACGAGCCCGACCGCGTCCCAGGACTCGGCCCAGCGGGGGTCGTAGGTCGATTCGAGCTCGTCGACGACGTCAGCAAGGGTAGGCACGTGCGCAGACTACCGGGCGGGCCCGGGACGGCCTTTACTTCGCCGCCCGGTTTGCAGGACGCTGATCTCCAGCGGGGGACGGCCCCGCCGGGGTCCTCCCGGCGGGCGGGCATGGGCATCCGGAAGGGCTGGCGCATGGGGCCGACTGTCGCGATCATCGGGGCCGGGTTCGCCGGCCTGTGCATGGCCATCCGGCTGCGGGAGGCCGGTATCCGCTCGTTCACGGTCTTCGAGCGGGGGCCCGGCGTCGGGGGCACCTGGCGGGACAACACCTACCCGGGGGCCGGGTGCGACGTCCCCTCGCACCTGTACTCCTTCTCCTTCGAGAGGTATTCGAGCTGGACCCGCCGCTACCCCGGGCAGCCGGAGATCCTCGCCTACCTGGAGATGTGCGCCGACAGGTACGGCGTGCGCCCGCACGTCCGGCTGAACACCGAGGTCACGGCCGCCGTCTACGACGAGTCGCTGGGCCGCTGGCGGGTGCGGACCTCCGCCGGGGAGGAACCGTTCGACGTGGTGGTGTCGGCGGTGGGGCAGCTCAGCCGTCCCCGCCTGCCGGACATCCCGGGCATGGACGACTTCCGGGGCGCCTCCTTCCACTCCGCCCGCTGGGACCACTCGGTGGATCTGACCGGGCGGCGGGTCGCGGTGATCGGAAGCGGGTCGTCGGCGGCGCAGCTCATCCCGCCGGTGGCCGAGGCCGCGGCGCACCTGGACGTCTTCCAGCGCACCCCCAACTGGGTGGTCCCCAAGCCCGACGGCGTCTTCGCCCCCGCCGCCCGGACCGCCCTGCACCGGGTGCCGTTCCTGCAGCGCGGCTACCGGGAGTGGCTCTATCGCTATACCGAGGGCGTCCTCCACCCGGCCCTGTCCGGCGGGTGGAGCGCCGGGCTGGTGCGCGAGCGGGCCCTGGCCCACCTGCGCGCGCGGGTCCCGGACCCGGCGCTGCGGGCGAGGCTGACCCCGGACTACCCGGTCGGCTGCCGGCGGATCGTCATCGACAGCGGGTTCTACCCCGCGCTGACGCGGCCGGACGTGGACGTCGTCACCGAGCCGATCGTCCGCGTCACGCCGGGCGGCGTGGAGACGACCGGTGGGCTCCGCGAGTCCGACGTGATCGTCTACGCGACCGGCTTCGACGCCACCGGCTTCCTGTCGCCCGTCGAGGTGGTCGGCCGCGGCGGGCGCCGCCTGACCGAGGAGTGGCGGGACGGTGCCGAAGCGTACCTCGGCATCGCGGTGCCGCGCTTCCCGAACCTGTTCCTGCTGTACGGTCCCAACACCAACCTGGGCCACACCTCGATCGTCTTCATGATCGAATGCCAGGTCCGGTACGTCATGGGCTGCCTGCCGTACCTGGTGGAGCGGGGGCCGATGGAGGTGGGGCCCGCGGCGATGGACGCCTGGCGGCGGCGCCTCGCGGAGGCCATGGGCTCGATGGTGTGGCAGGCGGGCTGCACGAGCTGGTACAAGGACGCGGCGGGCCGGATCACCACCAACTGGCCCGGCCCGACCACCCTCTACCGGCGGCTCACCAGGGCGCCCCGGCCGTCGGCGTTCCGCTTCGCCCGCTGACGGCCGTACGGCCCCGCGCCGCGGATGACGGGCCTTCCGAAGCCGGACCGGGCCCTCCTCCCGCGGTCCCGGGGTGGCCGCCGGGCCGTACGCGGTGGGCCGTGCGGGCGAGGAGGGCCGGTTGCCGGTAACGTCGCGGGAACCGAACCGCAACCCCGTGTGAGAAGGGCCCGCCCGTGTCCGTTGACCTCCACCGCGCCGCCGTGGTCGCCGACACCCACAACGACCTGCTGATGGCCGTCACCGCCCGGCCGCCGAAGCAGTGGGCGGCGTTCTTCCGTGAGCGCTGGCTGCCCCAGCTCCGCGAGGGCGGGGTGAACGTGCAGGTGCTGCCGGTCTTCGTGGACGACGGGTTCCGGCCCGAGGGCGCGCTCCGGCAGACGCTGCGCATGATCGAGTGCGCGCATGTCCTCGCCGAGGGCAACGCCGACGCGGTACGGCTGTGCGCCGACGGCGCCCAGATCGACGCCGCGCTCGCCGAGGACCGGATCGCCCTGGTGCTGGCGCTGGAGAGCGCCCCCGGTCTGGACGCGAACGTCGAGCTGCTGTCCACCGTGCACCGGCTGGGCGTGCGGGTCGCCTCGATCGCGCACGTGGGCCGTACGGCGCTGGCCGACGGCAGCGGTGAGGACGCCACCGGCAGCCGGCTCACCGCGGCCGGGGTGGAGGCCGTCCGGGAGATGGAGCGGCTGGGCATGATCTTCGACATCTCGCACCTGAGCGCCTCCGGGGTCGCGCACGTGCTGGAGCTGGCCACCCGGCCGGTGATGGCGACCCACTCCGCGGCGCGGGCACTGCGCGACCATCACCGCAACCTCACCGACGACCAGATCCGCGGCGTGGCCGCGACGGGCGGCGTGGTGTGCGTCAACTTCCTGGCCGCCTTCCTGGCGGAGGACCCTGCCGACCACACGATGGACCGGCTGGTGGACCACATCGAGCACGTGGTGAGCGTCGGCGGGCTCGACCACGTGGGTCTGGGCCCCGACTTCATGCGGGAGGTCATGACCGACCTCACGCCGCCGTGCTGCGAGGGGTTCGGTTACAGCGGCGTGGACGCCTGGGCGGCCGTCCCGGGGCTGGCCGGGCCGAGCGGCCTGCCGCTGGTCACCGACGCGCTGCTCAAGCACGGGTTCTCCGACGAGGAGGTCGTCAAGATCGTCGGCGGTAACGTCCTGCGGCTGTTCCGCGAGGAGCTGGGCCGCCCGGCCTGATCCCGGGAGATCCCGGGATCAGGCCGGGCGGGTCCGGAAGGCGGCCCGCCCGGTCCCGAGACGGTCCCGCGCTCTCAGGACCCGGCTCGTACAGGACCCCGCTCGGACAGGACCCCGCTCAGGCGGGACCCGTCGCGGGTCCGGGGGCGCGGTCCGTGAGGTAGTCCTCGCGCAGCCGGGAGCGGGAGAGCTTGCCGGTGGGGGTGCGCGGCAGCTCGTCGCGGAACTCGAAGATCCTGGGGTGCTTGAAACGGGCCAGGCGCGGGCCGAGGTGGTCCAGCAGTTCCTCCGGGGAGGGCCGGGCGCCCGGCGCGGGCTGGACGAGCGCGGCGACGCGGTGGCCCCACTCTTCGTCGGGCACGCCGATCACCGCGACGTCGGCGACCGCCGGGTGCTCCAGCAGCGCGGCCTCGACCTCCGCCGGGTAGATGTTCACCCCGCCGGAGACGATCAGGTCGGTACGGCGGTCGCACAGGAACAGGTAGCCGTCCTTGTCCAGGAAGCCGATGTCGCCGGGCGCGTACCACTCGCCGCGCATGCCGGCGGCGGTCTTGGCCGGGTCCTTGCGGTAGGCGAAGCGGCCGAGGCCCGACTTGACGTAGATCATGCCGGGTTCCCCCGGCGGCAGTTCCTCGCCGTCGGGGCCGAGGATCCTCGCCTCGAACCCGGGGACGGGGCGGCCGACCGTGCCGGGGCGTTCCAGCCATTCGTGCGGCTTCACGGCGAAGGCGATGGTCGCCTCGGTGGAGCCGTAGTACTCGTAGAGGACCGGGCCCCACCAGTCCATGACGGCCTTCTTGACCGCCACCGGGCAGGCCGCGCCGGTGTGCATCACCTGCCGCAGCGACGACAGGTCGTAGGAGCGACGGGCCTCCTCGGGCAGCCGCAGCATCCGGTGGAACATCGTCGGCACCATCATGGAGTTGGTCACCCGGTGGCGGTCCACCAGCTCCAGCACCCCGGCCGGGTCGAAGCCGGGGGCGATCACCAGGGTGTGGCCCAGGTGCAGGGCGAACATGGTGTGCGCGCACGGCGCGGAGTGGTACATCGGCGAGGTCACCAGGTGGGTCCCGTCGCCCGGCCGCAGGTCGCAGACCTCGCCGAGGAACCAGGTGACGGCCGGGACGGCGGCCTCCGGCTCGGCGCCGGACAGCCGCCGCTGGACGCCCTTGGGGAAGCCGGTGGTGCCGGAGGTGTACCACATGACCGATCCGGCGGTCCGGTCCGCGGGGTCGGTCACCGGCTGCCCGGCCGCCAGTGCGGCGGCGCCGGGCAGCGCTCCCGCCACGGGGCGGCCCGGTCCGGCGACCACGACCCGGGCGTCGCAGTCGGCGAGGATGTAGGCGATCTCCGCGTCCGTCAGGTGCCAGTTGACCGGCACGTAGTACAGGCCGATCTGGCCGGTGGCCATCAGCATGACCACCTGGTCCAGGCCGTTGGGCAGCACCCCGGCGACCACGTCGCCCCGGGTGAGGCCGCGGGCGCGCAGGCCGTGCGAGACCTGGTTCACCCGGGCGAGCAGTTCGCCGTACGAGGTGGTCGTGCCGTCGGCGTCGATCACCGCGCGGCGTCCCGGGTCGGCGCGCGCGATCCGGTAGAAGCCGGGGAGCGCGGTGATGTCGGGCATGGGTCCTCCCGGTGCCGTCGGCCGGTGGGACGCGGACGGAGCCCCGGCGTACGGCGAGCGCCCCTCTTGTCCCGTTCGTAGTAGAGATGCGCACGGTGGTGTCCGGCGAAACCGGAAAGGCGGGACGGGGAGCGGCTAGGGTTCCGATGTGGCACGGGGATTCGGGCGTCTGCGGCGTGACGACCTGCTCCGCGCGGCCTGCGGTGTGATCGCCGCCCGGGGGTTCGGGCACACGCGTACGGCCGACATCGCGCGGGCCGCGGGGGTCAGCCAGGCGCTGCTGTTCTACCACTTCGAGACGAGGGAGAAGATGCTCGCGCAGGCCCTCGCCTACGCGGCCGAGCGCGACCTCGCGGCCCTGGAGCGGATGGAGGCGTCGGGCGGCTCACCGCCGGAGCGGCTGCGCGCCCTGCTCGCCCTCTACTCCCCCGGCGGCCGGCCCACCTCGTGGACGCTGTGGATCGACGCCCGCGCCGAGTCGGTGCGCGACGCCGACCTGGAGGCGATCTGCCGGGAGACCGGCCTGCGCTGGCGGCGGGCGCTGCGCTCGGTCGTCGACGAGGGGGTCGGGACCGGCGCCTTCGACTGCGCCGATCCCGACGGCGCGGTCTGGCGGATCATCGCGCTCGTCGACGGCCTGGCCGCCCAGGTGACCGCGCATCGGCGACTGCTGACCCGGGCCCGGCTGGCAGAGCTCGTCCGCGCGTCCGCCGAACTGGAGCTGGGTCTGCCGCGTGGCGCGCTGTGCTGAGCCGTCCGCCGGGCCACCACCGCCCGCCCGGCGACCGCCGTCCGCCGGGCCACCACCGTCCTCCGGGTGACCGCCGCCCGCCGGGTGGTCGCTTCCCGCCAGGTGACCGCCGTCCGCCGCGTGACCACCGTCCACCGGGCAGCACGACCATGAGCATGGCCAGGGCGATGAGCCCGCCGCCGACCAGGAAGGTGCCGGTGAGCGGCTCGCCGTACGCCGCGACGGCCAGGGCGGTGACCCAGAGCGGCTGGGCCGACAGGATCACCGCGGCGGGCACCGGCGGCACGTGGAGCTGCCCGAAGGAGCGGGCCAGGAAGCCCAGGGCGCAGGCGACGACCGACAGGTGGCCCAGGACCGCCCAGTCGGCCGGGGTGGCGGGCAGGGTGAGGCCGTCCGGCACGGCGAGGATGCCGGTCATGAGCGCGATGGTGCCGAGCTGGATCACCGCGATCGGGTAGGCGTCGCGGCGGGCGTCGGCGTAGCCGCCCAGCACCAGCGTGTGCGCCGCGTACAGCACGGCCGACAGCAGCGTGACGGCCAGCGCGGGCAGTGAGACGTCGCCGCCCTCGGCCTCCTTCAGCAGCGTGAAGGCCGCCATCGCGGCCGTCGCGAGCGCCACCGCGACCCAGGTGCGGCCGGTGATCCGGGCGCCGGTCAGGATCAGTCCGAGGATGGGGGTGATCACCACGTAGGAGCCGACGGCGAAGCCCGAGACCGAGGAGGGCAGGTCGTGCAGGGCGACCGCCTGGGCGGTCTGGCCGACGCCGAACAGCAGGCCGAGCAGGGCTCCGGTCAGCCACGTCCGCTCCGGCAGCCTCCGCAGGCAGCCGGGGCGGATCGCGACGAGGACGAGCGTGGCGATGCCGTACCGCTCGGTGAGCAGGTCGGCCACGGGCACGCGGGTGATGAGGTCCTTCATCAGCGGAAAGGCCGAGCCCCAGGCCGCGCTGACGAACAACAGGAAAACGGTTCCCAGGAGGGGACGGGGAGCGGACACCGCTGTCATACCCGGAAGGATTCCATCACGCTCGGCGACAAGGACGTCACCGGGTGAATCGGAGTGGCCCGAATACTCCTCTGAGGAAGGCCGTTCTACCGGTGTGAGACACCTGGCACCCCAGACTGAGGTTTTTGGAGGGTTACGGGTGTTCCGTCCGCTTGCCGGGTAGGGCCCGGAGGGCGCCGGGAGACGGCCGGAGACGCTGGGAGGCTGGTTCATGAAGACGGCGATCGTGACCGGGGGCGCCTCCGGCATCGGGCTGGCCCTCGCCCGCGAGCTGCGCGGGCACGGCGTCCACGTGGTGGTCGCCGACTCGGACGGCGAGGGAGCCGGGCGTGCCGCCGCCGAGCTGGGCTGCGCCGGGGCGGCGCTGGACGTCACCGACGCGGACGCGGTCCGGGACCTGGTGGCGAAGGTCCGGGCCGGCCACGGCCGGCTGGACTTCATGTTCAACAACGCCGGGATCGCGGTCGGCGGCGCCGCCGAGGAGTTCGGTCTCGACCACTGGAACCGCGTGATCGACGTGAACCTGCGCGGGGTGGTCCACGGCGTCCACGCCGCCTACCCGGTCATGATCGAGCAGGGGTTCGGCCGCATCGTCAACACCGCGTCCGTGGCGGGGGTGTTCCCCGCGCCGCTGATGCTGCCCTACACCACGGCCAAGCACGGGGTGGTCGGATTGTCGCTCGCGCTGCGGGCCGAGGCGGCGGCGCACGGGGTGAAGGTGCACGCGGTCTGCCCGGGTTTCACCGACACCCCGCTGTACGACCGCGTCAACCCGGGCCTGCCGCAGACCGCGGTCAGCGCGAACGCCCGGCGCTCGGCGGAGCTGGTGGCGCCCTTCCTCTACCCGGCGGAGACGCTGGCCCGCGACGTCATGCGGGGCATCGCCCGTGACCGGGCGCTCATCGTGGCCCCGGCGTCGGGCCGTACGGCCTGGCTCCTGACCCGGCTCTCGCCCGCGCTCGCGGTCCGGGCGGCCTCGCTCGGCGTCCGCCGCCTGCTGCGCGGCTGACGGCCGCCCGGTCCGTCGCCATGCGGCGCTCCTGCGATGCGACCGGGAATCGGCTGTTCCCTGTCACATCGGGTACCGCCTCAGCCGGCTTCGAGGGTTCGGGGCTCACGGGTTCGAGGGCCCCGCGGATTCACGGGGTCAGGGGGAGATACTCGAACCAGTCGAAGTCCGCCGGATTCCGGCCCGCCTCCGGTCCGCCCGCGGCGTACATGCCGATGTAGGCGCCGGTGAAGCCGCCCGCGACGGTCGTGCTGAGCACCCGCCCGTCCACCGCGCCGCCGAGGGGCAGCCACCGCCCGGGGGTCGTGGCGTAGCGCATCCGGTACTCCTGGCCCCTCGCCTCCACCCCGAGGAACAGCCTGCCGCCGGGCACCGGGGCGGCGGCGAGCACCTCGTCGGCGCCGGCGTGCCGGCGGACCACCTCCAGGCCGCGCGCCGACAGGACGTAGCGGATGTGGAAGTCGTCGTTCTGCACCAGCACCAGGCCCGCGCACCCGTCCCCGGCCGGGGTGAAGTCGAGGGCGGCGTGCGCGGCGAAGTCGCGGTGACACTGCCTGCGCGCCACCAGGCTCGGCGCGGCCCGCTCGGCGAGGGTCCGCGGGCCCGGCCACAGCCTCAGGTGGCCGGGCCGCTCGGTCAGGCTCCAGTACGGCTCGCGCGGGGTGCGCAGGTGGTTCCAGCACGGCGCGAGCCGTTCCGCGTCGAAGTTGTCGCAGGCGGGTTCGGCGGGCCAGCGGTGCTCGGGCAGGTCCGGCGCGGCCGCCGCGGGTTCGACCTGCTCGGCGAGCGGCCAGCCGTCCTCCCAGCGCACCCGGGTCAGGAAGGTCTCCCGGCCCAGGTTGTAGTGGTATCCGCCGTAGGGGCGCATCGCCAGCAGCACCATCCACCACTCGCCGGCGGCGGTCCGCACGAGGTCGCCGTGGCCGGTCCCGACGATCGGGTGGTCGAGGCCCAGGTGGCGGTGGGTGAGGATCGGGTTGCGGGGGTTGCCGCGGTACGGCCCTGCGACGTCGTCCGAGCGGGCGACGGTCACGGCGTGGTCGTGCGCGGTCCCGCCCTCGGCGATCAACAGGTGGTAGTACCCGTCGATCTTGTACAGGTGCGGGCCCTCGGCCCAGACGGCGTCCTTGAGCGCGCCGTCCCACAGCACGGTCTCCTCGCCGGTGAGGGTCATCGTGCCGAGGTCGAGCCGGCGCAGGAAGATCTCCGTGTGGCCGAGGTCGTTCGTGGGGCGGGTCGCGGTGACCCAGGCGGTCCCGTCGTCGTCGAAGAACAGCGACGGGTCGAAGGCCCGAGGCAGGTCCAGCGGGTACGGCTCGCTCCACGGGCCCGCCGGGTCCGTCGCGGTGACCACGAAGTTCTCCAGGCCGGCCTCCGGCGGCCCGTCGACCAGCGTCGTGATCATGTAGAAGACGCCCTCGTGGTGCCGGAGCGTCGGGGCGTAGATCCCGCCGCTGGGCTTGGTCCCGTCGAGCGGGAGCTGGGAGGGGCGGTCCAAGACGTGGCCCAGCGGCCGCCAGTGCACCAGGTCCCGGCTGTGGAACACCGGCACCCCGGGGAACCACTCGAAGCTCGACGTGACCAGGTAGTAGTCGTCGCCTACCCGGCAGATCGAGGGGTCGGGGTGGCAGCCGGGGAGGATCGGGTTGGCGAACGTCCTCCCCGCGGCCGCCGCGCCGGGGACGCCCTCCGTGCCCGGGACGCCCGCCGTGCCCTCCGTGCCCGGGACGCCCGCCGTCACCGGGCCGCCAGGTTGGCGGCGAGCAGTTCGAGCAGGGGTTCGCGGCGGGCGCAGGCCGGCAGCGCGAAGGAGTCTGCCAGCGCGATCAGCTCCTCGTCGGACAGGCCGCGGAACAGCGAGGCGTACTCCGGCAGCATGGCCTGGGCGATGAGGATGTGCCGGATGAGGTCGTCGGCCTGGTACCGGGCGCCCCACGGGTAGGGGTCCCAGCCGGGGAACTCGGTCTCCAGGAGCGCGTGCAGCGGCGCCAGGATGTCGGCGGACTCCTCCATGGTGGAGCCCCACCGGTCGGCGCCGAGCCGCGTCTTCTTCGCGATGAACGGCCCGAACCGCTCCATGTAGGGACCCGCGGCGTACACCAGCCCCTGGAGCCCGACGTCCTTGTAGGTCCACAGGGACCAGCCGGCCTCGTGGGCGTCGTAGATGTCGAGCTGGTCGCGCAGGATCTGGTACCGCTGCCCGTCCACGGCGGGGTCGCCGGTGTAGACGGGGCCGAACTCCCCCACCCACAGCGGCGTGCCGGTCTGGCGCTGGAAGGCGGTGCGCCGCTCGAAGGTCCGCTCCAGCTGCTCGCGGTCCACCCACTCTCCACGGGTGTGGCCGGGGTACGGCCCGCCGTGCGCGAACCCGGCCAGGGCGTAGTCGTGGCAGACGAAGACGGTGTTCTCGTAGACCTCGCGGAAGACGGAGAAGTCGGTGGAGTAGGTGTTGCCGTCGAGGAACAGCACGTGGCCGGGGTCGACCGCGCGGACGGCCTTGACCAGGCGGTCGTAGAACGGCCCGACGACCGTTCCCGTGGGATCGGCGGGCTCGTTGACCGGGTTGTAGCCGGCCACCCACCGGTGGTCGCGGTAGCGGTCGGCGATCACCTCCCACAGGTGCACCACCCGGTCCTGGAAGTGCCGGTGCCGCCAGAACGACGCGACGTGGGTGGGGTTGTCGGAGTGCCAGTGCTGGTTCTGCGCCCCGGGCAGCGCGTGCAGGTCGATGACGCTGTAGATGCCGTGCTCGCCGAGCAGGTCGACGACGCGGTCGAGGTGGCGGAATCCCCGCTCGGCGACCTCCATCGGGCGGTCGTCGGACTCCAGGTGGCGGTAGTTCACCGGGATGCGCACGCAGTTGACGCCGAGGGAGGCCAGCAGCGCGGCGTCGCCGGGACCGAAGAAGGAGGTCAGCAGCCGGTCGAAGAACAGCTCGGCCCGGTCCTCCCCCAGCGCCTCGCCCACCGCGCGGCGCATCTCCGACTCGGTGGAGGGGTAGCCGGTGATGAAGTTCTCCATGTTCAGCCAGCCCCCGAGGCCGACGCCGCGCAGCCGTACCGCGGCGCCCTCCGGGTCGACGAGCCGGGATCCGGAGACACGCAGGGTCATGGATTCTCCTTGTGCGACGGTCGCCGTCCGCCGAGCGGGCGCCGAAAGCGGTTCTTTGAAACTTTCATGTAGAAATTGAAGTTTTCGGAGCCGGGCGATACGCGGAACACGCATATCACTCGACTGATCCGTTCGGGTGGAGCCGCGGGCATGGCGCACCGGGCGGGCGGCGAGCCGAAAGGTTTCGGCTACACTCCTGGGCATGCCAGCGAAGAGGCGGGTGACGATCGCCCTCATCGCCGAGGAGGCGGGGGTTTCCGTTCCCACGGTGTCCAAGGTCATCAACGGCCGGCCGGAGGTCGCCGCCGAGACCCGGCGGCGGGTCGAACGGCTGCTGCACAAACACGGCTACCGGCGGCGCGTCAGCCAGAGCGACGGGCCGGCCGGGCTGATCGACCTGGTCTTCTCCGAGATCGAGAGCCCGTGGGCGATGGAGATCGTCCGGGGCGCCGAGACGGCCGCCCGCGAGGCCGACGCCGGCATCGTGGTCTCGGTGCTGCACACGCACGCCGGTCCCGGCCGTGACTGGCTGGAGCGCATCGCGGCCCGCCGTACCGACGGCGTGGTCGTCGTCGCCTCCAAGCTGTCCGCCACGCTGCAGGGGCAGCTCAACGCCCGCGCGACGCCGTTCGCCGTCGTCGACCCGGAGGGCGAGCCCGCGCCGGGCGTCACCTCGGTCGGCGCGACCAACTGGAACGGCGGGCTGGCCGCCACCCGGCACCTGCTGGAGCTGGGGCACCGCAGGATCGGGATGATCGGCGGACCGGCCGACATGCTGTGCAGCCGGGCCAGGATCGACGGCTACCGCGCGGCGCTGGAGACCGCGGGCGTGACCGTCGCGCCGGAGCTGATCCGCCACGGCGACTTCCTGGTCGACTCCGGCCGCGACCACGGGCACGCGCTGCTGTCCCTGGACGATCCGCCCACCGCCATCTTCGCCGGCAGTGACATGCAGGCGTTCGGGGTGTTCGAGGCCGCCCGGCGGCGCGGCCTGCGCGTCCCGGACGACCTCAGCGTGGTCGGCTTCGACGACCTGCCGCTGGCGCGCTCGGCCTGGCCGCCGCTGACCACCGTCCGCCAGCCCCTTCAGGACATGGCGGCCGCGGCCACCCGGATGGTCCTGGCCATGGGGCGGGGCGAGCCGTCGCAGGCCCGGCGCGTGGAGCTGGCCACCGAGCTCGTCGTGCGCGAGAGCACCGCGCCGCCCCGGGCCGGGCGGGGCTGAGGCGCCCGCGGGAACACCGTTTCCCGGGGCCACGGGGGCCGCGGGGGCCGCGCCGTACTCCGGTTCCGTCCGTCCCGGGGCGCCCGCGAGGGTGCCGTGTCCCAGATCCACCGGCCGTCAGCCCTTCATCGCGCCGGCGGTCAGGCCGCTGACGAGCCGGCGCTCGGCCAGGGCGTAGAACGCCAGCGCCGGCACCATCGCGACGGTGACGTAGGCCAGGACGCGCGCCCACTCGGTGGCGTACTGCCCCTGGAACTGCTGGACGCCGAGCGGGAGGGTCCACCAGGAGGGGTCGTTGAAGACGACCAGCGGCAGCATGAAGTTGTTCCAGCTCCCCACGACCGCGAGCACCGACACGGTCGCCAGCGCCGGGCGGGCCATCGGCAGCAGGATCTTCCAGAAGAAGCCGAACGCGCCGCACCCGTCGAGCGTCGCCGCCTCCTCGATCTCCCCCGGGATGCCCCGGAAGAAGCCGCGCAGGATGATGATCGTCATCGGCAGGCCGAAGGCGGCCTGCGGCAGCACGACCCCCAGCGGGTTGTCCAGCAGGCCGGCGGCCCGCAGCAGGACGAACAGCGGCAGGATCGCCACCGCGAACGGGAACATCAGCCCGACCGTGAAGATCGTGAAGAACAGTTCCCGCCCCCGGAAGGCGAACCGGGCGAAGACGAAGGCGGCCAGCGCCGACACGCCGACGACCACGAGCGTCGTGGCCAGCGCGATGAGGACGCTGTTGCCGAGCTGGCGCCAGAACGACGGGGCGGCCAGGACGTCGGCGTAGTTGGAGAAGACCCACGGCGACGGCAGGCCGACGGGGTCGGTGGACAGCTGGACGGCGTCCTTGAACCCGCCGAGCAGGCCGAAGGCGATCGGCACGATGACGAACGCCCCGACCGTCACGGCGATGACGTGCAGCCCCAGGGACCGTGGCCGGGCTCCGGCGCGGGAGGGGGCGGGTCGCCGGTTCAACGCTGGCTCCGCATGGCGGTGATGGCTCCCTCGGTGTCGCGGCGCATGACGTACCGCTGGTAGACGAGTGCGAAGACGAGGCTGACCGCGAACATCACGACGCTGATCGCGTTGGCGTAGCCGACCTGGTAGCGCTTGAAGCCGAACTGGAACATCGTGACGGCCATGGTCTCGGAGGAGTGGGCCGGTCCCCCGCCGGTGAGGACCCAGACCAGGTCGAACAACTGGATCGCCCCGATGACGGACAGGAAGACGCTGATCCGGATCGTCGGCCCGAGCAGCGGCAGCGTGACGTACCGGAACACCTGCCAGCTCCCCGCGCCGTCGATCTGCGCCGCCTCGGTCACCTCGTGCGGGATGCCCTGGCGGCCGGTCAGGTAGAGGATCATGTGGAAGCCGAAGTACTTCCAGGTCATCACCAGGAAGAGGGACGGCATGACGGTGGACGGGTCGGAGAGCCAGTCCGACTCCAGCCCCACCGTCCCCAGCACGAGGTTCGCCAGGCCGCCGTCCGGCGACAGGATCATCGAGAACAGCACCCCGGTGATCACCTCGGAGAGGATGTACGGGGCGAAGAAGATCATCCGGTAGACGGCCCGGCCGCGCATGCGCTGGTTGAGCAGCATGGCGACGCCGAGGGCGAACGGGAGCTGGACCGCCAGCGACAGGACGATCAGCACCGCGCCGCGCCACAGGTCGCCGAGGAAGACCTCGTCGGCGAACATCCGCTCGAAGTTGGCCGTCCCGATGAAGTCGTCCGGGAGGCCGCGCAGGCCGTTCCACTTGAAGACGCTCGTGTAGACCGCCACGAGGATCGGGGCCAGGACCAGCAGGCCGAACAGCAGCAGGGCCGGGAGCAGGAACGCCGCGATCGTCAGCCGGCCCCGTAGCCGGTGCCCGCGCGACGGCCGGGGCGCCGCCGCCCCGGCCGCCGGGGCGGCCGGGGACGGCGCCCGCCGCTCCCCTGGCGGGGACGCGAGCCGGGAGGTGTCTTGCGCCGCCCTCATCTACTCGGACTTCGCCGTCTCGGTGATGGCCTGCGCGACCTGCTCGGGCGTCTTCTTGCCCGCGATCAGCTCGGCGACGCTGTCGTTGACCTCCTGCCCGACGGCCGGCGGGTAGGCCTGGTCGAGGTAGAGCTGGAAGCCGCTCGCCGACGACAGCGCCCTGGCCACCGTCGCCAGGTTCGGGTCCTTGACGGCGTCCTCGACGCCCTTCAGCACCGGCAGGACCGCCCCGGACGCCACCACGTCGCGGTGGTTCTTCGGCTCGGACATGAACTTCAGGAAGTCGAGCGCCTCGGCGGGCGCGTCCGCGCCGATGGCGTACCCGCCGCCGCCGCCGAAGGCGTCCGTCGCCTTGCCCGCGCCGCCCTCGACGGCCGGGAAGGGGAAGAAGCCGAGGTCGTCACCGAGGCCCTTGCCCGCCTCGTTCTCCACCGACGGCGCCCACTGGCCCATCAGCTCCATCGCCGCCTTGCCGTTGCCGACGAGCGCGGCCTGGCCGTCGGGGGTGTTGTACGCGGCGCCGAGGAAGCCCTTCTGGAACGGGTCGAGGTCGGCGAGCTCCTTCAGGCGCCGGCCGGCCTCCACGAAGGGGGGCTTGGTGAAGTCGTGGTCGGTCGCCGCCTGCTGCAGGGCGGCCAGGCCGCCGATCCGCATGGCGAGGTAGGCCCAGTAGTAGTGGCCGGGCCACTTCTCCTTGCCGGCCAGGGCGATCGGGGTGATGCCGGCCGCCTTGAGCTTCTTGACGGTGTCGACGTAGGCCGACCAGGTGGCGGGCGGCTCGGTGACGCCCGCCTTGGCGAACAGCGCCTTGTTGTACCAGAAGCCGACCATGCCGATGTCCGCCGGGATGGCGTAGGTCTTCCCGTCGACCTGGTACGGCTGCAGCGCGGCCGGGGTGAACGAGCCCATCCAGGACGAGGCGTCGGCGCTCAGGTCCTTGACCAGCCCGGCGTCCACCTGCTGCTTCAGGACGCCGCCGCCCCAGGTGGTGAAGAGGTCGGGCGTCTTGCCCGACTGGTTCAGCGTCGTCATCCGGGCCTTGAACGCCTCGTTCTCGATGGGGAGGTTCTTGATGACGACGTTCGGGTGCTGCTTCTGGTACTCGGTGGCCATGCGCGCCAGGAAGGACTTCAGCGGTTCGGTGGTCCCGATGTTCCACCACTCGACCGTGACCTTCCCCCCGCTCCCGGAGGCGGCCTTCGGCTCCCCGTCGCCTCCGCCGCCGCATCCTCCGAGGAGGAGCGTGGCCGCGACCAGGGCTGCCGCGCTTCGCCGTCCCAACGACATCACAGTGGTTCCCTTCCTCGTCTCTCCGGGGGTCGTGCGGGGGCTCCGGACCTGGCCGGCGCCGGACGGACCCGCCCGGCGCCACCGCCGCACCACTGTTGCTGAAAGTTTCGATGCTTGCCCGATATTTTCTGGGGCGGCGCCGACGTTACATCGGCGTGACGAACGGATCAACGGTCGTTGTCGAGACGTTATGGGCCATCTCCGCACCGCCGCGGGACGGATTCGCGGCGCCGTACGGCCTCCCAGCTCAGGGCCCTTCCCCGCGGCTCCCCGGGAGGACGGCTCCGGCCACGGGGGCCGAAAACCCCGGGGAGGCCATGAAAGTTTCAAAGACGGATCACCAGGAGCCGGTCCCACCTCCGCCGGGCCGCGGTCGCGTCGCGGCCCGGCGGGTGCGGAGCCGGTACCGACCCGTTATCCGTAGCCACTACGGAGGCGGCCCGCGTCCCGGATGCGGGATGCTGTGACCACGGCGATCGGACAGGCGGGACGTTCCATCCGATCGTCCACCTATACCGACAGGAGTGATGGCCGTGGCCGACAACGAGAACAGCACCTATGAGGGCTTCACCGCCGAGGAGCGGGCCGCGATGAAGGACCACGCCCAGGAGCGGAAGAAGGCGGCGCGGCGCGCCTCGCGGGAGGAGAAGGCGGCGGAGGCGGAGCGGGACGTGCTCGCGAAGATCGCCGAGATGGAGGACTCGGACCGGATCATGGCCGAGCGGGTGCACGCCGTCATCCGGGCCACCGCCCCGGCCCTTGAGCCGAGGCTCTGGTACGGCATGCCCGCCTACGCGCTGGACGGCAAGGTCGTCTGCCACTTCCAGAACGCGGGGAAGTTCAAGACGCGCTACGCGACGCTCGGGTTCAGCGACGTGGCGAGCCTGGACGAGGGCACGATGTGGCCGGTCGCCTTCGCCCTGACCGAGGTGACGCCCGAGGTGGAGGAGCGGATCGCCGCGCTGGTGAAGCAGGCGGTGAGCTGAGGCCCGTCCCCGTTGGGCGGCCGGGTACGCCGGACCGGCGCCCCGGCCCGCGCTTCCCGGTCCGAACGGCCCGCACGGCCCGCACCCGCCGCCGGGGCGGACGCGCCGCGGTGCTGCCTCCTACCGGGCGGCCCCGGGCGCGAGGCCGAGACCGGCCAGCGCGGTCTCCCCGGCGGCGGCGTGCTCGCCCCCGGCGAGCACCAGCGTGCGCGCCGCCTGGTAGCGGCAGCCGGCCGCCTCGAACGCCGCGGCGGCGGCGAGCTGCCGGGGCGGATCGCCGTCGAGCAGCGCCTCCGCCCGGTCCACCTGGGCCGAGACGACCGGGTTTCCGGCGGCCACGATCCGGGCCGAGGCGATCCGGTCCCGGGCGTCCGGGTGTCCGGCGAGCACCGCCGCCTCCGCCCGGAGCCCCGCGTACCAGTGGAGCCAGATCCAGGAGACCCACTTCCACACCTGCTCCGGCTCTGGCGCGACCCGCTCCAGCGCCGCGTCCGCGTCTCCGTGGTGGAGCAGGACCGTGGCGTCGAAGACCGCGCCGTAGCCCCGGCGGTGCTCCGGCCCGGTGCCCGCCTCGTCCACGATCGCGAGCCAGGTCCTCCGGGCGTCGTGATCGCCGCTCAGGCCGTGGATCATCGCGACCGACGCGGCGGCGGGGCCGAGGGAGAACGACCGCCCGCGGCCGCTCCGCTCCCACGCGTCGAGGAACCGCACGCTGCCGGCGAGCACCTCGCCGGCGTCGCCGGTGAGCGCGTCGGCGACCAGGAGCCAGGACGTGGCGTGGTGGCCCGCCTCGGCCAGCAGCGGGTGACCGGCGAGCCGCCCGCCCCACCGGCGGGCCTCCGGCAGCGCGCCGACGCCGAGGGCGGTCCCGGCGGCCATGGCGAGGGCGTCGATCATCTCGTGCGTGCCGGCCGGGGCGTCGATCAGCTCACGCGAGCCGGCCGGGAAAGGCGGCGGTTCGTGCGGGCCGGCGGGGAAAGGCGGCGGTTCGTACGAACCGGCGGGGGAAGGCGGCGCGGAGGTCAGGACGTCGATCCGGCGCCGGGCGGCGGCCGCGGCGGCGAAGGGCTCGCCGGCCCAGCTCCGGGCGCCGGAGAGCGCGTCGAGGGCGGCGGACTCCGCCACCGGGTCGCCCGCGCGCCGGGCGAGCTCGACCGCCCGTTCGGCGAACCCGATCGTCTCCCGCGCGGTGTTGTCCGTGTCCCCCTGGACGGCGCCGAACGCGTCCGCGACCACGGCCGCCTCGGCCAGCGCGACGGCCGCCTCGGCGGCCGGGGCGTCGCCGGCCAGCTTCCGCGCCTCCGCGAGGAGGACGGCCGCCTCCTCCGCGGAGGGGACCCGGGTGAACGAGCTGGAGAAGCGGTACGCGACGGTGGCGGCGGTGGCCAGGTCACGGCCGGCGCCGACGGTGTCCCCGGCCCGGCGGGCGGCCTCCGCGGCGGCGCGGTGCAGGCGGAACATGTCGTCGCCGAGCCCCCGGCACCCGGCCACCGCGGCGGCCTGCCGCAGCGCCACGGCCGCGGCGTCGGCATCGATGCCGGTGCCGCTGTCGGCGGCGGCGTCGGCGGCGAGCCGGGCCGCCTGCTCCAGCCGCTGCTGGGCCTCGCCGAGGAGGTTGCGGGTGAAGGCCAGACCGGCCAGGGACAGGGCGAGCCGATGGGCGTCCGCGCGGCGCTCCGGCCGCTCGGCGGCCCAGGCGAGGGCGGCCCGCATGTCCTCGGCCACCGCGTCGAACCGGGCGCGCCAGTCCGCGCCGCCGGCCCCCGCGAGGGCGTCCGCACCGGCCAGGCACCAGCTCAGATGCCGGGACCGGACGTCCATCAGCTCACCGGCGCCGGTGAGCCGTTCCGTCCCGTACTGGCGGATGGTCTCCAGCGCCTGGTACCGGGTGCCGGTCGCGGACGGCGTCACGGCGAGGAGGCTGTGCTCGGCGAGCCTGCCGAGCCCGTCGACGACCCCGTCCCGGTCCAGCGGGGCGAACCCGGCGATCCCGGCGGCCGCGTCGGCGGTGAACGGCGCGACGAACACCGCCACCCGGCGCAGCAGTGCCTGGTCCGGCGGCTCCAGCAGGTCGTGGCTCCAGTCCAGCACCGCCCGCACCGACCTGTGCCTGTCGTTCGCGCGGGGCCCTCCGGCGAGGATCCGCAGCTGGTCGGAGAGCCCGGCCACGAGGCCGTCCAGCCCGAGCGTGGAGCACCGCGCCGCCGCCAGCTCGATCGCCAGCGCCATGCCGCCGAGCCGTTCGCAGACGGCCACGGCCCCCTCGCCCACCTCCGGGCCCGGCAGCCGCCCGGCGGCCGCCGCCCGGTCCAGGAACAGGGCCACCGCCTCGGAGTTGTCGCCGCCGGCCCGCGACAGCGGCGGGACCGGGAACACCCGCTCGAACGGCACCGTCAGCCGGACCCGGCTCGTCACGAGCACCCGCAGCCGCGGGCAGGCCGCCAGCAGCCGCTCCAGGAACGGCGCCACCCCGTCGCGCACCTGCTCGCAGTTGTCCAGCACCAGCAACGCCCGGCGGTCCGCCAGCGCGGCAGGCACCGCGTCGTCGATGCCGCGTCCGGGCTGCTCGCCCACGCCCACGGCCGCCGCGACCGCCGTCGCCACCCGGCCCGGCTCGGTGGCCGGGACCAGGTCCACGAACCACACCCCGTCGGGGAAGTCGCCGGCCACGTCCGCGGCCACCGCGAGCGCGAGGCGCGTCTTGCCCACACCTCCCGGGCCGGTCACGGTCACCAGCCGGTGCGACGTCACCGCCTCGGCCAGTTCACCGCGTTCCCGGGCCCGGCCGATGAACGCCGTCAGCGGTGCCGGCAGGGCGGGCGCCGGGCGCGGCTCCTCGGTTCGGGCGAGCTCGGCCGCGTGCCGGGCGAGCGCCCGCCGGTCCGGCAGTCCCAGCTTGCGCAGCAGCGAGGAGACGTGCGACTCGGCCGTCCGCACGGAGATGAACAGCCGCGCGGCGATCTCCGCGTTGCTGAGGTGCTCGCCGAGCAGCGTGAGCACTTCGGCCTCGCGAGCCGAGACGGCCGGAGCCGGGATGACTGGACCGGGCATCGCACCATTATCCGTACCGGGTTCCGTGGTCGGTACGGAGGCGGCCCGCGCCCCGGCCGGGAGAGGCTGTGACCACGGTGATCGGCCCCGGCGGAACACCCCCGGCCGATCGTGATCCGCGACGACAGGAGTGACCATGACCAGCTCTCCCACCCCGGTGACCGGTACGGCGCCGCGTCCCGCGACCGGTACGGCGACGGCCGGGGAGCCCGCGCGCGACGCCCCCGACCGCCACCCGGCGAGCGCCGGACCCCGCTCCCGCGCCCGGCGCCGCCGTGACACCGAGCACCGGCTCGACCATGACGTCGACGTCTGGGTGGCCACCGCCTCGGCCGACGGCGTGCCGTACCTGGTGCCGCTGTCCTTCGACCGGGACGGGGAGGCGCTGCTGGCGGCCACCCCGGCGGACAGCCCGACCGGCAGGAACCTGGCGGCCACCCGGGTCGTCCGGCTGGGGCTCGGCCTCACCCGCGACGTGACCATGATCGACGGCGAGGTCGAGGTCCTGGAGATCGACGAGCTGCCGCGGGAGCGGGGCGACCGGTTCGCCGAGCGCACCGGGTTCGACCCGCGCGTGTCGGCCACGCCGTACCGCTGGTTCCGCATCACCCCGCGCCGCGTCCAGGCGTGGCGTGAGGCGGACGAGCTGGCCGGCCGCGAGCTGATGCGCGACGGCCGCTGGCTGGCCTGACCGACGCCCCGGCGGGCGGGCGGACCGGGGAGCGAAGCCGGTCAGGAGTGGACGCGGGACGGAGGCGGAGCGGAACAGGGAACGGAGCGTGCCAGGGCAGGGCGGGGCGGGACTGGACGGGGGGGGCGGAGGCGGAGGCGGAGGCGGGGCGGGTCAGGGGACGGAGCGGATCTTCCGGACCAGGACCGCGCCGAGGAGCGTCAGCGCCGCGGAGGCCAGGTAGAGGGCCGGGTAGCCGCCGGCGCCCGCCACGATCGGGCCGGCGATGACCGGCCCGAGGACCTGCGGGCCGGAGTTGGCGATGTTGATGACGCCGAGGTCCCTGGCCCGCCCGTCGGCGGCGGGCAGCACCTCGGTGACCAGGGCGTTGTCGACCGACAGGAAGACGCCGAAACCCACGCCGAGGATCGCGGCGGCGACCAGGGCCGCCGACCAGGTCGGGCGGAACGCGAGCAGGACCGCCGGGACCGCGCTGATCAGGCCCGAGACCGTGACCAGGAACCGGCGGCGGGCGAGCCGGTCGGAGACGATACCGGCGACGACGGTGGTGGCGACCACGGCCACGGTGTAGATGAGGATCAGCACGAGCAGGCCGTCCTCGGCCTTCTCCCCGGGGAAGATCCGCTCGTAGCCGACCGCGTCGGCGAGGAAGTACAGCAGGTAGAGCGTGGCGATCGCGTTGCCGAGCTGCATCAGGAACCGGGTCAGCCAGGCCCAGAAGAAGTCGGGGTGGGCCCGGGGACTGATCCGGAAGCTCCGCAGAAAGGCCCGCGTGTCGAACCGGGGCGCGGTGGCCAGCGGCGGGTCGGCGGTGGTGAACACGAAGGGCAGCACGCAGAGGGGGATCAGAACGGCGATCATCAGGTAGCCGGACTCGACGGTGGCGGCCACGGCGATGACGAGTCCCACCCCCAGCACCACGCCCAGCGCCTGCGGTATGCCGACCCAGCCCGACACCTCGCCCCGCTGGCGCACCGGCACGTGGTCGGGCACCCCGGCGCTGAGCGACGCCTGCATCGCGTTGAGCCCGGCCTGGGCCAGGCACCAGCAGACCGCCACGCCGGCGACGGTGTCCTGCCCGGCCAGCAGCGCCAGCCCCGCGGCCCCGGCCAGCGCGCCGGCCAGCGTCCAGGGGTGCCGGCGGCCGAACCGCCCGGTCGTACGGTCGGACAGCGCCCCGGCGACCGGGTTGAACAGCATCGCCACCGCGGCTCCGACGCCGGTGACCAGCGCCAGCGCCGTCTCCTTGCCGTCCGGCGCGACCTGCGCCATCTGCATGGGCAGCAGCATCTGGAGCGGCCCGGAGTAGCCCATCCAGAGAGCGAGGTTGGCCAGCGAGATGCCGGCGACCCACCACGGCCCGACCCTGCGTACCGGCTCGGCGAGCGCGGCCGGGACCTCGGGGACGGGTTGGACAGCGCTCATACGGCTCGCACCTCGCGATCACGACCGGGCACCCTCAACATGAGGGGTGCTCGGATGTTACGCCGCCCTCCTCTCCCGCAACAGCCCCCGCCGCGAGGCGGTCAGGCGGACCGGGAGACGTCGCGGTTGCGCGCCCACTCCCCACCCTCGGGACCGATGTCGAAACGGGTCGCGGCGACGGCGTTGCCCTCCAGGTCGTTGTCCACCACCCGGCCGGACACGCACCCCCCGGAACCGGTGATCCACAGGCCGTGGGTCTGGGTCCCCGGCCGCCCGCCGTCCCAGATCCGGTTGGCGCGGATGGTGTAGTCGCGGGCCTCGGCGTTCAGCGTGATGCCCGCCCGGATCTCCGGCGGCTCCGGCAGCCGGTACGGCGTGCCCGCCCCGGGCGGCTCGGCCCGCCACGCCGAGGTCGCGCCGGGACGCCAGGGGGCCAGCGTCAGTTCGGTGGCGGTGTTGCCCGTCACGATCGCCATGTCGGCGCCGACCGTGAGGATCTTGCCGAGGTGGCCGCCGGGCTCCCAGCGGGCCGAGGTGTCGGTCATGGCCGTGGCGGTGTAGGTGACGGACGGGCCCCCGCCCTCCGCGGCCGGGGCCCGCTGCACGCCGTTGTCGCGGATCCGGTTGCCGAGGACGGTGGCGTCGGCGACGGGGCTGTCGATCCGGATGCCGTCGAGGGCGTTGCACCAGATGTCGTTGCCGTCGAGGACCATCCCGACCGAGGCGGAGTCGGCGGTGGACGCGGAGGCGAAGGCGGAGGTGCCGGGGGTGTTGTACTCGCGGTAACCGTAGCGGCCGTTGCGGCTGATCCGGTTGCCGGTGACGGTGTAGCGGCCGGGGGTGTTGCCGACGCTGACGCCGTCCCGGACGTTGGCGTCGATGACGCAGCCGGTGACGATCCCGCCCCGGCCGGGGACGCCGGTGGTGCCCAGGCCGGAGACGTCGAACCCGGCCTCGTGGTTGCCGATCATGACGCAGGCGGCGACCACCAGCCCCTCGGCGCCCCAGTCGGAGATGCCGTACCGGTTGTCCTCGGCGTGGCAGTTGGTGATGCGGATGCCGCGCGGCGGGGTCCACGCCGCGTTCTGCAGCTCCAGGAAGATGCCGTTGGTGCCGTTGCCGACGGCGGTGCAGCCGCTGATGGTCAGCCGCTCCACCCCGCCCCAGCCGCCGATCCCGATGCCCAGCCCGGCGCCGCCGATCTGCGTGCCGGTGTCCAGCCGCCCGCAGCGCAGCGCGATGACGCCCTGCACCACCGTGTCCTGAAGGAAGTCGCAGCCCAGCCCGGAGGCGGCGGTGTCGTGGATGTACAGGTCGCGGAACCGGCCGCGGAGCACGTACTGCAGGCCCAGCCCCTTGGCCAGCACGTTGTACGGGTCCGCGCTCACGCCGGAGCCGTCGATCTCGAAGTCGGCGAAGGTGCAGTCGGCGATGTGGTTGCCGGGGCCCGCGCCGTGCTGGAGCGCGGTGAAGAAGGCCAGCGGCACCGCGGTGCCCGGGTTGCCGGGGTTGGACAGCACGAAGCGGGTCGCGCCCGCCCCGGAGCCGACGAGGGACACCCCGCTGCGCCAGACGGTGCCGGCGTCCCGGATCGAGTACACGCCGGGCGGGCAGTGGATGGTGCGCGCCCGCCCGTCGGCCGCGCAGGCCGCCCCGACCCGGTCGACCAGCGCGGCCAGTGCGGGCTGGTCGTTGGTGACGCCGTCGCCCGTCAGCCCGTGCTCGCGGGCGTTGTAGACACCGTCGGGATCGTTCACCGGTGCGCCCCCTCTCGCCGAACCGGACGGCGTGACGCCTCCCGGCGGCGCCCGTCCCGCAACCCGGCCGGACACGCCGGATCATGGGCTCAATTCCCCCTCCCGGAGGGAGTAAGCACAGGTCAGAGGCCATTTACCTGACCCGTTCCGGTGCCGGGGGCGGCCCGGCGCCCCTTCGGCGGCCCGCGCCCGTCGCGGGCCGCCGGTCCCGGCGGTCAGGGCTCCTCGGCCCGGGCGAGCAGGGCTTGGCCCCGGCTGTCAGGGCTCCTCGGCCCCGGCGAGCAGCGCCTCGGCCTCCTCCTCGCTCAGCGCGGCCAGCTCCTCGACCAGCAGCCGCTCCACCTCCTCGGCCAGGGCCGCGACCGTGCTCCCGGCGAAGATCGTCTTGATCGGCACCTCGACACCGGTGGCCCGCCTGATCCGGGCGGCCACCCGGGTGGCCAGCAGCGAATGGCCGCCGAGGGCGAAGAAGTCGTCGAAGGCGCCGACCGGGCCCGTGCCGAGCAGCTCCTCCCAGATCGAGGCCACCAGCCGCTCGCCGTCGGTCCGCGGGAGGACCCGTCCGGCGTCCGGGACGGCCTGCGGCGCGGGGAGCGCGGCCCGGTCCACCTTGCCGCCCGGGGTGAGCGGCAGGACGTCGAGCCGTACCCAGGCCGTCGGGACGAACTGGCGCGGGAGCACCCGCTCCAGGCGGGCGCGAAGGTCCGCCGGGTCCGCGGCGCCGGTGACGTAGGCGACGAGCTCCCCGCCCCGCGCGGTGACGAACGCCTGCCCCACACCGGGGCAGGACAGCAGGCGGCTCTCCACCTCGCCCGGCTCGATCCGGAAGCCCCGCACCTTGAGCTGGCCGTCCAGCCGCCCGAGGAACTCCAGCCGCCCGTCCAGGCGGCGGCGCACCCGGTCGCCGGTGCGGTAGCGGCGCGCCCCGGGCCGGCCGCCGGGGTCGGGCACGAAGGCGGCGGCGGTGAGGGCGGGCCGGCCGAGGTAGCCGCGCGCCACCCCCGCCCCGCCGACCGCCAGCTCCCCGGCCACCCCCGCGGGCAGCGGCTCTCCCCCGTCGCCGAGCACGTACGCCGTGGTCTCGCCGATCGGGCGGCCGATCGGCGGGCGGCCCGTCGCCGCGTCCGCCCCGAGGTCGCAGGCGGTGGCGATCACCGTGGCCTCGGTCGGGCCGTAGGTGTTGACGAGCCGTACGGCGTCGCCGAACCGGTCGCGCCAGCGCGCCACGGCCGTCGCCGCGACCTGCTCGCCGCCGAGTATCACCAGCCGCAGCGCGGGCGGCCAGGTGATCTCCGCGAGGTCCTCGGTCAGCGAGTGCCAGTAGGCGGTCGGCAGGTCCAGTACGGTGACCCGGCCGCCCTCGGGGGAGGCCAGCACGTCGGGCAGGGTCGCCGCGCCGTCGGGCAGGAGCAGCAGGGTGGCTCCGGCGGCCAGGGCCGGGAAGACCTCCTCGACGTGCGCGTCGAAGCTGAGCGAGGCGAACTGGACGACGCGGTCGGCGGGGGTGAGCCCGTAGTCCGCGCGCATCCACCGCACCCGCGCGGCGAGCGCGCCGTGCTCGACCAGCACGCCCTTGGGCACGCCGGTGGAGCCGGAGGTGGTGATGACGTAGGCGGCGTCCCCGGGCGCCACCCCGGCGGGGAACCCTCCGGGAGCCTCACGTCCCGCACCCTCCGGCCGCGTGCCCGCGCCGCCGGCCGTCCCCCGGTCCGTGCCTCCGGCCGCTCCCGGGTCCGCCGATGACGGGTCGACGGCGATGAGGCCCGGGTCCGCCGGTGACGGGTCGACGGCGATGAGGCCCGGGTCCGCCGGTGACGGGTCGACGGCGATGAGGCCCGCGGGCGCCGCGCGCCGGGTGACCAGGTGGGTGGCCGAGGCGTCGGCCAGCGCGAAGGCCAGCCGCTCGTCCGGCACGTCGGGGTCGAACGGGAGGTAGGCGGCCCCGGCCCGCCACACGGCGAGCAGCGCGGCGATCGCCTCCGGCGAGCGGGGCAGGCGGACGCCGACGACGTCGCCCGGCCGCACCCCGCCGTCGCGGAGGGCGGCGGCGAGCGCGTCGGCGCGGGCCAGCAGCTCGCCGTAGGTGACCCGCTCCCCGCCGCAGACCACCGCGACGGCGCCGGGCGCCCGCCGGGCGGCCTCGGCGACCATCTCCGGCACCGTCCGCGGGCCGTCCCCGCCGGGAAGGTCCGGTCCGAGGTCCGAGAGGGCCGATGCCGCCTCGGGGAGGGCCGGTCCGGCGTCCGGGAGGGCCGGTCCGGCGTCCGGGAGGCGCAGCCCGGCCTCGTCGTCGTCCGTCCAGATCCGCAGCGCGGAGACCGGGGTGCCCGGCGAGGCGGCGGCCGACTCCAGCAGCCGCGCGAACCGCCCGGCGAGGCGGCCGATCTCCGCGGCCTCGAACAGCCCGGTGTCGTGGAAGAAGGACACGGTGAGCCCGCCGGAGCCGCCGCCGTCGCCGTCCCGCCACGCCTCGACGAGCAGGTCGTTCTTGACGCGCCGCAGCCCGACGTCGACGTGGGACACCTCCAGGCCGCCGAACGGCCGGCGCGGGCCGGCGTCCTGGCTGTGCAGGATGAACATGGTGCGCAGCAGCGTGTCCGCCGGGTGGCTGAGCTTCTCGAACGGCACGGCGGGGTTGCCCAGCGCGCCCAGGACGTCGCCGCGGGCCCGGCCGACGAGGTCGGCGAACGTCGGGTCCCCGCTCAGGTCGCCGCGGAGCAGCACCGTCTGGGCGACATATCCCACCATCGGCTCCAGCTCGACCCGTTCCCGGCCGGCGACGACGCTGCCGACCAGGACGTCCCGCTGCCCGCTGTGCCGGGACAGCAGGACCTGGTAGGCCGCGGCCAGCACGGTGAACAGGGTGGTGCGCCCGGCCCTGGCCAGGTCCTCCAGCGCGCGGACCGTCGCGGGCGCGACCGTGACGCGGTGGGCCTCCCCCAGCCCGGTCGCGCCGCCGTCGCGGCGGAACGGCAGCTCGGTCGCGGGCGGGTCGGCCAGCCGTCCCAGCCAGTACGGCTCGGCCCGCCCCGCCCGGCGGCGCTGCCAGCGCCCGTAGTCGCCGGCCTGGACCGGCAGCGGGCGCAGGGCCGGCTCGGCGCCGCGGGCCCGCGCGGTGTAGCACTCGGCGAGGTCGTCGAGGATGACGTTCAGCGACCACCCGTCGGCGACGATGTGGTGCATCGTGACACACAGCAGGTGATCGCCCCCGGCGACGCGGATCACCGCGGCCCGCACCGGCGGCCCGGCGGCGAGGCCGAACGGCGTGTCGATCCGCTCCGCCGCCAGGCGGCGGGCCTCCCCGTCGTCCACCGGGCCGATCCACTCGACGGGCGGCGGGGCGGGGTCGAGGACGGCCCACGGCACGCCGTCCTCCTCGGCGAACCGGGTGCGCAGGCTCTCGTGCCTGGTCAGGACGTCGGTGAGCGCCCGGGTGAGGGCGTCCTCGTCGAGCGGGCCGCGCAGGCGGCGCGTCAAGTACATGGTGTAGGCGGCGTTTCCCGGGTCGAGGCGCTGCAGGAGCCACAGCCGTTCCTGCGCCGGGGACAGCGGGGCCCTCATGCGCCCGGGGCCAGTTCGTCGAGGACGGCGGCCAGCTCGTCGGCGTCGAGGCCGTCGAGTTCGTCGCGCAGCGCGGCGATCTCGGACAGGTCGAGGTCGTCGTCGAGGCGTTCCAGCTCCCCGGCGAGCCCGGCGACGGTGGGGTTCTCGAAGAACGCCACGATCGGCACGGCGGCGCCGTAGCGGGCCTGGACGCGGGCGATGATCTGGGCCGCGGTCAGCGAGTGCCCGCCGAGCTCGAAGAAGTCGTCGTCCACGCCGACGGGCTCGTCGATACCCAGCACCTCGGCCCACATCCCGGCCAGCTCGTCCTCCACGGCCGTGCCCGGGGCCCGGTAGGCGGCGGTCCTGGCGGGCGCGGCCTCCGGCGGCGGCAGCGCCGCCCGGTCGAGCTTGCCGTTGGGGGTGAGCGGCAGGGCCGTGAGCGTCACGAGGTGGGCGGGGACCATGTACTCCGGCAGGCTCCGGCGGAGCCGCTCACGCAGCCCCGGCCACAGGTCCGCGGGCGCGGTCGGCGCCGGCTCCCCGTGGGCGTGCGGCTCGCCCGCCACCGTGCCGGGCCCGGTGGAAGGCTCGCCCGCCACCGTGCCGGGCCCGGTGGAAGGCTCGTCTCCGGCGGGCCCACCGGGCTCGGCGGGGACCACGTAGGCCACCAGCCGGGGTGAGCCGTCGGGTCCGGTCCACACGCCCGCCGCGGCCTGCCGTACCTCCGGGGCGGCGCGCAGCGCCGTCTCGATCTCGCCGAGCTCGATCCGGAACCCGCGGATCTTGACCTGCTGGTCGGCCCGGCCGAGATACTCCAGACGCCCGCCGGGGGCGAGGCGGACGAGGTCGCCGGTGCCGTACATGCGCGCCCCGGACCGGCCGGACCAGGAGTCGGGCCGGAAGCGGTCCGCGGTCCGGGCGGGCATGCCGTGGTAGCCGCGCGCCACGCCCGTCCCGCCGATGTGCAGCTCGCCCACCTCGCCGTCGGGCACCGGCAGGCCGGCGTCGTCCAGGACGTACAGCGACGTCTCGGCGATCGCCTCGCCCAGGTCGACCGGGGCCGGGGCGGGCCGGACTCCTCCGGCGGCGGACCACACGGTGGTCTCCGTGGGGCCGTAGACGTTCCACAGGCGGGCGCCGCCGGCCAGCAGCGCGTCGGCCAGGTCGCGCGGCAGGGCCTCCCCGCCGCACAGCCGGGTCCGCACGGTCCCGGGGACGCCGCCGGCCTCCAGCAGGATCCGCCAGGTCGCGGGGGTGGCCTGCATGACCGTGACCCCCTCGGCGACCGCCAGCTCCCGCAGCGCCCGGCCGTCGGCCGCCTCCCGGGCGGTGGCCAGCACCACCCGGGCCCCGAGGGACAGCGGCAGCAGCAGCTCCAGCACCGAGATGTCGAACGACAGGGTGGTGACGGCCAGCCAGCGGTCGGCCGGGGTGAGGCCGAGCAGGCCGGCGAACGAGGCGAGCAGGTTCGTCACCGCCTCGCGCGGGACCGCCACGCCCTTGGGCCGGCCGGTGGAGCCGGAGGTGTAGATCAGGTAGGCCAGGGCGCCCGGCGGCGCGGGGTCGTCCCCGGTGGCCGGGACGGCGCGGCGGGCGTCCGCCGGGGCGGCGCCGTCCCACCCGAGCCGCAGCACGCGGGGCACGCCGCGCAGCAGGTCGCGGTCCACTCCGTCCTGGGTCAGCACCAGGTCGATCCCGGCGTCCTCGCGGACCATCCGGAGCCGGTCGGCGGGGAAGGACGGGTCGAGCGGGACGTACGCGCCGCCGGCCGCCCAGACCGCCAGGAGCGCGACCACCATCCCGGGCGTGCGCTCCATGCACAGCCCGACGAGGGACTCCGGGCCGACGCCGTACCCGCGCAGCACCGCCGCCAGGTCGTCCACCCTCCGGGACAGCTCGCGGTAGGTCAGCGCGCCGCCGGTCCCGGTGACCGCCACCGCCTCGGGGGCCGCCGGCCGGTGCGGGACCGGCCCCGGCAGCGTCACCGGCCCCGTCTCCGGCGCCGTTCCCGTCGTCGGTTCCGTCGGTGGTGCGGTCGTCGATGTCATCGCCGTCGTCGTCACGGTCGGATGCCTTTCAGGTCGGACAGCCGGAGTCCCGGGTCGGCCCCGGCGCGCTCCACCAGCTCGGTGAAGGCCCCGGCCAGCCGCCGCGCGGTCCCGGCGGAGAAGACGTCGCTGTTGTAGTCGAGGACGCCGCCCAGGCCCTCGGGCCCGCGCCAGGCGTCCACCGAGACCTCGGCCTTGGTACGGCCCGCCGCCGGAACCGGGTGGACCTCGACGTCGAGGTCGGCCATGGAGGTCCGCAGCAGGTCGTCCTTGGGCAGGTTGTGCAGGTTGAACATCGCCTGGAAGAGCGGCGGCCGGCTCAGGTCGCGGGGCAGGCGCAGCGCGCCGAGGATCCGCTCGAAGGGCACCTCGGCGTGCTGCATGCCGGTGAACACCGCCCTGCGGGTGCGGCCGAGCAGCTCCTCGAAGGTCGGGTCTCCCGACAGGTCGGCGCGCAGCACCAGGGTCGTGGCGAAGTAGCCGATCAGCGGCTCCAGCTCGGTACGGTTCCGCCCGGCGACCGGCACCCCGACGCACAGGTCCTCCTGCCCGGCGGCCGCGCCGAGGGTCGCCTGGTAGGCGGCGAGCAGGGCCATGAACAGGGTGCAGCGCCGCCTCTTCGCGGTCTCCTCCAGCCGGGAGACCGCCTCGTCGGGTACGGCCAGCTCCACCCGCCCGCCCCGGCCGGTCCAGCGCGGGGGGCGGGGACGGTCGGCGGGCAGGTCGAGGACGGGCACGCCGGCGAGCGTCCGCGTCCAGTACGCCAGGTGGGCGCCGTCGTCGTCCCCGGCCCGGCGCCGCTCCTCGGCCACGGCCTCGGTGTACCGCACGGGCAGGTCGGCCAGGACCGGCTCGCGTCCCTCACGGTGCGCGGCGTAGCACTCGGCGAGCTCCCGCATGAGGACGTCCAGCGACCAGCCGTCCACCACGATGTGGTGCAGGACGATGCAGAGCAGGGACTCCTGGTCGGACAGGCGCAGCAGCGCCACCCGCAGCGGCGGGCCGTTCTCCAGGTCGAAGGGCCGGTTGACGAACTCCAGGACGGCGGGCGCGGGGTCGCCGGCGACGTCGGCCCGCTCCACGGTGACGGGCGCGGCTGGCACGACGACCTGCACGGGACGGTCCCCGGCCAGGCGGAAGCGGGTGCGCAGCACGTCGTGCCGCCCGGTCACCCGGGTGAAGGCGGCGGCGAGTCCCTCGGCGTCCACCGGGCCGCGCAGCCGTACGCACCAGGGGGTGTGGTAGGCGGTGTCGGCCGGGTCGAAGCGGCTGAGGAACCACAGCCGCTCCTGCCCGAACGACAGCGGCCACTCCTCCGTCCCGGCGCCGCTCCCGGCAGCCGTCCCCGCCTCGCCCGCCTCGCCCGGGACGTCCCCGGCGGCCCGTCCGCGGGCGTGCGCGAGCAGGGCGCGGCGGCGTTCGGGCGGCAGCGCGGCCAGGCGGCCGAGCAGCTCGGCCCGCCGGTCGTCCGCGGCGGTCATCGGGCGCCTCCCCCGGCGGTCACGTCCTCGGCGGCCCTCCCAGCGGCCCCGCCCTCCACCGGCGCGCCCTCCACGGGTACGGCCTTCATGTGTACGACCTCCGCGTCCCCGCCGGTCGTTCCGGGTGATCCCGGGCCGCTCCCGCCTGGCCGGGTGACCGGGGTGATCCCGCACAGCTCCGCGACCGCGTCGAGCGGCACGTCCCCGGCCACGCCGCTCACCAGCAGGGTCTCCATCCCCAGCAGCAGCGCGTGGGCGGTGGACCGGGGCAGGCGGGCGGTGTCGACCAGCAGGTGGAGCCCGCAGGTGTGGGTGGCGGGGGTGGTGGAGAAGAACACCGTCGCGTCCACCTCGTGCCACGCGCCGACGAGGAAGGTGCGGGTCCGCCCGGTGAGCGCGGCGATCGCCGCGGGGTCGCCGGGCGGCTCCACCCGGGGCAGGTTGGGCCAGTGGCCGATGGACCGCGCATCGTTGAAGTAGGCCGACAGGTCCACGGTCCCGCCGCGCTCCCGGCCGATCTCCTCGCGCAGCGCCATCATCGCGAACGGGTCGTAGTGCGCGTTCCGGTAGGCGGTCAGCGCCCGCCCGTGCCCGGCCCGCGCCGCGTCGGCGAAGGTCCCGCCGGACAGGTCGAGGACGAACAGCCCGTCCTGTACGGCGGTGCCCGCCATGGCGCCGGTCCTGGGGTCGTGCCGGTTGGCGACGATGAGCTGCATGGCCACCCGGCGGTGCCCGGTCAGCGCCGACAGCAGCACGGCGCTCGCCGTGGTCAGCACGCTGGCGGTGCTGACCGACCAGCGTTCCGCCAGCGTCTCGGCCGCCGCGGCGACGGCGGCCGACTCCATGCCGATCCGGACGAACCGCGGTTCCTCCGGGGTGACGCCGGGGAAGTCGAACAGGGTGAGGGGCGCCGTCCCCAGTTCCGCCCGCCAGTGCCGCAGCGCCCTGGCTCCGCGCGCGGCGCCGGTCCTCTCGCGTTCGAACGCGGCCTGGTCGAGCGGCTGCCAGACGGGGGCGGGCATCTCCCGCCCGGCGAGCAGCGCCTTCCAGTCGGCGGCGAGGATGTCCAGCGTCCAGGCGTCCACCGCGAGGTGGGACAGGGCGAAGGCCATCGCCCGGGGCCGCCCGCCGCCGGTCACGACGGCGCAGCGCAGCGGCGGCTCGGCGGCGTAGTCGAACCCGGTGGCGGCCAGCTCCGCGGCGACCTCCGCGGCCACGGCGAGCGGCCTGGCCTGCCCGGCCTCGGCCACCTCGACCGTCAGCCGGCCCCGCCGGATCACCCGCTGCACGGGCCCGGCGGGGGTCTGCGCGCAGGTCGTGCGGAGCGTCTCGTGCCGCTCGACGAGCCCGCGCAGCGCGGCGAGGACCGCGTCGAGTTCGTGCCGGCCGGGGACGGGCAGCGTCCAGGGCATGTTGAAGTACGGGTCGCCGTCGTCCAGCCACCGGGTCAGCCGCCAGAATGCCTGCTGCCCCCAGGTGAGCGGGGCCTCGCCGCCGCGGGCGCCGGCGAACTCGACCGTCACGGACGCCCTCCGGGCGGCGGGGGCGTCCGTCATCGGGACCCGGCGATCTCACCGGTCACGCCGGCGACGGTCGGGGTGTCGATGAACAGCTCGAAGGACAGCTCGACGCCGTACCGGTCGCGGACCCGGGAGATGATCTGCGTGATGGTCAGGGAGTGACCGCCGAGGTCGAACAGGTCGTCGTCCGGCTCGATCTCGTCCACGCCCAGCAGCTCGCGCCAGATCGCGGTGACCTCGGCGGTGATCTCCGCGGTGGCGTCCGGGCCGACCCCGGAACCGGTGACGTCCGGGCCGACCCCGGAACCGGTGACGTCGGAGCCCGCGGTGGAGTCCGTACCCGCCGCCGCCCCGGCCGCCGTCTCCCCGTCGGCCGCCTTCCCGTCGGCCGCCTTCCCGGCGGGGCCGGGGACCGCCGGGGCCGCGACGGCGGGGCCCTGTACCCGGGGCGGCAGCGGCAGCTCGCCGAGCGGGGCGTCGGGCCGGGCCGCGGCGCCGCGCAGCAGGGCGACGAGGTCCGCCGCGACGCTCTCGCATCCGGCCCGGCCGATGGCCCGGGGGTTGAACAGCAGCCGCGCCGAAAGGCCCTCCGGGGCGTCCACCACCTGCAGGTGCAGGGTGTTGCGGACCGCGCCGTTGAACATCGCCCAGTCCACCGAGGAGTCCAGGCCGTCGAAGGCGGGGGCGGGGCCGGTGCGGCGGCGGTAGCTGACCGAGACGGGGGCGAGGGCGCTGCGCGGGCTGATCCCGCCCAGGGCACGGGCCAGCGGCACCTCCCGGTGCCGGTAGACGGCCCGCAGTTCCTCGCGCGTCTCCCGGGCGAACCCGGCGAACGTGCCGTGCGGCGCGGACACCACGGGAAGCTCGTTGACGAACGGCCCCACGTGGTCGCGGGTCCCCTCCGTCCGGGTGGACAGGTCCGCCGCGACCGCGACCCGCTTGTTGCCGTAGGCGTGCAGCAGCACGTGCAGGGCGGTCATCAGCGCCTCGAAGCGGGTGACGCCCAGCCCCTCGGCGACGGCGGCGAGGCCGGAGCCGAGCGCGGCGGCGTCGAGGCCGGCCGTCTCACCGGGGGCGGCGCGCAGCGACGGGGCCACCAGGCCGGGCAACAGGACCTCCCGGTCATCGTGCCACCGTTCCCGCCAGAACTCCGCGGCCGCGGCGAGCCCGGCGTCCACCCGGTCCTGCTCGGCGCGGGCGGCCTCGCCGTACGGCACCGCCAGGGGCGCGAGGGCGCGCCCGCCGTAGGCGGCGGCCAGGTCGGCCAGCACGACGTCCTTGGACATGCCGTCGAAGACGGCGTGGTGGGCGACGAGCAGCAGCAGGTGCCGTTCGGGCGCGAGCCGGGCCAGGGTGAACCGGGCCGGCGGGCCGGCCTCCAGGTCGAAGGGCCGGGCGATCTCGGCCTCGACCAGCTCCGCCGCGGCGGCCTCGGCGGCGTCGGCGGTCTCAGTGGTCCTGATGGTCCCGGTGGTCTCGGCGGTCCTGGTGGTCTCGGCGGTCCCGGCGCCGCCGGTCAGGTCCGTGAAGCGGGCCGGCGGGGGCGTCCGGCCGGGGAGCAGGCGCAGCAGCCCGTCCCGCTCGGTCATGGCCGCGGCCAGCACGGGGTGGCGGGCGGCGACCGCGGCGCAGGCGGCGAGCATCGCGTCCACGTCCAGCGGCCCGTCCAGCCGGACGGCGAGGGGCATGGCGTAGACCCGGCCGCCGGCGCCCGCGCGCTCGGTGACCCACATGCCGTGCTGTGCCAGGGACGCCCGGTCCCATTCGTCGACCAGGGGTGCCGTCATGTCTTGCCTTCCGTGCGAGCGGTCGCGGCGGCGTCGAACAGCCCCCGCAACTCCCTTTTGATGACTTTTCCTGACTGGTTCCTGGGCAGGGTGTCGACGACGAGCACCCGTTCGGGGATCTCGTGCCCGGCCAGGCGTTCCGTCAGGAAGGAGCGCAGCCCGCTGCCGGTGAGCCCGCCGGAGCGCGGGACGACGGCCGCGGCGATCGCGGTGCCGAGCACCGGGTGCGGCAGGCCGACCACCGCGGCCTCCGCGACGTCCGGGTGCTCGTAGAGCGCGGCCTCCACCTGGAGGGTCGAGACCTTGAACGCGCCCGACTTGACCACGTCGCTCTCCCGGTCCAGGAGGTGGAGGTAGCCGTCGGCGTCGAGGCGGCCGAGGTCGCCCATCCGCACCCAGCCGTCGCGGAACGCCTCGGCGTCGGCCCGCTCGTCGCGGTAGTAGGAGCGGGGCGCGGTGGGCGAGCGCATCCAGACCTCGCCGGCCTCCCCCGGCGGCAGCGGCTCGCCGTCCGGGCCGGCGATCCGCAGCGAGCCACCGAACGCGGGCCTGCCCAGCGCCCCGGGCCGGGACGGGTCGTAGATCATGATGGTCTGGGCGGGCGCGGCCTCGGTGGAGGTGTAGTAGTTCGTGATCGTGGCGTTGGGGAACGCCTCCGCCAGCCGCGCCGCCACCGCCGGGGGCAGGGCCGAGGCGGCCGACCCCAGCAGCACGACGCTCGACAGGTCGCGGCGGGTGTGCAGGCCGGTGTTGAGCAGCTCGATCGCCATCGCCGGGACGACGAACACGGTGCCGACCCGGTGGGTCTCGATCAGCCGGGTGAACCGGCCCGGGGTGAACCGGCCGAGGGTCAGCACCGCCGGGCGGGCGTCGAGGGCGTTGAGCAGCATGGTCTGCCCGGCGTTGGTGCCGATCGGGAAGGCGTGCAGCAGGTGGCGCGAGTGCCCGAACCTGCGGCGGTTGGGCCGGGTCTCGCAGCCGTGGGCCAGGTTGGCGTGGCTGGCGGCCACACCCTTGGGCAGGCCGGTGGTGCCGGAGGTGTAGAGGATCTGGGCGAGGTCCCGCGGCCCGACCTCCACGTCCACCGGCCCGGTCGCGTCCCCCTCCAGCTCCGCCGGCCGGAGGACGCGGTGGTCGCCCGGCGGCGGCGTGAGGTCGCGGCCGGTCACGACGGCCGAGGCCGCGCAGTGCCCGAGCATGTGCCGGACCTCGGCGGGCGCGAGGCGTTCCGACAGCGGGACGGCGACCGCCCCGGCCCGCTGGACCGCGCAGTAGGCGACGGCGAAGTCCACCCAGTCCCAGCCGCCGAACAGCAGCCCGACCCGGTCGCCGTGCCGTACCCCCCGGTCGAGGAGGCCGTGCGCGACGGCGTCCGCGCGTCGGTCCCACTCGGCGAACGTCATCGACCCGCCGCCCTCGACGACCAGCGCCTCCCGGTCCGGGTCCTGGGCCGCGCGCAGGCGCAGCATCTCCGGCACCGTCCCCGGGGCCGGTACGGCCGGCGCGCCCGCCGTGCCCGCCGCTCTCACCGCGTCCCCTCGGCCACGTGGCCGACCAGCAGCGGGAAGCTGTCGAGGTGGGCGGCGCCGCCGCCGAGGTCGAGGACGACGTCGAACTCCTCCTCCACCGCGTCGATGAGGCGCAGCAGCGCGAGCGAGGTGACGCCGAGCGCGGACAGGGAGGCGCCGGGGGACGCGCCGGCGGTGAGGACCTCCGCGGGCGTGACCCGGCCGTCGCAGGCGTCGGAGATCATCCGGGCCAGCCGGGCGGCGAGCCCGGCGTCCGCGGGGTCCCCGGTCCCACCGGCATCCCCGGCGGCGCCGGTGCCCGCGAGGCCGTCGGCGTGTCCCGTCTCCCCCGCCGCGCCGGCGTCCGCGAGGTCCCCCGCGTCCCCGGCGGCGGTGTCCCGGGCGGTCATGCCCGTGCCCGCCGGAGGCTGAGCGGGCGCATGTCCGTCCACACCTTCTCGATGTGGGCGAGGCAGTCCTCCCTGGGCCCCTCGAACCCCTCGGCCCGCCAGCCGTCGGGCAGCTCCCGGCCGGCGGGCCAGACGGAGTACTGCTCCTCATCGTTCAGCACCACGAGGAAACTCATGCGATGACCTCTTCTTCCTTCTTCTCCGTCTTCTCGGTGTCCGACGCGGCGGCGTCCGCGGCGTCCACGGTGTCCCTCTCGGCGTCCGGCACGGAACCCGTACCGGTGGCCGTACCGGAGCCCGCGCCGGGGTCCGTCCCGGCCGCGCTTCCGGCCGCGCTTCCGGCGGTGTTTCCGGCGGCGCGGGCACGGCTCCGCACCGCCTCAAACCCGACCAGGTCGTCGGGGAGCGCGTCCGGCACGTCGGTGTCGAACCGCGCCAGCACCCGCACCCGCATCGCGGTCAGCGCGACGGCCGCGATGGCGAGGCCGAAGCAGGCGTACATGAACCCGATGCCGCGGCCCTCGCCGGTGCCGATCAGCGCGCCGACGGTGCCCGCGAGCGGCCCGCCGGGCGCCAGCAGCGGCTCGAACACCTGCCCGGCGTACGGCGCGACGAGGCCGAAACCGATGGGCAGCGTGGACCAGGCGACGAGGGTGTTGAGCGCGATGACCCGGCCGTGGAACCGCTGGGGCACCTTGACCTGGATGATCGTGGCGTAGACGCCGTTGAGCAGGGTCAGGCAGAGCGACATGCCGAACGCGCCGGCCGCGATCAACGGCAGGCTCGCCCGCAGGCCGGTGAGCACACAGAACACCGACAGGGCGAGCGTGGCCAGCAGCACACCGCGCAGCCGCCGGCGGCGCGGGCCGCCCCAGGCGGTCATCGCGAACCCGCCGAGGAAGACCCCGAGGCCGCCGAAGAACGAGACCCGGCCGACGTCGTCGAGCCCGGCGAACGACAGCACCAGCGGGGAGATCATCAGGAACAGCGGCGACAGGAAGACGTTGAGCACCGCGAAGAACAGCAGCATGCCGCGGAAGCCCGGGTTGCCCCACGAGTGGCGGACGCCGTTCGCCATCTCGGCCATGACGCTCTCGCGGCGGCGCCACGGCATGCCCGCGGGGAACCGGACGAACAGCAGGACGCCCGTGGCCACCACGTAGCTGACCACGTCGATGGCGAGGATGCCGCCGAGGCCGATGACCGCCATCAGGCCGGTCGCGATCAGCGGCACGACGAGCTGGGCGGTGCCGGTGGCCATCTGCACGACGCCGTTGGCGTGGCCGAGGAACCGCTTGGGGACGAGCTGCGGGATCGCCGAGCCGTAGGCGAAGCGCTGGAAGGTCAGCGCGACCGACAGGCAGGCCAGCAGCGGGTAGATGTGCCAGACCTCCAGGTTGCCGGTCCACAGCAGGACGCCCAGGATGAGCTGGGTCCCGCCGGCGGCGATGTCGCCGCCGAGCATGACCTTCCGCCGGTCGTGGCGGTCGACGATGGCCCCGGCGAGCGGCGCCACCAGCATGCCGGGCACCAGTCCCAGCACCGCGAACAGCGCGAACTTCGCCAGCGAGCCGGTGGTGAGGTAGATCCAGATCGGGATGGCGAACTCGGTCAGCGCCGACCCGGTGATCGACACGAGCTGCCCGACCGCGACCAGCAGGAACCGCCGCATGCTGGGCCGCGGCGACCGCTGTGCGGCTCCGGTGGCGCCGGCGCCCTCGCCGTGGATGAGGCGCAGCGCGGGCCCGCGGTCCCCCGGCCCCCGCCCGGAGGCCGCGCCGGGTCCGCCGGCCGCGTCCGTGCCGCCGGGCCCGCCGAGGTCCCTGAGGCCGCCGTCGCCCGCGTACCCGGTCTCCTCCGCCGGGGCGGCCGGTCCGCGGAAGCCCTCCAGCCACCAGGTGGACCCCTCCGTACGGCGCAGCGCCGCCTCCCGCCCCTCGGCCAGGGCCCGGTGGGTGCCGGTGAGGATGTCGGCCAGCTCCGCGGCCCGGTACTTGACGAAGAAGTGCCCGGCCTCGTCGAGCACCACGCAGGCGGCCGTGTCCGACAGCCGCAGCCACTCCAGGTAGCGCTCCTGGTAGAACTCGGCGGCCGGGTCCCGCTCCCCCACGACCGCGATGACGGGCGCCGCCAGCGGCTCGCGCTCCTCCTCGAACAGGCGGGTGAAGTAGCGCTCGGCCGTACGGGTGCCCTTGCGGCGGTTGGCGATGATCAGCTTGAGCTGGTCGCGCTCGAACTCCTCGACGTCCAGGCCGGCCGCGGCGAGCGCGTTGATCCGGCCCTGGTCGGAGGTCAGCCGGTCCATGAGGTCGCCGAACCGGTCCAGGCCGCGGCCCGGCCTGGCGAAGGGGAACACCCCGCCGAGGTAGATCGCCTCGACGGGACGGCCGGCCTCCTGGAGGAGGCGGGCGATCTCGGCGACGAGCATGACCCCGAGGCCGCAGTGGCCGTAGAGCACCAGCGGGCCTTCGACCCCGGTGAGGATCTCCTCGGCGCACCCGCGTGCCACCTCGTCGAGGGGGCGGGCCTCCTCGCCCAGTTCGTGGCCGGGCACCGCGACGGAGTACAGCGCCCAGTCGCCGGGCAGCGCGTCGGCCAGCGGCTGGTAGACGACCGCGCTGCCGCCGCCGAACGGCACGCACACCAGCGTCGCGGTCGTGGCGCGGGCGGGGGTGAGCCGGTGCAGCAGGCCGCGCGGCCCGTCGTCGCCGGCCTCCAGCAGCCGGGCCAGGTCGGCGACCGTCCGGTGCTTGAACAGCTCCAGTACGGTGACCGGCCGCCCGGGGACCTCCCGGCGCAACCGGGCGACGACCCGCATCGCGAGCAGGGAGTGGCCGCCCAGGTCGAAGAAGTCGTCGAGCGCGCCGACCCGTTCCAGCTCCAGGACGTCCGCCCAGATCGCGGCGACCGTCTCCTCCGCCGGGGTGCGGGGCGGGACGAACCCGGCGGCCGGGGCGTCGGCCCCGGGGTCGGGCAGCCGCGACCGGTCCACCTTGCCGTGGGACTTCAGCGGCAGCTCGTCCAGCCACACGTAGCGGGCCGGGATCATGGGGTCGGGGAGCCGGTCGGCCAGCCACGCGCGCAGCTCCGCCGCCCCGGCGGGCACGGTTCCGCCCGGATCGGCGGTCCCGGCGGCCCCGGCGGCTTCACCGGTCCCCGCGTCCCCGGCGGCCCCCGCGCCCCCGGCGACCTCCGCCACCAGGTAGGCGACCAGCCGCCCGCCCCGCAGCTCCACGACCGCGTGCGCCACGCCCGGGAAGCCGGTGAGCACCGCCTCCACCTCCGACAGCTCCACCCGGTAGCCGCGGATCTTCACCTGGAGGTCGCGGCGGCCGAGGAACTCCAGGTCGCCGGTGGGCAGCCAGCGGCCGAGGTCGCCGGTCCGGTACATCCGGGCGCCGGGGCCTCCGTCGGGGTCGGGCAGGAACCGGTCGGCGGTCAGGCCGGGCCGTCCCAGGTAGCCGCGGGCCAGCCGGTCGCCGCCGAGGTGGATCTCGCCGGGGACGCCGACCGGGACGGGCCGCAGGTTCGCGTCCAGCACCCGGACGCGTGCCCCGGGCAGCGGCGAGCCGATCGGCAGCGCCGTACCGGCCTCCGCATCCGTCCCGGAGCCGGCGTCCGCGGACGGTCCGTGGGCGGCGCCGGGCGCGGCGGCGCGGGCCGGTTCGACCGCGTGGGTGGTGACGCCGACCGTGGCCTCGGTGGGGCCGTAGTGGTTGACCACCCGGCACCGCCCGGCCGCCGCCAGCTCGGCGGCCCAGGCGCGCGGCGCGGCCTCGCCGCCCAGGATCAGCAGCTCGGAGGGGAGCAGCTCGTCCATGGGCGTGTCGGCCAGCAGCGCCGCCAGGTGGGACGGGGTGATCTTCAGGTGGCCGACGCGGTGCTCGCGGAGGTAGGCGGCCAGCTCGGGCCCCGCCGTACGGGACGGGACGAGGTGGAGCGTGCCGCCGGTCATCAGGCACAGGTAGAAGACGGTCACGCCGAAGTCGAAGGCGAGCGACTGCAGCAGCGCGAACACCCCGCCCGGCTCCACCTCCAGCCGCTCCCGCGCCCCGGCGAGGTAGACCGCGACCTGCCGGTGCTGCACGGCGACGCCCTTGGGCCGCCCGGTGGTGCCGGAGGTGTAGATGACGTAGGCCAGGTCGCCGGGGGTGACACCGCTGTCCACCGGCCCGGGGTCGGGTCCGCCGGGGTCGGCGGGATCGATCGCCGGCAGGTCGCCGGGCAGGCGGTCGCGCAGCTCCGGCACGGTGACGACCGCCCGCGCGCCGGCGTCGGACAGCACGTAGGCGAGCCGTTCCGCGGGGTGCTCGGGGTCCAGCGGGAGGTAGGCGGCCCCGGACTTCAGCACGCCGAGCACCGCGACCGCGAGGTCGGCCGACTGCTCCAGGCAGATCGCGACCCGGTCGTCCGGGCCCACGCCGAGCCGCCGCAGCGCGTGGGCCAGGTGGCCGGCGCGCCGTTCCAGCTCGGCGTAGGTGAGCGAGACGTCCCCGGCGACGACGGCGACGGCGTCCGGGGTGCGTCCGGCCTGCGCGGAGACGGCCTCGTGCAGCAGGCCGTCCCCGGCGGGCCCGGCGGGGGCCGAGCCGCCGAACAGCTCGACCCGGCGGCGCTCGTCCGGCGGGAGCAGCTCCAGCTCGGAGATCCTCGTGTCCGGATCGGCGGCGGCGGACCGCAGCAGGGTCTCGAAGCAGGCGGCCATCCGCTCGACGGTGTCGGGGCGGAACAGGGCGGTGCTGTAGGTGAGGTTGCCGCGCAGCCCCTCGGGGGTCTCGAACAGGTACAGCGCCAGGTCGAAGCGGCTGGCCGAGGTCTCGACCGGGAAGGCGGACATGGTCAGCCCGGGGGTGCGCAGCGGCGCGGACCGGTAGTTCTGCAGCGCGAACATCACCTGGAAGACCGGTGAGCGGCTGACGTCGCGCTCCACGGCCAGTTCGGTGACCAGCCGGTCGAACGGCAGGTCCTGGTGGGCGTAGGCGTCGAGCGCGGTCTCCCTGACCCGGTCGAGGAGTTCGGCGAACGTGGGGTCGCCCGCCAGGTCGGCGCGCATCGGCAGCGAGTTGACGAACACGCCGACCACGCGCTCCAGCTCCGGCAGGTTCCGCCCGGAGACCGGGGAGCCGACCGCGAAGTCCTCCTGCCCGGCGTAGCGGCCGAGCAGCACCTGGAAGGCGGCCAGCAGCGTCATGTACGGCGTGGCCCCGCGCGCCCGGCCGACCTCGGCGACCGCCTCGCTGAGCTCGGGGTCCAGCGCGAGGCCGTGGGCGGCGCCCTCCCAGCGCTGCTCGGCGGGCCGGGGCCGGTCGGCGGGCAGTTCCAGCGGTGGCAGCCCGGCCAGCTTCTCCCGCCAGTAGCCGATCTCGCGGTCGTGGTCCCGGCCCGCCAGCCAGCAGGCGTAGTCGCCGTACTGGAGCGGCGCCGGCGCGAGGCCGCTCTCGCCTCCCCGGCGGCGGGCGTCGTGCAGGGCGAGCAGCTCCTCCATGACGATGTCGCAGGACCAGCCGTCGGTGACGGCGTGGTGCATGGTGAGCAGCAGCACGTGGTTGCGCGGGGCGAGCCGGACCAGCAGCGCCCGCAGCAGCGGGCCGCGGGCGAGGTCGAAGGGCCGGGCCGTCTCCCGGTCCACCGCGGCGAGGTCGTCGGTGACGGTCAGCTCCGCGGCGGGCGTCCCGTCGATCACGACGCCGGGCCCGCCGTCCTCGGTGGTGACCAGCCGGGTGCGCAGGCTCTCGTGCCGGGCGGCGACGTCGGTGAGCGCCCCGGCGAGGGCGTCCTCGTCGATCTCGCCCTCCAGCCGGGCCGCGAACGCCACGGTGTAGGCGGCGGTGCCCGGGGCGTACTGCTCCAGGAACCACAGCCGCTCCTGGGCGGGGGACAGCGGCGGCACGGTGTCCGGCGGGCGCGGCGGGACGGCGGCGGCGACGGCCCGGCCGCCCAGCCGCCGGGCCAGCAGCGCCTGTTTGGCCGGCGAGAGACTGGCGTGCGTCACCTGAGACCTCCGTGCTCAAGGGGGAAGGGGAACGGTGCGGCGTTCCCCGGCGGCGGAGTGGGAGGAGCCGCCCTTCCGGGCGGTTTCCATGACGGGCCGCCGGACCGGACGGCCCGGTCCGGGGACGTGTTCGCAAGGACGGGTGCGGCGCGGGTGTCCCCGTCGCCGAGGGGTGCGGGCGCTCGGCGGCACGGGTGCCGGTCCGGGCACTCCGCGGGCCGATCGGGCCGCGATTGGTGGGAGCGTTCCCACGGGGAAGGCTAGGGATCGCCCGGGAATGCCGTCAAGGTTTCAGGATTGTTTTCAAACTGTCAGGAGTGCGGAATGCTAGTTGTTATGGTTTTTTCCGCAGTTAAGGGCGATTTATCCCGCGACACCCTTTCAATGGGACCCCTTTCCTGATTGACACGGACCGGGCCGACTCCTACGCTCCGCTGGGAGCGCTCCCATGCCGATATGCCATTTTCGCGGCCGAGCGTGTCGTCCGGCCGCCGACGCCAGGAGCGCCCACGTGACCGTCACCGTCCCCGCGCCCACGGGCACCACGCCCTCGGGCGCACGGAGAACACCACCGCCGCCGGAGCCGGAGGACCTGGAACTCCTCCTGCTGATCCGGCACTTCGAGCTCACCCTCCTCAGGCTCTTCGAGGCGGGTGAGCTGAGCGGCACCACCCACACCTGCCTGGGCCAGGAGTACATCCCGGTCGCGCTGTCGCGGCTGCTCGGCGACGACGACTTCGTGCTCAGCAACCACCGGGGGCACGGCCACTTCCTGGCCAGGCACGCCGAACCGTACGGGCTGCTCGCGGAGATCATGGGCCGCGAGGGCGCGCTCTGCGCGGGCGTCGGCGGCAGCCAGCACGTCTACCACCGGCGCTTCCTCTCCACCGGGGTCCAGGGCGAGAGCCTGCCGGTGGCGACCGGCGTGGCGCTCGCCCTCAAGGGCACCGGCGCGCTGGCCTGCGCCTACATCGGCGACGGCACCTGGGGGGAGGGCGCGGTCTACGAGGCGCTCAACATGGCCCAGCTCTGGCGGGTCCCGCTGCTGGTGGTGGTCGAGCACAACGGGATCGCCCAGTCCACCCCGACGGCCGCGCAGATGTCCGGCCGCGTCGCCGCCCGCGCCGCCGCCTTCGACGTGCTGCACCACCGCGTGACGTCCCTGGAGGTCGGCGAGATCCGCACCGAGCTGGCGCCGCTGGTCGCCATGGTCCGCCAGGACTCGCGGCCGCTGGTGGTGGAGTTCGCCACCCACCGGGTCGGCCCGCACAGCAAAGGCGACGACACCCGCGCCCCCGAGGAGATCGCCCTGGCCGCCGCCCACGACTGGTACGACCGCTACGCCCGGCTGTTCCCCGAGCCCTTCGCGCGGATCGACCGCGAGCGGCGCGAGCTGGTCGAGCGGATCGCGGCCGAGGTCACCGCCCGGCCGCCGTCGGCGTGGGAGCGGCCGTGACCCGCGTCTCCGAGCACCTCAACCACGCCCTGCACGACCTGATGGAGACCGACCCGGACGTGCACCTGCTCGGCGAGGACGTCTCCGACCCCTACGGCGGCGCCTTCAAGGTCACCCGGGGGCTGTCCACCCGGTTCGGTGACCGGGTGCGGTCCACCCCGCTGAGCGAGGGCGCGATCGCCGGGGTCGGGGCCGGGCTCGCCCTGGCCGGGCGCAAGGCGATCGTCGAGATCATGTTCGCCGACTTCGTCGCGCTCGCCTTCGACCAGATCGTGAACTTCGCCGCCAAGTCCACCGCCATGTACGGCCGGCCGGTGCCGATCCCGCTGGTCGTCCGCTGCCCGTCGGGCGGCAACCGCGGCTACGGCCCCACCCACAGCCAGAGCCCGCAGAAGCACTTCATCGGCGTCCCCGGGCTGTCGCTGTTCGAGATGACCCCGTTCCACAACGCGGGCGAGCTGTTCGCGCGGATGTTCGCGCTCGGGCGGCCCTGCCTGTTCTTCGAGGACAAGGTCCTCTACACCCGGCGGATGTACGAGGGCGGCGTGGTGGACGACCTGTTCCGCTACGAGGTGGCCGGGGACGTCGCCCGGGTCCGCCTGGACGGCGTGGCCGAGCCCGACTGCGCGATCGTCGTCCACGGCGGCATGGTCCACCGGGCGCTCGACGCCATGCGCCTCCTGCTGCTGGAGGACGACATCGCCTGCGAGCTGCTGGTGCCCGCCCGGCTCCACCCGCTGCCGGAGCTGCCCGGCCTGGAGCGCGCCCGGCACGTGTGCGTCGTGGAGGACGGCAGCGAGGGCGGCACCTGGGGAGCCGAGGTCGCCCGGGTGCTGCACCCGCGGCTCTGGTCCTCCCTGCGCCGGCCGATCACCCTGCTCAGCGCGGCCGACAGCGTCATCCCGGCAGCGCCCCACCTGGAGCGCGAAGTCCTCGTCCAGCCCGCCCGCATCCGGGACGCGATCGTGGAGGCCCTGTCTTGATCGAGATCCGGGTACCGAAGCTGAACAACAACGACGCCGCCTACCTGCTGGTGGAGTGGACCGCCGAGGACGGCCAGGCCGTGCGGGGCGGCGACCCGCTGGTGGTGCTGGAGACGTCCAAGGCGGCCGAGGAGCTGACCGCCGAGGCCGACGGCACGCTGCTGCGCCTCCTGGCCGAGGGCGCCGAGTGCGCGCCGGGCCAGGTGATCGCCCGGCTGCTCGGCGAGGGCGAGGAGCCGGGAGGCCCGGCCGGAGCGGGGTCCTCCGGCCGGGCACTCCCCCCGGCGGATCCCGCCGGGGCCGGACACCGGGAGGCGGTGGGGGCCGGCGGCGTCCGCCCGGACGGCTCCGGCGGCCCCGGCGGCTCGGTGGCGGACGGCATCCGCGCGGACGGCGCCGGTGGCTCGCGGGACCCGGAGGGGGTCGTCATCACCGAGCCCGCCCGGCGGTTCATGGCGGAGCACGGCATCCCCGCCGGGCGGGTGCTGGCCCTGGGCAGGAAGCTGGTCCGGCGGGTCGACCTGGAGCCCCTCGTCGCGCCGGGCGTCGTGCCCGCCTCCGCCGCATCCGCTCCCGGACCGGAGGGAACCGGGCAGACCGGAGCCGGGCGTACCGAAGCCAGGCAGGATGAGGCCGGGCAGGCCGGAGCCGGGCCGGACGAGGCCGGGCTGATCGGGCTCTCGCGGAACCAGCGGCGGGTCGCCGAGGTCGTCGAGCGGTCGCACCGGGAGATCCCCGCGGCGTTCACCGCGGTGCGGGTCGACGTGACGGAGGCGCTGGCCCACGCCCGCCGGGAGACCCGGCGGGTGCGCGCCCTCGTCGGGCTGCCCGAGCTGCTCGTCGGGGCGACCGGCCGGTTACTCGACCGCTTCCCCCTCTTCTTCGCCGCACCCGTCGACGGCCGCCGCGCCCGCCCGGCCTCCTCCGCCCATGTCGGCGTGACCGTGGACGTCGGCGGGGGGATGTTCGTCCCGGTGGTGCGGGACGCGGGGCGGCGCCCGCTCGGTGAGGTCGCCCGCGACCTCACCCGGTTCCGTGAGACCGCGCTGAACGGCGTGTTCCGCGAGCGGGACCTCTCCGGCGGCAACATCACGATCACCCTGCACACCGACGCCGCCGTCGTGGCGGCCACGCCCATCGTGTTCCCCGGCCAGATCTGCGCGCTGTCGCTCACCGCGCCGCGCCCGGAGGTGGTGGCGGAGCGCGGCGGGGGCTTCGCCGTACGGAAGGTGATCACCCTGGGGCTGGCCTACGACCACCGGTTCGTCAACGGCCGCGGTTCGGCCGAGTTCCTCGGCGCCCTCCGGGCCGCCCTGGAGGCCCCGGAACCCCCTGAGATCACAGAGACCACGGAGGACGGCGGCCCGGCCGCGTGACCGGCACACCGGCCTCACGTTCCGCCGCTCCGAACCCCGGCCCCACCTTCGCGACGGCCCGCGCCACCATGTGACCGGAAGAGCACAATGGGAGAACTATAAGTAAAGTTTATTAAAAGAGAGCACTGACGACGCAGGTCGGAAAGCATAACTTCCGGTCAATGACCCGTGGGGGGCGGGATCGCAGCGTACGTCCTCACCCCGGAGGTGACTCTCCCGATGTCCTCACGCCTGCGCACCGGCCTCGCCGCGGCCGGCGCGTCACCATAATCCTGCAGCGCGAAGACCTCGCCCTTCAGGGCGGGAAGGAAACGCGGCACAGCCGGGCACCAGGAACTTTCCTGATTCGCCAGCGATGGTTCGGTTACGTTCGGCAATGTTTCGGGTGTGTCCCGCTACCGGTTGCAGCCCACCCCCGCTCAGGAGGCGGCGTTGGCCGGGCACTGCCGGCACGCCCGGTACGTGTGGAACCTCGCGGTCGAGCAGCACTCCTTCTGGTGGCTCGGACGCGGCGGCGCCCCGGGGTTCGCCGCCCAGTGCCGCCGGCTCACCGAGGCCCGCGCCGTCTACCCGTGGCTGGCCGAAGGGTCGATCGTCGTGCAGCAGCAGGCGCTCAAGGACTTCGCGCAGGCGAGGGCGAACTTCTTCGGCGGTACTCACAAGCGGCCCACCTGGCGCAAACGCGACCGCAACGAAGGCTTTCGGATCGTCGCGGTCAAAGCCGAGGACGTGCGCCGCCTGTCGCGCCACGTCGGCGAGGTGCGCGTCCCCAAGGTCGGGTGGGTGCGGTTCCGCTGGTCCCGGCCCGTCCCCGCGGGGGTGAAGTCCTACCGCATCACCCGGGATGCGGCCGGGCGCCGGCATGTCGCCTTCGCCGCCATCCCTCGACCGATCCCCGCTCCAGGTAACGGCGAGGTCGTGGGCGTGGACCGGGGCGTAGTGGTCTCCGCGGCGCTGTCCACCGGCGAGCTGCTCACCGTCGCTCCCCTGCGGCAGACCGAGCAGAAGCGGCTGGTACGGCTGGAGCGCAGGCTCGCCCGCGCCAAGCCCGGCTCGGCCCGGCGGGCGAAGGCCAAGGCCGCCCTCGCCCGCCTTAAGGCCCGCCGCAAGGATCGGCGTAAGGACTGGGTGGAGAAGACCAGCACCGATCTGGCCCGCCGGTTCGACGTCATCGCGGTCGAGGACCTCAAGATCGCCGCGATGACCCGATCGGCCCGCGGCACGGCCGAGAAGCCGGGCCGCGGGGTGCGACAGAAGGCCGGGCTGAACCGCGGCATCCTGGCCAATGGCTGGGGTCTGCTCGTCACCCGCCTGGAGGACAAGGCGCCCGGCCGGGTCATCCGGGTCGATCCGGCGTTCACCGGTCGGCGCTGTTCGGCGTGCGGGTTCGTGGACCGGAGGGCGCGTGAGAGCCAAGCGCGCTTCCGGTGCCGCTCCTGCGCTCACGCCGGGCACGCCGGGCATGCCGATGTGAACGCCGCACGCAACATCGCACACGCGGCAGGGCATGCCGTGGCCGCGCGGGAAGGGCCCCGGGTCACCGGGCCGGTGCACCGCGAACCTCAGCCCGCTCTCCTCATCGCGTAGGAGAACGGGCTGGAATCCCCCGCCTCTTCAGGCGGGGGAGGATGCCAACACGAAGCTGTACGACACGCTCAAGACCGCCGCGCCGTACGGCGCCGCCCGCGCCAAGGTGAACGTGCCCGCCGAGAAGCTCGACGCGCAGGTGGAGATCGGCGGGTTCCCGGTCGGCCACAGCAACTACCCGATCACCGGCAAGCTGAAGATCACCAACAGGTCGGCGACGACCATCCCCGGCGGCGCCGAGTTCCAGTGGGACTACGCCAGCTCCGCCCCCGGGACCGCCAGGGACCAGTCCGGCTACGGCCTCACCGTGATCAGCAGCGAGCACACCGCGAGCAACAACATCGGCGGCCTGAAGGGCGACTTCAACCGCGTCTCGTTCAAGCTGCGGGCCTCCGAGCCGCTCGCCCCCGGCGCGTCGGTCACCATCGACTACGTCTACTACCTGCCCGCCCCGACCCCGGCGAACTTCACGGTGAGCTTCGGCGGCAGGACCTACGGCCTGACCGCCGACTACGCCCGCGGCGGCGTGGTCGTCAACCCGACGCCGACCCCGACCGGACCGACCGGCGGCACCGGCGACTGCACCGCTCCCGCGTGGTCGGCCACCCAGGTCTACACCGGCGGAGCCAGGGTGTCCCACCGGGGCAGGCAGTGGGAGGCCAGGTGGTGGACCCAGAACAACGAGCCGGGCACCGGCGACACCTGGAAGGACCTGGGTGCCTGCTCCGGCGCCACCCCCCACCGCGACCCCGACGGTGACGCCGACCGTGACCCCCACGGCGACCCCCACGGCGACCCCCACGGTGACGCCGACCGCGACGCCGACCGTGACCCCCACGGCGACGCCGACCGGCGCCTACCCGGCGTGGAAGGCCGGAACGGCCTACACGCCCGGCGTCCGGGTCACCCACGCGGGCGTCGGCTACGAGTGCCGTCAGGCGCACACCGCCGTGGCGGGCTGGGAACCGCCGAACGTCCCCGCCCTCTGGCTGCGGCTGCCCTGAGGCCCGTCCGACGGTCCGGAGCGGCGGGGTCGGAACATGACGGATGCCGAGGTGAGGCCGGCGAGGTAGCGGCCGGCGACCTCGTGTGAGGATCGAAGGACCGCTGCCGTGCCGGTGACGTGAGCGTCACCGGCACGGCAGCGGTCGTTCAGCGGGTGGTCTCCTCCGTTCGGCGCGGCAGGTCGACCCGCCCGGCGCCCTGCTCGTACACGCTGAAGCCGTCGTCCTTGGCCGTGGACGTCAGCGCGGACTCGGGCAGCGGCCCCTTCCAGCGGTCGCGGGCCGCTCGGTTCACCGGGCGGGGGCCGGTGATGGGACCATGGCGGGGTCATGCAGAACCCAACGGAAGGTCACGACCGGTGAGGCGGCTACTCACGGTCCTGCTGCTCGCATGCGCCGCGCTGCTCGGCGTGGTCGCCCCCGCGCAGGCCCACAACATCCTGATCGGCAGCGATCCGAAGGACGGCGCCCGGCTCTCCGCCGGGCCCGAGCGGATCACACTGACGTTCGACCAGTCGGCGCGGCAAGGCTTCGCGCAGATCAGCGTGACCGGGCCCGACGGGTCCCGCTGGGAGGACGGCGCGACGACCGTGAACGGCCCGAAGGTCGGCGTGGCCCTCAAGCCGCTGGGCCCGGCCGGTGAGTACGCCGTGGGCTATCGCGTCCTGTCCTCCGACGGCCACCCGATATCCGGGAAGATCACTTTCACCCTGACCGCCGCCGGGCCGGACGCCGCCGCCTCACCGCAGGCGGTCTCCTCCGCGTCCCCCGGCTCCCCCGGGTCCGCGGATTCCGGCGCCTCCCCCGCGTCCCAGGGCTCCGCCACGCTCGGTTCGCCCGAGCTGAGCGCCCAGGCCGCCGAGGCCGCGCAGAACGGCGGCGCCGGGATGGCGGTGCTGTGGATCGCCGCGGCGCTCGTCCTGCTGGGCGGGGCCACCGTGGTGGCGATGCGCCGTGCCGGCGGGCGGGAGGGGCAGCGATGACCGCGTCCTCGGAGACCGCGGGAACCGCGACGGCCTCCGGCGCCGGGAGGCCCGAAGAGGCCGGCACGGCCCGGAAGCCGGAGAACGCCGGGGAGACCGGGCGGGCCGTGGAGACCCCGGGGACCGGGGGGCCCGCCCCGCGGGCGCGCACGGCCCGGCGACTGGTCACCGGCGGGTTCGTGTCGGGAGCCGTGCTCGCCGTGCTGGCCGCGACGGCGCTGACCGCCGAGGAGGCCGTACCCGGCATCCCGCTGCCCGGACCGCTGGTGGAGTACGGCCTGCCGGTGCTGCGGGTGCTGCTGGACCTGGCGGCCGTGGCGGTGGTCGGGCTGAGCGTGCTGCCCCGGCTGCTCGGCTTCGACGACGAGGAGCGGACCGAGCCGGTGCTGCGCCGCGCCCGGCCGGCCGCGGTGACGTTCGCCTGGGCGTGGGCGGTGCTGGCGCTGGCCGTCATCGTCTTCCAGACCGCCGAGCTCAACCCGGGGACCGTCCCCACCCCGCAGATGATCGCCGAGTACGTCAACGACGTCGGCGCGGGCCAGGGGATGCTGTTCAGCGCCGCCTGCGCGCTCGCCTACGCCGGGATCGGGCTGCTGGCCGTACGGTTCGGCGAGAAGGTCCCCGCCGAACTGCGGATCGTGATCGCCTTCTTCGGGCTGCTGCCGATCCCGGTCACCGGCCACGCCGTCGACTCGGTCTGGCACGACCCCATCATGATCTCGATGGAGCTGCACGTGATGGGGTCGGCCGCGTGGACCGGCGGGCTGATCGCCGTCATCGCGCTGGTCGCCGCCGACCGCGAGCTGCTGGCCCGGACCCTGCCGAAGTTCTCCAGGCTGGCCACCCTGGCGCTGGTCCTGGTGACCGTCTCCGGCCTGGTGAACGGCCTGGCCTCGATGGCGCTGACCCGCGGCGTCGAGCTGCCGGACGCGATTCTCACCAGCGACTACGGCCTGCTGGTGGTGGCCAAGACGGTGTGCGTGGCGCTGCTGATCCCGTTCGCCGCCCACATCAGGTTCCGTCTGCTGCCGCGGGTCGCCGCGCGGCAGCGTACGGCGGTCGTCGCCTGGGCGGCGGCCGAGATCACCGTGATGGGCCTGGCCTACGGCGCCGCGGTGGCGCTGACCACGGCCTCCATGTCCTGAGCCTTCGGCCGGCGGCGCCGCGTGAACCACTCGGCGCCCAGCCACAGGGCGGCGAGCAGGACGCCGCCGGCCAGCATGGTCGTCGGCGGCACCAGGGGCGGGGAGGTGAACAGCGCGTTCTGCACCCGCAGCGCCTGGTCGAGCACGACGGTGACGCCGAGCGCGCCGACCACCGCCCGGACCACGGGGATGGGGATGAGGAACGCCAGGTCGACGGCGACCGCCCCGGCGATCAGGAAGACCGGCACCGCCGAGTGGGGGAAGCCGGCGACCGCGAGCAGCGGCCAGATCAGGGTGCGGTAGGCGACGTAGGCGGCGGCCACCGAGGTCGCGGCGAACATCCGGCCGATCATCGCGCGGGCGACGATGAGCACGATCATGGCGGCGCCCGCCGCGTAGAGCGGGTACACCGCGTCGGGCACGGGCAGCGTGAAGTTGGCCATCATCACCCGGTCCACCGGCCGGCCCATCTGGTCGGCGGCGAACTGCAGCAGGATGGGCTCGGCCTCCGGCTTGCCGCGGTCCCAGGCGGCCAGGCCGAACACGCCGTACTCCTGGTGCTGCGCCGGGAACCAGACGTTCTCGAAGAGGAAGACGAACAGCGCGCCGAGGACGGCCGTCCGGGCCCGCCCGGCGGGGGCTCCCATGAACCAGCCGCGGATCACCCCGCAGATCATGAAGAGCGTGCCGATGTAGAGCAGCATGTGCGACGGGCTCCACGAGGTGATGTCGAGCCCGTTGACGCGGTGGTTGATCAGGTCGAGGGGCACCGCGAGCAGGAAGACGCCGGTGCCCCAGCCGATGAGGCGCTGGGCCAGGCGGTCCACGCCGTAACCGGTGTAGAGGTGAACGACCGTCAGCGCGAGGGCGACGGCCGTGCCGACGCTGTTCAGCAGGTGCGGCGGCGCCAGGTCGTCACGGAGCCACTTGAAGTGCCAGGAGACGTCCCAGGAAGCGCCGAGGACCTTGAAGGCGAACGCCACCAGCCACCCGGTGTACAGGACCCTGAACAGGTCTTCCGGGGTCTCGCGACCCGCCGGCCCCCGGGTCCACAGGGGCAGCGCCCACTCCACGACCGGAGTGGCTCTTCGTTTGAGGCTCTGGACTGACTTCACGCGTCGAAATGATGCCCGTGCCCGGCCTGGCTCCGCAATCGGGGACATCCCTTAGCTTGTCGTCCAACGTCCGGTCTTCGCATTCGCCCTGGCCGACGCCGATAGTGATCGATCGCGCATAGAGAGCTGTGGCGGTGAGGCCATGCCGATCCGGGAGACGGTCGGCGGCCGCCGACCCATCGTCGACGTGGCCTACCGATCAGCGCGGGCGGCTGAGGGCGACCTCGGCCAGATCCGTCCACTTCTCGGCCGAGGAGTGGGGCACGACCACCCAGTCCTTCACCACCCTGCCCCGCCCCGAGGGGTCGAACAGAGACGCCCCGGGCAGCTTGAGCGCGGCCGCGTGCTCAGGAGTGTCCCTGACCAGCCGGAACACCATCGCGCCGTCGCCCTGCAGGCTCGCGAACACCTTCCCCGCCTGATCTTTGAGCGCGGGACTCCCCATCATCCTGGAGGTCCGCACACCCAGGTCGGCCAGCTCGGCGCCGACCTGCTTGAAATCCTCTTCCGCGCTCATCGTCAGTCGGTCCCGAACTCCATGGTGACGTGGTCGAGCGACTCGTCGCGACCGGGGCTCTTCCCGAGTGACGTGATCGCCTCAGCACCGCCTTCCGGCGGCACGGCGATCAAACTAGCCGTCCCGGCGAAAACGATCAAGACCGGATGCGGGGCGCCGGACGGCCCCTCGATCGGGCCGCGCGGCGGGAACCGGCGGTCGGACAGGACAGGGACGGGTTCGGCGGGCGCGCTACGGTGCCCCGGTCAGGCGCAGACGGGTGCGGGACGGAGCCGACGGCGGCAGCGCGGCGACGATGTCGGCGAGCGAGGTCGCGGCGAGGCTGCGCCGCCAGGCCCGGTGGGCTTCGGCCATCTTCTCGGCGAGGATGCAGGGGGTCCGGCATTCTTCGGCGGGCAGTGCCCCCCGTCCCTGCTGACGGATCTCGCGGCACTCGTACGGCGAGGACGCGCCGTCGACCGCCTCGACGAGCTGCAGAAGCGTGATCTCGGAAGCGGGCCGGGCCAGCCGGAACCCACCGCGCGGGCCGGTCGTCGCGGCCAGCACGCCGGCCTTGACCAGCGCCTGCAGTTGCTTGGCGAGATAGGCCGCGGGCAGGTCGAAGTACTGGGCGAGCTGTGCCGCCGACGCGGTGTCCCCTGACTTGAGCTGCGCCAGCGACGCGGCGCAGTGCAACAGCCATTCCGTGCTCACGGGCAGCTTCATGACCCCGATCCTATCGGAGACATTGCGGATCTATTTAGTCCGAGATAATATCCGGCGGCAGCGGATAGACAGAGGAGAGATCACCATGCCGACCGTGCGAGTCGCCGTCGCCGGAGCGACCGGGAACATCGGGGCCCTCACCGCCACCGCCCTGGAACGGGCCGGGCACCACGTCATACGCGTCAGCCGTTCACTCGGTGTGGACCTGACCACCGGCGACGGCCTCGACGCCGCACTGACCGGCGTCGAGGTCGTCGTGGACGCCACGAACTGCACGGCGACCGACCGGGACGAGGCGGTGGCGTACTTCGGCGCCACCACCCGGAACCTGCTCGCCGCCGGGGAGCGGGCCGGCGTCCGCCACCACGTGCTGCTCTCGATCGCCGGCGTCGACCGCGTCGAGGGCAACGCGCACTACGCCGGCAAGCGCGAGCAGGAACGCCTCGTGGCCGAGGGCCCGGTGCCGTGGACGATCGTTCCGGCCACCCAGTTCCACGACTTCGCCGCGATGGTGACGAGCTGGACCGAGCGGGACGGCGCCGCCACCGTCGCGCCGCTGCTCATCCAGCCCATCGCGCCCGAGGACGTGGCGGACATTCTCGCCGAGATCGCCGTGGGCGCGCCTCAGGGGCGTCACCCCGAGATCGCCGGCCCCGAGCCGCAGGACCTGGTGGACATGGCCCGGCGCACCAACGACGCGCGCGGCCGCGTGGTCGAACTCGTGCCGACGTGGTCGTCGCTGTTCGGCCCGGAGATGGCCGGTGAGGTACTGCTGCCCCGCGCGGGCGCCCGCATCGCGCCGACCACCTTCGACGAGTGGCTCGCGAAGCAGCGATAGCCACCGGGCGACAGCCGCCCCGCCGCGTCGCCTTTCACCGCGATCGCGGCGGGTGGTACCGCTTCGGGCCTCCCGCGGAACTTCCCGGACGGCGTCTCAGCGGGCTCTCAGCGGGCGTCGGTAAGCTCGCGGGATGCAACGAAGGACGGTCACCTGGATCGCGGCGGCGGTCGTGCTGGTCATCGGTACCGCCGCCTGGCTGCTGTGGCCGTCCGCGCCGCCGGTACGGGCCCAGGACCGGTGGATCACCGTGACCGACGGTCCCCGCGACGACCAGCGGGTCAGGCTCGACACCAGCTTCTTCCCGCCCGCGGGCGGCGGCCGGGCGCCCGCGGTACTGCTGGCCCACGGTTTCGGCGGCAGCAAGCAGAGCGTCCGGGAGGAGGCGGCGCGGCTGGCCGGAGAGGGCTACGCCGTCCTGACGTGGTCGGCCCGCGGCTTCGGCCGCTCCGGCGGGCAGATCGCGCTCAACTCCCCCGACTACGAGGTCAAGGACGTACGGCAGCTCGTCGACTGGCTGGCGCGGCAGCCGCAGGTCCTGCTCGACGCCGCGGGCGACCCGCGCGTCGGCGTCGCGGGCGGGTCCTACGGCGGGGCGATCGCCCTGATGTCCGCCGCCCACGACCCCCGGATCGACGCGATCGTCCCGCAGATCACCTGGTACGACCTGGCCGACGCGCTGTTCCCGGACGCGGGCGGCGGCGGGCCGGAGAACGGCGTGTTCAAGCGGATGTGGGCCGGGCTGTTCTTCAGCCGGAGCGGCCCGGAGCCGCGGTCCGGACCGGGCGGCCCCGGCCTCACGGGCGGCGCGGACGACCCCGGCGACCCCGCCGTTTCCGGGGACTCCGGCGACACGGCCGGTTCCGGCGGTCCGGCCGGTCCCGGCGGTTCCGGTGACCCCGCCGGGACGGCCCCCGCCGTCCCAGCCACCGCGCAGGACGTCCGGTGCGGCCGGTTCCTGCCGGAGATCTGCGACATGTACCAGCGGGTCGCCGAGAGCGGCCGGGCCACGCCGGAGGCGGTCGGCATCCTGCGCCGTTCCAGCCCGGTCTCCGTCCCCGGGAGGATCAAGGTCCCGACGCTGCTGCTCCAGGGGCTGAGCGACTCGCTGTTCCCGCTCGGCCATGCCGACGCCAACGCCAGGGCCATCGCCGAGACGGGCGCGCCGGTCGGCGTCGCCTGGTTCGACGGCGGCCACGACGGCGGCGACGGCGAGGCCGACTGGCTGCACGAGCGGACCCTCGGCTGGTTCGACCGCCACCTGAAGCGGACACCCGGCGCGGGCGATCCCGGCGCCGCGTTCACCGTCACCCGCGACGGCGGCCGCGACCCGGGCACCCGGCGCCCGGTGCAGCTGCACGCCACCGCCGCCCGCTACCCCGGCCTGTCCGGTTCCGAAAGCGCCACGGTGCCGCTGCGCGGCGCGGAGCAGCCGGTGGCCAACCCGCCGGGCGGCTCCCCCGCCTCGATCTCCACCATCCCCGGGTTCGGCGGGCTCGCCGGGCTCGCGGGCGGCGCGGGCGGACTGGGCGGACTGGGCGTGTCGGCCGACATGCCCGGTCAGAGCGCCGTCTTCGACTCCGCGCCGCTCACCGCCCCGCTCCAGGTCACCGGCTCGGCCACCGTGAAGGTGCGGGTCCGCCCGGCGCCCGGCGCGGAAGGGGGGAAGACCTCCTCCGCCCCGGCGGCCGGGGACGAGGTGACGCTGTTCGCCAAGCTGTACGACGTCGCGGACGGGCAGGCGCCGGTGCTGCCCGAGGGGCTCGCCGCCCCCGTCCGGATCACCGTCCCGGCGGACGGCGCCGGAGAGGCCACGGTGCGCCTGCCGGCCGTCGACCACCGCTTCGACGCCGGACACCGGCTGCGCGTCGCGTTCACCACCACCGACCTCGGCTACAGCACCCCGGCCGAGCCGGCCGTGCACGTCGTCGGGCTGGCCTCGCCGTCGGTGACGGTGCCGACCGTCACGGCCCTGCGGACCCCCGCGACGGGCCCCGCCTGGTGGACCTGGGCGCTGCCGCTGGCCTCCCTCGTCGTCGCGGCGGTCCTGGTCCTCACGGGCCGGCGGCGCGGCGCCGCCGACCACGACCCGGCCCTGAGCGACGTCCCGCTGCGGATCAGCGGCCTGACCAAGGCGTACGGCAACGGCGAGCGGGCCGTGGACGACCTGTCCTTCACCGTCGGGCAGGGCCAGGTGCTCGGCCTGCTCGGTCCCAACGGCGCGGGCAAGACCACCACCCTGCGGATGCTGATGGGCCTGATCCGCCCGGACGGCGGCGAGATCCGGATCTTCGGCCACCGGGTGACGCCCGGCGCGCCGGTGCTGTCCCGGCTGGGTTCCTTCGTCGAGGGCCCGGGGTTCCTGCCGCACCTGACCGGCCGGGCCAACCTGGAGCTGTACTGGCGGGCCACCGGGCGTCCCGCCGAGGACGCCCGCTTCGCCGAGGCCTTGGAGATCGCCGGGCTCGGCGGCGCGCTGGACCGGGCGGTGCGCACCTACTCCCAGGGCATGCGCCAGCGCCTGGCCATCGCCCAGGCCATGCTCGGCCTGCCCGACCTGCTGGTCCTGGACGAGCCCACCAACGGCCTCGACCCGCCCCAGATCCGCGAGATGCGAGAGGTCCTGATCGCCTACGCGGCGCGGGGCCGTACGGTCATCGTCTCCAGCCACCTGCTGGCCGAGGTGGAGCAGACCTGCAGCCACGTGGTGGTCATGCGGCGCGGGCGGCTCATCGCGGCCGGGACGGTCGGCGACCTGCTGGCCGGGCAAGCCCCGGCCGGCGGCGCGGGCGCCCGACTGGAGGACGTGTTCCTGGACCTGATCGGGGAGAAGGCATGACCCGGGGAGAGACCGTGAACGGCTCCGCACCCGCCGCGGCGGGACCGCCCGCCGCGGACGGCTCCGCCCGCGGGTACGCGGCCCGGCGCACGCTGCCGCTGGCGGTGGAGGCCGTCCGCCAGCTCAGGCGGCGCCGCACGATGGTCGTGTTCGGCCTGCTGCTGGCGCTGCCGTGGGTCCTGGTGGTGGCGTTCGAGCTCGGCGCCGGGTCCGGGCGGCGGGGCGCGGCGACGCGCGTCTCCGACCTGGCGACCGAGGGCGGGCTGAACTTCGCGGCGTTCACACTGTCGGTGTCGGCGAGCTTCCTGCTGGCCGTCGCGGTGGCGCTGTTCTGCGGTGACACCGTGGCCGGGGAGGCGAACTGGTCCTCGCTGCGCTACCTGCTTGCCGCCCCCGTCCCGCGTGACCGGCTGCTGCGCCAGAAGGCGATCGTGGCGATGGGTTACTCGACGGCGGCGGTGGTCTGCCTGCCGGCGATGGCGCTGCTGGCCGGGACCCTCGCCTTCGGCTGGCACGACGTGCGGGTGCCCGGTACCGGCGAGACCGTCGCGGCGGCGGACGTGCTGCCCCGGTTCGCGGTCGTGGTCGGCTACGTGCTGGTCAGCCAGCTCGTGGTGGCGGCGCTGGCCTTCTTGCTGTCGGTCTCGACGGACTCGCCGCTCGGCGCGGTCGGCGGGGCCGTCGGCCTGGTGATCGTGAGCACCATCCTGCAGGCGGTGGAGGCGCTCGGGGCGCTCCGGGAGTTCCTGCCGACGTTCTGGAGCACGGCGTGGATGGACGCGCTGGCCCCGCAGCCCGACTACGGCGGCATGGTCAAGGGGGTGGCCGTCTCGGTCTCCTACTCGGTGATCCTGGTCGCCGTCGCCTTCCGCAGGTTCCGCCGCAGGGACATCGTCTCCTAGCCGGGCCTGGTCAGCCCCGCCGCCCCACTCCCCGGCGGCGCCCGACCCCGGCCGCGAGGATGCCGCCGAGGTGCAGTGGTCCGGATGCTTCACCCCGGTCGGGGTGAGCGACGGCGGGGCGGTCGACCTGTTCACCGGCATCTACCGCGACGGCCTCGAAGCCCTGCACGACGCGCCGGCGGGCTGAGCCCCCGGGCCCGGACGACGATCCCGGCCCCGCTTTTCTATTGTCACTTCTGTCCGTTTTCTACCTACATGTGTTCCAGTGCCGTTTTCACGGGTATGCAACCGCTAATTCGGGAGCCGCAGGCTTCCGGCACGTTCAACGCGGCAGGCGACCGCCTCGGCGGTGTCTTCCCTCGCATCCGGCCGGCGGAGCCTTCGGACGGGCGGATCCCATGACGGAGTGATCGACTGGGGAGTGGCGATCATGAAGTGCGGACTGCAGGTGGCCCTCGGTGTCGCCGCGGGTTACTTTCTCGGACGGCATCACAAGTTGCGCGCCGCGCTCGCGCTGGCGGCGGCGGGCGCGACCGGCAAGCTCGGAAAGCTGGGCGGCAAGGAAGGCGCCGGCGGCGACCTGCTCCAGCAGGGCATGAAGCTGCTCACCTCCTCCCCCGAGCTGGAGAAGATCACCAACGCCGTCCGCGGCGAACTGCTCGAGGTGGGCAAGGCCGCGGCCCGGGCGGCGGCCAGCAGGCAGATCGACACCCTGACCTCGAAGCTCCACGACCGCGCGGAGTCACTCAGGACCAAGGCGCAGGGCGCCGAGGAGGAACCCGAGGAAGAAGAGGAAGAGGAGGAGCGCCCCAGGCGCCGCGCCGCCCGAGGCAGGGGCAGGACAGCCCGGGAGGAACCCGAGGCCGAGGAGGAGGAGTACGAGGAGGAAGAGGAAGAGGAGGAAGAGGAGGAGCCTCCCCCGCGCCGCGCCGCGGGCAGGGGCAGGCAGGCCGGCAGGACGCGCGCCGCTCGGGAGGAGCCCGAGGAAGAGGAGGAGGAAGAGGAAGAGGAGGAGGAGGAACCGCCGCGAGCCAGGGGAGGCAGGCGCCGCGCCGTACAGCGCGAGACGACGCCGGCCCGTGAGCGGCCGGTCCGCAGGGCGCGGGGGTGACGTCCCATGGCCGAAACCTCCAGGGGCGGCGGACTGGTCCGTGAGGTCGAGCGGGCGCTGCCCGTCGACCAGCTCACCGACGAACTCCGCAACCTCGCCGAGGCCCTCGGTGACCGGGTCCTTTCCTCGGTCACCGACAAGGTCGACGACCTGACCGGTCGGCTGACCGACTACCTGCAGAACAGCGACTCCGGTCTGCTCGGGCTCGCGGGCTCCGTCATCGGTTCCAAGCATCCAGTGGCCTCCGGGCTGAAAGGGGTCGTCAAGATGGCGGGAGGCGGCCTGCTCAAGAAGATCACCGGTGGTAAGGGCGGCGGCGGCAAAGGCAAGAAGCTCAAGGTCACCAACATCGTCGAGTCCATCGACGTCGGCGCCCCGCGACGGCTCGTCTACGACCAGTGGACCCAGTTCGGGGGCTTTCCCAGCTTCATGAAGAAGGTGGAGAACGTCGACCAGGAGTCCGACGAGAAGAACCAGTGGCGGGCGCAGATCTTCCTCTCCCACCGCACCTGGAAGTCGACGATCATCGAGCAGGTGCCGGACCAGCGGATCGTCTGGCGGTCCGAGGGCCCGAAGGGCTACCCCAACGGCTCCGTGACCTTCCACGAGGTCACCCCCGACATGACCCGGGTCCTGCTGGTGGTCGAGTACTACCCCAAGGGGCTCTTCGAATACACCGGCAACCTCTGGCGGGCCCAGGGCCGGCGGGTGCGCCTGGAGCTCAAGCACTTCAGGCGGCACGTCATGCTGCAGACCGTCCTCAACCCCGACGACCTGGAGGGCTGGCGCGGCGAGATCCGCGACGGCGAGGTCGTCAAGGACCAGGAGACCGCGCTGCGCGAGGAGGAAGAGGAGCGCGAGCGCGAGGAGGCCGGCGGCGAGGAGGAGCCCGAGGAGCGGGAGGCCGCCGAAGGCGCCGAGGAGGAGGAAGGGGAGCCCGAGGAGGAAGAGGGCGAGGAGGAAGAGGAAGAGGAGGAGGAACCGCGGGCCGCGGGCGGACGGCGTCGCGTCGCGCCGCGCCGCGAACAGGCCGCGCGAGGTCGCCGGGCCGAACCGGAGCCGGAAGAGGAAGAAGAAGAGGAAGAGGAGCCTCCCGCCCGCCGGCCCCGCCGTAGGGCCGCCGCCCGGAACGCCTGACCGGGAAACCCGGGACGCCCGGCCTGGAAACCCGGGACGTCTGACCCGGAAGGCCGGGGCGCCTGATCGGGGAGGACCGGGACGCCTGACCCGGAGGCGCCGGAACGCGTGGCTCGGGAGACGCGGAGCGAACACGGAATCGGAGGAGGGCCAAATGACCATCGTGCAACCTTCGGCGGGTGGAGGCGGAGGAGGTGGCCGCGGAGGATCCTCGTCGGGCCTGGCAGACGTCATCGACACGATCCTCGACAAGGGCCTCGTGATCGACGCCTTCGTCAGGGTCTCGCTCGTCGGCATCGAGATCCTCACGATCGACGCGCGCATCGTCATCGCCAGCGTCGACACCTACCTCCGCTTCGCGGAGGCCACCAACCGGCTGGACCTGGCGGAGACCGGCGGCAAGGGGCTGCCGGAGGTCCTGGAGGGCACCACGCAGGGCATCAGCAGATCGAAGACCAAGGGGATCGCCCAGGGAGCCATCGAGGCCGCCGGGGAGAAGCTGCGTGACTTCGTCTCCGAGGCCGAGCAGGAGCGCAGGCCGGCGTCCCGTCGCCGGAGGGAGGAGTACTGACATGCCGGGCAGCACCGGAAAGACGGCGACCACCGGATCGGAGCAGACGGCGCGGGAGCCCGCGCGGAGGACGACCGGCAGGACGGCGGACGAGACCGACGGGAAGACGACCGCGAAACCGGCCCGCAAGACGACCGGCAAGGCGGCCGGCAGGACCAGCGGCAAGGCGGCCGGCAGGACCAGCGGCAAGGCGGCCGGCGAGACGAGCGGTAAGGCCGCGCCCTCCCGGTCCGGCGGAGCCGCCCGGCGCGGGCCCACCGGCTACGCCTACGTCTACGGCATCGTCCCGGCGGACGTCGAGACCGAGCCGGGCACGCTCGGCGTGGGCGACGGGGAGGTCACGCTGGTACGGCACGGCGAGATCGCGGCGCTGGTCAGCGACATCGTCCTGGACCGCCCGCTCGGCAGGCCCGACGACCTGCTGGCCCACGAGCAACTGCTGGACGCGACCGCCGCCGAGGTGCCCGTGCTGCCGTTCCGCTTCGGGGCGGTGATGACCGGGCCCAAGGAGGTGGTGGAGGAACTGCTGGCCCCGCACCACGACGAGTTCCTCGCCGCGCTGGAGGATCTCGAAGGGCGCGCCGAGTACGTCATCAAGGGCCGCTACGTCGAATCAGTGATCATCAGGGAGGTCCTCGACGAGATCCCCGAGGCCGGACGGCTGCGCGAGGAGGTCCGCGGGCAGCCGGAGGAGGCGACCTGGGACGCGCGGATCCGGCTCGGGCAGATGATCGGCGAGGCGGTGGCGGCCAAACGCGACGCCGACACCCAGGAGCTCGTCGAAGCCGTCGCGCCGCTGTGCGTCGCGGTCTCGGTGCGGGAGCCGACCCACGAGCAGGACGCCGCGCACGTGGCCGTCCTGGTGGACGAGGAGCGGCAGGACGAGTTCGACGAGGCGCTGGACGACCTGGGCGACCGCTGGGCCGGCCGGATCGACCTGCGGCTGCTCGGCCCGCTGGCGCCGTACGACTTCGTGGCGGCGCCACGACCGGAGGAGTGACACGGTGGACCTGCTGTTCGACCTGACCGTCGGCCTGCCGCTGCTGCCGCTCCGCGCGCTCGTCAAGATCGCCGAGGTGATCCAGGACCAGGCCGAGATGGAACTGCACCATCCGGCCGCGGTCCGGCGGCAACTGGAGGATCTGGAGGAGGCCAGACGCTCCGGGGAGATCTCCGAGGAGGAGGAGAGACAGGCCATGACGGAGATCCTTGAGCGGATGGTGACCCAGCCCGGCCTGCCCCGCGGCGCGCCCGCGCCGTACGACGGGGAAGAGGAGTGATCGGCGTGCCCACCAGGCGGAGAGCCCGCACCGGGGACGACAGGGCCGGCGCCTCCGGAGACTACGAGGACGAGCCGCTGGAGGAGCGCGGCGGTGCCGTCGAGGACGACCTGGCCGAGGACGAGGAGGAGTTCGAGGAGGAGCGCGACGAGCCGGCGGACGGGTCCCGGCGCGCCCGGCGGCGGCCGCGCGCCCTGACCGCGGCCACCGCCGGCCGTGCCGGGCTGGAGCAGATCGGCGACCTGACCGGCCGGGAGCCGGAGGGCGTCACGTTCGTGCAGCCGGACCAGGACGGCTGGAAGGTCGGGATCGAGGTCGTCGAGGACCGCCGTGTCCCCTCCTCCGGCGACGTCCTGGCGCTCTACGAGATCCAGCTCGACGCGGACGGCGACCTCCTCTCCTACCGCAGGACGCGGCGCTACAAGCGCGGCAGGGGCGACGAGTAGCGGAGGTGGCGAAGTGACCGATCCGACACGGTACGGCTCCGCCTCCCCCGCCTACGGGGGCAGGCCGCCCGCCCGGCGCGAGTCCACCACCAACCTCGGCGACATCCTGGAGCGGGTGCTCGACCGGGGCGTGGTGATCGTCGGTGACATCCGGGTGAACCTGCTGGACATCGAGCTGCTGACGATCAAGCTGCGGTTGCTGATCGCCTCGGTGGACACCGCCAGGGAGCTGGGCATCGACTGGTGGGAGCACGACCCGTGGCTCAGCCGGCCCGACCACGACCTCTCCGAGGAGAACCGCCGCCTGCGCAGGCGGCTCGCCGAGGCGGAGAACGACCTCGAATACCGGGACTACCCGCGTGACCTCCGCGAGGGCCGCGAGCGGCGGGAGGAGTTCGAGGAGCGCCGGCGCCGCCAGGAGCTGGGCGACGCTCCGGAGGAGCGCCGCTCCCTCCGGGGTTCGGGCCGGACCGGCGGCGGGCGCCCACGCGAGGCCGGGGAGTGAAGGGGAGAAAACAAAGGAGTGAGATATGCCGGACACCGGCACGTATGTCTATGCGATCACCCGGGACACGGACGCTCCCGGCTCCGCGGGCCTGACCGGCGTGGCCGGCACGCCCGTGCGGACGGTGGCGGACGCCGGCCTGGTCGCGTACGTGAGCACCGTGCCGCTGGACCGGTTCGGCGAGGAGCCGCTGCGGCGCTCCCTGGAGGACCTCGACTGGGTGAGCGAGATGGCCCGTGCCCACCACCGCGTCGTGGAGGCGGTGGCCGGGACCGCCCCGACGGCGCCGGTCCGGCTCGTGACCGTCTACGGCGGCGACGAGCAGGTCCGCGAGCTGCTGCGGGACCGGCGGAAGGACTTCACCGCGCTGCTGTCGCAGGTCGCCGGGCGCAGCGAGTGGGGGGTGAAGGCGTACGCGCGGCGCGAGACCGCCCCGCCACCCGGAGAGGAGGCCGCCGGGGCCGCCGGATCCGACAGCCCCGGCATCGCCTACCTGAAGCGCCGCAGGGCGAGCCTGCGCGGCCGGGAGGACGCGTGGCGGGTCGCGGCCGACCAGGCCGAGCACGTCCACGCCGCGCTGGCGGCCGTCTCCGTCGCGAACAGGCGGCACCGGGCCCAGGACCCGAGCCTGTCCGGCCGCGAGGAGGCGATGGTGCTCAACGGCGCCTACCTCGTCGACGACGACCGCGGCGGCGAGTTCGCCGCCGTCGTCGACTCGCTGCGGGGGCAGGGGGCCGACATCGAGCTGACCGGCCCCTGGGCGCCCTACTCGTTCACCGCCCTCGACCTCGGCGCGGTGGACGCCGGAGGCGTGCGATGACCCACGAGGGGCCGCGGGGCGCGGCGCTGGCCGCGGAGGGGCGCCTGCCCCCGGAGCGCGTGGCGCTCGTGGACCTGCTGGACCGGCTGCTGGCGGGCGGCGTCACCGTCAACGGCGACGTCGTGCTGTCCATCGCCGACATCGACCTGGTGCAGATCTCCCTGCGCCTGCTGATCATGTCCGTCCGCGAGTCCGAGCCCGCCGGGCAGGGGACCCGGCACGGACGGGAGACCTGGCATGGACCGCCGTGAGCCGCCCGGGAGGGGCCCCGGGGACCGCCCGTACGGCACGGCGCCGCCGGACGGCGAGGCCGCGGAGCCCGCGCGCGGGTTCGTAAGGAATCCTCCGGACGAGCCGGGGGCCGCGGAACCCACACGTGGCCTCGTGGGAGATCTGCCGGACGAGCCGGAGGCCGCGGGTCCCGCGCCGGGCGGGGGACGCTCGGCCCCCCGCCGCATCAGGACCGATCCCGAGCACGTCGAGCGTGACCTGAGCTGTCTCGTGCTCACCGTCGTCGAGCTGGTGCGCCAGCTCGTGGAGCGGCAGTGCGTGCGGCGGATGGATCACGGCGACCTGGCCGACGAGCAGGTCGAGGCGCTCGGGCTGACGCTGATGCGGCTGGACGAGGCGATGGACGACCTGTGCGACCGCTTCGGCCTGGAGCGGTCGGACCTCAACCTCGACCTCGGGCCGCTGGGCACCCTGCTCCCCCGCGACTGACGGGCCCGCGGGGAGGGCGGGGCAGGGCCGGGTGCGGCCACCGGGAGGCGGGCCCGCGCCGCCACGGCCGGGCCGGACCCGCCGTGTCCGCCGCCGGTCCGTGTCCGCCGTCAGCCCCAGTGGGGCGGGCGCTCCTCCAGCAGGCGGGCGTCGTCGTCGGACCGCCGCCAGTCGCCCCAGCCGACGTCGGTGTCGTCGGAGGTCTGGTCGGGCAGGATGGGCGGGCCGTCATCGGACAGGTCGACGGGCCGCAGGTCGTCGGGCTCGTACGTGCTCACCCGTCCATGCTAGTCAGAAACGGCCCCGTTTCGGCGTGAGCCTCCGGGGGAGTGAGGGGGCGAGCCGCCGCCCGGCGGTCTCCTCCCCCACCCGAAGGGCACCGCATGGGACAGCGCGCGCCGTACGACAGGGGTGGGCTCGCGGCCGGCGCCGGCTCCGCTCCCCCGGTCCCGGTCCCGCCGGAGGCGTCCGCGTGAGGCGGCGCGCGTCGTCCGGCTGGGACGGGCGGGAGGTCACCGCCGTCGCGGGGATCCCCATGTACGCCGCGGTGCTCGGCCCCGCGTCCGCGCCCGAGGTGGTGTGCGTCCACGGCCTGGGCTGCTCCCACCGCCACTTCCTTCCGCTGGCCCGCCACCTGGCCCCGGCGTCGCGAGTGGTCGCGGTGGACCTGCCGGGGTTCGGCCGGACCCCGGGGCCGCGCGAGCCGCTGGACATCCGCGGCCTGTCCCTGACGCTGGCCGGGTGGCTGCGCGCCACCGCGCGCGGCGGTGGTCCGGGCCCTGCGCTCCTCGGCGCTCGCCGGGGTGATCCCCGCGGCCGGCGCGTCACCGGTCACCGGTCCCGGGGTCCGGCGGAGTCGGGGCCGGGGCCGGGGCCGGCGGGACGGGATCCGGGCCGTCACGCGGGACCCCCGGCCGGGCGGGGCGGATGATCCGCGTGCGGGGACAGCCTGAGGTCCCGGCGGGTACGATGCCAGAGCAGGTGTGATCTCCCCCTGGCACTACCCCCGTGAGGCGGCCATGGCAACGCCATCTGGATGGCGGCGAGACGGCAATCTTCCCAACGAGCTGACCAGCTTCGTGGGGCGCACGAGGCTGCTGGCCACGCTCCGGCAGCGCCTCGGCCGGCACCGCCTGGTCACGGTGACGGGCATCGGCGGCGTCGGCAAGTCGCGTACGGCGCTGCGCATCGCGCACCTGATGCGCAGCCAGTTCAAGGACGGCGTGTGGTTCGCCGACCTGGCCCGGCTGCAGGACTCCGGGATGGTCCGGCACACGATCACCGCGGCCCTCGGGATCGCCGACCAGTCGTCCCGCTCGGCTAACGAGACCCTGATCGAGTGGCTCGGCGACCGCGAGATCCTGCTGATCATCGACACCTGCGAGCACCTGGTCGACGCCTGCGCCGAGCTGTTCGAGGAGCTGCTGAGCAACGCCGGGGGCCTGACCATCCTGGCGACCAGCCGCCAGTCGCTGAACGCCCGGGGCGAGCACACGATCGCCATCCCGCCGCTGGCCGTGCCCGGTGACACGCCCGGCGAGGACGTCTTCACCAACGAGGCCGTGCAGCTGTTCGCCGCCCGGGCGAGCGCCGTGGTGCCCAACTTCGTGCTGGACGAGCACAACATCGGCCCGGTCTCCGAGCTGTGCCGCCGCCTCGACGGCATCCCGCTCGCCATCGAGCTGGCCGCGGTCCGGATGCGGGCGCTGTCTGTGGAGCAGATCCTGGGCCTGCTGGCCGACCGGTTCAGCCTGCTCGCCGGGGCCAGCCGTACGGCGCTGCCCCGGCACCAGACGCTGCGCGCCGCGATCGGCTGGAGCCACGAGCTGTGCGAGCCCGCCGAGCGGCTGCTGTGGGCCAGGCTGTCGGTCTTCGCCGGCGACTTCGAGCTCGACGCCGCCCGCTACGTCTGCTCCGGCGACAACCTGCCCGCCGAGGACGTCATGGACCTCATCTCCAGCCTGGTGGAGAAGTCGATCCTGCTGAGCGACGGCACCCCCTCGGGGCACCGCTACCGGCTGATCGACACGCTGCGCCAGTACGGCGAGGAGTGGCTGGAGAAGCTGGGCGAGACCGACCGCGTCCGCAGGAAGCACCGCGACTACTACCTCCAGCTCGCCAGGCGGAGCGAGGACGCCTGGTCTGGTGCCCGCCAGGTGTACTGGTACGTCCGGATGCGCCATGAGCACGACAACATCAGGGTCGCCCTGGACCACTGCCTGCGCGACCCCGCGGAGGTCCAGGAGGGGCTGAAGCTGCTGTCGTCCCTGTGGTTCATGTGGGTGGACTGCGGCCTGGCCCGCGAGGGCAGGCTCTACCTGGAGAAGACCCTGGAGCTGGCGCCGCAGCCGAGCGCGGAACGGTGCAAGGCCCTGTGGGTGCTGTCCTACGTCCACAGCGCGCAGGGCAACATCGCGGGGGCCGTGGACGCGGCCGAGAAGTGCAGCTCCGACGCGGTCCGGGTGGGCGATTCCGGAGCCGTCATCCTCGCCACCAAGATGCTCGGCACGGCGGCCTTCCTCCAGGGTGACCTGCAGAAGGCCAGCGCGCTGCTCGGCGTGGCGATCGAGTTCCACAAGAGCGGCCGGGAGCTCAACCCGGGCCTGCTGCCCTCGATCGTCGAACTGTCGATGGTGCTGCTCATGCAGAACGACCCGGCGGAGGCCGAGACGCTGCTGCGCGACTGCATCGCGGTCTGCACCCAGCGCGGCGAGCTGTGGCTGCGCTCCTACGCCATCTACGCCCTGGCCAGCGTCTGCCAGGGGATGGGTCGCGTCTCCGAGGCCATGGACAACGCCCGCGAGGCGCTGCGGCTCAAGCGCTACTTCCACGACGTGCTGGGCATCGGCCTGGCGATCGAGGTGGTCGCCAGGCAGGCCCTGGACGCCGGGCAGCCGGGGCTGGCGGCGCTGCTGATGGGCGGCGGGCAGGCCAACTGGCGCACCTTCGGCATGCCGCAGATGAACTCGCCGTTCTTCAACTCCGAGCACGACCGGTGCGTCAAGGAGTGCAAGCGGGTCCTCGGCGAGGAGGAGTTCGAGGAGGCCTTCGCCCAGGGCAGGAGGCTCAACCTGGACGAGCTGATCGAGCTGGCCCTCGGCGGCGACCCCGACGACCCCGCCACCCAGCGGCGGTGACCGCGGCGGATCAGCGGAAGGCGTGACCCGGCCGCCCGGGACGGTCGGCGGAAGGCGTGACCGGCCGTCCCGGATGATCCGCGGCGGTCAGCCGGAGGCGAGCCCGGCCGCCCGTTCCCAGGCGCCGGTGTAGCGGGAGCTGGTCAGCGAGTAGTCGATGCTCCCGCTGATCCAGAACTCCAGGCCGCTCAGGTAGGCGAGCACCGCCTCGGAGCCGAGCGCCTCCAGCGACGGGCGGGCGGCCACCATGTCGGCGATGGCCCGGTCGCGCATCCCGGCGATCAGCTCCATCGCCCGCTGCCGGGAGCAGCGGCGGTGCCGGGCGAGCACGGTCACCAGGTTGTTGCGGGCGTTGACGCCCTCGTTCTCCTTGGCGTAGGAGATGAGGTCGTTGTCCCAGACGACGACGTCGTTGGCGTGCCCGGTGACCGCGCGCACGAGAGGGTGGCGCCATTCGCCGGGGGTGAGGCGGTGACCGTTGACGATGTCGATGAGCGCGAAAACGGTGAGCATCGCCCCGGTCCGCCGCCGCATGAAGACGTAGTCGGCGAGGGAGGGCACCACCCGGTCCTCGCGGTTGGCGGCCTCCCACACCTGCGCGGACAGGTAGTCCCTGGTGGCGGCGCACCAGCGTTCGAGTTGGTCGGCGTCGCCCGAGGCGGCGATCCTCCCCCTGATCTCCAGCAGCGCCCTGGCGAACGCGTCGCCGGGCCGGCCCGCGGACTCCGGCTCGTCGAGGACCGCGAGGAAGCGGGGCAGCGCGCGGGCGATCTCCGCGGCCCGCCGGTCCGACTCGCAGAAGACGTCGTCGAAGGCGAACAGCCACACGCACCAGTCGGTCACCAGGCGGAGCGCGTCATGGTCGGCATGGGGGTAGGTCCGGGCGCAGAGCCAGCCGTATCCGGCCCGGCGATAACGTTCCACCATTTCGTCGTCGAGCATCCCGGAGTCGGCGAGCCACTCCAGGGTCTCCTTGTCCGCCTGGTCGGCGTACGGACTGACCTGGCTGGGGAACGGGCAGGGAAGCGGTGGGATGCGAAGGGGCCGGGATGCCCGTCGGGCGGTCGTGGTCTCCACCCGTCAAGAATGGACGAACACCGAACGTTTTCCTATACACCCGTAAATACCAACTTCAGGTTTTCGGCCGGTTCTGAAACCATTTCAGATATTCGTCGTTTCCGAACATCCGCGCCGTGTCCGCCGCCGACGGGGTGCCCGCGTACGGATCGGCGCCGGCCTCAAGGAGCGCCCGGACCACCTCGGGCTCCTTCTTGAAGACCGCCCCGGCCAGCGGCGTCTGCCCGCGGTCGTTCGGCCTGCCGGGGTCGGCCCCCAGCTCGGCCAGCGCCCGGACGGTCGCCGCGTGACCGTGGTAGGCGGCGAGCATCAGCAGGGTGTCACCTTTGTCGTTGGCCAGATCGACCGGCACCCCGGCCTCGACGTAGGCCCGGAGCAGGTCGGTCTCCCCCGCTCTGGCCAGGCCGAACAGGCGGGTGGCGAACTCCTCCAGCTCCGGGTCAGGCTGCATGTGCTCCATTCTGCCCCGATAGGGTGCCCAGTGATCGCCGTGGACGGCGGAATTCACCGGACGCCCCACGGGTTCTCCTGAAGAGACGACTGACGAAAGGCTGGAAGTACGGTGTCAGACCCGACGGATCTCTACCGGCTCGGCGGTGACCTCCCTGAGCTGACCGATCCGGTGCTGCTCTACCACTTCGACGGTTTCGTGGACGCCGGCGCCGCGGGGCGCCTCGCCATCGGCCACCTGCTCGCCGAGCTGGAGCACCGGGTCATCGCGACGTTCGACGTGGACCGCCTGCTCGACTACCGCTCCCGGCGGCCGGTGATGACGTTCGACACCGACCGGTGGTCCGGCGTGGAGAGCTCCGAGCTCGTCCTGCGACTGGTCCACGACACCACCGGCACGCCGTTCCTGCTGCTGTCCGGTCCCGAGCCCGACTTCCAGTGGGAGCTGTTCGTCGCGGCCGTCGGGACGCTGGTCACCCGGCTGGGCGTGGGCACGCTGGTGACCGCGCACGGCATCCCGATGGCGGTGCCGCACACCCGCCCGCTGGGCGTGACGAGCCACGCCACCCGCCCCGAGCTGGTCGCCGGCCGGACCAGCGTCTTCGGCGAGGTGCGGGTGCCGGGCAGCGTCGCCGCGCTGATCGAGTTCCGGCTGGGCGCCGAGGGGCACGACGCCCTGGGGCACGCGGTGCACGTCCCGCACTACCTCGCCCAGGCGGAGTACCCCGCGGCCGCGGTGACCGCCCTGGAGTCGATCACCGGCAGCACCGGCCTGGTGTTCCCGCTGGAGGGCCTGCGCGAGGCCGCGGCCAAGACCGACGTCGAGATCGCCGAGCAGATCGAGGCGTCCGCGGAGCTGTCCACCGCCATCAGCGGCCTGGAGCAGCAGTACGACGCCTTCGCCGCCGGTTCCGAACGCGGCAACCTGATCGCCGAGCCGTCCGAGATGCCGACCGGCGACGAGCTCGCCGCCCAGTTCGAGGCGTTCCTCGCCGAGCGGGACGAGCGGCACGGTGACTGACGCGGTGACCGACGCGGCGGCCGGCCCGGCGACTGACGCGGTGACCGGTACGGCGGCCCCCGGGGACGGCGCGGCGGCCGGCCTGCGCGTCGGGCTGGTCGGCTACGGCGTGGCCGGGGCGTTCTTCCACGCCCCCCTGATCGCCGCGACGCCGGGTCTGCGCCTGTCGGCGGTGGTGACCGGCAACCCGGAGCGGGCCGTCGAGGTGCGCCGCAGGTACGGCGCGCGGGCGGTGGGCGACGCCGCGGAGCTGTGGGAGGAGAGCGACCTGGTGGTGGTCGCCTCCCCCAACCGCACCCATGTTCCGCTGGCCCGGGCCGCGCTGGAGGCGGGCCTGCCGGTGGTGGTGGACAAGCCGCTCGCCGCGACCGCGGCGGAGGCGCGCGACCTGGCGCGGCTGGCGCGCGAGCGCGGCCTGATGCTGACGGTCTTCCAGAACCGCCGCTGGGACGGCGACTTCCGGACCGTCGAGCGGCTGGTCTCCTCCGGCGAGCTCGGCGAGGTCACCCGGCTGGAGTCCCGGTTCGAGCGCTGGCGTCCCGTCCCCAAGGGCGGCTGGCGCGAGACGGGCGGCGCCGAGGAGCTCGGCGGCCTGCTGTACGACCTGGGCAGCCACCTGGTGGACCAGGCCCTGCGGCTGCTCGGCCCGGCCATCGAGGTCTACGCCGAGTCCGACGTGCGCCGTCCGGGCGTCGCCGCCGACGACGACACCTTCGTCGCCCTCACCCACGCGGGCGGCGCCCGCTCCCACCTGTGGGTCAGCTCGGTCGCCCCGGTGCTCGGCCCCCGCTTCCGCGTCCTGGGCTCCCGGGCGGGATACGTCAAGCACGGCCTGGACGTGCAGGAGGAGCGCCTGCGCGCGGGCGCCGATCCGGGCTCTCCCGGCTTCGGCGAGGAGCCGGAGGAGCGCTGGGGCGTCCTGGGCACCGACGACGACCATCGCCCGGTCCGCACCGAGCCGGGCGCCTACCTCGACTTCTACCGGGGCGTGGTGGCGTGCCTGCGCGAGGGCGCCCCTCCCCCGGTGGACCCGGAGGAGGCCGCCGGGGTCCTCGCCGTCCTGGAGGCCGCCCGGCGGTCCGCTGCCGAGCGCCGCGTCGTCCCGCTCTGAGGGCCCGGCGGCGAGGCTCGGCCCTCCCCGGGCCGAACCCTCGCCGGCGACCGCCGTACGGCCGCGCCGCCCCCGGGTTACCCGGCGGAGTCGTCACCGGTCCGCCGGGTCGCCCGGGGGGCGGGTCAGTCGCGCAGACGTGAGCGCAGGGCCTCGGAGTCGCGGCCGGTCCATCCCTTGGACTCCAGCCACACCAGCGGGCCGCCGAAGCGGTCGTCCAGGACGCGCAGGAACTGCCGGAGATACTCCGGCCGGGGGCGGTGGTCGTCGGCCGGGCGGGAGTCGAGGTCGTCGCGGTAGGTGGCGCTGGAGCGCAGGCGGGCCAGGATGCCCTCCAGACGGTCACCGGTGGCGACGTAGTCGGCGATGATCGCCTCCCGGGTGGCCCCGGCGATCTCCAGGGCCAGGGCGCAGACGACGCCGGTGCGGTCCTTGCCCGCCGCGCAGTGGACGATGGCGGCGCCGTCGTCGTGGGCCATGGCCCGCAGGGCGGCCACCACGGCGTCCGGCCGGTCGCGCAGGTAGCCGTAGTAGAAGCCGGTCACCCGCAGCTCGGCGAGGTCCTCCTCCCCCCGCTCCTTCCAGGGCAGCACCCGCGCGCCGTCGATCGTGTCGGCGTCGACGTCGGTGCTCCCGCCGCTCTCGGCGAACAGCGTGAGGTGGTGGATGTTCACCTCGGGGACGGCCGTGAGCGGCCCCGGCCCTTCCAGCGACACCTCGGCGACCGAGCGCAGGTCCACGACGTGGCGCAGCTTCAGCTCGCCGACCAGCAGCTCGACGTCGCGCTCGGTCAGCCCCTGCAGGTTGTCGGACCGGTAGACCCGGCCGAATCGTGTGGTCCCGCCGTCCACCGTCGCGAGCCCGCCGAGGTCGCGCACGTTGACGGCACCTTCAAGATCGATCCATCGCGTCAGCTCGTTCATCACCGGGAGCCTATACGGCGGAATATGTCCGCGCAGGGAACAACCAGCGCCCGTTGTCGTAAATGTCGGACCGCATCCCCGGAGTCCGGACCAACGGGCACGGCCAATATGTTGATCGGGTGCTTTCCGTATCCCTCGACACCGTCCGTGTCTTCCTTCATGTGCTGGCCGCCACCGTCTGGGTCGGCGGGCAGCTCACCCTCGCCTTCCTCGTCCCCTCGCTCCGTACGGCCGGCGAGGGGGTCACCGGCACCGCGGCCCGCGCGTTCAACAGGGTCGCCTGGCCGGCGTTCGCCGTCCTGGCCGCGACCGGCGTCTGGAACATGCTCGCCGTCGACGGCGGCGACCCGGCCTACAAGACCACCCTGCACGTGAAGATGGCGGTCGTGGTGGTCTCCGGCGTGACGGCGTTCCTGCACGCCCGCGCCCGGAGCCGGGGCGCGATGGCCGCCTTCGGCGCGCTCAGCGGCCTGTCGGCGCTGGCCGCGCTGTTCCTCGGCGTGCTGCTGGGCTGAGTCGCGGCGATCAGACGCTCGGCGCGGGGGACGGACGGTCCGTCCCCCGCGCCGCCGCGTTTACAGGCCGACCACGTGGCAGGTGGCCGTGGCCGTCCGGGTCGGGTCGCTCTCGGAGGTGGCGGTCAGGGTGACCGTGGCCAGGCGGCTGCCACCGTCGGCCCGCACCGCGTTGACGGTCACCGCGGTCCGGTCACCGAAGTCCGCGGTCGCGAGCGCGTTGGGCAGCGACGCCGTCCAGCCGCGGCCCTGGACGACGGCCGACAGCCGGTAGACGTCGCCGCCGAGGTAGGCGCGCACGTCCTCGGGGTGCCCGGCGCCGGTCCCCGCGGCCCGGTCGGTGTTGAACAGCGGGAACCGGCAGCTCGACAGGCCCTTGCCGGCCGGGACGCCGGCGGCCGGGAGCAGCCGCACGCCGCGCCGCTGCGGTCCCGCGCCGTCCAGGGAGCGGACCGCGACCTTGTAGGACAGGACGCCCGCCGCGTCGCGGCGCAGGTCGAGGACGTAGAAGTGGAGCCGGTTGGCCTCGTCCACGTACTCGAACTCCGAGCCGGAATCGGTGCCCGCGTGGAACAGCGCGTCCGACAGCTGGCGGTAGTCGCCGATCGTGATGGGCACGGCGGTGCCGTCGGGCAGGACGTAGTCGGTCATGCCGATGTCCTGCGGGTTGGCGTCGACCACCCACTCGAACGGCGCGCGGTCGGCGTTCTTGGTCTTGGCCAGCAGCACGCCCGAGTCGGGGGTGAAGGAGTCGGCGCCCATCCGGTCGACGACCTCGACGGTGTAGTTGTCGTAGCCGCCGCCGTCGCACATCGGATCCTTCGCGACGTCGCAGGCCGGGGCGCGGTCGCCGTCGCCGAAGGCGATGTTGACCCCGGACAGGCCCTTCGGCCCCGGCTGCGCCACCCGGGCGGTCACCTCGGCGATGACCACGCCCGAGTCGGCGAGCGCCCCGCGCGACAGGCGCAGCACGTTGCGCTCGTCCACCATCTCCAGCTTGATCTTGTTGCGGAGCATGTGCTGGGCGCCCATGGAGCCGCCCCCGGTGGCCGGGATCAGCCAGCGGCTGTGCGGCCCGCCGGGGCCGTTGAAGCTGCCGCGGCTGAGCATCTCCCAGATGCCGGTGTAGGCGCGCCGCGGCGGCACGCCGAAGGGGTTGTTGTAGTTGTCGCCGATGCCGAGGATGTGGCTGAGCTCGTGGGCGTAGACGCCCTGGCCGGAGCTCTCGGCCTGGGTGGACGACCCGCCCCCGGCGTTGGGCCAGATGGAGGCGGCCGAGGCCCAGGAGGTCCAGTCGACGTAGCGGGTGTCGGCCCAGTTGGGCAGGCTCGGGTCGGGCGGGCCGAAGTCGTCGGTCACCGCCTCCTTCGTCGGGAACTTCATCTGGCCGAACTCCTGCCAGGTGGACGACTCGTCCTGGCCGGCGCTCAGGAAGAAGACGAAGTCGAACCCGGCGGGCACCTCGGCGCCCTCGGCGGCGGCCCAGGCCGCCTTCCCGTCGGTCCGGATGTTCCGGTCGCAGGTGTCGCCGGCCGGGCAGGCGCCGCCGCCCTGGAACTCCATGCCGTACTCGTGCGACTTGCCGGGCATCCGGTAGGGGCCGAAGGCCGTCAGGTCGACGCCGTAACGACCGCCGGAGTCCTCCATCCAGTACTCGTGGATGGTGTGGCCGCGGTTGAGCGGGCCGGGGGTGTTGAGGAAGTCCTTGTAGAACCGGGCGACCTTCTCGCGCGGGATGTCGTGCGCCTCCGCGCTGGGGTTGCCGAAGACGGTCGAGCCCTGGGGCCGGGTGACCACGAACGACTGGTCGGGGTAGTCGAGCAGGACCAGCGCGCCGCGGAAGGTCCGCTTGGACCCCTTGACCGCGGGATCGGCCCAGTCGACGCCCGGGGGCTTGGTGTAGTCGGCCCACGTCATGTGGTCCGGGTTCTTCCAGTTCTGCGGGTCGATCGGGGCGGGGAGGCCGGGCTTGGCGCGCAACACGGTCGTGGAGCCGGCGGGGGCGTCCTGCTGCCAGGGCTGGGTCCGGGGCCACTGGTTCAGGCGCCAGGGGGTCGCGGGGTCGGCGGCGGAGGTGGCGCGGGCGGCGGCCTGGCCGGCGGGGTCGGCCGAGGCCGGGACGGAGGCGAGGCCGACCGGGATCAGCACCGCCGCCGCCACGAGAACTTTGAACAACCGTGGGGGGTGAGTCACGACAGACGACGCTATAGACCGCTCCGCCGTAGATCAACGGTCAGCCGCCCTCGTCTCTCCCGCATGCGAGCGGTCCGCCGCCCTCCGCCCCTCTCACACGCGAGCGGCCCGCCGCCGTCGCCTCTCCCACACGCGAACGGCCCGCCGTCCCGGAGGGAGGACGGCGGGCCGCCGCCGCACCTTCGGTTCCCAGGAGGGTGCGACGTCTCAGCGGGGTCATCCGGACCGGACCGCGTTCACGATCACGGCCAGGAAGACCAGTGTGACCGCCCCGGCCACCACCATGCCGCGGACCGCCGACCACGCCGCCGACTTCGCGTCCGTGATCTTCGCCGCGGCCTCGGCCGCCGCGCTCACCGCCTTGCCCCATCCGAGCCAGGCGTCCACCGTCCGCTGGAACCGCCGGCCGACGAAGAACACGACCGTCGCGACCAGGACGAGGATCAGGACCCGACCGTCCGAACCATCCACGGAGAAACCCCCAACCGGGACAAGCACGGGTAAGTTACTTTGCGTATTCTATCGGCTACACAAATGACAGGGAAGGCTCTCTCCACGTCTCCGCCCTCTCCCGCGTCGGGAACCGCCGTGATCCTCCGGGAGGTTTCTGGCAAAGTGACAACGCCCAACCCCTCAGCGAGGACGCGACGATGACCAACCCCTACCAGAGCCAGGACCCGCAGCCCGGTTACGGCCACTACTCCCAGGGCGGTTACACCCACCAGAGCGGTTACGCCCAGGGCGGTTACACCCAGGACCCGTACCAGGCCGGGCAGCCGTACGGCCAGAGCGGCCACACCCAGGACCCGGGGCCCCACTCCCCCGGCCAGACCCCCTACACCCCCGGCCAGTACACCCCGCCCACCTACCAGCAGCCGGCCCCTCCGCCCGGCGGCACGCGGAAGGGGTTCTTCGCCCGCCTCTTCGACCTGAGCTTCGACCACTACGTCACGACGAGCATCATCAAGGTGATCTTCGTCATCCTCGTGGTGGTCGAGGTCCTCTGGGCGCTCTCCACGCTGGCCCTCGCCTTCGACACCGGCCCGGAGAGCGGCGTGATCGCCCTGTTCCTCACACCGATCGGGCTGTTCCTCGCCATCCTGCTGACCCGCGTGTGGATGGAGCTGCTGGTGGTCATCTTCAAGATCAAGGAGGATCTGGGCGCCATCCGCGACCGCGGCGGCCTTTAGAGGGACCCCGTGCCACCGGGAAGGGGGATCCCGGCGGGGCGCCTGCCGCACGGGCCGTCCGGGTGACCCGCGGGGAACCCGCCCCGGGCCGCGCGCCGGGGTCAGAGGACCCGCAGCGCCAGCAGGCAGACGTCGTCGGTCGCGTTCTCCTCTCCGAGTTCCCGCAGGACGCAGACGAGGTTCTTCTCCGGGTCCCCCTCGGCGCAGCGCCCGGCGGCGTCGAGCATCGCGTTCAGGCCGACGTCCAGACTGCGGCCGCGGCGCTCCACGACGCCGTCGGTGTACAGCAGCAGCAGGTCGCCCCGGGCGAGCTGCGTCGTGGTCAGGGTGTAGTCCATGTTCTCGAACGCGCCGAGCATGGTGCCGTTGCTGGTCTCCAGGAAGACGGCCTTGCCGTCGCGGACGAGGACGGGCGGCAGGTGACCGGCCGAGACCCACTCCAGGGTGCGGGTGGCGGGGGTGAAGTGCCCGATGACGGCGGTGCCGGTGACGGTGATGTTCTGGTTGGCGTGGAAGGCGAGCTCGTTGAGCCACCTGGCGAGCCGGTCGGCCGGGGCGCCGGTGTAGGCGAGGCCGGCCAGGCCGCTGCGCATCTGGGCCATCAGGCTGACGGCGCTCAGGCCGTGGCCCATGGCGTCGCCGATGGCCACCAGCACCCGGCCGTCGGGCAGCGGGCGCACCTTGAACCAGTCCCCGCCGAGGTGTTCGAGCTCACCACTGGGCGAGTACCTCACGCCCATGTGCAGGCCGGGCAGGTCGAACACGCCGTGGTGGGTGGGCATGATCGTGTCCTGGAGGGCGAGCGCCACCCGGTGCTCCTCCTCGGCCCGGTGCCTGGCCTGGTGCGTCTGGTCGCGGGCCTCGGCCAGCGCCCGTTCCCGGCGGCGGTCCGCGGTGACGTCCTGGGCCATGGCGCGGACGGCGAACGGGAAGCCGGATCCGTCGAGCACCGGCTCGGCGGCCAGGCGCACGTGCCGGATGCCGTGCCGCTGCTGGACGCGGAACTCGTGCTCGACCGACTCCCGGTGCTCCAGCAGGGTGCGCACCACCTCCTCCACCGCGCCCAGGTCCTCCGCCACGACCGCCTCGGGGAGCTGCTCGAACGGCAGGGGCCCCTCCGCCGTGTCCCGGCCGAACATCTCGTACATCGGGAGGGTCCAGATGGTCCGGCCGCTGGCCAGGTTCCACTCGGCCCAGCCCAGGCCGGCGATCCGCTGGGCGCGTTCCCAGCCGGTGATGAGGCGCTCCTCCTCGTCCAGCTCCTGCCAGGTGAGCAGGATCCCGTCCGCGACCCGGCTCGCCCGGACGCTGATCGAGCGCGGCCACAGCCGGTCGTTCCTGGCCTCGACGTACTCGAACGGTCCCCGCTGGAACGACTCCCCCGTCTCGAAGACCCGGATGCACTCCTCCAGCAGCCCGGCGCGCATCACCCCCGGGGAGAACTCCAGGAGCCGGTGCCCCCGGAAGACCTCCAGGGGGCGGCCGGTGACGTCCTCGCCGCTCTCCGTGGTCGCGACGACGAGGAAGTCCACCAGCCGGCCCGTCTCGTCGGTGACCGGGCTCAGGTACATGGCGCACAGCGACATCGCCTCCATGACGGGGGCCGCCCATTCCGGCGGGTCCACCCGCGGTGCCTCCGGCGGCTCCCCGGCCCGTTCGTCCACGGATCGGGCGACCTCCAGCAGGTCCACCCCGCTCTCGTGCGACAGCCGGGCCAGGTGGGCCGCGGCCTCCTCCGGCCGCACGTTCATCCGTACGGCGAGGCGGCACGTCACCTGGTCGAGGATCGCCGCCCGGCGCATGCGCCGCCTGATCAGCTCGATCCTCTCGCGCACCAGCGCCTGAGCGGCGGCCCGGCGTTCACCGTCCCCCTGGTCGGGAATCGCCATTCCACCTCCCGGGTCCGATTCCCAGCCTGTCGCCAGGATGACCACGAAGAGGTTGGACGAACTTACAGATAGGCCCCTAATAATTCCTCAGCGCCAAATGATGTTTCTTTACTGACAAAAGAACCCTGACACGCCCGGCCGTGATCACCCTCCGGCTCCGTGCCCCCGTCGCGCCGAAATCCGGACGCGCAGGTCACGGGCGGTTCGCACGGCCGCTCCCCCCGTCTCAGAGCAGCCGTGTGCGAATCTTGACACGCACCCGCAACAAGTCCGTTATGTCCAGAGGTTGACCTTGAATGGCGATATGCGGGACCCTCCCTGAGGGTCCCGACCCGTCTCACCCGGAGCCGCCAATGAACAACCTGGCCTCTCCCGTACTCGTTGGACGCACCTCTGAGCTGCGGGTTCTGATCGAGGCGATGGCCCGCCCGCCGGCCGTGGTGCTGGTGGAGGGAGAGGCGGGCATCGGGAAGACCCGGCTCGTCCACGCCGCACTGGACCGTCTCGTGTCCGGCGACCGGCCCGTCCTCCTCGGCTACTGCCACCAGATCCGCGAGCCCTTCCCGTACGGTCCCGTGGTGGAGGCGCTCCGCGAGGTCGCGGGCCGGCTGCCGGCGGCCGAGGTCCTCAACCCGGTCACCGGCGTGCTCCGCGACTACCTGCCCGAACTGTCGCACGCGCTCCCGCCGCCACCGCCGCCGCTGAATGATCCGCGGGCCGAACGGCACCGGCTGTTCCGCGCGATGCGCGCCCTGCTGGCGGCCGTCGGACCGGCCCTGCTCGTGATCGAGGACCTGCACTGGGCCGACGACGGGACGCGGGACCTGCTGCGGTTCCTCGCCGACCAGCCGCCCGAGGGACTGACGGTGGTGGCGACCTACCGGCGGGAGGACCTGAACACGCCGGGCCTGCCGCTCGGCCGCGCCTACCGGCGCCCTCCGGGCACGACGAGCCTGGTGATACCGCTGCGGCCGCTGGACGCCCCGGAGGTGAACAGCCTGGCCTGCGCGCTGCTGGACCGCTCCGCACTGCCGCCCGCCTTCGTCGCGCGGCTGCACGAGCACACGGCGGGCATACCGTTCGTGGTGGAGGAGGTCGTCCGCTCCCTGCCCGACGCGGAGGGGCCCGAAGCGCTGGATCGCGCCGGGGTGCCACTGCTGCTGCGTGAGGCGATGGCCGAGCAGATGGCCGGTCTGCCCGCGGCGGCGGTGAGCGCCGCGCAGGCGGCGGCGGTGCTGCGGCTCCCCGTGGACGAGCGGCTGATCGCCGCGGTCAGTGGGGCCCCCTCCGGGCTGGGCCAGGCGCTGCGCGCCGGCGTGCTCCGTGAGCATCCCGGCGGCCGCTACGGCTTCCGCCACGCCCTCGCCCAACAGGCCGTTTACGACGCGATCCCGGGTCCGGACCGCCGCCTGGCGCATGAGCGCGCGATGGCCGCGCTCGCGGCGGTGACCCCTCCGCCATTGGTCCAGCTGGCCTTCCACTCCCGGCAAGCCGGGGACATCGGCGCGTGGCTGCGCCACGGCAGAGCGGCCGCCGACCGGGCGGCCGCGCTCGGCGACACCGCCCTGGCGGTCGAGGTGCTCGACGGCATGCTCGCCGATCCCGACCTGCCCGCGCCCGAGCGCGGCCCCCTCTCGCTGGCGCTGAGCCGCCTGGCGGCGACCGGGCTGTCGTACCAGCGGGTGGTGCGGCTGCTGCGCCGCCTGCTGCGGGACGACTTCCTCGCCCGCGAGGTGCGCGGCGAGGCACGTCTCAACCTCGGACTGATGCTGTCCAACCAGGCGGGCGACATCCCCGCCGGACGCCCCGAGGTCCTGGCCGCCGTCGCCGAGCTGCACGACCGGCCGACGCTGGCCGCCCGCGGCTGGGCCAGCCTCGCGCTGCCGGAATGGGGGACCGAGTCGCTGGCGACGCACGCGGAGTGGATGGCCCGCGCCGAGGCGCTCGTCGCGATCACCGACGACCCGGAGCTGGCGGCCGCGGTCCTGGCCAACCGCGCCTCGTTCGAGATGTCGATCGGCTCCCGGGACGCGTTCGCCATCGCCGCCACGCTGCCCGTCTCCGACCCGTCCGTGGCGGTCCGGCGACAGGTCGCCCGCGGTTACTGCAACCTTCACGACTCGGCGACCACGCTGGGCCACTACACCGCGGCGGAGGAGTTCGGCAGGCAGGGGCGGCGGCTGGCCGCGGAGACGGGGGTGCTGTTCCCCGCCTACACCGTCGATGTCGCGACGGTCCGCAGGCGTTGGCTGACCGGCCGGTGGGAGGGGCTCCGTGACCAGGCGATCGCCCTGGTGGAGCTGGCCACGGAGGCCCCGCTGATCGCGGTGGACGCCTGGCTGGTGCTGGGGCTGCTCGCCCTGGCCACCGGTGAGTGGGAGGAGGCCCGCAAGTGCCTGTACAGCGCCGGCATGGACGCGCCGGACGCACGCTTCCTGCCGATCGCGGTGGCCGCCGCGGGCGGCCTGGTGGAGCTGCACCTCGCCCGCGGCGCGCTGAAGGACGCGGTCACCGAGGCCGTGCAGGCGGCCGCCCGGATGCGCCGCAAGGGGGTGTGGGCCTGGGGCGCCGGCCTGATCCCCTCCGCCGTCACCGCGCTCGCCCAGGCCGGGCGTGTCCAGGAAGGGGCCGAGCTGGTGACCGAGTTCGCCGACGGGATCACCGGCCGTCTCGCCCCCGCCGCGCACGCCGCACTCGACCACGCCCGGGGCGCGCTGGCCGCCGACCGGCGGCCGGACGAGGCCGCGGACTTCTTCGCCCGCGCCCGGGAGGCGTACGCGGCCCTGCCCCAGCCCTACACCGCGGCGCGGGTAGGCGAGAGCGAGGCGCGCGCCAGGCTCGCCCTCGGCGACCGCTCCGCCGCCGCGGCCCTCGCCGAGACGGCGGAGCGGTTCGGCGAGCTCGGCGCCACCCACGACGCCGCGCGCTGCCGGCGCGCGCTGCGCGACCTCGGTGTGGAGTCCCCGCTGCCGCGGGGCCGCAAGGGCAACGCCGGCGCGCTGTCGCAGCGGGAGAAGGAGGTGGCCCGGCTGGTCGCGCTCGGCCGGACCAACCGGGAGATCGCCGACGTTCTGTTCCTGTCGACGCGCACGGTCGAGACCCATGTCGCCACCGTGCTGCGCAAGCTCGGCCTGCGGTCGCGCACCGAGGTCGCCCCGCCCGTCTGAACGCGCCCGGCCCGCGCGTCGCCCCGTCCGCCTCCGGGGACGGCACCCGTCCGTCGTCTCCGGCCCGGAGACGACGGACCGGAGACGACGGGGCCCCCGGGGCCGATCGCTCGGTCCCGGGGGCGTCTTCCGTTCGTGGGCCGGGCACTCAGACGGTGATGCTCCACCAGTCGAGTTTGCCGGTGTCTCCCGGATACAGGTCGTCGACCTCCAGGACCCACTGTCCGGCCGCCCGCTGAGCGACCGGGACCGTGTAGGTCCGTGTGCCGTACGGGGTGCAGATGTAGCCGCCGCTGGCCTGGAGCGGATACCACAGCCCGTTCGGGCCGCGGAGCCACAGTTGGAGGTCCTCGGCGCAGGGGTGGTTCATCGTGACGGTCACCTTGACGGGCGACGCCGCCGAGCCGGTCGCGGTGGAGGTGATCGGGCTCAGGACGGTGCCGTAGTCGTAGACGGTGTAGTCGGTGTCGTTGCGGAACGTGCGGCCACCCGAGGTGCCCTGCACGGTCAGCGTGTACGTCGAGGTGCGGGTGGCGGCCTCACCGGTGCCGGTCACCGTAACCTGGTAGGTGCCGGAGGGCGTCGCGGCCGTGGTGGCGATGGTGAGGGTGGACGAGCCGCCCGAGGTCACCGACGCCGGGTTGAAGCCGGCCGTGGCGCCGGTGGGCAGACCCGACGCGGACAGGCTGACCGTCTGCGCGGTGCCCGCCGTGGTGGCGGTGGAGACCGTGGCGGTGGCCGCCTGGCCCGCCTGGACCGTCCCCGAGGACGGGTTCATGGAGATCGAGAAGTCACGGCTCGTGGTGGTGCCCGTCGCGAGCTTCCAGATCGCGTACGCCGAGGCGTCGGCGGCCCGGTCCAGGACGGTGTCGTTGATGTTGCTCGTGGTGTCGCACGACTGGTGGTAGCAGGGGTCGTACGCCTGGCCCGCCGTACCGCCCCACTTGGCGGCCTGGGCCGAGGTCTTGGTGGCGCTGGCGCCGGCCGCCACGCCGGAGGTGGCGATCCCCGCGTTCCGGAACGGCGCGTCGTCGGACCGGTTGGCGCCCTCGGTGTTCTCCTCGGGCTGGAGGTTCAGGCCGTCGTAGAAGGCCTTGAGATACTGGGCCGCCTCGGTGTTGATGTTGTTGATGAAGTAGCCGCCGTTGGTCGAGGCCACCATGTCGTAGTTGTGGTAGACCTTGATCTTGCTGCGCTCGGTGGAGCTGAGCGAGTTGACGTAGAACTGGGCGCCGTTGAGGCCCTGCTCCTCGTCGGTCCACCAGCCGAACCGCACGTGCTTGGCCATCGTCGGGTTCTTCGCCGCCAGCGTCAGCGCGACCTCCAGCAGCGCCGACGAGCCCGAGCCGTTGTCGTTGATGCCCGGACCGGCCGAGACGCTGTCCAGATGCGCTCCTGCCATGACGACCTGGTTCGCGTCGCCGCCGGGCCAGTCGGCGATCAGGTTCGGCCCGGCCCCGGAGGTGCAGACGGAGGTGCAGGACTGCCGCACCACGGTGTAGCCGGCGGCGGTGAGCTTCTGCTCGATGTAGGACACCGACGCGGTGTAGCCGGCGCCCGTGGACCTGCGGGTACCGCCGTTGGCGGTGGCGATGCTCTGGAGCTGCTGCAGGTGGGTCTTGACGTTGGCGAGGCTGATGTCCGGCGGGTCGGTCGGGGCGGGCCCCCCGTTGCCGACCGTCAGGGTGTAGGACGCCGTGTGCGTGCCCGACGCGGCGGAGCCGGTGACCGTGACGGTGTACGTCCCGGCCGGCGTCGACCCGGCGGTGCCGATGGTCATGGTGGAGGTGCCGCCCGAGGTCACCGACGCCGGGCTGAAGCTCGCGGTGGCGCCCGCCGGCAGGCCGGAGGCGGTGAGGGCGACCGCCTGCGCGCTGCCCGAGGTGGTCTGCGTGCCGACGGTCGAGGTGACCTGCTGGCCGGGCTGCGCCGTGCCCGCGGCGGGGCTCAGCGTCAGGGAGAAGTCGTTGCCCGTCGCGGCGCAGGTCGGCTCACCGGTCTGCACCGGCACGCTGACCGCGTTCCAGGCCGCCTTGGTGGCGGCGCACTCGGGGCTGCCGTCGCCGTACAGCTCGACCGCCGCCGACAGCGACGCCAGCCTGGCGTTGGTGTACTTCCAGGTCGAGGTCTTGCGCATCAGCGCGCCCATGAAGATCTTTCCGGCCTTCTGGATGCCGATGCCGGTGACCGAGGAGGGCCCGCCGGAGCATATCGGGCTGTTCGGCTTGCCGCCGCCCGGCGCGGAGCCCTCGGCCAGCAGGTAGAACCAGTGGTTGAACGGGCCGGCCGCGGCGTGCACCTCGGTGCTCGAGATCGAGGAGGACCAGCAGTTGGGGTCGCCCACCTTGGACGGGTCGTACATGTACCGGATCGGGCCGTCGCCGACGAGGTCCACCTTCTTGCCGACCTCGTAGTCCGGCGGGTCGTTCGGGTTGTCGGCGTAGGCCTCGGTGAGCGCGCCGAAGACGTCGCCGACGGCCTCGTTGAGGCCACCGTTCTCGTTGCCGGAGCCGGTGCCGCCGGGGGTGTTCTGGAAGACGGCGTGGCCGAACTCGTGGGCCACCACGTCGATCGACGTGGCCTGGCGCTGGTTGTCCTGCGTGTGGCCGAAGTTGGTGGTGCTGCCGTCCCAGTAGGCGTTGACGTCGCTGAGCCCGACCTTGGTCGGGAAGCCGCCGCCGCTGCCGTTGATGCCGTTGCGACCGAGCCAGTCGCGCAGCATGTCCCATTCCTTCTGCACCGAGTAGAGCGCGTCCACACACGCGGTCTCCAGGTTCGTCCCGGAGCCGTTGCCCCAGGCGTCGTCGGTGCCGGTGTAGGCCGAGCCGTTCTGCCCGCCGCAGCGGATGCCGCTGCGGGTCGGGTCGGTCATCGAGTACGAGCTGCCGGAGCCGCTCGTGGAGAGGGTGACCTGGCCGTAGTAGTAGCCGTTTCCGGTGCCCGCCCGCACCTCGTCGTAGGCGTCGGCGATCTCGCCGGTGCGCGCGTCGACGAACACGTGCTGCCTGCTCGGCTTGCCGCCGGCGACGCCGGAGACCAGGGCCTCCCAGGCGAGGCGAGGCTTGGCGCCCCAGGCCAGGACCACCAGGCGCGGTTCGGCGCTGTCGTCGACCCGGGTCAGCCGGCTCTTCGCCTTGGTGCGGGCGTCCTCGGCGGTCACCTTCGGCGAGGTCGTCACCTTCGGGGTGGCGCCGGAGGCCGCCGCGGTGTCACGCACCCTCCCCGCGGAGTCGGTGATCACGACCGCGTCGCCGCCCACCACGGGCAGCCCCTTGTAGGTGCGCTCGTAGACGACGGAGTACATGCCTTCGGAGCCCGGCACCACGGTGGTGCGCCGGTAGATCTCGTCGGGCCCCTTGCGCAGGTCGTCCAGACCGCTCGCGACGGCCTGGTCGGCGGCGGCCACGGCGAGCTGGGGCGGGTCGGCGAAGGAGCGGACATGGAGGGAGCGGGCATGGTCGGCCGGCCCCGGGGAGGGTTTCGCGGCCGCTGGTGAGGAGGGTGCCACCGCGGCCACCACGGCCAGGCCGAGGGTGGCCGCGAGTACGGCTCTGCGTCTCACGCGTGTTCCTTTCGGTCTGTCTCCCGCGCCGCGGCCACCCGCGCGCAGGCGGGAGGGCGGCGACTCCGCAGGCGGGGATCACCCGGCGGCGGGCACGGCGGGAGGCAAGGGGGGTGAGGAGGCGAGGGGGCGGCGGGGTGCGGTGCCCCCGTTTCGTGACGTTAGATCCGCGCTCAGGCGCCGAACATCCGTAGCGACATCCGTATGCCTACCGAAAAAGCGGCCGGGGAACGGCGGCGGGTGGAGGGCGGGAATCATCGGGCCGGGGAGAATCCGTACCGGCCGGCCGGTGCGGTCCCGGCGGCGGAAGCCGTACGCTCTCGTCATGCTGAACACCCGTTACGCGCGTTCCGGAATGGTCTGCACCGTCGATCACCTCGCCTCCGGCGCGGGTGTGGCCATGCTGGAGCGAGGAGGTTCGGCGGCCGACGCGGCGATCGCGGCCAACGCCGTGCTGGCGGTGACCGCGCCGCACATGTGCGGGCTGGGCGGCGACCTGTTCGCGCTCGTCCACGACGGCCCCGGGGCCCCGGCCGCGCTCAACGCCTCCGGCCGGGCCGGTTCCGGCGCGGACCCGGACCGGCTGCGCGCCGAGGGGCACGAGCAGATGCCGCACCGCGGGGACATCCACTCCGTCCCGGTGCCCGGCTGCGCCGACGGCTGGCTGGCCCTGCACGAGCGGTACGGCCGGCTGACCATGACCGAGGTGCTTGCGCCCGCGATCGAGCACGCCATCGCCGGGTTCCCCGCCTCCCCGCTGATGGTGCCGTCCCTGGAGACGGTCGGCCCCCTGCACCACGACTTCGCCGCCGCCCGCCGTACCGGGGACCTGATCAGGCGGCCCGGCGTGGCGCGGGCGCTGGAGGCCCTCGCCGAGGGGCGTGAGGGGTTCTACCTCGGCGAGTTCGGCGAGGGACTGATCGCCCTCGGCGACGGCGAGTACACCGAGGACGACCTGGCCAGGAACAACGCCGACTGGGTCGAACCGCTCAGGATCCGCGCGCTGGGCCACGACGTGTGGACCGCGCCGCCGAACTCCCAGGGCTACCTGCTGCTGCTCGCGCTGGCCATCGCCGAGGAGCTCGACCTGCCCGCCGACCCGGCCGACCCCCTCTGGGCGCATCTGCTGGTGGAGGCCGCGCGGATGGCCGGGCACGACCGGCCCGACGTGTTGTTCGAGGACTGCTCGGTCGAGGCGGCGCTCGCCTCGGCCGCCGAGCGCCGGAGGATGATCGGCCGGGACAAGAGGGTCACGGTGCGCGACCTCACCTCCTCCGGCGACACCACCTACCTGTGCGCGGTGGACGGCGAGGGCATGGGCGTCTCGCTGATCCAGTCCAACGCCTCCGGCTTCGGCAGCCTCGTCTTCGAGCCGAGCACCGGCATCAACCTGCAGAACCGCGGCATCGGCTTCTCCCTGAAGCCCGGGCACCCCGCCGAGTACGGTCCCGGCCGCCGCCCGCCGCACACCCTCGTCCCCGCGCTGGTCACCCGGACCGACGGGTCGCTGCGCTCGGTGGTGGGCACCATGGGCGGCGACGCCCAGCCGCAGATCCTGCTGCAGATCATCACCCGTCTGCTGGCCCACGACCAGGCGCCGGGACAGGCGATCGCCGCCGCCCGCTGGCGGCTGGCCTCCGGCGGCACCGGCTTCGACACCTGGCTCGCCCCCGACCACGCGACGGTCGAGGTGGAGGAGGGCGCCCCGTGGAGCGGGGGTCTGGGCGAGCGCGGACACCCCGTCCGCACCGCGCCGTACGGCTCGTCGTTCGGCCACGCCCACCTGATCGACGTGCTGCCCTCGGGCATCCTCGCCGGCGCGGCGGACCCGCGCTCGATCATCGGGGCCGCCGCGGGCCTCTGACCGCGCCTCCCGCCGCGGGCGGCGCGGTCAGCGCCGGAGGAGGGCGGCCAGGGCGTGCAGGTCGTCGATGACGTGGTCGGCCTCGGCCGCCTCGGGCCGGGCGGCGTGCAGGTGGCCCCACGGGCCGCGGCGGATCAGCGCGGTCCGCATGCCCGCCGCGCGGGCGGGACGGACGTCGTTGTCGAGCCGGTCGCCCACGTAGAGGATCTCCGCCGGCTCGCGGCCCGACACCGCGACGACCTTGGCGAAGAACTCCGGGGCCGGCTTGGCCACGCCCCAGCCGTCGGAGGTGTGGATCGCGTCGACCGGCAGGTCCATCGCGGTCAGCGCGTCGTACGCCTGCGGCGGCTGGTTGCCCGCGATGATCAGCTCGTACCCGAGGTCGCGGAGCGCGGCCAGGCCGGGCCGTACATCGGGGTAGAGGTCGTCGGCGTCGAAGTTCACCCGGAGCCCGTCGGGGTCGTCGCGCTTCCACGCCTCCTGCTCGGCCTCCAGGTCGAACCCGGGCCGCAGCAGCTCGAAGACGTCGGAGAACGGCCGGTCGAGGGCGGCCATGCCGCCCAGCATGCCGAGCACCGTGAACCGGGTGAAGCCGAGCCGGTCGGCCCAGCGCGACCAGATCCGCGTCTCGTCGATCAACGTCTCCCCGACGTCGAACACCACCGCCCGAACCATGACATATCCCCTTTCGGCAGGCCGGACCGATCCTACGGGAGCCCGGCCCGCCGCCCCCGCACGCCCCTTTCCGGCCGTCCTCGGGCCCACCCCTGTCCGGGAACGCGCCGCTCCGGCACGAGCCCGCCGCGCCCCGGCACGAGCCCGCCGTACCCTCGGCGTGACGGAGCGGCCCGGAGCGGGACGCCCTGTTAGCGTGACGGGGTGAGCAAGGTCTTCCTGGAGCCGTCCGAGTGGTACGCCACACTGCCCAGCGTGTTCACCTCGGCCGCCGTGCTGATCACCGACGCCGACGACCGGGTCCTGCTGGTCAAGCCGAACTACCGGCCGGGCTGGAGCTTTCCCGGCGGGATCGTCGAGAACGGCGAGGCCCCGCACGACTGCGCCGCGCGCGAGGCGATGGAGGAGCTGGGCGTGCCGGTCGAGGTGGGCGGGCTGCTCGTGGTGCACTGGTCGCCCCCGGCCGGGGACCGCCCCCGCTCCATGGTGAACTTCCTGTTCGACGGCGGCGTGCTGGACGACCCGTCGCGCATCCGGCTGCAGGCCGACGAGCTGGACGACGCGGCGTTCCTGGCCTGGGACACCGCCGTCACACTGCTGCCGGAGGTCAGCGCGCCGCGCCTGCCCGCCGCCCGCCTGGCCCGCCGCGAGCGGCGCCCCGTCTACCTCCCCGGCGGCGCCCCCGCGGGCGGATGAGCCGTCCCACCGGCCCGGCCCGAACGGTCGCCTGAACCGTCCACCCGAAGGTCCGGTCCGGGGCTCCCGGGGGCACGACGGCGACGCGGATAGCCATCGCGCATACCTCGCGTTCCCCGAATGACTCCGTGGAACACTGAGAGTGTGTGTTCGACTACGAAGGGACATGAGCCATGGCGGTGACGGTACGCGGCGATCTTTTCTCCGGATACGCCCTCCGGGGCGCGTGGCCCCCTCGCACTGTGAGGGAGTTCCGCGATGCGCTCCCCCCCGAGCTCCCCGCGCGGACGGAGATCATCGACGGCAACCTGATCATCAGCGCCTCCGACCGCACAGTCCAGAAGTTCTTCGAATCCCTCTCCCCCGACATCCCCCTGCGCACAGAGATCATCGACGGGAACCTGATCGTGAGCCCTTTCGGAACCCCCCGGCACGCCCGCATCGCCAGAATCCTCAGCCGAGCGCTGATCCCCGTCGAAGACGCCAACGGCTGGGAGAGCTTCGACGGAAACGTCGACATCTGCATCGAAGGGCCCCGCGACGCCATGGCCCCCGACTACTGCATCGTGCCGCTGGACGCCCCCCTGTGGGGCGGCCGGGAGATCCTCTCGTCAGGGGTGATCATGGTGGCCGAGGTCGTCTCACCGGGAAGCACGCGGACGGACCACCTCGTCAAGCCCGGGGTCTACGCCGGATGCGGCATCCCGATCATGATGATCATCGACCCTGTCTCCTCCCCGCCGGCGGTCACCGTCCTCAGCGACCCCGAGGACGGCGCCTACCGGACCGCCGTGCACGCCGAGCTGGGCAAGCCCGTCCGCATCCCCGACCCCGTCGACTTCGACCTGGACACCTCGATCTTCCTGTGACACCCTCCCCCGCCTGAAAAGGCGGGGCCCCGCTCAGAGGCGTTCCATGGCCTTGCGGATGCGCTTGTCGGAGATCGGGTACGGCGTGCCGAGGGTCTGCGCGAAGTAGCTGACCCGCAACTCCTGGATCATCCACCGGACCTCCCGGACGTCGTCGTCCGCACGGCGGGCCGGGGGCAGCTTCTCCACCAGGTCGTGGTACTCGTCCTCGATGTCGTGGAGCTTGTACATCCGCTCCTCGTCGCGGAACGGGTCCTCGGCCATCTTCTCCAGCCGCCGCTCCGCCGCCCTGAGGTAGCGCAGCAGGTCGGGCAGGCGACGGTGGCCGGTGTCGGTCACGAACCCCGGGTAGACCAGGTCGCCCACCTGGTCGCGGACGTCCTCGACCGCGGGGGTGGAGCGCGCCTCGGCCAGGCGGGTGGAGAGGGCGTGCCAGACGGCCAGGATGTCCCGGGCCCGGGAGACCACCTCCTCGGTGGTGTCGAACAGCTCGGCGCGGACCTTGTCGTGCAGGGCTGCGAAGGCCGCCTCGTCCCAGACCGGCCCGCCGTACTCGCTCATGAGCTTGTCGGCGGCGCAGGCGACGCAGTCGTCGAACAGGGCGACGGCGCCGGCGTGCGGGCTGCGGCTGAGGGCGAGCTTGGCCTGGTTGTCCAGGCGGCCGAGCACCCACTTGGCCGGGGAGGGGGTGTTCAGCAGCAGCAGCCTGCGGGTGCCCTCCCACATGGCGCGGCGCTGCTCGGTCTCGGTCTCGAACATCCGCACGGCCACGGTCGCGCCCTCGTCGGCCAGCGCCGGGTACGCCTTCATCCGGCGCTGCTCGAACGTCTTCGGCAGCTCCCCCACGTTCCAGGTGGTCAGGCCCGACTTCTCCAGCCCGTCGGCGGCGCGGGAGAGGGTCTGGCGGAGCCGGGGGGCGAGCCGCCGCTTGAGGTCGGCGAGGTCCTTGCTCTCGGCGATCTTCTTCTTGCGGCCGTCGACGACCCGGAAGGTGATCCGCAGGTGGTCGGGGACCTGGTCGAGCCGCCACGCCTCGCGCGGCACCCACACGCCGGTGAGGGCGGCCAGCTCCCGCTCCAGCACCGTCAGCAGCGGCTCCCGGGTGGGCTCGGCCCGCTGGAGCACCTGCTTGGCGTAGTTGGGGGCGGGCACGAAGTTGCGGCGGATCTCCTTGGGCAGGGACCGGATGAGCGCGGTGAGCAGTTCCTCGCGCAGGCCGGGGATCTGCCAGTCGAAGCCGTCGGGGTTGACCTGGTTGAGCAGGGCCAGCGGGATGTGCGCGGTGACGCCGTCGGCGTCGGCGCCGGGCTCGAACTGGTAGGTCAGCGGGAAGCGCAGGCTCCCCTGGCGCCAGACGTCGGGGTAGTCGCGCTGGCTGACGTCGCCTGCCGCGTCGCTGATCAGCATCGACTTCTCGAAGCTGAGCAGGTCGGGCTGCTCGTTCCTGGTCTTCTTCCACCAGGAGTCGAAGTGGCGGCCGGAGACCACGTCGGCGGGGATGCGCCGGTCGTAGAAGTCGAACAGGGTCTCGTCGTCCACGAGGATGTCGCGGCGGCGGGCCCGTTCCTCCAGCTCCTCGACCTCCGACAGGAGTTTGCGGTTCTCCTTGAAGAAGGCGTGGTGGGTCTCCCAGTCGCCCTCGACCAGGGCGTGCCGGATGAACAGCTCGCGGCTCAGTTCGGGGTCGATGCGGCCGTAGTTGACCTTGCGCTGCGCCACGATGGGCACGCCGTACAGGGTGACCTTCTCGTACGCCATCACCGCGCCCTGGTTCTTCTCCCAGTGCGGCTCGGAGTAGGTGCGCTTGACCAGGTGCTGGGCCATCGGCTCGACCCACTCGGGCTCGATCTTGGCGTTGACCCGGGCCCACAGGCGGGAGGTCTCCACCAGCTCGGCGGACATCACCCACAGGGGCTGCTTCTTCGCCAGCGCCGAGCCGGGGAAGATCGCGAAGCGGGCGTTCCGCGCGCCGATGTACTCGGTCATCGGGCGGCGGGGGCCGTCCGCGCCCTTCTTGTCGATGTCCTTGACGCCGACGTGCGACAGCAGGCCGGACAGCAGGGAGATGTGGATCTTCTGCTCGTCGCCGGGGACGCCGTTCAGGGTGACGCCGAGGGACCTGGACATCTGGCGGAGCTGGCCGTAGACGTCCTGCCACTCGCGAACCCGCAGGTAGTTGAGGAAGTCGGCCTTGCACAACCGCCGGAACGCGCTGGAGGACAGCTCCTTCTGCTGCTCCTGCAGGTGGTTCCACAGGTTCAGGTAGGAGATGAAGTCCGACTCCTTGTCGGCGAACCGGCGGTGCTTCTCGTCGGCGGCCTGCTGCTTGTCGGCGGGGCGCTCGCGCGGGTCCTGGATGGACAGCGCGGCGGCGATGACCATGACCTCGCGGACGCAGCCGTTGTGGTCGGCCTCGATGACCATGCGGGCCAGGCGGGGGTCCACCGGCAGGCCGGCCAGCTTGCGGCCGAGCGGGGTGATCTGCCTGGCCTTGTCGAACGCGCCCAGCTCCAGCAGCAGGTCGTAGCCGTCCCTGACCTGGCGCTGGTCCGGCGGCTCGACGAAGGGGAAGGCCCCGATGTCGCCCAGGCCGATGGAGGTCATCTGCAGGATGACCGAGGCGAGGTTGGTGCGCAGGATCTCCGGGTCGGTGAACTCCGGCCGGGAGAGGAAGTCCTCCTCGCTGTAGAGGCGGATGCAGACGCCCTCGGAGACGCGGCCGCAGCGGCCCTTGCGCTGGTTCGCCGACGCCTGCGAGATCGCCTCGATGGGCAGCCGCTGGACCTTGGTGCGGTGGCTGTAGCGGGAGATGCGGGCGAAGCCGGGGTCCACGACGTACTTGATGCCGGGGACGGTCAGCGAGGTCTCGGCGACGTTGGTGGCCAGCACGATGCGGCGGCCGGAGTGGCGCTGGAAGACCCGGTGCTGCTCGGCGGCCGACAGCCGGGCGTACAGCGGCAGCACCTCGGCGTCCTTGCGTTTGGACAGGGCGTCGGCGGTGTCGCGGATCTCCCGCTCACCGCTGAGGAAGACGAGGATGTCGCCCGGCCCCTCGGCGCACAGTTCGTCCACGGCGTCGCTGATCGCCTGGATCTGGTCGTCGTCCTCCTCCACCGGCCGGTAGCGGACCTCGACGGGGTACGTACGGCCGGACACCTCCACGATGGGGGCGTCGCCGAAGTGCCGGGAGAACCGCTCCGGGTCGATCGTGGCCGAGGTGATGACGATCTTCAGGTCGGGCCGGCGGGGCAGGAGCTGCTTGAGGTAGCCGAGGATGAAGTCGATGTTGAGGCTGCGCTCGTGCGCCTCGTCGATGATGAGCGTGTCGTACTGGGCGAGGTCGCGGTCGCCCTGCAACTCGGCCAGCAGGATGCCGTCGGTCATCACCTTGACGAGCGTGCCGTCGCTCACCTGGTCGGTGAAGCGCACCTTGTAGCCCACGGCCTCGCCGAGCGGGGTGTCCAGCTCCTCGGCGACGCGTTCGGCGACGGTCCGGGCGGCGATCCGGCGCGGCTGGGTGTGCCCGATGAGGCCCTTGACGCCCCGGCCCAGCTCCAGGCAGATCTTCGGCAGCTGGGTGGTCTTGCCGGAGCCGGTCTCGCCGGCGACGATCACGACCTGGTGGTCGCGGATCGCCTCCAGGATGTCGTCCCTGCGGCGGCTGACCGGCAGGCTCTCCGGATAGGTGATCGTGGGCACGCCCGCGCGGCGCTCGGCGACCCGGCGCTCGGCCTTCTCGATGTCGGAGGTGATCTCCGCGGCGATCTTCTGCTGCGCGGCCCGGTTTCTGACCTTGCGGGCGCCGTCGAGCCGGCGCCGCAGCCTGCGCTGGTCACGCAGGGTGAGTTCGGGCAGGCGCGCGTGGAGCTGGGCGAGCGGAGGTGTCAAAGGAGGCGTTCCCATACTGCTTCCAGAGTACTTTCAGCCCGAAGTTCCGGAGCCGACCGCCCATCGTGCCCGACCCACCGCCGTGGCCGCATCCCAATATCGCGCCCCGGGGAAAGGGGCGGGTCCCCGGCCGCCGAGGCGGCCGGGGACCCGGGTGAGAGGGATCAGGCGGAGGTCAGTTGATCGCCGGGTAGGCGTTCCTGAGCAGCTCCTGGAACTGGGCGGAGAACCATTGGCCGGAGACCGGGGCGTTCGCCAGGGCACCGGTCGGGTTGTTGCCGTTGCGCTCGTTGCCGGTGTAGGTCGGGTCGCACATCCGGTCGAAGCCCTTGCCCTCGTCGTTGGGGATGGCGGAGCTGGAGCCGTCGGACTCGCCCGGAGGCTTGATCCAGACGTAGGCGTCGAGACCGGGGGCGGGGCTGGCCTGCGGGCGCTCACCGAGGCCGGCTCCGCTCTGGTTGCACCAGTTGCCGGCGTGGATGCGCCGGTCGACCCGCGACTGGTTGACGAAGGTGTTGACGTCGGTGGAGGTGCTGGGAGCGGTCGGGCGGGCCGAGCCGCCCCAGCCGTTGCGGGAGGTGTCGATCAGCATGCCGATGGTGGACTTGAAGCCCTTCTGGACGAGCAGGTTCCGGAAGGCCTGGGCGTAGCTGAGCTCGTCGACGTAGAAGTTCCAGTCGACCCACCTCGACTGGCGGACGCTCTGGCCGTTCACCGTCGTGTTGATGGTGAAGTGGGGCTCCTTCAGCGCCGAGTAGTTGGCGGTGTTGGTGATGAAGCCGTCCACGCTGTCGAAGCCGGCGGCGGTGCCGGAGACGGTGCTGGCGAACAGGTCGGCCGAGGGGCCGAAGTTGGTGTCCCAGCCCAGCCAGCCATGGTGGCCGGCGTCGACGTAGGTGTAGACGTTCTTGATCGCGTGCAGCTTGTCCAGCGCGTAGCGGACGCCGTCGACGTAGGCGCCGCTCGACTTGGCCTCCTGGCAGTCGGGCACGTTGAGGTTGGTGACCAGGTTGGGCAGCGAGTCGATCTCGACGATCGTCACGATCCGCAGTGCCGCGTACTTGGGGTCCTTCATGATCGCGGCGATCGGGTCGATGTACTCGGTCTTGTAGCGGGCCAGGCCGTTCTGGGAGATGCGCAGCTCACCGTTGGAGGCCAGCGCCGAGCAGTCGCGGTTCGGCAGGTTGTAGATGACGAACTGGATCGTCAGCGGCTTGCTGCCGTTGGCGGCGTCCTGCTTGACCGCCTCGTCGAGGTGGGCGCGCAGGCCCCTGCCCGAGGAGGTTCCCTCGATGGCCGCGATGCGGTCCATCCACACGCCGGTCGAGATGTCGGCCACGGCGGTGCCGCCCGGCTCGGCCTTGGCCTTGGCCGACCAGTCGGGGTTGACGTAGCCGGTGGCGTCGGCGTACGGGTTGTCGACGTGCTCGCCGGGCGGCGGCGTGGTGACGTCGTCGTCGTCCTCGGTCGCGGTGACGGAGGCGCCGGTGTGGCCGGTGGCCGCGGCGGTGATGGTGGCGGTGCCGTTGACCTGGTCGCTGTCCTGGGCGGCCGAGACCGTCACGTTCTGCGCCGTGTTCCAGTTGCTCGGCGTGAAGGTGAGCGTGGACGGCGTGATGGTGATGTCGGAGTCACCCGTCCTGGTCAGGTTGACCGTGACGTTGGAGGTGGGAGCCGCGCTGAGCTTGAACCCGACCGTCTTGGAACCGCCCTCGGGCACGGTGACCGCGGTCGAGGTGGCGACGATCGACGGGGTGCCGCTCCCGCCGCCCACGGTGAAGGAGACCGCGGAGCTCTCGGTGGACAGCGCCGGGGAGGCGTTGTCGTAGGCCTTGGCCTTGGCGGTGTGGCCGCCGGTCCCCACGTTCGCCGCCGAGAAGCCGTACGGGGCGGTGGTGTCGGTGTTGACCAGGGCGCCGTCGATGTAGAACTCGACCTTGCTCACCCCGCCGTCGTCACCGGCCGTCGCCGCGAGCGGCACGGCCGTGCCCGCCGGAATGGTGGCGCCGTTCGACGGGCTGGTCAGGCTCACCGTGGGCGGCTGGTTGGTCGGGGTGGTCCCGCCGCAGGTGACGCCGTTGACCGTGAAGGAGGTGGGCTTGGGGTTGCTTCCGCTCCACGATCCGTTGAAGCCGATGCTGGTCGTCGCGCCCGTGGCGAGGCCGCCGTTCCAGTCGAGGTTCTTCGCGGTGACCTGGTTGCCGCTCTGGCTCCAGGTGGCCGACCAGCCCTGCTGGAGTTGCTGGCTGCCGGGGAAGGCGAAGCCGAGGGTCCAGCCGTTCAGCGGGTCACCGAGGTTCTTCAGGTTGACGGTGGCGGTGAACCCGCCCTGCCACTCGTTGGTGGTGTAGCTGACGTCGCACGCGACGGCGGCGTGCGCCATGGTGGCCGGCCCGGCGGCCAGGCCCGCGGCGGCCACCAGCAGGGCCGTCGACGTCGCCGCCCGGTGCCGCCAGGCGCGGCGACGCGGATGAGCTCTCATACGTGATCATCTCCAGGACGTGGGTGGGAGCGCTCCCATAGTCCGGAGGTTTCGGGAATGTGTACAGGGTGTTGCGCACCGGAGGCGCTTCCCCGGGACCGTCCCCGCCGCTGACCTCACCGAACGTCCTTCGAGTCCGATGAAACTTTCAGTCCGGCCGTACGGTTCCGGCCGGCCGTACGGGATCGGCGCGGGCGGAGCCGGACCACGGGTCGCCGGGGAACGGTCCGCCCGGCCGGTCTACGCCTTCGCCGCCGCCATGGCGGCCCCCACGATGCCCGCCTCGTTCAGCAGGGCCGCCGGGACGACCGGGGTGCGCAGCCGTACCTTGGGCAGGAACTTCTCCGACTTCTTGCTGACCCCGCCGCCGATCACGATCAGCGCCGGCGAGAACAGCATCTCCACGTGCCGCAGGTACTCCTCCACCCGCTCGGCCCACCTGTCCCAGCTCAGGTCGTGCGCCTCGCGCGCGTGGTCGGAGGCCCGCCTCTCGGCCTCCTTGCCGTGAAGCTCCAGGTGTCCCAGCTCGGTGTTGGGCACCAGCCGGCCGTCGGCGAACAACGCGCTGCCGATCCCGGTGCCGAACGTCAGCATCAGCACCACCCCGGCCGCCTCCCTGGCCGCGCCGTGCGTCACCTCGGCCACCCCGGCCGCGTCGGCGTCGTTGAGCACCGTCACGGACAGGCCCGTGGCCTTGGCGAACAGCGCCCGCGCGTCCACGCCGATCCACGACCGGTCCACGTTGGCGGCCGACATCGTGACCCCGTCGACCACGACCCCGGGGAAGGTGATCCCGACCGGCCCGGCCCACTCGAAGTGCCCGGTGATCCGCGCGACCACCTCGGCGACCGCCTCCGGCGCGGCGGGCACCGGGGTCGGGACGCGCAGCCGGTCCCGGGTCAGCCTCCCCGTCGCGACGTCCACCGGGGCTCCCTTGATCCCCGAGCCGCCGATGTCGATTCCCAGCGCCTCCATGGCGTCACCTCCCTGGGTGGCCCCCTTCCCCGCGACGGGCGGGTGATGCCCACGCACCGCGCGTCCCGGTGGCCCCGGCGCCGGGCCCCGGTGCGGGAGCGGCCTCCGCACCGGCCACCGGCGGCGTCAAGTCCGCCGATACTCGCCTGCAGGCGCGGTCAAGCCCGCTGAAAGCAGCTCATAACACACTGCGGATACCACCGCAGGAAAGGACCGCTCCGATGATCGCCACCCGCCTCCTCACCGGCCTCGCCCTCGCCGCCGCCGCGCTCTCGGCCGTCTCGCTCCCCTCGGCCGCCCAGGCGGTCACCCCCGCCACCCCCGCCGCCTTCGTCGTCGCCGGAGACGCGGACTCCGCCGCGGCCCCCGCCGTCATCTGGGGCCCCCGTTACTCCCCGGGGCGCGGGGCCAAGGCCTCCGGCTCCCTGCGCGCCACCGGCGAGGACCACGCCGACATCCCCGCCGCCGAGACCGTCCGGATCTCCGGGCGCGTCCAGGACCTGACCCGCGCGAGCGCGACCTGCGGCCTGGCGGTCTTCCGGATCACCTACCGGACGTCCGACGGGAACCTGCCCTTCACGCACCGCACCGTCCGCGACTGCTCGTACGGCACGCCGAAGCCGTTCACGTTCGACCACCGGAACGTCTACCAGGTGGAGCTGAAGGTCTGCTCCGAGGCCAGGGCGGCCCAGCCGTCGCTCAACTGCCTCTACTCCGGCACCTGGAAGACCCTCTACCTCTCGCGGTGATCCCCGGCCGCCCGCCCGGCGTCCTCAGGGACTCCGGGCGGGCGGTGACGTTCCGGCGTCCCCGGAGGGCGCGTTCAGGAGGCGGAGGCGCCCGGCTGCTCCGTGATCCGGCCCGCCTCGACGTGGATGTGCCGGGTGGTGTGGACCGCCTCCAGCATCCGCCGGTCGTGGGTGACGAGCAGGAGGGTGCCGGGGTAGACGGCGAGCGCCGACTCCAGCTGCTCGATCGCGGGCAGGTCGAGGTGGTTGGTCGGCTCGTCGAGGACCAGGAGGTTGACGCCCCGGCCCTGGAGCAGCGCCAGGGCGGCCCGGGTCCGCTCCCCCGGCGACAGCGTGGCCGCCGGGCGCAGCACGTGCGCCGCGCGCAGCCCGAACTTGGCCAGCAGCGTCCGCACGTCGGCGGGCGTCATCTCCGGCACGGCGGCGCCGAAGGCGTCCAGCAGCGGCTCGCCGCCCAGGAACAGCCCCCGGGCCTGGTCCACCTCCCCGACGACCACGCCGGGGCCGAGCGAGGCGTGGCCCTCCTGGAGGGGGAGCCGCCCGAGGAGCGCGCCGAGCAGGGTGCTCTTGCCCGAGCCGTTCGCGCCGGTGATCGCCACCCGCTCGGCCCAGCCGATCTGCAGGTCCACCGGCCCGAGGGTGAACCCGCCGCGCCGGACCACCGCGTCGCGCAACGTGGCGACGACCGCCCCGGACCTGGGGGCCACGGCGATCTCCATCCGCAGCTCCCACTCCTTGCGGGGCTCCTCGACCTCCTCCAGCCGCTCGATCATCCGCTCGGTCTGCCGGGCCTTGGCGGCCTGCTTCTCGGTCGCCTCCGTGCGGAAGTTCCGGCCGACCTTGTCGTTGTCGGAGGCCTTGCGCCGCGCGTTCTTGACGCCCTTCTCCATCCAGGCGCGCTGCGTGAGGGCCCGCTGCCGCAGGGCAGTGAGGGTGCCGGCGTACTCCTCGTAGGCGTCGCGGGCGCGCTGCCGGGCGATCTCCCGCTCGGCGAGGTAGCCGTCGTAGCCGCCGCCGTAGGACCGGACCTGCCGCTGGACGAGGTCGAGCTCGACGACCCGGTCGACCGTCCTGGCGAGGAACTCGCGGTCGTGGCTGACCAGGACCGTCCCGGCGCGCAGGCCGGCGACGAAGCGTTCGAGCCGTTCCAGGCCGTCGAGGTCGAGGTCGTTGGTGGGCTCGTCCAGCAGGAAGACGTCGTAACGGCTGAGCAGCAGGGACGCCATCCCCGCCCGGGCGGCCTGCCCGCCGGACAGCGCCGCCATCGGCAGGCCGAGGTCCACCGCCAGGCCGAGCTCGGCGGCGACCTCCCCGGCCCGGTCCTCCAGGTCGGCCCCGCCCAGGGCGAGCCACCTGTCCAGGGCGGCGGCGTACTCGTCGTCGGCGCCGGACCGTCCCTCGACGAGGCCCTCGGTCGCGGTGTCGAGGGCGCGCTGCGCGGCGGCCACCCCGGTCCGCCTGGCCAGGAACTCGGCGACCGTCTCGTCCGCCCGGCGCTCACGCTCCTGGGGGAGGTAGCCGACGGACGCGGTGGGCGGGCTGAGCCGTACGGTGCCGTGCTCGGGCGGCAGCAGACCGGCCAGGATCCGCATCAGGGTGGACTTGCCGGCCCCGTTCACCCCGACCAGGCCGACCACGTCGCCCGGGGCGACGACCAGGTCGAGGCCGGAGAACAGGGCGCGGTCGCCGTGGCCGGCGGCGAGGTCCTTCGCGACGAGGGTGGCGCTCATGAGGGCAACGCTATCGGCCACGCCGTCCGGATCTCCCCGCGGTTTCCGGCCGTACGGCGGCGCCGCGCCCCCTTCCGCGCCCGGCGGAGCCCGCCGCGCGGGGCCTTCCGCCCCTCGGAACACTCCATAGGAGATTTCGTAAATTCCGCTGATTTCGGGAGATGGAGCATTACGCTCTGCCTAAAGATCTTCACACGGGATCTTCCGGAGCTTTCGGGTGGAGGCGGGGCATGGCAGACGAAGAGTGGACACGCCGCGGAATCGACGTCAACACTCCCAGCGTCGCCCGCCTGTACGACTACTACCTGGGCGGCAAGGACAACTTCGCCGCCGACCGCACCGCGGCCGAGGAGATCCTCGCGGTCGCCCCCGAGGTGCGCGCGGCCGCGCGGGAGAACCGCGCCTTCCTCGGCCGGGCGGTCAGGTTCCTCGCCGGCCAGGGGATCCGGCAGTTCCTGGACATCGGCACGGGCCTGCCCACCCAGGGCAACGTCCACGAGGTGGCCCGGGAGACCGCCTCCGACTCCCGCGTCGCCTACATCGACAACGACCCGATCGTCCTCACCCACGCCAGGGCGCTGCTGCAGGAGGACCGGCACCAGGTCATCGTCACCCCCGGCGACCTGCGGACTCCCGAGGGGATCCTCAAGTCTCCGGAGATCCAGGACCATCTCGACTTCTCCCGGCCGATGGCCGTGCTACTCGTGGCGGTCATGCACTTCATCACCGAGGCCGACGATCCCCGGCGCATCGTGGCCACCCTGCGCGACGCCCTGCCCTCCGGCAGCCACCTGGTGCTGTCCCACGGCACCAGCGACTCCCGGGTCGAGGCCGTGGACAAGGGCACCAGCGTCTACAAGCGGGCCAACTCCCCCCTCGTCCTGCGGAACCGCCAGGAGATCACCGAACTGTTCGACGGGTTCGACCTGGTGGAGCCCGGAGTGGTCTGGCTGCCGGAGTGGCGGCCGGAGGAGCCGGGGCTCCACGAGGACCCCTCCCGGTCGCTGATCCTCTGCGGAGTGGGGAGAAAGCCCTGATGACGGTCGGCTTCGGGCTGGCGGTGCCGCAGTACGGCCGGTTCGCCTGCCCCGGGGCGGTGGTCGCCGTCGCCCGGGAGGCCGAGGCCCGGGGCTTCAGCGGGCTGTGGGCGGGCGACCGGCTGCTGACCCCGCTCTCCCCCCGGGACCGCTACCCCGGCGGCGACGGCACCATCCCGCCGGAGCACCGCACGTTCCTGGACCCGCTCGCGGTCCTCACCACCGCCGCGGCCGTCACCTCCCGGATCCGTCTGGGGACCAGCACGCTGAACGCCAACTGGTATCCCCCGGTGCTGCTGGCCCGCTCGCTCACCACGCTCGACGTGCTCAGCGGCGGCCGCCTCGACGCGGGGCTGGGCCTCGGCTGGTCGAGGGACGAGTACGCCGCCACCGGGGTGCCCTGGAAGGGACGCGCCGCACGGCTCGACGCCGCGATCGACACGCTGGAGGCGGTCTGGCGCGACGACCCGGTGGCCGTCACCGCACCCGGCTGGAGCGTCCCGCCGAGCCACATCGGCCCGAAACCCGTCCAGCGTCCTCACCCGCCCATCCTGCTGGCGGGCTTCTCCCCCGCGGCTCTGGAGCGCGTCGGCCGCCGCGCCGACGGCTGGCTCGCGGCGGCCATGCCGGTGCCGCTCCTCGCGGACATGCGGGACACGATACGGCGGGCCGCCGAGCGGGCCGGGCGCGACCCGGACGGGGTGCGCGTCATCGTGCGGGCCAACCCGGTCGTCAGCGGTACGGCCGGCGCGACCGTGGAGGAGATCGGCGGGCGGCTGCGGGCCATCGCCGAGACCGGCGTGCACGAGATCTTCGTCGACCTCCAGCTCACCGCGCGCGACCCCGCCCACCTGCTCGACCTCGCCGAGACCCTGCGCGAGGCCGTTCTCCGTTAGCGATCCCGCCTTCCCGCACCGGTCAGCGGTCGCGCCGGGTGGCCAGACGGGCGAGCGTGGCCAGCTCGGCGACGGGCCGCCGCACCGAGCCCGCCGCCTCCAGGTGGCCCAGCGCCCGGCCCAGCAGCTCGTCGGCCCGCTCCCGGCTCCAGGCGCGGGCGCCCGCGGCCTCGACGAGGTCCGCGGCGCGGGCCAGGTCGGCCTCCGTCAGGGGTTCCTCCCTGGTGTAGAGGCCGGCCAGCTCCCGCCCCGCCGCGGTGCCGGAGGCGAGCGCCGCCACCACCGGCAGCGACTTCTTCCGGCTCCGCAGGTCGGAGTGGACGGGTTTGCCGGTCACCGCGGGGTCCCCCCAGATGCCCAGCAGGTCGTCCACGAACTGGAACGCCAACCCCAGATCCGCGCCGAAGGCCCGCAGGCCCTCGACGCGCTCGGGGTCCGCGCCGCCGAACAGCGCGCCGAGCGCGCACGCGGCGGCCAGCAGCGCTCCGGTCTTGCCCGCCACCATGTCCAGGCACTCGTCCGGCTCGACGTGGCCGCGCCTTTCGAAGGCGACGTCGGCGTGCTGGCCCTCCAGCAGCTCCTGGACCGCGGCGCCGAAGATCCGCGCCGCCTCCGGAGCCGCCGGCCCCCCCGCCACGAGCACGTCGAAGGCCAGGGCCAGCAGGGCGTCGCCGGCCAGGATCGCCGGGCTCACCCCGAAGACGGCCCACGCCGTGGGACGGTGGCGGCGGGTCCGGTCGCCGTCCATCACGTCGTCGTGCAGGAGGGAGAAGTTGTGCGCCAGCTCGACGGCGGCAGCCGCGGGCAGCGCCGCCGCGGCGGCGCCCCCCACCGCCTCGGCCGCCAGCAGAGCCAGCGCGGGCCGGATCGCCTTGCCGCCGTCCGCCTCGACGGGACCGCCGTGCTCGTCCCACCAGCCGAAGTGGTAGCCGGCGATGTGCCGCATCGACGGGGGCAGCCCGTCGGCCGCCGGTCGTATGACGGACTCGACCATCCGGCGGCTCCAGGTCAGCACCTCGGTCGCCGATCGCCCCTCGGCCGTCAGCTCGACAGCGGTCATCTTTCCCTCCAGTGTGTCCCCCGCCCCCGCGGAGGACCTCGCTCTTGCCCGCGGCCACCCCGCGGGACGGTCAGTAGTGGCCGAGCTCGACGTCCTCCAGCACGCCGAGCGCGTCGGGGACCAGGACGGCGGCCGAGTAGTAGGCGCTGACCAGGTAGGAGATGATCGCCTTCTCGTCTATACCCATGAAGCGCACCGACAGGCTCGGCTGGTACTCGTCGGGGATGCCGGTCTGGTGCAGGCCGACGACCCCCTGGTGCTCCTCCCCCACCCTGAGGGCGAGGATCGACGTCGTCCGGTTGTCCGTGATGGGGATCTTGTTGCAGGAGAAGATCGGAATGCCGCGCCAGGCGGGCACCGTGTTCCCGCCGAGGTCGATGCCCAGGGGGTAAAGCCCCCGCCTGCTGCACTCCCGGCCGAAGGCCGCGATGGCCGCGGGGTGGGCGAGGATGAAGTGGGTGCTCCTGCGGCGGCTGATCAGCTCGTCCAGGTCGTCCGGCGTGGGCGGGCCGCCGCGGGTGTGGATCCGCTGCTTGAGGTCGGCGTTGTGCAGGAGGCCGAACTCGGGGTTGTTGACCAGCTCGTGCTCCTGGCGCTCGCGCAGCACCTCGATCGTCAGCCGGAGCTGCTCCTCCACCTGGTTCATCGGGTCGTTGTACAGGTCCGCCACCCTGCTGTGCACGCGCAGCACGGTCTGCGCCACGCTGAGCTCGTACTCGCGGGGCGCGAGCTCGTAGTCGACGAACGTGCCGGGCAGGTCGGGTTCCCCGCTGTGCCCGGAGGCCACCTCGACGGCGGCCTCGCCGTACCTGTTGCGCGGGCCCCCGGGCTCGGCCAGCAGACGCAGGTGCGCCTGCAGCGGCTCGGAGCGCTCGGTCACCTCCTGGAAGGCCGCCAGCGGCAGGATCATCACGGTGCCCGAGGTGACGGCCCTGGCGGTGAACTGCCACTCGTCGTGCGGGTCGGTCAGCGTCTCGTCGCCGAAGTGGTCGCCGCCGGCCAGCACCCCGAGGATGACCTCGTCGCCGTAGGGGCCCGTGCCGATCTTGTTGACCTTGCCGTGGGCGATGATGACGATCTGGTCGGCCGGCTGCCCGGCCTGCACCAGGGTGTCTCCGGGCGCGAACTCGCGCTGCTCGAACCGGGCGGCCAGCGCCTCCAGCGTCGCCGAGTCGTCGAAGGCCCGCAGCAGCGGCAGCTCGCACAGCTCCGCCGGGACGACGCTGATCTGCGATCCCGTGGTGACGAAGCTGACCCGCCCGTCTCCCACGGTGTAGGTGAGCCGGCGGTTGACCCGGTACGTGCCGCCCGAGACCTGCACCCACGGAAGCATCTTCAGCAGCCACCGCGAGGAGATCTCCTGCATCTGCGGGACCGTCTTGGTCGTCGTCGCGAGATTGCGCGCCGCCGCCGTGCTCAGGCTGAGCCGCCCCCGGCCCGCGTCGGACTCCGTCACAACACACACCACCTATCCGCACTCGTATCGAAGGGGAGGGATGAAACATGGATCGGAAAATGCGGAATCGACAGATCGCCGGCGGTCGAATCAGCGAGACTTCCAGCGCCCGTAACGGTCGATCATACCGATCGACGTCAGGGGCGGGCTCAATTTTGGGTTCCCCCTAAATGAACTGTCAAGTTCCGGATATCGCTTGGCAAATTATAAAAGGCGCCATTTTCACAAACCGGCCATAAGGAATAAGGCGGGATTTATACCGACACCTTCCAGATCCGGAGAGCGCGCGGCCGGGTCCCGCCCGGCGGCCTCACCGGCCTCCCACCGGCCTCGCGCCCTTCCCCGAACCGACCCCGGACCGACCCCGGACCGACCCCGGGCCGACCCCGGACCGACCCCGGGCCGATCCCGGGCCGACCCCGGATCGATCCCGGGCCGACCCCGGATCGGCGGCCCGCGAAACCACGGGGAAAAAGACTCTTCCATCCCAGCTGGGATCATCATCATGGAAATAATCCGAAAAAAACGGCACCGCCCGCATAAAACCCGCCGGAGGTGCCCGACCACGGCCCGGGAGGTTTTCCCGGCGCCGCACCGGCGAACCTTCCTGAAACGGGGTGTCCGGCCCCGTGCCGCGGGTAGGGCCCCTCCCCGCGGCACGGACGCGCCGGGCGGGACGGCTCCCACCGCCCCGCCGCGGCGTCCTCCCGCGCCGCCCACCGGCCCCGCCGTACGGCACGGCACCGCCGCGTCCGGAAGACACCCGACCGACCGTGAGGAGAACAGGTGACCCACGACGAACGGCCCACCGGCCCCGCCGTGAGCCAGGCCCCCTCGGAGCCCTCCGAGGACCGCACCGCCCCGGACATCGACGATGTGACCGCGGAGGCGCTCGGAAAGCTCTCGGAGGCCCTGGAGACGACCGAGCGCGCCCGCGGGCACCTCTACTCCTTCCACCAGCTCACCGGCCACGCCGACTTCCAGCTCGACGAGGCCGTGAAGCTGCTGCGCGCGGCGGGGCACGCCGAGCCTGCCGACACCGTGTCCAGGGAGCTGATCGGCCGCGACGTGCTGCCCGGCCACTGGACCTTTCAGATCGTGGAGGGCTACGACGACTCCTACTACCGCCTCTTCACCGACCTGGAGCGGCGGATCAGGGAACGGCTCGCCGGCGGGCGCCGGCACATCCACGAGGCACGGCTGCGGGAGCGGCGCCGCACCCCGGATCCCCGCTCCGGCGAGTGAGGTCCGTACCGGCGGCCGGCCGTCCGGACCACCGGCCCCGACCTGGCGCGACGTCCCGGTCCGGGGCCGTGCCCGCCCGGTGGGGACCCGCCGCGCGAACCGGGGAAGGCGCTCGCCGGGCCCCGGGGCCGTGCGCCGTACAGTGGGCCGCATGAGCGTAGTCGAAACGGTGGGGCTGGTCCTGCACCCGAGGCGCGACTCCAAGGAGGCCATCGACACGATCGTCAAATGGGCGAGCGCGCGGGGTGTCACGGTGTTCGGCCTCACCGACGAGGTCGGGCGGATCCACTGCAGCGCCGTACCGGTCAACACCCAGGAACTGGTGGAACGCTGCGACCTGCTGGTCAGCCTGGGCGGCGACGGCACCATGCTGCGCACCATGCGGCTCATCGCCGGACGGCCCACCCCGATCCTCGGCGTGAACCTCGGCAAGCTGGGGTTCCTGGCCGAGATCGACGTCGACGAGCTGACCTCGGCGCTGCAGGCGATCGAGGACTACCACTACATGGCCGAGCCCCGCATGGCCATCCGGGCGACCCTGCCCGACGGGGAGACGGTGACGGCGTTCAACGACGTCGCCATGGTCCGCATCCCCGGCTGCGGGCTGGCCGCGGTGGCGGTGTCCGTGGAGGACCACCCGTTCGTCCGCTACGCGGCCGACGCCGTGATCGTGGCGACCTCCACCGGATCGACCGCCTACAGCTTCTCGGCGGGCGGGCCGATCGTCTCCCCGATGGTCGAGGGGTTCCTGGTCGTGCCGTCCGCCGCGCACTCGGCCTTCAACCGTGCGCTGATGCTCTCCGCCGACGAGAAGCTCACCCTTGAGGTGCTGCCGACGAGCGGGCAGCTCGCCCTGGAGGTGGACGGCGCGGTGGGCACCCACCTGACGGCGGGCGACCGGATCACGGTCACCGCGGTGCGCGCCGCCGCCTGGGTCGTACGGCTCGGCGGCTCCAGCTTCTACGAGCGCGCCCGCCGCAAGCTCCGCGTCAACGGCAGCGCCGAGATCGAGCCGTAGCCCGGACGGGCGGCGGTTCAGGCGGACGGGGACGAGCCGTTCACCGTGAGGATCCGCTCGGACGTCTCGATGGCGGGGAACGTCCCGGTGTCGATGATCCCGTGCTCCCGGTAGGCGGTCTCGATGAGGGCGTGGGCGCGGGGCTCCAGCTTCCACAGGGCGCGGAGCTCCCGGGCGGCGGCCGGCGAGATGCCCGTCTCGTGGGCGATGTCGGCCGCGCGGGGGACGAACTTCCGGTCGATCTGCCGGTCCCAGTACTCCCGAGCCGCCCGGATCAGGGCCGCGCGCTGCGCCGTGTCGACGACCGGGGCGGGATCCGGCGCCGCGCCGTCGGCGGTCTCGATGTCCTCGTCGTCGTCATCGTCCAGCAGCGCCGCCGGGGCCGGCGTGGAGGCGGGCAGCGCCCCCTGGGCGGCGGGTGGCCCCTGCGGCTCGGGAGCCCACGGGACGGGCGGCCGCAGGTCGATCAGCGCCGAGGTGTTGAACAGTGCGCCGATCTGGGACAGCAGCGCCTCCTGGCGGGCCGGGTCGGCCGCCAGGCCGGTGTGCTCCACCGCCTGGTCCATCGCGCGGTCCAGCTTGGCGAGCGCGGCGCGCATCTTGCGGTCGGACGCCCCGGCCGCGCGGAGCGCGCGGGCGCGCTTGGCCGCCAGGGCGACCCGGGTCAGCCTCCGGTGGGCGTCCACCTCGCTGGCGGTGCGGTCGCTGACCTCGGCCAGCCCGACCCGGACGAGCACGCGCTCGGGGGTGATCCGCCAGTTGATGCGGGAGCGGCCGGTGATGCGGTGCCGTTCGATCGCCATGCCGCGCTCCCACAGCCAGGCGGCCACCAGCGGGGCGGAGAGCCGGAAGACGGCCTCGGCGGGGCTGCGGGCGTCCATGCTCGACAGGACGGCGGTCAGGCAGGTGAGCGCCCACACGGCGACGCCGTCGATGCCCGCGGAGAAGTTCTCCCTCATGTTGCGGCGGGCGCGCACGGCGCTGGTGACCACGGCGACTTCGATGAACGCGAACAGCAGCAGCCGCAGCGGCCCGTCGAAGCCCAGGACGTCGCCGGAGAAGCGCCACATGCCCTGGGCGGACACGCCGGTGGCGATGCTGGCCGCGACGATGGTGAGGATGTCCTCGGCGGGGCGGGGCGCCACGTGGGTGCGGAGGAAACGGCCGGTCGCGCGAAAGGCGGCGCGGAGCGCGAAGCAGAGAAGGGCCAGGACGGCCAGGGCGAGCACGCAGATGACGGCCGTCAGGACCGGTTGGTCCGAGGTGAAGGCGGTGATCTGATCGATGGGAGGCATCAGTTGCGGTCCGTCAGTCTCGGGGTCCGACAGGAGATCTCCAGATCATTCCAGAATGTTCGCCGTGTTTCGCGTGAAACGGATACTCATTCCGGTGGCTGCGGTGACATCCCGTGACGTTCCCGGCGGCGCCGTACGGCGGGACGGCGCGGCCCGTGCGACGGGACGGCGCGGCCCGGGCGGCGCCGTACGGCCGGGCGGCGCGGGCCACGCGGTCCGGGCGCGTGACGGGATGAGCGGCGCGGGAGCACGGCGGCCGGCGCGGGAGCACGGCCGATGTCCGGTCCGTCTCAGTCGGCGAGGACCTCCAGGATCCGCTCGCCGTACTTCGCCAGCTTGTTCTCGCCGACCCCGCTCACCTCGCCGAGCTCGGGCAGCGACGACGGGGAGCGGGTGGCGATCTCGCGCAGCGTGGCGTCGTGGAAGACCACGTAGGCGGGCACGCCCTGCTCCTTGGCGGTGGCCGCGCGCCAGGCGCGCAGCCGCTCGAACATCGGCAGGGCCTCCTCCGGCAGCTCGGCGGGCACGGCGGAACGCGCCCTGGCGGCCTTGGCGGGCTTGGCGGCCCGCGCCGCCCGCGCGGGGTCGCGCCGCAGCGGGACCTGCCGCCTCCGGCCCAGCACCTCCCCGCTCGCCTCGGTGAGCACGAGCGTGCCGTAGTCGCCCTCGACGGTCAGCAGGCCCTGCGCCAGGAGCTGGCGCACCACGGCGCGCCACTCGCCCTCGCTCAGCTCGGTGCCGATCCCGAAGACCGTCAGGGAGTCGTGGCCGTGCTGGAGGACCTTGGGGGTGCTCCGGCCGAGGAGGATGTCGATGATCTGCCCGGCGCCGAACTTCTGGCGCCGCTCGCGCTGGAGCCGGAACACCGCCGACAGGAGCTTCTGGGCGGCGATCGTGCCGTCCCACGCCTCCGGCGGCGTGAGGCAGGTGTCGCAGTTGCCGCAGGCGTCGCCCCGCTGGCCGAAGTAGGCGAGCAGCCCGGTCCGGCGGCACTCGACCGTCTCGCAGAGCGCGAGCATGGCGTCGAGGTGGGCGGCCAGGCGGCGGCGGTGGGCGTCGTCGCCCTCGGAGGTGTCGATCATCCTGCGCTGCTGCACGACGTCCTGCAGGCCGTAGGCCAGCCAGGCGGTCGAGGGCAGGCCGTCGCGCCCGGCGCGGCCGGTCTCCTGGTAGTAGCCCTCGATGGACTTGGGCAGGTCGAGGTGGGCGACGAACCGCACGTCGGGCTTGTCGATGCCCATGCCGAACGCGATGGTGGCGACCATGACGACGCCGTCCTCGCGCAGGAAGCGCGCCTGGTTGGCGGCCCGGGTGGGCGCGTCGAGCCCCGCGTGGTAGGGCAGCGCGGTGAAGCCCTGCTGCACCAGGAACTCGGCGGTCTTCTCCACCGAGGCCCGCGACAGGCAGTAGACGATGCCGGAGTCGCCGGGGTGCTCGGTGCGCAGCAGCTCCAGCAGCTGCCGTCTCGGCTCGTTCTTCGGGACGATGCGGTACTGGATGTTCGGGCGGTCGAAGCTCGCCACGAAGTGGCGGGCCTCCCCGAGGTTGAGCCGGGCGGCGATCTCGGCGTGGGTGGCCGGGGTCGCGGTCGCGGTGAGCGCGATCCGCGGAACGTCGGGCCAGCGCTCGTGCAGGGTGGACAGCGCGAGGTAGTCGGGCCGGAAGTCGTGGCCCCACTGGGCCACGCAGTGCGCCTCGTCGATGGCGAACAGCGAGATCTTGCCGTTGCCGAGCAGCCGCAGCGTCTGCTCGGACCGCAGCCGCTCCGGCGCGAGGTAGAGCAGGTCGAGCTCCCCGGCGACGAACGCCTCCTCCATCCGGGCGCGCTCGTCGGGCTCCTGGGTGGAGTTGAGGAACCCGGCGCGCACCCCGAGCGCGGTCAGCGCGTCGACCTGGTCCTGCATCAACGCGATGAGCGGCGAGACCACCACGCCGGTGCCCGGGCGGACGAGGGCCGGGATCTGGTAGCACAGGGACTTGCCGCCGCCGGTCGGCATCAGCACCAGCGCGTCGCCGCCCGCGACGACGTGGTCGATGATCTCCTGCTGGCCCTCCCGGAACGAGGGGTAACCGAAGACGCGCTGCAGCACTCGCGCCGCGTCGCTCACCTCGGGATCCGGGCCGGAGTACGGCTCGAAGTCCGGCCCGGGGTCCGGTTCGGGGTCCGGTTCGGGGTCCGGCCGACGCGTCCCGGGAGTCACGTCCGGGCGCGACTCGGAGCCTCGCCCCACCTCGAAGCTCGATTCGGGGCTCGGCTCGGGACTCGGCTCGGGACCGCTCTCAGGCGAAGACATCGCGTCATTCTACGAGGCCCCGCGCACCTCCCGCGGAACACCGCCCGCTCCCGTCCCCATCCGGTCACGCCGCGATCTCATGCCCGGGCGGCCCCCGGGAGCGGCTCATCCGTCCGGAGCGGCCCGTGGGCCCGGAAGCGGCCCGTGCCACGGCCGCGGAGGCGGCTTCGCCCCGGGTCCGCGCCGTCATCCGACCGGAACTTTATCTTTGCTTTATCCGTCCTCCGGGAAAACGGGTTCTTCTCCGGGAAAGGCGGAACGCCGATCGACACCTCAGGCCCACTTCCCGAATACGAAGGGGAGCTCCGCCCGCGGAGCGATCACACCGGCCGGTCGTCACGTCCGGCCACCGTGCTCACATGGGACGGGGGCACGCTCGTGGCGGCCGACCCGGCCAACGCGCGAACCGTACGGCTCACGCCCGCCGCGTTCCACCATTACCGGTACGAGCAGGCGCTCGCCGACGCGAGCGGCAAGAAGAGGGAACCCGCGGTCGTCGGCGGGCTCGCGGCGCTGGACGCCGACGGCCTGGTGCTCCTCGACCTTCCGGGTGAGTGGCAGGGATGGGAGGTGGCACGCTTCGCGTCCGCGCGAGGGGTGCCCGTGCACGACGGGCCCACGGGTCGCCCGGAGCCGGTACGGGTGACACTCGCCAGGCGTGCGCCCGGGTGGACACGGCTCACCGGACGCTCGCGCCCCCGCCCGTCCAGGCGGCGAAGGATCGCGGTGCTCTGCCTGGGCGTCGGGGGCCTGCTGATGATGGCCTACGTCACGGCGACGCTGGGCGGGGTCACGTGGCGCGGCCTGTCCTGGCTGGGCCGGCTGCTGCTGGACGTGGCGGAGGCCAAGTGGCTGCTGGTCCTCTTCAGCCCCCTGGCCTTCCTGCTGGCTCCGCTGCGCCGGCGACTGCACCGTGGACGGGCCAGGCGCGGCGCCGTCCTGGGGCCGCCCGGCGGCCCCTTCCTCTCCGTCGGCAGGGATGACGTGCTGTGCGTCCAGCCCGGCCCTCCGATGGCCGCCGAAAGGCTGACCATCGGTCTGGGGCCCAGGGACGTGGCGAGTCTGCTGGTCTACCGGTACGAGAGCCTGCGCGGGCTCTTCGTGTTCGACGTGAACGGCCGCCCGCTGCGCCACCTGCCCGGTCCCTGGCCGCCGGAGGACACGCATCGCTTCGCCGTACGGCACGGCCTGGGCTGCGAGATCCGCGCCCTGAGCCGTGAGGAGTACCTCGGCCTCACCGCCCGCGTCGGCGACGCGCTCCCCTGACACCGCGACCGGCCACGCACGGGCCCGGTGCCTTCCGGCCGCCGACCGGCCAAGGTCCAGGTCAGGGCCGGACGCGCCGTACGGTGTCGGGGCGCCGCCGGTAGGAACGCGTCGCCCACCCTGGCGGCGGGCACCATCGTGAACGTGGAAGTACTGAGCAGCCGGATTCTGATACGTCCCTCCGACCCGGAGGGCAGCCGTCGTTTCTACCGCGACGTACTCGGCCTCGCGGTCTACCGCGAGTTCGGCCCGCCCTCCGACCCCGGCGTGGTGTTCTTCCTCGGTCAGGGGTTCCTGGAGGTCTCCGCGCACTCCGGAGGAACAGGCGGACGCACGGACGGCGATGCCCACGAACGGGTGGGCGGAGGAGCGGGCGGGCAGGCGGGTGACGACCGGCCGGAGAGGACGGCCGGGATCTGGCTCCAGGTCCGTGACGTCCGGGCCGAGCACGAACGGTTGGCCGCCCGCGGGGTCCGCGTGCTGCGGGAACCACGCCAGGAGCCGTGGGGACTCATCGAGATGTGGATCGAGGACCCCGACGGGACGCCCATCGTCCTCGTGGAGATCCCCACCGACCACCCTCTCCGGCGCGACCGGCGATCACTCTGACCGCCCCACACGGTTCCGCGGCAACCCCGACCACCCCGTGGTCGGCATGTTCGCCACCCACCGCCCTCACCGGCTCAACCGGCTCGGCGTCTCCCGTTGCCGCCTGCTGCGCGTCGAGGGCCGCGACCTCCACGTCGCCGACCTCGACGCGCTGGACGGTACCCCCGTCCTCGACATCAAGCCCTACATGCGGGAGTTCGCCCCGCAGACGCCCGTCCGCCAGCCCGGGTGGAGCAGCGACCTCATGCGCGACTACTACCGCCCCGTCACGGAAGGCCCGGCGGGACCCTGATACCGGTCCACGGCCGGCAGGGGCGCGGAGGGTCCGGGGGGAGATGTCCGTCCCGCCCGGGCCCTCCGTCCGCGCGTCCCCGGGGCGGCGGTCAGTCCTCCCCGAGGACGATCCGCGCGATCCGCTCGGCGGTGCCGAAGTCGCCGGCCGAGACGAGGTTCTTCATCACGCCGACGCTGGTCCCGGTGGCGGTGTCCGCGAAGGCCGCGCTGCCCCCGCTGCCGCCCATCCCGAACACGGTCGGCCCGAGACCGAACAGGCCGACCGCGTAGCCGAGCCCCATCTTCGCGGGGTTGCCGGCGACCTCGTCGACGCCTTCCACCGCCACCGCCGACAGCTCGCGCAGCCGCCGGGGCGACACGAGCGTCCCGCCCAGCAGCGCGTCGTACATCCGCGCCACCGCGCGGGCGGTCATCGTGCCGCCCGCCGGGATGTCGGAGGTCAGCACGTCGGCGCGGTTGCCGAACGCGGCGTCCGGCATCGCCGCCATGGGCGCGGCCGTGTACCCGTCGACCACCCGGAAGAACGGGATCTCCGCCAGCATCTCGGCGGGCATCTCCATCGCGGGCGCGGCGTCCTCCAGCCGGGCGAGCCGGCCGAGGTCGTGCTCCGGGACGCCGAAGAACAGCTCCCCGGCCACGCCGAGCGGCTCGGCGACCTCGTCCCGGAGCACCTGGGAGACGCGCCTGCCGGTCACCCGGCGCACGACCTCGCCGAGGATGTAGCCGTAGGTCTGAGCGTGGTAGCCGAACCGGGTGCCCGGCTCCCACCACGGCGCGGCGGCGGCGATCGCGGCGCACATCCGGTCCCAGTCGCACAGGTCCTCGGGCGTCGTGCCGACCGGCACCCCGGGCACCCCGGTGGAGTGGGTCAGCGCGTGCCGTACGGTCGCCTTCTCCTTGCCGTGCGCGGCGAACTCCGGCCACACGTCGGCGATCGGCATGTCGTAGTCGAGGGTTCCGCGCTCGGCCAGCACGTGGACCACGGCCGCGGTCACGCCCTTGCCCGTCGAGGCGGCGTAGACGGGGGTGTCGGCGGTGAGGGGGCGGCCCGTCTCCGGGTCGGCGACGCCCGCCACCACGTCGGCCACGAGCTCGCCCCGCCGGTAGACGGCCACCTGCACGCCGCGCTCCGCTCCGGAGCCGACGAGCTCGTCGACGGCCGCCCGCAGGTCACGCTGAAGATCGGTCATGGTGGTTCCTCTCTCGAAGTCTCTTGTTCCGGGGTCGTCCACCCGTGAGACGAGAGGAGCGCGGAAAAGGAATCGGCCGCCGCGGCACGGTTCTCCGCGACCGGTCACCCGGCGTCCGCGCGGTCCCACCGTACGGACGTCGCAAAGCGGGGCGGTCTCGCCGTACGGCCGTCCCAGGGCCGGGCGGTCCCGCCCGTACAGGCGTCCCAGGGCCGGACGGTCGCCGTACGGGCGTCCCGATGCCGGGCGGCTCACAGTGCGGGCGGCAGGCCGAACCGGCCGAAGACCTCTCCCCCGTACGTGGTCACCTGGGCCACCAGGCCGTCCTCGATCCGCAGCACGCCGAGCCAGGAGGGGCGGAAGTCCGGCTCGCCGGCCCGGCGCAGGTACGCGGCGGCCGCGGGCTGGCGGTTCGCCCGAACGGGCAGGAGCCGCCAGTCCCCCCACGCCTCGGGTCCGACCATGGCCGGGGTCCAGGCCGCGACGAAGGTCTCGCGGCCAAGCAGCCAGATGGGCTGCGGCGGCATCGTCTGCAGGACGTCCTCGCGCAGCACCTCCAGCAGGACGGCGGGGTCGGCGTGCTCGACGGCGTCGATGTAGCGCCGCAGGACGGCGCGTTCCCGCGCGGTGGGCTCGGCGGACGGGGTCCAGTCCAGTCGCCGCGCGGGCAGGTGCCTGCGGACCGTCGGCCGGGCCCGCTGCAGGGCGCTCTTCACCGCCGCGACGGTCAGGTTCAGCGCCTCGGCGGCCTCCTGCGCCGGCCAGCCGAGCACGTCGCGCAGGATCAGCACCGCGCGCTGCCGGGGCGGCAGGTGCTGGATCGCGACCAGGAAGGCCAGCTCGATCGTCTCGCGCTCGATGACCGTTTCGGCCGCGTCCAGCAGCGTGTCGGGGTACGGCTGCAGCCACGGGACCGCGTCCCAGGACGGCGGGTCGATCCCGGGGTCGGCCGCGGCCGGCGCCGGGCGCGGCTCGGGACGGCGCGGACGGGCCCGCAGGTGGTCCAGGCAGGCGTTGGTGGCGATCCGGTACAGCCAGGCCCGCAGGCCGTCGGCGTCGCGCAGCGTGTCGCGGCGGCGCCAGGCCCGCAGGAACGTCTCCTGCACCAGGTCCTCGGCCTCGTCGAAAGAGCCGAGCATCCGGTAGCAGTGCACGTGCAGTTCCCGCCGGTGCTCCGCCAGGCGCTCGTCGAACCCGTCCACGGCTATCGCCCCGACCGGGGCGGCCGTCCGGCCCGGTGATCGGCCCCCCGGAGACCGGAGGCATCCGGAACGGGGGGCCTCGTCCCGATCTCCACCATGGCGGGAATGCTAGCCGTTCCACCCGCTCCGCCGCCGCCGAAGACGGCCGCCGGTTCCTCATCCGGAGGGACGCCGTGTCCCGGGGCTTCAGCGGCGCCTGACGGGGGCGGAGCCGGCGACCTCACGATCGCACGCGCGGGATCGGTCACGGCTTCCCGGCGCGTGACGGCCGGTTCAGGCGTGGGTGAGTGCCCGGGCGGAGACTTCGAGGATGTCGCCCAGAGCGGTGCGGGCCCGGGTGAGGTCGGCTATGCGGGAGTCCAGCTCGGCGTACTGGGTTCTGAGGTGGTCGAGAACGCAGGCCTGGAGTTCGGTGCCGTCGCCGACGAAGCAGGGCATGAGCTCGCGGATGACCTTGGTGGGGAGCCCGCGGACTCGGAGGGCTCCCGACGGGGTCGGGGGCCGGCGGGAGGCCCACGCGGCCGGCAACGACGAGGTCCGCCCCGAGCACCTGACACTCGGGTTGCTGAGCGAGCCGGAGGCCATCGCCGCCAAAGTGCTCGCCAAGCACGGCGCGCCGCCGGACGCCGTACGGCGGGCCGCCACCGCGACGCTGCCCCCGGCGGCCGGCCAGGTGCCCGACCCCGTCCCGTACGGCGCGCAGACCCGCAAGGCCCTGGAGCTGACGTACCGGGAGGCCCTGCGGCTGGGCCACAACTACATCGGGACCGAGCACATCCTGCTCGGGCTGCTGGAACTGGAGCACGGCACCGGCCCGCTCTCCGGGCTCGGCGTCGGCAAGGCCGCGGTGGAGGCGGACGTCGTCGCCATCCTGGCCGCCATCGTCGCCGCCCGCGACGGGAAGTGACCTCCGGGAGACCCAATGGGGCCGCCGTAGCCGCCCGCGACGGAGAACGGCCCCGCACACCCGCCGCCCCGGGCGGGCCGTACCGCTACCGCCCGGCCTCCCCCGCGGACCGTTTCGCTACCGCGCTGCCTGCCCCGCGGACCGTTCCGCCTCACGCGCGTACGGCCCCGCCTCACCTTCATCCGGACCCACCCCGTGCGCGGCGATCAGCTGCTTGGGCGCGGTCAGGCACCACGCCTCGGTGACCAGCTCGAACAGCTCGTCGGCGTCGATCCCGGCCAGGTGCACCACGACCCAGCCGAACCGCCCCGCGGTGAACTGGACCTCGAAGACCTCCGGCCGCTCGGCCACCAGCGCGATCTGCTCCTCGATCGTCGCCTTCAGCCCGACGGTCTCGGTCCTCTCCCAGAGGTAACCGAACCCGCTGCCCCGCACCTTCAGTGAGATCCAGTCACCGCCGGGGGTCTGCTGGACCTCCGGCAGTCTGTCCAGCATCCCCAGGAACTCCTCAACGCTCACACCCATGGCCCAGACACCTACCAGAGCGCCCCGACATTTCCCGGCGCGGTACGCCGATCCGTCGCCCGGCGACGGTCCGGGCGCCGCCGGACGGGCACGTAGGGTGCCCGTGTGACGACGACGCCCGCCACGGGCTACGACGGTCTTTCGTCCCGTCTCGTCCCCGAGGCCGAGCTGCGGGAGTTCCTGCTCGGCTGCTTCGGGATCGCCGGGCACGAGCTGTTCGTCGGTCACGCCGACCGGCTGGACGAGGACCTGCGGGACGTCCCGCCGGACACGGTGTTCGCCGCGTTCTGCGCCTATGGGGAGGTCGGCGGCCACTTCGCGATGCGCTTCGACGTCGGCGTCGAGGGACGCCTCGCCGACCGGGTGGGCCGCGGGGAGTTCGCCGAGAGGTTCGCCGCGCGCTTCGGTGCCTACGTGCTGTACGGCGACGCCGAACCACCGGGCCTGTGGACGGTGGTCCTGCCGGACGGCGGCCTGCTCCGCGCCGCGCTGGAGGAGGACTGCGACCGGTTCATCCTGTACGCGGCCACCGCGCCCATCCCCGGCCTGCCGGGGCTCCGCCTGGACGAGGGTCTGTGGCGGATCCGTTGACGCACTCCCCGGTCTGAAGGCCGGGGTTCAGCCCGTACCGCGTCACGCGGCACCTGTGGCCGCGGCCCGTTCCGTGGAGTCGGGCCACGGCGAAATCCGCGAGCCGGATCTCGGGAGGGGCACCGCGCCGCCCCGGAACGGGCAGTGCGCATAAGGGCATTGATCATGGGTAGTCGCGGCTGGCCCGAACGAGACGAAAGGAACCCCCATGCTCACCCTTCTCCTGCTGATCCTCGCTCTCGCCTGCTTCGTGCTGGCCGCGTTCAACATCGGCGGTCCCCGGGTCAACCTCATCGCCCTCGGCCTAAGGCGTGTCTGATAAATGATCTCGGTGGTGCGGTTAGATGATTCCTCGTGGTGCGACGAGGTGAGCTGACTGACAAGGCCTGGCAGCGGATCGAGCCCCTGCTGCCCGCCAAGGATGGCAGGGGACGGCCCTGGCGGGATCACCGCGCGGTCATCAACGGGATCTTGTGGAGGTTGCGGACCGGAGCGCCCTGGCGCGACGTACCGGAGCGCTACGGTCCCTGGCAGACCTGCTACGAGCGGTTCAAACGCTGGGAGGAAGACGGCACCTGGACCCGCCTGCTGGAGGAGATGCAGGTCAAAGACGACTCCCTCGGTGCGGTGGAGCTGGTCGTCAGCGTCGACTCCACCATCGCCCGAGCCCACCAGCACGCTGCCGGCGCCCGAAAAAGGGGGACGGCGGAGGGACGATCGACGCGAAAGCCTCCCAAAGACGACAAGCCCTCGGCCGATCCCGGGGCGGGCTGACCACCAAGCTCCATCTGATCACCGAAGCCCGTGGCCTGCCGCTTGCCCTGCACCTGACCGGCGGCAACATCAACGACTGCACCGCCTTCGAAGCGGTGATGGGCACCTTCCGGCTGCGCCGTCGCATCGGCCGTCCCCGTACCCGGCCGGACCGGCTGGTGGCGGATAAGGGCTACTCCTTTCGGAAGATCCGCCTGCATCTGCGGCGGCGCGGCATCGGCGCGGTCATCCCTGAGCGGTCCGATCAGATCGCCGCCCGCAAGCGCAAGGGCAGCCGCGGAGGCCGCCCGCCCGCCTTCGATGCCGCGGCCTACAAGGGGCGTAACGTGGTGGAGCGGTGCTTTGCCAAGCTCAAGCAGTGGCGAGCCGTCGCCACCCGCTACGACAAGCTCGCCGGCCGCTACCTCGCGGGCGTCACCATCGCTTCCCTGCTGCTCTGGCTCCGCCACGCCGAATTATCAGACACGCCTTAGCCCTGTGGGTGCTGACCGAGCTGATCCCGAAGTTCGGCGACCTTTGACTGCTCCCCTCCTGAAGGAAGGGGATTCCCGGCTCAGGCCGCCTGACGGACCGGCGGCCCGTCAGGTCTTACGCCCTCGACGCCGGCCGGGTCCAGACCAGCCCGGAGGAGCATCACGCGGGCGGAGTCCTTGTCCCTCGGAGAAACGGCTCCGCACGCGGTGCAGGTGCAGGTGCGTTCCGACAGCGGCAGGGCGTGCTTGGTTCCCGCTCCGCAGCCTGCGCAGTCCATGGTGGTGTGCGCGGGGTCGATCAGATGAACGATGCGGCCGTGTTTGCGGGCCATCTCGATCAGGGATTTCCTGGTGGCGCCGATCGCGCCGTCGGCGGCCTTGCGCGCCATGGTGGAGCGCGCCAGGAACCTCGGGGTGAAGTCCTCCACCGCCGGCACGTCGTGGTCACGCACGACCTTCCTGGCCCATTTGCGGGCGGTATCGGTGCGCTGCCGGGCGACCTTGCGGTACAGCTTGGCGGCCTGCCGGTAGCCGGTGGAGGCGGGTCTGCCCTTCGGCGGCCTGCGGCGGGCCATCATCTTCTGATAGCGCGCCAGCTTCGCCGCCGCCGTCCGAGGGACGCCTGAAAGGCGGATCTGTTTTCGACCACCCGCCCATCTCGGTGAACGCATGGCCGCACGGGCCACGGCGGACCGCGGGCCCCTCAATTCAATTCCGGAATCGTCGCCTGACGGCGAATCGTCTTTCTCTGCCCCGCTACGCGGGAGGCCGGATTCCTCCCCGGCCTGAAGGCCGGGGCATCCTCCGGTTTCTCGGTGACACGCGAGGTGACCGTGCGGCGGGGGCCGTCCCGCCCGGGTGGGCCGTCCCGCGACACATGCTGCACGGTCATGTCCCGCCCGCGTACGTCTTCCGGTCGGCGATGTCTTCCCGCAGCCGCCGCACGGGGAGACCGGCGCGGCACCCGGGTGGGCCGGCCGCGCGGCCCACCCGGTGGGGCGGGACGGCCCGCCCCACCCTTCCGCCCGCCGGGCACCGCCTTTCCGCGCCGTGGCGGGGAGAGCCCCGTACGGAGATCGCGGCCCGCCGTACGGACGGCGTCTTTTCGCACCACGACGGGGAGAGCCAGGACGGGGAGTCACGGCTCCGCAGGTTCCCCCGCCGGCCTTCGCCCCTTCTCCCTTCGCTCCCGGATGGAGGTAATGGTCTCCCCCACCGCCCCGCTCATCCCGATCACAAAGGGAAACGTGATCGCCCATCCCCAGGACAGAGGCTCGGTGAAGGGCCATATCTTGAAGTAATAGAGCGGCAGTGTGATCAGCAGCCCGCAGACGCCCCTGAGCATCCCGGACAGGAAATCTTCGGTACGCGCTTCAGAAGGTCCACCACACCGCTTTCCCGATCACAAAACGACGTGAACGGCCCGGCGTTCCCATGCCGCCGGATCCCCCGTACGCGGCTCGCCGGAAGCCGGCCGGCCCGCGGACGTCATCACGATCAACTCAACGATCGATCACCGGGCGGGACACGGCCCGGAGGTGATCCGAGCCGGTCACCGCATACCGTCACCCCGGCCGGGCGCGCCCGTACGTGGTGATCCACACCCTGGGCGTGGAGGACGAGCCCGGCCGACGACGGGACCGGGGACGCGGAAGATCCGGACGATCGACTCGGGCGGCCGCCCCTCAGCGGGCGGCCGCCCGAGCTTCCGCCCGACGGTCAGCCGACGGCGTAGGCGCGGGTGATCGTCTGGGTCAGGCCGGTGCCCGCCGTGTCGGTCACGGCCGCGCGGAGGGAGACGAACCCGGCCGCGGACGGGTTCCGCAGCACGGCGGTCCAGCCGGAGCCGGTGCGGACGAGCGGGACGCGGTGCCAGCTCGTCCCGTCGTCGGTGGACATCTCAAGGCGGATCGACCTCGTCTCCGCCGCGGCGGCGCCGGGGTTGCGCTCGATCCACACGGGCACGCGGGTCACGCCGCCCGGCTTGGCGCGGTTCGACTCGTCCAGGCCGTCGGGGCCGTAGCGGACCGCGGTCAGCGGCAGCGGCTGTGACTTCTCCGTGGTCGCGGACCGGAACGTCCACACGGACTCCACCCCGGTGGAGAGCGCCGAGTGCGGCACCTGCCTGCGCATCGAGGCGGTGAGCGTGTAGGCGCCGGACCCGGCGGGGAGATCGGCTCGGAGCTCGCATCCTTCCGGCTGGTAGATCTCACAGCCGGCGAGGTCGGCGCGGGCCAGCGTCTTGCCGTCCCGGATGAGGGTGGCGGCGCCGGTGGCGGCGGCGTCCGAGCCCGTTCTGCCCGGGGCCCCGTCGGCGAACAGCCCCACCGCGGAGAAGGTCAGTTCGTCACCGGTACGGTTGCCGCCCGGCAGCAGGAACGACGGGCCGGTGACCGCCGCGTTCCAGACCTCCCCGCTCTCCCCGCGCTTCGCGAGCCGACCGCCGTCGAAGGTCAGGGAGGTGCCGACCTGGAGGCCGCTCTCGTAGGTCACCCCGGGGGTCCGGTACTGGACGAGCGTGCCGGGCAGGGGGAGGTCATAGACCAGCGGTGTCAGGGACGAACCCGGGAACTCGGGGAAGAGCGTTCCGGCCAGCGGCATCCCCGTGGCCGCCACGCCCGAGGCCCGGTAGGTCGTGGAGATCTTCGCCAGTTCCTTCCGCCTGGCGCGGTAGGTGGGATCGTCGGGGATGCCGTCGGTGCGACGGTCGACGAGGTCGTAGACGTACGGGCTGGGAGAGACGTCCCTGCTCAGCCACATGGTCCTCAGCGTGTAGGTCAGGCCGGGCCGGCGGACGGGGACGACGAAGAACTCGGCGTTGGGGTTCAGGCCGGTGATCATGTTGAAGCTCCACGCGCCGTGGGCCAGCCCGAAGTTGAAACCGCGCCGGATCTGGGCGCTCGGGTCGTCGAGCGTGACCCCGGTCGCCCTGCCCCGGCGCATGTCCACGGTCAGCCGGCCGCCGTCGCCGTCGACCCTGAGCGGGGAGTCGGCGGCGGTGTCGGCCCACTTTCCGTCGATCTTCTCGATGGTCTCGGTGTAGACGCCCCAGTCGCCCTTGGGGAGCCGTACCGTGGCCGTGCCGTCGTGGAACACCGGCTCGATGACGCTACCGGTCACCGCGTCGTAGATCTGCGCCATCCAGGGGTCGGTCGGCTGCCCCTGCCTGCCGACGACGGTGATGGTGACGTCGTAGGACTCGGGCTCGACATAGGCGCCGGCCACGGTGCGGATCACCGTGTCACCCGCGGTGGCGGTGACCGTACCGGCGTAGTCGCCCGGAGCCTTGCCGGTCGCGTCGATGGTGAGCGTGACCGACGCCTGTCCCCCGGCGGGCACGTCGAGCTTCCGGACGCCGAGTTCGAGCACCTCCCCCTCGCCGGTCAGGTCGAGGCTCACCGGGGTGTCGCCGGAGTTGGTGTAGGTGATGGTCCCGGTCTTGGCGCGCTCCTTCGGGCCGCCCCAGGGGAAGGCGGCCCAGGCATCCGTCGCCTGGGCGGTGACCTGCTGCCTCAGGGCGCGGGCCACGTCCACCCGCCCGGTGCCCTGCTGGTACGGCGTGGTCCCGGGCGAGGGAACGGCGCTGCCGGTCAGGGCGGCCTTGAGTCGCTGTCCCGTCCAGTCGGGGTGGCGCTGGGCGAGGATCGCCGCGGCTCCCGCCACGTGCGGCGACGCCATCGAGGTTCCGGACATCGCCATGTGCCCGCCGTCGGTGCCGGCCTCTGCCGCGACGATGCCGGCACCCGGCGCGGTGATGTCCGGTTTGACGGCGTGGTCGCCCGCACGGGGACCGGTGCTGGAGAAGGCCGCCATCCGGTCCTGCCTGTCGACGGCGCCGACCGCGAGGGCGGCGTCAGCGCTGGCGGGACTGCTCACCGGCGATCTCCCGCTGTTGCCCGCGGCGACGACGAACAATGTGCCCGCCTTCGCCGAGAGCGTGTTCACCGCCTGTTCCACAGGGTCGATCCCGGGTTCGTCGGGGGCCGCCATGCTGAAGTTGACGATCTTTGCCTTGGCCTCCAGGGCGGCCCACTCCATGCCCGCCACAATGGCGGACTCGGAGGCGCCGGCCGCCCCGCCCACCTTTCCGACGGCCAGCCGCGCTCCGGGGGCGACGCCCCGGTACTTCTCGCCGTTGCCCGCGACGGTCGAGGCGACGTGGGTGCCGTGACCAAGGTTGTCGCGGATGTCGGGCTCCTCGCTGAAGTTGCGCGTCTGCGTCACCACACCCTTCAGATCCGGATGGTCGGGGTCGTAGCCGGAGTCGAGGACGGCGACCGTGACGCCCTCGCCGGTCATCCCCTGCTTCCACGCCTCGGTGGCGCCGATCTGCTCGGTGCTCCGGTCGAGGGTGTAGGACAGGCGGCCGTCCAGCCAGATCTTCGCCGTGCCCGCGGCCAGCGTACGGGCGCCGCCCGCCATGTCCTTCCACGCCTGAGCCGCGCCGCTCTTCGGCAGGCTGAGCGTGGTCATGCCGAGGCCGGCGAGTCCCTTGACGCCCTGCGCGCTCCTGACGGTGGGAGCCTGGCCGGCGTCCGACTGCGTGATCAGCGGGATGTCGTCCCTGTCGGCGTCCCCGTACCGCCACTCCAGCAACTGGGTGACGTCGAACAGCCGCCGGTCGAGCGTCCCCTGGGTGAGCAGGGGCTGGGCGTCGGACGGGACCACGTACAGGTGCCCTTCACGCACCTGGCTCCTGAAGCCGACGTCCTGGCGGCCGGGGCCGGGCTCCACCCGGTGCCCGCGGCCGGTCATCACGACCCGGTCGCCGGTGATCAGGGTCACCCCGTCCGGCCGGGGAGAGGAAGCCTGCGGCGCCGACGTGGACGCGGAGGTGGGTGCGAGCGCGGTGCCCGCGATCGTCGCCGCCACGACGGCGGCGGCGAGAAGCGCTTTTCCTGGAATCATGACCTGCCGCCGCCCATCTGCGGCAGCTGGTCCGTCCAGCCGGTGGTCAGTGAGATGAGCCCTTTGGACCACGTCGCGCTTCCGTCGGCGCCCATGAGTACGTTGGTGCGGGCCACCCGCGCGGTCTCGGGGTCGACGACCAGCGTGATCTCCCCTTTCTGATCGGGGTCGGGGATCAGCAGTTTCCGTCCGTCCTCCATCGCTCCCGCGTCCCGGACCCCCGGCGTGGCGGCGAGGGCGCGGAACGCCGCGGAGCGGACCTCCGGCGACGTCGGCAGTTCCGAGATCAGCGTGATCAGGGGACGGGTGGGGTCGCCCCGCTGTTCGGACAGGGTCATGTCTTCGTCACGCCCCCGGATCTCCGCGATCCACGCCTTCAGCGCCTCCGGATCCGCCGGCAGCCTTTCGAGGTCCTCGAAGCCCACCATCGCGCCCTTGAGCATGAACGGGTCCGGGCTCGGGTTCGGGTCCGGCACGACGGCGCCTGGAGGATCACCCGGCTCGTCCTTGGACCAGCGCCTGCCGTCCCGGATGGTCCAGCTCTCCATCGGCGACACGTCCGGCCACGGCCCCTTACGTGTGACATGCCAGTAGGTCCCGGAGTCCTGCGGCGCGTTCTCCGCGCTGACCGCCGCCATGAGCAGGATCTCCCGGCCCGTGGCCGGCGTGTCGGCGGGCGTGGTCACGCCGGTGGCGAGCACGGCGACGGCCGCCGCGGCGGCGGCGACCGTGGCCAGGCCGAATCCCGGCTTGAGCCACCCGATCCGCCGGGGCGCGCGGCCGCGCATCCTGGCCTGGAGCCGCCCCCTGCTGCGGGTGATCGCCTCTGCGGGCGGTTCGGGCCTGGCCAGCAGGGTGGCGAGCGGGGTCAGGTCGTCATCCACGGATCATCTCCTTGTCGATGAGGGCGAGCATCTTCGTGCGGGCCCGGCTGAGCCTGGAGCCCACGGTGCCGACGGCGATGCCGAGCGCCTGGGCGATCTCGTCGTAGCTGAGCTGGCCCAGCGCCACGAGGAGCAGAACGTCGCGCTCGCCCCCGGAGAGCGCGGCGAGTGCCCTGGCCAGGTGCGGCTGCATGCGCTGGGCGGCGACGGAGGTCACGACCCGGTTCTCGTGGCCTTCCACGACGGGTTCCGGCCCCAGCCGGGCCAGCGCCCGGTAGCGGCGGGTCTCCTTGCGCCGGTGCCTGGCGATGAGGTTGGTGGCGAAGCCGAACAGCCAGGGCCGCAGGCTCCCGAGCTCCGGGTCGAACCGGTCGCGCTGGTCGAAGGCCAGGAGGAACGTCTCGGCGGTGATGTCCTCGGCGATCTGCGTGTCCAGCCGGCCGGCCACGTACCGATAGATGTCGCGGTAGTAGCGGTCGTGCACGTCGGTGAACAGTTCGGGGTCCCGCCGGTACCGGGCGACGAGTTCGGCGTCGATCCCCGTTTCGCTCACTGCCGCGATCAAGTTCTCTTCTCCGACATGAGCCTTCCTTCCGGGTTTCGGGTGCGATCACCCATCCTTCGCCGCAAGCCCGGATCTTGTTCCCGGCCGGCCGCCGCGTCCGGCGCGTCACCGTGGGAACGCGGGGAGAACGCGGGGAGCCGGAGACACGACGAACCGGGCCCGCCGCTCAGGCGAGCCCGGTTCGTCGTGTCTCCGGCGTTCAGATCCTCGCCGCTCAGGCGAACCCGGTGGGTCCCTCCCCGGCGCTCCTGCCTTCGCCGTTCAGGCGAGCCCGGTGGATCCCTCCCTGCCGCTCAGGCCGCGGTCTTCCCGGCCCGGCAGGCAGAGCCAGGCCGAGACCAGGCCGCCGGCCGCGCAGACGGCCCACAGCGCCCACTCGTTCAGGGCGTACACCGCGCCGCCGATGATCGGGCCGACGCCGGTGCCCGCCGTGATGGCGGCGCCGTACAGGCCCTGGTAGCGCCCGCCCATGGTGGGCGGGGCCAGGTCGCTCAGGTAGGCGCTGGCCATCGAGGCGTACAGCATCTCCCCGAGCGTCCACAGCAGGACGGTGGCCGCCAGCCAGCCCATGCCGCCGGCCAGGCCGGTCAGGGCCAGCCCGGCGCCGGTCAGGACGTTGCTCAGCGCGAGGACGTAGCCGGGGACGCGGCGGGAGACCATGCCGGTGATCGGCAGTTCGAGCAGCAGGACCAGCACGCCGTTGAGGCCCATCAGCAGGCCGAAGTCGGCCGCGGACAGGTGGTGCGCGTCGACGTGCAGCGGCAGGCCGACGGTGGACTGGATGTAGACGAACTCGGCGATCAACGTCATGACCAGGAAGCGCCGCAGGCGGCGGTCGGCGAGCGCCCGGCGGTAGCTCGGCTGCGGCGCCCCGGCGCCGGGGTCCGGCTCCCGGTCGTCCGGTGCGGCGCGGGGCACGTCCCGCAGCAGGACGGCCGCTATGGCGGCGAACAGCAGGCAGGCCACGGCGTTCCCGACGAACAGCGCCAGGTACGACACCGTGGCCAGGAACCCGCCGAGCACGCCGCCGGCCGCGGCACCGACGTTCATCGCGAAACGGTGTACGGCGAAGGCGGCCAGCCGCTGCTGGGTGGTCGTCGTGGCGTCCATGAGCAGCGCGGCCGACGCGGGGCGGTAGACCTGGGAGGCCGTCCCGGCCAGGAAGGCCAGCGTGATCAGCACGGGCAGCGAGTCCGACATCGGGATGGCGGCCGTCGGCCCCGCCGTCGCCAGCATGGACAGCACGATGGTCCAGCGGCGCCCGAGCCGGTCGGCGAGGTAGCCGCCGACCGTGTTGCCGAGGACGTTGCCCAGCCCGGCGCCGCCGAGCACCAGCCCGGCCGCCGCGGGCGGGATGTCCCGGCTGGTGAGGTAGAGGACCATGAAGACCGGCAGGAAGTTGCCGATCCGGACGACCAGCATGCCGAAGCCGAGGATCCACACCGGCGCGGGCAGCCGCCGTACGGTGTCGCGGAATCGGGGACTGCTGTCGTCCGACTGCGGCGCGCGTACGCTCACGAAACCGCCTCGGTGCGGATGGCGACCATCGCCGCCAGCCGCTCGCAGGCGGCGGCGGCCTGCTCGGCCGTCTCGCCCCGTGCCAGGACGTGCCCGACCCGCTCCTCGCTCCAGGTGAGCGGGGGCACCTCGTCCCCGGGCCGGACGGAGATCTCCAGCTCCACCAGCGCGGGGTCGGCGAGGACGTCCTCGACGCCGGTCACCTCGGTCACCCTCCCCGGGGGCGGGGTGAGGAAGCGGATCGCGGCGCCGGCCCGCGGCAGGGGCGACCGGGTCAGCGGCTCGACCAGTCCGAGCCGCGAGCCGAGCGCGTGGCGGTCCATGTCGACGCCGTAGGCGATCTCGGTCAGCTCGTTGATCCGGTCGCCGCCGATGCGGGTGTGCGACTCGACGATCCGCGGGCCGCGGCCGGTCAGCTTGACCTCGGTGTGGCCGGGGCCGTTGCGCAGGCCGACCGCGTCGAGGAAGGCCATGACCAGCCGTTCGACCTCGCGCAGCAGCGGTTCGGGGTGCCGGCTGGGGCAGGAGTGGCCGACCTCCACGAAGCCCGGCCCGCCGAGCACCTTGTCGGTCACCCCGACGAGGACGTGGCGCCCGTCGAAGCTCAGCGTCTCCACGCTGATCTCCGGTCCGTCGAGGAACTCCTCCATGAGGAACCGGTCGAGGGGCCCGGCCAGGTCGGATCTGTCGAACCGCGCTTCGAGCTCGCGGAAGCGCGCCGGGACGGCCGCGAGGTCCGCCTCGTCGCGGATGGCGAACACGCCGATGCTGCCCGCCTCGCAGACCGGTTTCACGAAGATCGGCAGCCCGTGCGCCGCGGCGAAGTCCCGCAGGTCCCGCTCGGTCTCCCCCACGGCGGCGGCGACCGGGCTGACGCCCAGCCCGTTGAGCCGCCGCCGCATCCGCCACTTGTCCAGCAGCAGGTCCACCGTCTCCAGCGAGTGCCAGCCCAGCCCGAGCATCCGGTCGATCTCCGCGGCGGGCCGGACGCCGAGCTCGTACAGCGACACCACGCCGTCGAACGGATACGCCCGGTGGAGCGCCCGCACCAGCGGCAGCAGCCGTTCGGTGTCGGTGTAGTCGACGAGCAGCGCCTGGTCGACGTAGGGCCAGTGGGCCCGGTCGTACTGGCCGGGCTGCTGGATGTAGACGACGCCCATGCCGAGCTCGTGGGCCTTGCGCACGAGCTTGGGCCGGCCGCCGATCAGGGCTATCGTCGGCCGTCCCGTCCGCCGGGACGAGACCCGGCCGGTCTCGGGTGACGTCGCGTGCCCGGTCTCATGTGACATCGTCGGTCCTCCTCCGGTCGGCCCGCGTCTCGGCGAAGGGCATCTCCGCCAGCGCCGCACGATCGATCTTCCCAGGTCGGTTGAGGGGAAGGCGGTCCAGCCACACGTGGAAACGCGGCACCATGTGCCGCGGCAGGCGGTCGCGGAGGCGGTCGGAGATCTCCTCGTCGGGCAGCGGCGTGCCGGCCAGGAAGGCGACGAGGGCCGCGCCGCCCGGGGCGTCCCGGCGCAGGAGCACCGCCGCGTCGGCCACTCCCGGGCAGCCGCGCAGGGCGTGTTCCACCTCCCCGATCTCGACGCGGAACCCGCTGACCTTGACCTGGTCGTCGGCGCGGCCGAGGAAGACGTACTCCCCGTCGGGTTGCCGCCGCACGCGGTCCCCGGTGGCGTACATGCGCCGGCCGGGGACGTCGGAGAACGGGTCGGGCAGGAAGGCCGCCGCCGTACGGCCGGGCAGCCCGAGGTATCCCCTGGCCAGGCCGGCGCCGGCGATGTACAGCTGGCCCGCGGCTCCGTCGGGGACGGGGTTCAGCTCCTCGTCGAGGACGTAGGCCCGGACGCCCCGGATCGGCCTGCCGATCGGCACCCAGCGCGGCGTGGACTTGTCGCACCGGTACCACAGGGGCGCGACCGAGGTCTCGGTGGGCCCGTAGCCGTTGCGGACGACCAGCGGGTCCGCGTCGGCGAGGCCGGGCCCGTCGAGCTGGGAGCCACCGGTGATCACCAGCCGCACCCCGGCCTCGGCCAGCCGCGGCAGCAGCGACCCGCCGTAGGGGCCGAGCACCGCGGCCGGGATCTCCAGCACGGTCGCCCCCAGCGCCCGTACGGCGCGCAGCATCCCGGCCGCGGGCAGCTCGCCGGGGTCGGGGACGGCGACGCAGCCGCCGCAGCACAGCGGCATCAGCACGTCGTGCATCGTGCTGTCCACGGTGACCGCGAGCGTCCACAGCATCACGTCGTCCGGCCTGACCAGGTCGAGGTCCTCGATGGAGGCCATCACCAGGTTGGAGAGGCCCTCGTGCGGCACGCCCACGACCTTCGGGCGCCCGGTCGAGCCGGAGGTGGTGATGGCGTAGGCCAGGTCGAGCGGGTCCGGCGCGACCGGCGGGGCCTCCTCCTCGTCCTCCAGCGTGGGGTCGTCGATGAGCTGGGCGCCGGGCAGCCACCCGGCGGGGGCGGCGACGAGCACCTGGCGGCATCTGGTGCCGTCGAGGATCTCCCGGTTGCGCAGCGGCGGGTCGTCGGGGTCCAGCGGCAGGCAGGCGGCGCCGGAGCGCAGGATGGCGACGATGCCGGTCAGCGCCTGCGGTCCGCGGGGCGCGACCAGCCCGACGATCCCGCCTGGCCCGGCGCCGCCGCGCCGCAGCCGGGCGGCGAGCCGGGCCGTGGTCCGGCCGAACTCCGCGTAGGTCCACGACCGGCCGGAGGTCCTGACCGCCGTGGCGTCCGGCCGTTCCCGCACCTGCCGTTCGAACAGGTCGCACACGGTCGGCGTCACGTGCCCTCCCGCAGGCTCCGCGGCCGCATGTCGGTCCAGTTCACGTCGATGCGGGCCAGGCACTCCGCCTTCGGCGCCGGGCTCCCCACGGGCCGCCAGCCCGCCGGCAGGTCGCGGCCGGCCGGCCAGATCGAGTACTGCTCCTCGTCGTTGACCACGACGTGGAACTCGCCGTCATCGAACATCTCGCGCTCGGTCCTCTCTCAACGCCCATGAGACGGCCTCCGGGAGCACCGACTCCCAGGCCGCGTAGGTGTGGCCGCCGTCGCCGTACTCGCACCGCACCACGTGTCCGCGGGCGGCCAGTTCCTCCCCGGTGCGCTTGACGGCCTCGACCAGGTCGAGGCCGTCGTCGAGCATGATGTCGGCCTCCTCCCGGCTCGCGTACAGGAACAGCCGGGCCGGGGCGGAGGCCGCCGGGCCGAGCCGGTGCTCGCTCAGCGGTCCGGACAGCGCGATCGCCCCCTCGAAACCGTCGGGGCGGCGCAGCGCGGCGCGGACCGCCGCGACCGCGCCGAGGCTCGCGCCGACCGCGACCGCCCGGCCCGGCCGCCACCGGTCTCCCAGCCGGTCCCGCAGGACGGGGAGCAGCTCGTCGGCGAGCAGGTCCGGGTAGGCGTCGTCGAGCAGTTCCCGGCGGCGGGACGACCAGTCGGCGGGGCTGAGGAAGATCGCCGCGGCCTCAGGGACGCGGCGGTCGCCGGCGAGCCGGGCCACGATCGCCGGGAGGCGCATGACGTCCACGAAGTCCGAGCCGTCGAGGACGACCAGGGTCCTCGTCACCTCGGCCTCCCCGTCCGGGACGAACAGGTCCACCCGCCGGTCGCCGCCGAGGGTCCGGCTGTGCCAGGTCCGCCGTTCGAGGAGGAGGCCGGCGTCGAGGCCGGGCAGGCTCTCGGTCAGGAGCGCCGCGGCGTAGGCGGCGGGCGTGCGGTGGCGCGTCATGAGACGGAGCGGCACCTCCCGGCCGAGCAGCCGCCGGACCGCCGCGGTCGCCCGCGGCACCAGCAGCGAGTGGCCGCCGTGGTCGAAGAAGTCCTCACCGGCCGCCAGGGGCCGGCCCAGCACCCGCGACCAGGCCTCCGCGACGTTCGCCTCCAGGCCGTTGCCCGGCGGCGCGGCCGTACCGGACCCCTCTCCCGGCGGCGCGGCCGCGCCGGGGCGGGGCGGCGCGACCGGCGGCAGGCTCGCGCGGTCCACCTTGTTGTTGCGGGTCAGCGGGACGCGCGGGATCCGGACGAGGTGGTCGGGGATCATGTAGGCGGGCAGTGTCGCGCGCAGCCGGTCGCGCAGCGCCGCGACGTCTCCGGACCCGTCCGTCACGACGTAGGCGACCAGGGCCGGACCGGTGTCCAGCTCGGCGCGGACCACGACGGCCGAGGTGGCCCCGTGACGCAGCAGGGCGTGCTCGACCTCGCTCGTCTCGATCCGGTAGCCGCGGATCTTCACCTGGCGGTCGGCGCGGCCGAGGAAGTCGACGGCGCCGCCGGGCAGCCGCCGGCCCACGTCCCCGGTGCGGTACATGCGGGATCCCGGCGGGCCGTAGGGGTCGGGGAGGAACGCCTGCGCGGTCAGCCCCGGGCGGCCGTGGTAGCCGCGGGCCAGGCCGTCGCCGGCGAGGTAGATCTCACCGCGCATGCCGTCCTGGACGGGGCGGAGGTCGCGGTCCAGGAGGTACAGGCGGGTGTACGGGATGGGGTGGCCGATCGGCACACGGCCGTCCCGGAACCCCCCGTCGAAGACGGTGGCCAGCACGGTGCACTCGGTGGGTCCGTAGGAGGCCGTGACCCGGCAGCCGGGCAGCAGCTCGCGGGCGGCCAGGAAGCTTCTGGGGCTGACCACGTCACCGCCGACGACGAGCTGACGCAGGCCGGACAGCTTCCGCAGGTCCCGCTCGGCGAGGAGGTCGAGCTGCGGGGAGACCAGTTTGAGCGTGGTCACGCCGTGGTCGCGGACGACGGCCTCCAGGTCCTCCAGGAGGGCGCCGGTGCCGGTCACCACCACGCGTCCGCCGTGCGCGAGCGGGGTCCACTCCAGGACCGAAACGTCGAAGGTGAGCGGCCCGGCCTGCAGGAACGTCGTGCCGGGGCCGATGTCGAGGTAGCGCGGGGCGCCGGCGACGAGCCTGCTGAGCGCACTGTGCGGGACGGCGACCGACTTGGGGGCGCCGGTCGAGCCGGAGGTGGAGATCAGGTAGGCCAGGTCGCCCGGACGCGCGGCCGGCGGCGGGTTACCCGTGTCGTAGCCGGCCAGGTCGGGATCGCCGAGCACCAGCAGCGGCGCGGCGTCGGCGGGGACGCGGTGGGCCAGCGACGGGCTGACGATCGTGAGGGCCGCCCCCGCGTCGGAGAGCATGAACCGCAGCCTGCCGGGCGGGAAGCCCGGATCGATCGGGAAGTAGGCGGCGCCGCACTTGGCGATGGCGAGCAGCACGGCGAACCGGTCGGTGGTCTGCTCCAGGCAGACGGCCACGACCCGCCCCCGTCCCACGCCGCGGGCCACGAGGTGCCGGGCCAGCCGGTTCGCCAGCCGGTTCAGCTCGCCGTAGGAGAGCTTCTCCCCCGCGAGTTCCCCCGCCGTGCCGGTCACCGCCGTCTCCCGCGGGCGGCGGACGGCCTGCGCCTCGACCAGCTCCACTACGGTGGCCCGCGGCGCCGGGTCGGCGGCGACCGGCGCCGCCGCGGGCCTCCCGGCCAGGTCCAGCTCGCGCAGCGGCCGGTCGGGTTCCGCCGCCCCCCGGGCGAGCAGCCGGACGTAGCGCTCCGCCAGCGCGGCGATCGTCGTCCCGTCGAACAGGGCGGGCCGGTAGACGAAGGTGGCGCGCAGCCGTCCGCCCGCCGTCTGCGTGGTGAGCGACAGGTCGAACCGGGCGGTCACCGGCAGCTCCGGATACCACCACTCCGGCGCGCCGGGGGCCTCCGCCAGCGCGGTACGGTCCCCCGCGTGGTTCACCACGACGTCGAAGATCGGGTTGCGCCGCTCCTCCGACCCGGCCCGCACCGCCCCGACGATCCGCTCGAAGGGCACGTCCTGGTGCGCGTCGGCCGCCAGCCACGCGTCGCGGGTACGGGTCACCAGCTCGCGGAAGGTCGTCCCCCGGCCGGACACGTCCACCCGCAGGACCACGGTGTTGACGAAGAAGCCGATCAGGTCCTGCAGCTCCGGGCGGGGGCGGTCGGAGATGATCGCCCCGATGACGACGTCGTCCTGCCCGGAGAACGCGCTCAGCGCCGCGACCAGCGCGGCCGTCACCACCACGCCGGGGCTCGCCCTGGCCCGCCAGGCGACCGCCGTCATCGCCGCGGTGTCCTCCTCCGGCAGCTCCACCACGAGGCTCGCGCCCGTCGCGTCGTCCCGCCCGGTGCGCGGCCGGTCGGTGGGCGGCTCCAGCCGCTCGTAGCCGGCCAGCGTCCGCTCCCAGTGCGCGAGCCCCGGCCGGAGCAGGTCGTCCGTCAGCAGGCGCCGCTGCCAGCGGGCGTAGTCGCCGTACTGGACCGGCAGGGCGGGCAGGCTCGGCGCCCGCCCCGCCGACGCCGCGTCGTAGAGCTCGAAGAGGTCGCGGGCCAGCACGTCCATCGACCACCGGTCGGTGACGATGTGGTGCAGCGCCGTGAACAGGCCGTGTCCGTCCTCCAGCTCCGCCACGACCACCCGCAGCAGCGGTGGCCGTGACAGGTCGAACGGCTCGGACGCGGCCCGTTCGACGGCCGCCCGCCACTCGCGTCCCGCCCGGACGACGGGCACCTCCACCTCGCCGGCGACCTCCTGCGCGGTCGTCCCGTCGGGCCGCAGGACGAACCCGGTGCGCAGGATGTCGTGGCGGCGTGTCAGGCCGGCGAGCGCGGCGGTGAGCGCCGGGAGATCGAGCCCCGCAGGAAACCGCCAGCCTCCGGTGATGTGGTACTGGTCGTGCGACGAGTCCAGCTGACGCAGCCACCACAGGCGCTCCTGCCCCGCCGACAGCGGGAAGCGGCGTTCCGCGGGGTCGTGGAGCAGGGGGAACGGATTCGTCGGGCGCGGCTCGATCCTCGGCATCTGCGCCTACACCCTCCTCTCGGACTTCTCGTGCGCCGACCTGGCGGCCTCGACGGCCGCCGTGATCGTGCCGACGGTGCGGAAGGTGCCCTCCCGCAGCGCCTCCTCGGGCAGCTCGATCTGGAAGGTGTCCTCGACGGTGAGCATGAGCCCCATGCAGGTCAGCGACGTCATGCCCATGTTCCACAGGTCGTCGTCGGCGTCGAGCTCGTATCCGTGGGCGGACAGGTTGAGCTGCTTGTCGACGATCCGCCGGACGATCTCCACCACCGGTTCCTGGGAGACGATCATCGCCGCGCCTCCCCCGCCCCCGCGCCCACCGGCCGCGAACCGCTCCGGCCGGACAGGCGGCGGAAGTAGCGGGCGACCCGGCGCGCGCCGAGCAGGCTGCCCTGCGCGTACCAGAGGATGTCGGGGCCGAGCGCGTAGTCGATGTCCATCGTGTCGTAGAACTTCATGGCCATGGCCCGGTAGTAGTCGGCGATCTGCCCCGTGGTCATCTGCGGCGCTGCCTCCGCGCCCGTCTCGAACCAGGCGGCGAGGTTGTGCTCGACGTACTCGTTGACGGACCACTCGATCGTCCTGGTCTCGATCGGCGCGCGGGTCGGCCTGAACATCGGGTCGATGGTCCCCGGCTTGCCCTGCAGCTCGTTGGCGACGTGCTCGGCCAGCAGCGGCGCGCAGTGGAATCCGTCGCGGTAGGTCCCGGTCAGCAGGTACAGGCCGGACAGCGGCAGCCACCCGATCAGCGGGAAACCGTCGAGCGTCACCGGGCGGTTCCCGGCCAGCCACCTGGTGACCTCGTGCGAGGCGACCCGCTCGTCGAGCTGCTGCATCGAGTACTGGGCCAGGAAGCGGACGTCGGCCATCCAGGTCACGCTGGAGACCTGGTCCACCAGGCGGTTGGTGGCGCCGTAGTACTCCAGGTCGCCGGGGCCGGGCACGACGTGCAGCCCGCAGGCGAAGCCGCGGTTCGGCGTGCGGACCACGCTGCGGAACGGCTCGCCCCCGGTACGGCGGGCCAGCATCGCGAAGCCCAGCCCGGGGAAGGTCGGCACCATGTCGAGGTCGTCCAGGGCGGTCCGCACCAGCGCCTCGCTGCGCGCGCCCACCGCGACGACCACGGTGCCCGCCTCGATGACGTGGCCGTCGTCCAGCTCGACGCCGGTCACCGCCCCGTCGTCCCTGACCAGGGTGCGCACCGTCTGGTCGATCATGATCGTGTCGGTCTCGCGCAGCCGGGCCTCCAGCGCGTCCAGCACGCCGCGCGCGTCCACGGCGCCCTCGGCGGGCAGGTGGACCGCGCGCAGGGCGCGGGTGTCCAGCCGGGGCCGGAAGCCGGGGATCTCCCTGGGGTCGATCTCCTCCCACGGTTTGCCGTACTCCTCCAGGGCCTCGATCATGGCCGTGAAGTTGACCGTGTCCAGGTCGGCGCCGATGGAGTTCAGCACCACGTGGGAGTCGGGGGCGACCAGCAGCGGCGAGCCGGTCGACGAGTACCCCTCCAGCCGGTCGAGCACGTCGGGCCAGCGGTCGTGGGCGGCGACGCCGAGCTCGAACCTCGTACGCGAGGCGTCGGTGCGCAGCGACTCCGTGGTGGCCTCGCCGAAGCAGCCGAGCATGGCGCCCGCGGCCTGGCTCGCGCCGCCCTCGCGGCCGCTCGGGCCGACCATGACGACGGAGCCGACGCGGCGCTCGACCAGTTCGTCGGCCAGGAACAGGCCGAGGGCGCCGTTGCCGACGATGACGACGTCGGCCTGGGAAGGTCGTTCCGTTCTGCTGACAGCCTCTTTGCGCACAGCAACCCCCTTGAAAGGGAAATGGGAATGACGGCGATGCGAACACCGGGCGAATCACGGGCGGCAAAATGCCGCCTTTGAAACGGATCACCCGGCGAAACGGCGCGGAACGCGCGGGCGCATGACACCCTCCGCACGTCCACCGGCACGACGGAAGGGCCGGTGAACCCCTGAAGAACGGCGACGGGAGGGCTCGCCACGAGCAGGCTGGTGCTAGCTAGGACTCAGTCTTCACTCTCCCGACCAGATGGGTGGCCACTGTTCCCGCTCAGGCGGCCCGGCCTGACGACGTCGGCCACCCTGCAACAGTTGCCCACCATAAACACGCCCCGGAGATCCCGCAAGAGATTCCCGTAATTATTCACACAGTGACATCATTCATTGCGAGAGATGGTATTTACAAATATTCATGACCGAAAAGAAACCAGCCGGTCAGGGGTTAGTCAGGAGCTCCCGCATGATGTCCAGCCCGGCCGGGCCGCTGCGCAGGGCGCGGGTGTGGAAGTCCTTCAGGTCGAACTCCGCGCCGCGCCCGGCCCTGGCCTCCTCACGCAGATCGAGCCAGAGCCGCTCCCCGAGCTTGTACGCGGACGCCTGCCCCGGCCAGCCGAGATAGCGGTCGATCTCGTCGGCCGCGCGAGCCGGGTCCGTCAGCGTCCTGGTGCGCAGGAACTCGGCCCCCAGTTCGGGTGTCCACCGCTCCCCCTCGTGGAAGCCGGTGCCCGCCGGGATCTCCAGCCTCAGGTGCATGCCGGCGTCGAGCACCACGCGGGCGGCCCGGAACAGGCTCTTGTTCAGCATGCCGAGCAGGGCGCCGTCGTCGAGGTGGCCGAACTCGCGCATCAGCCGCTCGGCGTAGAGCGCCCAGCCCTCGCCGTGGCCGTCGATGAAGCACAGCAGCCGCTGGAACCGGTTGAGGCCGGGCGTCGCCACCGCCGTACCGATCTGCAGGTGGTGCCCGGGCACGCCCTCGTGGTAGAGGGTGCTGGCCTCACGCCAGGTATGGAACTCCTCCCTGTCCGGCGGCAGCGACCACCAGATCGTGCCCGGCCGGCTGAAGTCCTCGGCCGGGTTGGTGTAGTAGGCGCCCGCCCCGCCGCCCGGCGGCGCGATCCGGCAGTCCAGCCGCATCAGCTCGTCCGGGATGTCGAAGTGCCTGCCGCGCAGGTCGGCCAGCGCCCGGTCGGACAGCTCCCGCATCCACGCCCGGAACCCGTCCTCCCCGCGCACGCGGTGGCGGGGATCGGCGTCCAGCACCGCCGCGGCCTCGGCGGGACCGGCCCCGGGCCGGATCCGCCCGGCGATCCGGGCCATCTCCGCCTCGACGCGGCGGAACTCCTCCCAGCCCCAGGCGTACGCCTCACGGGGGTCCAGCCTCGCGCCGAGGAACGTCCGCGACCACAGCTCGTACGTCTCCTCACCGACCGCGTCCTCGGCCGCGGACCTCGGCCCGAGCTCGTCCCGCAGGAAGGCGGCCAGTTCGGCGTAGGCGCCGGCCGCCGCGTGCGCCCCCGCCCGCAGATCGGCGCGCAACGCGTCCCCCACGTCGGCCGGCCCGATGAGACCGGTGAAGAAGCCGTCGGGGGCCGACCAGGTCTCGCACTGCGCGATGACCCGCCGCACCTGCCGCGCCGCCGCCACCCGGCCCCTGCCGGCCGCGGCCGACAGCGAAGCCCGGTAGCCGGCGAGCGCGTGCGGCACCGCGGCCAGCCGCCCGGCGATGACCGCCCAGTCCTCCGCGGTCGCCGTGGGCATCAGGTCGAACACCCACCGGATGCTCTGGACGGGGCTGGCGACCACGTTGAGCGCCGCCTGCGGCAACCACGCCTCGTGCGTCTCCACCTCCAGGCCGATCCGTTCGGCGAACACCGCCCGCGCGACGCGTTCGCTCTCGTCGGCCGGACGCGCGGCCGAGACGCGGGCCGACGCGCTCCGGGCGAGTTCCGCCCGGGCGTCGTGCCCGTCCGGCGAGAGGTCGGGAAGCCGGTCGTCGTGACCGCCGATGCCGGCCTCGGTGGCGGCGACGGGGTTCAACCGTGCGTAGTCGTCGACGTAGGTGTCGCAGATGTCGTGCACAGTCAAGGGGTTCATGCCCCGCACGATAATCCCGGGAGTCCGCCCCGGCCCGCGACTGTCCACTCCCGGCCTCCGGAAGCGTGACCACCGCCCGGCCGGTCACCTGTGGATTCGGATCATCCCGTACGGCGCCCGCGAGGCGTGTCGAGCACCATGACCGAATCCCCGAAGTCAGCCACGATCTTGAGCTGGCCTCCCAGCGCCGTCACGTAGGCGGCCAAGGTGGCGACTTCACTGATCGCTCCGCTCTCGATCTGTGAGACGCGAGCCTGGGACACACCCATCGCCTGGGCGACGTCCTCCTGCCGCAGGCCGAGCTCACGCCGAGCTTCGGCGAGACGATAGGCTCGCCGGCGAGCCATGAGTTCCTCACCGAACTGAGCGACCTCCCGCTCGTCTTCGGGGCGGATGAGCTCGGCTCGCAGTTCCTCCCACGTCACCGCACGATCGCTCATTGCTTCCCCTCTTCGAGATACCGGGCGAAACGCGCCTCCGCCGTCTTGATCGCTACGTCGTATCAGCCGTTCCAATCATCGGACCTGTCCCCGGCGACCAGGAAGACGGCTTGCCGCCATGGATCGAAGACGAAGAGCAGTCGCACTTCGCTCCGCCCGCTGGATCCAGGTCTCAGTTCCTTGAGGTTACGGATGATCGGCCCTTGGAGTGTGTCCACCAAAGGCCGCCCCAGGCCGGGCCCTTCTTCAGTGACCCGATCCAAGGCGGCAGCGATCAGTAAGAGCGTCCGCCGATCCACCTTCCTCAGCTCATGAAGCCAGTCACGAACCTCTGGGACGATCACTATCTGCCAGTTCACCCCAGGATAATAAATTTCTTATATTGATCCAAGTGAGAGATTCAATCACTCAGTGTATCCATCTCGTGACGATCGGCATGGACGTCTGCTCGGCACGTTGATGTCACAGGGGGGTGAAGACCCCGGCGCGGAGTCACTCTCAGCCACCGTCCGGCCGTCGTCCCGCCATGGCGCGACGGCAGCGGGCCAGTTCCGCGCGCAGATCGCGTCGCAGCCCCCGGTCCAGGCCCGGCTGGGCGAGCGCGTGGGCGAAGTCGCGGGCGGCCTCGTCCCACCGTCCCAGCCGCATCAGCGCCGTACCCCGGTTGTAGTGGGGCACCGGCGCCGCCGACAGCGCCACCGCCCGGTCCAGGTCGGCCACGGCGGCTGCCGCGTCGCCGCGTTCGAACCGGACGGCGGCCCGGTTCGTCCATGCCTCGACCAGCTCCGGATCCCCGGCCAGGGCGCGGGTGAGCAACTCGTCGGCTTCGGCGAGGCCGCCGCGCTCCGAGCGGATCAGCCCGAGGGTGCACAGCAGCGCGGGCTCCTGCGGGGCCAGCGCCAGCCCGGCCCGCGCGCCCGCCTCGGCCTCGTCGAGCGCGCCGTGCTCCACCTGCAGGTTGACCAGGGTGATCCGGGCGTCGAGGTGCCCGGGATCGATGGCGAGCGCGCACTCCAGGTCGCCGCGCGCCCGTTCGGAGCGGCCCCGCTCCTGCTGGAGCACGGCCCGGTTGTAGTACGCCTCGGGCAGGTGCGGTCCCAGGCGGATCGCGGTGCCGTAGTCCCTGATCGCGGCCTGGGACCGGCCCGCCGCACGATGCAGGGTCGCCCGGTCGACGTAGTACTCGCAGTTGCCGGGATCGTGCGCGATCACGGTGTCGAGGTCGGCCAGGGCCCGCGCCGGATCGCCCAGGGCCAGGTGCACCTGCGCCCGGTTGTGGCGTAACCGGGCCAGGTCCTGCGGGCGCTCGCCGGGGGCGAGCACCGCCGTCAGCCGGGCCAGCCCGTCGTCGATCAGCCGCAGCGCGCGGGCGGGCTCACCGGCCTTGGCGTCCAGCAGCGCCAGGCCCTGCTCGTAGAAGACGGTGGACAACGTCCGCTGCCGCGGGTCGTTCAGTCCGGCGGCGAGGTGGAGAGCCCGTTCCAGCCAGTGCCGCGCCCGCGCCGGATCCTGGTCCGCCGCCGGCAGGTGCCTGGCGTACAGCATGGCGGTGGCGTACGCGGCCGACATGGTGATCTTCGGGTCGTCGGTGGCGGCGCGCGCCTCGTGGTAGAGGTCGAGCGCTTCGGCGGCGCGATCCAGCGCCGCCAGGGCGGTGGCCAGTCCGGTGGTGAACGCCCACCAGTGCCGCAGATCGCCGTCCGGGGTCACCGTGGCGCGCCCACGCCGGGCGGTTCGGGCCGCGTGGTGGTAGAAGCCGCGGGCCAGGCTGTCGCCCAGGACCGCGCGTGTCGCCTCCGGCGCCGGGTCGGCCGCCACCGGCTCGCGGGCGCCGCCGTCACGCAGGTCCAGGCGCACCGGGGACGACCCGAGCCGCCGGGTCAGCGCGTCCAGCAGCTCGCGGGTGGTCTCGTCGGCATCGCCGACGTGGTCGAACCGCACCGTGACCGGGTGCCGAAGCGTACCCGCCCAGGCCGCCACGAACTCCGCCGCGCCGTAGGCCAGGAAGGCGGTGCGCCGGGCGGGGTGGAACCGGATCGGCTCCTCCTCGGCGGCCGGTCGTGCCGCGCGGTCGAGCCAGGGTGCGATGGCGTGCAGCTCGACCTGGTGGCGGGACGCCAGGCGGGGACGGTCGGCGGCGATCCGGCCGAGAAAGGCCGCGACGCCCGCGTACGGTCCGTGGTCGCGATGGCAGTCGTAGCCGCCCGGTTCGCCGGTCACGACAGGGCCGATCGCCGCAGGGGCGGGCGCCCGGGAGCGCCCGCCGTCTCGGCAGTTACCAGCACCACTCGATCCAGAGCCGACGGGCCCCGGACAGCAGGCGCACCGCGCTCTTCCGACGGACGGTCATCTTCCTCATGGACACCTCCGTGTGATCCACTTCAGGACGCCCCGAGTGTAATCCGGCCCACCGAAAATATGTAGATCCCTCACGTTTTCATCGAAATCATCAATTCCTGTCCGGCGGGGAACCGGGATCATGTCGAGGAGCGGAAACGGGGCGGCGGCCCTGTACTTCCCCCGTTCAGACACGCCTGACGAACCGCACGGGACACAGCGGCCGGCGCCAGAGGTGAGGAAGACCGGTTTTCTTCCGGAGGCCCATCCGGCTCCTCCCCGGGGACCCGTCCGGCCGGTGTGTCCGGACCCCTGGGCGGCGCTCACCCGTACGGCGAGGCGATGCGGTGGCGGCCCCGCGGGGCTCGCGCCTTCGAACCCCTTTCTGTCGGCGACAGCTGCGATCATGCCGTCCACGCGATCAAGGAGGGACGATGACAGAGTGCCCCGAGGAGTTCCGGTGGCTCTCCGGCCGCGAGGACCTGGGCGAGATCTACTGCGTGTCCTTCGTCCGGGGGCTCTCCCCCGACGAGGTCCTCCGCCGGTTCGGCGTGGACGAGAGCACCATGGAGGAAGGAGTGACGTCCGAGGAGCTGGACGAGCGCTCGGTGGAGAGTATGAGGGACGACGCGGCCGGTTACATCGGCGCCGCGAAGATCGGTGACTGGACCCTGGTCATCGAACCGGGAGGATGGAAGCTCGCCGTTGACCCCGACGTATACGGCCCGGTCTCCCGGGGAACCGAGGTCGTGTCGGTCTGCCGCCATGATTACGCCTCCGACAGCTTCGCCTACATCGTCGACGGCGAGCCGGTCGTCTGGTTCGACCCGATGCTTCCGGACGCGCGGTCAGGCAACGATCCGGACCGTTTCGTCAAGGAGATGCGCGACGTCGGGCTGGACCCCGAACACGACATCGACGACGACCCCCGCATCGACTTCCCGACCGGGCGTTCGTTCGCCCTGGCGGGAAGGATCACCGGTCTTCCCTTCTCCCCGGAGATGCTGGAACTGCGGTTCCTCGGCGCGGAACCCCTTGAGGACTGATCGGCGAGTCCACGCGGGAGACCGTCCGTAACAGGCTCCCGCGTTCATGGGGCGGCGACCGGCGCAACCGGCCGGCCCGTCACTACGCCGCCCTCCTCACCGGACAGACGAGAACGAGATCCACGCCCGGACGCTTGTACAGGCGCAGGCGATAGCGGCCGGGGCCGCTGCGCGCGAGGTCAGGGAACGCACCTTGCTCGCCGCCAAACGGTCTGGGCGCACGATGAGGCATGATCATAATACGGCCGCCCCTCCGGAGTGATCCGCCGGCAGGGCGGGCACCCACCGGGCGACGAGGCCCGGCGTCCCGTTCGAGAACGCAGAAGGCTCTGACCTGTCATGCCAGGTCAGAGCCTTGTCCGTGGGCACTACTGGGTTCGAACCAGTGACATCTCGCTTGTAAGGCGAGCGCTCTACCGCTGAGCTAAGCGCCCCGGGTCGTCCCGTCCGTGGGACGGGATAACACCTTACGCCACGCCGGGGGATTTGGGCACATCAAGCCGCCAGGTGGCGCCCGCGCCGGGGTCTCCGGCCGCCCGCCAGCCCAGGAGGGCGGCGCCCAGCATGCCGGCGCTGACGCCGAGGGCGGCCGGGCGGATCGGCGGAGCCTCGCGGAAGGTCAGGAGTTCGCGCAGGCGGCCGGACAGCGGGTCCGACAGCAGGGGGCCCGACTCGGCCAGGCCGCCGCCCAGGACGATCACCGAGGGGTCGAGGAGGAGGGTGTAGGTGGCCAGGGAGAGGGCGAGCGCCTCGACGGCCTCGCCCCAGATCTGCGTGGCCACCGGGTCGCCCGCGGCGGTCAGCGCCGCGACCTGCTCGGCCGTGACCGGCGTGCCGGCTCCGTCGACGGCCGCCGGAGCGGCCGGGAGGGGCAGGCCGGAGGGGGCGGGCGCGGCGAGGGAGGCGACGCGGGCCGCGTAGCGGCGGGCGACGGCCGAGGCGGAGGCGTAGGTCTCCAGGCAGCCGACCTGCCCGCAGGCGCACGTCTCACCGTCGGGGAAGACGGGGATGTGGCCGATCTCGCCGCCCCATCCGGAGGCTCCGCCGTACGGCTCGCCGTTCACGATCATCGCGCCCGCGATGCCGGTGCCGATGGGCAGGAAGAGGAAGTCGGAGACCGTACGGCCGGCGCCGAGCACGCTCTCGGCGAGCCCGCCGGTGCGCACGTCGTGGCCGAGCATGACCGGGACGTCCAGCGGGACGAAGGCGGCGGCGGGGACGTCGCGCCAGCCGATGTTGGCCGAGTACAGCGCGGTGTCGGCGGTGACCAGGCCGGGTACGGCGAGGCCGACCCCGGCGGGGACGCCGTCGCCCCGGGCGGCGAGGTCGCCGATGAAGGACCTGATGGTCTCGACGACGGCCTCGGGGCCCTGCTCGCGCGGGGTGGCCCGGCGGTCGGTGAGGAGGACCTCACCGGCGCTCGTGACGAGCCCGCCCTTCATCGAGGTACCGCCGACGTCAAGGGCCACAACGAACGAGCTCATGCACGCATCCACCGGGTCGAAGGGGCGAGGCCGAGGCCGACCCTAGCGCATGGCCGATGACCTGTTACGTCCCGGATGCGGGTGAACGTCCCGGAACGGACCGCGACGGATGCGGGTGGACGCCCGTTCGGGACGCGCACGGAGGTGAGTGAGCCTCGGGGCCCTCACCGGTGTGGGCGACCGTCCCGAAAAGAAGTCAGCGGGTGCGGCCGAGGACCCGCTCCAGGGCGGCCTGGACCTCGTCGGCCAGGCCGGGAGTGCCGGATCCGCCGGTGACGGCGGCGCCCCCGGCGGCGTTCCCGGCCGAGGCGGGCCGTCCGGCCCGGGCGAGCCGTACGGCTCCGCAGGAGCGGCACTCGACCTCGCCGAGCCGGCAGATGAGGGCGACGGACCCGCACGCGGCGCACGTGTCGAGGTCGAGGTCGTGGGCGCGCTGGCAGTCCGGGCAGATGAGCACCTGGGTCTCCCGGCGCACCCCGCGCTTCCACGGGCTGACGCCACGGACCGGGTCGGTCTGCCTGGCCCCGCAGGAGAAGCAGGGCATGATCGCCTCCGGGGAGTCGAGAGCGGCGGACGCCCCCCGGACGTCCGCCGTATCACCGCTGGGGAGCTCAGAGTTCGGCGAGGACCTTCTGGTACTCGGCGATGTCGCGCGCCTCCGGAATCGGGTTCACCACGCTCCACCGGACGATGCCGTCACCGTCGATGATGAAGGTGCCCCGGGTGGCGAGGCCCTTCTCCTCGTCGAACACACCGTACGTCTGCGCGACCTGACCGTGCGGCCAGAAGTCGGAGAGCAGGGGGAAGGTGTAGCCCTCCTGGTCGGCCCAGGCGCGGTGGGTGAACACCGAGTCCACCGAGACCGTCAGCACCTGGACGTCCTCGGGCGCGGTGGCGATGAACTCGTCACGCAGCGCGCAGAGCTCGCCGTGGCAGACGCCGCTGAACGCGAGGGGATAGAAGATCAGCACGACCTTCTTGCCCCGGTGGTCGGAGAGCTTGACCGGGGTCCCGTGCTGGTCCTTCAGTTCGAAGTCCGGAGCGGGGGAACCTACCTCGACCGCCATGTCGAAAGGTCCTTTCGTCGGATGATGGGCGACACCATCATCCTGCCGTACGACTCGCATGAGCCGTACGGCAGGGCGGACCCCTACCGGCGGGTCCGCGGAGGGGCCAGTCGGGTGCCCGACCAGTCGGGAGCGGCGCTGATGCTGCTGGTCTGCGAGAGACCGGCGGTCGTGGCGTCCTCCCCGATGTCGCTGGGCTCGACGTGGCCTTCGCGGCCGGCCTTGGGAGTGAGCAGCCAGATCTGGCCGCCTGCACTCAGGTTGGTCAGCACCCCGCTGAGGGCGTCGAACAGATCGCCGTCACCGTCACGCCACCACAGCAGCACGACGTCGACGACGTCCTCGTAGTCTTCGTCGACCAGCTCGTTGCCGGTCAGCTCCTCGATGGAGTCGCGCAGATCGTCGTCGGCGTCCTCATCCCAGCCGACTTCCTGCACCACCTGACCCGGCTTGAGGCCGAGCCTTTCGGCCAGGCCGCGTTCGCCCCGAGCCTGACCCGCGGTCGCGCTCACGTTTGTCCCTCCTGCTTGAATGTCACCGCAATCGCACGGTGCTCAGAATGCTTCGGCACAGTCCACACGCTGTGACCCTCGGTCGTCAACGGTCGCCACGGCAACGAGTGGGCTACGTATGAATTAGTCCGACAAAAATGACAAACGGACCTGGCGTTCCGGATTGTCGACGTTGAGATCCACCAGGGCGATGGACTGCCAGGTGCCCAGCGCGAGCCGCCCGGACAGAACCGGGACGGTCGCGTAGGGAGGGATGAGAGCCGGCATGACATGCGAGCGCCCATGCCCCCTGGATCCGTGTGCATGCTTCCACCGGCCGTCGGCCGGCAGGAGGTCCTCCAGCGCCGCGAGCAGGTCGTCGTCACTGCCCGAGCCGAGCTCGATCAGCGCGATCCCCGCGGTGGCGTGGGGGACGAAGACGTGCAACAGCCCGTCTCCCCCGCATGAGCGGACGAAGCTCTCGCACTCGGAGGTGATGTCATGGATCCGTTCACGGGAACCGGTCACCACCTCGATCGTCTGAGATCTCACATACTCGATCCTACGATCCACGCTGAGCTGGGACGACGACCCCGCCCCATTCTTCGGGGCGGCGAGGGGCGGCCGCGGCGGAAAGTTCGCCGCTCAAACCGCCTCACCCCGGCTTCGCGCATCATTATCGTCACGATCCCACAAAGATCTTTCTTATTCTCGCGAACGGCCCACCACGGAATCCCCGGGGAATGCGGCGGTCCCCGGCCCGGCCTCACGGCCCGGCCGTCACGGACCGCCGGACCGGGGGGTTCACCGGACGCGGCCCGGTCCGCGCGGCACCGCCCGGACGTCCCACGGCCCGGACCCGGCTAGATTCGTACGGCGGGGGCGGATCCGCCCCGCCCACGGAAAGGGCCGGGCAGCGTGTACCCTGTGGGGGAAATTCGTCCTACCATCGGTGGTCTAGGCCATTTTCACGCCCCTGCCAGCGGGGACCTCTTGGTTACCGGTCAGTAGAGATGCACTTTCCGGGGTAAGCGACCAGGATGGAAGACGACCTACACCAGACAAAAGTCCATCCTCGGAAGGCGAGACCCAGTGGCTTCCGGACGCCAGCGTTTCTCGATCATCAGTGACGGCCTACCCAGCCAGCTTCCTGATGTCGACCCCAGCGAGACCCAGGAGTGGCTCGAGTCCCTCGACAACGTCGTCAAGACGGAGGGGCGGACCCGGGCCCGTTATTTGATGCTCCGCCTGCTGGAGCGGGCTCGGGAGCACCAGGTCGGCGTCCCCGGCCTGCGCAGCACCGACTACATCAACACGATCCCGCCGGAGCGCGAGCCCTGGTTCCCCGGCGACGAGTACGTCGAGCGGCGGATCCGCGCCTACATCCGGTGGAACGCGGCGGTCATGGTCACCCGGGCCAACGCCCGCACCAACGTCGGCGGCCACATCGCGACCTACGCCTCGGCCGCCTCTCTCTACGAGGTGGGCTTCAACCACTTCTTCCGCGGCAAGGACCACGGCGAGTCGGGTGACCAGGTCTTCATCCAGGGCCACGCCGCGCCCGGCATCTACGCCCGCGCCTTCCTGGAGGGCCGCCTCAACGAGACCCAGCTCGACGCCTTCCGGCAGGAGCTGTCGCACGGCATCCGGGGCCTGCCGTCCTACCCGCACCCGCGGCTGATGCCCGACTTCTGGGAGTTCCCCACGGTCTCCATGGGCCTGGGCCCGATCTCGGCCATCTACCAGGCGCGGTTCAACCGCTACCTGCTGAACCGGAAGCTCAAGGACACCAGCCGCAGCCACGTCTGGTGCTTCCTCGGCGACGGCGAGATGGACGAGCCCGAGTCGCTCGGCGCGATCGGCGTGGCCGCCCGCGAGGAGCTCGACAACCTCACGTTCGTCATCAACTGCAACCTGCAGCGCCTCGACGGCCCGGTCCGCGGCAACGGCAAGATCATCCAGGAGCTGGAGTCCTACTTCCGCGGCGCCGGCTGGAACGTCATCAAGGTCGTCTGGGGCCGCGACTGGGACCCGCTGCTGGCGGCCGACGTCGACGGCGTCCTGGTCAACAAGATGAACACCGTGCCCGACGGCCAGTTCCAGACCTACTCCGTCGAGTCCGGCTCCTACATCCGCGAGAGCTTCTTCGGCGACGACCCGCGGCTGCGCAAGATGGTCGAGCACCTGTCGGACGAGGACATCCGCAAGCTCTCGCGCGGCGGCCACGACTACCGCAAGGTCTACGCGGCCTACAAGGCGGCCCGCGAGCACGTCGGCCAGCCGACGGTCATCCTCGCCCAGACCATCAAGGGCTGGACCCTGGGCAAGGACTTCGAGGCGCGCAACGCGACGCACCAGATGAAGAAGATGTCCAAGGCCGAGCTCAAGGAGTTCCGGGACCGGCTCTACCTGCCGATCCCCGACTCCGCCCTCGAGGCCGACCTGCCGCCCTACTTCCACCCGGGCGAGAACGACCCCGAGATCGAGTACATGAAGGAGCGCCGCGCGGCCCTGGGCGGTGTCCTGCCCAAGCGCGTGGTCCGCGCCAAGCCGGTCAAACTGCCCGGCGACGCCGCCTACGCGCAGCTGAAGAAGGGCTCGGGCAAGCAGAACGTCGCCACCACCATGGCGTTCGTCCGCCTGCTCAAGGACCTCATGCGCGACAAGGAGATCGGCCACCGGTTCGTGCCGATCATCCCCGACGAGGCCCGCACCTTCGGTCTCGACGCGATCTTCCCGACCGCGAAGATCTACTCGCCGCACGGCCAGACCTACGAGGCCGTCGACCGCGAGCTGCTGCTGTCGTACAAGGAGTCGACCGAGGGTCAGATCCTGCACGAGGGCATCAGCGAGTCCGGCTCCATGGCCTCGGCGATCGCGGTGGGCACGTCGTACGCCACGCACGGCGAGCACATGATCCCGGTCTACATCTTCTACTCGATGTTCGGCTGGCAGCGCACCGCCGACCAGATGTGGCAGCTCGCCGACCAGATGGGCCGGGGCTTCCTGCTCGGCGCCACGGCCGGCCGCACCACGCTGAACGGCGAGGGCCTGCAGCACGAGGACGGCCACACCCCGCTGACCGCCTCCACCAACCCGGCGGCGGTGTCCTACGACCCGTCGTGGGCCTTCGAGGTGGCGCACATCGTCAAGGACGGCCTGCGGAGGATGTACGGGGAGAACCCCGAGAACGTCTTCTACTACCTGACCGTCTACAACGAGCCCTACCCCCAGCCGGCCGAGCCCGAGGGCCTCGACGTCGAGGGCCTGCTGAAGGGCCTGTACCGGTACGCCGCGGCGCCCGCCGTGGCGGGGCCGAAGGCCAACATCCTGTCCTCCGGCGTGGCCGGCCCCTGGGCCGTGGAGGCCCAGCGCATGCTGGCCGAGGACTGGGGCGTGGCGGCCGAGGTGTGGTCGGCCACCTCCTGGACGGAGCTGCGCCGCGAGGCGCTGGCCGTCGAGGAGCACAACCTGCTCAACCCCGACGCCGAGCGGCGGGTGCCGTACGTGACGCAGGCGCTGTCGCAGGCCGAGGGCCCGTTCGTCGGCGTCAGCGACTACATGCGCGCCGTGCAGGACCAGATCGCCCAGTGGGTCCCGGGCGACTGGACCTCCCTCGGCACCGACGGCTTCGGCCTGTCGGACACCCGGTCGGCGCTGCGCCGCCACTTCCACGTGGACGCCGCCTCCATCACCCTCGCCGTGCTCACCCAGCTGGTCCAGCGGGGCGAGCTGGACGAGGAGGTGCTGCGCGAGGCCATCGTGAAGTACCACCTGAAGAACGGCGTGACCGAGGCCGGCGGGATCGAGAGCAACGACACCCAGTCCATGGGACTGTGACGTGACGCCGGGCGGGTCCTTTTTTTGAAAGGGCCCGCCCGGCTAGTGTTGGATCGCTTCCCCCGGCGTCCGAATCGAGGGAGCATCACGTGCGAAAAGTCCTGGCGGTGGCGACCGCGGCGACCGTCCTGTCCGGCCTGTTGACCGCCTGCAGCGATCCGGCCCGCAACAGCGGGCTCGGCCCCGCCGACCCGTCCTCACCGGCCGGGGGGACCGCCGCGCCGTCGGGGACGACCGGGACGGCGGGCGAGACCGGGGCGGCCGGGCGCATCGCGTGGGGGCCCTGCACCGACGTCCGGGGGCCCAATGGGCAGGTCCCTGCCAAGCCCGACGCCACCCTGCGGTGCGGCTCGCTGCGGGTGCCGCTCGACTACGCCAAGCCGGGCGGCGAGACGCTGGACATCGCGATGATCCGCATCCCGGCGACCGACCAGGCCCGGCGGATCGGCTCCCTGGTCTTCAACTTCGGCGGCCCCGGCGCCTCCGGCGTCGACACCATGGCCCAGGCCGCCAAGGCGTTCGCCGGCCTCAACACCCGCTACGACCTGGTCAGCTTCGACCCGCGCGGGGTGGAGCGCAGCTCCGGCGTCAGGTGCGACGGCGAGCACGTCATGGACCGCTACACCTCGATGAACACGATCGCCGCCACCCAGGCGGACTGGGACCGGCAGGAACGCATCATCAAGGACTTCGCCGCCGCCTGCCAGCGGACCTCCGGGAAGGTCCTGCCCTACGTCGGCACGGTGAACGCCGCCCGCGACATGGACCGGATGCGCGAGGCGCTCGGCGAGCCGAAGCTCAACTACTTCGGCATCTCCTACGGCACGCAGCTCGGCGCCGTCTACGCCACCGAGTTCCCCAAGAACGTGGGCCGCTTCGTGCTGGACGCCCCGCTGGACCCGAGCGTCTCGATGAACAGGCGCACCGTGGTGCAGTCCGCCGGGTTCCAGCACGCCTACGACGACTTCCTGAAGGACTGCATCAAGGGACCCGGCCGGTGCGACATCGGCGCCGACCGGACCATCGCGAACAAGAACGTCGAGAAGTTCATGGGCGACGTGGAGGACAAGCCGCTCAAGGTCGGTTCCCGCGAGCTCACCCAGGGGCTGGCCAACACCGGCGTCGCCGCCGCGCTGTACTCGAAGCTGACGTGGCCGCTGCTGGAGCAGGGGCTGAACATGGCCTTCAACGACGACGGGCGGCTCCTGCTCAGCCTCGCCGACAACTACAACGGGCGCCTGCCCGACGGGTCCTACACGACCCTCATGAGCAGCTTCCCGGCCATCAGCTGCGCGGACACCGCCGAGCGGCCGGACCTCGCGCAGCTGAAGCGCACCCAGCAGGAGGCGCTGGAGGTCTCCCCGCTGTTCGGCAGCGCGGGCATGGGGCTGATCTGCTCCTCCTGGCCGGTCAAGGGCAGCAACGAGGCCCGTAAGGTGAACGCGGCCGGCTCCGCGCCGATCGTGGTGATCGGCGGCACCGGCGACCCGGCCACGCCGTACGAGTGGGCGCCGAAGCTGACCGAGCAGCTCGGCACGGGGGTGCTGGTCACCTACAAGGGCGAGGGCCACGGGGCCTACATCTCCGGCGACCAGTGCGTCAAGAAGGTGACCGACAAGTATCTGCTCGAAGGGGAGGTCCCTGCCAAGGGCACCACCTGCGCGGCCTCCTGACCCTCCCGCCTCTCCCTCCACGCGGAGAGCCGTACGGCGCGGCGACGGCTCTCCGCGCCGAGCCGTCCGACGCGGGCGGCGGCTCCCCCCGCGGACCGCACGGCTCGCGGCTCGCCGGGCCGGGCCGTACGGCTGCCGCAGGTCTCCACGCGGGGCCGTACGGCTCAGCCGCAGCTCTCCATGCGGGGCCGCGCGGTCTCGTGGCGGAAGCCGACGCCGGAGAAGTGCTTTTCGAGCAGCGACTCGATCGTCCCGTCGGCGTACAGGGCGCCGATCGCAGCGCCGCGGCTATCGCGGCGAGGACCGCGGCCGCCCCGGCGACGGCCCGGCGCCGCCGCCGGACCGCGGGCGGGTTCAGTGGGTTCGACGGGTTAGGCGGGTTCGGCGGGTTCGTCCGGGCCAGGTCCAGCGTGGCGGCCTGCGCGCCCTCGGCCAGCTCCTCCCGGGACGCCTCGCCGTCGTCCGCCGGGTGGCCGAGCAGGCGTTTGAGCACCTCGTCCATGGACGGCCGCAGCGACTGGTCCTTGTTCAGGCAGTGGGCGACGATCGGGCGCAGGTCCTCCGGCAGCGCGCCGAGGTCGGGGTCGTGGTTGACGACGCGGTTGAGCGTCGCCACGATCGTCTCCGCGGCGAAGGGCGCCCGGCCCGCGGCGGCGAAGACCATGGTCGCCCCCCAGGCGAACACGTCGGCGGGCCGGCCGACGCGTTCCTCGGCGATCTGCTCGGGCGCCATGTAGGCGGGTGTGCCGACGGCGCGGGTGGTGATCGTCCCGCTCTCATCGATGATCTTCGCGATGCCGAAGTCGACGACGCGGGGGCCGTCCGGGGCGAGCAGCACGTTGTCCGGCTTGAAGTCGCGGTGGGCGATCCCGGCGTGGTGGATCGCGGTCAGCGCGGTGGCCGTGCCGGTGGCGAGCCGTTCGAGGGCCTCGCCGCCCAGCGGCCCGTCACGCTCGACGATCCGGCGCAGCGAGGGGCCGTCGATCAGCTCGCTGGCGATGTAGGGGGTCTCGCCGTCGAGGTCGGCGGCGAGCACCCGGGCGGTGCAGAAGGCGTCCACCCGCCGGGCCGCGGCGAGTTCCCGGGCGAAACGGGAACGGGCGTGGCTCTCCCCGGTGAAGCGCACGTGCAGCAGCTTGACGGCGGCACGCCGGCCGTCCTCGGCCTCCCCGAGGTAGACGACGCCCTGGCCGCCCTCCCCCAGCCTGCCCCTGAGCGTGAAGTCCCCCAGCCGCGGCGGGTCCCCGGGCCGCAGCGGTTCGATCTCCGGCATCGACGACCCCTCGTGTGCGCCCCTCGTCACGCTCGCCGGGTTCAGCATGGCACACGGGCCGGTGAAGATCCGCCGCTTTGACGACCGCGACGAATCCGGACGAAACCCACCCTCCCCAGGACCCTCCCCGACCGCTCCCGATCCCCGCGTCCCTCTCCCGGGCCGCTCCCGATCCCCGCGTTCCCCTCCCGCGTCTCTCCCGGACCGCTCCCGATCCCCCGGTCCCTCCCGTGCCTCGCGCGCCCTCCCGGACCTGCCCCAGGCCCCTCCCGTGTGCCCCGCACTTCCTCCCGGGCCGGTCCTGACACCGGCCCCCGCGCCCCCGCGGCCCCCGGATCCATCAGAATGGCGCACGGCGAGGGAGAACTCACCTCATGGGAACGGGGGCGGCTCATGCCGACGTCGGAGACGATCGTCCGCCCGGCCGAGCCGGCGGACCTGCCGGCCGTGGCCGGCATCTACACCCACTACGTGGTCAGCAGCGTGGCCACGTTCGAGGAGACGCCGCCGCCGGTCGCCGACTGGCTGAACAGGCTCGGCGACCTCGCCGACCGGGGGCTTCCGTTCCTGGTGGCCGAAGTGGCCGGCGAGGTGGCCGGATACGCCTACGCCACGCCCTGGCGGCCGAAGCCGGCCTACCGGCACACCGTCGAGGACTCGATCTATCTCGCCCCGGACCACACCGGCCGGGGGCTGGGCGGCGCGCTGCTGGGGGCACTGGTGGAGCGGAGCGAGCGGGCCGGCGCGCGCCAGATGATCGCGGTCATCGCGGACACGGGGAGCGAGGCGTCGGCCGCCCTGCACCGCCGGTTCGGCTTCTCCGCCGTCGGCCTGCTGGCGAAGGTGGGGCACAAGCACGGCCGCTGGATCGACACCCTCCTGATGCAGCGGGAGCTGGGCGCCGGAGCAGGCTGACCGCCCGGCGCGCCCGGGTCCTGCCGTACGGCGGGAGGCCCGCGCGGCGGCCGGGTCCGGCGGTGGCCGCACCGCCGTACGGCCGGGTCCCGGGGCGGGGGCTCACTCCGGCTCGGCGGACTCCCGCAGCACGCCGGGGAGGCCGGCGGCGTATCGTTCCGGCGACTGCTCGGGTGCGGCCTCGGCGGTCTCCTCGGCCCAGGCGATGCGGTCGAGCTTGAAAACCCGGACGTCCTGGCGGAGCCGGTCCATGCCCATGAGGTACCACTGGCCGCCGCGCCCGCCCATGAAGACCGCCGGCTCCACCTCGCGGACGGTGGACCGGCCCTTGCGGTCCTCATAGCCCATCCGCAGCACCCTCCGGCGCAGCAGCGCCCCCTCGATCACCGCCGCCACCCGGGGGTAGGGCTCGGGCTCGGCCGCGGCACGCGCGGGGACGACCGGCCACCCGGCCCCGTCGCCCTCCCCGCCGCCGGCCGGTCGCTCCGCCCCGCCGTTCCCCCCGCCGCCGCCCGGTCGCCCGGCCTCGCCGTCACCGGCGGAGCGTCCCGCCCGCCCGCTCCCGCCGCCACCGGCCGCGTCCTCGTGCCTGACCTCTCCGGGAGACGGCGTCGCCGCGGCGAGCCGGCGCAGGGCGTCGCGGGCGGGGCCGGCCAGCGGGGTGTCCGCGGCCCGGACGAGCGCCACGGCGACCGCGGCCGCCTCCTCCGCGGTGAAGGCGACCGGGGACGGGGCGGCGGACATGTCGAGGGCGTGGCCGCCCCGTCCGCCGGGTTCGGCGCGCACGGGGACCCCGGACTCCCGGAGCGCGGCGAGGTCGCGCTCGACGGTGCGTTTCCCCACCCCGAGCCGGTCCGCCAGCTCGCGGACCCGCAGGAACCCGGGCGCGGCGGCGCGGAGCTCTTCGACCAGGACGTAAAGCCGATCGGTGCGGTTCACACCTGTGACGTTACGCGCCGGCGCCGACATCCTCCACGCGCCGGCCGGCCCATGGCCGCCGAAACGCGCATCGATCCAGTTACGGCGGTTGAATGGTCAAAAGGGCGCCGATAATCTGTCCCGACGCATCTCATTGGAGCTCGATGGCAGCAGGACCGAAACACCCCATGGGCATGGACCCCGACCACTCGCCCACCCCCTCCTCCTCCGGGAAGGGCTTGAGGGGCTCGAAGGCGTCCAAGGGCATCGTGCTCGGCGGCGTCGCCGTAGTCACGCTCCTGCTCATCGGCTACTGCAGCGCCCAGGAGGACGACTACGACGAGGTCAACGCCGAGTGCGTCGACCTCGACAGCCAGCAGCCCGACGGCTCCTACACCGTCGTCGACGAGGACTACTGCGACGACGACGGCTCCCACTACCACGGCTCGTACGGCGCCTACCGCTGGTACTACGGGGGCGTACGGTCCGGGGCCCGCGTCATGCGCGGCACCACCGTGCGCCCGGCCGACGTCAGGATCGTCAGCCGCCAGGGCACCGTGATCCAGCGCGGCGGCTTCGGCTTCCGCGGCGGGAGCGGAAGCTGAGCGCGGACGGATGAGACGTGAGACCTCCGTCCCCCGGGACGGCTGGGAGGAGATCGTCGAGGGTCAGGGCCTGGCCTTCCACCGTTCGGCCCACCCCGGCGGCCTCGGCCGCCCCTACTGGGACGAGTCCGTGCAGTACGTCTTCTCGATGGACGAGGTCCTCGCCCTGGAGGAGCAGGTCGAGGAGCTGCACCGGATGTGCCTGGCCGTGGTGGACCACGTCGTCCGCCACGACCGCTACGCCGACTTCGCGATCCCCGAGTGGGTGCGGCCGGAGATCGCCCGGTCCTGGGAACGGGCCGACCCCCACCTGTTCGGCCGGTTCGACCTGCGCTACGACGGCGCCGGTCCCGCCAAGCTGCTGGAGTACAACGCCGACACCCCGACCAGCCTCCTGGAGAGCTCGGTCGTGCAGTGGTTCTGGCTGCAGGACCGCCACCCGGACGGCGACCAGTGGAACTCCATCCACGAGCGGTTGATCGAGCGGTGGCGGGGGCTCACGGAGGTGCTGCCCACGGGGCCCGCGCACTTCGCCTGGACGAAGATGGACGAGACCGGCGAGGAGGCGATGACCCTCGCCTACCTCCAGGAGACCGCCGCCCAGGCGGGCCTGAACACGATCGCGGTGGCCATGGAGGACATCGGCTGGGACGGCCTCAACCTGCGGTTCGTGGACATGGAACGGCGGGTGATCCGCTCCCTGTGCAAGCTGTACCCGTGGGAGTGGGCGGTCGCCGACGCGTTCGGGGCGCGGGCGGTCGCCCAGCAGGTGTCGATGACCTGGATCGAGCCGCTGTGGAAGATGCTGCTGTCCAACAAGGCGCTGCTGGCGCTGCTGTGGGAGCTGTACCCGGGGCACCCGAACCTGCTGCCCGCCTACCTCGACGGACCACGTGACATGACGTCCTACATCGTCAAGCCGCTCCTCGGCCGGGAGGGGGCGGGCATGCGGGTCGTCACGCCCGGCGGCGGCGTCGAGACCGGCGGCGGCTACGGCGCCGAGGGCCACGTCCACCAGGAGTTCCGGGCGCTGCCCGACTTCGACGGCTGGCGTCCAGTGCTCGGCGCCTGGGTCGTCCATGACGAGGCGGCCGGGGCCGGCATCCGCGAGACCTCGGGGCTGATCACCGACGACACCTCGTCGTTCGTCCCGCACCGGATCGAGCTGTGACCCGAGCCCTGATCCGCACTCCCCGTCCGATCCCGACAAGCATCCTCCCGACTTCCGGAGAAAACCCATGAGCCCCAGCCCCCTGCCGGTCGCGCTCCAGGCCGCGGCCGACGCCCAGACGCTCTCGCTCGGCGAGACCCTCGGCCGCGGCGCCCTCGCGGTCGTCGCCTACGCCGTCCTCGGCCTGATCCTGATGATCATCGGCTTCTTCGTGATCGACCTGGCCATCCCCGGCAAGCTCAGCCGGCTGATCAGGGTGGACTGCAATCCCAACGCGACCCTCCTCACCGGGTCGGGCCTGACCGCCGTCGGGCTCATCGTCGCGGCCTCCATCTGGTCCTCCGGCGGCGCCCTGCACGAGGGCCTGCTGACGACGCTGGTGTTCGGCCTGGTCGGCATCGCCGTGCAGACCGTGGCGATGGTCGTCTTCGACAAGGTCGTCGGGATCTCCGTACGCGACCTGGTCAGGGAGAGCGACCCACAGCCCGGCGCCCGGCTCCTGGCGATCACCCACCTGGTGATCGGCCTGATCACCGCCGTCGCCGTCATCTGAGCGCAGGGGCCCGGTACGGCCCGCTCCGGCCCCGTTCCCGCGGCGCCGGGAGACGGGCCTGCGGGCGCGTCACAGGGTACGGCGGCTGGCGCATCTCGTCCGACCTGGCACTCTTAGTGACGTGAGGGAGCGGATCGAGGAGGCCGGCGGCGACGGCCGGGCCGGTGGGACCACCGTCAGGATCGACGGGGAAGACCTGGACCCGGACCACGGAGGCCCGGACCAGGACCGGATACGGCAGGACACCACCCGCAGGCTGGAGCGGGCCATGGGCGCGCTGGGCACGGCCGCCATGGCCCGGATGGACGACCGGCTCATGTGGTTCCGCGCGCTGTCGGCCGAGGACCGCTCGTGGGTCGGGCTGGTCGCCCAGGCCGGCATCGCGGCGTTCGTGGAGTGGTTCCAGCACGCCGGCGAGGACCGGCCCACCCCGAGCATCGAGTTCTTCGGCACCGCCCCCAGGGAGCTGAAGCGGTCGATCTCGTTGCAGCAGACCGTGGACATCGTCCGGACCGTGGTCGAGGTGGTCGAGGCGCAGACCGCGGAGCTGGCCGCGCCGGGCGGGCGGGAGCAGCTGCAGCAGGCGATGCTCCGGTACACCCGCGACGTCGCCTTCGCCGCCGCCCAGGTCTACGCCCGGGAGGCGGAGGCACGCGGCTCCTGGGACGCGCGGCTGGAGGCGCTGATCGTGGACGCGCTGGTCCGCGGCGAGGTGGACGACGGCCTGCACTCGTGGGCCGCCGCGCTCGGCTGGACCTCCTCCCCCGTCGTCGTGCTGGCCGGGCAGGCGCCCGACGACGACCCGCAGGCGGTGGTCGACGGGCTGCGCGAGCGCGGGCGCAGGTCCGCGCTGGACCTGCTGGCGGGGGTGCAGGGCGACCGGCTGATCGTGATCGTCGGCGGGGCCGACAGCGTCGGGGCGGCGGCCCGGCACGTGGTGCCGCGCTTCGGCCCGGGCCCGATCGTGATCGGCCCGGAGGTCGGCGACCTGCACGCGGCCGCGAGCTCGGCGCGGGCGGCGATGGCCGGCCTGCGCGCCGCGCCCGCCTGGCCGGACGCCCCCCGGCCGGTCCACGCCGAGGACCTGCTGGCCGAGCGCGCCATCGACGGCGACGCCGACGCCCGCGCCCAGCTCATCGAGAACGTCTACCGGCCGTTGACGGGCACGCCGCTGCTCGACACGCTCGCCACCTACCTGGAGCAGGGCACGTCCCTGGAGGCGACGGCCCGGCTGCTGTTCGTCCACCCCAACACGGTCCGCTACCGGCTGCGTAAGATCACCGAGCTGACCGGGTACCAGCCCACGGAGGGGCGGTCGGCCTTCACCCTGCAGGTCGGGCTCATCCTCGGGCGACTGTCCGAAACATCCGTGACATAGCCGTCTTTACTTAACGTCCAAGAAACTCCCACTGTAGGGTTCCTACAAAATTTTACGGACGAACTTCGTCCGGATCCTTACCCGGATATCGAACCCCTACAGGGCAGGCTGGATTTCGTGCTCGCCATCGTCGCTCCGGGCCAAGGCGCCCAGACCCCAGGTTTCCTGACTCCATGGCTTGAAGTCCCGGGCCTGGCGGACCGGCTGTCCGCCTGGTCCGAACTGGTCGGCCTCGACCTGATCGCCTACGGCACCACCGCCGACGCCGAGGAGATCCGCGACACCGCGGTCGCCCAGCCGCTGCTGGTGGCCGCCTCCCTGGCCGCCGCCGAAGCCCTCGGCGTGACCCCCGACGTCGTGGCCGGGCACAGCGTCGGCGAGCTGGCCGCCGCCGCCCTGGCCGGGGTGCTCACCCCCGAGCAGGCCCTGACGCTGGTCCGCGAGCGCGGGCAGGCCATGGCCAAGGCCGCCGCCGTCACCGCCACCGGCATGACCGCCGTCGTCGGCGGCGACGAGGACGAGGTCCTGGCCGCCATCGAGCGGCACGGCCTGACCCCGGCCAACATGAACGGCTCCGGCCAGATCGTCGCCGGCGGCACCCTGGAGCAGCTGGAGGCGTTCGCCGCCGACCCGCCCGCGCGGGCGCGGCTGATCCCGCTGAAGGTCGCCGGAGCCTTCCACACCGTCCACATGGCCCCGGCCTCGGAGCACCTGCGCCAGGCCGCGGCCGGCCTCACTCCCGCCGACCCGCGGGTCACCCTGCTGTCCAACGCCGACGGCACGGCCGTCACGGGCGGCGCCGAGTTCCTCGGCCGCCTCGTCGCCCAGGTCGCCGGCCCGGTCCGCTGGGACGCCTGCATGGCCACCATGACCGGCCTCGGCGTCACCACGATGATCGAGCTGGCCCCCGGCGGCACCCTCACCGGCCTGGCCCGGCGCGGGATGCGCGGGGTCACCACCGTCGCGCTGAAGACCCCCGACGACCTGAACGCCGCTCGAGAGGTTCTCTAGATGAAGACGATCCAGGGCGCTCCGGGCGCGAAGATCCTGGCCTTCGGCCACTACCAGCCGTCCAAGGTGGTCACCAACGCCGACCTGTCGGCGACCATGGACACCAACGACGAGTGGATCCAGAGCCGGGTCGGCATCAAGGAACGGCGGATCGCCACGGCCGGCGAGTCGGAGATCGACCTGGCCGTGCAGGCCGGCGGCAAGGCCCTGGCCGCCAGCGGCCTGTCGGCCGGCGACATCGACCTGGTGATCGTCGCCACCTGCACGCTGGAGGCGCAGATCCCCAACGCCGCCGCCCGGGTCGCCACCCGCCTCGGCATCGAGGCCCCCGGCGCGTTCGACGTCAACACCGCCTGCTCGGGCTTCTGCTACGCCCTCGCCCTGGCCAACGACGCCGTCCGCGCCGGCTCGGCCGTCAACGTGCTGGTCGTCGGCACCGAGAAGCTCTCCCAGTGGATCGACTGGACCGACCGCAGCACCGCGGTGATCTTCGCCGACGGCGCGGGCGCCGCGGTCGTCGGCCCGTCCGACACCCCGCGCATCGGCCCGGTGGTGTGGGGCAGCGCCGGCGACAAGGCCGACGCCATCATGATCAAGGACCGCGACTCGTTCCTCCGGCAGGAGGGACAGACCGTCTTCCGCTGGGCGACCACCGCGCTCCACCCGGTGGCCAAGGAGATCTGCGAGCGCGCCGGGGTGGACCCGGCCGACCTCGCGGCCTTCGTGCCCCACCAGGCGAACCTGCGGATCATCGAGGCCATCGCCCGCCGGCTCGGCGCCGACAAGGCCGTCATCGCCAAGGACATCGTCCTGGCGGGCAACACCTCGGCCGCGTCGATCCCGCTGGCCCTGTCCCGGATGGTCGAACGCGGCGAGGTCCAGTCGGGCGGGCTCGTCCTGCTGCTGGGCTTCGGCGCCGGGCTGACCTACGCCGGCCAGGTCGTCGAGGTCCCCTGAAAAGCCTGTACGGCCCCGCCGTACGGAAAACCGCAACAACACCCGATTCCCAAGGAGAACACGCGACATGGCTCAGATGACCGAGCAGGAGATCCTCGCCGGCATCGGCAAGATCGTCAACGAGATCACCGGTGTCCCGGCCTCCGAGGTCACCCCGGAGAAGAACTTCGTGGACGACCTCGACATCGACTCGCTGTCCATGGTCGAGATCGCCGTCGCCGCCCAGGACGAGTTCGGCGTCGAGATCCCCGACGACCAGCTCAAGCACCTCAAGACCGTCAAGGACGTCATCAACTTCATCCAGAGCTGAGACGTCCCGACGCCCCCCGGCCCTGACCAGCGATTCGCAAGGAGCAAGAACGTGAGTACAGACCAGGTACGTGTCGTCGTCACCGGGCTCGGCGCGACGACGCCCCTCGGCGGAGACGTCGCCTCGACCTGGTCGGCGCTCCTCGCCGGTCGGAGCGGGGTCCGCGACCTCACCACGGACTGGGTCGACTCCGTCCCGGTGAAGTTCGCCGCCGTCGCCGCCGTGGACCCGACCGAGGTGCTGCCCCGGCCGGAGGCACGGCGGCTGGACCGGGCCGAGCAGTTCGCGCTGGTCGCGGCCCGCGAGGCCTGGAAGGACTCCGGGATCGAGAAGGTCGACCCCGAGCGGCTCGGCGTGGTCGTGGGCAGCGGCATCGGTGGCATCACCACCATCCTCGCCGCCTACGACACCTTCAAGGAGCGGGGCTGGCAGCGGCTCTCGCCGTACACCGTGCCGATGCTGATGCCGAACGGCGCCGCCGGGTGGATCGGCATCGAGGTCGGCGCCCGGGCCGGCGTGCACGCCACGGTCAGCGCCTGCGCCACCGGCGCCGAGTCGATCGGCTACGCCATCGAGATGATCCGCTCCGGCCGCGCCGACGTGGTCGTGGCCGGCGGCACCGAGGCGGCCATCCACCCGCTGAACATCGGCTCCTTCTCCGCCATGCGCGCGATGTCGCTGCGCAACGACGAGCCCGAGCGGGCGTCCCGGCCGTGGGACAAGAACCGCGACGGGTTCGTACTCGGCGAGGGCTCGGGCATCGTCGTCCTGGAGTCCGAGGAGCACGCCCGGGCCCGCGGCGCCCACGTCTACGCGGTGGCCGCAGGTGTCGGCTACTCCGCCGACGCCCACCACATCGCCCAGCCCGAGCCGACCGGCGCGGGGGTGATGCTCGCCATGCGCCGCGCCCTGCAGGACGCGCGCCTGGCCCCCGAGGACATCAGGCACGTGAACGCGCACGCCACCTCCACCCCCGCCGGGGACGTGGTGGAGACCATCGCGATCAAGGAGGTCGTCGGCGGCCACCCGCTGGTCACCTCCACCAAGTCGATGACCGGCCACCTCCTCGGCGGCGCCGGGGGCATCGAGTCGGTCTTCACCGTCCTCGCCCTGCAGGAGCGGGTCGTCCCCGCCACGATCAACGTGGACGACCTCGACGACGGCGTCGAGGTGGACATCGTGCGCCGCGACCCGCGCGAGCTCCCCGGCGGACGGATCGCCGCGATCAACAACTCGTTCGGGTTCGGCGGCCACGACGTCGCCGTGGCCTTCACCAGCGTCTGACAGGAGCCCCGAGATGACCGTGCTCGACAACAGGGTGGTGAGCGGCTCCCCCGACGGGGAGGCGGCCGATCCCCGCGACCCCCAGGTGCGGATGGCGGCGCTGCTCGACGAGGGCTCGATCCGGCTGATCACCCCGGTCGACCGCAGCGGCGCCCTGGCGGCCATGGGCCGCGTCGAGGGCGTGCCGGTCGTGGTCTTCGTCAGCGACGCCCGGGTCCAGGGCGGCGCGATGGGCTCGGCGGGATGCGAACACATCGTGCACGCCTACGACGTGGCGGTCCGCGAGCGGGTCCCGATCATCGGGGTGTGGCACTCCGGCGGCGCGCGACTGGCCGAGGGCGTGGAGTCGCTGCACGCGGTCGGCCGCGTCTTCGCCGCGATGACCAGGGCCTCCGGCGTGGTGCCGCAGTTGTCGGTCGTGGTGGGCCCCGCGGCCGGCGGCGCCGCCTACGGCCCGGCGCTGACCGACATCGTGATCCTCTCCGACGAGGGGCGCATCTTCGTCACCGGCCCCGACGTGGTGCGCAGCGTCACCGGCGAGCAGATCGACATGGCCGCCCTCGGCGGACCGGAGCCGCACAGCAAGCGCAGCGGCGTGGTGCACGTGGTGACCAAGACCGAGACCGAGGCGTACGTCCAGGCCCGGCGCCTGGCCGTGCTGCTCGGCCACCAGGGCCGCTTCCGCGGCGAGGCGGAGGAGGTCGACTTCTCCGACCTGCTCCCCGAGAACCCCCGCCGCGCCTACGACATCAAGCCGCTGGTCAAGGGACTGCTCGACGAGCCGGGCGTGGAACTGCAGCCCAAGTGGGCGCCGAACATCGTCACCACGCTGGGCCGCCTCGACGGCCGGACCGTCGGGGTCATCGCCAACAACCCGATGCGGCTGGGCGGCTGCCTGGACTCGACCTCCGCCGAGAAGGCGGCGCGGTTCGTCCGCATGTGCGACGCCTTCGGAGTGCCGCTGGTCGTGGTGGTGGACGTCCCCGGCTACCTCCCGGGCGTCGGCCAGGAACACGACGGCGTGGTGCGCCGCGGCGCCAAGCTGCTGCACGCCTTCGCCGAGGCGTCGGTGCCGCGCGTCACGCTGGTCACCCGCAAGGCGTACGGCGGCGCCTACATCGCGATGAACTCCCGCGCCCTGGGCGCGACCAAGGTGTTCGGCTGGCCCACCACGCAGATCGCGGTGATGGGCTCGGTGGCCGCGGTGCGCATCCTCAAGCGGAGGGAGCTCGCGGCCGCCCCCGAGCCGGAGCGGGCGGCTCTGGAGGCCCGGCTCGCCGAGGAGCACGAGGTCGTGGCGGGCGGCCTGGACCGGGCGGTCGAGATCGGCGTGGTGGACGAGGTGATCAAGCCGGAGGAGACCCGCGGCGCCATCGCCAAGGTCCTCGCCCAGGCCACCCCGGCGCGCGGCGCCCACGGCAACATCCCGCTCTGACCCCCTTCCGGAACCCGCGGCCCGCGGGTTCCGGAAGACCCGCGTGACACGCGACGCCCCCGCCGGCCGATGCCGGCGGGGGCGTCCTGCTTGCACGGGGAGGGGTCGGCGCGCCGCCGGGCGGCCGTGCGGGGAGGTCGGCGCCGCCGGACGGCTGTATGAAGGGGCGCGCGCCGTCAGAAGGCTGTGCCGCGCGCCGCCGAGTGGCCGCGCGGGGCGGCGGGATCCGCGCGCCGTCAGACGGCGGCGTGCAGCCAGCGGACCGGCGCGCCCTCGCCGGCGTACCGGAACGACTCCAGCTCGGCGTCCCACTGCTTGCCGAGCAGCTTGTCGAGCTCCTCCTCCAGCACCACCCGGCCCTGCCGCGCCATGAGCATGACCGAGCGCAGGCGGTCCTCGGGCACCAGGATGTCACCCGAGGCGCCGATCACCGCCGTGAAGGCGCCGAGGGACGGCGTGTAGGCGTGCCGGGACCCGTCGGCACCCGTTGAGGGGTCCTCGGTGATCTCGAACCTGATGCGCTGCCAGCCCATCAGGGACGAGGTGATGGCCGCCGCCGTCCCCGGGCGGCCGACCCATTCGGCCTGCGCGCGCACGTGGCCGGGCGCGGCCGGCTGCGGGGTCCAGTTCAGGTCAACGGGCACGCCAAGGACACCCGCGACCGCCCATTCGATATGCGGGCACAGCGCAGGCTGAGCCGAGTGGACGTAAAGCACGCCACGAGCAGACACCGGACCTCCCGTTTCGTACGAGGTGCGCCTTCCCCAACGGCCTCGCCCAGGATGATCACAAGTGACTGTAGGAGAGACTACCGTCGGTTGTGACGTCGCACCAGAGGGGGGTCATACCGAGATGCCGTGCGACCGTCCTCCGGCTGGGGCATCCTCGAAGGAGGACGATCCCGCGACCCGCCGCCCGACCCTCCGGAGAGCAACATGGACGCCGACATCGAACGGGTGGAGCCCGTCCCGGGAGCACCGGCCCTGATCAGGCGCGACCAGTTGCTCACGGACGCCGCGGGCATGGCCGCCGTCGCCCGGTGGACCGCCGCGGCGGCCGAGGCCGACGGGGTCTTCCGGATACGGCTCCTGCCCGGCGTCGACGTCTGCGATCTGGCCGCCACGGTTCGCGACCGCGGGCACGCGGCCTCGCCCAACCACATCCTGGTGGGCCAGCCCCTCTTCTTCGGCGGCCCGGCCTCCCGCCCCTTCCCCGCGCCGCCTCCTCCGCCGCCCGGCGCCGTGCCGGGGGACGGGCCGGACGGCCCGGGGGACGCCGGAGACGGCGGGAACGGCGGGGTGCCCGGCGATGTCCCGGGCGGCGGACCGGGCGGACCCGGCGGGCCGGGCGGGCCGGGCGGGCCGGTGACCGTCGCGGTCGCCGACACCGGCCTGGCCGCGCACCCCTGGTGGCGGGACCTCCCGTGGTTCCTCGAACGGCGGCACGATGCCGCCGAGGTGCCCGACGCCGACGGCGACGGGCGGCTGGACGCCCAGGCCGGGCACGGCACGTTCGTCACCGGGCTGATCCTGCGGTCGGCCCCGGAGGCGCGGATGCGCCCGCTGCGGGTGCTGGACGGCCGAGGCGTCGGGGACGAGGCCGGGCTGCTGCGGGCGCTGGCGCGGCTGCGGGACGAGCCGCCCCAGGTGCTCAACCTCTCCATGGGCGGGCACACCTACGACGACCGGCCCTCCCCCCTGCTGGAGGCCGCCCTGGCCGGCCTGCCGGGCACCGTCGCGGTGGCCTGCGCGGGCAACACCGCCTCCGACCGGCCGTTCTGGCCGGCCGCGCTGCCCGGGGTGATCGCCGTCGGCGCGCTGGACGCGGCCGGGCGGGACCGGGCGCCGTTCTCGGCCCACGGCCCCTGGGTCGACGCCTGCGCCCCCGGCGAGTGGCTGACCAGCTCCTTCCTGGAGCACGGGGCGTTCCACGGCTACGCGCGCTGGAGCGGCACCTCCTTCGCCGCCGCCGTGGTCAGCGGCGCGATCGCCGCCGCGGCCCGGGAGCGGACGCCCGCCGAGGCCGCCGCGTACGTTCTCGATCCGGAACGGAACCGCAAAATCTCAGATCTCGGCGTCGTCGTGGCCGGACCAAGGTAAAGTCTCACCCAAAGTCACCATTGAGACACACAGAGTGTCCGGGACGGCTTCGGAGGCGCCGGTGAGCGACCAGCACACGATCGACGCCGCGCTGGCGGGCGACCAGGCGGCATGGGACACGCTGGTGAACCGGTTCTCCGGCCCCCTGTGGTCGGTGGCCCGCGCCTACGGGCTGAGCGCGGCGGACGCCGCGGACGCGGTGCAGGGCACCTGGCTGCGACTGCTGGAGAGCCTGCACACCATCCGCGACCCCGGCCGGCTCGGTTCATGGCTGTTCACCACGGTCCGGCGGGAGGCGTCCCTGCTCGGCAGGCGGAGCCGCGGCGAGCGGCCGGTCGCCGATCCGGCCGACGCCGGCGGGTTCCGCCCCGGTTCGTCGCCGGCCGAGGACGCCCCCGACCCGGCCCTGCTCGTGCTCAGCGCCGACGAGGGCCGCCGTCTCTGGCTGGCCGTCGAGGCGATGCAGGAGCCGTGCCGCTCGCTGTTCCGGCTGATGGCGACGGCGCCCGACGCGGGCGTCCACCAGCTCGCCGGACGCCTGGGCATGCCCAGCGGCAGCTACGGCCCCACCCGGGGCCGGTGCCTGAACCGACTACGCACCATGCTCACCGCCCAGGAGGCCGCATCTTGACCCGACGTCCCGCCGCGATCGACGACGAGTCCCTGATCGCCGCGCTCCGCCTGGCGGCCGGCCGGGATCCCGTGCCAGGTCACGTCCCGGCGACCGCGCGCGCTGCCTTCGGCCTGCGGCTGCCCGGCGCCGCCACGGCCCTGCCCGTGGCGGCGCCGGCACCGCGGGGCGTCCGCGACGGCGGGGAGGAGCGGCTGCTCCGCTTCACCACGGCCGGGCTCACCGTCGACCTGGAGGTCACCTCGATGGACGGCCTGGTCGATCTGGCCGGGCAGGTCTCCCCCTGCCCGGAGGAGGGGACGCGGGTCGAGGTCCGCACCCCGCACCTCACCGAGGCGCGGGAGCTGTCGGCGACCGGTCAGTTCGCCGTGACGGGCCTGCCCCCGGGCTGGTTCAGCGTGGTGTGCCACCGGCCGGGGCAGGTCCCCGTCGTCACCAGCTGGACCAGGATCCGCCCGTAGGTGACCACCGACGAAGCGCTCGCCGCCGCCGAGCGGGCACTGGAGCTGTCCGGCAGCGACCCGGCCGCCGCACGGGAGCTGGCCCGCGACGTGCTCCGCTCCGCGGACCCCTGGAGCTCCGCGGACCCCGAGAGCTCCGCGAACCCCTGGAGCTCCGCGGACCCCTGGAGCTCCGCGAACCCTTGGAGCTCCGCGAACCCTTGGAGCTCCGCGGAGGCCGCGGCGGTCGCCCACCGGGCGCTGGCGGTGGCCGCGCGGGAGCTGGGCGACCTGCCACTGGCCGAGGAGCACCTGCGGCGCGCGGTGCGTGTGGCGCTGCGGGCGGGCCTGCCGTACCGGGCGGCGCAGGCTCGGCTGTCGCTGGTGCACGTCCTCACCGAGCTGGGCCACCCCCGGCGGGCGCTGGCCGTCGCGACGGCGGCCGAGCCGTGCCTGCCGCCCGCCGAGACGGCCAGGCTCGCCGTGCACCGGGCCGGGGCGCTGACCCGCCTGGGCCGCTACGCCGAGGCCCTCGCCCAGTGCGACCGGGCCGTGGGCGCCCTGGACGGCGACGCCCACTATCTCGCCGGGGCCCTGCTGAACCGGGGGCTGAGCAGGGTGTTCCTGGGGTGCTTCGGGGAGGCCGAGGCCGACCTGCGCCGCTGCGCGGAGCTGGCGCGGGGCGCGGGCCTGGACCACGTGCTCGCCCTCGCCGAGGGCAACCTGCCGTTCCTGGCCGCCCGGCGCGGCGACCTGCCCGCCGCGTTCGCCGCCTACCGGCGCGCCGAGAACAACCTGTTCGGCTTTCCGGAGCGGCTTGCGACGATGCGCTGCGATCTGGCGGAGGCGCTGGTCGACGCCCACCTGCCGGGTGAGGCGCGGGCGCTGCTCGACCTGGCGGTGCCGGAGCTCTCGGCGGCGGGGGCGGAGGTGGCGCTGGCCGACGCCCGGCTGCTGCTCGCCCGGGTGGAGCTGCGCACCGGCGACCCGCGCCGCGCCGCCGAGCACGCCGAGCCGGCCGCGGCCGCCCTGGCCGCGCAGGGCAGGACGGCGCTGGTGCCGCTCGCCGCCGAGGTGCTGCTGCGGGCTCGCCTGGCGTCCGGCCCACCGTCCCGGGAGCTGGCCGCCGAGCTGCTCTCGTGCGCGGCCGACCTCGACGGCGCGGGCCGCCCCGACCTGTCCCGTGAGCTGCGGTTCACCGCGGCCGAGACCGTCCTGTGGCTGGGCGACCGGGCGGGCGCCCGCGAGCAGCTCGCCGTCCTCGCCCGCCGCGCCCCGGGGCTGCTGCGCCACCGGGCCGCCGCGCTGCACCGGGCGCTGTCCGGCGACCGGCGCGGCGCGTTCGCGGCCGTCCGCGCCGGGCTGGTCGAGGCGGGCTCCGCCGCGTCGGCCCTCGGCGATCCCGCGATCCGGGCGTACGCCGTCGGCGCCGGTGAGCCGCTGGCCCGCTTCGGGCTGGCGCTCGCGCTGGAGACGGGGCGGGGCCGCGCGGTCCTCGCCTGGGCCGAACGGTGGCGGGCGGTCGCCGGGGGCGCCGGGCGGCCCGCGGCGCCCGATGTCGAGGAGCTGCGGGCCGCTCTGGGGGAGGCGGCGCTGGTGGAGTTCGTCCGCGACGGCGACGGGCTGGTGGCCGTCGCCGTCACCCCCGAGCGCGTCGCGCTGCGCCGGCTCGGCCCCTTCACCGCCGTCGCCGAGGCCACCGTACGGCTCCGGTACGGCCTGCGCCGGGCACACCTGCGCGACGGCCGGGTCCCGGGACTGGACGGCGACGCGGCGCTGCTGGAGCGGCTGCTGTTCGGCGCGCTGCGCCGGCCGCTCGGCGACCGGCCGCTGGTCGTCGTGCCGACCGGTTCGCTGCACACCCTGCCCTGGCCGGTGCTGCCGCTGAACGCCGGTCGTCCCGTCACCGTGGCGTCCGCCGCGGCGGCCTGGCTGGCCGGGCACCGGGCGCCCGACGGACCGGGCGGAAGGACCGTGGCGGTCGCCGGTCCCGCGCTGCGCTGCGCCGGCGCCGAGGCGGCCATGGTCGCCGCCCGCCGTCCCGGCACGGAGCGGGTGGCGGCGCGGCGGGCCGAGGTGCTGGCGGCGCTGGAGGGCGCCGAGGTGGCGCACCTGGCCGCGCACGGGGTGTTCTCCCCGGGCAGCCCGCTGTTGTCCAGCATCCATCTCGACGACGGGCCGCTGATGGCCTACGACCTGCTGCGGCTGCGCCGGCCGCCCACGCTGGCGGTGCTGTCGGCGTGCGACGCGGGCATGGCGCGGGTGCCCGCCGACGGGGCGCCGCTGGGGCTGGCCGGGGCCTTCCTGTCGGTGGGGTCGCGGTGCGTGGTGGCCAGCCTGGTGCCGGTGCGCGACGAGCCGGCGCTGGCGCTGATGGAGGTCTTCCACGAGCTGCTGGCCGCCGGGCATCCGCCGGCCCGGGCGCTGGCCGCGGCGAGCGCGAAGACCGGGGTGGCGGGGTTCGCCTGCTTCGGGTACGGCGACCGGCCGGTCCCGGCCGCCCGGCCGTAGGGCCCCGGCCGCCTCATCGGATCGGAACCGGCTCCGGCCGGACCTGAACCGGCCGTCCCGGACGATCACCGGGAACCGGCCGGACCAGAACCGTCCATCCCGGCCGGCCGGCGGGAGCCGCCCGGCCGGGACCGGGTCAGCCGGTGGCGATCGGCCGGGAGGGGTCGGCCACCCAGTTGGACCAGGAGCCGACGTAGAGGGCGGCGGGGAGGCCCGCCACGTCCAGCGCGAGCACCTGGTGCGCCGCCGTCACGCCTGAGCCGCAGTAGGCGCCGACCGCGACGCCCGGCACGGCGCCCAGGGTGTTGAACCGCTCGCGCAGGAACTCCGGCTGGTGGAAGCGCCCGGCGGGATCGACGTTCTCGAAGGTGGGGGCGCTCACCGCGCCGGGGATGTGCCCGGCGACGGGGTCGATCGGCTCGACCTCGCCCCGGTAGCGCTCGGCGGCGCGGGCGTCCAGCAGTACCCCTTCGGTGGCCAGCTCCAGCGCCTGGCCCGCGTCGAGGACGGGCATCCCGCCCGGCCGCGCGACGAAGTCACCGGGCCGCGCGGACTCCTCCCCCGCCGCGACGGGCCGCCCCTCGGCGACCCAGGCGCGCAGGCCGCCGTCGAGGACGCGGACGTCGGGGTGGCCGAAGTAGCGCAGCGTCCACCACGCCCGCGCGGCGGCGGTGGCGTCGGCCTCGTCGTAGACGACGACCGGGCGGGAGCCGGACACGCCCAGTCGGCGCATCGCCTCCTGGAACGCCCCGGCCGCCGGCAGCGGGTGGCGGCCCTCCGGTCCGGGCGGCGCCGCGAGGTCGGCGTTGAGATCGCAGAAGACCGCGCCGGGAATGTGGCCCTCGCGGTAGGCGTCGCGCCCGGGCGGGCCCCCGAGCCTCCATCGCACGTCCAGGACGGCCGGGTCGTCCAGGGCCGCCAGCTCGGCCGGAGTGATCAGCGGGCTCATCAGGTGCTCACCTTCGCAAGGAGTTCGGGATCCGGGGCGGACGGCCACGAGGCGGCGCGGGCGGTGGGCACGCGCGCCGTGTCCGGGCCGTGGAGACGGCTAGGAGGCGGCGCGGGCGGTGGCCTCCGACAGCGCCTTGGCGAAGGTCAGCACGTGGGTGACCGCCTCGGGGCCGTCGGCCGCCTCGCTCACGCGCAGCGACAGGTCGTCGGCCGTGACGGCACCGGTGTAGCCGTGGTCGGCCTCGCAGTTCTCGTCGCCGCAGGTGGCGGGCTCCAGATCGACGTGGGAGATGGCCCCCCAGCCGATGGTGAGCGTCACCTCCGTGGGCGGCACGCCCGGCACGTAGGAGGCGGGGTCGGGGACCACCCGGGTGACGGAGACCGATTGGATCCGGCTGAGACGCACCGCCTCGGTGGTCGTGGAGGCGTGCGACGCCGAGACCCCCTCCACCGCGGGGTGCTCGTCGGTGTGGCAGACGAGCAGCCGGGTGGGTGAGAGCACCAGGACGGTGACGTGCCTGCGCACCTCCATCGCCGGGTCGAAGGTGGCCTCGTGGTGCACCACGTACGCCGTCACCGGCTCCTTGCCCAGGGCGGATTCGACCGCGTCGGTGACCAGGTCGGGGTAGTAGCCGCTGCGGTCGATGGCGTCGCGCAGTCCGGATGCCGAGAGTCGGGTATCCCTCATGGGTCCATCCTGCCCTGTCCGGGGCAGCGCTTTCACCTCACGCCGGGAACCCGCCCAGGCGGCGCGGGCCGCCGTCGATCCGTGGACCGGGCGGCTCGCGCAGCACGGCGCGCGCCCCCAGGACGATCGCCTCCGACTCCCCCACCAGCACCGGGTCGAGGTCGAGCCTGACCACCTCGGGCAGGTCGTCGGCCAGCCGCCCGACCCGGACCAGCAGGTCCGTGAGGGCCTCCACCGCGACCGGCGGGTAGCCGTACCCGCCCAGCAGCAGGGGCGCCGTGCGCGGCACCCGCACCAGGGCCGCGGCGTCCTCCCTGCTGAGCGGGGCGAGCCCGTACGCCTCGTCGCGCAGCAGCCGGGCGGTGACCTCGCCCAGCCCGAACGACACGACCGCGCCGAACGCGGCGTCCTCGACGACTCCGATCACCGTCGGCACCGCGGGCTGCGGGACCATCCGCTGCACCGCGAGGGCGGCGTCCAGGCCGAGCTGCCGGGACAGCCCCTCGAACGCCTCGCGCACCCCGTCGGGGCCGGTCAGGCCGAGCCGTACGGTCCCGGCGCGCTTGGCCGCCTCGGGGTCGGCGGCCTTGAGCGCCACCGGCCAGCCCAGCCGCTCCGCCGCCGCCACGGCGTGCTCCGCGGAGTCCACCCGCTCGGCCGGCCACACCCGTACCCCGTAGCAGGCGAGCAGCCCGGCGGCGTCGGTCTCGGCGGCCCCCTCCCGCAGCCCGGCCCGCACCAGCCGCCGCGCGGCGGCGGTGTCCACGCCGTCCGGCTCCTCCGGGACCCCGGCGGGCCGCTCCCGCCAGCGGGCGTACCGCACGGCGTGGGACAGCGCGCGGACCGCCTCCTCCGGCGCCGGGTACGACGGGATGGACCCCCACCCGGGCACCGGGTCCGTCCGCAGCTCCGGCGGCATGCCGGTCCGGCCCTCGAACGTGGCCAGCACCGGCTTGCCCTGGTCGCGCGAGACCCGGAGCAGCTCGGCGGCGACCTCGGCGGCCGGGCCGGGGATCGGCGGCATGTAGATCACGACGACCGCGTCCACGTCCGGCAGCACCGACGCGAGGGCCCCGCCGAACTCGGCCGCCCCCGCGGCCGCGCCGAGGTTGACCGGCGGCCGGGGCTCCAGCCCGGCCCGCACGCAGGCGTCCGCCGCGAGCAGCGCCATCGCGTCGGAGTTGCTGACCAGGCCCACCCGGGGCCCGGCCGGCAGCGGCTGGTGGGCCAGCAACTGCGCCACGTCGAACTGCTGGACCAGGTCGTCCACCCGGATCACCCCCGCCTGCTCGAACAGCGAGCTGAGCGCGGTGTCGGGCAGACCGAGCACCGGCGCGGCGTGGCCGGTCGGCACGTTCTGGGTGGCGCCGCCGCTCTTGACCACCACGATCGGCTTGCGCCGGGAGATCCGCCGGGTGAGGCGGGCGAACTTGCGGGGGTTCCCCAGCGACTCCAGGTAGAGCAGGATCACGTCGGTGGCCGGGTCCTCCTCCCAGTACTGCAGCAGGTCGTTGCCCGAGACGTCGGCCCGGTTGCCCGCCGACACGAAGGAGGAGATGCCCATGCCACGCTGGGCCACCCGCTGCAGCAGGGCGGTGCCCAGCGCGCCGGACTGGCTGAAGAAGCCGACCCGCCCCCGGCCGGGGACGGTCGCGGCGAGCGTGGCGTTCAGCCGGACCGCCGGGTCGGTGTTGGCGACGCCGAGGCAGTTGGGGCCGACGACGCGCAGGCCGTACGCGCGGGCGATGCGGACCAGCTCGTCCTGCCTGGCCCGACCCTCGGGGCCGGTCTCGCCGAACCCGGAGGAGACCACGATCAGCCCGCGCACGCCCTTCTCCGCGCACTCCTTGACCACCTCGATCACCCCTTCGGCGGGTACGGCCAGCACGGCGAGGTCCACCTCGCCGTCGATGGCCGTCACGCTGGGGTAGGCCCGCACCCCGGCGACCGCCCGGGCCTCACGGTGCACCGGGTACACCGGCCCGGTGAAGTCGGCGGCGAGCAGGTTGCGCAGCACGGTCTGCCCGACCCCGCCGGGTTCGCGGCCGGCGCCGACGACGGCCACCGATCCCGGGGACAGCAGCCGCTTGATCGAGCGCGCCTCGGCCCGGTGCTCGCGGGCGGCGGTCACCTCCTGGGAGGTCTCGGTGGGGGTGAGGTCGAGGGTCATCCGGACCACGCCGTCGGCGAAGCGGCTCTGCGCGGTGTAGCCGGCCTGTTTGAGGACGGTCATCATCTTCTGGTTGGCCGGCAGCACGTCGGCGACGAACCGGGAGATCCCCCGCTCCCGGGCCGTCGCGGCCAGGTGCTCCAGCAGCACCGAGGCGACTCCGCGGCCCTGGTGGGCGTCCTCGACGAGGAAGGCCACCTCGGCCTCGGCCGGGTCGATCCGGTCGTAGCGGATGACCGCCACCATCTCCGTGCCGATCGTGGCGATCAGTGCCACCCGGTCGGTGTAGTCGACGTTGGTGAACCAGGTGATCTCCCGGTCCGAGAGGCGGGGTCTGGGGCCGAAGAAGCGGAAGTAGATCGACTCCTCCGACAGCCGCGAGTAGAACGCGCGCAGCAGGTCGGCGTCGGCCGGATGGATCGGGCGGACATGGGCGGTCCCGCCGTCCGACAGGACGACGTCCGCCTCCCAGTGGGCGGGGTACTGAGCAGCCTCCACAGTCCCGAGAGTAAACGTGAATCACACAAGCCGGACCTGCCGGGCGGATTCCCACAACGCTTGTGCATCGACTACGCTCCGCTCTTCGCTCCCGACCCCATACGCGGTCCGGAAGCTGTTAAGTTTTTCGCGGCTAGAGGCACTTCAGTATCGAAGGCAGCAAGGTGGTGACATCATGACGCGGGTGGTCGTGGTGGGCGATCTCATGACCGACGCCGTCGCGCGGGCTCGCTACCCGCTGGCCCGCGCCAGCGACACACCGGCGATCGTCACCATGCACGGCGGCGGCTCGGGCGCCAACATCTCCTCCTGGCTCGCCGTCGAGGGCGCCGAGGTCGCCTTCATCGGGCGCCGGGGGGCCGACATCACCGGCCGCAACCGCGACATGGAGTTGATGGGCTACGGCGTCGACGCCCGCCTGGTCATGGACCCCGAGCGGCCGACCGGCACGTGCGTGGTGCTCATCACCCACAAGGGTGAGCGCACCATGCTGTCCGACCCCGGGGCCAACGCCGCCCTGTCGCCCGAGGACCTGCCGCGCGACCTGTTCGTCCAGGGCGGCCACCTGCACCTGTCGGGCTACACCCTGATCAACGAGGGCTCCCGCGAGGCGGGGCTCGCCGCCCTGAAGCTGGCCGGCCGCGCCGGGATGACCGTCTCGGTCGACTGCTCCTCCTCCGCGCCCCTGGAGCGGACGGGCGCCGAGCCGTTCCTGGAGTGGACCGAGGACGCCAAGCTGCTGTTCGCCAACGCCGACCAGGCCAAGGTGCTGACCGGCCGCGACGACCCCGCCGCGGCGGCCAAGGTGCTCACCGCGTGGTTCCCCCAGGTCGTCGTCAAGCTCGCCGACGAGGGCGCCCTGTGGTACGCCAACGGCCGCGGTGAGCCGGTGAGGTGCCCGGCCGAGGCGGTGGACCGCGTGGTGGACGGCACCGGCGCCGGCGACGCCTTCGTCGCCGGGTTCCTGCCCTCCTGGCTGGACAAGAAGCCCCCGGCGGAGGCACTCGCCGCCGGCTGCCGGCTGGCCGCCAAGGCGATCTCACACCTCGGCGCCCGCCCCCGCCTCTGACCTCTCCCGCACGTCCCGCCCCGCGACCGGCTCGTACGGCCGGCCCGGTGGCCCGGTGGCCGGGTACGGCGGAGCCTGCCGCGGCCGGCTCCGCCGTACCCGTGGGCCGGCCGCGGACGGGGTCAGCTCGTCACGGCGAGGGCCAGCGGCAGCACGGCCGGGGCCCCGGCGTGGCGGATCATCGCGGCGCCGAGGGTCATGCTCCAGCCCGTGTCGACGCGGTCGTCGACCAGCAGGACCGGGCCGCCCGCCTGGGCCACGGCCGCGCCGAGCGCCGAGGGCATGGCCAGGGTGGCGCGGACCGCCTGGACCCGCTGGGCGCTGTTGAACTGGCGTCCCGGCGGGCCGGAGCGGTAGCCCAGCTCGCCCAGGAAGGACAGCCTGCCGACCTGGGCCAGCCGCTCGGCCAGGCTGCGGACGAGCAGCGGCCTGCTCGCCGAGGGCATCGCGACCACCGCCGTCGGCCGCTCGGCCCACTCCCACGACGACAGCACCTTCACCACCGCGGCGAAGACGTCGTCGGGCACCGGGCCGTCGGGGGCGTTCTCGGCCAGCATGCCGCGCAGGCGGTTGCCCCAGCCGATGTCGGTCAGCCGGCCCAGCGCCCGGCCGGTCCCGGCGCCCAGCTCCGGCTTGATCCGGCCCTTGAGGTCGGCCAGCCCGGTCGGCCACTGCCTGCGCGGCTCGATCTCCACGCCGGGCCGGTGCAGGGTCGCCGCCGCCCGCTCCACCTCCTCCGCGGCCACCTCGGGCGAGCGGTGCGCGCCGGTGCAGTTGTCACAACGGCCGCAGGGCACGGCGGTGTCGTCGTCCAGGCAGCGGCGCAGGAACACCTCGCGGCACTCGGTGGTGCCGAGGTATTCGAGCATGGCCTTCTGCTCGGCCTCGCGGGCCGCGGCCACCCGGGCGTAGCGGTCGGCGTCGTAGTGCCACGGCTCGCCGGTGGCCTCCCAGCCGCCCCTGACCCGGCGCACCGCACCGTCCACGTCGAGGACCTTGAGCATGGTCTCCAGGCGGCTGCGGCTGAGGTCGACGCGGTTCTCCAGCGCGGCCGTGGACAGCACGCCGCCCTCCTCCAGGGCCGCCAGCACGGCCCGCACGACCGGCTCCGGGGGGAACGCCAGGGAGGCGAAGTAGGCCCAGATCTCGCGGTCCTCGGGGCCGGGCAGCAGGATCACCTCGGCCCGCTCGACCCCGCGGCCGGCCCGGCCGACCTGCTGGTAGTAGGCGACGGGCGACTGGGGCGCTCCGACGTGGACGACGAAGCCGAGGTCGGGCTTGTCGTATCCCATGCCGAGCGCGGAGGTGGCGACCAGCGCCTTGACCTTGTTGTCCAGCAGGGCCTGCTCGGCGGCCAGCCGCTCGGCCTGCTCGGTCTGCCCGGAGTAGGCGATCACCTCGTGGCCCTGCCCGCGGAGGTAGGCGGCGATCTCCTGGGCCGCGGCCACGGTGAGGGTGTAGACGATGCCCGAGCCCGGCAGCTCGTGCAGCGTCTGCGCGAGCCAGGCCAGGCGCTCCTCGGCGCCGCGCAGCCGTACGACGCTCAGGTGGAGGCTCTCGCGCTCCAGCGGGCCGCGCAGGACGAGGGTGTCCTCGCCGAGCTGCTCGGCGACGTCGCGGGTGACGCGTGCGTTGGCGGTGGCGGTGGTGGCCAGGACCGGCACGCCCTCCGGCAGCCCCTCGAACAGCGTGCGCAGCCTGCGGTAGTCGGGGCGGAAGTCGTGGCCCCAGTCGGAGATGCAGTGCGCCTCGTCCACCACGACCAGGCCCGCGCTCTCGGCCAGCTCGGGCAGGACCTGGTCGCGGAACTCGGGGTTGTTGAGCCGCTCGGGGCTGACCAGCAGCACGTCGACCATGCCCTCGGCGACCTGGCCGTAGACCTGCTCCCACTCCTCGGGGTTGGCGGAGTTGACGGTGACGGCGTGGATCCCGGCGCGCTCGGCGGCGGCGATCTGGTTGCGCATCAGGGCCAGCAGCGGCGAGACGATGACGGTCGGCCCCTCGCCCAGCTCGCGCAGCAGGGCGGTGGCGACGAAGTAGACCGCCGACTTGCCCCAGCCGGTGCGCTGCACCACGAGCGCCCGGCCGCGGTCCATCACCAGCGCCTTTATGGCCGACCACTGGTCCTCGCGCAGCCGGGCGTGCTCACCGGCCAGCGCCCGCAGCCGTTCCTCGGCCTCTTCGCGCAGCATCTGCTCTTCGCTCACGGCTCATTGCTACCAGTTCCGGCGGACTGTTTTCCGCATCACCGGGATCTCCCGGGTTCATCCGGCGGCGGACCGGCGACCCCCGCGGCGTGGTTGGATTCAGGCATCATGGACGTGACCACCTGGTACCTCGAACAGACCTCCCCCTCCGACCTGATCGCGGCCCGGCCTCCGGCGATCGGGCTCGACATCGCACTCGCCGAGGTGCCCTCCCCCGAGTTCAGCCGGTTCCTGTACACGGCGGTGGGCGGCGACTGGCACTGGAGCGAGCGGCTCCCGTGGACCTGGCAGCAGTGGGCCGACTGGCTGGCGGGCGGAGTGGAGACCTGGGTGGCCTACCACCGCGGCACCCCGGCGGGCTACGTCGAGCTCCTGCCCTGCGACGACGGGGCGGTGGAGATCACCTCCTTCGGCCTGCTGCCGTGGGCGATCGGCAGGGGCGCCGGCGGGCGCCTGCTGGAGACCGGCACGGCCCGCGCCTGGGACATCGCCGACCGCAGGCCGAGCCTCGCGCCGACCCGGCGGGTGTGGCTGCACACCTGCTCCCTCGACGGCTCCGCCGCGCTGCCCAACTACCGGGCGCGGGGATTCCGGGTCTACGACACGAAGGTCAACGTCCCGGACGACGCCTACGACGGCCCACCGGCCGGCGCGTGGCCGGGGGCGGGGGCGCGGCCGTACGGAGGCTCGGAGGCCGCCCCGGAGCACGGATAGGACGCCTGCCCGCTCCCCCGGACGCGGGGCGGGCCCACGGGGCGCTCCGGACCGCGGACGGGGCGCCGGGGCCGCTCCCGGATGTTCCCGGCCGCGACCGGCGCGCCCGCCGCGCCCGGCGGCGCGCACGGGCGTCCGGAAGTGTCACCGGGCGTGAGTATGGTAACGAGACGCGGAACGGCCGCCGGCGCCGTCCGCACACGCCCCGCGCACCGCCCGAGCCCTTCCCGGGCGCGCCGGGGCCGGCGGTTGTGACACCACGAAGACGAGGAAGACGACAAGGAGGACGCGCTTCCCTCTCGGCCCCCGGGCCGAGGTGCCCGCGCGAGGAGAATCTGATGGCCCGACGGACGACCACACCCCCGACTGAGGATTTCGAGGAGCGGATCGTCGACATCGACGTGTCCGCCGAGATGCGCACCAGCTTCCTCGAATACGCGTACTCGGTCATCTACCAGCGCGCGCTGCCGGACGCCAGGGACGGCCTCAAGCCCGTCCAGCGGCGCATCCTCTACTCGATGAGCGAGATGGGCCTGCGGCCCGACCGGGGACACGTCAAGTCGTCGCGGGTCGTCGGCGACGTGATGGGCAAGCTGCACCCGCACGGCGACACGGCCATCTACGACGCGCTGGTCCGCATGGCGCAGCCGTTCTCCATGCGGCTGCCGTTGATCGACGGGCACGGCAACTTCGGCTCCCCCGACGACCTGCCCGCCGCGATGCGCTACACCGAGGCCCGCCTGGCCTCCGCGGCCATGGCCATGGTGCAGTCGATCGACGAGGACACCGTCGACTTCAAGCCCAACTACGACGGCCAGGAGACCGAGCCCACGGTCATGCCGTCGGCGTTCCCCAACCTCCTGGTCAACGGCGCCACCGGCATCGCGGTCGGAATGGCGACCAACATGGCGCCGCACAACCTCGTCGAGGTCGTCGCCGCCGCCCGGCACCTGATCAAGAAGCCGGACGCCACGCTCGACGACCTGATGCGGTTCGTCCCGGGCCCCGACCTGCCGACCGGCGGCATCATCATCGGCCTGGACGGCATCCGCGACGCCTACGCCCGCGGGCGCGGCACCTTCCGGATGCGCGCCAAGTGCGTCGTCGAGCAGGTCAGCCCCCGCCGCAAGGGCATCGTCGTCACCGAGCTGCCGTTCAACGTCGGTCCCGAGCGGGTCGTCACCAAGATCCGGGAGCTGGTGACGGCCAAGAAGCTCCAGGGCATCTCCGACCTAAAGGACCTCAGCGACCGCCACAAGGGCCTGAGGCTGATCATCGAGATCAAGAACGGCTTCATCCCCGAGGCCGTGCTGGAGGAGCTCTACCGCCTCACCCCGATGGAGGAGAGCTTCGGCATCAACAACGTGGCGCTGGTCGACGGCCAGCCGCGTACGCTGGGCCTGCGCGAGCTGCTCCAGGTGTACGTCGACCACCGCCTCGACGTGGTCCGCCGCCGCTCGGCCCACCGCCGCCGCAAGCGCGAGGAGCGCCTGCACCTCGTCGACGGCCTCATCGTCGCGCTGCTCAACATCGACGAGGTCATCCAGGTCATCCGCGCCTCCGACGACTCGGCCCAGGCCCGCACCCGGCTGATGGAGATCTTCGACCTGTCGGAGATCCAGGCCGCCTACATCCTCGACACCCCGCTGCGCCGGCTGACCCGCTACGACAAGCTGGAGCTCGACCGGGAGAAGGAGACGCTGCAGGCGGAGATCGCCGAGCTGACCGAGATCCTGTCCTCCGACACCCGGCTGCGCAAGGTCGTCTCCGACGAGCTGGCCCAGGTCGCCAAGACCTTCGGCACGCCGCGCCGCACGGTCCTGCTGGAGTCCTCCGGCGTCACCAGGAGCGCCGCGGTGACCCTGGAGGTCGCCGACGACCCGTGCCTGGTCCTGTTCTCCTCCACCGGCCTGCTGGCCCGCACGACCGACGCCTCCCCGCTGCCGGCCGGCGGCGAGCGGTCGGCGCACGACGTGCTGGTGTCGGTGGTGCGCAGCACGGTCAGGGGCGAGATCGGAGCGGTCACCAGCGAGGGCCGGATGATCCGCGTCCAGGTCGTCGACCTGCCGACGCTGCCCCCGACGGCCGACCCGCCCTCGCTGTCCGGCGGCCACCCGGTTTCGGAGTACGTCAGCCTCTCCCCCGGGGAGACGGTCGTCGGCATCGGCTCGCTCGACCCCGACGGCCCCGGCCTGGCGCTGGGCACCGTACAGGGAGTGGTCAAGCGGGTCGTCCCCGACTATCCGGCCAACCGCGACGAGTTCGAGGTGATCGGGCTCAAGGAGGGCGACCGGGTGGTGGGCGCCGCGGAGCTGACCTCCGAGGATCACGACCTGGTGTTCATCACCTCCGACGCGCAGCTGCTGCGCTACCCGGCGACCAGCGTCCGCCCGCAGGGCCGACCGGCCGGCGGCATGGCGGGCATCCGGCTGGACGGCGGCGCCTCGGTGATCTGGTTCGGCGTGGTCGATCCCACGCGCGAGTCCAGGGTGGTGACGATCGCGGGGTCCTCGACCGCCCTGCCCGGCACCCAGGTCGGCGGCGCCAAGATCTCCGACTACGCCGAATACCCGACCAAGGGCCGCGCCACCGGAGGCGTCCGGGCGCAGCGCTTCCTGAAGGGCGAGGACGTGCTGCTGCTCGCCTGGGCGGGCCCGGCGCCGGTCCGCGCGGCCTCGGCCGTCGGCAAGCCCGTCCCGCTGCCCGAGGAGCTGGGCCGCCGCGACGGCTCGGGGCTGCGACTCACCCACACGGTGGCGGCCGTGGGCGGTCCGCTCGGCCCCACGTCCGGCGCGCCGGACGACACGCCGGACGACCCGCCGGGCGGGACCCCCGGCGCCGGGCAGGTCCCCGCGCCGACGCCCGCGCGGGACTGACCGCCCGCCCGGAGGCCACCGTACGGCCGGGCGCGGGACCGGGGCTCCGTGCCCGTGCCGGTCCGGGGCGCCGATGCCGCGTAGAGCCCTCCTTCCCGGCCGGGGAGGAGGGCTCCGCCGTAGGTGCCGCCGCGGTCGTCGGCGGGGCGTACGGCGGGCGTCACGGCCCGGCCGGTCCCCGCGGCGCGACCGCGCCGGGCGGGAGGGCGGACGGCGGCGTCAGACCAGGCAGAGACAGAAGGGGTGCCCGGCGGGATCGAGGAACACCCGGAAGTCGTCGTCCTCGGCGTCGGGCCGGTGGGAGTGCTTGACCGCGCCCAGCGCGAGCGTCCTGGCCTCGGCCTCGTCCAGGTCGTCCACGGCCAGGTCCAGGTGGAACTGCTGGGGAAGCTCGGAATCGGGCCAGCTGGGCGGCCGGTGGTCGGGAGCCAGCTGGAAGCAGAGGCGCGCGCCCGACTCCCCGTCGGTGAGCGTCACCCAGTCGTCCTCCACATTGGTGATCTTCCAGTCCAGAAGCGCGCCGTAGAAGTCGGCGAGACCCTTCGGGTCGGGGCAGTCGATGACCACCGATCGCATCCGCGCTACCGCCATGAGCTCTCCTGACAGGGGACGTCGGCCTGGGGCGACGATGCCCGGGGCACGGCCGCCGCTTCCTCCTCCGCTTCCCCGCGGCGACGGCTCAAACCCCGCCGGGCGCGCGGCGGCGGGCCGCGGGGCCGCTCAGACCGGCGCCTCCTGCAGGGCCAGGCCGATCCTCGTCAGCAGTTCCTGCGGGTCGCCTGACTCCCAGGAGCGCACGATCCGGGTGACCCGCTCATCGGGCCGGAGCTCCTCCCGCCCCGACGGGCCGAAGCAGCCCGCGCCGACGAGGACGGCGATCAGGGGGTCGTCGTCACCGAGCGACCGGGCGTGGATCGCGGCGTCGAGCAGCGCGAGCGCCGAGCGCGCGTTGCGCCCCCCGTCGCGGACCTCCACCCGGTCCAGTTTCCGCCTGCCCTCGGCACGCAGATATTCGGCCAGGGACTCGATCCTGCTCATGACCAGCTCCAGCTATCCGTACGTGACGTCACAGAACCATCACGCACAGTCAACCACGCCTGTGGGATCTCCATGAAGTCGGCACGGACGCCACCCCGGAAACTTCGATGAAAAGGACATGCAGGATCATTGGCTCATCGACCGACGACCAGAGGGGGGTTCAATGCCGCACGGGTTTTCCGGGGGCGTCTTCGACGATCTGCTGACGGCCAACGAGAGGTTCTCGGCCACGTTCACGGACTCCGAGCTGACCGGCCGGGCCGCCCGCGGGTTGGCGGTGGTCACCTGCATGGACTCCCGAATCGACCCGCTGGGGGTCTTCGGGCTCAAGCCGGGTGACGCCAAGATCCTGCGCAACGCCGGGGCGCGGGTCACCGACGACGTCCTGCGCACGCTGGTGCTGGCCGTCTACCTGTTGGGGGTGAACCGGGTGCTCGTCATGCCGCACACCGACTGCGGCATGGCCAAGGCGACCGACGAGGACGTGCACCAGCTCGCCGCCCGGCAGGGCGTCGACACCAGGAGCCTGGAGTTCCACACCGTCCCCGATCAGGACGCCGCCCTGCGCCACGATCTGACCCGGATCAGGACCAGTCCGTTCCTGCCGGCGGACCTGTCCGTCGGGGGCGCCATCTACGACGTGCGCACCGGGAAGCTCGCGCCCGTCGAGGCGGACGTCGACTCCTGAGGGGAGTCGTCCCGGAGGGGACCGCCGCCATCGGCGCGGAACGGCCCGTGACGCCCCGGTACGGCCCGCGAGCCGTACCGGGTCGGATGACGGCGCGCAGCGGGCACGAGGGGCCCGGTGGCGGCGCGCGGCGGCTCCTCCCGGGTGAGACCCCGCCCGGGTGTCTCCCGGGCGTGTCTCAGGGCGTCCCTGACGTCTCGGGCGCCCGGCGTGCTCGGGGCGTTCGGGGTGTCTCAGGCGTCGATGTGGTCGCGGTCGACCTCGGCGGCGTTGCCCACGATGAACTCCCGGCGCGGGGCCACGTCGCTGCCCATCAGGAGGTTGAAGATGTGCTCGGCCTCCGCGACGTCCTCGATCCGCACCCGGCGCAGGGTGCGGTGGCGGGGCTCCATGGTGGTCTCGGCGAGCTGGTCGGCGTCCATCTCACCGAGGCCCTTGTAGCGCTGCACCGGGTCCTTCCAGCGCTTGCCGCGGCGCTCCAGGTCGCGCAGGACCTTATGCAGCTCGGCGTCGGAGTAGCAGTAGACGTACTTGCTCTGCCCCCGGCCGGGGTTGGTGACCTCGATCCGGTGCAGCGGCGGGACGGCCGCGAAGACCCGGCCGGCCTCGACCATCGGCCGCATGTAGCGGTGGAACAGGGTCAGCAGCAGGCAGCGGATGTGGGCGCCGTCGACGTCGGCGTCGGCCATGAGGATGACCTTGCCGTACCGGGCGGCCTCGATGTCGAACGAGCGGCCCGAGCCCGCGCCGATGACCTGGATGATCGCGGCGCACTCGGCGTTCTTCAGCATGTCGGCGACGGACGCCTTCTGCACGTTCAGGATCTTGCCGCGGATCGGCAGCAGCGCCTGGAACTCCGAGTCGCGGGCGGCGCGGGCGGTGCCCAGCGCCGAGTCGCCCTCGACGATGAACAGCTCGGTGCGGTCGACGTCGTCGCTGCGGCAGTCGACCAGCTTGGCGGGGAGCGCCGAGTTCTCCAGGGCGGTCTTGCGCCGCTGGGTGTCGCGGTGCTCGCGGGCGGCGATGCGGGCCTTGGCCGCCGCGGCGATCTTCTCCAGGACCGCCCGCATCTGCTGCTTGGCGCGGCGCGGCGGGTCGGTGAACAGCTCCCTGAGCTCGCGGGAGACGACGTGGGAGACGATCCGGGAGGCCGCGGCGGTGCCGAGGATCTCCTTGGTCTGCCCCTCGAACTGCGGCTCGGGCACCCGGACGGTCACCACGGCGGTGAGGCCCTCCATGATGTCCTCGCGGGTGACCGGGGCGTCGCCGTTCTTCAGCAGACGGCCCTCGCGGAGCAGTTCGTTGAGCGTGCGGACCAGCGCCCGCTCGAACCCGTTGACGTGGGTGCCGCCCTTGGAGGTGGCGATCACGTTGACGAACGACCGGACGGTGTTGTCGTAGCCCTTGCCCCAGCGCAGCGCCACGTCCACGGTCAGCTCGCGCTGGATCTCGGTGGGGGTCATGTGGCCCAGGTCGTCGAGGACCGGCACGGTCTCGTGGAAGTGGCCGACGCCCTGGATGCGCAGCACCTCGCAGATCGCCTCGTCGCGGGCGAGGAACTCGGTGAACTCCGAGATGCCGCCGTCGAAGCGGAACTCCTCCTCGGCCGGCTCCTCGCCGCGGCTGTCGCGCACGGACAGGGTCAGGCCGGGGACCAGGAAGGCGGTCTGGCGGAGGCGGACGTGGATCTCGTCGAGGGAGACCTCGGCCTCGGGGAGGAAGATCTGGCGGTCGGCCCAGAAGCGGACGCGCGTGCCGGTGACCTTGCGGGCGACCGTGCCGGTCTCGCGCAGGCCGGACTTCTTCTTGAACTTGCCGATGGGTCCGTCGCCGTCGAAGACGCCGGGGACGCCGCGGCGGAAGCTGATCGCGTGGGTCGTGCCGTTGAGGTCGACCTCGACGTCGAGCCGGGAGGACAGGGCGTTGACCACGGAGGCGCCGACGCCGTGCAGACCGCCCGACGCGGCGTAGGCGCCGCCGCCGAACTTACCGCCGGCGTGCAGCTTGGTGTAGACCAGCTCGACTCCGGCGAGGCCGGTCTTGGGCTCGATGTCCACCGGGATGCCACGGCCGTTGTCTCGGACCTCGATCGACCCGTCGGGGTGCAGCTCGACCTCGATGCGGGTGCAGTGCCCCGCCAGGGCCTCGTCCACGCCGTTGTCGACGATCTCCCAGAGACAGTGCATGAGGCCGCGGCTGTCGGTGGACCCGATGTACATGCCCGGGCGCTTGCGGACGGCCTCCAGACCCTCCAGCACCGACAGATGACGAGCGGTATAAGCCGTCTCCGTACTGACCGCGGTCACACCCACTCCACTTCGCTCGAACACGTGTGCGCAGCCTACCGTCCTTCCCGCCGCGCCGGGTACAAGCTTGCCACCGAGGAGGCTCCGGTGTTACCTCCGGTGTGATCTCTCTTACCTCCGGGCGCTTTCCGCTCTGGGCGTAGCGAGGGGCCGGTTGGGAACGTTCGCATCGGGTTAGATGTTCTCTCAAGTGACTGACGCCAGATCCCTCCACTCGGGGATGACCTGAAAGGCGATACGTGACTGGAATTCTCGCCCCCACCAAGCAGCTGACGGCCGCGGACCGTTGCGACCGGTGCGGCGCACAGGCCTACATCCGCGCGACCCTGCCCGCGGGCGGAGAGCTGCTGTTCTGCGCCCACCACGGGCGTCAGCACGTGGCCGTGCTGCGCGACAAGGGCGCCGACATCCAGGACGAGTCGGCGCGCCTCAGCGACACCTCTGCGACCGCGAAAGACAACGAACGCTAGAAGCCGACGGGAGCCGGTAGTGATATCGCCCCACCACGGCGCCTTCCCACCGCCCGTCCGGCGGCCGGGCCAGGCGTCCGGCTCTGGCTTGATCCGATATATCCACCGCGCCGCCCTCCCCCGGGCACACCGGGGTGGGGAACGCGCTCTCACCCGTCCATGGCCGTGGCACCACGCACGTGGTGCCACGGCCATGCGGTGACCCACCCCTCACACCCACAGACGTCCGGCCCACTACGCTCGGCGACTGTGCTGATCCTGCTGCCGCCGTCGGAGGGGAAGGCCGAGCCCGCCGACGGTCCCGCCCTCGACCCGTCCCGGCTGAGCTTCCCGTCGCTGAACCCGTCGCGGGAGGCCGTCCTGTCCGCGCTCATCACCCTGTGCGAGGGTCCCCGGGCGCAGGCGGTACTCGGTCTGTCGCCGGGACTGCTCGGCGAGATCGGCAAGAATCTCATGCTGCGGACCGCGCCCACGCTGCCGGCCGCCGAGCTCTACACCGGCGTGCTCTACGACAATCTCGGCCTCGCCACGCTGTCCCCCGGGGCCGCGGACCGGGCGGCCCGGAACCTGGTGATCTTCTCCGGTCTGTGGGGCCTGCTGCGGCCCGCCGACCGGATCCCGTCCTACCGGCTGTCCATGGGCGTACGGCTGCCGCCGCTCGGCGGCCTCGCGGCCTGGTGGCGCCGCCCGGTGACCCCGCTCCTCGACGCCGAACCCGGCCTGGTCGTCGACCTCCGCTCCGGCACCTACGCGCCGGCCTGGCGTCCGGGTGGCCGGGCGGTCGCGGTGCGTGTGCTCAGGAACGGCAGGGTCATCAGCCACATGGCGAAGGCCACCCGGGGGGCGGTCGCCCGCTCGCTGCTGGAGTCGGGCGACGACCCGGGGACGCCGGAGGAGCTGGTGAAGGTGCTGGACGGCATGGGCCACGACGTCGTGCTCGGCCCCGAACCGGCCGCCGGGCGGCCGTGGGTCCTCGACGTCGCCGCACGCGACGGGGCCTGACACGCCCGCGCCGTCCCGCCGTTCGGCCGTCCCACGAGACGACGGCCCGTGACACGGCGAGGAGGCTCGCGGCGCAAGGACGCCTGACGCGCTCACACCCGCGCCGGCCCGCCGTTCGGCCATTACGCGAGACGACGGTTCCGGGAGGTTCCACTAGGTTCCGACAGGTTCCGACACGACGAGGGGGCCCACGCCGTACGGCGTGGGCCCCCTCGCGTCGGTCTTCCGGCCGGATCAGTCGAGGTAGTCGCGCAGGACCTGCGACCGCGACGGGTGACGCAGCTTCGACATGGTCTTGGACTCGATCTGCCGGATGCGCTCGCGCGTCACGCCGTAGACCTTGCCGATCTCGTCGAGCGTCTTGGGCTGACCGTCGGTCAGGCCGAACCGCATGGACACCACGCCCGCCTCGCGCTCCGACAGCGTGTCGAGCACCGAGTGCAGCTGCTCCTGCAGGAGCGTGAAGCTGACCGCGTCGGCCGGGACGATCGCCTCGGAGTCCTCGATGAGGTCGCCGAACTCGCTGTCGCCCTCCTCACCCAGGGGGGTGTGCAAGGAGATCGGCTCGCGGCCGTACTTCTGGACCTCGACGACCTTCTCGGGGGTCATGTCGAGCTCGCGGGCCAGTTCCTCGGGCGTGGGCTCACGGCCGAGGTCCTGCAGCATCTGCCGCTGCACGCGGGCCAGCTTGTTGATCACTTCGACCATGTGGACCGGGATGCGGATGGTCCGCGCCTGGTCGGCCATGGCCCGGGTGATCGCCTGCCGGATCCACCAGGTGGCGTAGGTGGAGAACTTGTAGCCCTTGGTGTAGTCGAACTTCTCCACCGCGCGGATCAGGCCGAGGTTGCCCTCCTGGATGAGGTCCAGGAACAGCATGCCGCGGCCGGTGTAGCGCTTGGCCAGCGAGACCACCAGGCGGAGGTTGGCCTCCAGCAGGTGGTTCTTGGCCCGGCGGCCGTCCTCGGCGATCCACTCCAGCTCGGCGCGGACGTCCACCGGGAGCACCTCGCCGTCGGTGGCGAGCTGCTCCTCGGCGAACAGGCCGGCCTCGATGCGCTTGGCCAGCTCCACCTCCTGCTCGGCGTTGAGCAGGGGGACCTTGCCGATCTGCTTGAGGTAGTCCTTGACCGGGTCGGCGGTGGCGCCGGCGGCGGCGACCTGCGGCACGGGGGCGTCGTCGTCGTCATCGGAGAGGATGAGGACCTCGTCCTCGTTCTGCCCGAGGGCCTCGCCCTTGGGCTCCTCGGTCTCGACCTCGGCCTCGGGCTCGGCGTCGCCCTCCGCCTCGACCTCGACCTCCTCGACTTCCTCGACCTCTAGGTCGAAGTCCTCGATCTCGACGTCCTCAAGGTCGATGACCTCGTCGTCCTCGGCGCCGGCGGACTTGGGCTTCGGCTCGGGCTTGGGCGTGACCGCCTCGGCGGTGGGCCGCTTGGGCTGCGCGGGCACGGGCTTCTTCGCCGTCGGGGCGGCCTTCTTGGCCGGCGGCGCGGGCTTCTTGGCCGCGGGAGCGGGCTCGGAGCCGCCGACGACCGCGGTGACGGTCTCCGGCTGCTCCTTGGCCGCGGCGGCGGTCTTGGTCTTCTTGACGGGGGCGGGGGCGGCGGGGGTACGGCGCTTGGCCGGAGTCCGGGACTTCTTGGGAGCCTTGGAGTCCTCAGCAGTCAACCGTACGGTGATGCCCTCTTTGCTGAGGTTGCGCAGGATCCCAGCGACCTGCGCCATCGGAATGTCCGCTTCCTCGACGGCCTTGCGGACATCCTCGGACTCGAGGAACCCCTGCGAGCGTCCCCGCTCCATCAGCTGCTGAATGACGGGCTCGTTCAGCTCGGATGGCTTCGAGCGAGTCGAACTTGCAGGCGACACGAACACCTCTCGAAGGAAAGCGTGACGAGAATGGACCCAGATGCCCGCTAGGGGCGAATACCTCTGGTTGTGCTGGACGAGGCCGCGCGAACCGCGACGCACCTGTCAAGCATTGTGACATGACACCGTGATCCATACGGCCGCCTCCTGGCGGTTGTCCTCCACCCTAGGCCGACCAAGAGAGTAGTGCGTACGTAAGCGCGCCACCGATACCCGAAAGCAACCGTTATGACTGTTTCATTCAGTCACTCTTCGTGGCTGGCGGGACGTGGATCGCCAGCACCGTGACGTCGTCATCCTGCTCATATCCCGCCAACATGCGATCAACGAGGAAGTCGAGCAACATGTGAGGACTTCCCACGACCTCAGGAGGCGCTTCGGTCACGACGGAGCACAGATCGGCGAGTCCCGCGTCCAGTCCGCGCTTGCGGTTCTCCACCAGGCCGTCGGAGTACAGGACCGCGGTGTGGCCGGGCGGCACGCAGAACCGGAACTGCCTGCGGCTCGTCGGCCAGCCGAGCGGGGTGCCCGGCTCGCCGTCGCACAGGATCGGCACGCCCTGGGGTGAGACCAGCAGGGGCGGCGGGTGTCCGGCCAGGGCCAGCGTGCCCTCTCCCGTGCCGGGCTCGACGACCATGTAGGCGAGGGTGGTGACCTGCTCCTCCTCCTCGGTCGCCTCGAACACCCGGTCCAGGCCGGTGAGGACGGCCGCGGGCGGCGGGTTGGTCAGCGCCAGGGCCCGCATGGCGTTGCGGATCCGGCCCATGCCGGCCGCGGCCTTGACGCCCTTGCCCATGACGTCACCGACCACCGCCGCGACCCTGCCGTCCTGCAGGACGAAGGCGTCGTACCAGTCGCCGCCGACCTGGACGTGGCGGCTGCCCGAGCGGAACCGCTGGGCCAGCACCAGGCCCCGCACCACCGGCAGGCGGTCGGGCAGCAGGCTGCGCTGGAGCGTCTCGGCGGTGCGGTGCTCGCGCTCGAACAGCGTGGCGCGCTCGACGGCGAGCGCGCACTGGCCGGCCAGCGCCTCCAGGAAGACGCCGTCCTCCTGGGAGATCTTCTGGGGACGGGTGAAGGAGAACCGCAGGGCGCCGAGCGCGCGGCCGGCGGCCAGCAGCGGCAGCCCCACCCAGGCCCGCTCGTCGCTGTGCGCGATGAACCCGGAGATGAGCTCCTCGTCGCCCCCGGCCTCGACGAGCTGGGCGCGCAGGCTCTCGGGAGACTCGGCGAAGACCGGGCGGCGGCTGTTGACGGCCATGGTCATCACGCTGGAGTGCGCCAGCGGGATCTCCTCCCCCGGCGCGCCGGGGACATCGGGGATGCCGCCGTTGTTGACCAGCTTCAGGGCGGCCCGGTCGACGTCGAGCAGGGCCACCGCGGACCGGTCCGCCGCCACCGCCGTACGGCCCACGTCGATGATGACCTGGACCACCTGCTCGACGGTGAGCGCCTCGGCGAGCATCGCGGTGGCGCCCTGGAGACGGGCGGTGCGCAGCGCGGCGGCGCCGAGCTGGTCGGTGAGGCGGCCGCGCATCTCCTCAGCCTCGCGCTGCGGGGTGACGCCGGTGTTGGCGCCGACCCACTCGACCACCCGGCCGTGCCGGATGATGGGGACCGCGCGCACCTCGAAGTGGCGGTAGCCGCTGGCGCGGGTGCGGACGCGGTAGCTCCACTCGAACATGGTCCGGCCGCGCAGCGCCTCGCGCCACGCCTCCTCGGTGTGCGGGCGGTCGTCGGGGTGGACGGCCTCCAGCCAGCCGTGGGCGAGATACTCCTCCAGGCCCTGGCCGGTGATGGCCCGCCACTGCGGCGCGTCCTCCACGACGGCGCCGCTCGGCGAGGTGATCCACACGAGCTGCGACTGGGCCTCCACCAGCGAGCGGTAGCGCTCCTCGCTGCGCCGCAGGTCCTCCTCGACCTGCCGGCTGCCGGTGACGTCCACCCCGACCAGGCAGACCGCGCGCAGCGCGTCCTTGTCGTCGTGGACCGGGGAGAAGGTCAGCGACCAGTGGCGGGTGCCGCCGTCAGCCGCGCGTACCCGGATCCGCTGGTCGGTCTCGACGTCGGCGCCCGCGACGACGTCGCGGACCGCGCTCTCCAGGAGCGCGGTGAGGTCGGCCGGGAGCAGCTCGCCCGGCGTCCGGCCGACCAGCCGCTCGGCGGGAAGGCCGACCACGTCGGCGAAGACCTCGTCCACCCGGTGGAAGCGGCCGTCGGGGCCGAAGAACGCGAAGGCGAAGGGCGACTGCGACAACAGGCCATGGAGCAGTCCGGAGTCCGAGATGTCCACACCCGACTCCCGGGGACGGGGCACGGAGGTTTCGGCGCTCATGGTCGGCACCTCCGTCGCGTGCCAGGGTCTCCCACGAGGCACATCTCCAAACTTGCGAATCGGCGTAGCGCAGCTCCGGGGGACCGGATCTGCAGTACATCATCGGCGATGGGTGCGTGCGGACGGAAGCCCCGCCCAAGATGCGGCGAAGCGCGCATCCCGCGGGCCCTCCCCGGTCCGGGACCGGGCCCGCACGCTGACGCGCCGGGTTCCCAGCACGGGCATCGCCCGACCAGCATTCCGCCGAAGCCGAATGGTGGCGCCGTTCCCCTCCGCGTCCACCTCCGTATGCCGCCAGGACCCTAGCAGGATCAAGCCGGACCGTCCCGACAACCGTCCACCTCGACCCCGCGCGCGCCCCGAACAAGATCAGGCTACTGACTCAATCCCGATTTGGCTCCCTCTTCGGGGACATTCGTTTACTCCGCGGTCTCGCAAATCTGTCAGAATCCGTGTCAACCCGAACATGCCAGGCGGCATCTGGGGTTGACACTCACGCGATAAGCTGTGGAATGAGAACGCACGTCCCCGTCGTCCGTCCGGGGGTTTGCCCCGGGAACCCGGAGGAATGCGACATACATGTCCGCTCTGGTCACCCATCTCGCCGACGGCGCAACGAAGCTCCACGATCCGGTGAGCGCCCGCCTGGCCGATGAGTTCCTCACCGTTCCCCTCGGCACCGTCAGCAGGTGCGTGGCCGACGTCCGCGCCTGCGCGGAGCATCTGGGGATCGACGCGACGCCCGAGGTGGTGGAACGCGTCGCCCGCGAGCATCTGCTCGCGCTCGTCAACTCCGCGCCGCCGCCCCGAAGTCCTCGGTAACATCGAGATCACCGGAGCGCGTCCTACGCACCGTTTGGCCCGGGAATGCGAGAGGGTTGGGGCGTGAGCGAGCGAACCGATCAGTGCGGCGGCACCGGGATCCGGCGGATGGGGGAGGTCGCTTGAGCCGGCGACACCGTCGAGACCCCCGCGAGAGCCGGTCTCCTGACGAGGTGTTCTCCGAGATGCTGGTGGCCGCGCGCGAACTGCTGGCCGTACGCAGCCCTCTGGACGCCGAGCTCATGGTCTCCGACATGGTCGGGGCCTGGTGGGGGCGCCGCCTGAAGGGCGGCGACGCCGAGCAGGTCCTCGGCGAGGGACTGGTCGACTACGCCGCCAAGGCCGGCTCCCCCGCCGCGCTGACCCTGCTGATCGCGCTGGCCTATCTCGGCACGGCCCGCCAGGCCGCCAAGGCCGAGGGCGCGGCGCTGGCGCTCATCGAGCGCGACGTGGCCAGGCCCCGCTGGGCCGACCGGCTGGGCGCGGTCAAGCCCACCGGCTGCTACGTCTCCCGCGACGCCTACGGCGACCAGGACACCGTCGTGTGCACCTTCGGATACCGCGGGGCCGAGGCCGCCGAGGAGCCGCACGCGCTGGTCATGGTCGTCGACTACAACATGCGGGGCATCGCCCGCGACGCCTGGGTCTCCTCGCACGTCGACAAGCTGCTGGAGCAGGCCCGGGCCGAGGCCGAGGCCAACCCGATGCTCCGGTTCGAGGAGATCGAGCCGCAGCAGGCGCGGGCGCTGCTGGAGTCGGCCATGAAGGCCACCGCCGAGTACGGCGACCGCAGGACGACCGCGCCGGTCAGCGACAGCTACAGCGCCTACCACGCCTTCGCCCGTTCCCGGATCAAGGCGTTGCCGCCCGGCCGCAAGCGCCCGGCCCCGCTGCACAGCGAGGCCCCCTACAGCCGCGACCGCCGGGCGATGCTCGCCGCGGAGTTCCTGTCCTCCGACGCGGCCGAGCACCTGTCGGACCCGTCGGCGGCCTCGCGGTGCGCCGACCACATCATCGACTACGGCTGCGACCAGGACTTCGGGCGTCCCCTGCGGGTCAGCCCGGCCAAGTGCGAGGCGTTCCTGCTCGACTGGCTGCCGCGCAAGGTGATGCTCAGCCCGGCCGAGCAGGAGGCGGTGCCGTACGTGCTCAGCGCCTGGGCGCGCTTCGCGGCCCGCCGGACCGGGCTGCCGGATGAGGGCCTGCGCGCCACGCTGGACGGGATCTGGGAGGCGACGGGGAAGTTCGCCGAGGCCTACCGCGACCCGACCACCTTCGGCATCGACCGCGACCTGCTGGAGAGGCTGCTGCCGGACGGCGACCTGTCGGCGCTGGCCCGGCGCGTCTTCGCGTTCCCCTTCCTGCAGGGCACGCACGGCGAGATCAAGCTCGACCGGCTCAACCCGGCCGACGACGCCGACCGGCGGATCCTGCTGGAGATCGACCACGCGGACGAGCGGCGCCGGCCCGACCGCGACGAGCACCTCGCCTGGCACGAGGAGATCGCCGCCCGGCTGTGGGAGGGCGACCCCCCGCAGCTGTGGGAGGCCGCGCAGCGGCTGCTGGACCTGGGCCACGACCGGCACGACGTGCTGCACGTGCTGATGGAGATCGTCGAGCGGATCGGCGACGACCCGGAGGAGCTCGCCGTCGCCCTCGACGACATCGCCGACATCCCCGATGAGCCGCCGGGGACGGGAGGGCCGTGGTGACCCGCGCGGCGACCGGCGCGGTGATCGACCTGAACGCCGACCTCGGCGAGGGGTTCGGCATCTGGTCGCTGGGCGACGACATGGCCCTGCTGGACATCGTGACCAGCGCGAACATCGCCTGCGGCTTCCACGCCGGTGACCCCCGCACGATCCGCCGCACCTGCGCGGCCGCGGTCGACCGGGGGGTGGCCATCGGCGCCCAGGTGTCCTACCGCGACCTGGCCGGCTTCGGGCGGCGCGAGATGGAGGTCGACCCCGAGGATCTGTGCGCCGAGGTGCTGTACCAGCTCGCCGCGGTGGACGGGATCGCCAGGGCGATGGGCGGCCGGGTCACCTACGTCAAGCCGCACGGCGCGCTGTACAACCGGATCTGCCGTGACAGCGAGCAGGCCGAGGCCGTCGTGGCGGCCGTGGCCGACTACGACCCGGGCCTGCCGGTGCTCACGCTGCCCGGCTCGGCCGTCCACGCCGTCGCGGCCCGCGCGGGCCTGGCCACCGTCACCGAGGCGTTCGCCGACCGCGCCTACACCCCGGCCGGAACGCTGGTCCCCCGTCGCTCCCCCGGCGCGGTGCTGCACGACCCCGCCGCGGTCGCGGCCCGCGCCGTGCGGATGGCGACGGCCGGGACGGTCACCGCGGCCGACGGCTCGGAGGTGGCGGTGGACGCCCGGTCCATCTGCGTGCACGGCGACACCCCCGGCGCGGTGGCGCTGGCGCGGGCCGTCCGCGAGGCGCTGGAGGCCGCCGGGGTGACGCTGCGGGCGTTCCGGTGAGGACTCCGCCGGCGACGCGGTCCACCGGTCCGGGCGCGGCGCGGGTACGGCCGGCCGGCCCGGCCCGCCGGATGGCCGGATGACGTCCCGGCCGGGCTCCGGCGACCGGGCGGTGATCCGCCGGGCCGGGGAGTCCGCCCTGCTGGTGGAGACCGGCTCTCTGGAGGTCTCCCACCGGCTGGACGCCCTGCTGCGGGAACGCCGCCCGGCGGGGGTGACCGAGATCGTGCCCGGCCCCGCCACCGTCCTCGTCGTCGCCCCGGGCGCCGACCCGGCCGCGCTGCGGGCCCGGCTGTCCCTGCTGCTGGGCACGGCATGCGACGCCGCCCCGGCCCCCTCCGGCGCGCGCGGGACGGTGACGGTCCCGGTGGTCTACGACGGCCCCGACCTCGCCGACGTGGCCGAGCTGAGCGGGCTGCCGGTCCGGGAGGTGGTCGAGCGGCACACCGGCGTGGAGCTGGTGGTGGGCTGGCTGGGGTTCGCCCCGGGTTTCGCCTACCTCACCGGGCTGGACCCGGCGCTGCACGTGCCGCGCCTCTCCACGCCCCGGACCTCGGTGCCCGCCGGGGCGGTGGCGATCGCCGGCCCGTACTCGGCCGTCTACCCCGCGGCCTCGCCGGGCGGCTGGCGGCTGCTCGGCCGCTCTTCCCTGGTCGTGTGGGACACGGCCGCCGACCCGCCCGCGCTGCTCACCCCCGGCACCCGGGTCCGCTTCCGGGCGGTGCGGGGATGAGTCCGGAGGCGGATCCCGTCCCCCGCGTGGTCGAGGTGGTCGCGCCCGGCCCGTACGCCACCGTGCAGGACCTGGGCCGCCCCGGCCTCGGCCACCTCGGGGTGCCGTGCTCCGGCGCCGCGGACGCGCCGAGCCTGCGGCTGGCCAACCGGCTGGTCGGCAACCCCGAGGACGCCGCCGGGATCGAGCTGACCTTCGGCGGCGCCTGCCTGCGGTTCCCCGCCGGGGCCTGGGTCGCCGTCACCGGGGCGCCCTGCCCTCTCACGCTCCGCCTCCCCGAGGGCGCGGACGGTTCCGAAGGGCCGGGGTCCCCGGAGCGGCCCGGAGCGGCGGGGCCGTACGCGCCGGTGTGGGTGCCGTCCGGCGGCGAGCTGCGGGTGGGCACGCCCACCGCGGGGCTGCGCACCTACGTCGCGGTCCGCGGCGGCCTCGACGTGCCGGCCGTCCTGGGCAGCCGCTCGACCGACGCGCTCTCCGGCCTGGGCCCGGCGCCGCTGGCCCCGGGGCTGCGCCTGCCCCTGGGACCGGCCGCCGGCCTGCCGCCGATCGTCGTCGACGCCGCCCCGCCGCCTCCGGTCCCGCGGGGCGTGCTGCGGGTGCTTCCCGGCCCCCGCGACGACTGGTTCGCCCCGGACGCGCTGGAGGCGCTGTGCGCCGCGCCGTACCAGGTGAGCCGGCACAGCAACCGGGTGGGCGTACGGCTGACGGGGACGGCCCTGCGGCGCGTCCGCGACGATGAGCTGCCCAGCGAGGGAATGGTGGCCGGGGCGGTGCAGGTGCCGCCGAGCGGCCAGCCGATCGTCTTCCTCGCCGACCATCCCCCGACCGGCGGCTATCCGGTCATCGCCGTCGTCGCTTCGGCCGACCTGCCCGTGGCCGCGCAGCTGCGCCCCGGGGACCGGGTCTGGTTCCGTCTTCACCGACCCTTTATCGTCATATAGACGATAAAGGAGATCGCATGTCCCTCGCCGAACTGCTGGACCCCCTCCTCCAGCCCGCCTTCACCCTCGCCGGGACGCCGACCAGCTGGGCCGAGCTGCTGGGCTTCGCCAGCGGCATCCTCACGGTCTGGCTGGTGGCCCGCCAGCACATCGCCAACTGGCCGATCGGGATCGCCAACGTGATCCTGCTGGGACTGGTGTTCCTGGCCGTCGGGCTGTACGCCGACGCGGCCCTGCAGGTCCTCTACGTGGCGCTCGGCGCGTACGGCTGGTGGCAGTGGATGTACGGCGGGGCGGGCCGCACCCGCCCCGCGGTGCGCCGGACCCGCCGGGCCGAGTGGGCCGCGCTGGCCGTCTGCGGCGCCGCCGCCACCGCCGTGCTCACCGTCGCCCTCGCAACCTGGACCGACTCCACCGTGCCCTTCTGGGACGCGCTGACCACCGCGCTGTCGCTGACGGCCACCTACGGGCAGACCCGCAAGCTCGTGGAGTCGTGGTGGCTGTGGATCGCGGCCGACCTGATCTACATCCCGCTCTACGCCTACAAGGGGCTGCACCTCACCGCCGTCCTGTACGTGGTCTTCCTCGCGCTCTGCGTCTCGGGCCTGCGGGCCTGGCGCGGAGAGCTCGCGGCCCGGCCGGTTCCGGTGACGGCGTGAGCGGGGCGAGCGGTCCGGGTGATGTGAGCGGGGCGGGCGATGTGCCCGGGGTCTTCGCCCACGGGCTGGTGATCGGCAAGTTCTACCCCCCGCACATGGGCCACCACCACCTCGTCGACACCGCGGCGGCCCGGTGCGCCCGGGTGAGCGTGGTGGTGGCCGCCTCGTCGGCCGAGAGCGTCCCGCTGGCGTTGCGCGCCGCCTGGCTGCGCGAGGCCCACCCGCAGCCCGGCGTGACGATCGCCCCGGTGGTCGACGACGTCGAGATCGACTACGGCGATCCGGAGATCTGGGCCGCGCACGTGGCGGTGTTCCGTCACGCGCTCGCCCTGGCGCACGGTACCGTCCCGCGGATCGACGCGGTCTTCTCCTCGGAGGAGTACGGCGCGGAGCTGGCCCGCCGGTTCGGCGCCGTCCACGTGAGCGTCGACGCGGCCCGGGAGCGGTTCCCGGTGAGCGGAACGATGGTCAGGAACGACCCGGTGGCGTGCTGGCCATGGCTGTCCCCGGCGGTCCGTGGCCACCTGGCCCGCCGCGTGGTGGTCGTCGGCGCCGAGTCCAGCGGCACCACCACCCTGGCCAGGGACCTGGCCGCTCATTACGCCGCCCGGGGCGGACCCTGGGCGGCGACCCGCTGGGTCCCCGAGTACGGCAGGACGTACTGCGAGGAGAAGCTCGCCCTGGCCCGCCGCCGGGCGAAGGCGGCCGGGCTTCCGGAGCCGTGGCTGGACGACCTGGAGTGGGAGACGGCGGAGTTCGCGGAGATCGCCGACCGCCAGCTCGCGTGGGAGGACGCCGCCGCCCGCGTGGGCTCTCCGCTGCTGGTGTGCGACACCGACGCGTTCGCCACCTCGCTGTGGCACGAGCGCTACCTCGGGACGGCCTGCGCCGTTCACCCGCGCGCCCGGCACGACCTGTGGATCCACACCTCGGTGGAGGACGTGCCGTTCGAGCAGGACGGCTGGCGGGACGGCGAGGCGGTCCGGCACCGGATGGACGCCCGCTTCCGCGAGGAGCTCCGCGCGCGGGGGCTGCCGCACGTGGTGGCGTCCGGCCCGCCGGCCGCGCGGCTGGAGCGGGCCGTCGAGGCGGTCGACGCCCTGCTGGCACGCGGCTGGGCGTTCACCGAACCGCTGTGACCGGCGCCCCGACGGCGGGGCGCCGGGGTGGCCGGGCGTGCCGCGGCTCAGGCGCCGGGCCGGTCCCGCCGCAGCAGGGCTTCGACGCGTTCGACCGCGGCGGCCAGGGGGGCGGCGGGCACGTCCTCGAAGAGGTCGAGGACGATCCCGCCGTCCTTCGCCTCCCAGACCCCGGCCACCCGGCCCTGATGGACCACGACAGGGGAGATCCAGCCGGCCGCCCGGCTGACCTTCGGCCGGACCGCCGCGGGCAGGAGCGGCGTGAGGTCGCGCGGAGCGCCCAGGATGTACTGGTCGAAACCGGGCAGCAGGTGGACCCCGGCGGTGGGGGCGGTCGCGGCCAGGTCGTCGAGGTGCTCGGCGAGGATCGTCATCGGCCGGCCCTCGACCTCGACCTCGGCCAGCTCGGGGGCGAGTTCGCCGAACCAGCCGCGCAGCGCCGCCTTGCGGGCGCCCCCGCGGTAGAGCCAGGCGTCGAATGCCTCGGGGGTGGCGGGGCCGTGCGCGCCGAGGAAGGAGCGGACCAGCCGCACACCGGCCTCCTCGGGCGGGAGCGATCCGGGCCGGTGCCCGGCCAGCCAGTCGCGGGGGCTGACGAAGGTCACCCGGCCCGCGCGCGGCGGGCCGTAGCAGAGCTCACCGAGGAAGCTCAGCGGTTTCAGCAGAGCGCCCCAGCCGGACGTGAGCGCCTCCCGCAGGTGGGCGTCGCCGGTGGCCGCGATGACCGCCTCGACCAGCTCCTCGCGGGTGAGGGCGCGGCCCGCGAGCGCCGCGGGGACCGCCTCCAGGATGGCGGCGACCTCGGCGGCGCCGACACCGTGGCCCCGCTGCCAGGACCCCTTCTCCCAGTGGCGGAAGGAGCCGAGGACCGCGGTGTGGGCGGCCAGCTCGTCGGCGGGGACCAGGTGCAGGGTGCCGCGCGCCGTCCACGTCTTCACCAGGGTGCGGTCGCGCCACAGGGCGTCGTCGATCTCACCGGGGCGGGGGGCGGCGTGCCGTACGGCCACGGCCAGCTCGGCCGAGGAGGCCACCTGCGCCTGCACCCCGGTCAGGCGGCGGACCACCGAGACCGCGTCCGGGCCGGCCACCGGGTCGACGAACTGCCGCCTCAGCCGCCAGGCGAGCGCCTGCGGCCATGTTACGGAAACAGACATGGATCAGGTTCTACACCACCGTCCCGGCGAAAGGGGCGGCGGTGGCCGGACCGTGCGGGCCCGCCGCCGTGACGCACGACGGTCCGGCCCCGGCCCCGGCACCGGGCACGGGAGCGTATGCCGGGACGCCCGCGCGGGCGCGGGATCAGCGGGTGAAGCCGATGTCCTGGTAGCGCAGGTCGTAGAAGCCACGGGCGCCGTAGTTGGCCACGTCGCGGCCGACCGCGACGTTCTGCGGGCGCTGGTAGAGCGTCAGCACGTTGACCTCCTCCCAGATCAGCCGGTCGGCGGCGTTGGTGGCGGCCAGCGCCCGCTCCGGGTCGAGTTCGGCGGTCGCCTTCTGCATGGCGGCGTCGATCCGGGGGGAGCCGATGCGGCCCAGGTTGGCGTTCCACTGGAGGTGCCCCGCGGCGTCCTTGGACGCGTCGGCGTACTGGCCGTAGCCGCTGGAGACGGGGAAGGGGGTGCCCACGTAGGAGAACGCGGTGACGTCGTAGTTGCCGGGGATGATGTATCTCGTGAAGTAGTCGTCGCTGGGCACCGACTGGATGGCGACCCCGACGCCGATCCGGGCGAGCATGCTCTGCACGAGCTCGGCCTCGGACTTGGTGAGCTGCAGGCCGGACGGCACGACGAAGCGCAGGGTCAGGTCGCGGCCGTCCTTGCGGCGGGTCTGGCCGGACAGCCGCCATCCGGCGGCGTCCAGCAGCCGCCCGGCCTCGGCGGGGTCGTAGACGCCGACCCTCCCGGCGTTGTCGCGGTAGCCCTCCTGGGTGTTCATCAGGAAGTGGTTGCCCAGCAGGGTGATGGGCCAGTCGAGGCCCTGCAGGTCGGACCGGGCGATGACCTGCCGGTCGATGCCCATCGCGACGGCCCGGCGCACCCGGACGTCGGAGAGCGCCGCGCTCTCGCCGTTCATCGTGATGTGCCGGAAGTCCGGTCCGGCGGCCTGCCGTACGACCGCGTCCGGGGTGCTCCGGGCCCGCATGTAGTCGGGCGCGGACGGGCCGACGTCGAAGGTGTCCAGCTCGCCGTTGCTGAACGCGCCGACCAGCGCGTCGCTCTCCATGGCCTGGAAGATGATCTGGTCCAGCTTGGCCCGGTCACCCCACCAGCGGTCGTCCCTGAGGAGCGTGACGGTCTTGGCGGTCTGGTCGAACGACCCGAGCCGGAAGGGGCCCGCGGTCACCGGGATGCGGTTCAGCCAGGCGGTGTTGAACGCCTGGGGGGTGGCGTTGGTGGACCTCGGGTACAGCGGCCCGAACAGCGACTGCCAGTCGCCGAAGGGACGGGCGAAGGTGATGACGACCTCGTGGTCGTCCCGGCCCCTGGCGACGTCCTGGATGTCCTGGTAGCCGGTGGTCCCGGCGACGCGGTAGGCGGGGTCGGAGCCGTTCAGCGCCCGCCACTGGGCGCGGTAGTCCTCCCAGGTGACCGGGGTTCCGTCGGACCACCGGGCCCGGGGGTTGAGCCGCAGTGTGACGACCTGCCTGGGGGTGCGCGCGGTGATCCCGCCGGAGAGCACGTAGTCGGTGTTCGCCGAGACGTGGCCCTGCTCGTCGGAGCGGAAGGCGGAGGGCATCAGCCCGTCGATGACCTTCTTGACCATCGCGGAGTTGCCGTCGACGTGGTTGAGGTTCCAGTTGGCCGGATACTCGTTGAGGCCCCAGCGGAGCCGCCCGCCGTTCCTGATCCGCTCGCGCGGGACGGGGTTGATGTCGTAGGCGCGGACCGGGGCGGCCTTGTCGTCCCCGCCCGGCCCGGCTCCCCGCCCGCCGGCGCAGCCGGTCAGGGCGAGCGTCCAGGCCGTGGCCAGCACGGCGGCGGACGCGGTCGCGCGCCGGAATGATGTCACGCTTCTTCCTCCTTCATCCTCATATGGCGCCGGATCTCTCCGCGAAGTGGCACGAGGCGGCGTGGTCGTCGTCGAGCATCCGGAGCGGGGGCCGCTCGCCCACGCACCGTGCCTGCTCCGCCCCGTTGAGCATTCGGAACAGCGGGCAGCGGGTGCGGAACCGGCAGCCGGAGGGCGGGTCGGCCGGGCTGGGCAGGTCGCCCTCCAGCAGGATGTGCCGGCGCGAGCGCTCCGCGCCGGGGTCGGGCACCGGGACGGCCGACAGCAGGGCGCGCGTGTAGGGGTGCAGCGGCGCGGCGTAGACCCGCTCGACCCGCCCGATCTCGGCGATCACCCCGAGGTACATGACCGCGACCCGGTCGGCGAGGTGCCGGACCACGGCCAGGTCGTGCGCGACGAACAGGTAGGACAGGCCCAGCCGCGCCTTCAGGTCCGCGAGGAGGTCGAGCACGCCCGCCCGGATCGACACGTCGAGCGCGGAGACCGGCTCGTCCAGTACGACCAGGCGGGGCTCCAGCGCGAGCGCGCGGGCGATGCCGACGCGCTGGCGCTGCCCCCCGGAGAAGTCCTGCGGGTGGCGCGCGGCGTGACCGGGTTCCAGGCCGACCAGGCGCAGCAGCTCGCGGACCCGCGGTCCCGGCCGCCGGACCCCGTGGGTGCGCAGCGGCTCGGCGACGATGTCGTAGACCGTCATCCTGGGGTCGAGCGAGGCCATCGGGTCCTGGAAGACGACCTGCAGGTCGCGCCGGATCGCCATCCGGTCGCGGGCGCCCAGCGCCGCGGTGTCGCGGCCCAGCACGGTGACCGTGCCGCGCTGCGGCCTGGCCAGCCTCAGGATCTCCATCAGCGTCGTCGTCTTGCCGCAGCCGGACTCCCCGACGAGCGCGAGCGTCTCGCGTTCCCGGACGTCGAAGGAGACGCCGTCCACCGCCTGGACCGTGCCGATCCGCCGCCGCAGGAGCGTCCCCTTCGTCAGGGGGTAGTGCCTGACCAGGCCGTCCACCGCGAGGACCACCTCGCGGTCCCGCCGAGGCGGCGGTGCCGCGCGCCCGCCGGGCTCCTCCGGGACGCCCGCCGCCACCGGGGGGACGCCCGACGCCGGAAGGACGCCCGCCGCGACCTCCGCGCCGGTCTCCGCCGGGAGGGCGCCCGGGGGGCGGACCGCGAGCGGGGCCCCGCCCGCGGCCTCGATCTCCTCCGCGCGGATGCACGCGGCCAGGTGGCCGGGCGAGCCGACCGGCTCCAGGGCGGGCTCGGCGGCGGAGCAGGCGGGGACGGCCAGGGGGCAGCGCGGCTCGAACGGGCAGCCGGGGGGCAGCGCCGCGGGCGACGGCGGCGCCCCCTCGATCGGCACGGGCCGCTCCGCGGCGTCCAGGCGCGGGACCGCGGCGAGCAGGCCCGCGGTGTACGGCATGCGCGGCCGCAGGTAGACGTCGTCCACCGTCCCGGCCTCGACGGGCCGCCCGGCGTACATGACCATCACCCGGTCGGCGAACCCGGCCACCACCCCCAGGTCGTGGGTGATCAGCACGATCGCCGCGCCGGTCTCGCGCCGCGCCCGCCGCAGCACCTCCAGCACCTGGGCCTGGACGGTGACGTCGAGGGCGGTGGTGGGCTCGTCGCAGAGGAGCACGTCGGGGTCGTTGGCGATCGCCATCGCGATCATGACGCGCTGGCGCATGCCGCCGGAGAACTCGTGCGGGAAGGCCCGGGCGCGCCGCGCGGCGTCGGGGATGCCGACCAGGTCGAGCAGCTCGACGGCCCGCCGGGCGGCGTCCCGCCGGCTCACCCGCCGGTGGATCCTGACCGCCTCGGCGATCTGGTCGCCCACCCGGTAGACAGGGGTGAGCGCGGAGAGCGGGTCCTGGAAGACCATCGAGATCGTCCCGCCCCGGACGGCCGAGAGGGTCTTCTCGTCCGCCCCGAGGATCTCCCGGCCGTGCAGCCGCACCGAGCCGGTGACGCGGGCGTGCGGCGGCAGCAGGCCCATCACGGCCAGCGAGGTGACCGACTTGCCGGACCCCGACTCGCCGACGACGCCGAGCACCTCTCCCGGCCGGACGGCGTAGCTCACCCCCCGTACGGCGCGCACCGCCCCGGCCCCCGCGCCGAAGGTCACGTGAAGGTCGGTCACCTCCAGCACCGGGCCGGGCGGCTCCGCCGGGTCGTCCCGGGCCGCCCGGCCCGTCCCGGGCCGGCCCGCCGACTCCGCCCGCAGCCCGCCGTACCCCTTCATCGGCGTCCCCTCCCGGAGGCGGGGTCGAAGGCGTCCCGCAGGGAGTCGCCGACCATGTTGACCGCGAGCACCGTCACGACCAGCAGCCCGGCGCAGAACCAGAACGTCCACGGGGCGTACAGGGCCGTCCTGGTGCCGTCGGCGATGAGGCTGCCCAGCGAGACGTCGGGCGGCTGGATGCCGAAGCCGAAGTAGGACAGGGAGGTCTCGGTGAGGATCGCGGCGCTGACGTTGAGCGTGGCGTCCACGACCAGCAGCGAGGACATGTTCGGCAGGATGTGCCGGAAGATGATCGTGGTGGGCCGCACCCCCATGAACCGGGCCGCGTGCACGAACTCCCGCTCCCGGAGCGAGATCGTCACGCCCCGCACGATCTTGGAGGTGACCATCCACAGGAACAGCGCCAGCACCAGCACGAACAGCGGCCACTGGCCGCTCGCGAAGAGCGGCGACATGACCGCCAGGATCAGGAAGGCCGGGAGCACCAGCAGCAGGTCGGTGGCCCAGGTCAGCGCCCGGTCGGTCCATCCGGCGAAGTATCCGGCGAACGCGCCCACCACGGCCGCCAGCGTGGTGCCGACGACCGCGGCGAGCAGGCCGACGACCAGTGACCGCCGCATGCCGCGTAGCGTGACGGCGTACACGTCGGCGCCGGTCTGCAGCGTGCCCCACCAGTGGTCGGCCGAAGGCGGCGCGAGGAAGGCGGTGAAGTCCCGGTCGGTGTAGCTCCACCGGCCGAGGAACGGGCCGGCGAAGGCCAGCAGGAACATCAGCGCCAGCAGCGCGAACCCGGCCCGCCCCTGGAACGAGCCGAAGAAGCGGCCCGCGACCACCCGCAGCCGCGACGGCGCCCCGAGCCGGTTCCCGGCCTCGCGCTGCTCGGCGAGTTCCTCGTCGGTGACGCTCATCGGTCCGCCCCCATCCGGACCCGCGGGTCGAGGACGGCCTGCATCAGATCGGAGGCCAGGGCGGCGGCCAGCACCGCGAGGGCGGCGAAGCAGCTGATCGCCGCGACGGTGTTGACGTCGTTGGCGGAGATGGAGTTGACGAGCTGCTCCCCCATGCCGTGCCAGCCGAAGATCTTCTCGGTGAAGGTCGTGCCGACCAGCAGAGCGCCGAAGGTGAAGGCGAAGTAGGTGACCGCCGGGATCAGCGCGGTGCGCAGCGCGTGCCTGACCAGCGCGGTACGGCGGCGCAGCCCCTTGGCCATGGCCGTGCGCACGAAGTCGGCCCCCAGCACGTCGAGCATCATGTTGCGCTGGTAGCGGCTGTAGACCGCGGCCAGGCCCAGCGACAGCGACAGCGTGGGCAGGACCAGGTGCCGCAGGCGGTCGGCCGCCTGCGCGGCGAAGCCGCCGGGCATGCCGGGCGTCGCCTCGCCGCTGACCAGGAAGACGTGGGCGCCCACCAGGTAGTTGAACCAGACCGCGGCGATGATCAGGATGTTGGCGAGCACGACCGTGGGGACGGCCAGCACCGCGAACGACACGCCGGTCGCCAACCGGTCGAACGGGCCGTACTGCCGGACGGCCGCGTAGGCCCCGACGAGCACGCCGGTGACGCTGCCGAGGAGCAGCCCGGCGGTGATCAGCCGCAGGGTGACGCCGATCCGCCGCCCGAGGTCCTGGTTGACCGACCCGCCGGTGACCGTCCGGCCGAAGTCGCCGCGCACGACCCCGCTCGCCCACCTCAGGTAGCGCTCGGGCAGCGGCGTGCGGTCGTCGAGGTTCAGCTCCGCCAGGCGGGCGTCGACGACCGCGGGCGGGATCGGCGGGTTGCGGCCCTCGTAGTTGGCCCGCGGGTTCAGCGCGGTGGCCGCCAGCGCGTACGCCAGGCTCGTGGCGACGGCGATCAGCGCCAGGTAGTTGAGCAGCCTGCGGAAAAGGAATCCCGCCATCGTCCCCCTCCGCGGTCCGCGCCGTCGGCAGCCATCCTGCTACATAATGCAGCAACACGAACACGCTGCGTGCTCAATCGGGGGTGCGGTCTCGGTCAAGCGCCCACCCGGGTACGGCGAAGCCCCTGGCCGGAGCTTGAAAGACGGGGTCCCGGCGGCCTGTCCGAGGTCCGGGCGGACTGTCCGGGGTCCGGGCCGGCGGAGCCGTGGCTCCGGGACGACCTCCGGAGCGGGCCCCGGGAGGCGGCGCGCGGGTCAGCGGCCGGCGAGCTCGTCGACGGCGGCCCGCAGGTCCGCGCCGGTGATGGTGGTCAGCTCCTCGGCGCTGGCGGTGCCGTCGAGGGCGGCCAGCCGGACGTCACGGCACATCGTGGCGCGCTCGAACAACGAGCGGGCGAACCGGCCGTTGCCCAGGCCGTCGATCAGGCCGTTGTCGCAGACCCAGGTGAAGACCTCCGCCAGGTCCCGGCGGGCGGCCTCGTCGAAACGGTCGCCGGCCCGGCGGGCGAGCAGCTCGGCGATCTCGGCGAGCTCGCCCGGCGCGTAGGAGGGGAACCGCACCCGCTGGTTGAACCGGCTCGCCAGGCCGGGGTTGGTCGCCAGGAAGCGGTCCATCTCGCCCTCGTATCCGGCCAGGATGACCACCAGCCGGTCACGGTCGTCCTCGGCCCGCTTGAGCAGCGTCTGCACGGCCTCCGTGCCGAAGGCGTCGCCCCCGGCGTAGCCCGCGTTGACCAGGCTGTACGCCTCGTCGATGAACAGCACCCCGCCGAGCGCCCGGTCGACCAGCTCGTTCGTCTTGATCGCGGTGGCGCCGAGGTGCTGCCCCACCAGGTCGGCCCGCTGGGCCTCCACCACGTCGGGCTGCGCGAGCAGGCCCAGCGCGGCGAAGATGCGGCCGAGGATGCGGGCCACCGTGGTCTTGCCGGTGCCGGGCGGGCCGGTGAAGACGAAGTGCCGCATCTGCGGCGGGGTCGGCAGGCCGCGCTCCTGGCGCATCCTCGCCACCCTGAGCTGCGCGGTGATCGCGTGCACCTGCTGTTTGACCGGCTCCAGGCCGGCCATCCGGTCCAGGTCGGCGAGCGCCTCCTCCAGGCTGGGGGCCGCCTGGTAGCCGTGGTAGCGGGCGGTCAGCTCGTCGAACGCCTTGGTGACGTCGGCGGAGGTGACGGTGACCAGGTCCTCGGTGGTCGGCGCGCCCCCCGCGCCCACCACGCGCACGTCGCGGGCCTGGGCGGCGGCCTCGACGAGACTGCGGGCGAACCGGGCGTTGCCCAGCTCGTCGACCAGCCCGCGCCGGTGGACGTCCTCGAACCGGGCGAGCAGCGCGGGCACGGCGTCCGCGGCCATCCGGTCGCCGCGTCCCCGCTGCAGCAGCTCGGTGATGCTCAGCAGCTCCTCGGGCGCGTAGCCGGGGAAGTGGATCCGGCTCGCGAACCGGCTGGACAGCCCGGGGTTGGAGGACAGGAAGGCGGCCATCTCCTTCTCGTATCCGGCCAGGATGATGATCAGCCGGTCACGGTCGTCCTCGGCCCGCTTGAGCAGCGTCTGCACGGCCTCGGCGCCGAACCGGTCGGGCTGGCCGTCACCGGAGTTGATGAGGCCGTATGCCTCGTCGATGAACAGCACCCCGCCGAGCGCCCGGTCGACCAGCTCGTTCGTCTTGATCGCGGTGGCGCCGAGGAACTCCCCCACCAGGTCGGCCCGCTGGGCCTCCACCACGTACGGGGTCTCCAGCAGGCCGAAGGCGTAGAAGATCTTCGCGACGGTCCGGGCGACGCTGGTCTTGCCGGTGCCCGGCGGACCGGCGAACACGAAGTGGCGCATCGGCGGCTCGGTCGCGTATCCGGCCTCCCTGCGCAGCCGGGCCGCCTCGATCGAGGCGGCGACGGAGCGCACCTGCTCCTTCACCGGGGCCAGGCCGATCATGGCGTCCAGCTCGCCGAGCGCCTGCTCCACCGAGATCGGCGGCGGCGCGGTACGGCCGGCGGACGCGGCGGCCGGCGGGCCCCCCTCCCGGCCGCGGAGCCGTTCGGCCCGCTCGGCCCGTCCCGGCCGCCCGCGCCCCTCGGCGGCGTCCAGCGCGGCCTTGGCCCGGCGCGCCTGGACGAAGCGGTACACCAGCACCGCGGCGGCCGCGCCGTAGGCGGCCCATACGGCGGCGCCCGGCACGGCCGTCCCCGCGGCGACGGCCACCACCCCGGCCGCGGCCAGGGCCATGAGCGTGGTCAGCCACGGGGGGACCCAGCGGACGACGTGCGCCAGGCCGGCCACGGGCAGGGCCAGCAGCATCATCGCGACCGGGGCCGCGGAGGCGCCGAAGACGGCCTGGAAGATCGGCAGCGTCAGCATCCAGGCGGCCACGACCGCCACGGTGGCGGCGGCGCGGGGGTAGCGCAGGGCCAGCGACACGAAGCCGAGCAGGGCGATCGTCGCGGGCAGCGCGAAGAGGAGCGACCAGCCCATGCCGAGCGCCAGCCCGGCCGCGGCGACCAGGACCGCGACGTGGATCAGCCGCCGCAGCGGAGGGCGGAGGCGGAAGTATCGCATCCGCACCTGCTCGAACGCGTCACGTGCCGCCGCGCGCCCCGCCGGCCGGGCCATGTCGGGTTCCCGCATCACGCCTCCCCGGTTTGCCACCCGGTTATACCGCACCGGACAGGCGTTCGCGCGCGCCTGAGCGTCGCGCCACGCCGCCGCTCGGTCACGACCGGGCGAAGCGGTGGGACCGGATGAACCCCACGATCCGGGCGGCGGCCTCCTGCCCGCCACGCGACACGGCAAACCGGCAGGGGAATGTCACCGCCCGGCAAGCCCGCGCGGACCCGCCCGGCGTTCTCGTACCGAGCCCGTACCGAGCCCGCGCTGAGCCCGTATCGAGCCTGTGCTGAGCCCGCGCTGAGCCCGTACGGCGCGGCCCCGGCGCCCGGGGTCCGGCGTTCAGCCGGCGCGGGCGCGGCCCTGGTGGCGTCCGGGGAACTCGCCGACCGTGACGTGCTCGGGGGTGACGCGCAGCACGCCGGCCTCGGGGTCGCCCACCGCGATGCCGCGCACCTCGACCCAGAACCCGCGTTCCGCGGGGCCGGCGGCGAACACCGCCACCCGGGGATCCCGCTCGGCCGCCTCCCACGCGTCGGCGGCGGCGATCAGGCGCAGCTCGCCGCCCGGCCCGATCGCGCCGACCGCGCCGACCGCGAGCGCGCGCGGCCCGCCGGGGGCGGCGCAGGAGAGCACCACCTCCCGGGCGTGGGTGAAGGCCCGGCGCACGTCGCCGCTGAGGCCGACCGGGGGCCCGGCATCGCCCGGCAGGCGGTCGCCGCGACCGTCGTGCATGATCAGGGACGCCCGCCAGGGGCCCGGCGACCCCTGCCACCACGCCCATGCCGACCGGGCGGCGAACACCGCCGCGAACGCCGCCAGCGCCCCCGCGCCGCACCACCAGGCCAGGTCGTCCGCCCGGCCACGCCCGTACACGGCCAGGAGCGCCGACCCGCCGAGCGCCGCGGACGCGGCGGCCAGCGTGACCGCCGCCGCCACCAGCCACCGGTCGCCGCCGTGCGCCCGGCCGGAAAGGCGCCGACCGCGCGGGCCGCGTGAATCGTGCGGGCCGTGCGGACCGTGCGGATTTCCCGGACTTCGCGGGCTTCGCTGACTTCGCGGGCTTCGCGATCGCCGGGTCCCGCCGTACGCCCAGGCCGGCGCGAGCAGGACCACCGGCGCGACCGCCGCCCACCGCGGCTCCCCGGTGATCCGGGCGGCCACCGCGACGGCGGCGAGCACCGACCACGCCCGGCCCGCCACCAGCCACAGGGTCACGTCGGCGGCACGCCGGGCCGTACGGTCCCCGCCGGCGGCGGCGAACTGGGCCAGGGCGGTGACCGGCCGTCCCCGCCACGCCTCGGCCAGGACGCGCAGCACGAACACGGCGACGCCGTTGAGCAGGACCGTCCCGGCCAGGACGGCCCACGTGCCGTCGAGGTCCCCCGCCGCGGACCGGGAGACGGCCCGCGGCAGGGTGGCGACCGCCGCGACGTAGGCGGCGAGCGCGAGCGGGGTCACCGACACGGACGCCGCGAGCCACACGTCCCGGGCGAGCATGCCGGGGACGTAGGGCCAGAGCCTGACGCGGCGGGCCTGCCGGAGGGTGATCGCCACGACGGCCGCGAGCACCGCCCCGCCGCCGATCTCCGCCCAGGTGGTCAGGCCGGTCGCGAAGGCCGTGACGGCCGCCGCGACGAGCGCCGCGGCCAGCAGCAGGCGGGTCTGCCTGGCCCACGACTCCAGGGCCCGTCTCGCCCGCCCGGTCTCGCGCGGATCCACCGGCCACGCCGGGTCGTGGTGGTCCCTGGGACTCTCCCAGCGCAGCAGCGCGAGTCCCAGGCCGACCCTCGCCCCGGCGTGCCCGTCCAGCAGGCGCAGCGCCTCCCGGTAGGCGCCCTCGGCGGCGCGGTGCTCGCCGCGCAGCAGCGCGAGGTCGCCGGCGAGGACGTGGGGGTCGGGCTCCTGCGGCGCGTAGCGCACGGCCCGCGCCGCCTGCGCCCGCGACTCCCGCCAGCGGCCGGGCACGTGCCGCAGGGCCGCGCCCAGCCGCAGCCGCGCCGCCCAGGACCCCGGGGCCAGCCGTACGGCCTCCTCCGCGGCCGCGACGGCCTCGGCGGAGCGGCCGAGCCGTTCGAACGCGAGGCTGGCCAGGCGGTAGCCCCACCCGGCCGCGTGCTCGGCGCCCGGGTCGTGGTCCACCGCCCGGCGGGCGGCCTCCAGCGCGTCCTCGGGCCGGTCCTCGGCCAGCCGGCGCGCGGCCAGGGCGCACCACTCGCGCGGGTCGCCGGGGTCCGTCGACAGGGGGGTTCCGTTCTCCGCGGATCTCGTTCTCACCGGCCGCGGCCCCCGGGGGGCCGGGGGGCGTCACGTGTCTCGCCGGGCTCGCCGCGGGTCCCGCGCTCATCGGCCACGATGGCCATGATCTGCGCGGAGACGGCGTTTGCCTAGACGGCGGCCACATGCCTGTATCTCTCTAGAGAGGTCGCGCGCGCCGGCCCGCCCCACGCCGGCCGGCGGCGCCGCCGTGGGCATGCCGTCGTGGACCGATACCCCGATGCCGACTCAATCAGTGCCCGACTTCGCCTAAGCTGCGTCGCATGTTCGTCCAGGCCGGCAAGACCCCCCGCCGCCGATGAGCGCCATGAGGGTCGCGGTGGCGCCCTCGCGGCGCGAGGGGGATCGGCGGGGCGAGACGAGCCGCTGGTCGGTCCTCGCCCTCCTCTGTTTCAGTCTGCTGCTGATCGCGGTGGACGCCACCGTCCTGCACATCGCGGTCCCGGCGCTGACCGCCGCGCTGGAGCCCAGCTCGGTGGAACTGCTGTGGATCATCGACGCCTACTCGCTGGTGGTCGCGCCGCTGCTGCTGACCTTCGGCACGCTCGGCGACCGCCACGGGCGCAAGCGCCTGGTGCTCGCCGGTTACCTGGTCTTCGGCGTCGCCTCGGCCGCGGCCGCCTTCGCGCCGACCCCACTCGCCCTCATCTCCGCGCGGGTGCTCCTGGGCGTCGGCGGCGCCATGATCATGCCTGCCACGCTGTCCATCATCCGGCAGGTCTTCACCGACCGGAGGGAGCGCGCGCTCGCGCTGGGCGTGTGGAGCGCGGTCGCGGCGGCCGGGGCCGCGGTGGGGCCGGTCATCGGCGGCCTGCTCGTCGAGCACTTCTGGTGGGGCGCCGTCTTCCTGATCAACGTGCCGATCCTGCTGGTGCTGCTGCCCGCCGCCGCCAGGCTGCTGCCCGAGTGCCGCCCGCGCGACCCGAAGCCGTGGGACGCGCCCAGCGCGCTGCTTTCGGTGCTGGGCATCCTCGCGCTGGCCTTCGGGCTGAAGGAGGCGGGCTCCGGCCACCCGGCCGGGATCGCGGCGTTCGTCTGCGGGGCCGGGCTGCTGGTCTGGTTCGTGCGCCGGCAGCGGAGGCTGCCCTTCCCTCTGCTCGACCTCGAACTGTTCCGGCGGCGGGCCTTCTCCGTCGGCGTGGCCGCGGTGCTGCTGACCGTCTTCGCCCTGGTGGGCCTGGAGCTGATGCTCGCCCAGTACCTCCAGCTCGTGCTCGGCGACAGCCCGCTCGGAGCCGCGGTCCGCATGCTGCCGCTGATGGTCGCCGCCATCTCCGGCGGGCTGGCCGGCGCGCGGCTGCTGCGCTGGTTCGGGCTGCGCGCCACGATGAGCGGCGGGCTCACGCTGACCACCCTGTCGCTGATACCCCCGCTCACCTGGGGTACCGAGGGCCACCCGCTGGTCCTCGCGCTCTGCTTCGTCGGGATCGGCTTCGGCATCCAGGTCACCCTGCTGGCCGCCTCCGACACGATCATGTCGTCCGCCCCCGAGGAGCGCGCCGGCGGGGCCGCGGCGATCGAGGAGACGGCCTACGAACTGGGCGCCGGCCTGGGCGTGGCGATCCTCGGCACGGTCACCACCCTCGTCTACGCGCCCTCGCTGGCCCAGATCTCGGGCGTCTCGCCCGCCCTGATGGACGAGGCCCGCCAGTCGCTCGCCGCCGCCGCGCACGTGGCGCGGGAGGTCGGCGGCGACACCGGTACGGCGCTGCTGGACGCCGCCCGCGTCGCCTTCGTCTCCGGCCTGCACACCACGATCCTGGTGAGCCTGCTCCTGCTGGCCGGCACCGCCGCGGCCGTGGCGCTGCTGGTGCCGCGCGACCGGCGGGACGACGCGGACTGAACCGGCCCGGGGCCGGGACCACCGGACTGGTCAAGGTGCTCGAGCCGGGCCCCGGGGGACGGGAGGCGCTTTCCCGGCCGCGCGCCGGGCGTTTGAGAAACCCGCTCGCGGTCAGCTATGGGCAGGAACGCGGAATCTCCCCAGAATGAGGAACCGTGCGACAAACCCTCCGCGATCTCGCCGCCCTGGCCGCCAGGCTGGGAGTGGGCGGGATCTTCTTCGCGAACGGCTGGCACAAGCTGGAGGCGGGCCTGACCGCCACCAATGACCAGTTCACGTCCCTGGGAGCGCCCGCGCCCGGGATCTGGGCCGCCGCGACGATGCTGATCGAGCTCGTCGGCGGGGTGCTCCTGGTGGCCGGGCTGGCGGTGCCGGCCTGCGGGCTGGTGCTGTTCGCCGAGGCCGCCGCGGTGTTCGCCGTGACCACCGGCGAGCACGGCCTGCCGCTGACCGGCGGGGACGTCAGCCTGGTGGTCGCGCTCGGCGCCGCCTCCGTCCTCCTCGCGGTCGTCGGCGCGGGCCGCCTGTCGGTCGACCACCTGCTGGTGATGAGGCGGCGGGAGGCCGAGGCCGCCCAGGACTTCGCCGCCGAGGCGGAGGCCGACGACGTCATCGCGGCGCTGCGCGAGCCGGAGTCCGCCCGGGATACCGGGACCGCCGGAACCGCCGGGGCCGCGGGCCCCATGGGTTCCGCTGGTCCTGCGAATTCCTCGGGTCCTGCGGGTTCCGCGGGAGCTGGAGGCGCCGACCGGGGGGCGCCCGGCGGGGACACCGCGGAGCTCCCCGCCCGGCCGCGGGCGCACCCGTACGGCGGCCCGCGGGACACCGGGGAGGCGGGAGAGACCGCCGACGGGGACGCGCCCGGACCGCGGAGCGCCCCGGGCGACACCGCGGATCCGCGTGACGTCCCGGACGGCGGACCCGCGGGCCCGGCCGGGAGCCACGACGACGTCCTGGTGGCCCGACGGGACGAGCCCCGGAGAGACTGAGCTGCCCTTCCGCCGCGACCGCGGGAAGGGCGCGGCGATCGACGCCGCGCGGGACACCTGGGCGGCGTGGGAGGACGCGGCGGACGAGGCGTTCCGGACGGGGGGTTCCGGACAGGTGCTCGGGCGGGAATTCGGCCGGGATGATTCGGGCGGCATGGGAGGATGCGGCGGATGGCGTCGCGCGGAGACCTCGGGCGGCGCTCGCCGTACCCGGAGGTTCGCCGCACGGCGGCGCCCGCCGTACCAGGACGCGAGGAGAGCCGATGATCCGCCGCTGGAACCCCGACGTCGTGGCCGCCCCGGCCGGCCGCTACAGCCACCTGGCCACGGTGCCCGAGGGCCACGAGCTGGTGATGATCTCCGGGCAGCTCGGCGTGCTGCCGGACGGCACCCTCGCGGGCCCGGACGCGGAGTCCCAGGCGCGGCAGGTCTACGCCAACATCGAGCTGCTGCTCGAATCGATCGGCGCGACGCCGGCGCACCTGGTGAAGGTGTTCACGATGGTCGCGGGGACCGAGCACCTGCCGGGCTGCCGGGCGGCGATGGGCGAGGCGTTCGGCAGGTGGTTCCCGGACGGCGACTGGCCGGCCCAGTCGCTGGCGGTGGTCGCGGCCCTGGCCGCCCCCGAGCTGGCGGTCGAGGTGGAGGCCATGGCCGCCGTCCCGCGCGCCGCCGGACGCGGCTAGCGGAGACCCGCGCCGGGCCGGGGACGGGGGCCGCCGGGACGCTCGCGGGTGGGGGCCTCGGCCCGGTCCTGTGCGGCGAGGACGTCGTCGCCGTGCTCGAACGCCCACTCCCCGAACGCCCCGATCAGCGGCACCAGGCTGTGCCCCAGGCCGGTCAGGCCGTACTCGACCCGCGGGGGCGCCTCCGGGTAGGCCCGCCGTTCGACGAGGCCGTTGTGCTCCAGCCTGCGGAGCGTCTCGGTGAGCACCTTCGGGCTGATCCCGCCGATCTCCTCGCGCAGCTCCCCCGGCCTGCGCGGACCGAAGCGCAGTGCCCACAGCACGACGGCGTTCCAGGTGTTGCCGATCAGGTCGAAGGCGAGCCGTGCGCGGCAGTCGGCGAGGAACACGTCCACGTCCCCGATTATGGCGTCCCGTCGCACACCGAACGGTGCCTTACGGCCTCCCTATGTTCGTTCCCACCGGCCCGCGGCGCGGAGCCGGACCGGACGGCACGCGGACCGGATCACGCCCGGTCTCCGAGCCCGGCCATGACGACAGGGGAGGACGGATGCGCATCGGCATCCTGGGGGCGGGCAACATGGCCGACGCCCTCGGCACGCACTGGGCCCGCGCGGGTCACGAGCTCATGGTGAGCGGCCGGGACGCGGCGAAGGCCGCGACCCTGGCGGAGCGCCTCGGACCGGCCGCCCGCGCGGGCACCTGGGCCGAGGCCGCCGGGTTCGGGGAGACGGTGCTGCTGGCCGTACGCGCGGAGGCGGTGCCCGACGTCCTCGCGGCGGCCGGCGCGGCGGACGGGGCGCTGCGCGGGCGCGTGCTGATCGACTGCACCAACTCCGTGGTTCCCGGGAAATTCGTCCTCGCCACGGAAGGCGGCCCCTCGATGGCGCGGCGCGTCGCGGAGATCGCCGTCGGCGCCCGTGTCGTCAAGGCGTTCAACCTGTGCCACGAGGACGTCTGGCGGATGACGCCGCCCGTCTTCGACGGCGAACGGCTGGCCGTCCCGCTGTGCGGGGACGACCCCGGAGCGCTCGCGACAGTGCGTTCCCTGGTCGAGGACCTGGGCTGCGCGGCCGTCGAGGGCGGCGGGCTGGACCGCGCCGGGCTGCTGGAGGCGACGATGGCGTTCATGGTCGGCCTGTGGTTCCGCGGCGCGGACGCCCGGGCGGTCCTGCCGCCGGCGCGGTACGCGTTCGGCGACCCCGCCGCGACCGCCCGCTGATCAGGACCGGTGCGGGACGAGGCAGGGCGGCGCGGGCGGAACCGTTCGGAACGCGCCGAAACGTTCCGTTCCTACGGTCGGACCATGAACAGCGCGACCCATGACGAGCCGCTCGTCCGCCCGCACCACCCCCACGTGGTGATCACTCCGAACATCCTGTACTTCGGCACCCCCGTGGTCCTGCTCTCCACCGAGAACGAGGACGGGACGTTCAACCTCACGCCGATGTCCTCGGCGTGGGCACTGGGCTCGACGGTGGTGCTGGGCCTGGGCGCCGATGGACAGGGCGCGTGCAACCTCGCCGTCCGCCCCGACGTCGTGATCAGCCTCCCCTCACCGGAGCAGTGGCGGGCCGTGGAACGTCTGGCGCCGCTGACCGGGCGCGACCCGATCCCCGCCCGGAAGCGAGACGCGTTCCGGTTCGAGCCGGACAAGTTCGGCGCCGCGGGGCTGTGCCCCGAACCCTCCGAGCTGGTCCGCCCGCCGCGCGTGGCCGGCTGCCCGCTCCAGCTGGAGGCCCGGGCGACGAGCGTACGGCCGGACACCGCCGGGCGGTTCCTCATCATCGAGACCGAGGTGCTCCGGGTGCACGCCGCCCCGCACATCGTGATCCCCGGGACCCAGCACGTCGATCCCACCGCCTGGAGCCCGTTGATCTACAACTTCCGGCACTACCACGGCCTCGGGCCCGAACTGGGCCACAGCTTCCGCTCCGAGACGCTGCACCCACGCCCGGGGGAGCCGGCTCCGGGCGCCGGGGAGGACTCCCGTCCGCGCCCGGCGCCGTAGCCGACCGGCGGTCTACCGGCCGCGCTGCTGGGCCGGGACCCCGACCCGGTCCACGATCGCCTCCGCGCCCTCCTGCCGGGCGCAGTTCGCGCAGCAGTACCAGCGCCCGTCGGCCTCCACCCCGTGCCCGACGATCCGCACGCCGCAGTGCTCGCAGACCGGAGCCATGCTGCTGATCGCGCACTCGAAGCTGTCGAAGACGTGCACGGCCCCCTGGGCGTGCACCTCGAAGCACATGTCGTAGTCGTTGTCGCAGACCTCACACCGAGCCATGTCTCCCCCCGAAAACCGGCGTCATCGCCGTGGGTCTACCCGCCCGGGGGCGGCCTCAGACGAAGCCGGTCGAACATTGACCCGCCCCCGCGGGGCTCCGTCCCGTGCCCGGGCGGGACCGGGGTCAGGCGGAGGCCGGCATTCCGGGGGCGGCCGCGGGCCGCGTGCGGAAGACGATGACCGGGCCGGCGGGCTCGGGATGGCAGACGGAGCAGCCCGGGTCGCTGCAGGCCACGGGGCACGTGCCCCGGCCGCACCAGTGCTCGGAAACGGTCTCGCAGGCCGCGGCGTGGACGGGAGTGGGCTCGATGACGTTCACTTCACCCCCGCCCCTTTCACGTCTCCGTCATGGTAAGTCAACACACGCCGCGTAAGAGGGCGCAATCACCATCTTCCCCGGGCCTTCCGGCCCTCCCGGGGGCTCCGGCGGCGGCGCCGCCCGGTGGATGTCACACACTCGGAGGGTGTCCCGTCCTCCATGTGTGAAGACCAATGAAGATCTCGCCGCCGAGTTCGCCGCCATCCGGCCCCGCCTGGTGGGCGTGGCCTACGGCCTGCTCGGCAGCATCGACGAGGCCGAGGACGTGGTGCAGGACGCCTGGTTCCGGCTGGGCCGCGTCGGTCGCGCGGAGATCCGGGACGTCACGGGCTGGCTGGTGGTCACGGTCTCCCGGCTCGCGCTGGACGTGCTGCGCTCGGCGCGGGTGCGCCGGGAGGAGTACGTCGGGCCGTGGCTGCCCGAGCCGGTGGTGGACGGGGGCGACCCTGCCGACCGGGTGACGCTGGACGAGTCGATGAGCATGGCGATGCTCGTCGTGCTGGAGTCGCTCAGCCCGGCCGAGCGCACCGCGTTCGTGCTGCACGACGTGTTCGGGCTGCCGTTCGACGAGGTGGGCCGGGCCGTGGGCCGCTCACCGGCCGCCTGCCGCCAGCTCGCCGCCCGGGCCCGCCGGCACGTCGCGGCGCGGGCGCCCCGGTTCGAGGTGGACGCCGCCGAGCACCGCAGGGTGGTCGAGGCGTTCGCCCGGGCCGGCGCCGGAGACGACATCGGCGCGCTGATGGAGCTGCTCGACCCCGACGTGGTGCTGCGCAGCGACGGGGGCGGCCTGGTCACCGCGGCCAGGCGGCCCGTCCGCGGCGCCGACCGGGTGGCCCGTTTCCTGCTCGGGGTCACCAGGCGGTACGGGTCCTCCCACGGGTTCGCGCCGGTCATGGTCAACGGCTGGCCGGGGCTGCTGCGGTCCCGGCGGGACGCGACGCCCGCCGTCTACGCGCTGAACACGGCCGGCGGCCGGATCACCGAGATCTACATCGTGATGAACCCGGAGAAACTAAGGAGCATTCCATGAAGGAACGGATGAACGTCGCCGAGCTGGCCCCCGAGGGCTACGAGGCCATGCGGGGCCTGGAGAAGTACCTCCACCGCAGCGGCCTGTCGAAGACCACGCTGGAGCTGGTGAAGCTGCGGGCCAGCCAGATCAACGGCTGCGGCTTCTGCGTGGACATGCACAGCCATGAGGCCAAGAAGGCCGGCGAGAGCGACGAGCGGCTGTTCTCGGTGGTCGCCTGGCGGGAGGCGCCGTACTACACCGACGCCGAGCGGGCGGCGCTGGCCCTGACCGAGGAGGCCACCCGGCTCAGCGACCGACCGGAGGCGGTGCCGGACCACGTGTGGGAGGAGGCGGCCCGGCACTTCGAGCCGCCGCTCCTGGCCTCGCTCGTGGTGGCGATCGCGACGATCAACGCCTGGAACCGGATCTGCGTCACCACACGTAAGATCGCGGGTTCTCTCCGCCACCAAACCGGTTGATCCGGAGGGGATGACGGGGCTAGGTTGGCTCGCACGGGCTTTCCGTGCGAGCCGGCCTTTTACGCGGGCCCGCGAAGGGGAATGCCGGGTGATATCGGACACACCGGGCGCGAGGAAAAAGGAGGCGGACCATGCGTCGCAGCAAGACCATCAGGCCGCGCGACCGGCGCCGCCGCACCATCGGCACCGAACCGGACCTGCGGACCCCGTCGGGCCGGATGCTCCCTTATTGAACGTCCCTTTACAGTGGTTTTACGCGATTCTCTGTAGACAACTCGCGTAACGGAATCATCACGCCGGGGGGCTCAATGAGGAGACTTGCGGTCGTGCCACCTCAGGTCGCACGGCTCAAGATCAGAGATATCCGTTCCGCGAAGCACCGCAGGACCGCCGGGGACGGCAAGGTCGTGGACCTTCGCGCCTACGCCGGACGGAACGTCGTGCTCTTCCCGCGCACGAGCGGCCCCACACCGGCGGCCTGACCGCCCGGGAGAAGGCAGGGGTGCTCCCCCGCCGGGACTCCAGTGAAAGACCCGCCTGGTGCGGGTCTTTCTGTTCTCCCGGGGCCGCTCTTCCCGGAATCGTCGCGGATCTCCCCGGCGACCCGCCGCAGTCCACAGAACGGAATACTATGTTCCGTGACTATAGTGGAGACATGGAGACGACACCGGCCCCGATGAGCGGCCGCAAGGCCCAGGCTGCCCGGAACGACCAGGTGATCCTCGAAGCGGCGCGGGCGGTCTTCGTCGCCGACCCCGACGCTCCGATCTCGGCGGTGGCCGAGCGGGCGGGGGTGGGCATCAGCGCGCTCTACCGCCGCTACGCCGGCAAGGAGGACCTTCTGCGCAAGCTCTGCTCCGACGGCCTGCGGACCTACATCGCCGAGGCCGAGGCGGCCCTGTCCGGCCAGGACGACCCGTGGGAGGCGCTCGCCGGTTTCATGCGGCGCGTCGTGGACGCCGACGTCCACTCCCTGACGATCAACCTCGCCGGGACCTTCACCCCGACCGAGGATCTCGGGCGCGAGGCCGCCCGCGCCGGCGGGCTCGCCGAGCAGGTCTTCGACCGCGCCGTCCGGGCGGGTGCCGTAAGGCCGGGCCTGAACACCTCCGACATGTCGCTGATCTTCGACCAGCTCGCCGCCCTCCACCTCGGCGACGAGGAGCGCACCGCGCAGATACGGCGCCGCCACCTCGCCCTGATGCTGGACGCCCTGCGCCTGACCTCGGCTCCTCCCCCGCCCGGCCCGCCGCCGACCGCCGAGGAGGTCACCCGCCGCTGGACGGCCCGTTGACCCGGGCCGCACCGGTCCGGTCGGCGTCGATCAGGTGACGCGGGCGGGTGCCGAGCGGCTCCGGCCCGGGACGGGGAAATCCACTCGCCTGATGTAACAGCACTGTTGTATTTTCGGGATCCTTCGCCCAGCCGCGCCGTCACACCGTACGGCGCACCACCGAAGGGAATCCGACATGACCCGGCCCCCCGCTCCGATCGAGCCCTACGACCACGGCATGCTCGACGTCGGCGACGGCAACCTCGTCCACTGGGAGGTGTACGGCAACCCCGAGGGGAAGCCCGCCCTCGTCGTGCACGGCGGCCCCGGGGCGGGGTCCTCGGCCCGCCACCCCCGCTCCTTCGACCCCGAGCGTTACCGGGTCGTCCTGTTCGACCAGCGCGGCTGCGGGCGCAGCACCCCGCACGCGAGCGACCCCGCCGCCGACATGAGCGTCAACACCACCGAGCACCTGCTGGCCGACATGGAACGGCTGCGCGAGCACCTGGGCATCGACCGCTGGCTGCTGTTCGGCGGCTCGTGGGGATCCACGCTCATCCTCGCCTACGCCGAGCGCCACCCCGAGCGGGTGTCGGAGATCGTCATCCCCGCCGTCACCATGACCCGGCCTTCGGAGACCGACTGGCTGTACCGGGGCGTCGGCCGGTTCTTCCCCGAGGCGTGGGACCGGTTCCGGGCCGGCGTCCCCGAGGCCGACCGCGACGGCGACCTGCTCGCCGCCTACGCCCGGCTCATGGAGCACCCCGACGCCGAGGTGCGGGCCAGGGCGGCGACCGACTGGCTTGCCTGGGAGGACGCGGTGATCTCCATGGAGCCGAACGGCAAGAAGGGTGCCTACAGCGACCGGCCGTCCGACGAGATGCTGGCGTTCGTCCGGATCTGCGCCCACTACTTCTCCCACGACGCCTGGCTGGAGGATGGTGTGCTGCTGCGGGAGGCGCACCGGCTGGCCGGCATCCCGGGCGTGCTGATCCACGGCCGCCACGACCTGGGCAGCCCGGTCTCCACCGCCTGGGAGCTCGCCCAGGCCTGGCCGGACGCGAAGCTGGTCATCGTCGAGGACTCCGGCCACACCGGCAGCGACACCATGCGCGACGAGATCCGCGCCGCGCTCGACCGCTTCGCCGTACGGTGATCCTCCGGCGCGCGCCGGAGAGCCGGTCATCCCGGTCTCCGGCGCGCGCCGCCCCCGTCGGCCTCCCCGCTCCCGGGTGTTTCCGCGCCCGTCGGCCACCCGTCCCCGCTGGATCGATCCAGGTCGACGTGAGCTGCGGGAGCGGTCCGGCCGGTCTCGGCCGACGGGCGAACCGGCCGGAATCCGTCATGAAATAAAGCCGGACATCCCGAACAAATCCTGATCTTCCCGCGTCGAACGACGGGGAAGATCGCTCCCTGGCTCGTCCGGACGACGAGCGTCGCAAGACGATGGGATGAGTAAGTGCTCAAGCCGACAAGCAGGATCATCATCGCCGCAGCCCTCTCCGCGGGCGCGGTCATGGCGAACCCGGCGTACGCCGTGGCGGCCTCCTACACCCCGGAGGGCGTCTGCGGCGCCGGGTTCGGCAGGGTGAACGACGGCAGCCGGGTGGTCAAGACCTCCACCGGCAAGGTCTACGGCCGCGTCTACCTGCTCTACAACCGCTCGACCGGTTTCAACTGCGTGACCACCATCAAGTCGAGCTTCATCGGCAGCGCCACCTACACCATGGCCCGGCTGGAGGTGCAGACCAAGCGCATCAAGCGCGAGCCGATGCGGACCGTGGAAAAGCACGCCGAGGGAAAGTACAAGTACTACGCCGGCCCGGTGAAGCTGTACGCCAAGGGCCACTGCGTGAAGTACTGGGGCATCATCAAGTCCAGCGGCCGCGCCCCCCAGATCCCGACCGGCGGCCAGGCGTCCCAGATCGCGACCGGCGGCCGGGCGTCCTGGGACAACTGCGGCTGACGGCCGCTGAGGAGCTCGCCGCGCCCCGGAAGGCCGCGCTCCCCCGGTCAGGCGAACGGGCGCCGGCCGACCGCCGGCGCCCGTCACGCCGCTCACACGCGGGGGGCGGTGCGCCCGGCCGTCCGCCGGGCGCACCGCCCCCCGCCTCCGCCTCCGCGAAGAGGCGCCGTGATCAGCTGCAGCCGCTGGTGGAGCCGCAGCCCTCGCAGACGTAGCAGCTGCCGGCCGGGCGCATCTTGGTGCCGCAGGTCAGGCAGAGCGGCGCGTCGGCGGTCCGGCCCTGGTGGGACTCCAGGGAGCCGCCGCGCTCCGGCCCGGTCTCGGCCGCCGGGGCTTCCGCGGCGCCGGCCTCCTCACCGGACCTGGCCTGCTCGATCGGAGCCGAGGTGGCCAGCTCGGCGATGACCTCGGCGGTGTGCAGCGCGGCCGGGTCCTCGCCGCGCTGCTGGGCGGCCCGCTCGGAGGCGGAGAAGATGCCCAGGGCGGCCCGCTCGTCATAGGGCAGGTAGTCCAGCGCCAGGCGGCGGAAGATGTAGTCCATCACCGAGGCGGCCATGCGGATGTCCGGGTCGTCGGTCATGCCCGCCGGGTCGAAGCGCATGTTGACGAACTTGCTGACGTAGGTCTCCAGCGGCACGCCGTACTGCAGGCCGATGGAGATGGCGACCGAGAAGGCGTCCATGACGCCCGCGAGGGTCGAGCCCTGCTTGGACATCTTCAGGAAGACCTCGCCGAGACCGTCGTCGGGGTAGGACGAGGCGGTCATGTAGCCCTTGGCGCCGCCCACGGTGAAGCGGGTGGTGGTGCTGGGGCGCTGGTTCGGCATCCGGCGGCGGGTCGGGCGGCCGACCTCCACGATCTGGACCTGCGGCTGCGCGGCCTGCTCGGCGGGCTGCTCGGCCGTCTTGTCCTCGGGCTTCTTGCCCGCGGCCGACAGCGGCTGGCCGACCTTGCAGTTGTCGCGGTAGACCGCCAGGGCCTTGAGGCCGAGTTTCCAGCCGGCCATGTAGACCTGCTCGATGTCCTCGATCGTGGCCGACTCGGGCAGGTTGACCGTCTTGGAGATGGCGCCGGACAGGAACGGCTGTACGGCGGCCATCATACGGACGTGGCCCATGGGGGCGATCGCCCGCTCGCCCATGGCGCAGTCGAACACCTCGTAGTGCTCGGGGCGCAGGCCCGGGGCGTCCACGACGTGGCCGTTGGCGGCGATGTACTCGACGATCGCCTCGACCTGCTCCTCCTGGTAGCCCAGACGGCGCAGGGCCCGCGGGATCGTCTGGTTGACGATCTGCATGGAACCGCCGCCGACGAGCTTCTTGAACTTCACCAGGGCGAGGTCGGGCTCGATGCCGGTGGTGTCGCAGTCCATCATCAGGCCGATGGTGCCGGTGGGCGCCAGCAGCGACGCCTGGGCGTTGCGGTAGCCGTTCTTCTCGCCGAGCTTCAGGCACTCGGCCCACTGGCGGGTCGCCTCGGCGTGGAGGGCCTTGTCCATGGCCTCCAGCGTGCGCAGGTCGTCGTTGGCCGCGGCGTGCTTGCGCATGACGCGCTTGTGGGCCTCGGTGTTGCGGGCGTAGCCGTCGTACGGTCCCACGACCCCGGCCAGCTCGGCGCTGCGGCGGTAGGAGACGCCGGTCATCAGCGAGGTGATGGCGCCGGCGATGGCCCGGCCGCCCTCGGAGTCGTAGGCGTGGCCGGTGGCCATGAGCAGCGCGCCGAGGTTGGCGTAGCCGATGCCGAGCTGGCGGTAGGCGCGGGTGGTCTCGGCGATCTTCTCGGTCGGGAAGTCGGCGAAGGTGATGGAGACGTCCATCGCGGTGATGACCAGCTCGGTCACCTTCACGAAGGCCGCGACGTCGAAGCTGTCGTCTTCCTTCAGGAACTTCAGCAGGTTGATGCTGGCGAGGTTGCAGGAGGAGTTGTCCAGGTGGAGGTACTCCGAGCACGGGTTGCTGGCGGTGATGCGGCCCGTCTCGGGGCTGGTGTGCCAGTCGTTGATCGTGTCGTCGTACTGGACGCCCGGGTCGGCGCACTCCCAGGCGGCCTTGGCCATCTTGCGGAACAGGTCGCGGGCGTCGACCGTCTCGATGACCTCGCCGGTGAGACGGGCGCGCAGGCCGAACCGGCCGCCGTCCTCCACCGCGCGCATGAACTCGTCGGAGACGCGCACCGAGTTGTTGGCGTTCTGGTACTGGACGGAGACGATGTCCTTGCCGCCCAGGTCCATGTCGAACCCGGCGTCGCGCAGCGCGCGGACCTTGTCCTCCTCGCGCGCCTTGGTCTCGATGAACTCCTCGACGTCGGGGTGGTCGACGTCCAGGACGACCATCTTGGCCGCGCGGCGGGTCGCGCCGCCGGACTTGATGGTGCCCGCGGAGGCGTCCGCGCCGCGCATGAAGGAGACCGGGCCGCTGGCCGTACCGCCGCTGGAGAGCAGCTCCTTGGAGGAGCGGATCCGGGAGAGGTTCACGCCGGAGCCCGAACCGCCCTTGAAGATCACACCCTCTTCCTTGTACCAGTCGAGGATCGACTCCATGGTGTCGTCGACGGCGAGGATGAAGCAGGCGCTCACCTGCTGCGGCGAGGCGGTGCCGACGTTGAACCACACCGGCGAGTTGAAGCTGAAGACCTGGTTGACCAGGGCGTGCTTGAGCTCGTGGTCGAAGATCTCGGCGTCCTCGTCGGTGGCGAAGTAGCCGTTCTCCACCGCGGTCCTGGTGTAGACGCCCACCACGCGGTCGACCAGCTGCTTGAGGCTCCACTCGCGCTGCGGGGTGCCCACCGCGCCGCGGAAGTACTTGGTGGTCACGATGTTGGCGGCGTTGACCGACCAGGACTCGGGGAACTCCACGCCCCGCTGCTCGAAGTTGATCGAGCCGTCCCGCCAGTTGGTCATGACGACGTCACGGCGCTCCCAGGACACCTCGTCGTAGGGATGCACCCCGGGGGTGGTGAAGATGCGCTTCATCTTCATCCCCTTGCGCAGCCGCTTGCCCCCGCCCGCGGTCGTACCGCTGACCGTCTCCGTCATGACTTCCCCCTTCCGGGGCCCCGCTTCGCGGAACCCACGAGTCGGACCACATCAACGCGCCGCTCTGGCCCCCGGCGCCCGGGGTTTGAATTCAGTCCTGCTTGGCGGAGCGTTCCGCGCGCAGCTGCTCGATCTCGGCCTCGAAGTCGGCCAGGGTCTCGAAGCCGCGGTAGACGGAGGCGAACCGGAGATACGCCACCTCGTCCAGCTCGCGCAGCGGGCCCAGGATCGCCAGCCCCACCTCGTGCGCCGCGATCTCGGCCGATCCCGTCGCCCGGATGCTCTCCTCCACCCGCTGGCCCAGCTGGGCGAGGGAGTCCTCGCTCACCGGACGCCCCTGGCAGGCCCGCCGCACTCCGGCGATCACCTTGTCCCGGAAGAACGGCTCGGTCACCCCGCTGCGCTTGCTGACCATGAGCAGGACGGTCTCCTGCGTGGTGAACCTGCGGCCGCATTCGGGGCACGTGCGCCTGCGGCGGATGGCACCGCCGTCGTCGGTGGACCGGCTGTCGATGACCCGCGTGTCAGGGTGACGACAGAACGGACAGTGCACGCGGGTCGCCTCCTTGGCCTGCCGTGACCCCGCACCCTGTGTTTCGCCTCGTGCGTCCCGCAAATCCCATGGCAGGGGCGCTCGCGCACATCTTCCAAAGGTCGAAATGCGGTAACGAAAACACAATCTATGGTGAGCTTCGCCGGTGGAGCCACTAGATGTTGTGGTCCAACGGTAGGAGGGTCGGACCATGAACGCAAGTCAGCCGGACCCCGCGCGCCGAAGTCGCTGATCAGCGCGCCGCCTCGGCGTGTCTCCCCCTCCTGCCCCGCCGGTCACGGTGGTAACACCCCCCATTGCCCCTTTTCGTCCTCACGACCCACGACCCACGACGCCGTCGCGCCCTGGCGCCCCGGCGGCCGGCGGGGCGCCGGGGCGCGCCGTCACCCTCCGGGGCGCGTCGCCGCGGCGATCGCGATGATCACGGCGCCGCCCGCCAGGGCGCGGCGTCGCCGGGGGCCGGGGCGCGCGAGGAGTCGGCGCACCCCGGATAGCCGACCCCGAGGGTCGCGTCGACACGGGGAGCGAGCCACAGCGCCCCCAGGGTGACGAGCGTGAGGACCGCCAGCACGACGACCCTGCCCCGCCTGGTGAGCCGGACCGGCGCACCAGGGTATCGGACGTTCCCCGGCGGCCCGGGCCTGCGGCCGGGCCGCCGCCGGGACCGTCGCGCCGCCATCTCCGCCGCGGTCGTCTTCATATTGACCCCACCCCCTCCGACCTGGTCGAACACACGTCGAGGAAAGATCGGTGAATCGAACACGATGTCGATCGAACTCCCGTACGATGTTGTACACCACGCCGTCGGTCATTTCGAGGAAGACTCGAACAGTTGTTTGAACATGATCTTCGACGGCGGTACGGTCGCTGTGTGCGACACGGGCAATACAGACCGGGAGGCAAGGAGATCGCATGAGCGAGCACGACGAGAACGGTTCGGCCGTCAACGACCTGGCGGTGCGCAGACGTGACTCCCTCGGCCTCACCCCCAGGCAGCGGAAGATCCTGGAGGTCATCCGCGACTCGGTGCAGCAGCGCGGTTATCCGCCGTCCATGCGGGAGATCGGCGAGGCGGTGCAGCTCACCAGCACCTCCAGCGTGTCGCACCAGCTGACGGCGTTGCAGCGCAAGGGCTACCTGCGCCGCGACCCGCACCGTCCCCGCGCGCTCGAGGTGCGTCTCCCCGGCGAGCCGGTGCTGTGGGTGGACCCGGACGCCGCCCAGGAGACCGTCAGCCGCCCCACCGCGGCCTATGTCCCGCTCGTCGGCCGGATCGCCGCCGGCGGCCCGATCCTCGCCGAGGAGAGCGTCGAGGACGTCTTCGCCCTGCCCAAGCAGCTCGTCGGCGAGGGCACGCTCTTCCTGCTCCAGGTGACCGGTGACTCGATGATCGAGGCCGCCATCGCCGACGGCGACTGGGTCGTCGTCCGCCAGCAGCCGGTGGCCGACAACGGCGACGTGGTCGCCGCGATGATCGACGGCGAGGCCACGGTGAAGACCTTCAAGCGCAAGGGCGGCCACGTCTGGCTGGTCCCGCACAACCCGAACTACGACCCGATCCCCGGCGACGAGGCGACCGTCCTGGGCAAGGTCGTCGCGGTGCTGCGCAAGCTCTGACCCTTCCCCGGAAGAGCGGGCCCCGGTCTCCACCGGGGCCCGCTCCTTTTCACGTGCCGGTCGTCTTCACACGCGTCCGGCCGCCCGGGGACCGCTTCACACGCCGGTCGCCTTCGTGCTCGATGCGAGCCCGGGCCGGCCGGGGACCGTCCGGCCCGCAGGCCGCCGGTCCCCGGAATGGAGGCATCCGCCGTACGGACGCCCCGGAGCCTCAGGGGACGATGTTGACCAGCTTCGGCGCGCGGACGATGACCTTGCGCGGGTCGCCGTCCAGGAAGGCTCGGACCTTGTCCGAGGCCAGCGCCAGCGCCTCCAGCTCGGCCTCGGAGATCTCCGGGGAGACCTCCAGCCGGTCGCGGACCTTGCCCGCGACCTGCACCACGCAGGTGACCGACTCCTGGACCAGCAGTGCCGGGTCGACCACCGGCCAGCCCGCCCTGGCCACCGACGCGGAGCGGCCCAGCCGCTCCCAACCCTCCTCGGCGGTGTACGGCGCGACCAGCGACAGCATGACCGCCAGCGCCTCGGCCGCCTCGCGGACCGCCGGGTCGGCGGCGCCGGGACCGGCGTCGATGGCGCGGCGGGCCGCGCTCGTCAGCTCCATCAGGCGGGCCACCGCGACGTTGAAGCGGTGGGACTCGGCCAGCTTGGTCACCTCGTCGACGGTCCGGTGGGTGAACCGGCGCAGCTCCAGGTCACCGGTGGAGACGTCGGCGCCGGGGGCAGAGGCCGCGCCGGCCTCGGCCATGACGCGGAACGCCCGGGCCAGGAACTTCTGCGACGCGGCCGGGGAGACGTCGGCCCAGTCGATGTCGTCCTCCGGCGGACCGGCGAACACCACGGTCAGCCGGACGGCGTCCACGCCGTAGGCGTCGATCTGCTGGCCCAGGTCGACGCCGTTGCCCAGCGACTTCGACATCGCCTTGCCCTGGTTGATGACCTGACCCTGGTTCAGCAGCCGCCGGAAGGGCTCGGTGAAGTCGACCATGCCCATGTCGTGCAGGACCTTGGTGAAGAACCGCGCGTACAGCAGGTGCAGCACCGCGTGCTCGACGCCGCCGACGTACTGGTCGACCGGCCCCCACAGACGCAGCTTCTCCACGTCGAACGGGCCCTCCTCGTAGGAGGGGTCCACGTAGCGCAGGAAATACCAGGAGGAGTCGACGAAGGTGTCCATCGTGTCGGTGTCCCGCCGCGCGGAGCCGCCGCACTTGGGACAGGCGACCGTGACCCAGTCGTCGGCCGAGGCCAGCGGGGAGACGCCCTTGGGCGCCAGGGCCTCGCCGCGCATGTCGGGCAGGGTGACCGGCAGCTGGTCGTCCGGGACCGGCACCTCGCCGCAGTCCGGGCAGTGGATGATCGGGATCGGGCAGCCCCAGAAGCGCTGGCGTGACAGCAGCCAGTCGCGCAGCCGGAAGTTGACCGCGGCCCGGCCGGTGCCGCGCCCGGCCAGCACCTCGATGATCTTCTTGATCGCCTCGGCCTTGCTCAGCCCGTCCAGCGGGCCGGAGTTGACCAGGGTGCCCTCCCCCGCGGTGGCGACGCCGGTCTCACCCGGGTCGGCCAGGCCGGTGTGCACGACGACCTGGACCGGCAGGTCGAAGGCCCGGGCGAAGTCCAGGTCACGCTGGTCGTGCGCGGGAACGGCCATGATGGCGCCGTGGCCGTAGTCGGACAGCACGTAGTCGGCCGCCCAGACCGGCATGCGCTCGCCGGTGACCGGGTTGATCGCGTGGCGGCCCAGGAAGACGCCGGTCTTCTCCTTCTCGGTGGACAGCCGGTCGATGTCCGACAGCTTGGCCACCTCGGCGCGGTACGCCTCGAACGCCTCCCGCTGCTCCTCGGAGACGATCTCCTCGGCCAGCGGGGCGTCCGGGGCGACCACGAAGAAGGTCGCGCCGTACAGGGTGTCGGGGCGGGTGGTGTAGACGGTGACCGGCTCGTCGCGGCCCTCGATCGCGAAGTCGACGTCGGCGCCCTCGGACCGGCCGATCCAGTTGCGCTGCATGGTCAGCACGCGCTCGGGCCACTCGCCCTCCAGCTGGGTCATGTCGTCCAGCAGCCGGTCGGCGTAGTCGGTGATCTTGAAGTACCACTGGGTCAGCTCACGGCGGACCACCTCGGCGCCGCACCGCTCGCACCGGCCGTCCTTGACCTGCTCGTTGGCCAGCACGGTCTGGTCGGCGGGGCACCAGTTGACCAGGCCGCCCTTGCGGTAGGCCAGGCCGCGCTCGAAGAAGCGGGTGAACAGCCACTGGGTCCAGCGGTAGTACTCGGGGTCGCTGGTGTGCAGGCGGCGAGACCAGTCGAAGGAGATCCCGTAGCGCTTGAAGGAGTTCGCCTGGGTGTCGATGTTGGCGTAGGTCCACTCGGCCGGGTGGGCGTTCCGCTTGATCGCGGCGTTCTCGGCGGGCAGGCCGAAGGAGTCCCAGCCGATGGGGTGCATCACGTTGTGGCCGCGCTGCAGCCAGTAGCGCGCCACCACGTCACCGATGGCGAACGCCTCGGCGTGGCCCATGTGCAGGTCGCCCGAGGGGTAGGGGAACATGTCGAGCACGTAACGCCGCTCGCGGGTGTCGGCCGGGTCGTCGTCGGCGCGGAAGGGCTGCAGTTCCTCCCACCGCCGCTGCCACTTGGCCTGCAGTGCCTGCGGGTCGTAGTGCTGCTCGTCGCTCTGGATGTCGGCTCGCTCGCTCACGTCAATCTTCCCTCGGTATACGTATGCGTAGGTGATCTGACCCATCCGGCCCAATAGAAAAACCCTTCGCGCTCACGCGAAGGGCAGCCGCACCGGCAGGGCGTCTAGCCCCGGGAAGGCCGGTGCGGCCCGGTAAGCAGCAGGGCCGCGGCACGCATACGTCAAGACTATCGCAGTTCGCAAGCCGTGTTCATGGCCCGGAGAACCTTCGTCCACGGCGAAACGCCGGCATCCGGGATCGTGGTCCGGCACAATGGACCGGACCGCCGGATACGGGCGGGCCGAGATCCGATGGCGATGCGTCCGTTACGGCCTCACCTGCCTCGCCCGTTTACTCTTCTCACCGTGGCACACTCAGTCGAGCCGGGGCAGGGCCCGGACCCCTCCGAGGCCGGCCTGCCGTTGCAGGACCCGCCGACCGATCCCACCGGCCTTCAGTTCCGGGGAGGATTCTCCCGTTTCCCTGGGAACCATCCCGCCCCGCATGAGACCATGCCCAATACCCACAATTCGGGCGCCCGCGCAGGAGGTACGGAAGCAATGGCTTCGGAGCAGTCCAGCCAGTCGAGCCTGCCCCCGGCATGGCCGCAGCCGGCCGACCCTCCCAGCTGGGCGGACGACCCCCTCGGCACCGGACCGCGGCTGCCCCGCCCGCAGGACGTCTCCCAGGCCGGCGGCTCCGGGCAGACCTCGCCCGGCAACGGCTGGCAGGCCGCGATGGCGCAGGGCGACGACGTCTTCCGCCAGCAGCCCCCCGGCCCGCAGTCCTCCGGCCGGCAGGCCCCGGACGCGCGGCAGCCCGGCGGCCAGGACGGCGGCTCGCAGCCCGGCGGCGACTCCTGGCGGACCGGCGTGCCCGGCAGCGGCTCCTGGCAGCAGGCATTCGGCGCACAACCCCCGGCCGACCCGCAGGCTCCCGGCTCCCCCTCGGGCGGCGAGCCGTGGCGGACCGGCCCCCCGTCCCGGGACGGCTCCGGCGAGAGCGGCGGCTGGGACGCCGCATCCCAGCCCTCCGGCACCGGCTGGCACACCGAGCCGGGCGCGACCGCGGCGATGCCCGCCTACTCCCCCTCCCCGACCAACCCTCCGGGTGCGAACCCCGACCCCTTCGGCCGGCGGGACCCTCTCACCGACGCCGACCCGTTCAACCGCGACCCGCGGTCCAACCCTGATCCTTTCAACGATCCTTTCAACCGCGACCCGCGGTCCAACCCCGACCCGTTCGGCACCCGCGACCCCTTCCGCCCGTCCCCGGACGGCGGCCCGGCGGGAAACGGACCCCAGGCGGCGGGCGCCCCGCCGGAGGCCCCGGCGTACCCCGCGCCCGGCCAGAACGGCCCCGGCCAGGGAATGCCCCCGCAGGGCATGCCGGGTCAGGGAATGCCCGGTCAGGGCGGGCCCGGCCACCCCTTCCCCGGCGGCGGCAACGGCGGACCTCAGCACGACCCCCGGCAGGGCCCAGGCCAGCCGGGCGGCCACCTCAGCCGCGACCCCTCCGACCCCAACCGGCCGTTCGTCACGGCGGGCCAGATCAGCGGCCCGAAGACCCCGCCGCCGGAGCGCCAGCAGGAGCTGTGGGACACCGTCTTCGGTGACAACTACCAGGCCATGGGCGACGATGACGACCTTGAGGACCGCGGCAGGCCGATCTGGATCTACGCGCTCGCCGGCTCCGCCGTGATCGCGCTGGTCGGCGTCGTGCTCTGGGCGTTCCTGGCCGGGCCGCTCGCCTCCGGCAAGGAGGACGAGACCGCCGCCCCGCAGACCAAGCCCTCGTCCGCCGCGAAGGACCCCGCCAAGAGCGGTTCGGTGCCTCGCCTGCCGCGCTTCCCCGGCAAGGCGTCCCCGGTCTCCGGCGCCCTGGTCGACCAGGGCGCCGCGATCAGCGTGCCCAGGCTCGGCGGCCCCTGGCGGCTGGACCAGCGGCCGGCCGTACAGACCTCCTACGGCTTCGACACCCGCCAGTACGTCCCCGCCGGCTCCGACGCGGCGGGCAAGCCGCAGTTCGCCCAGGTGATGTCCGGGCCGCTCTCGGCCCGGATGAAGAGCAAGTACGTCGAGGGCAGGCTCGCCCCGGTGATCAACGCGGTGGCCTCTGCAGCCCGCGGCAAGTTCTTCCCCCAGGGCAACACCGCCCGCAAGACCGCCCAGCAGACGCTGAAGGTCGGCGGGCACCCGGCGCAGCTCGCCGCCTACGAGATCACCGCCGGGGAGACGAAGACCACCGTGGTGGTGGCGGTCGTGAACACCGGGGCCCAGCTGCCCTCGGTCGTCTACATGTCGGTGCCGGACAGCAAGAAGGAACTGCTGCCCGACATCAACACCGTGTTCAAGTCGATCAAGCCCGCGGCCTCGTGACCTGAAGACCCCGGACCCCCGGGGTCTTCAGGGTCAGAACTCGCAGGTCATGTGCTTGATGCCGTTGATGAAGCTGGAGTAGAGGCGCTCGGGCCTGCCGCCCTCGATGTTCGGCACCCGGCGCAGCAGCTCGCGGAACATCACGGTGATCTCGCGGCGGGCCAGGTGGGCGCCGAGGCAGAAGTGCGGGCCCGGCCCGCCGAAGCCCACGTGCGGGTTGGGACTGCGGGTGATGTCGAAGCGGAGCGGGTCGGCGAAGACGCTCTCGTCGCGGTTGGCCGCCCAGTAGTAAAGGACCACCTTCTCCCCCTCGCGGTAGAGGTGGCCGTTCATCTCGTGGTCCCGCGTCACCTTCCGGCGCATGAAGTTCACCGGCGAGGCCAGGCGGACGATCTCCTCCACCGCGCCGGGCAGGCGGCCGTCGAGGTCCGCGAGGAGCAGGGCGCGCTGGTCGGGGTTGCGGGTGAGCAGGCGCAGGCCGTGCGAGATGGCGTTGCGGGTGGTCTCGTTGCCGGCCACGACCAGCAGGATGAAGAACGAACCGAGCTCCTGCGCGGTGAGCTTCTCGCCGTCGATGTTGGCGTTGACCAGCGACGAGGTGAGGTCTCCGGTGGGCTGTTCGACCCGCGAGGCGGCGAGGTCCTGGACGAGCTGCTGCAGCTCCATCCCGGCGGTGAGCAGCTTCTCGGCGACCGAGGTCGCGTCGCCGCCGCCGTACTCGGGGTCGAAGCCTCCGAGGATCACGTTCGAGCGGTCGAAGACGAAGCCGTACCGGTCCTCCGGGATGCCCATCATGTCGCAGATGATCTTCAGTGGGAGCTTGGCCGCGACCTCGGTGACGAAGTCGCAGCCCGGACCGGTGGCGATCAGGTCGTCCACGATCCGCTCGGCGGCCGCCTCGACGTCGACCTCGAACTGTTTGATCATCTTGGGGGTGAACGCCCGGGAGACGATCCGGCGGAGCCGGGCGTGCCGCGGGTCGTCCATGTTGATCATGGACCCGAAGTACTCGGTGAACTCCGGCGGCATGTCCGGGATGTTGGTGGCCCCGCCGTCCCCCGAGCAGAAGACCTCGGGCGTACGGCTGGCCTCCAGGATGTCGGCGTGCTTGACCAGCGCGTAGTAGCCGAGACCGCGCGGCGCGAAGGAGACCTCCGGCTCCTGGTAGAACGCCGGATGAGGAAGCTCGCGCAGCAACCGGAAGGCGTGCTCCCGCTCCGCCATGGGCCTGGCCCAGAAATCGTAGTCGGAAAGATCGAAGTCGCTCGCGGAGACGATCGGCTTCCGCTCGGCTGGCGTCACGCTCATAGTGCCCATCATTTTCGCAGGTCTTGATCGGGTCAATGGAGTGTCGTCAGAAGTCGCAGGTGAAGCGCTCGACGCCGTTGACGAGGCCGGCGCGGAGGCGGTTCGGGGGGCGCGGGACGGCCCGCCGTTTCAGCGAAGCGGACCGGCGGCGGCCGGGCGCGCGGCGACGCGAACATCCCTCGCCGCCGACGACCCGGGGAAAGCGATGTCCAACGGACCGGCATCTTCCGGTGAAACCGCCACACCAGCCTCCACTAGAACAGAGTTCGGTTTTTCGATCCTGCCACACGATCTTCCGGTCGGCCAGACCGGGACGGCCGAAACCCCGAGGCAACGGGTCCCGCCCCGGCGTGACGGACGGTGGCCCGCGGGGTTCGTACGGCTTTACAGAAGCCGCCCTCATGACAGCCTTCCGCCCGCCGACGTAGGGCATATGCACGCCGGGTCGATGGCTTGGGGGGTCGCTGGTACGTGCTGCGGTGGGTGTTTCGGGCCGCTCAGGCTGGGGGTTTTCCCACTTGAGGGCGTTTCCCTGTGTTTGAGCGGGTCGGTGGTTGCCGGGTTGGTGGGTGTTTCGGGCCGCTCAGGCTGGGACTTTTCCCTGTTGGGGGGGTGTCTTCCTGTGTTTGGGCGGGTCGGTGGTTGCCGGGTTGGTGGGTGGTGCGCGCTGCGGTGGGTGGGTGTTCCGGCCGGCGTTGTGGTTGCTGTCTGGTGGTTTCCGGCCTTCGGCCTGGCCTCGGGCGCGGTGGTTTCTGGCGTTTTGAAGCCGGCCGGAACACCCACCCACCTCCGCGCCAAGACTTGCCCGGCCGTACGGCCTGCTCGCCGTAGCTTCTTCCTTTCCGTCGGCCCATGGTTCCCGCCGCCGCTGAAGCGACCCTTGCTCCCGGCCGGGGGCGGGTCGCCGTAGCCTTGCGGCCACACTGGCGGGGGAGAGCGCAGGGCCGGGCGCCGTAGTCGGTCACGTCGAGCTCAGCCTGCCCCCGCTCCCTGACGTGACCTTGTGTTCCGCCACGGCGCCTCCCCCTGTCCGACTCGCGTGGCAGGCTCGCGATACGTCCGGGAATTCCCGCCGAGTGCCCGGGGCCGGTGAGCGCCGACGTCCCTCGGCCAGTTCGAGGCGGGTGCCGGTGAACGTGGCCCGCAGACGCCGATCGTGCGTGACCACGACCAGCGCGCCCTGGTAGGACGCCAGAGCCTCCTCCAGTTGCTCCACGAGCATCGGTGACAGGTGGTTGGTCGGCTCATCGAGCAGGATCAGGTCCACGGGCTCGCTCACCAGCCGTGCCAGCTCGACCCGGCGCCGCTGCCCGTGAGACAGCTCCCCGAGGCGCAGCCCCAGGTCGGACGGCCGGAACAGGCCCAAGGCGAGCAACGCATCCGCGTGCTCATCCGGGCTTCCGGGACGCCCGTGCGCGTAGGCCTGCAGCACGGTCCGGTTCGCCACGCCGGTCGGCCCGTCCTGCCGGAAGAACCCGACCCGGCCGGCCCGTCGTACCTCGCCCGCATCCGGTCGCAGCTCTCCGGCGAGCACCCGCATCAGAGTGGTCTTGCCCGCTCCGTTCGGGCCGGTGACGAGCAGCCGCTCACCGGCGTGGATGGTGAGGGATTCCAAGCAGAGCCGTCCCGCCACCACCACGCCGTCGAGCGTGGCCACTTCGTCCCCGGCGGCGCCCGCAGTGGCGGGGATGGTGGTGAAGCGCAGCGGCTCGAGCGGCGGCACCGCCGGGTGCTCGGTGAGCCACCGCAACCGCTGCTGGGACTGCCGGATGCGGCCGGCGGCCCCGTGGGTGCGTGAACGCGCCCGCCAGGTACCGGTGCCCATCCCCGCCTTGGCCGCCTTACGCGGGATCGCGGCCAGCCGGCCCGCATTGGCCGCCACCAGCGTGGCATGCCGGTCCAGCTCCGTCTTCCATTCCTCGTGAGCCCGTGCCTGAGCGGCGCGTTCGGCGGTCTTGGCGGCGAGGTATCCGGCATACCCGTCGCCGTAGCGGCGCACCTGCCCGTCGGCCACCTCGAGGATGGCGGTGGTCACCCGATCCAGGAACATCCGGTCGTGCGTGATCGCCACGACCGTGCCCCGGTGGGCGAGCAGGCGCTGTTCGAGCCAGGCCGTGGCCTGATCGTCCAGGTCATTGGTCGGCTCGTCGAGCAGCAGCAGTTCGGGAGCGGACGCCAGCGTGGCGGCCAGGGCGAGCCTGGAGCGTTCGCCGCCGGAGAGCGTGCCCAGTGGGCGGCTCCGGTCGAGCCCGGGCAGCCCGAGCCCGTGCAGTGCGACCTCTACGCGGACGTCGGCCTCGTAACCGCCCCGCGCCTCGAACTCGGCCACAAGTTCCGCGTAGGCACGCATCGCCGCGGGCTCCTCCTTGCCCGCCGCGCCGAGCGAGCGTTCGGCCGCCCGCATCCGGGCTTCGAGCCCACGCAGCTCGGCAAGTGCCAGGTCAACGGCATCGGCGACGGTGGCGTGCGACGGTAGCGCGAGCGACTGCGGCAGGTATCCGACGCCGCCGGGTGCGACGACCACGAGCTCGCCGTTGTCCGGACGTTCGGCATCCGCCATGAGCTTGAGCAGTGTGGACTTGCCCGATCCGTTGTCGCCGATCACTCCGAGCCGCTCGCCGGGCTTGACGGTGAGCGACACCCGGTCCAGAACGACGCGGGTGCCGTAGCGCTTGGTGATCTGATTGAGTGCCAGTTGGGCGGGGGTGCGCAGAGTGCCCCACCTCCTCTTGTCAGCGCGGACGGAACATGACTGCGTACCTGGTCGGCCTTCGCGAGCCTCGTACGGTTCGACTCGGGAACCCGGGGCCGAGGTACTCCGGCCCGGCACTCCTTCACGAGGAGGGAGCCGGCGTTCTCGGCCCGCATATCGACCAGCCGGATTCGACGCTCCGGTGATGAACCGTTCGCCGGTGGTCATCAGCGATCTCCCCACTTTTAAGACGAGACGGTTCGTCTCGATAGAGAGGAGTATGGAGGCACATCGCTTCTTAGTCAAGACGAACCGGTCCGTCTCGATTGATGCCACGGTTCCGGACGTGTCCGACACCGGTGAACCGAACCCCGTACAGCGCGGCGAGCGATCCCGGCGGGCCGCGCTGACGCCTCCGCAGGGGATGGCGCGCTACGGGCCTCGTCAACAGCGGATCGGCAGGAGCGAGCTTCCGGCCACGAGAATCCTCCCCCGCGAGCACCCCGGTCAGCGGACGCGGCTCGTTACGGGAAGGGAGGGGATGCCCTGCGAGGTGAAGCCGTTACGAGGAGAGGGTCTCCGGCCGCCTACGTGCCGACCGTCCTGAGTCCGCTTCCCTCAGTGGCAGGCCGCAAGGAGAGGAGCCGGGTCCGGGAGGTCAGGACCACCAGGTGGCCTGGGTGATCACGTCGAAGCCCAGGGAGTCGTAGAGCGGCTTGCCGGCGGTGGCCGCGGTCAGGGTGACGGGGAGGCCGGACAGCCGTTCCAGTACGGCGTGCATGAGCGCCCGCCCGACCCCGCGGGACCGGTGCTCGGGCAGGGTGGTCACCCAGTAGACGCCGCCGACCGCGCCGTCGAGGATCACCATGCAGGCGCCGGCGGGCACGCCGTCCCTGGTGATGAGAAAGAACTCGACGTCCCGCCGTTCCAGCATGGTCCGGGGGAAGACCTCGCCCGGATGCCATGGCAGGAAGCCGCTCAGCGGAAATCCGTGGGCCACGACCCGCTCCACGGTCTCCAGCAGATCCGGCGAATCCGCTCGGACGACCTCCATGGCGGATGACGAGGGGGACGTACCGCCGGCACTCCCCGGCGGAGCGGTGTCGCGGATCATGACGGGCAACCGGCGGGGGGTCAGGCCCAGGTCTCCCATGTCGACCGCGCCGAACTGGTCCTCGACGACCACCTTGCCGTCACGTCGGCTTCGGACCAGCTCCGTCAGCGCGGCGAGGTCGCCCTCATCCGGGTCCGGGCCGAGCAGCAGGATCCGCGTCCCGCCGCGTTCACTTCCCCTCACCCCGACGAAGCCGGGCCGCTGAACCAACTCGTTCCCACGGGCCTGCGCGAGCGCCGTCCAGAGGGCGGCGGCGTTCCGGTTGGCCAGGAGGAGGGGGCTCATACGTCCATCGGGAGCGACATCTGTCAGCGCACTGCTCATGCCCGCAACCCTAAGGGCCCACCGAATCCAGGCTCAGATCCAATACCGAACAAGCCGAAGGGAAGGGGCGGGGACCGTGGGCGGCCCGAAAGCGAGCGGCTACGGCGCCCGGCCCTGCGCTCTCCCCTGTCAGTGTGGCCGCAAGGCTACGGCGACCCGCCCCCGACCGGGAGCAAGGGTCGCTTCAGCGGCGGCGGGAACCATGGGCCGACGGAAAGGAAGAAGCTACGGCGAGCAGGCCGTACGAATCGGTCAGTCATGGCGCGGAGGTGGGTGGGTGTTCCGGCCGGCTTCAAAACGCCAGAAACCACCGCGCCCGAGGCCAGGCCGAAGGCCGGAAACCACTAGACAGCAACCACAACGCCGGCCGGAACACCCACCCACCGCAGCGCGCACCACCCACCAACCCGGCAACCACCGACCCGCCCAAACACAGGGAAACGCCCTCAAGTGGGAAAAGCCCCAGCCCCATCGGTTCCTGTCAGGGCGGACTCAGGCGGTGGCGATCAGGTCGGCGGCCCGTTCGGCGATCATGACGGTGGGGGCATGGGTGTGGCCCCGGTTGATGGTCGGCATGACCGAGGCGTCGGCGACCCGGAGGCCCGCCACGCCGCGGACCCGCAGCGACGGGTCCACCACCGACTCGTCGTCGGCCCCCATCCGGCAGGTGCCCACCGGATGGTAGAGGGTCTCGCCGCGTTCGCGGATCCAGCGAGCGAGTTCCTCGTCTGTCTCGGCGCCCCAGTAGGGGTCCATCGGCGGTCCGGCGTACGGCTTGAGCGCCACGGTGGCGAACAGCGCCTTGGCGGCGCGCAGCCCGGCCACCAGCCGCCTGACGTCGGCCGGAGCCGACAGGTAGGCGGGGTCGATCACCACGTCGCGGCCGTCGAGGCGGATCCGCCCCCGGCTCTCCGGCCGCAGCAGGATCGCGCCGATGGTCAGGCCGTGGCCCTTGGGACGGGTCAGGCCGTGGTCGACGAAGGGGACGGGGGCGAAGACCAACTCGATGTCCGGGGCGGGCTCGTCGGGTGAGGTCCGGATGAAGGCGACGGCCTCGCCGACGTTGGAGGTGAGCATGCCGCGTCGGGCGAGCAGGAAGCGCAGCAGGTTGCCGGTGGTCTCGGCACCGGTCAGGGTGATCGGCTCGGGGCAGTGCAGGATGATCGCCGACGCCAGGTGGTCATGGAGGTTGCGGCCGACCTGGGGCAGGTCGTGGACCGGCTCGATCCCCTGGGCGGACAGCTCGTCGGCGGCGCCCACGCCGGAGAGCATGAGCAGGTGGGGCGAGCCGATCACCCCGGCCGACAGGATCACCTCCCGGCGGGCCCGCGCCACCGCGCCGTCGCCGTACTCGACGCCGACGGCGCGGCCGTCCTCGATGAGGATGCGGCGGGCGGGGGCGGCGGTCAGGATCGTGAGGTTGGGGCGTTTCGCGGCGGGTCCGAGGTAGGCGTCGGCGGCGCTGCAGCGCCGGCCGCGGTCCTGCGTGACGGGGGTGGGGCAGCAGCCCTCGTTGGAGGGGCCGTTCAGCTCGGGGAGGCGCGCGATCCCCGTCTCCTCGCAGGCGCGCAGGAACGCGGCGGTGGCCGGATTGGGGCTGCGTAACTCGGAGACGACGATCGGGCCGTCGGTGCCGTACACGCCGCCGTGGTTGGAGCCGACGCGGCGTTCGGCCCGCCGGAAGTACGGCAGGACCTCGTCGTAGGTCCAGCCGGGCACGTCCCAGCCGTCGTAGTCGGCGCGGTGGCCGCGCACCCACATCTGCGCGTTCATCGAGGAGGAGCCGCCGAGCATCCGCCCGCGCGGCCAGTACAGCCGCCTGCCGGACATGCCCGGCTGGTCGACGGTGGAGAAGTCCCAGTCGCGGGAGGTCTTGAAGAGCTTGGGGAAGGCGACCGGAACCCGGACCTCGAAGGCGTCGTCCCGGCCGCCGGCCTCCAGGAGCGCCACGGTCACCGCCGGGTCGGCGGAGAGGCGGCCGGCCAGCACGCAGCCGGCGGATCCGGCCCCCACGATCACGTAGTCGTACATCATGCGCCAGCACCCTTCGGCATACGGACGGTGTCGGCTCGCTTCCCCCGTGTGAGCGGGCTCACATCTGCATACTCCTTCGTCGATTTCCCGTCAATTTGTGACCTCGCTTACCTACCGGCAGGTATCCCGAACTGCGAGTATGGGCGCGTCAGAAGCCTGTCCGGAGGAGGAAGCCCATGCTCAATCTGTCGATCGTGTTGGAGGACAGCGCCCGGCAGCAGCCCGATCGCACCGCTCTGGTCTTCGGCGATCTGCGGCTTCCATACTCCCTGGTCGACACCATCGCCAACCAGGTCGCCAACCTGCTGGTCTCCCGCGGGATCGGCCGGGGCGACAAGGTCGCGCTGGCCTGCCCGAACCTGCCCTACTTCCCGTTCGTGTACTACGGCATCCTCAAGGCCGGCGCGGTGGTCGTGCCGCTCAACGTGCTCCTGCAGTCGCGGGAGATCACCTACCACCTGGAGGACTCCGAGGCCAAGGCGCTGTTCTGCTTCGAGGGCACCCCGGAGCTGCCGCTGGGCGCGCGCGGCCGGGAGGGGTTCGAGGGGGCGGCGGGGGCCGAGCACTTCTTCGTGCTGCCGGCCGCCGCGTTCGCCACCGAGTCCGAGTACGGCGAGACCCTGTGGGCGGCGCTGGACGGTGTGTCGGGCGAGTTCGAGACCGTGCAGACCGCGCCGGACGACACAGCGGTGATCCTCTACACCAGCGGCACCACCGGCCAGCCGAAGGGCGCCGAGCTGAGCCACCAGAACATGGTGCTCAACGCCATGGTGTCGGACGAGATGTTCCCCCGGGGCGACGAGGGCGACGCGTTCCTGGCGGCGCTGCCGCTGTTCCACTCCTTCGGCCAGACCGTCGTGATGAACCTCGGGTTCCGGCGCCGCGGCACCGTCGTGCTCATGCCGCGCTTCGACCCGGGTGAGGCGCTGGCGCTGATGCGCGCGGAGAAGATCACCCTGTTCGCGGGCGTGCCGACCATGTACTGGGGCATGCTGACGAAGATCCACGCCGACGGCGACGAGGTGCCGACCGCGCTCCGGGCGGCGGTCGCGGGCGGCGCGTCCTCCCCGGCGGAGGTGCTCAGGGACTTCGAAGCCACTTTCGGCATCGGCATCCTGGAGGGCTACGGCCTGTCGGAGACCTCTCCGGTGGCCTGCTTCAACCAGCCGGGCCGGCCGACCAAGCCCGGAACGATCGGCACGCCGATCTGGGGCGTGGACATGAAGCTGGTCGACGCCGACTGGAAGACGATCGAGGGCGAGGGCCCCGGGGAGATCGTGATCCGCGGCCACAACGTGATGAAGGGCTACTACAACCGGCCCGAGGCGACCGCCGAGGCGATGCGGGACGGCTGGTTCCGCACCGGCGACATCGCCGTCCGCGACTCCGACGGCTACTACTCGATCATCGACCGCGCCAAGGACATGATCATCCGGGGTGGTTTCAACGTCTACCCGCGTGAGCTGGAGGAGGTGCTGATGACGCACCCGGCGGTCTCCCTCGCCGCGGTGGTCGGGGTGCCGCACGAGTCGCACGGCGAGGAGATCAAGGCGTACATCATCCGCACGCCCGGCGCGGCCGTCACCGAGCCGGAGCTGTCGGAGTGGTGCAAGGAGAACATGGCGGCCTACAAGTATCCGCGGATCATCGAGTTCCGCGACTCCCTGCCGATGACCGCCACCGGGAAGATCCTCAAGCGTGAGCTCCGGTAGCCCGGCCGCCGTCCCACAGAAACCGAAACCGCCAGCCATATCCGACTGTGAAAGCATTTCTCGGAAATGTGGGTTATGCTGAAAACAGAACGCCATCGGGGGGCGTGACGGTTTTTATCGTGGGCCCCGACGCAGTCGGCCGGAGAACTCCGGAGGCGGGCAGACATGGCGAGCAGCGAGTTGACGGCCTCCTGCGAGCGGCTGATCGGCGAGTGCCTCGACCGTGAGAACGGGCCGGGAATCGGTGAGCTGCCCGTCATCGTGCTTCTCGGCCCGCGTGGGAGCGGGCGGACAACCATCCTGAAGGAGGTCGCGGAAAACGCCGCGGCCTCCTTTTCATTGCCTTTCCTTCATTTCGACTGCGCCCGGCAACCCGGCATGCGGCCATGGGAAATGGCGGCGCAGATCGCCAAGTGCGTCATGGGTGATCGGTGGCCGCAGTTCTCCCCCGTCAAACTGCCGCGGGTGGTGCTGGGAAACCTGGTGCTCTCCCTGGATCCCGAACTGGAGCCGGAGGAGGCGGAGCGCAAGCTCTACGACCTCATCCGCGGCCGGCGCGGGATCCCGGACAACGCCAGGACCCTTCAGGAGATCTTCGACCTGCTCGGCGGTGTCCTGCCGGTGCCGCCGGTCGGCTCGGTGGTCGCCGGGCTGATCGACCGGGTGGCGCGGGGGCGGCGGCTGGTGGAGCTCCTGGAGCGCAGGGCCATGGACTGGTACCGCGACCGCCTCGGCTCCGGTGGCGCGCTGGGCCTGCTTCGGGCGGGCGAGACCGAGGACGGGTTCCCGCTGGCCGCGCAGATCGTCTGCGAGGCGCTTCTGGAGGACCTGCGGGAGGGCTGGTCGCGCGGATGGCGGCCGCGCAACTGCCTGCTGCTGCTGGACGACGTCGACACCCCCTGCGGACGGGACTTCCTGCGGGCGCTGACGGCCGCCAGGGCTCACCGGGCCGACCTGCCGGAGCCGCGGGGGCATGACCCGCTCCTGGTGGTCGCCGCCTCGCGGACATGGCCCGCCCTCGGTCCGCACTGGAACCTGCCGGGGACGCCCGAGTACCTGACGGCCGGCGGCACCCGGTATCCCCCGCAGGCCCGGCGGGCGAGCCACGGCGACTGGCTCGCCGGCCGCGCGCCGAGCAGGCGGGACCGCTGGTGGTACCCCGTGCTGCTGCCCGATCTCAGCCGCGCCGAGGTGGCGCGGATGCGGGAGACGACCCGGCAGCGGCCCGGCCCGAGCCACGCCGGGTTCGTGTACGCGCTGACCGGCGGGTATCCGCCGGCGGTCGAGCACCTGCTGGCGGCCATGGCCGACCGGGAGCGCGGCTGGGACGCCCGGCAGGAGAACGACGGCTGGACGGAGCAGGCGCTGCGCGCCCTGCCGTCCCTCGACTGGAGGAGTCATCCCAGGCACCCCTTCCGGGACTTCTCCCACGACCTGGACGACCTGGCCGCGAGTTCCGCCGCGGCCAACCTGGCGGACGCCGAGGACGCCGGTCTCCTGTCCCGCCCGTGGCGTTCGGTGCTGGAGGAGCTCGACGAGCGCATGTGGCTGCGCACCGATCCGGCGCAGGACATGGCCCCGGTGTTCCACCCCTGGCTCCGGCGGCTGCTGCTCCTGGAGCTCTCCCGCCGCCGGCGCCGCGGGAGACCGCTGTGGGACATCGCCCACGAGAGCCTGGAGAACCTGTACGGCTCCCCCCGCGAGGGGCCGCGTGACGGGCTGGCCATGGTCATGTACCACCGGCTCGCCCGCGTCGGCACGGAGCCCGCCGGCCTGGAGCGCCTACGGGAGGTGGTGGAACTCCTCGACGGCCGGTTCAACCGGATCGACATGGCCGAATGGGTCAGGCAGTACAACTGGATCACCTCGGCGCCGAACCGGCTCCCCACCGGCGTACCGCTGGACGACCTGTACGGCGAGCTGAACCGGGAGCCCGGGGAACCGGCCGGCGGCACGGGCGGAGAGGAGACGGCCGGGACGGACGCCGGCCCCCGGCGGGACCGGCCGGCCGGAACGGACCGGGCCACCGTCGTGCGCGGCCTGGTGATCGACCGCTGGTTCCTGTCCGATCCCGCGACGGATCCGCTGCGCGACAGGCGCCAGAGCGTCAAGGAAGGACTGAAGCTGCTCGCCCGGTACGCCGCCACGGGCCGCGCGGTCCTGGTGAACGAGGCCCGCCGCTACGACCGGGAGGACGACGATGAGTGAACCACGACGCTCCGGCCGGGGCTTCAGCGGCAGGGCGCCCCTGTGGAAGGCACACCCCTTCTGGTTCTGGCTGCTGTGCGTGCTGCTGGTCTGCGCCCTCGTCGCCGTCCTGGTGGTCGTCCTGCGGCCGCGCCCCACGGTCACCGACGGGTCGGGGAGGTATCCGGAGAACCTCTCCTCCGTCGCGGAGCTGATCCGCCGGGAGAACGAGTGGGTGCGCGCGCAGGCCGCGCCGTACGTGAGCATCGCGGCGATGCTGCCGCTGGACCCGGCCGCGGGCCCGGCGAGCACGCAGAGCGCCGAGAGCGTCCGGCACGCCGTGCAGGGGGCCTACCTCGCCCAGTACTGGAGCAACCACAATGAGGGGAACGCGAGCGCGCCGAACGTGCAGCTGCTGCTCGCCGACACCTCCGGCGACGCGGACGCCTGGCGGACGACGGTGCGCGAGCTGAAGGAGAGCGCGACGGGCCCGGACCACCTGGTGGCGGTGACCGGTCTGGGCTCCAGCCTCGGCGGGACGAAGCGGGCGATCGACGAGCTGTCCGCCGCCGAGATCGCCCTGGTGGGCGCCGTCATCACCTCCGACGAGCTGTCCGGCAAGGCCACCCTGGTGCGGGTGGCGCCCTCCAACAACGCCGAGGCCCGGGCGCTCGCGCACTTCCTCGGCAGGCGCGGTTCCTTCACCGCGGTCATGGTGCAGGACGAGGACGAGGACGACTCCTACACCAGGACCCTGGCGAGGTCCTTCGCCGCGGCCTTCGGGGACGTCCTTCCCGCCGGGAAGGGGGCCCCTCGCCTGCTGGACGTCCCGCTCACCTACAACTCCGCGCTCGACGGGGCGGACACGGTGCTGGCGCAGATGACCGAACGGATCTGCAACAGCGGCGCCGGCGTGGTCTTCTTCGCCGGGCGCTGGGGGAACCTGCCCGCCTTCCTGCGGGCGCTGACACGCAGGACGTGCGTCGACCGGAAGCTCACCGTCGTGACCGGCGACGACGCGAGCAACCTCAACCGGTCCGGGCAGCAGATCTGGGACGACACCGGAGCCGGCCTGGAGGTCTACTACACGGCGCTGGCCCATCCCGCTTCCTGGAGCGCCGTCCCGGACGCCGTCCACCAGGTCGTCGCCAACCGCTTCAGGCAGGGGGCCGACAGCTTCCCCGCGCTGTTCCCCGGCGAGAGCCTCGACGACGGGCAGGCCATCATGCACCACGACGCGATGCTGACCGCCCTCACGGCGGTGGACGTCCTGGCCGCGCAGGGGATCACGCGGCCCTCGGCGAGCGCCGTCGCGAACATGCTGACGAGTTCCTCGCTGAGCGTTCCCGCCGCCAGCGGGTGGATCACCTTCGACCGGCTCGGCGAGCCCGTCGACAAGGCCATGCCCGTCGTACGGCTCCTGCCGGACGGCCGGGTCCGGTTCACCGAGCTGACCTCGGAGGCCGGCCGGCCGCCCGGGAGGCCCACCCGGTGAGGACCGGGCGGGCCTCCCGGGCGAGACCGGATCAGGGCCAGTCGAGGGCGGGGCGCAGCGGCACGCCGGACTTCCCCCGCGGGCCGAGCTTCACGCCGAGCACCTGGTGGAGCTGGACCTTGTTGCGCTCGAAGCCGACGATGCAGCCGGCCATGTACAGCCGCCAGACCCGGGCCGTGCCCCGGCCGACCTCGGCGACCGCCTCGTCCCAGTGCGCGTCGAGGTTGTCGCACCAGTGGCGGAGGGTCCTGGCGTAGTGCTCGCGGAGGTTCTCCTCGTGGTGGATCTCGAAGCCGGTGTCCTCCATCTGGCGGATGAGGTAGCCGACCGACTCCAGCTCCCCGTCGGGGAAGACGTAGCGGTTGATGAACCCGCCCCCGTTGAACGTCTTCTCGGTGCCGGTGGGCCGGGTGATGCAGTGGTTGAGGAGCCGGCCGCCGGGGAGGAGCTTGTCGTACAGGAAGCGGAAGTAGTTCGGCAGCTGGTCCTTGCCGATGTGCTCGGTGAGGCCGATGGAGCTGACCGCGTCGAAGCCGCTCTCGGTGACGTCGCGGTAGTCCATGTGGCGGACCTCGGCCAGTTCCTCCAGCCCGGCCTCGGCGATGGCCTTCTGCGCCCACTCGGCCTGCTGGCGCGAGAGGGTGACGCCCAGCGCCTTGACGCCGTACTCGCGGGCGGCGTGCATGACCATGCCGCCCCAGCCGCAGCCGACGTCCAGCAGCCGCATCCCGGGCTTGAGGCCCAGCTTTCGGGCGACGAGGTCGAACTTGGTGAACTGCGCCTCCTCCAGCGTGGCGTCCTCACGGGGGAACGTCGCGCAGGTGTAGGCCATGGAGGGGCCGAGCACCCACTCGTAGAAGGTGTTGGAGACGTCGTAGTGGTGGTGGATCGCCTGGGCGTCGCGCTCCTTGGCGTGCCTGCTGCCCATCTTGGCCAGCATGCTGCGGCGTACCTCCTGCGGGGGCGGGGGCACGCGCATCAGCAGGGGCTTGAGGCCCAGGGCGCGGACGGCGGCGATCTTCTCGCTCACCGGGATGTCGTCGAGCGTGATCGACCACATCCGCGACAGCAGCGAGTACATGTCCCCGTGCACGTCGATGTGGCCCGACACGTAGGCCCGCGCGAGGCCGAGTTCGCCCGGGGCCTGCGCCAGGTAGGCGACGGCGATGGGGGACCTGATGTCGATGGTGATGTCGGCGCTGGCGGGGCCGGCCTTGCTGCCGTCGTAGGCGGTGAGGCGGACGTTCGCCTCGGGCCCGACGACCTTTTCGAAGATCTCTGCGAGTTTCACAGAATCAACTCCTAACGCCCCCGTACACACTTGTCGTAGAGGTCGAGCAACCGGCCACCGGCATCGTATGCCCGCTTTACCGGCCAGTAGATAGGACCGTTATAAAACTTCCAGAACTCGTCCCGGTCGTAGAAAGACGTGGAGTACAGGGACTTGTGGCCGTCGAGCCGGTGGACCGCGTTCTCGATCATGCGGTTGTAGTAGCCGTCGAACTGGCCGCGGGGCAGCGGGACCGTGCCCCAGAACCCGAAGTTGACGTAGAGGCGGCCGGGCTCCAGCGGGTAGAGGGGCCACTCTTCGGACGACTTCAGCGGGCACATCCACACCGGGGTCATGCCGACCTTGTCGTGGAAGAACTCCAGGAACTCCGCGCCGCGTTCGACGGGCACCTCGATGTCCTGGATGACCGACTCCTGCACGGGCCGGCCGCGCCAGCGGTCCACCCGGGCGGTCAGGCCGTACCTGCGGTCCAGGCCGACGAGCTTGCGGTAGACGTCGGAGCGCATCCACTTGCGGGGCATCAGCGAGCGCACCAGCGCGCCCTGCACGCCGAAGGCCCGCGAGCACCAGAACCAGTCGGTGTCCCAGCGCCACAGGTAGTCGCGGACGGTCAGCCAGTCACGCGTCCGGGTCTGGATCGACCGGTAGTAGATGCGCATCCCGGTGTAGTCGGACAGGTAAGGCGCCTTCTCCGCGAACTGCCCCACGGTGATGTAGAGCTCGTTCGGCCCGAAGTAGGTGCCGTCCACGAAGTCGGCCCGCTCACCCTCGTACTGGCCGCTCTCGCAGATCTCCCGCATGGCGACCATGCACTTGTCGGCGTCGGCGAAGGGGATGTGGGTGAGCCGGACGTACGGCTGGACGGGCTTGAGCTTGATGCGGATCCGCAGGGCGTATCCGAGCGTGCCGTAGGAGTTGGGGAAGGCCCGGAACAGGTCGCGGTGCTCGTTGTCGTCGCGCGCCACGACGATCCGGCCGTCGCCGGTGAGGATCTCCAGCTCCTCCACCGACTCGTGCGGCAGCCCGTCGCGGAAGCTGGTGGACTCGATGCCGAGCCCGGTCACCGCGCCGCCCAGCGTGATCGTCTTCAGCTGCGGCACGACGTACGGCATGAGCCCGTGCGGGAGGGTGGCGTCCACCAGGTGCTCGTAGGTGGTCATGCCCTGCACCTCGGCCGTCATGGCCACCGGGTCGACCTCGATGACCCTGTCGAGGTCGCGGGCCGACAGTTTGGCCGCACGGGAGGAGTCGCGGAAGCGGAACAGGTTGGTCGTGGCCTTGGCCAGCCGGGGAGCCGCGTCCTCGGGAATCTCGGCGTAGGCCTGCCTGATCTGCTCGACGGCCCGGCGGTGCGCCGCCATCTCCGTCATCTGTTCCACAGGACATCCACCCCCGGAGCACTCATAGGAAGATCGCCTCTAGCACGGTATATCTCACCTGTCATCGGAGCCAGACGGGACACGTTAAACGCGCGGAAACTCTACGCCCGGCCCGTCCGGCGGCGGACAACCGCCCCCGTCCCATTGACCACATCGGTCACAGGGCGGCCGTCGAGGGCGGCGCCGAGGTTGTCCAGGACCCGCCGGACCAGCCGCCCGGTGACCTGGGCGGTCACCCCCGCCACGTGCGGGGACAGCAGCACCCGGGGGTGGCCGCGCAGCGGGTCGTCCGCGGGGAGCGGCTCGGTCTCGAACACGTCGAGCGCGGCGCCGCCCAGGTGCCCGGAGGACAGGGCGGAAAGCAGGGCCGCCCCGTCCACCACTCCCCCGCGGGCCGCGTTGACCAGCAGCGACCCGGCGGGCATCCGCAGCGGGTCGACCAGGCCCCGGGTCTCCTCCGTCAGCGCGACCACCACCACCAGCACGTCGGAGGAGGCGACCAGCTCCGGCAGCGGCCGGTGGGCGTAGGGGGCCTCACGGGGCCGCCGGGTCCAGTAGGACACCTCGCAGCCGTGCGCGGCGAACATCCGCGCGCACTCCTGGCCGATCGGGCCGAAGCCGACGATCCCGACGCGCGAGCCGTACAGTTCCCTGGGGCCGAGGTCGAGCTGCGGCCAGCCGCCGGCGCGGACCGCGGCGTCGGCCTCGGGCAGCCGCCGCGACAGCGAGAGCGCGGCGGCGAGGCACCACTCGGCCACCGCGACGGCGCTCACCCCGGCGGTGTTGGCCAGCGGCACGCCGGCCGCGGCCAGCGCGGCGAGGTCGTGGCCGTCCACTCCCACCGAGGGCTGCTGCACGAACGCCAGCCTCGGGGCGGCGCGGACGGCCTCGGCGTCGAGCGCGAGCCCGCCGCTCCAGTCGCCGACCACGATCTCGGCGCCGGCCAGCGCGGTGAGCAGGCCGGCGCGGTCGCGGCTCTCCGGGACCGACACCTCCACCCGGTCGCCGAGCGGGCCGAGCAGGCCGCGCAGCGCCTCGGCGGGCAGCGGCGGCAGCGCCAGCACCTTCCAGGGCGCCTCACCGGTCATGTCACTCGCCTCCCCGCGGGTGGAAACTCGTGAAGATCTTCTCCATGAGCCCGGGACGCCCGTTCCACTTCTCGGCGGCCGTCCAGCTCAGCACGAAGACCGTGTCGCCGACCCCGACGAACCGGCGTGTCTCGCGGTAGGTCACGCCGGGCCTGGCCCACGGCGCGCCCCCGATCTGGTCCGTCTTCCAGGTGAACTCCCAGTCGAGCCCGGAGCCGTAGGCGAGCGGGACGTTCACCGTCTTCTCGGTGAGGATCTCGCTCCACTGGGCGGTGTCGTCCCGGACGGTCTCCTGGAGCGCGCGCAGGTTCCCGGCGTTCTCGGGGAGCACCTCGACCCCGAGATGGGCCTGGCCGTCGGGGCTCAGCCACTGGGTGTAGTTCGTCTCGGCGGCCCAGTCGCCCCGCCAGCCGGCCGGGTAGCCGATCGTCCAGTTGTCCGGCGCCTTGGCCTGCCAGAGCCTGAGCTGCGGGGCGGGTTTCCTGGTCCTGGTGGGGGTGGGGCTCGGCGTGGGCGAGGCGCTCAGCGTCTCCGTTTCGCCGAGCGTCCCGGTGCCGGCCGGCTCCCCGGTGTCGGCCGGCGCGGCCGTCAGCGCCACGCCGGGGTCCGGCTCGTCCCCCTGGGACATCGCCAGGGCCGCGGCGCCGCCTCCGGCGAGGAGGACCACGGCCGCCGCGATCAGCGTGATCCACCCGGTGCGCCGCCGCTCCCGGGCGGGGCCGCGCGACCCGTGGGACCCGGTGGCCCCGGTGATTCCGGTGGGCCCGGTGGCTCCGGTGGGCTCGGTGGCTCCGGAGAACGCGGAGGTCTCCGCCGTACGGTGCCGGTCGGTACGGCGGGGCCCCGTCGCGGCGCGGCGCGGTCCCGCGGGCGCGGCGCCGCTCGCCTCGGCCAGCAGCAGGTCGGCCTGGTCGGCGGTGAGCCGGTGGGCCGGGTCGCGCTGGAGCATGCCGGTGAGCACCTCGCGCATCTCCGGCGGCACCCGGCTGAAGTCGGGCTCCTCGGTGATGAGCGCCCCGAGTGTGGCGATGGCGGTGGGGCGCTCGAAGGGGCCGTGGCCCAGCAGCGCCGCGTACAGGGTCGCGCCGAGCGACCACAGGTCGGACCAGGGACCGGAGGGCCCCGCGGTGGCGCGCTCCGGCGGCAGGAAGCTGGGCGAGCCGGTCACCATGCCGGTCTGGGTCAGCGAGGTGTCGCCTTCGAGGGTGGCGATGCCGAAGTCGGTCAGCACGGCCCGGCCGTCGTCGGCCAGCAGGATGTTGCTGGGCTTGACGTCGCGGTGCAGGATGCCGGCCTCGTGGGCCGCCCGCAGCGCCGCCAGCACCTGGCGGCCGATCCCGGCGACCTGGTGGACCGACAGCGTGCCCACCTGGTCCAGGCCCCGGGCCCGGACAAGCTCCATGACGATCCAGGGGCGGCCGTCCTCCTCGGCGACGTCGTAGATCGCCACGATGCCCCGGTGGTTCAGCCGCGCCGCCGTCCTGGCCTCGCGGGAGGTGCGGGCGAGCTGGCGCTCGCGCTCGGCCGGGGGGAGGTTCGGCGGCAGCAGCACCTCCTTGACCGCGACGGGCCGGTCGAGAAGGGTGTCGTATCCCTCCCAGACCACGCCCATGCCGCCCCTGCCGAGCTCCCTCAGCAGCCGGTAGCGCCCGGCGACAACCCGTCCACCGTCCGGATACGTCATCACGTGACCCCTAGATCCCATCGGATAAGCCGCAAGTTTCCCACACCGACCGGCCGCCGGCGGTCCCGAACGGACGACGGGACGGGGGCCGCCGCCCGGGGCTCGCGGGCCGGAATCCCGGTCACCGCCCGGCTCCGCACGCGGCCCGCATCCGGCTCGCACGCGGCCCGCACGGCCCGGCGCGGACGTCTTGCCACCCGGAGCCGAATGTTGTTCTACTTGGCCCCGGAGAGGAGATCGCATGGAGCGCGTGACCAGGAGCGGCCCGCTGTCCGGAGTCCGCGTGCTGGAGCTGGCCGGCCTGGCCCCCGGCCCGTTCGCCGGGATGATGCTGGCCGACCACGGTGCCGAGGTGCTGCGGATCGACCGGGTGGCCGCGGTCGCGGCGGCCGGGGACCGGCCCCGGCGCGACGTGATGGACCGCGGCAAGCGGACGATCGGGCTGGACCTGAAGTCGCCCGAGGGGGTGGCCGCGTTCCGGGAGCTGGCCGCGCACGCCGACGTGGTCATCGAGGTCTTCCGGCCGGGCGTCGCCGAGCGCCTCGGCATCGGCCCCGAGGACCTGCGGGCCGTCAACCCCCGGCTGGTGTACGGGCGGATGACCGGCTGGGGCCAGGAGGGCCCGCTGGCCACGACCGCCGGGCACGACATCGACTACATCGCCGTCGCGGGCGTGCTGTCCCTGCTGGGCCGCGAGGGCGGCAAGCCCACCCCGCCGATCAACATCCTCGGCGACTTCGCCGGCGGCGGCCTCATGCTCGCCTACGGCGTGCTGCTCGCCCTGTTCGAGCGGGAGCGGACCGGCCGGGGCCGGGTGGTGGACGCGGCCATGGTGGACGGCGCCGCGGCCCTGTTCGCCATGTTCTACCAGGGTGTGCAGAGCGGCTTCTGGGGGCCGCGCGGCACCAACCTCCTCGACACCGGCGCGCCCATGTACGACACCTACGAGACCGCCGACGGGGGTTTCGTCGCGGTGGGCGCGCTGGAGCCGCAGTTCTGGGCGGAGATGGTGGCCCTGATGGGCCTCGCCGACCTGCCCGACCGCGACGACCGGGCGCGCTGGCCGGAGCTGCGCGAACGGCTGGCCGAGGCGTTCCGCTCCCGGACCCGCGCCGAGTGGGAGGAGGTGTTCGCCGGGTCGGACGCCTGCGTCGTGCCGGTCCTGGATCCGGCCGAGGCCGCCGAGCACCCGCACAACCGGGCCCGCGGCACGTTCGTCGAGGTCGGCGGGGTCCGCCAGCCCGCGCCCGCGCCACGGCTGGAGGGCGCGGGCGAGCCGGACCTCTCCCCCGCGACCCTCCTTTCCGACCTGTCGGACTGGGGCCTGGACCGGGGGACCGCCGAACGGCTGCGCGCCGCGGGCGTGCTCGCCTGATCCGACCCGGCCCGGTCCTTACCCGAGGGCGGCACGCCTGTAGCGGATGTGCCGCCCTTTATCATGCGTGTTGTGTGAAATGTAGTAGTTGTACTACATTCCATGGCATGAGTACTGCGGTGAGCGTCCGCAGGTTGCGGATGGCGTACGGCACGGCCGAGGTGCTGCGAGGCGTCGACCTCGACATCCGGCGCGGCGAGATCTTCACGCTGCTCGGGCCCAACGGCGCGGGCAAGACCACCACGATCGAGATCCTGGAGGGCTTCCGAAACCGGTCGGCGGGCGAGGTGAGCGTGCTGGGCGCCGACCCGGCCCGCGGCGGCGACGCCTGGCGGGCCAGGCTCGGGATCGTGCTGCAGAGCTGGCGCGACCACGGCCGCTGGGGCGTCCGGGAGCTGCTGGCCCACGTCGGGGAGTTCTACGACCGTCCCCGCGACCCCGACGAACTGCTGGCCGCGCTGGGGCTCGCCGAGCAGGCCGCGCAACGAGTGAGCCGCCTGTCCGGCGGCCAGCGCCGCCGCCTCGACGTGGGGCTCGGCATCATGGGCCGGCCGGAGCTGCTGTTCCTGGACGAGCCGACGACCGGTTTCGACCCGGAGGCGCGGCGGGAGTTCCACCTGCTGGTGGAGAGGCTCGCCGCCGATGGCATGACGGTGCTGCTGACCACGCACGACCTCGCCGAGGCCGAGAAGCTGGCGCACCGCACCGCCATCCTGGTCCGCGGGGAGATCGTCGCGTGCGGGAGCCCGGCCGAGCTGGCCGACGCCGTACGGGCCGAGTCGCAGGTGCGCTGGCTGGAGGACGGCCGCGAGCGGGTCCTCACCACGGCCGACCCGTCGCGGGCGGCGTGGGAGCTGCACGAGCGGTTCGGCGGCCCGGTGCCGGGCCTGCAGGTCCGGCGCCCGTCACTGGAGGAGAACTACCTGAGCCTCGTCGGGAGGGCGGCATGACCGGCACAGCGACCACGACGACCACGGCGGCCCTTCCGGACGGCGCGACCACCGGGACGCCCCGGGCCAAAGGGGGCGGCGTGAACGCCAGGGGATTGCGCATCGGGCTGCGACGGGGCTGGACGGAATACCTGCACCTGGTCAGGGACCGCAGAGAGCTGATCAACAGCACGGTCGGCACGGTCGGGATCTTCGCGTTGCTGATCCTGTGGATCGGCGACGGCCCGGTGGAGGGCACCGGCGTCTCCCAGTCGACGTTCATGACCATCGGCTTCCTGGCATTCACCGTCTTCTCCAACGGGCTCATGGCACTGCCGATGGCGCTGACCACCGACCGGGAGGACGGGACGCTGCTGCGGCTGCGCACCCTCCCCGGCGGCATCACCGCCTACCTCACCGGGCGGGCGGTGACCTTCCTCTGCCAGATCGTCGTGCAGGGCGTGCTGATCCTGGCCACCGGCGTGGTCGTCGGCGACGCCGGGCTGCCCCGCGACTGGCTGACGCTGGCCTGGGCGCTGCTGCTCGGCACGGTCGCGGTGGTCCCGCTGGGCGTCGCCATAGGCTGCCTGCTGCCCAACCCGAAGACCGCCGCGGGGGCCGTGGGCCTGCCGATGATGATCCTGATGGTGACCTCCGGCGTCATGATTCCGGTGACCTTCATGCCCGAGCCCGTCCAGTGGATCTCGCAGGCGTTCCCCCTCTACTGGCAGGGGCTCGGACTGCGGGCGGCGTTCATGCCCGACAGCATGCTCGCCGCCGAGATCGCCGGCAGCTGGCGGTTGCCCTGGGTGGCCTTGGCGCTCGGCGCGTGGGCGGTCGCGGGGATGCTGCTGGCCCCGGTCATGGTCCGCCGGGTGACCCGGCGGGAGTCCGGGTCCCGGCTCGCCGATCGGCGACCGGCCGCGCAGGCGCCCTGAGAGCTGGGAGACTACCGTGGTGGCCACGGAAGACGTCTACAACAGGATCTCGGTGCTGCGGGCCGAGCGCGGCGTGTCACGCAAGGACCTGGCCACCGCGCTGGGCGTCCACTACCAGACGGTCGGCTACCTCGAACGCGGCGAGTACAGCCCCAGCCTGCACCTGGCCCTGCGCATCGCCGCGTACTTCGAGGTGCCGCTGGAGGTCGTCTTCTCCCTGAAACCGTTCCCCCGACTCGGCAGTGAGGTGAAGTGATGGGCGGCCTGACCCCCGAGCAGGTGGAGAGGCACTATCGCACCTGGCCGCCCCGCTCCTGGTACGCCACCCGCCGGAGCCGCCGAGTCCTGGCCGGCGTGGGCGCCGCCTCGGCCGCGCTGGGCTGGGTCAGCGCGGTCGTGTGCTGGTACCTCGCACCGAGCTCCCTGGCGATGTGGACCACCTTCGCCCTGTGGGGAGCCGCACTGGTGATCTACGCGGTGGTCTACTCGGCCCTCGTCGGAGCCACCCGCGGCGTCATCGGCCTCGCCGGGCGGCACCTCGACGAGCGGCAGGCCCTCGAACGCCTGCGGCTCCAGGCCGGCTCCCGCCGGGGCACCACGATCATGCTCTGCGCGGTCCTCGCGCTCGTCCTCCTCGCCGACGGGGACAGGTCGGTCGTCGAGGTCCCGACGACCGCGATCTTCCTGCTCGTGTACGCCATGATCGCGACGCACCTCATCCTGCCGTCCCTCCTGGCGGCCTTGCGGATGCCCGACCCGCCACGGGACGACGACGAGGACGAGGACGACTGAGGGACGGCCGAGGCGCGGGCCGGACGGCCACCGGGTCCGGCCGCCCGCCCCGTCAGCCCATCGAGGGGAAGACCGCGGCGTAGACGTCCACGCCCTCGGCGTGGTGGACCTCAAGGTCGGTGGTGAAGGCGCGGGGCGGGGTGCCGCCCGACTCGGTGTGCTTCCACAACCGCTGCCAGGCGTCCAGCAGCGCCTCGGGCAGCTGCCCGCGGGCCTCCAGCTTCAGGCACGGCACGGCGGGCACCCGTACCGCGACCATCCCCTCGGGCATGGCGGCGGCGCTGCGCACCGCCGCCCCGACGACCACCGTGTAGGCGCCGTGGTGACCGCTCTCGTAGTCGGTGTACACCGCGTAGACGTTCTCGTCCACCCGGCCCGGGACGTGGGCGAACGCTCCGGGGACCCCGACCCGCGCCCACAGCGCGGCCAGCCTTCCCCGGCCCTCCCCCTCCTCGGCGTTCGACGTCCGTACGGCACGGCCGACGACCAGCAACTCGGGCCGATCAACGACGATCACAACGCCTCCCATGGCCATCCCGCTTGATTCGCGCAAACGGGATCCTAGCTGTAGCCCGGAGTGACGGCCTCCGTTCCCGATCGCCGGAACGGGGAGGTCTCCTGCCGCGTCATCACCGGATAAGGTGGACGAACGTGAAGTTTCTCAATGGGATGACCCCGGCCTACGACCTCACGTACAGCGACGTCTTCATGGTCCCGTCGCGCTCCTCGATCGGCTCGCGCCTCTCCGTCGACCTCGCCGCCCACGACGGCACCGGCACCACGATCCCGATCGTCGTGGCCAACATGACGGCGGTCGCCGGGCGCCGCATGGCCGAGACCGTCGCCCGCCGCGGCGGCATCGCCGTGATCCCGCAGGACATCCCCATCGAGGTGGTGGCCGACGTCGTCGACTGGGTCAAGCGGCGTGACCTGGTCCACGACACCCCGCTCACCCTCACCTCGCACGACACCGTCGGCGAGGCGCTCAACCTGCTCCCCAAGCGGGCGCACGGCGCGATCATCGTCGTCGACTGGGACAACCGCCCGATAGGCGTGGTCACCGAGGGCGACTGCGGCGGCGTGGACATGTACACGCAGCTGTCACAGGTCATGTCCTCCGACCACCTGCTCACCCTGCCCGCCGGCCTGGACCCGCGCGAGGCGTTCGACCGGCTCCACGAGGGCCGCCACCGGCTCGCCCCGATCGTCGACGGCGACGGCCGGCTGGTCGGCATCCTCACCCGCACCGGCGCGCTGCGGGCCACGCTCTACAAGCCCGCCGTGGACGCCTCGGGCAGGCTGCGCGTCGCCGCCGCCGTCGGCGTCAACGGCGACGTGGCCGCCAAGGCCGGGGAGCTGCTGGAGGCCGGGGTGGACTGCCTGGTGGTGGACACCGCCCACGGGCACCAGGAGAAGATGATCAGCGCGCTGAAGGCGGTCCGGGCGCTCGACCCGGGCGTGCCGGTCGCCGCGGGCAACGTCGTCACCGCCGCCGGGGTGCGCGACCTCGTCGAGGCCGGGGCGGACATCCTCAAGGTCGGCGTCGGACCGGGCGCCATGTGCACCACCCGGATGATGACCGGCGTGGGCCGTCCGCAGTTCTCCGCCGTGCTGGAGTGCGCGGCCGAGGCACGCCGCCTGGGCCGTCACGTCTGGGCCGACGGCGGCGTCCGCCACCCGCGCGACGTGGCCCTCGCCCTGGCCGCCGGGGCGTCCAACGTGATGATCGGCTCCTGGTTCGCCGGCACGTACGAGTCACCCGGCGACACCCGCACGGCCGCCGACGGCCGCAGGTACAAGGAGAACTTCGGCATGGCCTCGGCCCGCGCGGTGAAGCTGCGCACCGCCGAGGACTCCCCCTTCGAGCGGGCCCGCAAGGCGCTGTTCGAGGAGGGCATCTCCACCTCCAGGATGTACCTCGACCCGGTCCGGCCCAGCGTCGAGGACCAGATCGACGCCATCGTGGCGGGCCTGCGCTCGGCGTGCACCTACGCCGGGGCGTCCGACCTGGAGGAGTTCCACGAGCGCGCGGTCGTCGGCGTGCAGAGTTCCTCGGGCTACACCGAGGGCATGCCGCTGCACCAGAGCTGGTAACCCGCGCTCTCCGCCCGTGTCCTTCTCGCGCCCGCCGTACGGTCACACACCTGTACGGCGGGCGCACGCATTGTCGCCGCGCGCCGGGGTAGTCGCCTGTCCGATCACCCACTGACACAGCGGGAAGGCGAGCGGACATGACACACGTACCCACCGCCACGACGACGCCCGCGGAGCGGCTCGTCGTCGTGGACCGGAGAGCGCTGGTCGGCTACGACAACTACGCGGCGGCCCAGCGGACCGTGGACATGCTCTCCGATGCGGGATTCCCCGTCGAGCACGTGGCGATCGTCGGCAGCGACCTGCGGCTGGAGGAGACCGTCACCGGCCGGATGACCAACGGCAGGGCCGCGCTGCGGGGCGCCGGCAACGGCCTGGCGTTCGGCGCCGTGGTGGGGGCCTTCCTCGGGCTCTTCACCTCCACCACGATGTCGTTCGTCGTGCTCGTGCTCTGGGCCGCGCTCTGGGGCGCGGTGGTGGGGGCCGCGTTCGGGTTCGTCAACCACTTCTTCACCGGCGGCAAGCGGGACTTCGTCTCGCGCAGCGCGATCGTCGCCGGCCGCTACGACGTGCTGGTCGCGGCCTCGCATCTGGACGACGCCCGTGCCGTGATCGAGGCCGCCAGCGGCCCCGCCGACACCGTCGTCGTCGAGGTGCCGCCGTCGGCGGGCATCTACGACCCGGACGCCGTACGGCCCACCGCCCCGAGCGTCCGGTATCCCGGCGCCGCGGCCGGACGGCCGGCGGACGAGCACCCGGCGACCGAGCGGCCGATGGACGAGCAGGCGGCGGACGAGCACCCCATGGCCGGACGGCCGGTGGACGAGCAGGCGGCGGACGGGCACCTCGTGACCGAGCGGCCGGCGGACGGGCACCCCGTGACCGGACTGCCGGTGGACGGGCGGCCGGCGGACGGGCGTCCTTCGGTTCCCGCGCAGGCTCCCCGGCCCGACCGCGACACGGCCGACCCGAGCCGCTCCTAGGTTCTGTTCCGCGGATCTTCGCCGCGGATCTTCGCCGCGGGGGATCCGCGGCAGGTCCCGGCGGAGCCGACGAACACGGAGGGCGCGGGGGCCACGGCGAGCACCGTGGCCCCCGCGCCCTCCGTCGTTCCGGCTCACGGCGACGACCCGCCGCCCGGTCTCCCCTCCGGCCAGGCGGCCGACGGTGGTCCCCACGGGGTCGTCCCCCACGTGGATCACCATGGTGATCTCGCCGGGGCGGCCGTCGGCCACCGGCACGGTGCCCTCGCCGGACGCGGTGACGTAGGCGGCCTCCGGGGCCCGGACGAAGTGGCGAGCCTGTCTCGACGTCCCGGACCGGGGAGTGGATACTGACGGTCCCGCCCGCCGGCGGCCCCGCCGTCGCGCTCGCCGTACCCGGTGGAGGCCGCGCGCCGGGACGGCGGTTCCGCCGCCCGGGGACCCGCACGCGGTGACGGCGAGCGCCGAGCCGGGCCACGCCCGCCGACGGGACGGCGGCGGAGCCCGGCCACGCGTCCTCCCCCGGACGATCCGTCCGAAGCTGTGAGAGCGCTCTCTGGAAGATTTGTCGGCCCTTTCCGCCGGGGGCGATATCCGTGACAGTACGGTTACCGTCGGGTTCTTCTTGACACGCCTTCTCCGGAACGGGATTCTCGGGAGAGCGCTCTCACGCGTGTGACCGACAGAACGGAGCCCCAGAGATGACCACGTCCGCCACAGGGTCCAGCGACACCGGCCCGCTGACCTTCCCCGAGGGGTTCCTGTGGGGGGCGGCGACCGCCGCCTACCAGATCGAGGGCGCGGCCGCGGACGACGGCAGAGGTCCCTCCATCTGGGACACCTTCTCCCGGACCCCCGGCAAGGTCCGCGCCGGACACACCGGCGACGTGGCCTGCGACCACTACCACCGCCGCAGCGACGACGTCCGGCTGATGCGCGACCTGGGCCTGGCCGCCTACCGCTTCTCCGTCTCCTGGCCCCGCATCCAGCCCGACGGGTCCGGCCCGGTCAACCCGCGCGGCCTCGACTTCTACGACCGCCTGGTGGACGAGCTGCACGAGGCCGGCGTCACCCCGATCGTGACGCTCTACCACTGGGACCTGCCGCAGAGCCTGGAGGACCGGGGCGGCTGGATCGCCAGGGACACCGCCGAGCGCTTCGCCGACTACGCCGCGATCATGCACGCCCGCCTGGGTGACCGGGTGGAGACCTGGACCACCCTGAACGAGCCCTGGTGCTCGGCGTTCCTCGGCTACGGCTCCGGCATCCACGCCCCCGGCCGCGCCGAGCCCGAACTGGCCTTCACCGCCGTCCACCACCTGCTGCTCGGCCACGGGCTCGCCGTCGGCGCGCTGCGGGCCGGCGGGGCCGCGAAGGTCGGCATCACGCTGAACCTCGCGCCGGTGATCGGCGACGACCCCGTCGCGGTCTCCCTGGTGGACGGCCTGCAGAACCGGATCTTCCTCGACCCGGTGCTGCGCGGCGAGTACCCCGCCGACGTGGTCGAGCGGGCCCGCCGCTTCACCGACTGGTCGTTCGTCGAGGACGGCGACCTGGAGACCATCAGCCGGCCGATCGACCTGCTGGGCGTGAACTACTACACCCCGCAGACCGTCGCGGCCCGCCCCGGCGAGCCCGCCAGCCCGGTCTTCCCCGGCAGCGAGGGGATCGCCTTCGGCGGCGCCGACGCGCCGAAGACGGCGATGGGCTGGGCCATCCAGCCGTTCGGCCTGACCGACCTCCTCGTACGGCTGTCGCGCGACTACCCGGGCACCCCGCTGGTCATCACCGAGAACGGCGCGGCCTTCGACGACGAGGTGAAGGACGGCGCGGTCCACGACCCCGACCGGGTCTCCTACCTCGACGCGCACCTGCGCGCCGCGCACGCCGCCATCGAGCAGGGGGCCGACCTGCGCGGGTATATGGTGTGGTCGCTGATGGACAACTTCGAATGGGCCGAGGGCTACGGCAAGCGGTTCGGCGTCGTGCACGTCGACTACACCACCCAGCGCCGCACCCCCAAGGACAGCGCCCTGTGGTATCGCGACGTCATCCGGCGGAACGGCCTGTGAGGGCACGGCCGACGCTGGAGAAGGTGGCCGCCCGGGCCGGAGTGTCCCGGGCGACCGCCTCCCGCGTCATCAACGGCTCCACCCGGGTGGCCCCGCAGATCCGCGAGGCGGTCAACCGCGCCGTGGACGAGCTGGGCTACGTCCCCAACCAGGCGGCGCGAAGCCTGGTCACCCAGCGCGCCGACTCGATCGCCCTGGTCTTCCCCGAGCCCTCCACCAGGGTCTTCTCCGACGACCCGACCTTCGGCGGGATCATCCGGGGCGTCAGCATGGAGTTCGAGGAGGCCGACAAGCAGCTCGTGCTGATGCTCGCCGGCACCGAGGGCAGCTACCGCCGGGTCGAGCGCTACGCCACCAACGGGCACGTGGACGGCGTGATCGTGGCGTCGATGCACGGCTCGGACCCGCTTCCGGCGATCCTCGCCCGCCGGGGCGTCCCGGTGGTCTGCAGTGGACGTCCCACCATGGCCGGCGAGCTGCCGTACGTGGACATGGACAACGTCGGCGGCGCCGAGCGCGCGGTGCGGCACCTGCTGGAGCGGGGCCGCCGCCGGATCGCCGCCATCGCGGGTCCCCAGGACATGGTCGCCGGTATCGACCGCCTCACCGGCTACCGGAACGTCCTGCGCGACTCCGACCGCCGCTCCATCGTCGCGGTCGGCGACTTCACCCGCGAGTCGGGAACGGCGGCCATGCGTCACCTGCTGGCCGACGACCCGGAGCTGGACGCGGTGTTCGCCGCCAACGACCTGATGGCGCTGGGAGCGCTGCGGGCGCTGCGTGACGCCGGCCGCTCCGTCCCCGGTGACGTCGCGGTCGTCGGCTTCGACGACATCCCGGCCGCCTCCTACGCCGAGCCGCCGCTGACCACGGTCCGGCAGCCGACCGAGGAGATGGGGCGGTGGCTCGCCCGGATGGTCCTGGGTCTGGAGGAGCGGGGGCCCGTGGTGCTGCCCACCGAGCTCGTCGTGCGGGAGTCCACGAGGGCCGCCTGACCGCCTTCGCGTGGACCGCCTGGCCGCTGCTATGTGGACTGCCTGATCACGAGATCGGCCGGCATGATCACCGGCTCGGCCGGTCCTCCCTCCATGAGCGCGAGCAGCAGCCGCACCATGGTGGCGGCCTGCTCGGCGTGCGAGGCGCGGACCGTCGTGAGCGGCGGGTCGGTGTAGCGGGCCGCCTCTATGTCGTCGTAGCCGACGACCGCGACGTCGCCGGGGACGGAGCGGCCGGCCTGGCGCAGCGCGTACATGGCCCCGATCGCCATCAGGTCGTTGGCCGTGAACACCGCGTCCAGCTCCGGATCGTCCTCCAGGAGCTGCCGCATCGCCGTCGCGCCCGACTCGCGGGTGAAGTCGCCGACCGCGATGATGGAGCGGCGGTCGGCCTCCCGCAGGGCGTCCCGGTACCCGGCGAGGCGGTCCTGGCCGGCGACCATGTCCAGCGGCCCGGCGATGGTCGCGATCCGGCGGCGGCCCCGCTCCAGCAGGTGCCGCACCGCGTGCTCGGCGCCCGCCGCGTTCTCGCCGTCCGCGTAGGGGATCTCGACCGGCACCGCGGGCCTGCCGTACGACACGACCGGGACGCGCAACCGGGTGAGCGCGCCGGGCAGCGGGTCGGCGCTGTGGCTCGACACGAGCATGACGCCGTCCACGTGGCCGCCGCCGATGTAGTTCTCCACCCGGGCGTGGCTCTCCGGTGACCCGGCCAGCAGCAGCACCGTCTGCCTGCCCGCGGCCTCCAGCTCCAGGCTGGCCGCGCGGATGACCGTGGAGAACATCGGGTCGTCGGAGAACACCCGGTTCGGCGACTCCGACACCACCAGCGCGATCGAGTTGGTCCGCTGGGTGACCAGGTTCCGCGCCGCGCCGTTGGGGACGTAACCCAGCTCGCGCACCGCCCGCATCACCGTCTCGCGGATGTCCGGGGTGACGGTGGCCTGGCCGTTCACCACCCGGGAGACGGTCGCCCGGGAGACTCCGGCGCGGGCGGCGACCGCCTCCAAAGTGGGTCGTCTCATCTGCCACTCCCCCAGCAGTCCTTTTTCCGTCGGGCGGACCCGGGCGCCGCGGCACGCCGCCCGGCGCGGCTCACCCCTTCACCGCCCCCTGCATGATGCCTCCGATGATCTGCTTGCCGAGCAGCGCGAACACCAGGAGCAGCGGCAGGGTCCCCAGCGCGGTCCCCGACAGCCCGAGCACGAAGTCGTTGACGTACCCGCTGGCGAGCGTGGACAGGGCCACCTGCACCGTCGGGTTCTCCGGGGTCAGGACGACCAGCGGCCAGAAGTAGTCGTTCCAGGCGGTCATGAACGTGAGCATGCCGAGCACCGCCGCCGCCGGCCGGGCCGCCGGGACCACGACGTGGCGGAACAGCCCCCAGGTGGTGCAGCCGTCGATCCTGCCCGCCTCCAGCAGCTCCGTCGGCAGCGCGCGCTGCAGGAACTGGGTCATGAAGAACACGCCGAACGCGTTGACCAGCGCCGGGACCACCAGCGCGTACATGGTGCCGGTCCACTCGACCTTCACCATGAGCATGTACAGCGGGATGATGCCGAGCTGGGCCGGGACCATCATGGTCGCCACGGTGATCAGCAGCATGGCGTTCCTGCCCCGGAACCGCAGCTTGGCGAAGGCGAAACCGGCCAGCGTCGAGAAGAACATCACGGTGAGGGCGATCGAACCGGAGACCACGAACGAGTTGAGCAGCGCCAGCCCGAACGGGACGGTGTCGAAGACCCGCTGCACGTTCGCGAGGAAGTTGCCGCCGGGCAGCAGCGGGGGCGGCACCTGGGCGAGCGCGGCGTTGTCGCGGGAGGCGACGACCACGCTGTAGTACAGGGGGAACGCGGAGAAGAACGCCACCGCGGTCAGCGTCAGATAGCGCAGCCTCACCGGCCGCTCACCCCCTTCCGCCCGTCGCGCCGGTCGTCCCGGACGCCCGGGCCGTTCCGGTCGTCCCCGGATCCTCTGTGCGCCGGCCAGGTCATGTCAGGTCTCCCCGCGAACGGCTGATGAACAGGTAGTTGACGGCCGCGGCGACCACCACGAAGGCGAACATGACCCACGAGGCGGCCGAGGCGTAGCCGAAGTCGAAGTTGACGAAGCCGCGCTCGTACACGTAGAGCGCGAGCGTCTGGAACTGCCGGTCCGGCCCGCCGGTGACGATGTTGCCGCCGTTGGTGCCCGCGCCGAACAGCAGCGGCTCGGCGATGATCTGCATCGCCCCGATCGTGGAGACGATCACCACGAAGATGATCGTCGGCCGGATCATCGGGATGGTGATCCTCCGGAGCTGGGTGTACGGCGACGCCCCGTCGAGGGTCGCCGCCTCGTAGAGCTCCCGTGGCACGGCCTGCATGGCGGCGAGGAAGATCAGGGCGTTGTACCCCGTCCACCGCCACATGATCATGACGGAGAGGGCGACGTGCGAGGAGAGGGTGCCCTCGCTCCAGGCGACGCCGTCGCCGCCGAACCAGGAGAGCATCCAGTTGATCAGACCGAAGTCGCGGCCGAACAGCTGGCTGAAGATCACCACGACCGCGACCACGCTGGTCACGTTGGGCAGCAGCAGGGTGATCCGGAAGAAGGTCTGCGCCCGCAGCGGGCGGTTGAGCAGGCTCGCCAGCCAGATCGCCATGATCAGCTGCGGGACGGTGGACAGCACCCCGATGGACAGGGTGTTGAAGGTGGCGTTCCAGAAGTAGCCGTCGCCGAGCAGCGTGGCGAAGTTGTCCAGGCCGATGAACCTGTGGACGTCCGAGAGCAGGGTCCACTCGTGCAGGCTCACCCAGGCGGTGTAGACGAGGGGGAAGACCCCGAACGCGCAGAACAGGACGAGGAACGGGGCGACGTAGGCGTACGGCGAGACTTTCATGTCGAACCGGTGGCTCAGGAAGCGCCGGGGCGGGCGGTGGGACGCCCGCCCCGTGATCGTGGCCGCCGGCCGGTCCGGGGCACGAGTGGCCATGGCTGGGCCTTTCGGGAGGTCGGGGGGTCGTTTTCGAGGGGCCCGGGGGTCGCTTTCGGGGGCCGGCGGGTCAGGGGACCGGGGCGTCGGCGCGGGACCGAGCGCGCCACGCGGGGTCGGGGCCGGGGGCGTCGGCCCGGGCCGGGGGCGCCGGCCCGGTCGTCCCGGGCCGGCCGCGCCGTCACTTGACGGTTTCGGCGTCCTTGAGGGCCTGGTTCCAGGCCTCCTCGGGCTGCTGCTTGCCCTGCTCGACACGGCCGATGCCGTCACCGAAGGCCGCGCGGACCAGGGCCTCCTTCGGCCCGAGGTGCTGGGGCTTGAGCGCCTTGGCGGCCTCGGAGTAGATCTTGCCGACCGGGGCGTCGTTGAAGAACGGCTTGGTGAAGCCCTGGATCGACGGGTCGTCGTAGAGGGCGGGGATGGAGGGGAAGCTGCCCGTCTCCTTGAAGACCTTGACCTGGTTCTCCTTGGAGGTGAGGAAGTCGATCAGCTCGGCCGCCTCCTTGGGGTGCTTGCTCTGCTTGGGCACCATGAGGTGCGAGCCGCCGCTGTTGCCGGCGCCGCCGGGCACCGTGGCGATGTCCCACTTGCCCGCGGCGTCCTTGGCCTGGTCCTGGATGTAGGCGGTCATCCAGGCGGGGCAGATGATCGTGGCGAAGGAGCCCTTGGCGAAGCCGGTGTTCCACGGCGGGGAGAAGGCGGCGAGCTTGGCCGACAGCCCGTTCTGGACGACCTTGACGGAGGTGTCCCACGCCTTCCGCACGTCCGGGTTGCCGGCCGCGATGAGGTTGTCCTGCTGGTCGTAGAAGCCGGTCGGGGCCTGGTTGACCATGGCCCGGAACAGCTCTCCCGGGCTGTCGACGAACTTGGCGCCCGGCACCTTGGCCTCGGTGAACTTCTTGCCGGTCTCGATGTAGGCGTCCCACGTCGGCCAGAGCTCGGAGACCTTCTCGCGCTCGGCGGGCAGGCCGGCCTTCTCGAACAGGTCCCTGCGGTAGCACATGGCCAGGCCGCCGACGTCGGTGCCGAGGCCGAGCAGCGTGGAGCCGTCCTTCGACAGGCCCTGCTGCCACTTCCAGTCGAGGTAGTCGCTCTTCCGCCGGTCCAGCCCGAACTCCTTGAGATCGCGGAACTTGGCGGGCTGGGCGGTGAAGGTGCTGATGAAACCCACCTCGACGGCCTCGACGTCGGCGGCGCCCGCGTTGGTGGCCAACTGCTTGACCAGGTTGTTGTGATGGTCGTCGAACTTCGTCACCCGCTCGACGATCTCCACGTCGGGGTGGGTCTTCCTGTACTCCTCGTACAGCGGCTTGAAGCCGAAGTCGCCGAAGAGGGCGACCGTCAGCTTGATCTTCTCCCCCGGCTTGGCGGCGTCCGCGCCGTCGGTGGCGGCACCGCCGCCACAGGCGGCGAGGCTCAGGGCGAGTGCGGACGCGGTGACCACCGGGGCGAGCAATCGGCGTGGGGTGCTCATGGAACCCTCCCTGGGTCCTCAAGATGATCATGAAGAGAGCGCTCTCAGGGAGAGAGGCTGATGGCACATGGGAGGCGTGTCAACATCTCCGGGGATAACGATCGCCGTTACCGAGCCGCGCGGGCGAGGGCGGCGTCTCCGGCGCCCCGATCTCTTCTGATTTGAATCAGAGCAGCTCAATACCATTCCGGAGAGATCCCCAAAGGTCTGTGGGAGCGCTCCCCCAGAGGCGTCCGCACACACCGGAATCTTGTTCTGTCTCCGGCCCGGAGGCCGGAGGGAGCCCGGCCGGGCCCCGATGGGAAATCGCTCTCTCGCGTTCACCGGGTGACCCGCCCGCCCGCGGCGCCACGCCCGGACCGGGAGGGGGTGCCTCCGTCCCTCGCGTGCCCGCCGGACCCCGTAGAGTCGTCCGGTCGGCCGGAAACCGGTCGGCGCGCAACCGATAAGGAGAACCACGTGGCACTGGAGAAGCCGGAGATCGACTTCCCCGAGGGTGCGGCCCCCTCGGAGCTGCAGATCACCGACATCGTCGAGGGAAGCGGCCAGGAGGCCAAGCCGGGTGACATGGTCACCGTGCACTACGTCGGCGTCGCCTTCTCCACCGGCGAGGAGTTCGACGCCTCGTGGAACCGCGGTGACACCTTCCAGTTCCCGCTGGGGGCCGGCCGGGTGATCGCGGGATGGGACCAGGGCGTCGCGGGCATGAAGATCGGCGGCCGCCGCCGGCTCGTCATCCCGCCCCACCTCGGCTACGGCAACCGCGGCGCGGGGCCCCTCATCAAGCCGGGTGAGACGCTCATCTTCGTCGTCGACCTGCTCGGCGTGAACTGACGTCACCGCGGGCGGCCGTCCGTCCCCGGGCGGCCGGCCCCGATCGGTCACCCGCTTCCGGACGGCCGCCCGTTCCCGGACCGCCACGCGTTCCCGGGCAGAGCCTCGTTCCCGGACCGCCACGCGTTCCCGGGTAGAGCCCCGTTCCCGGGCAGGACCCCCGGAAAAGCGGCGGCCCTCGTCGCCGGAACACCGGCCGCGACTCGTAGGGTGATGGCTGTGTTGCTGATCGAGCTCGCACGCACCTCGGCCGCCGTGGCGGCCACCCCGGCACGCCTGGCGAAGATCGCCCAGCTCGCGGAGCTGCTCGGCAGGACCGAGCCCGGCGAGGCCGAGATCGCCATCTCCTACCTCTCCGGCGAGCTGCCCCAGCGCAACATCGGCGTGGGCTGGGCCGCACTGCAGGACCCGCCCGAGCCCCGCCTGGTCGCGACCGCCACCCTGCGCGAGGTGAACGGCCTCCTCGACCGCATCAAGGCCCAGGCCGGTCCCGGCTCCCAGCTCGCGCGCAAGGCCCTGCTCGACGAGTTGTTCGGCGCGGTCACCCGCCAGGAGCAGGTCTTCCTGTCCAGGCTGCTCCGCAGCGAGCTGCGCCAGGGCGCGCTGCACGGGGTGATGACGGAGGCCGTCGCCAAGGCCGCGGGGGTCCCGGTGACGGAGGTCCGGCGGGCGCTGACCCTGCGCGGCTGGCTTCCCGCCGTGGGCGCCGCCGCGCTGGCGGGCGGGGTCGAGGCCCTGCGCGCCTTCCACCTGGAGGTCGGCCATCCGGTCGCCCCGATGCTCGCCCAGAGCGCCGCCTCGATGGCCGCCGCGCTGGACAAGCTGGGCGGGCCGGTCGCGCTCGAATGGAAGCTCGACGGCGTCCGGGTGCAGGCGCACCGCTCCGGCGACGAGGTGACCGTCTTCACCCGCACGCTCGACGACATCACCGCCCAGGTGCCCGAGCTGGTCGAGGCGGTCCGCGCGCTGCCCGCCGCGGACCTGGTCCTGGACGGCGAGGTCATCGCTCTGCGGCCCGACGGCCGCCCCCAGCCCTTCCAGGTCACCTCCGGCCGCGTGTCGAGCCGCCTCGACGTGCCGGGGATGCGCGCGAAGACCCCGCTGAGCGTGTTCTTCTTCGACGCGCTGCGGGTGGACGGCGCCGACCTGCTCGACCTGCCCGGCGAAGCCCGCCACGCCGCCCTCGCGGCGGCCGTCCCCGCGGAGCTGGTGACCCCCCGGCTGGTGACCGACGACCTCGCGAGCGCCGAGGCGTTCTTCAAGGACGTGCTCCGGAGCGGCCACGAGGGCGTGGTGGTCAAGTCCCTGCGGGCGCCCTACGCCGCCGGGAGGCGCGGCGCCGGATGGGTCAAGGTGAAGCCCCGGCACACCCTCGACCTGGTCGTCCTCGCCGCCGAATGGGGTCACGGCCGGCGTCAGGGCAGACTCTCCAACCTTCACCTGGGGGCGCTCGATCCGCGCACCGGTGGTTTCGTCATGCTCGGCAAGACCTTCAAGGGACTGACCGACGAGCTGCTGGCGTGGCAGACCGGCCGCCTGCTGGAGATCGCCGATGGTCCCACCGACGGCTGGGCGGTCACCGTCCGCCCCGAGCTCGTGGTCGAGATCGCGTTCGACGGGGTCCAGCAGTCGAGCCGCTACCCCGGTGGCATGGCGCTGCGTTTCGCCAGGGTGATCCGCTATCGCCCCGACAAGAGCGCCGACGAGGCCGACACCGTCGAGACGGTGCGCTCCCTCATGCTCTGACCGCCGCCAGAGCCCCGAACCGGGGAAACGATCCGGAGACATGAGCGGCCACGGCGCCTCCCCGGGGGTTCCCCGCCCCGCCCCGGCACGCCGCCGGACGGATCATCGCGTTCGACGCGTGCGGCAGGCCGCCTGCGCGCCGGACGGGAATCCGCATTTCGCCGGTATTTCCAAGATTCACCGCGTACGCTCGCAACCCTGCGGGCCAATCCGGAGATCGCGGATCCGGACGTCGGCATGATCCCTCGTGACCTGCGCACGATCATTTCTTGGCGCATTCATCAAGATTCATTGGCACAGTGAGATGAATCACTTGTAGCGCTTTAAGTTTCCTTTGCCAGTTCTTTGTCGCATATGTTCGACCACATTACGTGGGCGACATTCCGTCTCCCCGCCTACGAGAACGGCCTGCACCCCCCTGGTCCCCCGTGCCCCACGGCCGTCTCGCGTCCTGTCCCCGACCTTGGACCGTGGTTACCCTTGGGCCTGCATTCCGCTCCCCCGTCCGACAAGACACTCCCCTTCCGGAAGCCGGAGGCGAACCGGCGCCGCCTGGCGGTCATGGCCGCCGGCGCCGCCGCGGTGGTCGCGGTGTCGAGCACCGCCTGGGCGCTCTCGGCCGACGATCACGCCTCCCGGGCGTCCGCTTCGGCCGTCTTCACTCCCCGGCAGGCCGGCGGCCCCGACGACGCCGCGCCGGGCGTCCTCGCCTCCCCCTCGGCGTCCCCCTCGGAGAAGTCCTCCTCGGGGACGCCCCGTCCGAACGCCTCCGCGGCCGCCGACGAGGTGAGCCCCCGTGTCTCCCCCTCGCCCGCGGCCTCCCCCGGGACCTCCGCCACGACGGGAACATCCTCCGTAACGCGCCCCACCGCCAAGGCCGCCCCGCGTCCGCGGTCCGGGGGTGGGCGGGACACCGCCTCCACGTCGAAGGACACCGGGAGAACCGCCAGGCACACGACCGAGAGCACCGCGCGGAACACGCCGAAGGGCGACAAGACGGCCAGCAGACCGAAGACGCGGCGGTCCGGCACCCGCGACACGTCGCGCGCGGGACGCGTGATCTCCAGCGGCACCTGCGGCGCCTCCTACTACGACGAGCCGCAGATGACCGCCAGCGGCGAGCGCTTCGACCCGGACGCGATGACCGCCGCCCACAGGACCCTCCCCCTGGGCAGCAAGGTCCGCGTGACCAACCCGGCCAACGGCGAGTCGGTGACGGTCCGGATCAACGACCGCGGCCCCTACACGGGCGGACGCTGCCTGGACCTGTCCAGGGCGGCCTTCTCCGCCATCGGCGACACCGGCGCGGGTGTCATGCGGGTCGAGTACGAGGTCCTCGCCACCTGACCGGTCCCCCGACCGGCCGGTGAACTCCCCGTGACCGCCCGCCCCCCGCTGCCCGTCGGTGACGCCTGCCGGTGGGATCCCGCCCCCGGCCCCCTCCCGCCCGCCCGGGTCCCTCCCGCGCGGTGAAGCCCTCATGTCCGGCCGGCCCCCTCCCGGCCGGCGGGGAGGTTTACTTCACCGGGCGCATCGTCAGCGGGTACCGGAAGTCGTCGTCGGCCAGCGCCCTGACTCCGCCGACCACCGACAGCACCACGGCGCCGATCCAGGCCACCGGGATCAGCACGGCGCCCACGACGGTGATGGCCAGGAGGACGGTCGCCCCCAGCAGCGTCAGCTGGAAGTTGAGCGCCTCGACCGCGTGCCTGCGGATGTAGGGCGAGGTCCTGCCGGCGGCGAGCAGCATGATCAGCGGGCCGATCGCGAGCAGGCCGGTCAGCGGCAGCAGGTGCGCCGCCGCCGCGCCCACGCGGTCGCCCCCGTCCTTCGCCCGCGCGGCGGGATGAGGGAGGGATCGCCCGCCCGCCGGCGGGTGGTACGCGGGTACGGCGGGGTGGGAGCCGTACAGCTCGTACATGATCGGCATGAGGTCACCGTGGACGCGGGCCGTCATGGCCCGGTCCAGCCGGTCGTCGAACTCGAACTTGTCGAGCCGTCCCTCGGCATAGGCGGCCTTGACGTGCTCGACGACCTGCTCCCGGTCCTGGTTGCTGACCCGCAGACCGGCATAGCCCGGCCCCGGAGCGGGGGACGCCCCGGTTTCGCGCCACGGGTTCGCCCCCGGTGTCGCTGTGCGTTGCATGAGACCGACATACCTTTCGTCGCTGGCTTACCTCCATGATTGTGGCGAGCTTTCGGGCGGTCCATCCGGATAAACCCTTGGATATCCCCTAGGGATCACCCTGGCATCACACCGCCGGACCCCTGGGAGATGTATATAAGAGGCATGAGATGGCGGGATCGCTACGGATTGAGGCGGCGAGGCGGCCCTAAGATCGCCAAGTTCGATCGTGAGGCCACCGACGCCGACATCGAGGCGCTCATCGCCTTCGCCAAGTCACGCCGGGGTGTCGAGTTCTACGTCGAGCCGGAGACCTTCGCGACGGACACCACGGCGATGGCCATCGCGGACGACGGCGAGTGGACCAGGCGCCGGGTCGGCTCCCCCGCGGTGATCCGCAAGGTGGCCCGCGACCTGTCGCTTCCGGTCTACGACGTGCAGCTGACCGGTTACCCGCCGCGGATGCGGGCCTACAACGAGCGCCGCAAGCTCGCCGAAGACTGACGGTGGTGGCGCCGGACCGGCCGGTCATCCGGCCGGCGTCCCGGCTTCCTCCAGCAGAGAGATCATGGGCAGCAGCCACGCGGCCCGGGGGCTGCCCATCTCCTGGTCCAACTCCTCGGGACTGGGCATCCTGTCCTTCAGCGCCTGCGGCGGAACCAGGTGCCGCAGCGCGTGCATGAGCAGGTTGGCCATGGAGTAGCCGGGGTCGGCCTCGTGCGCGCGGGTCAGGGCGATCCCGGCCAGCGCGGAGTCGCCCTCCCGCCAGGCGACCACGCCGAGCAGGGAGGCGGCCGGTGGGACGAACCGTGGCTCCAGCCGCAGGGTGAGGTCCTGCCAGAGCCGGCGGTGGACGTCGCAGGAGTCGTCGGTGACGAGCGCCCACGCCTCGTCGCGGACGCGGACCACCGCCAGGTCGAGCCCCAGCCTGGCCGCCTGCTCGTCGTCGAGCCGCCCGCCCGCGGCGTAGGCGCCGATGGCCGCGCGGACCCGGGCCACGCCGTCGGCCACGAACTCCGCCGCGAACCCATCGACGTCGCCGCAGACGGCGAGCCTTTCCCCGATCTCCCTCGCGACCCGGGCCGTGGCCTGCCGCATGGCCTCCCGCGCGGCGCCGCCGACGGGGTCGAGCGACCTGGCCAGGGACTCGCGGTCGGGGAAGGCGACCAGCCCCCGCACGGTCGCCCGGGCCGCGATCTCCCCGGCCCGGGGATCGTACGGCGTGCCGTCCGGAGGGCAGCATCCGGACCGGGAGCAGAGGTAGGACCAGTAGCGGCCGTCCTCCACCCGCAGGGCGTCGACGACGACGAGGCCGCCCCGGCGGAAGGCCGCGACGGTCTCGTCCATGGAGGGGGTCACCAGGGGGCCGGTGCCGTATCCGGCCAGGATGACCTGGGTGACCCCCTCCCGGCGGAACACCGCGGCGACCTGGGCGGCGTCCGGGTCGACCGGCGGCAGGTCCCAGCGGACGGTGAGATGCAGCCGTCCCCGAGGAGGACGGCCCTGCAGTCCGATCGCGACGAGGCTGTCGGCCGGGTGGAACCCCAGGAGGTACGGCACGGCGCCGAGGATGTCCTCGGTGGACCTGAGCAGGAGGCCGGGCCGGTCGGCGAGGGAGACGGGCTGGACGGGCGAGGCCGGGAGGTCGGTTGTCATGGCCCAGAGCCTCGCGCGTTCCGGGTCTCCCCCGTCGGGTCGAATCCCGTTCTGTGGACGGCCGGCCGGGATCGGGCCGACCTGTGGAAAACCCTCCGCCGCCCCGGAACGCACCGCGCGGAAGTCCCGGGACATGTCGCCGGGGCCCGGGGCGTGCCGCACGGGTTCCAGGACGCATCGCGTCCGGCACGGAGGCCCGGTGTCAGTCCCGCCGGTGGAGAGGCTCCGCGGGCACCAGGCGCGTCCGCACCATGACCGTCGCTCCCGCCACGGCGGCCGGCATCGCGACCACCGCTGCCAGCGGGATCAGGAAGATGAGGAAGAGCAGCACCCCGAACCCGAACACGGCCGCCTTGTCCGATTTGAGCAGGGCGAAGCGTGTCCCGCGCCGCATGCCCCTGCGTTCCATGGCCAGCGTGGTGAGCTCGGCGGTGAGGAAGAAGCCGGAGACGAGCGCGCCCAGGACCGGCGCCACCGTCTGACCGACCACCGGCACGAAACCGAGGAAGAACAGCGGGATCGTGAACAGCAGCGTGTAGCCCAGGATGACCAGACTGTCCCCGATGGAGCGGGGGATCGACTTCCAGAGCGGGACGTCGGGCCCTTCCGGCAGCTCCCCGTGACTCTCCTCGACCTTCTCGGAGAGCTTCTCGTAGAAGGGCCCGCCCAGGATCAGGGTCACCGCGGTGAAGGTCACCACGGCCAGGACCACTCCGGCGCCGAAGAGGGCCACGCCGAGCAGGGTGTACAGCGCGGTGCGCGCCGCCTCCCCCCACCCTGCGGCGAACGGCGTCATCCATTCGGCGATGTCCCGCGCGTTGGAACCGAGGAAGTAGAGCGCGACGGCGTAGAGCGCGAACGCGATCAGCGCCGGGACCAGACCGAACAGCCACCACCGGGGATTGCGCGCGACCCAGCGCAGTCCCTGGAGGAAGAAACCGGCGCCCTTCGCGAAGGAGCGGAAATGACCCATGGCCGGAAGATTAGCGGGAGTGGCCGATCACCGTACGACGCCGTCGTCTCCGGCCGGAGCGTCCCCGGCCGAAGGTCAGGCTTGCCGCCACAGGCCCGGCACGGAGACCCCCAGCGTGGCGAGGAGGCGGCGCAGGAGGGGCAGGGAGATGCCCAGGACGTTGCCGTGGTCGCCCTCGATGCCCTCGACGAACCAGCCGCCGGGGCCGTCCAGGGTGAAGGCGCCCGCGACCCGGCAGGGCTCGCCGGTGGCGACGTAGGCGGTGATCTCCTCGTCGGAGGGCGCTCCGAAGCGCACCACCGTGGCCCCCACCTCCGACACCTGCGCGCCGCTCGCGGTGTCGATCACGCAGTGGCCGGTGAGCAGGCGGCCCTCACGACCGCGCATGGACCGCCAGCGGGAGACGGCCTCCTCGGGCGAGGACGGCTTGCCGTAGGCCCGGCCGTCGAGCTCCAGCATCGAGTCGCAGCCGATGACCAGGCCGTCGGTCACGTCACGCGCCACGGCCGCCGCCTTGGCGCGCGCCAGGGTGAGGCAGAGCTCGCCCGGGGTGTCGGCCGTGACGGCCTCCTCGTCGACGCCGCTGACGATGACTTCGGGGTCGAGCCCCGCGCTGCGCAGGAGGGCGAGACGGGCGGGCGAGGCTGAGGCGAGAACGATCCTGGTCACGTCTGCCGAGCCTAGCGTCCGCCGTGACGGGCGAGGGACGGTCCCTTCCGCGGGCGGGCACGGCGCCGGCGGGAGGCGCCGGATCCGGAGCGGACGGCCGCTCCCGCGCGGACGACGCGGCCGGGCCTACTCCGGCTTGACCGTGGAGATCGAGGAGATCGCGGTGTTGATGTCGCGCCAGCGGGAGCGCTGGGCGTCGGGGATGGTCACGAAGACGAGGGCCGGTTTGGCGGCGCCGGGGATCTCCTTCACCGCGACCGCGGCCATGGAACGGCGGGACTTGCCCTTGACCTTGTATCTCACCTGGTAGGCCAGCATCCAGCCGTCCTTGATCGGCTGGGATGCCGTCCAGGTGATCTTCCCGCCGCGGGGGTGGTGGTTGAGCGTCCAGCGTGCGGCCAGCAGCGCGGTGTCCTTGACGGTCTCCTGCACGTTGATCGGCACCGGGCAGCTCACGAGCATCGCGCGGGTGGCCGCGCCCCTGGCCTTCGGCAGGACCTGCTTGGTGGCGAACGGCGCGGTGCCGTAGCCCTTCCACGGCTTGCCGAAGCGGACCAGCGACACCCCGGAGCGGGTGTCCCGGATCCGGCGCTTGGTGGCGTGCGGCTTGCCGGGCAGCCGGCCGAGCCGTTTGTCGTCCGGCAGCTCGGGGACGCGGGGGTCGGCCAGGGCGGCGAGCACCGCGGCGCTCCGGGGCGGCGTGGCGGGGGTCGCGCTCGCGGTCGGCGCGGCGGACGGGGAGGCCGACGCCGAGGAGGACGCCGACGGCGGCTCGGGCGATGAACTGGGACCGGGCTGGGGCGTCGCGGCAGATGGCGCGGCGATCGGCCCCGGCGCCTCTCCGCCCGGTCGGTCTGAGGAGCCGGACGACATGAAGCCGATCACCGCCGCCACGGCGGCCACGACCACGGCGACGGTCACGGCCAGGAACCGGTAGATCACCCGCATCGGCAGGTCGCCGATGCGGGACCGCTTCACCGGTGAGACCGGAGGGTGCTTGGGCCCGGGCTCGACGACGATCTTCGGCAACTCGGAGGTCTCCGCCTCGGCCACCACGTATGTCGGCACGGAACCCGTCCCACGGGTCCCTCCGGTCCCACCCACCCCATCGAGCACGATCGGGAGCGTACGACAAATCGGCTTATCCCGTGCGGGATACCCATCACACTTAGAAAACGAGTGGTTTTTTCACGTTTGGTACGGCACCTGCCCAAAGGCGGGCCACCGCACGGACCCGCTCCGGGCCCCCGCTCCGCCTCCCGGTTCCCGGGATCTCCGGGCGGGTCGCACATCAGGACCGTCCGGACGGCCTCGCACCCGCGGGGTACGGCTCGCCTCGGCGCAGCCACGGGACGTCCGCGACGACCGTGCGGGAGCCGGGCTCGATCTCGGTGAACCCGGCGTCCCTGACCACGGGCAGGCCGGAACCGGCCAGTGCCTCCCAGGCGCCGGGCGCGGCGGTCCGCACGGCCACCGCCAGGCCGCGCTCCCGCCAGGCGTGGCGCGCGGCCTCGTCGCCGGCCCACCAGGCGAGCTGGGCGGCGTGCCCGGCCTGGGCCATCGCCTTGCCCGCCGACATCGAAAGGCCCGGGTTCACCCACAGGACCGGCTCCCCCGGCTCGGGCGGTGCCGGTTCGGCGGAGTCGGACAGGTCGGTGCCGGAGACCTGGAGACGCGACAGGTCCCTGGGCCAGGCGTCGAGCGGGACCGGCGGGTGGACCCGGACCTCGGCGGTGCCGTGGGTGACGGTGAGGCCGGGCAGGGCGAGCACCCGGCGCCACTCGGCTCCGCGTGCCCGCCGTACGACCTTCCTGATCCGGCCGTCCTCCCAGGCGCGGACCGCCTCGGCCCACTCGCCGCCGGGGGCCGCCTGCGGGGCGTCGAGCAGCGTCAGCACGGCCAGGGCGGCCGCCTCCAGGGCGTCGGTGCGCTCGGGCGGGGTCGCCCGTTCGATCCGGACCACGAGCGGGAGCACCCGCTGCCCGGCCGCGTCCTCGTCCCGCCGTGGCCGCCCGGCCGCCGCGGCCGTCTCCCCGCCGTCCGCGGCCCCCGTGGTCCCCGCGACCTCGATGTCCTCCGCGGCGCCGTACCCGCCCCGCTGTCCGTTCGACTCGTTCACGCCTTCCAGGGTGCCCGCCCGGCGAGGGTGCCGGGACCGGGGATCCGCCCGGCACGGCGGGATGCCCGGGCGTCGGACCGCGAAATCCGGACGAAAGAGTCATAAGACACAAAGGATATTAACGGCGCTTAATAGCAGAAAGGGCCGAAGGAAAGCGGCGATCACGGATCAGGCGCGGACCGGAAAGAAGAAATCCTTCCACAGACCGGTTCGACCGCTTGTCATCCCCCGAAAAGGTCGGACGGAAGGAAATCCTGCACCTTCCGGCCGCGCGCGCCGGACTCCACCCGGAAGCCCTCCCCCCACCACACCCGAACTCCACCGACGACCCCTCCCGCGCCCGAAGCGAGTCCTTCCGCGCGTTCCGCCGGGGATCACCCCGACCCCGTCGGGTCCACACCGGCGGAACGGAGACCCGGCACCCGCCCGGTCACGGAAAGTGAGCGAGATCGACCTCACCGACACCCCGACAGACCGTCCACCTGGGACTCCTCCACCACCGCCCTCCCGCCGCACCACAGTCGAACACCATGCGTTAGGGGATATAACGGACTTTTCAGACAAAGGGAACTTTCCGCCCTATTTTCGCAATTGTGTAGTTTCCCGATTACCGGCCTGCTTTGTTACAAGATGGGACGTCGCCGGTATCAGGTCTGCAACACCCAAGTCGCCCCACTTGTCCAGGGGAGACTCCCGGTGCTCAGCTTTGTTCGACCATTGCTGGCGGCTGACCCCAGACCGGACAATTAAAGGAGTGCTGCCGTGTTCCATGCGCGGACATCTGGCAAGTTTCTAGTAGCAGTGGCAGGAGGTGCACTCCTGCTGAGCGCCTGCGCGGGCACCGACTCGGCGAGCAAGCCCACCACGTCGGGCTCGGCCGCAGCCTCGTCGTCCTCCGGCGCGGGGAAGACGATCACCTTCGCCTTCGACCAGGAGTTCAGCTCCTACAACGGCAACACCGGCGCGGAGAACTCCTCCCGCAACAACCTGCCGCTGCAGCGCGTGCTGACCGGCTTCTGGTACTACGGCGGCGACGGCACGGTCACCCCGGACAAGGACTTCGGCACCTTCGAGAAGATCTCCGACGACCCGCTGAAGGTCAAGTACACGATCAACCCCGCGGCCGTCTGGTCCGACGGCACGCCGATCGACTGCGACGACCTGATGCTGGCCTGGGCCGCCAACTCCGGCAAGATCAAGGGCTTCTCCACCGCCGGCACCACCGGCTACGAGCTCACCGACGTGCCGAACTGTGAAAAGGGCGGCAAGGAGATCACCCACACCTACTCCGAGCCGTTCGGTGACTGGGCCGGCGCGCTGTACTCCGTGGGCCAGATCATGCCGGCCCAGGTGGTGGAGAAGAAGGGCGGTCTGTCGGAGGACGAGTTCATCGAGGCCGTCAAGAAGAAGGACGCCAAGAAGCTCGCCGACGCGATCAAGTTCTACAACGACGGCTGGGTCATGAAGGGCCAGCTGCTCAGCGAGGACCTGATCCCCTCCTCCGGCCCGTACAAGCTCTCCAAGTTCGACGCCGGCCAGTCGCTGACCTTCGTGGCCAACGACAAGTACTGGGGCCCCAAGCCGCAGGTGCAGACCGTCGTCGAGCGTTTCATCGCGCTCGACCAGCAGGCCCAGGCGCTGCAGAACGGCGAGGTCAACATCGCCGTGCCGCAGCCCGGCCCGGACGTGCTCAACCAGCTGAACGCCCTTGAGGGCGTCACCGTCAAGACCGGTCCGCAGTACTTCTACGACCACCTTGACTTCAACATGGACTCCAGCCCGTTCAAGGACCGCACCCTGCGTGAGGCCTTCGCCAAGTGCGTCCCGCGGCAGCTGATCGTCGACAACCTGATCAAGCCGCTGAACCCGAACGCCGCCATCCTCCAGACCCGCCTGGTCGCCAGCGTCCAGCCGAACTACGCCGACGTCGTCAACGGCATCGGCGGCGAGGACAAGAAGTACGACCAGGTCGACATCGAGGGCGCCAAGGCCCTGCTGAAGAAGGCCGGCAAGGAGGGCCTCGAGGTCAAGATCGGTTACCAGTCGCCGAACCCCCGCCGCACCTCGGTCGCCCAGCTGATCAGTGACTCCTGCAACAAGGCCGGTTTCAAGATCAAGGACAACGGCGACGAGAACTTCTTCGGTAACGGCCTGACCAACAACACCTACGACGTGGCCCTGTTCGGCTGGATCGGCTCCGACCTGATCAGCGGCAGCACCTCGACGTACACCTCGCCCAGCAAGTGCGACAGCGAGCACAAGGGCAACAACAACGGCTGCTACTCGAACAAGAAGGTCGACGAGCTGCTGAAGAAGGTCAACGCGACCACCGACAAGGCCGCGCAGACCCCGCTCGTCGCCGAGGCCGAGAAGATCATGTGGCAGGACCTCGCCACGATCCCGCTGTACGAGAACCCGAACCTGACCGCGTGGTCCGAGGGCGTCAACAACGTCGTCCCGAACCCGACCCAGGCCGGCATCAGCTGGAACATGGACAAGTGGACGATCGAGTAGTTCCACCCGCTCTGACCGCGGGCCACGGCCACGGCCACGACCGCGGTTGACGGAAAACAGCAGTCCCCACGGGGCCGGGACCGGGAAGGCCACAAGCCCTCCCGGTCCCGGCCCTGATCCACGCAGTCCCTCTTCCATGAACGGGAGGTGACGAAGTGATCGTCTTCATCGCGCGGAGACTGGTCATCTCGTTCTTCGTCCTCCTGGCGGCGACCTTCATCATCTACGTCCTCACCGCGTTCGCGGGCGACCCCCTTGAGGACCTCCGCCAGGACAACAGCCCCCAGAAGCTCACCAAGATCGCCGAGCGGTCCGAGCGGATGCAGCTCGACGTCCCCGTCGTGCTCCGCTACCTGGGCTGGCTGGGCCGGATCGTCCGCGGCGACCTCGGCGTGAACCGCGACGGCCAGGCCCTCGCCCCCATCCTGAGCGACGCGCTCTCGGCGACCCTGCAGCTCGTGCTCGCCGCGACCGTGCTGGCCATCACGGTCGGCATCGTCATCGGCATCATCTCCGCGCTCCGGCAGTACAGCGGTTTCGACTACACCGTCACCTTCGCCGCCTTCATCTGCTTCTCCCTGCCGCTCTTCTGGGTGGCGGTCATGCTCAAGCAGTACGTCGCCATCGAGTTCAACAACTGGCTGAAGGACCCGGTCATCCCGCCCGTGGTGATCGGCGCCCTCGCCCTCCTCGGCGGCCTGATCTTCGGCGCGCTCACCGTCGGTGACCGCAGGCGCCGGCTCGTCGCCTTCGCCGTCGGCCTCGTGGTCAGCGGCGCGCTGTTCACCATCCTGTCGGTGACCCGCTGGTTCGCCGATCCCGGTCTGGGCACCCCGCTGATCCTGGCCTTCGGCCTGGCCACCGCGGTCGGCTTCACCGCCCTGGCCGCCGGCCTGCAGTACCGCGGCCCGCTGTACGCCGCCCTCGCCGCCGCCGTGATCGGCGCGATCTGCTCGCAGGTCCTCGGCCCCGTACTGGCCGACCCGACCTGGCTGGAGATCGGCGGCCTGCTGCTGCTGACCATCGCCGTCTGCCTCGGCCTCGGCTACGCCCTCGGCGGCCTGCAGCGCCGCCAGGCGATGACCGCCGCCACGCTGACCGGCGTGTTCACCGGCGCCATGGTCTTCCTGGACCGGATGCTCCAGGCGTTCGCCGGCTTCAGCGCCTCCGTGCGTCACCGCCCCGTCTCGACGATCGGCGCCCGCACCCCCAACTACCAGGGCGACTTCTGGCAGACCGGCCTCGACAGCGCCGGCCACCTGCTGCTGCCCACCCTGGCCCTCATCCTGATCTCGCTGGCCACCTACACCCGGTTCAGCCGGGCCAGCATGCTGGAGGTCATGAACCAGGACTACGTGCGCACCGCCCGGGCCAAGGGCCTCCCCGAGCGCACCGTCGTCCTCAAGCACGCCTTCCGCAACGGCCTGATCCCGGTCACCACCATGATGGCCTTCGACCTCGCCGGCGTGATCGGCGGCGCGGTGGTCACCGAGAACGTCTTCGGCTGGCGCGGCATGGGCTTCATGTTCACCAAGGGCCTCCAGGAGGTGGACCCGGGGCCGGTCATGGCGTTCTTCATCGTCACCGGGACCGCGGTGGTCGTGTTCAACATGATCGCCGACATCCTCTACGCCTACCTCGACCCGCGCATCCGGCTGTCGTGAAAGCATCGGAGACCCACTCATGACACTCAGCGCAGACACGCAGGCACCGGACGGCGCCGTCGAGCAGGGCATGACGATCGTCGCCCGCACCCAGGCCCAGATGGTGCGCCGGCGGTTCTTCCGGCACCGGGCCGCGCTGGCCGGAATGATCGTCTTCGGCCTGGTCCTCGTGCTGGCGTTCAGCTCCATCGGCTTCGCCGGCATCCCCGGCTGGTGGGACCAGAGCTACATCACCACAGGGGCGCTGGTGAACCAGGGCAAGCCGACGCTCAGCCTGTCCCCGTTCAGCATCGGCGACCACCCCTTCGGCCAGGACGACATCGGCGTCGACTACTTCGCCAAGACCATGCGCGGCGTCCAGCAGTCGATCATCGTGGCCTTCCTGGTCGGCATCGTGGCCACCCTGGTCGGCGCCATCGTCGGCGCGGTGGCCGGCTACTACCGCGGGCGCGTCGAGGCCGTCCTGATGCGCGTCACCGACGTGATGATCACCATTCCGGTCCTGGTCATCGCCGCCGTCCTCGGCCGCAGGTTCGGTGACGCCGGCGTGGTGCCGCTCGGCATCGTCCTCGGCCTGACGATCTGGCCCACCATGGCCCGTCTGCTGCGCGGCGAGTTCCTCTCGCTGCGGGAGAAGGAGTTCGTGGAGGCGGCCCGCGCCGTCGGCACCCCGGCCCGCCGGATCATCTTCCGGCACATCCTGCCCAACACCATCGGCGTGATCGTGGTCAGCGCGACGCTGGCCACCGCGAACGCGGTGCTGCTGGAGTCGGCGCTGTCGTTCCTCGGCCTGGGCGTGCAGGCCCCCGACACCTCTCTCGGCCAGCTGATCAACGAGTACCGCACCGCGTTCAGCACCCGCCCGTGGCTGTTCTGGTGGCCGGGCATCTTCATCATCGCGATCGCGCTGTCGATCAACTTCATCGGCGACGGCCTGCGCGACGCCTTCGATCCACGACAGACCCGGGTGCGTGCCTGATGACGACTCCTCCCAACGTGCCGATCGAACCCCGCAAGGGCGACGTTCACACCTACGACATCCCCAGCACCATCCTCGACTCCGCGGGCGACGTGCACGTCGGCCTGCAGCGGGACGCCGTACGGCCCCCGTCGGAGGACGAGATCCTCCGGGTGCAGGACCTGACCGTGGAGTTCCCCACCGAGGACGGCGTCGTGCACGCGGTCCGCGGCGTCTCCTACAGCCTGCGCGAGCGCGAGGTGCTGGGCATCGTCGGCGAGTCGGGCTCCGGCAAGTCGGTCTCCTCCATGGCGGTCATGGGCCTGCTGCCCAAGAGCGCCCGGATCAAGGGCCAGATCCTGTTCCGCGGCGACGACATGCTCAAGATGTCGCCCCGCAAGCAGCGGAGCCTGCGCGGCCGCAAGATCGCGATGATCTTCCAGGACCCGATGACCGCGCTCAACCCGGTGCACACGGTCGGCGACCAGCTCGCCGAGGCGGTGCTCGCGCACGAGCTGATGCCGCGCAAGACGGCGCTGGCCCGTGCCAAGGAGATGCTCGACCTCGTCGGCATCCCGCAGGCCGAGGCGCGGCTGCGCAGCTACCCGCACGAGTTCTCCGGCGGCATGCGCCAGCGCGCGATGATCGCCATGGCGGTCATCAACAACCCGGACGTCATCATCGCCGACGAACCGACCACGGCCCTCGACGTGACCGTCCAGGCGCAGATCCTGGAGAAGCTCCTGGAGGTCAAGGACGCGGTCAACGCGGCGATCGTGCTCATCACCCACGACCTGGGCGTCATCGCGGGCATGGCCCACCGGGTGCTGGTGATGTACGCCGGGCGGCCGGTCGAGATCGGTGAGACCGACCCGGTCTTCGAGGAGCCCCGCATGCCGTACACGGCGGGCCTGCTGGGGTCGATCCCGTCGCTGGAGAACTCCGGTAGCCGGCTCCGGCCGATCAAGGGCACTCCCCCGTCGCTGATCAACCTGCCGACCGGCTGTCCCTTCTCGCCGCGCTGCCCGCTGGCCGACGAGGTGTGCCGGACCGCCGAACCGGAGCTGGCCGAGACCGACGGCGGCGGGCACTTCGCGGCCTGCCATCACTGGGACCGGCTGGCCGCGGTCGAGGATCCGACCGTGTTCTTCCGCACCGAGAGCGAGACCAAGGCATGAGTGTGACGACCGAGGAGACGCCCGCCCCGCAGCGGGAGCCGGACAGCGGTGACCACCTGCTCAAGGTCGAGGACCTGGTGATGAACTTCCCGGTCCGCGGCGGCGGCTTCCTGCGCCGGGTGGTGGCGCAGGTCCAGGCGGTCAGCGGCGTGTCCATGCACGTGGACGAGGGCGAGACCCTCGGCGTGGTGGGCGAGTCGGGCTGCGGCAAGTCCACGACGGGCCGGGCGATCCTGCAGCTGCACAAGCCCACCTCGGGCTCGGTGCGTTTCCAGGGCCAGGAGCTGACCACCATGTCGGTCAAGGAGCTCCAGCCCGTGCGGCGCGACATGCAGATCGTCTTCCAGGACCCCTACGCCTCGCTCAATCCGAAGATGCCGGTCAACGACATCATCGCCGAGCCGCTGAAGGTCCACGACCGCTGGAAGGACGGCGGCCCCGACCGGGTCGCCGAGCTGCTGCGGCTGGTCGGCCTGAGCCCCGAGCACGGCAACCGCTACCCGCACGAGTTCTCCGGCGGCCAGCGCCAGCGGGTCGGCATCGCCAGGGCCCTGGCCCTGGAGCCGAAGCTGCTGGTGCTCGACGAGCCGGTGTCCGCGCTCGACGTGTCGGTCCAGGCGGGCGTGGTGAACCTGCTGGAGGACCTGCAGGACGCGATGGGGCTGGCCTACATCTTCATCGCCCACGACCTGTCGGTGGTGCGGCACATCTCCGACCGGGTCGCGGTGATGTATCTCGGCAAGGTCGTGGAGACCGGCCAGCGGGACGACCTGTACGACCGTCCCGCCCACCCCTACACCCAGGCGCTGCTGTCGGCTGCCCCCATGGCCAACCCGAAGGAGGAGCGCGCCCGCGAGCGCGTCATCCTCACCGGTGACGTGCCGAGCCCGCTGAACCCGCCGAGCGGCTGCCGCTTCCGGACCCGCTGCTGGAAGGCGCAGGACATCTGTGCCACCGAGGAGCCCGCGCTCGTCGACCGCGGCAACGGCCACCCCGTGGCCTGCCACTTCGCCGAGGTCACCGGGTCCTGACAGAGCACCCCGGGAATCTCCCGGCACCCCCCACAGACGCGCGAGCCGTACGGGACGCCCCCCACCCGTACGGCTCGCGCCATGTCCGGGCCCCGCGCGGCCCGTACCTGACAGGGATTGGCAGGTACGGGCGGCAGGATGGGTGCCGTTCCACGGGCGCGGAAGACCGGGCCCGTGCCGTACGACGACCGAGGAGCCCATCCATGCCCCGCGCCACCGGCACCTTCTCCATCGACAGCTGGGAGCCCGACCCCTACGACGAGGCGGAGGGGGCCGCGCTCTCCCGGGTCCACATCGTCAAGACCTTCGACGGCGGCCTGAAGGGCACCAGCACCACCGACATCATCACCGGCGTCGTCAGTGAGGACTCCGCGGCCTATGCCGGCTTCGAGCGGTTCACCGGCGCCCTCGACGGCCGCGAGGGCACCTTCGTGCTGCACCACAACGCCACCTCCCACGCCGGGGAGTCGGCCCTGAGCTGGACCGTCCTCCCCGGCTCGGGCACCGGCGGGCTGGCCGGCCTCCGCGGCGGAGGGCAGATCGTCAACGACGACGGCGCCCACTCCTACCACCTGGACTACGAGCTCGGCTGAGCCGCGCGGGCCGCACCGTCGTGAGACCCGCGCCCGCCGCGATCACCCGGGCGGTCCCCGCCACCTGAGCTCCCGGGGACGACCGGACCCGGAAGCTCAGCCGCCGAGCAGCGCCGCGACCGCGCCGGCCGTCGCCGGATACCGGCCGAGCAGCGCCCGCACCCGCTCCTCCCCCGCGTCCGGCACTCCGCCCGCGGGCCACCCCGGCCAGTCGGCCGGGCAGCCGAGCAACCCGGCCACGGCGTCGCACGCCGCCGGATGCCGGGCCAGCAGACCGGTCACCGGCCCGCTCGGCGCCGGCGCCGCCCGGACGGACCGGGCGGGCGCGGCCGGCCGCTCCCACGGCGGGGTCCACCCGTCCAGCTCGGCCAGCCCGCCGGGGAAGGTACGGCCCGCCTCCCGGACGAGCACCGGCACCAACTCCGGCACGTTCCGGCGCAGCGTCGTGATCAGCGTCGGCAGCCATGGCAGCAGGACGGGGTCGGGCAACCGCGCGAACGCCTTGGACAGCGCCTCCACCACGAACGGCGCCAGACCCGGAACGGGGTCGAGCGCCTGGACGAAACCGCTCAGGTAGAGCGGGAAGGCCGGGACGACCAGCGGGTTGTCCAGCAGCCCGTCGCACCGGGCGCGCAGCTCGTCCCGCGGCAGCAGGCCCAGCTGCGTCTCGGCCGCCCACAGCAGCGCCACCTTGGCCGGGGCCTCCGGGTGCGACTGCCGTACGGCCAGCTCCAGCTGGGTCCGGTCGCAGCCCAGCGACAGCGCCAGGCCCTCCATGGAGAACAGGAAGCCCAGCATCGCGCCGACCTGGCGGACGCCGGTGTCGTCGGCGAAGGCGGACGGCAGCAGCGTGCAGTAGTGGGCGTACCCTGCCGTGACGAACGCCTCGCACCAGGCCGGCAGGCCCGGCCCGGTGGCGCGGTAGTGGGCCAGCAGCCGCCGGATCCGGCGCAGCACCTCGGGGGCGTCGTCGACGGTGCGCTCGGCGGCCAGCAGCTCCACCGCGCGGGCGCCCAGCTCGTCGGCGAAACGGCCGCCGCCCAGGTAGAGGATGGCGTCCTCCACCGCCTCCAGCGCGGTCCCCGCGGTGGCCCGCGGGTCCCGCACCTTGCGGCGCAGCCGCTGCTCCAGCACCTGCTCGATGGTGACGCCCTCGTAGCCCAGCTCGACGATCGACCGCTGGTGGCGGCCGATCGCCAGGTCCCAGCTCTCCTGGATTGGCCGCTCGCCGAGGCGCCGCGCCCCCATGATGGGCCGGACCGCGTCGTCGGGCAGCAGGTAGCGCAGCATCCACAGCAGGTCCGAGCACGGCCGGAGCTCCGGGTTCGCCGTCAGGTCCAGCAGCACCCGCTGCTGGGTGCGCCGCCCCAGGTCGATCCCGAGCGGCTCCAGCCGGTCGTACACGTCACGGGCCAGCGGGGGAAGCGCCTCGTAGCCGACCACGCCGACCCGGTCGCCGCCCAGCAGGATCTCGCACAGGCGGCGGACGTCGCGGCGGCCCGGCACCGCGTCCTTCTCGATGCAGGTCACCGCGGCGTCGGCGAAGTCGTACGGCGTCGGCCTGGCCCGGCCGCGCACCCCGGCGAGCAGGATCGACGTCTCGAACACCGCGATGGCGTCGGCCGTGCTGGCGAGGTAGCCGTTGCGGCGGGCCAGCCGCACGATGTCCACGCACCACCCGCGCAGCTCGTCCTCGTCCAGGCCGTCCAGCGCGGGCGGGGCGGCCAGGAACCCCGACAGCCGGTCGGGGGCCGGCTCCGGCGTGACCGGATTCCCGCTCTTCCCGGCCTTCCCTGCCTTCCCGGTCCTCCCGGATCTGGCGCGGCCGCCCTGCTGACCCGCCAGCCGGTACGGTGTGACGCCGCCGCGGGCCGTGGCCTTGGCCCAGGTCGCCGCGGCGATCGACACCGACCCCTGGGCCAGGCCGAACTGGGCCTCGATGGCCGAGTGGCTGGAGGGGATGAGCCCGTACAGCCACTGGGTGGCCGTGCGGGGGGTGACGGTGTAGGGAGGCGCGGCGGACTCCAGGCCGAACTCGGCGACCCGGCTGACGGCGTGGAAGGCGCCGCACACGTACAGGCACTCCGCCGGGTCGGCGCCGGACGCGGCGAGGTGCTCGCGGATCCGGGCCCACATGTAGCGCTCGCGTTCCTCGTCGACGGCCAGGCGGTCGCCGGACGAGGGGCGCAGCCGCCGGAACAGGCTGCCGACCAGCGCCATGGCCTGGCGGTAGGTGTCGTGGTCCGCGCCGGCCAGCGGCTGCTCGACGTACTGGTCCCACCACTCCGACCAGTGGCGGACCTTGCCGTGGTGCAGCAGGTACGCCTCCAGTTCGGCGAAGCCGGGCCGCAGGTCGCCGATCTCCACGCCCACGGCGTCGCCGTGCAGGGCCGCCTCCTCGTCCTGCCCGTCGTCCGCCTCACCGACCAGGCCACCGGCCGGGGAGGCCGTAGCGCCCGAAGGGGCGGGGGAACCCGGGGATGCCGGGGAAGTACGGCCGTCCGGAACGGTCCCGGGCCCGGCGTCGGCCGGCTCCCGGGGCAGCCACTGGAAGACGTGGTCCACCGAGCGGTCCACCAGCACCAGCTCGGCGCCGGGGGTGTCGAGCGCGTAGGCGATGGCCTGGTACTCCGCCGACGCCTCGGTCACCGGCGCCACCACGCTGAGCGGGCCGGAGCCGGCCGGGAAGCCGTCCAGCCGGGTGGCGAACGCCTGCAGCGCCACCGGCAGCCTGCAGTTGCGCAGCTCGGAGAGCAGCGGCTGCAGGTCCTCGCACAGCTCCAGGTAGACGACCTTGGGCCGCTTGTCGCGCAGCCGCCGCGTCATGGCCAGCGCGGAGGCCGGCGAGTGGTGACACACCGGGAAGATCTCAAGCTTCTCGCCCAGCATCCGGTCGACGTCGTCGACCATGCCGGACAGGATGCCGGACAGGGCGTCCCCGCCGCCGGAGAACGCCTCGGCGGCGTCGAGGAGCTGCTCGCGCAGCGCGTCGAAGGTGCTCATGACAGCGTCGAGATCGCCTGACGGCCGCCCTCGAGGAAGCCGGTCCACTCCCCGCCGTCCTTGCGGCTGCGCGGCTCGACGACGCCGTGCCAGTACTTGTTCAGGATGGCGAGGTCCTCGGGGGAACGCCTGGCCAGCGAACCCACCAGGGCGCCGCCCAGCGTCTCGGCGCGCAGCGCGCGGTCGCCGAAGAAGTGGCTGTGCAGGATGGCGTCCTCCAGCACGCCGATCTGCTCGGCGGTGGACAGCGCCGACTCCAGCTTCTCGTCCTCGCTCGCGGCCGACGCGGCGGCGGCGCGCAGGTCGGCGAAGCTCTGCAGCAGGACGTCCAGCAGCGTGGGCGGCACGTCCAGCTCGATGCGGTGCCGGCGCAGCAGCTCCGTGGTGCGGAAGCGGACGATCTCCGCCTCGCTGGTCCTGTTCGTCACCACCGGGATCCGGACGAAGTTGAACCGCCGCTTCAGCGCCGAGGACAGGTCGTTGACGCCCCGGTCGCGGCTGTTGGCCGTGGCGATGATCGAGAAGCCGGGCCGGGCGAACACGGTGTTGTCGGTGTCGAGCTCGGGGATGGACACGTACTTCTCGGACAGGATCGAGATCAGCGCGTCCTGCACGTCGCTGGTCGAGCGGGTCAGCTCCTCGAAGCGGCCGATCATGCCCCGCTCCATCGCCGTCATGATCGGCGAGGGGATCATCGACTCGCGGGACTGCCCCTTGGCGATGACCATGGAGACGTTCCAGGAGTACTTGATGTGGTCCTCGGTGGTGCCCGCCGTACCCTGGACGACCAGGGTGGAGTTGCGGCAGATGGCGGCCGACAGCAGCTCGGCCAGCCAGCTCTTGCCGGTTCCCGGGTCGCCGATCAGCAGCAGGCCGCGGTCGGAGGCGAGCGTCACGATGCTGCGCTCGACGAAGCTGCGGTCACCGAACCACTTCTGCGGGATCTCCCGGTCCAGGCCGTCGGAACGCTCGGAGCCGAGGATGAAGAGCCGGACCATCTTGGGGCTGAGCCGCCAGGAGAACGGCTTGGGCCCGTCGTCCACGGACTCCAGCCAGTCGAGCTCCTCGGCGTACTTCACCTCGGCGGGCGCGCGCAGCATCTCGTTGTTCATCAGGGGGTTCTCCTAAACGGGAAAAGTTCTCAGGCGAGGAAGTTCTTCAGCTCGAGGACGAGCTTGCGGATGTGGCCGGAGATGACCGGCGTGCCGAGGTTCTTGAGCTTCTGCCGGAACCACGGGTTGACGCTCTGCTGGCCGCCGCTGTTCACCGAGCCCACGGGGATGATCCGGACGCCGGAGCGGTGCAGCGCCTCCATCCCGGCGAAGACGGCGTCGCAGTTCCACTCGTAGAAGTCCGAGATCCACACGACCACGGTGTTGCGCGGGTCGGCGACCTTCGGCTGGGCGAGGGCCAGGGCGGCCGTGCCGTCGGTGCCGCCGCCGAGCTGGGTGCGCAGCAGCACCTCGAACGGGTCGTGCACCCAGGGGGTGAGGTCGAGCGCGCGGGTGTCGTAGGCGATGAGGTGCACGTCCACCTTGGGCAGCCCGGCGAAGATCGAGGCCAGGATGGTGCAGTTCACCATGGCGTCGACCATCGAGCCCGACTGGTCGACGACCACGATCATCCGGGCCGGGGTGGTGCGCTTGGCGGTGCGCCGGTAGTACAGCCGGTCGACGTAGAGCCGCTGGTCCTCGGGGTTGTAGTTGACGAGGTTCTTCCAGATGGTGCGCTCGACGTCGAGGTTGCGGAACACCCGCTTGGGCGGGATCGACCGGTCGATGACGCCCGCGCTGGCCTTGGCGACCTGCGTGCGCAGCACCTCGGCGACCTCGTCGACGAACCTGCGGATCAGCGCCTTGGCGTTGGCCAGCGCCACCCCCGACAGGTTGGCCTTGTCGCGCAGCAGCTGCTCGACGAGCGACATGCTCGGGGTGAGCCGCCTCGCCAGGGCGGGGTCGGCCAGGACCTCGCGCAGCCGCATGCGGCGGACCAGGTCGGCCTCCAGGTCGGCCAGCACCCCGGACAGCTCGCGGCCGCTCTCGCCGTACCCCGTGCCGGGGCCGTGTCCCGCGCCCGCGCCGTAGCCCGCGCCGGGGCCGCCGCCGGGACCGGTCCCGGAACCCGCGCCGGAGCCGGTGCCGGGCCCGCCGGAACCCGCCGCGGCACCCGGAGCGCCGCCCGGAGCACCGCCCTGGGCGCCGCACGCCCCGAGGGCCTGCGTCAGCCAGCCGGCGTCCTGCTGCCAGGCCGCCAGCTGCGTCGCGGTGACGTCGCCCGTCCCGGTGCCGAAGACGTTGAGCAGCAGCTTCGACACCAGGGCGGCCCTGCGCACCTCGTCACCGGGCACGTCCTCCCCCGCCGCGAGCAGGTTCCGGAACTCGCCGGCCAGCTCGGGGAAGCGCTGCACCAGCGTGTCGACCGACACCGAGGGGTCGAGCAGCGCCGCGGGCAGGCCGAGGTCGCCGACGACCGCCATGCTCGCGTTCTCCAGCGCGGGCTGCTCGTCGTGGTCGAAGAGGCGGGCGAGGAGCCGCCAGTAGAGCACCTGCCGCCGGTTCCGCGCGGCGCCCGCGGGGAGGCCGTCGTCCGTGAGGATGTCCTCGTCCGTGAGGATGTCGTCGCTCATTTCCGCAGCAACCGCCCGGCTCGCTCGCGCAGCACCGCGACCGGGTCCCCGGCCCTGGCCTCGGCCTTGACCGCCTTGGGGTCGGTGGGGCCGAGCGCCCAGTCGCCGGTGGCGACCTCGACCGTCTCCTTCTTCACCTTCGCCTGTACGGCGAGCGGCTGCAGCAGCCAGCGGCCGCCGTCCCAGCGGATGAGCCCGACGCAGGCCGTGGAGCCCGCCACCAGCTTCGGGGTGAGCGGGCCGCAGGCGGGCAGCCGCTCGGTGTCCACGGCGAGCACGCCGCCGCCCAGGTCGAACGAGCCGTCCTTGGTGACCCGGTAGTCCTCCACCAGCACGGGTTCGGCGACGCGCACCGGGACGCGGTCCAGGGGCGGCACCGCCGGGGCGAGCGCGCCGGCGAGGTGCAGCCGGGCGGTGGTGAAGGGGTCGGCCGGCTTGCCCAGCAGGGCCCGGTCGTCGTCCCAGAGCAGGTCGCCGCTGTCGAGCAGCGGCAGGTCCGTGACGTCCAGGCAGCGGCGGTCCGCCAGCGCGGCCAGCAGCGCGCCGTGGCGGTGCGGCAGCTTCCACACCGCGGGACCGGTGATGGTGTCCACCTTCGCGACGGTGACGCCGGTCCGCACCAGCCTGGGCCGGCCGCCGCCGGCGGGTTCCAGGACGGCGTGGACCTGGAACTGGACGGCGGTGCCGTGCTCGTGCACGTCGACGCCGAGGATCAGCAGCCGCCCCGACACCGTCTCCGCGGGCCGGGGGGCGCCGGACGGGACGGCGTCGTGCGACAGCAGCACGGCCCGGGTCCACAGGTCGGCCCAGCGGCGGACCGGCAGGTGCTCCATCGTGCCGACCGGGCAGGAGGCGCGCAGCTCGGCGGCGAGGCCGTCCAGCAGCACCGCGAGCCTGCGCCGCCCCGGTACGGCCAGCAGCGCCTCGACGACCTGGTCCGCGGCGGAGACGAGGTCGTGGTCGACGCCCCGCCATCCGGTGATGGCCAGTTCGCGCAGCCAGGAACGGGCC
>NZ_JACCCO010000002.1 GCF_013409935.1 Streptosporangium sandarakinum | reverse complement strand
GTTTGAGGTTGCCCCGGAAACGGGACGCCCGAATTCCCTTCGGGTCGGTGGAATCGAAGAAAGTCGCTCCGAAAGAGCGGTTTGACACGAAAAAGCCGGTCTGAAAGAATAAAGGCACAACGAAACGAACGAAACGCCCCGAAGAAACGGCCCTGAGGGTCCGGATCGACGGTGAACGCGTCCGTTTCTTGAGAACTCAACAGTGTGTTAAAAGCCAGTGCATGATGCACAACCCCGTCCCACCCGCTCGGTGGGAGGACGGATTCCTTTGGTTGATGCACCTCGTCTCCTTCGCTGGGGATGGGGATGCTTTCAGCCGGGAGAAACTCTGTAGACATTGTTTGGAGAGTTTGATCCTGGCTCAGGACGAACGCTGGCGGCGTGCTTAACACATGCAAGTCGAGCGGAAAGGCCCTTCGGGGTACTCGAGCGGCGAACGGGTGAGTAACACGTGAGTAACCTGCCCCTGACTCTGGGATAAGCCCGGGAAACTGGGTCTAATACCGGATACGACACGCTTCCGCATGGGATGCGTGTGGAAAGTCTTTTCGGTTGGGGATGGACTCGCGGCCTATCAGCTTGTTGGTGGGGTAACGGCCTACCAAGGCGACGACGGGTAGCCGGCCTGAGAGGGCGACCGGCCACACTGGGACTGAGACACGGCCCAGACTCCTACGGGAGGCAGCAGTGGGGAATATTGCGCAATGGGCGGAAGCCTGACGCAGCGACGCCGCGTGGGGGATGACGGCCTTCGGGTTGTAAACCTCTTTCAGCAGGGACGAAGTTGACGTGTACCTGCAGAAGAAGCGCCGGCTAACTACGTGCCAGCAGCCGCGGTAATACGTAGGGCGCAAGCGTTGTCCGGAATTATTGGGCGTAAAGAGCTCGTAGGTGGCTTGTCGCGTCGGATGTGAAAGCTTGGGGCTTAACTCCAGGTCTGCATTCGATACGGGCTGGCTAGAGGTAGGCAGGGGAGAACGGAATTCCTGGTGTAGCGGTGAAATGCGCAGATATCAGGAGGAACACCGGTGGCGAAGGCGGTTCTCTGGGCCTTACCTGACGCTGAGGAGCGAAAGCGTGGGGAGCGAACAGGATTAGATACCCTGGTAGTCCACGCCGTAAACGTTGGGCGCTAGGTGTGGGGACCTTCCACGGTTTCCGCGCCGTAGCTAACGCATTAAGCGCCCCGCCTGGGGAGTACGGCCGCAAGGCTAAAACTCAAAGGAATTGACGGGGGCCCGCACAAGCGGCGGAGCATGTTGCTTAATTCGACGCAACGCGAAGAACCTTACCAAGGCTTGACATCGCCCGGAAAGCTCTGGAGACAGAGCCCTCTTCGGACTGGGTGACAGGTGGTGCATGGCTGTCGTCAGCTCGTGTCGTGAGATGTTGGGTTAAGTCCCGCAACGAGCGCAACCCTTGCTCCATGTTGCCAGCACGCCCTTCGGGGTGGTGGGGACTCATGGGGGACTGCCGGGGTCAACTCGGAGGAAGGTGGGGATGACGTCAAGTCATCATGCCCCTTATGTCTTGGGCTGCAAACATGCTACAATGGCCGGTACAGAGGGTTGCGATACCGCAAGGTGGAGCGAATCCCTAAAAGCCGGTCTCAGTTCGGATTGGGGTCTGCAACTCGACCCCATGAAGTCGGAGTCGCTAGTAATCGCAGATCAGCAACGCTGCGGTGAATACGTTCCCGGGCCTTGTACACACCGCCCGTCACGTCACGAAAAGTCGGCAACACCCGAAGCCCGTGGCCCAACCCTTTGGGGGGGAGCGGTCGAAGGTGGGGCTGGCGATTGGGACGAAGTCGTAACAAGGTAGCCGTACCGGAAGGTGCGGCTGGATCACCTCCTTTCTAAGGAGCACCGGCCGGCAGCACGCCACCCGCTGGGGTGGGGGCTGATCGGTCCATGCCGTGGCCGCGAGCGAACGTCTCGCGCACGGTGCGCTCATTAGTGGAGCACTGGCTATTCGGTTCAGCGGAGTCGCTGGCCGGCTAGTACCGCCTCCGGGGTTCGCTCTGGGGAGTGGGAACGGCGGTTGCGAGGGGTTTCGCTGGTCCGGACACACTGTTGGGTCCTGAGGAAACGGACCAGGCGGGCCCGCTGTTCGGGCGGGCTCGCGGTTTGGTTTTCCCTCTGCGGGACCGTCCGCCTGTCATACCGGCTCATCTCTGTGGGGGTGGGTGTCTGGTGGTGGGGTCGTGGTGGTCGCTGCGTGTTGTTTGAGATTTGCATAGTGGACGCGAGCATCTTTGTGGCCAAGTTTTTTAGGGCACACGGTGGATGCCTTGGCATCAGGAGCCGATGAAGGACGTGGGAGGCTGCGTTAAGCCCCGGGGAGTCGCCAACCAGACGTTGATCCGGGGATGTCCGAATGGGGAAACCTAGCACCAGTCATGTGGTGTTGCCTCCGCCTGAATGTATAGGGCGGTTGGTGGTAACGCGGGGAAGTGAAACATCTCAGTACCCGTAGGAAGAGAAAACAAATAGTGATTCCGTGAGTAGTGGTGAGCGAAAGCGGAAAGAGGCTAAACCGGGCGCGTGTTAAAGCCGGCGGGCGTTGCGTGTTCGGGGTTGCGGGACCTTCTGAAGGTCTCTGCCGGGACTGTGAGCAGTGAGAAATCGATGGGGTAGCCGAAGCTTCTGGGAAGGGGCGCCGGAGACCGTGAGAGCCGGGTAGGCGAAATCCTGTCGACTGCTGGAGGGGATCCAAGTAGCACGGGGCCCGAGAAATCCTGTGTGAATCTGCAGGACCACCTGGTAAGCCTAAATACTCCCTGATGACCGATAGTGCACTAGTACCGTGAGGGAAAGGTGAAAAGTGCCCCGGTGAGGGGTCGTGAAAGAGTACCTGAAACCGTGTGCCTACAAGCCGTAGGAGCGTGAGCGGGGTTCGCCCTGCTCGTGATGTGACTGCGTGCCTTTTGAAGAATGAGCCTGCGAGTTGCGGTGTGTGGCGAGGTAAACCCGTGTGGGGTAGCCGTAGCGAAAGCGAGTCTGAATAGGGCGTTTGAGTCGCATGCTGCAGACCCGAAGCGGAGTGATCTAGGCATGGGCAGGTTGAAGCGCGGGTAAGACCGCGTGGAGGACCGAACCCACCAGGTGAAAACCTGGGGGCTGACCTGTGTTTAGGGGTGAAAGGCCAATCAAACTCCGTGATAGCTGGTTCTCCCCGAAATGCATTAGGTGCAGCGTCGCGTGTTTCTTGCCGGAGGTAGAGCACTGGATGGCCGATGGGCCCGACAAGGTTACTGACGTCAGCCAAACTCCGAATGCCGGTAAGTGAGAGCGTGGCAGTGAGACTGCGGGGATAAGCTCCGTAGTCGAGAGGGAAACAGCCCAGACCACCGACTAAGGCCCTAAGCGTGTGCTAAGTGGGAAAGGATGTGGAGTCGCAGTGACAACCAGGAGGTTGGCTTAGAAGCAGCCACCCTTGAAAGAGTGCGTAATAGCTCACTGGTCAAGTGATTCTGCGCCGACAATGTAGCGGGGCTCAAGTACACCGCCGAAGTCGTGGCATTCACGCATTAACCCTGGCTTTTGTCGAGGGGTGTGGATGGGTAGGGGAGCGTCGTGCGGCCGGCGAAGCAGCGGAGTGATCCAGTTGTGGAGGCCGTGCGAGTGAGAATGCAGGCATGAGTAGCGAATCAGAAGTGAGAAACTTCTGCGCCGGATGACCAAGGGTTCCTGGGCCAGGCTAATCCGCCAGGGTAAGTCGGGACCTAAGGCGAGGCCGACAGGCGTAGTCGATGGACAACGGGTTGATATTCCCGTACCCGCTGTGATGCGCCCATACTGAACCCAGTGATACTAAGGGTCCTTAACCCGGTCTGCTCTTCGGAGCGGGCGTCAGGGTGAACGCCTGACCTGATCTGGTAGTAGGTAAGCGATGGGGTGACGCAGGAAGGTAGCCCATCCCAGCGATGGTTGTTCCTGGGGTAAGCGTGTAGGACGAGGGGTAGGCAAATCCGCCTCTCATGGGTCTGAGACGTGATGCCGAGCCGATTGTGGCGAAGTGGGTGATCCTATGCTGCCGAGAAAAGCCTCTAGTGAGTGTCATGGCGGCCCGTACCCGAAACCGACTCAGGTGGTCAGGTAGAGAATACCAAGGCGATCGGGTGAACTGCGGTTAAGGAACTCGGCAAATTGCCCCCGTAACTTCGGGAGAAGGGGGGCCTTCGCTGGTGATGAGTCTTGCACTCGGAGCTGGTGGGGGCCGCAGAGGCCAGGGGGAAGGCGACTGTTTACTAAAAACACAGGTCCGTGCGAAGTCGTAAGACGATGTATACGGACTGACGCCTGCCCGGTGCTGGAACGTTAAGGGGACCGCTTAGCATGCCTTCGGGTGTGCGAAGGTGAGAACTTAAGCGCCAGTAAACGGCGGTGGTTAACTATAACCATCCTAAGGTAGCGAAATTCCTTGTCGGGTAAGTTCCGACCTGCACGAATGGCGTAACGACTTCCCCGCTGTCTCAACCGCAGACCCGGCGAAATTGCACTACGAGTAAAGATGCTCGTTACGCGCAGCAGGACGGAAAGACCCCGGGACCTTCACTACAGCTTGACATTGGCGTTTGGAACGGTTTGTGTAGGATAGGTGGGAGACGGTGAAGCTGGGACGCTAGTTCCGGTGGAGTCATTGGTGAAATACCACTCTGGTCGTTTTGGACGTCTAACTTGGGTCGTGATCCGGATCAGGGACAGTGTCTGGTGGGTAGTTTAACTGGGGCGGTTGCCTCCTAAAGGGTAACGGAGGCGCCCAAAGGTTCCCTCAGCCTGGTTGGCAATCAGGTGTCGAGTGTAAGTGCACAAGGGAGCTTGACTGTGAGACCCGGCGGGTCGAGCAGGAGCGAAAGCTGGGACTAGTGATCCGGCGGTGGCATGTGGAAGCGCCGTCGCTCAACGGCTAAAAGGTACCCCGGGGATAACAGGCTGATCTTCCCCAAGAGTCCATATCGACGGGATGGTTTGGCACCTCGATGTCGGCTCGTCGCATCCTGGGCTGGAGTAGGTCCCAAGGGTTGGGCTGTTCGCCCCATTAAAGCGGTACGCGAGCTGGGTTTAGAACGTCGCGAGGACAGTTCGGTCCCTATCCGCTGCGCGCGCAGGAGACTTGAAAGGGGCTGTCCTAGTACGAGAGGACCGGACGGACGAACCTCTGGTGTGCCATTTGTTCCGCCAGGAGCACGGCTGGTTGGCTACGTTCGGGAGGGATAACCGCTGAAAGCATCTAAGCGGGAAGCTTGCCTTGAGATGAGGTCTCCCACCCCGTGAGGGGGTAAGGCTCCCAATAGACGATTGGGTTGATAGGCCGGAGGTGGAAGCGCAGTAATGTGTGGAGCTGACCGGTACTAATAGGCCGAGGACTTGACCATAAAGCGTTCGTGTGGTTTCTGCAGCGCTCTGTACTCTTCGCCGGGTCCGGAGCAGGCGCGTGATCACTGGTTTTGCTCGCGTCCACTGTGTGATTCTGAGGCAGCAGGCACCGTCTGCACCCCCGGGATGTCGGTTCCGGGTCGGTGCGTGTGTTTGTGTGTTTCATAGTGTTACGGCGGTTATGGCGAAGGGGAAACACCCGGTTACATTCCGAACCCGGAAGTTAAGCTCTTCAGCGCCGATGGTACTGCACCGGGGACGGTGTGGGAGAGTAGGTCGCCGCCGGACAATCTTTTGGAGAGGGCCGCCCCCTGGTTTCACCGGGGGAGCGGCCCTTTCCGCATTTCCGGGGTTCTCTTGCGATTCATGCATGTTTTTCCACTGCCCGGGTGAGGCGCTTTTTTAGTATGTGCGGTTCTTTTCCATCTGCCGGGATTCTCGTGTCCAAACGTCAGACGGGCTTTTGTTCGAGCGCGTTCGGCGCGAACCGGCTGGAGGTCGTGGCTCCCGATGGGCCGCGGGACCGACACGACCTGGAGTCTCCGCCGGCGCCCCGGAGCTCCGGGAAGCGCCCATGGCCCCGGTCGGCACGCCTGAAGTCCCCGGGAAGCGTTCGGGGCCCCGGGGCGGGGTCTCGGATGACGCGCTCGGGGTCTCAGGCGTGGAGCTCGCCGGAGAGGACGGTCACCGCCCGGCCCGACAGCTCGACGCGGTCCCCCCGCACGGTCGTGCGTATCGTCCCCCCCTCGGAGAGCTGCTCCCGAGGAGGGTGCCGAGCCGAGCTTGGCCGTCCAGTACGGCGCCAGGGCGCAGTGGGCCGAACCGGTGACCGGTCCTCCGGGACGCCGACCCTGGGGGCGAAGAACCGCGAGACGTAGTCGACGCCGGGACGAGCCGAAGGGCGGTCACGATGACCCCTCGGGCGTCCACGGCCCCAGGCGGGGAAGTCGGGGGAGACGGCGCGTACCTCCTCGGACTCCACCTCCACGAGTAGTCCCAGACGTTCCTGCCGGCCCACCGGGGAGTGACCCCCAGCGCCTCCGTCAGGCCCTCCGCGGATCGGTCTCCTCCAGGGGCTTGGCGGGAAAGTCCATGGTGATCAGACCCGTTTCGTCCCTGGTCACGGCGAGGATTCCGCTCTTCGTGGCGAACTTCAGGGTTTCCGGAGCCGTTCCGGTGGAATACAGGACGGGCGCCGTCGCCAAGGTCGCGTGTCCGCACAGGGCCACCTCGGTCGCCGGGGTGAACCAGCGGAGCGAGTACGGCTCGCCGGCCTCTCCTCCGAGGAGGAAGGCGGTCTCGGAGTGCCGCATCTCCGCGGCGAGGGCCTGCATCCAGGCGTCCGGTGCCGGATTGTCGAGTAGGCAGACCCCCGCCGGGTTACCCTTGAAAAACTGGTCGGTAAATGAATCGACCGTGTAGATGCGCATGTCCATAATGCTAGTCGTGATGCAATATCCGCCCAGAAGTGGGTATGAGGGTCGGGTGGACCAGTGCGCTAGCCGTACAAAGTGGGAATAAGCCCTGGGCGTGTCGCGCGGCGAACTTCAATTCGTCGGTTACCGTCCAAGGTGGAGGGACAAGCCGGCTGCGGCGTGGTCCTGTAGGAAAGGACGAGCCGATGGGGGCAGTGCGCAAGGTGGCGACATACCTTGGCCTGAGCGGTGTGGAGGACTACGACGAGTCCTACGAGTACGTGGACGACGTCGAAGGCGAGGGTGAGGACTGGCAGTCCGCGTCGGAGCGCGCGGCCAGGCGCTGGCACTCGACCAGCGAGCCCTCGCAGATCGTGATGCTGACGCCGCGCAAGTACAACGACGCGCCGCTCATCGGGCGGCACTTCCGTGACGGTCAGACGGTCATCATGGACGTCAACTGCATGAGCACCGCCGAGGCCACCCGGATGGTCGACTTCGCGGCGGGTCTGGCCTACGGCTGCGAGGGTCGTATCGAGCGCATCGCCGAGAAGGTCTTCCTGCTGGCGCCCGCCGACGTGGAGATCACCACCGGCTGACCCTTTCGATCTTGGAACGTGCCCGGAGATGCCACGCCGCCTCCGGGCACGTCCGTGTCGGGAGGCGGTATGACCCGGGTTCCGGTTCCGTGGGTCTCCGTCCGGTCGCCCGCGGAGGGCGGGACGACCCGCAGGACGGAACCTAGCGGGCGCGGGGGCCCCTGCGGAGCAGGCGGGTCAGCTCGGCGAGGTCCGCCGCCGCGTCCTGGACGCGCTTCTCGTTCTCCCGGGCGTACTCGTGCAGCGCCCACACGGCGCCCTCCGCCAGTTCCCTCAGTTCGGAGAGCTGCGCGGTGACGTACTCGGCGTCGGCCCGCTCGCGCCTGCGCCGGTGCCAGAGCCCGTAGCCGCCCGCCGCGAACAGGGCCAGCGCGAGGCCCGCGAGGGGGAGCGTCGCCGAGGTGGCGAACGCCGTCGCCAGTACGGCCACGCCGAAGACGAGGAGCGCGTAACCCATCCAGGGACGGCCGCGGTCCGGCACACCCTCGACGGAGATCCGCTCCTCGGCCGCGGCCAGCGACTCGGGGTCCGGACCCTCGGGACGGAGCACCACGCTGTGCCCCAGGATCGGCATGGTGACCGACTCCGGCGGCTCGGCCTGGGTGGTCGTGACGAGGGTCTCCGCGGCGGACCGCACGATGGGCGCGGCCACGTGCAGGGCAATGCCCGCGAGGTGCAGGTCGGAGCCCGGCCGCAGGTCGGCGAGGAGATGGTCGATGAGCGGGCCGGGCGGTGTCTCGGGCTCGGCGGCGCCGATCAGGTGGCGTAGCGCGACGAGGAGCTTCTCCTCGGCTTCCGCGGACCTTCCCTCGGGGGTGGCCGGTTTGCGGCCGGAACCGTTCTGCCGGGTGGAGGTGATCTCGGTGCAGCGGCCGCGGAGGTGGGCGAGCTGTGCGGCGGCCTCAACCGGCTCGGCCAGCTCGGGAAGCTCGGCGAGCTCGGGGAAGTCGACCAGCGAGGGCGGTACCACCATCGCGGGCTCGTGCGGGGTCAGCGCGCTCAGCCAGCGTTCGGGCTCGGTGTGCGCGGGGATCGCCACCGCGTCGAGCCTGCGGAGCACGAAGATCTTGCCGGCGGGGCCGTACGCGCCCCGGGCGGCGGCGAGCCAGAGCGCGCGCTGGCCGTGGGTCACCGGCTGGTTCAGCGACAGCTCGCCGAAGGCGATGCCGAGCCAGGAGGCGTGGATCTGCTCGCCCTGCCCGGCGACGGCCAGGGCGAGGCAGAGGAAGAGCGCGGTCCGCCGGCCGTCGAGCTGGGCGGCGCGGCCGAGGGGTTCGAGGGCGTCCTCGCCCCGCAGGATCATCTCAAGCGCCTGGACGGCGGGCCTCAGCCAGTGCTCGGGCGCGTCCGAGGCCTCCGGTGGCATCGGGAGGCCGGCGCCGGTTCCGGCGGTCAGGCTTGTCAGGAGCGCCTCGGCGTAGCGGTGCGACTCCGTTCCGATGCGGGGGCTCGCGGTCAGGTCCGTGCTCAAGGCAGAGAACTCTCCGAAATCGTGACCGACTGACCGCGCCAGCGTAGTGCGATCCGGTCATCCCCGTCGGGAGGCGCGCCGAATCCAACTTTGCCGGATGATCGCCTCGATTTACCGAATCAAGGCGATCATCCGGTCGATGATCTCACATGCGCTCAGGCACCGGGATACCGAGCAGGTCCAGGCCGGTCACCAGGACGCGCAGGGTCAGCGCGAGCAGGGCCAGGCGCGAGGCGCGGGTGGCCGGCTCGACACCCTCCTTGAGCACGGGGCAGTGCTCGTAGAAGGTGGTGAGGGTGCTCGCGGTCTCGAAGAGGTAGGCGGCGAGCTTGTGCGGGACCGAACCCTCGGCCATCTCCAGCACGGCCGGGGCGAACCCGAGGAGCTGGAGGGCGAGGGCGCGCTCGGCCGGGTGGCCGAGGACGATCGGGCCGGTCGCCTCCGCCGGGTCGATCCCCCCCTTGCGGAAGATGGAGCGGATCCGGGCGGTGGCGTACTGCAGGTAGGGGCCGGTGTTGCCGGTCAGGGCGAGCATGCGGTCGAAGTCGAAGACGTACTCGCTGTCGTGGCTGACCGACAGGTCGGCGTACTTGACCGCGCCCATGCCGACGGCGTGCGCGATCTCCGCGCGGGTCGCCTCGTCGTAGTCGCGTTCGGCGATCACCGCGGCGGCCCTGGTCTCGGCCTCGGCGAGCAGGTCGAGCAGCTTGATGGACTCGCCGCTGCGGGTCTTGAACATCTTGCCGTCGCTGCCCAGCACGCTGCCGATCTGGACGTGCTCGGCGTTGACGTGGTCGGGCAGCCAGCCGGCCATCCGGGCGGAGGCGAACAGCATCGACATGTGCAAGGACTGGGTGGCGCCGATCACGTAGAGGATGCGGTCGGCCTTGAGGTCCTGGACGCGGTAGCGGATCGTCGCCATGTCGGTGGTGGCGTAGCCGTACCCGCCGTCGCTCTTGCGGATCATGAACGGGAGCGGCTGGCCCTCGCGGCCGGTGAAGCCGGACGGGAAGACGCAGAGCGCGCCTTCGCTGATCACGGCGATGCCGTGCTCCTGCAGTTCGTCGCAGACCTGGGCCAGCATGGGGTTGTACATGCTCTCGCCGGCGATGTCGGCGTCGGTCAGCGTCACTCCGAGCTGGGTGTAGACCTTGTTGAAGTAGCGGACCGTGGCGTCCATGAAGATGTGCCACAAGCGCATGGTCTCCGGCTCCTCGGCCTGGAGGGTGACCACGCGGGCGCGGGCGCGCCGGTTGAACTCGGGGTCGCTGTCGAACTTCGCGCGGGCGGCCTGGTAGTAGGCGTTGCCCTCGCCGGCCTCCAGCTGCGCCACGGCGGCGTCCTCGCCGATGTCGAGCAGGTGCTCGATGAGCATGCCGAACGGGGTGCCCCAGTCGCCCAGGTGGTTCTGCCGGACGACCCGGTTGCCGAGGTGCTCGTGGACGCGGACGAGCGCGTCGCCGACGATGGTGGTGCGCAGGTGGCCGACGTGCATCTCCTTGGCCGCGTTGGGCGCGGAGTAGTCGATCACGACGGTCTGCGATGACGCGGTCTCGGGAACGCCGGCCCGCGGGTCGGTGAGCAGCTCGGCGACCTGGCCGGTGATCCAGTCGTCGGAGAGGGTGATGTTCAGGAAGCCGGGGCCGCTGACCTCGACGGTGCCGGGGAAGGGCCGGCCCTCCCCGCTCGCGCCGGAGAGGCGGTCGGCGATCTCCTGGGCGACCTCGCGCGGGGCCCGTCGCAGTCGCTTGCTCAGACTCATCGCGACGTTCGCCTGGTAGTCGGCGAACTGCGAGGGACGGATCAGCGGGTCTGCGGTGGCGTACTCCGCACCGAATGCGGCGGCCAGCGCCTGCTGGACGCGCTCGGTGAGCACGAGCTGCGGGTCGGTCATGCATCAAGGGTATCGGTTGGCCTGCGGTGAACCGGCGACATATCGACCGATGACATGATCTTGAAAATGGTCGCCGGCGAGGTCGTGCGGGGTTCGTGTCGCCTCGTTCGGTGATCTCGCCGGACGCGGTGGTTCCACCCGCGTGAGGGATCTGTCCGGTGCGCGGTTCCAGCGGTCTCACTCGTGCGGCGGTCTCACCCCGGGTGGCCGTCGCCGGGGTTCGGTGGGGGCGCCGCCGGTGATGAGGGCGGGGATGCGGGCGGGGACGGCCGTCCCCAGAGGCGGTGCGGCCGGGAGGAGGCCAGGCGCTCTCCCACCCGCGCCACCACGCCCCGCCGGGCCAGCTCGGCCGCCAGGACGCACGCGGCGCTGACGCCGCCGGCCCGGGACGCCCCGTGCGCGATGACCACGGTGCCGTTCAGGCCGAGCAGTACGGCCCCGCCGTGGACCTCCGGGTCGAGCCGACGGTGGAGGCCCCGGAGGCGCCTGCGCTGCAGCAGACCGCCCAGCCGGGCCGCGTGGCTCTCCCGAAGCGTGGCGCCCAGCTCCGAGAAGGCGTAGCGGACGCTGCCCTCCATGGTCTTGAGCGCCACGTTGCCGGTGAAGCCGTCGGTGACGATGACGTCGGCCACCCCGGTGAGCAGGTCGTGTCCCTCGATGTTGCCGGTGAAGTTCAGTCCCGGCGCGGCGGCCAGCAGTTCGTGGGCCCGCCGGACGAGCTTGTTGCCCTTCTCCGGTTCGCTGCCGATGGTGAGCAGGCCGATCCTGGGGTCGGGGATGTCCAGGCAGGCCTGTGCGTAGGCGGCGCCGAGGTGGGCGAACTGCACCAGCATCTCGGGCTTGACCTCGGCGTTCGCCCCGGCATCCAGCAGGATGGTGGGGACGGGCCGGGTCGGCAGGGCGACCGCGATGGCGGGCCGGAGCACCCCGGGCTGGCTGCGGAGCCGTAGCTTGCCGGTGGCGACCACCCCGGCGGTGGATCCGGCGGAGACCACGGCGCAGGCGTCGCCCCGCCGTACGAGGTGGCAGGCGACGGCGATGCTGGAGCGCGGGCGGCGCAGGCTCGCCAGGGCGCCCTCGTCCATGGCGAGGGCCTCCTCGGCCCGCACGATGGGGATCTCGGTGAGCGCGTCGTGCCGGGCGAGCGCCTCGTGGAGGGGGCGGGGCGCGCCCACGAGGAGGACGGGCACCCCGTGTTCCCGTACGGCCCGCACGGCCCCCGCGACGATCTCGTCGGGAGCGTGGTCGCCGCCCATGGCGTCCAGGGCGATGGGCGGGACGCCTGGGGCGTCGGTGTCAGGCAAGCGGTCACCTCGTGCGGGAAAGGGAATGCCCGCATCGTAGGCGGGACGACCGCGGGCCCGGTTCTCCGGGGTGCCGGGGCTCACCGGTGCGGGGCTCAGCGCCTGGGGGGAAGGTTCCAGTCGGTGGTCTCCCGCGAGATGATGATCTTCCCGAAGGCGACGTTGCCGACGACCCTGATGACGGGCCCGTCCGCGGCGCCGGCGCCGCCGGAGATGCTGCGTTTGGCGAACAGCGCGCCGACCTCGTCGATGACATGGGAGTTCTCGGGGACCCTGACGATCATTTTGCTGAAGCGGCAGTCGACCTCAAGGGTGATCTCCCGGCCGGGGAGCACGGCGTCGGACAGGTCGACGATCAGGGCGCCGAAGGTGGCGTTCAGCGCCGTGTGGCGTCCGGCGATCCAGCGCCCGCCGCGGATCACCTTGCTGAAGACCGCGCCGATCTCCTGCCGGACGGGGGCGGCGCCGGTGCCGGCCGGGGTGGTGTCGGGCAGGTCGCGGATGATCGGGGCGAGCTCGCCCACGGTCACGGCGTTGTAGGTCGCCTCCAGGCGGTCGGCGTGTTCGAGGCTGGTGAGCCTGCCGGAGGCGAGGGCTTCGCTCAGCACGCTCGCCACGCGGTCGCGGTCGGCGTCGGAGGCGCGCAGCGCGGGGTCGGACCCGTGCGGGGCCAGGCCGGACACGCGGGCGGCGGGGTCGAGGGAGATCATGCGCCGATTGTACGCGGACAAGATATATCGCGATAGGTGAATCCGGTGATTTCCGGAGGAGTGCCGCCGGGCCGGCCGGAGCGCCAGGGAGGGGGGAGCGCGTGGAGGGCGGCGGGCCGGCCGGAGCGCCGGGGAGGGCGGGGCGCGTGGAGGGTCGTGCGGCTCGGCGCCGGAAGGGCGGCGGGGAAGGTGCGCCGTTCGGCGGGAAGGCCAAAGGCCGGGACGGTGGAGGACTCCGTATCCGCCGCGGTCGGTCAAGAGGGCACCCGGGGACGGGACGGCCCGGACCAGGAGGGTAATCAGCTGGCCAAAGGCCGATCTCGCGCCGTCGGGCCTGGGATACAAATGCCGAGCGGTTCCCGGCCGGCGCGTTCACCGCGCACCCTTCACATCGCGCCCGCCGGCGACACAGGGTCCAGAGCCCGCTTCCCGAAAAGAGTCCGGGAGCGAAGCGGGCCGAAGAGAAGCTGGGAAGGCAACCATGAAGAAGATCATCAAGACGGCCGTGGCCGTCGCGGCGTTCGGCGTCGCGGCGACGGTGTGCGCCCCCGCCCAGGCGGCGACGGACAGCGGCATCGGCGGGAACAACAACCTGCTGGGCATCCTCGGCCTGCAGCTCGACAACCTCAACCTGCTCGGCCAGCCGATCGGGTCGCTCGGTCTCAACGGCGGCGGCGAGACGGGCGTGCCGCCCATGATGATGCCGCTGGGCGGCGGCATGCCGATGGGCGGGATGCCCATGGGCGGCATGCCGATGGGTGGCATGCCCATGGGCGCGCAGATGGGCGCGCAGATGGGCGGGATGCCGATGGGCGGCATGCCGATGGTGGTCATGGGCCGCTGACGGCGGCCGGGCGGTGCCCGCGTGGGCGATCGTGGGCGCCGCCGGACGGTCGGGTTCCGTCCCCGCGGATCATTCCGCGGGGACGGAACCCGGGACGGGCGCCGGCCGCGGCGTTCGCCGGGGGCCGGATGACCGTGACGAGGAGAGGGGGCGGCCGACATGTGTCGGCCGCCCCCTCTCCGTCGTGCCGCGCGCCGCGACCGGCCGCCGAAGTCCGGTCTCGCGTGCCTTCCGGGTGGACGTAAGGTGCGCCGCGCTTCCCGGGCCGGGGATCCCGTGCGGGTCTCCCGAACGCTCCGGGGCCGCGCGGGCCCGCTCGGGCTCAGGCCCCCGGCGCCCGTACGGCGGTGCGGCGGGCGATCTGGGCCTGGAGCCGCGCCATCTGCCAGTGCAGCTCGATGAGCTGCTCGGCGAGCTGGAGGCGGGGAATCTCGGATGGGTCCTCGACGGCCAGGTGGTCGATCGCGGTCGACAGCTCTCGCAACGCGCTCCCCCACTCCATGACGGCTTCCAATGATCGAACCAACGTTCGAATCATAGCGGAACGCTGATCGTCGTGTCAGCGGATCGGGGCGGACGCGCCGGAGACGCGCCGGCGGTCCCGCCCGGTGCGCCGGACGCGGCGGTGCGAGGACCCGGCGCGCCGGGACGCGCCCGGGCGGGCGGCCCTCCGGCGGGCGCCGGGCGGGGCGGTCCCGAGCGGGACGGCGCGGCGGCGGTCAGCTCTCGTAGACCGGCGCGATGTAGCCGCGGGCCAGGGTGTGCGCGGTGATGTTGAAACCGATCACGGCCGGCGGGGTGTCGGGGCCCAGGTCGAGCTTGTCCACGTCGAGGGCGTGCACCGCGAAGACGTAGCGGTGCGGCAGGCCGGGCGGCGGGGCGGCGCCGCCGTAGGCGTTGGCGCTGTAGTCGTTGCGGCCGTGGGTGCCGAACCCGCCGTCGGCGCTCCCGGCGCCCCTCGGCAGCTCCGTCACGTCGGCGGGGATGTCGAACAGCAGCCAGTGCCAGAACCCGCTGCCGGTGGGGGCGTCGGGGTCGTAGCAGGTGACGGCGTAGCTCAGCGTGCCCTCGGGGGCGCCGGACCAGCGCAGGTGCGGGGAGAGGTTCTCCCCGGTGAAGCCCCAGTCGTCGAACACGTGGGTCTGGGACATGGTCTCGCCGTCGCGGACGTCGTCGCTCTCGACGGTCAGCGCGGGGACCTCGGGCAGGAAGTCGTAGGGGATCGGTGGCCGTGAGGACACAGGTTCACCTCCGGTGGGACGGTCTTTCGGACCTTCCCATCTTGCCCGGGTCAGGCGTTGTAGGCGGCGAGGACCGTCTTCGGGTCGCCGTCCATCTTGATCTTCCCCTTGTGCAGCCAGATGACCCGGTTGCAGGTCTCCTCGATCACGTCGAGGTTGTGGGCGACGAGGAAGACCGTGCCGGCCTCCTGGCGCATCTGCTTGATGCGCTCCTGGCTCTTGCGCTTGAACTCGCGGTCGCCGGTGGCCAGGGCCTCGTCGATGAGCAGCACGTCGTGGGACTTTGCCGAGGCGATGGCGAAGCGCAGGCGGGCGCCCATGCCCGAGGAGTAGGTGGACATGGGGAACTGTACGAACTCCCCGATGCCGGAGAAGTCGACGATGTCGTCGTACTTCTCCTTGACCTGCGCGGGGTTCATGCCCATGGCGTAGCAGCCGAGCACGATGTTGCGCTCGCCGGTGAGCTCGCGCATCAGCGCGGCGTTGACGCCGAGCAGGGACGGCTGGCCGTCGGTGTAGACGGCGCCGGAGTGCGGCGGCAGCAGGCCGGCGATGGCGCGCAGCATCGTGGACTTGCCGGAGCCGTTGCGGCCGACGATGCCGATGGCGTCGCCGTGGTAGGCCACGAAGGACACGCCGCGTACGGCGTGCACCTCCTTCATCTGGGGCCGCCCCTGGCGCTTGACGAGGCGCATCAGGGCGTTGGCGGCGTTGCCCTTCTCGTTGTCGGTGGCCGCGCCGTACACGCGGTAGATGATGTGCAGGTCGTCCACGATGACCGTGGGGACGCGCTCCTTGTCCTTGCCGGCGGGCTCGGGGTCAGGGTGCACCCTGACGTCCGTCTTGGGGACGCCGGGCTCCTCGGCCTTCACGTGCGACAGCTCCTCGGTCAACTCAGCCACGGCCGTACTTCTCCTCGGCTCGCCAGAAGTACCAGAAGCCACCGATCAGGGCGAACACTGCCCAGAATACGCAGACCTGCCAGATATAGGGGCGCAGCTCGTGCGTTTTCATGAGCAGATCGCGCATGAGCTCCATGTAGGCGGCGGCCGGGTTGAAGTACATGACGTCGGCGATCCACTGCGGCAGGTGCGCGGCGTTCACGACCCGGTCCTGGATGGAGAAGAACACCCCGGAGGCGTACAGCCAGGTGCGCATGATGAAGGGCAGCAGCTGGTTCAGGTCGCGGGCCGAGGCGCCGACGCGGGCCAGGACCAGGCTCGCGCCGATGTTGAACATGGTCTGCAGCGCCAGGGCGACCGGGACGAGGAGCCAGAGCCACGTGGGCAGCTCGCCGGTGATGACCACGAGCACGACCAGCACGCCCATGGAGATCAGCAGCTGCTGGAACTCCTGGATGGTGTAGGCGAGGGGGAGCGCCGCGCGGGGGAAGTGCAGGGCGCGGATCAGCGACAGGTTGCCGGAGATCGACTTGGCGCCGCTGCTCACCGAGCGCTGGGTGTAGGTGAAGACGAACATCCCGGTGATGAGGAACGCCGGGTAGTTCTCGATGCCGCCCTTGGCCCCCAGGATGAGGCCGAACATCACGTAGTAGATCGCCGCGTTGAGCAGTGGCGTGAGGACCTGCCACAGCTGGCCCAGGGCTGAGTTGCTGTACTTCGAGACGTTGCGCGCGGTGGCGTACGTCGTGATGAAGTGCCGTCGTTCCCACAACTGGCGCAGGTAGACGGGCAGACTGGGGCGTGCGATGGCACGCCGAAGTCCGTAACGCTCGGCGAGCTTGGCCAGCGGCTCCTGCCCCTTGGTGGGGGTGCCGTTCTTCGGGCCGCCCGCCTGGGCGTCCGCGATCGCGGATTCCGGCTGGCTCATGGCAAGGACTCTATTGGATGCGAGTGGTTGAAGTGCCTGCGGCGGGGGTCCGCCGCACACATTGGACGGGATCTCCGAGAAAGAGGTTCCACGGCAATTCGCGTGGTTTGCCGGTGGGCGTCAGGTCCCCCGCGCCCCGCCCAACGTTAGCCCAGCTCAAGGTCATCAGAGGGGCAATGGGTGCGAGCACTGCCGGTGCGCCGGTATTTTAGCCTGGTCGTTCACGTCCCACATGTGCCTCTATGTCTGGTTAATGCCTCGATGGGAGCTTGTGGGGGCGGTGCTGGCAGACTTATGACGTTGAACCGGCACTAGCGTGACCGAACTGCAACATCACAGAGGCGACTCGGTGTGGAGCGGTACGGGATAGTCGCGTCTGACTGGTGTGGCGTCAGCACGTTGCCCAGGGTGACGGGGACCTGAGGACCACAAGATCCTCTTCCGTCGTGCCCCGGTCTTCGGTAGTTCATCGGCGGCGTCCGCCTGTAAAGGGAGGAAAAACCTAAAATGCGCGTTACTAACGGCGCACGGATCATCGCTGGCACCGCGCTGCTCGCGCTCGGGCTCGCCGCGTGTGGCAGCGAGTCCTCCACCGGCGGGGGGTCGGCCGCCGGCGGCGACCAGCCCGTGCGCATGGAGCTGGGTGAGCCGCAGAAGCTCTTCTACCCCGGCGACACCACCGAGTCCGAGGGTGCGGAGGTCCTGGCCGCGATCTTCGCCCCGCTCGTCGACTACGACGAGAACAAGCAGGTCGTCAACGACGTCGCCGAGTCGATCAAGACCACCGACAACAAGGTCTGGACGATCAAGATCAAGCCGGGCTACACCTGGCACAACGGTGAGAAGCTGATCGCCCAGAACTACGTGGACGCCTGGAACTACGCGGCCGACCAGGACAACGCGCAGGGCGCCAACGGCTTCTTCAGCCGCGTCGAGGGCTGGGCCGACCTGAACCCGGGCGAGGGCAAGACCGTCTCCGCCAAGGGGATGAAGGGCCTCAAGGCCGTCGACGAGACCACCTTCAAGGTGACCCTCAGCAAGCCGTTCTCGCAGTTCAAGACGATGCTCGGCTACACCGCGTTCTACCCGCTGCCCAAGGCGGCCTTCGGCCCCGACGGCAAGATCACCGACGCGTACGCCAAGCAGCCGATCGGCCAGGGCTACTTCAAGCTCGACAAGCCCTACAACAAGGGCACCGACCAGACGATCGACCTCACCCGCTACGACAAGTTCCCGGGTGCGAAGCCGAAGTTCGACAAGCTCCAGTTCAAGCTCTACACGAGCCCGGAGACCGCGTTCAACGACCTGGTCGCCGGCAACCTGGACGTCCACGACTCGCTGCCCCCGTCGGCCATCTCCCGGGCCAAGACCGAGCTGGGCGAGCGCTACATCGACGCGGCCGACGCCGGCGTCGGCTACATCGGCTTCCCGCTGCAGTACAACAAGATCTACTCGAACGTGAAGGTGCGCGAGGCCATCTCCATGGCCATCGACCGCAAGACGATCGCCGAGACCGTCTTCTCCGGCACCCGCGCCCCGGCCGACGACTTCATCAACCCGCTGCTGGACGGCTACCGCCAGGGCGCCTGCGCCGTCTGCAACTACGACCCGGCCAAGGCCAAGGAGCAGTACGCGGCCGCGGGCGGCCCGAAGACGCTGGAGCTGGGCTACAACACCGACGGCCCGCACAAGGAGTGGATCGAGGCCGTCGCCAACAACCTCCGCGCCAACCTCGGCGTGCAGGTCACGGTCAAGCCGTTCGAGAAGTTCGCCTCGATCCTCGACGACCTGGACAAGAAGAGCTACACCGGCATGTTCCGCATGGGCTGGGCGATCGACTACCCGTCCGCGGAGAACTACCTGACCCCGGTCTTCTCCACCGTCGCGATCAAGACCGGCTCCAACTACGCCGGCTGGTCCAACAAGCAGTTCGACGAGCTGTTGGCGAAGGGCGACGCCGCCCCGACCCAGGAGGAGGGCCTGAAGTACTACCAGCAGGCCGACGACGTCCTGATCAAGGACCTGCCGTACATCCCGGTGTACTTCTACCGGACCAACGCGGCCTTCTCCCAGCACATCAAGGGCGTCAAGATCAACCTCCTCAACCAGGTCGACTGGACCAAGGTCGAGAAGGTCGCCTGACCCACGCCCCGCGGGCCGGGCGCCGAGCCCGGCCGCACGAACCGCCTCACGGCCGCGGCCCTTCCCGGCACCACCACCCCCGGGTGCCGGAAGGAGGGCCGCGGCGGGGCACAAGGGAGGCTTGAATGGGCCGCTACATCATCAGGCGCCTGATCCAGGCGATACCCGTCCTACTGGGCGCCACCCTGCTCATCTACGCCATCGTCTTCGCGCTGCCCGGTGACCCCATCGCGGCGCTGGCGGGTGAGAAGCGGATGGACCCCAACATCGTCGCCATCCTGCGCGACCAGTACCACCTGAACGACCCGTTCATCGTGCAGTACTGGTACTACCTCACGGGACTGTTCCGCGGTGACTTCGGCAAGACCTTCGCCGGCGTGCCGGTGACGGACCTCATGGCCGGCAAGTTCCAGGTGACCATCAACCTGGCGGCGACGGCGCTGGTCCTGGAGGCGGTCATCGGCATCGGCCTCGGCCTGTACGCGGCGCTGCGCCGCGGCCGGCCCGCGGACTCGCTGATCCTCGCCTCGACGCTGGTGCTGATCTCCATCCCCACGCTGGTCACCGGCTTCGTGCTCCAGCTGCTGCTGGGCGTCAAGCTCAAGACGGCCGGGGTCGACCTGTTCCCCATCGCGGGCGTGACGGAGGGCTGGCGCAGCTACCTGCTGCCCGGCTTCGTGCTCGCCGGGGTGTCGATCGCCTACCTCACCCGGCTCACCCGGACCAGCCTGGCCGAGACCCTGCGCGCCGACTACATCCGCACGGCGGTGGCCAAGGGCCTGCCCCGCCGCCGGGTCGTCGGGCGGCACGCGCTGCGCAACGCGCTGATCCCGCTCGTCACCTTCATCGGCGCCGACCTCGGCGCGCTGATGGGCGGCGCGGTGATCACCGAGACGATCTTCAACCTGCCCGGCATCGGCCAGCAGCTGTTCAGCTCCGTCTACCTGCGCGAGCAGTCCGTGGTCGTCGGGATCGTGACCGTGCTGGTGCTGGTCTACATCCTGGCGAACCTGGTCGTCGACCTGCTGTACGCCGTGCTCGACCCGAGGATCCGCTATGAGTGACACGATCGCGCCGTCCGCCCGGCGCCGCAAGCACGGCGGCGGGACCGCCAAGCCGCCCAAGGCGGCGAGCCTGTGGAGCGACGCCTGGCACGACCTGCGCCGCCGCCCCCTCTTCATCGGCTCGGCCGTCCTCATCGCGGTCATCCTGGTCATCGCGGTGTTCCCCGGGCTCTTCACCTCGGTCGACCCGCTCAACGCCGCCAGCTGCGAACTCGCCAAGGCGAGGCAGCCGATGAGCGGCGCCCACTTCTTCGGCACCGACAACCTCGGCTGCGACGTCTACGCGCGCACCCTCTACGGCGCCCGCAACTCGATCGTGGTCGGCCTGAGCACCACGATCGTCACCGCGGTCGTCGGCGGGCTGTTCGGCCTGGTCGCCGGGTTCAAGGGCGGCGCGGTGGACACCCTGTTCTCCCGGATCACCGAGATCTTCTTCGCGATCCCGTCGATCCTGGGCGCCCTGCTCATCCTCGCGGTCTTCCGTACCGGCAACGTCTGGACCGTCACGCTGGCGCTGGCCGTACTGGCCTGGCCGATGACGTTCCGCATCATGCGCGCCGCGGTGATCACCGCCAAGAGCCAGGACTACGTCGTCGCCGCGCGGGCGCTCGGCGCCTCGGCGCCGAGGATCATGTTCCGGCACATCCTGCCGAACGCCGTCGCGCCGGTGATCGTGGTCTCCACGATCAACCTGGGCACGTTCATCGCGGCCGAGGCGGGCCTGTCGTTCCTCGGCGTCGGTCTGCGCTCCCCGGACATCTCCTGGGGTCTGATGATCTCCGACGCCCGGGAGCGGTTCCTGGAGGCTCCGGCTCCGCTGCTGTTCCCGGCGCTGTTCCTGAGCCTGACCGTGCTGGCCTTCATCATGCTGGGCGACGCCGTGCGCGACGCCCTCGACCCGAAGCTGCGGTAAGGGGGACCCGCTGTGAAGAAGACCTCGACGCCGGTGCTGCCGGCGCGGACGGCCCCGGGCGACGGTCCGCTGCTCGCCGTCGACGACCTGCACGTGGAGTTCGCCACCCGGCAGGGCGTCGTCAAGGCGGTCAACGGGGTCAGCTACTCGCTGAACCCCGGCGAGACCCTCGCCGTGCTCGGTGAGTCCGGGTCCGGCAAGTCGGTGACCGCGCAGGCCATCATGGGCATCCTCGACATGCCGCCGGCCCGTATCCCCCGCGGTGAGATCCGCTTCCGCGGCACCGACCTGCTGCGGCTGCCGGAGGACCAGCGGGCGCAGGTCCGCGGCCAGCGCATCTCGATGATCTTCCAGGACGCGCTCTCCGCGCTGAACCCGGTGTTCACCGTGGGCTGGCAGATCAGCGAGATGTTCCGGGTCCACCGCGGCATGTCCCGCCGCGACGCCACGAAGAAGGCCGTCGAGCTGATGGACCGGGTCCGCATCCCCGCGGCCCGGCAGCGGGTGAACGACTACCCGCACCAGTTCTCCGGCGGCATGCGTCAGCGCATCATGATCGCGATGGCGATCGCGCTCGACCCGGAGGTGCTGATCGCCGACGAGCCCACCACGGCGCTCGACGTGACGGTGCAGGCCCAGATCATGGAGCTGCTCGCCGAGCTCCAGCGCGAGAGCAACATGGGCCTGATCCTCATCACCCACGACCTCGGCGTCGTGGCGGACGTGGCCGACAAGATCGCGGTCATGTACGGCGGGCGGATCGTGGAGAACGCCCTGGTGCACGACATCTACCGGTCGCCCGCCCACCCGTACACCAAGGGCCTGCTGGACTCCATTCCCAGGGTGGACCTCAAGGGCCAGGAGCTGTACGCCATCAAGGGCATGCCGCCGAACCTGCTGGACATGCCGCAGGGCTGCGCCTTCCACCCCCGGTGCCCCTACCGTCAGGACGACTGCGTCACCGACGCGCCACCGCTGTACGAGGTCGGGCCGACCCGCGGCAGCGCGTGCCACTACTGGAGGGAGGTCTTCGATGACAGCCGCAGGTGAGCCGATCCTGGAGGTCCGCGACCTGGTCAAGCACTTCCCGCTGCACCAGGGCATCCTGCTGAAGAAGCAGGTCGGCGCGATCAAGGCCGTCGACGGGGTCTCCTTCGACCTGCGCCGCGGCGAGACGCTCGGCATCGTGGGCGAGTCCGGCTGCGGCAAGTCCACGCTGGCCAAGGTGCTGATGGCGCTGGAGCGGCCGACCTCCGGCTCGGTGAAGATCAACGGCCGGGAGATCGCGAACGCCCGGGGGGCCGAGCTCAAGAAGGTCCGCCGCAACATCCAGATGGTGATGCAGGACCCCTACACCTCGCTGAACCCCCGGATGACCGTGGGCGACATCATCGGCGAGCCGTACGAGATCCACCCCGAGGTCGCGCCCAAGGGCGACCGCCGCCGCAGGGTGCAGGAGCTGCTGGAGGTCGTGGGGCTCAACCCCGAGCACGTCAACCGCTACCCGCACCAGTTCTCCGGCGGCCAGCGCCAGCGCATCGGCATCGCCCGCGGCCTGGCGCTCCAGCCGGAGATCATCGTCTGCGACGAGCCGGTGTCCGCGCTCGACGTGTCGATCCAGGCGCAGGTCGTCAACCTGCTGGAGCGGCTGCAGCGGGAGTTCGGCCTCGCCTACATCTTCATCGCCCACGACCTGTCGGTGGTCCGCCACATCTCCGACCGGGTCGGCGTGATGTACCTGGGCAAGATGGTGGAGATCGGCACCGACGTGGAGATCTACGACCGGCCCGCGCACCCGTACACCCAGGCGCTGTTGTCGGCGGTGCCGGTGCCCGACCCCGACGGGCGTGAGCGGCGCGAGCGGATCGTGCTGCAGGGCGACCCGCCGTCCCCGGCCAACCCGCCGTCGGGCTGCCGGTTCCGCACCCGGTGCTGGAAGGCACAGGACATCTGCGCCCAGCAGGAGCCGCTGCTGCAGATCAGGCCCGGCACCGGGCACGCCAGCGCCTGCCACTTCGCCGAGACCCACGACGTGGTGCACGTGTAGGGGCCATCTCCGCTCATACGGCTCGTACGGCGGGCGGCCGGTGACGCGCCGGCCGCGCCGCCGGCCGGGCGCGTGAGGTTCCCGGGGCCGTACGGCCCGCCGGCCCCGGCCGGGTGCCGGAGACGCCGAAGGGCGGTGCCCCCGCACGGTGACGTGTGGGGGCACCGCCCTTTTCGGTGCTCGGAGAAGCCGGCCGGCGCCCGCCGTCAGTGCGCGGAACCGGCCGGCGGTATCGCTCCTTAGAGGACGCCGATGCCCAGGTTGCCGACGCCGATGAGGCCGCCGATGCCCGTGCCGTTGCCCACGACGCCGGTGCCGGGGCTGAGGGTGTTGATGTTGTTGCCGCCGCCGAGGTAGCCGCCGCCGCCGAGGCCGTAGCCCCCCGGGACGAGCCCGCCGCCGTAGTAGCCGCCGCCGCCGTAGTAGCCGCCGCCGTAGCAGCCGGCGCCGTAGCCGAAGCAGTTGCCGCCGGCGAGGGCGACACCGCTGTAGCCGAGGCAGTTGGCGGAGCTGGCGATGGCGACCGGGGTGACGACCTGGCCGTAGGTGACGGTGCTGGTCGGGATGAAGGCGCCGGCACCGCAGCAGTTGGCCGTCTTGGCCGTGGACGCCGAGGCGGCGACGGCCGGGGCGAGGACGGCGAGGCCGACGCACGCCGAGGTGACGAGAAGACGACGAATCATTTGTGTTCCCCCCGAAAGGAAATCGCGCCAGTGATTGGCCTTGACACTCCGCGTATGCGCGTGACCACGCGAAGTAGCGAGAGTGAGACTATCCAGCGGCACGTCTACGGGCGGTGCCGAGAAGGTCAGGCGGCGGCAATGATCGCAGCACCATAACGGTGCAAAAGCGGGCATAACACCCGCGCAGCGCCGTACGGCCACGCCCGTTGCGGTCCCGCGCGTCGCGACGGACGGCGGAGACCGCGGGGACCGCGGGCGGCGCCGGGCCGGAGGGGAGCGGCGCCCCTCATGGGCGGGCGGGTCACGGGCGGGCGGTGCGGGGCGCTCGGGTCACGGGTGGACCGACAGGCGCACGTGGGCACCGGGGGGCAGGCCCAGCCGCTGTGAGGCGTCGCCGGCGTGGACCGCCAGCGACAGCAGCCCCGCCGAATCGGTGAAGGCGACCAGCTCGCCCGGCGCGACGGCGGCGAACGTCTCGCGGAACGGCACGGTGACGTGCCGCCTGCCCAGCCAGACCACCAGCGTGCCGCCGGGGCGCGCGCCCAGCGTGTCCAGGTCGCCCCCGGTGACCGAGAGCTGGGTGTTGCCGTGGCCGTCCACCGACAGCACCTCGCCCTCCACCGTGCCCTCGCGCACCCGCGAGGTCGGCGCGGGCAGCGAGACCAGCCGGTCGAGCGGGATCGGCGGCCCCAGCTCGGGCGGCCGGCGCCCGACCGTCAGGAACGCCGCCACGGGCGCGAAGACGTCGCGGCCGTGGAAGGTCGGTGCGACGGGCCGGTGGAAGAACTCCTCGTTGGTGAGCTCGTAGGCCGCCCGCGCACCGCCGTTCGCCTGGACCGCCCATGACAGCACCCCGTTGTCCGGCCCCAGGAACACGTGGTCGCCCGCCTCGATCGCCACGGCGCGCCGGGCCCCGCCCCCGGGGTCCACCACGGCGATGTGGACGGCGGGCGGCATGTGGGGGACCGTCTGCGCCAGGATCGCCGCCGCGCGCCGCACATCCCCCGTCGGGACCTGGTGGCACACGTCGATGATCCGCGCCTCCGGTGATATGCCGACGATCACACCGTGGCAGGAGGCGACGTAGCCGTCCTGCAGGCCGTAGTCAGTGAGAATGGTGATGACTGAGGTCACACCTGGTGACTGTACGTCGGGGCCTCCGCCGTGAACAGACAGAAATTCCGGACTATCCTGACTTCCGGGCGCGTGCCCGGCGTGGTCGCCGGGTGCCCGACCGAGGAGGAGGGCGATGGACGGCGCACCGATCCCCGGCGACGACGCCGGCGCCGGACGCGAGCCGGACGCCCGCGCCCTCACCGAACGGGAGCGGGAGCTGCTGGCCTTCGAGCGCCGGTGGTGGCGCCGCCCCGGCGCGAAGGAGCAGGCCATCCGGCAGACCTTCGGCGTCTCGGCCACCCGCTACTACCAGTTGCTCGGCGAGCTCGTCGACCGTCCGGAGGCGCTGGCCCATGACCCGATGCTGGTCAAGCGCCTGCGCCGGCTCCGCGAGACGCGCCGCCGCGACCGGGACGTCCGCCGCGCAGGCCCGGCGGCCCCGCCCGATGCCTCGCCCGGCGTGCCGCCCGGCGACCCCGGTGATAACCCCTATTTCGGATAAATCATCAAATAGAGGGGTACGGCACTGCGAGCGGGCACCCCGGCGGACGCCGGGCGAGCCGGTGAGACGACGGTGAGCCGGTGATCCGGCGAGACGACCGGGCCGACGACGGAGCGAGCGAGCATGACCACTGACTTCCCTGACGGACTGCGCGCGATCACGGCCGACCCCGCGGGGGCGGTGATCGGGGTGGACTTCGACGGCACGCTCGCCCCGATCGTGCCCGACCCCGCCGACGCCAGGATCCATCCGGACGGCGTCGCCGTACTGACCAGGCTCGGCCGCCTGGTCGGCGCCGTGGCGGTCGTCACCGGTCGCCCGGCGGCCACCGCCGTGGAGTACGGCTCCCTGGCCGGGATACCCGGGGTCGTCGTGCTCGGCCACTACGGCTTCGAACGCTGGGAGGCGGACACGGTCACCTCACCGCCGCCGCACCCCGGCCTGGACCGGGCGCGGGCGGACCTGCCCCGGCTGGTCGAGCCGTTCGACGGGGTCGTGATCGAGGACAAGGAACGGGCGCTGGCCGTGCACACCCGGCGGGCCCACGACCCCCAGGGCGTGCTCGTCGCGCTGCGCGACCCGATCACCGAGCTGGCCGTCGAGACCGGGCTGGCGGTGGAGCCGGGCAAGTTCGTGCTGGAGCTTCGCCCGCCGGGGATGGACAAGGGAATGGCGCTCGGCGCGTTCCTGCGCGAGCGCGGCGCGCGCTCGGTGCTGTTCGCCGGCGACGACCTCGGGGACATCGCGGCGTTCGAGGCCGTACGGACGTCGGGCCTGCCCGGCGTGACGGTGTTCAGCGGGTCGGCCGAGCTGGAGGTGGAGGCCGACATCGTGGTGGACGGCCCCGACGGGGTGATGAAGCTGTTCGCCTCGATCGCCGACGCGATCGAGGCCGGGGGGACGGACCGCGCCTGAGCCGGGCGTTCATCCCAGGGCGGAGAGCTGGTCGGTGAACCAGCGGCGCGGGGGCAGCGCGGTGGCCGCCGCCGACAGCCGCGCGCCCCTGCGGACGCGGTCGGCCTCCGGCATGATCAGGCTCCGGTGGATGGCGGCCGCCGTGGCCGAGATGTCGAAGGGGTTGACCAGCAGCGCGTTCTCGCCCAGCTCGGCGGCGGCGCCCGCCTCGCGCGACAGGATCAGCGCGCTGCCCGGCGACAGCAGCGGCCCCTCCTTGGCCACCAGGTTCATGCCGTCGCGGATCGGGTTGACCAGCATCACGTCGGCCAGCCGGTAGGCGGCCAGCGAGCGCGGGTAGTCGTCGTTGACGTTGAGGATCAGCGGGCTCCAGTCCTCGGTGGCGTACTCGTCCTCGATCTCCTGGGCGCAGCGCTGCACCGCGGCGGTGTACTCGCGGTACTCGGGCAGGTCGTGGCGGGAGGGGTAGGCGAACGCCAGGTGCACCACCCGGCCGTGCCACTCCGGGTGCGCCGCCAGGAACTCCCGGTAGGCCGACAGGCCCCGCACGATGTTCTTGGACAGCTCCGTCCGGTCGATCCGCACGATCAGCCTGCGGTCGCCCACCTGGTCGCGGAGCGCGGCCATGTGCGACTCGACGTCGGGCTCCGAGGCCCGCGCCCACAGCGCCTCGCCGTCCACCCCCAGCGGGTGCACGCCGATCCGGGTGGTCCGGCCGCCGTGCGTGACGGTGCGGTGCGCGCGGTCCACCCGGGCGCCGAGCACCGTCTCGCAGCAGTCCATGAAGGCCCCGGCCCACCGGGCGGTGAGGAAACCGGCCCGGTCGGCGCCGAGGATGCCTTCGAGCAGCTCGACCCGCAGATCGTCGGGGAGCAGGGAGAAGTACTCCGGCGGGGCCCAGGGGGTGTGCGAGAAGTGCGCCACCCGCAGGTCGGGCCGCTCGCCGCGCAGCATGGCCGGGACCAGGGACAGGTGGTAGTCCTGGACCATCACCCGGGCCTCGTGCGGCGCCTCCTCGCCCAGCGCCGTCGCGAACGCCTCGTTGTACGCCTGGTAGGACTCCCAGTCGCGGCGGAACCTCGCGTCGAACTGCGGCCGGTTGGGCGTGTCGTAGAGCAGGTGGTGGACGAACCACAGTGTGGAGTTCGCCACCGTGTTGTAGGCGCGGTGGAAGGTCGCCGGGGGGATGTCGAGCATCCGCACCGCCCCGGTGTCGAAGCCCGCGTGGTCGAGCCGGCCGCCGGGCGCCAGCCGTACGGCGCCGCGGTCGCCGTCGGACAGCGCGGCGCAGATCCACAGCAGGTCGAAGTCCCGCGACACCTCCGAGAGGCCCGACACCAGGCCCCCGCCGCCCCGGCGCATGGTCAGGGAACCGTCGTCGGAGAGGGTGAAGGAGACGGGGCCGCGGTTCGAAGCCAGCAGGATGGGGCCGCTCATCGGGATCCCTTCGGCAGAGGGACGCGCTTGCCTGGATTGAAAGGTTAACCGGGCCTCGGGCAAAATGCCCTGGTCTTCCACCTGTGCGGGTTCCCAGGGGGGGTCGCGCCCCGGTCCGCCGGGCCGCCGGAGCCGCCGGGAGCGGGGGGACGGTCAAGGTGACGCCAAGGAAAGGGCCGACGGAGCTTAAGATGGCGATCGACCATGACCGTCGATCAGGAGCTCGTGATGGCGCTGGACGAGACGACCGAGGAACTGGCCCGGCTGGCCGCCCAAGGTGATCACCGCGCGCTCGGCGAGCTGCTGAGGCGGATCGAACCCGACATCCTCCGGCACTGCGGCCGGATCCTTCCCTACCGGCAGGACGCCGAGGAGGCGTGCCAGGACACGCTGCTGGCGGTGGCGCGGAACATCGGCCGGTTCGAGGGGCGGGCCCGGTTCAGCACGTGGCTGCACATCATCACCGCCAACTGCGCCCGCACCACCTACCGCTCGCTGAAGCGGCGCTCGGCCGAGCAGAGCTCCGACGAGCTGCCGGTGCAGCGGCCCGACGTCGCCCGGGTGAGCGTGATCGCCGGGTCGCGGCTCGACCTGCTGGACGCGATGGAGGCGCTGGAGGCGGAGAAACCCGACCTCGCCCAGGCGCTGGTGCTGCGCGACATCTGCCAGCTCGACTACAGCGAGGTGGCCGAGCAGCTCGGCATCCCGCTCGGCACCGCCAAGTCGCGCATCCACCAGGCGCGCAAATACGTCCAGGGCGCCCTGGGCGACGCCTACGGTTTCTGACGGCCCGGCCGGCACCCCCCCTTCTTCTCGGGTGCCGACACCGGCGACGGGCTCGCCGTCGTCCGGAGGATGACACCGGTCGTCTCGCGGAGTGAGACATACGGTCGGAACGACCGATGGCCGGGGTAAAGTGCAGGAGACCCGTCCATCGGGCCCACAACTTCATATTGCTCATCCAGAGGGGTGGAGGGACCGGCCCTGCGAAGCCCCGGCAACCCTCCCGGTTCAAACTCGCGACATGGCGGGGTCGGCCGGGACAGGTGCCAATTCCGGTTCGCGACCAGGGTGGTCGCGGACGAAGATGAGGGAAAGGCCTCGCTTCATGGCGCTCGCAGAAACAGAGATCCCCACCGCCTCCGTCTCCGCCGACACCGCGCTCGACGGCCGCTTCGGCCCCGCCGTGGCCCTGTCCTGCCGGGAGTGCGGCGCCCGCTACGACCTCGGCCCGAGCTTCGCCTGTATCGAGTGTTTCGGCCCCCTGGAGGTCGCCTACGACTTCGGGCGCGTCACGCGCGAGCAGATCGCCGCCGGTCCGGCGAGCATCTGGCGGTACCGCGCACTGCTGCCGGTCCCGGACGGCGTCGCCGCCCGGCCCAACATGGCGCCCGGCTGGACCAGGCTCGTCAACGCCGGCAACCTCGCCCGCGAGCTGGGCCTGCGCTCGCTGCACGTGAAGGACGACTCGGGCAACCCGACCCACTCGTTCAAGGACCGCGTGGTCGCCATCGCCGTCGAGGCGGCCCGCAACTTCGGCTTCCACACCCTGTCGTGCTCCTCCACCGGCAACCTCGCCGGCGCGGTGACCGCGGCCGCCGCCCGGGCCGGGCTGGACGCCTGCGTGTTCATCCCCGCCGACCTGGAGCAGGCCAAGATCGTCATGGCCTCGGTGTACGGCGGGAGGCTCGTCGGCATCGAGGGCACCTACGACGACGTCAACCGCTTCTGCTCCGAGCTCATCGGCGACGAGCTGGGCGAGCGGTGGGGCTTCGTCAACGTCAACCTGCGCCCGTACTACGCCGAGGGCTCCAAGACCCTGGCGTACGAGATCGCCGAGCAGCTCGGCTGGCGGATCCCCGACCAGATCGTCGTCCCGGTGGCGTCCGGCTCCCAGCTCACGAAGATCGACAAGGGGTTCAAGGAGCTGATCGCGCTCGGGCTGGTCGAGGAGAGGCCGTACCGGATCTTCGCCGCCCAGGCCGAGGGCTGCTCCCCGGTCTCGGCCGCCTACAAGGCGGGCCAGGACGTGATCCGCCCGGTACGGCCGGACACGATCGCCAAGTCACTGGCCATCGGCAACCCGGCCGACGGCCCCTACGTGCTGGACATCGCCCGGCGCACCGGCGGCGCGGTGGAGGACGTCACGGACGCCGAGATCGTCGACGCGATCAGGCTGCTGGCCAGGACCGAGGGCATCTTCGCCGAGACCGCCGGCGGCGTCACGGTCGGCGTGCTGCGCAAGCTGGTCGCCGAGGGGCGGCTCGACCCCGACGCCGAGACCGTGGTGCTCAACACCGGCGACGGCCTGAAGACCCTCGACGCGGTGGCGGGCGAGGCCCGTCCCACCGCCGTCATCCGCCCCTCGCTTGACGAATTCCGCTCGGTCATCGCCTGAAATCACCGGAAAGGTGCTTAATAATGAGTGTCTCTGTACGGATTCCGACGATTCTCCGGACGTACACCGGTGGTGCGGCCGAGGTGAACGCCGAGGGTGAGACCCTCCGCGACGTGCTGCGGAAACTCGACGCCGACTTCCCCGGGATCGGCGCCCGGATTCTCGACGACTCCGGCAGGATTCGCCGGTTCGTCAACGTCTACGTCGGTGAGGAGGATGTCCGATTCGCCGACAACCTGGACACCGCCACGCCGTCGGGCGTCCAGGTCTCCATCATCCCGGCGGTCGCCGGGGGCTGATCCGTCCCTCCACACTCCGGGCCGCCGTGCCGTACGGCGCCCACCGACACCCGCCCCGGTCCAGTTCGGGGCGGGTGTCGCGCTTTCGGGAGGGTGTCGATATCGGCGCTTGGTGAAATAATGCAATATTTGATCAGCGGGCCTGGATAGCAAAACTATGTTCTCGTGCTGTATTCGTACGTAAAGCGGCAGTTTGCTGGTTGACTCTGTTGCCCTACGGCGTACCACAGGTATGGTCGAGAACGATCGACGCAGGCGATGTGTCCGCCTCGGAGATTGAGGGCGCCGCGAGAGGAATGGGCGACGTCCTCAAGTCCAGTAAGAGGAGTCGGAAGTGGCGCAAGGCACCGTCAAATGGTTCAACGCGGACAAGGGCTACGGCTTCATCGCGGTAGACGGTGGTAAGGATGTGTTCGTCCATTACTCCGCGATCATGATGGACGGCTATCGCTCACTCGAACAGGGCCAGCGGGTCGAGTTCGAGATCACCCAGGGGCAGAAGGGTCCGCAGGCGGAGTCCGTCCGGGCCGTCTGAGGCAGCCGTCTCCTTGAGGTGCGCAGGGGCGTGCCGGACGGCCCCCGTGGCAGCGCAGTCCACGCGGGCCCTCGGCACGCCGGCCCGGTCCGCCGTGTCCACTCGGCGGGCCGGGCCCTCGCCGTATCGGGGCCGGACTCCGCCGCACGACGTGGCCGCCGGGGCGAGGCCAGGTGAAGCGGTGGCCGCGCCGGGCCGCCTGAGGTCGTCGCCTCCCGGGGCAGGTCAACGCGGCGTCGCTTGCACTCGGCAGGGTAGAGTGCTAAATAGTTTGTTGGCACTCCCCACGGGTGAGTGCCAACCCTGGATCGGGGCGATGGGATCCGCCGAACGGAGTCGCGGATCCGATGCCGTCGCGGGCGTCGGCTCGATCCGGTGCAAGCCACCCTGTGTTCGGGAGGTCTAGCCGTATGGCAGCCAAGATGATCGCGTTTGACGAGGACGCCCGGCGCGGTCTCGAGCGTGGTATGAACCAGCTCGCGGACGCCGTCAAGGTGACCCTGGGCCCGAAGGGCCGCAACGTCGTCCTGGAGAAGAAGTGGGGCGCCCCCACGATCACCAACGACGGTGTGTCCATCGCCAAGGAGATCGAGCTCGAGGACCCGTGGGAGAAGATCGGGGCCGAACTCGTCAAGGAAGTCGCCAAGAAGACCGACGACGTCGCCGGTGACGGCACCACCACCGCCACCGTCCTCGCGCAGGCCCTGGTTCGCGAGGGCCTCCGCAACGTGGCCGCCGGCGCCAACCCGATGGGCCTGAAGAAGGGCATCGAGGCCTCCGTCGAGCGTGTCTCCGAGGAGCTGCTCAAGCTCGCCAAGGACGTGGAGACGAAGGCGCAGATCGCCTCCACGGCCTCCATCTCCGCGGGCGACCCGCAGATCGGCGAGATGATCGCCGAGGCGATGGACAAGGTCGGCAAGGAAGGCGTCATCACCGTCGAGGAGAGCAACACCTTCGGCCTGGAGCTTGAGCTCACCGAGGGCATGCGCTTCGACAAGGGCTACATCTCGCCCTACTTCGTCACCGACCCGGAGCGTATGGAGGCCGTCCTCGACGACCCGTACATCCTCGTCGTCAACTCCAAGATCTCCGCGAACAAGGACCTCCTGCCGGTCCTCGACAAGGTCGTGCAGTCCGGCAAGCCGCTGCTGATCATCGCCGAGGACGTCGAGGCCGAGGCCCTGGCGACCCTGGTCGTCAACAAGATCCGCGGCCTGTTCCGCTCGGTGGCCGTCAAGGCCCCCGGCTTCGGTGACCGTCGCAAGGCCATGCTGGGCGACATCGCCATCCTGACCGGCGCCCAGGTCATCAGCGAGGACATCGGCCTCAAGCTGGAGTCCACCGCGCTCGACCAGCTCGGCCGGGCCCGCCAGGTCATCGTCACCAAGGACGAGACCACCATCGTCGACGGCGCCGGTGACGCCGAGCAGATCGCCGGCCGGGTCAACCAGATCCGCGCCGAGATCGAGAACACCGACTCCGACTACGACCGCGAGAAGCTCCAGGAGCGTCTCGCCAAGCTGGCCGGCGGCGTGGCCGTCATCAAGGCCGGTGCGGCGACCGAGGTCGAGCTCAAGGAGCGCAAGCACCGCATCGAGGACGCCGTCCGCAACGCGAAGGCGGCCGTCGAGGAGGGCATCGTCCCCGGCGGTGGCGTGGCGCTGCTGCAGGCGGGCGCCAAGGCGTTCGACAAGCTGGAGCTGAACGGCGACGAGGCCACCGGTGCCGCGATCGTCCGCAAGGCCCTGGAGGAGCCGCTGAAGCAGATCGCCGTCAACGCCGGCCTTGAGGGCGGCGTCGTGGTGGAGAAGGTGCGCAACCTCACCCCGGGTGAGGGCCTGAACGCCGCCACCGGCGAGTACGTCAACATGTTCGAGGCGGGCATCCTCGACCCGGCCAAGGTGACCCGTTCCGCTCTGCAGAACGCGGCGTCCATCGCGGCGCTGTTCCTCACCACCGAGGCCGTCATCGCCGAGAAGCCGGAGAAGACCCCGGCCGCTCCCGCCATGCCGGGCGGCGGCGACATGGACTTCTAGTCCGTCGTCTCACGCGAACGAGAAGGCGGCCCCGGATCTCCGGGGCCGCCTTTCCGTTTTTTCGCGGTTCTTTTCCGCTGTCCTTTTCCGCCTTTTTCTCCGGACCCTTTCCACGGCCTCTTTCCCTCGGCCCTTTTCCCGGGCCGGCCGCGGCCCGCGTCAGCGCAGTCGCGGAGGCAGGTCCCGGGTGTGCAGGACGGTCAGCGAGGTGACCGCGCGGGTGAGGACCACGTAGAGGCGGGCCAGGCCGCGCGGTTCGGCGTCCACGATGTCGGCCGGCTCGGCCACGATCACGTGGTCGTACTCCAGGCCCTTGGCCAGGGACGCCGGCACCACCAGCAGGCGGTGCTCCTCGACGGAGTCGGGGCCCAGCACCCGGTGGTCCAGGCCGGCCAGGGACGCCGACACGGCGGCGACCGAGGCGTCCGGGACGATCACGCCGATCGACCCCTCCCGCGCCAGGACCTCCCGCGCCGCCTCAGGCAGGGACGCGGCGAGGTCGGGCACCCGCCGTACCGTCAGGGAGCCCGCGCCGGGCCGCAGCGAGCGGGGCGCGGCCAGGCCGGGGGCGACGTCGGGCAGCAGCCGGGCGGCGTAGTCGAGGACCTCGCGGGGCACGCGGAAGCCGAGGGTCAGCTCGGTGACGGCGCCGTTCTCGAAGCCCAGGTGGGTGAGGACCTCCGTCCACGAGCAGGCCGACCAGGGGGTGGTGCCCTGCGCCAGGTCGCCGAGTACGGTGGCCGACCCGGTACGGCACCGCCGCCCGAGCGCCCGCAGCTGCATCGCCGACAGGTCCTGCGCCTCGTCCACCACCAGGTGCCCCAGGGAGGGTGTCCGCTCGATCAGGTCGGCCAGCTCGTCCATCAGCGCGCCGTCGGCCGCCGACCACTTCGCCGAGCGGTGCGACTTGGCGGGCTTGGCCCACAGCAGCAGGGCCTGCTCGTCGGCGGTGAGGTCGTCCTTCGCGGCGGCGGCGAGGAACGCGGGGTCGCTGAACAGCCGGTGGAGCACCTGCTGCGGGGTCAGCTTGGGCCATACGGCGTCCACGAGCTGCTTGACCGGCTTGGATCGGGCCACGGCGTCCTGCACCCGGTCGTCGGGTGACTCGCCGCGCTGCTCCATCCGGACCAGCACCATGTGGGCCAGCCGCTGGGCGAGGGCCGCGCGGCCGGGGCCGTAGCGGGTGGTGCCGCGCAGCGAGGCGACGATCTCGCGGACCTCGTGGTCGGCGACCCGGTAGCGGTTGACGCCCTTGGTGAACAGCAGGCCCTCGGTCGGCTTGACGACGTGCGTCCACAGGGCGCGGCGCAGCACCGGAGCCATCCGCGCGTCACCCTTGACCGTGCCGGCGGCGGGGTCCTCCGGCGCGGCGTACTCTCCGAGGATCCCCGCGACGGTGGTCTGGTCGACCTTGACCTCGCCCAGCGCGGGCAGCACCGAGGAGATGTAGGCGAGGAAGGCGCGGTTCGGGCCGACGATCATCACGCCGGACCTGGCGAGCTTCTCCCGGTGGGTGAACAGCAGGTAGGCGGCCCGGTGCAGGCCGACTGCGGTCTTCCCGGTGCCCGGCGCCCCCTGGACGCACACCGTGCCGCCCAGCTCGGACCGGACGATCTCGTCCTGGTCGGGCTGGATGGTCGCGACGATGTCGCGCATCGGGCCGGAGCGGGGACGCTCGATCTCCTCGGTGAGGATCCTGCTCTGCGCCAGGACGCCGCCCCCGGTGAGCGGCTCGTCCTCGTAGGCGGTCAGGTCGCCGCCGTGGTAGCCGAACCGGCGGCGCAGCTCCACGCCCATCGGGTCGGCCGGGGTGGCCTGGTAGAACGCCCGCGAGACCGGCGCCCGCCAGTCGATCACCAGGGGGCGGCTGCGCTCGTCGTGGACGTGCCGGCGCCCGACGTAGATGATGCCGGGGAGGTCGTCGCCCCCGGTGCGGTCGAGGCGGCCGAAGAACAGGGGGGTGCCCGAGTGGTCGGCGAGCGCCGCGACGCGCTGGTCCAGCAGCGCCTGGAGGATCTGCTGGGAGACCCAGTCGCCGGCGGCGTCGGAGGACAGGGACTGGGCGTGCTCGCGCATCGCGCGCAGCGCCGCCCGGGAGACGGCCAGGTGCCGTCGCTCGGCTTCGAGGACCGCCGCGGTGTCGCCGTCGCCGGGACCGGCGGAACGGGTGGAGTGGCCGGGGTGGCCGGAGTGGCCGGGGTCGTCGGCTATGTCGGGGGCCAGCTGGTGTGCGGGCATACGAAAACGCCTCCCATTCGGTAAACGGAGGTGATCAGGCAGCGAACCGACTAGCTTAGCCGCGGTCCCAGGGCGTCTCAAAAGGATTGGCGGGTGACCGGGGGCCCGGTGCGGCGGGTATCGCGACGGTCGTGCCGATCGCCGGATCCGGCGCCGCGCCGGACCGGACGGACCCGCCGGGGGTGGGTGCGGGCCGTACGGGCTCACCCCGAAGGGCGGGAGCGCCGGGACGCGGCGTTCCGGGGGAAGCACGGTGGGGCCGGAGGGACGGGGGGCCGTGCCGGGGTCGACCGGAGGAACGTTCCAATTCCCACAGCGACCCCTTTGTCACCCTCCGTCACACTACTCGAAAATCGCAAAAAAGGGGAGCAAATCTGGTGACTCCCGCAGATCATGGGGGTATGTCGCCAATGGCCGCCGCGGCCTTGTCGAGGGGGTGGTGTGGTTGCCGAAGACCCGCGGTATCTCGTGGACCTGACCGGTCGACGGACCGGGACATGTGAGGGCGTGCTCGCCGGGCGGTGTCACTCGCCGGCGAGCACGTCGTCAGCGTCGATGATCTGGTAGGCGTACCCCTGCTCGGCCAGGAACCGCTGACGGTGGGCGGCGAAGTCCTGGTCGACGGTGTCCCGGCTGACCACCGAGTAGAAGCGGGCGCCACCCCCGTCCGACTTGGGACGCAGCACCCGGCCCAGCCGCTGGGCCTCCTCCTGGCGCGAGCCGAAGGTGCCCGACACCTGGATGGCCACCGCGGCCTCCGGCAGGTCGATGGAGAAGTTCGCGACCTTCGACACCACCAGGACCTGGATCTCCCGGTCGCGGAACGCCTGGAAGAGCCGCTCGCGCTCCTTGACCTTCGTCTCACCCTTGATCACCGGGGCGCCCAGGTGCTCGCCGAGCTCGTCGAGCTGGTCGATGTACTGGCCGATGACCAGCACCTGCTCGTCCGGATGCCGCCGGACCAGCGCCTCGGACACCCGCAGCTTCGCCGGCGTGGTCGCGCAGAACCGGTAGCGCTCCTCGGCGTCGGCCATCGCGTAGGCGAGCCGTTCCGACTCGCTCAGCGTCACCCGCACCTCGACGCAGTCGGCCGGGGCGATCCAGCCCTGGTTCTCCATCTCCTTCCACGGCGCGTCGTAGCGCTTGGGGCCGATGAGGGAGAACACGTCACCCTCCCGGCCGTCCTCCCGCACGAGCGTCGCGGTCAGCCCGACCCGCCTCCGGGCCTGCAGGTCGGCGGTCATCCGGAAGATCGGCGCGGGCAGCAGGTGCACCTCGTCGTAGACGATCAGGCCCCAGTCGCGGGCGTCGAACAGCTCCAGATGACGGTAGACGCCCTGCCTGCGGGTGGTCATCACCTGGTAGGTGGCGATGGTGACCGGCCGGATCTCCTTCTTGGTGCCGGTGTACTCGCCGATCTCGTCCGCGGTCAGCGAGGTCCGCCGGATCAGCTCCTGCTTCCACTGGTGCGCCGAGACCGTGTTCGTCACCAGGATCAGCGTCGTCGCCTGGGCGTGCGCCATCGCCGCCGCGCCCACGATCGTCTTGCCCGCGCCGCAGGGGAGCACCACCACGCCCGACCCGCCGTGCCAGAACGCCTCGGCGGCCTCCCGCTGGTAGGTGCGCAGGGTCCAGCCGTCCTCGGCCAGGCTGATCGGGTGGCGCTCGCCGTCGACGTATCCGGCGAGGTCCTCGGCCGGCCAGCCCAGTTTGAGGAGGTGCTGCTTGATGTTGCCGCGTTCGCTGGGGTGCACCGCCACGCCGTCGTCGCCCAGCCGCTCGCCCAGCAGCGGCTGGATCTTCCGGGAGCGCAGCACCTCCTCCAGCACGGCGCGGTCGGTGCTGGTCAGCACCAGCCCGTGGACGGGGTGCTTCTCCAGGCGCAGCCGGCCGTAGCGCGCCATGGTCTCGGCCACGTCCACCAGCAGCGCGTGCGGGACGGGGTAGCGGCTGTAGCCGATCAGCGCGTCGATCACCTGCTCGGCGTCGTGCCCGGCGGCCCGCGCGTTCCACAGCGCCAGCGGGGTCACCCGGTAGGTGTGCACGTGCTCGGGGGCGCGTTCGAGCTCGGCGAACGGCGCGATCGCCTTGCGGCACTCGTCGGCCCGCTCGTGCTCGACCTCCAGCAGCAGGGTTTTGTCCGATTGCACGATGAGTGGTCCGTCGGTCAAGGCTTCTCCCTCGTTGCGCGGCCGGCGAACCCCATGCTCGCATCGGCGAGGGGGCGGCCGGTGTGTTCCGGGCCCGCGTGGCGGATCCACCGCGGATCCTCCGTGGCGGGGATCCGCGCGGCCGGTCCGGGTGGCCGTGTCATCCCGCTCTCCGCGTGCGGCCCACCCGGTGTTCAACGGACACGGACCCCCGATAAGTCCCTGACCGGAGCCCGAGTTCCCACCGGGGCCGCCGGTCAGTCGAAGGCGCCGTTCATCCCGGCGATGATCACGCCGCCGACGCCCAGGATGAGGAGGCCGACGTTGATGCCGATGCTGATCCAGGTCCACTTGAGGAGGTTCCTGGCGGTCTGCGGCTCACGCTCGACCTTGCCCAGCGCGATGCCGGACAGGATGGCTCCGGCGATGCCGCCCAGGGTGACGTAGCAGCTCAGAGCCAGGATGATGCTGATCACCAGCGCGACGATCGCGTGGGTCCGGACGCCGTCGTTGCCGCCCTGCGGCGCGGGTCCGTAGCCGTAACCGCCGTAGCCGTACCCGGGTGCGGACTGCCCGTAGGAGGGGTCGCCGTACCCCTGGCCGCCGTACCCCTGGCCGCCGTAGCCGGAGTCGCCGTATCCCTGACCGCCGTACCCCTGGCCGTATCCCTGGCCCGGCGGGGGGTACTGGCCGCCGGTCGGGTGGCCGCCCGGCGGCGGGCCGTATCCGGGGGCCTGGCCGTGGTCGCCGGACTGGCCGTACCCGGGGGTCTGGCCGGGGCCGGGGCCGTACGGGTTCCTCCAGTCGTCCGGGTTGCCGTTGGGGCCTTCGGGGTGACCGCTGCTCACTGTGGATCTCTCACTTCGGTTGGGCAGACCAGCTTCAACAGATATCACGATATGGGGCCGGGATCCCGGCCACAGCGGAACGGGGCGCGCGTCACTCGACGCCCGCGATGCCGGTGATGCGGTGCAGGGCGAAGCGGTGCACCGCCGCCCGGGTCTCGTCGTAGGCGGTGAGGTAACCACCCTCCATCCGGGCGGGCTCCAGGATCCGGCTCGTGGCGTTTCCCTGGGAATCGAGATAACCGATCCAGACCTGGGAGCCCTGCCGGATGGCCTCGCGCAGCGCGTCGACGGTGGCGGTCGAGGGTGAGCGGGGCGGCCGGCCCTCCGGCGCGCTCACCGGGGCGCGGCGGGACCGGTGGGCCGCGTCCCCGGCCCGCACGGCCCGGACCGCCGCCGCCACCACGTCGGCCTCCAGCCCGCTGAACGCGACCGGCGGGCGGACGGCGGGCTGGCCCTCGGTCCGCCGTACGTCGAGCTGGGTGATGATGACGTCGCCCTCCAGCGACTCGGCCGCCGGGGCGTACCCCATCGCGCGCAGCGCGTCGAGGAGCGTCTGCCGGGACGCCTTGGAAGCGATCACCGTGGGGGCCAGGCGGCGCAGCCGCAGCGGCAGCGAGCGCCGGTCGGCCATCACCTCGTCCAGCAGCGAGGGGTCGTCGCAGCGGACGTAGGCGCTCGCCGTGCCGACGCGCATCCGGCCGTGGCGGCGGGCCACGTCGGTGACGAGGTAGGTCAGCGGCTGCGGCACCGGGGTGGCCGAGTGGCGCTCCAGCATGGCGAGGATCTCGTCGGCGCCCTGCCCGGCGTCCAGTGCCCGCCGGAGCGACCCCTCGCCGAACCGGTACACCGTCGCGCCGCCGGTGGACTCCACGTCGGCGGCCAGCGCCAGCCACCGCCTCAGCTCGCCGGTGAGCGGACCGGGGGCGACGGCGGTCAGGTCGGCCTGCAGGAGCACGTGGTCGAGCGGCTCGGGCAGCAGCGGGAGCAGCAGCTCGCCCGCGGTCCCGGCGCGGACGCCGCCGGACTCGCGGGGGTCGCCGGACCCACCGGGCTCCACGGGATCCTGGTGGTCGAGGACCCCGGGGAGCAGCGCCCGGCCATGGCCGGCGAGCACGCCGAGACCGGTGACCCCGAGCTGCTCGGCCTCGCGCAGGGTGAACTCCACCAGCCGGTCGCGCCGCTCGCCGCGGCGCCGGGGCTGCTCCCAGGCCAGGCGCTCGCGCACCGACGCGAGCGCCGGCGCCACCCCGGGGCCCGCGACGGCCAGCACGCCCAGCGCGGTGGTGCGGACCTCGGAGGCCACGGAGGTGCGCAGGTCGGGGTGGAGGGCGTTGAGCAGCCGGTCGCGCTCGTCGCGGTCGCCGATCATGCCCGGCACCCGGTCCATGGTCAGCCACATCGTGGCCAGCGCCACCCAGCGGTCCTCGGTGCCCTTCACCCGCCAGGCGTCGTAGGCGGGGGTGGGCAGCCACTCGCCGTCGACCGAGCCGCTCGCGGCGACCAGCCCGGCGGCGTGCGCCACCTCGATGACCAGGCCCGCCGCCCACTCGGGCAGGTCGAGCAGGGCCGCGCACCGCTTCAGGTCGCGTACGGCCAGGCCGCCCCCGCGCAGCACGCCCGGCGGGTCGGCGCTCCACTGCTCGCACAGCTCCTCCACCGCGCGGGTGAACGCGAACGCCTGCCCCGCCGCCGTGCGGTCGGCGAGCCCGGGGTCGCGCGCCGGGCCCTCCAGCACGGGCGGGAGCGGGGAGAGGTCGCGGTGGACCCGGCCACCGCGCAGGAACAGGCCCACCTCGCGCGGCAGGACGACGGTCTCCTCGCCGGTCGCGGCCAGCAGCGCGCGGGAGAGGAGCTGGTCGATCGGCGACCGGGCGGTGGCGGCCCGCACCTCGCGGCGGGCGTTGGGCACCCGGCCGCTGGGCGGGCCCCAGGTCAGCTCGTCGAGGGCGGCGCGGGCCTGCGGGGAGACCTCGTCGAGGAGGCGGCCGACGGTCGCGTCGTCGCCGAGCAGCGCGGCGAGGGCCTCCCGCCCGCCGGTGCCCCCGCGGTCCGGCCGGTCATGGGCGCCGTTCGGCCCGGGAGCGGCGCCGTTGCGCCCGGCGGGCTCACCGGTGCCGCCGGTCCGGCCGCCGATGTCGTGGACCAGCTCCGCCAGGCGCTCGGGGGAGTGGTGCCGGAACGCCTCGGCGGCCGGCGGGCCGAGCCCGGCGGGGGCGTCCAGCGCCTCCCGCACGCCGGGCGCCGGGGCGAGGGCGCGATCGGGGCCGTAGAGCAGGGCGAGGGTCCGCAGTCGCTCGACCGTCTCCCGGAGCGCCGTCCGGAACGGCCGTCCGGCGGCCCCGGGCAGCGCCAGGGCGAGCCGGCCGCGCAGGGCGTCGTAGCCGACCGGCTCGGGGAGCACGACCAGCGTCTCCAGGACCGCGAGCGCGAACCGGTCGAGCCGGTCGAGCACCCGGGCGACCGCCGACGGGCTGCTCGCCCGCCCGGCCAGCCCCTCGATGTGGGCCGGGACCGGGGTGATGAGCTCGGGGCGCGCGGCGACGAGCGCCCGCAGCCGGTCGTCGCTCCGGCCGCGCAGCCATTCGGTGAACTCCGTGCTCATTCCGTCAATGGTAAGAGGCGTCCCCGACAAAGCGCCGTCCGGGAAAGTCCGGATCCGCCGTCGCCCGGCCGTACGGGAAAGCGCGGCACGTCGGCGTCCGGCCGTCCGGGAAAGTCCGGGCACGTCGGCGTCAGGCCCGTTCCCCGGCGGCGATTACCCCTGCACCGGCGGGATTTGGCACACTGCGGGGAGCGCGCGGAGCGAACCCTCCGGCGGATGACGAGGAGTTGTGAGCCGGAGATGAGTGTCCGATGACGTCGGTGGGATTCGACCTGGACATGACGCTCGCCGACACGCGCGCCGGCATCGCGGCCGTCTTCGACGAGCTGTCCCTGCGGCTCGGTGTGTTCATCGACAGCGCCGTCGTGGTGGCCAGGCTCGGGCCGCCGCTGGAGTGGGAGCTGGCCAACTGGCTGCCGCCGGAGGAGGTCCCGCCGGCCGTTGCCCTCTACCGGGAGCTGTACCCCTCGCTCGCCGTGCCCGCCACCGTCCTCATGCCCGGCGCGCGCGAGGCCGTCGAGGCCGTACGGCGCGGCGGCGGCCGGGTCATCGTGGTGACCGGGAAGAACCCCATCGACGCGACGCGGACGGTCGAGTTCCTCGGCCTTGAGGTGGACATGGTCGCCGGGTCGGTCTTCGGGGCCGCCAAGGGCCCGGCCCTCGCCGACTTCGGCGCGACCGCCTACGTGGGGGACCACGTGGCCGACATCGAGGCGGCCCGGGCCGGCGGCGCGGTCAGCGTGGCGGTGGCCACCGGCGGTCATCAGGTGGAGGATCTGCGCGACCACGGGGCCGACGTGGTCCTGGCGGATCTGACCGAGTTCGGGGAGTGGTTCGGCGGCTGGCGAAACACCGCTGTCGTCGCGTAATTCCGGGGAAATAGACGGTCGCCCCCGGCGTCCTGTGGGCATAACCTACATCCATTCCTTTTCACGACAGTCTGAACGAGGTCACCCCTGTGCCGAGTGGCAAGGTCAAGTGGTACGACGCCGACAAGGGTTTCGGCTTCCTCACCCGCGACGACGGCGGTGAGGTCTTCGTGCATTCCTCCGCGCTGCCCGGCGGCGTGGACTCCCTCAAGCCAGGGCAGAAGGTCGAGTTCGGTGTGGCCGAGGGGCGCCGTGGCCAGCAGGCGCTCTCGGTTCGCGTGATCGACCAGCCCCCGACGCTCGCCAGGGCCGCCAAGCCGAAGGGCAAGCGCAAGAAGCCCGACGAGATGGTGGTCATCGTGGAAGACCTGATCAAGCTCCTGGACACCGTCTCCACGTCGTACCAGAAGGGCAAGCACCCCGAGCCGGCGCACGCCAGGAAGATCGCCGCCATTCTCCGCACGGTGGCCGACGACCTGGAGGCCTGACCGCGCTCCGGCGGTGACCCCCCGTGGCCCCGCGACCGGCTCCCGTGTTCAGCCGTGTGGGTTGGTCAGCGGTTTGGTGTGCTTCTCCGTCTTGTCCGCCGGGTGGTCCCCGTGCCGCACGATCGCGGTGGTCGGCCCGGTGGGCTTCGGGGCGCGCCGCGTCCACCGGAGCCGGCGCGTGCCGGAGGCCGGGGAGCCGTCGTACGGCCCGCCCTCCGGGCCGCCGGACGTCGATCCGCCGGGCACCGGGCCGTCCGGCGAGGGACCGCCGGGCGGGGGGCCCTGCGGGTCCCCGTCCGGCGCGGGCGGGGCGGCGGGCCCTTCGGAACCGGGCGCGTCGTCCCCGGCGACCGTCGTGACGGCGGGGACGCCGGACGCGGCGGGGGCGCCGGAGGCGGACCGGGCGGCCTGGACCCGCTCCTCAACCGCCATCGTCCGCCCGCGGCGCCGCGCCACCAGCCAGCCGAACGAGCCGCCCAGCAGCGCCGCCATCACCGCGAGCCCGGTACGGCCGCCGGCGAACAGCGACAGCAGCAGCCCGAACAGGCCGCCGGCCACCCAGGTGATCTGCAGGATCGCCTCCACCACGCCGAAGGTGGACGAGCGCACCTCCTCGCCGATCTCGCGCTGCACGATGGCGTCGAGCGCCAGCTTGCCCAGCCCCTGGGCGAACGCGGCCACCAGGGCGACGGCCACCGCCGTCCACAGGGTGAACACCACCGCCGGGACGATCGTCGCCACGGTCGTCAACGCCAGGGTGGCCAGCACGATGACCTGGGGCGAGCGGCGGCGCATCCGGGAGGCCACGGCCGTACCGGCGAGGCCGCCCGCCCCGGCGGCCACCGCCAGCAGGCCGATGGTCACCGCGGGCGCCTGGCCCGGCAGCTTGCCGTCCTGCACCAGGAACAGCAGGTAGAACAGCAGGAACCCGGACTGGGCGCGAATGGCCATGTTGGCCCGCATCGCCTCGGTCACCACCGGGCCGACGTTCAGCAGGGTGCGCCAGCGGTGCGGGCGTTCCTCCCCCTCCTCACGGAGCTCCTCCAGGTCGGGGGAGTCGACGTGGCGCGGGAGCCGTACGGCCCACACGCCCTGAAGCAGGAAGACGACCGTCGCCCCGCGCAGCATCCAGTCGCCGCCGACCCAGGCACTGACGCCCGCGCCGATCGGGACCGCCACCCCGGCCGCCACCAGCGCGAACAGCGCGACCCTGGCGTTCGCGGTGACCAGCGGGATGTCGGCCGGCAGCACGTTCGGCATGATCGCGGCGCGGGAGACGCTGTACGCCTTCGACAGCACCAGCACGGCCAGCGCCGCGGGGAAGATGGTGAACGGGTCGCCGCTGACGAACGCCGCCGCCATCGCGAAGCACAGCAGCCCGCGGCCGAACAGCGTGCCGGCCATCACGAAGCGCCGGCCGGAGCGGAAGCGGTCGAGGACCGGGCCGACGAACGGCGCGACCACCACGAAGGGGATCATCGTGATCAGCAGGTAGAGGGCGACGTGGCCGCGGGCCTCGTTGACCGGGAGCTTGAACAGCGTCCCGGCCAGGGCCGCGGTGACCAGCGCGTCGCCGGCGCTCTGCCCGGCGGTCAGCTCGATGAGCGGGCCGAGCCCGGTGCGGCCGGCCCCCTGGGCGTGGGTGAGCCGCCGTGTGGCCCGGCCCATCCGCCGCACCCCGCCGGCCGTGCCGCGACCGGCGCGCGCCACCGCCCGCCCCGCGCCCCGGCCCGCCCGTACGGTGCCACGCCCCGCCCCGGCCGCCGCCCGGCCCGTCCGGCGGGACGCCTCGCCCACCACCCGCCGCGCCCGGTTCCACCCGTTTCCCACGCATCCAGTCTTACCCGATCGATCCCGCCCTACGATCGGCCCGCGGACCGGACCGGCCCGTTCCGCGGCGCGCTTCCGGCGGGGTCGGGACGCCTTTTTCGCACCGGGCGCCTATTCCTGAAAAAATGGTGATGGCCAGGTCGTCCGATGGCCACGGCTCGCCCCTCCCGCCCCAGGGGAGGTACGGTGCCGTCCGCTCCGGACATGGGTGAGAATGAACTGTGAGTCAGCGCAACGAGCGAGCGAGCAAGCACAGCGACCGTCCGGTTGCGGGGCCGACGGGAGCGGGCTCGTGAGCCGCGTCCGGACCCGCACCCCGGTTCTCGACCCCGCCTGCGCCGACGCCGTGGACCTGGCCCGTTCCGCCGTGGAGGAGAACGTCCGGCCCGACGAGGTGGGCGGGCACCTCGGAGCGCAGAGCGAGGGCGAGCGGGTCGTCACCCATTACTTCGCCTGCCTCGACCGCGCCTACACCGGCTGGCGATGGGCGGTGACCGTCGCCCGCGCCTCGCGGGCGCGCAACGTCACGGTCAGCGAGGTCGTGCTCGTGCCCGGCGAGGGCGCGCTGCTGCCGCCGCAGTGGGTGCCGTGGAGCGAGCGTCTGCGCCCCGGCGACCTCGGCGTGGGCGACCTGCTGCCCACCGCGGCCGACGACGTCCGCCTCGCGCCCGGCTTCACCGACACCGGTGAGGAGACCGACCGCGAGATGTTCTTCGAGTACGGCCTCGGCAGGGCCCGGGTGCTGTCCCCGGTCGGCCGCGACCGTGCCGTGCGACGCTGGCACGCGGGTGAGGCGGGGCCGCACACCCCGATCGCGCACGCCGCGCCCGCCCAGTGCTCCACCTGCGGTTTCTACTGGCCGCTCGCCGGCGCGCTGGGCGCGACGTTCGGCGTCTGCACCAACGAGTTCGCCCCGGACGACGGCCGCGTGGTCGCCGCCGACCACGGCTGCGGCGCGCACTCGGAGGCGGCCGTGACGCCGCCCCAGGTCGAGCCGACCGCGCCGATCCTCGACGAACTCGCCTACGACATCACCGAGCACCTCGCCGAGGAGTTGCCGGGGGCGGACCGCGGCGGTTCGGTGGACGACGCCGCGGCCGAGCCGCTGGGCCACTCCTGACCCGGCCCCCTCCCGCGGGGCCGCGTCCCGGTCCCCGCGGGGCCGTCCGGCGCGGGCGGGCCGTTCACGGCCCGGCGGCCCGGTGCGCGACGTGACCACTGGATCCCTTCGACCCTTGGACTCATCGCTGTGACTGACATTTTCGGCCCCGACACCTTCGGCACCGACCGGATGCGCTCCGCGGTGCTCGCGGCCTGGACCGCCTCGCCCGCGCGGTTCCGCGAGGACGCCAACGCCGAGGAGGACTTCGCGCTCGGCGGCTACCGCGACCGGCTGATCGTCGAGCTCGCCCAGAACGCCGCCGACGCCGCGGTCCGCGCCGGGGTGCCGGGGCGGCTGCGCCTGTCGCTGCGCGAGGGCGTGCTGTCGGCCGCCAACACCGGCGCGCCGGTGGACGCCGCCGGGATCGAGAGCCTGTCGACGCTGCGCGCCTCCGCCAAGCGCGGCGAGGAGGACGCCGCGGGCCGCTTCGGCGTCGGTTTCGCCGCCGTGGTCTCGGTCACCGACGAGCCGGTGATCGGCTCGCTCGGGTCGGGGGTGGTCCGCTGGTCCCGTTCCCAGACCGCCGCGCTGGTGGCCGCCGAGCCGGTGCTCGCCGCGGAACTGGCCGAGCGCGGCGGGCACGTGCCGCTGCTGCGCCTGCCGTTCCCGGCCGGCCCGGTGGAGGTGCCGCCGGGCTTCGACACGCTCGTCCGGCTGCCGCTGCGCGACGCCGCGTCCGAGGACGCCGTACGGCGGATGCTGCGGGAGGCAGGTCCGGCGCTGCTGCTCGGGCTGCCCGCGCTGGAGTCGATCGAGATCGACCTCGACGGCGAGATGCGCACGATCCTGCCGGACGGCTGGCGGGTGGTCTCGGCGTCCGGGCGGTTCACCCCCGAGGAGGTGGCCGAGCTGTTCGCCGACCGGCCGACCGAGGAGCGGAGCCGGCCGCACTGGCTGGTCCGCTGGGCCGTACCGGTCGCCGGGGAGGCGGGGGAGCCCCGGCCGCTGCCCGAGCTGGTCCGGCCGGTGGTGCACGCGCCGACGCCGAGCGACGAGCCGCTCGACCTGCCCGCCCTGCTCATCGCCTCCTTCCCGATGGCGACCGACCGGCGGCACGTGGCCATGGGGCCGCTGACCGACTTCCTGGTGGAGCGCGCCGCCGACGCCTACCTCGACCTGCTGGCCGGGCTGCCCCGCACGCCCGCCCTCCTCGACCTCGTCCCCGGCCTGATGGGCAGGGGTGAGCTCGACGCGCGGATCCGCCGCGCCATCCTGCGCAGGCTGCCCGACCTGCCGCTGCTCCCGGCGCTGTCGCCACCCGCCGCCGCCGCCGCCGCCGACGCCGCCGCCGACGCCGCCGCCGACGCCGCCGCCGAGGGCGCGGGCGCGGGCGCGCCGGGTGAGGACATCGTCGTCACGGGGCGGCAGGCGTCGGTGGTGGCGGCGCCGGGCGAGCTGCTGGAGAAGATCGCCGGTATGGTCCCCGGGCTGTTGCCGGCCGGGTGGCCGTCCCGGCACCCCGCGATCGCCGCGCTCGGCGTCCGGCGGGTGCAGCTGTCCGACGTGGTGGACATGCTCTCCGGGGACGCCGTCGCCGATCTCGGTCCCGAATGGTGGCGGTCGCTGTACGAGGTGCTGCCCGCCGACGACCCCGAGGCGCTCGGTGCGCTGCCGGTGCCGCTGGCGGACGGCCGCCTGGTCCGGGGGCCGCGCGGCACGCTGCTGCTGAGCGACGGCTCGGCGCTGGACCCGGCCGTGCTCGGCCCGCTGGGCCTGCGCGTGGTCCACCCGGAGGCCGCCCATCCGCTGCTGCTGCGCCTGGGCGCCGCCGAGGCGACGCCCAGAACGGTCCTGGAGGACCCGCTGACCCGCTCCGCCGTCGCGGAGTCGCTGGACGGCCCCGACCCCGAGCCGGTGGCGCAGGCGGTGCTCGCGCTGGTGGACGCCGCCGGGCTGGTCCCGGGTGACGCCCCGTGGCTGTCGGAGCTGGCGCTGCGCGGCGCCGACGGCGAGCTGTACCCGGCGGGTGAGCTGCTCCTGGCCGACGGAGCGCTGGCCGGGCTGCTCGACGCCGAGACCCACTTCGGCACGGCCGCGCCCGACCTGGTGGAGCGGTACGGCCCGCGGGTGCTGGCCGCGGCCGGCGTGCTCGACGGCTTCGCCGTGGTCAACGACGCCGACGTCATGCTCGACCCGGACGAGTTCGACCACGACCTCGACCGCGAGGAGGAGTGGCTGGAGGCGGTGCTCGACCTGCTGCCCGACATCGACGTGCCGCCGGTCGCCAGGGAGTTCTCCGCCGTCCGCGACCTGGAGTACGTCGCCGACTGGCCGTCGGCCCTGGCCCTGCTGTCGCGCCCGCCGCTTCGCTCGGTCCTGCACCCGCTGCGGGTCCTTGCGGCCGGCGAGGTGGTGGAGGTGCCGTCCTACACCGCGTGGTGGCTGTCCACCCACCCGGTGCTGGACGGCCGGCGTCCCACGCAGCTGCGGCTGCCCGCCGCCGACCCGCTGCTGTTCGGCCTGTACGGCGACGCGCCCCCGGTGGTGGACGAGGCCGCGCTCGCCATGATCGGCGTGCGGACCACCCTGACCGACCTGCTCGCCTCGCACGGCGGCCCCGACGAGCTGCTGGACCTGCTGGGCGACCCCTCGGCCGAGGTGGACCGGGCGCAGCTGCGGTCGCTGTGGGTGGCGCTCGCCGGCGTCGAGCCCGCCCGCGTCGCGCCCCCGCGGGCGGTGCGGGCGATCCTCGACGGCGAGATCGTCGTCGTGGACGCCGAGAACGGACGGCTGCTGGCGGGACCCGACCGCGTCGGGGGCGCCGGGGCCGAGGTGCCCGAGCCGGTCGTGGTGGAGGCCCCGGACCTGCTGCCGCTGGTGGCGGGCCGGCCGCTGGTGCTGGCGCCGTTCGACCTCGCCGAGGCGCTGTCGGAGCTGCTCGACCTGCCGCTGGCCGGGGAGGAGGCGGCCGGTGAGGTGACCTCCTCGGGCGCGGCCCGCGAGGTGCCGCCCGCCGTGCGATCGCTGCTGCCCACCGCGCCCGCCACGTACGTGGAGCACGAGAAGCTGCTGGTGGACGGCGTCCCCGCGGCCTGGCGGTTCTTCGAGGGCCAGGTGCACGCCTCGGGCGTGGAGGGCCTGGCGCGGGGGCTGGCCTGGGCGTCGGGCCAGTGGGGCGACCGGCTGGCCGTGGCGGCGCTGCTGCGCGACCCGGCGGCCGTGCCGCTGCTGCTGGCCGAGGCCGACCTGGACAGCTGGACCGCCTCGACGAACTAGCCCGCATCGAGCAACGTTCGCCCCGTAGCGACGCGCCGTCCGGAATCGTTCCGGGCGGCGCGTTGTGCGTCATGCCGGGTGGGCGCGTAGTGCCTGGTCGCGCCCGATGGTCATGAAGTCAGGCGAGCGGAGATCCATCACTTGACGTTATGCAGGCAAATGCCTGCATAACGGAGGCGTGAGCCTCGAAGCGATGGACTCGGTCTTCAAAGCGCTGGCCGACCCCACCCGGCGACTTCTGCTCGACCGTCTGCGCGAGCACAACGGCCAGACGCTGAGCGAGCTGTGCGAACGCCTGGACATGGCGCGCCAGTCGGCGACCCAGCACCTCGACATCCTTGAGCGGGCCAACCTCGTGACCGTCGTACGACGCGGACGGGCGCGGCTTCACTACCTCAACCCGATACCGATCCACGAGATCGAGGAGCGCTGGATCTCGGGGTTCGACAAGCCCCGCCTACGGGCGGTCAGTGCCATCAAGAACCAGGCAGAGGAGTACGCCATGACCAATGGACCCGCGTCCGTGCCGACCTACGTCTATGTCACCTACATCCGCGCGAGCGCGGAGCAGGTGTGGCGGGCCCTGACGGACGCGGACCTGACGGCGCGTTACTGGGGGCACGCCAACGTGTCGGACTGGCAGCCGGGCTCGGCCTGGGAGCACCGGCGCGTCGACGGATCAGGCGTCGTCGACGTCGCCGGCCAAGTGATCAAAGCCGACCCCCCGACGCGCCTGGTCATCACCTTCGACGACGCCCCCGACGCCGAATCGCCGAGAGAGCCGTCGGTCGTCACCTTTCTCGTCGAACCACACCGGGACATCGTCCGCCTCACCGTGACCCACGAGAATCTTCCCAACCAGGAGATGCTCGACGGCATCTCACGCGGATGGCCGGCCGTGCTGGCGAACCTCAAGTCGCTGCTTGAAACCGGCGAGGTCCTCCCACAGGCGCCATGGGAGATGCACGAAGCCCATGCCTGAGACGGCATCGGACACGACCCTTCCCGTTCGCCCCCGCCCGCGACCGCGGAAAGAGGACTTCGATGGACACCATCCCCCTGCGAGACGCCTACCGCGCGCTGCTGGACGCCGCTGCCACCGTGGCCGGCTCCGGCGAGCCCAGCCCTCTCCCGCCGGCCGGTGAGTGGAACGCCGACCAGATCCTGGCGCATGTCGCCATCGTCAATGCGGCCACCATCGCAGCCGTCTCAGCCGTCGCTTCGGGAACGAACACGACCTACGACAACCGCATGGCGCTCGACACCTGGACCATCGAGCGCCTCATCGCGCTCGCCGGCGGCAACGCGGGGCTTCGAGACCGCATCCGTCTCCAAGCGGACGCCCTCTGCGCACTCGGGGGACCGATGCTGAGCGACGCCGAACTCGACACACCGGTGCCCACCCGGCTCCTGTCCAAGGACACCGTCCTGGTCGATCAGCCCATGCCGCTGAGGGACCTCATCAAGGGCCTCGCGGAGGCGGAGCTGCCCGGCCACACGCGGCAGCTCCTGGCCCTCCTTCCGAGCGGTGCCGCGGCCGAAGCCGCAACGTGACACTCCGGCGCGCGGCGACCCCGGTCAGGCGGACGGCGGGGTGGGGGAGATCGGGGGGATCGCGGTGGCGGGCTCGACCGGCTCCTCACCGGGAGCCGGGGCCGAGGCCGGGGCGTGCCGGTCGCGCCGCCGGACGAACCACAGGCCGAAGACGCCGCCGCAGATGCCAGAGACGCAGGTCCAGATCCACCAGCGGTGCCCGGCGTCGGGGCCGACGATCAGAAGCGCGACGAGGGCGGCCGCCCACAGGCCGATGCCCGTGAGGATCGTGGCCGTGTCGTTGGTCTTCAGCGGCTGGAGATCCGAGGGGCGAGACTGCTTCACGTGAGCCAGCGTAGGCGACGGGGGCTCACCGCCCGCAACCTGGCCCTGTGAGATCGCGAATCGGTCGCGAAAACATCACCATCGCGGCCTGGCCCTTCCGGCGGCGGACACGCACTGTCACCCTGCGTCCGTGACTGACAGTAAACCCACCCAATTGAGCGGTCTTGACCGTTTCTTTAGCATTTCCGAGCGCGGATCGTCGGTCGGCCGGGAGGTCCGGGGCGGCCTGGCGACCTTCTTCACGATGGCCTACATCGTGGTGCTCAACCCCTTGATCATCGCCACCGCCAAGGACGCGGACGGCCAGTTCATCGCCGACGCGACCTCCGCGCCCACCGGCCTGGTGGCCGCCGGGACCGCCTTCGTCGCCGGAGTGCTGTGCATCCTGATGGGCGTCGTCGGGAAGGTCCCGTTCGCGATGGCCGCCGGGCTCGGCCTGAACGCCTTCGTCACCTACGGCATCGCCTCGCAGATGTCGTGGGAGGCGGCCATGGGCCTGGTCTTCCTCGAAGGCGTGATCATCGCCCTCCTGGTGCTGACCGGGTTCCGGACGGCGGTGTTCAACGCCATCCCGCCCCAGCTGAAGACCGCGATCAGCGTCGGCATCGGCCTGTTCATCGCGCTGATCGGCTTCGTGGACGCCGGTTTCGTCCGCAAGGCGCCGGCCGTTCCGCTGGAGCTGGGCATCGGCGGCAACCTGACGAGCTGGCCGATCTTCGTGTTCGTGGCCGGCCTGCTGGTGCTCGTCATGCTCGTGGCCCGCAAGGTGAAGGGCGCCATCCTCCTCGGCATCGTCGCGACCACCGTCCTGGCGATCGTCGTGGAGGCCGTCGCCAAGGTCGGCGGTTCGGGCACGGCCGACCACCCGAACCCCGGCGGCTGGCGGCTCGTCGTGCCCGCGATGCCGGAGAAGATCTTCGGGTTCGAGAACCCGCTGGTGCTGTTCAAGGAGTTCGACCCGTTCGGCGCGTTCGGCTCCGTCTCGGTCATCGTGGCGCTGCTGCTCGTCTTCACCCTGCTGATCACCGACTTCTTCGACACCATGGGCACGATCGTCGGCGTCGGCGGGCAGGCCGGTCTGATCGAGGAGGACGGCACGCTGCCCCGGACCCGGGAGATCCTCCTGGTCGACTCGATCGGCGCGGCGGTCGGCGGCGCGGGCTCGGTCTCGTCCAACACCACCTACGTCGAGTCGGCGGCGGGCGTCGGGGAGGGTGCGCGCACCGGCCTGGCCAGCGTCGTCACCGGCGTGCTCTTCCTGCTGGCGATCTTCGTCTCGCCGCTGGTCGCGGTCGTCCCGCACGAAGCCGCCGCCCCGGCGCTGGTCGTCGTGGGCTTCCTGATGATGACGGCCATCCGCGAGATCGACTTCACCGACTACGAGATCGCCATCCCGGCGTTCCTCACCATCGTGCTCATGCCGTTCAGCTACTCCATCGCCAACGGCATCGGCGCGGGCTTCGTCAGCTTCGTGCTGATCAAGCTGGCGAAGGGCAAGGTCCGCGAGATCCACACCCTGATGTGGGTGGTCGCGGCGCTGTTCGTCCTCTACTTCGCCCTCGGCCCGATCAAGTCCCTCCTCGGCGTCGGCTGAGAGACGCGCGGGAAAGGCCGTCGTGGCGGTGCGGGCCGCCACGACGGCCTTTCCCGTTTCGTGCGGACCCGTAAGGCCACGCGGGCCCGGGTCGTCCGGGCACGAGAAGAGGGGCCGTCCCCCCGAAGAGGGAGGGCAGGCCGGCCAGGGGCGCATCACCACGGCGGCCGGCGGCCTCCACGCCGTGTGGCGGGCCGCCCGGCGGACCGGGTGGCGGCCGCGTGGAAGGACCCTTCGCGGGGTCCGGCGGAGGGGCGGAGGGCGCTCGCCGTACTCTGCGAACATGCGGCGGGCGCCGCTGCCCGGGGCCGGTGACGCGCGCGAGAAACCCTTGCCCCGCCGGGAATTCCGTAGCGTCGTATATAGTTAGCAAAGGTAATGACGCATGATAATGAACCCAAGCAAGGATCAGCGCGCGAACCTGCGCAGCGACGCCGGTCTGGCCTCGGCGCTGCGCGTGTCGCTGGCGCGCCTGAACAGACGCCTGCGCAGGCAGGCCGCCGGACACTCGTTGACCCCCACCCAGCTCGCGACGCTCGCCGCCGTGGAACGGCATTCCGGGATAACCCCCGGCGAATTGGCCGAGCTCGAGAAGGTGCAACCGCCCTCGATGACCCGCGTGACCTCCGTACTGGGCGAGCGAGGGCTGGTGTCGCGCACACCGCACCCGACCGACCGGCGCCAGGTGACGCTGAGCGTGACCGAGGCGGGATCGGCGCTGCTGAAGGAGGAGCGCCGCCGCAAGGAGGCGTGGCTGACGCGGCAGTTGAAGGAGCTGACACCCGAGGAGAGGGCGGTGCTGCGGCAGGCGGCTCCGATTCTGGAGAAGCTCAGCCGGATCTAGCCGAACCTGAGGAACCCAGGGCCTCGGCGACCCCGCAGGACGCCGAGGCGCGTGCCGTACCGGAGGAGGGGCCGGTACGACGGGTCACGCGGCGGGTGACGCGCGCGGTGCCCGGGTGGCGGGCGGCCGCGCGCCGCCGCCGGACCGCGCGGGCGGCGGCCGCGGGTGAGCTGCAGGCCGTCGAGACCAGGACCGTTCAGCCCGTCCCCAAGTCGACGGGCGGGACGTTCCGGTCGCTGCGCATCTACAACTACCGGCTGTTCGCCATCGGCGGCGTGATCTCCAACGTCGGCGGATGGATGCAGCGCACCGCGCAGGACCTGCTGGTGCTGGACCTGGCGCACGGCAGCGCCTTCGCCCTGGGCCTGACCACCGCGCTGCAGTTCCTGCCGCTGCTGCTGTTCGGGCTGTGGGGCGGCATGCTCGCCGACCGCTACCCCAAGCGGCCGCTGCTGATGGCCGCCCAGTCGCTCATGGGCCTGCTGGCGCTGACCATGGGCGTGCTCGTGGTGACCGGCAGCGCGCAGGTCTGGCACGTCTACGTGATGGCCTTCGTCCTGGGCCTCATCTCCTGCGTCGAGGTGCCGACCCGGCAGTCGTTCGTCGTGGAGATGGTGGGCCGCAAGGACCTGTCCAACGCCGTCGCGCTGAACGCCTCCAGCTTCAACCTGGCCCGCGTGGTCGGCCCGGCCATCGCGGGCGTGCTGATCTCCGCGCTCGGCGGCACCGGCCCGATGTTCCTGGTCAACGCGCTGTCGTTCGGCGCGGTCCTCGCCGGCCTGGGGATGATGCGGGCCTCGGAGCTGACCGCCCCCGACCCGGTGCCCAGGGCCAAGGGCCAGCTCCGCGAGGGCCTGCGGTACGTGCTGGCGCGCTCCGAGCTGCTGCTGCCGATACTGCTGGTCGCCTTCGTGTCGCTGTTCACCCAGTCGTTCTCGATGTCGATCGCGCTGATGGCCCGGCAGGTCTTCGGCGCGGGCGCGTCCTCCTTCGGTCTGGCCTCCAGCATGTTCGCGGTGGGCGCGCTGGGCGGCGCGCTGCTCGCGGCCCGGCGGGTACGGCCCAGCCGCAAGCTGCTGATCGGCGGCGCGCTGTCCTTCGGCGTGGCCCAGATCGTCAGCGGCCTGGCCATGTGGTACCCGCTCTACCTGCTCTTCCTCATCCCCGCCGGGATCGCGCTGATCACGGTCAACACCGCCGCCAACACCAGCGTCCAGCTCGCCGCCTCGCCGGAGATGCGCGGCCGGGTGATGGGCATCTACGTGCTGGTCTTCACCGGCGGCGCCCCGATCGGCGCGCCGCTGCTCGGCTGGGTCGCGGAGGTCGGCGGCCCCCGCACGGGCGTCGTCATCGGAGGGGTGCTCACGATGCTCGGGGTCGGCGCGGCGATAATGCTGACCAGGGTGATCGGCAGGAGGACGCATGCGGCTGTTCGTCGGGCTACTGCCGCCGCGGCAGGTGCGTGACGAGCTCGCCCGCGCCCTGGAACCCCACCGGGCGGCCTGGCCCGAGCTGCGCTGGCTGAACATGGAGAGCTGGCACGTGACGCTGTCGTTCCTGGGCGAGGTCCCGGAGACGGTCCTGCCCGGCCTGCACATCCGGCTGGCGCGCGCCGCGTCGCGCTACGAGCGGATGACGCTGTCGTTCGCGGGCGGGGGCGCCTTCCCCTCCGCCCGCCGGGCGCGGGTCTTCTGGGCCGGGCTGCGCGGCCCCGAACCCCGGCTCGTCCGCCTGGCGGACTCGCTCGGGGCGGGGGCGTTCCGGGCCGGGGCCGAGCAGGCCGACCGGCGGCGGCTACGGCCGCACCTGTCGCTGGCCAGGACCCGCTCCGGCGTCGACGTCCAGGACCTGGTGGACGCCTTCGCCGCGTTCACCGGGTCCTCCTGGGAGGCGGACGCCGTGCATCTGGTGCGCAGCCACCTGGGGGCGACGGTCCGCTACGAGACGATCGAGGAGTACCCCCTCGCGGCGCCCGCACCCGGTGAGCGGGGCTAAGCTCCAAAGCGTGGATCGTCCCCGTCGCTGGCTGCTGCCCACGGTGCTCGCACTGCTCGTGCTGCTCGTGGTGATCGGCGCCCTCGTCTCCTAGGCTCCCCGGGCCTGTTTCCGGGCCCTCGCCGTCCGCTCCCAGGGCTCCCCGCGGCTTTCCTGGACTCCCGCCGTACGGCTCGGCCGCGCGGTCTCCGCGCGCCCCCGCCGTACGGCCCGCGGCCCCCGCCGGGACGGGGATCCGCGGGCCGTGTCCGCCGGTCGTCCGCTACCAGGCGTACTCCTCGGGCGACGTCCTGAACCCGGGGAAGATCTCGTCCAGGCGGGTCAGCGCCTTGTCATCCAGCGTGATCTCCAGGGCCTTGACGGTCCCGTCGAGCTGCTCGGTCGTGCGCGGGCCGATGATCGGCGCGGTGACGGCACGCTGGTGCAGCAGCCAGGCCAGGCCGACGTTGGCCGGGTCCTCGCCGAGCTCGTCGCAGAACGCCTCGTACCGCTCGATCTTGTCGCGGTGCTTCTCCAGCTCCTGGACGATGTGCTCGGCGGCCGAGCGACCCTTGTCGATCTTCCGGAGGATGCCGCCGAGCAGGCCGCCCGCCAGCGGGCTCCACGGGATCAGGCCCAGGCCGTAGTCCTCACAGGCCGGGATGACCTCCAGTTCGGCGGCGCGGACGATGAGGTTGTAGTGCGACTGCTCGGAGACCAGGCCGAGGCCGCCCCGGCGCCGGGCGGTCTCCTGCGCCTTGGCGATGTGCCAGCCGGCGAAGTTGGACGACCCCACGTACAGGATCTTGCCCTGCTGCTTGAGGATGTCCATGGCCTCCCAGAACTCCTCGAACGGGGTGTTCCGGTCGATGTGGTGGGCCTGGTAGAGGTCGATGTAGTCGGTCTGCATCCGCTTCAGCGACGCCTCGGCGGCCCGGCGGATGTTGAGCGCCGACAGGCGGCCCTCGTTGGGCCAGTCGCCCATGTCGCCGTAGAGCTTCGTGGCGATGACGGTCTTCTCGCGGCGGCCGCCGCCCTTGGCGAACCATCGCCCGAGGATGTTCTCGGTGATGCCCTCGCCCTTCTTCCACCCGTAGACGTTGGCGGTGTCGAAGAAGTTGATCCCCAGCTCGTGGGCGCGGTCCATGATCGCGAAGGAGTCTTCCTCCGAGGTCACAGGGCCGAAGTTCATGGTGCCGAGGCAGAGGCGGCTGACCTTCAGGCCGGTACGGCCAAGCTGTGTGTAATCCATGACCTTCACCCTAAATACCTGGAGCGCGCTCCAGGCGAGTCCGTCGCGCGGAACTCCGGCGCCGACAGGCGTCATCGATGACCGTCTCGCGCACCCACCGGCGCAGGCCGTGAAGTCGGACGGGCTCTGCGACGGACTAATGGTGTATCTGGAAGAAGGGACACCATGCGGATGACCGCTCCCCCCGATTCGCCGGGGAGACTTGACGACGCCACGCTCATCGAGCAGTCGCGGCATCGGCCCGAGTCCTTCGCCACGCTGTACGACCGCCACTTCGGCGATATCTACCGCTACGTCGCCGCGCGGATCGGACCGCAGGCCGCCGACGATCTGGCCTCCGAGACCTTCCTGGTCGCGTTCCGCAAGCGAGACGGCTTCGACCCCGAGCGTGGCGCGGTACGCCGATGGTTGTACGGAATCGCCACCAACCTCCTCGCCGACCATCGCCGAAGCGAGACCCGGAGGCTGGAAGCGCTGGCCAGGGTGCCGGTGGACAGTCCCGCCGAAAGCGAGCACGCCGACCGCGTGGCGGCGCAGGTGACCGCGGCGGCCACGCAGCGCCGACTCGCCGCGGAGCTCAGCCGGCTGCCCGATGGCGAGCGGGACGTGCTGCTCCTTGTCGCGTACGGCGATCTCAGCTACGAGGAGATCGCTCAAGCCCTCGACATCCCTCTGGGCACCGTGGGCTCCCGGCTCAACCGGGTCCGCAGAAAGCTGCGCGCGGCGCTGAACGACATCACTGCTGAATCGGGAGGATCCGATGGATGAGCCGCACGACGACCAGGACTTCCGTCAGCCGGTCGAGCCGCACCACGTGACCGCTGTACGCCACCTGCTGGGATCCCACGAACCCTCACCCCGCACGGTCGCGGAGGGTCGCGCCCGGCTGCTCGCCGAGGCGGCCGCGACCGCCACGGTCAGCGGCCTGGAACCCGTACGGCGGAGGCGGCACGGACGGCGGGGCCGGCGGGTCGGCATCGGGCTGAGCCTCGCCGCGGCGGCCGCGGTGGCGGTTCTCGTCCCCATGGGGCTGTCCGGCAGCGGGACGTCCATCGCACCTCGCACCGGTACGTCGGTTCCCGCCACGACCGAACTGACCGCCCGGCAGGTCCTGCTCGCCGCCGCCGTCGCCGTGGAGAAGGCCCCTGCGAGCGGCGACTACTGGCGCATCGCGATGGTCGACCAGTCGACGCTGACCGACCCCACTCGCAGCTATGTGATCGAGATCAAGCAGTCCCGGGAGGAATGGCTGACGGAGCGGCCGGGTCTGCAGAGCTGGCGTGTCCGGCAGTATCTCGGCGCCAAGCCCGCGACCCCGCGGGACGAGGAGGCATGGCGGGCCGCGGGGGCGCCCACCAGCTGGCGGTACCCCGAGGACATGAAGAAGGAACAGTTCGCCGCCCCGCCGCCCGGGGAGTCGTTGGAGGCGGCGGCGGGCGAGCGGATCGCCGAGCGGCTTCGCGGCCGCTGGAGGGGCACGGCCGGTGACCTGGTATGGGATTTGATCACCTGGCAGGAGGCGCGCGCGATCCCGGGCGACCCCGGGAAGCTCCGGACGTACCTGGAACAGTACGTCCGGCGGCAGGTGGCGCACCCTGACTCCGGGATGGACGTGGAGAAGGAGATGCCGCAGCTCCTTCGGGCGGTCTGCATACGGATGATCACCAGCTTGCCGGTGTCCCCCGAGGCTCGCGCGTCCGCCTACCGGATCCTCGCGTCCCTGCCCGGCATCCGGGCCGAGGGGGAGATCACGGATCCGCTGGGCCGGCGCGGGCAGGCGCTCGTCTATCGGGAGGAGGCCGAGCCGGGCCTGTTCACCGAGATCCGTTTCGTGGTCGATCCCGGCACCGGCCTGCCGCTCGCCGAAATGCGGACGAACGTGGCCAAGGGTGCCGACGGGCGGCCGGTGGAGATCCCCTCATCCACCTCGTACCAGGCGATCGGCTGGACCGACGAAAGACCGGAACCGCCCGCCCACCGGGACTGAGGCGCTCACCGATCCGCGCGCGGGGACCAGGCGGGGGCCGGCCCCCGCGCGCGGCCCTCTCATCGATCATTCGCCGCCGAAGCCGCCGAAGCCGCCGAAGCCGCCGAAGCCGGCGGGGGCGGCGGGGGCGGCGGGCGAACAAGTGGACGGGACTCTTCACGGGTTTGGGGGAGTGGAGTCCGGCGGGAGCGTTGGAGAACGGGTTCCCGCCGGACTGATATGCCGCACCACCCGGCCGTCCGGGCGGGGATGGCGGATCCCCCGCCTCACCCGGCTGCCCGGCCGTACAGGCGGGGGAGGTCGACGAGGACGATCCGGCCGTCGCGGGCGGCCGCCGCGCGCAGCTCGGCGTCGAACCCGGCTCCGCTGTAGCAGAGCAGCGACGTGCCCTCGGTGTCGTATCCCTTGACGGCCAGTAGCTCTCCGGCTCTGCGCAGCCGTTCGAGATGGCGCAGCCCCATGACCTTCCCCCATTTCGCCTCGCCCAGGGCGATGACGCGTGGGCGGGCACCCGCCTCGCCCGGGGCGACCGCGGCGACGTCGACCTGGATCGATCTCCTGTCGGAGGGGTCCGGGACGACCCCCGGGGACACCTGTCCCGGCAGTTCGCCGAACAGGTCCAGGCTGTTGGCGATGGTGAACTCCCGGCACAGCTCCTCGAAGTGCGGGCCGACGACCTGGGAGAGGAAACCGCTCCTGGACACCTCCCACGCCTGCCCGGCCAGCCCGCGCTCAAGGAAGCTCCAAGTGCGGCGCATCACGCTCTCGTAGAAGGTGATCAGCGGCTCGGTGATCCGGTAGGTGAACTTCCCCGGCCTGAAGGTGTCCTGTTCCCGATGGATCAGGCGGCTGTCCTCCAGCACCGTCAGGGGATGGCCGATGTGGGTCGAGGGGCGTCCGAGGTATCCCGCGATGCCGCCGCGCGTGTTGTGCCCGGTGGCGATGGCCCCCAGAACGGCGTGGTAGAGGGCCGGATCGCGGATCTCGGTCTCCTCCGCGAGGAGATAACGGGCCTCCCGGAAGAGGGGGACCACGGGATTGAGCACGGTCCTGACCACCCAGTCGTCGAACTCCGCGAGCGACGACGGCGCGTCGGAGTGGATGAACTCGTGCCGGTACGCGGGCGTCCCGCCGACGACGGAGTGGAGGAGCACCGCCAGCTCGTGGTCGGAGTCGCATCCCCAGAAGCGTGCGGCGGTGAGGTAGTCCATGGGACTGACGACGAGTTCGAGACTGGCCCGTCCCCGGAGCGCTGCGTCACCCGCGAGAAGGCCGCCCATCACCGACATCGCGGATCCGCAGAGCAGGGTCTTGGTCCTCGACCGGCGTGCGATGCCACCTGGATCGAGGGCCCGCTGGAACAGCGAGGGCAGAACGGGACTGGCCTTGGTGAGGTAGGGGAACTCGTCGATGACGACGATGCCGTCGGGGACCGTCGCATACAGGCGGTCGATGGCCTGGTCCCAGTTGTCGAACTGGTACCGTCCTCCGCCGCCCGCGTGGAAGGCCAGGGCTTCGCCGAACCGCCGGAGCCCTTCCGTCTCGGTATCCTCGCTGGCCGCGAAGTAGAAACCGCCGACGGCTTCGACGAGGGCATTGAGCAGGAAGGTCTTGCCCTGCCTGCGCCGCCCGCTCACCACGCCCAGCCGGGTGCTCAGCGCCTCACTCTCCACGAAACGGCTCAGCGCGGCCCATTCGGTGTCCCGGGCGAAGACGTACTCGGGCTTCCTGATCACTGTCGCGCTCCTTAGAGGTATACCTCTTAGAACTATAACTCTAAGAGGTATACCTCTAAGATCGTTTGGGGATGGACAAGCGATGACCGGCCGGGGCGGGCAGCGCAGGCGCGGGGCTGATCAGGCAGGCCGCTTCCGCGGGCCGATCGCAGGGCATTATGGCGGGATGGGGAGTAAGGCGGGGGAGATCGTGGTCCGTACGCTCGCGTCGGCCGGGGCGGTCGTGCTGGCCGGCGCGGTGGCGCTCACCGGACCGCAGGCGCAGGCGTGGGCGGGGACGGGGACGGGGACGCGGGCGGCGGCGTGGGACGACGACGAGGGGAGGCCGCTGTTCACCTTCAAGGACCGGCGGATCACCGAGTCGAGCGGGCTGGCGGTCTCGCCGACGCACCCGGACGTCTACTACACCCACAACGACAGCGCGGCCGGGCCGGTCTTCTACGCCGTCGGGCCCAACGGCCGCACCCGCGCGACGTTCACCCTCCGGGGGGCGTCGGCCCGCGACTGGGAGGGGATGGCGGCGTCCAAGGACCCGGCGACCGGCCGGGGGGTGCTCTGGTTCGCCGACATCGGTGACAACTTCGACGGGGCGTGGCCGGACGTCTCCGTCTACCGGGTGGACGAGCCCACCACGATGCGTGACGCCACCCTGCCCGCCGTGCGCTACCGGTTCCGCTACGAGGACGGCAAGCACAACGCCGAGAGCGTCATGGTCCACCCCCGCACCGGACGGCTCTACGTCGTGACCAAGCAGTTCGCCGGCGGGGTCTACGCGGCGCCGAAGCGGCTGCGCACCGACCGGATCAACGTTTTCCGCAGGGTCGGCTCCGCGCCGATCATGGCCACCGACGCCGCCTACGCCCCCGACGGGTCGAGTTTCGTCATCCGCACCTACTTCTCCGCCACCGTCTACCGTGCGCCGGGCAAGGAGATCTCCCGGGTGTCGATGCCGCCGCTGGAGCAGGCCGAGTCCATCGCCTACACGCCCGACGGCAGGGCGCTGCTGACCGGGAGCGAGGGGGTCGGCAGCCCTGTGTACCGCGTCCCGCTGCCCGAGCGGGTGCTCCGCGAGATAGACGCGACGCGGGCGAAGGCCACGGGGGACCGAAAGGCCGCGCCGACCCCGACGGGGAGCGCGGACGGCCGGGCCACGACGGCTGCCGACGCCGGGCCGGACGCCCGGGGTGACGCGCGGGCGGCCGACGCCGACGCGGGGGTGCCGAACCGGGCGGTGGCGTTGTGGCTGGCCGTCGCGGCGGGAGCCACCGGCGTCATCACCTTCATCGCCCGCCGCGCCAGGTAGCCGGGCGGGGGCCTCGGCCCCGACGGTCAGGCAGGGGCCTTGGACTCGGTGGCTGAGCGGGGGCCTCGGACCCGATAGCCGGGCAGGGATCCCGGACTCGGCGGCTGGGCGGGGGCCTCGGACCCGATAGCCGGGCAGGGATCCCGGACTCGGCGGCTGGGCGGGGGCCTCGGATCCGGCGGCGGGCCGGGATGAGTGCTTTCCGCAACCGAACGGCAATCGGCGCCTGCCATCGTCGGCACCATGCCTGATCTAACCCCGCCCCCCGGTGCGCGGCGCCCGCTGGGAACGGGCTGCCCGGAATGCGACGCGCCCATCGACGCGACGTACGACCGCTGTCCCCGCTGCGCGCTGCCGTTGCGCGGGCCGGTGGCGACCCAGCTGTGGCACGTGGACCGGGCGCTGGCCGACCTTCGGGCCAAAGAGGCCGAGCTGCTGGAGCGGCGCGGTGGACTGCTCGCCCGGCTCAGGGCGGAACACGCCCCGGCCGCCGGGCCGGCGCCCGCGGGTTTCCCCGGCGGTCCCATCGGTCCCGATGGTCCCGGCGGTTCGGATGGCCCCGGCGGTCCCGCTGCCCCGCGCCGGGACTTCTCGCCGCGGGCCGTGCAGAACCTCCTCCTCACGCTCGGCGGCCTGCTCCTCGTCGTCGCGGCCGTCGCCTTCACCGTGGTGAACTGGGGACGCATCGGCATCGGCGGGCGGGCGGCGATCCTCGCCGGGTTCACCGCGCTGACCCTCGCCGCGCCGCGGCTCCTGGTGCGGCGGTCACTCGTCACCACCGCGGAGACCGTCGCGATGCTCGGCGTCGCCCTGCTTCTCCTGGACGGCTACGCGGTCCGGCGTGTCGGCCTGGCGGGAGCCGCCGACCTCGCCGGACGCGACTACGCCGCCCTGCTGTCCGCCGTGGTCGCGCTCGCCATGGCGGGGTACTCACGGCTGCTGCCGCTGAGGCTGCCGCTGCCGGTGGCGATCGGGTTCGCCCAGCTCCCGCTCCCGCTGCTGTTCGTGCACGGGGTGGACGTCCGGAGCACCGCGGCCCTCGTGGTCACGGCCGCGATCGACGCCGTCCTCGTGGGTCTGTTCGCCCGCGGGGCGCGAGGCCCGGCCTCCGTCCCCGGGACGGCGCCGAAGGCGCATGGCCCGAGGCCGGAGGCACACGGCCCGAGGCCGGAGGCACACGACCCGAGGCCGGAGGCACACGACCCGAGGCCGGAGGCACACGACCCGAGGCCGTGGGCGGGCGATCCGAGGCCGGAGGCGGGTGATCCGAGGTCAGAGGTGCACGGCCCGGGGCCCGAGACCGGTGACCCGGTGCCGGGAGCCGGTGGTCCGGCGCCGGGGACGCGTGGTTCGGGGCTGGGCGCGGGCGGGCGATGGGCGCGGGTGACCGCGTCCGCCTGCTTCGGTCTCGCCTGGGCGGCGGCCGCCCTCTGCGGATTCCTCCACACCTCCTTCGGAGTGCCGGCCTCTCCCGCGCTCCCGGGCGGTACGGCAGCCGGTCTCACCGGTGGGACGCTGCTGGTCGTGCTGGCCGTGATCGGGGTGGCCGTCGCCGTACGGCTGGGGGCTCCGGCGCGCACGGTCCTCGCGGCCGCGTCGGCGCTCGCGGCGGCCGTCGGCCTGGCGGCGCCCCTCCGGACACTGCTCCCGGGGGAGTGGTGGGCCGTCTCCCAGGTCACCGCGGCGCTGGTCGTCGCGGCGGTCGCGCTGTACCTGCCGGGCCCGGTGAACGCGCGGATCCGCCGAGCAGCGGGTACGCCGGTCCGCGGGGGCGTGCGGATCCGCCCGGCCGCCGCGGTCTCCGCCGGTCTCCTGGCCGGGCTCGTCGCGGTTCCCGTGCTCGCCGCCGGGATCCACGGGTTCTACCACCCGCTCGCCCGGCCTTGGGCGCCGCCGGTGGAGCACGTCCGGCAGCACCCGTCCCTCGTCGTCCTGGCGGTTCTCACGGTGGTCGCCCTGGCGGCGTTCCGCGGCCGGGCCGCCGGACGGGTCGGCGCGCTCGCGGCGGCGTCGGCCGCCGGGCCGGTGGTGCCGGCGGCGCTGGCGGCCTCGGCCGCCCCGCCGTACGGGGTGGAGGTGGCGCTGCTGGTCGCGGGAATCGTTCCGGCGGCGTGGGCGGCGGCGCGTGGCCGTGACGACGGGACGGCTTCCGCGGCAGGAGCGCCCCGAGCGATCGGCGCTGCCGGAGTGGCCGGTGCGGCCGGCGCGCTGTGGGCGGGGTCGATGGCGGTCTCCTGGGCGCTCGCGGCGGAATCCGCCACGCTGGCCGCGCTTCCGGCGGTGGCGGCGATCGGGGCGGCGGTCGCGGCGGCCGGCCGGGAGTCGGCCGTACGGGCCGGGGCGGCGGGCGTGGCGACGCTCCTCCTGGGCGGCGAGGCGCTGGCCGCCGGTCTGGCGGCGGGGTGGCCGGTACGGTACGCGGCGTTCGGCGCGCTGACCGTGGCCTGTGCGGCGGCGGTCGTCGCGGGCCGCCTGCGGCGGTCGGTGTTCGCGGCCGGGGTGGAGGCGGCGGGGTACGCCCTCGCCGCCGCCGGCCTGATCCTCGCCGTCACGGGTTCGCTCCCGGAGGCCGTCGGGAGCACGGGCTCCGGCGCGGACCTGCCGGTGATGGCGCTGGCCTGCGCGGTCGTCGGCGTGCTGATGGCCGGTACGGCGCTGCGCGCCGACCGGCGGCAGGCCGGATACGTGGGGACGGGCTTCCTGCTCGTGGCCTTCTGGCTGCGGCTGCTCGCCTGGGACGTGTCGGTGATCGAGGCGTACACGGTCCCGTTCGCGCTGGTGCTGGTGGCCTTCGGCCGGTGGCGGGCGCGCGGGGCGAGGATCTCCTCCTGGAGCGCCTACGGCACGGGCCTGGCCACCGGCCTGCTGCCCAGCGCTTTCGCGGTGTTCCAGGGCGAGGGCTGGGTCCGGCCGCTGCTGCTCGGCCTGGTCTCGATGGCCGTGCTGCTGGCCGGGGCCCGCTTGCGGCTCCAGGCGCCGGCCCTGCTCGGTGGTCTCACGCTGGCCGTCGTCGTCCTGCACGAGCTGGCCCCGTGGGTAGCGCTGGTCGTCGTGGCCGTGCCGCGGTGGGCGCCGATGGCGGCGGGCGGGCTGCTGCTCGTCGCGCTCGGCGCCACCTACGAGGCCCGGTTGAGGGACGTGCGCCGGCTGCGGGCGGCCGTGGGCAGGATGCGCTGACGACGCGCGGCTCCCACGCGGCTCCGGCCGGCGGCTCCCGCGTGGCTCCCGAGCGGCCCCGGTGGACGGCTCCCACGGGTCCCGGCGCGCGGCTTCCACGCGGCTCCGGCGGGCGACTCCCGCGCGTGGTCCCTGTCTTTCAGGCGGTATGTGGGCAAAAGGTGACGATCAGCGGAAGGGGCTTCACCGCGGGGAAGTGTTGCCGTTAGCGTGCGGGCATGCCCTTTCTGGAGGCCGGTGCGTCCGGCGGCGCCGTCCCCCGCGGGAGCGTGGGGATCGTCGGCGCGGGAATCGTCGGACTGGCGGTGGCCCGGCAGGTGGCCCTGGACGGCGCCACGGTGACCGTCCTCGACAAGGAGGACCACGTCGCGGCCCACCAGACCGGGCACAACAGCGGCGTCGTGCACGCGGGGATCTACTACCGGCCCGGTTCGCTCAAGGCGCGGCTGTGCCGCGAGGGCGCGGCGATGCTCAGGGAGTACTGCGCCGAGCACCGCATCCCCTACGACGAGGTCGGCAAGCTCGTCGTCGCCTCCACCGCCGCCGAGCGGCCGGGGCTGCGGGACATCGCCGAGCGTGCCCGCGCCAACGGCGTGCCGGACATCGCCGAGCTGGACGCCCTGGCGCTGCGCGAGGTCGAGCCGAACGCCGTCGGGGTGGCCGCCGTGCACTCCCCGCACACCGCGATCGCCGACTTCCCCGCCGTCGCCCGCCGCCTGGCCCGCGACATCGAGGAACTGGGCGGCTCGGTGCTCCTGTCACACCCGGTCCGCGCCCTGCGGCAGACCTCGGGCGGGGTGGACGTGCTGGCCGGCGGGCGGAGGCACCGCTTCGACCGGCTGATCGTCTGCGCCGGCCTCGGCACCGACGCCGTCGCCCGGATGACCGGGGCGCCCGGCGACGTGCGGATCGTCCCCTTCCGCGGGGAGTACTACGCGCTGGCCGGCACGGCCAGGGACCTGGTCCGCGGGCTGATCTATCCCGTCCCCGACCCCCGCTACCCGTTCCTCGGCGTCCACCTGACCCGCCGGATCGACGGCGAGGTCCTGGTCGGCCCCAACGCGGTCATGGCTCTGGCGCTGGAGGGCTACTCCTGGCGCGACGTCGACCCGGGCGACCTGCGCCGGATCCTCGCCTGGCGGGGCACCCGGCGGCTGGCCGTACGGCACTGGCGGACCGGGGTGCGGGAGGTGCTCGGCTCGCTGTCCAAGGGGGCCTTCCTGTCCGCCGCCCGCCGCTACGTGCCCGCCCTCACCACCGACGACCTCGTCAGGGTCGAGGGCGGCGTCCGGGCGCAGGCCGTGGACAGGGACGGCGCCCTTCTGGACGACTTCTCCGTCGACGTCCAGGGCCGGGTGGCGCTGGTGAGAAACGCCCCTTCGCCTGCGGCGACGTCCAGTCTGGCAATCGCCAGGCATATTGTGGGGCTAACCTCGGTGTCGTCCTTTTAACTGCGCTTTCATCTGGGGGAGTGAAGATAACCGTCGTGACCGACTCCCCCGAGGCTCGACTCCTGATCGTCGAGGACGAGCCCAACATCCTCGAACTGCTGGCCGCGAGCCTGCGGTTCGCCGGGTTCGGCGTGAACACCGCGGGCAACGGGACCGACGCCGTCGCCTCGGTGCAGCGCCACCGCCCGGACCTCATCGTCCTCGACGTGATGCTGCCGGACATGGACGGCTTCGACGTCGTTCGGCGGCTGCGCGGCGGCGGCACCGACACCCCCGTGCTCTTCCTCACCGCGCGCGACGCCGTGGAGGACAAGATCAAGGGACTGACGCTGGGCGGCGACGACTACGTGACCAAGCCGTTCAGCCTGGAGGAGGTCGTGGCCCGGATCAGGGCCGTGCTGCGCCGTACCGGGTCCGGAGACGTGCTCGCCCGGCCGCCCCGGCTCACCTTCGCCGACGTCGAGCTCGACGAGGAGAGCCACGAGGTGTGGCGCGACGGCAGGGCGGTGGCGCTGTCGCCGACGGAGTTCAAGCTCCTGCGCTACTTCATGGCCAACGCCGGGCGGGTGCTGTCGAAGGCGCAGATCCTCGACCACGTGTGGGACTACGACTTCCGGGGCGACGTCGGGATCGTCGAGTCCTACGTCTCCGTGCTCCGCCGCAAGATCGACAACACCGATCCCCGGCTCATCCACACCCTGCGCGGCGTCGGCTACGTTCTGCGACTCCCGCCCGGCGCATGATCCGCCGGGGCGTCCCGTCACGGGCCAGGACCCTCATGGCCGCCCCGCCGCGGGTCATGACCTTCAAGGGCACCCCGCTGCGGGTGAGACTGATCGTGATCATCCTGGTCCTGCTGGTCATCGCGCTCACCCTCATCGGCATCGGCAGCGTCTCGATCATGCACGGCTACCTGATCGACCGGGTGGACAACCAGACCGCCCTGACCACCGCGACCGCCCTGCGCCGCGTCCAGCGGGGCAACACCATGCTGGCCGGCAAACCGCTCTCGGCCGACACCAGGGTGGAGATCCGCGACCGGAACGGCGCTGTCCTCCTGCCGTTCAGCGGCTCGGAGGTGGAGGACAAGCCCGGCCCGCACGTGCCGGCGTGGCGTCGGCCGGGGTCGTTCACCAGCGGGGAGTGGCGGGTCCGGGTGACCCCCCTCCCGGAAGGCGGGAGCCTGGTCGTGGCCGTGGACATGTCCGAGGTCCGCCAGATCGTCGGCCAGCTCGCCCTGGTGGAGGTGCTGGGCGGCGGCGGGCTGATGCTGGTGCTCGCCGGGGCGGGCGTGATGGTCATCCGGCGGAGCCTGCGCCCGCTGGAGGAGATCGAGGCCACCGCCCAGGCCATCGCCGCCGGAGACCTGAGCCGCCGCGTCGCCGACGCCGACCCGCGCACCGAGGTCGGGCGCCTCGGCCAGTCGCTGAACGGCATGCTCACCCAGATCGAGACCGCCTTCCGGGCGAGGTCGGAGTCGGAGGCGGCGGCCCGCAGCTCCGAGGAGCGCATGCGCCGGTTCGTCGCGGACGCCTCACACGAGCTGCGCACCCCGCTGACCTCGATCCGGGGCTTCGCCGAGTTCTACCGGCAGGCCCCGGACGTCGACGTCGCGCCGCTGATGCGCCGGGTGGAGTCCGAGGCGGTCCGGATGGGCCTGCTCGTGGACGACCTGCTGATGCTCGCCCGGATGGACCAGCAGCGCCCGATGGCGACGCGCCCGGTCGACCTGCTCGCCATCGCGGCCGACGCCGTCCACGACGCCCGTATCCTGGCCCCCGCCCGCTCCGTCACGCTCACCGTGGACGGCGCCGCGCTCATCGTCTCGGGCGACGAGGTACGGCTCCGCCAGGTCGTGGGCAACCTGATGACGAACGCGCTCACCCACACGCCCGAAGGCACCCCGATCGAGGTGAGGGTGCGCGCCGAGGACGGCACGGCCGTCATCGAGGTGGCCGACAAGGGGCCGGGGCTCGACGCCGAGCAGTGCGAACGCGTCTTCGAGCGGTTCTACCGCGTCGACTCGGCCCGCGGCCGCCGTACTCCCGAGGGCGGTGGCAGCGGGCTCGGCCTGGCGATCGTGGCCGCCATGGTCGAGGCCCACGGGGGCCGGGTCGCCGTGGAGTCCGCCCCGGGCGAGGGGGCGACGTTCCGGGTCGCCCTCCCCCTCGCCCCCGAGGCCGACTGACCCTTCCCTGGTCCGGGTCGTCACGGGCCGCGTTCCGGGGCGGCGGGATCTCCCGGGATGAGCCGTACGGTCCCGGGACCCGGCCGGGCCCCGGAACCGTACGGGCTCACATCCCTTCGGGCCAGCCGCTGTCGGGGAACCCACCGGTGGCCGTGCCGCCGGGGAGCACCACCCGGTCGTTCTCCGTCAGACCCGAGACGATCTCGACGTACCGGTCGCCGCGGACCCCGGTCTCGACGACGCGCTCGACGCCGCCCTGGACGGTGACCACCGAGACGCCGCCCGCCCGGGACCGCACGGCCTGGGCCGGGAGATAGAGCGTCTGCTCGGCCTCGGCGACCGTCACCCGGACGGTGGCGGTCTGGCCGACCAGGAGCCCGGCCGGGGGCTCGTCGAACGCCACCGTGACCCCGTACCGCACGAGCTGCCCGCTGGTGGTGGCCGTGGGGGCGATGCGGGTCACCGTGCCGGTGTGCTCCTCGCCCTCCCGGGTGGCGAGGGTGACCCGGGCCCGCTGCCCGAGCTTCAGCCGGCCGATGTCGGACTCGGTGAACAGCGCCTCCACCTGGAGCTCGTCGAGATCGCCGAGGGTGACGAACGCGCCGGTGCCCGCGCTGTCGCCGACGGCGCCCGCCACGGACAGGACGGTCCCGTCCGCGGGCGCGACGATCCGCACGCCGCCCAGTTCCTCGCGGGCGTCGGTGAGGTCGGCCTCCGCCCGCTTCACCTCGGCCCGGGCCTGCTCGACGCTGAGCGCCTGCCGTCCGCCGGCGCCGTCCCCGGTGGCGGTGGCCGACCGGGTGGTCCCGGTGCCGTTTCCGGTCCCAGTTCGGGTGCCGGTGTCGTTTCCGGTCCCGGTTCGGGTGCCGGTGCCGTCTCCGGTGTCGGTGGCCGTCCGGTCGCGGCCGGAGCCCTGTTCCTGGCAGGCCGGGGTGGTGCGCGTCCCGGGGGTGCGGCCGACGGTCGGGGTGGGGCTCGATCCGCGCCGACCGGTCGAGGTGGGGGCGGCGGTGGGGTGCCTGCCCGGCCCGGCGGTGGGGTGCCCGCTCGGTCCGGCGGTGGGCTCCGTCCCGGGACGCGTGGGCCCGGTGGTGACCGGCGGGCGGTCCCCGCCCGGCGCGGCGGTGACCGTGGCCGTGGCGGTGACCGTGGCGGTCACGGTCACCGTGGGGGCCGCCGTCGGGGTCGCCGTCACCGTGACGGTCACCGTCGGCGCGGGCTCCGGGTCGGTGGAGTCGCCGGTGGGCGACGGGACGGCCGTCGGGCTGACCGTGGGCGTGGGGGTGGGCGTCCGCTCCGGGCTCCGGACGGACGAAGGGCTCTGGACGGACGAAGGGATTCCGGCGAACGAAGGGATCCGGGCGGGCGCGAGGAAGTACCCGGCCGGCGCGATCCCACCGGCCGGTGCCACCGTGACCTGCCGTACCGGCTCCCGCGACCCGGGTGTGGGCGCGGCCGGCGCGCCGGTCGGGGCGGGCGCGCCTGTCGGGCGGGCCGTACGGTCGGTGGTGCCGCTGGGCCCGGGGGCGGAGGTGGGACGGGCCGTCGGGACCGTGGGGACGCAGGTGGCGCGGGCGGTGGGGACAGCGGGGACGGTGGGGCCTGAGGTCGCGGGGACCTGCTCCCGACCCCGCTGTTGCGGCTGACGGGGCTGCGCGGCCTGTCGGGTGGCCCGCGGCGCGGCGGTCGCGGAGGTCTCCGAGGTCACAGAGGTCGCTGAGGTCTCCGCGTCGTCCAGCGCCTCCTGGGCCGCCGCGAGCTGCGCCTTCGCCGCGGCGTAGTGCTCGCGGGCGGCCGCCGGGTCGATCCTGGCGAGGACGTCGCCCCGGCCGACCTTGTCACCGGCCTTGACATGGACCTTCGTGACCGTGCCGGACGCGCCGAAGGCCAGCTCGCGGGTGTGGCCGTCCACCGTCTCGCCCGCCGCGGACACCTCGGCCGTCACCGTCCCCCGCCGGGCGGCGGCGAGTTCCACCCGGGGCGCCGGGGCGGAGCCGTCGTCGAGCGCGTAGAGCACGCCCGCGCCCGCCAGGACGAGGGCGGCCAGGGCGAGTCCTCCCGTCCGTACCGGTTTCGGGAGATCAGTCGGTCTCATGGCGGACCATTGTGGCGTGCCCGATCCACTCTCTCCTCAGGAACACCTGAGGGTTTCCTGCGTATCTCCACCGGAGCCCCGCGGGTCCCCAGGAAACCTTCAGCGATCTAGAGGCTGCGCCTAAGGAAGGTGCGCCAAGGTACCGCCCTGTGAAGCTGTCGACCAAGCGCGGAGCGCTGATCGTCAACGGGACGCTCGCCGTCCTGTTGCTGGGCGGCGCGGGGATCGCCTACTCCTCCCTGGGCGGGGAGTCCTCCTCGGCGGAGGCCGCCGGGTCCGCCGGAGCCGCCGCGCGGACCGTGGCGGTGACCCGGGGCACGGTGGTCGCCTCGGTGTCGGCCTCGGGAGCGGTGACGAGCGCCCGGTCGCGCTCCCTGGGGTTCGGTACGGGCGGCACGGTGGAGAAGATCTACGTGGCCCCCGGTGACAAGGTGCGCGCGGGGCAGATCCTCGCCCGCCTGGACGACACCGCCGCCCGGGAGAGTCTGGACGCGGCGGCGGCCGCGCTCGACTCCGCCGACGACGACACCTCCACCGCCGCCTCCTACGCCCGGTACGTCACCGCCAGGAACACCTACCGGGAGGCGCGGCGGACCGCGGCGGGCACGGTCATCAAGGCCCCGTTCGCGGGCACGGTCACCGCGGTCAACGGCACCGTCGGCGGCTCGGCCTCGGGGTCGTCGGCCTCGGCCTCCGGCTCGGAGTCGGGGTCCGCCTCGGGCTCGGGGTCCGGCTCGGGCGCGTCGGGGAGCAACGCGTCGAACGGCTCCACCGCCAGGTCGGGCGGGTTCATCGAGCTCGCCGACACCGGGAGGCTCCAGCTCGTCGGGAACTTCACCGAGTCCGACGTCACCAGGCTCAAGGTCGGCCAGCAGGCCGCGGTCCGGTTCGACGCGCTGCCCGGTGTCACCGCGGGCGGCGAGGTCACCCAGATCCAGCCGACCGCCACGACCAGCGACAACGTCGTGCAGTACCCGGTGACGATCTCCTTCGCCAAGGCGCCGGAAGAGGTGAGGCTCGGCCAGACGGCGACCGTCGAGGTGACCGTCGGCCGGGCCGAGAACGTCCTCGCGGTCCCCTCCTCGGTCGTCTCCACGGCGGGTGGCCGCACTACGGTGACGGTCCTGCGGGACGGCCGGCAGGTGACGACCCCGGTCGAGGTCGGTGTCAGGGGCCTCACCCTCACCGAGATCACGTCCGGTCTCGCCGAGGGCGACCAGGTCGTCCGCCCGGCCGCCGCCGGCACCTCCCAGCAGGGCGGCTTCCCCGGCCTCGGCGGAGGCGGGGGCGGCACCGGCCGCCTGGGCCGGATCGGCGGCGGTGGCGGCGGGGACGGTGGCCGGTGAGCGTCCCCGTCCTGTCGGTCCGCGACCTGTCGAAGGTGTACGGCGAGGGCGACGCCCGGGTCCACGCCCTGCGCGGGGTGTCCCTCACCGTCGAGCGCGGCGACTACGTGGCCATCATGGGCGCCTCCGGCTCCGGCAAGTCCACGCTGATGAACATCCTGGGCTGCCTGGACGTGCCGTCCTCGGGCCGCTACCTCATCGAGGGCACCGACGTCGGGTCGCTGGACGAGCGCCGCCTCGCCGTCCTGCGCAACCGGAAGATCGGCTTCGTCTTCCAGTCGTTCAATCTGATCCCCCGGATGAGCGCGCTCGCCAACGTCGAGCTGCCCATGGCGTACGGAGGGGTCGGGGCGGCCGAGCGGCGGGCCCGCGCCCTGGCGGCCCTGGAGCGGGTCGGCCTGGCCGACCGCGTCCGGCACGAGCCGAACGAGCTGTCCGGCGGCCAGCAGCAGCGCGTCGCCGTCGCCAGGGCGCTGGTGACCGCGCCGTCCCTGCTGCTCGCCGACGAGCCGACGGGCAACCTTGACACCGCCTCGACCCGGGACGTCCTGGAGATCTTCGACGAGCTGAACGTCTCCGGCCGGACGATCGTGATCATCACCCACGAGGACGACGTGGCCGAGCACGCCAAGCGGGTGGTCCGCCTGGTGGACGGCCGGATCGTCGACGACCGCCGGCAGGCGCCCGCCGAGGGCGCCCCGCCCCGGGCCCGCACGCCGGAGGTGCCCGCGTGAGCCGGTTCGAGATCCTCCGGTTCGCGCTGCGCGGGCTGGCGGCCAACAAGCTGCGCAGCTTCCTGACCACACTCGGCATCCTCATCGGGGTCGCCGCGGTGATCCTGCTGGTCGCCTTCGGCGAGGGCGCCTCGCGGTCCATCCAGCAGAACATCCAGCGGCTGGGGTCGAACACCCTCACCGTCTCCGCGTCCTTCGCGGGCGGCGGCCCCGGCGGGTTCGCCGGCGGGCGCGGGCGCGGGGGCGGCGGGCCGCGCACCCAGGCCAGGCAGCTCACGCTGGACGACGCGCGGGCGCTGACCGACCGCGCGCAGGCCCCGTCGGTCCGGAGCGTGTCGCCGGTGGTGACCGCGAACGGGACCGCCGCCGTGTACGAGGGGACGAGCCACACCGTCTCCCAGCTCGTCGGCACCTACCCCAGCTATTTCGAGGCGACCAACAAGGTGGTCGAGAAGGGGTCGTACTTCGTCAACGACGACGTGGTCGCCGCCCGGAAGGTCATGGTGGTCGGGCGGACCGTGGCCGACGAGCTGTTCGGGGCCGCCGACCCGGTCGGCCGGCAGGTCACCGTCTCCGGGGTGCCGTTCACGGTGGTCGGGGTGCTCAGGGAGCTGGGCTCGTCGGGGATGCAGGACGCCGACGACGTCGCGATCGTGCCGCTGCCGGCCGTACAGCAGAGCCTGACCGGGTTCGGCCCGCTCGGCTCGATCATCGTGCAGGCCACCGGCGCCGACACGACGGACGCGGCCCAGGACGAGGTGACGGCCATCCTCGACCAGCGGCACGGCATCGCCCCCGGCGGCGCCGCCGACTACCGCATCCTGAACCAGGCCGCCCTGCAGGAGACGGTCAGCTCGACCATCGGCGTCTTCACCGCGCTGCTCGGCGCGGTCGCCGCGATCTCCCTGCTGGTCGGCGGCATCGGCATCACCAACATCATGCTGGTCACCGTGACCGAGCGGACGAGGGAGATCGGCATCAGGAAGGCCATCGGGGCGCCCCGGAGCGCGATCCTCGGCCAGTTCCTGACGGAGGCGACGGTGCTGAGCCTGGCGGGCGGGCTGGCGGGCGTGCTGGTCGCGCTGGCCGGCAGCCGGCTCCCGGTCGCGGGCATCCAGCCCGTGGTCGTGCCGTCCTCGATCGCGCTGGCCCTCGGCGTCTCGGTGGGCATCGGGCTGTTCTTCGGCGGCTACCCGGCCAACCGGGCGGCCAAGCTCCGCCCCATCCAGGCCCTGCGCCACGAGTGACCCGGTACGGCGCGCGCCGCGCGCATTCAGGCTGAGGAGAGACACATGGGGCCCAAGGGGAAACACGAGGGCGCGGGACCGGCCGACGGGCCGGGTGGCACCGTCCCCGCCGGGGAGGTGCTCGACGGCTCTCCCTTCGGGGACGACCTGGAGACGGAACTGACGGGCCCGCCGCGGCGCGGCCCGTCCACGCTCACGCTCGTGCTGGGCGCCGGGGTGGTGCTCGTCGCCGGGATCGTCCTGGGTATCCAGGCGCACAAGGCGCTGGGCGGCCCGGCCGCGGGTCCCGCCGCGTCGAACGCCGCGGTACGGCAGGGCTCCGGCGGTCCCGGTGGCTCCGGGAGCGGTTTCGGGGACGGTCGGGGCTTCGGCGGCGGCCAGCGGAGCGGCCAGCCCGGACAGAACGGCCAGGGTGACCAGGGCACGCAGAACGGCCGGACCGGTCCGGGCGGCGGCTTCGGCGGCCGGGGCGGGTTCGGCGGGGCGGCCGTCGGCACCGTGCAGCGGGTGGAGGGCACGAAGGTCTACGTCCAGACCAGGGACGGCTCCGTCGTGACGGTCAACACCGGCGACGACACGACCGTGCGGGTCTCGAAGAAGGGGAAGGTCACCGACCTGGAACCCGGTGGCGTGGTGGTCGTCCAGGGGGAGCGGGCCGGGGACGGCTCGATCACCGCCACCGCGATCAGCGAGGGCGGCGGCCGGGGGTGACGGGCGGGCGCGGGCCCGGCGGCGACGGCGGTCCGGGACCGGGTCCGTCTCGCCGGCGGGAAAGGGGGCCGGAATCGGGTCCGTTTCCCGGCGGCGATGGCGGTCCGCGTACTGAAATCGTTTTCTCAGCAAATGTTCAGCCTGGGCTGAGCTGCGTTCCAGGGCGGTGAGCGAACCTCGTGATCGTGCTGGACAGAGCCGAGGCCAGATTGCTCGTCGTGGACGACGAGCCGAACATCCGTGAGCTGCTCTCGGCCAGCCTGCGCAGGTCGGGGTTCGAGGTGATCACCGCCGCGGACGGGCGGGAGGCGGTGCACTTCGCCGAGCGGACCCGCCCCGACCTCGTCGTGCTGGACGTGATGCTGCCCGACATGGACGGCTTCTCGGTCGCCGGGCGGCTGCGGGACGTGAGCGGCCAGACGCCGGTGCTCTTCCTGACCGCCCGGGACGCGACCGACGACAAGGTCGCCGGCCTGCGGGTGGCCGACGACTACGTGACCAAGCCGTTCAGCCTGGAGGAGGTCGTGGCCCGGATCCGGGCCGTGCTGCGCCGTACCCGGGGCGACCTCGACATCCCCGCCCGGCTGCAGGTCGGCACGCTGGAACTGGACGAGGAGGCCCACCAGGTCTGGGTGTCGGGTGAGCCGGTGCGGCTGTCGCCCACCGAGTTCAAGCTGCTGCACTACTTCATGGTCAACACCGGCCGGGTGCTGTCGAAGGCGCAGATCCTCGACCACGTCTGGAACTACGACTTCGGCGGCGACGCCGGGGTCGTGGAGTCCTACGTCTCCTACCTCCGCCGGAAGGTGGACGTGAACGAGCCCCGCCTCATCCACACTCTGAGGGGCGTGGGATACGTCCTGCGCCCTCCCCGGGATGATTGAACTTTCAGCGAATACTCAGGTTCGCCTCATCTGTCCCTGAGGTTCGGCTGCTCCAATGGTCACCGCGTCACCCCAGATCTCCCCGTGACCGTGGCGGATCAGGGCTCGCCTCCAGCTGCGGGGGAGGCGAGACCGTTCCGGTCCGCCCTCGGGCACCGGGGATTCGGGCCCCGTCGCCTACCGGATTCGCCCCCGTGATCCGGTCGGACGGCGGGGCCCTTCTCATGCGCGGGGCCGTACGCGGGTCGTTCTCCGTGGGACCCCGTCTCCGGGTCGTTCCCCGTGCGACCCCGTCTCCGGGACGTTCTCCGTGGGGCCCGTCCGGGTCCGTCCGTCTTCGTCAGGCTCGTGCGGCCCTCGCCCCGCCGTCCGGCCGTGTCCGTCCTCGTCGTGGTCCGCCCGCCTTCACCCGGTCGGCCTCCGGGCGCGGAACCGATCACGTTGGACGTCTAGGCCGTTCCCTTTCGGGAAGGACCGGTCCTATGAACGGGAACGGCGGTCTGCTGGAGGCGCTGCGGGAGCTGCGGGGCCGCCTCGATCCTGACCCGCTGCCCCTGGAGACCGGCGGTGTCGAGGCGGACCGCAGGGCGCTGCGCGAGCTGGCCGGCCAGCTCGACGACTACCTGATCCCGCGCCTGAGCGCGATCGACGCCCCGCTGCTGGCCGTCGTCGGAGGCTCCACCGGGGCGGGCAAGTCGACCCTGGTGAACTCCATCGTCGGGGCCGACGTCACCACGCCCGGCGTCCTGCGGCCCACCACGCTGGCGCCCACCCTGGTCACCAGCCCCGCCGACGAGGCGTGGTTCACCGAACAGCACGTCCTGCCGGGCCTGCCCCGCGTCACCGGCGGCGGCTCCGGGGAGCCCGGCACGCTGCGGGTGGTCACCGTCGCCGGCCTGCCACCGGGGCTGGCCCTGCTCGACGCGCCGGACATCGACTCGGTCGTCGCCGCCAACCGCGAGCTGGCCGCCCAGCTCCTCGCCGCCGCCGACCTGTGGCTGTTCACCACCACGGCCTCCCGCTACGCCGACGAGGTGCCGTGGGGGTTCCTGCGGTCGGCCCGGGAGCGGAGCACGGCCCTGGCCGTCATCCTGTCGCGCGTCCCGCCCGAGGCCGTCGGCGTGGTCGAGCGTGACCTCGGGCGGCTGCTGGAGGCCAACGGACTGGGCGGGACACGCCTGTTCGAGGTGCCGGAGCTGGTCCTGCCCGAGGAGAACGCCCGCCTGCCGCGCCCGGCGGTCCAGCCGATCGCCGACTGGCTGACCGGCATCGCCGCCGACGCCCAGGCCCGCGCGGACGTGGTCCGCCAGACGCTGTCCGGCGCCCTGGACAGCCTCGCCGTACGGGTCCCCGCCCTCGCCGACGCGGTGGACCGCCAGCGCGCCGCGGCCGAGGACCTCCGCTCGATGACGGGCGCCGCCTACTCGGGCGGGCTGGCCGCCTTCGACCAGGGCATGCTGGACGGTTCGCTGCTGCGCGGGGAGGTGCTGGCCCGCTGGCAGGACTTCGTCGGCACCGGCGACCTGATGCGCTCCCTGGAGAGCCGGGTCGGCCGGTTCCGCGACCGGCTGGTGGCGATGTTCACCGGGCGGCCCGCGCCGGACAGCGAGCTGCGCGTCGCCCTGGAGAGCGGGGTGGAGGCACTGATCAGGGCGGCGGCCGACGACGCCGCCGAACGCGCGCTGGAGTCGTGGTCGTCGCACCCCTCCGGGCGAGCCCTGCTGGAGGAGGCCGGGGTCGCGGCGGCCGGGCGCCTGGGCCGGGCCGCGACCGACCTGCCCGCCCGCTCCGAGGCCGCCGTCCGGGGCTGGCAGGAGTACGTCCTCGGCCTGGTCCGCGAGGAGGGCGCCGACCGGCGGACCGCCGCCCGCGTCACCTCCTACGGCCTCAACGGGGCGGGCCTGCTGCTGATGCTCGCGGTGTTCGCCTCCACCGGGGGCCTGACCGGCATCGAGGTCGGCATCGCCGGGGGAACCAGCGTGCTGAGCCAGAAGCTGCTGGAGGCGGTCTTCGGCGACCAGGCGGTGCGGACCCTCACCGTCAAGGCCCGGGCCGACCTGCGGGCCCGCGTCGCCTCCCTGCTCGGCGCGGAGGCCACCCGGTTCACCGACCTCCTCGACGCCGTGCAGCCGCCCGGGGACACCGCCGGGGCGCTGCGGGCCGCGGCGCGGGCCGTACGGGAGCACCGGCGCGAGATCCCGGCGGCCGCCGAGGGCCGGGGCGCGCTGCCGCCCGGCGGCTCCACCGGAGGCGTGAACGGCATGGACGGCCTGGGCGGCGTGTCGCGGGGCGGAGCGGACGCCGTTCCGCTGAACGGCACCGAGGGGCGTGAGGCGTGAAGCTGCTGCGACGCAGGACCACGGTCTCCCTGGACGACCGGCTGGACGCGCTGGCCGAGGCCGCCGACCTCGCCGACGGGCGGCTGGCCCCCGTCGCGGTCGCCGGGGCCCGCTCGGTGGTCGCCCGCGCCGGCGTGCGGCGCAGCCTGTCGGTCGACCACACCGCGGTGGCGCTGGCCGGCGCCACCGGCAGCGGCAAGTCCTCGCTGTTCAACCTGCTGTCCGGCACCACGCTCGCCACGGTCGGGGTCACCCGGCCGACCACCTCGGCCGCGCAGGCGGCCCTCTGGGAGGGGACGGGCGCCGGGCCGCTGCTCGACTGGCTGGAGATCTCCCGCCGCCACGAGGTGGACGCCGGGGCCTCCGATGACGCCGTCACCGGGGGCTGGGCGAGCGGGGAGGTCCCCGGGCTGGTCCTGCTCGACCTGCCCGACCACGACTCGATCGAGGCGGCGCACCGGCTGGAGGTGGACCGGCTGGTCGAGCTGGTCGACCTGCTGGTGTGGGTGCTGGACCCGCAGAAGTACGCCGACGCGGCCGTGCACGACCGCTACCTGCGCCCGCTGTCCCGGCACCGCGACGTCACGGTGGTCGTCCTCAACCAGATCGACCGCCTGTCCCCGGCCGCCGTGGAACGCTGCCTGGCGGACCTGCGGCGGCTGCTCGACGACGACGGGCTGGCCGGGGTGCCGCTGGTCGCGGTCTCGGCGCGCACCGGGGAGGGCGTGGACGAACTGCGCTCCCTGCTCGCCTCGCGCGTCGCGAACCGCCGCTCGTGGGCCGCCCGCCTGGCCGCCGACGTCGGTACGGCCTCGGACGCGCTCGCCCTGGCCTCCAGCGGCGCCGGTCTCCACGACGGGGAGTCCGTCATGGCCGGCACGGACCTCTACGCCGGCGGCCCCGGTACCGGTCCCGGCTCCGGCCCCGGACTCGGCGGAGGCCCGGCCTTCGGGGTGGTGCGCGACGCCGGCGCCTCGGCCACGGGCCCGATCGAGGTGGCCGCGCCGCCGGAGGTCTCCCTGGACGGCCTCGCGGGGCCGCTGACCGGCGCGCTGTCGGAGGCGGCGGGGGTCCCGGTCGTGGTCGCCGCCGTGGCCAAGTCTCACCGGCACCGCTCCGTCGTCGCGACCGGCTGGCCGCCGACCCGGTGGATCCGCCGGCTGCGGCCCGACCCGCTGCGCCGCCTCCGCCTGGGCCTTCCCGCCCCGTCCGCGACGAGGGGGGCCGCCGGGCCCGCGACGCCGGAGGGCGGCGGGCCCGTGGGCCGCACCTCCATCCCGGCCACGTCCGCCGTGCAGCGCTCGCGGATGGACACCGCCGTCCGCGAGACCGCCGGGACCGCCTCGGAGGGCCTGCCCGAGCCGTGGGCGGCGGCCGTACGGCAGGCGGCCCGGGCACGCGCGGACGAGCTGGAGGACGGCCTCGACCGCGCCGTGGCGACCACCTCGCTCGGCGTGTCGGGACGGCCCGCGTGGTGGAGGGCGGCGGGGCTGGCGCAGTGGCTGGTGCTGCTGGTGGCGCTCTCCGGGGCGTTCTGGCTGCTCGGCCTGATCGCCATGGACTACCTGCGGCTTCCCCGGCCCTACATGCCGACCGTGGGGGAGCTGCCCTGGCCCACCCTGCTGCTGCTCGGCGGGGTGCTCCTCGGGCTGGTGATCGCGCTGCTCTGCCGGGTGGCCGCGTGGCTGGGCGGGCGCCGCCGGGCGCGCCGGGCGTCCCGGGCGCTCCGGGCGAGCGTGGGTCAGGTCGCCCGGGAGTTCGTGCTGGACCCGGTGGGAGAGGAGCTGACCCGCTACCGCCGGTTCGCCGAGATGATCGCGGTGGCCCGGGGCGCGTCCCGCTGAGCCGTGGAACCGGCGGCCGGGCGACCCGGCCGGCGTGCTCCCCCGGGCCGTGGGGCCGGTGCTCGGCGGGTGCCCCGCCGGGTCGCGGGACGGCGGCCGTGCGCGGGTTCGCGTGCGGGGCGCTAGGTTGATCCTGCCTCGCCGGACGGCATCGCCCTGGACAACGGGCGGTGAAGCCGCGAGGCGAACCGAGAAGGAGGATCGTGAACCGCAAAAGGCTCGATATCGGCGTGCCCCTCGTCTTCGCCGTCGCGATCGTGCTGACCTCGCTCTTCGGCGCGGAGGGGACCACCGTCGGGATGGTGGCGCTGGTGGGCGCCATCGCCATCGGGTTCTACTTCGCCGCGCTGCGCAAGAACATCGAGCCCTAGCCGGCGTCGGCCGGGGCGGCGAGCCGTACGGAAAGGCGTCCCGGACGGGCGAGGTGCGCCTCGGCGGCCGGCGGGCGGGTTCGGGGCCGGCGGGCGTCTTCGGGGCCGGCGCCTCGGCGGCCGGTTTCGGGGTGAGCGCCTCCCGGTCGGAGGGGGACGGGTCAGCGGAAGGAGACACGAGGCCGGACGGACCTCGGAGCCGTCTCCCAGGAGGCGCTCAAGGGGGCTTCCTCACCGCGATGCCGATCGGCCGGTGCCGGGCCGGCGCCCGGTGAGGGGCCTCGTCAGGCGACGAGGTTCACGTAGTAGCGGGAGTAGCCGCTCATGTCGACCAGTCGGGTGCCGACGCGCCTGGCCGCGGTGCTGCCGATGTTGAGGCAGGAGTCGAAGGCGGTCTGGTAGACGTACATCGGGCCGTAGGGGCCGGTCCAGACGGCTCCGTTGGCGGCTTCGGCGTAGAAGGCGGCGTAGCGGTTGTCGGTGTTGAGGACGAACGCCTCACCGCCCGGGTCGACGGCCCACCAGCCGCGGGTGCCCCACTGGCCGTAGTCGCGGCAGGTGACGGGGCTGTAGAACATGATCGCCACCCAGACCCTGGACACGTAGCGGTTGCGGAAGTGCAGCTCCATGGCCTACTCCTCCGGTTCCGTGAATCGCAGGGTCAGCGGCCGGTCGTCCAACGCCTGCTCGGCCAGGGGCGGGAGGTGCTCGTCGGCGGTCACCGTGATGACGGCGCGGTCGGCCGCCCCGGGACGCTCGTTGCGCTCCCCGGCGTTGGCCTCCGCCGCGCTCGCGAACGCCACCCGGGGGTCGGGAGGGCGTTCGCTGCCGTTTTCGGGCATGGTCTCACCTACATTCCTCGAATGCACAGGGTGATTTAACGACAACGTACAGTCATGTCAAAGGGCTGTAAAGGGTCGTCTTCCCCTGGTCAAGGCGTAAGTGATCGAAAGGGTACATCGAGGATGAAAAAGCCGGAAAAGTCGGAAAAGGGCGAACGGTCGGGGTGCCCCGGCCGTTCGGTGCCGCCCTCGCGATCCGGCCCCGCCACCGGACGGCAGCGGCCCTCGCCGGTGCGGAGGCCGCCCGCCGGGGGCGGCGGTCACTCCCCGGCGACGACGCGGACGCTCCTGACCTCCGGGTCCGCCGCGTCCGGTACGACCATCCCGGCGTCCACCCCGGTGCGCAGGTAGTCCAGCACCGCCTCGGTGAGCCGCTCACCGGGCACCGCGGCGGGGATGCCGGGCGGGTACGGCGTGAGCATCTCCGCGGAGACCCGGCCCACGGCCTCCCGCCACGGCACCCGCTCGGCACGGCCGAAGAACGCGTCCCGCGGCAGCATGGCCTGCTCCAGCCGCAGCTCCCGCGGGTCGGGGACGTCCATCGACGGGCCCGGGGGCAGCTCACCGGCGTGCTCGGCCAGGTCCCTCAGCCCGGTGAGCAGCCTGGCGGCGGACTCCTCTCCATGTCGGACGCCCGGCCGGGCCCGCAGAAGTCGTCCCGGGTGTGGACGTGCATGCCCTTGATCTCGGAGATCCGCTCGCGCAGGCTCCCGGCCAGCGCCAGCGCGTGGTCGTACAGCTCACGGCCGTGCTCGGCCATCTGCCGCCGCCAGCCGTCCAGGGCGGCGTAGATCAGCACCGACGGGCTGGTGGTGCTCAGCAGGTCGGCGCGCGACTTGAGTGCCTCCGGGTCGACGAGGTCGCCCCGCAGGTGGAAGACGGAGCTCTGCTCCAGCCCCGACCCCATCTTGTGGATGGAGGTGACGCAGACGTCGGCGCCGGCGTTCATCGCCCAGACCGGCAGGTCGGGGTGGAAGGGCAGGTGCGCGCCCCACGCCTCGTCCACCAGCAGGGGTCTGCCCCGCTCGTGGCACATCCGGGCGAGCCCGGCCAGGTCGCCGCAGGTGCCGTACGGCGTCGGGCTGGTCACCAGCGCGCCCTTGGCGTCGGGGTGCTCGTCGAAGGCCGCGGTGAACGCCTCGACCGACGGCGGGTGGGCCAGGTGCAGGTCCGGGTCGAAGTTCGGGTCCACCCAGACCGGCCGGACACCGGACAGGATCAGCCCGGCCACCATGGCCTTGTGGGCGTCCCTGCCGAGTACCAGCTTCTCGTGCGGGCCTGCCGCCGCCAGCATGGCGGCCTTGACCGACAGGGAGCTGCCGCAGGTGGAGAAGAAGGTGTGGTCCGCGCCGACGGCGTCGGCCATGAGCTCCTGGGCCCGCTCCAGGATCCCCTTGGAGGAGGTGCGGTCGTCCAGGCCGTTGACGGCCAGGACGTCGGAGTGGAAGACGGCGTCCCCCAGCACCGCGCGGACCCTCGGGTCGGCGCCGCGCCCCTGCTTGTGCCCGGCGGGGTGAACGGCAGCTGCTTCTCGGCGTGGTAGGCGGCGAGCGCCTCCAGCACCGGTGCTTCTGAATGGTCCATCCCTGCTGGTTGCCCAGGTGAGAGGCGTGATAACTCATCCCCGCCCCCGCGGGGGCTCCTTCCCGCGTCCCGAACCGCCGGGTCCGCGCGTCCCGAACCGCCGGGTCCGCGCGTCCCGAACCGCCGGGTCCGCGCGTCCCGAACCGCCGGGTCCGCGCGGCTCAGGCCGCCAGACCCTCCCCGAGCGAGGCGATGACCTGTGGCCCGTAGCCGCTCGCGGCCAGCGGGGCGCGGATGTCGCGCTCCAGGTTCGGCAGGTAGCCGACCAGCAGGTCGGCCGGCCCGCTGACCCGTACCAGGCCGAGTGCGGCGGGCAGCAGCAGCGTCCGCGCCGGCCCGAGGGTCTCGCACCACCCGCCGGCCTCGACCGCCACCGGGCCGCCGGCGTTGCTCACCACGAGCGCGGTGTCGAACCGGCACACCGGCGACACGCCGGCCGCCACCCGCCAGCGCTCCAGGGCGAAGTACGGCCCGGCGCAGCAGATCACCCGCTCGACGTCCTCGCCCGCGGGGATGCGCAGGCCCGGCTGGAAGTCGGGCCGCGGCTCCGGCCGCCACTCCTCCAGCAGCCGTTCGACGCCGGCGTGCCACTCACCTCTCCCCAGGGGGGAGCCGTCCTCCATGCGCCAGGGCATGGCGTGCTGATGGATGTCGGAGGTCTGCTCGATCTCGTAGACGAGGGTGCGGGGACCGAAGCTGTGCAGCGTCCCGCCCGGCACGTACACCGTCTCGCCCGGCCGCACCGGGAGCCGCCGCATCACCGCGTCGAAGTCCTGCTCCAGGAGCGCGGCGCGCAGCTCGTCGTGGCCCACGCCCTCCTTGACGCCGACCAGGGCGGTGGCGCCGGGTGCGGCGTCCAGGATGTGCCACGCCTCGGTCTTGCCGTTCGGCTGGGCCTGCAGCCGCCGCGCGGTCGCGTCGTCGGCGTGCAGGTGCACCGGCAGCATGCCGGTGGCGTCGATGAACTTCGTGAGCACCGGGAAGTGCGGCCCGCTCCAGCCGTGGCACACCAGCTCGCCCGGCCGGTCCTCGACGAGCTCCCGCAGCGTGCACCCGGCCAGGGGGCCGTTGCTCACCACCGCGCTCTCGCCTTCCAGGTCGCTCACCTCCCACGTCTCGGCGACGGGACCATGGGGGAGGCCGGTACGGCCCAGCCGCTCGGCGATGGCCCGGCCGCCGAAGACGTAGTCGCGGACGGGGCTGCTGAGACGCAGCGGGTACCAGTTCATCGGAAACCTCCGGGAAGCCCCCGCCCCCGGGCGGGGGCGACGTCGTCAGGTGGCCTTCCGGAGCGGCGTGCGGTCGAGCCCGTCGATCAGGTCGGGAATCGAATCGAAGACGTGGGCGGCGCCGGCCTCGCGCAGCTCCTCGGGCGAGAACCCGCCGGTGCGGATCGCGATGCCGGGCAGGTCCAGCTTGCCGGCGGCGAGGAAGTCCCAGGTGGAGTCGCCGACCGCCACCCCCGAGGCGCCCTCGACCTTGGCGAGCGCCACCTTCATCAGGTCGGGGGCGGGCTTGGTCTTCTCGACGTCCTCGGAGGTGGTCCACGCCCTGCAGTGCTCGCGGCCGTCGATGAGGTCGAGGAAGTGATCGACGTGCTCCGGCTTGCCGGAGGAGGCGAGGACCACGGCGAACCCGCGTCGGCCCAGCTCGACCAGCAGGTCGGTGGCGCCCTCGAAGGGCCGCACCTCGTCGATCATCTTGTCGAACTCCTCGGTCCACGCCTCCCGCAGCGCGTCGCCGTGCTCCCGCTCGACGTCCTCCCCGGCGAGTGCGGCCACGATCTGGTCGCCCCCCATGCCGATGTGCCGGTGGATGCGCCACAGCGGCAGCACCACGTCGTAGCGGTTGAAAGCCCGGTACCACGCGAGCGCGTGCTGGTAGTTGGTGTCGACCAGGGTGCCGTCGACGTCGATGATGGCGGTGTCGGCCATGCGGTCCTCCTTCGGCGGTGCGGACGGGTGACCGGGAGACCCTGCCCCCGAGCGCGGCGCTCATCCCCGGCGGCACCGGTCCGCCCCCCTGCGGGCCGCCGCCGGAGGCGGACGGCTCCTTCCTCGTTCCTCACCGGCTCCCACCTGCCGAAACCCCCATCGGCCGCCCGTCCGCGCACCCTCCTCGCATGGCCCCCGGGTCCCGCCGTACGGCCCGCGAACCGTACGGCGGGACCCCGGCGACGCCGGACCGTGCCCGCCGGCGTCAGCCGACGTCGCGGCGGCGGAAGCCGTACAGGCCGGTGGCCACGAGCGCGGCGGCGATCGCGGTCAGTACGAGCAGCGGCGTCGCCGCCACCTCCCCGCCGGGGAGCTTGGGCAGATGGCTGAACGGTGAGAGGTCCAGCGCCGCGGGCGGCAGGTCCAGCAGCGCGCCGACCTGGCCGAGCAGCAGGAACAGCGCCAGCGCCGCCCACGCCAGCGCGGTCAGGCGTGGCAACAGGCCGAACAGCGCGACCGCCAGCCCGGCCAGCGACCACACGGCGGGGAGCTGGGAGACCGCCGCGCCCGCCACCCCGGGGAGCCGGCCGGCGACGTCGCCGGTGCTCGCGCCGTAGGCGATCCCGACCGCGACCCCCAGGACCAGCATCACCACGGCCGGCCCGAGCAGCGCGAACACCAGGTGACCCGCCATCCACCGGGCCCTGCCCACCGGGGCGGCCAGCAGCGGTTCGGCGCGCATGAGCGTCTCCTCGCCGCGCATCCGCAGCGCGGCCTGCACGGCGTAGCCGGCGGCGCCCATCCCGAAGATGCTCATCACGCTCGCGACGAAGACGTCGGCCACGTTCGCCGAGCCGCCCAGCCGGGCCATCATCTCCATGAGCCGCGCGTTGCCGGCCATCGTGTCGGCGGCGGCCTTCGCCGCGGCGCCGACCACCGCGCCGAACACCGCGAAACCCGCGCTCCAGCCGAGCAGCGGCCCCCGGTGCAGCCGCCAGGCCAGCGCGAGCGGCGAGCCGAAGCCGGGCACGGCGTCGGCGGGACCCAGCCGCGGCGGCAGCACACCCGCCGCGAGGTCCCTGCGCCCGGCCAGGGCGTAGGCGGCGAGCGACAGCAGGGCGACCGCCGCGAGCGACAGGGCGAGCGGCCACCAGACCTCGCCGGCGAAGGGACGCATCCGCTGGCTCCAGCCGAACGGCGACAGCCACGACAGCCACGAGGCGCCGGTCGAGTCGCCGGCCATCCGGACCAGGTAGGCGACGCCGAGCGCCGACAGGCCGATCGCCCGGGCCCCGCCCGCGCTCTCGGTGAGCTGCGCGGCGACCGCGCCCACGGCGGCGAACACCATGCCGGTCGCGGCGTAGCCGAGGCCGGTGGCCAGCGCGCCGGCGACCGGGTACCCCGGCCCGGCGAAGGAGGCCAGGACGACCAGCGCCACGGCCAGGTTCGCCGACGCGGCCACGGCCAGCGCCGCCGACAGCCCCGCCTGACGGCCCAGGACGGTGGAGCCGAGCAGCTCGCGACGGCCGGTCTCCTCCTCCACCCGGGTGTGCCGGACCACGGTGAGCAGGCAGGCCAGACCCAGCAGCACGGGGGTGAACCCGGCGCGCCACACGCCCAGCGCGGCGGCGTTCCAGTGCGTGAACGGCCCGTACATCGCGACCAGCGCGGGGTTGGCGCCGAAGGACGCGGCGAACTCCCGCAGCCCCCGCTCGGTCGGGTACAGCTCGGCGATGCCGGCGGTCTGGGTGATCGGCAGTACGGCGAGCAGCAGCACCCACAGCGGCAGAACGAGCCGGTCGCGCCGCAGGATCAGCCGGACGAGCGAGCCGGTGCCGGTCATCGGGCGTCTCCGCTCGCCGTACGGGCGTCCCCGTCCACCGGCCGGGCGTCGCCGCCGGCCGTACGGGTGCTCCCGTTCGCCGTACGGGCGTCCCCGTCCCGGTAGTGGCGCAGGAACAGCTCCTCCAGGGTCGGCGGCCGGCTGGTGAGCGAGCGCACGCCGCGGGCCGCGAGCCGCGCCAGCGCGTCGCCCAGCCGGTCGTCGTCGACCTCGAACGTCACCCGGCCGCCGTCGGCGCGCAGGCCGTGGACGCCGGGCAGGTCCGCCAGCCCGTCGGGCGGGCCGGCCAGCTCGGCGGTGATCGACGTGCGGGTCAGGTGGCGCAGTTCGGCCAGCGTGCCGGTCTCGACGGTGCGGCCGTCGCGGATGATGCTCACCCGGTCGCACAGCTTCTCGACCTCGGCGAGGATGTGGCTGGACAGCAGCACCGTACGGCCCCGCTCCCGAGCCTCGGCGACGCAGTCGGTGAAGACCGCCTCCATCAGCGGGTCGAGCCCGGAGGTCGGCTCGTCCAGCAGCAGCAGCTCCGCGTCGGAGGCGAGCGCGGCGACGAGGGCGACCTTCTGCCGGTTGCCCTTGGAGTAGGCCCGGCCCTTCTTGCGCGGGTCGAGGTCGAACCGCTCGATCAGCTCCCTCTTGCGATCCCGGTCGAGACCGCCGCGCAGCCGGCCGAGCAGGTCGATGACCTCTCCGCCGGACAGGTTGGGCCACAGTGTGACGTCGCCGGGCACGTAGGCCAGGCGGCGGTGGAGCTCGACGGCGTCCTTCCAGGGGTCGCCGCCCAGCAGTCGGACCGTGCCCGAATCGGCCCGCAGCAGGCCGAGCAGGACGCGGATCGCGGTCGACTTCCCGGCGCCGTTCGGGCCCAGGAAGCCGTGCACCTCGCCGGCCCGGACCTCCAGGTCCAGGCCGTCCAGCGCGCGGGTCCGGCCGAATCGCTTCGTGACGCCGGACACCGAGATGACGTTGCTCATGTTTTAGAATGTACAGAGGCTTCAGAGAAAAATGAAAGTACCTGTACGCGTTCTTGACGCGGGAGAATGCGGGAGGACGCCAGAGAGGGGGACGGATGCGCGACGAGGAGGCCGTACGCCGGTTCGTGGAGCGGATGGGCCGGATGCTGGCCGCCATGGGCGTCCCGCCGATGGCGGCCCGCGTGATGCTCACCGTGATGACCGCCGAGGAGGACGCGCTCAGCGCCGCCGACCTCGCCGAACGGCTCGGCGCCAGCTCCGGCGCCATCTCGGGCGCCGTGCGCTACCTCGTGGACGTGGATCTGCTCCGCCGGGAGCCGGTCCCGGGCTCCCGGCGCGACCTGTACCTCCTGAGCAGCCAGAGCTGGTGGGAGGCGATGGTCGGCAAGATGAACCGGCTGCAGCTCATCGCCGACACCGTCGACGAGGGCATAGCCGCGATCGGCGACCCCGACAGCCGCCCCGGCCGCACCATGGCTGAGATGCGCGACTTCTTCGTCTTCTGCCACGACGAGCTCCTGCTCGCGATGGAACGGTGGGAGCAGCGGAAACCCGCCCGGGACTGACCTCCGCCGGTCCCGCCCGAGGCACGGCGGTCCCGCTCCGCGCCGGGTCTCAGGGGGGCGCCACCGGTGTCCGGCGTTGATCGGCTGTCAGCGGCTCCGTGTGAACCACGTCCTGAGCGCCTGCCGGATTCATCGCGCGCCCGTTCGTCTGACCACCAGGAGGGTGATCAGGAGAGCGGCGGCCGCGAAGGCGAGACTGACGGCGACCAGCAGCACGATGCCGCCGATCAGTGCCGCGAGCGCGGCCGGGTCCCGCCAGCCGTGCTCGGCGGCGCGTATCAGCGCGAAGGCGACGGCGACCAGCCCGGACATCGACGTCAGCGCCCCGGCCGCGTCGAAGCGGCCCGCCCGTCGCGGCGACTCGGCGAGATGGCGCGGTGCGATCAGGACGGCGAACAGCCCGATCGGGACGTTGATGAACAGCACCCAGCGCCACGACAGCGCGGTGGTGATGACGCCGCCGAGGACGAGGCCGAGGGTCATGGCGGAGGCGGTGACGGAGGAGTAGACACCCAGCGCCTTGGCCTGCGATTCGCCCCGGAAGTTGGTGGTCAGCAGGGCCAGGGTGCTGGGCGCGGCCAGCGCGGCGCCGAGACCCTGCGCGGCGCGGGCGACGATGAGCACCTCAGGGTCGGGGGCCAGCCCGCCCAGCAGGGAGGCGGCGGTGAACAGCACCATGCCGGCGAGGAACACCCGGCGGTGGCCGAGAATGTCGCCGGCGCGCCCGCCGAGCAGCATCAGGCCCGCGTAGGTGAGCAGGAAGGCGTTGGTGACCCAGGACAGTCCGGCGGGGGTGAATCCCAGGCCGCCGCGGATCTGGGGCAGGGCCACGTTCATGATCGTGGCATCGAGCATCAGGACCAGCTCGCAGGAGACGATCACCCCCAGGGTCATCGCGGCGGCACCGGTCAGCCTCCCATCGGTGGCTTTCGGCGCCGCCTCGGCGGCAGCGGCCGGTGCCTCGGTGGCGGCTCGTTCGGGTGGGCTCGACATCTTCCTCTTCCTCCTTCGGGGCTGAAGCCCAAATAGGGAACTAGATGGTTCGCTATATTTGGCCGATAGGGTGGGAGCGCAACCGGTCCGGTGTGAAGGAGGTGTCGATGACCACATCGGCGCAACGACCGGCGCGGCCGGAGCCGTCCTCCACGCGACGGCGTGGTGAGGCGCTGCAGCGGGCCATCTTCGACGCGGTGATCGAGCAGCTCGGCACCGTCGGCTATGCCAAGCTGAGCACCAACCGGGTCGCCGCCGCGGCCGGCACCGGCAAGGCGGCCCTGTACCGAAGGTGGCGCAACAAGGACGAACTCGTGCGCGACGCGCTGCGCGACCTGCTTCCCGCCCCACCGGAGATCCCGCCGGACACGCCGCTCCGCGACGGCCTGCTGATATTGCTCCGGTACCTCAACCAGGCGCTGTACGACTCCAGGGGCACGGCCTTCCAGGCGGTGGCGGCCGCGGGGGACGAGGAGACGGCCCAGCTGCGCGTGCTCTTCCACGAGTCGGTGACCGTGCCCTGCGAGAGGGGCGTCATCGAGCTGATCAAGAGACACGGAGGCGCCGCGCCGGGTGCGAGCGAGACGGCCATCGCCGCGGCCGGGCCCGCGATGCTCCTCTACCACTGCGTCAGCGGACAGCCCAAGAGCACCGACGAGCAGATCGAGTCGGTCATCGATGACCTGCTGCTCCCACTCATCGCTCGTCGTTGAAGCCCGCACGCCGGAGCCTCAGCCCGGCGTCCGCGGCCGCGTCTTTCATCAACCACGAGGAACGGGGACACCGTGATGCCGGTGCTCATCGACAAGGTGGCGTGGATACGGCTGGAGGACGGCAGGGTCCTCAGCACGCGCTCCCGGGGCAAGGACGCCTACTACTTCCCCGGCGGCAAGCGGGAGGCCGGGGAGAGCGACGCGCAGACGCTGGCGCGTGAGATCACCGAGGAGCTCACCGTGGAGATCCTCCCCGGGACCGTCGCCCTCCTCGGCACCTACGAGGCCCAGGCGCACGGCCACCCGGAGGGGACGGTGGTCCGCATGACCTGCTACACCGGCGACTACCGCGGCACCCTCACCGCGAGCGGCGAGATCGAGGAGGTCGCCTGGCTGTCGTACGCCGACCGCGACCGGGTCTCCCCGGTCGACCAGCTCATCTTCGACGACCTGAGGGCCGCGGGCCGGCTGGCCTGACGGTGCGCCACGCCGGCCGGCCGTCGATCACGACGCCGTGGCGGTCCGGCCCGCGTCGGGCCTTCACGGCGTCGTGATCGACGAATCCTCGATCCTCCCGGGGGCGAGCCGGGCTGCCGGGGCCCGGTCCTCAGTAGTAGCCCTGCACCGGGACGCGGGCCTCGTCGAACAGGGCCGGGCCCTCCTCGGAGAAGGGGAAGACGACCGGCGTGGCACCGGGTGACTTGAGGCTCGCGAGCTGCTCGGGGGAGAGCGCGTAGACGACGCGGCCCAGGCCGGACCGCTCGATGGCGCCCGCGCACATGCCGCACGGCCGGCAGCTGGTGTACATGGTGGTGGCGGCCGCGGTGGCCCGGTCCAGCTCGCGGGCCGCCCACCTGGCCAGCTTCAGCTCGGGGTGGGCGGTGATATCGGCGTCGGTGACGCTCGTGTTGCGCTCCTCCGCGAGGATCCCGCCGTCCGGCCCCGCCAGCAGCGATCCGAACGGCGGATTCCCGCCCGCCCTGGCCTCGGCGGCCAGCTCGATGGCCCTGCGGAGGAACCGCTCGTCGTCACCTGTCATGATCACTCCGTTCGCGCGCGATGGTGTTTCCGGCCGTGAGCGTTCGCCGCCGGTCGGCGACGGCCGCGAGCGCCCGCCATGCCGTCTCCGGGTGGAGGGTCTCGGCGGGGTCCCCGCCGAACGGGTCCAGCACGACGGTCTCGGCGCCGAGCAGGCGCAGCCGCTCCAGGTCCTCGGTGACCTGGTCGATCGTCCCCTCCCCGGCGAGCCTGTCCGGCCCGGCGACCGGCGTTTCGGTGAGCCTCAGGATCATGCGAGGGACCAGCGCGGGCGCGGTCCGCCCCTCCTCGGCGGCGACGGCCTTCAGCCGGTCCAGCGCCCCGGTCAGCCAGGGAAGGGTGAACCGCAGCGGATGCCACGCGTCGCCCAGCCGTACGGCACGGCGCAGCGCGGCGTCGCTGTGGCCGCCGACCCAGAACGGTATGTCGCCGGCGCGGTAGTCGTCGTCCTCCTCCCAGGCGGCGCGGATGGCCCGCAGATGGTCGTCGGTGAGCCTTCCGCGCCGCTCGAACGGCACGCCGAGCGCTTCGAACTCCTGGCGCGCCCAGCCGGCCGCCACACCGAGGACCAGCCGTCCGCCGCTGAGCCGGTTCAGGTTGGCGGCCATCCGGGCGACGAGCAGCGGATGCCGGTAGGGCACGATGAGCACCGTGGTGCCGAGCCGGATCCGGTCGGTGACGCCGGCCAGCCAGGAGAGCGTGGTGAACGGCTCGTAGAAGGGCGCCGGGTACTGCTCGGCGACGTCCGGGGTCACCACGACATGGTCGGAGACCATCAGCAGGTCGAAGCCCAGTCCTTCCACCGTCCGCGCCCAGCGGCGCAGCGTGTCCGGGTCGGTGCCGGGCCCGAAATTCGGGACATTGACTCCTATTTCCACTCGATCGAGGCTAGTTATCCGGTCGGCCGATCCGGAAGGGATTCCTCACGCCATGACGGGGGATCGGCCGAGGATATGACGGTATTTTTGGCGAATGGCCGAGAATCTTGACCAGACCGACTGGGCGATCATCACCGAGCTCCAGCGGGACGGCAGGGCTCCGCTCACCGAGCTGGCGCGGCGGGTGAGCCTCAGCGCCTCGGCGACGACCGAGCGGGTCAGGCGGCTGGAGTCGGCGGGGGTCATCACCGGCTACCGGGCCGATGTCGACCTGGAGAAGGCGGGGTTCCCGGTGCTCGCCGTGGTGCGCCTGAAGTATCCCGGCAGCCGGCACGAGCCGCTGCACCGGCTCTTCGGGGAGCGTCCGGAGATCCTGGAGTGCCTGCGCACCACGGGCGAGGACTGCTACGTGCTGAAGGTCGCCGCGACGTCCATGCCCCACCTGGAACAGGTCGTCAACGAACTGGCGGTGTTCGGCGGCACGACGACCAACATCGTCTACAGCCGCACCCTGCCCTACCGCGGCCCCGGCCCCGCCATCGGGTGAGACGCGCGGCACCGGGCCGGTCCGCGTTCGACGCGCCCCCAAAGCTCGCCCCCACCGCGGCTTCCTCCCGGGCGGCGTGAGCGGTCAGGCGGCCTTGGGTGTGGCGCGCATGCCGATGTACACGCACGGGGTGCCGTCGGTCAGGGTGGAGAAGACGACGGGGATGTGGCCCTCGCCGTAGGCGGGGCCGCCGGAGGCGGCGAACACCGTCTCCGACACCGGCAGCAGGTCCATCTCCAGCGGCGGGGAGAAGTCCTTCATGCCGTCGACGAACTCGTAGCGGATGTGCGCGCGGCCGTCTTCGTCCTGGGTGACGGTGGTGACGACGCCCTCGCGCCGGTAGGTGCCCACCAGCGGCGTCATGTCCACCGCGGGCGGGTTCGCCGCGGGACCGAAGGGGGCGGGCATCCGCACCCCGGCCAGCTCCGCCAGCAGCTCCCGGAACAGCTCGGCGTAAAGCCCGTCGGTGCCGCCGCCGTTGGTCAGCAGGACGACGGCGACGCCCGCGTGGGGGACGACGCGCAGGTAGGAGTGCTGGGCGACGGCGCTGCCGTCATGGCCGTAGCCGGGGACGCCGTCCCAGTCGTACAGGGTCCAGCCCAGGCCCCAGCCGTCGGCGCTGACGGTCCACTTGTCCGGGCTGTCGACCTCGCGGCGCTGCATCGCCGCGACGGCGTCGGCGGACAGCACGCGGGTGCCGTCGGGGGAGGTGCCGCCGTCCAGATGCATCCGGACGAACCGGATGACGTCCCCCGCGGAGATGATGACCCTCCCGTACGGCCCCGCCGAACGCGGCATCAGGTCCCAGGCCGGCGCCGGGTCGGGATCCTGGCCGGGCCCGCCCAGGTGGCTCATGGCCACGCGGAAGCGAAGCGCCTCTTCGGGCAGCGTCATCGAGTGCTCCAGCCCGAGCGGGGTGAGGAGCAGGTCCTTCAGCGCCTGGTCCCAGGTCATGCCGGTGAGCACCTCGACGACGCGGCCCAGTACGACGTATCCGAGGCTGCTGTAGGAGATGGCCGTCCCGGGCGGGCAGTCCAGGGCGACGTCCTTGGCGGCCTCCACGTATCTGGCCAGGCAGTCGTCGCCCCGGCCGGAGTCGTGGTTGAAGTCGCAGGTCAGCCCCCCGGTGTGGCTGAGCAGCCGCCGGATGGTGATCGCCTTGGTGGCTTCGGGGTCCGGGGTGGCGAACTCGGGCAGGACGTCCACGACCGGCGTGTCCAGGTCCAGCATGCCGGAGTCGACCAGCCGCATCACCAGGGTGGCGGTGTAGACCTTGGCCAGCGAACCGGACAGGAACACCGAGTCGGTCGTCACCTCCACCCCGGTCCCCCGGTGCAGTACACCGCCGGCCAGTTCGTGGATCTCACCATCGACCAGTACGGCCAGCGACGCTCCCGGCACATGGTGGGCGGAGCGAAGCGCGTCGAAGCGGGCCTGCCAGCGGGCGGCGTCGAAAGTCATCGGAATTCTCCTCGTCGGGAGGTGCTCACGACCGGCACGGCCGTGGTGCGGGCATGGTGGGGGAACCGGCGCCGGTGGGGCGGCGACGGGAAAGCGGGAAAACGGGAAAACGGCCTCGCGGGGTGAGGGTCAGGAAGAGCGCGCTCCGGGGTCGCCGGGCAGTTCACCCGAGGCGCGCAGGGCGTCGCGGTGGGCGCGCCACTCGGCCGCGAGCGCGGGCATCCGCTCAAGGAGGAAGTCGGCGAAGGCCACCGTCTCCAGGAGACGGGCCCGGCGGGGCGCGGGAGCGTCGCCCAGAACCGCGAGCCCGTGTCGTGCCAGCGCGCCGAGTGAGGCGTACTCCGTTGACTTGTCCGTCATCCTCAGCCAGATCGCGGGATGGAGGCTGACGCGGTCCATGCGCTCGCCGGCGGCGCGTGAGCGCTGGATCCAGGACCACTCCTCAAGGGCGGAGACCGCGCCGCTGACGGCGCTGCGACTCGCCCGCAGCGCCTCGCTGAGTTCGGCGATGCTCTGCTGCGGCGGATCGCAGATGAGAAGCCATCCGGCCACTCGGCCGGTGATCGGTGGGAGGCCGTTCTGCCGGGCGAAATGCCGGCCGACCTCGTCGGCGAAGGCGAGCTCGTCATCGAATGTCACGTGCATGAGATTACTTAAATATCTGAAATAACACAAATTTCTGTCATCTCAGACTTATCCGAGCGGCCGTCGGCGGCCTGCCCGGTCGCCCTCCCCGTGTCCACGTTCCGGCGAGCCGGCCTCCTTCCTGCCCCGGGTTGTCGCGCCCGGCAAATCTGAATACAGTTAACATCTGAATGATGAGTGTATATGTTCACGGCATTTGGATTTGAGGAGAGTTCATGAGCGGGACCGAAGCGGGCGGCGACCGTGAGGCAGGCGGCGTCCCCGAGGTCGATCTCACCGACCCCGAGGTGATCCGCGACCCCTTCACCGCCTATGGGCGGGCGCGCGAGCGCTCCCCGCTGGCGCGGCTGCTGATCCCCGGCATGCCGATGTGGGCCGTCACCCGGCACGAGGACGCACGGGCACTGCTCACCGACCCGCGGTTCGAGATCACCGAGAGCAGCTTCATGCGGCCCGACGTGCCCGCCGACTGCCTGCCGTACATGCGGACGATGAGCGAGATGGAGGGGGCGGAGCACCTGCGGCTGCGGCGGCTGGTGGCGCCCGCGTTCACCGCGCGCCGCGCCGCCGGGTTCCGGCCCCGGATCGAGCGGATCGTCGAGGGGGTGCTCGACGACCTTCCCGCTCACGCCGAGGACGGCTCGGTGGACCTGCTGTGGCACTTCGCCCGCCCGCTGCCGATGGACGTCATCTGCGAGCTGGTCGGCATCCCCGAGGCCGACCGCCCGAGCTGGCGCGAGTACGGCGCGACCATCGCCGCGGGCGCGGGACAGGCGTTCGCCGCGGCGATCCCGGCCATCATGCGGGGCGCCGAGGCGGCGGTGGCGCGGCGGCGCGAGGAGCCCGGCGACGACCTGCTCTCCGACCTCGTCCGGGTCCGGGACGAGGACGGTGACCGGCTGAGTGGGACCGAACTGGTCATGCTGGTCTGGCAGCTCGTGCTGTCCGGTCAGACGCCGACGAACCTCATCGCCAACGCCGTGGCGGCCCTGCTGGACCACCCGGCACAGCTCGCCGCGCTGCGCGCCGACCCCGCGATCGTGCCGCGCGCCGTCGAGGAGCTGATCCGCTGGTGCGGCCCGACGCTGCTGACGATCCCCCGCCACGCCCGGGAGGACGTCGAGCTGTACGGCGTGCCGATCGGCAAGGGTGAGGCCGTCACCGTCGCGGTCGCCGCCGCCAACCGCGACCCGCGCGCGTTCGCCGACCCCGACCGGCTCGACGTCACCCGGGTCCCCGGCACCCCCGATACGGCGAGCCATCTCGGGTTCTCCCACGGGCCGCACTTCTGCGTCGGGGCGTCGCTGGCCCGGGTGCAGGCCGAGGTCGCGCTCACCGCCCTGCTGCGCCGCTTCCCCGACCTGTCGCCGACCGTGCCGCCGGCCGGGCTGCGCGTCCCCGACCCCGGCACCTGGCGCCTCACGGGGCTGCCCGTGACCGTCTGACCCTCCCGCCGCGAGGGTCCCGGCCGGGACCCTCGCGCTTCTCGGGACCCGCCGGCCTTCCGGTCCCCATGTTCGCCGGGTGGCGAGGAACACGCCATGCCGGAATGCAGCGACAAGGGGCATTGTCGGTGTGAAACAAGGGGTATAGTCTGCCGCGTGTGGTAGAACGAGACGACTACGCGGCCATCCGTGACCGGCTCGTGGCCCTCGCGCGTGCCCACGGGCTGCGCTGCGACTGGGCGGAGACGAGCAGGCGGCAGCGCTTCCTGCTGCTGTGGGACCCGGCCGGGCGCGTCGCGGCGCGCGCGATCGTCCCGCTCTACCCGGGTGAGACACCCGAACTCGTGGCAGCCCTCGAACGCGGGCTCGCCACCCTGTTCGGTGACGACTGGCTGGAGGACTGATGGCCGACGACAGCGTTGACGTTCACGTCACCAAGAACGGCACGCTGTGGCTCGCCACCGTGGACGGCGTCGCCGGCGGCATGTCCGCCCGCTCGCTGAAGGAGCTGCACGCCGACGTCGCCGAGGGGCTGCCGTTCCTGTTCGGCGACCGCGCCGAGCCGCCGACGCCCGTCTTCCACTACACGCTGCCCGGCCTGACCGGGGAGGACCTCAGCGCCTTCGCCGAGTTGCAGCGCCGGGCCGCCGCGATCGCCGAGGACTACAGCCGCACCGCCAGGGCGCGCGTCGAGCACCTGTCGAGCCTCGGGTTGTCCGACGCCGACATCGGTGAGCTGCTCGGCCTGACCAAGCAGCGCATCCAGCAGATCCGCACCAGCAACGCCGAGGCCCGCCAGAGCGCCTGAGCTCCTGGCCGCCGTGGTGCTTCGGCAAGACCCCGACGGCTACCTCGCCGGCCTCCGTCTACGCGGAGCCGTCTTGTGGATCCGGAACCTTCAGACCAGGTGAAGATCCGTACTCCCTACAGGTCCTGGAACGGCTCAGCCGCAGTGCCTGCCGTAGTACGTGGCGCCGTTGCCGCCGATGTACCCCTCGATGTCGATGCACTTGCCCGGAGCGGAGACGTAAACCGGGCCCGCGTACTCGTTGAAGGTCCCCGCGTCGACGGTCCACTTCAAGGTGCCCGAGCGGCGGAGCTTCACGGCCTTGTAGCCGCGCTTGGCGGGCGTGGCGTAGGTGACGGCGCAGTTCTTCTTGGTGGACCTGGAGTAGTAGAGATGAGTGCGGCCGACCGTCTTGCCCGCGAGGTTCGAGATGTTGTACACGTCGATCTGGTAGTAGCCGCCGCCGCAGGGGCCAGCCGCGCTTGCCGGCGCGGCGCTGGCCACCAGGCCGGTGGAAACCACCGCGGCGCCGGCCAATGCCGCGAGCTTGGTCCGAATGTTCATGCCCTTCCTTTCGCTGAGCACCACCGTCCCCACAGAACCCTGTGACGCCTGTGAGGGATGGGAAGATCGTTACGATTTTCGATCGTACAGGCGCTAAGTCCCCACTGGGGGCCTACGTCGTTCAGATAGATCATTTGGGCAAGGTGTGCCCGGCGGTCAGGTGGCGGGCGTCCTCTCGCAATCGGTCCTTCTGCGATCGGCGCAGCTTGGTGGGCTTGGTGATGACGGCGAGCCATGACCCGTCGTCCGGATCTTTCAGCCGGTACGGGCCTCCACTCCAGATGGGCCGGCCGCACGCGGCGCCAGTGGATGCCATCGCCACACCTACTCGGGCCGCCATCCGGGCCGCGGGAGAAAACCGTCGAGCGCGGCTGGAACCTTCCCCTGGGGGAGGTTCCACACTGGTCGCATGATGAGCATCGGCGAATTCGCGGAGCTGACCGGGCTGAGCCTGAAGGCCCTGCGCCTCTACGACGAGCAGGGCCTGCTCAAACCGGCCTCGGTCGACCCCTGGTCGCGGCACCGGCGCTACAGTGCGGCCCAGCTCGGACCGGCCCTCCGGCTGAAGGCGCTGCGCGCGGCGGGCGTCCTGCTGGCCGAAGCCCCTCCGTTCCTGGACGACCCCCGTACGGCAGCGGCGACGCTCGCCGGGCACCGCGCCCGGCTGGCGGCGGAGCGGGAACGCCAGGACGCCGCCCTCGACACGCTCGACCGGTTGCTCGGCGGCGATGGGGATCACGAATGGCAGGTGGTGGAACGGCGGGCCGAGCGGCGGCACTGGGCGGGAGTCGTGCTGCGGGTGCCCGGCGGGGAGAGCCCCGCGGCGGAGGACGTCGAAAGCGCGGACGAACGGGCCAACGAGGGGTTCGCCGCGCTCTGGCGGGCGCTGGCGGAGGAGGGCAACGCGCCGGTCGGGCCGTTCTGGTCGACGCTGCGGGCCGCACCCGGCAGTGACAGCGAGGTCGAGGTGGTCTGCTGCTGGCCGGTCGCCCGGCCGCCGGCCGACGGGTTCTCGGTGCCGGGGTGGGAGGTCGAGTCCGGCACGGCCGAGGCCGCGCCGGAGCTGGCGGTGCGCTGGCGGTTCGACGACCAGGTGCCGGTGGTCGACGGCGCGACCCACCCGGCGGTGCTCGCCCTGCTGGTGGCGGCCGAGGAACGCGGACTGGACGTGGAGCTGACCCGCCTGCGCCAGATCGGGCTGCTGGAGCAGGGGGAGAGCGTGGGGATGGAGGTCGCCCTGACCGTCGATTAAGGGACTTCCCTTTTTGTGGGTTTGGGGTATTGAGGTATGTGTCGTACCTGCGAGATCATCGTGTCTCCGTGCCGCGTACGGCCCGGCCGCGCGTGTGCGGCCCATCTCTGCCCTGGGCGCGTGTACGGACCGCCCGGTTCATCCGGGTGGATGTGACCGCCCGGCTCGTCCGGGCGGGTACGGCCAGGCCAGGCCGGAGGTGGCTCGCACGGGGGTGCGGTGGCGCGACCGTCATCATGGTCCGCCGCGCGGGTTCCCGGCGTCCGCGTCTCTGCGGCCGGGCACGTCGGCGATCCCCACAGGTGAAGGTGACCCCAGGATGCACAGGAAGATCACACTGTCCGTGACGGCGTCCGCGCTCGCGGCCCTGCTGACGGGCTGCGGGATGCTTCCCCCGGCCCTGGGGGGTACCGGCGGGGAGGAGGAGCAGGCCGCGGCGCGGGAGAAGGCGATCACCGCCGCGCGGCAGGAGCGGGCGGAGTCCGCCGCCACCCCGCCCGCCGGTCAGGGAACCGCCGCCCAGGGAGCGGACGCCCAGGAGACCCCCGTAGGGGAGACCGCGCCGCCGCAGGGTCAGGTGCTCGCCAGCCGCAAGACGCGCAGCGAGGGCAACGACCTCCGCCTCGACGTCACCGGTCTCGTCAGGCAGGGCCGTACGGTCACGCTGAACTGGACCGTCACCAACCTCGGCGCGGAGAAGGACACCTGGATCCCGCACCAGAAGCTGGGCGCGGAGATGCTGGACTTCACGGTGTCGGGCGTCTCGCTGATCGACCCGGTCAACGCCAAGCGGTACCGCGTCGCGCGGAACGGCACCGGAAAGGAGGCCGAGTGCGTCTGCTCCAGGACCTCGGGGTCGTCGGTGAAGGGCGGGTCGTCCCTCGAGTTCTACGCGGTCTTCGGAGCGCCCCCGGCGGACGTCGCCAAAGTGAACATCGAGTTCCCGTCGATCGGCGTGATCACCGATGTCCCGATCTCCTGACCGCGTGCCGTCCGTGCCGTCCGTGGCGGCGGTGGCGGTGACCGCGGCGCTGGCGGTGGCGCTGTCGGCGGTTCCCGGACCGGTGGCCCGGGCGGACACCGTGGACCTCGCAGGGCGCAAAGATCTCGCGGGGCGCATGGGTCTCGCAGGTCACTCGGACTCCGCGGGTCGCCCCGACTTCACGGGTCATGCAAATTTCGCAGGTCACAGGGATCCCACGGTCCCCGCCGTCCCGCCCGGCGCGACGACCACGGTGGAGGATCTCGTCCTCCCCGCCGAGGACCTCGTCTTCCCCGTCGAGGACCTCGTTCCCGACGTCGAGTCGCTCGACGGCGGCGAGAGCGAGTCCCGGCGGGGCGACCGGGTCACGGTGGCGCTGACCAGCGATGTGCTCTTCGCGCTCGACAGGGCCGCGCTGACGTCGAAGGCCCGGCAACGGCTCCGGAAGGTGGCGGAACGGATCAGGGCCGAGTCCGCCGGCGGCACGGTCGAGATCGGTGGTCACACCGACGACCAGGGATCCGACGCCTACAACCTGGTCCTGTCGCGCAGGCGGGCCCATGCCGTCCGGCGGGCCCTCGGCCCGCTGCTCACCGGGTCGGGCATGACGCTGAAGGCCACCGGGTACGGCGAGGCCAGACCCAGGTTCCCCAACGTCGTCGAGGACAGGCCGATGGAGAGGTACCGGGCGAAGAACCGCCGCGTCGAGATCGTCTTCCGGGCCAAGGGCTGACGGGAGGGCCTTCCGGCCGCGGGGACGCGAACCATGCGGGCCGCCGTCGTTCCCGGACGGCACCGTACGGCCGTGGTGACGCGTGGGTCAGTCCACGTCGACGTTGTCGAGGAAGGCGAGCATCGCCGTGAGGACCCGCACGCAGGCCGTCACGTCGGCGTCGGTCAGGTCTCCGCCGACCTGGCGCAGCAGGGCGTGCTCGCGCGTCATCACCGCGGTGATGGCCGCCCTGCCGTCGTCCGTCAGCCGGATCAGTGAGGACCGCTGGTGGGCGGGGTTCGGGATGCTCTCGACCAGCCGCCGCGCCGCGGCGTCGTTGACCGTGCGCTGCACGAACTGCCGGCTCAGCGCCTGCGCGCGGCCCATCTGCGGAACGGTCATGGGCCCGTTCTCGCGGAGCAGGTTCAGGACGGCGCGCACCCCGACGGACAGCCCCTCGATCGGCACGCCCTCCTCCACCTTGCGCTGCGCGCGCCGGTACAGGGGCCCCACGAGGTCGAACACCTCGGTGAGCCGGTGGGCGAGATCATCGGGGGCGAGGGGTCGTTCGGTATCGGCCACCCCTCCATGATGACACCTTGGTTGTCAAACCATCGCAAAGATGGCACCTTGGTTGTCATGGCCGTTACTTCAGACACGTTCACGTTCGCGACCGGCGACGGTCGTCTCGCCTACCGCGAAGCCGGGGCGGGGCAGCCGGTGGTGCTGCTGCACGGCGGCTTCCTGAGCGGCGACATGTGGGACGACCAGCTGCCGGTCCTCGCCCGGGACCACCGGGTGATCGTCCCCGACGCCCGCGGCCACGGCGGGTCCTCGAACGCGACCGGGCCGTTCCGCCACACGGACGACCTCGCCGCGCTGCTGCGCCACCTCGACACCGGCCCCGCGATCCTCGTCGGGGTGTCGATGGGCGGGGCCGTCGCGGTCGACACCGCGCTCGAACACCCCGAACTGGTGCGCGCCCTGGTCGCCGTCGGCGCCGGGACCAGCGAGCCGGAGTTCCGCGACCCCTGGATCGGAAGCGTCAGGGCCGAGCAGGCCCGCGCCCTGGCCGCCGGCGACGTCGCCGGCTGGGTGGACGCCTTCACGCTGTTCGCGGCCGGTCCGCACCGCACGCTCGACGACGTCGCCCCGGACGTCGTACGGCGGCTGCGGGAGATGACCATGCGGACCGTCGCCAAGCACACCGGCGCCGAGCGGGACTGGCAGGTGCCCGTGACCGGCACCTGGGAGCGGGCGGAGAAGATCACCGTCCCGGTGCTGGCCGTCAGCGGCGGCCTCGATTCGAGCGACCACATCGGCATGTCAGGCCGCCTCGCGCGCACCGTCGCCGACGGCCGCGAGGTCACCGTCGACGGCACCGCGCACTACCCCAACATGGAGCGCCCGGACGCCTTCAACGAGATCCTCGAAGACTTCCTGCGCGCCGTACCCGCCTGACGGAGCCGGTGGCCTTTCGGACCCGGCCCTCTCACCGGGGCGGGATCCGGCGCAGGTCCGCCGCGGCGTCGGTGAGGGCGTCCAGCAGGGGGACCAGCAGCGGGTGGCGTTCGGCGCCGCGCCGTACGGCGGCGAAGACCCGGCGCTCCGGGCCCGCGACCGGGCGGACCACCACGCCGGACAGGTCGGCCGCGCGCAGCGCCAGCCGGGGCACCATCGCCACGCCCGCCCCGGCCGCCGCCAGGGCGACCACCGCGCTGAAGTTGTCGGAGGAGTGGGCGAACTCCGGGGTGAACCCGGCGTGCTCGCAGGCCAGCGCGATCACGTCGTGGCAGGGGTTGCCGGGGTAGGGGCCGATCCACGTCTCCCCGGCCAGGTCGGCCACGGCCACCTCCCGCATCGCCGCACCGGGCTCGCCGAGATCCCCGCGCTCCCCGGCCTCCCCCGGCTCCCCCGGCTCCCCGGAGTCGCGGGCGAGGGGGTGGTCGCCGGGCAGCACCACGTCGAACGGCTCGGAGTAGAGCGGGATGCGCGACAGGCGGCGGTCGTCCTCGGCCGGTGCCCCGCGGTACTCGACGGCCACGGCGACGTCCACCGCGCCGTCCAGGACCATGGTGAGGCTCTGGTCGCCCTCGGCGTCGAGGACGCGGACCTGGATGCCGGGCTCCTTGCTCCGCAGCGCGCCCACCGCCGGGGCCACGACGAGGCCGATCGCGGTGGCGAAGGAGGCGGTCTTCACCTCGCCGGCCGTACCGGTGGTGTAGGCGGCGATGTCGGCCTCGGCACGCTCCAGCTGGGCGAGCACCTCGTTGGTGTGGCCGAGCAGGATGCGGCCGACGGCGGTCAGCCGCACGCCCCGGCCGTCGCGCTCCAGCAGCCGGTGCCCCACCTCGTGCTCCAGGGCGACGAGCTGCTGGGAGACCGCGGACGGCGTCAGGTGGAGGGCCGCCGCGGCGGCGGTGACCGTACGGTGGTCGGCCACCGCGCGCAGGGTCCGCAGCCGCCGGGTGTCAATCACCCCCTCATTGTCGGGCAGCGCCCGGGGTGCGCGTACCCGGCGGGCCGCTCACTTGACGAGGCCGAAACCGCCCCTGCTGAGGGAGATGATCTCGGGGGCGACGGTGCCCTCGTCGAGAGGGGCGCGGGTGTCGCTCGCCAGCGTGGTGACCACGTACGTCTTCCCCTTGGCGGTGCGCCCGAGGAACGCCATGTCCAGCACCCCGAGCTCGGAGCCGCCCTTGTACCAGACGGTCGGCCACGCGGCGGGGTCGAGGCCGAGCCCGGCGTCGTTGACCGAGAGCACCTCGTCGAGGCGGTCGTCATTCTGCTTGAGCAGGCCGGCGTAGGCACGGCAGACGTCGCGGGGGGAGCCGAACCATTCGAGGGTGTCGATCTCGCGGGGCCGCTCCCACACCTTGATCTTCGAGAGAGGGAGGCCGGCGACGACGTCGCGGAGGTAGGCGCGGCGCCCCTGCGTGTCGCGCGCGAGGTAGGCGCGGGCGTGCCGGGGGTAATCGACGCCCTTCAGCAGGAACAGCTCGCGCGTGGTGAGGAAGGGGAGGTTCCGCTCGGCGTGGCCGGACCACTGGCGGACCTTCTTCTCCACGGCCTTGCGGCCGGCCGTCTTGAGCAGCAGGTCGGCGGCGGTGTTGTCGCTGATCGAGATCATCAGCTTGGCCGCCTCGCGGACCGTGACGGTGCTGCCGTCCGGCCGGGCTCCGAGGCCGTCCGCGTCGGGGATCTTCACGTCGGGCGTGACGGTGAGCCTCGTCTCCCAGCCCAGCTTGCCCGCGTGGATCCGGTCCGCCACCGCTCCCAGCACGTAGAGCTTGAAGACCGACCCCAGCGGACGGGCGGTGTCCGCGCCGACGCCGTGGACGGTCTCACACCGGCCCCGCCGGTCGATCTCGGCGGCGAGGAAGCCGGTCCGGGGGGCGATCTCGCGGAGCCGGGCGTCGAGCTGGGCCCAGCCGGTGGGGGCCGGCGGGATCGACGGCGTGACCAGCAGGTAGTTGATCTTCTCCGAGGCGTCCACGCCGAGCCGGACGTCGAACCTCTGCCCGGCGAGGACGGTCGTGCCGGTCAGGAGGACCGGGTCGGTCCTGGTCAGCTCTTCGAGCCTGATGCCGGCCAGGCCCTTGAGGAACCGGTTGAGGCCGTCGACGGTCAGCTGCTTGAGGTAGTCGGCGTTCACGTGCTGCCCGAGCTCGTCCGCGGTGAGCGGTGCCCGGGTGGTGGCGTCCAGGAACCAGCGGAGCTGCCGCCCGGCCGGGCTGTCCGGGATCTCCGGGGCGGCGGTGGCCGTGGCCGCGGGGGTGGCCTCCGCGGTGGTCCGCCGGGTGGTCTCCACGGCGGCCTGCCGCGCCGGCGCGGCGGCGGGCCGTACGGCGTCCATGGCGGGCCGTACGGTGTCCGCGGTGGCCGGGAGGGTTCCGCCGACGGTCAGAGGCGCGGCCACGGCGAGGGCGGCCAAGGCCAGGGCGCGGGTCGTTCGGGGCCGGAGGTGCACGGAGGTCTCCTTCATGGGCTGCTTCAAAGGCTGCGGTCCGCCGCCACCGCCACGGTGGCGGCCGTGGCCCTCACGCTAGGAAGGGCGCGCCGGGCGGGGGTATCCGGCGAGCCACCGGCTTGCGGGGTGCGGCCGTCCACCGGCGGATGTGAGGACAACCTCATAGACGGCGGCCGCCCGGGGGACCACACTGCGTTCCGTGCTCTCCCCGACCCCGACCCGCGTCCTCGCCGCCTCCATGGCGGCGGTGGCGATCCTCGGCATCGTCACCGGCACGGTGCTGGAGGGCAGCCCGCCACTCGCCCAGCTGACGTTCGTCGCGCTGGGGCTGCCGCTGCCCGCGCTGGGCTGGCTCGTCGCCCACCGGCGGCCGGACAACCTCTACGGCTGGCTGCTCCTGGCCACCGCGGACTGCCTGGGCCTGGGAGCCCTCGGGGTCGGCCTCCTCGTCTCCGCGGGCGCGGGACGGCCCATGCCGACGCTCGTCCTCGCCGTCCTGCTGTCCTCCCTGTTCGCGCCTTTCTACGGGCTCTCGTGGGTGTTCGTCCCGCTGTTCTTCCCGGACGGGCGGCTCCCCTCGCGGCGCTGGCGGGTGGCGGCCTGGATCGCCGGGGTGGCGATCGCCGCGCACTGGCTGGGGGTGCTGCTGTTCCCGGAGGACGTCTACGTCATCTCGCCGCTCGGCAACCCGCTCGGCGTCACCGGGCCGGGCGCGCTGGTCGTGGCGGGCCTGGCCGGACTGGGGCAGCTGACCGTGTTCGGCACGGCGCTGGCGGTGCTGGGCTCCCTCGCGGCGCGCACCCGTCGCGCCTCCGGACCCGAGCGCCGCCGGCTCGGCTGGATGGCCGCCGGGCTCGCCGTCACCCTCGGCGGGTTCCTGCTGGGCACGTTCTCCATCATCACGGAGTCGACGGCGACCGGAGTCCTCGTCATGCCCCTGCTGGGCGCGCTGCCCGCCGTGATCGGGGTGGCCGTGTTCCGGCACAACCTGCTCGACATCCGGGTGGGCGTCCGGGGATCGCGCTTCTTCCTCGTCTTCGACCTGCGGCCCACGGTGGACGAGCTGCTCTCGGAGCTGGCGCCCGGCCTGGAGGAGGCGGAGCCGGGCGAGCTGCTTGAGCGGCTGGCCGAGGCCGTGCGGGCGGGCCTGGACGTCCGGTGGGCGGCCGTCACGCTCGCCGACGGCACCCGGGTCGTGGCGGGTGCGGAGGAGGGCGAGCCGGAGCTGACCGTCCCCGCCGGGCAGGGACACATCGCCTGTGGGCCCCGGGACGGCGGCCTCACCCGCGACGACCGGCGGCTGCTGCGGGCGCTGGCCGTACCGGTCGGGCTGGCGATCCAGAGCGCGGGGCTGGCCGCCCGGCTGGTCAACGCGCAGGAGGCCGAGCGGCGGCGGATCGAGCGCAACATCCACGACGGCGTGCAGCAGGAGGTCGTCGCGCTCATCGCCGGACTGGAGCTGGCCAGGGCCACCGGAGGGGACGCCGAGACGCTGACGCTCCTGCGGGACCAGGCCCGGCAGACCCTCGACGACCTGCGGGAGCTGGCGGCGGGCATCCACCCGTCGGTGCTCAGCCAGGGCGGGCTGGCCGAGGCCCTGGAGGAGCGCTGCTCGCGCCTGCCGGTGCCCTCGACGGTGCGCGTCGACCCGGAGTCGCGTGTGAGACGCTTTCCCGACGAGGTCGAGGGAGCGCTGTACTTCACCGTGAGCGAGGCGCTCGCCAACACGCTCAAGCACGCCCGGGCCTCCACCGTGGACGTACGGCTGACGCTGTCCGGCGGGCGGCTGGGGGTCACGGTCGCCGACGACGGTGAGGGTTTCGACCCGGGGACGGTCACCCGGCGCGGGCTCGTGGCCCTCGCCGACCGGCTGGCCGCGCTCGGCGGCGGCCTGGACGTGGCGAGCGCGAAGGGAGAGGGGACGAGGGTGCAAGCCTGGGTGCCGGCCCATGACTGAGCCGGAGCGGGTCGAGGGGCGGCCGAGGGTCGTCGTCGCCGACGACCACTACCTGGTCCGCGAGGGCGTCCGGAGACTGCTGGAGACGTCCGGGAGGGCGGTCGTCGCCGGGGCGGTGGGCAGCGCCGGCGAGTTGCTGGACGCCGTGCGCAGGCTCCGGCCGGACGTGGTCATCACCGACATCCGCATGCCGGGCGGCCCGTTCCGGCCGGGCTTCGAGGGCATCGACGCGGCCCACCGGATCCGCGCCGACCACCCGGCGACCGGTGTCGTGGTGCTCTCCCAGTTCTCCGACGCGCTCTACGCCTTCGAGGTGTTCAAGCACGGCGCCGAGGGCTTCGCCTACCTGCTGAAGGACCGCGTCGGTGATCTGGAGGAGCTTCTCGGCGCGGTGCGGGCGGTGGCCGGCGGCGGCTCGGTCATCGACCCCAAGGTCGTGGAGGCCCTGATGGCCCGCCGCGCCGTACGGGGTCACCGGGGGGAGGAGCTGACCCCGCGCGAGCGCGACGTGCTGCGCGAGATGGCCCACGGCAGGTCCAACGGCGGCATCGCCCGCGCGCTCCACCTGTCGGTCTCCGCCGTCGAGAAGAACGTCAACGCGATCTTCATGAAGCTGGGGCTGGAGAACAGTCCCGACAGTCATCGGCGGGTCGCGGCGGTCCTGGCCTATCTCGGCGCGTAGTGCCGGTCTGTTCCCCGGCCGGTCGCCCCTCGCCGTTCCGGAACGCCGGCCGCGGGCCCGCTCCCGGGCCGGAGCGCGGGAACGGGCCGGAGCGCGAGGACGGAACGGAGCGCGGGAACGGGCCGGGCGGGGGGTCAGCCGCGGGCGGCGATGAACGCCTCGACCGCGCGGTCCACGTCCTCGGCCGAGTGGGACGCCGAGAGCTGGACCCTGATACGGGCCTGGCCCTTCGGCACCACCGGGTAGGAGAAGCCGATCACGTAGATGCCCCGCTCCAGCAGCCGCTCGGCCATCGCCGCGGCCTCGGCGGCGTCGCCGATCATCACCGGGACGATGGGGTGGTCGCCGGGCAGGATGTCGAACCCCGCCTCGGTCATCTTCGTGCGGAACCGCTCGGTGTTGGCGCGCAGCCGGTCCCGGGCGTCGCTGTCACCACTGATCATGTCGAGGATGCGCAGCGAGGTGGCGGTGATCACCGGGGCGAGGGAGTTGGAGAACAGGTAGGGGCGCGAGCGCTGGCGCAGCAGCGCGCAGATCTCCCGGCGGGCGGCGACGTAGCCGCCGCTGGCCCCGCCGAGCGCCTTGCCGAGGGTGCCGGTGATGATGTCCACCCGGTCCATCACGCCGTGCAGCTCGGGGGTGCCCCGGCCGCCGGGGCCGACGAAGCCGACCGCGTGGGAGTCGTCCACCATGACCATGGCGCCGTACCGCTCGGCCAGGTCGCAGATCTCCCGCAGCGGGGCGACGTAGCCGTCCATGGAGAAGACGCCGTCGGTGACGACCAGCTTGCGCCGGGCGTCGGACGCCTCCTTCAGCCGGGCCTCCAGCTCGGCCATGTCGCGGTTGGCGTAGCGCAGGCGGCGGGCCTTGCACAGCCGGATGCCGTCGATGATGCTCGCGTGGTTGAGCGCGTCGGAGATCACCGCGTCGCGGTCGTCGAGCAGCGTCTCGAACACGCCGCCGTTGGCGTCGAAGCACGAGCTGTACAGGACGGTGTCCTCCTGGCCGAGGAACTCCGACAGCCGCGTCTCCAGCTCCTTGTGGACCTCCTGGGTGCCGCAGATGAAGCGGACCGACGCCATGCCGAAGCCCCAGCGGTCGAGCGCCTCCTTGGCGGCGGCGACCACCTCGGGGTGGTCGGCCAGGCCCAGGTAGTTGTTGGCGCAGAAGTTCAGCACCTCGCCGCCCCCGGCGACGGCGATGCCGGAGCTCTGCGGGGTGGTGAGGACCCGCTCGGGCTTGAGCAGCCCGGCGGAGGCGATCTCGTCGAGGGTCACGCGCAGGTCGTCGCGGACGTTGTCGAACATCAGGCGGTCCAATCCAAGATGATCTTGCCGGTCTTACCGCTCGCGGCGGTGTCGAAGGCCGCGTCGAAGTCGCGGTGGGAGAAGCGGTCGGTGATCACGGGGGAGAGGTCGAGGCCTTTCTCCAGCAGCACGGACATGGCGTACCACGTCTCGAACATCTCCCGGCCGTAGATGCCCTTGAGGGTGATCATCGAGGTCACGATGGTCGCGAAGTCGACGGAGAACTCCTCGGCGGGCAGCCCGAGCATGGCGATCTTCCCGCCGTGCGTCATGTTGGCGATCATGTCGCGGAGCGCCTGCGGGTGGCCCGACATCTCCAGGCCCACGTCGAAGCCCTCGCGCATGCCGAGCCGCCGCATGCCCTCGGCGATCGGGGTCTCGGCGACGTTCAGCGCGAGGGAGACGCCGAGCTTGCGGGCCAGCTCCAGCCGCTCGGGGCTGAGGTCGGTGACGACCACGTTGCGGGCGCCCACGTGCGTCGCCACCGCCGCGGCCATCAGGCCGATCGGCCCGGCCCCGGTGATCAGGACGTCCTCGCCGACCATGGGGAACGTCAGGGCGGTGTGCACGGCGTTGCCGAACGGGTCGAAGATCGCCGCGACGTCGGGGTCGACCGGCGTGCGGTGCACCCAGACGTTGGACGCGGGAAGCGTCAGGTACTCGGCGAACGCGCCGTCGCGGTTCACGCCCAGCCCGACGGTGTTGCGGCACAGGTGGCGCCGCCCGGCCATGCAGTTGCGGCACTTGCCGCAGACCAGGTGGCCCTCGCCGCTGACGAAGTCGCCGACCGCGACGTCCTCGACCCCGGGCGCCACCTCGACGACCTCGCCGCAGAACTCGTGCCCGATGATCAGCGGCGTGCGCAGCGTCTGCCGCGCCCAGGCGTCGAAGCTCCGGATGTGCAGGTCGGTGCCGCAGATGCCGGTGCGCAGCACCTTGATCAGCACCTCACCCGGCCTCACCTCGGGCACCGGTACGTCCATCAACCACAGACCGGGCTCGGCCTTCGCCTTGACCAGCGCTTTCATACGGATCCCCCCTCGGTTACGACCTTACGCACTGTGCCCGGTCGGCTCCGGAGGTGTCCATCGCGCTTTTCTTAAACCCGCCCACAGCGCTGCTTCACGCTCGCAAAGACGGGGCCTCCCTACCCGGGATCATCCCGGTCATTCCCGCCCCCCCCGTACGGCACCGCCCGCCGTACGGCGCTGCGGTGCCGTACGGCGGGCGGGAACCCGAAGGGGGAGCGGACGAGGGGTCAGGCGCCGGGACCGGCGGGACCGGCCGGGTCCCCGGTGCCGTTGGCGCCGGTCCCGCCCGTGCCCCCGCCGGTCCCGCCCGCGCCGTCGCGGCGGACGGCGGCGGCCGGGCGCTCCTCGTTCAGCCCGGCCAGCGGGTCGGTGGCGGCCGGAGCGCCGGGGCCGAGCTGGCGGGGGCCGATGTCGGCCTCGGAGGCCTCCGCGACCGCCTCGGCCGCGGCCCGCTGTGCCGCGGCCATCTCCCGCTCGGCGGCCTCGTTGACGGCCGGAGCCTGCCGGGTGGCGGACGACTGCGGCAGCGCCTCGGTGAACGCCTTCGACACGCCCTGCAGGGCGGAGGTCACCTCGCTGGGGATCACCCAGAACGTGTTGCTGTCGCCCTTGGCCAGCTCGGGAAGCACCTGGAGGTACTGGTAGGCCAGCAGCTTGGGATCGGGGTCGTTGCGGTGGACCGCCTGGAAGACCTCGTCGATGGCCTGCGACTGGCCCTGGGCCTTGAGGATCGCGGCGCTGCGCTCACCCTCGGCGCGCAGGATCGCGCTCTGCTTGTCACCCTCGGCGGTGAGGATCTGCGACTGCCGCTGGCCTTCGGCGGTGAGGATCGCGGCGCGCTTGTCCCGCTCGGCGCGCATCTGCTTCTCCATCGCGTCCTTGATGGTCTTGGGCGGGTCGATCGCCTTGATCTCGACCCGGTTGACCCGGATGCCCCACTTGCCGGTGGCCTCGTCCAGCACTCCGCGGAGCTGGCTGTTGATCGTGTCCCGGGAGGTCAGCGTCATCTCCAGGTCCATGGAGCCGATGACGTTACGCAGGGTCGTCACGGTGAGCTGCTCGATCGCCTGGATGTAGTTGGCGATCTCGTAGGCGGCGGCCCGCGGGTCGGTGACCTGGAAGTACAGCACTGTGTCGATCTCGACGACCAGGTTGTCCTCGGTGATCACGGGCTGCGGGCGGAAGGAGACCACCTGCTCGCGCAGGTCGATCATCGGGTAGACCCGGTCGATGTACGGGATCACGAAGTTCAGACCCGGTTTGAGCGTGGTGTGGTAGCGGCCGAGCCGTTCCACGTTGCGGGCCCTGGCCTGCGGGACGATGCGCACCGAGCGGGCCACGGTGAACACCACGAACAGGACGATGAGGAGGCCGACGAGCAGCAATGGGTCCATGGTCACATCCGGGAAGTCTGTGAGTCGGTCAGAGGATCACTCTCGGGGATAGACGAGCGCGGTCGCGCCCTCGATTTCGATGACGTCCACGACCGCCCCCGGCGGGATCACCAGTGTCTCGTCGTAGGCCCTGGCCGACCACTCCTCCCCGCCGATCCGTACCCGGCCGTCCTGGCCGGTCACCTCGCGCAGGACGTAGGCGGTCTTACCCACGAGGGCCTGGACCCCGAACCGCTGGCTCTGGGGAAGCTGCCGGAGATGGCGCCTGGCGATCGGGCGGACCCCCAGCAGTCCCGCGGCGGACGCGGCCGCGAAGACCAGGAGCTGGAGCGGCACCGGCAGGCCGAGCCCCGCGGCGGCGGCGGTGAAGAGGGCGGCGGCGCCGAGCAGGCCCAGGACGGTGGTCAGGGTGAAGATCTCGGCGATGCCCAGCACCGCCGCGAGAATCAACCAGATGGTCCACTCGTCCATACGCCGGCCCTCCTGCTTGTTACAACGAGTGAGATGCCCGAGAGGTTCCTTCTCCTACGGTATGACGGGACCGGCGAGCCGTCAGGAGTCCCCGCACCGGGCGCGGCCGAACCGCGCGGGCCGCGCGCCGTGCCATGACCCGCGCAATCCTCGCGTACGGGCGCGGCTGAGCCGCGCGGGCCGCGCCCGCGGGACGCGGCCGGATCCCGCGGGGCGCGGACCGCGGGATCCGGCCTCCCCCCTCGCGCGGACCGGGGTCCGCGCGAGGCGGCTCACCGGGCCGGCCGGACCGTGCCCGACACCTCTCCGAGAGAGATCACCTCGCCGCCCGGCCCGGGGGCGGTCGCGGAGATGGTGACCGTGTCCCCGTCCTCCAGGAACGAACGGACCGAGCCGTCGGCCAGCTTGATCGGCTCGGTGCCGTTCCAGGTCAGCTCGATGAGCGAGCCCCGCTGGTCCGGCTCCGAGCCGGAGACCGTGCCGCTGGCGTACAGGTCGCCGGTGCGCAGGCTCGCGCCGTTCACGGTCATGTGGGCGAGCATCTGGTCGGGCGTCCAGTACATCTCCCGGTACGGCGGGCGGGAGACGACCTCGCCGTTCAGCCGGACCTCCAGCGTCAGGTCCAGTCCCCAGGGCCGCTCGCGGCGCAGGTAGCCGAGCGGCTCGGGGTCCTGCTCCCGCCCGGCGACCCGGGCCTCCGACAGCGCCTCCAGCGGGGTGATCCACGGCGAGACCGAGGTGGCGAAGGACTTGCCGAGGAACGGGCCCAGCGGGACGTACTCCCACGCCTGGATGTCGCGGGCGCTCCAGTCGTTGACCAGCGTCACGCCGAACACGTGGTCCTCGAAGCGTCCCGCCCGCTCGCCCAGGCCGGTCGGCGTGCCGACGACGAAGCCGAGCTCCGCCTCGATGTCCAGCCGTGCCGAGGGGCCGAACGTCCCGGCGCCGCGCTGGCCGGAGGGCCGCACGATCGGGGTGCCGGACGGCACGACGGTCCCGGCCCGGCCGTGGTAGCCGACCGGCAGGTGCCGCCAGTTCGGCTTCAGCGGCTCGTCGTCCGGGCGGAAGATCCGGCCGAGGTTGGAGGCGTGCTCCAGCGAGCAGTAGAAGTCGACGTAGTCGGCCACCTCGAACGGCAGATGCATCCGCACCTCCGCGAGCGGGACGAGATACGCGGTGACCGCCGGGTCGTCGCTCAGCCTGTTCTGGATCAGCGTCCGGGTCTCGCGCCAGGCGGTGACGCCGCGGGCCATGAACGCGTTGAGCGACCCGGTGGCGAACACCTCGTCGTGCAGGGCCGCGGCGAGGTCCAGCACGTGGTCGCCGTACCGCACGCCGACGCGCGGGGTCTCACCCTCCCTCCGGGTGAAGACCCCGTAGGGCAGGTTGGAAAGGCCCCAGGACATTACGCTTCCTCCTCTTTCTTCGTCATCGGGTCGGCGGCTCTTCCCTCGTCGCCGGGTCGGTGGCCGCGCCGGCCGCCCCGGTCCCGTACCCCGTCGCGGCCGGCTGCGCACCGATGAGCCCCAGGGCGGTCAGGTCGTCGATCGGCGTGCTCGTGCTGCACGAGCCGTAGGAGACCAGCAGCCGGCGGGCGCGCTCGGCGGTGCCGTCCGGTACGGCCTGCGCGAGCCGGACCAGCTCGCCCACGTCGGTGGTGGTCAGCACCGGGACCGGGTCGCGGCCCTCCACCGCCGCGCAGACCCCGAGGACCAGGTTGAGGAAGCCGTGCCGGTCGGTGCCCAGCCCCGGATGAAAGTGGCGGACCGCGTTGTGCAGGCCCGCCGTCGCCTTGAACGGGATGCCGCGCTCGGCGCAGTGGGTGATGAAGGCGCCCAGTTCCCGCGGGGTGGGGAAGGCCGCCGCCGTCAGGCCGCCGCACCTGATCTTCAGCCCGACCCCGGGCGGCGGGTCGATCGGCAACTGTGCCGCGGTGACCTCGACGAACTGCCGCGCCGGGATGTCCAGGGTGACCGCCCGGCCGCCCGGCACCTCGACCAGCTCGACGGTGAGGCCGTCGAGCGGCGGGACCTCGGGGGTGTCGAGGATCAGCCCGAGCCGGATCGGCTCCGCCACCCGCCCGGCCCGGCCCGTACGGCCCGCTTCGTCCGCCCGCTCGGTTCGGCCCGCCTGGTCGGCTTCGGCCGCCCGGGGACCCGCGCCGGGGAATCCCGCCTGCTCCAGGTGGGCGCGCAGCTCGGCGAGGCGGCTCGCCGGGCACAGGAACCGGTGGGTGAGCACCGGGCTGCCCGCGTCCAGGTCGTCGCGGTGCCGCCGGAGCGCGTCGGCCATCGGCAGCGCCGTGGGCGGGAACAGCCCCGCGTCGTCGACGAGGGCCTCGAAGAGGCTCATCGTGCCCAGGTCCACGCGTAGGCGGGGTCCTCGACCGACAGGGCGGCCGGCCCCAGGTCGAGCGGGCGGAAGGTGTCGACCATCACGGCCAGTTCGCTGGTGGTCGAGTGGCCCTGCCGTACGGCCTCGATGACGGCCTCGACGGCGCCCGGCTGCGGGCCGTGGGTGAACCCGGCCGGGTGCAGCGAGATGGAGCCGACGTCGATGCCCGAGCCGCGGCGCGCGGTGTAGTCGCCGCCCGCGTAGAACATCAGCTCGTCGGAGTCGACGTTGTGGTGGTTGTAGGGGATCGGGATGGCCTCGGGGTGGAAGTCCAGCGGCCGGGGGCAGAACGAGCAGATCACGAAGTTCGGGCCCTCGAACGTCTGGTGCACCGGCGGCGGGGCGTGGGTGAGCTTCACGATGGGCTCGAAGTCGTTGATGTTGAACGCGAACGGGTACAGGCAGCCGTCCCAGCCGACCACGTCGAACGGGTGGTTGCGGTAGACCAGCCGGGTCAGCCCGCCGCGGGTGCGGACCAGCACCGGCACCTCCTCGCCCTCGACGATCAGCGGCTCCTGCGGGCCGCGCAGGTCGCGCTCGCAGTAGGGGGCGTGCTCCAGGAACTGCCCGTGCTTCGACAGGTAGCGCTTGGGTGGCCGGATGTGCCCGGCGGCCTCGATGGTGAAGGCCGTGACCCGGCCCTCGGGCACCCAGCGGTGGATGGTCCCGGTCGGGATGACGACGTAGTCGCCCTCGCCGGCCTCGATCACGCCGTAGGTCGACTCGAACCGGACCCGGCCGCTCGCGATGTAGACGCACTCGTCACCCATGGAGTTGCGGTACAGCTCGCTGGGCGTCTCGGTCGCGACGTACGACATGCGGACGTCGGCGTTGCCCGCCAGCAGCCCGCGCCCGGTCACCAGGTCGCCGTTCACCGGGAGGTCCTGGGTGCGGAAGTGCCGGGGCGACAGCGGCAGGTTGGGCGTCAGCGCCGTCGCCGCCGTGGGCTCGACCGCCTCGGACTTGAGGATGGCCGTGGGCAGGTGCCGGTGGTAGAGGAGAGACGAGTCGCTGGAGAAGCCCTCCTCGCCCATCAGCTCCTCGGCGTACAGCCCGCCGTCGGGCCGCCGGAACTGCACGTGTCGCTTGCGGGGGACCTCTCCCACCATGCGGTAGTACGGCATGCGCCTCTCCGAGCCTGCAGATGGTGACACAGTATGTCCGCTTATCGGACACTACTGTCCTTTATACGTACAACCTTCCGCCACCGGTCCGGGCCCTGTCAAACATGCCCGGCCGTGCCCCGCCTCCGGCGCGGTCAGCCGGGCTCGCCGGGCGCCCGCCGTACGGCCTGCGCCGTCAGCGCCCCGGCCAGCTCGGTGGCGGACGCCTCGGTGAGGGGGGCGTGACCGACGAGGATCCGGTACCAGAGCACGCCGAACGCCTGGTCCACCAGCAGGTCCGGGTCGGTGCCCGAGGCGGTCTCGCCGCGTTCGGCGGCCCGCTCGAACAGGCCCCGCAGCGCGCTCCGCCGCCGGGCGAGGAAGCTCCGCGTCGCCTCTCCCATCTGGGGGTCGAGCTGCGCCTCCACCATCACCTTGCGCAGCAGACGGGCCATCGTCGCCTGTCCGGCGAGGTGGAACGTCGCGCGCAGGAACGTCTCCAGGTCTCCGGCGAGCGTCCCGGTGTCGGGCGGTGGGATGTCCAGGTCGGCGCGCTCGGTCATCGCCTCCAGCAGGACGGCCCCCTTGGAGGGCCACCAGCGGTAGATGGTCTGCTTTCCCACCCCCGCCGCCGCCGCGATCGTGTCGATCGTCACCGGCGCGTCGTCGTCCCGCCCGATCAGATCCACGACGACGTCGAGGATCGCCCGCCGTGCCGCCTCGTTGCGCCGCCGCCCGGTGTGCGGGCGGCGGGCGGCCTGATCACCGCTGCCGGTCTGCATGTCCTGATCCTACTTGACGAGACTCTTAGTCTCGGCAATGATTTGTCGAGACTCTTGGTATCGACAAATCGAAGGGAGCGACCCATGTCGCTGTCCGGACGGCGTTCGCTGGTGATGGGCGGCAGCTCGGGGATCGGTGAGGCCGTCGCCAGGCTCTTCGCCGAGCGGGACGCCGAGGTCGTCATCACCGGCCGCGACCCCGTACGGCTCGACGCGGCGGCCGGGCGGATCGGTGGCAAGGTCACCGCGCGGCGGGTGGACGGCTGCTCGTCCGAGGAGGTGAGCGACTTCTTCGCCGAGGACGTCCGGTACGACCACCTGGTGCTGGCCCTCAGCGGCGGTTCCGGCGCGGGGCCGTTCGCCACCCTCGACCTGGACGGCCTGCGCGACGGGTTCGAGCGGAAGGTCTGGCCGTACCTGCGGATCCTTCAGGCGGCGCTGCCCCGGATGACCGAGGGCGGATCGGTCACCCTTCTCACCGCATCCTCGGCGCGGGCGGCTCTGCCCGGCACCGCCGGCCTGGCCGCGATCAACGGCGCGCTGGAGGCGATGGTCCCGCCGCTGGCCGCCGAGCTGGCCCCGCTGCGGGTCAACGCGGTCTCACCCGGCGTGATCGACACCCCGTGGTGGTCCGGCCTGCCGGAGGAGCGGCGGGCGGCGATGTTCGCCGAGTACGCCGCGGCCCTGCCGGTGGGGCGCGTCGGCCGGCCCGAGGACGTAGCCGAGGCCGTCCTGCTCGTCGCGACCAACGGGTTCATGACCGGAGAGGTCGTTCCGGTCAACGGCGGTCTCGGCCTGCGGACCGGCCACTGACCCCGGAACCCGTCCGCGGAACCCGTCCGTCGGCCGGACCGGGGCGGCGCGGGTGAGGCGGCCGGCGGTGGCGCGGACGCGGTCGGCCAGCTCGGGCGGGTCCAGCACCTCGAACTCCACGCCGATGAGGATCAGGTGGGCGACCAGGGCGTCCAGGGAGTCCGATCCGGTGGTCAGCAGGCACGTCCCGTCGGTGAGGTCCTCCAGGACGCCGACCGTCGGCGGCACGTGCCCGGCGACGGCGTCCGCCGGGGCGGCGAGCCGTACCCGGGCGGTGAAGGCGTAGGGGCCGGTGGACACGGAGGCGGCGACGAACGCGGCGGCGTCGGGAGGTTCCCGCGGTGTGAAGCGGGCTCCCGTCGGCCGCAGCGCGCCGATCCGGTCGACCCGGAAGGTGCGCCAGTCGTCGCGCACGAGGTCCAGGGCGACGAGATACCAGCGCTGCCCGGCGTGGACGAGCCGGTACGGCTCCACCGTACGGTCGCTGGGGACGCCGGAGGCGTCACGGTAGGCGAACCGCAGCCGTTCCCGGTCGCGGCAGGCGCCGGCGAGCGTCGACAGCGCCGCGGAGTCCACGGCCGCGGCCCGTCCGGGCAGGTGCACGGTCGCGGCGTGCAGCGCGGTCAGGCGGCGCCGCAGCCGAGCCGGGAGCAGTTGCTCCAGTTTGGCCAGCGCCCGGACCGAGGTCTCCTCCAGTCCGGTGACGGCGCCGCCGGCCGCCAGGCGCAGCCCGATCGCCACCGCGACTGCCTCCTCGTCGTCGAGCAGCAGCGGCGGCAGCGTGGCCCCGGCCTCCAGCCGGTATCCGCCCGCCACACCCGATGTGGCGCTGACCGGGTAGCCGAGCAGGCGCAGCCGTTCCACGTCGCGCCGGACGGTGCGGCGGGTGACGCCCAGGCGCGCGGCGAGCTCGGCGCCCGGCCAGTCCCGGCGCGACCACAGCAGGGACAGCAGCTTCAGCAGCCTGGCGGAGGTGTCCAGCGCCGGTGTGTGGGACATGGACCGAGATTGCCAGAGATCGAGGACCGATACGGTCCCCGATCGTTCGTATCGTCCCGCCATGACTCATCCCGGTACGACCCTGGACTGGAACGACCTGCTCTCCGACCAGCTCGACTGGCACTGGCGGCACCACCTGCGGCCCCGACTCGACGGCCTGACCGACGAGGAGTACCTCTGGGAGCCGGTGGCCGGCTGCTGGAGCGTACGGCCCCGCGGCGACGGCGCCGCGTCCGGCGCCATCGGGAACGGAGACTTCGTGATCGACTTCGTGCGCCCCGAGCCGAGTCCGCCGCCGGTGACGACGATCGCCTGGCGTCTCGCCCACATCATCGTGGGGGTCCTGGGGGCGCGCGCCGCCGCGCACTTCGGGGGACCCGCCGTCGAGTACCCGACCTTCCCCTACGCCGGTACGGCGGGCGAGGCTCTGAGGCAGCTCGACGAGGTGTACGCCGCCTGGGCGGACGGCGTGCGGGAGCTCGGCGCCGAGGGTCTGTCCCGGCCCTGCGGCCCCGCCGAGGGCCCGTTCGCCGACCACCCCATGGCCGCGCTGGTCCTGCACGTCAACCGCGAGGTCGTCCACCACGGCGCGGAGACGCTGCTGCTGCGCGACCTCTACCGCGACACCCCGGGGGCTCGGGCGCGCTCCCGCCCCGAAGAACCGGCGGCCTCGGAGCGGTGACCGAGTGGAGCGATGGATGACGGTGCGATTCACGGACGAAGTATCTTGATATCAAGATATAGAAAGGAGTCGTGATGCTGCACCACGTCCAGCTCGCCTGCCCGCCGGGGAGCGAGCCCGCCCTGCGGGACTTCTACGGGGGAGTGCTCGGTCTGGCCGAGATCCCCAAGCCACCCGTCCTGGCCGCGCGGGGCGGCTGCTGGTTCCGCGGGCACGGCATCGAGCTGCACCTCGGCGTCGAGGAGGACTTCCGCCCGGCGCGCAAGGCGCACCCCGGCCTGCTGGTCCGCGACCTCGACGGGTGGGCCCGGCGCCTGACGGAGGCGGGTCACCCGGTGACCTTCGACGACGACTTCCCGGGAATGCGGCGCTTCCACAGCGAGGACCCCCACGGGAACCGCCTGGAGTTCCTCGAACCGATCGCCTGACCCGGCGGGTTCCCTCAGGCGAGGGCGCGGCCCAGCTCGGCGGCCGCGGCGGCGACCCGGGGGCCGACGGCCGCCGGGTCGAGCGGAGTGAAGGCGACGACCCCGACGGACGCCTCCAGCCAGGGCAGGCCGGTGACGGGCGCGGCCACGCCGCGGGCGCCTTCCTGGAGCTGGCCCTCGGTGACGACATAGCCGGTACGGCCCTGCCGCAGGGCGAGGATGGCGTGCCCGGCCGCGCCCCGGCCGAGCGGGTGGCGGGACCCTTCGCGGTAGGCGACGTGCATGTCGGTCCAGGAGGGCTCCACCACCGCCACCGCCAGGCCGTCGTCCCCCTCGGCCACGGTCAGGTGCGCCGTCGCGCCCACCTCCTCGGCGAGCCCGCGCAGCGTCGGCAGGGCGCCCTCGCGGAGCAGCGGCTGTACGGCCCGCGCCAGCACGAGCACCCCGAACCCCAGGTGGACCCGGCCGTCGCCGCCCCGGCGGACGAAACCCTCGTTCTGGAGCGTGGTGAGCAGGCGGTAGACCACCGGGCGGCTCAGCTCCAGCTCGGTCGCGAGCTCGGTGGGGGTACGGCCACGCCGGCCGTCGGCCAGCAGGCGGAGCAGCCGGAGACCGCGCTCCAGGGTCTGTGAGGACTCGGCCGCCATCAGCGGGCCCGCCGTACGGGGATCATGCTTCGATTATCGGCGCCCCGCCGCCGGGCGGCCGGGCAGGGCGGTGCCGGTCCGCGATCGGGACGGCCGGGCGGTGCGGAAACGGTCCGGGCGGCTGCGTGCGGGGCGGGCCGGTGGGGCGAGGGGGAGTCTGCTGACTTCCTGACAAAACCTGTTGAGATAGGGATGATCCGGATAGAGTGCCAAACGATCGTTTTGACCGGCTTCACCCGGGAGCTTAAGAATGCGACTCACTCTGCGGCGAACCCTGGCCGTCGGCGCCATGCTCACGGTCATCGGGGCGGTGACTCCCGCGGTCGCCGCCTACTCCCAGGACGATCCCCGGAGCTGCAACGATCTGCTGAGCGCCGACGCCCCGGCGTACGTGGTGTGCCACTGGCTGGCCAAGCCCGACGAGGCCCTCGACATCGCGAAGTTCTGGCTGAAGGACGACGGCGCCAACCTCAAGGACGCCACCCCGCTGCAGGGCAAGTTCATCGACTGCTCGGCCCCCGGCAACTACTGCGCGGAGCTCCAGGGCGACGGCGCGGTCGGCGATGACGGCTCCCCCTGGCCGGAGGGCGCCGAGGACGGCGGGACCCCCGAGTGCGAGGGCGGCCGGCAGTGCTCGACCGACGGGCACGGGATCGGCGGCGACGGCAGCGTGACCGGGCCCGACAACGGCAGCTTCACCGGCCCCGGCGGCACCGGCGCGAAGACGACGGCCACCCCGGCGACCACCCAGGGCACGCAGGGCGCCCAGCCCGCCGTACAGGCTCCCACCGCCCAGGAGGTGACCGCGGCCGCGCAGACCCCCACCGGCCAGGCGGTGACCGCCGCCCGGAGCGGTGGGCTGCGCGTCTGGCTCGACACCGAGCTGGCCGACGACTGGAAGGCGGGCCCGGCGAACTTCGCCGCGGCCGTCAAGCGCGTCGCGGCGCTGGCCGCGCGGCCCGAGGTGACCGGGATCCGCTTCACCTCGCAGCTCGGCTACAACAAGACGTTCGCGACGGACGCCGAGGTCACCGCCTTCGTCGCCGGCGCGTCGGCCGCGCTGCGCCAGGCGGCCCCGGGCAAGCGGCTGGGCGTCCACACGGTCGTCCCCGAGTTCGCCTGCGGCGCCGACGCCGCCTGCAAGACCGAGATGACCAAGCGGTACCCGCTGCTCACCCCCGAGAAGGTCGAGGGCTACGTGAACGCGGGGCGCCTCGACCAGCTCTCCCTGGACACCGGCCTGCTGTACGGCGGCTACCAGACCTGGAAGATCGACGCCGAGCAGGCGCACCGCAACCAGTGGATCCAGGTCCGCGCCCGCGCCTGGGACGTCCTGACCCAGGTGGCCGCCGAGGAGACCGGCGTCGTCGGCCAGGTCGCCCCCGAGCAGGTCGCGATGCGGGTGTCCGCGCCGGTCAAGGACGGCGCCGCCCAGCAGGTGAACCTCTGGACCCGAGTCCGGACCGCCCAGGGCACGGTGAACCGGCTGACCGCCTGGGACGAACTGAAGAAGCTCGCCCCGGTCCAGCGCCGCATCGCGGCCATCTACGACCCGGCCACGCCGGAGACCGACGCGGCCGGTGACCTGAAGAAGCTCGCCGAGGTCGTCAGCCAGGTCTACCTCACCACCGCCTGACCGCCGCCTCACCACCGTCCGACCACCGTCCGACCACCGTCCGACCACCGTCCGGGCGTCGCTCCGGCGGACCCGGCGGCGGATCGGCGGCTGACCCGGGACGCCCCGCCGGCTCTTCGGCGGGGCGTCCGTCATGCGGGGCCCAATCCCCTCCTTGCCGCCAGGATCCCGTACAAGCGGGATTCACCCGGCCGCCTCCGCCCATCGATACCACCGGGGGCGAATAGGCGAGCTTGCCGAGCAACGCAGGCAATCTCCCCCCTTGCGCCCGGACCGGGAGCCGTGCATTCCTGCGGCCGTGCCAAAAAAGCGTCAACCTTCCACCCGGCCGATGGCGCCGATCGGCCGGTGAAGGTCGGCCCGGGACCGATCGGCCGTCATCGGATCATTCGGCGGGCCGCCGGGGTTACCCGCGTCCGGTCCAGGCGATCTCTCTGATCGTTCATCGTTCGTCCTGGTTCCGTGGCCGTTCGCGGGATTTCCCGGACACGCCGACGCTCCGGGGGGCGTCGGCGCCCGGATCTACCCTTGGAGCGTTTGAGTGGGACGGCGGGGCGGCTTTTTCGCGGCCGGTCGCGCCGAAATACCGGTCGATCCGGGAGAATCCAGGAAGAAGGCGTTCTCAGGTGCGCGCGAATTCGGAGAGAATACTCGTTGTCGGGGCCGGTGTAAGCGGATTGACGACCGCGTTGTGTCTGGCCAGAGAGGGTTTCCGGGTCACCGTCGTCGCGGACAGGTTCGCGCCCGACATCGTCTCGGTCGTCGCGGGGGCGTTGTGGGAGTGGCCGCCCGCGGTGTGCGGGTACCACCACGACGAGATATCGCTCGCCCGGTCCAAGGACTGGTGCCTCACCTCGTACCGGATGTTCGAGGAAATGGCCCGCGCCAAGGTGCCGGGGGTGGCCATGCGGAGATCCAATTTCTATTTCCGGCACCGTGTCGAGGAGAACCCGCACGATCTGCACAAGATGCGGGAGCTCGCCGGGAAGGTCCGCGGTTTCCTCCGCGACCCGGCGCTCGCCGAGCGCAACGGCGTGAACCCCGACTACGGTGTGGTCGACGCCTACTCCCACCTGGCGCCCATGATCGACACCGACCGGTACATGGTGTGGCTGATGCGCGAAGTCGTCCGCCACGGTGTACGGGTGGTACGGCACCGCGTCGAGGGCCCGCTGGCGGCCCGGCGGGACGAGCTGTGCGAGCGGTTCGGCGCCGGACTGGTCGTCTGCTGCGCCGGGCTCGGCACCGCCGAGCTGCGCGGCGTCCCCATGTACCCGCTGCGCGGCGCGCTCGTCCGGGTCCGCAACGGCGGCCTGCGCGGCCCCCGGATCGAGGAGGCCCACTGCGTCTCCCACGACGAGCGCCACGACGAGCAGGACATCGTCTTCATCGTCCCGCGGAACCAGAATCTCCTCGTTCTCGGCGGGCTGGCGGAAAAGGACGAGTGGGACACCGGAATCGATCTGGAGAACCACGCCCCCATCCGCGAGATGTACGAGCGGTGCCTCGCGTTCATGCCCGCGCTGCGCCGCGCCAGGATCGACCCCGACGAGCCGGTGCGGGTCGGCCTGCGCCCGTTCCGCAGCGAGAACGTCTGCCTGGAATGGGACGAGGAAGACCAGGTCGTTTACAACTTCGCGCACGGCGGCGCCGGATTCAGCTTTTCCTGGGGGTGCGCCCGGGAGGCCGTCGGACTGGTGCGGACGGCCGTCGAGGAGCGGCGATACTCGCGCTCTTTCTGAGAGTTCTCCTCTTACCGCGGATGGGCGTGGAAAATGCGAAAGACCATTAGCTGCCTGCTGACGGCGAACGCGGCTCTCCTGCTGGCGGCGGTCCTGCCGTTCCGGCTCTCCCCCGGCGACGTCGCGCAGTCGCGTCCTCCGGTGCCCGCGGGCTCCGCGGGCTCGCCGGAAGTCCCCGGCGCCCCGGGTGCCCTGGCGGCCCCGCCGGGGCGGCCGGTCTCCGGCCGCGGGCGCGCCGCCGTGAGCCTCCCGGTCCTGCGGCCCGGCGCGGAGGGGACGATCGTCCTCGCGGTCCGGCGGAGGCTGAGCCGGCTGGGCTTCGACGAGGGCCCGCCCGGCCCCACGTACGGCCCCGCCATGCGCGCGGCCGTGTGGGCCTTCCAGAAGGCGAACGGGCTGCCCCCGGTCAACGAGGTGGACGGCCCCACCTGGCGCGCGCTCGCCCACCCCGCGCGGATCAGACCGCTGGTGCCGTCCGGCGGTCCCACGCGGGTGGAGATCGACCTGCGCCGGCAGTTGCTGACCGTGTGGCGGAACGACAGGCCCGAGCTGGTCACCCACATCTCCACCGGGAACGGCGAGCACTACTGCGAGAAGGGCCACTGCGGGGTCGCGGTCACGCCGACCGGCGACTTCCGCGCCTGGCTGCGGACGCCCGGGTGGACCAGCGGACCGCTGGGCGACCAGTTCTACACGGTCTACTTCAACGGCGAGATCGGCTTCCACGGCTCCGAGAAGGTGCCCCGGCACCCGGCGTCGCACGGATGCATCCGCATTCCGCTCCACAACGCCAGGCCGATCTACGACATGATCCGGCCCGGGGACCCCGTCTACGTCCGCAGGCCCGGCCCGGCCGACGAGCGGCCGAAAAGCCACCGGACCTGAGAACGGAGTACGGAATGTCCGGGGCGAGGAGGATATGGGCATGCGGCCGCCGACGAGCGGTGGTTCCGGCAGGTGTCACGGTCCGGAGAGCCGGGAATGGACCTGAACTGCGTCCGGTCCGTGGCTGGCCCGTCGTGGCCTGCAAGGGGGATCCGCGGGCCGGGCGCCCATCCGCGCCCGGCGCGACCGGCGGAGAGCGGGGAGGGACGGCGCGTCCCTCCGGCCTACCGGAGATATCCAGCGAACTCCTCAAGCGAGATGAGCCCGTCGCCGTCCTGGTCGAGCTTGGCGATGGCGGCACGAGCCGTCTCGGGGGTGACCGGCTGGCCGAGCACCTCCATGAGGCGGGTGAACTCCTCAAGCGAGATCAGGCCGTCACCGTCGACGTCGATGATCTTGAAAGTCGTCGCGTAGTCGTTCGTCATGGGTGCGTCCGCCTTCCGGAAGCGGGGGATCGGGCGTCAAGCACATTAGCGGGCGATCGCGGCCCTGGGGAGACCGTGGGTCCGCAGCTTCCCCGTCGGGAGTCCCCGCCGGGGGGCGGCAACGCTTCCGTCCCGCTTCTATGGAGCGTTTCCCTTTCAGGATGATGTGCGGCTTTATGGCTTTTTAACGACTTCACCGATGTTGTCGGCATCGGGCGCGATAAGGCATTTGGCGGAGCTGGTCAGTCGTTAAGGAAATCTGCTTTTATTCGACGTTTTGCGGGGGTGATGGGTAAAGAAACGCGCTCTCCTTGTCAGGTGTGTCAAACGATTCCGGGGGACACTGTTTCCTGATTCTCCGCCGTGGTTCAAAAGTGCCCGCACCGGGTTTTTTGCGAGCGCCGGAAGAGTAGAGAAGACGTCGTGGCTACCCTTATGAAAAGCGTCCTGGCGAGCGGTGCACTCGCCGGGGCCGTCCTCGCCCAGGCGTCCGCTCCGGCGTTCGCCGACACAGCACCCAAGCAGGTGCCGAAGCAGGTGCAGAGCAGCAAGGGGGGTCCTGACCCCTTCTGTGACGACAGCCCGCTCATGGTGACCTTCCACTCGTTCTGTACTTCGTCGTGGGGTACGGCGGTGCCTCGTCCCGCCCCCACCCCGCCGGCGGCCGCTCCCGCTCCCGCTCCGCCCGTGGCGGCAGGCAACTACATCCTGCTGTGCAGGTGGCTTCGTCTTCCCGAGTCCCTCTGTGCCGTTCCCCCCGGTCCTCCCGGACCGCAGGGCCCGGCCGGACCGCAGGGCCCGCCCGGACCGGTCGGTCCGCAGGGCCCGGTCGGCCCGCAGGGTGACACCGGTCCGCAGGGCCCGGCAGGTCCGCAGGGTCCGTCCGGTCCGTCCGGTCCGGCGGGTCCGGTCGGCCCGCAGGGTGGCGTCGGTCCGCAGGGCCCGGCGGGTCCGCAGGGCCCGGAGGGCCCGGCCGGTCCGCAGGGCGAGTCCGGACCCGAGGGCCTGCCCGGCCTTCCGGGCCCGCAGGGCGAGCGCGGTCCGGCCGGCCCGGCTGGTCCCGCCGGCCCGCAGGGTCTGCCCGGGCTTCCCGGTCCGCAGGGTCCGGAAGGCCCGATGGGTCCGATGGGTCCGATGGGCATGACCGGTCCGCAGGGTCTGCCTGGGCTTCCCGGTCCGCAGGGTGAGCCTGGTCCGGCGGGTCCGCAGGGTGACACCGGTCCTCAGGGCCCGCAGGGTGAGCCTGGTCCGGCGGGTCCGCAGGGTCCGCAGGGTGACACCGGTCCTCAGGGTCCGCAGGGTGACACCGGTCCGGCCGGTCCGCAGGGTCCGCAGGGTGATGTCGGTCCGCAGGGTCCGGAGGGCCCGGCCGGTCCGCAGGGTGACACCGGTCCGCAGGGTCCGCAGGGTGATGTCGGTCCGCAGGGCCCGCAGGGTGAGCCCGGTCCGCAGGGTCTGCCTGGTGACATCGGCCCCGCTGGTCCTCAGGGTCCGCAGGGTGACACTGGTCCGCAGGGTCCGCAGGGTCCGCAGGGTGACACCGGTCCGGCCGGTCCTCAGGGTCCGCAGGGTGACACCGGTCCTCAGGGTCCGCAGGGTGATGTCGGTCCGCAGGGCCCGCAGGGTGAGCCCGGTCCGCAGGGTCTGCCTGGTGACATCGGCCCCGCTGGTCCTCAGGGTCCGCAGGGTGACACTGGTCCTCAGGGCCCGCAGGGCGACGTCGGTCCGCAGGGTCCGCAGGGTGATGTCGGTCCGGAGGGTCCGCAGGGCCCGCAGGGTGAGCCCGGTCCGCAGGGTCTGCCTGGTGACATCGGCCCCGCTGGTCCTCAGGGCCCGCAGGGCGACGTCGGTCCGCAGGGTCCGCAGGGTGAGCCCGGTCCGCAGGGTGACGTCGGCCCGATCGGTCCACAGGGTCCGATCGGCCCGCAGGGTGACATCGGCCTGACAGGTCCGCCCGGACCCGAGGGGCCGCAGGGCCCGCCCGGACCCGAGGGGCCGCAGGGCCCGCCCGGACCCGCCGGGACATCCGGTGTGACCGGTCTGCAGGGCCCCGTGGGGCAGGTGACCGTGGTCTATCCGCCCAAGCAGGTCGTCTACCCGAGGACGATGGTGTACACCCGGCCGGTGTTCTACACCCGTCCCGTCGTGGGGGTCGTCCGGGCCTACCCGGTCGGCGCGGTCTGCACCACCGCGATCGTCCCGTTGTGCTGATCCCACCGCCCTGAGCGGGGACATCCCGCTCCACCGGCCGTGCGAGGCGCCGGAGGGCCCTGTGAAGGGCCCTCCGGCCGACGGGTCGCACACGTGACCGGCACGCCGGCGGAGTGGGCGGGCACCGGACGAACGGGAAGGCGCGGGCTTCACGGTCCGCGCCATTCCCATGCGATCCGGGCTCCACGGCTTTTCCATGCGGGGCCGTACTCCGCGACCCGCGCTTTCCTCATGAAATCGTCAAGCGGGGGTAGTGCGGATGCATGCGAATGACCTACACAGCCGACCTGTGGTGGAAGAACGCCGTCGTCTACTGCCTTGACGTCGAGACCTACAAGGACGGCAACGGTGACGGCATCGGCGACTTCCGGGGACTCGCCCAGGAGGTCGACCATCTCCACCGGCTCGGGGTGACCTGCATCTGGCTGATGCCGTTCTTCCCGACCGAGGACCGCGACGACGGCTACGACATCACCGACTTCTACTCGGTGGACCCCCGGCTCGGCACCCTGGGCGACTTCGTGGAGTTCATGCGCACGGCCAGGGACCGGGGGATCCGGGTGATCGCCGACCTGGTGGTCAACCACACCTCCGACCGGCATCCCTGGTTCAAGGAGGCCCGGTCCAGCCGCGACTCGGCCAAACGGGACTGGTACGTCTGGCGCGACGAGCCCGAGCCGTTCGATCCGAAGGCGATCGTCTTCCCCGACAAGGAGGACAGCGTCTGGGAGCTCGACGAGAAGACCGGGCAGTACTACTACCACAGCTTCTACCGCTTCCAGCCGGACCTGAACACGGGCAACCCCGAGGTGCGCGACGAGATCGCGCGCATCCTCGGGTTCTGGATGGAGCTGGGGCTGTCGGGGTTCCGGGTGGACGCGGTGCCGTTCCTGATCGAGGACATCAACGGTGACCCTCACGAGTTCCTGGCCGACCTGCGCGCCTTCATGAACCGCCGCGACGGCTCCTCGATCCTGCTCGGCGAGGTGAACCTGCCCTACCCCGACCTGATGAAGTACTTCGGTGACGGCAACGGCGACGAGGTCACCCTGTGCTTCGACTTCATCGCCATGCAGCGGTTCCACCTGTCGATGGCCCGCGAGAACCCCCGCGTCCTGGCCGAGGCGCTGCGCGAGCGGCCCGAGCCGCCCGACGACTCCCAGTGGGCCATGTTCGTCCGCAACCACGACGAGCTGACCCTGGACAAGCTCACCGACGCCGAGCGGCAGGAGGTCTTCGACGCTTTCGGCCCGGACAAGGACATGCAGCTGTACGGCAGGGGCCTGCGCCGCCGCCTCCCGCCGATGCTCGACGGCGACACGCGCCGGCTCAAGCTGGCCTACAGCGTGCTGTTCAGCCTGCCGGGCACGCCGGTGCTCTTCTACGGCGAGGAGATCGGCCTCGGCGAGAACCTGGCGGGCGAGGGCCGGATGGCCGTCCGGATCCCGATGCAGTGGTCGCCCTCCGGCGGCTTCTCGCCCGACCCGAAGGTCTCCGTCCCCTCCCCGGACGGGAGGTTCGGCCCGCGCAACGTCAATGTGAGCGACCAGCGCCGCGACCCGGACTCGCTGCTGCACTGGATGACGCTGCTGATCGAGCGCTACCGCGAGTCCCCGGAACTGGCCTGGGGCTCCTACGAGGTGCTCGACACCGGGGACGACGCCGTACTGGCCCACCGGGCCGACGCCGAGGGCGGCACCGTGGTGGCGGTGCACAACTTCGCCGGCCGCGAGGCGGAGGTGGAGCTCGTGCTGAAGGACCTGGGCCACTGCGACGTGCTCGTCGACCTGCTGGTGGACGGCACCCAGGAACTTCCCCCGGACGGCCGGGTGAGGTTCACACTGGAGCCGTACGGCACGCGCTGGCTTCGCGCCACCACGCGCGACACGGCGCCGGAGGACAGCTCGGCAAAGAACCAGTGACCCCGGCCCGGCCGCCCGGACCGACCGGTCCGCCCGGTCCCGGCCGTCCGGGGTGGTCGCCCCGGACGGCCCGGTCGCCCCGGGCCGCCCGAGCCGGTCAGTCCGCGCGGCCGGGTCGCTCCGCGTCGTCCGGGCCGGGTCCGCCGCGGTCGCCGTCTCCCGCGGGCCAGGCGAGCATGGCCAGGTCGGCGACGCGCTCCAGCTCCTCGCGGCCGGCGCCGTCGCGGGCCTGGGTGGATATGCCCTGGAGGACACCGGCGTAGAAGGTCGCCAGCGCGCCGACGTCGGTGTCCTCGGGAAGCCGGCCCGCCGCGACGTCCCCGGCGATGCGCTCGGCGATCGCCGCCTTGCCCGCCTCTCTGAGCCGGCGCAGGCTCTCCTGTACGTCCGCCGACCCCGGCCCGCAGTTGACCGCCGCGCTGATCACCAGGCAGCCGGGCGGGTGGGACGGGTCGGTGTGCGGGTGGCCGTCCACTACGGCAGGGACGAGGTGGCGGCCAAGGAGACGGTGGAGGCCATCACCGGGGCCGGGGGCCGGGCCTTCGCCGTACGGGCCGAGCTGGGTGTGCCCGGAGACGTGGACACGCTCTTCGCCGCGCTGGAACCGGAGATCGACGGACTGGACATCCTGGTCAACAACGCCGGGGTCAACGCCTCGGCGTCGATCGAGGAGCTCACGCCCGAGCTGTACGACAGGGTGTACGCGGTGAACGTCAAGGCGCCGCTCTTCATCATCCAGCGGGCGCTCCCGCTCATGCGGGACGGCGGGCGCATCGTCAACATCACCTCGGGGGTGACCAGGATCGCCCTCCCCGGGACCATCGCCTATACCGGGACCAAGGGGGCGATCGAGGTGATGGGCCGGACCCTCGCCAAGCAGCTCGGGCCGCGCGGGATCACGGTGAACTCGGTCGCCCCGGGGTTCGTCGACACCGACATCAACGCCGACTGGCTGCGCGGCGACCCCGAGGCCCAGGCGTACGCGGCGGGCTTCGCGGCCCTGGGCCGGGTCGGCACGCCCGAGGACGTCGCCGACGTGGTGGCCTTCGTCACCTCCGCCGACGCCCGCTGGGTCACCGGCACGACCCTCGACGCCACCGGCGGCTCCGCCCTCTGAACCCGGGCCGGCGCCCTCCGCCGTCCGGATCCTCCGAGCGGACGCCGTCCGGTCCCCGGCCGGGCGCTCCGGGCGGGTCGCCGCCCCGATCTCCGGCCGCCCCGATCACCGGCCGGGCCGTCCCCGGCCGGTCGGCGGGCCGGCGGTGTCAGGGGCGGCGCTGCTGGTGACGGTCCTGCCGGGGGTCGCGCTTGGTCTTGAGCTTGTCGAGCTGCTGCAGGAGGTCGTCGCGGACCTCGTTCAGCGCCGAGGTCATGTCCTCCTCGCCGGAGGTCGCCACCAGCGGGTCGGCGCCCGCCAGCCGGCACTCAAGGGTGACCTTCTGCTCGGCCCGGTCGCGGTTCTTGACGTTCAGCAGCAGGTCGACCGAGCTGAGCGGGTGGGAGCGCAGTCGCTTCTCCAGCGGGGTGAACCGTTCCACGATCCCGGGGCGCTCGTCGTCGGCGAAGCCCCTGCCGAGGTAGAGCCGCTCGTCGACGATGTTCACCTGCTCCTCGCCCGCGCTCTTCATCGTCATATGTCCTCCTACCAGCTCTGTGTCTTCTCATCATGTGGTCCGCCGGTCAAGGGGACTCGTCTCCGGCGCCGCGCCGTGCGTCGCCGTCGTCCCGGCCGTTCCGCACCGGACCACCGTCGTTCCGGCCGGGCCGTACCCGGCCGTCGGCGGTTGTGCTGGCCGTACCCGGCCGTCGGCGGACTATGCGGGCCGTACCCGGCTGAGACACCGGGCGGGTTCCGGGGTCGCGCGCGGCGCCGGACGGGCCGCGGGGCCGGGCGCGGAGCCGGGCCGGGCCGGGTCCGATGCGACGTCATCCCGGTAGACGCATATGCTTCCCATGGCTGGAACCAGGTATTGAGCAGGACCTAAAAGGAGAAATTGACCGTGTACAAGGAGTTCGCAGTCGAGGCCGTGGTGTGGCTGATCCCCGTCATCGTGCTGCTCGGCCTGGCACTCATGATCACTTCTGGCTGACCCCGGCACGGCCGGAACCCCCGGATCCCGGCACGACCGGGATCCCCTGACCCCGCGGAGCCGCCCGGTTACGGCGGGAGCGCCCGCCGCGCCCGCCCCGGGACGCCCGTTCCGGAACCCGGCCCGGGAGAGCCACGCCGGGACATCCGCCCCGGGACACCCTTCTCGCGAAGCCCTGTCACGCCGCCCGCCTGCGGCGGGGCCGTAGCCGGGGTGTCCGGGGCTCATCTCCGCACCCGCCGCAGCACAGGCCGGAGGACCTCCGCCCCCTCCCGTACGGCGAGCGCGGCGGCCAGACAGGCGAGCGGGATGACCGGCAGGACGTAGCGGTGGTCGAAGTCCAGCACCGCCACCGGACCCACCAGCAGCCCCGCCGCCACCGCCCACGGCAGCATCACCGAGCGCCACCGGAAGACCGCCCCGGCCGCGCCCGTCAGCAGGATCGCCGCCAGCATCGGGCCGCGCAGGTAGGCGGGGTACTGGTAGGCGACCAGGAAGTCCGCGTACGGCCGGACCGAGTAGAGCCCCCGGATACCGGGGTCGTACTCCCGCCTGACCTGGTCGATCAACGGTTGGGCGGGCAGCGCCCAGTCCCCGAGCGCGAAGCCGAAGGCCGCGTTGACCCGCTTGGGGTGGGGGACGGGGGTCCAGGGGAAGGCGAGCGAGGTGTCCTTCGCCACTTCGCGGAGATAGTCGAGCGGCTGGGCGGCGATGGCGCGCAGCGCGAACGACCGGGCGAGCGCGTTGTGCGAGAACCGATCGCCGGGAAGCCGGTTGAGCGAGGCGCCGGGGGCCCACACGTACTCCGACGCCGCGTCCACGACCGTGCCGTTGGGGCAGAGCCGCGCCTCCTCGGCGGGAGGGTGGATCACCGAGCAGTCGGCGAACGTCATGGTGCGCGCCCACAGCGCCACCCCGTCCGCGCCGCTGAGCGCGAACGCGCCGTGGTGCGCGCGGTACCAGCCCGCGTAGGCGGCGAGCGGGAGTGTCCCGGCGAGCGCCAGGGCCGCCAGCGGGCGCCACCCGGCCCGCCGTACGGCCAGCACCAGGAGGACCAGGACGAGCAGCGGCAGCGCGATCGTCCTGGTGAGTGCCGCCGCCGCGAACAGCAGGCCCGCCACCGCGGCGGCCCGCGGCGACAGCCTGGGCGACCACATCAGCGCGGCCACCCCGGTGACGATCAGGAAGATGACCTGCATGTCCGACAGCACCCCGTGCTCCAGCCGCAAGAACGACGCGTCGAACAGGGCCGGCACGGTCGCCAGGGACGCCCCCCATCCGGGCAGGGACCTGCGGCGCAGCAAGGCGTAGATCACCGCCCCGGTGGCCAGGCCCAGGAGATGCTGAACGGCCGCGATCACCGTCACGCTGTGGAACGGCCACAGGGCGCGCAGCAGCAGCGGATAGCCGATCGGGTGGAACGACGCGGACGGCCGCAGGTGGACGGCCATGTCGAGGTAGGTGAAGGAGTCGTACCAGTACAGCTGCGCGGGGCGGTAACCGAGCATCGTGATCACGCGCAGCGCGGCGGCCAGGACGAGGACCACCGTGAACACGCGGTGCCGGGCGAGCGCGCGGCGGACGGCGACGAGCGCGTGACGGGCCGCGGCGAGCGGGCGGCGGACGGCGGTGGACGGGCGGAGCGGCCGGGGGGCCGTTGCCGGGCGGGTGTCTGTGAACATGCGGGGTCCGATCGTCTTTCCGGGCACGCCGGAGCCGGGTACGCCGGAGCCGGGTACGCCGGAGCCGGGAATGTCGAAGTCGGGTACGCCGGGGTCGGGTACACCGGGGTCGGGCGTGCCGGAGGTCGGGCGTGCCGCGGTCGGGCATGCCGAGGAGAGCGCGCGGCGCGGAGCCGGCGCCGTGAGGGAACGCGAGGAAAGGGGCGCCCGGCCGCGGGGCCGCGGAGGGCGAGAGCTCTCCGGGGAGCAGGAGGGCGGCGATCCCCGGAGAGCGGGGGAGGGCGAGGAGCCCTCAGGCGGAGGCGGAGTCCTCCGGCGGGGCCGTCAGACGGAGGCGGGATCCTTTGACGGGGCCGTCAGGTGAAGCGGGTCCTCCGAGGGAGCCGTCAGGTGAAGCGGGTCCTCCGAGGGGGAGGACCCGGTCACCAGGTCCCCGATTTCGGGTGGGAGGGCTCGCCCTCCGGCGAACCCCCCGGAGAGGTACCGATCACGAGACCCCCGTTTTCGGGTCGGAGGAGCCGGCCTTCGGCGAGCCGTTCCGGCACATGTTCTCCGGGGCGCCCACCGCCTCGGACGGGGCGAGATCCTTCTTGGTGGGCCGGACCAGTACGAGCGCCGAGGTCGCGGACTCCAGGACGGCGTCGTGGACGTACCACCGGCCGGGCACCGGCTTCCCCGCCTGCCTGCCGCCGTAGAAGACGGTCTTCACGGTGACGCCGCGGCTCTCCAGTAGTGGCCGCACCTCGGACAGGGGACGGTTGATGAAGGGCACGCAGTGGAGCAGCCCGCCGGGCGCGGCGAGACTGGTTCGCCACCGGTAGATCTCACCCGGTCGCGCCGGGCGGGCGAGGGAGATCTCGGCCTGTCCCCGGTAGCGGACGGGGACCCTGATCCCGATCGGGCAGTCCCCCCACGGCCGATCACAGCCCCCGGGACGGTCGATCGTACTGATGAGGTCCTTCCTGCGCCGCAGCTCCACGTTGGACAGACCACTGGAGCGCCGGTCCATCACCATCATCCGGCCGACGAGGCTCGACGGCGCCGGGTCGAGGATGAGCGAGATCCGCAGGCCGCGGTCCCGTAGCTCGCGCTGGTAGGCGGCGGGGGCGGCGTACATGTCCCTGACCATGATCAGCATGTTGTCGCCCTCCCGCCTGATGTCGAGGGCGGCCGAGGCCGGGGCGGTGCCGAACAGGCCGGGAAGCGCCCAGCTCAGCATCGTCACGGCGGCGGCGATCCCGGCCACGAGGGGCGCGGCGAACCGCCGGGCGGGCCGGGAGAGGCCCTGCCAGCGGCGACCGTGAGGGACGGCGAGCCATCGGCGGAGCCCGCCGGCGGCGGGAACGGGCATGGCGGTGATCTCGTCCAGCAGCTCCCTGGCGCCGGGGGTCATGCCGGGGCCGGGGTCCGGGGCGATCCCGGCGACGAGACGGTCGATGTCAGGCACCGGATCCACCCTTCACCAGCGCGACCGCGCGCGAGCCGTACCTGGCCATGTCGAGCCCCTCCGCCTGCAGCTCCCTGGCGAGCCGCCTGCGGGCGCGGTGCAGCCGCAGCCGCACCGCGCCGTGCGAGCACCCCAGCACCTTCGCGATCTCCTCGCCGCTCAGACCCTCCCAGCTGACCAGGGCGAGCAGCTCCCGGTCCTCGGGACGCAGGCGCATGAACGCCTGGCGCACCCCGTCGGCGTCGTCCTCCACGAGGTCCTCGGCCCAGACGGTCAGCTCAGCGCGCAGCCGTACGGCCAGCGCGGACCGCCGGGTCTCCGCGCGCCGCCGGTTGGCCAGGACCCGCCGGGCGACCCCGTACAGCCAGAGTTTCGCGTCGTGACCGTCGGGGATGTCGCGCATCCGCCGCCAGGCCGTGGTGAACGTCTCGGCGAGCGCGTCGGCGGCGTCGTCGGGGGAGTCGGTACGGCGTCGCACGTAGGCGAGCAGGTCGGGGTAGTGCGCCTCGTAGATCTCCTCGAAGCGCCCCTTCGGGTCAGGGGGGCCCACGCTGTCGCCTTTCGCCGGGTGCTCGTCACCTTGCACCTGTCCGGGTACGGCGCGGTGTTACGTCTCAACCGAGATTTCTGGAAAAAGTATGGCTTCCGATGTGACACGGTACGACGCCCGGCGGAACGCGGACTCGGCGGGACCCGGGCTTGGTGAGGCGCGGCACCGGGGAGGCGTCCCGGCGCGGTCGGTGCCGGAGCGGCGCGGTGCCCGGTGGAACGCGGCGATCGGAGTGCTCGGGGGACCCCGAGGCCGGAGCGCCGGAACGATGGCTGGTGAAGATTTGGGGCCGCGTCGGGCTTGGTGAAGGTCGCTTTTCGGTACGAACCTCCTACTCAGCGTGATGTTTCTTCAAGGGTGCGAGGAGGACTTCCGATGGAGATGCCCATCGTGAACCGATGTCAGGCCGAAGCCTGCGCGTACAACAGGAACCAGGGGTGCCACGCACTGGCGATCACCGTGGGCGACCGGCGGCACGCGCGCTGCGACACCTTCTTCACCGACTCGGTCAAGGGCGGCGACCCGGGCGGCACCGGCCGGGTCGGCGCGTGCAAGATGGCCGACTGCCGGCACAACGACCAGTTCGAGTGCCAGGCTCCCGGCATCACCGTCGGAGCGGGGGAGAACGGGGCCGACTGCCTCACCTACGACCCCGTCTACCAGACCGCCTGACCGCGCGGCCCGTCATCCGGTCCCGGGGGCGGTCACGAGACCGGGGCCGTGCCCGAGGCCGGGGGCGGGCCGATGACGTCCACCAGCGCCCGCAGTCCCTCGACCACCTCCGGGCCGGTCGGCGACCTCTCCGGGTCGATCAGCCACTGCACCATGACGCCGGAGAGCAGCGCCATCTGCACCGAGCCGAGCGTGCGCGTCACCGCGTCGGGGACCTCCTCCTCCGGGACCCCCGACAGCAGCGCGGTCAGCCCGCGGCGCCCCTCCTGCTGGCTCCCCGACAGGTGACGCCGCAGCTCGGGGGAGTGCTCCGCCTGAAGGGCCGCCTCGATGCTGGCCAGCCACAGCCTTCGGCTGGCGGTGAACGACTCGATGATCCGCGTCCACATGGCCTCGTACTCCTCCGCCGAGGAGGACCCCGCCTCGCCGTAGGCGGCCAGTGTGCGCCCGGTCTCGCTGCCCCACTCGTCGATCGCCTCGATGAGGGCCGCGATGAGCAACGCGTCCCGGGAGCCGAAGTGGTAGCCGATGGCCGCCATGCTGACCCCTCCGGCGGCGGCCGAGATGTCGCGGACGGTGGTCCGCGCCCAACCCTTCTCCTCCAGGCAGCGCCGGGCGCCGGCGATCAGATCCTCGCGATTTCCCATGCCGGGATGCTACTGGCCTCCTTCTCCGCCCGGCGGCATGCCCTTGCGCGCACGCCTTAGGCATATGTATTGCGCGTATGCCCAAATCGGCGTAACGTTCCGAGCACACGCCACCGGGGCGTGACCGCGAGACCGCGAAAGGGTCAGCCATGAACCAGAGCACCCCCCAGGTGACCGCCCCCGTCCGGGCCGAGTTCCGCATCGACGGGCGACGCCTGTCCTACGTCGACTTCGGCGGCCCCGGCCGTCCCCTCATCGCCCTGCACGGCCACATGTCCGAGGGGGCGAGCTTCGCCCGGGTGGCCGCCGCGCTGGCCCCGGAGTGGCGGGTCGTCGCCCCCGACCAGCGCGGGCATGGTGAGTCGGACCGGGCAGCCGACTACTCGCGCGAGGGATACGTCGCCGACGTCGTCGCCCTGCTCGACCACCTCGGCCTCGACCGGACCGTGGTCATGGGCCACTCACTGGGCGGCATCAACGCCTACCAGCTCGCCGCGCGCCACCCCGAGCGGGTCTCCGCGTTCGTCAACATGGACGCGCCGGTACGGCTGGGCCTGGACGGCGGCCCCGACCCGCTGGCCTTCGTGCTCGCCCTGCCGTACGAGGCGCCCACCCGCGAGGCGATGATCGAGGGGATGGGCCACTTCGCGCCGTTCTTCGCCGACGCCCTGCGGGAGAACCCCGACGGAAGCTGGCGCCTGCCGTTCCACCCCGAGGACATCCACGAGTCCGAGCAGTCCAACCGCGGCGACCACTGGGCCGACTGGACGGCGAGCACCTGCCCGGCCCTGTTGATCCGCGCCGCCGAGGGCGGCGTCATCTCCGCCGAGGACGCCCGGGCCATGGTCGAGCGGCGTCCCGGCACCCGCCTCGTGGAACTGCGGACCGACCACTTCGTCTACGCGGCCGACCCCGAGGGCGTCGCCGCCGCCGTCGCGGGGTTCCTGCGCTCAGTCGCCCTGGCCGGCTGAAGGGGCCGGCGTGGCGATCCTTCCGGGGCCGGTCCTCACCGGACCCCTCTCCATCGGACCCCTCTCCGCCGAGCCGGTCTTCGCCGAGCCGGTCCTCGGGGAACCGTTCCCGGCGGAGGCGTCCTCGGCGGGGGTCCTCTCAGCGGCGGCGTTCTTCGCGGGGGCGGGCTCGCCGCAGGTGAAGCCCTCGTGGTCGGGCTCCAGCTCGATCCCCTGGAGCACGGTCGCGCCCATCGGGCGGCGGAAGGTCTCCCGCCGGGCGCAGTCGTAGAACGCGTAGGTGCCCTCGTGCTCGCCGAGCAGCAGCAGGGGCGTCCCGCCGTACAGGGGAGTCCCCTTGGCGGGGGTGACGGCGACCACCCACTGGTCCTGGAAGCCGGCCAGGCTCAGCACGATGCTTCCCCGTCCCGTGGCGGCGAGCGCCTCCGCGTCCGCCTCCAGTTGCCCGATCAGCGCGAAGCCGAGCCCGATGCCGGTGAACGCGGCGATCACCACCCGCATCCCGGCCCGGCCCGTCGGGCGGCGCCGCAGCAGCCGGAACGGCACCAGGAAGGAGACGGTCCCGATGACGGCGGCGACCAGCACGATCGAGGCGAGCCCGGCGCCCTCGTCGAGGTCCAGGTAGCCGAGGAAGCCCCAGTACGTCGCGCCGCACCACACCGCGCCCAGGGTCGCCGCCGCCCACGGCCGTGCCCGTACGGCGCGGGCCAGCCTGGCCGCGTGCCCCAGCGTGGCCCTGTTCACCAGCCAGCAGACGGCCACCAGCGCGCCCAGGACCAGCGAACCCGTCAGGATCAGCAGGACCAGGGACCCGACCAGGCGTCCGAACATGGTCGCCTGGTCGATGCCCGCCTGCTCGGGGCTGATGTTGAAGATCCCGTACATCTGCTGGACGCCGAGGTACAGCAGGGCGTAGAGCGCGATGCCCACCGGGAGCACCACCGAGCCGATCCGTTCCAGCAGGTCCATGGCGCTGCCCTGGCCGGTGGCGTCCCTGTGGGTCATTTCGCGATTTATCCCGTGTTGGCGTGCGCTGTCCGGGACAGCGTGCCACACCGGGACCCTCGCGGGCACCGGGCGGTTTCCCCCCGATGTCACGGGGCGCCGGGAGTCTCACTCGGCGTCCCTCACCCGCCGTGTCCCTCACCCGGCGCCCCTCACTCGCCGCGGGCCTCCGCGAGCGCCGTCTCGAAGGCGTCCATCTCACGCCGGACGCGGTCCGGCCCGGCCGACGGCAGCCACGCCATCGCCCGGCTGACCCCCGCCTCCTCCATCGCCTGGAGCACGTCGGGGTCGGCGGGCGCCGACATCATGATGACCTCGACGCTCTTCCCGGCGTCGTCGGCCCGCCGGAACAGCTCCTTCACCCGATCCAGGATGCCGGCGGAGTAGTTCGGCAGCCAGGCATCGCCGTACGAGAGCACCCGGTCGAAGACCTTGGGCCCCGTTCCGCCCACGAGGATCGGCGGACAGGGACGCTGCGCGGGCTTGGGCCACGACCAGATCGGGCCGAAGGCGACGAACTCCCCCTCGTAGGAGGCATCGTCGTGCGTCCAGATCTCCCGCATCGCCCGGACATAGTCCTTCATCACCGCGAAGCGCCGCGCCGGGTCCACGCCGTGGTTGCGGATCTCCGGGTCGTTCCACCCGGCCCCGATCCCGAACTCGAAGCGCCCGCCGGTGAGGTCGTCCACGCTCGCCACCGTCTTGGCCAGGCCGATCGGGTCGTGCTGCGGCACCAGGCAGATCCCGGTGCCCACGCGCAGTCGCGTGGTGGCGAGTCCGGCCGCCGTGCAGGCGACGAACGGGTCGTAGGTGTGCCAGTACTTGCGGGGCAGCTCGCCGCCCTCGGGACGCTCGGGCAGTTTCTCTCCCGCGGGGATGTGGGTGTGCTCGCTGAAGAGCAGCGCCTCGTGGCCGCGCTCCTCGACCAGCCTGGCGATCACGTCAGGGCCGACCGCATCATGCGTGGCGAAATACCCGAAACCAGAGTCCATCACCTCAACGTAACCCGCCGCGTCCCCGATCCCCGGAAGGCACCCGGCCATCTTTTCCCCAGGTCACCGGCCCGGAACCGCAACGAGGCACGGGCCCCGGAGTCCACCTGGCGGCCGGGGATCTCCGGGTTTTCCCTCCGAGGAGAGAACGACTAAACACGAAATAAGGAGAAATGTCCAATTCACTTTTTATTTATACATCTCTTCCCGGCTTTGCTAAAGCATAAATGCTTTTCGGTTTCCTTTGGTATCTGATAGTGGGCATTATTGGGGCGTAGGTAGCCTATGAGGACGAATCTGTCCTCTTGAAATCGGAGGATCGCATGAAAATCAAGACCGCCGCGTCGCTCGCCGCGGCCGCTCTCGGCGCAGTCGTTTTCGCCGGTGCCTACACCGTTCCGGCTCAGGCCCAGAGCGTTGTGCCCGATCCCAGGTCCTTGAGGACCTCCCATGACGACGGCTTCGAGGCTCTCGCTCTGGCAGTGCTCTTTCAGTCGGCCGTTGCTACTCACGCCGAGAGCTTCACCGCCGGTGGCGACGACTGAGATCGTCTCCGCATGATCATGTGCGGAGGGGGACAGAACCCGTTTCCCGCTCCCGGGCGGACGGCGGGACCCGGTGCCGGGTAGGGCGAAGTATTCGCGGCACACCACCTGAACGAGACGCAGGCGAACCGGGAACGTCCCGGCTGAGCGCCCGATTCCATTACGGGACGGGCGCGCAGCTCTTTTCTCTGGAGAACGCCGGTCCTTTCTCTGGAAGACACGGGGAACGCCGTCACCCGGGGACGCCGGGAGCACGGCCACACCCGGAGAAGCCGCGGGAGCACGGCCGCCCGGGGAAAGCGGCGGAAGCGGGATCACCCGGGAGAGCGCTGGGCGCCGGTCCGGTGGGGAAGGCACCGCACGCCGGGTTCGAGGTGGCGTATGGCGGTGCGGGGGTTCTTGTGCCGTGTCTTGCCCATGATGAGCTGCAGCGGGGCTGCGGCTTCACCGAGGTGAGCGGTGGCGCTGTGCCGCGTCGGAGCGGAAGGCGATCGGTTGGGCGAGCGGCCTGCGCAGGTCGTAGTTGCGAAACGCCTGCGTCTCCCACGCGACGCCGGAGACGATGCCGGCCGCTTCGTTGCACAGGCGCAACGCGTCCGCCGGCGCCGCCTCCTGGGCGGGCGTGGGGAACGGCTGGACCTGTACAACGAATTTCACGCTGTGAAGTTCACCCGCTCGGGCCGACACGTGCGGCGCCGTATGCGATTCCTCCCGGGCTTGGCGGCCCGGGATTCCTCGCAAGTGATGCTGAAGAGCAGCGCCTCGTGGCCGCGCTCCTCGACCAGTCTGGCGATCACGGCGGGGCCGACCGCGTCGTGCGTGGCGAAATGCCCGAAACCAGAGTTCATCGCCCCAACGTAACCCGCCGCGTTCCCATCCCTCGGAAGGCGCTCGGCCATCTTTTGCCCAGGTCTCCGGCTCTTTTCCCGGCGGAGCGCGGGTCCGGGAGTCGGCCCGGCGGCCGGTGAACGCCGGGCCTTCATTCCTGGCGGAACGCGATTCATCCTGAAATAAGCCGAAATGTCCAATTCACTTCTTATTTATGTACCTCTTCCCGGCTTTGCCGAAGTATAAGTGCTTTGCGGTTTCTTTTGGTATCCGACGATGGGCATTCTTAGGGCGTCGGTAACTCATGAGGACGAATCTGTCCTCCTGAAAATCGGAGGATCGCATGGAAATCAAGACCGCCGCGTCGCTCGCCGCGGCCGCTCTCGGCGCAGTCGTTTTCGCCGGTGCCTACACCGTTCCGGCTCAGGCCGCGTCCGTGGCTCCGGTCACCGCCGGGGGCGTGGGCATCCCCCTGGGCGTCGGCAACGGCGACGATGACGACGAGTTCTTCCTGGCGTTGGCCCTGCAGGACTTCTTCGACAACGACCGCCGCGGCCACAAGGACTGCGACGACGAGGACGACGACTGAGACCGTCTCCGCGCGTGACCGTGCGCGGACGGGGACGGACCCGTTTCCCACTCCCGGGCGGATGGCAGGACCCGGTGCCGGGTAAGGCGGAGTATCCGCGGCACCGCACCTGAACGAGACATCGGCGAACCGGGAACGTCCCGGCTGCGCGCCCGATTCCACCACGGAACGGGCGCGCAGCTCTTTTCTCTGGAAAACGCCGGCCTTTTCTCTGGAAGGCGCCGCACGCCGGGCCGGGCGGAAAACGGGTGGCACCGGTCGCGGGGCGTGCGTCACCATCCGGGCCATGACACCCACCGAACCCGCGTCCCCGCCTCAGTCCGTGCCCCCGGCCGGCGAAGAACCCCGTCCCGCGCCGGAGGTCCGTCCCGCCTCGATCCGGGACGCCGCCCTGCTGGCCCGGCTGAACGACTTCGTCCACTCCGTCCACGCCCGCAACCGGCCGGACGTCTTCCGCTCCGGGGCCGCCCACGCCGAACTGGTGCCGATCTTCGAGACCCACCTGGCCCGCGAGGACGTCCGCGCCTTCGTGGCCCACCTCGCCGGTCGGCCGGTCGGCTACGCCCTCGCCGTCATCGCCGACCGTCCGGGCGACGCCCTCGTGCGGCCGAGGACTTTCGTCATCCTGGAGCACCTGGCCGTCGATCCCCGGGCGGCCCGGACCGGCGTCGCCACCGCCCTGGTCGAGGCGGTGCGTACGGCGGGCGGACGGGAGGGGTGCTCCAGCCTGCTCACCGACGTGTGGGATTTCAACGCCGACGCACGGGCCTTCTACGAGGCGGCCGGTTTCACCCCGATGCGGCACATCCTCGAACGGTCCATCTAGGTCCGGAGTTCGGCGGCGTGGGCGAGCGCGGGCCGTCGGCATGGTCCGCCGGGAAGGATCCTCGGGGCCGTGCTTATATCCACAAACATACCGATATGTCCTCTTTGGCTAGACTTCGCGACTTGTGGAGATCTACCTGACCCAGGCGAAAATCGCCCTGCTTCTCGCCCCGCTGGCCATCGCACTGCTGTCGCTGCCCTTCGTGTCTCGCCAATACGGCCGCTTCGGGCACATCGGGCGATGGTCGGGCTTCGTCACGGCGATGCTCGTCCTGTACGCCTGCGGCGTGGTGGCCTTCACCCTCTTTCCGCTCCCTGAGGTGACGCCGGACTTCTGCGTGATCCGGCAGAGCCTCGCGACGCCGCGCTGGCAGCCGCTGTCGAGCATCCAGGACGTGATCAGAGAGAACGCGGGACGAGATCTGCCCGCCGCGCTGTACAGCAGGTCGGTGCTGCAGATCGTGTTCAACGTCGCCCTGTTCGTGCCGCTCGGCTTCTTCCTGCGCTACCGGCAGGGGCTCGGCGTGGCACGCACCCTGGCGATCTCCCTCGCCGGTTCGCTGGCGATCGAGTTGACCCAGCTCACCGGCCTGTGGGGCCTCTACCCCTGCGCGTATCGGCTGTTCGACCTGGACGACCTGATCATCAATACGGTCGGCGCCGGACTCGGCTGGACACTGGCGGGCCCGGCCGCGCGGCTGCTGCCGGGGCCATGGCCGGCGCCCCGCCAGGACCTCGCCCCGCCCACCGCCGGCCGACTGGCGCTCGCCATGCTGCTCGATGGCGTGGTGTGGTTCTTCGCCTCGCCGGTGTTCGGGTTGCTTTCCGTCCAGGGCCACCGGCTCGTCACGGGTGGCCCGATGCCCGACGACGCCCTCCTGCGGGACATCCTGCCCGGCTTGTCGTACGCGGTGATCGGGCTGGTCATCTTCGCACTCTTCCCGGCGGCGCGCAGGGACGGCGCCACACCGGGCCGCGCGGCCGTGCACGTCGTGGTCTGCCACGCGGCGACCGGGCGGCCCGCGCCTGTGCTCCGGCGGCTGGCCCGCTCGGCCGCGCCGTACCTCGCCCTCGTCGGGGGTGCGGCCGTCGGCGGCTTCATGCCCGTCCTCGCCCTCCTCGCCGTCCTGGAACTGGAACGGCGCGGCGTCATGGCGCGCTGGACCCGGACGCGGCTCATCACTCGGGCCGCCGCCCGCCTGGGAGCCGTTCGGGGTTCGGATCATGTGGTTGAGGCGGGGAGCCTCAGCCACATGATCGAGCCTCGGAGGTAGGGTCCGGCCTCGTGGTCTTCCGGGGCCTCGTCGTGGCGGGCAGCCGGGCCGGGCGTGGCGGTGAGCGGGTCAGTCGGAGCGGACCTCCATGCCCAGGGCCATGGCGAGTGTGACGGCCTGCCGTACGTCGATGACCGCGTCCTTCAGCTTGGCGACGAGGGGGTCGAGGGCCGACAGGTCGCTTCCCCGCAGGTCGGCGCGGGTGAAGTCGGCGCTGTGCAGCCAGGCGCCCGACAGGTCGGCGTCCCGGAGCACCGCGCCCTCGCAGCGCGCCTTGGTGAGGTCGGCCTCGCGCAGCCGTACGTCCTTGAAGGACACGCCGCGCAGATCGGCCCCGGGGAGCCCGGCGAACGACCAGTCGCCGCCCTCGACCCTCAGGAGGCTGAAGGAGCAGTCGTCGAACACGCTGCCGACCAGCTTGCAGCCGGTGAAGGTCGCGTCGAAGAACACGCAGCTCTTGAAAGCGCAGTTGGTGAACGCGCTGTCGGAGTGGACGGAGGCGTTGAACCGCACGTCACGGAAGACGCATTCGTGGAACGTCGCGCCCCGGCTCGTCGCCTCGGTCATGTCCACGTCGACGAAGGCGACCCGCTCGTATCGCCTGCCTGAGAGGTCCTCGCTGTCCCAGTCCTCCGACCGGATGGTCGAGTGGGTCTCGGGCACGGGCACGCCGTGCTTGCGGTCGGCCATAACGTGCGGGTCCTTCGCTCGCGGGGGCGGGCACCGGACCGCGCCCGCGCCGGCCCGGCGGGCCGGCTCCCGCAACGGTAGTGACCCGGTCCGACATTCCGGCTCGGCGCGGAGCCCGCGTCCCGGCCCGGTGCCGAGTCCGCCGCGGCCGTGAAATTCTCCGGGGTGGCCCGTAACAACGGGCGGGCCCGGACCACTTCCCGGTGTCAGAAGAACATCCGGGACGAAAGGGGCCGGGCGTTGACGGATGATTCACGCAGGTTCACCGGCATGTACGACGAGTGCCGGCAGCGCGTGTGGGCCTACGTGGTCAGCCGCGCCGGGCGGCAGGTGGCGGACGAGGTGGTGAGCGAGACCTTCGCGATCGCCTGGAGGCGGCTGGAGGACGTGCCGGAACCGGCTCTGCCGTGGCTCCTCGGGGTGGCCCGCAACGTGCTGCGCGACACCGTGCGGGCGGAGGCGCGGCGGGAGGCGTTCGGCGCCGAGTTGCGGGCCTGGATCGCCGCGACGGGGGACGGCGTACGGCGGGCGGACGTCGCCGACGAGGTGACCGAGCGCCTCGGCGTGCTGGCCGCGCTGGCGGAGCTGCCCGAGGACGACCGGGAGATCCTGGTCCTGGTCGCCTGGCAGGGGCTCTCCCCGCGTGACGCGGCCCGCGTCATCGGCTGCTCCCAGGCGACCTTCCGCGTACGGCTGCACCGCGCGCGCAAACGGCTCGGCCGCGCCATGGAGAACCCGGTGAGCCCCCGGCCCCGGGTGAGGAACCTCAGCGAGGAGTTGTCATGAACGATCCCATCGACAGGCTGCGAGCCGCCCGTCCCGCGCACCTGGGGGACACCCCGGTCGACGAGCGCACCCGGGCGGCGGAGCTCACGCGCGCCATGGCGCAGCCCCGCCAGGAAAGGCGGACGCGACGGGCACCGGGGAGGCGGACGATCGCGAGGCCGGCGTGGGGGCTCGGCCTCGCCGGAGCCGCCGCCGCGGTGACCGCGGTGGCCGTCGCGGTCACCGGGACCGGCGGTACGGCGCCCTCGCCGTCCACCGCGCGGACCGGGCAGGCCGTGTCGGCCTCGGAGTCCCCGGAGTCCTCGCCGGGCCGTACGGCTCCGGACGGGCAGGTCCGGCTCTCCGCGCGGACCGTGCTGCTGGCCGCCGCCCACCGGGCCGCCGGCCAGCCGGACGAGACCGGCGCCTGGTGGCACACGGTGTCGGTGAGCCGGACCCTGTTCCGGGCCGAGGGCGCGGACTACACCGTCGTGGACCGGCAGCGGACCGAGAGCTGGACCCCGTCCGCCACCGGCCCCGACCAGCGGCAGCACAGCGGCTCGCAGTCGCTCGGCGCGCAGCCGGCGACCCCCGAGGACGAGGCGGCGTGGCGCGAGGCCGGCGCCCCGGCCGAGATCCCGGTCGTGGTGCCCGGCAAGAAGGGTGCGAAGCTGTCGCTGCCCACCGGGCCCGGGGAAGTCCAGAAGGGCCAGGCCCCCCTCCCCGACGGGGACAAGGTGTTCTGGCTGGGCCGCAACGTCAGCGTGCGGGACCTGCGCGCCCTGCCGTCCGAGCCGGGCGCCCTCAAGGCGTGGCTGCTGCGCTCCTACAAGGGGCACGGCACCGAGTCGAGCGCCCCGATGTCGCGGGACGCCTGGCTGTTCACCGTCACGACGGGCCTGATCGCCGATATGCCGGTCACCCCCGAGGTGCGCGGCGCGGCGTTCCGGATGCTCGCCGGCCTTGCGTCCATCGAGGTCACCCGGGACGTCACCGACGCCGAGGGCCGCGCCGGCACCGCGGTCACGATCGACGGGCCGGAGGCGTCGGCCATGGGGAAGGCGGCGGCCGGGGACGACGGGGTCCTGCGCACCCGCCTGATCTTCGATGAGGAGACCGGGCGGGCGCTGGCCACCGAGAACGTCGTGGTACGGCCCGGCGGTGCCCAGGCCGGGATGGAGCCGGGCACCGTGTGGAACTCCGACGTCACGCTGGAGTCGGGCTGGACCGACGACGGGCCCGCCTCCTGACGTCACCCGTCATCGACCGCGGCCGGGGCCGCCGGGCCCGTCTCAGGGCCCGGCGACCCCGGCCGATCCTCAGCGTGAGGACCCGTCCTCGTCGCGCCAGAACTGGTCGGTGTAGGCGGTGTCGCAGTCGGACTGGACAGGGTGGGCGTTGTCCTCGTCTCCCCGCACGACCAGGCACTGCTGGCCGGCGAGGTTCCTCAGCTGGAAGTAGCCGTTCCTGGCGGACATGACCTCCCATATCTGGTCGTCGTAGTCGCCGCAGGTGGACTGGAGAGCGGGGGAACCCTCCGGGCCGCGCACGAGCAGGCATTTACCGCTGTTGGCGTTCACCAGCCGATAGCTTTTGTATTCGGATTCGGCGTCCTCCAGAATGAAACGCCACTTCTGGTCGGGATAGTCGGCGCAGGACGACTGCGCGGCCTTCGCACCGTCGGCGTCCCCGCGCACGAGCAGGCATTTACCGCTGTTGGCGTTCCTGACGTTGCGTCCGGCCGCCTGGTCGTGGCCCTGCCACTCCTGTTCCCGCCCCCGCTGTTCCCGGCCCTGGCCCTGCGGACTCTGCCGCTCCCGGCCTCGCGCCTGCTCCCAGTCCTGATCACGACCCTGCTCCGGGCCCTGGATCCGGCCCTGGCTCCCGTCCCGCTCCGCCCAGGCGACCTGGGGCCAGGCCGCGGCCGTGACACCCGCCGCCAGCAGGGCGAGACCCGCTCTCCCAGCCTTCACAGCCATTGTTCGCGGTATTCGCATCGAATGTCCCCCGATGAAATCGTGTTTCACCATTCCCCGCTTTCCCGCGCACCATAGCAACGCCCCGGGAAGCCCTCAAGGAATGGCTCGGGTGCGAAACGGGAAACGAATCACCGGGGCGGCGGGAGCCGCGGTGCGGGGACGCCGCCCAGGATCCGTGGGCCGGGGAGCCCGGAACCGTCGGTCGGATGAGGCAGGGTTGCGATATGAGCATCGACCTTTCCGCGGTCTCCTCCTTCATGGCCACCCACGCCCGCCTCCTGGACCGCCGCCGGTTCGGGTTGCCGCTGGGCGAGAGCGATCCCGCCGCCGTGCTGGTGGCGCTGGACGGCTATCGCAACCCCGACGGCGGCTACGGCTGGGGCCTGGAGCCCGACCTGCGCTCCCCGGAGAGCCAGACGGGCGCCGCCGCGCACGCCTTCGAGGTGTTCGAGGAGATCGCCCCGGCCACGGCGCCGCAGGCCACAGCACTGTGCGACTGGCTGGAGTCGGTCTCGCTGCCCGACGGCGGCCTGCCGTTCGCGCTTCCCGTCACCTCCAGTGCCGGATGCGCCCCCTGGTGGGCCGGCGCCGACACCACGGTCTCCTCGCTGCAGATCACGTCCGTGACCGCGGCCGCCGCCCTCCGCGTCGCCGCCCACGACCCGGCGGTCGCCGAACACCCCTGGCTCGACCGGGCCGTCCGCTACTGCCTGGCCGCCGTCGAGAAGGTGGACCACACGTCCCACGCCTATGTGCTGGCCTTCGCCGTACGGTTCCTCGATGCCGTCCACGGCACCGCCCCCGAGGCGGCGGGCCTGCTGAAGCGCCTGGGCGAGTACATCCCCGCCGACGGGCGGGTGCGCGTCGAGGGCGGCACCGAGGACGAGACGCTGCGCCCGCTCGACTTCGCCCCGTTCCCGGACCGCCCGGCGCGGGCGCTGTTCACCCAGGAGGTGATCGACGCGGACCTCGACCGGCTGGCCGGTCTGCAGCGGGACGACGGCGGGTGGACCGTCGACTACGCCACGATCTCGCCCGCCGGCGCCCTCGACTGGCGCGGGTACACCACCGTGCGCGCCGTGGACGTCCTCCGCCGCAATGGCCGCCTCTGAGACCCCGGACCCGGAGGACCCGTCCTGGCCCGGACGGGTCCTCCGAGCCCGCGACGAAAAGGCGAGTGAACCGGACGGGAACTGACCGGTATGGGATCTAGGCTCGCGGAGCCCCGCAGGACTCCGGAGCCGCGGGCCCGATCCCCGAAGGAGCCCCCGTCCCATGACCGCCGTGCCCGTCGTCTCCCGGCGTACCCTCAACCGGACGCTGCTGAGCCGCCAGTTCCTGACCAGCCGTACCTCCCGGCCCGCGCTGGAGGTGGTGCGGCACCTGGTGGCGGTGCAGAGCCAGGAGCCCAACTGGCCCTACGTCGGGCTCTGGACGCGGATGGACCCCTTCACCCACGGCGACCTGGAGTCGCTGCTGCACGAGCGCGCCGTCGTGCGCTCCACCTCGCTGCGCCGTACCCAGCACCTGGTCGCCGCCGACGACTTCCGCTGGCTGCGTCCCCTGATCCAGCCCTTCATCGAACGCGCCGCGCGCCGGCCCCTCTACGCCGAGCCGGCCGCCGGGCTGGACCTGGCGGAGCTGGCCGAGACGGGCCGGGAACTGCTGGGCGACCGGGTCGTCCCGCGCCGGATGCTGGCCGGACTGTTCGCCGAGCGCTACCCGGGCCGCGACGGCATGATGCTGGCCCGGAACCTGGAGCTTCAGGTGCCGTTGGTGACCTCCCCGCGGATCGGCGTCTGGGGAGGCTGGGGCACCCGTCCCTCGATCGAGGTCGCCCTCGCCGACGCCTGGATCGGCGAGCCCATGGAGACGGCGCCGTCCGTCGAGGCGATGGTCCTCCGCTACCTGGCCGCCTTCGGGCCCGCCGGCGTCATGGACGTCCAGGCGTGGTCCGGGATCACCCGGCTGCGCGAGGTCGTCGACCGTCTCCGCCCGGAGCTCCGCGTCGTCCGGGACGGGCAGGGCAGGGAGCTGTTCGACCTCCCCGGCGCGCCGCTCGCCGAGGAGGACGCGCCCGCCCCGGTACGGTTCCTGCCCGCCTACGACAACGTCCTGCTCGGGCATGCCGACCGCACCCGGATCATCAGCGACGAGGACCGCGCCCGGGTCATGCCCGGACGGGCGCTGGTGCTGCCGACCTTCCTCGTCGACGGCTTCGTGCGCGGGATCTGGGAGCTGCGCGGCACGACACTCGCCGTCCTCCCGTTCCGGCCCCTGACACCGGGCGAGACCGAATCCGTGGCCGAGGAGGCCGAACGGCTCCACGCGTTCGTCGTCCCCGGCGCCCCCGCCCCGGACATCACCTTCTCCTGAACCGGTCCCCGCGGCCGGGCGTCATCGGCGCCGCGCGTCGTTCACGGGCGCCGAACGAAGCAGGCTCCGGTCCGCGTCACCCGGCGCCGCGCGCCGTCCGCGGACGACGGCGTCCCGGGGCCGCGTCATCCCTGGTCGCGGCCCGCCCGGGTCCCCTCGAAGGGGCTGTCGATGACGTATCGCCACCGCCCGTCCGGCCCGCGCCGGGCGACGTCGACGGCGGTGCTCTCGATGAGCACGGGCAGGCCGTCGGGGCCGGTGCCCTCGATGACCCAGTCGACGACCAGCAGGGCGACGTCACCGGCGGAGTGGACGTGCCGCGGCCGTACGGTGATGGGCACCCCGAGGGACTGGAACCGCTCGTTGGCGGCGTGGAGGTCCGGGCCGGTCAGCGCCGCACCCGATTCGGGGACGAACACCGCCCCGCTCTCGTACAGCTCCGCGACCGCCTCGGGGTCGCCGCTGTTGAACCGTTCGGCGAACACCGCGGGCACGTCCTCGGGGCGTTCGGCAAGCTGCCGCGTCATCGGCACAGGTCCTTCCGTAGGGGCCGCCGCCCGGTCTTTTCCGCCGGGCCGCCGGGCGGCCGGGCCGCCGCCGGTCCTCCCACCGGACCGCCGGGCGGCGGGTCGTGAATCGTGGGTCGTGAGGTAGAAATCACCCGGACGCGGAAACGCTAAGAGGCGCTCTCGTGGCTCACCAAACGGTTGGTCACCCGGTACGGCCGGGCCTGCCCGACGACCCCCGCGCGGGCGTCACCGAACCCACCCCCGCCTGCCCGGTGGAGATCACCCTCGCGGCCCTGCACGGCCGCTGGACCACCCTGGTGGTCCGGGAGCTGCTGCGCGGCGACCGCACCTTCACCGAACTGCGGGAGGCCCTGCCCGCGCTTTCGGACAAGGTCCTGTCCGAACGGCTGGCGCACCTGGTGCGGATGGGCGTCATCGACCGGCACCGGCGGGCCGGCTGGCCGCCCCGGGTGCGCTACACGCTCACCGCGCACGGCCGCGACCTCGGCCCCGTCCTGCAGGCGCTCTGGGACTGGGGCGCGCGGCACCGGCCGCTCCCGCCGGGGGAACCCGGCGGGAGCTGAGACCCGACGCTCGTCCGGGACAGGTCCGCCCGCGCGTCCTGATGAACCCGTGGCGCCCGAAGCGCGTCCAACCCCTCCGAGGAGGCACGATGGAAGCGTTGGGCACCGGGGATCCTGACCGGATCGGCGGGTACTGGCTGGCCGGACGGCTCGGTTCCGGCGGGCAGGGGGTGGTGTACGAGGCGTACGACGCCGACGGCGCCCGCTACGCCCTCAAGGTCCTGCACGCCACCACCGACCCCGGGCTGCGCGACAGGTTCCGCAAGGAGATCGCCGCGGCCCGGCGCGTCGCCTCGTTCTGCACCGCCAAAGTGATCGACGCCGACCCGGACGCGGCCCGGCCGTACGTCGTCAGCGAGTACGTGGAGGGCGTCAATCTGCGGCGCGCCGGGCGGCGGTTCACCGGGGACGACCTGCACCGCCTGGCGACGGCCGTCGCGACCGCGCTGACCGCGGTGCACGAGGCCGGCGTCGTGCACCGCGACCTCAAACCGGACAACGTCCTGCTCGGCCCGGACGGGCCCCGGGTGATCGACTTCGGGATCGCCCGGACCGCGGAGATGTCGCTGACCGCGAGCGGCGCCGTCGCCGGCACCCCCGCCTACATGGCCCCCGAGATCCTCACCGGACAGCGCGCCGGACCGCCGGCCGACGTGTTCGCCTGGGGGTGCGTCGTGGTGTTCGCCGCCACCGGCGAGGACCCGTTCCGGGCCGACGACCTCGGCGCGGTGATGCACCGCGTGCTGACCCACCACCCCGACCTGGGCGCGCTGCCGCCGTCCGTCCGCCCGCTGGTGGCCGCCGCGCTGGACAAGGACCCCGACCGCCGCCCGTCCGCCCGCGACCTCCTGCTCGCCCTGGTCGGAGGCCCCGGGGAGACCGGTACGGCCGGCGGCCTCTGGGCGGCCGGTACGGCGGGCGGCTCCGGGGAGGCCGGCCCGCTGGGCGGCTTCGGCGCGGACCTCCCGGCCGGGGGCGACCTGCTCGGCGCAGGCCGCCGCGCCGGCGCCCTGCACACCTCGGGCCCGGCCGACCCGGCCCTCGGCGCGCTGGCCGAGGACGCCTACGCCACCCTCGGGCCCGGCGAGCGGGAGTTCGTCCCCGAGCTGCTGCTGCGGCTGGTCACGATCGACGCCGACGGCCTGGAGACCGTACGGCGGGTGCCCGCGGACGAGCTGCTGCCCGAGCGTCCCGAGACCCGCCGGCGCATCCTGGACGCCTTCGGCTACCTCGTCACCGAGCGCGACGGCGAGGTGGCCATCTCCCGCCCCGCCGTCCTGCGCGCCTGGCCCAGGCTGCGCTCGTGGGTGGAGGCCGACCGCGAGGGGCTGCCGGTCCTCGCCGAGATCGGCCGGGCCGCCCGCGTCTGGGACGCGCACGGCCGCCGCGACGCCGACCTGCCGCAGGGCAGCCGGCTGCAGGCGGCGCTCGGCTGGGCCGCCACCGGGCGGCGGCACCTGACCCTCACCCCGCTGGAACGTGACTTCCTCGCCGCCGCGGGCGGGCTCACCCGGCGTCGCGCCCGCCGCCGGCGGCTGTTCACCGTCGCGCTGGCGGTGCTGCTGGTGCTGTCCCTGGCCGGCGCCGCCGCCTCGGTCTACCAGGGCGCCCAGGTCGCCGAGCAGCGCGACCAGGTGGCCGCCGAACGCGACCAGGCCCGCGGCCGGGAGATCGCCCGCGTTGCCGGCGACCTGCGCACCACCGACCCGGTGAAGGCCATGCTGCTCAGCGTCGCCGCCTGGCGGCTCGCCCCCGGGTTCGAGAGCCGCTCCAGCCTCACCGACGCCATGTACGGCAGGGAGGTCGGCGTGTTCCGGCCCCCGGCGGCGCAGGGAGCCGCCGTGCAGGCGGTGAGCGGCGACGGCCGGACGCTCGCCCTCGTCGGTGAGCGCGGGGTGCGCGTGTACGAGGTGGCGACCGGCCGGCAGGTCGCCGAGTGGAACTCGCCCCGGCTGTCCGGGGGAGTGGGCCACGCCGATCTGAGCGGCGACGGCCGCCTGCTGGCCGTCACGGTCTCCCAGGCCATCCTGGTGTGGGAGACCCGCACCGGCCGCCTCGCCGGAAGCCGGTCGATGCCCGGGGTGAGCCCGGAGGGGCTGGAGGCCGACTTCGCGGGCAGCGGCCACCTCCTGGCGCTCAGCGGCTCCGAACGGCTCTGGGACGTGCGCCGCGACCGGCTCGTCCGCATGGGGTGGTCCCCGTACGAGACCTCGTTCACCGTCGCGCCGTCCGGGCGGATCGGCGCGACGGTGAACGGCGGCAGGGTCCGGGTGTGGCGGCTGCCCGGCGTCGTGGAGGACCGCCGCTTCCCGCGCGGCTGCGGCGGCGACGTCAACGTGGTGAGCTTCAGCGCCGACAGCCGGTTCCTGATCTGCGGCGGCGTGCGGATCGAGCTGTGGGACACGGCGACGGGCCGGCGCGCCCGGCAGGCCGCCGAGGCGCACGAGCAGAGCTACAACTGGATGTGGGCCTGGGCGGGCGCGGACCCGCCGGTGGCGCTGGACGGCGCCTCCGGGATACGGCTCAGCGACGACAACCGGCTGGCCGCCGGCCACGCCGGGACGTCCATCTGGGTCTGGGACGTCCAGGCCCACCGGGAGATCCTGACCTATCGGGCTCCCGCCAACGTCTCCGCCGTCTGGTTCACCCCGGACGGCCGGACCCTGCGTTACCGGCTCGGCGACCGGATAGTCGGCCTCGCCGTGCGGTCCCGGCTCCCGGAGTGGCGGCTCCGCGGCATCCACGACGTCCAGACGGTCAGCCCCGACGGCCGGTGGCTCATGGCCGAGCCGTCCGACGCCTCCCGGCTGATGCTCTGGGACGTCCCCGGGCGCCGTCTCGCCGGGACCTTCCCCCACGACCCGACCGTGATGCCCCGCTCGATGTTCGACCCCACGAGCAGGAGTGTCGCCGTCGTCTACGACGACCACCGGGTGGAGGTGCTCGACGTCGCCACACGGCGCAGACTGTGGAGCCACAGTCTCGGCGCGGGCCGGAAGGTGACCGGGCAGGCGTTCAGCCCCGACGGCCGGACCTTCACCGTGGCCGACTGCGACACCCGGGGCGACCCCGCCGCCGACCCGGGGAAGACCGGCGACGAGGCCCCGGAGACCTCCGCCTACCCCGTGCGGAGCGACTACCGGCTGCACGTGTGGGACACGCGCACCGGCCGGGAGATCCGGACCGTCAAGCTGGACACCCAGGTCTCCGGCATCGTCTACCTACGCGACGGCCGCACGCTGGCCTCGGCCGAGGGCCGTCTCGTCGACACCGCGACGGGCAGGTCCGCCGGCGGGGGATACGTCAGCACTCCCGGCGGGGCGGTCAACGTCACCGCGGACCCGACCGGAAGGTGGCTCGCGGTCGGCGACGGCGAGCGGGTGACCCTGTGGGACATCCGGAACCACAGGCCGCTGCCCCCGGACCTGCCCGTCGCGGCGCGCGACTCCGGCCCCACGGTGTTCTCCCCCCGCGGGGACGTGCTCGTCACCGTGGACGACAACGAGATCATCCGGCTGTGGGACACCGCCACCCGGCAGCCGATCGGGGCGGGGATCGACATCCACGACGCCGACGAGTATCTCGGGCTCTACCCGGCCTTCACCGCCGACGGCACCCGGCTGCGCCCGGCCGGCGTCGGAGGCCACGTCTACGAGCTGCCCGTCGCCCCTGGCCTGATGGCCGCCGAGGTCTGCGCGCGGGCCGGCCGTACGCTCACCCGGCGGGAGTGGGGCGAGTATCTCGGCGGCGTGCCATACCGCGACGTCTGCGCCGCCCCCTGACCGTCCCTGGCCGCCTCCTGACCGTCCCTGGCCGGTCCTGGCCGGCTCTTACAGGGCTGGTCGGACCGGTGCAGCCCGGTCAGGGACGCTCGGGCTGCATGAGCAGGGCCTCGGCGCCGACCGGGCGGAAGCCCGCCGCGAGGGAGGCCCGCACACTGGCCGCGTTGCCGGGCGCCACCTGTGCCCACAGGGTGTGGGCGGCGCCGTCCACCGCGGTGAGGAGGTGCCGGCCCGCCAGCGCCAGCAGCCTGCCCAGGCCCGCGCCCCGGTGGCCGGGATCGACCTCGCCCGCGACCTCCCAGCGGCCCGCCACGCCCCGGCCGAGCAGCACGACCCCGCCGTCCGCCTCCCACACCCGCACGTCGTCGCGGTGGCGCAGGGCCCGCCGTACCCGGGGGTGGCCGCGGTCGGTGAGCTCCGTGAGCGGCAGCGGCGGCGGGCCGGTCAGCGGTCCGGCGGTCAGCAGCATGTCCACGTTGTCCACCCGCCGCCCGGTGCGCTCCTCCAGGGCGCGCAGGAAGCGCGGGTGCAGGGGCGCGGACAGGTCATCGGCGGGAAGCAGGCCGCGCAGCCACTCGTGGTCGACGTCGGCGAACACCACGCTGTGCGCGGTGAACGCGATGACGCCGCAGTCGCGCGGGCTCGGCTGTACGGTGAGCCGCACGGAGCCGTCGGCGGCCGGGAAGTCCCCGCGTCCGGCCGCCTCCAGCAGCCTGCTCAGTTCGTGCACGCGTCGGTCCTTTCGCGGCGCTAGGAGATGCGCTGCCAGTATGTGGAGATGAAGTCCCAGAGGATCTTCCGGTCCGAGGCCAGGCTCGCGTGCTGGTCGTGCCAGAGGCCCGTGAAGCCCCGCTGGACGTCGTAGGCACCTATCTCCGTCTTCGGCTTGAGGCCGAGCTCGACGGTCTTGTTGGGGAACGGGCCGAACAGTCCCGGCTTACCGGCCAGGTCCGCCTCGTTCCAGCGCGGCCCCAGGAAGGGACCGACGGCCTCTCTCGTCTTCTGCCTGTCGGCTTCCAGTAGCGGCCGGTCGTTGATGACCGACATGTCCTTCTTGTAGAGGACGTTGTAGGCCAGCTGGACGAACTCGTCGAGGCTGGTCCTCGCCCAGAGGGCGCCGACCCTCGTACGCCGCGGATCCGACGCGCCGAGGCTGCCGTCCTTGCCGTCGGTCGTCGACATGGTGCGGCCCTTGGCGATGTCGAACTCGCGGCCGAACTGGCCGACCCGCTTCTGCAGGAAGAACGGGTTCCTCCGGTCCTCGGCGAACTTCGCGAGCGCGAAGACGGAGACGACGGGGGCGGTGATCGTGAGAATCCCCAGGGCCCACTTGACGTCGTGCCACCGCTTGGCCGGGCTCTGCTTCCAGTCCCTGCCCCTCAGGCTCGCGTAACTCGGGGCGGGCCAGGACCGGGCGGCGAGGCCCGCGCCGGTGCTGAGCACGGACATGCCGAATCCCATCCCGGCGGCGTGCTTCCAGTCCCAGCCGGCGCCGCCGGCCCATCCCGCGGTCGCCAGCACGGTCGTGCTCACCGCCCCGCCGACCAGGGTCCGGGAGAACGCCCGCTCCCACGTGGCGGACTCCATGGCCTCGGCCAGGCCGGTGAGCGTGGGGCCGCCCCGGCGCAGGAGGGCGGGCAGCGCGGCGTGCGCGCCGGCCATCAACCCGCCGGCGAGCGCTCCGTGCGACAGGTCCCGGACCAGCTCCGCTCCGTCGACGGTTCCGGTGGCGAACAGCTGGTCGATCACCCCCAGCCCGCCGGAGTACATCGCGCCCAGCGCGGCCTGACGGATCATCAGCAGGACGATCCGCAGCGCCAGGCCCTCCAGCCGGAGCAGCTTCCTCACCACGAGGTCGAGCACCGGGCCGAGCCGGGGGGCCAGCAGCCTCGCGAGGAGCATCAGCGTCAGCACGAACGCCGCGGACGCCATGAACCGCTGCCTGGCCTCGATGATCGCGTCATGGGCGATGCGGGCGCAGTCGGCGAGGTGCTCGCATCGCCGCCGCAGGTCCGCCAGCCACCCCTGCTCGCCGTGGACCAGTCGCGCGGCCCGTCCGAACGCGGCCGTGGCCGACCCGGACCCGGCCCGGACCACCCGCCCGGACTGCCCGGCGATCTGCTCCTGAACGTCGCCGACCACCCGCGCCATCGCCGTCGCGGCGTCGAGCAGCCGCGCCACCCCGTCGAGATCGCCGTCCGGCCACGCCGCCCCGAATCCCACGGACTCCAGGAACCAGATCGCCTGGCTCACGAAGCCGGGCGGCGGCGTGGTCGACGGCAGGCCGCCCGGGCCCGGCTCGGGCCGGTACACCTCCGGGTCCCTCAGCCATCCCGGGCACGGCGGCACGTACGGGACCCCCGCGTTCGCCTCCTCGGCCGCGGCGTACTCGCATCCGGTGACGACCATTCCGGCCGCCATTTCGCGCAGCAGGTTCACCGCCAGGGCGAGGTCTTTCAGGAGGTCGTCGCGTATCCGGGCGAACCCCGGCACGCCCGCCCCGGGATCGCCGTCGAACAACGCGCGGCCCAGGTCGTCCTGGCCGAAGGGCCGCTCGTCCATCGCCCGGCAGAACCGGTCCACGCCCCGGGCCAGCTCGTCGGCGGCCTCCCGGACGCCTCTCCCCGCGCCGGCCCAGACCTCCGGGTCGAACCCCAGCACTCCCGCGAGGGCCACGTCGTCGGTGGCGATGTCCCTCAACCGCCCCTCAAGTCATGATCGAAGGCAGACGCCGCGAACTCTAACAGGGCCTCCGCTCCGTCCCCGGACCGGCGACCTCCGTCCGCCGCTTCCCGGCCTCCGCCGCTTCCCGGCCTCCGCCGCCGAGAGGGACGGCTCCTCCCGGCGGGCCGGCGGGAGAGCGGATCACTTCGATATCCGACTGCCCCGGCCGAGGCGAGATGTGAAGAAAAATGTAATTTCTCCCTTCCCGCCCTCCAAGAAAGGAAGAGAACACGGTCGGCGAAAGGGCAAAGCAGGTGGCAAACACCGCACCCGATACGGAGGATCTCCGGCGGACGATGCGCGATCCGGAGGCGTTCGAGGAGTTCTACCGAAGACATACCGAGTCCGTCAGCCGTTTCGTGGCGCGCCGGGTGACGGACCCGCACACGGTGGCGGATCTGACGATGGAGGTCTTCCTGGCCGCCGTCGACACCGCGGGCACCTACCGTCCCGAGCGCGGCAGTCAGGCCGCCTGGCTGTACGGCATAGCCCGCAACGTCGTGGCGACCGAGCACCGCAGGGCCGCCCGGGAGGTCCATAAGGCGGACCGGGCCGCGGGCCGGCGCCCGCTGGACGCCGACGACATCGCCCGGCTGGAGGAGCGGATCGACGCCGAACGGGACGCCCGCCGCCTCCTGTCGGCCATCGCCGCCCTGCCGAAGGGGCTGCGGGCCGTGGCCGAGCTGGTCCACCTCGACGGCCTGCCGGTCGAGGAGGCCGCTGCCGCCCTGCGCATCCGCGTCGGGACCGCCCGGGTACGGCTGCACCGTGTCCGCCGCCTGCTCAGGACCGAATTCGACGCCCGCCGTCCGGAACCCGCCATCGCGAAAGGAACGTCATGACGACCAGTGAGAGACGTCTCGCCGGGTTCGAGGAGCGGCAGCTCGCCGAGCTCAAGGAGCACATCGCCGCGCGGTCGACGGCGGCACCGGCGAGGAGGCCGCGGGGGCGCCTCCTCCTGGCCGCCGCGGCCGTCGCGGCCGGGGTCTGCGCCGCCGTCGCGATCCCGGCGGTGTTCGGGGGCGGCGGCGAGTCCGCCTACGCCGTCACCAGGGATGCCAACGGGGTCGTGTACGCCGAGCTCCGCGACTTCCGCGACGCCGCCGGGCTGTCGGACCAGCTGCGGAGGCTCGGCGTCCCCGCCATCGTCGACTACACGCCCGAGGGCAAGATGTGCCGGGAGCCGCGCGGGAAGCACGTGGAGGACATCCCGAGGGACCTGTACCACGTGCCCGAGTCGATCCCCGGTGAGAAGCACGGCTGGCGGATGCGGATCGACACCCGGCTCTTCAAGCCCGGCCAGACCTTCGTCTGGACCATCGGGAAGAACACCAGCACCAGCACCATCCTCATGGAGGGCCCGGTGGGACCCTGCGAGCTCGTGGACGCGCCCGAACCGAAGGAGATCCGCCCGCCCTACCGGCTGGCCACCACCAAGGGCCGCTCGCTCGCCGGGTACCGGGTGGACGAGAAGACCGTCGGCGAGGTCGTCCCGGAGATCGAGAAGCGCGGCCTGAAGGTCGTCTACGTGATCATGGCCCTCCCTCCGGGCAACCCTGGCGGCTTCGGGGAGCTGCGCGTCCAGAAGGCCCCGGTCGGCGAGGACTGGACCGTCTGGGAGGCGGAGGAGGTCATCGAGGGGCCGGAGGACACGCCCACCGGGGTGATCCGCCTCCTCGTCACCAAGGAGCACCACGACCGGAACCCGGTCTACGGCGGCCCCCGCGACGCCGTCATCCCCGAAGGGTCCTGACCGTCGCACGGCCCCTGGAAAGGCCCACCGGCCCGCCGCGACGGTTCACGGCCGTCGCGGCGCCGGTTCACCGGGACCGAGCCGGGAGCGAGGATCCGGTGAACCGGCCAGATGGACGGTTCAAGGTGCCGTGAACCGTACTTTGGGCCGATATCGCCGGGAGCCCGAATCCGCAGGATCTTTCCATGCCATACGAAGATCTCTTCCCGGCGCTGGGAGCCGGGAGCCGAGACGGGCACGTGACCCGGACCGGCCACCGTCCGAGCGGCACGAAGCCGGAGCGGAGCGGCTCCGGACCCGTGTCGAGGGGCGCCCTGGCCGTCGTCGCCGCGCTGCTCGCCCTCGTGGTCGCCGCTCCCTGCGCGTCCACGCCGGCCTCCGCCTCGACCGTGCCCGCGTCCGTAGCCACAGCGACCGTCGCCGTGCCCGCCTCCGCCAGCCCCCCGGCCGCGCGGAGCGGGACGCCGGACGGTACCCCGAGCGGCACACCCGCCGGCGCCCCGATCGGCGCGCCGTACCTGCCCAGGCCGACCGGCCCCCATCCGGTCGGCACGACGTCCCTGCATCTGAGAGACCTCTCCCGGCCGGACCCCTGGGTGCCCGGGGTGAAGGCGAGGGAGCTCATGGTCTCCCTCTGGTACCCGGCGAAGTCACCGGGCGGGCGGCGGGCGCCGTACATGACACCGAAGGAGTCGGAGCTCGTCCTGAAGGGAACGGGGATGACCGGCGTGCCGGCCGACGCGCTGAGCAGGACGCGCACCAACGCGTTCCGCGACGCGAGCCCGGCCGGACGCAGGCGCGGCCTGCCCCTGGTGGTGCTCTCTCCAGGCTTCACCTGGCCCAGGAGCTCGCTGACGGCCCTGGCCGAGGAGCTCGCGAGCCGCGGCTACGTGGTGGCCGGCATCGACCACACCTACGAGACCTTCGCCACGACCTTCCCCGACGGGCGGGTCACCACCTGCGCCGCGTGCGAGCTCGAAACCGACGACTTCGGCGGGAAGGCGGTGAAGAGCCGGGCGGCCGACACCTCCTTCGTGCTGGCCGAGCTGGTCGGGCCACGCTCGAAGTGGCGGGGCGGCGCCCTGATCGACCCGTCCCGGATCGCGATGGCGGGTCAGTCCCTCGGCGGCGCGAGCGTCGCCGAGACCATGCTGAAGGACCCCCGGGTGCGCGCCGGGATCAACATGGACGGCCAGATGTTCGCCCCGATTCCGGCGAGCGGGCTGGCGCGGCCGTTCATGTTCCTGGGCGTACGGGGACCGCACAGCCCGGGAAGCGGCGAGGACCCCACATGGGACCGTGACTGGAGACACCTGACCGGCTGGAAGCGCTGGCTCGTGGTGACCGGGGCGGTGCACGCGTCCTTCACCGACTACGACCTGCTCGCCAGGCAGATCGGCGTCGACCTCGGCGGCACCCTCTCCGGACCCCGCACGGTGGAGATCACCCGCGGATACGTCCGGGCCTTCTTCGACCTCCACCTCCGTGAGAAGCCGCAGGCCCTGTTGAGGAAACCATCGCCCCGCCATCCCGAGGTCATGTTCTGCTCCCCGGAGACGAAGACCTGCGGGTAGGGGACGGGCGGGGGAAGCCGGCCGGTGGGTTCCGCCGAACTCCCCGCCCGCTCCGGGCGTCGAATCCCTTCGGGGGCTCACCGAACGCGCCACGCGCGGAGAACCGGAAGGCGGCGCAGGACGACGATGGAACCCACGACGGTGAAAGAGAGAGTCGGCAGGAGGGTCTTCGGCGCCATGATGGTCGGGGCGATCCTCCCGGTGGCGCTTCTGGGCTGGGCGTACGTGATGAGCGAGGTGTTCCCCTCCCGGATGTGCGGTGGGTTCATCGGGTGCCTGGGCTCTCTCGTCCGCGTCTGGGAGGTGGGCCGCTGGGTGGCGATCGTCCTCGCCTGGCCGCTGCTGTACGTCCTGCGGGTACGGCCCGCCTGGCCCGTCGCCGTCGTGGGCGGGCTGTTCCTGGTGGCGATCTGGGAGTTCGCCCTGTCCTCGGTGCCTCCGCTGGGCATCGTCATCGACCTCATCGCGCTCAGCGCCCTGATCGCCTACTCGTGCGCCGTCCTGGTCGCCGGGCCTGGGCTCACCCGGCTGTGGCGCGCCGCGATCGCCGCGGCGTTCCTCGCGCTCTACCTTCTCGGCCTGCTGTCTTCGCGGGGCCTCTAGGAGATCCTGCGGCGGTAGGTGTTCATGGCGAGGACGTACGCGACGACGAGGATGCCGGCGCACCAGGCCAGGGCGATCCAGATGTCGGTGCCGACCGGCTGCTGCGTGAACAGGGCGCGGATGGCATTGACGATGGACGTCACCGGCTGGTGCTCGGCGAAGGCGCGCACCGGGCCGGGCATGGTGCCGGTGGGCACGAACGCCGAGCTGAGGAACGGCAGGAAGATGAGCGGGTAGGAGAACGCGCTCGCGCCTTCCATGGTCTTGGCCGTCAGGCCGGGGATGACGGCGATCCACGTCAACGCCAGGGTGAACAGGATCAGGATGCCGGCGACCGCGAGCCACGCCGACACTCCCGCCGTCGAGCGGAAGCCCATGAGCAGGGCGACGAGCACGACGACCGCGAGCGAGATCAGATTGGCGACCAGCGAGGTCAGCACGTGCGCCCACAGCACCGACGACCGCGCGGTCGGCATGGACTGGAACCGCTCGAAGATGCCGCCCTTCATATCCATGAACAGCCGGTACGCGGTGTAGGCGATGCCCGAGGCGACCGTGATGAGGAGGATGCCGGGCAGCAGGTAGGTCACATACGAGTCCGACCCCGTGTTGATCGCGCCGCCGAACACGTAGACGAACAGCAGCATGAAGGCGATCGGCATGACCACGGTCGTGATGATGGTGTCCGGGCTGCGCGCGATGTGGCGCAGGGATCGTCCCAGCAGGACGGCGGTGTCACCGAGGAAGTGCTTGCTCATCGTTGCTCCTTATGCGTCCGTGCCGGCGTTGCGGTCATGGCCGTTCCTGCCGTCGGCGCCGACGAGCGTGAGGAAGACGTCCTCAAGGGTCGGCTGCTTCTCGACGTACTCGACCTTGGCGGGCGGCAGCAGCCGCTTGAGCTCGGCGAGGGTGCCGTTGACGATGATCCGGCCCTCGTGGAGGATCGCGATCCGGTCGGCGAGCTGTTCGGCCTCGTCGAGGTACTGCGTGGTGAGCAGCACCGTCGTGCCGCGCGCGGCGAGTTCCCTGACGGCCTGCCACACCTCGATGCGCGCCTGGGGGTCGAGCCCGGTCGTCGGCTCGTCCAGGAAGATGACCGGCGGATTCCCGACCAGGCTCATCGCGATGTCGAGGCGGCGGCGCATGCCGCCGGAGTACGTCGACGCCTTCCGCCCGCCCGCGTCGGTCAGCGAGAAGCGCTCCAGCAGGTCGTCGGCGACCTTGCCCGGATTTCCGACATGCCGCAGCCGGGCGACCAGCACGAGGTTCTCCCGCCCGGTGAGGATCTCGTCCACGGCGGCGAACTGCCCGGTGAGGCTGATCGACTCGCGCACGTCCGCGGCCTGCGTGGCGACGTCGAAGCCGTTGACGCGGGCCGTGCCCGCGTCGGCCTTGAGCAGCGTGGACAGGATCTTCACGGCCGTGGTCTTGCCGGCCCCGTTGGAGCCGAGCAGGGCGAAGATGCTGCCCCGCGCCACGGTGAGGTCCACGCCGCGCAGCACCCGCAGCTCCTTGTACGACTTCTCCAGGCCCCGCACCTGGATCGCCGGGGCCTGCTGCGTCGTCATCATTCGGTCCTGTCCTCTCCTGCGGGCTCTTCGCCGGCGGCGCGCTTGATGGCGCTGGTGAGACGGTTGCGCTCCCGGTTCCGCCACTGTCCGGCCGGGTAGTTGGCGACGAACGCCTCCACGAACTCCACGGGGTCCTCCCCGAAGAGGTCACGGATCGGGGTTTCGTCGATGGCACTCCGCTCGAACAGGTCGGCGAGGTCCTCGTACATCGTCACGTCGGCGCCGTCGGTCAGCCCGAGGTGCAGCAGGTACCGCTCCATCGCCTCGGCCGCCGTACGGTAGTCGGGGGGAAGCTGCCTGATGCGCGTCTTGTACTGCCGGTAGCGCCGCTTGTCCTCCAGCGACCCGGTGACCACCTCCAGGTACCGCCGGTAGCGGTTCTTCGGCTCGTTCGGCTCTGCCGCCATGGCTACTTGCCTCCTTCGCGGAGCTGTTCGAGCCTTCCGGCCAGGAAGCTCCAGGTCGTCCAGAACTCTTCGAGGTACTCCCGTCCCTGAGCGTTGAGGGAGTACACCTTGCGCGGCGGCCCCTTCTCGGACGGGACCTTCTCCACGTCGACCAGGCCGCGCTGCTCGACCCTGACCAGCAGCGCGTAGATGGTGCCCTCGGCGATGTCGGAGAAGCCCTGGTCGCGCAGCCAGGCAGTGATCTCGTAGCCGTAGGCGGACCGGCCGGACAGGATCGCCAGGACGATGCCCTCCAGCGTTCCCTTGAGCATCTCCGTGACGAGCTTGCCCATGGAACACCTCCTTTCAGCTACTTCGTGTTGCTAGGTACTGGTAGAAAGTAACACTGACTACCGGTACTTAGCAACGCCGAATAGCTGAGGCGCAAGCCGGGACGCGGGCCGAGGCCGGCGTCCGCCGTGCCCCGTCCCCTCCGGTGCGTTCCCTACGGTGTCTCCCCTGGCGTCTCCCGCGGCGGTTCCTCGGCCGGGAACAGGATCGGGCTGAGCAGGTGCCGGGTGCGGTGCGGGGCCGGGCCGTACGCCAGCCGGGGCAGGATCACGGCGCGAAGCTCCTCGATCAGCTCCACGCGCTCCTCCTCGTCGAGCCAGACCGCGTGCTGCCGGTAGCCCACCAGGTCGGCGGCCGGGTCGGCGCCGTCCCGGTCGAGGTAGGCGCCGAACTCGGCGATCAGGGTGGCCATGGCGGCGGCGAACACGCGTCGGTGGTCCTCGGGGGACAGCGACGCGGCCGTCCCGGCGTCCACGACCGCCCGCTCCTGGCGCAACCGGTAGCGGCGCTCCACCGCGCCGCGCACCCGCTGCTCGTCGGCCACCTCCAGGAGGCCGTGCTCGGCGAGCAGCGCGACGTGCCGGTACACGGTGGCCTTGGAGACGTCGGGTATCCGGTCGCACAACTGGGCGGTGGTGAGGATCCGTCCACCGGACATGGCGTGCACGACGCGCAGCCGTACCGGGTGTGCGAGCAGTTCCAACGCGTCCACCGCGTCATGCTCGCAGAGCGCCCGACCTTTCGCAATCTTGCGAACGGTGCCGATCGGGTTTACCGTTCTCAAACATGCGAAAGGTCGGGCCGCGCGCCCTTGACCCACCCTCCGTCCGAAGGAGTGACGATGCACGATCAGCCCGCCGAGAGCGGTCCCGCCGGTCCCGCCACGACGGCCGGTACGGCGCCGCTGGGACGCCACCACGACGTGGGCGGCCGGCGACTGCTGCTGCACCGCGCGGGCACCGGCGGCCCGAGCGTGGTGTTCCTGCCCGGCGCCGGCCTGGTCGGATTGGACTTCCTGAACCTCCAGGAGCTGGCCGCCGGGTTCACCACCGCCGTCGTCTACGACCGCGCCGGAACCGGCTGGAGTGACCCGGCCCGCCTGCCCCGCTCCGCCGCCGAGGTCGCGGGCGAGCTCCGGGACCTGCTGCGCGCCGCCGGAGTGCCCGGGCCGTACCTGCTGGCCGGGCATTCGCTGGGTGCGTTCTACGCTCGCCGTTACGCGCAGCTCTTCCCCGGCGAGGTCGCCGGACTGCTGCTGCTGGACCCCGGCCACGAGGACATCTTCGACCACCTGCCCGAAGGGGCCGCCGAGCTGAACGAGCGGATGAAGCCGGACCCCGAGACGATGCCGGACCTCACCGGCGAGCAGCTCGCGTCCGCCCGCGCCGCGCTGACCGGGCTGCTGGCCGCATGGCCCGACGGGGTCCGCGAAGCGCTCGTCGAGTACCACCTCACCGACTGGCGGACCCAACTCCACGAGACGGCCAACTTCGAGACCGAGATCTACGACGAGCTGCGGAACGGCGGGCCGCTCCCCGACGTGCCGCTGATCCTCCTCACCGCGGGCGGGCGCAACCCGTACTGGGCGCACTTCATGACCGAGGAGCAGATGCGCGCCGCGCACGACGGCATCCGCGCCATGCACGTCGCGCTGGCCGCGTCCGTCCCCCGGGGGGAGCGCCGGGAGCTGCCCGGCGCCTCCCACCAGTACCTGCACATCGAGCAGCCCGACGCGGTGCTGGACGCGCTCCGCGACCTCCTCGCCGCCGCCCGCGACCGGTGACGGCGGAGGACCGGGACCGGCCGGGACCGACCGGGGACGAGGCCGGTGGGGCCAGGGGCAGGACCGGCGCGGGACGGGACGAGGCCGGCGGGGCCGGAGGCGGAACCGCCGTGGGACGGGAGCGAGGCCGGCGTGGGACGGGGACGAGGCCGGCGTGGGACGGGGACGAGGCCGGCGTGGGACGGGGACGAGGCCGGCGTGGGACGGGGACGAGGCCGGCGGCGGCACGCGCCGCCGGCCTCGGGAGTTACGGCAGAGCCGGATACGGCGCCGTGACACGGAACCGGGACGTGCCCTCCTCAGAGCTCACCCACCGGAAACCGGCCTTCTCCAGCACCCGGACCGAGGGCGGGTTCGACGGCTCCACCTTGGCGTACACCGTGTGGACATCGGCGGCGGTGAGGGCGAACTCCGTCAGGGCCCGGGTGGCCTCGGGAGCGTAGCCGCGGCCCCGCCGGGAGGCCACGACGCCGTAGCCGATCTCGACCGTGCCGTCGCTCGGCGGCCAGAACAGGCCGAGCGAGCCGACCACCAGACCGCTGTCGCGCTCGATGATCTGGCGGTGACCGTACTCGCCCAGCCACTCGGGATACTCGCCGAACAGGCCGGCGATGACGCGGTCGCCTTCGGCGGGGAAGTCGTCCGCCCAGTGCGCGCACCGGGCGTCCCGCAGAACGGCGTCGACCTCATCGCGGGGCCAGATCCTCAGGACGAGGCGGTCGGTGACCAGATCGGTACCGGCCGAAGAGAAGAAAGAGAACATGTGACACTCCTGGTCGTTCGGGTGACCGGCCACGCTCCGAACTCACGCGGACCGGCCGAGGGCATGCTGAACAGGGCTGTCGGCAGCCATATTCATCAGCCCCCCTTCTCCAGGAGTGATCACGGGTCCTTCCCGCGCCGACCCTAGCGACCCTTCGCGGCGCGGGCAAAGCCATATTCCGGATGCGAAAAGCCGTGCTCCGGAGGTGACCGGCCTTCCGGAAGAGGGGGCGGTAGGCTGCGCGCCGTGGAGCATCCGTCGATCACGGCCCGGCGCGGTGGTTCACCGCTCCGCCGCGTCGCCGCTCGTGCCGTCGCCGCCGCGGGCGTCATCGGATCACCGTTTCGCGGCGTCGTCGCCGTGGGCGTCATCGGCGCCGTCCTGGCCGCCGGCGGGTGCGCCGCCGATCCCGAGACCGACGGCGACCGCGCGCCGGGACCGGCCGCCCACGAGGTCGTCGTCACCGGCAACGACGTCTCCGGAGTCACCGCCAGGGTCGCCGGCTGGGAGCACGACAGGAACAACGCCCTTCCGCCGCAGAACGTCATCCGGGTCGACATCCGCTTCACCGGCAGGACGGAGTGGGCGCTGTCGTCACGGTTCATCGAGCTGGCCGTGTGCGCGGTCACCGGGCAGCGGACGGTGGTGACGTGCGGCACGGCCGGAATGCGCATGGACCACACCGCCGAGGACCGGTACCACTACACCGTCGAGACGTTCCTGGGCGCCGGCCACCGCCTCGACCAGGTGACGGACGTGCTGCTCCTGCCCGACCAGTACGCGCCCCCGCGGGTGTCCATCGTGACCGATCCCAAGGACGGCGACGACTACGTCGCGCCGCGCCTTCCGAAGCCGGGCGACCGCGTCTGACCGCATCGTGGGCGACCGTTTCCGGACCGGGTCCGAGGCCATCGAACTCATCCCGGGTAAGCCGTATGAGACCGATCCTTCTTTTGTAGGATTTCGGCGATCATCGGCGCCCGCCGCGGCGTCCCCTCCGGTGACGGGAGCGACGGATGGCACACTCGGCGACCGCCGGCCGGGCGGCGGGAGCGGCTCTCGCGGTACTGCTGCTGGCCGGCTGCTCGGACCAGCTCGGCGACCGCGGCGGCAAGAACGGCGCCCCGCCCGACCGGATCGGCGACGTCGACTACGTCGAGGTCTTCCGCAACGCCGACAACTTCCCCAACATCGCCCGGATCTGCGTCGAGGGCCTGGCCTTCGCCAGCACGTCGAGCGGGTCGCGGGGCGAGGACGGCGTCGCCAACCCGGCGCTGATCCGCGTCCCGGAGTGGGACGCCGGATGCGCCGCCCACGCGAAGTCCGCCCCGAGGTCCGGGGCCAACCCCACGCCGACCTCCTCACCCGGCTGACCCACCGGCCCGGGGACGCCGGTGGACCGGCTGTGGCGCCACCCGGAACGGCCCCGGTCGCGCGGCTCTCCCGCCGCGGATGACAGGCTTTCCCGCCGCGGCCGGGACTCTCCCGGCGCCGGTGACGGGCTCTTCCGCCGCGCGTGGCAGACTTTCCCGTGATGAGTGGCGAACGACGGACATTGACCGGGGCCGACGGCGCCCCGGTGATCGGCTATGTGGAGGACGTCCGTGACGGGCGTCCCTGGGCCCGTAACGTCGAGGAGCTCGGCCCGGGAGCCGTCGACGCCGTCATGTCGCGCCTGCCCGGCTGGGTGGTGTCGGCGCCGGTCGAGCTCGCCCGGCGTCTCGTCGCGCGAGGCGCCCGGACGCTGCGGCACGTCCACCGGATGCGGTGCGACCTGTCCGACGTACGGCCGGCCGCGGACGCGGCCCCCGGCGGCCTGCGGTTCACGCCCTGGGACCGCGAGCCCGCGGAGGTCTTCCCCGCGTGGCTCGCGGCCTACCCGCCCGGCCATCCCGACCGCCGGTCCCGGAAGATGACCCTCGACGATGAGCTCGCGCCCCTGATGCGTGGCGAGGTGACGGGCCCCCTGCTCCCGTGCGGAATCCTCGCCGTACGGGACGACGCGGGGGGAGAAGACGAGGTGGTGGGCGGCGTCCTGGTCACCGACTCGAACGACGGCCCGTGGGTCACCGAGGTCTTCCGGCACCCGGACCGATCGCCACGCGGCCTCGGCTCGCTCATGCTCTCGGCGACCCTGTCCCGGGCCGCCGCCGACGAGCTGACCGGGATCGGCCTGGCGGTCACCGAGGGGAACCCCGCGCGGCGCGTGTACGAGAGCCTCGGGTTCCGGCCGGCCGGGACCTGGCTCACCGTCCTGATCTGACGGCTCCCCTCCGGCGCCCCCGTCACGCTACGAGCGGAGGAACCCGTTCACGACCGGCGGCGTACACGGATGTGGTTTTCGGGCCACGCCCCTCCCGGGAGCGACGTCCGGGGCGGGGCTCCCGTCCGGCTCAGCAGTACGAGCGCAGGTGCCAGATCTTCAGCAGCGCCTTCGGTGCCTTGTCCAGGCAGCCGCCCGTGTCGCCGCGGTACGACCAGGCGCCGTGAGCGCTCCTGCGCCACACGTGCGGCCCGTCCTGGTAGCTGATCGGGTCGCCCTTGACGCCGATGGAGCCGACCGCCCAGTACACGTCCTTGCCCGCGCTCCTGACCTTGCCGTAGTAGACCTTCTTCGGCCCGTCCACCTTCTTGCGGCCGGTCCCCGGGTGGTGCTTCCTGAGGTACGGGCCGTAGTACTGGGTCCAGTAGGCGTCGGCGAGCGCGCGGCGGACCTTCTCGGTGACCTTGAGGTTGACGGCGGTCCCCCGGGCCTGCGAGGCGGTCTCCCGGGCCTGCGAAACCGCCGAAACCGGGGAGGACCGTACGGCGCTCATCGCCGTCGCCGGGAAGATGGTGGTGACGGTGACCGCCGCCACCGTGGCGGCCGAGAACCGGTGCGCCCACTTGGTCATATCCGCTCTCCCATCGCGCTTTTGAACTTTGACGCTTCTCTGTACCGAAAGGTTGAGAGCGGCCCGGACGGGCCCGGCGATTCAGCGCGGGAGGGCGAACCGCTCGGTGTGGGAAAGCGCCGCTCAGTGCGGGAGGGCGAACCGCTCGGCGAACGCGGACATCTCCTCGCGCCGCCCCTGCGGATCGGCGGCGGTGGGATTCACCACGACGCGGGTCACCCCCTGCGCGGCGAGTTCCTCGACCCGCTCCGCGGTCATGTCCATCGACCCCCAGCGCGTGTACTCGAGCGCTTCCGGGTCACGACCGGCCTCGGCGGCGGCCGACCGGGCGATCTCCAGCTGTACGGCGCGCTCCTCGGGGCCGAGCGCGCCGCCGGGGAAGTAGCCGTCGCCCCGCCGCCCGGCCCGGCGCGCGGCGGCCCGGCTCGACCCGCCGACGTGGATCGGCAGGTGGGTGACCCCGGACGGCTTGGGGAAACTCACCAGCCGCTCGAAGGAGAAGAACTCCCCCTCGAAGCTCACGCCCTCCTCGCCGCCGCCCCAGAGCAGCCGCAGCACGTCGATCGCCTCGTCGGCACGACGGCCCCGGCCGGCGAAGTCGACCCCCATCGCGTCCGCCTCGCCCGGCAGGGTGCCGAGCCCCACGGTCAGCAGCCGCATCCGTCCCCCGGAAAGCACGTCGATGGTCGCCAGACGCTTGGCGAGGATGACCGGGTGGTGGTACGGCAGCAGCAGCACGCCCGTGCCGAGCAGGATCCGCCGGGTGGCAGCGGCGACGAAGCTCAGGCAGTCGAGCGGATCGACGTACGGCAGCGACGGCGGGATCTCATGGGGCCCGAACGTCGCACCGGGATACAGCACGATGTGCTCCGGCAGGTAGAGCGCCTCGAAGCCGCAGTCCTCGGCGTGCCGGGCGAAGGACCCGACCTCCTCGGGATCGACGCCGCAGTAGGCCGTGTTGTAGCTGATCGCGAACTTCATTGTCGTCCTCCGGTCGTACGGCGACGCGTGCTCGTCCCGCGTCGCCGTACGACCGGTTCGCCGATCCGCGCCCGACGCCCTCCGCACGCCCATCGGAAGCACGCTAGAACCTTGTCACTGACGTCAGGCAAACCCGTCCTGGCCCGTGTCTCGGTCCGTCCGCGATTGTCCTGGCCTGCCCTGGCCCGTCCTTTCCCGTGCCGCCCTTGTCTGTCCTAGGCCGTCCCGGCTCGTCCAGGTGTCAATGGGTTCCGGGAACGCCGGCCTTCATCCCTGGGCCGGTGGGACTTCCGCGTGCCATCCTCGGAAGGTGACAGCGATCAGGGAAAGCGGGCCGGCGGCCGATCGGAGACTTCCCCGGCGGCTGCTCCTGGCCGCGCTGACCGGGGTGATCCTCACCGCTCTCCTCGTGGGAGCCGCCTTCCTGATGATGCGGGCCCTCACCGGCCCGGGGACCTGCGAACAGTCCTTCGCCTGCCTCGGCGCCATCGGCTTCACCTGGTTCGTGGGCCGCTGGGTGGCGGTCATCCTCGCCTGGCCGCTGCTGTATCTCCTGCGCGTACGGCCGGCCTGGCCCGTCGCCGTCGCGGCGGTCCTCTTCCTGGTGGTGATCTGGCGGTTCGCCCAGTCGTCCTGGGCGGGGAACAGCGGATCCGCCCTCATCCTGCTCAGCGGCGTGCTCGCCTACCCGCTCGCCGCCCTGGTCACCGCGCCGCGCCTCGCCTGGCCGTGGCGCGCCGTACCCGCCGCCCTGCTCCTGGCACTCTGCGTCCTGACCTTCCTGCCGTCACCCTGACACCCGGGGTACGGCGGCGCGCCCTCCACCGGGCTCGCTCACGGTGATTCCGGGGCCCGGTGCCGCGGAGGAACCGATCACGCCGCGCGGAAGTCCAACTCACCATGATCGACACGGCACGCACGCCACCGCGGCAGGTTCGCATCACGATCGCGCTGCTGTGGTCGGTGATCCCACACGGTCTGGCCGTCACTGTGCTCAACGGCGTCGCGCTCGTCATGACCGACCGGCGGCTCCCACACGCGCCGGTGACGCAGAACGCGGAAGCCGTCCCCATCGCGTTGCGCGAGTACGCGGGGTTCGCCTGGGGGCGGACGGCGCTCATCGGGCTCTTCTTCGTGGCCGCCGCCCTCGCGTTCGGGCTGCTCGCCCGGGCCGCCCGGCGGGGCGCGCGGCGGTGGCCCGCGGTTTCGCTGCTCGCCGGCGTGCTCGCCGTCCTCCACACGATCGGCCTGGTCCTGGTGGCCGGCCTCAACCCCGTCACGGGCTACGGCCCGCGGTTGTTCCCGGTGAACGGCGCCCTGTTCAGTGGAGCGCCCTTCGACATGGTGGCGGCCGCCCCGCCCTGGTACCTGCCCGCTCTCGCGGCACTCCTCTTGATCGGCTGGGCCGGCCAGCTCGCGGGCCTGATCCTGCTGGCACGGCCGGCCGCCGTCCGCCGGTACGCCCGGAAGGAGACCGCGGGGAACACGGCGGGGGGCACGGCGGCCCCGGCAGAGGACACGACGGGGGAGACGGCGGTCCCGGAGGGACGCACCCGGGCGATTCCACTGATGGCACTCGGTCCCGTCTTCGTCGCCGTGGTCGCCGCGTTCAACCACACGGCCATCCGGCTGACCGAGAACGCGGCCGACCCCGCCCTCGTCGAGCACGTGGTGTCGGCCGCGCGGACCGCGATGTTCGTCGATTCCGCCTTTCTCGGTGTCCCGGCGGTCGCACTGGCGATCCTCGGCACGCACCCGCGGCTGCGCACCCGGCCGGGCGCCCTGTTCACGTCGGGTGTCCTCGCCGTTCTCTACCTGCTCGCCCTGGTGGTGGCCCAGGTGTACAACCCCCTGAGCACCGGTGTGCTCACCGACGACCAGTCCGGATTCAGCGAGCACATCCCCCCGTGGTACCTGCCCGTCCTCACGGTCATCCAGTCGGTCGCCGCGCTGGTACACCTGGCCGCCCTCGCCGAGCTGGTCACGCGCGCCCGCGGGCCGCTCACCGCTCGATCTCCAAGACGTCCCCCATCCACCACCAGCCGTCGCCCAGGGCCGCGCAGGTGAAATCTCCGTCATACGCCACGTTGAGGAGGGAGCAGGGGTCCGCGCCGGCTTTCCCGCCGACCACGCGGGCGAAGCCGATCCGCTCCGGCTTCCACTCCGCCACGGCGAGGAACAGCACATCCCCTCCGGGCACTTCGGGGTCGTGGATCCTCTGCACCGCACCCCGGCCGAGAGCGAGCGCCCGGTACCGCTCCGGCAGCGGGGAGCGGTCCGGCGGGAGCCCTTCGCCCAGGCGCGCCAGCTCCGCGAAGGCCGTCCGGTGCGTCTCGAACCAGCTCCACCGGAAGAACCGCTCCCAGGGAACCACTCCGGCGATCACCACTGCCACGACGAGCTGGCAGACCATGACCGCCGCCCATCCCCGGCTCTGCCGCCGTCCCAGACGGACGGCCCACCAGGTCGTCAGCCCGACCGCCAGGATCCACAGCACGGGATAGGCCAGCAGCCACGGCGACAGGATGCCGTCGTCCAGCCAGAAGGAGAAGTAGTACGCCGTGCCGAGCGCGACCCAGCTCACGACGGCACAGGAACCGAGAATCATGATCCATCTGACGTGACCGCACCGGGAAAGGTTGCTGGTGGGTCCGAAGAGGCCGTCTCACCGAACCCGGCCGGCGGGAGCGGGTGGCGACCATCCGGGATGTGCTTCTATGCCGGGATGGGCATCGAGAGCTTCAGGGCGCCTGACGAGAGGCCGAGCCGTCGCGTCCGGCGGAGGACCGAGGACGACGTCGAGGAGTGCGTGCGGCTCCTCGCGGAGGTCCACCGGCGGGACGATTACCCGGTGAACTGGCCCGACCGGCCCGGCGAGTGGCTGTCGCCCGGCCCCTCGCTGGGCTCCTGGGTCGCCGAGCTCGACGACCGCCTCGCCGACCATGTCGGCTTGTCGCGGAGCGGAGAAGGCGACCTGGCCCCGATGCTGTGGAGCGAGCGGAACGGGACGACGCCGGACTCGGCCGCCGTGGTCGGCAGGCTGTTCGTCACCCCGCAGGCCAGGGGACATCGGATCGGTGCGCTGCTGGTCGGCCGGGCGATGGAGGAGGCACGGCGTAGCGGCCTGCATCCGGTGCTCGACGTCGTCGCGTCCGACACCGCCGCGGCGGCGCTGTACGAGCGGATGGGCTGGGAACTGCTGGCCACCGTCGAGCAGCGATGGAACCCACACCGGACGGTGGCCGTCCACTGTTACGCGGCACCGTCGTGAAACGGCCGATCACAGCCGCTCCGGGACCGGGGCCGGGGCCGGGGGCGGGGGTGGCGGAGCCGGGGCGAGCCGGTAACCATCCGGGATCGGCGTGATTGCGAATGCGTCAGGGCCATGGGAGGACGGCGGGACGCGTGTGATCATCCGAGCATGACCGGTGCCGCGGTGGGGACGCCGCCGAACGGGGAGAAGGTCGCCGACCGGATGATCCGGGCGGGGGTGGTCGGGATGATCCTTCCCGTTCTCCTCCTCGCCGTCGGCCTCCTGTCGATGGACGTCTTCGCCGGCTCCAGATTGTGCGAGAAGTCCAGCGGCTGCCTGGCGCTCCTCTTCTACGTCCTTGCGGTGGGCCGCTGGGTGGCGATTGTCCTCGCCTGGCCGCTGCTGTATTTCCTGCGCGTACGGTCGGCCTGGCCCGTTGCCGCCGTGGCGGCCCCGTTCCTGGTGGCGATCTGGGAGATCGCCCTGGCTCCCTGGATGTCGGGGAGAAGCGGCTTCGGCCTCATCCTGATCAGCGGCATTCTCGCCTACCCGCTCGCCGCCCTGGTCACCGCGCCGCGCGTCTCCTGGCCCTGGCGGGCCGTACCCACCGCCCTGCTCCTCGCGCTCTACCTGCTGACCTTCCTGCCCTCGGCCTGACACCCGGGGTACGGCGGTGCGCCCTTCTCCGCCTCGCACCGCCGTACCGGGCCTGCGGGCCGGCCGTACGCGGTGGACGGAGCCGGCGAGCCCGGAGCACAGCGGCTTCGATCGCGGCGAGTTCCATGACCGCATTTCGTCACCGGACACCGGACAGAAAACGGTGCCTCCCTCCGTCGCGGGGGAGTGGCAGGGGAGGATCTCCCTCCCGGGAGGGAGCGGGAAAATCGCCTGCGTCGGCGATCCGCGCGACGGGGCCGGGTCGGCAGGATCGACGGCATCACCAGCACTTTCCCCGCCTGACCCCTGGAGATGTCCACGATGAAGCGCACCCGCGTCGCCGCCGCCGGTCTCGCCCTCGCCGCCCTGTTCTCGACCGCGGGCACCCCGGCGCTCGCCGCCGTCACGGCGGGGCCGTCCGCGACCACGGCGGGGTCGTCCGCCGTACGGAGCGAAGTACCGCCGATCAACGAGGCGGCGCTGAAGCGGAGCATCGCCGGGCTGCCCGCGGCCGACGCCACCGCCGCCGAGGTCAGGGTGGGCGGCTCGGCCGGTTCCTGGCGCGGCGTCACGGGCGTGACCGACCTGCGCACCGAGCGGCCCGCCAGAGAAGGCGCCCGGTTCCGGGCCGGCAGCGTGACCAAGATCTTCACCGTCGCGGTCGTGCTGCAACTCGTGGCCGAGGGCAAGGTCTCCCTCGACGACACGGTGCAGGAGTACCTCCCCGGGCTGCTGCCCGCCGACTATCCCACGATCACGGTCGGCCGGCTCCTCAACCACACCAGCGGCCTGCCCTCGCCGACGAACGACGGCGGCTTCGAGCGGGTCTACGCCACCAGGTTCGAGAAGGTGACCCCCGAGGAGTACGTCGCCGAGGCCGTGAAGAACCCGATCGAGTTCACCCCGGGCACTCGGCAGCACTACCTCAACACCAACACGTTCGTGGCGGGCCTGCTGATCGAGAAGATCACCGGCAAGACCTACGAGCACGAGGTGACCACCCGGATCCTGCGACCCGTCGGCATGCGCGACAGCTACCTCCCCGGCGAGTCCATCAAGATCCGCGGGCGGCACAACCACGGCTACCAGGTCGTCCCCAAGGGCTTCCCGAACGCCGTCAAGTACGGCCAGGGCTACGTCGTGGACATGACCGAGACCAGCGTGACCTCCACCTGGGCCTCCGGCGACCTGATCTCCACCACGGCCGACCTGGAGAAATTCATCAAGGCCCTGTTCGGCGGCAAGGTGGTGCCCGCCGCGCAGATCGAGCCCATGTTCACGGTGCCGAAGGTCACGATGTACGGCGGCGACCAGCCCGCGGTCTACACCTCGGGCCTGACCAGGCTGGAGCTGCCCGGCGGCATCGTGGCGTTCGGCAAGACCGGAGCCAGGTACGGCAGCGCGACCGGCGTCGGCGCCACCCGCGACCTGAGCCGCACGGTCGTCTACTCGATCAACTCCACCGACGCCAAGGCCGCCGGGCAGAACGAGCGCGGCCTCGGCATCGCGCTCGCGGCCTTCGCCGAAAAGGCCAAGTGACCCGGCGTCCCCCGACGGATCCGCAGGCCGCTCACCCGGATGAGGTGAGCGGCCCGCGGATTCTTGGGCAGGGTCCGGGTCTTCGGGCAGGGTCCGGATTCCTGGACGGATTCCGGATCCTTGGGCAGGTCGTCAGCCGGGGGAGTGCAACTCGAACCAGATGACGGTGCCGAGGGGGTCGCGATGGAAGCCCCAGCGGGCGGCGAGGGCGTTGACGAGTGCCAGCCCGCGTCCGCCGACGGCGTCGGGTCCGGGGTCGCGGGGGCAGGGGATCCGTGAGGAGCCGGGGTCCTGGACGGTGACCAGCACACCGCGCCCGACGAACGCGACCGTGACGAGGAACTCCCGCGGCCCGTCGTTCGGCCTGGTCGCCTTGTCCACCGCGCCGTCCGGCCCGCCTGGCTTACCCGCCTCGCCGTTCGACCTCCCGCCCGGCCCGCACGCGTGCTCGACGGCGTTGGTCGCCAGTTCGCTGGTCAGCAGTACGACGTCGTCTCGCAGCGGGTGGCCGTCGCCGAGCAGTCCGGCGACGAAGTCGCGAGCGTGCCTGATCTGGTCGCGGTTCGCCGGGAAGCAGTGGGAGATCACCGGCAGGTCGGTCCCGGTCCGCCCGGGACGCGGCGGCCACGCGGCTTCCGCCTCCGCTCGCGCGGCCCTCGGCCATGCCGGTCCGGTAGCGTTCGGCTGCGTCAGCCCGGCGGTGTCCGGGCGTGCCGATCCGGTGGGGTTCGCGCCGCCGGAGCGGCTCGCCGTTCCGCTGGTGCCCGCGCCACCGAGGCCGTTCGTAGTTCCGGTGGTGTGCGTGCCATCGAAGCCGTTCGCCGTTCCGGCACGCCGGACGAGCACGCGAAGCAGCCGCGACAACAACCGCGCCGCCCTCTCCACTTCCTCCCTGTCCGGCTCCCCATCCAGCCGCCTGTCCAGCTCTCTGCCCGGCTTTCTGTCCGGCCGGGACCGCGGAGCCGAGTCCCCCGGACCGTCGGCCCGGCGCTCCGGGCTCATACCGTCACCCCCTCGCGACGCGCCCCGCGCCTGCTTCCGTACGGCGAGCATGACCCCGGTGGCGAGTCCCGCACGTACGGGTCCTGCGGGTGCGGCCCCCATCCGTACGGTGCGACGGCGGTCGCCGCCGGTCGCGCGTGCCGTCCCTGGCTCGCGGGGAATCCCGTGGACGACCTGCTCGCCGGAGATCCAGCGGCCGGCCTGCCTGCCGAAGATCCCGTGGACGGGTGGAACAGCCTCGGGGAGCGGGTCGTGGTGGGCTTCGCCGTACCGGGGAAGGGGCGGTCGCACAGGCCGAGCCGCCGCCGCGCGGCCATCCGGGCGCGTACCTGGACGGGCGTGGGCTGTTCCCACAGGTGGCCGGGCCGGTGCGGCAGGCCGGCGGCGTCGTGGGCGTACGGCGGATGCCCGCACCACCGGCACCCGAGCGGGGTGGGTGGTTGCTCGGCGTGCCAACGGACCCGGATGATCCGTACGGCTCCATTAGGGTTGGACACGGGTCGCACCTCCAGTGTGCGATCAAGGCCCTGCCAGGCGACTTGGCCTCGCTTGGTGGGGCCGTTCTCTTTGGACTATGAGGGTTCTGGGGCTTGCCTGGGATTTGTTTCCACAGGCTGTGGATAAGTTTGCGGGCCGTCAGACGGGACCCTGGGGCGGTTCCGGCTCCTGCATCGGCGTCGCCGCCCGCTCGCCGGCCTGAGCTCGCGGTGGGTCGGCCCGTTCCTCGGGCTGGGCCTGCCTCGGGTCGGCCCGCTCCCCGAATCGGACTCGCCGCAGCTCCGCGCATCGAGCGGTGACCAGGCGGGCGACCTCCTCGACCCCGGACACCGGCCGCGATGCGTAGGCGGGCCGCCCGCACTGCTCGTCCCACCCGGCCTGCCACCAGAACCGGTCGCCGTTGCACCACACGACCAGGCCGTCCCACACCGACACGAGCGCCAGCCCGTAACCGTCATGGACATCGACCACGACACCCAGCGCTTCAAGCGCTTGCCGCAACCGCTCGGCGGCTTCTACGGCCGACGCTTCAGGCGGATGCCAGTGGAAGTTCGGATGCTCGTTATCCCTCACGGAGAGTAAATGTATGGAAGCACAGCGGCGCGGAGATCAGTGCCGTTGATATTTCGGCGATGGGTAAGGCCAAAGCCCTCCAGCAGGGTTACTTTGAGGCCATGGCCTACTCAGATCCGGCGGCGGAGAGCGTGGGAACCCGTGTACGGCGTGCCCGTAAGCGCGCCGGTATCACCCAGATCGAGTTGGCCCGGCGCGTCGGTCGCGCGCAGTCCTGGGTGTCCGGGGTCGAGAACGACAGCATCCCCCTGGACTCTGTCGCACTGATCAACACCCTCGCCCGCGCTCTGCGCATGCACCCCAACGAGCTCACCGCGCGTCCCTACCGTGGCGACAACCCGAAAGATGACCAGGGCCACTCGGCGATTCCTGAGATCCGCCGCCAACTGGAGCGCTACGACCTCGACCCGGAGTGGGAAGGCACGGTACGACCACTGGCGGACCTGCGCACGGCGGTCGGGCGCATCCACTGGCTTCGGCAAGAGGTTCGTTACGCCGAGCTGACGGATGAGATCCCGACGCTGCTCTCCGAACTCCAAGCCGCGACGCATCTGTACGAGGGCCCTGATCGGAACGCGGCCTTCAGCCTGCTCTCTTTCGCGTATCGAGCGGCCGACTCGGCCCTCTATAACCTGGGTTACGCCGACCTGGCCACGATCACAGCCGACCGGATGCGCTGGGCGGGGGAACGCGCAGGGGACTTCTACGGTGAGGCCCTCTTCGCCTATCTAAGAGTGCGGAACCTGTGGGCCAGCACCTCATGGAATGACGCGCTGGCCGTACTCGACAGGGCGAGCGCGAACATCGAGCGTGAGTACACCGCGGGGCACCCTGAGGCGCTGGCTGTCTGGGGCGGGCTGCAGCTTCGAGCGGCGATCACCGCGGCCCGGAAGAATGACGCCGACGAGGCATGGGCACGCCATCGGCTCGCGGCCGAGGCGGTCACCCGGCTCGGCGCTCGTCAGCGCACGAACTACTACCAGCTGTCCACGAACCAGCCCAACATCGACATCCACGGTGTCGCCATAGCCGTCGAACTGGGCGACGGACCAGGGGCAGTGCAGCGAGCGCAGATAGTCCATTTGCCGAAGGGCCTGCAGGCCAGCCGCGCCGGCTACCACCACCTCGACTACGCGCGAGGGCTGCTGTGGTGCGGCAAGCGCGATGCCGCCGTGGCCGAGCTGGAACGCGCCGAGAAGATCGCCCCAATGCTCGTCCGCAACCACCCCATGGCCCAGCAGGCCGTACGAACCCTGCTGGACCTGGAGCGCTACAGCTACCGCGAACGCATCCGCCGCCTCGGCGTCCGCATGCACATCCTTTGAGGACTTAGGAATAGAGCAGTCATAGGCTGAAGTTAGTGGATCTATATAAGTAAAGGCGAGGTGGCAAACTGCGCTATTTTATCGGGCTATTCGGATATCTCCCAGCAGGACCGGTGGTATCTCACGTAGGCGATTTCAATCCTGTGCTCTCTGTGCCTTCTTATTTGTCCTTCAATGGTGCCTTTAATGGCGTTCACGATTCTCAAATCATCCGTTAGATAGAGAGCGCCATTGTCGAACCTCTTGTGGTCGTTAGGGCATAGGCAGAGAATGTTATCGAGCGTGTCTGGCCCGTTGTGAGGGATGCCGAGGGCCTGGATGTGAGCGGCTTCGCTACTCGGCCCGCTGGGAAGCTCTACGGTATTTCCGCAAATCTGACAGTGGTTCTCGTAGAGATCTTTTACCTTTTTAACAAGTTCGGCGCGTCGATTGATCTTGTTGACAGTAGAGGTGGTTCTGCTGGCTGGCTTCGCCTGATCGTCTAGAACCTCTAGAAGCTCGCCGATATTTGCTTCGGCGGGCGATTGCAGATCGCCAGCATCGTAGGTGCTTCCGATCTTAATCATAAGGAATTGGCAGACGCGGAACCCGTCGTAGCGTTCCTTGAACCAGTGTCGGATAACTCGGTATAGCCCGTCGTATCGATACCCGGTAAGGGGGGCATGTGGCGACTTCTCTTCAAAGCCTCGTATAACTCGAACGGGTAACTTGTCGAGCTCGCTTTTGACTAGACCGGCGTTCCCGGAGTCATTGAGGGTCTGATGGGCGATCTGCTTCTTGGTTCTCGGATCCTGCCCCCCGTGTCCGGTATATATAATTACATCACCATAGTCACGATCGTCGGGGTAACCTCCGTTGAGCACGATCGCATCGGCGCCCTCTTTGGCCGTGCCGGAAATCCCGGCCACGTTGTGGGCGTGCAGACCTGCTAGGCGCAGTTCTTCGCGCTTTCCCGTCCGAGGCTGCCAACCTTCTGGGTAGCCGGGTATCTCACCAAAAGTCCTGACGTACTTAGCCACGTATGCATCTTGGCACTGAATACGGACAGATGCACTACCTGATCTTTCGTCACAATGTTCCCGCATGTACTTTTTATGGTATTTTGTGTGCTATGGCACTGGTGCTGTCCAAGCTCAAGTGAACATGCGAAGTGGTGCAAAGACTTGAGCGGTATCTTGAGCCTTTCTAATGTTCACAGTTAGGCGGCTCCCCTCCTCTGTTATCACCGCACCGCTGTCCGGGTGGTTGGGCGGCAGCGCGTTCGCGCACCTCACGCTCGCCGACGACGGTACGGCCGGCGGACGGTTCCTCCCGGACGGCCTCCACTTCATGACCGCCCGGCCCCACGGCCGCCCTCCGCTGGCCTCCCCGCACCTCGGGATGGGTGAGGCCCGGGACGGCCGGGTGGACCCGCGGGTCCTGGACGACCGGACCGGGATGTTCGTGGCGCAGCTCGCCGTACCGTCCGCGGTACGGCTGGGCGGCGGGGACGAGGTCGTGCTGTGGGATGTGGGCACCGGCTCGCTCGCCGAGGTCACCGCCGGGACCGTGCGGCAGCGCGGGCCGCTGCGGCTGTGGGACGCGGTGGAGGACGCCGTGCTGACCTGGCGGGCCGCCGGGTCCCCGGACCAGACGGCCTTCGGGCTCACCGTCACCCCGGCCCGCCAGTACGTCTGGCTGGGCGACCCGAACGGCCCGAGCTGGGATCTCCCCGCCTGACCTCGGGCTTTCGCGGCGAATGAGCATCGCGGTCCTCGCGTGCCGCACTTCATGGTGAGAGGCGAGTCGCGCGGGTGGATTCAATGGCGATCTTCCCTCCGAAACAAGGGCGCAGTCCTGCAAAGCTTGTAAGACTGCGGTTATGAGCAGGAAGGGACGGTTGGCGATAGGCATCGCGCTGCTGCTGACGGGGCTGGCCGTGGCCGGAGTGGTGGTGCTCTTCGGATGGGAGCTCGCCGATCAGGTGGGAGGCGTGGTCGCCGCGGTGACCTCGCTGGCCGGACTGTGGATCGCCATGGCGGGGCGGTCCTCGTCTCCAAGGAGGCCGGCCGGCTCGGAACCCACGGAGCCGGAGCCGTCACCTTCTGCGGGTCCGTCCCCTTCTCGTTCGGCACCGACGCCTGTGAAGCTGAGAAGAGGACTGCCGTGGCAGATGTACGCGGCTCTGGCCTGTGTGGTGCTGACGTCCCCGCTGGCCGTTGTGGGCGGTCGTGAGGCGATCGGAAGCGGCGGAGACTATTTCGTCGAATTCAGCGGCGAGGAGGAGCCCCTCTACTTTCTTGTCGCGGTGGCGGTCATGCTGATTTCCATGCTCATATTCATCACGATACTCGGGGAGGCGGTCAGGCTTTCCCTTGAGCCTGTCGCCGATGTCATCGGCGGGACCTTGATAGAGGTCTTCGTCGTGGTTCTTGTCATAGGCGGGTTGGGCATCGCCTTCTTCCAGCCCCTGGGGATCGTTCATCTACTCCAGGACTGGTGGTCGCAGCCACGTAAGACCGTCATACCCTTTGCGATTTTCGGTCAGCTGGGTATCGCCGCCCTCGCGTGGTCGTGGCACAAGGAGGGGAGACGGAGAATTCCCCCCTCCGAGACGGAGGCGGGCGGGTGAGCCCGTCCCGGAGAGCCGGCTCACCGCTCCCCGGCCACGCAGGCTTCGGGCGGACGTCGCGTTCTGCCGGGGTGACGCGTCACCGAGCGCGCATGCGACCGACCCGCGGTGATGTGTCACCGGGCGCGCATGCGACCGACCCGCACGTTGCGAGCACGGAGGTAGGTGCTGCCGGCGGGGCCCGGCTGCTTGTCCCAGCCGGGACCGCCAGGCGCGATTCCGGAAGCCCAGGATCCCATCTGCAGATTGATGATGAGCCACTGGGGGACACCGGCCCAGCCGACTCCCCGGTGGGTCGCCTTCCGGACCCCGTCGAAGTAGTAGTCGAGCATGACGTCGTTTCCCCGCTTGGACATCCGGACGCGGTACCTGTGCCAGGCATCGGGTTTTTGGCCACTGATCCGCTTACGCTCGACGAGCTCATTGTCGTCGGCGCTCCTGTTCCAGGTGTTGAAAAGGTTGGTGGAGTTCCCCACGTATTCCAGGATGTCGCTCTCCGGCGGCCAGTCCGGCCAGATCCCGGTGGTCCAGAAAGCCGGCCAGATGCCCTTCCCGGTCTGCGTGCGGAACTCGCCTTCGATGTCGTACTCGGGGAACCGGTCGTTGACGAGGATCTGCTTCTTGGCGTGGATGGCGCCTGAGCGGTACCACAGCGGAGCGTTCGGCGCGTGCGGGCTGTCTCCGTCGGGTTCGGCCAGCCGGGTCGCCTTCAGGGTCAGCACGCCCTGAGCGAGAGAGATCTGGCTGGAGTGCATCCTGGCGGCGCCGTTGTGGGTGTCGGCGTCGCCGTCCCAGGGGTAGAGATGGTTCCAGTTCTGGTTGAAGGCCGAGGAACTGCTGAAGGAGGACTTCTTGATGACGTCCTCCCACGAGGCGCCGGCCCGGCGGGGGCGGCCACCGGCTGAAGACGTGGCCTGTGCCCCGGTGGGGATGAGTGAAAGCCCTAATGACAGACCGCCGACGGCCGCCGCCGAAGCCAGGAGCCGACGCCGGCTGACTTCTTGTCCGGACACGTTCTTTCCTTTCTCCGGCCCCTGAAGCCGTCGGTCACCGGCGTCCGAGGGGAGGCCGGTCGCCGAGCGGAGACTCGGGCCTGACCGCAGAAAAGCACACGAACATCACAGACCACGTACGGCCCGCCGTACATCTGAGCGTCGGCTTCCTCAGAGGGCTCGGCTGTGACTACGGCTGCGGAGAGGAGGCCGGCGACCAGAGCCCGGCCGCGGTGCCGTTCTCGACATGCCTGCGGTAGGTGAGGACCTTGTCGTGGATGATCTCCAGGCTGGCCGTCAGGTCGGCGAGCCTGTCCCGGACGGTTCTCTCGTGCTCCTCCAGCAGTGCGAGCCGCTCCGCCTCGTTGCCCGGACCGGATCGGACGAGTTGAGCGAACCTCTTCACGGTGGCGATGGGCATGCCGGACTCACGCAGCCGGTTGCACAGCAGGAGCCACTCCACATCCGCCGGTTCGTAGACGCGCTGTCCTCCGGCCGTGCGCGGAATCGGACGGAGGAAGAGCTCCTCACGCTCGAAGAACCGCAACGCGTGCACGCCCAGGCCGGTCGCCCTCGCGACGTCTCCGATGGAGAGGCCGTCCGTGTTTCTGCTCATGCCGTACCGCCATAGCTTGACCTAGCTCGCACTCTAGATTTTAGCGTTGAGCGCATGGCAATCACGCAACACAAGATCGGCTCGGGGTTCGGCGCGCACAGCACGGCGGACGACGTCCTGGCCGGAATCGAGCTGTCCGGCAAGAACGTCCTGATCACCGGTGGTTACTCGGGTCTCGGCCTGGAGGCCACGAGCGCACTGGCCCGCGCCGGGGCGCACGTCATCGTGCCCGCCCGCCGTCCCGCCGCGGCGATGGAAGCGCTGCGCGACGTTCCGCGGACGGAGGTGCGGGAGCTCGATCTGGCGGACTCCGACAGTATCCGGAGGTTCAGTGACCGGTTCCTGGAGACCGGCCGGACCCTCGACATCGTCATCAACAACGCGGGCGTCATGGCCTACCCGCAGAGGCTCGTCGGGTCCGGATGGGAGGCGCACCTCGCCATCAACCACCTCGGGCACTTCGCCCTGGTCAACCGGTTGCGTCCGGCACTGGCCCCCACCGGTGCGCGAGTGGTGTCCGTCGCCTCGTCAGGACACTTCCTGTCCGACATCCGCTGGGACGACCTGCACTTCCGTCATGACTACGACCCTTGGCGGGCCTACGGGCAGTCCAAGACGGCCAACGCCCTGTTCGCCGTCCACCTCGACACCCTGGGCGCGGCCGGTGGCGTGCGCGCCTTCGCGGTGCACCCGGGCAGCATCCTCACTCCGCTGCAACGGCACATCCCCCGCGCGGAGCAGATCGCCCAGGGCTGGATGAACCGGGAGGGCCACCAGGCCGACGGCTTCAAAACCCCGGCGCAGGGGGCGGCGACGGCCGTATGGGCGGCCACGTCGCCTCTGCTCGAAGAGTACGGCGGTGCCTACTGCCAGGACTGCGACATCGCCGAACCCGCGACCACCGACGACATGCTCATCGGAGGCGTCAAGCCGTGGGCGGTCGACCCCGACTCCGCGTCCCGGCTCTGGGCCCTCTCCAGCGAGCTCACCGGACTGGACTGCTTCGCCTGACCCAGAGGTGAGGCCACCGCGCCGATGTGCCACCGGCCCGGCCGCCGTGACATCCGTGCCCTGGGGCGTACGAGGAGCGGCGGCGATATCGACGTGCCGCCGAGCGTGGTTCCGCCTGTGGAGAACTGGCTGGGCCCCGAGGCCGATGACACGGTTCGGGAGCAGGTCCGCCGGATGCAGCGACACGCATTCGACGTGCAACTGGCCGCGGAGGAGGAGTTCGCGCCGACCGAGGCGGAGGTGGATCTCTCGCTGATCAAGGCCCCGTGTCTGGCTCTCTCCGGCGGCCACGACCTGGCGGACTTCCGGGAGACCGCCGCCCGGCTACCGGAACACTCGCCGATGCCCGTCACAGTGAGCTGCCCTGGGCGGGTCACCTGCCCAGCCTGGAGCGGCCCGCCGAAGTGACGGACCTGCTGATCCGGTTCCTGCACGAGACGGTCCCGGCACGCTGAGCGAGCTCGATCTCAGCCGTGCCGATCCGGCGGCTCGGCGGCCCGGTCAGGCCCCGTTGGCGCCGGGCAGCAGCAGTGACTTGCCCACCGTGGCGCGCTCGGCCAGTGCGCGGTGGGCGTCGGCGGCCCGCTCCAGCGGGTAGACGGCGCCGATGGCGGGTCGCAGCCGTCCTTCCGTGGCCCGCTCCAGCGCCAGGGCCAGCCATCCACGCGCGGCCTCCCGGGCCGGCGGGCCGTCGAGCAGCGGGGTGAACACCCGGAGACCGCGACGCGCGGCCAGCTCCCGGTCCGGGGCGGCGAAGCCCTCGGCGGTGCCGTAGGTGACGAACCGCCCGCCGTCGGCCAGCGCGTTCAGGGCGGCCGTGCCGAGCGGGCCGCCCGCGCCGTCGTAGACCAGCGCGGCGCCGCCGCCGGTCACCTCGCGGACCCGCTCGATCCAGTCCGGACGCGTGTAGTCGACGGTGGCCTCCGCGCCCAGCTCACGGGCCAGCGCCAGCTTGGCGTCGCTGGACGCGGCGGCCACCACCCGGGCGCCGGCGTCGATCGCCAGCTGCACCAGCAGCGATCCCGCTCCGCCGGCCGCCGCCGTCACCAGGACCCACTCGCCCTTCTCCGCCACACCCAGCCGTTCCATCATGATCGCGGTCGTGCCGTCGTGCACCAGCGCCGCCGCCGTCTCGAAGGCCATTCCGTCGGGGATCGGCATGATCTCATCGGCGTCGGCGACGACCCGCTCGGCGTAGCCGGTGCCGGTACGGGTGACCACCCGCCGGCCGATCCACGCCGGGTCCACACCCTCGCCGATCGCCACCACCTCGCCGGCTCCGCCGCCGCCCGGGATGTACGGCAGCTCACGCGGGAAGATCTCCTTGCCCCAGCCGCCGCGCAGCAGGGTGTCGAGGAAGATGACATCCGCCGCGGCCATGCCGACGACGACCTGGCCGCGGCCGGGCACCGGGTCGGGCAGTTCCACCGGGGTCAGCACTTCCGGACCGCCGAACACGGACACCTGGATCGCACGCATGAGCAAACACCCTTCATGGGAGAGAACGTGCCGCCCACTCTTCAACCTGAACCATGGTTGAGGTCAAATCGGCGGCCGGACGGGCCATGAGGCGTCCTTCTCGCGCGGCGTCCGGATTCAGCCTGGCGTGGATCGCCCCTTCGACGCCGTACGGGGCAGCGCCGTACCGGTCGATGTCAGGCCACCGGAACTCAGGGGAGCGGACCCGCTCCCGGAGCGGGTCAGGCCGACCGCGGTCACATGTCCTCGCCGGTCGGCCGCCAACCGGCGCAAGATACGACCTCAACCCCCCGGCTCGGGAAGACGGAATCCATGAAGAAGTCGTGCATCGCCGGATCGCCGTCGGCGCAGCCGTCACGCAACACCGTCACCCGGTAGCCACGGTCCGCCGCGTCGTAGCACGTCGCGGCCACCATCGCGCTGGTCGCGACACCGGCGATCGCAAGAGTGTCGACGCCGCCCGCGCGGAGTACCAGGTCGAGGTCTGTGCCGGCGAACGCGCTGGCGCGGCGTTTGGTCACGACGACGTCCTCGTCGGCGACCGGCAGATCGATCTCGGTTCCGGCCGACCCCTCGTGGAAGGTGTCCCCTGCCTCGTAGAACGTCCTGAACAGCGCGTTGCCCGGCGGCAGGTCGGCTCCGTTGCCCCGGACGGCGAAGTGCACGAACACGACGAGAGCGCCGGCCGCACGGGCGCGCGGGAGCAGTTCGGTGAGCGGTGGCACGACCTGCCTGGCGAACGGATAGTTGCTCGTGATGCCCCGCTGGATGTCACCGATGATGAGTGCGGTGGTCATGACGGACTCCCAACTGATACGTCCATCCGGCGCCCTGCGGCTGGCAGGCGGACCGGAGGACTTCCCCGATGTGTGACGCCGACTGTTATGTGGCGATCGGCACCTTATCGGGCTGCTGCTCGCAGTTGACGGGGTCGAGGTGATCTAGTTCGGACCATGGACGGGGGAGTGGTGCAGAGGCCTGCTCGGCGCCGTACTCCTCGAACGTGCCGGCGGGGCGGAAACCGAGGCGGGTCCGGGCGGGCTGTCAGCCGGCACCCTCTGGGGCGGCAGATGATCGGGGATTGTGCGGACTTTCCGGCCTTGGGTGGGTGATAGTGGCGGGGTGGGCGTTGAGGAGCACGAGGAGCAGGAGGGGGAGGGGCGGGAGGTTCGGTCGGAGCTGATGCGGGCCGGGGTGCGGGCCCGGGTGGCACGGCTGGCCCGTACCTCGGTCTCCGGAGCGCGCCGCTGGTCGCCTCCGGCGCTGCTGGCGCTGCTGTCGGCGGGGGCGTTCGGGGCGTTCCTGGAGCCGGGTGAGGCCACGGCGGGGGCCGCGATGCTCGGAGCGGCCACCGCGGTCGGTGGCAACCTGCTGACCGACATCGTCAAAACCGGCATCGCCCGCCTCGGCCCAAGCAGCGGCGGCGGTGCCGGCGGTGCCGGCGGTGGTGAGTCGTCGCGGCAGGCGCTGGAGGCGGAGCTGGAGCGGCGCATCCAGCAGGTCCTGGAGAGCGGCGGGCCCGAGGCGAAGGCGTTGCGCGCGGAGATCGCGCATCTGCTGGAGGAGGTCGGCGCGGTCGGCGCCGCGATCGAGGCGACGATCCAGGCCGGGGACCGCGACCTGCAGGAGCGTCTGACCCGTGGCCTGGCCGGTCTGGGCCGGGAGTTCGCCGAGTTCGCCTTCACGCTGACCGCCGTCGAAGATCAGCTGCGGGTGCTGCGCGACGGCCAGGATGCGCAAGGGGCGCAGCTCGGCCTGGTGGTGGATCTGCAGTACCGGCAGGCGACCGACATCCGGCTGCTGTTGCAGCTGGTGGCCGAGCTTCCCCGGCACCACCCCGGCGGTGCGCCCGGTGCCGTCCGGGCACGCTGGAGCGACGGGTGCCCGTATCGGGGGCTGGTGCCCTTCGGCGAGGCCGACGCCGAGGTCTTCCACGGCCGGGAGGTGACCACCGCGCAACTGCTCACCACCGTCTCCCAGCGGCTGGCCGCCCCGGGCCTGGTGGTGGTGACCGGCGCCTCGGGGGCGGGCAAGTCCTCGCTGCTGCGCGCGGGCCTGCTGCCGGCGATCGGCCGGGGCGAGCTGACGGCGGCGGCCCGCCACTGGCCGGTGCAGGTCATCGAGCCGGCCGGCTCCCCGCTGGTCGCTCTGGCGAGTGCGCTGGCCGCGCTGGCGGGTGTTTCGGCCCCTGAGGTGGTGCGCGGCCTGCGGGAGGATCCCGGGCAGGCGCCGCTGCTGGTGCGCCAGGCCGTCGAGGCCGACGCCCGCCGCCGCACCCTGCCGTCGTCGGCCGCGGCCGGGGGCCGGCTCGTGCTGGTCGTCGACCAGCTGGAGGAGATCTTCACCCTCGTCTCCGCCGCCGATGAGCGGGCCGTGGCGGAGCGGGAGGCGTTCATCGCCGCGCTGCACGCGGCCGCGACCGCCCCGTGCGGGCCGCACGGGGCCGCGGCGGCGCTGGTGGTGGTCGCGGTGCGCGGCGACGTCGTCGACCGTTGCGCCGCCCATCCGCATCTGGCCGCCGCTTTGCGGGACGGGGCGTTCGTCGTGGGCCCGATGACGCGGACGGATCTGCGGCGGGCGATCACCGGCCCCGCCGACGCCGCCGGTCTGGCCATCGAGCCCGGCCTGGTCGATGTGATCCTCAGCGAGCTGCGTGCCGCGGGCGGCGGCTATGAGGCGGGGGCGTTGCCGCTGCTGTCGCAGACCATGCTGACCGTCTGGGAACACCGCGAGGGCGGGCGGCTCACGAGCCGGGGGTATGCCCGCACCGGCGGGGTGACCAAGGCGGTGGCCTCCAGCGCCGATGCCGTCTATGCCGATCTGGCTCCGGATCGGCGGGAGGCGGCGCGGCGGGTGTTCGAGCGGTTGACGGCCGTCACCGGCGATGGCGCGCTGGCCCGCCGTACCGTCGAGCGGACCGCCTTGCACACCGGCCGCTCCGAGGCCGGGCGCGCCGCGGTCGATGAGGTGCTGGAGGTCTTCGCCCGACGGCGGCTCGTCGTCGTCGACGCCGGCCGCGTCCAGATCGCCCATGATGTGCTGCTGGGCTCCTGGCCGCGGCTGCGCGGCTGGCTGGCCGACGAGCGCGCCGACCGTGTCCTGCACACCGAGATCCTGCAGGACGCCGATGAGTGGGACCGGCGCGGCCGGGATGCGTCGTTTTTGTACGGCGGGATCCGCCTGCAGGCCGCTGAGGAGGCCATCAGGCGCTGGCGGGCCGACCCGGGCCGCTATACCGGGTTCGACCTGCCCGGCCCCGCCGCGGCGTTCCTGCACGCCGGCGCCCGTGCCGCCACCCGGGCCCGGCGCCGCCAGCGGCTCCGGTTCACGGTGCTGGCGGGGCTGCTGGTGGTCGCGATCATCACCGCGGTGGCCGCGGTGCGCTTCGGTCAGGACGCCGAACGGCAGCGCGCCGAGGCCGACCGGCAACGTGCCTCGGCGCTGCTCCGCAGCACCCAGGCCGCATCCCGGGAGGCGGCCGCCTACAGCCAGGCCCTGTCCGACGACCCGGAGACGTCGGCGCGTCTGGCCCTCGCGGCGCAGGCCATCGCCGGCACCGGCGAGGCACAGGTGAACCTGGCCACGCTTCTCAGCAGACCGGCACGTGCCGTCCTGGCCGGGCACACCGGCTCGGTGGAATCGGTGGTCTTCAGCCCGGACGGCACCCACCTGGCCACCGCCGGAGACGATGACACGGTGCGGATCTGGAATGCGGCGACGGGCAAGGAGGTCGGCGCCCCCCTCACCGGACACACCGACGCGGTGTATTCAGTGGTTTTCAGCCCGGATGGCAAGCGCCTGGCCACCGGCGGTGGCGACAGCACAGTGCGGATCTGGGATGCGGCCACCGGCAAACCGATCGGTGCCCCCTTCACCGGACACACCGGAATAGTGAGGTCGGTGGTCTTCAGCCCGGATGGCAAGCGCCTGGCCACCGGTGGAGACGACAAGACGGTGCGGATCTGGAACGCGGCCACCGGCAGGCAGGTCGGTGCCCCCTTCACCGGACACACCGGAATAGTGAGGTCGGTGGTCTTCAGCCCGGATGGCAAGCGCCTGGCCACCGGCGGAGACGACAAGACGGTGCGGATCTGGAACGCGGCCACCGGCAGGCAGGTCGGCGCCTCCCTCACCGGACACCTCGGTGCGGTGTTATCGGTGGTTTTCAGCCCGGACGGCAGGCGCCTGGCCACCGGCGGAGCCGACTACACGGTGCGGATCTGGAACGTGGCCACAGGCAGGCAGACCAGGAAGATCGGCGCTCCCCTCCCCGGACGCCTCGGTGTGGTGTTGTCGGTGGTCTTCAGCCCCGACGGCAAGCGCCTGGCCGCCGGCGGAGACGATGACACGGTGCGGATCTGGGACGTGGCCACGGGTAAGCAGATCGGCGCTTCCCTTACCGGACACACCCTCACAGTGAGGTCGGTGGCCTTCAGCCCCGACAGCAAGCGTCTGGCCAGCGGTGGAGACGACAAGACGGTGCGGATCTGGGACGTGGCCACCAGCAGGCAGATCGGCGCTCCCCTCACCGGACACCTCGGAACGATGGATTCGGTGGCCTTCAGCCCCGACGGCAAACGCCTGGCCGGTGGCGGAATGGGCAACATGGTGCAGCTGTGGGATGTGAGCACGGGCAAGCAGATCGGCGCTCCCACCATACGCAACGGTTGGGTGTATTCGGTGGTTTTCAGTCCGGACGGCAGGCGCCTGGCCACCGGCGAAGGCGACGGCACGATGCGGCTATGGGACGTGGCCACGGGCCGGCAGGTCGGCACTCCCCTCACCGGACACGCCCTCGCAGTGAACTCGGTGGTCTTCAGCCCGGACGGCAAGCGCCTGGCCTCCGCCGGAGTCGAGGGCACGGTGCGGCTGTGGGATGTGGCCGCGGGCAGGCAGATCAGGCAGATCGGCGCTCCCCCCACCGGGAACATCGGAACGATGCAGTCGGTGGCCTTCAGCCCGGACGGCACCCGTCTGGCCACCGGCGGAGCCGACAGGACAGTACGGATCTGGGACGTGGCCACGGGCGGGCAGATCGGTGCCCCCTTCACCGGGCACACCGGTCGTGTGAACTCGGTGGTCTTCAGCCCGGACGGCATCCGCCTGGCCTCCACCGGAGACGACGGTACGGTGCGCCTGTGGGATGCGGGCACGGGCCGGCAGATCGGCATCCCCTTCACCGGGCACACCGGTCGTGTGAACTCGGTGGTCTTCAGCCCGGACGGCACCCGCCTGGCCACCGCCGGAGACGACGGTACGGTGCGCCTGTGGGATGCGGGCACGGGCCGGCAGATCGGCATCCCCTTCACCGGACACGCCCTCACAGTGAACTCGGTGGTCTTCAGCCCGGACGGCACCCGCCTGGCCACCGCCGGAAACGACGGCACGGTGCGGATCTGGAACGTCGGGTTACCGTATGGCCTTCAAGGTCTTCTGCGAGCGGTGTGCGACATCGCGGGCCGGTCGTTCACCGCCGAGGAGTGGCGGCGATACATTCCCAACGAGCTGTACCGGCGGCCCAACTGCCCGATCACCCAATATGGTTAGGTCCTTTTCTCCGCCACACCGGCCCCGGCATCCGTGAGATCGTCCTGCTCGTCGGTGCCGAACAGCTCCTGTTGCTCACCGAACGACTCGTGTCCGATCAGCTTCAGACACCGATGGCACATCACCGGTTCGCGGTCCGGGGCGGGGGCGGGCCGGCGGTGACGTCCCCGAGCCGGATACCGGACAGCGCGCCGGACCACCCAGATGAGACGGCGTTCGTGCAGGTCGCGCCCATACGCCGGCCACGATCGGGAGCGTCCGGCGGAGGATCCCCGAAGGGACGCCATCCGCGGCTCGTTCATCGTCCCGGATCCGAGGTGGGACTCCTGGGCCGGACGTGCGACGAGCCGATCCCTCCTGTCGCCGGGAATGTCGGATCCGCCTGCCACACTCACCGTGATCATGAAAGGGAAGGTCTGAGGAGACCGATGCGCAAGATCATGCCCGCGGACTACGCGTGGGAGCCCGGCTGGCCGATGGAGATCTACACCGTCACCTTCGTCCGTGGCCTGGACGAGCGCGAGACGCTCCGGCGGTTCGGCGTGGTCGACGGCAACATCCATCCGGTGGACGACGAGGAGGTCATGGAGCGCGTCCTGGAGACCGACGGCTGCTGCGACATGGTGATGGTGACCCGGGCCGGTGGTTGGACGATCGCCTATGAATACGACGGCTGGGAGGGGACCCGGCCCGAGACCCTGCGCGAGCTGACCCGCGACGGCGGTGAGGCCGTCTCCGTCATGCGCCATAACTACGCGGCCTCGCATGACTTCCAACACGCCGCGGACGGCCGGATCCGCACGGCCTTTCGCCCGCAGACGCCCCAGGAGCGCTGGGGCAGCCACCCCGACGCCCTCAACGAGGACATGCGCGAGCTGGGCCTGGAACCCGAACCGGACGAGGAGTTCCAGTACCTGCCCGACTCCGTTCCCGCGGCCCTCGCCCTGGCCGGCCGTATCTCCGGAGTGCTGTTCACCCCCGAGCTGCTGGGCGGGTCGCTGCTGGGCGGGGTCATCACCGACCGGGCTCCCGACGATCCCCGGAAAGGGGACGCGTTCGCCCGGCACGCCCTGCGGATCGTCAACCGGAAGCTCGCCGAGGCCATCGACGACGCCTCCCCTGACCTCCAGCGGCGGGCCGCGGTCGCCGAAGCCCGCCGCCAGTGCCGGGTGGCCGGCGTGGCCGGTCACCCGGTGCTCGCCGCCGCGCTGGCTTCGGCCGAGCGGGGCGAGACGACGCCGGTCGGGCACGGCTCCCCGCTCGCCGGGCTCATCCGCGGTTACGAGTCGGAGTTGACCGGCCATCCGATCGACGAGACCACCGGCGAGTGGATGGCGAACCCGTCCGCGGGTCCGCACAGCTCCCCGGACAGCGGGCGCAACATCTTCTCCTTCGACACCGCGACCGGCATGCCGGCCTGCCCGAGCTGCGGGTGGCATCACCGTCCGGGCGAGGAGGAGCGGGAGGCGGTCCGGCCGCGCTGGCAGGCGGCGATATCGACACGACAGGCTCTGTCACCCGACGCCAGGAAGGCCGCCTACGACGCCCACTTCAACCTGGTCTACGGGGATCAGGTCATGGCCGACCCCGATCACGCGGCGGCCGTCATCGCGACGCTGCGCGCCGCCTCGACATAGCGGGCCCCTGAATCCCCAGGAACGACTGTCCCGCTGTTCCTCCATCCCGTGGTCCTTCTCGCCGCTTCGCCCCTGGTCGCACGGACCCGGGGGAGGGTCTGCCTTCTCTGCTACCGAAAATCTGTAGTGACGACGGTAGACATTTATGGTGGGGGAGGGTAGAGTTTCTGGCATCGCAAGGGACGGATCCACGAGGGCAGAGCAGTACGCAGGCATCACGACGAACTGCCCGGACGCACGTGGACAGCAGAAGACGAGGTAGATGGACGGCAGAAGGTCGGACGTGCCGGGGCCGGCGAGGTTGAAGGGTCCTGGCCGTGGACGCGCTGCCGGAGTAGTGGCAGATGAAGTCGAAGTAGAGATACCGAAGGGAGTGTTGAACGCCATCAGGATCGCCCGTCGTCGGCTGAAGTTCGCCGCACGGGTACCGCACCTCCACGGATTGGATGGTGGTTTACGGTCACGCATACGCGATCCCCGCACCCCCGCCTTCTCGGGAGGCCGGTGCGGAAGCAGTGAACCGGTCACAGGACCGGTAGATGGTGTTGAACCTCAACTGGGCCCCGGCGCATCATGGCGCCGGGGCCCCTGTCCGCGTTAGGGAAGGTTTTATGGATCAAACAGTCACCCACCCCCGGAACACCGCCGGGAAAGCGAAGACGGAGGCGGCCCGGACGCCTTCCGATGCGGCCGACGACAAGCCCGGCCAAAAACTCGACGATGAGAACTACCCCGCCTACAGCATGGGCCGGGCAGCGGAGATCCTCGGCGTCACCCCGGCCTTCCTGCGCAGCCTGGGCGCAGCCAAGCTGATCGAGCCGCAGCGCTCCGAAGGCGGCCACCGCCGCTACTCGCGCTACCAGTTGCGTCTGGCCGCCCGAGCCCGGGAACTGGTCGACCAGGGCACCGCCCTGGAGGCGGCCTGCCGCATCATCATCTTGGAAGACCAGCTCACCGAAGCCCTGCGGATCAACGCCGAACTGCGCCGACGCGGCTGACCGGCCACCCGCCTCGCCGCGCCCGGATCCGCGATCCGTCCCGCCTTCCGCTACCGGGTGCCGACCACCCGGTGCGAGGCGGCGTCGGGGCGGGGGCCGGGATCAGAGTCGGAACATGGACAGACGAGCGGTGCAGAGGGTCTGCTCGGCACCGTACTCCTCGAACGTGCTGACGGGGCGGAAGCCGAGGCGGGTGGCGAGGTTCAGGGATCGCGTGTTCGCGGTCTGGGTCGTGAGCAGGACCGGCTGGTCGGGGAGCTCGCCGGCCGCGGCGCGCAACACGGCCGTCGCGGCCTCGAACGCGTATCCCGCGCCCCACGCGCCGCGCCGCAGTTCGTAGCCCAGCTCCAGTTCCTCGCCGTCCCCGGTGACGGGCCCGGGGCTGCCGGCCGACCGGCGGGAGAGCATCACCATCCCGATGACCCGGTTCGTCGCGTTGTTCGCGATGACGTAACTGCCGGGCCTGGTCGTCGCGTCGGCGGCCAGGACCGAATCGAAGTGCTGCTCGACCTCGCTCCGGGGCCGGGGACCACCGATGTACGCCCGTACGTCGGGATCGGTCGAGAGCTCGATGAGCCCTTCACGATCGGTGTCGAGCAACGCTCTGCGAAGCAGGAGCCGCTCCGAGGGGATCTCCGCGGCGGACAGCGTGGGCGATTGGCTCATAGGCCCGTGATCATAGAACGCGGGACCCCTGTCCGGGGATGCCTTTCCACCCGTGCCCCGTGGAGTTCGCGACGAACCCGTCCGCTCCGGGACGGGGTGTTCAAGGCGCCACGTTTCCGGGAGGGGCGTTCAGGGCGCTACGTTCGCAGCCGCCCGGCGCGGGACTCCAGGTAGCGCTGCTCGGCGATGCTGGCGGTGGCCTTCGCCGCGCGCCGGTAGTGCTCGTACGCCCTGGCCGCCTCGCCGGTCTTCTCCAGCAGGTGAGCCCGTACGGACAGCAGCCGGTGGTGCCCGGCCATCCGCTCGTCGCCGTCCAGCGTGGACAGCAGGTCCAGCCCGGCCGCCGGGCCCTCGACCTCGGCGAGCGCGATCGCCCGGTTGAGGGTGACCATCGGGTTGGGTGCGATCCGTCCCAGGATCAGATAGAGCGCGTGCACCTGCCGCCAGTCGGTCTCCGCGGCCGTGGCCGCGGCGGCGTGCGTGGCGGCGATGGCGGCCTGCAACTGGTACGGCCCCAGCGCCGGGCCGGCCAGCGACGCCTTGACCAGCTCAAGGCCCTCGTCGATCATCTCGCGGTCCCAGCGCGTACGGTCCTGCTCGTCCAGCGGCACCAGGTCGCCGGTCGCGGTCGTGCGCGCCGTACGGCGGGCGTGGGTCAGCAGCATCAGTGCGAGCAGCCCGGCCACCTCGCCGTCGTCGGGGAGCTGCGCGTGCACCATCCTGGTCAGCCGGATCGCCTCGTGCGCGAGGTCGGCGCGGTGCAGCTCACTGCCCGAGGAGGCGGTGTAGCCCTCGTTGAAGACCAGGTAGAGCACGTGCAGGACGACCCTGAGCCGCTCCTCACGTTCCGGGCCTTCGGGCAGGCCGAACGAGCTGCCGGCGGCCTTGATGCGCTGCTTGGCCCGGCTGATCCTGGCCGCCATCGTGGCCTCGGGCACCAGGAACGCGCGGGCGATCTCGGCGGTGGTCAGGCCGCCGACCGCCCGAAGCGTCAGGGCGGTCTGGGAGGCCGGGGTCAGCGTCGGGTGGCAGCACAGGAACAGCAGGACGAGCGTGTCGTCGGTGTCCGGCACGTCCTCGGGCACAGTCTCGGCGGTGGCCGTCGCCGTCTCCCGCTCGCGGCGCGCGTGCTCGCTGCGGATCTGGTCGATGAGCCGCCGGGACGCGACGGTCACCAGCCAGCCGCGCGGGTTGTCCGGCACCCCCTCGGCGGGCCACTGCACGGTGGCGGCGAGGAGGGCCTCCTGGACGGCGTCCTCGCATTCCTCGAAACGGCCGTGCCGGCGGATCAACGTGCCGAGGACCTGCGGCGCGAGCTCGCGCAGCAGGTCCTCGATGGGTGGTGCGGTCACATCTCCAATTGTCCATCGGCGAACATGACCTGGCGCACCTCGATCCCCAGGCCCTCGACCGCGGCGTCCGGGATCTGCGCCGCCAGCTCGATCGCCCGCTCCTTGTTCTCGCAGTCGACGAGGTAGAAGCCACCCAGGTACTCCTTCGCCTCCAGGAAGGGGCCGTCGGTCACCACCGGCTGGCCGTTGCGCACGGACACCACGGCGGCCTGCGACGGGTCGGCCAGCGCCTGCGTGGTGATCAGCTCACCGGACCGCTTCAGCATCTCGATGAACCTACCGTGGCCGTCGCCGATCGCGGTCTTCTCCTCGTCGGTCAGCGCGTCCAGCACGGCCGGGTTGATGTGCATGCTGATCAGGAACTGCATCCCGTACTCCTCGTGGTTCGCGGGCCCCGTCCGGGCCCTTCGCCGGTCGGTCGGAGCGGCCGCCGCCGTCTTGACATCCCCGCCGGAACTTTCGCACAAGATTTTCGCCGCCATGTCGCGAGGGGCCTTTCGCCGCAACGCCGCAGTACTGGCGTGCCGCCGGGACCTCCGGGACCGCCGTCCCGGGTGACCCCCGCCGTACGTGGCGGGCGCCGGCGATCGCCCGCCGTACGGATGTCAAGAAGCCCCCGGCCGCTCCGACCAAGCGGCGAGACGTCGAGAGAACAGGGGTTTTCCGATATGAGAGTCGACCGGGCATGGCTGGGACTGGCACTCCTCACGTTGCCGACACTGCTCGTCGCGATAGACGCGACGGCGCTGCTCCTCGCGCTCCCGCAGCTGAGCGCCGACCTGGGGGCCACCGGCGTCCAGCAGCTGTGGATCAGTGACGGCTACGGGTTCATGGTGGCCGGGCTGGTCATCACGATGGGCACGCTCGGCGACCGGATCGGACGGCGGCGACTGCTGCTGATCGGCGCGGCGGCGTTCGCGACGCTGTCGGTCGCGGCGGCCTTCGCGGCCGACCCGCTGATGCTGATCGTCGCGCGGGCGCTGCTGGGCGTCGCCGGAGCGACCCTGGCGCCGTGCACGCTCGCCCTGATCACCAACATGTTCCGCGACGAGCGGCAGCGCGGGAAGGCCATCGCGATCTGGGCGACCTGCCAGTTCACCGGCGGCGCGCTCGGGCCCGTGCTCGCCGGGTTCCTGCTCCAGCACTTCTGGTGGGGGTCGGTGTTCCTGATCGCCGTACCGGCGATGGCGGTGCTGCTGCTCGCCGGGCCGTTCCTGCTGCCGGAGTTCCGCGACGACCGGGCCGGCGGCCGGCTGGACCTGCCCAGTGTCGGGCTGTCGCTCGTGGCGGTGCTCGCGATGGTCTACGGCGTCAAGCAGCTGACCGTCGAGGGCGTGTCGGCCGTGCCCGCGGTGGCGCTCGTCGCCGGCGCGGCCGTCGGGGTCGTGTTCGTACGGCGGCAGCTGCGGCTGGAGACGCCGCTGCTGGACCTACGGCTGCTGCGCAACCGCCCGTTCACGGCCGTGATCATCGGGTTGGTCTTCGCCGGTGTCGCCATGGCCGGTACGGGGCTGATGGTGACCCAGTACCTGCAGGGCGTGCTGGGCTTCTCGCCGTTCACGTCGGCGGTGCTGTTCGCGCCGATGGGCCTGGGCGTGGCGGCCGGCACCATGGCCGCGCCGGCGCTGACCCGGTGGATGAGGCCGGCGACCGCGATCGCGGGCGGGCTGGCGGGGTCGGCGCTGGGCGGCCTGCTGCTGGTCGGCGTCAGCGGTGACGGTGGCGTCGGCGGCGCGAGCGCCCTGCCGCTGGTGATGACCGGCATCGCCGTACTGGCGCTGGGCACCGGCCCGCTGTTCGCGCTGGGCACCGGGCTGGTCCTCGGGTCCGTGCCGCCGGAGCGCGCCGGTTCGGCGGCGTCGATGTCGGAGACCGGCAACTACTTCGGCGGCTCGCTCGGCTTCGCGCTGCTCGGCGTGGTGGCCGCGGTGGTCTACCGCGACCGGATGGGCGGCACGTCCGACTCGCTGGCCGCCGCGCTCGCCGCCGCCGAGCGCCTTCCCGCCGGGCAGGGCGCGGAGCTGCTGGATGCCGCGCGGGAGGCGTTCACCGCGAGCCTGCACGTCACCGGCGTCGTCACCGCGGTCATCTTCGCCGGGTTGGCCGTACTGGTCCTGACCATGCGCCCGGCGGCCCAGGACACCCCGGCCGTGCTCCCCGAACACGAGGCGGCTCACTCGTAGCGCCCCGGCGTCCGGGCCGGGGCTCCGGGGTCGGCCCGGACTGGGAGCCGTCACGTGTCGCGGACCTCGGTGTTCTGGCAGGCGGTCAGGAGCCAGCGCCCGTTCTCCTTGGACATGACGTACATCGGGCTGCCCGCGTTTCCGACCGGCTCGCCGCCGGGTGTGAGGTAGCGCTGGCGCACCTTGACCGCGGCGACGTCGGGCCGGATGAACAGCACGTGCTCCACCTCGTACGTGGCCGTGACGTCCGTCATCGCGCCGGGGAGCACCTTGTGGGTGAACTCCGAGATCTCGTCGCGGCCGAAGAGCCGCCTGCCGTGGGCCGTCGTCCAGACGGCGTCGTGCCGGAACAGGCCGACGAACTCCTCGGAGAGCATGTTCCGCTGGGAGTGCTGGACGGCGGCGACCACCCGCCTGATCGCCTCGATCTCGGTTTCACGGGTGCGCTCGTCGATGTGTTCCGCGTTCATGTGGATCACGGTGCCGCCTCAACCTGACTTGAGGTCAAGCCGGCCCGCGCGCCGATGCCGCTCAGTACGCGGCGCGGCGCGGGGCGGCGGTGGAGCGGCGCGTGAGGTGCGGCTGCGCCGTGGGGTTCACGGCGCGAGCCGGTACGGCGGAGCGGCGCGGCGAGCGCGGGTCGCCAGGACGGGCGGTGGCGGCGGTGAGGGAGGCGGGCAGCTTGATCTGGATCGGCTTTCGCATGTGAGTCCTTCGGATGAGGGCTGTTCGGTCTCGTGGGGTCGTCGCCCGGTGGTTACGCGGTGTGCTGGGGCCAGGTCGCCGTGGAGTCGTCGCCCGGCGGCTAGGCGGCGCGCTGGAACCAGGTCACCTGCGCCCCGTTGCTGAACGACTCCCGCTGGACGGGGGTGAAGAGCGTGGGGTCGAACCCGCCCTGGAAGGCCGGGATGCCCGCGCCGGCGACCACCGGGTACCACTTGATGATCAGTTCGTCGATCTCCGGCAGCAGCGCTCCGGCCAGCTTGCCGCCTCCGGCGAGGTAGATGTCCTTGTCGGAGGATTCCGCCTTGAGTTCGCGGACCAGCCCGACGGGGTCGCCGGAGACGAGTTCGACCGACGGGTCGTCGATCTTCTCCAGCGTCGAGGACACCACGTACTGCCGCAGGTGGGCATAGGGGCTGGTGATGCCGACGTCCAGGGCGGGCCGGTAGGTGCCGAGGCCCATCACCACCGTGTCGAACCTCTTGCTGGGCGCGTCGGCCAGGCCGACGTGCGCGCGGATGTGCGTGGGGATCACCTCGGGGTACCGCTCGTTCATCCACGCGGCCATGTCGTCGCTGACCGGGTAGAAGTCGATCTCTTCGCCGGGACCGGCGATGTAGCCGTCGATGGAGACGCCGACGTAGTAGACGAGCTTTCGCATACTTGGTCACTCTTTCTGTAGTACTTCGGTTGAAGTGGTGCAAACGTAGTACTACGCCTTTAGGATGTCAACATGCGAAAGAACGACCAGCGCAGGAACGCGCTCCTCGACGCGGCCATCGAGGTGCTGGCCAAGGAAGGCGCGCGCGGCCTGACCTTCAGGGCGGTCGACGCCGAGGCGGGCACCCCGGTGGGCACGGCCACCAACTACTTCGCCAACCGCGACGACCTGCTCATGCAGATCGCCGAGCGGGTCTACCAGCGGTGGATGCCCGACGAGGCCACCTGGGCGGCCGCGAAAGCGGGACCGCAGGACAGGGCCAAGGTGGTCGAGCTGATGCGGGAGACGGTCGGGCGGGTCGCCGGATTCCGCAGCGGCTATCTCGCCATGCTGGAGCTGCGACTGGAGTCGACCCGGCGGCCCGAGCTGCGCGCCGTGCTCACCGAGAGGGTGCGCGCGGATGTGGACGCGAACGTCGCCTATCACGTGGAGCGGGGCCTGCCGGGCGATGCGATCTCGGTCAAGCTCCTCATGCTGGCGCTCAACTGGCTGATCGTGGAGACGCTGACGCTCCCGGAGCTGTTCGCCCCCGAAGAAGTGGACGAGCTGGTGGTCAAGGCGGTCGAGCGCAGCCTCGCCGCCACCTGACCCCGAGGACCGGTCCGAGACCACGGGGGCGCTTCCGACGGCTCGGCTCAGCCCGCGGTCAGACCGCCCCGCCCGCCGCTGCCCGCGTCAACGCCGGTGTCGGCATCGGCACCGGTGTCCCACAGGTCGGTGCCGTGGGACCCGACGAGGGCACGGATGCGGGCCGGCGCCTCGGCGGCGGTCAGCCCCTCCGGCCGGCGGCCGTCGCGCAGCCGCAGGGCGACGTGGCCGGCGGCGGCCTCCCGGGCGCCGATGACCGCCTGGTAGGGCACGAGGCGGGCCTGCCGTACCCGGGCGCCCAGGCTGCCGTGTTCCGGCCCGGCGACCTCGGCCCGCAGCCCGAGATCGGCGCAGCGCCGGGCGAGCGCGGCGGCGTCCGGCAGTTCGGCGTCGGACACCGGGAGGACCACCACCTGAACGGGGGCGAGCCAGGCGGGGAAGGCGCCGCCGTGGTGCTCGATGAGGTGGGCCACGGCGCGCTCCACGCTGCCGATGATGCTGCGGTGGACCATCACCGGCCGGTGCTTGGCGCCGTCCGCGCCGATGTAGTGCAGGCCGAACCGTTCGGGCTGGTGGAAGTCGACCTGGACGGTGGACAGGGTGGACTCGCGGCCGGCGCCGTCGGCCACCTGGATGTCGATCTTGGGACCGTAGAACGCCGCCTCGCCCTCGGCCGCCTCGTACGGCAGGCCGGAGCGGTCGAGGACCTCGGTCAGCAGCTCGGTGGAGCGCCGCCACAGCTCGGGGGCGGCGACGTACTTCCCGCCGGGACCGGGCAGGGACAGCCGGTAGCGGGCCGGGCTGATGCCGAGCGCCCGGTACGCCCGGCGGATCATCTCCAGCGCGGCCCCCGCCTCGTCGGCGACCTGCTCCAGGGTGCAGAAGATGTGCGCGTCGTTGAGCTGGATGGCCCGGACGCGGGTCAGCCCGCCGAGCACGCCCGACAGCTCCGAGCGGTACATGCCACCCAGTTCGGCCATGCGCAGCGGCAGCTCACGGTAGCTGCGCGAGCGGGAACGGAAGATCAGGGCGTGGTGCGGGCACAGGCTCGGCCGCAGGACGACCTGCTCGCCGCCCAGGTCCATGGGCGGGAACATGTCGTCGCTGTAGTGCGACCAGTGCCCGGAGATCTCGTACAGCTCCCGCTTGCCCAGCACCGGCGAGTACACGTGCCGGTAGCCGGCTCTCCGCTCGGCCTCGCGGATGTACTCCTCCAGCGCGTGCCGTACGGCCGCGCCGTCGGGCAGCCAGTACGGCAGGCCCGAGCCGATCAGCGGGTCGGTGTCGAACAGGCCGAGTTCGCGGCCGAGTCTGCGGTGGTCGTGCATGGCGGTCTCCTCGCGGATGCGGGTCCAGGAGGCGAGCGACCACAAGACGAAGCCCCGGGGCACTCGCCCCGGGGCTTCGGATCAAGACGTCTGTCAGCGCGCCGGGACACTCTCCGGCGTCGTCGTCATGGCGGCACGCTGCATACCGAAAACGGTAGCAGAGCGACGTCCCCGCTTCCCAGCCCCGAGATGCCGGCCGCTCGACATCGTGAACGCGTCACGTCCGCCGCGAGAAAGGCATCGGCCGGGCGGCCGGTCTCTCGCGCCCGCGGCCTGGAACGCCTACCGGCCTGGGACGTCTGCCCGGCCTGGGACGTCTGCCCGGCCCGTGTGCGGTCGTCACCGCCGGGGATGCCGGGCGCGCCCCTGACGAAGGTAGGGGGGCGGGCGTGCCGATCGGCCGATGTGCCGGGACCCACCGGGCTTCTACCTTCGATCTCGGCCCCTTCGGAGGGGCTCGATTCCGACCCCCTTTAGCCCCGCTGAACGGAGTTCCCGTGGTCATGCCCGTGCGCCGCGCCGCCGCCCTGACGCTCTCCCTGTCGGCTGTCGCCGCTCTCACCGCCGTCGCCGCGTCACCGTCGAACGCCGCGGCGTCCGCCGCCACGCCGCCCGATGCCGCTGGAGCCGTCGCGTCGCCTTCCCGCCTCGCGGGAACGGCCGCGCCGTCGAACACCGCCGCGCCGTCTAACACCGCCGTGCCGTCGAACGCCACCGCGGCGCCGAGCGGTGTGAAGGCCGCCGGTGTGGAGCTGCGGCTTCCCGCGCCCAGCGGCCCGTACGCGGTCGGCCGGGACGTCCTGCACCTCACCGACACCGCGCGCACCGACCCGTGGGTGCCGTCGGCGGGCGCGCGGCGGCTCATGGTGTCGGTGTACTACCCGGCCCGCACCGCCGGGGACGGCACTCCGGCGCCGTACATGACGGTCGAGGAGGCCCGGCTGCTGCTGAAGGCCCAGCCGCTGCTCGACGGGCCGTCCCCCGCCAACCCCGAGGTGACCTTCCAGAACCCCTGACCCGCCCGGCCGGTACGGCGGGCGCGGGCGAGTCGGCGGAAGGCCGGTGCGGCGGGCGAGCGTGGGCTGGTCGGCGGGAGGCCGGCACGGCGAGTGGGCGGGGGCGGCCGGTGGGTGGCCGGTACGGCGAGCGTGGGCGGGTCAGCGGGAGAGGCGGTCGAGCAGGAGCGCCATCCGGCGGTCGTGGTGCTCGGGCCGGAACCTGCCGTTGCGCGTGAGCGTGACGAGACCGTGCATTCCGCTCCAGAAGACCTCGGTGAGCGCCCCCAGGTCGGCCTCCGTCTCGTCGTCCCGCACCAGCGGTCGTACGGTCTCACGCAGTTCGCCGAAGGCCTCCTGCAGGGCGGGCGGGGCCTCGGCGGTGGCGAACGGCAGATCGACGATGTGCGTGAACATCGCGTCGTACAGGGCGGGCCGCCGTTCGGCGAATCCGACGTACGCGGCGGCGACGTTGGCGAGGGTCCGCCGGGGGTCGGCCGCCGCCGTACGGGCCGCGTGCAGCTCGACGGCGAGGTCGGCGCAGCCCTCGATCGCGACCGCCGCCATGATGGCGTCCTTGCCCTTGAAGTGGCTGTAGAGGACCGGCTGGCTGTACTCGATCTCCTGGGCGAGGCGGCGCGTGGTCACCGCGTCCCAGCCCTCCGACTCGGCCAGCTCCCGCGCGGCCCGGATGATCAGCCGCTCCCGCTCCGCTCGTTCGCGCTCCCGGCGCGTCTGGATCGACATGCTCCTGATTCTAGCGCCGCTAGCGGAACTGTCGAGGCTATGCTAGCTTCACTCTCGTTCCTAGCATTGCTAGAAAAAGGAGGGGCAATGCTCACCCCCATCGCCTACGGGCTCGCCGTCGTGCTCAACCTGTTCGTCCTCTTCATCGGCGCGCGGTTCCTGCTGTCCCCACGGCCCGCCGCCGCCGGTTACGGCGTCCCCGCCAAGGAGAACGGGGACGCCGCCTACCTGACCGTCAAGGGCCTGCGCGACCTCACCTACGGCATCCTCGGCCTCGCATTGCTGATCTTCGCGGGCGCCCGCGCCGAAGCCTGGTTCATGCTCGTCGTCGCCCTGCTGCCCCTCGGGGACACCCTCATCGTCCTGCGCCACGGCGGCACGAAGGCGGTGGCCTTCGGCATCCACTTCGCCACCGCCGTGGTCGTCCTGCTCAGCGCCGCCCTGCTGTTCGCCGTGTGATCCCCGGGGCCTACCCGATCTTCGGGCCCCGTCCCGCCGGGCCGCCGGGCAGGTGCGGCGGATGTCCGTCCCGCGGCCGTGGAGGGCGCGTTCCGTCAGCGGGAACCGGGGGCTCACACGGCGGGACGGCGCCGAGCGCTCAGCAGACGCAGAACTCGTTGCCCTCGGGATCGGCCATGACCACGTGGTGGCCGGGGAACTCGTGCAGCGCCGCGCCACCGGCCGCCGTCAGCCGCTCGACCTCCTCGACGACCCTGGCCCACCGCTCCTCGGGGCCGCCCGTCCCGGCCACCCGGACGTCGATGTGCAGCCGGTTCTTGGCCGTCTTCGGCTCGGGGACCTCCAGGAACACCAGGCGGGGGCCGACCCCGGCCGGATCGCGCAGCCAGGCCCCGCCCTCCGCGCTGTCGGAGGGGTCGAAGTGCTTCACCCACTCGTTCCTGGTCGCGAACGGCGCGGGCGGCGGCTTGTCCTCGTAGCCCAGCGCCAGCTTCCAGAACTCGCCCAGCCTGCCGGCGTCCGAGCAGTCCATCGTCAGGTCGATCCCGCGTGCCATCCGGTCTCCTTCGTCCAGGGGGCAGGACCATAACGGACGGGTACGACGGTTCCGGGATCGCGCGGCGCCGTCCCCGGATGGGCGGCGGTTGACGATCCGCCGTCCGGATGGTGGAATCTCGGCTCAGCGTCGCGGTGCACCCGGCAAAGAGACCGCCGTGGGCATGGAGGCGCCGAATCATGGGACAGCCATGACCACATCTGACCGGCCGGGCGACCGCCTCGCGGCGTTCGGCAACCAGCTCGTCGAAGTTCACCTCCAGCTCCGCGAGGATCTCGACCGGATCCGCGAGGATCTCGACTCCTACCTCGACGGCGGCGAACGCCCGCGCATGCTGTGGGCGCACTGCATGACCTTCTGCTCCGCGTTGACCAGGCATCACACCGGTGAGGACGGCGGCGCGTTCCCCGCCCTCGCCGAGCGGTTCCCCGAACTGCGTCCCGTGATCGAGCAGTTGGAGCACGACCACCGGATGGTCACCGGGATCCTGTCACGGGTGGAGGAACTGCTCAGCGGCCTCGCGCCGCGTGCCGGCCTGTCCGAAGCAGCCGACGGGACCGGCGCGGCTGACGGAACCGGCGCGATCGGCGGGACCGGTGCGGCCGATGGGACCGGCGCGGCCGGCGCGGTCGACGCGCGGGCCGTACGGGACGAACTGGACGGCCTGAGCGCCATCCTGGAGACGCACTTCCGCTACGAGGAGAAGAAGATCGTCGAGGCCCTCAACTCCCTGGACGTCCCCGAGTGGAAAGGCTCGCCGCCCGCGTTCCTGCTGACCGGGGACGACTGACCGGGGCAGCCTGGCCGAGGCGCCCGGACGGGGCGCCTGGACGCGGTGGCTGACGGGATCAGCCACCGCCCGCGTTTCCCGCCCGTGTTTCCCGCGTGCTCGACCGCGACGATCAGGCCGGCGGTGCTCCCATCGCGGCGGACGGGTCAACGCCGACCGGGCGGGTCAACGCCGACCGCCTTCACGTCCCGCCCGGCGAGCAGGTCGCGGCGTGCCCCGCCGCCTCCGGGTTCACCTGCGGCGCTTCCACCGCACGCGCGGCCGTTTCGGGGCCGGTGAGCCGGACGCGGGAGATTCCCGGGTGGAAGGCCCCGCCGCGGAAGGTTCCGGGGAGGGAGACCCGGACGCGGAGGAAGGTCCCGGAGAGGGAACCCCGGACGCGGAGGAAGATTCCGAAGCGGGGGATACGGACGTGGAGGCAGACGGTTTCGCGGGTGCGGACCCACCCGGTGGAACGGAGGCGGTGGGTTCGTCCGCCGTCGGGGTGAGGGCCTCTTGGACCTTGTTGTAGGAGGGGTCGGAGGCCGTCGCCCCGGCCGTGCCCTGGGCGGCCATGCCTTGAGCTTCGGTCCCAGTCCCAGTCCCGCTTCCGGTCCCGCTCCTGGCCCCGGCTCCGGTTTCGGTGTCGGTCTGGGCTGCGGTTTCGGCCCTGGACCCGCTCAAGGGCCTGGTCGATGCTCCGGACCCGGACCCGGACCCGGCTTCGGTCGCGGGTTCGGCGCCGGTCGCGGCTCCGGGCCGGGGTTCGGTCTCGGCCGGTTGCCGTGCCTCGGGATCGGCGCGGGGAACTGGCCGGGGCGTCCTGCGGGGACGGCCGGTCCGGGAGGCCCCCGGCGTCACGGCCGGGGCGGAGACGCTGCGGCGGATGAGGTCGAGGTCGAGGCCGAAGAAAGGGCGCGCCGTACCCGGGGCGGAGGCATGGCCCGGCGTGGTGTCACGGGCGGAAGCGGCGGAGGAACGGGCGGGGGCGGCGGAGGAAGCGGCGGCCGTGGAGGAACGGCCGGCGGAGGAACGGCGATCGGTGGCGAGAGCGGCGGAGGAGGCGGAGCCGGGCCACGGAGGAACGGCCGGGGCCGAGTGCCCCGTGGGATGGTCGGGCGATGAAGGAACGGCCGCGGCCCGGCGGCCGGCGGGGGAACGGGACGGGGACGTGGCTCCGCCGTACGGGCCGCCGCCCATGAGGCCGGTGTACATGAGGCCGGGGTAGAGGAACGGGGCGAGGTACCGGCCGTCGGTGTCCGGCACGCCGGGGGCCTCGCCGCCGGCGTGCCACTCCGTGCCGGACCGCTCCTCGGTGATCACGTCGTCGGCGGCGGTGACGTGGTCGGCCAGCTCGGCGAGAGTGCTGGCCGCCGGGCGCCGCGCGTCGAGGACGCCGCGGTGGTCCTGTCCGGCCAGGGCGAGTCCACCGGCGGGGACGGCGTCGCCGGTGACGGCCGTGGACAGCGCGATGTCGTTCAGGGTCCGCTCGCCGATGTGCACGACGGTCAGGCGGGCCAGCCGCAGCCGGGCGGAGACGAGCGCCAGGGTGGAGGCGTCGCCGGTCATGGCGGCGGCCAGCAGGTGACCCAGTTGTGCGACCGCCAGCCGTACGGTGGCCTCGATGGTGTGCCTGGCGTTCCGGACCCGCACCCCGGCGTCGTTGATCGCTATGGCGGTGCCGACCAGCCGGACGACCAGCTCGGCCTCCCGCCCGCCCACCGCCCCGGCGACGTGCTCGGCGAAGGCGGCGTGGGCCGCGCCGTCCCACGTCCGTCCCGTCTTCCCGTCGTTCATGACGGGCCCGGCCCCGGTCTTCGCGACGATTCCGCGGCCGTCTCCGGTCTCCGCGGTGATCGGGCGGCCGTCTCCGGCTTCCGCGGCGATCTGACGGTGGGCCCCGGTGCCCGGGGTGAGCCGGCGGTCGGCTCCCGGTCCCGCGACGATCCGGTGGGCGGCGGCGACGCAGGCGTCGGCGAGCCGGAAGCACCGTTCCTCGTCACCTTCGGGCCAGTCCTGCCCGACCATCCAGTCGACGTAGGGTTCGGCCCAGCCCGGGATCGGCTTTCCGTCGAGTCTCACGGCCGATCACATCCCGGCGCGGATGACGCGATCGGTCCGCGCGGTCTGATCGGCGCGATCGGCCTGGCGCGGTCCGCCTGGCGCGGTTCGCCGGGCGCGATCGGTTCGCGCGGCCTGTCCGGCCCGCTCGTATCCTCCGGCGTCCATGTGGCACCCGCCTCCGACACGTGCTCGTGCGGTCACTCCTTCCGGTTCCCCCGGCCTCCCGGGGCCTTTTGGGGCCTCCCGGCTCGGACCGGCGCGGAACCGCTCGGGTGATCATGTCATTGGCGAGGGTCCGCGTGTTGGCGATTCGCGCACACGCCTTGCCGGTTTCCGCCCGGATTCCGGCCGGCGCGGTGCGCCCGCGACCGTCCCCTCAGGAGGTCGGCCGTCCGAAAGGGCCGGCGGTCGCGTGCGGTGAGGCCGTCAGAGGAGACCGCCACGGGGACCCGTCATGAGGAGATCGCCACGGGGACGCGGTGAGTGGCAGGGTCGTCGAGCGCGGCGAGGACGTACGCGGCGAGGTCGGCGCGTGCGGTGCTGGACCCGACGACGCCGGTGGCGCCGACGGAGGCGCGCGGGCGCCCGGTTCCGGGGTCGTCGGTCAGGCGGGTCGGGCGCACCGCCGTCCAGTCGAGGTCGCTGTCGGCGAGCAGTCGCTCCATGCGGGTCATGTCGGCGTACGGATGGCGCATGACGCGCTTCAGGACACCGCTGAGGATCCGCGTGCCGAGGCCCGCGCCGGCCGGTACGGCGAGGCCCGCCGAGGACAGCACGACCAGCCGGTGGGTGGGAGCCATCGCCGGGATGATCGCCGCGGTGCCCTCGGAGTACACGGTGGTGGGACCGAGCCCGGAGGAACCGAGCGCGGAGATGACCGCGTCATGGCCGGTGAGCGCGTCGCGCAGGGATGAGGGGTGGAGGACGTCACCCTCCTTCACCGTCAGGCGGGGGTGGCGCAGGCCGAGGGCTCCTGGGTTCCGGGCGACCGCGGTGACGGCGTGCCCGGCGGCCAGCGCCCGCTCCACGATGATCCGGCCGGTTCTGCCGGTCGCGGCGACGACGGCGATGGATGACATGGCGGGGGCTCCTCTACTTCTGGGAACGGGGTTCTGTCGCGGGGGTGGGCCGGACCGTCGGGTGCCCGGCCGGGCGCGTCGCGGGGCGGCATCCGGTCAGTTCCGGGTACGCGGGCGGGTGGCGGGCTGCAGGGCGAAGGAGAACGCCTCCATCAGCCTGTTGTGCTTGGTCTTCTGGATGGCGGCGATGCGCCACCGGCCGTCGGCGCCGCGGACGACGGTGTAGGTCTGCAGCTTGCCGAGCTTCTTCGGCCTGCCCTTGTGGACGTCGCCACGGCTGACGACGACGGCGGTGTCCGGGCCGTAGAAGCGGATGTCGAGGATCTCCATGGTGAGCCGGGTCCCCTTGAGGAAACTGTCGAACAGGGCCTGGTGCGCCGCGCCGATCTCCTTGGCGCCGCGGTAGACGGTGCCGACGAAGGTGACGTCGGTGGCGTCGTCGGTGAAGGCGGCGCCGTAGGCGATGCCGTCTCCCCGGTCCCAGGCTTCCCTGGTCTCCTCCAGCAGGGCGCGGACGGCGGCGGTGTCACCCATGATCTCTTCCTTCCCGTGATATCTTCTTCATAGAAGATTCTTCCTTGAAGATTTCTCTTCCTTAAAGAAGAGATTAGAGAGTCGGGTGGATCATGTCAACACCGGAGAGCCGGACCGACGCCGGCGCGGTCTACCGCCGTTACCTGAGCGCGGTGATGCTGCACGGCCACGCCAGCGCCAAGGCATGCGACCTCGGGGCGACCGACCTTTACGCGCTCAACCTGCTGGAACTGGAGGGGCCGATGACCCCCGGCGTGCTCGGCGCCCGCGCCGGCCTGACGACCGGTCCGACCACCCGCATGATCGACCGGCTGGAGGAGGCGGGCTACGTGCGCCGCGTCCCATCGCCCGACGACCGCCGCAAGGTGATCGTCGAGCCGATCGGCAAGCCCGTCCGGCTCGACGAGGTGATGACCCCGGCCAGGGAGGAGATCGGGAAGATCCTGCGCGGCTACTCGCCGGAGCAGCTCGACGTGCTCTTCGACTACTTCACCCGGGCGGCCGAGGCGTACCGGCAGGCCGTCGACGACCTCCGCGCGACGTCCTGACACCGTACGGCCGGCCGTGCCGGCCGGTCTTCGGGCGGCCGGTCAGGGTCTCCGGGTGGCCGCCCGCCGTACGGCGACGGCGGGCGGGACGGCGAGGGGCAGCACCCACCAGGCCGGCCACCAGCCCAGGAAGCCGAAGACGACGACGAACAACACCGGCCCGGCGACCGCGAGCGCCCACATGAACGAGGTGTCGCGGCCGTACCAGGCGTTCCCCAGGTCGAGGACGGTCGCCCCGATCACGAACACGGCGCCCACCCAGGCGAGCATCCAGCCCGCGATGAACGGAATCGAGGGCGGATACGCGTACCCGGTGGCCTCTCCCACGGTGACGCTGAGCAGCCGGCCGCGCCACATGTCGGCCCGGCACCTCGTCCCCGGCCTGGCCAGGCCATAGAGGGTCTCACCCGCTGAGACGGTGTACCGGCGGCCGGAGACCTCGACGACGACCTCGTAGGAGGTGCGGTCCAGCGCGGTGACACCGGCGGAGACGAGCGGGCCCGCCGGTCCGAGCAGGCGCAGCGGCGGGACGTACGGGGGCGGGGCGGGAGGCTGCGGGAACGGGTCGACGGGGGTGTCGGGGAAGTCCTGGTCGTGTGTGGTGGACTCCGAGCGCGACACGACGGACGCGTCCACGGTCGCGACGCAGTCGCCCCGCCCGCCGGGCGGGAGGTCGGCGCAGCGGGCGGCTCCCCGGTAGGCCGCGGTGTCGCCGTAGGCGGCGATCCCCGGCACGAGCCCGAGGAGGAGCAGGACGGCTCCGATGACGAGGTACGCTGCCCGGCGCATCGCCGCCTCTCGTCGCGGAGGAGGCCGGGAACCCGGCAGGAGGAGGACCGGGAGCCCGGCGGTTCGCATCTCATGCTTCCAAGCGCGGCCGGACCGGTCAACGGGGACCGGCCGATCGCGGAAGCGGATCTTCCGTGATCGGCCCTACCGTTCCGGTATGAACGACGACCGCGAGATCCGTCCCTTCCGCATCGACATCCCCCAGGCCGACCTGGACGACCTGCGCGACCGGCTCGGCCGTACCCGCTGGCCCGACGAACTGCCCGACGTGGGCTGGTCGTACGGCGTGCCGCTCGGCCGGCTGCGGGAGCTGGCCGAGTACTGGAGGACGGGCTACGACTGGCGCCGGCACGAGGCGAGGCTGAACGCGTTCCCGCAGTACACCACGACCATCGACGGGCAGAACGTGCACTTCCTGCACGTCCGCTCGCCGGAGCCGGACGCGTTCCCGCTGATTCTCACGCACGGCTGGCCGGGCTCGGTCGCCGAGTTCCTGGAGGTGGCCGGGCCGCTCGCCGACCCCCGCGCGCACGGCGGCGACCCGGCCGACGCCTTCCACCTCGTCATCCCGTCGATTCCCGGCTACGGATTCTCCGGGCCGACGACGGAGACCGGATGGGACGTGTCGCGCGTCGCGCGGGCCTGGGCGGAGCTGATGAGCCGCCTCGGCTACGAGCGCTACGGCGCCCACGGCGGCGACTGGGGCGCGCGGATCTCCCCCGAGCTGACCCGCATCGACTCCGGCCACGTCGCCGGGCTGCACATGAACTCCTTCGTGGCCTTCCCGAGCGACCCGGCCGAGGCCGGGGACCTGAGCGAGGCCGAGCGGAAGCGGCTGGAGAAGATCACCCGGTGGAGCGATGAGCGGTCCGGGTACGCGCAGATCCAGTCCACCCGGCCGCAGACGCTCGCCTACGCCCTCGTCGACTCGCCGGTCGGCCAGCTCGCCTGGAACACCGAGTGGTTCGACGACTACGGGCACGGCGTCGGCGCGATGGACCCGGACGCCATCCTCACCAACGTGACGCTGAACTGGCTGACCGGCACCGCCGGGTCCGCGGCCCGCCTCTACCGGGAGGCCGCCGCGTCGTGGGGCCGGGAGGTGGAGTTCTGCCCGGTGCCGACCGGCCTGGCGGTGTTCCCGGGCGACTCGACCGTCCGGCCGTTCGCCGAACGGGAGCACCGGGTCGTGCACTGGTCGGAGTTCGACCGCGGCGGCCACTTCGCCGCGCTGCAGGCGCCGGACCTGCTGACGGGTGACATCCGGGAGTTCTTCCGCCTGGTCCGCTGAGCCGCCCCGACCCGCCGTACGGCACGGCGCGTCTCCTCGGCCGCCCACCGTACGGCCCGCCTCCCGCCCGCCCGCCGTACGGTACGGCGCGCCTTCCGGCCGCCCGCCCGCCGTACAGAGGTCAACGGCGGTCCGGCCCGGCGGCGTGGCCCGCTCCGGCCACGACCCTCCCGGATGAAATGATCCCGGGCTCTCCGACATGAAGGGCTGTCCGAACATCCCGACTCCGAGGAGGCCGACCATGTGGACCGCCCGTGAGTGACGACCGGAGACGTCGCTTCGAGGAGGCGTATCTCGACGCCTACGAACGCATCCTCGGTTACGCGACGCGCCGCTGCGACTCCCCCGAGGACGCGCTGGACGTCGTGGCCGAGACGTTCGAGGTCGCCTGGCGCCGGATCGACGACCTGCCCCCGGGCGACCAGGCGAGGCTCTGGCTGTACGGCGTGGCCCGCAACGTCCTGGCGAACCAGCGCCGGGGGAACCTGCGCCGCCACGCCGGACAGGCGGAGCTGCGCGAGGACATCGCGGACCTCTACGCCCGTACCGCGCCGCCCGCCGAACGTGCCGGCCTGGAGGCGGTGGGCCGGGTATTCCGCGCGCTGTCCGACGACGACCGGGAACTGCTGTCCCTGGTGGCCTGGGAGGGCCTGGACGCAGGGGAGATCGCCCGCGTCCTGGGCTGCTCCCGCAACGCCGCGCGCATCCGGATCCACCGGGCACGCAGGCGTCTCTCCCGTGCGCTGGCCGCGGCGGACGTCGAGACACCCCTGATGAGCAGGCCGACGCGGATCCCGACAGGAGGGTCGCTGTGAACGACACCGAAGAGATGGTGGGCCGGCTGGCCCGGGTCCGGGACGGCGAGCTGACCGGGCAGGCGTCCACCGCGGGGGCGCGGACACTGCTGGCGTCGATCGTCGCGGGCTCCGGCCCGGCCGGCGCGGCGGCCGGTACCGGTCCGGCCACGGCGGGCGCGGATCCCGTCGAAGCCGGAACCGGAACCGGAGCCGGGATCGGGGCCGGGGCCGGGGCCGGCCGGACCGCCGGACATGAGGGCCGGCGGACCGACGCCGGGAGGAGAACCGGCCGGTGGCACCGGCCGGGGACGCGACCGCGGTCGTGGACGGTCGTGGGGGGCGGGCTGGTCGCGGCGGCCGCGGCCGCCCTGGTGGTCACCGTGGCCGCCCCGGGAGGCGACCCGGTGCGCCTGTCGCCCGGGGCGGGCACGTCCGCCACGGCGCAGGCCGGACAGCCGGACGCCCGGCGGATCCTGCTCGCCGCGGCGTCGGCCGCGGTGACCGGAGCGGCGAAGGCGTCCTCCGATGGCGCCTACTGGCGCGTCCGGACGGTCACCGACCTGCCGGTCGTCGATCCGACCGGCCGCTACCTCCTCCGGCACCGCGTCTCCGATGAGACGTGGCTGGCGCGGCGGCCCGGCGGGCGGAGCGTACGGGTCCACCGGGACCTGGGCACCCGGCCCGCCACCCCGGAGGACGAGGCGGCCTGGCGCACGGCGGGCTCCCCCCGCACCTGGCGGTATCCGGCCGACACCCGGGACATGGGATACGTCTTCCCGAAGGAGAGGCTGCGCTCCTCGCCTGGCGCGCCGGTGACGACCCCGCTGTCCAGTGCGTCGAAGGGGACGGGCGGGACCCTGCTCACGAAGATGCTCACCTGGGACGAACTGCGGGAGGTCCCGGACGACGCGGGGAGGCTGCGGGCCTATCTGGAGGAGCGCATCACCGAGGAACTGGTGCGTGGCAACGGCGGGGACCCGGACCTGCGGATGGAGCCGGTCCTGCAGAAGAGCTGCGTGGACCTCATCGTGCAGCTGCCGGTCACGCCGGAGGTGCGGGCCGCCGCCTACGAGATCCTCGCCGCGCTGCCCGGCATGCGCTCGGAGGGGGAGGTCACCGATCCGCTGGGCCGTACCGGGCAGGCGGTCGGCTACCGCAGCGAGGACGGCAGGCGTGACCTGCTCTTCGTGATCGAGCCGGGAAGCGGGCGGCCCCTCGGAGGGGAGGAGCGGTACGACGGCAGGCTCGCGGACGGGCGGACCGTCCGGGTCGGCGCCGTCACCGCCTACCAGGAGAGCGGCTGGACCGACGAGCAGCCGCCCTCCGGCGAATGACCCCACCGTACGGCGCCGTACGGTGAGCGGGCCGGTCGCGTGGTGGCCGCTTCGTGACGGCAGTACGGTCCGGGCCGCGGGCCGACCCGGGCGGGTTCACCGGAGGCGGCTTGTCGGGAACGGCCCGCCCGGGCGGCTTGTTCGGACGGTTCAGCCGACGGCGGCCTCCTCCTCGTCCGGGGTCGCCGCGCCGGTGAACTGCGCCGAGTACAGCCGGTGGTAGGCGCCCCGCGCGGCGAGCAGTTCGGTGTGGTTGCCGTGCTCGACGATGCGGCCCTCCTCCATCACCAGGATGAGGTCCGCGTCGCGGATGGTGGACAGCCGGTGGGCGATGACGAAGCTGGTGCGGTCGGCGCGCAGCGCGGCCATCGCCTGCTGCACCAGCAGCTCGGTGCGGGTGTCGACCGAGCTGGTCGCCTCGTCGAGGATCAGCAGGGACGGCTCGGAGAGGAAGGCGCGGGCGATGGTGATCAGCTGCTTCTCGCCGGCGCTGATGTTGCCGCCCTCCTCGTCGATGACGGTGTCGTAGCCGTCCGGCAGGGTGCGCACGAACCGGTCGACGAACGCGGCCCGCGCGGCGGCGAGGATCCGCTCCTCGCTGGCCGAGGGGTCGCCGTAGGCGATGTTGTCCCGGATGGTGCCGCCGAACAACCAGGTGTCCTGCAGGACCATGCCGATCCGCGAGCGCAGGTCCTCGCGGCGCATCGCGGTGACGTCGACGCCGTCCAGGGTGATGCGCCCGCCGTCCAGCTCGTAGAAGCGCATGATGAGGTTGACCAGGGTGGTCTTGCCCGCGCCGGTCGGGCCGACGATCGCGACCGTCTGCCCGGGTTCGGCCACCAGCGACAGGTCCTCGATGAGGGGCCGGTCGGGGTCGTAGCGGAAGGACACCTGCTCGAACTCGACCCGGCCGCGCCGGGTCTCGGGCAGGGCGGGCTCGGCCGGGTCGGGGGTCTGCTCGTCGGCGTCGAGCAGCTCGAAGACCCGCTCGGCCGACGCCACCCCCGACTGCAGGAGGTTGGCCATCGAGGCGACCTGGGTGAGCGGCTGGGTGAACTGCCGGGAGTACTGGATGAACGCCTGCACGTCGCCCAGGCTCATCGACCCGGTGGCCACCCGCACGCCGCCGACGACGGCGATCGCGACGTAGTTGAGGTTCCCGATGAACATCATCGCCGGCATGATGATCCCGGAGACGAACTGGGCGCCGAAGCTCGCCTTGAACAGCTCCTCGTTGCGCTCCCGGAAGACCTCCTCGACCTCCGGCTGCCGCCCGAAGACCTTCACCAGCTCGTGGCCGGTGAACGCCTCCTCGATGTGGGCGTTCAGCGAGCCGGTGTGGGCCCACTGGGCGACGAACAGCTTCTGCGAGCGCTTGGCGACCTGCCCGGTGACGATCGTCGACAGCGGGATGGTCACCAACGCGATCAGCGCGAGCAGCGGCGAGATCACGAACATCATCGCCAGCACGCCGACCACGGTCAGCAGGGACGTCAGCAGCTGGCTCAGCGTCTGCTGAAGGGTCTGCGAGACGTTGTCGATGTCGTTGGTGACCCGGCTGAGCAGCTCACCGCGCGGCTGGCCGTCGAAGAACCGCAGGGGGAGCCGGTTCAGCTTGTCCTCGACGTCGGACCGCAGCCGGAACACGGTGCGCTGCACCACGTCGTTGAGGAGGTGACCCTGCAGCCAGGCGAACGCCGTCGCCGCGAGGTAGAGGGCCAGCGCCCAGGCCAGGACCGTGCCGAGTGCGGCGAAGTCGATGCCGCGGCCGGGGACGACGTCCATCTTCTCCAGCAGCGCGGCGAAGTCGCCGTGGCCGGACGCGCGGGCCGCCTCGGCCGCCTGCTGGATGGTCGTCCCGGCGGGCAGCCGACCGCCGATGACACCGCTGAAGATGAGGTCGGTGGCGCGGCCGAGGACCTTCGGGCCGATGACGGAGAACACCACGCTGGCCACGGCGAGCAGGATCACCGCGATGATCCGGGGCCGCTCGGGGGCCAGGCGCCGGATCAGCCGCCGCGCGGACGGCCCGAAGTCCATCGACTTCTCGGCGGGCATCCCGCCGAAGGGGCCGCGCCCGAAGGGCCCGCCGCCCATCGGGGGACGGGGACGCGCGGCCGCGGGAGAGGCGGCTGCGGGGGCGGCCGGGGAGGCGGCCGAGGCCGCCGGGGTCGCCGGTGCCGCGGCGGGGGCGGCCCCCGGCGCGGCCGGGGAGGCGGGGGATACGGACCGGTCGCTCATGCCGCACTCTCCACGGCTCGCTGGGACTCGACGATCTCGACGTACGTCGGGCAGGAGGCCAGCAGCTCCTCGTGGGTGCCGATGCCGGCGATCACGCCGTCGTCGAGGACGACGATCTGGTCGGCGTCGGCGACGGTGGAGATGCGCTGGGCGACGATGACGACGGCGGCGTCGGAGGTGCGCGGACGCAGGGCCGCGCGCAACCGGGCGTCGGTGGTCAGGTCGAGAGCCGAGAACGAGTCGTCGAACAGGTAGATCTCCGGCTTTCTGACCAGCGCCCTGGCGATGGCGAGGCGCTGTCGCTGCCCACCGGAGACGTTCGTGCCGCCCTGGGCGATGGGGGCGTCGAGACCCTCGGGCATCGCCTCGACGAAGTCGCGGGCCTGGGCGATCTCCAGGGCCTCCCACAGCTCCTCGTCGGTGGCGTCGGGATTGCCGTACCGGAGGTTGCTCGCGACGGTGCCGGTGAACAGGTACGGCTTCTGAGGCACCAGGCCGATGCGCCGCCAGAGGACCTGGGGGTCGAGGTCGCGCACGTCGACGCCGTCGACCGACACCGTGCCGGAGGTGGCGTCGAAGAGCCGGGGGACCAGCGACAGCAGGGTCGTCTTGCCCGAGCCGGTGCTGCCGATGACGGCGAGGGTCCGGCCCGCCTCGACACGGAACGAGATGCCGGACAGCACCGGGGACGCCGCGCCCGGGTAGCGGAACCCGACGTCGCGCATCTCCAGCTCGCCCCGGCCGCGCACCTGGCGCACCGGGTCGGCGGGCGGGAGGACCGAGGACTCGGTGTCCAGCACCTCGGAGATGCGCTCGGCGCAGACCGAGGCGCGCGGGATCATCATCGAGATGAAGGTGGCCATCATCATCGAGGTCAGGATCTGCATCAGGTACATCAGGAACGCGGTCAGCTCACCGACCTGCATCTCGCCGGTGTTCACCCGCGCGGCGCCGAACCACAGCACGGCGACGCTGGAGGCGTTGAGGATCAGCATCACGGTCGGGAAGATGAGCGCGGTCAGCCGCCCGACGCGCAGCGCGGTGGCGGTCAGCGCCTCGTTGGCCTCGGCGAACCGCCGGGTCTCCTCCCGCTCGCGCACGAAGGCGCGCACGACGCGGATGCCGGTGAGCTGCTCGCGCAGCACCTGGTTGACCGTGTCGATGCGGTCCTGCATGGCGCGGAACTGGGGGACCATCCGGGAGATGATCAGGCCGATCGACACCAGCAGGGCCGGGACGCACACCAGCATGAGCCACGACAGGCCGACGTCCTGGCGCAGCGCCATGACGATGCCGCCCACGCCCATGATCGGTGCGGCGACCAGCATCGTGCAGGACATCACCACGAGCATCTGGACCTGCTGCACGTCGTTGGTGCTGCGGGTGATCAACGACGGTGCGCCGAACTGGGAGACCTCCCGGGCGGAGAACGTGCCCACCCGGTGGAAGACGGCCGCGCGGACGTCGCGGCCGAAGCCCATCGCCGAGCGGGAGCCGTAGTAGACCGCCGCGATGGAGCAGGCGATCTGCGCGAAGGAGACGGCGAGCATCCAGCCGCCGGTGGTGAGGATGTAGCCGGTGTCGCCGGTGGCGACGCCCCGGTCGATGATGTCGGCGTTCAGGCTCGGCAGGTACAGCGAGGCGATGGTGCCGAGGAGTTGCAGCACCACGACGGCGACCAGGGAACCGGTGTAGGGGCGGAGATGGGTGCGGAGCAGCCGGATCAGCACGGGACCTCCTCTCCGGAGGCGCCACTCGAGGCCGGACGGCAGGCGGCGTGCTCGGGAACGAGGACGCCGTGCAGGAGCATGCGGGCGATCTCCTCGGGCGGCAGCGGGTCGCCCTCGGTGAGCCGGGGGTGGCTGCACGCGACGGTCAGCAGCTGGAGCCGCCGCGCCGTCTCGTACGGCTCGCAGCGCAGCAGGACGCGGTCGGGGGAGATCAGGTCGGCGAGCGCCCGCTGGACGGTGACGCTCTCGTCGGAGCATGCCTGGCGGTGGTGGTGGGCGACGGCCGGACCCGTCGCCCCCAGCGCGTCGGCCAGCCGGAAGACGCGTGCCGCACGGCGCTGCAGGACCCGCACCGCCGTGGCGAGCCGGGTCTCCAGCGGGGAGGAGCGGTCGATGGCGTCGAGCTCGCGCACCAGCGGGGCGGGGTCGAAGGCGCTGGCCACGGCGGCGTCGACGAGTTCGTCCTTGGTGGCGAAGACCCGGAAGATCGTGCCCTCGGCCACGCCGGCCGCCTGGGCGATCTGCCGGGTGTTCACCGCGGGGCCGTGGTCGAGGATCAGTGAGAGGGTGGACTCGATGAGGGAGGCCCGCCGTTCCTCCGGGGGGAGGGGCGCGGCGCGCTGGGAGGTGGAGATCACGCGACCACCCTAGCGAGTGAGTGAGCCGCTCACTCACTCGTTTACAGAACTCTCCCCGGCGATCTCTGACGGCGAACGGCGTGGGAGCGGTGAACGGCGACGGCGTACGGTGAACGGCGCGGCGGCGCGCGGTGAACGATGCGGGGACGGTGCGCGGTGGCGGGCGGCCGGGTTTCGAGGGTCGTGAGCCGTACGCGGTGGTTTGACCCGGACGGTTGTTAAGCCGGGGAAAAGCTCGGGTATGGCCAGGTCACCGGTGAGGGGAGGTGGCTCATGGCGCTCATCGACCGCGAGTGCGTCCGACAGCTGCTGGAGGCCGAGGACCCCGACACGGCCCTGGTGTTCGTCCGCGGTGAGTGTCTGGTCCTCACGAGCGGGCAGATCGACGACGACCACCGGCCGCTGGTCGTCGCGCGCCGCCGGGACCTGCCGGAGTCGCTCTCCGGCGACACCGTCACCGGAGAGCAACTCGACGCCCTGGCGAACTGCCTGGACAACACCGCCCGCGACCTGGGCGAGTGAGCGGATCACCCCGCACCGCCGTCCCCGACCCGGCCGGGTGTACGAGGACCGCGGCGGCCCCGGGCGGACGGCGGGTACAGAGGATCAGGAGCGCGAACGCCACCTGGTCAGCAGCTCCGCCTCCCGCTCGGGAGTGATCTCGGCGCCCGTGGCGTACCCCGCCTCCGACTCGCGGATCTCGCGCACCGAACGGGCCAGCGGACGCGGCGCCAGCCCCGCCGCGTTGGCGGCGGCCGGGTCGGCGGTGTTGAGCGCGCCCCGGTGGCCGCCGCCCGACCACAGCGGCAGTGACCGGCCGTTCTCGCCCTCGGCCAGCAGGAAGTCCTCCCCGACCCAGGTCAGCGTGGTCCCGGGCGGGCCGACCTCGTCCGCGATCGCCTGGAGCATGTCGCCGAAGGTGAACGGCGGAGCCGGGCTGACCGCGTGGAAGACGCCCGTGCCGTCCAGCGGGTCCGTCCCGGCGGTCTGACCCTTCTCTCCGGCGGTGGTCCGGGCGGCGGCGGCCCGCTCGGTCATCGAGATGATCCAGGTGGCCATGTCGCGCCCGTCGATCACCTGGATCGGGTCGGAGGGGTAGCCCGGGGCCAGGACCTCGCCGCCGCGGGCGATCCGGTTCACCCAGTAGGTGAACCGGCCGGTGTGGTCGTGGGGGCCGATGACGTACGTCGGGCGGACGATCAGCGTGCCCGGGCCGAACAGCTCGATCGCGGCCCGCTCGCACAGCACCTTCAGCGGGCCGTACGACGCGGGGGTCACCTCCTCGGAGGTCAGGCCGGCGGTCTCGGCCAGCGGCGCGTCCTCGGCGTAGCCGCCGGGCGTCTTGGGCACGGCGTAGACCGCGCAGGTCGAGATGAAGACGTACTGGCCGGTGGTCAGCACCGACGCGAGGGACTCGACCTGCGATGGCGCGTAGGCGGTGACGTCGATCGTGGCGTCCCACCCGCGGCCCCGCAGGAGCGACAGGTCACCGTCGCGGTCGGCGACGAGGTGCTCGGCCTCGGGGAACAGGTCCGCGCCGGTCCTGCCGCGGTGCAGAAGGGAGACCTCGTGCCCGGCCGCGATCGCGGCCTCGGTGATGTGCCGGCCGACGAACCGGGTGCCGCCGATGATCAGAATGCGCATGTCTCCCATCTTTTCCTATAGGGAAAATCTTTCGCATAGCGGGCAGAGAGCCGGGTAGTCATCGGTATGGCCTTCCGCTCTCACCCGATGCCGCTGAAAAGGATCACTTGTTCGCCCGTGCCGGAGGGGCCGCAGGTGGCGAAGGGGGACGAGCCGGGAGCGGTCCATTCCGATGACACTCCGCAGTCCATCCCTTCGACCTCATACGGGATAGCGGGTACGTTGGAGATGCCCATCGTCAACCTCAGGGTGGTCATCATGCCGATCTGGCCGGGCGCGAGACCGCGTGGACACCCCCCGCCCAGCAGTGGCGATCTTCCGCACGACGCGGGCGAGCAGCTCCTCCACGGGCTGCGGATCAGCGTGCTCGCCGCGCCGGTCCGCCTGAAGGTGAGCGGCGAGATCGACCGGACGACCAGGGTGCCCTGGGCGCAGGCCCTGGACGGCCTGACCCTCGGCGGCGACGACATGCACCTCGACCTCTCCGAGCTGACGTTCATCGACGTCAGGGGGGTCTGGCTGCTGACGGAGGCCGCCCGCAACCTTCCCTCGGGGAAGAAGGTGTACCTGCACCACTCCCCTTACTGCCTGCGATCCGTACTCACCCTGATCGGATCGGATCCCTCTCCCATCCAAGTGGAGATCTCATGACCACCACCACCGCGACGACCGAGGCGGACCCTTTCGTCCATCCGGCGTTGTTCTATCGGGGGAGCAGGCAGTACCTCCAGGGGACGACGCCGTTCGTGCTCGGCGGCTTGGACGCGGGCGAGCCGGTCGCGGTGGCCGTGCCGGAGCGGAACCTCCGGCTGATCCGTGACGAGCTGGGCGAGCTGGCCTCCCAGGTGCGTCTCATCGACATGAGCGAGGCCGGCCGCAACCCCGGGCGCATCATCCCCGCCGTCCTGACCGCCTTCGCCGACCTTCACCCCGGCCGCCGCGTGCGCATCATCGGCGAGCCGATCTGGCCCGAGCGGTCCGCCACGGAGTACCCCGCGTGCGTCCAGCACGAAGCGCTGATCAACCTCGCCTTCGCGGGCCGCGGCGTGACCATCCTGTGCCCGTACGACCTCGACGGGCTCGACCCCGAGGTCGTCCGTGACGCCAGGATGACCCACCCCACCATCATGGACGCCTCCGGGCTGCGCATCAGCGAGGAGTACGCGCCCGAGCACGCCGTCCAGGAGTACAACCGGCCGCTGCCCGCCCCCGGTAACGCCGTCGAGTTCGCCTTCGGTGAGACCGACCTGTTCAAGGTGCGGGCCTTCGCCGTCGAGCACGCCTCACGCATGGGGCTCTCCGGCGAGCGCCTCCAGGACCTCAGGCTGATCGCCAGCGAACTCGCCTCCAACAGCCTCGACCACGGCGGCGGATCGGGAACGCTGCGCCTCTGGTTCGAGGACGGCCGGGCGGTCATCGAGGTCAGCGACGCCGGTCACATCGTCGACCTCCTCGCCGGTCGCAGACCCGCCGCCGCCAGACAGCAGGGCTCCCGCGGCCTGCTCATGACCAACCTGCTCAGCGACCTCGTTCGCATCCACACCGGCGGGGACGGCACCACCGTCCGCGCGTACTTCACCGTCTGACATCCCTGTGCGGGCCTCGTGGCCGGCCGGATCGCTCCGGGCCGACGCCTGGCCGTATGGAAGGACGCCATCCTGAAATCCGTCAACGAACGTCGCCTGCTGCTCCCCGGCGGGCCGGACGTCATCGAAACGGCCCCCGAGGCCGAGCGGGCCGCCGTGGCCGGACCGGCCCCCGAGGCCGAGCGGGCCGCCGTGGCCGGACCGGCTCCCAAGGCCGAGCGGGTCACCGCGGCCGGATCGGTCCCCGATGCCGGAGCGGCCGCCGCCGAGCCGTCCGGGAGCCGGGAGGGCGCGGCCCGGCGGGCGGAGGAGAACCGGCTCACCGCCAGCCTCCACGAGCTCATCATGCCCGCCTCCGACGAGCCCCGGGTCCTGCCCGGCATGCGGGTCGCCGCCCGCTACCAGCCCGCCGTCACCGAGGCGTACCTGGGCGGCGACTGGTACCAGGCGATCCCCCTGGACGACGGTGAGGTGCTGCTCGCGGTGGGAGACGTGGCCGGTCACGGGCTGCCCGCCGCCTCGGCCATGGCGAAGCTGCGCCACGCGATCACCGGCCTGGCCTTCGCCGGCCACGACCCGGCGGAGATCCTCGGCGTGCTGAACCGCATGCTGTGCAGGCTGCGCCCCGACGTGCTCGCGACGGCGCTCGTGGCCCGCTACCGCCCGGCCGACCGGACCCTGCGCTGGACCCACGCCGGCCACCCCCCGATGCTCCTCGCCCGGGGCAACCGGGTGGAGCGCCTGCTGCACCCGGGCGTCCTGCTGGGCGTCTCGGAGGACGCCACCTACACCTGCGGCTCCGTACGGCTGCACCCCGACGACCTGCTGGTGATGTTCACCGACGGGCTCATCGAGAAGCGCGGCGGCGACCTTTACGAGGGCCTGGACATGCTGAGCCGCGCGGTGGCCGGGGCGATCGGCCCGGCTCCCGTGGCCTCGTCCCCGCTCCCGCCGGCGCTCCCGTCCGCGGTCGCCGCACTCCTCCCGCCCATGGTCCCGGCCCTCGGCGTGGCACCGACCGCGCCGCCGTCCACGCCACCGGCTCCCCGCGACCGGCTCACGGCCGTCATGGACGCCATGGCGCCCAGCAACGAGGCCGACGACACGTGCGTCCTGATCGCCCAGGTGACCGGCGCCCCGGCGTAGCCCCGGTACGACCACCTGACCCCGCACGCCATCACGCGAGCGGGGTCACGCGCCCAGGATCATGACGGGCGCGTGCCCGAGGAGTACGACGGGCGTCGCGTCAACGAAGGCTCGCGAACCACCGTCCCGCCTCCTTCCACGCCTCCACGCGGGTGAAACCGGTACGCCCGGCCAGGGAGCCCAGGTCGGACACGGAGACGGTGGCCCACGTGAACCACGCGCCGGTGAGCCCGCGACCGCGCAGACGTACCCGCTCGACCCGGCCCGCCGTACCGGGCGGCCGCACCTCGGCGATCACCTCGCCGCCCGGCCGGACCAGCTCGCGGACCCTGCGGAGCAGGGCGTCCGGGTCGCCGCCGATGCCGATGTTGCCGTCGGCCAGCAACGCGGTCGCCCAGCGGCCCGCCCCGGGCAGCGGCTCGAAGACGTTCCGGCAGATCGCCCGGCCGCCCGCGCGCCGGGTGAGGCGGACGGCGTAGGGGGTGACATCGACTCCCAGGGCCGCGATCCCGCGCCGGGCGAGCGCGACGGTGAGCCGCCCAGGCCCGGAACCGACGTCCAGGGTCGGGCCGTGACACCGGACCTCGTGCCCGGCCGCCCGCAGCGTCTCGACGACGTGGCTTCCGATGAACCCGGCGGAGCCGGTGACCAGTGTTCTCATGCGGGGACGGTAATCGCGCCCCGGCAGGCCGGAGGAGGGGCTCGGCGATGACGTTCGCACCTCGTAAGGAAACGAGCCGATCGCCGCGCACGGGCCGGTCGCGCGGCCCGGAGGTCACCGGGAACGGTCGCGGTCGCTGATCCACGCGTCGGTCCGCCGGTCCGTGCCCGGATCGGCGGCCGGTAACGGCGTCGCCCTGGTCTCGGTCGCGGTGAACCCGCCCACCGTGTACCGCTCGTGCAGCAGGAAGCCGAGGACGCTCGCGACCGCCTGGACGCTGTCGCGGGCCGAGGTGCGGCCGGTCAGCAGGTAGACCAGCGGCGTGGACGGCTGGTCGATGGAGAACCGGCGGCCGTGGTGGTGGACGTCCTGCAGGGTCCTGATGGGCAGGGGCTGCTCGGTGGTGAACCAGGCGGTGACCTCCCACCCCGGCGGCCCGGCGCCGGGGGCGGCCGACTCCGCGTAACAGGCCGCGCAGCCCTGGCGCGCGTCCTGCCCGTGAGGGCACGCCCAGGAGGCGAAGTCATGCGGCATGCTGCGTTCGGTCATGTTCCGACCGTACCCGTCCGCGTGCTCCGCGACCGGCAGCCCACGGCGGCCACGGCGTGATCCCCGCACGTTCGGAGACGACAGGGAAGCCTGGGGCCGGTGACCATGAAGGTGCTCCCGATACCCGGTGCCGGGACGCGCCCTGCCACGCCGGTCCGATCCTCGCCCCCGGCCGCCGCCGGGGCGCGGCGGAAGGGGGCCCGGGGTCTCTCGAAGAGGCGTGCCGAGGCGCCGACCGGCGCAGACGCGGTATCCGTCCCCCGCGAGGATCGAGGATCCGACATGACGTTCACCGGCTCCGCCGAAGGCCGCCACCGGGCCACGGACCCGGCTTCCGCCCCCGGCCCCGTTTCCCCCGCACCGCGCCGCCGAGGGCGCCTGGTCCTTCTCAGCGTGCTGGCCGGCGCGGCGCTCGCCTCCCTGTGGTCCTACCACTTCGTGGACAGCGTGATCGGCGACAACGTCGCCAACACGCTGCTCGGCCACGACGCCAAGGGCACCGCGATCACCGGTGCCGTGGCCGGGGCGGTGTTCGCGTTCGTGTCCGGGCTGGCCGGCACGTTCACCGCCTGCAACGTGGCCGCGTTCGGCGCGGTCGTCCCGCTCGTCCGGCATGGCGACTCCTGGCGCGTCAGGCTCCGGGAGACGCTGCGCCCGCTCGGCCGGCTCGCCATCGGCATGGTCGCGGTCAGCGGCGTGTACGGCGCGGTCGGCGCGCTCCTCGGTGACCGGCTGCCGCAGCTCTCGACCGCGACCGTGGGCGACGGGATGCCGGTACGGCTGCTCCAGGCGTCGGTGGTGTTCGGGATCATCGGGCTGGCGTTCATCTGGCTCGGCCTGGCCGCGCTGCGCCTCGTGCCCGACCCGCTGGCGCGGCTGGAGCGCCGCTTCCCGAACGTCCGTCTCGTCGTCCTGGGCGCGTTCGTCGGCGGCTTCCTCATCGGCCGGCCGTTCCCGCTCTTCCACAAGCTGTTCACCTACGCCGCCGAGACCCACAACCCCCTGTACGGCGCGGCCGTGTTCATCCTGCAGTCGGTGGGCAACATCGCGGTGATGGCGGTGCTGTTCGCCGCGCTCATGCTCGCGGCCCGGGGCCGGTTCGCGCGGTGGCTGGCGGCGAAGCCGGCCCGCCTGGTGACCGTGACCGCGGTCGCCTTCCTCGTCGCGGGCTCGTTCACGCTGCTGTACTGGGACCTGCGGCTGCCGTCGATGTTCGGCTACGGCTGGTACCCGGTCGTCCCCTGGTAGCCGAGCCGGTCCGCCCCGCGGCCCGGAACGGTACGGGATCATGACGCCATGGCCCTGCAACCGCCGGCCGAACTGGTCGCGCTTCTCAACCTCGTCGGACTGCCATGGCCGCCGGCCGACGAGGACAAGCTCTACGCGTCCGGGCAGCGGTGGATCGCCTTCGCGGAGGCGATGAGCCGCCACACGGTCGCGGCCGGCGCGCACGTCGTCCGGACCACGACCCGCAACGTCAGCGAAGGCGTCCGGGCGCTCGACGAGGACTGGCGGGAGACCTCCGAACACTCTGACGACGCGATCGCCGCCGCCCTGCTCATCGGCTGCGCCCTGCAGCTCGCTGCCATGATCGTGCTCGCGGCCAAGGTGGCGTTGATCGTCATCCTCCTGCGGCTCGCGCTGAACCTGCTCCGGCTCACCGCGGCCTCGGGCCCCACGGCCGGGGCCTCCCTCGCCGCGGTGCCCGCCGTCGTGGGAGGCTCCCGCCTCGCCACCCGGCAGCTCGCCCACAAGACGTCCGGACTGATGGAACGGAGCGTGCTCCGCCTCTTCGACCGGGCCACCGCACTCCTGCGGAAACCTCCCGTCCGGGAGGGCGGCACGCGGCTCCCGGCCTCGGAGCGCCCGCCCACACCCGTTCGCGGACCGGACAACTATCTGGAGGCCGCCGCCGACGACAGCGTCGTCGTGCGGGACATCACCCCCTATCCGATATGGCGCAGGGACCGTGAGCCGCTCTACCGCGTCGACAACAGGCCGCCGGAAGAGGTGTTCGAGGAGGGGTTCCGCCCATGGGACCCCTCGGCCACCGACCTGGGCGACTACGTGAACAAGTCCGCCCCCTCCGCCTTCGTGGGGACCAGTTACCGCAGGGACATCGACAACGTCCTCCTGCGCCGCCACCTCTACGAGGTGGACGCCCCCGGCGGGATCGACGTCCGGGAAACCCTCCCGGCGAGCGGACGGCTGGGCCACGAACAGGAGATCGCCTTCCCCGGCGGCGTCCACCGGCGGTACATCTCCGGCGCCTGGCCCGGGGGAGTGCCCAGAACACCGGAGAACTTCATCCCCAATCCGCACTACGACCCCTACCCCGGCTACCCTCGACAATGATCGGAACCATGTCCGGCCGCCTCCGCAGCGCGTCCACGAGCCGCAGGGGCGGGTGCGCCGGCCGAAGACGCTCCCAGGAACGGGTACGACAGTGAACGACGCCCCGGCGCCGCCCCCGCTCACCGACGAACTGCGGGAACAGGCGCGACGCAGCCCCGGGACCTGGCTCTACGCGATCGACCCCTTCTTCGGCCCCGGTGACGAGGTCCCGCCGTACGGCGTCGTCGGCGCGTGGCGGGCCGACGACCGCGGGGAGATCACCGGCGAGTTCCGCCGCAACCCGAACTACCGGCCCTCACCGGTCGCGCTCGGCTATCCCGAGCCGACCGACCCCGTCGACAGGGCCGTCCAGCTCGGCGCGACCGGTTACACCGGCGGGCAGGACATCGTCCGCCTGCTCCTGGCGGCCGAGGTGATCGTGGCCGTGGGCCCGGGAGGCGGCATCCCCGTGTTCGAGACGGGCGGGGGCCGCGCGGCGTTCGCCTACACGGCTCACGCCCACCTGCCGGACGAGTTCCCGGAAGGCACTGCGGGCTGGCAGCCGATCCGCGGCGGCGACCTGGTCGCGCTGCTGCCCGCTGACGTCGGCGTCGCGGTCAACCCGTCCGGGCCGGCGAGTGTGATACTCCCGCCCGCCGACCTGCACCGCCGGCCCTGACGCCGGTCCTCGACCCCTGACCGCCGGTCCTCGACTCCCGGCCGTCGACCGCGGCCCCCGGCCTTCACCGCGGGCCGTGACCGGTGATCCTCGCCGCCGGCCGCCGGGCCGGTCTCAGGCCTGCCGTACGTCCCGCAGGATCCGGTCGGCCTCCTCCTCGCTCCGCTGTTCTGCGGAGCGGTGGTTCCCGGCCATGAGGCCGGTGCCCTCACCCGTCGTCACATGCCGTTCCGCCAGCGACTCGTAGACGTCCAGCGCGTGCCGGGTCATCGCGTGATATGCCGCCCCCACCATGCTTCCCAGTTCGTCGTCACCCCACGGGTCGCCCTCCCCCTCCAGATAGGCGCGCATGGCCCGCACCTCCGTCAGGTGGTCCGCACCGTTCTCGGTGAGCCCCCTGCTCATGTCACGCAGGTCGGCGTGTGAGACGTCCATCCAGGAATCGCCGGTCATCGCTCCTCCAGCCTCCGCACGGTCGACTCGATCCCCGCCGCGAACTCGTCCATGCGGCGCATCACGTCGTCGTGAACACCCTCCAGGCTCCTCGCCAGCGCCGTGGGGACCGGAACCGTCGCCGGATCCAGACCGTGGACGTCCGTACGGAGATCGTCCACGGCCGCGTTCACCGCGGTGAGGATCTCCCGCGCGAGGTCCTCGGACGCCATCCGCATCACCCGCGGGTTGAGGTTCACCTCACGAAGCCGCCCGTCCGGGCCGACCAGAACGCGCACCTGGCCGTCCGCGGCCTGGCCGCAGCCCCGGAGCGCCTCCCGCTCCGAGTCCTGCGCGCCGTCCGTCTCGCCGAGGGCGCGGACACTCTCCGAGAGCATGTCGCCGAAGCGCCGTCCGTCCTCGTGTGTGCTGCTCATCCCCGGCTCTCTTCCTCAGGTTCTTCGGTAAGGGCTCCCCGTACCGGGTGAGCGGCCCGGATCACACAACTTACGCGCGAACGGCCGCCCAGGCATCCACACGGCCCAGGGACCCGGTGACGTGGCCGCCGGATTCTCCGTCATCCGATGGGAAGCAAGAAATGATCTTTGGGTAAGTCGCGCGAGCCGGGAGACCACGGTTCGCGGCGGGGTTCCATGATGTCCGGGAGGCGCGCCCGTCGTGCCTCAGGGACGTCATCACGTGGTTCGCGCCGTTGGACAGTACGGAGGCCGGAGTGATCCGAGTAGCCGGAAGGCACGCTGTTTCCCTCGCCTGCGCCGTGCTCGCCGGCGGGGGGCCGGCCGCCGGCGCGGGGCCGATCACCGGTACGGGGCCGGCCCTCGGGCAGGTGGTCACCGGGCCGGTGGCCGCCGGGCCGGTGGTCGCGGCGGGCCACCCGATGGCGGTGGCGGAGGACCGCCCGGTCGTGACGATGCCGGGACACCCGGTGGTGACGGCGCCGGGACGCCAGCCCTACCCGCCCAGCCCGGCGCCCGTCGAGCGCGTGTTCGGTGACATCGTCCAGGTCGGCAGGGACACGATCAAACTTCTCGACGACACGGGCAAGCTGGTACGGGACGCCCGCGACCTGCTGAGGCTCATCTTCGGCAGGGGCGCCCGGTCCAGCCCCGCCGCCGACCGGATCTCCTCGGACGCCGAGAGGCTGGAATCCCAGGCCACCGGGCTCAGCCGCATGCCGCTGCAGAACGGCCGGGACGCCGAAAGGGTCGCCGCGGAGGCCAGGCGGATCGCCGTACGGGCGGACCGGGCCGCCTCCTTCGCGGAGCGGTTCGGCCCCGTGGCCGACGCCGTGGTCACCGACGCGAGGAACGTCGCCGCCCTGGCCAGGCGGGTCATCGCCGGCGCGGACCGGATCGCCGCGGCGCGGCCCGGCCCCGGCGCCACCCGGGGGTAGAGCCGACACGGCCCCGTCCCAGCGCCGCCCGAAGGGTAGGGCGGACACGGTGCCCGTCACGCGTCCGGGGACGGGGGCGGGGCGACCGAGGACCGGGTGATGAGGCGCGAGCGGAGGGTGTGCATCTCGCGGCGGGGCTCGGCCCCTCCGACGATGTCGAGCAGCACCTCGGCGGCCTTCGCGCCGAGCTGGTGAACCGGCTGCTCGATCATCGTCAGGGGCGGTTCCATGACCGCCGCCCAGGCGCTGTCGTCGAAGCCGATCAGCGAGATGTCGCGCGGGCAGGACAGCCCCGACGTCCGCAGGGCGCGCAGCGCCCCCGTCACCGCCTCGGTCTCGGTGCAGAACAGCGCGGTGACGCGGTCGGGGAGGGCGAGCATGCGGGCGACCTCCTGGGTCGCCCGCTCCTCGATCTTGCGCCCCATCATCACCAGGTCGGGGTCGAAGGGGATGCGCGCGTCGTCGAGCGCGTCGAGGTAACCGCGCAGCCGTTCCCCGTCGGTCCACAGGTTGCGGGACGCCGCCGCCAGCAGCGCCCGCCGGGTCGCGGGCGGCTCCGCCATCGGCGGGCCCCACACGAACCCGATACGGCGGTGCCCGGAGGCGATGAGCGTCTCGACCGCCCGGCGCGCCGCGTCGCGGTTGTCGATGACGACCGCGTCGAGGTCGACCGACGCGACCGCCCGGTCGACGAGCACGACGGGGATGCCCCGGTCCAGCGCGGCCCTGATGTGCGCGACGTCGCCGCGGCCGACCGCGGCCGAGGCGAGGATGACGCCGTCGACGCGCTTGTCGATGAGCACGTTCGTCGCCGCGACCTCCTCCTCCAGGTCCTCGTACGTGCTCAGCACGAGCGTGTCGAAGCCGCGGGCGCGGGAGGCGTCGGAGATGCCGCGCATCACCCCCGCGAAGAAGGGGTTGCCGATGTCGGCGACGATCACGCCCAGCGTGTGGCTCACGCCCGTCGACATGCTGCGCGCCAGCGCGTTCGCGCGGTAGCCGAGCTTCTCGGCCGCCGCGAGCACCCGCTCGCGCAGTTCGGGGCTGACGTATCCGTACCCGCCGAGTGTGCGGGCCGCGGTCGCCCTGCCGACACCGGCCTCGGCGGCCACCTCGGAGATCGTCGGCCGTCCCGCCTGGCTCCGCTCACCTGGCATGGATCGCGTCCCTCGTTTCTCGCGTTCGGATCTCGCGTTCGGAGGCTCGCCACATGCTAGATCCCTTTCATGGACCGGGCGCGTTTCCCCCGGTCACCCGTCCGGTCCCGCGCTACGGCGAGGACCGCCGAGGGGACCCGGGGCATGCCTCGCCGCTCCCGGCTAACCCTGCGGTACGGCGGGACGGCCGCGGGCGAACGCGCCCTCGACGAGGCACTGCTCGTGGGCCGCCTCCGCGCCGTCGCGCAGCGCCCGCTCGATCATGTCACGCCGTGGCCGGGTCCCGGCCGACCAGCCGCCGCGCAGCAACGATACGGCGAACCCGGCGAGGAAGGCGTCACCGCAGCCCATCGTGTCGACGATCTCCCGGGGGTCCGCCACCGGAAGAGCCGGAGCGGCGACGGTGACGTCGCCGTCGTACGCGATCGCCCCGTCCACGCCGCGGGTGCCGAGCGCCAGCCGCGCGCCCCGCCGTACGGCGTCGGCGAGGAGGTCGCGCGTGGCGGCCTCGTCGAGGTGGGAGCACGACAGCAGGACGAGATCGGCGTGCGGGCAGACGCGGTCGAGGTAGGCGGGGGAGCGGAACTCCTCCTCGCTGGACAGGTCGAAGCTCACCAGCGGGCCGAGCCCGGCGAGCTTCGGCAGTTCGCTCTCGCTGCCGGAGTAGACGCTGGAGTGCACCAGGTGGAAACCCGACACGTAGCCGAGCAGCTCGTCGTCGAGCACGAGCGGCTCCCGCACCGTCACCCCGCCGCCGTTCCATCCGAGGAAGACGCGGTCGCCGTCGTCGACGCGCAGGGTGGAGACGCCGCTCTCGCCGACCCGCACCACGCACCGGTCGACGGCCACCCCCTGGGCGGCGATCGCCTCCCGCAGGAACCGGCCGAGGTCGTCGTCGCCGAAGACCCCGAGGTAGGCGGCGTCGAGGCCGAGTCGGCGGGCGTAGACGGCGACGTTCACGCTGTTGCCGCCCGGATAGTCGACGCCGCGGTCGACGAACCGGTCGACGATGTTGTCGCCGAAACCGAGGACTCTCATGGGTTCTCCTGTGCGCGGGTTCCGCGCACCGCGGCGCGGGACAGGGGGAGGGCACGCGTACGGGCCGGCATGACGCCGGCCCGCGCGTACGGCCGGGGCGGGTATCCGGGGGAGCGGATACCCGGGGACGAGGAGGAGGGCTCAGTAGTCCATGACGCGGTAGTAGCGGCGCAGGTCGAGCGAGTGGTCGCGGACCCGCTCCAGGTGCTTGCTGACCCGGCTCAGCACGGTGTCGAGCACGAGCGGTGAGAGCAGGCCGCGGAACTCCGGGCTGATCCCGTCGAGCGGGTAGTCACGCGTGTCGAAGACGGTGACGTCCTTGGAGACGCGCTTGGCGAACGCCTCGGCCCGGTCGGTGAGGGCGCGGGTCTCGTCCTCGCCCTGGAAGATGACGACGCTGGTGTCCTCCTCCAGCAGTTCGAGCGAGCCGTGGAAGAACTCGGCGCTGTGCACCCGGGTGGTGCGCAGCCACTGCATCTCCTCCAGGATGCACATGGAGTACAGGTAGGTGAAGCCCCACAGGTTCCCGCCGCCGATGAGGAAGTGGTAGTCGTTGTCCCGGTGGGCCTCGGCGAAGGCGGCGGCCACCGGCTCGGCCTGCTTGGCGACGTCCACGAGGATCCGCGGGATGTCCGCCAGCTCGTCGGCGAGCTTGTCGTAGCCGTCGAACTCCCCGCGGCGCGAGAGCAGCCGGCCCATGAAGAACAGCATCTGGACGTCGAAGGGCCAGGTCTCCGGCTCCGTGACGAGGGCGGCGTCCACCAGCTTCGCGATGGGCGAGTCGGGGTAGCCGGTGAAGCCGATCGTGTAGGCGCCCCGGGCCTTGCAGTACTCGATGGCACGGATGCTGTCCTCGGTGGTGCCCGAGACCGAGGTGAAGACCACGACCGAGCGCTCGCCGAGCCGCGCGTCACCGGAGACGACCAGCTCGGCCGCGATCGCGGCGCGCACGTCGAAGGTGGAGGAGCGCCGGGCCAGGTGCTCGTACGGCCACATCTGGGCGTACGTGCCGCCGGCGCCGACGAGGAGGAGGTTGTCGAACCCCTCGTCCACCAGACGGTCGACGAGCTCCTCGATCTGCGGGCGCAGCGCCGCCGCGCTCGCCGTCCGGGAGAGGAACTCGGGCTCGTTGAAGCGGAGCATCTACGCGTCCTTTCGGGAATGCCACGACCGGTGTCGCCTTGCGACCTGATACCGGTATCACGCAGGGGTCACGCTGGCACAGCGAGCGGCGGGCCGTCAATACCGAGCCCTTGATCCGTTGATTTACCTGGTCAAATCGCTCTCAGGTCACGATGGGGTCTCGGCTGGCGCTCTCGAAAAATAAGATCTTGTTTTAGGTCTGGTACCGGTATCAGATTCTCTGTACAGTCAGCCGACAACCGGGCGGGCCAGGTCGCAGACACCCCCACGGCGCGGATCCGAGGTGCCACGGCACCGGTGGTCCCTCTCCTCTCACGAGAGAAAGGAAGCCCATGCGCTCTCGCGTACTGACGACGTTCGCGGCAATCGCCGGGACCTCGGTGCTCACACTGACCGGCTGCACCGGCGGCGGCACCCCGGCGAAGGCCCCCGCCGCCGACGCCGCCGCGAAACCGGACTACTCCGGCACGCTGAGCATCCTCACCAAGTTCGCCGGCGAGCCGCTGGAGCCGTACTTCGGGAAGGTCGCCGCCGACTACGAGAAGGCGCACCCCGGGGTGAAGGTCGAGCTCATCCAGGAGACCGACCAGAGCATCAAGGACAAGACCAAGACCCTGACGGCCTCCAACGCCCTGCCGGACATCTACTTCACCTGGACCGGCAACTGGGCGGAGAACTTCATCCGCGGCGGACGCGCCGCCGACCTCACCGACGTGATCGGCCCCGACACCCCCTGGGGCAAGACCTTCGGCAAGGGGTCGCTGTCGGCCTTCGCCTACGACGGCAAGTACTACGGCATCCCGCTCTACAACAACGGCAAGTTCATGGGGTACGACAAGGCCGCCTTCGACAAGGCCGGGGTCAAGGTGCCCACCACCTTCGAGGAGCTCATCAGCAGCTGCGCCCCGCTGCGCAAGGCCGGCTACGAGCCGATCGCCTTCGGCAACAAGGACGGCTGGCCCGCCCTGCACTACCTGCAGCAGCTCTTCGCCTACAACGTGCCGCCCGCCACCCTCCAGGCCGACCTCAAGCCCGGGACGGCCAAGCTCGACGACCCCGGCTACGTCACCGCGCTCAAGCAGTTCAAGACCCTCGTCACCCAGTGCACCGACACCGGGACCGGCACCAACGGCGTCCTCTACAGCTCCGCGCAGGAGGCGTTCGCCGGCGGCAAGGCCGCGATGTACTACCAGGAGATCCTGGAGTTCGACAACGCCACCGCCAAGGGCAAACTCGACCCCGCCGAGTTCGGCATCTTCCCGCTGCCCGTCCCCCAGGGCGCCGCGGGTGACGCGGCGACGCTGGAGGGCGCGCCCGAGGGATACCTGATCAACGCCGCCTCACCGCGCGTGCCGCTCGCCGTCGACTTCATGAAGTTCGTCACGAACCAGGAGAACGCCAAGACGCTCTCCGCCCCGCCGTACGGCCAGCCCAGCACGGTCATCGGCGCCGTCACCACCGACACCTCCAGCAAGGCCGTGTTCGAGGGCATCGAGGCGGTCAACAACGCCCCGAGGCTCGCCGCCTGGCTCGACACCGTGACCGTGCCCGAGGTCGCCGACGCGTGGCTGTCCGGCGGAGAGGCGCTCATCACCGGCGGCAAGACCCCCGAGCAGGTGCTCGAAAGCGTGCGCCAGGCATCGGCGTCGGCCAAGTGACCCGCCCGCACACGAGCCGCTCGGCGTAAGGAGAGCATGCCGGTGCCCACCATCGTCAAACGAGCGCTCGGGCTCGCGTGGGTCCTCCCCGCGCTCGCGCTGGTCGGGGTGTTCGTCTACTTCCCGCTGGCGGAGAACCTCGGGTTCAGCACCCTCAAATGGGACATCTACAGCGGAAGCCAGGAGTTCGTCGGCCTGGAGAACTACCGCAAGCTCGTCGACGACCCCGTCTTCTGGAGGTCACTCGGCAACAACGTGATGTACGCGGTGGTCTCGATCGCCTTCCAGGTGTGCGGCGCGCTCGTGCTCGCCGCGCTCATCGAGAGCATCCGCAGCCGGCGGTGGCAGCGGATCCTCCGGTCGATCTACTTCATCCCCTGCGCCATCTCGCTGACCGTGGCGGGCCTGCTGTTCTACTTCATCTACGAACCCAACCTCGGCCCGCTCAACCACCTGCTGGAGGCGGTGGGGCTCGGCGACCTCGGCCGCTCCTGGCTCGGCGAGGAGAGCACCGCGATGCCCGCGATCATCGCGATGAGCCAGTGGCAGGGCTTCGGCTACTCCACCCTGCTGTTCGCCGTCGCCATCCAGCGCATCCCCGCGGAGATCTACCACGCCGCCGCCCTCGACGGCACCGGCCCCGTCCGCCGCTTCTTCCACGTGACGGTCCCCCTGGTGCGCGAGATGACCGGCCTGATGATGATGGTCACCATCTCCGGCGCGTTCCAGGTCTTCAACGAGGTCATGGTGATGACCGGCGGCGGCCCCGACAACTCCAGCCAGGTGCTCGGAACCTGGCTCTACCGGAGCGGCTTCGTCCGCAACGACTTCGGCTACGCCGCCGCCATCGCGACGGTGATCTTCGTGATCACGCTCGCCATCGCCGTGGCGCAGCTGTGGGTCGCCAACAGGAGAAGGGTGGAATGGTGAGCCGCATCGGCTTCCTCGGCGTGATCGCACGCGTCTTCCTGTGGGTGTTCCTGCTCGGCCTCGCCGTGGTCGTGGTCTACCCGCTGCTGTGGATGGTGCTCAACGGGTTCAAGACCAACTCGCAGCTCTTCGGGAACCCCTTCGCCCTCCCCGTCGACTGGAGCTTCGAGAACTACCGCAAGGCGTGGAACCGGGGGGTGAGCGACTACCTCACCACCAGCGTGCTCGTCACGGTGACCTCGACGGTCGCCACCGTCTTCGTCAGTGCCTGGGCCGCCTACGGTCTCACCCGGGTGAAGATCCCGTTCAGCGGGTTCGTCACCGGGACGATCCTCGGCGGCCTCATGCTCGCCCCCAGCGTGGCGCTCGTCCCGCTGGTGAAGATGTTCCAGGCGATGGGCCTGTACAACAGCTTCTGGGCGCTGCTCATCCTCTACACCGCCTTCCGGGTGCCCTTCACCACCTTCCTCATCCGCGCCTACATGCTCGACCTCCCCCGCGAGGTCGACGAGGCGGCCGAGATGGACGGCTGCGGCCGGTGGACGGCGTTCTGGCACATCATCCTGCCGATGTGCAAGCCGATCATCACCTCGACGGTCCTGCTGCACATCCTCTTCGCCTGGAACGAGTACCTCTTCGCGATGATCTTCACCAGCGGCAGCGGCGTGCAGACCCTCCCGGTCGGCCTGATGAGCCTGATGAGCAAGCACGGCACCGAGTTCCCCGTCGTCTTCGCCGGCATGACCATCGCGGCGATCCCGGTCATGCTGCTGTTCTTCTTCGGCCAGCGCTACATCGTCAAGGGCATGGCCGACGGCATCGGCAAGTGACCGGTCCCGCCGTACGGCGTCCGCACCGCCGTACCGCGGCGCCGGGGCCCTGGACCCGGCACCGCGGACCCGGGACGACGGACCCAGGACGACGGACCCGGGATGACGGACCCAGGACGACGGACCCGGGACCGCGGACCCAGGACGGCGTCGCGCGGCCGGAGGACGATGGCGGGGCGGCACCCGGCCCGCCCCGGAACCCGGCCCCGAACCAGGTCTCCGAACCCGGTCCGCGTCGCACCCCACACGACAGGAGCACCGATGACCCTCTCCCTCGGCCAGATCACCGCCTCGAACTTCTCCTACCAGCACCAGCCGTTCGAGCGGTTCCTCGACGACGCCGCGGCCCTCGGCCGGGAACACGTGGAACTGTGGGGCATCGCGCCGCAGTTCCACGTGCCGCAGGTGAGCGACGCCGAGGCGCGAGCCGTCCGCCGCCGCCTGGAGTCGCGCGGCCTCACGGTCCGCTGCCTGACCCCCGAGCAGGTGATGTACCCGGTCAACGTGGCCTCGCCCGTCACCTGGCTGCGCGCCGCCAGCATCGGCATGTTCCGCCGCGCGGCCGAGCTGTGCGCCGAGCTCGGAGCCGAGCTGCTCCTGCTGACCCCGGGCCGCGGCTTCGAGAACGAGCCGGTGGAGGCGGCCTGGCGCAGCTCCGCCGACGCGATCGGCGAGATCGCCGCCTACGCCGCCACCCTCGGCGTGACCTGCGTGCTCGAACCCCTGCAGCGCGTGGAGTCGAACCTCCTCAACGACTCCCGGGCGCTCGCCAGGATGATCGACGAGGTGGGCGCGGCCAACCTCGGCGCGGTGCTCGACACGGTGGGCATGGCCGTCGCCGGCGAGAGCGTGGACGACTACTTCGACGCGCTCGGCGACCGCGTCCGCCACGTCCACCTGATCGACGGCCGGCCCGCGGGCCACCTGGCGTGGGGCGACGGCGAACTGCCGCTGGCCGACTACCTCGCCGCCCTGGACCGCCGGGGGTACCGGGGCCGTATGACCTTCGAGCTCTTCGGCGACGGCACCTACGCGTTCGACCCGCTCCCGGTGGTGGAGCGCTGCCTGGAAGCCGTACGCGCCGCCCTCCCCACCCCGGACACCGCCCCCGGCCGCCCCTGAACCGGACCGCCTCCCCGGCGGGGAAGCGGTCCGGCGGGAGAGCGTTCGGAGACGGAGCGGTTCGGCGGGGCCGGTTCGGCAGGAGAGCGGCCCGGGAGGGGACCGGCCCGGCGGGGGAGCGGTTCAGCAGGAGAGCGGGGAGGAGCTCAGGGCCACGTCGTCGTACCAGATCGTGTCCTGGTCGCCCCCGTAGCTCTCCCAGCCCAGCCGCAGCGTGGTCGGACGCGGCGCGGTCGTACGGCGAAGCCACTGGGAGTCGACGTCCTGCGTGGGAACCCCGTCCACGCGCAGCCCGGCGACCTCCCGGTCGTCCACCAGGGTGCGGATCGACTGCCGGGTGGTGTCGATCTCGTACCGCAGGCAGACCCAGCGGCCGACCGGCAGCGGGGTGCTGAGCGCGACCCCCGCCGGGCTCTGCTCGGGAAGCGTGGCGTCGTCGGACTCGCGGTTCCACTGCAGCGCCCCGTTCTGGCCGCCGACGCGCAGGTCCCGGCCGCCGTCCCGGGAGTCCGCCATGGTGATCATGCTGACGTGCCCGGCAGGCAGGGCCGTCGCGTGCCGGACCCACATCCGCGCGTGGACCACGGGGCCGATGGCGGAGACGTCCCGGGTGGTACCGGCGAAGACGTGGTTGCAGTACCCGCCGCCGCCGTTGATCCGCAGGGACCTGCTCCCGCCGTGCGCGACCGAGGTGTCGATCACGGCGGTGCCGGAGCCGGAGCAGTTGGGCGTCACGACCTGCCAGTCACCGGCCGGGACGCCCGCCTGGTCCTCGAACCCCGAGCAGACCGCCGCCCCCGCGCACCCCGGCCCGCCGGTCGGCGTCACCGTCGGCGTCGCGGTCGGTGTCACGGTGGGCGTGGCCGTCGGTGTCACCGTGGGTGTCGCGGTGGGCGTGGCCGTCGGGGTGACGCTCGGGCTCGGGGAACCGGTGCCGTTGCAGGGCACGTCGTTGAGGGTGAAGTCGGCGGGCACCGGGCCGGCCGCCGTCCAGGTGCCCTGCAGGCCGAACTCGGCGGTCCCGCCGGTGGGCAGGGAGGCGTTCCACGAGACGTTCGTCGCGGTCACCGTCGTGCCGCTCTGCCCGACCTGCGCGTTCCAGGCGTTCGTCACCCGCTGGTCACCGCCGAAGGTCAACCGGAGTCGCCAGCCGTCGACCGCCGCCCCCAGGTTGGTCACCTTCACCTGGGCGGTGAACCCGCCCTGCCACTGGTTCACGGTGTAGTCCACCCGGCAGCCGGTGTCCGGCAGGGCCGCCGCCGGGCCGGCCGCCGCCGCGGCGAGACCTCCCAGTACCAGTGCCGCCGAGACGACGACCGCCCGGAGCCGGACGGCGAACGAAGCGGGAAGCGCCATGACATCGCACCCTTCGGACTCGGCGAACCGGGACGACGACGATGTTTCGTACCGCACCGCCCACCCGTCAACGCCCGCCCCGCTCTCGGCGCGTCACCGGACCCCGATCGCCGCCGGGACCAGGGGTTTCTCCCGGGCGGAGAGTCCCACCGACCGCCTGCCCGGTGAATCTTTCACCCGCACGGTCCACGCGGCTGAGCCGTACGGATCCGCCATCCAGTCGTACGGCCCGCGCCATCCGCTCATACGACCAACGCGGTTGAGCCGTACGGATCCGCCGTCCAGTCGTACGGCCCGCGCCATCCGCTCATACGACCAACGCGGTTGAGCCGTACGGTCCGCGGCTCCCCGTTCGTACGACTCGCGAACCCGAGCCGTACGGTCTGCGGCTCCCGGCGGTACGGCCCGCACGGCGCCGGCCACCGCACCCGCCCTCCTCCCCGATGCTCATCTCCCCTGCATCCGCGTGCCGTACGGTCCTCAACTCCCCGTCATCTGATCTTGTGAAGGTCGGTTCCCAGGCCACCTCACCACCCCGAGGAGACCCATGTTCCGACGACCCGGCCTTGTGACCAGGATCGCGCTGGCCGCCTTGACGGTGACCGCCGCGGTGGCGGCCGCCGTACCGTCCCCGGCAGCGCCGACGATCTCGGCGGCCCTGACGGCCTCGGCGGCTCCGGCGGTCGCCGACGTCGCCCACCGCGGGGCGTCCGCCTACGCGCCCGAGAACACCGTCGCGGCCTTCGAACTGGCCGCCAGGCAGCGCGCCGACATGTTCGAGCTCGACGTCCAGGAGACCGCCGACCACAAGCTCGTCCTGATGCACGACACCACGCTGGCCCGCACCACCGACGTCGAGAAGGTCTTCCCGGACCGGACGCCCTGGAGGGTCGGTGACTTCACCCTCGCCGAGATCCGCAGACTGGACGCGGGCTCGTGGTTCTCCGTCGACTACCGGGACGAGCCGGTGCCCACCCTCGGCGAGGTGCTGGACGCGATGGCGGACAAGGCCCCCGGTCTGCTCCTGGAGGTCAAGGAACCCCGGCTCTACCCGGGCGTCGAGGCCCGCGTCGCCGACGAGCTGCGCGACCACCCGTCGTGGCTGAGCCCCGGTCGCCTCGTGGTGCAGTCATTCGACTGGAACTCGATGCGGACGTTCCACCGTCTCATGCCGGAGGTCCCGATCGGCCTGCTCGGCACCCCGCCGATCGCGGACCTTCCGAAGCTGGCGGAGTACGCCGACCTGATCAACCCGCCGTACGGCGGGCTCACCCGCGACTACGTCCGCCGCGTCCACTCCCACGGCATGGGCGTCCTCACCTGGACGGTGAACGACACCGCGGTCGCGCGCCGCCTCGTCTCCTACGGCGTGGACGGCATCATCACCAACCGGCCGGACGCGATGCGACAGGTCGTCTCGCGGTAGGGAGGCACCGCCCCGGTTCCCGGAGTCCTCCGGCGAGGCGGCCCGCACGCGTCCCGGCGCCCACTGGAACACATCGGCGCACACCGGCGTGCACCGGCGCGCACGGACCGCCTCGCGGGCCGTCTCACAGACCACTTTCAGGGCCGGCCGGCCGGGCGACGGCTCGGCGAACCGCCGGACCGTAGGGCCGAGACCGCCGGCCCGCCGGATCGCCATGACACCTGACGTGGCCTCAGGCCCGCCGCAGCCGCTCGATGACGAACCGGACGCGCTCCTCGACCGGCGCGCGGGGGAGCGGCACCGGCTCGTAGCCGTACTCGGTGTAGGTCGCGACCATGGACTCGTAGGTCCGCTCGGCCTCCTCGTAGGACTGCCTGCGCTCGGCGTCCCGCCGGTAGATCTCCGGCCAGGGAGGCGCGACGAACACACTCCGGTGGTAACGGAACCCGAGCGCTGCCGCGTGGACGTGCTCCGGGACGGGAAGCCCCTCCAGGCGCAGGTAGCCCACGATGTCGGGGATCCCGCGATCGAAGAAGACCGGCGCCGCCTCCGCCGTACGCGTCATCTCCTCCGCATTCACCGCGTCCGTCGCCTTCTCCGCACTCACCGTGTCCGGCGCCGCCGCCGAGGCCATCCGGTAGGAGCGCAGCTCCCAGCCGAGCATCAGCTCGGCGAACAGCTCCCGGTCGGCCCAGGGCAGCGCGCGCCCGCCGATCGCCACCTGGTCCTGGATGACGCCGCGCCCCGCCTCGTACGACCGCGCGAACCCGGCCTCCTGCAACCGGTCGATCAGGGTGCTCTTCCCGGCCCCGGGACCCCCGGTCACCACGACGTACGGCTGGACCTCGGATCGGTCCCCGTCCATGTGCACTCCTTCCGTCGTCCGTCGCGATCACTGTGTGATCTTCGTCCCCGAAGATGATCCGGTGAACATCGACGAGATCCGTCTCCGCGTCGAGGAACTGTCCCGGGGGTTCGGGGTCCACGCGCCGGACGTGGTCTGCGGCGAGCCGCCCCAGGGCGTGGACTGCATACTGCGCAGGCAGGGGAGGAACCAGGTGATCGTCGTCGGTCCCACCTTCGACGCCCTGCCGGAGTACGCCCGGGACACCGACCTGGCATGGGCCATCACGGCGTCCGACCGCGCGTACCTCCGGAAGGAAGGCGTGCCGACCCGCGTCTCGGTCGGCCTCGGCACCCTGGTCGGCCTCGTGTGCGCTCCGCTGGTCTTCCTGTTCGACTCGCTCGTCCCGGTCGCGGTGACGGCCCTGGCGCTTCTCGTCCTCGTCGTGCTGCCGGTCATGATGCGGCGGCAGATATACGCGATGGACCGCCGGGTGGCCGAGGTCTGCGGGGAGGAGCCGATCCACCGCGCCCTACGGTACGTGCAGGAGCACCCGCCCCGGACGCGGGGCCTGTACCGGCTCGCACTGAAGCTGCAGCCATCCCCGGAGAAACGAGCCGCCCGCCTGCTCGCCGCCCGGCCGTGACCGCCGCAGTGGCGGCTCCGCGCGGACCGGCGGTACCTGTGGAACACCGATTCCATTGAGGTCGAATCAGCGCATTTGGGGCGTTCGCCACGTGTCTTGGAATCATTGTCCTACGACTGAGCCCTGACAATTCCCGACGCGGGCAAACGGGTGATCCATTACCCAGGCCCCGAGCCGGGGTCCGGCAACGACGGAGAGTGCTTCGCCTGATCGCCTCCAGGCGAAGTCAGAGCATGTAATCCGAGCCTTTGGAAATCGCTGGCGGTTTCGACCCGCATGGTTTAGGTTTCCGGTCTTGTCGGCGACGCGGTACATACCGGTGGCGTTGTCGATCCCCCTTCAGGGAAGGAATGGTCATGCCTCCCCGAAAGTCGATCGAGTTGAACCATGACGACCTGCTGGTCTTCTTCGAGAAGAACAACGAGTTCAATCGCGAGCTGCGCAGGCTGACCCAGGCAACGGACATCAGGTTCGACTGGGATGCCAGAGCCTACCGGCTCAGTGCCGCGGCGGCGCGGTCCCCCGAGGTGTGCCACAATCTCCGCGAGTTCGCCATCCGCCACAACCTGGGGTTCGGAAGAGCTGCGGCACGGCGCCTTGGCGCCTTCGTCACGCGTAACTCCCTGTCACGCCTTCGTGCTGAGCTGTCCGCCATCGAAGAAAAGCTCCGAGGCGGCATATCGCTGCCGAACTTCCACGCTGACGGCGGTACGGATATGGCAGGGAGACTCGCTCAGCGCGCTGGTCAGCTGCGTGCCATGCTCTCCTGGCCGGCTTTTGGGGTTCGCCCCGCCGAGTGTGACCTCGTCTCGCCCGGGTGTCTCATCCGAGTGGGCTTCGCTGACGGCGAGGAACAGACCGTAATCATTTCCGCCGTGGATCTCCCGGACTACGACCGCTTTTCTCCCTTCAAATCGGCGGGGAGGGCGGCAGCGGTTTCCCGCGTCGGCCAAGGGTGGCAGCTGGAGAACGGCCGCGGCACGGTAAGGATTCTCGCGATCATGGATTAAGTGAGTCTCACCGTGGTTCGGCCAAGGGGACGACTCGTCACACCGAGGAGTCCGCTGCCTACCTCGTTGCCCTGGAATCGGTCGGTCCCTCCGCGGCCCCGGCGCTTTTCACCACCCTGCCTGCCGGCAGGCGATCCCACATGGCTTCCGACGTCGTGCTTCCCCCATCCCCCGGTGACCGCCCCTACTGGCGGCTCCGCCCCAGAGCCGGCTTCAGGAGCGGTTACCGCAGCCCTCGGCGGTCACCGCTCAATACATCCCCATGGACAGGGCTGGCTTTCGGAGCGAAAACGCCGGCCTTCCGGTGGTTCGGCAGGGATGGGGGAGGAGAGATCTCCTCGTTGCGCGTGGAAGCGCATCGCTGCCGAAGACCGGTGCGATTCACTCATTCGACGTCACCTCGTCAAGCCACAACCGGCGGCTGAAGCCGCCCCGCTCGGCCCGCTTGTGATGTGCCGCCTCTTGGACCTCCTCCTCGGAGAATCCGAGCGTTTCGGTGAGGGCCGCCAGCACCTCGTGGATGTCGGCCAGTTCCCCCAGTAGATCATCGGGTCCGGCCTGTCGCAGCTCCTCGGCCTCTTCGGCGAGCTTGGCTGTCAGCGCGGGGATCACTTCCCACTCGTCAAGGACACGCACCCTGGCCGTCTCGCCGCTGGCCTCGATGATCTCCGGGATCCGATCGCGGACCAGCTTGCCGTACTTGATTGTCCGTTTTTGCATGAAAATGTCATCCTCCTGGCGGATACTCCGCATGTGGATTACCAGCGTGGCGTGATCACCGGTGAGAGCGTATGGCGTGCCATCGTCTTGTACGGTGCCAATTCGGCCACCTACAAGTTCGCCTTCGGTGCGACTTTGCTGGAGATCGCCGCCACCGGTCGTGACCACGTCACGCTGGACGAGTTGGCGCCGCGGTACGCGGAACTGCTCTGTCAGGCCCTCCAGCGCCAGCCCCGGCAAGGCACCTCCGGCCGCAGTAAGTTCCTGGATGCCTGCCGCGCGTTCAATGCCGGTGACCTCGACCTCGACACACTGCACCGGCGAACCGTCCAGCTCGGCTTCGTCAATGTCATCGACGCCTTTCCCAAGCTCGGCGGTGAACAGGCACCGGTGCGCTACTACGAGGACCGGCGTAAGAGCCTCGCCCCGGGCCTGGTGCTGCGCGACGAGCTTCTCGAACTCGCCCGATCGGTGCACGCCCCCGACCTCGACGCCGAGACCGCAGCCCGGTGGCGGCTGGTGGAGACGGCGTGGGCGACCGGCGTGTCCGGCGCCCTCCTCGCTTCCTCACCGTCCTCGACGCCCTCGCTGGTCTACGACTCCGGCACCCAGCACCTGGTCCTGCAGACCGGGCAGCGCCGTAAGAGCGTCGCCGGAGTCGTCGCGGCCCTCAGCGGATATCAGGATGGCCGCTGTGCCTACTGCAACCAGCTCATGGCCCAGGAGCGAAGCGGACCCATCGTCGAGCACGTTCTACCTTGGAAGCTGCTCACCCGCGACTGGAACGGCCCCGACGTCGACGCCGTCTGGAACCTGGTGCTGTCCTGCGAGCCCTGCAACGTCGCGAAGCGGGATCGAGCACCACACGAGTCCTGGATGCCGTGGCTGGAACAGCGCAACAACGACCTCATCGAATCGCGTCATCCGCTGCGTGACGTCCTCATGGCCCAGACCGGCGCGACTGCGGCCCTCCGGCGTGCCGCTCTCAAGGATGCCTACCGAAGAGCGACGGAACTGCTGCCGGTCGTCTGGACACCGTCCATGGGCACTCACATGGCATGAAGCCTTGCCGCGCCTCCAAGCCAAGAGCGAGTTCGTTCTGATTTGCCGGGATCACTAAGTTCAGGTCGCTGTTCGAGGCGATACGAATCTGTCGAACATCGACTGGAAAATAACGGAAAGACCCAGGTTACGACGTGGAGATTGCCGCTGATTAACGCTGTGCGTTCAGGTCGCTTGACCTACTCTTGGCGGAGACGTGTTGCGAGTACGCGCCAAAGCAGCCTATCCTGAGTCCATTGCTGCCCGCCGTTCCCCGGAACTGGCGGGCCTTTTCATGTGAGGTGCTCGATGGCGAGCGGAACCCCCCTCTCGGCATGCATGGTGATCGACTACCAGAACATCCACCTCACGGCCAACGGCCTGTTCGCCCCCTATGGGACACACGTCAAAGACACTCTCGTGGATCCCCTCGCCTTCGCCGAGCGAGTCCTGGAGGTACGCGCCGAGCTTCAGACCCTTCCTGCGCCGAAGCTTGTGACCCTGGCTGAGGTCCATGTCTTCCGGGGTTCTCCAAGTAACGCTCGGGAGCCCATCCTCTACAGCGTGACCCAGCGGCATCGGGCTGAGTGGACTCGGGACGCGCGCGTCCAGGTGACCTACCGTCCGCTGCGCTACCCGGCCGACTGGGGGCAGCGATCCTGTGTTGAGAGGCCGCGGGAGAAGGGCATCGATGTCATGGTCGCTCTCGAGGTGGTCCAGCTCGCGCAGTTCGGCCGATACGACATCGTCGTCCTGGCCTCCCACGACACGGACCTGGAGCCGGCGCTGGAAATGGCGGCTGGGGTTGGGCGCGTCAAGGTCGAGACTGCGGGCTGGCAGGGAGCAAGGCGGTTGCGACCGTCGGGACGGTCCCTGTGGCATACCGCGCTGAGTGGTGCAGACTTCGTCAAAACACGGGACCGGCGCTGCTATGACCGGTGATTACGGGGTGTGCCCTGTCTGGGCATGGCCGTCACTGCGGGATCTCGCAGGTGCATCGTCGACGCGCCGTGACCGGTGCCGTGGCGAGCTATCCGGCCACCGTTTGTGTCCTGTCCCAGTGGGGATCAAGGACCTCGGCAACCGAGGTAACGGCAACAGAAACAGTTAGAGCGACCATGCATGACCAAGCCTGGTGACTCTCAACCATGGCGCCTGCTTCCCGTCGAATCACCCGTAACAGAAGAACCAGGGGCAAATGTGACCCCAGTGTCATAAAGATCCGCCATGGTGGAAGGGTGCGAACGTGGCTCGGTGATCAGGTCAGGAAGCGGCTGAGCACGTTCAGCCCGATCGTGCCCTCCATCGCGCAGTGTGCCGTCGGCTCCGCGCTGGCCTGGATCGTCGCCGTTCATCTGCTCGGCCACGCCCATCCCCTCTTCGCGCCCATCTCCGTGATGATCTGCGTGGGCGTGGGGCTCGGGCGGCGGCTGCGCAGGGTGGCCGAGCTGGTGGTCGGCGTCAGCCTGGGCGTGGGCATCGGGGACCTGCTGGGATCCTGGATCGGTTCGGGCCCCTGGCAGATGGCCCTCGTGATCGCGCTGGCCATGACCGTCGCGGGGCTCCTGAGCAGCGGTGAGCTGTTCGTGTCGCAGGTCGGGTCGTCCGCGGTGCTGGTCGCCATGCTGGTGCCGGGCGAGGACGTCGGCGGGCTGGACCGGATGGCCGACGCGCTCACCGGCGGCATCGTCGGCATCGTCGCGGTCGCGTTGCTGCCCGCCAGCCCGCTCGCCATCGCGGGCCGGCACCTGTCCGGCGTGCTCGACGCCCTCTCCACCGTGCTGGAGCAGGCCGCGGAGGCGATCGAGAAGAACGACATGGACATGGCCGCCGAGGCCCTGGAGTGCGGGCGCAGGACCCAGGAGGCGGTCGAGGAGTTCGAGGCGGCGCTGGAGAACAGCAAGGAGATCATCATGATCTCGCCGCTGCGCTGGCACCACCGGGCCCAGCTGACCAGGTACGAGACCGCCGCCATGCCGGTGGACCTGGCGCTGCGCAACGCCCGCGTGCTGGCCCGCCGTACGCTCGCGGCGCTGGGGGAGACCAGCCCGCCGCCGGTCGTGCTGGCCGACTCGTTGCGAGAGGTCTCGGAGGCGGCGCTGCTGCTTCAGCTCGAACTGGGGGCCGGGCGCGAGCCGATGCTGGCCCGGCAGGCGCTGCTCGCCGTCGCCGAGCGGGAGCGGCCCACGAACCTGGGCTTCTCGGCGAACGTCACCCTCGCGCAGCTACGTTCCATCGCCGTCGACCTGCTGGAGGCGACCGGGATGGACCACGACGAGGCCTCGGCCACCCTGCGCCCGCTGAACGAGCCGAGTGATGAGAGCGGCGGCGGGCTGGATGAGCCGAGCGACGGGAGCGCCGGCGGGGTGGATGAGCCGAGTGACGAGAGCGGCGGCGGGCTGAGCGAGTCGAGTGACGAGAGCACGGGCGGACGGCGCCGCTAGGTTCCGTTCCGCGAATCTCCACTCGGCCGGCCGCGGCGGGCGGGGAGATCCGCGGAACAGAACCGGGACCGGTCGCCGGCCGCGACGCCGGTCGTCAGGCGGAGCGGACCGGCTGGCGGAGGATGGTCCGCATCTTCTCCGGATCGGTCTCCCGCACGTCGGACAGGTAGATCTCGTGGTGCAGGCCGTTCGGGACGAAGCCGGCGTCGCGGATGTGAGCCTCCATCCGGGCGAGGGTCTTCGGCTCCTCGGCGTACGGCCCGCGGTGCAGCGCCTGCACGCACAGGCCCTCGGTGAAGGTGACGAGCTGCACCCGGGCGGCGGCCGGATGCCGCGCGGCCTCACGCGCCTCGTCGACCCACGCGTCGTCCCACGCCGCGCCCACCGGGCCGTCCCACGTCATGTCCACCGGACCGTTCACCGCTCCGCCCGCCGGGCCGTCCGACGTCATGTCCACCGGACCGTTCACCGCTCCGCCCGCCGGGCCGTCCGACGTCATGTCCACCGGACCGTTCACCGCTCCGCCCGTCGGGCCGTTCACCGCCTCGCCCGCAGATCCGCCCATCGCGTCGTTCTCCCCACCGCTAACCGGGCCGTTCCCGGCAACGCCCGCCGCGTCGGGCAGCCGCAGGAACAGGTGCCACCACCACTCCTCGCGCGGCACGTCGAACGGCGGACGCTCATCCTCCACCCACCACCGGCCTTCGAGACAGGGCAACTCGAACATCCACCCGTGGCGGGCCGCGACGCCGATCAACTCCCCCGCGACGGCGTACAGCGCTCCCACGCTCGTGCCGTAGACGGCCCCTCCCGGCTCGCCCTGTCCCGTGATCGACAGCGCGCGTACGGGGCCGAACTCGACCACTTCGGGATCGTCGGCGGCCGAGTACCAGTTCAAGCTCATTCGGGGTCCTCCAATTTGATCATCAGATGTGTCACCAGCCGGTCCGGTGACGTGGTCCTGGGGTCGGAGACGTACACCTCGTGCAGCGGGCCGTCGGGCGTGTGCCCGCGCTCACCCAGCCAGGCGAACAGCGCGTGCGTGGTGAGGGATATCTGGTCGTACGGCCCGACATGGGTGACCGAGGCGTACAGGCCGCCCGGCAGGACGTCCGGAGAGGTGCCCGGGACGTCCGCGGACGTCTCCACCGCGATGGTCACGGCGATCTCCCGGGTGAGGTCGAGCGGGAACAACCCGATCGGCGTCCCCGTCGGCCCACCCGTGACGCCCACGGTCCCTTCCGGCTCGCCCCCGACGCCCATGGCGTTCACGGCCGCCATCAGCCGGGCCACGTTCGCCGACGTGACGGCGCCGATCCGCTCCTGCGACGTGGTGTCCCGTACGGTGGCCACCCGCCGGGCGGGCTCGCGGACGACGGTCACCTCCGAGCGGGGCAGGCCGTGGGAGAGGATGCGTTCCAGCGCGGCGAAGTTGCGCTCGCGGCGCGCCAGGTCGGCCTCCATGCGGTCGCGCACGCCGCCGAGCGCGTCCGTCCCGTCGGACAGCACCCGCCCGATCGACGGCAGGGGCACGTCGAGGGAGCGCAACAGGCCGATCAGCAGGGCGGCGCGTGCCTGGTCGGGCCGGTAGTAGCGGTAGCCGCTGTCCGGATCGACGTGGGCGGGGGCCAGCAGTCCCAGCTCGTCGTAGTGGCGCAGTTGCTTGACGCTGAGCCGGCAGAGCCGGGCGAACCGCCCGATCGGCAGGTATCCCTCGTTCACGTCTTCAGCATGGAGGCTCCCACGGTGGGAGAGTCCAACCGGACCGGAAGGCCGATCGGCCCGAGGCCGTCCCGGACGGCCTTCCGGCCCGTGCTTTCCTCAGAGGGGCTGGGTCAGGTTGACCATGTTGCCGTCGGGGTCGTGGACGTGGGCGACCCGCTCCCCCCACGGCATGTCGTTCGACGGGCCGAGCACGCGCCCGCCGGCCGCCTCGACCCGCTCCAGCAGGCCGTTGACATCATCGACCTGCACGCTCAGTGCGAACCGCTGCGGCGTGGACAGATCGACTTTCTCACTGACCAGGCCGAGCTCGGAGTCGCCCAGCCGCAGGCCCACGAAGAAGACGGGGCCGTCATCCGGGAAACGGCGCACCTCCACCGCGCCGAGCAGCCGCTCGTAGAAGAACTGCAGCCGGGGCAGGTCGGGGGTGATGATGATGGGCTGGACGGTCGTCATGTCCGCTCCTTCGTTCGCTTCATGTCACTGTCCACGGTGGTACGGCGCGGCGCGGCGAAACTCATCGGTGGGGCGGGAACGCTCATGACGGAAGGGCCGCGGCGGAGGCCGGGAACCTCCGCGGCGGCCGGGGGCGGAGCGACCGGGAGCGTCGGCGGCCGGGGACGCGTGTCAGCCGGAGACGTTCGCCGCGGCCAGGGGGGAACCGATCGAGGCGCCGAAGAGCGGGAGCAGCCGGTCGGCGCCCAGGTAGGTGGTGGTGCCGACGACCAGCCCCCCGGACACGTCGAGGACCACCAGCCCGAACGGGACGTGGGCGCCGCCGGGGCCCGGCCTGGTCTGCCAGAACGCCGGCGAGCCGTTCGCCGCGACCGGAACGAGGCGCGCCCCCTCGCAGGATGACTCCGGGGCCAGCAGCACCCGCCTGATCTGGTCCCGGCCGCGCAGCCACCAGACGAAGGGCGGCATGGACAGCACCGCGTCCTCGTGCAGCAGGGCGACGAGCGTGGTGACGTCGTGCCGTTCGAACGCGGCGCAGTAGCGGGCGAGCAGCTCGCGCTGGGCGGGGTCGGACGGCCGGAACGGCTCGCCGGGCCCGGTGCCGACCGCCCGGAGCGTCGCCCTCGCCCGCTGCAACGCGCTGGTCACCGACGCGACGGTGGTCTCCAGGAGGGTCGCGACCTCCTCCGCCTTCCACCGCAGCACGTCGCGCAGGATCAGCACCGCCCGCTGCCGGGGTGGCAGGTGCTGCAGCGCGGCGACGAACGCCAGGCGGATCGTCTCGCGCAGTACGGCCAGCTCCTCCGGGTCACCGTCCGGCGGCAGCACGAGGGCGTCCGGAACAGGCTGGACCCAGACGCTTTCCGGCGCGGGCCGGCCGATGCCCGAACCGGCCTCCGCCGCCGGGCCGAGGTCCATCGCCAGCGCGCGGCGCTGTGCGCTGCGCAGCATGTCGAGGCAGACGTTGGTGGCGATGCTGTAGAGCCAGGTGCGCAGCGACGCCCGCCGTTCGTCGTAGCGGTCGAACGACCGCCAGGCGCGCAGCAGCGTCTCCTGCACCGCGTCCTCGGCATCGAAGCCGGAGCCGAGCATCCGGTAGCAGTAACCGGTCAGCTCGGCCCGGAACGGCTCCAGCCGGGACTCCTCGCCGGTCGGCGTCTTGGCCATCCCCCGACCATACGCACCGCCACCGACACATCCCGGGGGAGGGGACCGATGAGTTCCCGGCTCTGCGCCCGTACACCTGTCGAGACCACGGTACGGACACACATACGGGAGATCGCGATGACCGAGGACGACCTTCGGAAAGCGGTGGCGGCGGAGCGCGGTGAGCAGGCGGAACTGCTCGCCGCCCTGAGCCCGGAGCAGTGGGACGCGCCCACGCTGTGCGAGGGGTGGCGGGTGCGCGAGGTCGTCGCCCACACGACGACGCCCTTCCGCGCCTCACTCGGCAGGACGCTGCTGGAGCTGGTGAGGGCACGGGGAGACTTCAACCGCATGGCCGACCGGTGCGCGCGCCGCGACGCCACGGAACTGCCGCCCGAGAGGCTGCTCGCCTCGCTGCGGGACAACGTCGCGCACCCGTGGACGCCGCCGGGCGGGGGCGCCGGGGGAGCGCTGTCGCACGACGTCATCCATGGGCTCGACATCACGGTGGGCCTGGGACTCGACCGCCGGGTGCCGGCGGAGCGGGTCGCCATGGTGCTGGCCGGGATGCGGCCGAAGAACATCGCGTTCTTCGGAACCGACCTGACGGGGGTCAGGCTGCAGGCGACCGACATCGACTGGAGCCACGGCACGGGGACGCCGCTCCGGGGCCTGGCGCAGGACCTGCTGCTCGTCGTCTGCGGACGGCGCCTGCCGCCGGGCCGGCTCACAGGCGAGGCCGCGGCACGGTTCTCCCGGTAGTCCCAGGGCCGCGAGCCGGGCGGGTCCCCGGGCGCTTTCCCGGATGCGCGTCGATGCTTTCAGGTAATAGTTGAAAATTTCACGATCGCGGGATCCCGTTCCCGGGTGTCCGCCCACGTGACGCGTGTGCCGAGTGCCCGGGGGCCGTCCACCGGACGGCGCGGCGTTGACATACGGTGCCCGAACTCCAAAAGTCTCATGGGAGCGCTCCCACATCCTCTCGGCTCCACACCTGGGGGTCAGACCCGGCATGTCATCACCACGCGAAACGCTTCCGACCACACCGCGCCGAACACCGGCCCCCGATCCGGTACGACGTCTCCGTCCCACACTGAGAAAGGGCACCGCCGTGGACATGGTGGTCAAGAACCAGGGACTGTTCCTGGCCCTGTACCGGTTCGTCATGGGACTGCTGTTCGCCTGCCACGGCGCGGCGACCCTCTTCGACGTCCTGGGAGGGCCGGAAGGCCAGGCGCCCAGTGTCGGGCAGTGGCCCTCGTGGTGGGCCGCCGTCATCGAACTGGTCGGCGGCACCCTCGTCGTCCTCGGACTGGGCGCCCGTACCGCCGCCGTCATCTGCTCGGGCACCATGGCGTTCGCCTACTTCACCGTCCACCAGGCCCACGCGCTGTTCCCGATCCAGAACGGCGGCGAGAAGGCCGCCCTCTTCTGCTGGGGCTTCCTGCTCATCGCCGTCTTCGGCCCCGGCCGCTGGGCGCTGTCCACGCTGCTGACGCCCTCGCGGACCCTCGCGCACGAGAGGGCGTGACGACCGCGACGGACCACCGCGCGGCCTCTCGCACCCGCTCGGGGACGGGCCACCGCACGGTTCCTCGCACTCGCTCCGGGACGGACCACCGCACGGTCCCCCGTGCCCGCTCCGGGGCGGACCACCACACGATCCATCGCACTCGCTCCGGGCGGACCGGGGCCGACGGGAGCCGCCGGTCCGCCCGGACGCGGGGCCGCCCGTACGGATGACCGATCATGTTCCCGCCTCCCCCGGCACCGATCGCGGGCGCCGGGGGAGGCGGTGAGATTCCCCGCCGTCATTCCGTTGTCAGCCGCGCCCCGGGTGGTTCGTCCGTACAATCCCATCGGGGGTGGGCGATGGCCACGCATTCCACGGGCACCACCGCGTCACCGCGTTCTACACGCACCGCCGCGTCACGTTCCACGGGCACCACCGCTTCACTCGCCGTCGCGGCCGGAGGGACGTGGCTGCTGGTCGTCACCGTCCTGGGGGCCGGCCAGGAGGTCATCTGGCGGAACGGCCTGATATGGGCGCTCGGCGCGCTGGCCGGCCTCTCCTTCCTCATGATCGGGGTCGTGATCGCCCGGGAGCATCCGCGCAACCAGGTCGGTCCGCTCATGGTCCTGCTCGGGGTCGCCTGGATCCCCCAGCAGATGCTGTTCCTGCCCGAGGACCCGCTGTGGGCGCTGGCGCTGTGCGGCGTGTGGGCCGGGGTCGCCTGCCACCTGTTCCTCGCCTTCCCCACCGGCAGGCTGGGCTCCCTTTCACATCGGGTGGTGACCGGCCTGGCGTACATCACCGCCCTCGTGCTGTCCGCGGCCCAGGCACTCGTCCTCCTTCCGCTGCCCGAGCCGCTCCGGCACATCGCCGTCGCGCTCGACGACTCCTCCTGGCAGGCGGCGCTCCTCATCTCCGGCGCGCTGCTCGTTCTCACGGTCAAACGCTGGCGGCGGGCCAGCGTGACGCAGCGCCGGGCGATCGCACCGGTCACCGGCGCGTCGATCGTCGCCACGGTCGCCTTCGCCGGGGACCGCGTGGCCGACTTCTTCCCACCCAACCCGCTGCAACTCCCCGCGGCGCTCGTCATGCTGGCGGCCTTCGTGGCGGTCCCGCTGGCGTACCTGGCCGGGCTGATGCGAAGCCGGATGGACCACGGCCGCGTGGCCGAGCTCGTGGTCCACCTGAGCAGACGCGAACGGCCGGACACGCTGCGCGACGAGCTGGCCGCCACCCTGCGGGACCCGGGGCTGACCGTGGGCTACTGGACGGCCGAGCAGGACCGCTACGTCGACGCCGACGGCCGCCCGGTCCACCTGGACCCGGGGCCGGGCAGGGCCGTCACCCGCGTCGACCAGGGCGAGGCGCCGCTCGCCGTACTCGTGCACGACGCCGCCCTCCTGGAGCAGCCCCTGCTGGTCGAGGCCGCGTGCGCCGCCGCGGCGCTCGCCCTGGAGAACGAGCGGCTCACCGCGGACCTGCGGGCCCGGCTGCGGCAGCTCGCGGCCTCGCGGCGGCGGATGCTGCAGTGGGGCGAGTCCGAGCGCCGCAGGATCGAACGCGACCTGCACGACGGCGTGCAGCAGCGGCTGCTGTCGGTGGCGATGACGCTCGGGCTGGCCGAGGCCGCGGGCGCCGCCCCCGGGCGGGCCGTACCGCTGATCGGCGAGGCCAAGGCGGCGGTGCTCGCCGCGCTGGACGACCTGCGCGCGGTCAGCCACGGCATCCACCCGCCGGTGCTGACCGAGCGCGGTCTGGCGGGCGCGGTCAAGGAGCTGGCCGCGGTCTCACCCGTCACCGTCACCGTCACCTGCGACCTGGCGCCGGCCGGGCCGCTGCCGCAGTCCGTGGAGACCGCGGCCTACTACATCGTCAACGAGGCCCTGGCCAACGTGACCAGGCACGCCGCCGCGTCGAAGGCATGGGTACGGCTCGCCCGCCACGACGGCCATCTCCTGGTCGAGGTGGGCGACGACGGCGCGGGCGGCGCCGACCCCGCGCGCGGCTCCGGGCTCGCCGGGCTCGCCGACCGCGCCGAGGCCAACGGCGGCAGACTCACGATCGACAGCCCACCGGGGAAGGGAACCGTGCTGAGGGTGGTCCTGCCGTGCGCGTAGCGATCTGCGAGGACTCCACGCTGTTCCGTGAGGGCCTGGCCCGGCTGCTGGCCGAGTCGGGGTTCGCGGTGGCGGCGTGCGTCGACAACGCCGATGAACTGCTCACCCACGTGGCGCAGGACCCGCCCGAGGTGGCCGTGCTCGACATCCGGCTGCCGCCCACGCACACCGACGAGGGGCTGCGCGCCGCGGTCACCCTGCGGGAGCGGCACCCGGAGGTGGGGGTGCTGGTGCTGTCGCAGTACGTCCGGGTGAGCTACGCGGTCGAGCTGCTCGGCGGCCGCACCGAGGGCGTGGGCTACCTGCTGAAGGACCGGGTGTCGGACCTGGCGGAGTTCGCCGCGGCCATCCGCCGGGTGGGGTCGGGCGGGTCCGTGCTGGACCCGGTCGTCGTCGAGCAGCTCGTCGGCCGCCACCGGCAGCCCGGCGACCCGCTGGGACGGCTCACCGAGCGGGAACGCGCCGTACTGCGGCTGATGGCCGAGGGCCGCACGAACATGGCGATCGCCGAACGGCTGGCCATCGCCGAACGCACCGTGGAGAAGCACTGCACGAGCATCTTCGCCAAGCTCGACCTGGAGGCCAGCGCGCACGACCACCGGCGGGTGCTGGCGGTGCTGCGGTACCTGAACGCGTAAGGGGCGGGTCCGCGCGGCCTCGCGGCGCATGAACCATGTGTGGGGCGGGGCCACCCGGCTTTGTGACGCCGGAACGCGTGAGGGGGCGGGCAGCCCGTACGGTCTCGCGGTGCGTGAACGCGTGAGGGGCGGGTCCGCGCGGCCTCGCGACATCTGAACGGGTGAGGGGGCGGGCGCCCGTACGGTCACCGGCGGGCGCGCGGTGTCACGGCGCCCGGCCGTGTGCGGAGGCGTGGAGGTACGGATAACCGCACCTTCAGGAGCGTGCCAGCCGGGTTCCCCCGCCGATGGCCGTCGCCGATGATCGGACCGACGGAAAGTCACCGATGGAAAGTCACCGGCGGAAAACCGCAGACGGAAAGCCGCCGACGAGAAATCATCCGCGGAAAGCCGTCGGCGGAAAGTCACCGGCGATCGGACCGAGGAAAAGGAGCACGCTGATGGCGGTGGACGCTGAGGTGCGGCGGCTGCTCGCGGACTCCGGGCAGGCGCGCACACGGGTGAGCCCCCGGACCGACCTGGTCACGGCGCTGCTCGGCGTCTGGTTCGGCGTCGGGCTGATGATCGACGCCTGGGCGCACAGCAACCTGGCCGAGTTGGAGACGTTCTTCACGCCCTGGCACGCGGCGTTCTACTCGGGGTTCGCAGCGGTGTCCGGGTGGATCATCTGGCAGGTCCACCGCAACGTGCGCGCCGGCCGGAGCGGCCTGGCCGCGGTGCCGGACGGGTACCTCGCGGGACTGCTCGCCATCCCGGGGTTCGCCGCGTTCGGGTTCGCCGACCTGACGTGGCACACGTTCCTGGGCATCGAGCAGACCATCGACATCCTGTTCAGCCCCTCCCACCTGGGACTGATCGTGACGATGATGCTCATCATCACGAGCCCGCTCCGCTCGGCCTGGAACGCCCCGGACATCGGGGACCGGCCCCGGCTGTCGCGGCTTCTGCCCGCGCTGGTCGGACTCGGCTTCGGCGCCGCGCTGGTGTCGCTGTTCGTGTCGTACGGCAACGCCATGCAGTGGGGCGCGGAGAGCGTCGTCCGGGCCTTCTCCAGCGTGGACGACGGCGGCGTCGACCAACTGGCCGCATCGATGATCGTCACGAACGTGGTGCTGCTCGCCCCGGTGCTGTTCCTCCAGCGGAGATGGCGGCTGCCGTTCGGGAGCGTGACCGTGCTGTCCGCGGTGGGCGTCCTGATGCCGGGCGCGCAGACGTCCTTCGGCAACATGCCGATCCTGCTGACGTTCGTCGCCGCCGGACTGGTGAGCGACCTGCTGATCCGGTGGCTGCGTCCCTCCCGGGAACGCCGGGCCGCCTACTGGGCCTTCGCCGGCCTGTCGGCGTTCGTCACCTGGTCCCTGTACATCGCGGTCGCGTCCCTGGTCGCGGGACGGCTGCCGGCCGTACCCGAACTGTGGACCGGCGCGCCGATCGTGGCGGGACTCGTCGGCCTCGCACTCGGCGCCCTGTTCCTCCCGAACGCGACACCCGCGGGGGCCGGTGGGTCCGGCGTCCGACAGGCATGATCCGGCTGCTCCGGCTGTTCTGCCTGGCCGTTCTGCTGGTGGTGGTGTCAGCGTCGCCCACGGCGGCGCACGACGTCAGGGCGGGGGCGGACCTGCGGATCGCGCAGACGATCGCGGGCGCGGAGCTGACCCTCGTCATCAAGGCCACGACCCGGGTGCCGGGGCCGCTGCGCGTCGAGGTGATCGGCTTCCCCTCCGCCCCGGCGCTGGACCTGCGGCTCCGATCGACGGCCGACGGGCGCGTCACGCACGGTACGGCGGCGCCGGGGCGCCCCGCGCAGTTCCGGGTCGAGGAGACCGGACCGCACGAGCTGACCGTCGGAGCCGGGGGCGAGACCGCGGTGATCCCGTTCCGGGTCCTGGTGGACCGCGGCTCGGGATGGGAGTTCCTGATCTACGGCGGCCTGTTCGTGGCCGGTCTGCTTCTGGTGGGCGGCCTGCTCACCGGGGCGTTCAACCGGCGTGGCAGACCGGCGGTCGTGGTGACCGCGGTCGCCGCCGCGGGGATCTCGGTCGCCGCCCTGATCGTGGTCCTCGAACCCTGGCTGCCCGCCAGGCCGCCGGACGGCGCCGAGCCACGGCCCACGGGCTCGGCGCTCGGCCGGCCGTACGTTCAGCGGGTGGTGACCACGGTCCCCGCCCGCCCGGCCGCGGGCGAGGAGTTCACGACGCGCGTGGAACTGTTCGACGGGTCCACCGGGCGGCCCGTCGACGACCTAGCCGTCCACCACGAGGCCATGGCCCACCTGGTGGTCACCAGCCAGGACGGCCGCTACTTCCGTCACGTCCATCCGCTGCGCACCGCCCCGGGACGCCTGGAGGTACGGCTGCGCGCCGACCGCCCCGGCCGTTACCTCACCTACGTCGAGCTGGAACGCACCGACTCGGGCGGCCAGCTCCTCACCGGCTCCTTCACTGTCGCCGGCCCGGAGAGGCCCACGGCCTCGCCCGGCCCGGGGATCCAGGACGCCGCGGCCGGGACGGTCACGGTGACGCCCGCCGTACCGCGGGCGGGGCGACCCGCCACCGTCGAAGTGGCCGCGAACGGAACGCCGCGGCCGTGGCTCGGGATGGCGGGCCACCTCATCGTGCGCGCCGAGGACGGTGAGTTCCTCGGCCACGTCCACGAGATGGGGACGCCCGGCAGCCGATTGCGCTTCACGTTCGGCTTCCCCGTGCCGGGCCGCTACTTCGCCTGGGCGCAGTACGCCACAGACCGCGGCATCACCACCGTGCCCTTCACCGTGGAGGTCCCCCGATGATCCGGACGAAAGGCATGAAGGGGCTGGGAGGTCTGGTGCTCGCCGGGCTTCTGGCGGTCGTCGTGGTCGCGTTCGTCGTCGCCCGCACCTCGGGCGGGGACCCGGTGACCACGGCGGGCACCCGCTACGCCGTCACCGTCACCGCAGACCGGAACACGATAGACGTACGGCTGGACAGGGGCGAGGCCGACACCGTCACCGTCGCCGCCGTGATGCCCGCCATGGGCCACGCGATGCCCGAGGCCACCGCCAGGAAAGCCGCCCCCGGTCACTTCGTCGCCGAGGGCGACCTGTTCTCCATGGGCGGCGGGTGGGAACTGTCCGTCCGCCTCACCGGCCCTCCGGGCGAGGAGACCCTCACGTTCACCACTCTCGTCGCCGACTAGCGCCGTGCCTCGCCGTACCTCCCAGGAGAGATCCGGCGATGTCGATCGCCTGATCCGAACCTGGCCCCTGTGGTGAAATACGCTGAATGGAGCGCGTGAGGCAGTTGATAGGCGAGATGCTGGTCTGCTTCTTCGCGGTCCTCCTGCTGACCGGGGGCTTCCTGGCCTTCTTCCACGTGCCCAGCGACGAAATGGTCCCCTACAGCGGCTCCTACGAGCCCCTTCGGGGCACTCTCATGAGCGACGCCTACGCCTCGGCCCTGAACATCAGCCTCGACGTGCGCGGTGGCCTCCTCATCCGGCAACTGCACCACACCTCCTCGATCCTGCTCGTCGCCGGGACGATCCTCTGGCTCCTGCTCGGCCGGTTCCGGTACGCCCTCGTGGCACTGGGCCTGGGTGCGCTCGCCGCGCTCTCCGGGTACGGGGCCGTCGACGACCTGCTGTCCGGAGCCGTCCTCGGGAAGGTGCCCGTCCCCCTGTGGTACGGCCTGCACCTGCTGACTGTGCTGGCCGTGGGCGCGGTGCTGGTGGTCTCCTCGCGGAAAGAGGCCGCCCGGCGGCCCAGAACGCCGGCCCTCATCGCGCTGAGCATCGGCCTCGCCGTTCTGGCGGTCCTCTCCTTCTGACCGTCTCTCGCCGGGGCGAGGGAGGCCTCCGTCCACCCGCCTGGGCGATCACCGAGACTGGAACTTCCGAGAACAGGGGACGGAGAATTCTCACACCCTCCACTCGGGATGCGGGAACGGAGCGCGGAGGGAGGAAGCGCTTTGGTCGTCGACCCGGGGCCGGGGGAGAAAGGTGCGAAGGCCCTTTCCGCGCCATCAAGAAAAAGGCGCCGACCGATATCGATTACAGCTCGCACCCCAGGCGGTTTTCGGTGTTTTCGGAAACCGGTGGGCATCTCCTGGTCGTCGACGCCTCCGAATCGCGCTCATCCACCCGCTCAAATTGGTGATCACCATCTTTGATTGCGGAGCAACTACCGGAACGGTCTCGTTCATGGAACCCGAAGGCCGTTTTGCTGACTTTTTCGGTAATCGCTTCCAAGGCACCCTGGACGGTGATCTGTTCCGCCGGAGGACATTTCGGGGAGCCCCGGCGGAGAATAAGACGGGACGCGCCGAAAAGTCAGGAGAGAAATGACCAGAACTCGTGTGGGAAGAACGGGGCCGCGACGCCTGCGAACGGTGGCGGGAATCCTTGCGTTCGTCCTGCTCGTCGCCCTGACGCAGGCCGTACCGGCTGAGGCGACGGTCCTGAAGTGCGGCGACTCGATAGTGTCCGGCAGACCCCTGACCGTCACCCTCGACAACGACCTGAACTGCCCCTCGGGTTACGCCCTGACCATGAACTCGGACAACGCCTTCCTCGTGACCCTCGACCTCGCGGGCCACACCGTGGCGGGCAGCATCCTGGTGTACACCGCCTCCCGCGTGCTCGTGAAGAACGGGCGGCTCTCGGGACTCACCGCCTCCGACAGCACCACCGTGACCCTCACCGACGTGCGGGGGGTGAGACTGACCGTCAGGAACCGGGCGACGGTGACCGCCAACGGAACGCCGAGCACCTGCGAGATAGACTCCATCAGCCTCACGCAGGCCCGCCTGACGGCGGACGACTGCACCCTGCACGGGGGAACCTTCTACCAAGGGGTGCCGACCGTGAGGTCGAGCGTGGTGAGCAACGGCTCACTGAGTTTCACCGAATCCAGCGACGGCCTGTTCACCGGAAACGTCTTCGACAACGCCCCGGTGTCGGTGGGCTGGGAGTCGGTCGACTTCATCTTCCGGAACAACGTCTTCAAGAACGCCGGAACGGCCCTCGACATGGGCGGCATCGCGCGGGGTCCCTGGTCCTCGGGCACGGTCGAGAACAACGAGTTCAACGACAACTCCATCGGAATGCGCGCCGCGCCGTACTTCGACACGATGACCGTGCGGAACAACACCTTCGCACGCAACACGACGGTCGGCCTGTACATCGACAACCGGGTGACGCCCCGGCAGTCCTACCCGGTCTCCGACAACGTCTTCCTGGACAACGGGCAGGCCCCCAGCGGAGCCACCGACCGCTGGGGCTATCCCCTCCGGGGCGGCCTGCACGTCGTGAACTCCAGCGTGGAGAACGGGCCGCCCTACCTTCCCGCGATCACGCTCACCCGCAACACCGGCTCGGGCAACGCGGACTACCTCATCTGGGCGTCATCGCGAGATGTGGTCGACGGAGGCGGAAACCAGGGCCCCTGCAAGCCGGGCGACGTCTCCCTGATCTGCTCCTGAGGCCCTGAGGCCCATCGCTTCTCGAAAGGCCGCCGCCACACGAACCGCCGGAGCCCGCCCTCCGGCGGTGCTTCCCAAGGCCGTGGCCCCGCTTCACGTGGCCGATCCCTCATCCGCTCACGACAGTGAACATGAACGGACATCATCCGTGAAGGGGACTGATCAGCGGGGAACCGTCCCGCTGATCACCACACCCGTCATGACCGCTCAGGCGGTTCTGGGTGTGGCACGCACACCCAGATGGACGTACGGCGAGCCGTCGGCGAGCTCGTAGAAGACGGCCGACACCCACTGCGGCTCCCCGTCCGGACGGCCGACGAAGGTGGTGTCGTCCACCGGGACGAGGTCGAACTCCATGGGCGGCTGCATCCCGGCGAGGGCGCCGGTGGGCTCGTTGTGCAGCGAGAGCCGGCCGTCGCGGACCGACATCGTCATCCGGGCGCCCGCCCGCTCGTACACGCCGGCGTACCGCTCGACGTCGGTCTCGAACGGCTCGGCGGGAGGGCCGAGCACCGGCGGCACGGCCAGGCCGAGCAGCTCGTCGAAGAGCTCGGTGGCCAGGGCGCGCTGGAAGGCGGCGGTGTGGCCGCCGTTGGCCAGCACACACACCACCGTCTCCGTCTCGGGGACCACCCAGAGCATGGCGGCCTGGCCGATGGTGTTCCCGCCGTGGGAGAGGACCCGGCGGCCCTGCCACTCGTCCAGGATCCAGCCGATGCCCCACTGCCTGCCCATGGTGTGCGGGTTGGGGATGTCCACCTGCGGCTCCCACATCGCCCGGGGGTCGGCGAGCAGCTCGGTGCCCAGATGCGCGCGGGCGAACGCGACGACGTCGGCGGGCCGGGCGCAGATCAGCCCGGCCGGGCCGGCGGAGCGCATCAGGCCCCAGACGGGGGCGGGCCGGCCGTCCATGTGGCCCATCGCACCGCGGAAGCGCAGCACGTCCTCCGGCAGGGTCCAGGTGTGGGTCAGGCCGAGCGGCTCGATGACCTGCTCGCGCAGCGCGGCGTCCCAGACCTTCCCGGTGAGACGCTCGATGACGCGCCCGGCGATGGTGAACCCGGAGTTGCAGTACGACTGGGTGGCGCCGAGCGGGTGGTTCTGCGCGAGGTCGGCGCACGCCCGCACGTACTTCTCCACGCAGTCGTCGCCGCGGCCCGTGTCGAGGAACAGGTCCCCGTCGATGCCGGAGGTGTGCGTGAGCAGATGCCGGATCGTGACGGTCCTGCTCACCTCGGGATCGGCGACCCGGAACTCCGGCAGCACCTCGGCGACCGCGGTGTCGAGCGTCAACTCGCCACGCTCGACGAGCAGCATGATCTGGGTCGCGGTCCACACCTTGGTGACCGAACCGACCTGGAAGAGGGAGTCGGTGGTCACTTCCACACCGGTGGCCGTGTTGAGCACGCCCGCGGCGAACTCGTGCACCTCACCCTCGTGCAGGAAGGCCAGACCCGCACCGGGCACCTCGAAGCGGGCGATCAGCTCGGCGAGACGGGCCCGCCATCGACCGGGATCCACTGCTGCAGCCACTCGACGATCCTTTCGTTGCAGTCCACTCGACGGTACGGGCGGCCGTTGAGGATGAACAGGTGGGAGCCGCCCGGGTAACGGGCCGGCCGGACCGGCGCGCCCCGCTCGCGCAGGGCGGCGAACCACTGCTCAGCCTGATCGTCATCCTCCCCGTGGAGGAACAGCGTCGGCGTGGTCACCCGGTCGACGTGGGTCATGGGAGGCCGCGCGGCGATGTCCCGCGGCATTCATACGTCCTGAGTAAGTGACCCTCGTCCGAGGCGCCCGCCGCGCTGACCAGGTCGCTGAGGCTCTCACCGGAGATGGCCGTGCGCATTGATGGCCGGCGGCATCAGGCCAACGTCAAGTCCGAACACCCTGGATCACTGAAGTCAGATCGACTACCGCGGGAGCTGCTGGTCACCTGACCTCCGCCTGAGGGTGGGCAAAGACCTCTGATTGGCCTTCGCGAGTATCGCCAAGGCGCGCAGGATCTCGGGTCGCTGGTCGGGCTGCGTGCCTCGAAGAGCAACGATCGACACGATCGTGATCGTTAGCGTGGGCACGACGATCGCTACGGCCAACCAGGTGGTGAGAACCGAGAAAACCATGACCCATACCCCTCGTCCCTGGCTCTGATCGAGCAGGGCGCGCAGGGCTCAGCTCGACCAGTAGACAACACTGGCAAGCTGAGTTCCCTGCCCTGGCTGGGTTCTCAGACGGGATTGTGAATCCCATACGGTTTTCCTCAGGGGACGGGCGTCCCGATGGCTGAAGGTCTCTCCCGCCCCTGATACAAGGGCCAACGACGCCGGGAATGCGTACCTTCGGAATTACCAGGGTCTCCGAAGATCCGCCCGTGATGACGACATCGCCGCGAAGGGATACTCCCCTCCTTCTGCTGACGCCAGTGTGCGACGTGTTCCTGCGAATCGTCAACCGTTGAACGTGCTGCTCGTCGGTCGCAACTGAGATCCGGACCTCGGCTGGTTCCCTGAGCCGACGGTTCGAGGAGCCCTTGTCCAGCTCAACCTGGCCGAACAGCCTAAAGATCATCCCGTGAACGGACCGCGACCAGTGAGTCAGAGCTGCACCCGGTGGCTATGGCTGCACCGGGCCGCACGTAGCACCCAGGGAGGACCCCGGGTTGGGCAGTGGACGCCAAGGTCAGGATGGTGCCCCCGGCATGATTCGAACATGCGACACCCGCTTTAGGAGAGCGGCAGCTATATGGATGGCCCACCCAGCGTGAGCTGCTCGGACGCTCTGTACGGCCCACACCATTTACAAGATCATCCCGCGCATGTTCCGTGTTCGGGGAAGCTGGTCGCCACATCGTCCAGTAGCAAGACCCGACGAAGGAGGGCGGCAGCAGCCGATCATCTCGACCTCGTCGGGCACTAGCCATGGTCAGCGATCGTGACGGCCTCAGCTCTGATCATTTGATCCGTGGGGAGCTGTGGCCACCTCCTCGGTGGCCTTCCGCCCTGGTAAAACGGTGGATGCGGGCCGGTGGGATGTGATCGCATAAGGCGGTATTGCTGTACGGCACTGCTACAGCAAAAGGTTGATCTCCAGGACGGTAGCGTTGCCACCATGAGCGCTGAGGATTGGTAGTGTCTTCGCCCTCAACTCCGACTTGGCCAGTACCTCATGGGAACCGTCCAACCTTCTTCCTGGCCGATGGTGCAACAGACATCTTCGTTGACTGGGGCTTCCCTGTGGGGAGCTTCGTCGATCTCCTCCTTATCCAAGGAGTCCCTCGTTCTGGCCTCAGCGCTCATCTGCTGCCACCTCTGAACCAGTGGCTGTCTAAAGGGCTGGGCTACATGCAGGAACATCTATATGCTCACCTCAGCCCCTCGGTGGATGACATACTGCGTGCCAGCCGTCGAGTATCGACAACTGACAGCAAGTCTAAAAATGGCAGATAAGGGCCATTATGCAAAAAGAAGGGTGATGCCTGCTTGAGTGAACTTTATTATGGAGATGCTTTTGATGTCCTAAGTGAGAAAATTTCAGATGAATCGGTAGATCTAGTTTATTTGGATCCGCAAACTAGATTCAATCAAGCGCATAATATATCTCCAGAGGATCGAGGTCGAGATTATATAGATCGTTCCTCAGACAGCCTCTTGGGTGAGTTGATGCCTGAAGCTGACAGCAAGGCTGTATATCGCGCTTCGCTTGTGGACAATGCGCCTGAACCGCTAAAGACATCAATTGAGACGATTCGAGTTATCGCGGGAGAAGGACCAACCTTTTCCTACATCGCCTCCAACGCTGGAATATTTCCGGAGCTGTATCGCACGCTTAAGCCTGCAGGATTTCTTGTTCTGCAATGCAACCCGGCCGTTAGTCACTATTTCAGACTGACCCTAGATGCCGTATTTGGTCAAACTAATTTTCGCAATGAAATAGTTTGGAAATATTTGAAGCGGAGGCCGTCTCAAACCCTCCATGTTCCGCGAAACCATGATGCTATTCTCGTGTATGGAAAGACCGATAAGGCAATATGGAATCGCGATGCTTTGTTTGCTGCTCGCGATATTAACGATTCGAGCTTCGAGTATAAACACAAAGGCTATCGACGAGATGAAGAAGGGCGACTCTATAGACATGTTAGTCTCGTTAACCCAAATCCCAACAGGGAGAATTATTCCTATGAATTTTTAGGCGTGACGCGAGTGTGGCGCTGGGCCAAGGAAAGGATGGAATCTGCGTACAACTCCGGTCTTATTGAGCAGCGGGCTCCTGGATCAGTGCCAGTTCTCAAGCAGTACATCGATGAGTCGCGAGGTGAGGCTATAGATGAGATATGGACAGATATACCTGGGGCCAGTTACAAGGAAGCCCAGCGGCTTGGATATCCGACGCAGAAACCTGCTGAACTGCTGGCACGGATAATCAGCATGACTACTCTTCCTGGCGGCATGGTTCTAGATCCTTATGCCGGGGAAGGAATAACAGTCGATGTTGCGCAGGATCTGAGTAGGCGTTGGATTGGTATCAATAAGACAACTCAAGGAATTGCGCTAATCGATACGCGCCTCCGGCATAAATATGGGGAAGAAGCCAGAGATCATTACAATATCGTGGGACTCCCTCACGACTTGAACTCTGCGCGTGCCTTGCTGGCCAATTCGCCCGCCGAGTTTGAGCGGTGGTGTCTGATGCAGGTCGATGGGCAATTCCATGATTCCCGACATGGAGATAGAGGATTCGACGGCATTATACGTATACCGCTCGACCATAACGGGGTTTCTCAACGCATCCTTGTATCCGTTAAGGCGGGACGCATTAAGAAGACTCACATCGTCGAGCTAGAGCGTGCGGTAAGGAAGCATAGAGCTGCTATGGGAATTATTATCACGATGGATGAGCCGGACTTATCCGCACTTGACGCGATGACAAACTCCGGAGTGTTCAACCACCCCGGAACAGGTGTGACCTATCCCAAGATCCAAATTATTAAGGTCGAGCAGTTGCTTCAAAACCAGCGACCGGAGATGCCCACACCCTTGCTACCTTACTTCCAAGAGATCCCCCGATCACGCGGGAGTGACAGCTAATTATCTGTTTAATCGGAAGTCAGGGCCGTATCAACAGAAATTAGAAGTATAAGGGAGCCGTGGGTGCTCTTCAATAGGGAGATATTCGAACGGCTGGCGGGTCCTTTCAATGATTGGCCTATAGTCCTCTGCCCCGAGTGTGCGGCGATTGCGCTTGAGCCAGATATCAAAGAGTTCGAGAGCTACGCGAGCATATCGGCGCGTGGAATGCTAGATAGCGACCTTAAGGAAGGCTATTTCTATGGTGAGCTAAAGTGTCCGAGGCTGAGTTGTGGGAATCGGTATGTTGTCACAGGGAGCTGGTCCATTGAGTGGGGGCCAGCGTCCATTCAAGGCACCGAAGACGATCCCTATCTGCGAGGATACTTGGTTACACATATTCTTCCACCACTTCCCCTTATGAAACTTCCCGAGGCCGTCCCTCCCCAGCTGCGCGCCATAATAGAATCGGCTTCTGCGACGTTATTCTCTGATACAAGTGCAACAGCAAATCGCATTCGATCTGCTATTGATTGCATGTTGACGCACAAGAAGATCGCCAGATTCTCAAGAAATTCAAGGCGTCCTCTAACGACACATCGACGTATTGAGATATTCGAAGAAAAGAATGCATCGGCCGCTAAGCAATTAATGGCAATGAAATGGATCGGAAATGTCGGCAGTCATGAGGTTGAGCAACTGCCATTTTCTTGGCTTCTTGATGGTATTGAACATTTTTCGCGAGCCATTGAACTGATATACGATCCGCATGAAAAGATGCTCGCGGCAAGGGCGGAAAAAATCAATAAGCGAGGTCGCAGATTGCGACCAACAGAGAAAAATTTGCTTCGGTAGTGGACTGGAATAAAATTCCTAGTTCTACTGGTCGGAGACGTTGGCTTCAGCGCTGCTGCCACCGCTCTGATGGGGCTTGCCGAGGCCGTTTCTTCCTGTAGAAGGCATGCCTTCATGGCGGTGACCGAGTTCGCCGTCGATCGTGCAGGTCCGGCCCTCGAAACGCTTCCGAAGCGCTGTGCTTAGAAGTTCCGTAGGGCCGGCGGCACTGTCACCGGCTCTCTGTAGAAAGCGTGGGAGGCGTACTCAGGTCGGAGGCAGGCGCTGGACCATCTCTATCACGAAGTCTGAGGGCCCCTTCGATTGCCAATAACCACTTCTCGTGTGGTAGCCGGGGCCGACGATCAGATGTAGTGCTGTCTCGGCGCGAGTTAAGGCCACATAGAAGGTGCGGCGTTGTTCCGCGAGTTCCTTTGCCGTGGGGCTACGCCACTTACCTCGGTCAGGGATGCTGTTGCGCGGGATGATGCCGTTGAGTAGTCCGGGCAGGATCACCGTGTCGAATTCCCGACCCTTGGCTGCGTGATAGGTCGTAAGGAGCACCTTGCCGATAACTTGTTCGCCCTGGGCGAGGTCTTGCAGCATGAGATTTTTGGAGCGGCATAGACGGGCGAGGTCGTCAAGACTGGTGACATTGTCCTGATCGGGGTGCGATGTGGCCACCGCATCGAGGGCCAGTATGGCGCGCAACTGCTGCAGCCAGTCGTAGGCGGATGCACTGGCCGGGTAGAGCGGTTGAGGGTCGAGGCAGGTTTGTAGAGCCCGCAGCAAGAATAGTCGCGATGCGGGCGGGGGGAGATGGGCCTCGGTGCGTAGTGTGGTGAGGTCGCGAGCTAATGCGGCGAGCGACGGTGCTTCCGCTCGGTGCAGCATGTCAGAGCGTTCGGTATCGGGTGCGGAGTGAATTTGGTAGTTGGTGACAGCGCGGCTGGCGCAGCGCTGGATGAAGTGGGAGATTGTCCCATCGGGGAGTTTGTCGTCCCGTTCGTGTAGGAAGTCAAGCTGGCGCCGGGTCAGTTCGCTGTGGAGGGCGTCAAGCAGAGGGCCTCGCTGGGGATAGAGGATGGCGATCTGCTCAGGGCTGATCTGCCGGCGTTGTGCCTCTTGGGTTAGGTCACAGGCGAGGCGTGCGTGGTCTTCGAGTCCTCGGTGGACTTGTTCTAGGTGGACAGTGCCGGGGGGCGCGCCGTCGCGTGCGCGACGTCCTCGGGGCGTTCCGAGGGCGGCTTCGGCTGCAGTGATGATGTCTTGGCCGCTGCGATAGTTGACGTCGAGTTCCAGATCGTAAAAGTCGTCCCGAGCGGCTAGGGCTGTCAAATACCTAGCGTCGGCGCCGGTGAATCCGTAAACGGACTGGTCGGTGTCCCCGACGGCGAAGACGGTGATGCCGGCCAGATCATGCAGGGTTGTGACGAGTTCATGGAGGACTCCGCCGAGGTCCTGGTACTCATCCACGATGAGGTGAGGGAAGCGGGCATGCAGTAGGTCTCGGACAGATTCATTCTCGCGAACGATGCGCACAGCTCGCATCACCATGGCTTCAAAGTCGATTTCTTCCCGGACGGTGAGCTGTTCCTCGTAGAGGCGGGCGGCCTGTACTTCCCGCGGGTCGAAGGCGTCCAGGGGTTCGTTGCAGGCGAGAGCGCGGCGGATCCGGGTGTTTTCGTTTGTGCGGTACTGGGCGAGAGTCTCGGCGATGCCGACCTGATCAAAGCAACGTTGCAGGAGCGATTCGACGGCCGTTTTGTTGAGGACTTGGCCCGCTTGAAGTGCTGGTTGGCCAGTGAGGGGGGCGAAGGCGCGCAAGATCTCGTTCAGGCAGAACGAGTGGACGGTAGAGCAAGCGATCCGCCCTTCGGCGCGTACTCCGCTGTGGAGGACGCGGCGGCGGATCTCATCGGCCGCGGCCTTGGCGTAAGTAATGCAAGCCACTCCTCGGAAGGCGGAGATCTGTGTCTGGAGAAGGTAAGCGATGCGAGCCACGAGGGTGCGAGTCTTACCACTGCCAGGCCCGGCTCGCAGAGCGACGTTGCCGAGGTAGAGGACGGCGGCGCGCTGCTTGGGGTGCAGGTGTTCGAGTTCCCTCAGCAGGGTGTCACTGATCTGCATCGGTTACCTGCTGACTGCGGTCAGAAATGCTCGGATAAACGGCGAACAGAGAGGTGCCGCGGGCGGTTCTGGAGATGTCGTCCAGGGCGAGGAAGAGGTAGGAGGCGGTGCCTAGACGACGCAGATCCTGGCGCTCCACCGGAGTATCGTCGCTGGCAATGTGGGCTGCTGCGCGGATGCGGGCGGGTAGATCAGCACGGGCGATGTGCGCGGCGAGCCGCTGCGCGAAACGGCCCTTGCCCAAGTCAGAGATGCGTTTGAGCATGTTTTTGCGAGCTTCGGGGTCGATTGTCACATCCTGTTCATTGGCGACGCCGCGGCGCACCTCATCGATCGCAGTGGTGTTGCTGCTCAGTTCTTGAAACGCTTGGATGATCTCTTCACCGAACAGGGGGCACAGGTCGGCCTCCAAGGTCTGAACACCGACGTAGACACCGATGCTTTCTAGATCCGTGGTGAGGGGAGCGCGGACGGCGTGGTAGTTAGCTGTGCTGGGCTCGGGTAGCTCTGCGATTTGATTCAAGAGGGCTTTGGCGTGCATCTGGTCGGGATGGAGGTTAGCGCCTCGTTTGAGGCCGGCTTCCCGCTGGTTGCGCTTATCCGAGGCGGCGTCGCCGTCGGTGATGACCACATGAGGGGTGTTGAGCCCCTTCGGGCCGAGAAAGGCACAGTAGGGCTTGAAGTCAGTTCCGTGGACGCTGGCGACGACGGCTCCGTAGGGGTCGAGATCGAATCCCGCAGCGGCGGCCAGGGCAGGCAGAATGTATAGCTCAGCCAGTCCTTCGACAAGGATGACGGCAGAAGCAAACAAGATCTCAGCGCGGCTAATGTCGATGTAGCGTTCCAGGTCCGCCGCCTCATCGCTGCTGATGGGAAGGGCCGCGGTGCTGGCTCCGGTAGTGCCGCTCTCGCTGGCGCGCAGCACGATGAAAGAGTGGACTGGGGTGACCGCAGCGATGTGAGGGCTGTGAGTGGTGAGAATGAGGGACTGTCCGGTACGCAACAGGTAGCTGAAGAGGTGCCTTTGGAGACTGACGTGGAGGTGCGCTTCGGGCTCTTCGATAGCTACTAGGGTGGCGACGAACTGCTCGTCCAGGCGCTGCTGGTTGAGGACCTCCAGCAGCAGGCCAAGGTAGATGACATTGGCGCTGCCCAAGCTAGTGTCCGAGATGCCCTTACGGCGGGCCGTGTCGAGGAACAGGCGGATGGCTCGGATCAGTTCATCGGGCTTGGAGGAAGCAAAGCCAAGAGTGGGCTGCACCGCCAGCCGCGGGCCGAACATGTTCCCCAGCCGGTCTGTCAGGTGCCCCTCTAGCTTGGCGACATTGACGTCCTTAGTGAGCTGGTCAACGGCGGTGGCGATCGCCGAAGCAGTAGCCTGTAGGTTGGCCGGGTCCAAGGGCAGCCGTTCGAGAAGATCTCGCAAAGGGCTGCGCCGCCAGTTGTATAGGTCGCCCTCGGCGTCCCGCAGGGCTGGTAGGACGCGCAAGGCCACTTCGCGCCGAATGGTGCGGATGTCGCTGGTCTCGCTGGTACCTGCAAAAGCGATGAAGTCGTAGTCCTGCGCGGTCAGCGGCCGTCCGGTGGGCTGCAGGCTGAGGCCGGCGACGACATCAGCCTCAACGCGCGGAGCAAAACGGTAGGTCAGCCGTGCAGTGTAGGGAGCAAAGTCCACGATGGCCGTGGACAGGACACTCTTGGCGTCGTCATCGGTGTCGAATCCCTGCAGGTCTACCACGACGGTTACTTCGGCCCCGCCCGCTAGGCCAGCTGGGTGCCCTTCCCAGATGTCCTCCTCTCGCAGCATGCGCCGTGAGTCAGGCAGGGAGGGATCGAGTACTAGGCGGATCGCCTCCAGCAGGTTCGACTTGCCGACTCCGTTCTCGCCGACAATCACTGCGTGCCCGGGGAAGTTGTCAATGACCAGATGGTGGAAATTGCGGAAGTTGTGTACCTCAATCCGCGAGATGTGTAGACCCATTTGTCCTCTTTTCGACTCCTGTGTGATGTTCCGTTCCGAACTGGTATTCCAGAACACCGGGTTGATGAGAGAATTTTCCTAATCTTGTAGGCTCTCGCGACTTACTTGACGCCGCACATCTCGTCGGCCTGTGGTTAGTCAGTCGTCATGGTGGGATCAAATGTTACCAATGCAGGCCAAGAGGGCGAACAGAGAGCGACGGTGTGGAAGCGGGTCCCCTTCCTTTTGGCGATACATGACGAGACTTAGTAGTTGCTCTGAGTTCGTCGATGCAGCTTAGGTCAGGAATCTCTGATCAGGACGTCGAGATCAGCCGCAGCGTCACGTATCGCCTGGCATAACCGACGTATGCCTACATATGCCTCGGCAGCAATCGGTCCTGAGTGATTGCGCTGGCGCTCGATGTGTCGCTCTAGTTCGGCGAGCTGGCGGCGAAGCTGGGCGTAGATGTCGTCGATCACGTGTTGTTGGACTCTCTGCATGGAAGCCCCTCCTCCTCTGGTCACAAGAGACCTTAATGACTACCCTATGCAATTACAAAGCTACGGGAGGTGATCGCATGGGGTTTATGTTCCTGCCTAACCCGCTGTTCTTCGGAGGCTGAGGACGACGGCGCCTTCGAGCAAGACCGCTCGGGGGCGCTGTCTCTGCACCCGGTCGTCGCGGGCTTCAGCAGGTGAAGGCGTGGCAAGTCGGTAGCCGAAAGGGTTCAACGGTTCAGCAAGCATGCAGCAGGGACCGATGAAGACAAGCCGGGCAGTCCAAACCGTACAAACGACGTCGCTAACGCTGAGTCTGGAATTCTGATACCACACCACCGACGGTTAGGGCATATGGGAATATCAATGCCGGTTTGCCTGAAATTGTGTATAGTTATTGAATTTTCATGAACATGGACATATAGCATACTGTCGACTTGTGGACAGGAGAAATTATCATGACCGACTGCACGCCGAACTGGCAGATCGCGACAGAGAGCTCTTCGGCCCGAGATTTACGCCTGAATATCGCTATCGCCCTGGCCGCCCAAGTCGACTCAGCTCGGCATCTTCCGTTGCTGCAACAGCCCTTGCTAAATTGGCATGAAGGCGACGCGATAGCGCATCTTCTAGACGAACTGGCTGCGGTCTTAAGTGATGAGCCTATCGCTGAACTCGCCTGCGAACTTGCCGAGCAGCTTCGCATCCGGCTTGGTCCGATGCCTGGATACGATCCAAAAAAAATGCTGGATGCCGTTCTGGTGAACGTAGAGCGGCGACTCAACCTGGACGCACCCTCAGATGCCTCCTGAAACTGAGGATCACCGTTCCGCAAGGAGCGCCTCCATCACCTGAAGCACATCCGCGACACGGTACTTTGCTTCGTATTCTTAGAGAGGCTTAGTGGCTGGGCTTCCGGGGGTTGGAAATCCAGGCCGACCTTAGCGATGAAGCCGGTGACGAGGGCGAGGCAGCACTGCATCTGTTTGAACCGGTTCTTCGGCAGGGCGATCAGCTACTGATCTTAAAAGTGTGGTGTTGAGGATAGCTGACGGGTGGTGATCCCTGAGGCGCGCCGTCGTCATGCGATACGCGCAGGGTAGCGGGCTGACCGCCGAGCGCCGGGCCTTTCATGAACGGTTGCGCCTTGAGGCGGCCGGGTGGTTCGTGGCCGGGCAGGACAACGCGGTCATCGCCCGCGATCTGCGGGTGAGTATCTGCTCGGTACAGTGATGGCGTAAAGCCTGGTCACAGGGCGGTGTTCAGGCGCTGGGCTCCAAGGGCCCGGCCGCGCTGCCGCTGCTGAGCGATGAGCTTTTCGCGGTGCTGGAGACCGAACTGGACAAAGGAACGGTGGCGCACGGCTGGCCGGACCAGACCTGGACCCTGGCCCGGATCAAGACGTTGATCCGCCGGCGGTTCCACAAGAGCTAAACCACCCAAGGGGTGGCCGTTTTGCTCAAGCGGCACGGCTGGCCGGCTCAGATACCGGCACACCGGGCGGTCGAGCGCGATGAGGCCGTGGTGGCCGGATGGGTGAAGGAGATCTGGTCACAGGTGGAACAACCGCGGCGGCGCTCGGGGCATAGATCGTCTTCGGAGACGAGGCCGGGTTCTCGATGACGCCGCCGGGTCACCCGGACTTGGGCCCGGTACGGATCCACCCCGATCGTGCGCGTGCGCGGCCGATCCCGGCGCCGATTATCGGTGGCCGCCCTGCTGTGCTGTAAATCCGGCCGGCCACCCTGCCTGATCTACCGGCCGTGCGCAACGCTCACCCCGACGGCCGCAAAAGCTTCGCCTGGACCGACTACCGCAACCTGATCCAGGTCGCCCACCAGCTCGGCGGCCCGATCGTCTTGGTGTGGGACAACCTCAACGCCCACCTGACCGCCGGGATACGCCGCTACATCACCGAACGCGACTGGCTCACCGTCTACCAGCTCCCCACCTACGTCCCCGACCTCAACCCCGTGGAAGGCATCTGGTCGATACTGCGCCGCACCACCATGGCCAACCGCGCCTTCACCGACCCCAACGACCTGATCACCATCGTCCGCCAAGGCCTACACCGACTCCAATACCGCCACGACGTCCTCGACGGCTGCCTCCTCGGCACTGGACTTGTCCCCGCCCGACTCCGACGACACCACGCCTTTAACCTCGACAACTACCTCCGCGAAGAGGCCTGTACGGGGCGGATGGCAGAAAGGTACTCGGGGATCACGTTGGCGGCATCCCCGCAGACGATACGCAGTTTCTGCCTGAGGAACAGCGCATCATGATCGGAGATCTCCAGAAGGGGACGACGAAGTCGAAGGGACCATGCGCTGCTCCGCTTATCCGGAAAAGCAGCAAGCTGAGGGACAAGTGGCGACAGCTCAACGCCGGCAAGATAGGGTGCAAGCGCTTCGATCTTGATCTCGCAGCCTCGTGTGAAGCTGCGACCTGCGATGGTAATGGGCTCATCGTAAGGGACGACGTCCTCGGTTACCTTCGCGAGGCCGATGACCCGCGTGCGGTCCCGCGTGGGGTTGTGCCAGCAGCCGCGGGTAGTGAGGATGAGCAGCTCATCACCCACCTTGAGCTTGGCCACTTCGCTCCGGCTTCTCGGAGGGAAAGCCATCCGAGACTCGCGTAGCACCCAGGCCACGGCCTCACGTTCACCCAGAATCAGCAGGTACGAGCTCACGACAGTCACCGTATCGAATAACTGATCTAGCGAGCGTTCGACAGGGACGAACCGCGTTGCTTTGGCAGGCTGGGTCGCACAGCACGCTGTGTGTTCGCGGCTTCTACGTTAAGCGTGACATGCCAATACAGCCCCGGGCTACCTCGATGTACAACAGACGACCGCATCCCAGCCGAGGAGGGATAGTCGGTGCTCCCTGTTGCCGACATAGCCCTTGGAAGCTGTGGGCAGTGGCATGACTCCCGGCTAGAGCGGCTGATGGGATCCCAAATATAGGACATAACGGACATTTCATGGCTTGGCCGTCACAAGATGGTAGCCCCGTCTGCATCAGGGGCGAATCGTGTGGTGAGCTACACCTCAGCACTTGCTCACCTGGCAGTGGAGACTTTGCCTCACAAGGCCGCCGGGCTGTGGAAACGGATGCCTCGCCGCAGACTTTGCCATAACCTGATCCATAGTTAGCTCAAAGTTGATCATGAGTGTTCATGTTGGATGCGGCACCTGTTCGTCGGCTCAGTCATCCGCTCGTAAGCCCACTAGCGGATGACTGAGTACGGTTTAATAGAACCCAAAATGATCAACTATCCCATAACCCAACAGTGAAAGCCTCAATCTGTGACTGAAGCCCCCTCTCCAACCAACCCTGCGCCCAAGGTTGTGGGCAACAAACCAGGATCGAACGTCCTTGATGATGCGCTTGCCCGGGTCCGCGCACTGGATCCCGCGCTAGCCGTCACGCTCGCCCGCGAAGTAGATGCGATACGCGAAGGCCGGAAGTTCGGACTAGTTTTCGAGAAGCATCTTCCCGAGTCGGTGAGGCTTCCGGAGCATCCGGTAAAGCGCGGTGTGAAGGTAGTGCGCCGTGACTCGGTTCATGGCGGGCAAGAACAAACTTGGCGTGTCCTCAAGGTCGTCAGTGCAGGGATTGAGCGCTTGGCCTACCTGGCCGATGTAGAGGAACCCGTTCCAGTTGCCGACCTAGTCGTCGTGCGGGATTTCGGTGAGCCAGTTTATCCCGGTCTGAAGCCGATTCATCGGATCGAGCGCGGACAGCCTAACGTCCCATGCCATGTCGTCATCAATGGCGAAAATTATCATGCGCTACAAGCGCTAAAGATGACCCACCGCAAGGCAATAGATCTCATCTATATTGACCCGCCGTACAATACCGGGAATCAGAGTTGGATTTACAGTGATAGATATATCGCGGACCAGGATGTTTTCAAGCATTCCAAGTGGCTCTCGTTTATGGAGCGACGTCTGACGTTCGCACGAGACCTCCTTAAGGATACAGGGATTATCCTCGTAGCGATTGGCGACGAAGAACACCATCGTCTCCGAATGTTGATGGATCAGGTCTTCGGCCCTCAGAATTTCATTGCAAATATCGTCTGGCAAGGCAGCGGCAAGAACGACGCTCGCTACACCGCTGGCGGGGTGGACTATATGTTGGCGTACGCAAGGGATGAGTCGACGCTCGCCGAAAATGAAGTCCGTTGGCGAGTCGTCAAGCCAGGCATTGACCTAGCGTTGGAAACCGCTAAGAAGGCATGGGAAGAGTCGGGACACGACCCCAGCGAGGCAACCAAGATCTACCGTGCGGCTCTGCGCCCACTTCGGAATGTCCTCGGGCCAGCCGTATTCCGTTATGACCAGATTGATGATCAAGGTCGCGTCTTTCAGGCAGGAGATCTTAGTAGTCCAAGTCCGCGCGAAAATCTGAGATATGACCTCCACCATCCGAAGACGGGTAAGCCTGTCCGCATGCCTGCAAATGGTTGGCGATTGGATCCTGATGCAATGGAGGAACGCCTCAAAGATAATCGCATTTTGTTTGGTCCGGATGAAACAACTACGCCACGGATAAAGCGGCTACTTGTGGATCAGGCTGTTCAAGTTCCCTATGCAACGTTTACGACACCTCGCATGCCGGGCTCGAAGCGGCTGGAAGCTATACTCGGCGATAAACGCTTTCCGTTCCCCAAAGATCACGAAGTCTTGATGCGGTGGTTTTCTGCGATAGCTCCGTCTGACGCAGTAATCCTCGACTTCTTTGGAGGCTCGGGCTCGACGACCGAGGCTGTGGCGCGCCTCAATGCTGAAGATGGCGGGACTCGCCAGTCAATTCTGGTCACAAACAACGAAGTAGGGGCCAAGGATTCCAAGGCGCTCCGCGCGGCCGGGTGTAGCCCTGGGGATCCCGAATGGGAGGCGAGAGGAGTATGTAGGTATGTCACTCAGCCTCGCATTACTACTGTCGTTACCGGAACCCGTCCTGATGGCTCCATCTACTCGAATGGCTTGAGCGCCACCGTCGAATTCTTTGACCTCACCTACCTAGATCCTGACCGTGTCTCTCGCGCCCGTGATTTCGAGGCGATCGCACCGCTGCTCTGGATGCAGGCCGGAGCGATAGGGAGGTGTATATCTAAGGAGCCGTCCGAGGGGTGGGCGCTTTCGGACCGGTACGCGGTTCTCGTTGATGTCGACGCGAGCGAGTCCTTTGTCGCTGCGATGTCCGCGCTCCAGAAGCCGCCCCCGCTGGTGTTCGTAGTAACCGACTCCCCTTCTGACTTCGAGGATGTCACAGGGCGGCTGCCCCGAGGGATCCGCACATACCGACTCTATGAGTCGTACTTGAGGAACTTTGAAATAAACGTGGAGGCGGCCCAGTGAGCTTCACTCTCACTCCCTACCAGTCTAATGCCGTGACATTGTGCGTCGAGGAAGTACGTGACGCTCAGCGTGTGTTCATAGAGCGTGCCAAGAAGACCGCTGTTGGGCTCTCGGCTCCGACGGGCGCGGGAAAGACTGTTATTGCAACCTCCGTCTTGGAGCGGCTCATCTTCGGTGATGAAACCACCGAGGGGAACCCTGGCCTGGCAATCTTATGGGTCACCGACGACCCAGCTCTGAACCGTCAAACACTTGACAAGATGTTATTGGCCTCTGCCCAGTTAACCGATGGCGATTTGGTCGAGATTGATACGGCGTTTGACCAGAAGCGACTTGACCGTGGCCGTATCCACTTCGCGCACATCCATCTGTTCGGTAAGGGCACCACCTCGATGCAGCCTTCAAACAGCCGTGAGAATGGGCTATGGGAGATCGTTGCGAACACCGTCGAGGCGTATGGCTCGAACTTCCTTCTTGTCATCGATGAGGCCCATAAGGGCGTTGAGGCGAAGAGGGACGCAGCCACGATCATCGAACGGATAAGCCATGGCGGCACAGCCGACCACTTCACGGGACGACCGCATCCGGCAGCGCCGGTAATCTTCGGGATCACCGCCACGCCGGAGCGCTTCAAGAGAGCGATGGACCGGGCCGGCCGGTCGTTGGAGATGATCGAGGTACCGGTCTCGGAAGTCCGTGAATCGGGTCTATTGAAGGACAGAATCATCGTCCGCCACCCAGGCGAAAGCCAGGCCGCCGAGTCGACGCTTTTGGCGCAATCAGTCGTCACCCTGAAGGAGTTCGACGAGAGATGGCGGGCTTACACGGAATTGACCGGGGCGCCCTTGGTCGAACCCCTCCTGGTGATCCAAGTCCGTCCGGGTACCTCGGACGCTGAACTCGGTTCATATCTATCTTCTCTGGAGTCGGAATGGTTGCTATTGAAGGGGGACGCTATTGCGCACTCTTTCGAGTCCCACGCCACTCTGACACTGCCAGGTGACCGAGAGGTCCGCTATATCGCCCCGGACCGGATCGCGGCTGACAGCCGGGTTCGTGTGGTCCTATTTAAGAGCGCTCTGACGACCGGGTGGGACTGCCCACGTGCCGAGGTGATGCTCTCGTTACGTGTTGCCAAGGACTACACGAATATTGCGCAGCTGATCGGCCGTATGGTCCGCACACCGCTTGCGGAGCGTATTGAAACCGACGAATCTCTGAACTCGGTAACGCTCTACCTTCCTCATTACTCGAAGAGTGAAGTCGCTAAGGTCGTCCAGGCACTCGGTGAGGATACGGGCGGTGACATCGAAATCGCCGTAGAGCCAGTCGATTGCGTGAAGAACACGGCCATTCCGTCGGAGTGCTTCGCTCTTCTTGGAGCTTTGCCGTCGGTCGCCCGAGCCAAGAAACCATGGCGCTCGCAGACTGACCGGCTCCTCGGCCTCGCTCGGCTTCTCCGCGGCCACAACCTAGTAGCTAACGCCAGCGCACAGGCACAGGCCCGCCTTGTCGGAGCAATCAAAACCGAGGTTGCTGTGCGCGCTGCGGAGATTCAGGAACTTGTCAACGACGTGATGGAGCTTGACATCTCCGAAACTGTCTGGGACAACCGACGCGGTCAGTTCGTGGAGAGCGATAACCAGCAGTCGATCTCAACCAAGGTCCAGGACATCGACACGCAATTCAACGCTGCGGTTCGTGCGCTGCCCGATGCCACTGCGAAGTGGTATTGGAATACCCTCTGCGACGAGATGGATGATCCGTACGAGGCGAAAGCACATGTAGCTGCTCTAGTGAAAACAAAAGAGATGGCGATAGCCTTCAAGAAGGCCGTCGAGGCAGCCGCCGCTGACCAGAGCGAGGCCTGGCGAGTTCAATACGCCAATCAGGTTTCCATGTTGGGTAAACAAGCTCGTCTTGACTTCGAGGGAGCATGGAACCCGAGGGTCGGAACTCTAGCTGTCGACATCGAAATCCCCGCAAGCGTCTCAGCCCCATCAGAGACGATCACGGGAAGCGGGGAGCACGCGGTTACCTCGCCAGTTCCGGTGTACGACAAGCACTTGTATGTCGCGCCGTCGGACCATCGTGTCGTTCCGGAAGGGAAGTATCCTTTCAAGCCCGGCTCTGCGTGGGAGATTGACGTGCTTGAGAAGGAGATCGGGTACGCGACACTGGTCGGGTGGTACCGGAATCCGGCCAGGTCGAAGCATGGCTTGGGAGTTCCTTACCCCGACGGTGAAGGATGGGCACTGATGTACCCAGACTTCCTCTTCTTCCATGAAGTTGACGGTGCGATCGTGGTCGATGTGGTCGATCCGCACGGTCACCAGGGGTGGGACACCGGCCCGAAGTGGGCTGCTCTTAGCCGGTGGGCTCGGGCGCACCATGACAAGGTACGGCGAGTTGTTGCAGTCATCAAGGTATCCGATGAGTTGAAGGCCCTCGATCTAACCACCGACATAATCACTGAACGGCTTGATGAGTGCACAACAAAGGCCAGCATCGAAGCCGTATTCGCTGAATTCGGTGGAGACTACTGACACCGATGACGTTGGGCTCACTGTTGAGGAGCTGCAATCCTATGAGGATCGGAGTCGGTAAGTGACACCTGAGTCATTCGGTGGCAAGCCGACCCGTAGCGCAGGGCCGCTAGGCCCGAGACATCCGATGGGCGGGGCGTGTCAACCCGGTCCGGAGTGACCGCCGGCGCGAGCGGCGGGTCGTGGGCATGACAGTGGGCGCGCCGGCGGTTGCTCCGGCGCGCGGGGGTCTGGGGGCTGCGAAGCCCCCAGCGGCAACAGGGCTCAGCCCGGCCGGCTTACGCTGCGGCGGGCTGCTCGGTCGATGCGGGGAACGCCGCTTGTTCCCGGTAGGTCTGGCGGGTGGTCAGGCAGTGAAACAGGCACCCGAGGAAGCGGTTGTAGAGGTTGCGCAGGGCGGCGGCGTGGCGCTCGCCCTGGTCTTTGCGCCGGTCGTAGTGGCCTCGCGCTCCAGGTGAGGCGGTCAGAGCGGCGAATGCCCACACATACCCGACCGCGGCCAGGCGCTGGTTCTTGACCCGACGGTGCATCACGGCGCGGCTGCGTCCGCTGGCTCGGGTGACCGGGGCCGCGCCCGCATATGCCTTGAGCGCTCGGGCGTCGGCGAAGCGGGTGCGGTCGTCGCCGATCTCACCGAGCAGTCGGGCGCCGGTCAGGTCACCCAGGCCGGGGAAGCTGGTGATGATCGCGTGGTCGGGGTGGGCGCGGAACGCGGCGATGGCGGCCTCTTCCAGAGCCGCGGCCGAGGTGCAAGCGGCGTCCAGCACCGCCAGCAGCGCCAGCACTTGGTGGCCGTAGGCCTCTTCGACGGGGCCGGGTTGGCGCAGGTGCTCGACGCGCAGCCCGGTGTGGATCTTCTCGGTCCAGGACTGCAGGTGATAGATCCGGCCGCTGCGCTTGAGGGCGGCGCGGATCTGCGGCCGGCTCAGCCGGGCGGCTGCGGCGGGGGTCGGGGCGATGGCCAGGATCGCGCGGGCCTCACGGCAGCTGACTCCGCCCTCCTGGGCGGCGAACAGCTCCAGGAAGGCGGGGTAGTACTCACGCAGCACCGAGCGCAGCTCGTTGCCGGTGCGGTGCACTCGCCAGACGGCATCCTGCTGGGCGCGGGCCAGTACCGTGACCGCTTGGGCCTGGTGGGTGTCGGCCGGCAGCGGCCGGTGCATGGCCATGTCGGTGCGCAGGATGTTGGCCAGCACGATGGCGTCCTGGCGGTCGGACTTCTTGCGGGAGATCGCGTGCCGTTCCCGGTAGCGGGAGGCGCTGAAGGGGTTGATGGCGAACACCGGGCGGCCGCAGGCGCGCAGGCACGCCACCAGCAGGCCACGAGGTGTTTCGATTGCGACCGGGATCGGGGCCTCCGGGCCGTCGCCGGCCTCGGCGAGCATGTTCAGGAGTTCCTGGTAGCCCTGCACGGTCTCGGTGATCCGCCGTTGGGCGATCACGGTTCCGCTCTCGTCCACCAACGCCACGTCGTGATGGCGCTCGGCCCAGTCGATTCCGCAGAAGACGCGCACTGTTCACCTCCGCTGCTCCGGTTGCTCCTCTGCCCGTGGCGGGGTCGTGCGGCGCCCTAATGACAAGGCTCTGCGGCCTACCATCCGATGAGCCGTCGGTGACCCCGGTGACCCGTGCAGGCCCCGGTCTTGCTCAGAGCTGGCCGCTCACCAACGTGTGAAAGGGGTTCCTCCTGCGCGGGTGGGCTCACGCCACGGTCTATCAGGTGCGGCACGTCCCCGTCCGGCCGAGTCGGCAACGGCACCAGTCTCGGGCGAAAGATCTCGGAGATCTTGCAACGGAAGTAGGCATCCGCTCCGCTCTGCCAGATCGGGGACGTGCCCGCGACCGTCATTAGCAACGGAAGCGGCGCGGCAGCCTTGCGGAGAGACCGCTTCGACCACCTGAAGGCTTGTCCTGCTCAAGAGGTTCACCCGATGAATCTGGCGCGTGGGCGGCGCCGGGCGCGACCGGCCGAAGAGCCGCAGCGCGGCCGGCGACCGCGCACGCGCGGCGGGCCGCGGAGCGGACCGCCCTTGAAAGCGAACAGATAAGTTACGTTCGATCTTGAATGAAGAACTGTCAGGTCCTTTGAACTGCTGTTTCGGTGCTGGACCAGACGCGTTCGAAGCTGTCGAGGTAGGTCGTCGCGGCGTTGCCGCTCTCGATTCTGGCCAGGTAGATGACCGGGGCTTCGGAGGCTCGGGTGCCGTAGGCGTGGAGGTTGACCAACAGGCTGTCGTCGGCTCGATAGATCGAGTTGTACAGCACCGTGCGGTGGAGACGGATCTCGATGCCCTCGACGTCCTGGAGGGGCCGGTAGAGGGCCAGGGTGTTGCGGACGCGGGCGGCCATGACGTCGCCGCCGATGCCCTCCTCGACGCCCCGGGCGGCAACGTCCGGGCTGTCGGGGTCGCCCAGGAGGATGCGGACCCGCACCCCTGCCCGTGCTCGTTGGGTCAGGATGCGCAGGAGGCCGGCGTCTTCGGCGAGGAACAGGCCGCTGTAGACGAGGATGCCGATCTCTTCCTCCGCGGCCTCGAAGAAGGTGCGCCAGACATCGGCCGGGACAGCCCAGCGATGAGGGTAGATCGCCTTGATCTCGTCGGGGACGCGCCGGCCGCGGGTGGCGTCGGGCCACAGGTCCCTCTCCTCGGCTCCGAGGAGATCGGCGACCGCGAGGCGGTGACGGGGGTGAGGGATGCGGCCACTGATCCAGCGGGCGACGGTCTTGGGGTCGACCGCCAGGCGGGCGGCGATGTCGACGGGCTGCAGTCGCGCCCGAATAAGGGCGTGCCGGAGGTTTTCGTTCATAACAGGGACGCACCTTCCACAGCAGGAGGGCCGGTGCCTGCGACGTTAACATAAGACGTCCCTAGACGTCCCTAACTTGCGGTCCACGAGTCCCTCTCCGGCGACGAAGCTCATCGGCATGTGACCCCACCTGATCCGGGGTCTTCGCCCTCCACCATCCGATGGGAGCCGAAACAGTCATGGGCACCGTGAAAGAAAGCCAGCACGCCTACCAGGTGGAGCTGCTCACCGCACTCCGCAACGAGCTGATCAACCGGGAGATCATCGCGGTCCTGATCACCGACAGCAAGAACCGGCCGTGCCTGGACGTCACCGACAGCGCCTTCCGCACCCGCCGCGTCTACGCCCACCTGGCGTTCCAGTGGTACTACTGGGGCGCCGAGCACGACGAGCGCGTCTCGTGCCTGAAGCTGTTCCCCGCGGCCGACCGGATCGCTGAGGCGGCACGGGCCGGCTGGCGCGACGGCGAGCAGGAAGAGCTCGGCCTGGACCTCAGCCAGATCCGCCAGGCCTACCGCTCCTGAACCCGGCCTTCGATGTCGGTTGCTGAGAGCAGGTGGCTGACCGGCGGGCGGGTCTACCACCAGCTCGCCGATCGGCTCCGCGCGCAGATCACCGCGGGGACCTACCCGCCGGGCAGCACCCTGCCCTCAGAAACGGCCCTCGCCGACCGGTTCCGCATCGCCCGCTCCACGGCCCGGCGCGGCCTGGCGGTCCTGGAAGACGAGGGCCTCATCATCACCCTGCCCGGCAAGGGCCGCGTCGTCAGATGCGATGACCCGGACCGGCAGGCGGCCTACCGCTACCAGGCGATCGCCCGCGGCCTACGCGAGCAGATCCGCACTGGAGCGCTGCCCTCCGGGGCCCTGCTGCCCAGCGAGCACGCGCTGTGCCGCCGGCACCGGGCCTCGCGCAACACCGTCCGCCACGCCCTGGCCGAGCTGGAGCGCGAAGGGTTGATCACCACCGCGCACGGAAAAGGCCGGTTCGTCCGGCCTGCCCCCGATTGAGACGTCTGAGGACGTCCCGGCGCCGACCCTGGAAGCCTCCCCGGGGCCGGCGTCTATCGTGAGCCGCATGGGACATGCTGAATGGGCACGCGACCTGGCCGAAACCCTCCTGTGCAAACCGCTGCCGCGCCGCTGGGCGCACACTCAAGGAGTGGCCGCGCGTGCTGAGTCCCTGGCGCCGATCCTCGGCGAGGAAGCCGACCTGCTGACCGCCGCGGCCTGGCTGCACGACATCGGCTACGCGCCCGATCTCGTCGACACCGGCTTTCATCCGCTCGACGGTGCCCGGTACCTGCGCGATGTCCACCAGGCCGACGCCCGGCTCTGCCGCCTGGTCGCTCATCACTCCTGCGCGGTTTACGAGGCGACCGAGCGGGGACTCCTCGACGCCCTCAACGCCGAGTTCGGCCTTGAGCGCCCTGAGCTGGTGACGGCGTTGACCTATGCCGACATGACCACCAGCCCGGACGGTCTTCCCTTGGACGTCGCCGACCGGCTGGCGGAGATCCACTCCCGCTACGGCCCCGAGCATCTCGTCAGCCGGTCGATCAGCAATGCGACCCCGTGCATCACCTCGGCCGTACGCGCGGTTCAGGAGGCTCTAGCCGATGTACGGCGCCGCCCGGCCGTCGAGGAAGTGACCGATCCGCAGGCGCATTGACCGGTCCATCGACAGCGCGCCGACTTCTTCACGGGGCACCCACCGCACCTCGCGGGACTCATCGCTCGGCGTCGGCTCACCGGCGACCGGCCGGCCGTGCAGCACGATGGAGAACTCCTGGCGGGCCTCGCCATTGGAGGTGTAGAGGATGACGTGCTTGGGGTCGGTGTAGGTGCCGACCAGGCCGGTGATCTCACATGTGATGCCGGTCTCTTCCAGCGTCTCGCGGATCGCGGCCTCGGGCAGGGACTCGCCCAGGTCGATCGCGCCGCCGGGGACGGCCCAGTTGCCGTTGTCGGATCGGCGGATCATGAGGATCTCGCCGGCGTCGTTGGTGACCACGACGTTGACCGACGGGACCAGGCTGTTGGGCTTGGGTGCGTCGGGGTCGTCGTAGAAGTCGATGCGGCGGGCCATGGTCAGGACTCTAGCGGGGTGGCGTCGGCCCAGATGGCGTCGAAGCTGCCGGTGTAGGTGGAGACCATGTCGCCGCCGGTGACCTTGCGCAGGTGGAAGACGGGGGCGTTGGCGGCGGGCTGGCCGTACACATGGGTGTTGACGAGCAGCTGGTCGTCTCCGCGGTAGATCGAGTTGTACAGCACCGTGCGGTGCAGCCGGATCTCCACGCCTTCGACCTGCCGCAGCGGCCGGTAGAGGACCATAACGTTGCGGATCTTGGCGGCCATGCCGTCGTCGATGCCCTCGTCGGCGCCGCGCTGAGCGACTTCGGCGCAGTCGGGATCGCCGAGCAGGATGCGGACCCGGGTGCCGGCGGTGGCCTTGTCGGCGAACAGGCGCACGATGCCGGTGTCCTCGGCGAGGAACAGGCCGCTGTAGACCAGCACGCCGATCTCCTGCTTGGCCGCGGTGAACAGACGTCCCCAGGCGTCCCGGGGGACGGCCCAGCGGTGTGGGTAGACGGTGACGATCTCACTTTCGGACACGGCCGCGGCCTGCTCGGGCGTCAGCGCGGCCGGCCACAGGTACGCCTCGTCCATGCGCAGGAACGATGCCACCGCGTAACGGTGCTTGCGGTACGGGGTGCGGTCTTTGGTGATCCACCGCTCCACGGTTTTCGGATCGACCGCAATCGACTCGGCGAGGTCGGCCACCGTCGCCCCGCGCTCTAACAGGGCCGCGCGCAGTCGCTCGTTCGGCATTTCACCTGCCACCAGGGGACGTCCAGGGACGGGGCAATCGTATGCCGGACGTCTTGAACATGTCCCGTCCTGTAGTGATCCCGTCCTGCCCTTTGGCCGGATTCTCGTGTCACACCGCACGACACCGACTCGGCGAAGGGAGCAACGATCATGATCGACCTGATGGCCTCGCTGGACGAGGGACCGGTCTGCGCCTGCGGCGCGGCCGTGGAGGAAGGGCAGACGCTCTGCCGCAAGTGCCACGCCTCGGCGCGCTGGCTGCGCCGTACGGCTCAGCGCCGCCGCAAGGCGAGCAGGCGGCGCGGTGAGGTCCGGCGCCCGGCCGGCTACCCGCGCGGCGTCGCCGAGGCGGGGGTGATCTGGACGTGAGCGCGCTTCCCCTCATCGTCGCCCTGGTGCTCGGGGCAACCGTCCTCGTCGGCTACGCGCTCGTCCTGATCGGGATGCGCCAGGAGGACCGGTGCATGAGCCTGGGCAAGGTGCCGCCGAGCCGTACGGCAGGCCTGGCGCGGCGGGTGACCGGCTGCCACGTCCGCGGATGACTCCAGAAGCGGTCTACGGGCGGTCTGACAGGGCCGACTCGACCCGGGCGAGCCGTTCCGACAGATCTTGCAGGGTGGCGCGGATCTCGGTCAGCTCGTCCGACGAAGCCTCCGGCGGGGCCGGCGCGGCGCTCTCCCGGACGAAGACGCCCTTGCCCTGCTGGCCGATGACCAGGCCCTCGTTGCGCAGGACACCGACGGCAAGTTTCACCACGCTCAACGACGCCTCGTAGCGCTCGGCGAGCCGGGTGGTGGACGGCAGCGGGGCGCCGGGGGTAAGGGCGCCGGAGCGGATCTGCTCGCGCAGATCGTCGGCGATCTGTAGATAGCCGGGCCGCCCGGTGTTCTTGACCATCCCGCCGTCTCTCTTCCGCCCGCTGCTGCCTGGTAGTCCAGCTCGGCCTACCAACCTCTTGTTGGTCTACCAACCTCTTACTTCACCACAGACACGCGACCAAGCCAACCATGAGCACGTTGACAACCAAGCTAACTAGGTTAACTATGTTGGCTACGACAGATAGGAGGTCACCGACCATGCGCAACATCCCGATCCCCGTCGACACCACCAAGCTGCAGTTCGTCTGCGTCGCCGCACCCCGCCCCCGCCTGGTCAACAAGGACACCGGCGAGATCAAGACCGACAAGAGCGGCAACCCCGTCTACGAGGTCGCCCTGTCGGCCATCGACGCAACCGGCCGGATCGAACTGCTCCGCGTCAACGTCTCCGGCGAACCGCCCGTCACCCTCGGCATGCCCGTCCACCCCGTGGACCTGGTCGGCTTCGTGTGGGAGCAGACCCGCAACGGAGAGGTCCGCTGGGGCATCAGCTACCGCGCCGCCTCGATCCTCCCGGCGGAGGTGAACGCTCTTGCGCGATGACCTGTTGACCCTCCTCACCGCCCTGGCCGCCATGGTGCTCGGGCTATGGGCCTGGCGGCGCTGGCACTACCGCTCCTTCTGGCTGGTGGCCGGCTACCCGCTCATGGCCCTGACGGTCCGCGGCACCTGGCGCAAGGTCGCCCTCGGCTGCGGCCTGACCAAGAAACGGCAACGCTGGTGGTTCACCCTCACCCCCGGCGCGGTCGCCTCCACCGGCCTGGTCAAGGTCCGCCGCCGCTTCCAGCGCATCGCCGTCGACACCAAGCCCTGGATGTGGCTGCCGCTGCCAACCCGGCACGGCTGGCGCGTCACCCTCCACCTGCTGGAAGGCCAGATCCCCGATGACTACAGCCAGGCCGCCGAACGGCTCGCGCACTCCTGGCGGGTCCACGCCGTCCGAGTCTCCTCACCCCGGCCGGGCCGGGTCGTGCTGTCGGCGACCATGCACGACCCGCTGGTGCGCATTGACCGGCTCCCGCCCTCCGATGCGCTGCTGAAGGTGGTGGTCGGGCGGCTGGAGACCGGCAAACCCTGGGAGATCGACTTCCGCACCGTGCCGCACTGGCTCAACGCCGGAGCGACCCAGTCGGGAAAGTCGAACCTCGCCAACGCCCTCATCGTCGGCCTGGCCCCGCAACCGGTCGCCCTGGTCGGCTTCGACCTCAAGGGCGGCGTGGAATTCACCCCGTACGCGCCCCGGCTCTCAGCGCTGGCCACCACCCGCGCCGAATGCGCCGCGCTGCTGGATGACCTGGTGGCGCTGATGGCCGACCGGATGGGCCTGTGCCGTACGGCCGGCGCCCGCAACATCTGGCAGCTCCCACCCGGGGTGCGGCCGATGCCGGTCGTGGTCCTCATCGACGAGCTGGCCGAGCTGTACCTGATGGCCGACAAGAGCGAGAAAGACGAGATCGCCCGCACCTCCACGGCCCTGCTACGCGTTGCCCAGCTCGGACGGGCCTTCGGCATCTACCTGTTCTGCTGCGGCCAGCGCATCGGCTCCGACCTCGGACCCGGCGTCACCGCCCTGCGCGCCCAATGCTCCGGCCGCATCTGCCACCGAGTCAACGATCCCGAAACCGCGACCATGACCCTCGGCGACCTCGACCCGGCCGCTCTGGTCTCTGCCCGCGCGATCCCCGCCGAGACACCCGGCGTCGCCATCTTCGCCGGCCAGGACGGCCAGTGGTACCGCGCCCGCTCCTTCCTCGTCACCGAGCAGGCCGCCGAACACGCCGCCCGGATGTACTCAGACCTCACCCCGGCCTGGGCCGACATCACCTCATACGTCCACGACACCGACACCGACACCAGCGAGCTTGACCTGACCGAGCTACTCGACGCCTGAACCGGCAAACCGACCTGATCAGAAAGGGGGGACACGATGCGACGCCTTGCCCGCCGGCTGCTCGACTCCGGCCCGGTCATCGTCCTGGCCGCCATCGCGGGTGCCGGATCGTTCACCCACATCCACGACACCGCCACCGAGCACGGACAGGGCGGCTGGATGGCCTGGGCCGTGGCCGTCTGCGTCGACCTGACCTGCGTCATGGCCGCCCGCGAACGGCAGCGCGACGCCGCGACGGGCCGTAAGCGATCGGGGCTGGTCTCCTGGCCGGCGCTGGTACTGGCCGGCGGGGTCGCACTATCCCTGGCGGCCAACCTGCACCAGGCCGAAGCGTCGGTATGGGGCTGGCTGGTCGCCGCCACGCCCGCCGGGGCGTTCCTCATCGCGGTCTCGATGCTGGAACGCCGCGCCACCACTCGTTCCGCCGATCCCCGACCCGCACCGGCCCCGGCGACCGTCACCGCCTCGGCCGCGCCCGTTCCTGCACCACCGATGCCCGAGCTCACCCCGGTCGACGCAGACGGTTCCGGATCCGCGGCCGGGCTTCCTCCGGCCCTGGTCACCTTCGCCCGGCGCGTGGCCGACGAGCACCACGCCACACACGGCGCACCCATCACCGCCGAGACGCTGCGCGCCCGGCTGGGCGTGTCCGACCAGCTCGCCGCCGACCTGCTCCGCACCCTGCACACCGTTCCCGAAGCCGCCTGACAACAGAGGAAGGAAAAACCACCATGGCAACCACCAACGATCACCGCACCGACCTGGCCCGCGGACTCGTCAGCCTCGCCGTGTTCACGCTGACCCACCGGGACGTGCCCGTTCCCTCCGTCGTCACCGTCACCCACTACGCCAAGGGAAGCGACGAGGAGATCCGCGCCGAGATCGACCGCATCGCCGCCCTACTCGGCGTCGCGACTGACCCCGGCGACGCAGACCAGAACCACTACACGACCGCCGTCAACTTCGGCCCGGTCACCTACCAGGCGGTCGGCATCCTCGCCGCCGCTCGCACTCGCCACCAGGCACAGACCTCCCACGAGGACTGCATCACCCTCGACCCTCCGGTCTCTTGAACCGAGAGAAGACGCCCGCCGTGCCCTTCCCCGACGACCCCGGAGAGCAGGTGCCGTTCGTCGCGCTGACCCCTCAGCGCTGGCGCTGCTGCTCCTGCGGCGGAGGTGGCGTCACCGGTGACGGTGAGACCTGCTCCTCCTGCGACGGCCTCGGCTTCTGCTGAAAGCCGCCGGCGCCCCCGGCCTGGCCGCACATCCGCCAAGACGCCCGCCAGGTCGGGGGCCATCCCCTTCGCACCCCAACGAGTGAAAGGAGGTCACCATCTTGCCCGTATCCACACTCAACACGCACGCGATCCGCGGCATGATCACCCGCCTGCACGACCCGGACTACTCCCGCTGGGCCGCCCAAATCCGCGCCACGAACGGCTGCCGCCAGCCGATCCACCTGCGCGGCCGCGTCGACCACATCGACCGGGCCACCGGCGAACTGCTCCACCGCTACACCACCCGGACCGAACCCGACGGTGTTCTTCGCGTCCCGTGCAAGACCCGCCGGGCCTCCCGCTGCCCCGCTTGCGCCGAGACCTACCGGGCCGACACCTACCAGCTCATCCGCGCAGGTCTAACCGGCGGCAAGGGCGTCCCGCAGACCGTCACCGCGCACCCATGCCTGTTCGTCACCCTCACCGCCCCCTCTTTCGGCACCGTCCACACCCGCCGGGAGAAGAAGGGCAAGACCCTGCCCTGCCACCCGCGCCGTGACGCCGCCACCTGCCCGCACGGCCGCGTCCTCTCCTGCACCGTTCGCCACGCCTCCGACGACGAGCGCCTCGGCGAGCCGCTGTGCCCGGACTGCTACGACTACACCGGCTCGGTGCTGTTCAACGCCCTGGCCCCGCAGCTGTGGCGCTACTTCACCGACGCCCTGCGCCGCCGCGTCGCCAAAGCCGCCGGTCTGACCCTGCGGGAACTGCGCGGGCAGGCCACGATCGCCTTCGCCAAGGTCGCCGAGTACCAGCGGCGCGGCGTCGTCCACTTCCACGCCGTCATCCGCCTCGACGGCCCCGACGGACCCGCCTCCCCGCCCCCGGCCTGGGCCAGCGCCGACGTCCTGGCCGACGCCGTACGGCACGCCACCTCCGCCGTGACCGTCACCACCCCGGACGCGGCCGACGAACCCGCCCACGTCCTGCGCTGGGGCGCTCAGCTCGACGTCCGTCCGATCACCCTGGACGGCGACCTCACCGACCAGGCCGTGGCCGGCTACATCGCCAAGTACGCCACCAAGGCCGCCGAATGCGTCGGCACCCTCGACCGGCGCATCAACCCCCTCGACGACCTGGCCGCCCTGCCCCTGCGCGAGCACGCCCGGCGGCTCATCGCCGAATGCTTCCGTTTGGGCGCCCTCGACGAACTGGCCGACCTCCGCCTTGTCCAGTGGGCGCACATGCTCGGCTTCCGCGGCCACTTCTCCACCCGCTCCCGCGGCTACTCCACCACCCTCGGCGACATCCGCGCCGACCGCACCACCTACGCCCGCAATGAAGAGATCACCACCGGTCGGCTCCCGCTCTTCGACGAGGACACCGTCCTCGTCATCGCCGAATGGCAGTACGCCGGAAAGGGCCACTCCCTCGGAGACGCCCTCCTCGCCGCCGCACTAACCGGCACCGCCTTACCCGCCTCGGCGACGAGCGGTGGAGGTGAGTCCCGATGACCCGTCGCGATGAACTGCTGACCGTGGCCCAGATCCTCGACGAACTGGGTGGACTCTCGCGGCGGACGTTCTACCGCTGGCGCGAACTCGGCCACGCGCCCAAGTGCATCAAGCTGCCGAACGGGGAGATCCGCGTCTGGCGGAGCGACTTCGCGGCCTGGCTGGACACCCTCCGGGAGGCGGCGTGAATACCTCCTACGACGTGCGGATCTGGGACATCCGCCGAAACGCCTCCAGCAAGACGCCTTCGTACGTCGTCCGCTGGAAGGTCGGCGGCAAGGAGCGGTCCAAGACCTTCCGGACGAAGGCGCTTGCCGAGAGCTTCGTCTCTGATCTACGGCAGGCGGCCAGGAAGGGGGAGCCCTTCGATCTGGTGACCGGTCTTCCCGAGTCGATGGCCAAGCCTGCTGCCGACAGTGGGCCGACCTTCTTCGGCTTCGCACGGTCGTACATGGCGGCCCGCTGGGTCCACTCGGCTGCTCGGACCCGCGAGACGATGACGTACGCCTTGCTGTCCCTGGTCCCCGCCCTTACCACGGACCTTCCCGGCAGGCCGGATGACGAAGAGCTCCGCGCGGTGCTGCGCGACTACGCCTTCCTTCCGGACAAGCGACGCGGGGAACTGCGGCCGGAGCGCAAGGCGGTGTTCGGTTGGTTGGAAGCGGCGTCCCTACCGCTTACCGACCTACTGGAACCGGTCATCATCCGATCGGCCCTCGACGCGATCGCTCTCCGCTTCGACGGGAGGCCGGCGGCGGCCAACACGGTACGGCGCAAGCGGGCGGTGCTCCACCACATGATGGAATCCGCGGTTGAACTCAAGAAGCTGTCTGTCAATCCGCTGCACGCGGTCAAGTGGAAGCCGCCAAAAGTCTCCGGGACTGTTGACCCCCGGACAGCGGTCAACCCGATGCAGGCGCGGAAACTGCTCGACGCTGTGAGACAAGTGGGACGGACACGCGGCCCCCGGTTGGTGGCCATGTTCGCCTGCATGTACTACGCAGCACTCCGCCCCGAAGAGGCGTCTGGCCTGCGTCGCCAGAACTGCGTCCTCCCCACCGAGGGATGGGGGCTCATCACGCTTGAGAAGGCACGTCCACAGGCGAACAAGCGGTGGACGGACTCGGGGGAGACCCACGACGAGCGTGGATTGAAGCACAGGGCCAAAGACGACACTCGGGAGATCCCGATCCCTCCGGCTCTCGTCACGATCCTCCGCGAGCACATCGGGACGTATGGCACCGAGAAGGACGGCAGGCTCTTCCGCACGGGCAAGGGCCGCCCGTTCTCCTCCTCGGCGTACTCCGCCGTATGGCAGGAGGCCCGTCGGTTGGCCTTCACCGCTGAGCAGGTCGCCTCCCCGCTGGCGGCCCGGCCGTACGATCTGCGGCACGCGGCGGTCTCTCTGTGGCTCAACGCGGGGGTTCCACCTACTGAGGTCGCCCAGCGCGCCGGCCACGGTGTGGACGTGCTCCTCCGTGTCTACGCGAAATGCCTCGAAGGGCAGCGAGATCGCGCCAACGGTCAGATCACCAAAGCTCTCGAAGACTGACAGACAGCGCTACAGCAGAGGCCCCGGCGAGCCCGGGGCCTTCGCTGTTGTTCGCTGACATCGTGCAATGGTCAGCTCCAGTGCTTAAGGTCCGGCAGGCTCAGCGTCTGACCTGCCGCGATGGCGTTCTGAACACTGCGTGTGAGGGTGCTCTCCATAACGGCCGCCTGCTCCAGGAGGCTCTGCATGCCCATTCTGTCGTCGGTGTGCGCGAGCAGGTGGCGGTATCTGTCGTTGTTCTGCAGTTGCTCCTGGGCCCGCAGGGCGGCATCGGCTTCCTGAACGCGACGTGCATAGACCTCCAGCTCCACGACCCGTTGTGTGACCATCGCGACCGAATGCTGCAAGGCTTGCCGCTGTGGGGCGAGGACGGCCGCCAGCTCGGGGGTGACGATGACGCCGCGGGTGGCGGCGGCTTGCTCGGCGCGGAGGATGGTCTGAAAGCGCAGAAGACGACTGATCTCCCACAGCTGAGAGGGGAACAGTACGTCGTTGGCGACAGAGTCCAGGAACCCGTGCCGGCTGACCTGAGACCGGGTGACCGTCATGGTGGCGTCAGCAGCCCGCTTGAATAGGGCGTGGGCCTCGTTGTCGAGATCGCTGGGAAGCACGTATCGGTCGCGGTAGAGACATGCCAGCCGTTTCGGGGATTCGAGGTGTCTCCACACGAAGAACGCTGTTGCGGCCACGGTGATCAGACCGAGGAGAAGTAAACCGATCCATGGCGCCTTGATCACAGCTGCGCCAATGGCCCTGAGGATTCCCACGGCGACGAGGGACACAAAAACGATCAGGCAACCTTTGCCCTTCGACGGTTGAGAGCTGGGATGTCTGGCCGGGGACGCCGTTGATATACCCAGGAGCTTTCGGTTGCCCATGATCCGGCGCTTGTCTCGGGGCGGGATGGTGGGATCGACGATCGGCCAGTGATCAGCCCAGGACTGCACGATGAAGCTCGACCTCCGATCGGCCCCGGCGTGGTCCGGGAGGCTGGACTGGGCGCCGTAGGGATCTCCAGATCGCAGATGATCGCAGAGACCACTTTCCTGGACAACCAGCTTCAAGGGCGGCGAATGGAAGTGGAACGGCTCTTCGTGATCGGACTGAGGCATCCGCGTCGGGCGAGGAGCCGCTTGTCCTTTGACGGAGGGGCTCAAGATCATCCCGTGCATATCCCGTGAACGGCGACTCAAGGTCGCTCACGGCGGCCTACGGCTGCACGGCGGCGTACGCCGCACTGAGGGGAAAGCCCAGGTGGGGCGGTATATGGCAAGGTAACGATGGTGCCCCCGGCATGATTCGAACATGCGACACCCGCTTTAGGAGAGCGGTGCTCTATCCCCTGAGCTACGGAGGCAGGGACTCCCTCCAAGGGTAGCGAAAGTTCGGCGTGCATGCGCGCCGGGCGGGCGGATGGCGGGCGAAGGGCGCGTCATCCCTTCGCTGAGCTGCGGTAAAAGCGTGGCAAGTGGCGGCGTGGCCGTGTGGCGGGCCTGGCTAGTGTCACGCTGCGTGATCGAACGGCGACCTATTCGCAGCCGGGAGCGTCGCGCGCTGCGGCCGTTGGTGCTCTGCGGGGCGATGCTGGCTCCCGCGCTTCTCGCCACCGGGCTGCTGGTGGCCGACCTCACCGGGTACGGCGAGGCCGTCCGGGACGCCGGCGCCGCCGGGGGACCTGAGGGGGGCGTCATCGCGGCTCTGCCGTACGTGGTCGTTCCCGTTCCGGACGTGGCCTTCGGGCCGAGGTGGGTGCCTCCTCCACCTCGGCCCGACCGGGTGTACGAGGGGTGGATGCCGGGGGTCGTGGTGGCCCGGCCGCGCCGCCCGGTGGAGGTCGCCAGGGAGCCGAGGACGCGTCTGACGGCTCCCAGGGTGACCGTCCCGAGGGACGAGCGTACGGCGGAGCCCGCCGAGACGCCGCGGCCGGAGGCCGAGCCGACGCCCGAGGTGTCGGGGACGCCGCGGCCGGAGAGTGCGGACGCCGTGTTCGAGTGTCCGAAGGAGTGGTGGGGGACCTGGTTGTGGGAGGTGTGCGAGGAACAGGAGTGGGAGGGTGCTTGAGGCAGCAGGCTGACAAAAGGTGAGTTCCGCGCATAACGGCTGCACCGTCTCTGGCTCGGACACTTGGGGAGCTGTAGTAACGTGCGTGCCTGACCCAGGTCACGAGTTCGCAAACGGAGGGGTCGTAAAGTGCCACCTCGTCGATCAGCGGGTCTGATCGCCGTTGTCGCGACCATGACCTCCCTCATCCCCGGGGCCGCCGAGGCACGATCCGGACCGCCGGTCTCCCCCCAGGAGCAGTCGAGGTCCCCGATCTCCGCCCAGGCCCAGCCTCGGTCCCTGGTCTCCGCCCAAGCCCAGCCGGGTTCTCCGGTTTACGCTCAGGCTCAGTCCGGGTTCCCGGTCTCCGCCACGGCCCAGGCGGGATTCCCGGCCTTCGCCGAACTGCGCCGTGACCCGACGAGCCTCCTGGAGCTGCGCCGCGAGGCCGAGAAGGCGACCAAGGAGCTGGAAGACGCCACGAAGGCGCTCCGGGACCGGCAGGCCAAGATCCGAGCCTCGGAGAAGGAGCTGTCGAACAAGCTGCGCGAGCTCCAGGCCGCCGACCGCGCCTTCGCCCAGATGCGGCAGCCGCTGTCGGACATCGTCGGCCTGCTCTACCAGCAGCCCACCGGCGGGGACCTGGCCGGTTTCCTGTCCGGGGAGACGAACGACGCGACGTTGCAGGCCATGGCCGACGTCACCCAGATCGTGGCCGAGCGGGATCTCATCCTGGCGGAGAGCAGCCGTCTGCAGGCCGAGCGCGAGAAGCTGGCCGCCCAAGCTCAGGAGCTGCGGGCCGACAGACTGCTGTCCGAGGCGCAGGCGAACGCCGAGATCGAGGCGCTCCGGGCCCGGTCCGGCAAGATCGTGAAGTCGCTGACCCAGGCGCTGGTGAAGCTGGGCGTCAAGGTCGACAAGTCGGGCCAGCCTGCCCAGGGATGCAACCCGGTCCAGGTGGGCATGTCGGATCAGTTCTCCAACGGGCTGATCCCCAAGGCGTACCTTTGCCCGCTCCCGCAGCCCGGCAGCGAGCTGCGCGGGGACGCGGCGCTCGCGTTCATCAGCATGAACGAGGCGTACAAGAAGCAGTTCGGCAAGCCGATGTGCGTGACCGACAGCTACCGGAGCCTCGCCGAGCAGCAGTCGGTCTACTACCGCCGCCCGGGCTTCGCGGCCGTCCCTGGGCGGAGCAACCACGGCCTAGGCCTCGCCGTCGACCTGTGCGGCGGGGTGCAGCAGTTCCGGTCGCCCCAGTTCAACTGGATGGAGGCCAACAGCAAGAAGTACGGGTGGTTCCACCCGAAGTGGGCCTACGTCAGCCCCTTCGAGCCCTGGCACTGGGAGTACGACCCCAAGCTCGGCTCGCTGCTGTGACACCCTCCCCGGCCTTCCCGGCTTCCTCGGTTTTCCCGGCTTTCCCGGGCTGGGTGGAGGACCGGCCGGTCGGGGCCGGCCCTGTCATCCGCGCGGGCCGATGGTGATCGACAGGTGGCCGCCCGCCTGGGCCGAGGCCAGCCTGACGGCCTGCTCGGCGGTGGTGGCCAGCACGACCAGGGCACCGTGATCCGACCGGTCGCCGAGACCGGCCAGAACGGTGACGCCCTCGGCCACGACCCGGGCCGGGACGGCGCTCTCCCAGGTGGCGGAGGCGGCGAGGACGTTGACGACGTCGCCGGGCGACAGCAGCCGGGCAGCCTCGGAGTCGGCGACGCGGACCGGCGTGGCGACCGTTCCCGGGCCGTGCGCGGCGAGCAGGCCCGGACCGAGGAGGCGAACGTCGGTGATGGGCTCCCCGCGGCGGGCCGGCCCGGCCAGCACCTTCCCGGCGACCGGAACGCCGGGCCGGAGCGCGCCGTCGGGGACCGTCCCCGGCCGGAAGGCGGCCGTGGTGACGTCGCGCGCCGTCAGCACGCCTCCGGAAAGGTTCTTGGCCGCCACCAGGACGGTCACCGAGGCGGTCTCCGGCCGCAGCGCGACGACGGCGCAGGCGGCGGCCAGAGCGGCGACGGCGGTGGCGGCGAGGCGGTGGTAGCGGCCGAGAAGACGGCGGAACGCGCGCATGACGGACTCCATCGTGAGAGTTGGAAGAGCCGGGTGGCGCGGTACCCGTGATGGCAGCGTCCCGCCGTACAGCGGGGCCGTACGGCGGGGACGGTATCTTCCGCCGGCACTGTGCGGTTCCGGCGACCCCTGGGCCGTCACCGCACGGCGGCGATGGTCACTCGGGGAGGTCGAAGGGGAGCTTGAGGCCGTCGAGGGCGCTGGAGCACGGGCAGGCGCGCTCCTCCGGGAGGGCGGTGACGACCTCGGTGACGAGGGAACGCATGCGCTCGACGCTGGCGGCGAAGAAGGCCAGGACCTCCTCGTGGGTGACGCCCTCGCCGGCCTCGACCCCGGCGTCGTGGTCGGTGACCAGGGACAGCGAGGTGTAGCACATGGCCAGCTCGCGGGCGAGGATCGACTCGGGGAAGCCGGTCATGCCGACGATCGTCCACCCGTTGGAGCTGAACCAGCGCGACTCCGCGCGGGTGGAGAACCGGGGGCCCTCGATGACCACGAGGGTGCCGCCGTCGACCAGGTCCCACTGGGCGGAGCGGGCGGTGGAGACGGCCGCCGCGCGCCCGGCCGGGCAGTAGGGGTCGGCGAAGGCGACGTGCACGACGCCGTCGGCGTCGTAGTACGTCTGGACGCGGCCGGAGGTGCGGTCGACGAGCTGGTCGGGGACGACCAGGGCGCCGGGACCCACCTCGGGGCGCAGGGAACCGACCGCGCTGGGGGCCAGGACCTGGCGGACGCCGAGGGAGCGCAGGGCCCACAGGTTGGCGCGGTAGGGGATGAGGTGGGGAGCGAAACGGTGGTCGCGACCGTGGCGGGGGAGGAAGGCGACCGTGCGGGAGCCGATGCGGCCGACGGTGATGACGTCGCTGGGCGGGCCGTAGGGCGTGGAGACCTCGACCTCGGTGGCGTCGTCGAGCAGGGAGTAGAAGCCGGAGCCGCCGATGACCCCGATTTCCGCGCGAGTGACCATGGCGCCGAGACTAGCGCGGCCGGCGGCCCGGCGATGAGGCCGGACCGTGCCTGTGGACAACGGGCGGGCGCCGAGCCGCGCCTGTGGACAACTGCCGCGGGTCCGCTCCCGGGTGGGAGCGGACGGGCTCAGGCGGCGGGGGCCGAACTGCTCGCCGGGGTGGAGGCGGTGCTCTTCGACTCGGACGAGGAGCCGGACGGCTTCGACTCGCCGGACGAGCTCGACGACCCCGAGGAGTCCGAGGAGTTCGACGACCCGGAGGAGCTCGACGAGCTGGAGGAGCCCACGGTGCTGGAGGAGGAGGACCGGCTGTCGGTCCGGTAGAAGCCGGAGCCCTTGAAGACGATGCCGACCGCCGAGAACACCTTGCGGAGCTGGCCGGAGCAGGACGGGCACTCGGTCAGGGCGTCATCCGAGAACTTCTGGACGATCTCGAACTCGTTGCCGCACGTGTTGCAGGCGTACTGGTAAGTGGGCACGCGCTCCTCCTCGTTGGTTCACGCCGGTTGGCACTCTACAGACGCGACTGCTAATGGTATTCGGCTGACAGGGGTGAACGCGAGTCGGGCCCTTGCCATTCCGCCAGTCAGTGAAGGCATCGGCTGGTCAGGGAAGACATCGGCCGGTCATGAAGGTGGCGGCCGGTCACGAAGATGCCGGCTGGTCAGCGAAGGCATCGGCCGGTCATGAAGGCATCGACTGGTCAGCGAAGGTATCGGCCGGTCAGTGGCCGAGTTCGCCGAACCAGCCCGCCAGCTTGCCCCGGCGGCTGATCGCCCTGATCCGCCGCTCGACCGGGTCGCGGCAGGCGGCGGTGGTCACGACCAGGAGCTGGTCGTCCACCTTGATCCTGGTGGTGTCGGTGGGCACGAACGTCCGGCCGTCCCTGACGATCAGCGTGACCTGGGCGTCGGTGGGCAGCCGGAGCTCGAAGATCTCCACACCCTGCAGCTTGGAGGTCGACGGGACCTTTATCTGCAACAGGTCGGCGTTGAGCTCCTCCAGCGGCGCCGACTCCACTTCGAGGTCCTGCGCCTCGTCCACCCTGGACAGCCCGAGTCGCGTGGCCACGAAGGGCAGCGTCGGCCCCTGGATCAGGGTGTAGACGACCACGATGACGAACACCTCGTTGAACACGAGCTTGGCGGAGCCGTCGCCGGCCGTGCTCGCCGCCCAGGGGATGGTGGCGAGCACGACGGGGACCGCGCCGCGCAGTCCCGCCCACGACAGGAACGCCTGCTCGCGCCAGTTGAGCCGGTCCACCCGGACGATCCGCACCAGGAAGGAGCAGACCACGATCGACAGTGGCCGGGCCACCGCGACCAGGATGAGCCCGGCCAGCAACCCCGGGACGATCGCCGACGGCATCTCCGAGGGACTGGCCAGCAACCCCAGCATGACGAACAGGCCGATCTGCGCGAGCCAGGCCACTCCTTCGGCGAACCCCCGGGTGGCGGCGCGGTGCGGCATCCGGGAGTTGCCCATGATCAGCGCGGCGAGGTAGACCGCGAGGAAGCCACTGCCGCCCAGGTGGACGGCCCCGGAGTAGGCGACGAACGCCAGGGCGAGCACGGCGATCGGGTACAGGCCGGAGACCGGCAGCGCGATCCGGCGCAGCGCGTACACGCCCAGGGGCCCGACCGCCAGGCCGACGGCGGCGCCCACCGTCAGCTCGACGACCACCTCCAGCAACGCGTGCCCCAGCGAGGGCGAGCGCGCAGTGCTCAGCAGCACCACCGCGATGACGGTGGGGGCGTCGTTGAATCCGGACTCCGCCTCCAGGGTGCCCGCCAGGTGGCGCGGCAGCGGCAGCCGGCGCAGGACGGAGAAGACCGCCGCGGCGTCGGTCGAGGCGAGCACCGCGCCGATGATCAGGGAGGTGCGCAGGTCCAGGCGGAGCAGCAGGTGGACCGGTACGGCGACGGCCACGATGCTCACCCCCACGCCGACGGTGGCGAGCACCGCCGCGAGGGGGACCGCCTTTTTGACGTGGTTCCAGTTGGTGGTCAGGCCGCCCTCGGCGAGGATGACGGCCAGGGCGATCAGCCCTATCTGCTGGGCGAGCTGCGGGTTCTCGAACTGCAGGCCCAGGCCGGACTCGCCGACGAGCAGGCCGATGCCGAGGAAGATGAGAAGGCTGGGCAGGCCGGTGCGGTGGGCGATGCGCACCGCGACGATGGCCGCGATCACCACGCCGGCGCCCAGAAGAAGCCAGACGTCGACGTTCATCTGGCCCCCTCTCCTACCTCGGCGACCATTCTGTCGTATTCGGTCTACTGCTCCGTCTCACCCGTCCGGGGCGAGCCGTACCGCACGTCCAGGCGCACGGTTCACCCGGTCCCCTCGACGCGCGGCCGTACGACGCTTCGGCCCCTCGGCTCCCTGCCGTACGGCTCGCCCCGCCAGGCGGATGCTTCTCCGGCGTGCGGCCGTACGGCTCATCCGGCCAAGCGGACGGTCCCCCAGCGTGCGGTCGTACGGCGCTGCGGCCCCTCGGCTCCCTGCCGTACGGCTCCCCGCCAGGCGGATGGTCCCCCGGTGCGAGGCCGTACGGCTCACCCTGCCAGGCGGACGATCCCCTCCGGGGTGGCCGCGTAGCGGACCGGTACGTCGTGCGGCTCGGCCGGCACGCCGTCCATCAGCTCACCCTCGTGCAGCAGCGCGACCGTCGGCACGTTCGGGCCGACCCGGGCCAGCGCGCGGTCGTAGGATCCGCCGCCGCGGCCGAGCCGTACGCCGGTCGCGCGGTCCACGGCCAGCGCGGGCACGATGACCAGGGCGGCGGTGCGGATCGCGTCGATGCCGCGCCGGGTGTCGACCGGCTCCATGATCCCGAAGCGGCCGGGGGCGAGGGTGTCGGGGCCGTCGTACACCGCCCAGTCGAGGTCGTCGTCGTCGCGCAGCACCGGCAGCATCACGGTCGCGCCGTGCTTCCACAGCGCGAAGACGAGGCCGTGGGTCTCGGGCTCGGCGCCGATCGACCAGTAACAGGCGACCAATCCGGCCATCTGCACCCAGGGCTGGTCGAGCAGGGCGTCCCTGATCCGGATGGAGGCCGCGTGCCGCGCGTCGCCGGGAACGGCGGCCCGCGCGCTTTCGATGACCGACCGCAGCCTCGACTTGTCCACAGACGCCTCCGTTATGGTTTCGGTTATGACCGACTTCCATTCTGTGACCAAAGCCGTAGTCCCCGCCGCGGGGCTGGGCACGCGCTTCCTGCCCGCGACCAAGGCGACCCCCAAGGAGATGCTCCCGATCGTCGACAAGCCGGCGATCCAGTATGTCGTGGAGGAGGCCGTCTCCGCCGGTCTGCTGGACGTGCTGATGGTGACCGGGAAGAACAAGCGTTCTATCGAGGACCATTTCGACCGGGCGATCGAGCTTGAGGACGTGCTGGAGGCCAAGGGCGACGACGAGCGCCTGTCCAAGGTGCGTGAGCCCGCCGACCTTGCGACCATCCACTATGTGCGGCAGGGCGAGCCGCGCGGCCTCGGCCACGCGGTGCTCTGCGCCAAGCAGCACGTGGGCGACCACCCGTTCGCCTGCCTGCTCGGTGACGACCTGATCGACCAGCGTGACGAGCTGCTCAAGCGGATGATCGAGGTGCGCCAGACCCACGGCGGCAGCGTCATCGCGCTGATGGAGGTGCCCCAGGAGCAGGTGTCCCTGTACGGTTGCGCCGCCATCGAGCCCACCTCCGACGACGACGTTGTACGGGTGACGGACCTGGTGGAGAAGCCGCCGGCGGACGAGGCGCCGTCCAACTGGGCCATCATCGGCCGTTACGTGCTCGACCCGGCCGTGTTCGAGGTGCTGGAGAACACCGGGCCCGGCCGCGGCGGCGAGATCCAGCTCACCGACGCGCTGCGCACCCTGGCGGGCCGCGGCGAGGACGAGGGCGGCCCGGTCCACGGCGTGCTGTTCCGCGGCCGCCGCTACGACACCGGTGACAAGCTCGAATACCTGCGCACGGTGGTGAAGTTCGCCGCGGACCGGCCCGACCTCGGACCGGACTTCCTGCCCTGGCTGAAGGAATTCCTGGCGTCTCGATGAACCATCCCATGAGAACGGTCGACGACCACCTCTCCGACATCCTGCGGACCGTGCGGACGCTCGCGCCGCTGGAGGTCGACCTCGACCAGGCGCTGGGCACCACCCTCGCCGAGGAGGTCACCTCCCCGGTGCCGCTGCCGTCGTTCGACAACTCGGCCATGGACGGTTACGCCGTACGGGCCGAGGACCTCGCGACGGTGCCGGCGAAGTTGCAGGTGCTCGGTGACATCGCGGCCGGCGCCGGCCGGACGCTCGCCGTCGGCCCCGGCACGGCCGTGCGGATCATGACCGGAGCCCCGGTGCCGCCGGGCGCCGACACCGTGATCCCGGTCGAGTGGACCGACGGCGGCACCGTCGAAGTGCGGATCGACCGGCAGGCACCGGAGGGCAACGCCATCCGCCGCGCGGGCGAGGACGTCTCCGCGGGTCAGGCCGTACTGCCGGTGGGCACGCCCATCGGACCGGCGCAGCTCGGCATCCTCGCCGGGGTCGGTCGCCGCCGGGTGCTGGTACGGCCCCGCCCCCGGGTCGTGGTGATCTCCACCGGCGCCGAGCTGGTGGAACCCGGCGCGCCGCTGGAGGCCGGGCAGTTGTGGGAGTCCAACAGCTACACCCTGGCCGCCGCCGTCCAGCAGGCCGGCGGGGAGGGCTACCGCGCCGGGATCGTGGCCGACGACCCCGCCCGGTTCCTCGACCAGCTCGACGCCCAGTTGCTGCGGGCCGACGCGGTGATCACCAGCGGCGGCGTCTCGATGGGCGCCTACGAGCCCGTCAAGGAGGCGCTCTCGCCGCTCGGCACGGTCCGTTTCGAACGCGTCGCGATGCAGCCGGGTATGCCGCAGGGGTTCGGCGTCGTGGGTCAGGACCAGATCCCGATCTTCGCGCTGCCCGGCAATCCGGTGTCGTCCTTCGTGTCGTTCATGCTGTTCGTCCGGCCCGCGCTCCTGAAGATGCGCGGCCTGGCCGCCGGGCCCCCGTACAGCGTTCGGGGGGTGACCACCGCGCCGCTGCGCTCGCCACAGGGCAGGCGGTCCTACCTGCGCGCCGTGCTCGGCCACGACGGCGCGGTCACGCCGGTCCGGGGGCAGGGCTCGCACCAGCTCGCCGCCCTCGCCTCGGCCAACGCCCTGATCGCGGTCCCCGAGGACGTCACCGAGCTGCCCGAGGGATCGAACGTGGAGGTCATCCCGCTGTGAGCGGATTCACACACATCGACGAGACCGGCGCGGCCCGCATGGTCGACGTCTCGGCCAAGGACGTCTCCGCCCGTACGGCCACCGCCACCGGCAAGGTGCTGCTGTCGGCCGAGGCGGTCGCGCTGCTGCGGTCGGGGGAGGTTCCCAAGGGCGACGCGCTCGGCACCGCCCGGATCGCGGGGATCATGGGCGCCAAGCGCACCCCCGACCTGATCCCGCTCTGCCATCCGATCGCCCTGCACGGCGTGAAGGTCGACCTGGCGGTGACCGACGACGGGGTGGAGATCACCGCGCGGGTGAAGACCGCCGACCGCACCGGCGTCGAGATGGAGGCGCTGACCGCGGTCTCCGTCGCGGCGCTCGCGCTGATCGACATGGTCAAGGCGGTGGACCCGGCGGCGGTGATCACCGACGTGCGGGTGGAGGAGAAGACGGGCGGCAAGACCGGGGTCTGGACCCGCCCGTGACCGGCCGCCTTGAGCAGACGCGGATGAGGACCGGGTGATCGGGTGAGGGCTTTGGTGATCACGGCGTCCAACCGGGCCGCCGCGGGGGTGTACGAGGACAGGTCCGGCAGGCTGCTCGCCGAGCTGCTGGCCGAGGCCGGGTGCGAGGTGACGGGCCCGCGGGTGGTGCCCGACGGCGGGCCGGTCGAGGAGGCGCTGCGGGCCGGGGTGGCCGAGGGCCACGATGTGATCGTCACCACCGGCGGCACCGGCCTGACACCCGCCGACCTGACCCCGGAGATGACGCGCCGCGTGCTCGACCGGGAGATCCCCGGCATCGCCGAGGCCATCCGCCAGTCGTCCCGCGACAGGGTGCCCACCTCGATCCTGTCCCGGGGGCTCGCCGGGCAGGCCGGGAACACCCTGGTCGTCAACCTGCCGGGCTCCTCGGGCGGGGTCCGCGACGGCATGGCCGTACTCGCGCCGGTCCTCAGGCACGTCGTGGACCAGATCCGGGGGGGAGACCACCCACGCTGACCGTGCCGGCCCGGGGGACCCCGCCGGTACGGGGGAGGACCCCGCCGGTACGGCGGGCGGCGCGCCGGGGGCGGAGGCCGGAAACCGGGGCCGGGGCCTGGTTCTCGGGACCGGGACCGGGGCTGTTCCGGCCCTTCCGGCCGTGCCGGGGCCGTTCGGGTCGGGCGGGCCGGGGTTGCTCGGGTCGGCCGAGGCCGTTCGGAGCGGACCGGGACTGCTCGGTCGGTCCGGGGCTGCTCGGGCCGGTTCAGGGCCGCTCGGGTGGCCGGTGCCGCTCGGGCCGAGCCGGGGAGGAGAGTCCGTGGCACGGTGGCACGCCTTGGGAGGATGATGGAAGGCGTGGATCGACTACGTGGCTGGCCGGTGACCCTGACGGAAGGACCCGTGGGGCTTCGGCCGTTGCGGCTGAGGGATGTGCGCGTCTGGCGCGAGTCGCGGCTGCGCAACGCCGACTGGCTGCGTCCCTGGGAGCCGAGCAACCCCGAGACGCCCCTGTTCCGCACGGGGCTCGGCCCCTACGTGTCGATGACCGCCACGCTGCGCCGGGAGGCCAGGCAGGGACTGGCGCTTCCCTGGGTCGTCACCTACCGGGGGGCGTTCGCCGGGCAGTTGACCGTCGGCGCGATCGTCTGGGGGTCGGCCAGGTCCGCGCAGGTCGGCTACTGGGTGGACAGCGCCGTGGCGGGCCGGGGCATCATCCCCACCGCCGTGGCCATGGCCGTCGACCACTGTTTCTTCACCACCGGCCTGCACCGCATCGAGGCGAATATCCGTCCGGAAAATCACGCGAGTCGTAGAGTGGTTGAAAAGCTCGGTTTCCGGGAAGAGGGCATCAGACGTCGGCAATTGCACATTGACGGCGCCTGGCGTGACCATATTTGTTATGCGCTGACCGTTGAGGATGTGCCCAGAGGGCTGCTGACCAGGTGGCGCAGGGACCGCGAGGCGGCGGCGCACGGAGGCGCTCCGCACGAAGAGGTTTGAAGATCTCGCGACACACCGCATCGAATACTCGTCAAATAGTGACACGCGGTCTTACGGTGCGTGACGTGAGCACATCGAGAGCGCCAGCGGACCAGCGGCGCTTTCGTGCTGCCCGGAGGTGGCCGTGAGCGGGAGCGTCCTTCTCTATCTGGCCATCGTGGTGATGTGGCTGTGCGTGCTCGTGCCCATGTGGTTGCGCCGTGACCGGCCCGCCTACACCGACACCGAATCCGGCGCGGACGCCGAAGCCGACGGCGTGGCGGACGTCGATGCCGACGCCGTCACCGTCGCCGAGCCGTACGGCCCGGCCGCGCGGGTGTCCGATGATGGGGACGGGGGCGGTGACACGCGCGCCGAGCCCCCCGCCGGCGCGGATGATGCGGCCGGCGACGCCTCCTCCGCCGCGCCCGGCCACCGGCTCCCGCGGTCCGCGGCCGAGCGCCGGCGCGCCGAACGGCGGCGCAGGGCCGCCCAGGTGGCCAAGCGCAGGCGGCTGACGCTGTGGTGCGTGCTGCTGCTCCTCGCCTCCGTGGTGACGGCCGCGACCGGGGTGATCCCCTGGTGGGGGATAACCCCCTCGGTCGTTCTCCTGGCCGGCTACCTGATGGTCCTGCGGACCGCCGTGAGGGTCGACGCCGAACGGCGCCGAGCCGCCGCCTTGGCCAGGGCGGAGCGTGCCAGGCGCGCCCGCCGGCGCGCCGAGCTGGAGGTCCGGCGGCCGGTGGCGGAGGTCATCGACCTCACCGCGCTGCGCGACGAGCTGTTCGACCAGTACGCCGAGACACCGCGCCGCGCGGTCGGCGACTGACGTCCGGCGGCGGGGCGTCCACCGGAGACCTCGCCCGTTCCCGGCTCCGGCATGCTTCCATCGGCCTTCGGCCCGGTCAGGGCGTTCGGCTCACCGGCTCCGGCCAGAACGGGTTCCGGCCGATGAAACCCAGCAGCCTGGTCTGGACATCCGCGTCATCGGGCACCCTGATCCGGGCGCCGTACTGGCCGGAGGAGCGAAGGACCTGCTCTATCTCTTCCATCCCGGCGAGGAGCCGGGCGCAGAAGCCGGGGTCCAGCCGGTCGTCCTGGCCGGTGGCCCTGGACAGGTCCCAGGTGTGCATGAACACGTCGGCGGTGTAGAACTGATCGATCGCGGTGTCCAGCGGCAGGCTGCCGATGTGCGGATTGGTGAGTTTCCGGTGCGCGGTCTCCGGGTCGTCCAGTACCGCCTGCACACCGTCGCGGTGCGTCTGCCACGCGGCGACCGGGTCGTCGTCCACCGACGGTCCGCGGGGCAGGTCGACGTCGGCGCCGGAGGTGAGGAGCGCGGGCAGCCATTCGACGAGGTGGCGCACGACGTCGCGGGCGGTCCAGCCGGCGACCGGGGACGGCGCGTCCCAGGACCGGGTGCCGCGGACCCGGTCGGTGAACAGTCCGGCGATCTGCCGGTGCCGCTCGGCCGGGTGGTCAGACAGTGCCATCGATGAGCATCCTCTCCAGCTTCGCGTGACCTTCGCCGACACCGACCTCCATGCCGCCGCGCAGCCACGCGTCACGACTCTCGAAGCTGTCGACCAGCGACTGCGTCCGCAGCCGCGTGCGGCCGTCGCCCAGGTCCTCGAACCACAGCGTCTCCAGCGCGACCCCGTCGGGATCGCCCTCGAACGTGAAGGTCTGCACGATGCGGTCCGGCCGTACCTCGTGGAAGCAGCCGTGGAACCCGTACTCCGTGCCCCCGTGCGCCGAGACGTACCGCCAACTGCCGCCGGTGCGCGCGTCCCAGTGCTCGATCCGGGTGACCGTGGCGTCGGGACCCACCCACCGGGCGAACAACGCGGGATCGGTGTGGGCGCGGAACAACTGCCCGGGCGTCGCCGCGAAGTCACGCGTCATCCGGATGACCGGCAGTCCCGGGTCGGCTTCGATGGCCGTCTCCATGATCCTGTTAATGCTCGTCTCCCCTCATCTCCGCCAGGACGGCGTCAAGGCGGCGGTAGCGCTGCTCGACGCGACTCCGGTGGCGCTCGATCCAGGTGTCCATCAGGTCGAATGCCTGGGCCTCCAGGCGCACCGGCCGGGGCTGCGGCCCCGGCGGCCGGCTGACGAGCCCGGCGTCCTCGAGCACCCGCAGGTGCTTGTAGACGGCCTGCAGCGTCATCCGGTACGGCTCGGCCAGCCGGCTCACGGTCGCGTCGCCCTCCGAGAGCCGGGCGACCATGTCACGCCGGGTCGGATCCGCGAGGGCCGCGAAGACCCGGGACAGCGCGTCCGTGCTCATCACCCCTCCGGTTTTCAACTCAACGGTTGAAAGAATCTTAGGCCGTAGATCATCCGTTTATCAACCCCACGGTTGAAAGCCTCGTTCCCCGCCGATGCCGACCGTCTCGGGTCATCGGCTCCGGCACCGTGATGTGGCTCACGCCGAACGGTCCGCTCCCGCGCCGCACGGCGCGACCGGTACCCGGCTTGGATGCCGCTGCCTGCGGCTTCCCGCCGCACCGCGCCGCCTCTTCCGGCCTCCCGCGCGATCCCCTCGATCTACCCGTCCTCGGGTGGCGCGAGCGGCTCCAGAAGTTTGCTAACCTAGTGCAGGTCTTGGGGATGTAGCGCAGTCCGGTAGCGCACTTCGTTCGCATCGAAGGGGTCAGGGGTTCGAATCCCCTCATCTCCACCCAGGGCCGTTCTTGAAACGGCTGGACTGAAGTTGACGGGATCCCGTCTGATCATAGAGATCAGGCGGGATCTTGTCGTTTCAGGGGTTTCCGAATCAGGTTCGTCCTGGTTTGGGAGCCGCGGAGCAGGTGTCCGGGAAGGCCCGGGTGATGTCAGGCCGCTGGTGGAGAACCGAGACCTGGCCGTTGGGCATGGCGAAGCCGGCGGCGGGCGAGGTGCTGCGACAGGGTGGTGGGTTTTGCGGCTTATGGGGCGGATGGTGGCCTGCTCTGGCCTGCGGGTGGGGTGCCGTCGAAGGGCCCGGCTGGAGTCTGCGGAGTGGCGGCGACCGCGTCGGGCTCGTCTGGGGGCTGCTGGGTGTGGCGCCATTGGTCGAGGAAGTGGTCGTTGGCGACGGTGACGAGCAGCGCGACCAGGATGCTCTGGGCGACGCGTCCGTGGGCGAGGCGGTTCTTGGGATCTCCGAGGTCGAGGTCGTGTCCCTTGAGTCTGCCGTTGATGCCCTCGGTGTTGGCGCGGACGGGCTTGTAGGTTCCGATCCAGGCAGGACTGAGATAGGCCACGTCCTGGCGGAACTTGTCGAGGTGGCCCAGGTCGCCGGGGCGCAGGGTGATGGTGTGCTGGTGGCAGATCTTCGGCAGTTCGCCGCTCTTGTGGTCGGGGGTTGGGGGCAGGACGCGGGGTTTGGCCGCTGGGTGGGCGGCTCGCTGCCGGGCGTCGGTCAGGTCGACCGCGGCGGGCCTGCTGGGCTCGCGCTGGTGGAGGCGGTCGAAGCGGGGGCAAGTGAGCGACGGGGAGGTGCCTGCTGCCGGGCATTGGAAGCGGATGGCGCCGTCTGCGTTCGCGCTCTGTTTGAGGCGCAGCAAGTACGGCTCCCGCGCAGCGATCAACGCGGTGAGTTCTTGCGATGGTGTGCGGATGGCGGTGTCGTCCAAGCCGGTGGTGGCCTGTGCGAGCTTGGCGGGCATCAGCGGGCAGGCCAGGGAGCCGTCGATGAGCAGCGCGCCGTGGGCGCTGCCCTGCACTCCCCGCTGATCCACTTTGTAATCGAGTGCGAGCTTGTAGCCGAGTTCGCGTGCGGGTTGAGCGAAATGGGCGGATTGCTGGTCGGTGTAGGCGCGGTCGGCGACGGCGAAGGCTGCGGGGAAGCCGAGCGCAACCAGAGGTTTCAAGGTGGTGATGGCGTTGGCGCCGATGCGTTTGTGCGGGGTGTCGAGGACCAGGCCGAGCGCCAACTGCGGAAAAGACCCGGAAACAGAGCGGGTGCGGGCGGCGACGGTGAGGGTGGCGCTGTAGCCGTACTCGGGTGGATCGTTTCCGGCCGAGTGGTGCCAGCCTGCGGTGATCTCGGTGGAGGCGATCAATTCGCCGGCGGAGCGGCGAGCTCGGGGCGGCCGGGCGAAGACCGGGGCAGCGGTGGTGTCGATGCCGACGTCACCGCTAAATCCTGCCAGGTAGCCGCGGCCTTTGCTCCAGCGGACCGGTGTGAGCACGAGCGCGGTGACGACGTCTTGCAGCAGGCCCCGCGTGCGGGTGTGGTCGGGATCGTCGTCTTGCCAGGCGGTGGCAAGCAGGTCGGCCTCGTGCTGGGGCAGGCGGGTGCGACGGTCGTGCCGGGCCGGGTCCAGCAGGCTGGTGAGCCGGTCGAAGGCGCGGTAGAAACGCCGGTTGTCGGCCAGGCAGGCGTGCGGATCGTCGGCAGATGGCCGGTCGGGATCCAGGCCCAGATGCTGTCGGGCGGCCGGGGACAGGCAGAAGGCGGCCAGCTGCCAGGCTTCGGCCAGGGTGGCTTTGCCGCTGTGGTGGATCGAGATCATCAGACAGACGAGCACCGCCCGGATCGGCACTCCCGCCGGGCCGGGGCGCTGGCCGAGCTCGTCGTTGATCAACGCCATGATGCCGGAGTCGTCCAGCAGCCGGGCGTAGTGGCTGGTGACGGCATCGGGGATCTGTGCCGTCTGCTTGGCAGGTGGCCGGGGCCGGGTGGCTCGGGCTCGGGTGGTGCGCGGCGGCCAGGCGCGTGGCTTCGCCGTACTCAACGGGCCTGTTCGTCGGGCCTGCCGCGCAGCAGCGCGACCGCGGTGGACTCGTCCAGGACGGGGACGAAATGTTGGTAGCGGGCCAGCGCGGAGGTGCTCATCCCGGCTGCGACGGCCACCACCCCCAAATCGATGCGGGCGCTCAGCAACTCGACGATCCAGGAGGAGCGCAGCCGGCGCACCGACAGGGCGGGCAGGCCGCCGGTCGGGGTGTGGCGGGCGGTCCAGGAGCTGAACAGGTTCTTGGCGTGCCGGGCGGCGCGCCTGGGCCGGAATACGAACCGGTCGCCCGGCTGGTCGGCGGCATGAGCCAGGACGTCCTCCCAGGCGGCGCGGCAGACGATCAACCGCTCGGTGCCGGGGACGGCGACCACGACCGCGCCGCAGTCCAAGCGGCGCAGATGCCCGGTGCGGACGGCGGCCACTTCTCCAGAGGTCAGACCGCAGCCGCAGGCGAGCGCCATCAACGCCAGAGCGTCGCCCCTAGCCTGGCCAGGCAGGCGTTCGGCCCAGCCGCGAAGGCGGCCGAGCTGGGCCGGCGAGTACGGCGGGCTGACCTTCTTGGGGGCTTTCATCGGTGGCGGCACCTGTTCGCCGCGTTCCAGCCAGGCCAGCATGGCGCGCATGTGCCGCAGCCAGGACCGGTAGGTCTGCGCCGAGCTCGGGGCCAGGTCGGTGCAGCCGGTCAGGACGAACGCGTCGATCGTCTCGTGCCGCAGCCACACTTCCGGGTCATCGGGCAGGCCGGAGCGGTGACACCACACGGCCAGCCGGGTGGTCGCGGTGAGCAGCCGCTGCACTCGGTAGGGGGAGCGGTTGGCGCTGGCGGCGACCAGCATCCGGACGTGCCCGGCGATCTGTTCCCATTCCGGCGTGGCCTGCTGCGGCCGGTAGCCGGTGATCTTCGCCGAGGTTTCCGCGTCGAGGGTCACACCCCATCCATAGCGGCAGGACAACCTGCCGTTACGGAGGACGACGACATCTACCGAAAGGAGTCGTTTGTCATGGTCGGAGGACGCGGGCGTTCCCGCTCTCCCCGGGAGCTGGCCGACGACCCGGAGAACTGGCCCCACGCGGACCTGTCCGGCCATCCGGCCGCCGCCGTCGTCCAGGCCATCGCCGCGACTCTGCAAGCAGTGATGACCGAGCGAAGGCTGAGCTTCCGCCGGCTGGCCGAGATCAGTGGGGTGAACCGGCAGACCGTCAACGACGTGGCCGCCGGACGCTGCTGGCCTGACGTGGCCACCATCGCCCAACTGGAGGTCGGCCTGGCCGTCCGGCTGTGGCCTGCGTCGCCCACCGGGACCGGCGGAAACTGACCCGCCCCGGACCCCTTCTCGCCCTGGTGAGGGCATTGTCGATCCTTCCCGCGCCTGCCCTGCCGATCGCAGGGCAGACGAAATCCAGGCTCGACGCCTCCCCAAAGGTCCTCATTCGAGTTACTCTCAGGAGTGCGCGAGACACTGTCAGTTGATACCTGGAGGGTGCTCACGCAACCTCGGGTGCCGCCGAGGGCCTAATCTCGGCGGCACCCTGCTTGTCCGGCCCGGCGCCCACGACCGTTGTGGAACGCTTGACCTCTGATGTGTGGCTCTATGCCTCGTCGTCGGCGACTCCCCCCGGCGCGTGGCCATTGATGCCCGCGGCGATGGAGAACAGGCCCGGCTCGTGCTGGGTCAGCCAGCCGAGCGCCGTCAGCCGCTTGAGTCGCGCCCGGGTGGTCTCCACCCGGCCCCGCACGTCGGGCTCGCCCAGCGCTTGAGCCACTTCCTTGGCACGCATCGTCCGCCCGGAACTCGCCATGATCACAACGACCCGCTGGTCGAGCCCGGCGACTGGTTTCGGCGCTGGCGCGGCTTTCACTGGCGAGGTGTGTGTCGGGGCTTCAGGCGTGCCGCCAGACGGTGCCTGCTCGGGCCGGGAACGCCCGGCGAGCATCGGCGCGACGATCCTCCGGGTGGTGGCCAGGTCGCGCAGCTGCTCTTCCAGGGTCGCCACCTGCTCATGCAACGACTCAAGTTGTGCGCGGGCGGACTCCTCGTCCGCAGCCAACTGCTCCAGTAGCGATGCTTCGCCCAACGTCATGCCGACCTCCACATACCTGGCGCCGTGCGTAACCCGCAGAGAATGTGCGACCACACAGAGTCACGCAATGCCTGCAAACCGTAACTGTAGATGGCTTTGCAGCTCACGGGAAGAGACGCCTCTGCACTCGCTCCTTCCACCACCGAGCACAACTGCCCCTGTGCGACTGCAGACCCGCCGGATGGCTCGACAACCACACCCTGTGCGCCGCCTTGAGGCGATCCCCCGCTCAGAACCTTGGGGAGCGCAGTCCGCTCGACCTATTCGTGAACACCCCACCAGGGGCCGTTCTTGAGACGGCCGGACTGAAGTTGACGGGATCCCGTCTGATCATCGCGATCAGGCGGGATCTTGTCGTTTCAGGGGTTTGCGAATCGGGTTCGTCCTGGTTCGGGAACCGCGGAGCGGGCGTCCGGGAAGGCCCGGGTGGTGTCTGGTCGCTGGTGGAGGGCTGGGTTCGCGTCGCTGGGCATGGCGATGCCGGCTCCGGGCTGGACGCTGCGACAAGAGGATCTGAGTTGCTCGTTATTGGGATGGGTGGTGGCCGGCTCCGGCCCGTGAGCGGCGAGCGATCGAGGTGCTCTGCTCAGTCCCTCGGTCATCGCCCTGACGGTGGAGTACGTCCCTCGCCACGAAGGGCTGAGGTAGGCCAGGTCCTGGCGGAACTTGTCGAGGTCGCCGGGGTGCAGGGTGATGGTGTGCTGGTGGCAGATCTTCGGTAGTTCGCCGCTTTGTGATCGGAGGTCGGGGAGGCCACAACTTCCGTGACCAAGCCACAGCCACGTCCCAATCCGGCCCCCAGCTGCCTTGCACCGGATCCCCACATCAACCACGCACCCGGCACATATCGGCCTGCTCGCCCCGCAGTGCCCAGTGCTTTCTTGAGGCGTGCGGCGAGGCTCAGGGATCGATCGGGGAGATACCGGATGGCTAAAGTCCGCGGGTTCCGGCACGCTGCTGATCATGAGTGATCACGCGGTTCTCCTTGAGGAAGTGACCAGGACATATGGAAAGGGTGGAACCGAGGTGGCCGCGCTCCGGCAGGTCAGCGTCGCCTTCCCACGTGGCACTTTCACCGCTGTGATGGGCCCGTCGGGGTCGGGCAAGAGCACGCTGCTGCAGTGTTCCTCGGGGCTGGACCGGCCGGATTCCGGGGCGGTTCGTATCGCCGGGCAGGACGTCACCCGCTTGAGGGAGAAGGAACTGGCGGTGCTGCGCCGCGACCAGGTCGGCGTCATCTTCCAGGCCTTCAACCTGGTGCCGTCGCTGACCGCCTGGCAGAACGTGATCCTGCCCAGCAGGCTGGCCAGGCGGCGGCCCGACCCGTCCCGTGTGCGCGAGTTGCTGCACCGGGTCGGACTAGAAGGGCGGGAGAGGCATCGCCCGGCGCAGTTGTCCGGCGGCCAGCAGCAACGGGTGGCGATCGCACGTGCCCTGCTCGGCAGGCCGGAGGTGCTCTTCGCAGACGAGCCGACGGGGGCGCTGGACCGCAGCACCGGACACGAGGTGCTGGCACTGCTGCGGGAAGCGGTCGACGCGTTCGGCCAGACGGTGGTCATGGTCACGCACGATCCGCAGGCGGCAGCCCGGGCCGACAGCGTGCTGTTCCTGACCGACGGGCAGATCGTCGACGTCCTGGACAGGCCCTCGGCCGACCAGATCGGCATGCGACTGGGTGGCCGCCGGTGACACTCGTCCTGGCCTGGAACAACGTACGGGCCAATCGAATGAGCTTCGCCGCGTCGTTCGCGGCGGTGGTCTTGGCCGCGATGCTGGTCGGCGGTAGCGGCATGCTGGTCGCCGGCGCCGGAGCGCGCGACGAGTTGAACGGCGTCATGGGGTTGCTGGTGCTGTCGGCCGCGGTGTCGGGCTTCGTGTCGATCTTCGTGATCGCGGGCATGTTGAGCCTGCACGTGCTGCGGCAGCGCAGGACGTGGGGGTTGCTGCGGTCGGTCGGCATGACCCCGCGGCAGGTGCGGTGGCTGGTCACGGCGGAGGCGCTGGTACTGGCCGTACTGGCGAGTGTGGCGGGCTGCGTGCTGGCCGTGCCGTATGCCGTGACGATGGCGGAGGCCATGCGGATGACCGGCCTGGCGCCGGTGGGCGTTCCGGTGGAAGTGACGCCGGGACCGTTCATCATGGCACTGGTGGTCGGGCTGGCCGTGACGCTGCTGGCGGCCCGGAGCGCAGCGCGTAAGGCCGTCCGCGTGGGGCCTTTGGAAGTACTGCGGGAGAGCGCGGCGCAGCGGCGGCTGCTGCCCTGGCCGAGGGCTGTCATCGGGGTGTTGATGCTGTGCGGGGGCAGCGCCCTGGCCTATCTCGTGCCGCAGGTCAAGCCGGTGGCCGCATTTCCGGCCGGCTTGGGGGCGGCTATGGCTCTCTCCGTGGGCGCGTCCGCGCTCGGACCCATCGCGCTGGCCGGTATCGGTTGGCTGCTGGGAGCCGTGCTCGCCCGACTCGACCCGGGCGCCGGGATGCTGGCCAGGGCTTCGTTGATCACCCAGCCGCGCCGGGCGATGTCGGCCGCGTCCCCCGTAATGCTGACCGTGGCGCTCGCGTGCACCTTCCTGTTCGCCGTGGCGACCTCGGACGCAGCGGCGGGCGTGGTCCGTACGGGGACATCGGCGTGGGCGGCACCGATGATGGTGGGATCGGGTGTGGTCTACACCGTGATCGCGGTGCTGAACGCGACCGCGATGACGATGACCGAGCGGGCCGAGGAAATCCGGTTGTTGCGCACGGTGGGGACCAAGCCGCGGCAGCTCACCAGGGCGGTGATCTGGGAGACGTTGATCGTGACGGCCGCTGGAACACTGCTGGGGACGGGCATCGCGGTCGTCTGCCTCACCGTGCTGGGCAAGGCAGCGACCGGCGTGCCGTGGTTCGCCTACTCTTTGCCGCAATACGTCGGGCTGGTACTGGTCTGCGTGGTGAGCGGCCTGATCGGAGGGTTGACCGCCACACGGCGGGCACGGCGCGGGGTCCTTCTGCCCGACTGAGCTGAATGATGATGCCGTTGCGTGGGGGTGCGGATGAGGACAGGGTGGAAGCCACATCTGGGAAACGATCACGTCGATCCTGGGAAGCGATCTTCCTTGCCTCTGCTCCATCCCAGGCCAGACCTATTCGTGAACAGCCCACCCAGGTCAGAGGCCGCTTCCGAAAGATTGGGAGCGGCCTTCTGCGTTGCTGAGTGACTATGGTCCATCCATCAGGGCCGTGCCCCTCCGGGTTGCGCAGAGTTCAGCGGCGAGGTATCTCAGCGGTGAGCGATTCCAGTCCCGTGACCGTGTGGGTCTTCCTGGGCGACGGTGCGCGGTGGCCGTCCGGTGTGTTCCAGACACGAGAACGCGCCGAGTCCTGGATCAAGGTCGGCGAGTTGACGGGGATGCTCACGGAGTACCCCCTCGACGCGGATGTCTCTACGACTGGGCGATAGAGCACGGCTACTTCCAGCCTCGCTCCGCCCACCAGCAGACTTCCTCGTTCGTCGAGCGCTTCACGGCCGCGCAGCAGGAGCAGCCCTCCTCGCCGCGGGGGTCATCCAGCAACGACCCGCAGGGCGAGAGAACCTGCTGTCGCTTCGCCGGGGCGATTTAGATACTCGTCGGACGCAGGGTGGGTCTGGCTCGCCTGCGGACGGATGCCGCCTCGTGATCATTTGACCTCAACCTCAGTTGGGGTTGAAGACTCCTCTGTACCGGTGTCGGGCAAGCTGAGTACAGGAGAGCGGCTGACGTGCGAGTGGTGCAGGTGACGCGTTTCGGAGGTCCCGAGGTTTTGGTTCCGGGCGAGGTGCCGGACCCGGTCGCCGGACCGGGACAGGCGGTGGTCGACGTATCCGTCGCCGGCATCACGTTCGTCGAGACTCAGATCCGGCGGGGTGTCGACAAATGGCACACCAGGCCTGCACTGCCGTACGTGCCGGGCGGTACGGTGGCCGGTCAGGTGGGTTCGGTCGGGGAGGGCGTGGATCCGAGCTGGTCCGGACGGCGTGTCATCGCCGATGTGGGGGAGACCGGCGGCTTCGCCGAGCGCGCGGTGGCCGTAGTGGAGGATCTGATCCCGGTGCCGGACGGGCTGGGGTTGCCCGAGGCCACCGCTCTTCATACCGACGGCAGCACCGCGCTGGGGCTGGTCGAGGGAGCTCGGATCCTTCCCGGGGAATGGGTGCTGGTCGAGGCGGCAGGTGGCGGTGTCGGCACTCTGTTGGTGCAGTTGGCTCGGGCGGCAGGCGCCAGAGTCGTGGGAGCCGCACGCGGTGCACGGAAACTGGACATGATCCGTGGTCTGGGCGCGGATGTCGCGGTCGACTACTCGGACCCGGACTGGGCGAAGCAAGTACGCGAGGCGACCGGTGGCGCGGGGCCCGATGTGGTGTTCGACGGGGTCGGCGGAGCGATCGGCCGGGCCGCGTTCGAGGTGACGGCGGCCGGCGGTCGCTTCTCCATCCACGGTGCTTCCAGCGGTCAAGTCACGGAGATCGATCCTGCCCAGGCGCAACGGCGCGGAGTCGAGGTGATCGGGATCGAGCAGCTCTTCGGTTTCGGGCCGAAGATGCGGGGCTGGGCCGAGCGGGTGCTGTCGGAGGCGGCGGCGGGTCGGATCCGGCCGATCATCGGGCAGACTTTCCCTCTGGAGCGTGCTGCGGACGCGCATGCCGCGATCGAGTCGCGAAGTGCCCTGGGCAAGACTCTCCTGCTGATCTGATGATGCTTAGCGCGGTGGTCCCCCGACCAGATCATCTCTAGTCGATAGAGGCCGGAGGGAGTCAGCGAAGTGATCTGAAGTGCGGGTTATCGGGCCGGTGGTGGTCGGCTTCTGCCTGTGAGCGGCGAGCGGTCGAGGTGCTCTGCTGGGATCTTGAAGGTGTCGGCGGGTGTGTCGGGCCCGCTGGGGGGCTGGTGGATGTGGCGCCACTGGTCGAGGAAGTGGTCGTTGGCAACAGCGATGAGCAACGCGACCAGAATGGTCTGGGCGGCGCGGCCATGGGCGAGCCGGTTCTTCGGATCACCAAGGTCGAGGTCATAGCCCTTGAGACGGCCGTTCAGCCCCTCCGTCATCGCCCTGGCACGGAGTATGTCCCCCGCCACGAGGGGCTGAGGTAGGGCAGGTCCTGGCGGAGCTTGTCGAGGTGGTCGAGGTCGCCGGAACGCAGGGTGATGGTGTGCTGGTGGCAGATCTTCGGCAGTTCGCTGGTCTTGTGCTCAGGGGTTGGGGGCAGGCCGGGGCCTGCCCCGGCGAAGGCGCGCGGCGCACTGGCAAGATCCTAAAAGTGCAAGATCACCACATCGGAAGTCTCTACGGTTCGTAGGGGGTTGCCAAAGGGCAATCCTGGAGGCAATAGGGTCAACGACCATGATCAACAACTGGCGAGCGGACCGGATCGGAAGTGCCCTGGAGGGCGGCAATCCCACCGTGCTGCGACGGCTCGAAGCCGGCTTCGCGGTGATCGGCGATACCCAATTCCTGCCGGGCTACTCGGTCCTGCTGGCAGACGAGCCTGACGCTCAGCGGCTATCGGACCTACCCCGCGCCAAGCGACTGGCGTTCCTCTCCGACATGGATCGGCTCGGCGAGGCGGTTGAGCGGGCCTGCCGCGACCTAGACCCAGCGTTTCGGCGAGTGAACCTGGAGATCCTCGGCAACACCGATGCCTTCCTTCATGCGCATGTGTGGCCGCGCTACGAATGGGAGCCCGCCCATCTGGTCGGCCGCCCGGTGTGGCTGTACCCGCACGAACACTGGAGCGATCAGCAATTCGCTCTGGGGCCACAGCACAATGCGATGCGTGAGGCGATCAAGCGTGAACTGCATCTACTCTCGGGAAACGATCATTCCTGAATAGGGAGGCGATCTTCGAAGTAGCTCTCGCGCTGCAGGTCAGCCGTACTCGTGAACACCCCACCAGACGAAAGGCCCGGCTCCAGGTCATGAACTCGGGCCTTCGACGTGCTGAGATCCTTCCGAGGGCAGGGCGTGCTGAGGGCTGTCCGCCTACACTCGAAGACATGGGTGCCATGCGTGAGGAGCTTCACCACCTGGTGGATCAGGTGCCGGAGGCAGAGCTCCGGCCGGCCTTGGAGTTGATCCGGGGCTTCCTGGAGGAGCATGAGGAGGAGAGCGAGCGGGATCTGCCGTTCTTCGCCTCGTTTGAGGACGAGCCGGACGCGTCCGAGAAGTACCGAGAGATCCTGCGTTCCAGGTCGGGCTTCTGACGTGCTCCTGTGCGACTCGGGCGTGCTCATCGCGGTCGGGAGCAAGAAGGACAGGCACCATCACGCGTGCCTCGATCTGCTGCGCCGTACCAAAGGACCGATCCTTGTGCCGTCGCCGGTGCTTGGTGAGGTGGGGTATTACCTGACGGCCCGGGTCGGTCCCGAGGCGGAGCTGAACTTTCTGAGGTCCTTCGGCGGCAACGGCTTCCGGCTGGCCGAACTTGAGGAGAGAGACCTCGTTCGCATGGCGGAGTTGGCGCAGCAGTACATCGGCTTCCCTCTGGGAATCGTCGACGCATCGGTCATCGCGGTGGCCGAACGCTTGGGGCTGTCGACGATCGCCACGGTCGATCATCGGCACTTCCACGCGGTGAGACCCCGCCATGTCGATGCGTTCACCCTCCTGCCGGAAGGGATCACGAGCTTCGGCTGAATGGTCGGGACCAGGACAGACACATGATCAGCGAAGGTCGGCCGGAGTCAGTGAGAAGTCAGCGAACCCGCTGGCACGAGGACGCGGCAGGGATCATCAGACGGCACTGGCGAGGCACCTGACGGCACAGGATGGCACCCGACGAGTCGGCCCGGTACGCCCCACCGGTGTTCGCATCGAAGGGGTCAGGGGTTCGAATCCCCTCATCTCCACAAGACGAAAGGCCCGGTTCCAGATCATGGAGCCGGGCCTTTTCTGCTGCTCAGGGGCGAGATCCCGTCTGATCATCCCGTCCTGGACCTCGAACCGGTCGGCCTGATGAGCTTCGCCGATGCCCTACGCCGCGCTGACTGACCCCGAGATTGCTCGCGGCAGACACGTAAGGGCGAGGTTCTCTTCCGAGGGGTCGTCGATCACCAATCGTCGGTGATGAGGCGCTCGGGCAGGGCCGTGATCCTGACGGGCCCCCATCCTCGATAGACGATGTTCATCGTCATGGTCTCGATCTCACCGCCGCCGTACTTCGGGGTGAACCTCATGATGGCGTGGAATCGTCTCGGCAGGTTGTCCGGGCCCACCCGGAGTTTCCAGATGATCGGCCCGCTCCACGAGCCGTCCTCGTCCTCGGTCCGGAAGGTCATCCCGGCCTGCCTCTCGCCCAGCTCGGGAACCGTCACCGTGCCGCTGTGGAGGGTCGTCTTCACTCCCTCGAACGTTCCGCCATTGGCGCTGGTCGCACCGTGAGAGGCGCCCAGCTTGAGGAAGCCGGGGTTGATCAGGTCCTCTCCCCGGATGACCCCGGCGAAGTTCCGCCCGTAGAACCACTTCCCCACTGCCGACGGCGACTTCCAGACGTAGGCGCCGTCCTTGGATCGCACGTAGCCTGTGAGTAGGACTCCCGGCCGATGCTGATCCCCCGGGACCGGCCTGTTCCTTCTGACTCCTGGGTGATCTCCGTGGTGTCGGCGGCGTACACGCCCGAAGCCCTGAAGCGGTACGCGCCGGACGCCTTCATATCCCAGGTGGCTGGGGGTCCGCCTCGTCGTTTGATGGGGAAGCGCATGCTGCTTTTCTGCGCGGACCGCTTCTTGGTCGCTTTGATGACGGAGTCGAGAGACTTCGATGCGGGAGCCGCGTGCACGGCGCCGCCGGGAATCGCGACACTCAGCAGACCGGCCACCAGCGCGACGCTCATGCGCTTCATGCGCTGATCATCACGGATGGTGATCTCGATCTCGGCGCAGCGAGCCTCCTGCCCACCGCTCGTCAACGATCTCTCGGAGTTCACGCCGGTGGCGGCGGTCAGGGATCTCTTACGGGCACAACGAATCTCCACACAGCCCACGCCAGGTCTTCGACGGTTCGACACATACGGGGCGATCCGGCCCGGTGCGTAACGAGGTCACCATCTTCGGCCGGTTGGTCTCATCGGGGCGAAACCAAGGGCGGCGAGGGCGGCGGCGCCGCGCTCGGCGTGGTCGCCGCCGGCGAGCACAAGGGTCCGCGCGAACTGGTAGCGGCAGCCGGCGGTGCCGAACGCGTCCGTCGTGGCGAGCAGCGCCTCCCGGTCGCCGTCGAGCAGGGCTCCAGCCCGTTCCACGATGGCAGCGGCGACCGGGTTGCCGGCCACGACGGTGCGGGCCTCGGCCACGATGTCGCGGGCGTTGCGGCTTTCGGCGAGCACGGCGGTCTCGCTGCGCAGCGCGACATACCAGTGGTGCCAGATCCAGGTGATCCACTTCCACATCTGCCGGGGCTCAGGGGCCATCCGCTCCAGCGCCTCCGGCGCCTGCCCGTTGTGCAGCAGGAGCATCGCGTCGAAGACCGCCCCGTAGCCGCCGTAGGTATGCTCCGGTGAGCTGCCGAGCCGGCCCAGGATCTCCTGCCATGTGCGCCTGGCGTCATGGTCGTCGCGCAGGCCGTGGATCATCGCCACACCGGCCGCCGCCGGGGCGAGGATGGACCGGGCGGGGCTGCCTGCCCGCCGCCACGCATCGAGGAACCGGACGCTGCCGGTGAGCACCTCGTCGACGTCGCCCGCCAGCGCGGCGACCATCAGCAGCCGACACGTAGCGCGATGACCTACCTCCGCCAGCGATGGATGGTCGGCCAGCTGCCGTGCCCATCGGCGGGCGCCCTGCACGTCTCCCGCCCCGAGGCTGGCCTCGGCGACGATACCGAGCGCGTCGATCAGCTCATGGGTGCCGGCCGGCGAGATCGGCAGGGACGACAGGAGCATGATCCGGCGCCGGGCCGTGACCGCGGCGGCGAACGTGTCGCCGACCCAGCTTTGAGCGCCGGTGAGCGCGTCGAGTGCGGCCGACTCGGCGAGCGGGTCGCCGGTCCGGCGGGCGAGTTCGACGGCGTGCTCGGCGCGCTCACGCGTCTCCGGTACGGCGTTGCCGGGCGGGCCCTGGACGGCGCCGAACGCGTCGGTGAGCACCGCGGCCTCGGCCAGTGCCACCGCCGCCTGCGCGGCCGGATCGTCGCCGGCCTGCTCCCGCGCCTCGGTGATCAGCTGGAGCGCCTCCTCCTGAGACGGGTGCCGCACGAATGTGGTCGAGAACCGGAACGCGATGGTGGCGGCGGTCGCCAGGTCGGCGGCGGCAGCGGCGGCGGCGCCGGACGTGCGGGCGGCGTCCGCGGCCGCGCGGCGCAGGCGGTACATGTCATCGCCGGCTGTCCGGCACCCGGCTACGGCCGCGGCCTGCCGGAGCATCGACGCGGAGGCGGCCGGGTCGGTCGCGAGTGCGGCGGCCTGCTCATAGCGCCGCTGGGACTCGCCGGTCAGGTGACGGGTGAAGGTCAGCTCCGCCAGGCACCGGGCGAGCTCGAACGCGTCGACGCGCTGCTCCGGACGGTTGGCCGCCCACGCCAGGGCGGCACGGAGGTCGTCGGCCACCAGATCGAACCGGGCCCGCCAATCTTGGCGTACCACTGCCAAGTCGGCCGCCTGCGCCAGGCACCAGCGAAGGTGCCGGGATCGAGTGTTGATCAGCTCACCGGCCTCGGACAGCCGCTCCATTCCGTACTGGCGGATGGTCTCCAGCGCCCGGTACTCAGTCCTGCCCAGGGATGCCGTCACCGTCAGCAGACTCTGTTCGGCGAGCCGGGCCAGGCCGTCGGCGACCAGGCCTTCCTCGTCTTCATCCCCGGTCACCTGCGCCGCCGCCGCGGCGGTGAATGGCGCCACGAACACTGACACCCGGCGCAGCAGCGCCCGGTCGGCCGGTTCCAACAGGGCGTGGCTCCAGTCCAGCGCCGCCCGCACCGAGCGGTGCCGGTCATCGGCACGGGAGCCGCCGGTGAGCATCCGCAGAGGGTGGGACAGGGCGGCGGTGATGCCATCGACCCCGAGCATGGGATAGCGGGCGGCGGCCAGCTCGATCGCCAGCGCCATTCCGTCCAGCCGCTCACAGATCGCGGCCACCTGGTCGCGCAACGGCGGATCCAGCGGCCAGCCGACCGCCGCCGCCCGTTCCATGAACAACGCGACCGCGTCCGACTCACCGTCGACGGCCAGCGACAGCGGCGGGACCGGATATACCCGTTCGAACGGCACCATCAGCCGGGCCCGGCTGGTCGCCAGCACCGTCACCCGCGGGCACGTCGCCAACAGCCGCTCGAGAAACAGCGCCACCCCGTCCGCCACGTGCTCACAGTTGTCCAGCACCAGCAGCGCATGACGGTCGGCCAGCGCGGCGAACACGGACTCGGTCATGTCGCGGCCGGGCTGCTCACCGAGGCCGAGCGCTCCCGCGACCGCGGTCGCGATCAGGCCCGGATCGGTGACCGGGACCAGGTCGACGAACCACACTCCGTCGGCGTACTCGCCGCTCACCTCCGCGGCCACCGCCAATGCCAACCGGGTCTTGCCCACTCCGCCGGGACCGACCGCGGTCACCTGCCGGTGCGTCTTGGTCATCCCGGTCAGCTGGGCCCGCTCGCTCACCCGGCCGATGAACGAGGTCAGCGGGGTCGGCAGAACCGGTGCCGGGCCGACATCGGCCGGCGTGGGCGCACGCTGGGCGAGCGCCCGCCGATTCGGCACCTCCAGCTTGCGCAGCAGCGAGGAAACATGGCTCTCCACGGTACGCACCGAGATGCACAGCCGTGCCGCGATCTCGGCATTGCTGAGATGGGCCCCGACCAGCTCCAGTACCTCGGCTTCCCGAGGCGAAATCTCCACTCTCGTCACCACCGCCCCAGTTTGGCGTATGCCCTCCGCAGCCCATACGTGCCGACGATCCGTACTGAGGATCCGTGATCACCACGAATGCGCAGCGGCCAAGCCGGGCGAAAAGCTGAGCACACGCAAACAGCGGGTCGATGTGACCCACGACGACAGGAGTGACCGTGACCGGCTCTTCCTCCCAGGAGATCAAGACCGTGCTCCATCCCGTGTCCGATCTGGCCAAGGCCAAGGCGGTGTACGCGGCCCTCCTCGGTGTCGCGCCACAGACCGACTCGTCCTACTACGTCGGCTTCGAGGTCGGGGGGCAGCACATCGGGCTGGTGCCGGGCGGTGGGCCGCAGGGCATGACCTCGCCGGTGGCCTACTGGCACGTACCGGACATCGAGGCGAAGCTGGCCGAGGTGATCGCCGCGGGGGCCACCGTGAAGGAGGCCGCGCACGACGTCGGCGGTGGCCGCCGCGTGGCCACCGTCACCGACCCCGACGGCAACGTCCTCGGGCTGCTTCAAGACCGATGAACGCCGACGCCGCCGCCACACCGGGCACCGGCTCACCCGCGACGACCTCAGGGCCATCAGGGCCCTTCGCAAGATCGAGTACATCGAGGTTTTCAGAGGGGAAGCTGCCATGAGCAGCATCGAAACGACGGGTCACCTCGTAGAGATCCGCCCACAGAGCTCCTTCCCCGGCGAACTCCATGAGAAAGGCAGTGATAGAGCTTGAACGGGCATGTCAGCGTCAACCTGCTCAGCGTCAAGAACATTGAGCAGCAGCCTGAGAGGCGCGGAACGAGGTTCACGCTCAACGGCGCACTTTGGTCACTACAAGTGTTGTTCGGATTCTTCTTCGCCGGCAGCGGTTTCGGCAAGGTGCTGTTGTACGACGGAGCTCTGTATGCGGCAGCACCCCGGGCCGTGGCGTGGTACGCGGCGGTGCCGCAACCTCTGATCGTCTTCATCGGGGTCTGTGAGGTGCTCGGCGGCGTCGGCCTGATCCTGCCGGCGATGACGAGAGTCGAACCGAAGCTGACGCCGCTCGCCGCCGTCGGCCTGACGCTGACGATGGTCCTCGCGGCTGGTTTTCATATCACGCGCGGCGAATACGCATTGGTGCCCGCGAATCTCTTGCTGGGAGGCGTCGCGGCGTTCATCGTGGTCGGGCGATGGAGGCTACGGCCCATCGCACCCGCGCCCATCGCCACCTCACGCGTACTCAAGTCATTGGCGGTCCTCGTCGCACTGGCCCTGCTGACTTTCGCTCCGACGTGGTACACGATGACCAACGTCCAATTCTGATCACTCCGGTTTCACACGCCTACTCCCTCACCCGGTCGGAACAGACCATGGAGGGTGCCGAGCGGGGTGCGCCCGGAGGAAGAGCCGGACCGGCGGGCGGGTGTGTCGAGTCAGTGAAAAGTCGGCGGACCTGATGGCACGGGATCGCAGCCGAGATCAACGGATGTCATCCCCACAGCACTTGACGGCACCCGATGGCGTCCGGTGACCAGGAGCGGTACGCCCCGCCAGGGTTCGCATCGAAGGGGTCAGGGGTTCGGATCCTCTCATCTCCACCCAGGTCAGAGGCCGCTTCCGAGAGATCGGGAGTGGCCTTCTGCGTTGTCGAGTGACCAACTGAGTGACTACGGCCGCACCTCGTCCAGAGGCCCTGGTCATCGCGGGATCATGGACTTCCTCCCAAGATCCGCGTGGGAGGACGAGGCGTTGCGGGTCTGGGAGGAAGGCGATGAAGCGCCGTGTGCTGCTGTGCTGGACGAGCGCCGTTCTGCTGTCGCTCCTTCCTCATTGGGGATTCCTGGACGCTGACTCAGGGATTCAGATTTGCGCTTATCTGAACACCGAGGGTGGGTACACCGGTCCTGACGTGCTCGCCTTGGGCTTCGGTGCCATGGCTACGCTTCTTCCCGTCGTCCTGGCGGTGCTGGCAGTGGCCATATGGCGATCCTCAGGTAAGAGACTCCGCGCCCTGAGATGGATCGGGGCCGGTGCGGCGCTCATGACGGCCGCCTACTACGCGCTCTCGGTCGTCACGTTCTTCTCCCCCTACTGTCCCTTGGGTTCGCAGGGGCTCTGGTTCGTTCTTCTGCTCTATGGAGGCATAACCGCGCTTCTCATCGCCGGTACGCGGAGCAGCCGCCGAGCGAACGCTGGTGCGATCACCAGTCGTCGGTGATGAGGCGCTCGGGCGGGGCCGTGATCTTGACGGGGGTTCCCCATCCTCGATAGATGATGTTCATCGTCATGGTCTCGGCGTCACCGCCCTCCGGCCGGGTGAACCTGATGATGGCGTGGAAGCGTCTCGGCAGGTTGTCCGGGCCCACCCGGAGTTTCCAGGTGATCGGCCCGCCCCGCGAGCCATACTCCTTCTCGGTCCCGAAGGTCATCCCGGCCTGCCTCTCGCCCAGCTCGGGAACCGTCACCGTGCCGCTGTGGAGGGTCGTCTTCACTCCCTCGAACGTTCCGCCGTCGGTGCTGGTCTCAGCGTGAGAGGCGGCCAGCTTGAGGAAGCCCGGGTTGATCCCGTTGATCAGGTCCTCTCCCCAGATGACCCCGGCCAGGTTCCGCCCGTAGCTCCATTTCCCCACCGTCGACGGCGATTTCCAGATGTACTTGCCGTCCTTGGAACGCACGTAGGCCTGCGAGTAGAACTCCCGGCCGATGCTGATTTCCCGGGACCGGCCTGTCCCATCCGGCTCCTGGGAGATCTCCGTGATGTCGGCGGCGTACACGCCCGAAGCCCTGAAGCGGTACGCACCGGACGCCTGGCTGTCCACCGCGGGAAGGGGGCCTCCACGTCGCTTGACGGAGAAGCGCACGCTGCTCTTCTTCGCGAACTGCTTCTTGATCGCTTGGACGACTGAGTCGAGAGACTTCGATTCGGGAGCCGCGTGCACGGCGCCGCCTGGAATCGCGACGCTCAACAGGCCGGCCACCACCAGAGCGACGCTCATGCGTTTCATGCGCCGATCATCACGGATGATGGTCACGGTCTCGTCGCAGCGAGTCCCCTGCCCAGCCTGATCGGCCAGACCGGGGAGAAGCCGTGGTCTACCCGACTCCGGGGGGACCTGGGACGCGGGGAACCGGCGCTGGCCGGGCAGGGCCTTGGTGCGGGGAGCGCAGATCCCATCCATGATCTTGGGGTGTCGCCGGAGTGCGGCGGGTGGTGGCGACCATCCAGGAACAGCATCGGAGCGGGTTGCTCCAGCCGTAATGGATTTCGATGGGTGGGTGTGTCGAGTCGGCGAAAAGCCAGCGAACCCGTTGACACGAGGACGCGGCCGAGATCATCAAACAGCACCGACGCGGCACCTGACGGCACCGGACGTCATCCGATGAGCCGACCCGGCATGTCCCACCAGTGTTCGTATCGAAGGGATCAGGGGTTCGAATCCCCTCATCTCCAACCAAGTCAGAGGCCGCTTTCGAGAGATCGGAAGCGGCCTCTTGCGTTGCCGGGTGACCAACCGAGTGATTACGGTTCATCCACCAGCTCTGTTCCCTCCGGGTTTCGCAGAGTCCAGTGATGAGGGGTCTCAGCGGTGAGCGATTCCAGTCCCGTGACCGTGTGGGTCTTCCTGGGCGAGGACGCCCAGTGGCCGTCCGGCGTGTTCCGGACACAAGAGCGCGCAGAGTCCTGGATCAAGGCCGGCAAGCTGACGGGGATGCTCACGGAGTACCCCCTCGACACGGGTGTCTACGACTGGGCGATCGAGCACGGCCACTTCCAGCCCCGCGCCGCCCATCAGCAGACCTCCTCGTTCGTCGGGCGCTTCACGGCCGCGCAGCAGGAGCACTTCCACTACATCGACGGGAACCCGGACTAGGCCCTGCATCAAAGATCTTGTGACAGGATCGCGGGATGCTGCGACTCACCGATTTCATCATCGACTGCCCGGACCCGATGAAGCTTGCGGCCTTCTACTCTGAGGTGACGGGCCGTCCGATCAAGGAAGACAGCCACGAGAACTGGGCCGGCATCAAGTTCGGTGAGGTCGAGCTGGCCTTCATCCGGGTGGACGACTACCGCGCTCCGCAGTGGCCCGACAGCGAGCACCCCAAGCAGTTCCACCTTGACTTCGAAGTGGACGAGATCGAGTCCGAGCAGCGCCGCGTCCTCGACCTCGGTGCGACGCTGCGGCAGGACTTCATCGGCGCCGACGGCTACGGCTGGCGGGTCTACACCGACCCGATCGGCCACCCCTTCTGCCTGTGCCGCAACAAGGGCGTCATCTGGACCGACCAGGGCCTGACCTGGTCCAAGCACGACTAAAGGGCTTGGGGCTCCTAACAGAATGATCTCCGTTTTGTTTTGATCTCTCGCTGCCACAGCGGCGAGAGGAGCAGCAGGTAGCGCGGTTGAAGCCGTCGGAGGCCGGTGACGAACCATGGGCGGTCATCGAGCCGCTGCTGCCGAAGAAGCCGTGTCGCACCCGCCGGCCAGGCCGTAAGCGGCTGGATGACCGCCCCGCGTTGCGGGGCATCTTGTTCGTGCCGCACACCGGCATCTCCTGGGAGCATCCGCCGCAGGAGCTGGGCTACGGCTCGGGCATGACGTGCCGGCGGCGCCCGAAGGAGTGAACGTCTCCGGCGTCCGGCAGCGCCTGCGCGAGGTGCTCCTGGACCGGCTGCGCGCGGCCGATATTTCTTGACCTCTCCCAGGCCGTGGCGGACTCCTCCCACATCAGAGCCTTGAAAAGAGGGGCGCAGACCGGTCCGGCGCCGGTCGGCCGGGGACGATCCGGCAGTAAGCGCCACCTGATCACCGATGCCACGGGAATCCCGCTCGCGGTGATCCTCACTGGCGCCGACCGCAACGATGTCACCCGGCGTCGCCCGCTTCTGGACGCCATCCCGAAGATCTGCGGCAAGCGCGGCCGCCCCCGGCGGCGGCCCGGGGGCGTGCCCGCCGATCGCGGCCATGACCACGACGAGTACCGCCGCATGGTCCGCGAACCGCAGATCCGGCCCGTGATCGCCCGCCGCTGTTGGCGCGGCTCCGGCAGGGACGGGGCCGAGCGGGCCCGCCCCGTGTCCGAGAAGGGGCGCGCCGGGCGGACCGGGTGACCTCGCGCGTCGTTCTGGAGCCTTCTGCGCCGGGCGGGCCGGGACCTCCCATGTCGTTCTGGAGCCTTCCGCGCCGCAGGGCCGGGTGACCTTCCGCGTCACCCCGGAGCCTTCCGCGCCGCAGGACCTGGCGGCATGCCGATCGGGACGGTGCACGCCCCTGCCGTCCCCATGGCCGCTCCACCAATTACGAAACTGTAGTTGCGTAATCCAGGGGTGAGGAGTAGCTTCTTTTTCGCTACCTGAGTTTCGTAATGGGGAGGTCGGCATGGTGTCTCGGGGACGGCCGCGTGACATGCAGGTTGACGAGCGGGTGCTGCGGATCGCCGCCGCCCTGATGCTTGAGCGCGGCTACGCCGGCCTGTCCATCGACGAGGTGGCCGAGCAGGCGGGAGCGGCCAAGACCACGCTGTACCGCCGCTGGCCGACCAAGGACCACCTGGCCGTCGCGGTGGTGGCGCGACTGCAGGCCGACGACGAGATCGCCGACACCGGCGACATCCGGGCCGATCTCGTCAACTACCTGGAGAAGATCGCCGCGGGGCTCAACCGCATGCGCGCGGCCGGGCACCGCCAGGGCCCCTCCGCCGGAACGGTCGGCGAGCTCGTGGCCGCCGCGGCCAGGCACGAGGACATCGGACGGCTGACCCGCGAGCAGTACGCCGAGCGCAACGCCCTCGCGCTCGCCCTGATCGAGCGGGCGCGCGTGCGCGGCGAGCTGCGCGCGGACCTCGACGCCGAGGCGCTGTTCGACCAGATGGCCGGCGCCCTCTACTACCGAGTAATGATCACAGGCGCGCCGGTCGACCGGGCCTACGCAGAACGGCTCGTGTCCTCCGCGCTCGAAGGGAACCTGACATGTCACTGATCGTGGAAACCGCCATCGTCCGCGAAGTCGACGCCGAGACCATCGTCTCGCCCACGGCGACCGGACGGCTGCTGCTCGACTCCGGCGACACCGGCGGCGCGCTGAGCACCATCCGGATGACGCTCGCCGAAGGCGCGGACGGCGCCGTGCCCCACCACCACGCCACCTCCACCGAATTTTTCTACATCCTGGGGGGCAAGGCCCGCATCCTGTCGGGCGAGCAGATCGTGACGCTGGAACAGGGCGACGTGGCGGCCGTGCCCCCGCTGACGCCCCACGCGTTCGCCGCCGCTCCCGGCCACACCGCCGACCTCCTCATCGTCGTCGCCCCCGGGATCCAGCGCTTCGAGTACTTCCGCCTGCTCGACCGCCTCCGCCGGGGCGAGGCCACGCTCGAGGAACTGCTCGCGTCCCAGGACCTCTACGACAACCACTTCCTCGACAGCCCCGCCTGGACCCACGACCGCCAGGCGTCCTGACCCTCACCCGTGCTGAAGGAGACCTTCCATGTCCGCGAAACTGCCGTCCCGTGTCACGATCGGCACCGTCCTCTCTGTCGTCGGTGCCCTCTTCATCGGCTACGTCGGGGTGAGCTATCTGCTGGCTCCCCAGTCGATGGCGCCCGACTTCGGGCTGCCGACCTGGCCGCACGGTGAGGGCGCGGGATTCCTGGCCGTCAAGGGGGTCCGGGACGTGGTGTCCGGCCTGGTGATCCTCTCGGTCGCTCTGGTGGGGAACCGCCGTGTCCTGGGGTGGGTCATGCTGGCCACGGCGCTCACCCCGATCGGCGACATGTTCATCGTGCTGTCCTCCGATGGAGCGCCCACCACCGCCTTCGGTGTGCACGGCGCCACCGCCCTGGCGGTCATGCTCGCCGGTGGCCTGCTGCTCAGCGGTTCCAGGCCCCAGCCCCAGCTTCAGTCCCAGCCCCAGCCCTCCGCACGTCTCGCATAGCCCCGCGGTTCCCGTGACGGGTCGGTGATCTGCCCGAGTTCCGGTAGGGGCCGGGAAACGATCGCCTTCCCGCTGGGAGGCGATCTTCCACGACGACATGTCCGGCCAGGCCGTACACGCTCTTGAACACCTCCGGTCGGGGCCGCTCCTGAGGCGGCCGGTGGCTGGTTGACGAGATCCCGTCCGATCGACCTGATCGAATGGGATTCCGTCGTTTTCCGGGTCGGTGAGGTCGTTGGAGGGCTTGTTCGAGCGCGTGTGGCGGCGCGGAGAGGGGGCGGGCGGTGTCCGGCCATCCGCGGGCGCGTCACGGTGCCGGTTCCGGTGGTCATCCCGTACGAGGACCTGAGTCTCGTCTCTCCCGCCCGGATGGCGGGGCGTTCTCGCCGGCCGGACCGCCGGTCAGGTGCGCAGGGACTCCAGCATGCGGGTGAGGGCGGCCTTGGTGTCGGCGAGGGCGCCGGGGTCGGCCGAGGTGGCGAGCCACAGGGCGGCCTCGTTCATGGCGCCGGAGAGCAGGTGGGCGAGGGGGGCGATCGGTTGCCTGGCGATGATGCCGGCCTCGATCAGGCGGGTCAGCGCGTCGGTGAGGTGGCGGGCCGAGGTGGCTTCGTCGAACGCGCGCCACTCGTTCCAGCCGAGTACGGCGGGGCCGTCGATCAGCATGATCCGCTGGATGGCGGGGTCGGCGCTCGCGGTGAGGAAGGCGTGGCATCCGGCGACGAACTGGTCCCAGGGATCCGGCTCGGCGTCGGCGGTCGCGGCCACGCGCCGGCCGACCTCTTCCTGCACCTGCGCGAGGACGGCTCGGAACAGCGCCGTCTTGTCATCGAAGTGGTGGTAGAGGGCGCCCTTGGTGACGCCGACGGCGTTGACGATCTGGGACAGGCCCACGGCGCCGTAGCCCTCGGCCGCGAACAGCCGCCTGCTCTCCCGCAGCAGTGCGCGTCTGGTCTGTTCGCGTTGCTCGGCTCTGCTCATGTCGCTCCTCGGGCTGTTGACATACCGATGGTACGCCAAATAGCTTTCACATACCGACGGTATGCGAAAGGGATTCGCCATGATTCTGACCAGCTTCTATCCGGTCATCTGCACCAAGCGCCTGGCCGAGAGCCGGGACTTCTACGTCGGCCTGTTCGGCTTCGAGCCGACCTTCGAGGCGGACTGGTACGTGAGCCTGCGGCGGCCCGGCGCGCGGCCGTACGAGCTGGCCCTGCTCGACCACGAGCACCCGACGCTGCCCGAGGCCTACCGGGCGCCGGTGCGGGGGTTGCTGCTCAATTTCGAGGTGGAGGACGTCGACGCGGAGTGGGAGCGGCTGGTCGTACGGCACGGCCTGCGGCCCGAGCTGGAGCTGCGTAGCGAGGGCTTCGGGCAGCGGCACTTCATCGTCGCCGATCCGAGTGGCGTGCTGATCGACGTGATCACGCCGATCGAGCCGTCCGCCGAGTACGCGGAGCAGTTCACGGCGGGTTAAGAGGGTGATCATCCCCTGGGTCGGGCCGGCCGCCGCGGGGGCGAGGCCGAGCGGGACGAGGGCGGGCGGGAAGCACAGGCTCAGGCGGGGACGGGCTCCTGGTCAGGGGCTTCGAAGGGGGGATAGCTCTCGCCGGCCATTCGTTCGGCCGCGTCGATGTAGTCGGCAAGGGCGTCGCGGGATCGGGCGAGCCTGTCCATCTGATCGTCCAGTCGCCGCAGCCGTGACCGCATCGCGGCCAGCAACTCGGGACATCCGAGTAGCTCCGGTGCTTCTCCGACCGCGCAGGGCAGCAGGTACGCGATGTCCTCGGAGGACAGGCCCGCGCCGAGCAGGTGCCGGATCTGCTTCACCCGCAGTACGGCGCTCTCGTCGTACTCGCGGTAACCGTTCGCGCCGCGGTCCGCCTCCAGCAGACCCTGGGCTTCGTAGTAACGCAACTGATGGGTGTTCACGCCCGTCCGACGACTCAGCTCCCCGATCAGCATCGAACCCTCACTTGACCTTCATACCGGTATCAACGCTGACGATGCTGCCATGAACAGCAGAACCGATACACCCGTGACGGTCATCGGACTCGGGCTGATGGGCCGGGCGCTCGCCGGCGCGTTCCTGAGAGCCGGGCACCCCACGACCGTGTGGAACCGCACGACCTCCAAGGCCGACCGGTTGGTGGCCGAGGGCGCCCGGCCGGCGCCGACGGTCGGCGACGCGCTCGGGGCGAGCTCCCTGACGATCATCTGCGTCACCGACTACCAGGCCATGTACGAACTGCTCGGCGCGAGCGATGGCGAGCTGGACGGCAAGACGTTGGTCAACCTGACCTCGGGCGACTCGACCCAGGCCAGGGAAGCCGCCCGATGGGCCGCGCAACGCGGCGCCCACTACCTGGACGGCGCCATAATGGCCATCCCATCGGCGATCGGGACCGCCGAGGCGGTGATTCTGCACAGCGGGCCGCAGCCGGACTTCGAGGCGTACAGGCCGACGCTCGACGCGCTCGGCACCGTCACCTACCTCGGCGCGGACCACGGGCTGGCGTCCCTGTACGACGTGGCCGGCCTCGCCATGATGTGGAGCGTCCTGAACGCCTGGCTCCAGGGCACCGCCCTGCTCAGGACGGCCGGAGTCGACGCCGCGACGTATGCGCCGTTCGCGCGGCAGATCGCCGCCACTGTCGCCGAATGGCTGCCCGGGTACGCCGAGCAGATCGACAGCGGCTCCTTCCCGGCCGAGGTGTCGGCCCTGGAGACCGACGCGCGGGCGATGGCGCACCTGATCGAGGAGAGCGAGGCGGTGGGTGTCAACGCCGAACTGCCAAAGTTGATCAAGGCGATGGCCGACCGCTCGATCGCCGCCGGGCACGGTGGGGAGCAGTATCCCGTGCTGATCGAGGAGTTCAGCAGACCCCGCAAGGACTGACCAGCTCCGGCACCGGGTTCTCCGCGGGCCCGGTGAAGTCGACTCCGTGCGGGGACCGCGGGAAGCGATCTCCTAGGGCTCCGGCCCATCCCGGCTCCCATCACTCGTGAACACCCCGTCAGAAAGGCCCGGCTCCAGCTCGTGGAGTCGGGCCTTGGGCGCTTCCTCAAAGACAGGGTGTGCCGAGGGCTGCCCGCCCACGCGTGAAGGCACGGGTGCCCTGTGCGAGGAGCCTCACCACCTGGTGGATCAGGTGCCCGAAGCGGAGCTCGGGCCGGCTTCGGCGTCGGTCCGGTGCTTCCCGGAGGAGTACGAGGAGGGCGGGATCCGCCGTTCTTCGCCTCCTGCGAGGACGAGCCGGACGCGTCCGGCCGGGCCGGGAACCGGGTCCGCGCTGCTCAGAGCAGAGCTGCCGCAGGCGGATCGCGTCGACGTCGATACAGAACGCCCCACATGATGGACGCATGGGCGAAGAATCGAAACTTCCACTTTTCGACGCGCGGGTGAGACGTCAGCTTTACGAAGAGCGTGTTCTCGTTCTCGACGGTCCTCTCGATGACGACAACGGGACGTTGATCGCCACGCAGTTGATAGCACTCGCCACACAGGACGCGTCGGCCGATATCGCATTGTGGATTCATTCCCCGGGCGGCTCGGTTCCATCGATGCTCGCGATCCGCGACATCATGCGGCTCATTCCCTGCGACGTGTCGACCCTCGCGATGGGTATCGCATACAGCGCCGGGCAGTTCCTGCTGTCGTCGGGTACCCGGGGGAAGCGCCGCGCCCTGCCGCACGCACGTGTCCTGATGCACCAGGGATCGGCCGGGATCGGTGGCACCGCGGTCGACATCGAGCTGCAGGCCGACGACCTCCGGCACACTCGCGACACGGTGCTCGGTCTCATCGCCGAGGACACGGGTCAGCCCGTGGAGCGCATATTCGAGGACTCCCTGCACGATCGCTGGTACACGGCGCAGGAGGCTCTGGACTACGGCTTCATCGACGCGATCGTCCAGAGTTTCGACGAAATAGCGCCACGCAGCCGTCCACGGTCCGGATTCGGCGTCACCGAAGGAGTCGGTAAGTGAGCACGTACACGATCCCCAACGTCATCGCCCAGAATCCTCGTGGCGAGCGGATCATGGATGTCTATTCGCATCTTCTCACCGAGCGGATCGTCTATCTGGGGACCGCGATCGATGCGGGCGTCGCGAACGCGCTCATCGCACAGCTTATTTTTCTGGAGTCCGATAACCCCGAGGCCGGCATACAGTTCTATATCAACTGTGAGGGCGGGGACCCGAGTGCGATGCTCGCGATATATGACACCATGCGCTATATCCGCCCGCGGGTCGAGACGACCTGCGTCGGGCAGGCCATCGCGGTGGGCGCCGTCCTTCTCGCCGCGGGCGCCGAAGGAAAACGCGCCGCCCTCCCGCACGCACGGGTGATCCTGCACCAGCCGGCCGCCCAAGGGCGCGGAACGATCCCCGATCTCATCCTGCAAGCCGACGAGGTCGTGCGTATCCGAGCGGACATCGAGCGCATACTGTCACGGCACACGGGCCAGACCGTCGAGACCCTGCGCGCCGACACCGATCACGATCGCGTGTTCACCGCGACCGCGGCCCTGGAGTACGGGCTCCTCGATCAGATCATCGAGGAGCGCTCATAGGCCCGTGAATGATCCCGGCGGGCCGCGCTACGCGGCCAGGGCGTACGCCGCCGAGCAGGTGGCACCCCTCGACGTGCTGTTCTGAGCGGACCGCAGGCTCTCGGCGACGGCAAGGGTCAGATCGACCAGGGTGACGTCCAGCGCGCCGGCGACCGCGGCGATCATTTCGCTCGACGGCTCTTTGACGCCCCGTTCCATCTCGGAGAGATACTGCGGCGAGACGCCGGCGCGACGCGCCGTCTCGCTCAGCTTCTCGCCCCGCTCGTGACGAAGACCTCTGAGACGCTCACCGAGCACGTGCCGCCACAGCGGCTCGCGAGCCGGAGACGGCTTGGGGGCGGTCCGATCGGTCGCCGGACGTAGCGGCGGGACAGAGAAGGCCATACCTCACCATAGGGAGACGACGCATTCGAGTTCTGCCGGCTTCGCGCAGAGCGGAACCGTCCCCGCCTCCTCCGTACCGTCCTCGGGGCCGGTGAGGATCGCGACCCGTGTGGACGCGACCCAGGTCAGAGGCCGTTCCCGAGGGATCGGGAGCGGCCTCCTGCGTTGCCGTGCGACCACGCGTCCTCGGCCGTCTCCGCGGGGACGGCCCACGTTCGTGGTTTTGCCGGGGAGCCCGCGATGGACCCCGAACCGTCACTCGTGATCTCGGCGGCCGGGGCCGAACTTCTCGTATTCCGTGAACGGGCGGTCCGGATGGCTTATGGTGCAGCGGTGAGCGTGATCGATTGGTTGTTCGAATCCGACCCCGCCATCCGCTGGCAGGTGTCGCGCGACCTCACCGGCTCCTCGCCCGACGAGGTCGCCGCCGAGCGGGCGCGCGTGGAGCACGAGGGCTGGGGCGCCCGTCTCCTGGCGCTTCAGGGCCCCGACGGGTTGTGGGACGGCGGCGCCTGCTTCCCGGCGTCCTACACCGGCGGCGAACCCGGGCAGCCCTGGACGCCGACGATGCACACCCTCCAGACGCTGCGGATCCTCGGGCTCGACCCGGCGTCGGAGGCGGCACGCCGCGCGATCCCGCTCGTCGCCCGACACGGGCGATGGGAGCACGCCGGGCAGCGGTACTTCGACGGCGAGGTCGAGCCGTGCATCAACGGCAGGACGATCGAGACCGGCGCCTACTTCGGGGTGGACGTCTCGGCGATCGTGGAGCGGGTCATCGGTGAACGGCTCGCCGACGGCGGATGGAACTGCGAGGCCGAGAACGGATCCGTGCGCTCCTCGTTCGACACGACGATCAACGTGCTGGACGGCCTGCTCGAATTCGAGCGCGCGACCGGCGGGTCCGCCGTGGTGCGCCGGGCGCGACGCGGCGGGGAGGAGTACCTGCTCGAACGCGGCCTGTTCCGCCGCAGGAGCACCGGGGAGGTCGCCGACGCGGCGTACCTCGACTTCGCCTTCCCGTACTACTGGCACCACGACGTGCTGCGCGCGCTCGACTACTTCAGGCGCTCGGGGGCCGAACCGGATCCCCGGATGGCGGAGGCCGTGGAGGTCGTCCGCTCCAGGCGGCGGCCCGACGGCCGCTGGCCGCTCGACCGCGTCCACCCGGGCCGCGTCCACTTCGCCTTCGAGGAGGGCGTGGGGAAGCCGAGCCGCTGGAACACCCTCCGCGCGCTCAGGGTGCTCGACTGGTGGCGAGGCTGACCCCGCGGGCGCGGATCGCACACCGGCGCATGCGGACCGGACCGCGGTGAGCGGTGCGAAGTCGGGAACACGGTGTCGAGACGGGTCGCCGAGAAGGCGGGGTTCGTGGTCGAGGCGACGCTTCGCAGGCGTCTCCTCCATCGGGGCATGCGCGTCGACGTCTGGGTCGGCTCTCCACTCCGGGACGAGGCGGGGAGGCGGACGCGGACCGGCTCCGCGGCGGACGGCCCCGGTGCCGCGTGATCACGCCCCGCCGCGGTGCGGCATCGGGGAGCAACTCACCGGAAAGGGCCTTTCTCTGACCATGTAACGCTTCGTCGGTCTTCTTCCAAGCATTGGCGTGTTCGGGAGGACGACGAAGGGAGCACGGCCGGTGCGCTTCAGACGAACGGGGCCGGTGGGGATCTCCACCGACCCCGAGGCATTCGAAGCCTTCTACCGGTGCCATGTCGAAGCGGTCACGCGGTTCATGGCCCGCCGGGTGGACGACCCCCACACGGTCGCCGACCTGGTCGCGGAGGTCTTCGTCGCGGTGCTCGACTCGGCGCACACCTACCGCTCCGGCCTGGGCAGTGAGATCGGCTGGCTGTACGGCGTGGCACGCAACACCCTGTCCGCCGAACGGCGGCGGGCGGTGAGCGAGCTGCGGCTGGCCACCAGGATCAGCGGGCGGCGGCTCCTCGACGCGGACGACCTGTCGCGGATGGAGGAGCGTCTGGACGCGGAGAGTCCGGCCCGGCGGGCCTTCGAGGCCATGGCCGGTCTGCCCGACAGCGAGCGCGCCGTCCTGGAGCTGGTCGTCGTCGACCAGCTCTCCGTCCCCGAGGCGGCCGCCGCGCTGGGCATCCGGCAGGGGACCACCAGGGTCCGGCTGCACCGCGCCCGCAAGGCACTGCGCCGCATTCCCGGCGTCATCTCCCCCACGGTCATGGAAGGACTCCGATGAACTTCGAGGAGAGACTGCTCATGGAGCTCAAGACCGAGATGAACGAGCGGGCGGCACGGAGGCCCGCCCGCGGCCCCCTGCGGCGTCGCCTGCCGGCGGTGGTCGCGGTCGCGGGCGTGGCCGCCGCGGCGCTGGTGGCCGTGCCGATGGTCACCGGGACGGAGAACGCGGCGTACGCGCTGACCCGGAACCCCGACGGGTCCATCGCCCTGAAGATCAACGAGTTCCGGAACCCGGAACAGGTCGAGCGGGATCTCGACGAGCTGGGCGTGACGGCGGACGTCTCATACGTCAAGCCGGGCAAGAAGTGCGCTCCGGGTCGTTTCTCCACCATCGGAGAGCCGCGTGTCACGCCCGAGGAACTGCGGAGCAAGGACCCGGCGGTCCGGGACCGGGTGAGGAAGGCGATCGAGAACACGCCCTCCGCGCGCGCGCACGACAGGATGCCGGGTGGTGGCCTGAGGATCTATCCGGACAGGATCAAGCCGGACTGGACCGTGGTCATGGAGTTCACCGAGAACGAGGACCAGACCTCGGGACCGGAGAAGCCGAGAGCCCTGTGGCAGTACCTCTTCCAGGTCACCGACGGCCCGGTGAAGCCCTGCGTGCTCGTCGACGACCCGTCCTGGGACGCCCCGATCGATCCGCTGAAGAACCCGGAGGCGTTCCCGCCCGCGGGTGGCTGACCCCGGCCGGGTGACCGAGGGCTCACCGCGCGCCCCTCTCACGCCCGCCGGTCGACGCGCCGGCGGGCGACCGTAAAGCTCCCGGCGGCCGTGTTACGGCTCGCGGGGGAGCGGGCATCCCAGCTGAGGGACCCTGATTCGTGACTCCTCCGCGCTCCGAGGGAGCGGCTCTCGCCTCCCTCGGCCGAGGTGGGCCCGAGGTGGGCGACGGACAAGCCCTGCCCGTTCCGAACACGCGGGCCGTCGCGGGGGAAGCGACTTCTCCGCCGGGCGGACCCGGTAGCCCCCTCGCCAGATCCGATGGAGGCCATCATGGCGGCGAGATCCACATCGGCTGCGCCCGGCAAGCGGGGCGGCGGACTCGGCAAGCTCCAGGATTTGCACGTCACCGTGCCGGTGATCGGCAAGGTGAACCTTCCGCCTCCGGAGCACCTCGCTTTCTACGCGGTGCTGGGCGCGCTGGGAGCCCTGGAGATCATCGACTGGCCCATCGTGCTCGTCATCGGGGCCGGGCACCTCCTGGCCGGTCAGCGGCGCTCTAGTGTCCTGCGCGGGGCCGGGCAGGCCGCCGAGGCGGCATAGCCGGACCCGGCGGGACGACCTGGTCCAGGCCGTCGATCTGCCAGGTACGGGAGCGGAGCACGCCCCGGTGGCGGTACTCACGCATGATCCGCATGTGTGCGCGCAGCCGTACGAACGCCTGGAGATCGTCCTCCTCGCGCCACACCGACAGCGAACCGACCCGGCGTCCGGGAAGGTCCGCCCACAGCCACATGCCCACCGCGCCCGGCAGGGTCGGCCACAGGCGGCTCAGCGAGAGGCCGTGCCGGGCGATCCCGGGCAGGTCGAGGAGCCGGTTCGTCCGGTAGTCCGTCAGCGCGGCCACCAGCGGGCCCGGGTGGCCGGCCGCCGGACCGGCGATCCAGCGGGTCCTCAGCACGCCGCCGCCGTACGGCGGAGCAGGGGTTCGGCGGCGGCGCGCAGCTCGTCGCTGAGCGGCGTCGGCCGCAGCGTGGCCGGGTCCAGGTTGACGTTGACGCGGTAGCCGTCGGCGTGCACCACCGCGCGGTCGGGCGACAGCACGCGGAAGCCGTACATGTTGCTGGTGCGGCCCAGGCGCTCGATCCAGAACTGCACCACGGGCTCACCGGCCCCGGCGATGGGGACGTGGTAGGTCACCTTGAACTCGCGCACGGCCAGGAACACGTCCTTGAACACCGACCGGGCCGGGTCCGCCGCCCAGCCCAGGCGCTGCCAGTACGTGCCGACCGCCCGCTCGACGAGCAGGGCGTACCGGGAGTTGTGCAGCAGCCCCATGGCGTCGAGATCATCGAAATGCACCTGGACCGGTTCGAAAACACCGTCTTCAGTCATGGTCAGTCCTCCGGGAGAAGATCGGGATGCGGGCAGAGCGCGCGCAGGCGTTGCAGTACGGCGCGGCGGGCGTGGGCGAACACGGCCTGTCCTTCGTGCAGGCGGGAGTGCGGGACGACCATCTCGCCGAGCGCGTCGATCTCGTACGCGAGCTGGGCAGGGTCCGTGCTCCCGGCCAGTTCGCCCAGCGCCACGGCCTCGTCCACCTGCCGCCGGACGAACTTCAGCCAATCGCGCATGGCCCGCGCGATGCGGTCGTGCACCGGCCCGGGGCGGTCGTCGAACTCGGCATGCACGGCGAAGAAGAAGCATCCGCCGGGCAGCACGCCGTCGCTGTAGAACTTCAGCCGCGCCTCGTGCAGCGCGAACAGCCGCCGCACACCGGCGGGGGCCCGCAGGGCGGGCGCCACCACCAACTCGGTCCACTGGCGGGCGGCCCATTCGACGGCGTCGAGCTGGAGTTGCTCCTTGTCGCGCCAGTGGGCGAAGAATCCGGACTTGCTGGTGCCGGTCGCAGCCGCCAGCCGTCCCAGGGAGAGCCCGTCCAGTCCCTCGACGGAGGCCAGGCTCACCGTCCGCTCCAGGATCGCCTCCCGGCTGCGTGACCCGCGCAGCCGTCGGCCGTCGTGTGTCATGGGCGCCAAACTACATTAACGACCGATCGTTTGTATATCTCCGCGGGAGATCCCGTCCGCCGGGACTTCCATTAGATAGTAAAACTATCCATAATTGGATACTGTAACTATCCAAAAGGAGCGAGTCTCATGACGTTGATCGTCCTCATCGTGGCCACGCTGGTCTTCCGCCTGCTGGGCGCGGTGCTCCACCTGGACCGTTTCGCCACCTGGCGGGTGGGCGCCGCGCACGGCCTGGCCGTCATGCTGGTGATGACGGCCAGTGCCCACTTCGTCCCGCCGGGCGTGACCTTCATGCCGAACCACGCCGACATGGTGGCGATGGTCCCGCCGTTCGTCCCGTTCCCGGCCTTCGTGGTCTACCTGACCGGCGTCCTGGAGCTGGCCGGGGCGGTGGGTCTCGCGCTGCCGGTCACCCGGCGGGCGGCCGGGATCTGCCTGGCACTGCTGTTCGTGCTCATGCTCCCGGCCAACGTCCACGCCGCGCTGGCCGGGACGACCCTCGGCGGAGAGCCGGCGACGCCGCTGTGGCAGCGCGTCCCCGAGCAGATCCTCTACATCGGCGTGGCGCTCTGGGCCGCGGGCGTCCTGGAGAGGCGTGCCGCCCGTACGGCCCCCGTGGGCGGCGCGTCCCCGGCGCTCTGAGGTCCCCGCCCTCTCCGGGGCGCCCGGCGGGACGGATGGTCCCGCCGGCCGGGGACCCGTCTCGCCCGGCCGTCCCGGCGTGGGGGCCGGAACGGCCGGGTCCGTCCTGTCAGCCGCGCTCGCCCGGCTGGTCGGAGCGGGCCGACTGGAGGAACTCGATGCAGCGGCCCAGCAGGGCGACCAGCGTCTCCCGCTCCTCCGGGCTGAACTCGGCGGCGAGTCCCCGCTCGACCCGCACCGCGCGGGCGTCCCCGTCGGCCAGCACCCGCTCGCCCTTCTCGGTGAGCCGGGTCTCCAGGATGTTCCGGTGCCACTCGTGCGGGGTGCGCTCGATCAGGCCGTTCTCCTGGAGGTTCTTGAGCACGGTGTTCATGGTCGGCGGGGTGACCGCGCACGCCCGGGCGAGCGCGGCGGCCGAGATCCCGGGGTTCCGCGACAGGTGCAGCAACGCCGCGTACTGCGACACCGTCAGGTGGGCCGGCTTCAGTGCGGACTGCTTGGCCGCGGTGAGCGCCTGCGCCGCCCGCTTGAGGTGGGATCCCAGGCGCTCCGGAACCGGCATCGAGGTCATTCCCGCATGTTAACGGCCTGGAGGATTCGCGGATTGACGATCATTAGAGTTCTAATTATCGTTAGAGGTCGATTTGGAGATAGACATCTAAGTACCTTGAGCGGTCGAATGGAGAAGCCCGTGTTCCGAGCTCGCAGGTCCGTCACCGTCGCGACCGCGGTTCTCGCCGCCGCCCTCGCCTGCGCCCCGGCGGCCCAGGCGGCCCCCACCGCCGCGGCCGGCCCGTCCCCGGCCGCCGCGGCCGACCGGCCCGCGTCGGCCCCCTCCGGAGCGCGCCTCCGGATCTCCACCGCGTACGAGTTGCCGGGGGAGCGGGTCTACCCGGAGGGCATCGCCGCCGACCCGCGCACCGGAGACCTCTACGCCGGGTCGTTCACCGACGGGACGGTCTTCAAGATGACCCCGGGACGGCGCACGGCCCAGATCTTCCTGCCGGCGGGCGCGGACGGCCGGCACACCGCCAACGGGCTGAAGGCCGACCGGTTCGGGCGGCTGTGGGTGACCGACTCCACCACCGGGGTCTCCGTGTACGACACGCGCAGCCGCCGCCTGCTGGCCCGCTTCGTGGTCCCGGAGGAGGGCGCGCGCTTCGTCAACGATCTCGCCGTCACCCCGGACGGCAGCGCCTACCTGACCGACAGCGCCCGCGCCATGGTCTACCGGGTCACGCCCCGGCAACTGGCCGGCGCGGGAGACGAACCCGTGGCGCTCACCCCCCGATTCGACCTGGGCGATCTCCTCGACGCCCACGCGCCCGGCGCGTACACCCTGAACGGGATCGTCGCCGGCCCGTCCGGGCGGTACCTGCTGGTCGTGGACACGACCGGTGGTGACCTCTACCGCCTCGACGTCGCCTCCGGCGCGATCCGCCGGGTCGCGCTGCGCGGCGGCGACCTGCTCCACGCCGACGGGCTGGAGCTGCGGGACGGCACGCTCTGGGCCGTCCACAACACCGACGACGCCATCAGCCGGTGGCGGGTTTCCCGGAACGGCTCCTCGGCCCGGCTGGAGCGGCGGGCGGCCGACGAGGAACTGCGGCTCCCGACGACACTGGTACGGGTCCGCGGGACCCTTTACGTGGTCCGCTCGCAGTTCGACAAGGGCGGCCCGATGGGGGAGGGAACCCCGGAGACGCCCTTCACCGTCGCCGCCGTGCACGGCATCTGAGCCCTCAGGAGCCCGGGCGGCCCCGCCTCAGCCGCCCGAATGTCCCCGGCAGGGGCCCGGCGCGGGCGTCGTGAAATCAGCCTGGCCTCACCCGCCCGGACGTCCCGGCAGGGGTCGCGGCGCGGGCGTCGCGAAGCCGGCCCCGCCTCACCCGCCGGGACGTCCGGCCGCCGGGCCGGGGGCGTAGGCGTGCGCGGGCCGCGGCCCGGAGGCGTCGTCGTACGACTCGCGGGCGTCGATCAGCTCGTCCCAGTGCTCCTCCGTCCAGGCGCACGCGGCCGCCAGCGGCACGAGCATGCTGCGGCCCAGCGGGGTCAGCTCGTACTCGACGTGCGGGGTGGCGCCGGCGAGGACGGTGCGCCTGACCAGGCCGCCGCGCTCCAGGGAGCGCAGCGACCCGGTGAGGACCTTGGGGGTGACGCGACGCAGCGGCACGCGCAGCTCGGAGAACCGGCGCGGCCCGTCTTCGAGGCATCGGATGATGAGCGCCGCCCACTTGTCGCCGAACCGGATCGGGTTGAGCGGGGACGGGCACAGCTCGTCGAACATGTCGGCGGGCAGAGGCTCCCTCATGACCTCACGATAGCCGGTATCCCGGCGGTAACCGCGGCTGCGGATAGCGTCCGCGAGCAGGCCGGGCGCACGGGACCCGGCCCCGGTGAAAGGCGGTCCCCCATGGACATCGTGATCTTCGGCGCGGGCGGCAGGGCCGGGCGGCAGGCCGTCGCCGAGGGGCTCCGGCGCGGCCACCGGGTCACCGCCGTGGTGCGCGACCCCGCGCGCCACGGCGACCTGACCGGCGCGCGGGTGGTGGCGGGCGACGTCGTGGACGAGGCGGGCGTCGAGCGGGTGGCCGCCGGGCACGACGCCGCGATCAGCGCCGCCGCGGACCTGGCCGTGCCGCCGCACGACTTCTTCACCTCCTCGGCCCGCGCCCTGTCGGCCGGCCTGGCGAAGGCGGGGGTGGGCCGTCTGGTGGTGGTCGGCCTCGCGTCCGTCCTGCCCGGCGCGTCCGGCGTGCCGCTGATGGACGAGCCCGGCTACCCGAACGAGTACCGCGCCTTCTACCTCGGCCACGCGGCGGGCCTCGACGAGCTGCGGGCGTGCGAGCCGGACTGGGCGTACGTCGCGCCCGCGGGCGACTTCGACCACGGCGGCGTCCCGACGGGGCGGTACCGGGTCGCCGAGCACGGGGACGCCGCCAGCCGCATCACCTACGCGGACTTCGCGATCGCGCTGCTCGACGAGGTCGAGGCCCCCCGGACCCGCCGCGCCGCCGTCAGCGTCCGGGAGGCATGAGGCCCGAGGCCCACGGCGGCCCGAGCCCCCCGGGCCGCCGGGCCTCCGGGCGGGCGGCGCCCGTCGTGGTCAGGCCTGTTCCTGGCGGGGCATGATCACCTCGCGGATGATGAGCAGGATGGCCGCGACCAGCGGGATGCCCAGCAGCGCCCCCACCACGCCGAGCAGGGCGCCGCCGAGCAGCGCCCCGACGACCGTGGCGAGCGGTGGGACGTCCACCGAGCTCTTCATCACGCTCGGCGCGATCCAGTAGTTCTCGATCTGCTGGTAGATGGTGAAGAAGACGATGCAGACGATGCCGACCGTGGGCGAGACGAAGAACCCGACCAGGGAGGCGATCCCCGCGCCGATGAAGGCGCCCACCATCGGGATCAGGTCGGTCAGGGCCACGATCAGGGAGAGCCCCAGGGCGTAGGGGACCTTCATGAGGACCAGGAAGAAGAAGGTCGTCACCCCGGCGATCAGGGAGATGATGAGGTTCCCGGCGACGTAGCCGCCGATGCTGGCGATGATCTGGTCGCCGAGCAGGCTCGCCCGGGTACGGCGGGAGCGCGGCACCAGGCGGTAGGCCATCTTCTTCAGGGAGTTGAGGGAGCCCAGGAAGTACAGCGTCAGGACCAGCACGGTCAGGGAGTTGAAGACCGCCCCGATGAGCACCTGGCCGAAGCCGAGCACGCCGCCGAACATCTGGCTGCCGAAGTCACCGCTCGTCACGTACTGCTGGAGCCGCTCCAGGATCTGGAAGCGCTCGTCCAGGTCGCGGATCAGCGGGTTGTCCTGCAGCTCCCGCACGTACTGCGGGAGCTTCTCCACGAAGTCGGTGGACTGCGTGGTCAGCGGCGGCACCACGGCCAGGCCGAAGGCGACGAAGACGGCGGTGACGCAGAGGAAGACCGCGGTGATCGCCACCATGCGGGGCAGGCCGCGCCGTTGCAGGGCCTCGACCGCCGGGTTCAGGCCGATGGCGAGGAAGAGCGAGACGACGATCAGTATGATCACCGAGCTGGCGCTCATCACGGCCTGCACCAGCCACCAGGCGGTGAGCACGCCGAGCGCGGCGGTGAAGCCGAACACGAACGGGTGGTTGCGCATGGACCGGCCCGGCCGCCCGAAGGGCAGGTCCGGCGGGTCCTCGGGGGCGTCGAGCGGCTGCAGGGGGCCGGCCGAGGTGAGGATCGGCTCGGCGGGCCCGGCCGCGTCGGCGGAGTCGGCCGCGACCGGGTCGGGGGCTTCTGGGGCCTCGGGGGCGGGGGAGTGGTGCTCGGACACGGAGGGGACCTGCCCGTCGTTTGGGCGAATAGTCGGGTTCAACGGGTGATGGCCACCACCGGCGGCACTGGGAGCGGTCATGACGCCTTGGCGTACGTGCGGGGACGCAGGGCGTGGCTGCGCAGCGCCGCCAGAGCCGCCGAGCGGCCCGCGGGGGTCAGCCGCCCGCCGGTCCGCAGCCCGAAGGCGGCCAGGCGCCGCGCGAGGTCGGCCAGGACGGCGTCCACCTCCCTGGCCCGTCCCTCCCCGCGGCCGACCACCCCGGCGACGCGGTCGCGGTCGGCGGGGGCCCCCTCGGCGAGCAGCATCAGCGCCGCCTCGCGGGCCGAGGCGCGGAAGGCGTCCTCCCCGGGAGCGGGGGCCAGCAGCGCGGCGGACGCCGTCTCCCACAGCAGATCGCGGTCGCCGAGCAGGCGCCGCCCCTCCCGGGTGGTCACCAGCCTCCGGCCCGCGCGGCGCAGCGCGCCCATGCGTCCCTCGGCCAGCTCACGGGCCGCCTCCAGTTCCCCGTCGCTCCAGCGGCTCCCGTCGGGCGCCGGGCGGGCCGGGTCGCGGTCCTGGGGCAGCGGGATCCCGTCGGGGCGGCGGCCCAGCTCCAGCAGCCACCGCAGCGCGGCGAGGAATGTTCCGGCCGGAGCCGGGACCGGGGCGTGCAGGTGCGCCTCGAAGGGCTGGGCGAGCTCGCGCCAGGCGGCGCCCCGGCCCAGCACCCAGCGGTTGAGCCGCTCACCCCGGACCCGGTGCAGCCAGCTGTCGCCGCCGAGGTCGGCGCGGGGTTCGGTCAGCCAGCGGCGGGTCAGCGCCTCGCGCCCGGCGGCCGAGTCCACGGCCGGCTCCCCGCAGACGCGGGCCAGCTCCAGCGCGGCCGAGCAGGCGCCGTGCGCGCCCAGCTCCTCGGGACCCATGATCGAGCTCCACCGCAGCTCGGGGAGGTCGGGCGGGAGCAGGCCGGTGGCGTCCAGGGCGCGCCGGCAGGCGGCCGTCCCGGCCTCCTCGCCGGACCGCTCGTAGGTCCGCAGGATCCGCGCGGTGAGCGGCGAGGAGCAGAGCGCGGCGTAGCGGCCGAGGCCGCCCAGCTCCAGCAGCCTGCCCAGCGCCGTGGCGACCGCCCCGCGGTCACCCGCGATCTGGGTCGGCAGCGTGTACCAGAGGAACTCGCACACGGTCAGCTCGGTGAGGGTCTCCAGCGGCTCGCCGCCGGTGAGCCGGTCGATCGCGTCGCGGGCGTGCCCGGCGTGGCCGGGCTCGGACCGCTCCAGCTCGGCCAGCAGCGCGGCAACGTCCGGCGCGGGCACGCTCCGCAGCCTGCCGTGGCCGGGCCTGCCCTGGCGATGGAGGTGACGCAGTGGTTCGTGCACCGTGCCTACCCTAGGAAATCCGCATCCGAGCACCACATGGGAACGATCAGATCCAGCCCTTCTTGAAGAGCATCCGCGCGCTCCAGTCCGTGTAGGGAATGATCTCGGCGGTGAGGACGGGGTACAGCCACCAGAAGTTGAGGACCGCCAGCAGCGTGAAGGAGCCGACGACCACCCCTCCGACCATACGCCTGCGCGGCGGGGCGTCCGCGCGGCCCAGGACGAGCCCGGCGGCCAGGGTCAGTGCCAGGATCATGAACGGCTCCATCGGGGCCGTGTAGAACAGGAACATCGTGCGGTTGTCGGCGATCGCCCAGTAGAACCAGGGCAGCCAGCCCGCGATGTAGGGGAGCAGCACGGCCCCGGCCCGCCAGTCGCGGGCCGAGACGTACCAGGTGAACATGGCGACGAGCGCGGCGAGCCCGCCGTACCAGATGATCGGGGTGCCGACCCCGAGGACGGCCTGCGAGCAGTTCTGCGCGCCGCAGCCGGTCTTGGGCGACTCGTAGAAGAACGCCACCGGGCGCAGCAGCAGCGGCCAGCTCCACGGCTCGGACTGGTAGTTGTGCGGGGTGGACAGGCCGTTGTGGAAGCCGAGGACCTGGAAGTGGTAGGCGAGCCACGATCGGATCGAGTCGAAGACGAAGTAGGCGGGGCCGTGGGAGGTGGCGCGCTCCCAGTTGCGGCCCCAGCCGCCGGCGGTGGCGAACCAGCCGCTCCAGGAGGCCATGTAGGCGACGGCGGGGGCGAGGGCCATGGCGGTCAGCGCGGTCGGCAGGTCCTTGCTCGCCGCGCCGCCGTACGGCCTGCGCAGGCCGACGGCCTTGCGGGCGCCGGCGTCCCAGACGAGGGACATGATGGCGAGGGCGATCAGGAAGAAGATGCCGGACCACTTGACGGCGCAGGCCGCCCCCAGGCAGACGCCGGCCGCGATGCGCCAGGGGCGCCAGCCGAGCCAGGGGCCGTGCTCGTCGAGCGGGGAGGTCTCGTACCAGGCGGCCAGGCGGGCGCGGGCCCGGTCGCGGTCGGTGACCAGGCAGGCGAAGCCGGCCAGCACCCAGAACATCAGGAAGATGTCGAGCAGCGCGGTGCGGGACAGCACGAAGTGCTGGCCGTCGACCGCCAGCAGCAGCCCGGCGAGGCAGCCGAGCAGGGTGGAGCGGGTCATCCGGCGGGCGACGCGGGCCATGACGAGGATCGACACGACGCCGGTGAGGGCGGCGGCGAAGCGCCAGCCGAACGGGGTCATGCCGAAGATCTGCTCGCCCAGCGCGATCATCCACTTGCCCAGGGGCGGGTGGACGACGTAGGAGGCGCACTTCTCGAGCTGGTCGGCCGCGCACCGCTGCCAGATGTCGGTGTTGCCCTGGAGCAGCAGCGCGTTGGCGTTGTCCACCGGGGTGTGCTCGGTGCCGAAGTTCAGCAGCGCGAAGCCGTCCTTGGCGTAGTACGTCTCGTCGAACATGACCGCCTTCGGGCGGCTCAGGTCGACGAAGCGCAGGATCGCACCGAACGCCGCCACCAGCGCCGGGCCCAGCCATCCCCACAGGGCGCTCCCGGGCATCGGCGGGACCAGGCGGTCGCGCACGGAGCGTGCCGATTCGCGGGTCGGCGAGGGGTCGGGCTGCTCGAACCCCTTGTTGGTGAAATCGGTCACGGCCACCCGGCCATCGTACGGGCCACCCCGCCCGGCCACCCAGGGAAACCCCGGCCGCATGCCCAATTGAGGGTGATATTCCCGGGTGATCCGGGTTGGCCGCCGGGTGGGACGGTCCTCCGGCGGGCCCGCCCCCGTGACGGCGCCGGTGAACGGGTACGGCCTCCCGGTCGGTCCCCGGGCGGGGACTCCTCCGCGCGCAGGTGAACGGGCGGTCCTGGGGTGCGCTGTCCTTCTGCGGTCGGGGACCGGCCCCGAGCGCCGGTGAACGGGGGCCGATCCCCCGGGCGGGGGCCCGCCCCCGGATGCGCGAGGATGGGGGCGTGACGGACAACGGCAGGCTGGTGCTGGCGGGAGCCCCGATCGGGCAGGCGGGCGACGCCTCCCCGAGGTTGCGCGACGCCCTGGAGAACGCCGACGTGGTCGCGGCCGAGGACACCCGGCGCCTGCGCCGGCTGGCCGCCGAGCTGGGCGCCGAGATCGGCGGGCGCGTCGTCTCCTACTACGACGCCAACGAGTCCGGCCGGGCCGCCGAGCTCCTCGCCGCGCTCCAGGAGGGCCGGACCGTCCTGGTGATCACCGACGCCGGCATGCCCGGCGTCTCCGACCCCGGCTACCGCCTGACCAGCCTGGCCGTGGAGGCCGGGATCACGGTCACCTCGCTGCCGGGACCCTCGGCGGTCACCACCGCCCTGGCCGTGTCCGGCCTGCCCAGCGACCGCTTCTGCTTCGAGGGCTTCCCGCCGCGCAAGCCCGGCGAACGCGCCCGCAGGCTCGCCGCCCTGGCCGCCGAGGAGCGCACGATGGTGTTCTTCGAGGCGCCGCACCGGCTGGCCGCCGCGCTGGAGGCGATGGCTGAGGCGTTCGGCCCGGACCGGCCCGCCGCCGTCTGCCGCGAGCTCACCAAGACCTACGAGGAGGTACGGCGGGGCGGCCTCGGCGAGCTGGCCGAATGGGCGGCCGGCGGGGTCAGGGGCGAGATCACCGTGGTCGTCGCCGGACGCGTCCACGACGCCGCGCCCCCGTCGATCGAGGAACTGGTCGAGGAGGTGGCCCGCCGGGAGGAGGCGGGCACGTCGAGGAAGCAGGCGATCGTCGACGTCGCCAAGGGCGCGGGCGTGCCCAAGCGGGTCCTGTACGACGCCGTCCACCAGGCGTGACCCGTTCGGTCCGGAGGCCGCCGCGGGACCCGGCGCGCGGTCCCCGGTGGCACGGGCCCGGTGTGCGGGGGTCTCAGCGCCGGGTGCGTCCCGGGCGCCGCGAGGCCGTCCCGGACGCCGGACGCGCGCCGGGCCGGGCGCCCGCGAGCCGCGGCGCGACCCCCCGGAGCCACGGCACCCCGTGCCGCAGCGAGATCGCGGCGGCCAGGCAGGCCAGTGGCACCGCGGGCAGCACGTAGCGGTAGTCGAACTCCGCGGTGGCCGCCGGGGCCAGGAGGAGGCCGAAGGAGGCCAGCCACGGCAGCAGCACCGGGCCGCCCAGCCTGCGCCAGCGCACCGCCACCCCGGCCAGGCCGATCAGCAGCAGCACGCCGAGCACCAGGCCGGGCAGCCGTACGATCCGCTGGTAGCCCTGCATGAACGCGGCCCACGGGTCGTTCACCCGGGTGCCTATCACCTTCGCCCGGCCGTCGATCGACGCGGTCCGCAGACCCGGGTCGTAGATCTGGGCGTCGCCGTCGGTGGTGCCCTTGTACGACGACCAGGAGGGCAGCACCTTGTCCTCGAAGGGGAACTCGTACTGCAGGTAGGTCTTGTAGTCGGGGAAGCGCGGCCGGCCCCAGTGGAAGGCCCGGACGAAGTCGAGGCCGACCCGGGCGAGGTAGTCGCCCGGCTGGGACAGGATGGCCCGCTTGGCGAACTGCCCGGCGACCCGGTTCATCTCCGGGGTGAAGGTGACGCCGGAGCCGAAGGCGTGGAAGCGCTGGCCGTCGCCGTTGGCCCACCACAGGTAGTTCTGGCCGGAGAAGTGGCGCTGGCTCGGCGGCGCGGTGATGCACAGCAGCGCCAGCTCCAGCTCCTCGCGCGGGTCGACGCCCATCTTCTTGCAGTCGGAGAACAGGGCCGTGCGCATGTAGAGGATCGCGCCGTCGCTGTTGGTCATCGCGAAGTTGCCGTGCGCGGAGGCGAACCACGCCATGTACCCCGTCACCGGGATCGCGCAGGCCGTCACCATGGCGGCGACCGGCCGCCAGCCGACCCGCTTCACCAGGAGGTAGACCACCACCAGCGCGAGGATCGGCAGGCCGATCGACCGGGTGAGCGCGGTCAGGGCGAGCAGCAGGCCGACGACGACGCCCAGCCGCCACGACATCTTCCGGTGCCACAGCACCAGCGTCACGACGCCGACGACCAGCAGCATGAACATGGTGTCGGACATGACCAGGTGTTCGAGCTGGATCTGGTAGGCGTCGAACAGCACCGGCGCCGTCGCCAGCGTCGCCCCCCAGGCGGGCAGCCCGAACTTCCGGCGCAGCAGCGCGTACACCAGGACGGCGACGGCCAGGCCCATGAGGTGCTGGGTGAAGGCGACCAGTCCGAAACTGTGAAATGGTCTGAGCAGGAGCAGCCAGAAGGAGTAACCGTTCGGCCGCAGGGCACTGGGCCGTTCGGGGTTCACCGCCCCGGAGACGTAGTCGTAGGAGTCGTTGAACCACAGCGCCGGGCCGTATCCGATCATGGTGACCAGCCGCAGCGCGAACGCCGCCGTCAGGGCGGCGAGGAAGACGCGGTGACGGCGGACGAACGCCAGGAGACGCGCTCTCCAGCCAGATGGAGGCTCGTCCAGGCATGGTCGTTCGGCCACGGTAACCATGCCTTACAGGATGCCAGTCCTTTCACGGAGTTGCCCCGCGCGCGAGTCGGCACAGGGCATCATGATGAGATTGGCTTGTGCCGGATCGAAGGGTTGAGACGTGGAACTGACCGTGGTCATGCCATGCCTGAACGAGGCGGAGACCGTGGAGACCTGCGTACGCAAGGCGCTGGCCTGCATGCGGGACCACGGGATCGACGGTGAGGTGCTGATCGCAGACAACGGCAGCACCGACGGCTCGCAGCAGCTGGCGCGCGACGCCGGCGCCCGGGTCGTGCACGTGGACGCCAAGGGGTACGGCAACGCGCTCATGGGCGGCATCCGCGCGGCGCGCGGCAAGTACGTCATCATGGGCGACGCCGACGACTCCTACGACTTCACCTCGCTGCTGCCGTTCGTCGAGCAGCTGCGCGACGGTGCCGACCTGGTGATGGGCAACCGGTTCAAGGGCGGCATCGCGCCGGGGGCCATGCCCCCGCTGCACCGCTACCTCGGCAACCCGGTGCTGTCCTTCATCGGCCGCCTGTTCTTCCCCAGCGCCATCGGTGACTTCCACTGCGGCCTGCGGGGCTTCCGCCGCGACTCCATCCTGCGGCTCGGCCTGCAGACCGGCGGCATGGAGTTCGCCAGCGAGATGGTGGTGCGCTCGACCCTCTCCGGCCTCGACGTGCGAGAGGTGCCCACCACGCTCTCGCCGGACGGCCGCTCCCGCCCGCCGCACCTGCGCTCCTGGCGCGACGGCTGGCGCCACCTGCGCTTCCTGCTCCTGTACAGCCCCCGCTGGCTGTTCCTGATCCCGGGCATGATCCTGATGACCCTGGGCCTGGTGGCGGGCACCGCGCTGACCTTCGGCCCGGTCTACATCGGCAAGCTCGCCTTCGACGTCGACACCCTGGTCGGGGCGTCGGCCGCGATGGTGATCGGCTTCCAGGCCACGCTGTTCGCGGTGTTCACCAAGGTGTACGCGGCCGAGGAGGGCTTCCTGCCGGAGGACCGGCGGGTGCGCAAGCTCGTCGACGTGGTCACCCTGGAGAAGGGCCTGATCGTGGGCGGCCTGCTGGCCCTGGCCGGTCTCGGCGGCCTGGCCGCCTCGCTGGTCCACTGGCAGACCCGCAGCTTCGGCACGCTGATCCCGTCGGAGTCGCTGCGCCTGGTCGTGCCCTCGGCCACCGCGCTGATCATGAGCTTCCAGACCATCTTCGCGGCCCTGTTCGTCAGCATCCTGGGCATCCGCCGTACCAAGGAGACGCCCATCGACGTGGCGGCCTCCGCAGCGGAGGAGGCGGCCGAGGCCGTCAGCCGGGAGGACGGCCGAGCCGCGAACCGGGACGAACCGGCCGGCAGCCGGGGCGGCGCCGCCTGATCCCCGCGTAGCCCTGATCCCCGCGCAGCCCTGATCCCCGCGCAGCGCGCCCGAGCCGCATCGGGCCGCGCGCCGGGTTCCGGTACGGGCGGACTCCGGTACGGCGGCGCGGCCCCGCGGGGCGGCGCCTCCCGATTCCGGGCGGCGAAGCCCGGGTGGTGTCCCTTAGGCTTGGGCACATGTCCCACCACATCCTGACCGCGGTCGCCTGGCCCTATGCCAACGGCCCCCGCCACATCGGGCACGTGTCCGGCTTCGGCGTGCCGTCCGACATCTTCAGCCGCTACCAGCGGATGGCGGGCAACAAGGTCCTGATGGTGAGCGGGACCGACGAGCACGGCACCCCGATCCAGGTCCAGGCCGACAAGGAGGGCGTGACCGCCCGCGAGCTCGCCGACCGCTACAACCGGGTGATCGCCGAGGACCTCCGGGGCCTGGGGCTGTCCTACGACCTGTTCACCCGCACCACCACCGCCAACCACTACGCGGTGGTGCAGGAGATCTTCAAGGGCCTGTACGACAACGGCTACATCTTCCCCCGCACCACCATGGGGGCGATCTCGCCGTCCACCGGCCGCACCCTGCCCGACCGCTACATCGAGGGCACCTGCCCGATCTGCCACTTCGACGGCGCCCGCGGCGACCAGTGCGACAACTGCGGCAACCAGCTCGACCCGATCCAGCTGATCAACCCGGTCAGCCGGATCAACGGCGAGACCCCGATCTTCGTCGAGACCGAGCACTTCATGCTCGACCTGCCGGCGTTCGCCGAGGTCCTCGGCTCCTGGCTGCAGTCCAAGCAGGGCGAGTGGCGGCCCAACGTGCTGAAGTTCGCCCTGAACCTCCTGGGCGACCTGCAGCCCCGCGCGATGAGCCGCGACCTCGACTGGGGCGTGCCGATCCCGCTGGACGGCTGGCGCGACCAGCCCAACAAGCGGCTGTACGTGTGGTTCGACGCCGTCATCGGCTACCTCAGCGCCTCCGTCGAGTGGGCCCGCCGCTCCGGCGACCCCGACGCCTGGCGGCAGTGGTGGCAGAACCCCGACGCCCGGGGTTACTACTTCATGGGCAAGGACAACATCGTCTTCCACGCGGAGATCTGGCCGGCGCTGCTGTTCGGCTACAACGGCCAGGGCGCCCGCGACGGCCGGCCCGGCTCCCTCGGCGAGCTGAGCCTGCCGTCGGAGGTCGTCTCCAGCGAGTTCCTGACCATGGAGGGCCGCAAGTTCTCCTCCTCCCGCCAGGTCGTCATCTACGTGCGCGACTTCCTGGCGCGTTACGACGCCGACGCGCTGCGCTACTACATCGCCGTGGCCGGCCCGGAGACCCAGGACACCGACTTCACCTGGTCGGAGTTCCTCAACCGCAACAACGGCGAGCTGGTGGCGGCCTGGGGCAACCTGGTCAACCGCTCGATCTCGATGGCCGCCAAGAACTTCGGGGTCGTCCCCGAGGCGGGCGACCTCACCGACGCCGACCGCGCCATGCTGGAGCGCAGCCGGGCCGCCTTCCCCCGGGTCGCCGCCGAGTTCGAGCGCTCCCGGTTCAAGAACGCCACGAACGAGGCGTTCGACGTCATCCGCGAGGCGAACAAGTATCTCGCCGAGCAGGAGCCGTGGAAGCGCAAGGACGACCCGGAGCGGGTGAAGTCGATCCTGCACGTCGCCCTGCAGGTCGTCGACGACGCCAAGACCCTGCTGACCCCGGTGCTGCCCGCCTCCTCCGACAAGGTCCACGCCATGCTCGGCGGTGAGGGCGCCTGGTCCGGCATGCCGGAGATCCAGGAGGTCGAGGACCTCGACGAGCCCGGCCGGAGCTACCCGATCATCACCGGGTCCTACGACGGCGCCGCGCGCTGGGAGTCCACGCCCATCCGGGCGGGCGTCCCGCTGGCGCCGCCGACCCCGCTGTTCTCCAAGCTGGACCCCAAGATCGTGGACGAGGAGCTCGCCCGGCTGGGCGACTGACGCGACGATGAGCGACACCAGGCTTCCCGCAGTCCCCGAGCCCCTCGCCACGGAGGTGTTCGACAGCCACTGTCACCTGGACATCATGGTGGGCCACCGCCAGGCGTCCTCGGGTGACCCGGTCGCCCTGGCCGCCCAGGCGGCCCGGGCGAGCGTCGAGGAGATCGCCCGGCAGGCCCGCGAGGTGGGCGTGACCCGGCTGGTCACCGTCGGCTACGACCTGCCGTCCTCGCGGTGGAACGCCGAGGCCGCCGCGGCGCACCCCGACGTGTACGCCGCGGTGGCGATCCACCCCAACGAGGCGCACGCCGCGACCCCGGAGGTCCTCGCCGAGATCGAGGAGCTGGCCCGCCTGCCGCACGTCCGCGCGGTGGGCGAGACCGGCCTCGACTACTACCGCGACTGGGCCTCCAAGGAGGACCAGCACGCGAGCTTCCGCGCGCACATCGAGATCGCCAAGCGGACCGGCCGGGCCCTGGTGATCCACGACCGCGACGCCCACGACGACGTGCTGGCCGTGCTCGCCGACCAGGGCGCCCCCGACGTGGTGGTCTTCCACAGCTTCTCCGGCGACGCCGAGCTGGCCAAGCGGTGCGCCCGGGCGGGATACTTCATGTCATTCTCCGGGCCGGTCACCTACAAGAACGCCGCCGGCCTCCGCGAGGCCGCCGCGATCGTGCCCGACGAGCTGATGCTGGTCGAGACCGACGCGCCCTACCTCCCTCCGACGCCGCACCGGGGCAAGCCCAACGCCCCCTATCTGATCCCGCTCACCCTGCGCTGCCTGGCCGAGGTCCGGGGGGCCGACCCGGACGCCCTGGCCCGCGTGATCAGTGCGAACGGCGAGGCGGTCTTCGGTGCGTGGTGAGACCCGCGGCGGCGCGCACGGTGAGGTCCGCGGCGGCGCGCGTGGTGAGACCCGCCGCGTGCGCGACGCGGCCGGTGGCGGTCCCGCCGTGCACGGCGCGGTGACCCGCGGGGCACGGCCGGCGACGCGCGGGACACGGCCGACGACGCGCGGGGGCCGGTCATGAGCGGCCTCCTGGGCCCGGCGGAGATCCGCGACCTGGCGGCGCGGCTGGGCATCCGCCCCACCAAGAAGCTCGGCCAGAACTTCGTCATCGACGGCGGCACGGTCCGAAAGATCGTCCGCGCCGCCGGGCTGCGCCCCGACGACGTGGTCATCGAGGTCGGCCCCGGCCTGGGTTCGCTGACCCTGGCGCTGCTGCCGGAGGCCCGCGGCGTGACGGCGGTGGAGATCGACCCGGTGCTGGCCGGGCAGCTCCCGCTGACCGTCGCCGAGCACGCCCCCGAACTGGCCGACCGGCTCTCCGTCGTGCACGCCGACGCCCTCCGGGTCGCCCCCGGCGACCTGCCGGGGGACCCGCCGACCGCGCTGGTGGCCAACCTCCCCTACAACGTCGCGGTCCCGGTGGTGCTGCACCTGCTGCAGGCCCTGCCGTCGCTGCGCACCGTGCTGGTCATGGTCCAGGCCGAGGTGGCCGACCGGCTGGCCGCGGCGCCCGGCTCCCGCGTGTACGGTGTCCCATCGGTCAAGGCCGCCTGGTACGCCGACGTGCGCCGGGCCGGCCCCGTCGGCCGCACGGTCTTCTGGCCGGCGCCCAACGTCGACTCCGGCCTCGTCGCGATGACCCGCCGCGAGCCGCCCACCACCGGGGTGTCCCGCGAGGACGTCTTCGCGGCCGTGGACGCCGCCTTCGCCCAGCGCCGTAAGACCCTGCGCGCCGCCCTGGCCTCCTGGGCCGGCTCGCCCGCCGCCGCCGAGCGGGCGCTGCGGGCGGCGGGGATCGACCCGTCCCGCCGGGGCGAGCAGCTCACGGTCGAGGACTTCGCGCGTATCGCGGAGAACCGCCCTTAGGTTCTGTTTCGCGGATCTTTGTCGCGTCGTGGGTCCTTAAAACCGGCTCTAGCGTGGCGAAACGCCGGGGCTGGCGGGGAGGCGGGAACGCGCCCGGTTACGATCGGACCTCATCATCCCCTGAGCGAGAGCCTTGAGGAACATGAACTCCGTGACCGTCCGCGTGCCGGCCAAGGTGAACCTGCAACTGGCGGTCGGGCCGCTGCGTGACGACGGCTACCACGACCTGGTGAACGTCTTCCACGCCGTCTCGATCTTCGACGAGGTGACCGCCACCGCCGAGACCGGGATGCGGGTCCGCGTCGAGGGCGACAGCGCCGGCCAGGTGCCCGAGGACGACGACAACCTCGCCATCCGCGCGGCCTCCGCGCTGGCCCACCACGCCGGCCGGTCGTACGGCGTGAGCCTGCTGATCCGCAAGTCGATCCCGGTCGCCGGGGGGATGGCGGGCGGCAGCGCCGACGCCGCCGCGGCGCTGGTCGCCTGCAACGAGCTGTGGGGCCTGGGCCTGCCGCTGGCGGACCTGATGGAGATCGGCGCGGACATCGGCAGCGACGTCCCGTTCGCCCTGCTCGGCGGCACGGCCGTCGGCACCGGCCGGGGGGAGCGGCTGACCCCGCTTGAGGTCGGCGGCACCTTCCACTGGGTGTTCGCCCTGGCCGAGGGTGGCCTGTCCACGCCCGCCGTCTACGCCGAGTGCGACCGGATCCGCGAGGCGACGGGCACCGAGGCCGCCTGGCCGCAGGCGTCGGAGCCGCTGCTGGACGCGCTGCGCCGGGGGGACGCCAAGGCGCTGGGCGCGGAGCTGGCCAACGACCTGCAGCCCGCCGCCGTCATGCTCCGCCGTTCCCTGGCCCGGACGCTGGACGCCGGACGCGAGCATGGCGCGCTGGGCGCGATCGTCTCCGGTTCCGGCCCGACCTGCGCCTTCCTGGCCGACTCCGAGCCCCACGCGGTCGAGCTGGCCGCCGCCCTGCGGGCCGAGGGCGTGGCCCGCGACGCGGTGACCGCCCACGGCCCCGTCCCCGGCCCGGCGGTCGGGCAGCGCCCCTGACCCGGTCCGCTCACGGCTGCCCGTGCCGTCGGTGCCGGCCGTGCCGTCCGTGCGGTCTGTGCGGCCCGTGTCCGCGGTGACCGGGCGGCCGCCCGGTCCTCTCCGGGGCGACGGCCGCGCGGTCCGGGAGCGGATACCCTTGTAGGGCGATGAATCTGGTCAATCTTGAGTCGGTCTCCCACTCCTACGGCCCCAAGCCCCTTCTCAGCGACGTCTCCCTCGGCATCGAGGCGGGCGACCGCATCGGGGTGGTCGGCCGCAACGGCGGCGGCAAGACCACGCTCATCTCGGTGATCGCCGGCGCCCTCAAGCCCAACGAGGGGCGCGTCACCCACAACCGCGGCCTGCAGATCGGCGTGCTGTCCCAGGGCGACGACCTCGACCCGGACCGGCCGGTGGGCGAGACCGTCCTCGGTGGCCGGGCCGAGCACGAGTGGGCGGGTGACGCGGGCATCCGTGAGATCCTCGCCAACCTCCTCGGCGACATCGACCTCACCGTCCCGGTCGGGAGCCTGTCGGGCGGCGAGCGGCGCCGTACGGCGCTGGCCCGGCTGTTGATCGGCGAGCACGAGCTGATCGTCCTGGACGAGCCCACCAACCACCTCGACATCGAGGCCATCGACTGGCTGGCCCGGCACCTCACGGGCCGCAGGTCGGCGCTGCTGGTGGTCACCCACGACCGGTGGTTCCTGGACGCCGTCTCCACCCGCACCTGGGAGGTCGTGGACGGCGCGGTCGAGCGCTACGAGGGCGGGTACGCCGCCTACGTGCTGGCCAAGGCCGAGCGCGCCCGGATCGCCGCCGCCGCCGAGGCGCGCCGCCAGAACCTCATGCGCAAGGAGATCGCCTGGCTGAGGCGCGGCCCGCCCGCCCGCACCTCCAAGCCCAAGTTCCGCATCGAGGCCGCCCAGGCGCTGATCGCCGACGAGCCGCCGGCGCGGGAGACCGTCGAGCTGGTCAAGTTCGCCGCGGCGCGGCTGGGCCGTACGGTCTACGACCTGGAGGACGTCACCCTGCACGCCGGCGGTCCCGGCCGGGGCCCGCTGGTGCTCGACCACTCGACCTGGCAGTTCGGCCCGGGTGACCGGATCGGCCTGATCGGCGTGAACGGCTCGGGCAAGTCCTCGGTGCTGCGGCTGCTGTCCGGCACGGTCGAGCCCGACGCGGGACGGGTCGTGCGGGGCCGTACGGTCCGCCTGGCGCACCTGTCGCAGGAGCTGGCCGAGCTCGACCCCGCCCGGCGGGTGCTGGAGACCGTCGAGGAGGTCCGCAAGTTCGTCCAGGTCGGCAAGAAGGAGTGGACGGCCTCGGCGCTGCTGGAGCGGCTCGGCTTCAAGGGCGAGGCGCAGTGGAAGGTCGTCGGCGACCTGTCCGGCGGCGAGCGGCGGCGGCTGCAGATGCTGCGGCTGCTGATGGACGACCCCAACGTGCTGCTGCTCGACGAGCCGACCAACGACCTCGACATCGAGACGCTGAACGAGCTGGAGGACCTGCTCGACGGCTGGCCCGGCACGCTGATCCTGGTCAGCCACGACCGCTACTTCCTGGAGCGGGTGTGCGACCGGGTCGTGGCGCTGCTCGGTGACGGGAAGCTGTCGATGCTGCCCGGCGGGGTGGACGAGTATCTCGCCCGGCGGGCCTCAGGCGCGGCGCTGTCGGCCCGCGCCGCCGCCGGCGGGTCCGCGCCCGCCTCCCCGGCCGCGTCCGCGCCGTCGGACGGGACGAAGGCTCAGACGGGCCTGTCGGCCAAGGAGGAGCGGGAGCTGCGCAAGGAGCTGTCCCGTCTGGAGCGCCAGCTCGACAAGCTGAGCGGCCGGGAGGAGAAGCTGCACGCCGCCATGGCCGAGGCCGCCTCCGACTACGGTCGGCTGGCCTCGCTGGACGCCGAGCTCAAGGAGATCCTGGCCGAGAAGGACGGGATCGAGGCCGAGTGGCTGGAGACGGCCGACCGCCTGGGCGAGTGACCGAATGATCGTCTCCGGCCGGTTTAGCCTCCGGCAGGCGGGCAGTAGATCATCCGTGCGCTCCGGAAGCTCCGGTTTCATCGGCGTCAAAAGGGACGAGTAGCGTGCGCAGCAGGTCCGCGAGGGCCTGCTGTTCATGCTCTCCCAGCGCCGCCAGCAGGTCGCGCTCGCGCCGGAGCAGGTCGTCGAAGGCGCCGTCCACCCGTTCCCGCCCCGCGTCGGTCAGCGACACCAGCACGCCCCGCCGGTCCTCGGGGTCGGGCCGCCGCCGGACCAGCCCGGCCGCGGCGAGGCGGTCGATCCGGTTGGTCATCGTCCCGGAGGTCACCAGGGTCGCGCGGAGCAGGGCTCCGGGGCTCAGCTCGTACGGCTCGCCGGCCCGGCGCAGCGCCGTCAGCACGTCGAACTCCCAGATCTCCAGGCCGTGCTCGGCGAAGGAGGTCCGGCGGGCGCGGTCCAGGTGGCGGGCGAGCCGGGAGACCCGGCTGAGCACCTGGAGGGGCGCCACGTCGAGCTCCGGGCGCTCCGTGCGCCAGGCGGCCACCAGCCGGTCGACCTCGTCCTCGTGCCGGTCCGCCCGGCCGTCGCCGTCGTCCGCGTGCTGCAGGGTCATGACACGATTCTATCTCTCTTGACATCGAGATATCTCGGCGGATATCAATTATCTTGATGTCAAGAGATATGTGGGACCCCGTGGTCTACGGCCGCTACGCCGGTGAGCGTGCGCGCCCGTTCTTCGAGCTCGTCGCCAGAGTAGCGGCCGAGCGGCCCTCGTACGTGGTGGACGCCGGATGCGGCGACGGCGAGCTCACCGCGCAGCTCGCCGCGCGGTGGCCCGGGGCCGACGTCCACGGCTTCGACTCCTCGCCCGCGATGATCGCCAAGGCGGTGCCGGGCGAGCGGCTGACCTTCTCCGTCGGGGACGTCACCCGGTGGCGGCCCGAACGGCCGGTGGACGTGCTGGTCTCCAACGCCGTCCTGCAGTGGGTGCCCGGCCACCGCGAACTGCTGCCCGCCTGGGTGGACGCGCTCGCCTCGGGCGGCTGGCTCGCCTTCCAGGTGCCCGGCAACTTCGAGTTCCCCAGCCACACGATCCTGCGCGAGCTGTACGCCACGGGCAGGTGGCGCGACCGGCTCGGGGACCTGGGGCGGGGGGTCCCGGTCGGCGACCCGGCCGAGTACCTGGAGCTGCTGGCCGGGCTCGGCTGCCGGGTGGACGCCTGGGAGACCACCTACCTGCACGTCCTGGAGGGGGAGGACGCCGTGCTGCGCTGGGTCAGCGGCACCGCCCTGCGCCCCGCGCTCGACCGGCTGGACCCGCGGGAGACGGAGGAGTTCCTCGCCGACTGCGGCGCGCGGCTGGGGGAGGCGTACCCGCGCGGGCCGTACGGCACCGTCTTCCCGTTCCGCAGGATCTTCGTGGTCGCCCGCAGGTGACGTTCCGGGCCGGACGGTCCGCTTGCCCGGCCTGCCTGGCCCATCGGCCCGCCTGCCCGGCCGGACGCCGAAAAACGGGCGGGGCCTGCCGACGTTTCCGGACGCGGGACGGGGCATCAATACCCACTGCGCGGTGTGAGTCGACCGGGGAGTGGCCTGTGGCGATGGAGATCGAGGACAAGTTCGACGTGCCCGCCGGGTTCGAGGTCCCGGACCTGACCGGGCTGCCGGGGGTCACGGAGGCGGCCGGGCCGGTGACCCACCGGCTCGTCGCGGTCTACTTCGACACCCCCGACCTGCGGCTGGCCGCCCGCGGCGTCACGCTGCGCCGGCGCAGGGGCGGGACCGACGCGGGCTGGCACCTGAAGCTGCCCAGGTCCGAGGGCGCCCGGCAGGAGATCACCCGCCCGCTCGGCCGGGGTACGAAGACCGTCCCCGCCGACCTCGCCGACCTCGTGTCCGCCCTCACCCGGGGCGCGCCCCTGGCCCCCGTCGCCGAACTGGAGACGCACCGTACGGTGACCACCCTGGTCAACGGCGCGGGCGTGCGGCTGGTGGAGATCGCCGACGACCGGGTCACCGGCACCGTCCCCGAGGCCGCCGCGGGCGGCGAACCGGGAGCCGGGCCGCACGTGGAACGGTGGCGCGAGGTGGAGGCCGAACTCATCGGGGGCGACGAGCGGCTGCTCCGCAAGGTCGGCAAGCGGCTGGCCGCCGCCGGGGCCGTACCCGCCGCGTCGCCGAGCAAGCTCGCCCGCGCGCTCGGCGCCGCCCGCCCCATCCCTGGACGGCCCCGCCCGCGCACCCGGCCCGGCTCCGCAGGAGAGGTCGTCGTCGGCTACCTCACCGCCCAGGCGGACGCCCTGCTCGCCCAGGACCCCCGCGTACGGCGGGCCGACGAGGACGCCGTGCACCGGATGCGCGTCGCCGCCCGCCGGCTCCGCAGCGCGTTGAAATCGTTCGGCGCCGTCGTGGAGGACACCGCCGGGCTCCAGGAGGAGCTGAAGTGGCTGGGGCGGGTGCTCGGCGAGGCGCGGGACGCCGAGGTGGTCAGGGAACGCCTGATCGCCGGGTTCGACGCCCTCGGGGAGGGGGCGGTGTCGGGCCCGGTCCGGCTCCGCCTCGACGCCGAGCTGGGAGCCGCCGAGAGCGAGGCCCTGGACCGGGTGCGGGAGGCGCTGCGCGGGGAGCGCTACTTCGCCCTGCTGGACGCCCTCGACGCGCTGACCGGCGCCCCGGCGCTGACCGGCGCGGCGGACCGGCCGGCCGGGACCCTCCGCGCCCGGGCCGCCGGGAGCTGGCGGCGGGTGGTCAAGGCGCACCGGGCCGCCCTGGCCGCCACCGACCCCGCCGGGCGCGAGCACGCCATGCACGACGTGCGCAAGGCCGCCAAGCGGGCCCGCTACACCGCCGAGGCGATCGGCATGGACGAGCTCGCCGAGCGGGCCGAGGCCGTACAGGACGCGCTGGGCGCCCGCCTGGACGGCGTCGTCGCCCAGGGACGGCTGGCCGTGGTCGCCGACGCCGCGCGGCGGGCCGGGGAGGACACCTTCACCTACGGCGTGCTGACCGGCCTGGAGCGGGCCCGCACCGAGCGGGCCCGCGAGGAGTTCCCGCGCCTGTGGAAGAAGACGTCGAAGGCGGTGGCGAAGCTCCTGTGAGACCCCACCGCGCCGGACCCGGAGGGGCGCGGGCTCGGGCCGTGGTTCCCGGGCGCCGGCACCGTGACGCCGGCGCCCGGGGGCCGCGGGGTCAGACGGCGTGGTTCTCGGTGGCGACGAGGCGGCCCGTGACGTGGTGGAGCACCATGAAGCCGCCCTTGGACAGGCGGGCCTCCTCCTGGCCGACGCCGACACCGGTCATCAGGCCGGGCAGGACCTTGCCGTGGCTGCAGACCGCGGCGGGCCGGCCGGCGGCCAGGAGACCGGTGACCAGGCGCAGGGCCGTACCGGGGTCGTGGCGGCTCTCCGACAGCGCCGGCTCGGGGCGGATCGCGAGACCGGCCCGCCCGGCGTACGGTTCCAGGGTCTGCACGCACCGTCTGCTGGGGGAGCTGACCAGCTCGGCGGGCAGGTAGCCGGGCAGGACGCCGGCCAGCGCCGCGGCCTGCGCCGCGCCGTCCCGGTCGATCGGCCGCTCGTCGTCGTCGCCCTCCCACTCCCCGCGTGACCCGGCCAGGGCGTGCCGTACGAGGACGAGCGTGGTGGTGGCCAGCGGCGCGGAGACGAGCGCGTCCAGCAGGCCCGTGTCCCACTCGTAGGTCAGCAGCCGGGCGGCCTCGGCCACCGGCACCCAGGCGACCTCGTCCACCTCGTCGTCCTCCCGTTCGGCGACGGGGCGGGTGTCCTCGGCCACCTGGGCCGTCCAGTAGTCGACGCGCTTGGGTCGGCCGCCGACCAGGTAGTGGACCGGCGGCAGCGGCCGGCCGAGCAGCACCGCCAGGCCCGTCTCCTCGGCCACCTCGCGCAGGGCTCCGGCGACGACGTGCTCGCCCGGCCGCAGCTTGCCCTTGGGGAACGTCCAGTCGTCGAACTTCGGCCGGTGCACGAGCGCGACCTCCGGCGCGGACTCCCGCCCCCGCCACACCACCGCTCCGGCCGCGCGGATCGGATCCGGCGGGCGGGTGTCCGGGTCAGTCATCCATCGTCCTCCAGCGCCGGGTGCCGATCAGGTGGTCCTGCAGGTCCTCGCCGCCGTGCCGGGTCCACGTGCCGTCGGCGTCGAGCCACCAGGTGGCGGCGTCCTCCGACATCGCGAGGTCCAGCAGGCCCGACAGATATGCCCGCTGCCGCTGGCTTGTCACCTTCACCAGCGCCTCGACCCGGCGGTCCAGGTTGCGGCGCATCAGGTCGGCGCTGCCGATCCAGATCTCCGGCCGGCGCCCCCGGCCGAACTCGTAGATCCGCGAGTGCTCCAGGAACCGGCCCAGCACGCTCCTGACCCGGATGTTCTCCGACAGCCCGGGGACGCCCGGCCGCAGCGTGCAGACCCCCCGCACCCACAGGTCCACCGGGACGCCCGCCCGCGAGGCGCGGTAGAGCGCGTCGATGACCGGCTCGTCCACCAGGGAGTTCGTCTTGATCCTGATGCCGGCCGGGCGGCCCGCCTCCTGGTGGGCGGCCTCCCGCTCGATCCTGGCCACCAGCCCGCCGCGCAGCGAGTGCGGCGCCACCAGCAGCCGCCGGTAGGCCGAGTGGGCGGAGTAGCCGGTCAGGTGGATGAACAGGTCGGTGACGTCCTCGCCGACCAGCGGGTCGGCGGTGAGCAGGCCCAGGTCCTCGTAGACGCGGGCGGTCTTGGGGTTGTAGTTGCCGGTGCCGATGTGGCAGTAGGCGCGAAGCTCCCCCGAGGGCTCCTGCCGTACCACCAGCGCCAGCTTGCAGTGGGTCTTCAGGCCGACCACGCCGTAGACCACGTGGCAGCCGGCCCGCTCCAGTTTGCGGGCCCAGGTGATGTTGGCGTGCTCGTCGAAGCGCGCCTTGATCTCCACCACCACGACGACCTGCTTGCCGGCCTCGGCCGCGTCGATCAGCGCGTCCACGATCGGCGACTCGCCGCTGGTCCGGTAGAGCGTCTGCTTGATGGCCAGCACGTCCGGGTCCGCCGCCGCCTGCTCGATGAAGCGCTGCACGCTCGTGGCGAAGGAGTCGTACGGGTGGTGCAGCAGCACGTCCCGCTCGCGCAGCACCGCGAAGATGTCGTCGGAGACGTGCACGACCTCGGCGGGCACGAACGGGCGGAAGGCCAGCTCGCCCCGGTCCAGGTCGGCGATGGCGTGCATGCCGGTCAGGTCCAGCGGGCCGGGCAGCCGGTAGATCTCGTGCTCGGCCACGCCCAGCTCGTCCACCAGCAGGTCGAGGACCTCGGGGGTGATGCTCTCCTCGACCTCCAGCCGGACCGGCGGGCCGAAGCGGCGTTTGAGCAGCTCGCGCTCCAGCGCCTGCATGAGGTTCTCGGTGACGTCCTCGTCCACGTCCAGGTCCTCGTTGCGGGTCACCCGGAAGGCGTGGTGCTCGACGATCTCCATGCCCTTGAAGAGCTGGCCGAGGTGGGCGGCGATCACGTCCTCCAGAGGCACGAACCGGTCCCTGGACGCGGCGACGAAGCGGGGGAGCCGGCTCGGCACCTTCACCCGGGCGAAGACGGTGTGGCCGGTCACCGGGTTGCGGACGGTGACCGCGAGGTTCAGCGACAGCCCGGAGATGTAGGGGAACGGGTGGGCGGGATCGACGGCCAGCGGGGTGAGCACCGGCCGGATCCGCTCCCGGAACAGTCTGCGCATCGCGGTGCGCTCGTCGCGGCCCAGGTCGTCCCAGCGCACGATCTCGATGCCCTCGGCGGCGAGCCGCGGGCACAGCAGCTCGCGGAAGCAGGCCGCGTGCCGCAGCGCGAGGTCGTGGGCGATCGAGGAGATCCGGGTGAGCTCCTCGCTGGGCTTCAGCCCGCTCTTGGTCCGCAGCAGCAGGCCGGTGGCCATCCGCCGTTTGAGGCCGGCCACCCGTACCCGGAAGAACTCGTCGAGGTTGCCGGCGAAGATCGCGAGGAACCTGACCCGTTCCAGGAGGGGCAGGGAGGGGTCCTCGGCCAGCTCCAGCACCCGCTGGTTGAACTGGAGCCAGCTCTCCTCGCGGTTGAGGAACCGTTCCTGGGGAAGAGGTGGTTCTCCGGGGTCGGCCTGCACGGCTTCTACGGACATATGACGACAATGCCCGGTTTTTAGAAACTCAACGTGAACGCCGGATCAACGGCCGCCGTCACCCGCCGGATCGGTTCAGGGCCCCGGCTGCTCACCGGGGTGCTCGGCGGCCCTGGTCTGCCTGGCTGCCTCCCGCTGCTCGCGCTGACGGACCTTCTCCAGCTCCTTGAGGTCACGCTCGCGGGCCTTCTCCCGCTCCCTGAGCAGCCGTTCCTGCTCCTTCAGCTCCCGCTCCCGCGCCTTCTCGGCCTCCTTCAGCTCGCGCTGGCGGATCTTCTCCTGCTCGCGGGCGAGCTTCTCGGCCTCGCGTCGTTCGCGTTCGCGGGCCTTCTCCAGCTCCTTGAGGTCGCGCTCGCGGGCCTTCTCCCGCTCCCGGAGCTCCTTCTCCGACGGCCGGGACCGCAACTGGTCCGGGCCGCGGGAGGCGGTCAGGCGGGGGTTCGGGTCCAGGCCCTTCAGGCCGTTCCAGGCGAGGTTGACCAGGTGGGCGGCCACCTCCTCGCGCGGCGGCCGGCGCACGTCGAGCCACCACTGGCCGGTCAGCGCCACCATGCCGACCAGCATCTGCGCGTACATGGGGGCGAGCTTGGGGTCGTAGCCCCGGCGGACGAACTCGTCCACCATGACGTCCTCGACCTGGCTGGCGATGTCGTTGATCAGGCTGGCGAACGTGCCGGTCCCGGAGGCGGCGTGGGAGTCGCGGATCAGGATCCGGAAGCCCTCGCTGTTCTCCTCCACGTAGGCGAGCAGCGCGAGGGCGGCCCGCTCCAGCTTGACCAGCGCGTGCGAGGCCGCCAGCGCCTCGGTCACCATGCCGAGGAGCTTGTCCATCTCCCGGTCGACGACGACCGCGTAGACGCCCTCCTTGCCGCCGAAGTGCTCGTAGACCACCGGCTTGGAGACGCCGGCGGTGGCGGCTATCTCCTCCACCGAGGTGCCGTCGAACCCCTTCTCGGCGAACAGGGACCGGCTGATCTGGATCAGCTGTTCCCGGCGTTCCTTGCCTGACATGCGTCGTCGGGGTTCGTTCACGGTTCTAATAATGGCGTTCCCGGGTCGCGAAGCGGGAACCACGTCCTGGACGGCGTCGATTCCGGCACTCCGGTCGATCGTCTCGTCCGAGGTCACGGTGGCCGTCCGCCGCGCGGTCCTGGACGGGCCGGCGGGCGGCGCCGTGCCGCCGGAGACCGTTGCGGAGGGTCCGGGCGGGGCGCCGGGCGATGACACGGCGAGGCGGGCCGCCGCGGGGGGACGCGCGGTTCCGGGGCTCTGGGACGGGATGCCGGGCGGCGCTGCGGTGACGCGGGCCGCCCCGGTACTCCGTGATGGGCCGTCAGGCGGCAATGCGCTTCGCCGCCAGTCGCTCCGGGTTCGGCCAGCGGACGGAGTGGGCCCAGCCGAGCTTCTCGAACAGCCGGATCACGCCGGCGCTGAGGTCGATCTGGCCCTTGAGCACACCGTGCCGGGCGCAGGTCGGGTCGGAGTGGTGCAGGTTGTGCCAGGACTCGCCGAAGGAGGGGATGGCCAGCCACCACACGTTGCGTGACTTGTCACGCGACTCGAAGACCTCCTCGCCGAAGACGTGGCAGATGGAGTTGATCGACCAGGTGACGTGGTGCAGCAGGCCGATGCGGACCAGCGTGCCCCAGAAGAATCCGGTCGCCATGCCCCACCATGACCAGCTCAGCAGGCCGCCGAGGACGGCGGGCATCACCATCGAGGTGATCGCCAGCACCGGGAAGTACCTGTGCAGCTTGATGATGTCGGGGTCCTTGACCAGGTCGGGGGCGTACTTCTCCCGGTTGGCCCGGTCGGCCTCGAACAGCCAGCCCATGTGGGCCCAGAGCAGTCCCTTGCTCACCGCCCAGAAGCCGGTGCCGAACCGCCACGGCGAGTGCGGGTCGCCCTCCTTGTCGGAGAACTTGTGGTGCTTGCGGTGGGTGGCCACCCAGTCGAGCACCGACATCTCCAGCGAGAGGCTGCCGGCGATGCCCAGCGCGATCTTCAGCGGGCGCTTGGCCTTGAACGATCCGTGGGTGAAGTAACGGTGCAGGCCGACGGTGACGCCGAGGCCGGTGATCACGTAGAGGACGAGGGCGATGACGACGTCCGTCCAGCCGAGCCCCCACCCCCAGGCGAGCGGCACGGCGGCGACGAGCGCGATCAGCGGCAGGGCGACGACCACCCCGAACGTGATGATCTCGGGTCGGGTCTTGGGCTCTGGGTCGACGTCCGGTTTCGGGGAGGGGGCGGAACGCTCTTCAAGGACGGTCATGGGCTACCTCGATACGACTCATAGGAGAAGGGCGATTTCGTCCGGCTACGCAACCGTAACCTACGCCATCGTAAGTTAGGAATACCTGTGGCCGGATGTGGAGAAGGTGACGCTCCTCGGTGGATCCCGTGGTCGGTTCACGACTTGCTGCCACCGAGCGGATCTGCTAAACGACGTCTTCCGGTCCATGCCCGCGGCGGGGTCCCCCTACTCCTTCCGGTTCCCGTGGCGCAGGCGGAGCCGAAACGAGGCGCGTTCGATATCGATGGCTCGGTATCGTGGGGGGTGGCCGGGTGCCCGGACCGGTTCGGGCGGCCCTGTCGGTCCGGTATTGGGTAATTGGCAGCCCGCAAGGTTTTGGTCCTTGTTGTCCAGGTTCGAGTCCTGGTGCCGGAGCTACGGCTTTTGACGGTTTTATTGTTCCGGCTAGTCGGCTGGGTGGGTTCCCGGGCGGGCAGGTATCCTCACGTTGTCGAGTGGGTGACCGTCCGATGCCCTGAGGAGGGCGACCTTCGGTCATCCGCTCCGTCAATGTCTCAGCCGCGACGCCGAGGGAGCCTCGTCCGTGAGTGTGCCGCGCCCGGCCGCCGTCATCGTCCTCGCCGCCGGCGAGGGCACCCGGATGAAGTCGAAAACACCCAAGATCCTGCACGAGCTGTGCGGCCGCGCACTCGTGGACCACATGCTCGCCGCCGCTCGAGGTCTCGAACCCGAGCGGCTCATTGTTGTCATAGGCCACGAGCGCGAACGGGTGCGCGAGCACCTCGCGCGAACCGGCCCCGACACCCAGGCCGTCGTCCAGCCCGAACAGCGCGGCACCGGCAACGCGGTCCGGGTGGTGCTGGAGACCGCCGGGGCCATCGACGGCACGGTCCTGGTGACCTACGGCGACACGCCGCTGCTGCGCACCGAGACCCTCGCCGCGCTGCTGGAACGGCACGACCGCGACGGCAACGCCGTCACCGTGCTCACCGCCGAGGTCCCCGACCCCCGCGGTTACGGCCGGATCGTCCGCGACGGGACGGGAGCGGTCCTCGCCATCGTCGAGGAGAAGGACGCCACCCCCGAGCAGCGGCTGATCCGGGAGATGAACTCCGGCGTCTACGCCTTCGACGGCCGCCTGCTGGCCGACGCGGTCAAGCGGGTCTCCACCGCCAACGCCCAGGGCGAGGAGTACCTCACCGACGTGCTGTCCATCCTCCGGGAGGACGGCCACCGGGTCGGCGCGCACGTCGCGGCCGACCACGTCGAGGTGGAGGGCGTCAACGACCGGGTGCAGCTCGCCTTCGCCCGCCGCGTCCTCAACACCCGCCTGCTGGAGCGGCACATGCGGGCCGGGGTCACGGTCGTCGACCCCGCCAACACATGGGTGGACGTGGACGTCACCCTCGAACCCGACGTGGTCCTCCACCCCGGCACCCAGCTGCACGGCCGTACGGCCGTCGCCGAGGGCGCCGAGATCGGCCCCGGCGTCACCCTGACCGACACGGTCGTCGGCGAGGACGCGGTGGTGCGCAACGCCGTCTGCGTCGAGGCCGAGATCGGCCCCGGCGCCCAGGTCGGACCGTACGCCTACCTGCGCCCCGGCACCGTCCTCGCGCGCGGGGCCAAGGCCGGGACGTACGTGGAGATGAAGAACGCCCGGATCGGCGAGGGCACGAAGGTGCCCCACCTGACCTACGTGGGCGACGCCACGATCGGGACGGGCTCCAACATCGGAGCCGCCTGCGTCTTCGTCAACTACGACGGAGCCGAGAAACACCACACGACGGTGGGCGACCACGTCCGGGTCGGCAGCGACAACATGCTCGTCGCGCCGATCACCATCGGGGACGGCGCCTACACGGCGGCGGGCTCGGTGCTCACCAACGACGTCCCTCCGGGGGCGATGGCGGTGGCCCGGGGCCGGCAGCGCAACATTGAAGGGTGGGTCGCGCGCAGGCGCGCGGGCACCAAATCGGCCGAGGCGGCCCAAAAGGCCATCGAGACCGGAAACCAGCAGGGGAGCAAGACGTGAGCAAGCGCAGCGAGCCGGCCGGCGGGCACGGCAGCGTCGCGACGACGACCGAGGGCCGTCAGGCGAGGAGGACGGCATGAGCGGCATGAAGCAGACCGGTGAGAAGCAGCTGATGTTCTTCTCCGGACGCGCCTACCCGGAGCTGGCCGAGGAGGTGGCGAGCCACCTCGGGATCGACCCGACCCCCACCACCCTGCGTGACTTCGCCAACGGCGAGATCTACGCCCGCTACCTGGAGTCCGTCCGGGGCTGCGACGCCTTCGTCATCCAGAGCCACACCGGTCCGATCAACAAATGGATCATGGAGCAGCTGATCATGGTGGACGCGCTCAAGCGCGCCTCCGCCAAGCGGATCACCGTGATCATGCCGTTCTTCGGCTACGCCCGCCAGGACAAGAAGGGCCGCGGCCGCGAGCCCATCACCGCCCGCCTCATGGCCGACCTGTTCAAGACCGCGGGCGCCGACCGGCTGATGTCCATCGACCTGCACACCTCGCAGATCCAGGGCTTCTTCGACGGCCCGGTCGACCACCTGTTCGCCATGCCGGTGCTGGTCCACTACCTCAAGGACAAGCTCGACCTGGAGAGCACCACCGTCGTCTCGCCCGACACCGGCCGCGTCCGGCTGTCGGAGCGCTGGGCCGACACCCTCGGCACCCCGCTGGCCTTCATCCACAAGCGCCGCGACCTCGACGTGGCCAACCAGGTGAAGGTGAACGAGGTCGTCGGCAAGGTGCGGGGCCGTACCTGCGTGCTGATCGACGACATGATCGACACCGCCGGCACGATCTGCAAGGCCGCCGACGCGCTGTACGAGCAGGGCGCCACCGACGTGATCGTGGCCGCCACGCACGCGGTGTTCTCCGACCCCGCGGTGGACCGGCTGAAGAACTCCGGCATCTCCGAGGTGATCGTCACCAACACCCTCCCGCTGGAGGAGGAGAAGAGGTTCGACAAGCTCACCGTCCTGTCGATCGCCCCGCTGATCGCCCGCGCGATCAGTGAGGTGTTCAACGACGGCTCGGTGACCAGCCTCTTCGAGGGCGACACCTGATCCTCCCGGCACCCCGCCGCACCCTCCGCGACACCCCCGCGAGACCCCGCCGAGGCGGCGACCCGAGCCTCGGCGGGCCGAACCCGGCCCGCGTGCCGGTAGGCTGTTCGGGTTGCGCGCGCTCGTAACGCCTTCCGCTAGGGCGGGTGAGGGGGAGCGCGCCCTTCAGATCCCATCGAAGATCCCTAGGAGATCCGCCGTGTCCGAAGTAGTCATCAACGCCGAGACGCGCACCCAGTTCGGCAAGGGCGCCGCCCGCAAGATCCGCCGCGAGGACAAGGTCCCCGTCGTCCTGTACGGGCACGGCACCGAGCCGCAGCACCTCATGCTCCCGGGCCACGAGCTCCTGCTCGCCCTGCGCACGCCGAACGTGCTGATCCGCCTCAAGGGCGCGGCCGACGAGCTGGCCCTGCCCAAGGGCGTCCAGCGCGACCCGATCAAGGGCTTCCTGGAGCACGTCGACCTCCTCCTCGTCAAGCGCGGCGAGAAGGTCACCGTCGAGATCCCGGTCACCACGGTGGGCGAGATCGCCGACGGCGTTCTCGACCAGCAGCTCGTCTCCATCGCCATCGAGGCCGAGGCGACCCACATCCCGACCGGCGTCGAGGTCGACGTCGAGGGCCTGGAGGTCGGCACCCAGATCACCGCGGGCGACCTGAAGCTGCCCAAGGGCGCCACCCTGGTCGCCGACCCCGAGACCCTGGTCCTGCACGTCACCACCGCCGCCGCCCCCGTCGAGGAGGCCGCCGAGGGTGAGGGCGAGGCCGCCGCCGAGGGCGAGACCGCCGAGGCCGCGCCGGCCGAGGCCGCCGAGTAGTTTCATCTGCTGGACCTTGTCAGGGCAGCCCGCGACCGGGCTGCCCTGACGCGCATGTGGAAGGGGCGCCGACCATGGACCGCTGGCTGGTCGTGGGTCTGGGGAATCCCGGGCCGGAGTACGCCGGTAACCGGCACAACGCGGGCTTCATGGTGGCCGACGAGCTCGCCGCCCGCATCGGGGGGCGATTCAAGGCGCACCGATCGCGCGCCGAGGTGCTGGAGGGGCGCGTGGCGGGCGCCCCCGCCGTGCTGGCCAAGCCGCTGTCCTACATGAACCTCTCCGGCGGCCCGGTCAAGGCCCTCGCCGACTTCTACAAGGTCGACCCGGCCAGGGTGATCGCCGTCCACGACGAGCTCGACATCCCGTACGGCGCGCTGCGCGCCAAGCTCGGCGGCGGCGACAACGGCCACAACGGGCTGAAGTCGATCACCAAGTCCCTGGGCACACGGGAGTACCTGCGGCTGCGGTTCGGCATCGGCCGCCCGCCCGGCCGGATGGACCCCGCCGCCTTCGTCCTGCGCGACTTCGCCACCGCCGAGCGCAAGGACCTGCCGTTCCTCGTCGACCGGGCCGCCGACATGGTCGAGTCGCTGATCACCTCCGGCCTGGAGGCCACCCAGAACGCCTTCCACTCGGCCGACCTGAAGCTCTCGGGCCCGCCCAGGTAGTACCCGGGCGGCCCGTCCGCGGATCCGCCGCGCCGGTCGCGCCGAAGCCCGCCGGGTCCGCCCAGGTGACACCGTCCCCGGGGACGTGCGTTCCGGCCTTGGGCCGCCGTTCTTCCCGGTAGCATCCGGTGACCATCGGTTGCCGATCGACTACGCTGGGGGAGCGCGTGCGCGACGTGAACGCCGTCCCGACCGGGCCGGGATCGACGTCGGCGTCCCGCCCGCGCTTGCCCGCCTGGGCCCGCCGCCACCGGGCGTACACCGTCGCCGCCGACCTCCTCTGCTCCTCCGTGGCCGGCCTCCTCGCGCTGTTCGCGCGCTCCGGGGACAGCACCCCGGACGTCACCCCGTACGTCGCGCTGAGCGCCGCGCTGCCGCCGGTCTGGGTGTGCGCGGCCGCGCTGAACCGCGCCTACGAGCCCCGCGTGGCCGGCCTCGGCCCCGAGGAGTACCGGCGGATCGCGCGGTGCGGGTTCGCCCTCGCCGCAGCCCTGGCCTCCGGCGCCTACCTCGCCCGCACCGAGACCGCCCGTGGGTACGTCGTCCTGGCCGTCCCGCTGGCCACGGCGCTCGCCCTCCTCGGCCGGTACGGCCTGCGCCGCCGCCTGCGCCGGATGCGCGAGCGGGGCCGGTGCGCGCACCGGGTCGTGGCGGCCGGGCGGCGGGCCGCCGTCGCCGAGCTGATCGGCCTGCTCCGCAGGGAGCGCCGCCACGGCATGGAGGTCGTGGCGGCGTGCGTGCCGTACGACGGCGGGGCCGACGTCGAGGGCGTCCCCGTCCTCGGCGACCTGTCCGACGTGCCGCTCGCGGTGGGGCGGGCCGCGGCCGACACCGTGGCCGTGCTCGCCTGCCCGGAGCTGGACGGCACGGCGCTGCGCAGGCTCGCCTGGCGGCTGGAGCGGACCGGCGCCGACCTCGTCGCCGCCCCGGCGCTGCTGGAGGCCGCCGGACCGCGCACCGCGGTCCGCCTGGCGGCCGGGCTGCCGCTGCTGTACGCCGAGCACCCGCGGATCACCGGCTCCCGCCGCGCGCTCAAGGCCGTCTTCGACCGGGCCGCGGCCGCGGCGCTGCTGGCCGCGCTGCTGCCGCTGCTCGCCGCGCTGGCGCTGGCGGTGCGGGCGTCGGGCCCCGGGCCCGTCCTCCTGCGGCGGCGACGGGTGGGCCGTGACGGAGCGGAGTTCGTCCTCTACACCTTCCGCACCATGGCCGCCGGCGCCGAACGCGGGCGGGTCGGCCTGCGCGGGGACGGCCGGGCCGTGCCGTACGCGATCCGGCACGACCCGCGCCTGACCCCGCTGGGCGCGCGGCTGCGCCGCCGTTCCCTGGACGAGCTGCCGCAGCTGCTCAACGTCCTGCTGGGCCACATGTCGCTCGTGGGGCCGCGGCCGCCGCTGCCGGAGGAGGTCGCCCGGTACGACGACGACGTCCGCCGCAGGCTGCCGGTCAAGCCGGGGATGACCGGCCTGTGGCAGCTCACCGGGCACCCTGACATTCCATGGGAGGAATCAGTACGGTGGGAGCTGCGTTACGCAGAGAACTGGTCCCTCACGCTGGACCTGCAGATTCTCTGGAAGACATGGGTGGCCGCCGCACGAGGAACGGGAGCGCACTGAATTGACGATCCGGGACGACCACGTTCTCGCGGCGGATCTCGCGGCCCAGGCCGGTGAGAGGCTGCTGGCGCTGCGCGCCGAGCTGGGGTTCGGCGACCCCGCGGTCCTGCGCAAGGAGGGCGACACCGCCTCCCACCTGTTCCTCATGGACGCCCTGGCCCGCTCGCGCCCCGGCGACGCCGTGCTGTCGGAGGAGGCGACCCGGGAGGAGCGCCTCGACCCCCGCCGCCTCGCGGCGGAGCGGGTGTGGATCGTCGATCCCCTCGACGGCACCCGCGAGTTCGCCGAGGAGGGCCGCGCCGACTGGGCGGTCCACGTGGCTCTGTGGGAGCGCGGCGCCCTGACGGCCGGCGCGGTCGCCCTGCCCGCGCAGGGCCGCACCCTGTCCACCCTCGAACCCCCCGTACGGCCGGCGTCCGCCGCCGGAGGCAGGCCGCGGATCGCGGTCAGCCGCACCCGCCCGCCGGAGTTCGTCCGGGCCCTCGCCGAGCGCGTCGGGGCCGACCTGGTGCCGATCGGCTCGGCCGGCGCGAAGATCTCCGCGGTGCTCACCGGCGAGGTCGAGGCGTACGTGCACGCCGGCGGCCAGTACGAATGGGACTCCGCCGCGCCGGTCGCCGTGGCCCTGGCCGCCGGAGCGCACGCCAGCCGGATCGACGGCTCGCCGCTCCGTTACAACCAGGGAGACCCCTCACTGCCGGATATCCTTGTTTCCCTACCGGAACTGGCGCCAGCATTGCTTGACGGCATCCGGGACCTGCACCGATAAGCACCGCTAGGAGAGTCTGATGCTCCAGTGCGACTACACCACGTCGCAGCTCGACGTCCTCGAGGCAGAGTCCATTCACATCATGCGTGAGGTGGCGGCCGAGTTCGAGCGTCCCTGTCTCCTCTTCTCAGGCGGTAAGGACTCCATCGTCATGCTCCGCATCGCGGAGAAGGCGTTCTGGCCGGCCCCGATCCCCTTCCCCCTGCTGCACGTCGACACCGGCCACAACTTCCCCGAGGTCATCGAGTTCCGCGACCGCCGCGCCGACGAGCTCGGCGCACGCCTGGTCGTGGCCAGCGTCCAGGACTCCATCGACGCCGGCCGGGTGACCGAGGAGACCGGCCGCCGGGCCTCCCGCAACCGGCTGCAGACCACCACGCTGCTGGACGCCATCGAGGACGGCGAGTTCGACGCGGTGTTCGGCGGCGCCCGCCGCGACGAGGAGAAGGCCCGAGCCAAGGAGCGGGTGTTCTCCTTCCGTGACGAGTTCGGCCAGTGGGACCCGAAGAACCAGCGCCCCGAGCTGTGGAACCTCTACAACGCGAAGATCCGTAAGGGCGAGCACATCCGGGTGTTCCCGCTGTCCAACTGGACCGAGCTGGACATCTGGGACTACATCCGGCGTGAGGGCATCGAGATCCCCTCGATCTACTACGCCCACACGCGCAAGGTGTTCGAGCGCGACGGCATGCTGCTGTCGGAGAGCGAGTTCGTCACCCGCGACGAGGACGAGCAGGTCTTCGAGGCCGTGGTCCGCTACCGCACGGTCGGCGACGTGACCTGCACCGGCGCCGTCCAGTCCGCCGCCGCCACGGTCGAGGAGATCATCGCCGAGATCGCCGCCACCCGGATCACCGAGCGCGGCGCCACCCGCGCCGACGACCGGGCCTCCGAGGCGTCGATGGAGGACCGCAAGCGGGAGGGCTACTTCTAGTGAGCGCGGTTCCTTCCCGGCCGGCCCGCCCGGCCCGGCAGCCCCTTCCCGCGCGGCCCTCCCGCGCACGCCGTACGACCTCTGGAGAGCGGTTCTGATGGACATCCTTCGCTTCGCCACGGCGGGCAGCGTCGACGACGGCAAGTCGACCCTCATCGGGCGGCTGCTCTTCGACTCCAAGGCGATCTTCGAAGACCAGCTGGAGGCGGTCGAGCGCACCTCCCGCGACCGCGGCACCGAGTACACCGACCTGTCGCTGCTCACCGACGGCCTGCGCGCCGAGCGGGAGCAGGGCATCACGATCGACGTGGCCTACCGCTACTTCGCCACGCCCCGGCGGAAGTTCATCATCGCCGACACCCCCGGGCACATCCAGTACACCCGCAACATGGTGACCGGCGCCTCCACCGCCGACCTGGCGATCGTCCTGATCGACGCCCGCAAGGGCGTGCTGGAGCAGTCGCGGCGGCACGCGTTCCTCACCACGCTGCTGCGGGTGCCGCACCTGGTGCTCGCGGTGAACAAGATGGACCTGGTCGACTACTCCCAGGAGCGGTTCGAGGAGATCCGCGAGGAGTTCACGGCGTTCGCCGCCAAGCTGAACGCCCCGGACCTGACGTTCATCCCGATCTCGGCGCTGCACGGCGACAACGTGGTGTCCCGCTCGGAGAACATGCCGTGGTACAACGGCTCCTCCCTGCTGCACCACCTGGAGAACGTGCACATCGCCTCCGACCGCAACCTGGTCGACGTGCGCTTCCCGGTCCAGTACGTCATCCGGCCGCAGCGCGCCACCGACCCGGCCCTGCACGACTACCGGGGATACGCCGGGCAGGTCGCGGGCGGCGTGCTGAAGCCCGGCGACGAGGTCGTGCACCTGCCGTCGGGGCTGAGCACCCGCATCGCCTCGATCGACACCTTCGACGGCCCGGTGCAGGAGGCGTTCGCACCGATGTCGGTGACGCTCCGCCTTGAGGACGACATCGACATCTCACGCGGTGACATGATCTGCCGGCCCAACAACCAGCCGCAGGTCACCCAGGAGCTGGAGGCGATGGTCTGCTGGATGTCCGACGCCACCAAGCTGGCGCCGCGCACCAAGCTGACCATCAAGCACACCACCCGCACGGCCCGGGTGCTGGTCAAGGACCTGCACTACCGGCTCGACGTCAACACCCTGCACCGCGACGAGGAGGCCGGCTCCCTCGGGCTGAACGAGATCGGGCGCGTCTCGCTCCGCGTCACCCAGCCCCTGTTCGTGGACGACTACGCGAGGAACCGCCTCACCGGCGGCTTCATCCTCGTGGACGAGGCCACCAACAACACCGTCGGCGCCGGGATGATCACCGACGCCCGTTAGACCTGTTCCGCGGATCCCCGCCGTGGCGCGGGCCCGCCCGGACGACCGCGGCGGGTGTGACGATCCGCGGGCCGCCGGACCGATCGTCCGGTCCGAGCGGGCCGCCGGGCCGGACGACCGGTCCGGCCCGGCGTGCCCCAGGTAGATCCTTTGTCCTTTCCGCGATGGGTCGGTAACTCTCCGCACTAAGATGTGCACGTTCCGTATCCGACGGGTAAGGATTCGTGCCGTGCCTGACAAGCCGCCTCCCGCCCGGGTCGTCTTCCTCGGCGGTCTCGGCCGCAGCGGGACCACCCTGCTGGAGCGCCTGCTCGGCGAGGTCCCCGGCGTCGCGCCGCTCGGCGAGGTCGTCCACCTCTGGGCCAGGGGCGTGCTGGCGGACGAGCCCTGCGGCTGCCGGCGGCCGTTCAGCGCGTGCCCGTTCTGGCGGGAGGTCGGCGAGCGCGCGTTCGGCGGCTGGCCGGACGACCTCGCTCACCGGATGCTCCGGCTCAGGCGCCGGGTGGACCGCACCCGGTGCGTTCCCGAGCTGGCCCGCCGCCTCGCCGGGTCTCCGGCGCGCGCAGGGTCCACCGGGCCCGCGACGTCTGCGGTGTCCGCCGGGTCCTCCGGGCGCGCGGAGCGCCCGGGGCTCGCGAGGCCCGTGACGCCCTCGGAGGCCGTGCGGTCAGCGGAGTTCGCGGAGTCTCCCGAGCTCGCCGAGTACGCCGCGGCGCACCGCCGCCTGTACGACGCGGCGGCCGAGGTCTCCGGCAGGCCGGTCGTGGTCGACTCCAGCAAGCACGCCTCCACCGCCTTCTGCCTGGCTGCGGCTGGGCTCGACGTGCGCGTGGTGCACGTCGTGCGCGACCCCCGCGCGGTCGCCCACTCCTGGCGCAGGCGGGTGCCCCGCCCGGAGGACGGCCGGCCGATGACCCGCTGGTCGCCGGCCCGCACCTCGCTGCACTGGCTCGCCCAGAACCTCAGCCTGGAACTGCTGGCGCGCGGCGGCGCCCGCGTCACCCGGGTCCGCTACGAGGATCTGCTCGACGCCCCGGCCGCCGTCCTCGGCCGCCTGGCCGTCGAGGCCGGTCTCGCGCCCCGCCTCGACTTCCTCTCCGTGGGCCGGGCCGACCTCTCCCCGGCCCACACGGTCTCCGGCAACCCCGTGCGTTTCACGGTCGGCCCGATCGGCCTGGATCCCGACGACGGCTGGCGCACCGCCGCCCCGGCGCGGCACCGGCGCCTGGTCGCCACACTGACCTGGCCACTCATGATCAAGTACGGCTACGACAGGAGGCCGGCGTGAGCCCATCGGTGGGCGTGGTCATCCCCACGCGGGGGCATCGGCCCGACCGGCTGCGCGCCGCGATCCGCGCCGCGCTCGGCCAGGACCACCCCGGCCCCCTGGAGGTGGTCGTCGTCGTCGACGGCGGCGACCCGGCGGCGGTCGCCGACCGGACGGCCGACCTCCTGGCCGCCCGGTGCCCGGCCGCCTCCGGCGAGGAGACGCCGCGCCGGGTCCGGGTGGTGGCCAACCGCCTCAGCCCCGGCCTGCCGGGGGCCCGCAACACCGGCATCGCGGTGCTCGGCACCGACCTGGTGGCCTTCTGCGACGACGACGACGAATGGGCGCCCGGCAAGGTCGCCGCCCAGGTCGCCGCCCTGGAGTCGCGGCCCGGCGCGGAGTTCTCCAGCTGCGCCATCGAGGTCGAGTACGGCTCGCGCCGCGTCCCCCGGCTGGCCGGGACCGGCACCGTCACCCGGGCGCACCTGCTGCGCTCGCGCATGGTGATGGTCCACTCCTCGACGTTCCTGTTCCGGCGGGGCGCCTTCTGGGCCGACGAGAGCGCGCCGGGGGGCCAGAACGAAGACTGGGACCTCGCGCTGCGCGCGGCCGCGCGCCACCCGATCGCGCACGTGGACCGTCCCCTGGTGCGGGTGCGCTGGGGCGGTTCGGCGTACGCGACCCGCTGGGCCGACCGAATCGCCGGGCTGGAGTGGATGCTCGCCCGGCACCCCGATCTGGTCGTGGACCCGCGCGGCGCGGCGCGGGTCTACGGCCAGCTCGCCTTCCACCACGCCGCCCTCGGCCGGCGGAGGGAGGCGGGCCGCTGGGCCTGGCGGGCGTTCACCGCGCGCCGCGGTGAGCCCCGGGTGCCTCTCGCGCTCGCCGTGGCCGCGGGCCTGGTGCCGGCCGGGACCGTCCTCGGGACGCTCCACAACCTCGGGCGCGGCATCTGATGGCGCTCCGGGCCGTCCAGGAGACGCATCAGGCCCCGAAGAAGACGCGTCAGGCCGGCCAGGAGGCCGGCTGGACCGGTCAGGCGGCACGTCGGGCCGGCCGAACGCGCGGAGCCGTTCCGGAGACGGCCGCCCGGGACGCACACCGACCCGCCCGGGAGGCGGTGCGCGCCCAGCGGCGGCCGTGGCCCGGCGACGACCACGGGCGGCCGCGCCACCGGGTGCGCGTGGCGGGCCTCACGATCGACCCGATGACCGAGGGGGAAGTCGTCGACCACGTGGTCGGCGCGCTGAAACGCGGCGAGGGCGGCCACCTCGTCACCCCCAACATGGACATCGCCTGGACCGCCGCCCACGACCCCGGGGCGCGCGAGCTCGTCGAGCGGGCCGACCTGTCGATCGCCGACGGCATGCCGCTGGTGTGGGCGGCCAGGCTGCTCGGCACACCCCTGCCGGCGAGGGTCGCCGGGGCCGACCTGATCTGGTCGCTGTCGGAGGCGGCCGCCTTCTACCGCCACCCGGTCTACCTCCTCGGCGGCCCGCCGGGGGTGGCCCGGCAGGCGGCCGACCGGCTGGTCCGGCGCCATCCCGCGCTCGTCGTCGCGGGCACGCAGGCTCCGCCGTACGGGTTCGATACGGACCCCGGCGGCCACGACGAGATCAGGGAGGCGCTGGTGGCCGCCGCGCCCCGGCTGGTCTTCGTCGGGCTCGGCTTCCCCAAGCAGGAGCGGCTCATCGCGCGGCTCCGGGACGACCTTCCCGGCACCTGGTTCGTGGGGTGCGGCTCGGCCATCGCGTTCGCGGCCGGGGCGACGCCCCGGGCACCGGTGTGGATGCGGGGGGCGGGGCTGGAGTGGCTGTTCCGCCTGGTTCACGAGCCCGGCCGGCTTGCCCGCCGCTACCTCCGCCACGACCTGCCCTTCACGCTCCGGCTCCTGGGCTCCTGCCTCCTGCGCCGGCTCTTCTCCTGAGCACCGCCTCCCGGCCGGTCCGGCCACGTTCCCGGGCTCCGCGCCCCGGGTGAACCAGGTCAACCGGACTCCGTGTCCCGGTTGACCTGGTTCACCCGGCCGAACTAGCTTTTACTCATGCGAGTAAGCCAGGCAGGTGAGGGGCGCTCGCTCGCCGCGACCGCCCGCCGCGCGCAGATCGTGGCGGCGACCATCGAGACGATCGCCGAGCTGGGCTACCCGCAGACCTCCTTCGCCCGTATCGCCGAGCGGGCCGGGCTGAGCAGCACCCGGCTCATCTCCTACCACTTCGCGGGCAAGGACGAGCTGATCGGCGCGGTCGTCACCGAGGTCCACCAGGCGATCGGGCGGTTCATGACCGAACGGCTGGCCGGCCGGCCCGACGCCCGAAGCGCGCTACGGGCCTATATCACCGGCGTGGTGGAGTTCGTCGCCGAACACCGGGCGCAGATGCAGGCCCTGATGGAGATCTTCCTCGACTTCCGCGGGCAGGACGGCGACGGCGGCTCCTACGACGCCGCGACCGAACGGCAGGTCCTCGGCTCCCTTGAGGAGATCCTGCGCTGGGGGCAGGCCACCGGCGAGTTCCGCGACTTCGACACCTTCGTGATGGCCGCGACCGTCCAGCGGTCCGTGGACGGCCTGCCGTTCCTGCTGCGAACCGAACCCGACCTCGACCTCTCCCACTACGCGGACGAGCTGGCGACCATCTTCGACCTCGCCACCCGGAACCGGCACCCCCTCTCCGAAGGAGGGGACGCCCGGTGAACGGACGCGGTCCGGCTCGTGGGCGTCGCCCCGCACGCTTCCGCGGATCAGTCGTCCACGAGGGTGACGCGCTGATCGGCTGAGCCCGTGTAGGGGCCGTAGAGGATGAACGCCGTCGGCGGACGCTTGCCGGCGAACTCCTTGCCGATGGACAGCGCCTTGCCGGAAGGGACGCTCACCAGCCGGCGCACGCCGTCGCTGAAGGCCGGGCGGTGCCAGCGCTGGGCCGGGACGGAGGCGCATGGTTTGATCCGGACCGCGAGCATGCCGCCGCCGTTGAAGGCGACGGTGTCGTACCGCTCACCGGCGGCCAGGCAGCGTCCGCTGACGACGTTGACGAGCTGGAACCGCTGGGCGCCGCCCCGCGTGCGCCAGGCCGTACGCGGGTCGGCGCACGGCAGCGCCGCCACCAGCCCACCCGCCGCACCGACGCATCGGCCCGCGTGGGCGATCCGGGTGCCCGGCCGGGGAGTGGGCTCGCGGGGGGACCGCGACGCGGGTCCCGGGGTCGTCACGCGGACGGCCGGGGTTCTCCCGCGGGAGGGAGCCTTGGTCCTCACGCGGGTGGGCTCGGGTGCCCGGGTCCTCACGCGGGTGGGCCTCGGGGTGGGTGACGCGCCCGGCGCGGGAGCGGCGACCTGCGCGGACGGGGAGGGGGCCTGGTCCGGTGGCGGGTTGAACACGGCCACGGTCACGGCCACGGCGGCGATGATCGCCGTCGCCCCCGACACCGGGATCACCCAGCCCGGCATCGCGGCCCCCTTCGGCGCGGCGACCGGCGTCCCGGCCCCTGTCGTGCCCGGCGTCCCGGTCCCTGCCGTGCTTGGTGTCCCGATCCCTGCTCCGGTCGGTGTCCCGGCTCCCGCCGTGCCCGGTGTCCCCGCTCCCGCCGCGATCCACTTCTCCGCTCCCAGGGCGAGCGGGAACAGGGCGATCGGCAGCGCCGCGCGGAGTGTGGCGTTGAGGTCGAGCAGCTCCGCGTGCGCCCGGGCGCAGCTCGCGCAGGACTCCAGGTGCCCGCGCAGCGCCCGCGGAAGACGGCCGGTTCTCTTGCGCACGACCGCCGCCAGCGGCTCGGCGTACTCCCGGCAGCGAGGCGACGCGCCGGACGCGTACGCGGCCAGGTACGCCCTGCGCAGCCCCTCGCGGGCGCGGAAGGCCAGCACGCCGACGTTGCCGGGAGTGATGCCGAGGATCTTCGCGACCCGCTCGGGCTCCTCGTCCTCGATCAGGGTGTGCCAGAGCACGGTCCGCCAGCGTGCGGGCAGCGAGCGGTAGGCGCGGGTCACGAGATCGTCCGGCGGCTCCGGAGCGGCCGTCGTGAGGTCGTCCTCGCGGAACTCGTCGGTCAGGACGAACCGCTGATCGGAGCGCGCCCACTCCGCCGCCGTGTTGCGGACCACCGCGTACAGATAGGGACGCCAGTCGCCGGTCGGACCGGCCGGGCCGTTCCGGACGGTCCGCAGGGTCCGCGCGAACGCCTCGCTGGCCAGGTCCTCGGCGGTGTGCGGATCCTGGCACAGGCGGCGGGCGAAAGCGATGACGGCCGGATGGTGCCGCTCGTACAACTCGGAGACGGCACGATCGTCCCCGGCCCTGACCATTCGGGTCAGGGCCAGATCATCACTTTCCGGGTTGATCACTTATCTGATTGTAAATTTGACGGAATCCTTCTGGTACGCGGCTTTGGCGTAGACGCCGGCGGGCTTGGCGGAGGAGGCGATGAGCCGGGTGGCCTTCGTGGTCGCGCTCTTCAGCGTGATCGAGCCGCCCGCCTTCTCCAGCAGCCAGCGCTGTCCCTTGGCGGCCCCGCTGCACCTGACCAGGACGACCGGGCGCTTGCCGCCGCTGGCCTTGCCGAGCGCCATGCAGCGGTTCTGGCGGCGCACCTGCACGTGCTCGCCGACCGTCACGACGTTCCACCTGGCGCCGCAGGCGCCGAGGCGCACCCTGGTGCCTGACGAGGTCAGGCAGGTGCCGTACGTGCTCCTGAACCGGACGTTGCGGCCCCGCACGGGAGCCTCGGCGGGGGCGGGGTCGAGCGACTCGACCGGGCCCGACGTGACGGCCGGCTCCGGAACGGAGGTCGGCGTCGCGGTCGGCCGAGCGGTCGGTCCGGCGGTCGGGCGGGTGGTCGGCGAGGCGGTCGGCCGGGTGGTCGACTGTGACGTGGCCGTCGGGGCCGGGGTGCTCGGCCGGGTGGGTGAGGAGGCCAGGCCGCCCAGCAGCTCGGCCACGAACTCACCCTTGCCGTCGCGTACCACCGCTCCGCCGTCACGGTTGTCCTTGACGGCCGGCTTCCCGCCGGCGCGGCTGGTGAAATTGGTCCTGTCCTGACCGGCGTCCGGCAGCCACTGCTGCGCCTTGTCCTTCTTCGCGCACGGGCCGGTCACGACGGTGTCCGCCATGGTGAGGCAGTGGCCGGTCGCCGCGTTGCGGATCGTGAGGTACCCGTCGTCGTCGATGCCGCGCTGCCACGTCTGCGCGGAGCCGTCCGTGCACGCGCGCTGCACGACCTGTGCCGCGCTCCCGTCGAGGCATCTGCCGCCGTCCACCACCCTGATGCGGAACCGCCACACCGGACTCGGCTGGTCCTGGATCAGGTACGGGCTGAACGCGACGTTCCTGATCCTCTCCAGCTCCGGCTGCCGTACCGGCGTCGGCTCGAAGTAACGGAAGTCGTCGATCCGGCACGAGTCGAGGTGATAGTTGGACGCGGGGTCGCTCGTGCACTCCTTCCGGGTGCCCATGTTCCGGCAGACCGGGTCGTTGCCGTTCACGCCGCCCCCGTCGCAGTGCGAGAGCCCGAAGCTGTGGATCAGCTCGTGGGTGAGCCCGGCCTCGCTCCAGCACCAGCGCGGGAGGATGACGTTGCCGGTGCTCAGGCCGGCGTTGGCACCGCCGCCCGTGCAGGAGTCCGTGATCTCGTTGTCCCTGACGAGGTACAACGGCTTGACCCGGTTGGTCTGCCAGAGCGTACGCACCAGGGCCGGCTGGGAGGCGAGGTTCTCGGCCATCGCCTTGCCCATCTCGGCTCGGTTGCGACCCTTGGTGAACGGCAGCTTCGCCACCACCGGACGGCAGTCACCGTCCTGCACGAACCGGATCCGCCGGGAGACCCCGAACCGCTCGGCGCTGGAGTCGACCGTCTGGTCGGTCTCCCAGATGGTGTTCAGCAGGGCGGCGCTGTCGGCCTCCCAGGCGTCCTGCCCGGGTTGGTGGACGTAGATCGGCAGCACCCAGCCCTTGTCCTCGGCATCCACCCCGTCACAGGCGAACCGCGACTGGGCCGCCGGAGCCGCCGCCACGGCGGGCGACGGCGCCGCCAGGCCCGCCCCGCCCATCGACAACAGCAGCGCCGCCATGAGGATGGATCTCAACTTGCTCAATCCGAGCTCCTTTCGTTCACAGAGGAAGGAGTCCGGCCGTTCGCCTGGATTACGCGGCTTCGGAAATTTTTCGGTCCCGTCGTGGTTCCGTGGCGTTCGAGACGGTCGCACGTGTGGCGTGGGAGCCGAGGGGGCTCGTCGCCGGCCATGCCGGTGACCGCCCTCCTTCCGGGCGGCCACGGCCGCTCGTGCGGTGACCGGCCATGCGGTGGCCGCCCGTGCGGTGATCGTCCGTACGGTGGCCGCTCGTGCGGTGGCCGGCCGTGCGGGGACCGTCCGTGCAGTGGCCGGCCGTGCGGATCAGGGAGCGGCCAGCCGCCTGACCCGGTGGGCCTCCTCGCGGCTCAGCCGCGCCGCGGCCGCGGCCGCCGCCCGCCGGGAGTCCATCGGGCGGTACGCGGTGCGGGACAGGCCGCTCCAGGCGAAACCGCCGCCCGGCCGTCCGGCGGACGCGGTGCAGGCGTGGGAGACGCGGCGTTCGGCGCGGGAGGACCAGGTCAGGCCCGCCCAGTCGTACAGGCCGCGGAAACCCCGCACCGGGTCGGCGGCCAGCTCCTCGTAGCTCACCAGCAGGATGCCGGGGTGCCGCGCGGCGAGGGCGACGGCGACGTCCCGGGCGGCCCGCCACAGGGCGACGGTCGTCGTCACCGGGTCCCGGCAGTCCGCCAGCGTGCGCAGCTCCGCCAGGCACGGGTGGTCGCGGACCAGCAGCGGCTGCCCGAGCAGCTCCCGGGGGCTGACCGCCCAGCCGAGCCGCCGCCAGCTCCCCACCAGCCCCACCGGGTCGCGGAGCAGCAGGATCACCCGGCAGCCCAGCCGCTCGGCGAACCAGCCGGCCGAGAACAGTGCGAAGGGATCGTCCAGCAACGCCCGCCGCCCGGCCAGCCTGCCCAGCGTGAACGCCGTGCCGTACCGGACCAGCCGTGCCAGGTCGTACGGCGAGCGGTTACGGCGCAGCTCGGCCAGGAATCGGTAGCGCAGCGCGACGGTGTCGGCGAAGGCACGCAGCCAGACCGCCTCGTTGTCCGGGCAGATGTACTGGAACCGGTGGGTCACGCGGGCGTCGAGCACCCCCGGGCAGCCGCCGGGCGGATGCCCGGGGTTCAGCGGCTCGTTGACGTAGACCAGCTCGCCCCCGGCGGCGAGCATCTTGCCCGTCCAGCTCGTGCCGCTCCTCGGCAACCCGGTCACCAGCACGGGCGTCATCGGCGGCCTCCGGCTCGGCGGCCCGGCTCCCCGCCGGCACCACGCTCCGCGGCACTGCCCGGATCATGGCCCGGATCCCTGTCCGCATCGTGGTCCGCATCGTGGTCTGTGGCGTGGCACAGGTCCCCGTCCGCCCCGCGGTCCGCGTCGTTCATGTCCGCGGACGCGGGCGGGGAGGCCGTACGGCGCGGCGGACGCCACGGTGTCAGCGCGGCGACGCTGTGCGCGCCGAAGGGGCGCAGGCCGTAGCGCCGGTGGATCCGCCACAGCGGGAGCAGGTTCTTGACCAGCGTGCCCCCGGACCAGCCGAGGGCGGCGCCGAGCACGCCCGCGGAGGGCACCAGCAGCACGTCCAGCGCCACGGTCGTCGCGACGGCCGCCACCAGGTTGGCCAGGCTGGAACGGGTGTGCCCGGCCGCGGACAGCGCCACGTCGGCCATGCCGCAGGCGGTGGCGGCCATCATCGTCCCGGCCAGCACGAGCGCCACCGGCACGCCGGAGGCGTAGCCGTCGCCGAACACGCCGAGCAGCCACGGCGCGAACGCGGCGTAGCCCAGCCAGATCGGCCAGGTCGGCACGACCAGCCACATCGTGGCCGACTGGTACAGCGCGCGGGCGCGCGGCAGGTCTCCTCCGGCCAGCGCGCGCACCAGTCCGGGCTGCACCGCCTGGGCCAGCCCCTGCCCGGCGAGCTGTCCCACGACCTTGAACCGGGTCGCCGCGGTGTAGACGGCCGCCTCCGCCGGGCCGGCGAGCGCCGCGACGACCAGGACGTCCAGCCGTTGGAAGACCGACTGGAGCGCGGCGGCGGCCGACCGGGGCCAGGTGTCGCGCCACAGGTCGAGCGCGGCGCCCGGCGGGCGCGGTCCGCGCGGCAGCCGCCGGCGCAGCCAGAGCGCGGCCGTCGCCAGGACCACCGCGTACGGCCAGGCCCAGGCCGCCGCGAGCGCCGTGAGCGTGACGGCGTCCACTGGCTCCACGGTGTTCACGAAGGCCCCGGTGTTCACGGCGGCCGGCGCGGGGCCGCCCGCGCCGGTGTGCGCGGCCCAGAGGACCAGTGTCACCCCGGCGAGCTGGGCCGACGGCAGGAACAGGCCGGTGAGCAGGACGGTGGGCCGCATCGCGCCGAACCCGCGGGTCGCGGCCACCGCGACGTCCGCGCACACCACCGCCGGCAGCGCGGCGGCCAGCACACGCGACGCGGGGTCGGCCGGGCGGAGGACGGCGACGGCGGCGACGGCCAGCGAGAGCGCCGCGACCGGGACGAACGCCGCGCGGACGTAGCCGCGGGCGGGGCCGTACCCCAGGGGGTGTGACCGGGCGATGAGACGGACCAGTCCGTTTCCGGCGTCCAGGCGCAGGATCCCGGCGGCGGTCAGGCACAGCGCCGTCGAGGTGAAGAACGCTCCCGCCGTCTGCCGGTCCGTCCCTCGGGTGACCAGCACGACCGTCGCGAACTGCGCGGCGGCGCCCACACCGGCCCCGGCCAGGCCCGCCAGCCCGGCCCGCGCCGTCCCGCGCATCGAGCCCGGTCCACCCGGTGCGGTGCGGTCCGGCGGGCGCGAGGAGGTCAGCGCGGCCAGGACGGACTTCCGGCGGCCGGTCCGGGAGCGTGGGACGCGGATGCGCGGGACGGCGCGGGCCGGGCCGGCGTCATCGTGCGGCCCGGGTCGGGTCAGCGCCGCCATGACGGCTCCGCGCCGAGCCACGGTGAGAGCCGGGCGTCGGGCTCCTCGAAGCGGCCGGCCAGCTCGCGGCGGAGCGGCCCGGGCATCGGGGCGGGCCGCGGCCGGGCGTTGTGCCGTTCGAACCGCGGGTCGCCGAGGTGCGGCAGGCCGAGGAACTCCAGCACCCGGTCGTAGACGACCTCCGGATCGGCGAAGAACCGCCCGCTGTCCAGGACGAGCAGCCGGTCCCGGCCGAACAGGGGCTCCAGGCGGGCGAGCTGCTCGGCGTAGCGGCCCCGGGCGAGGTAGGCGTGGTGGCGGTGGGCGTGGCTCACCGAGTGCGGGCAGGCGCGCAGGGCGTCCTCGGCCCCGGCCAGCCGCTCCTCCTCCAGCTCCACCGCGCGGGCGAAATCGGGCTCGGTCTCGAAGCCCCGGGCCAGCTCGTGGGCGTGCGCGGAGAAGGCGCGCTCGACGGGGTCGCGGACCAGCACGATCAGCTTCACCCCGGGCAGGTCGCGGGCGATCCGGGGACCGGCGAGCGGGTGGAACAGGTAGTAGGGGGACGACTCGAACGCCTGGGGGCGGCAGCCGTACCGGTGGGCCAGGCGCGCGGTCCGGGCCCGGAGCGGGAAGTGGGCGCGGTACCACGGAAGCCCCCGGTCGTAGGCCACGTCGAAGTAGTGGACGCCCTTGTGGAGCACCGGTTTGAGGATCAGCGGATGCCGCGCCAGCGCCCGGTACAGCGAGGTGGTGCCACAGCGCTGCGCCCCGATGATCAGGAAGGACGGCAGGAGCCGCTGCCCGGCGGTCAGTCGTCCCACGGCACGGGACACGGCATGGGCCGGGCGCTTCACCCCGGGGATCACTGCGAACTCCTCTGCGTGTGGGGATCAGGTCGGAATCCCCCTCCTGCCGGAAGGGGGTGGCCTCAGGCGAGGGCCTCCTCGCCTCAGATGAGGGTCTCCTCGAAGTCGACGGCGGGGCCGAGCCACCGGCCGGGCGGGCCGAGGGGGGAGTGCCCGTCGGCGGCGTGCCGGTCGGCCAGGGCGATGAGGTAGCGGGCGGCGGTCAGCCTGGCCTCGGCCGCGGTCAGCCCGAACGGCGCCAGGACGCGCAGCGCACGGGCCACGCAGGCGCGGGCCGCGGCGGCGGGGTCGGTACGGCGCAGCGCGTGCTGGAAGAAGTGGTGGACGGCGTCGAAGCCGAGCGGCACCCCGGTGGCGAACCGCTCCCAGTCCCACACCAGCAGCCGCCCGTCCGGACCGCGCGCGATGTTCCACGGTGAGAAGTCGCCGTGCCAGGCGAACCCGTCCGCTCCGCCGGCCCCGTCGTGCCGGGTGAACCCGTCCGGTCCGCCGTCCCGGCCGTCCCGGTGGATCCGGCCGAGGCGGCTGATCTCGGCGACCGCCTCGACGAGCAGGTCCTCGGGCACGGGGCCGCGCCGTACGGGCAGCGGGGACAGCGCGAGCACGGACAGGCCGCGCCACGTCCCGTGGTGCAGCACGACCGGGGGGACGACGGTCTTCAGCGGCACGTCCGCCAGCAGGCCGAGCGTCCGGGCCTCGTGCGCGACGAGGGCGCGGGCGCGGTCGGTGTCGCCGATCTTCACGAAGGCGGCCGGGCCGTCCGGGGTGCGGGCCTCCAGGATCGGCTTGCGGTTGGCCCGCCGGGCCGGGCGGACGTGCAGCACGACCTGGACCGGCGCGCTCAGTGCCTCACCGAGGTAGGTCTCGATGGTGTCCTCCCCGGAGGGCACCATGACCCTCCGGCCGGGGTGCCACCACCGCCGCGGCGCGAGCCTGCGGGGGAGCAGGGGGTGCGGGAGCAGGCTGTAGGGGCGGATCTCGCCGGCGCCGGGGAACAGCAGGCGGACGGTCCGGTCGAGGTAGCGCAGCCGGGCGCGGGCGTCGCCGGCGCGGCCCGCCCGGGGCTCGGTCCGGGGGCTGGTCAATCGAACACGCCTCCTCTGCGGACGACCGGCCCGGGACGGCCGGGGGACGGTGCGCCGGTCTGGTTCCGCCACAGGAGCGCGAAAGAGACCAGGTACAGGCCGAGCGGTGTGACCAGCCCGTCGTAGACGAACATGTAGAGCAGGGTGAGGATCATCACCAGGACCCCGGCCATCCCGATCGGGCTCCGGTCGCGCCAGTGGCGGCGGACGGCTCCGGCGAAGAAGGCCACGTACAGCGCGGCTCCGGTGAACCCCTGCGTGATCATCAGGTGCCAGAGCTGGCCGTCGCTGCCCAGCGGGGGATGTCCGCAGGTGTCGCACCAGTCGGTCTTCCCGGTGGTGATCGTGCGGTGGTTGCCGGTGGCGTTGCGGGTGTTGCCGTAGCCGATCACCGGGGAGGTGCGTGCGGCGGCGACGGTGGCCGAGACGGTGAAGGCGCGGATGTCGTTGCTGTGCGGGTTGTCCAAGCGCTGGGCGACCATCGTCCGCAGCGGGGAGAGCAGGAACGCCAGCGCCGCCGCGGCGACGGCCGCGCAGAGCACGGCGCGGGTCCGGCCTCCCAGGCGCAGAAGCAGGTAGGCCACGCCGACGCCCAGGCCGATCCACAGGCCCCGGTTGAGGGAGTAGACGATCGGCACGGCGGCCAGCGCGAGCAGCGGCGGCACGGCCAGTCGCCGGCGCGGCCCGCCGTACACCCACCAGCCGACCACGAACCAGACGAGCAGCACCGAGATGTTGCTGCCCCAGGCGTTGGCCCACTCGAAGGGCGCCTCCGGGCGCGGGGAGGCGTGGCCGAGCACCTTCTGCACCTGCGCCGCGGTGGGGTGGATCAGGTTGTGGACGAAGGGGTTGCCGCTGACCGCACCGGGCAGCAGCCGTTCGACGGGCGAGGTGAAGTCGGCGTGCGGGGCGACCACCCCCAGCAGACCGCCCGCGACGGTCGTGACGAACAGCGCGCCCAGCATGCGGACCAGGGTGAGCTGGGGGAGCTCCCGCTCGGTCAGGTTGCCGAGGTAGAGGACCATGATCGTCAATGAGGCGTAGAGGGCCAGGCGCATGAGGTATCCCGCGATCCGCCCGGGGCCGAACTCGCCGTAGGTGCCCGGGGGCATCTCGCCGAGCATGAGCGCGCTGACGAGGTATCCGGCCAGCAGCAGCAGCCAGAGCCCGAAGCCGCGCGGCATCCTGATCGGCCGTCGCCGCCACAGGACCAGCGCCATCGCCGGGGCGAGCGCGATCACCGACAACCCGCCGAGGCCCAGCGCCCACCACAGCGGGTATCCGACCAGCAGCGCGGCGATCGGCCAGGCGGCGCGGTGCGGCAGGCTCACCACCGGGCGGCCGCCTCGCCGGGCGCGGCCAGGCGCCGGGCGCCGGGTCGAGGACGGGGACGGGGACGGGTGGCCGGGCGCTCGGGCAGCCATCGGGCGAGGCCCGCCCCGGCGAGCAGGCCGGTCATCAGTCCGCTGCCGAGATACAGCGGGGGGCTGGGCGCGCTGGGCCCGGCCGGCGGCACGGCGTCGCTGATCACCGACCCGGGGGTGACGGCGACGGTCCGCAGCGCGTCGTACCGGAGGGTCAGGCTCGCGGACTGACGACCCAGGACGTTCTGCCGGTGGGCGGCCAGGGTGCGTTCGGCGGTGCCCCTGGCCAGGCGGGGCAGCGCCTCCGCGCCCGCCGCCAGGCTCGTGTTGACCTGACGCAGCTTGGCCAGGAGCGCCCGCAGCTGTGCGTCGCGCGCCTGCTCGGCCGACTCGCCGCGGTTGGTGAGATAGGCCCTGGCGTAGGCGGACGCCCCGGCGGCGGCGGCGCGAGGATCGGCGGCGGTGTAGGAGAGGCCGAGGACCGAGGTGTTGGGCGGGACGGAGACCTCGACGGGTCCGGGGGAACGGCCGAGCAGGGCGCGGACCCGGGCCGCCACGACCGCGGACTTGGCGATCTGGGCCTCGGTGTCGAGGTTGAGCGGCTCGCGCTGGCGGTTGGTGACCTGGTTGACCTGCTCGGGGAGGCCGGTGGGGGAGACGAGCACCTGCGCGGAGGCGGTGTAGGAGGGCGGGACCACCCGGAGCAGGAGGCCGCCGCAGCCGAGGCCGGCGGTGATGAAGATCAGCAGGATCGGCCACCTGCGGCGGAGCAGGGACGTGTAGTCCGCCAGGTCTCCGCCGGGGCGGCGGGCGGGTGCGCCCGGGAACGGGCTCGGGTGAAACGCCGTCAATCGAACGCACCTCCTTCACGGGGATCGACACGGCCCGGTCGGCGCGGGGCTTCATGAGGGTCGCCGCGCCTGGAAGCCCTTTCCCTCGGGAGGGGGGCCGTTGGCGTGCGCCCCGCTCGGGCGGGTCGGCGCTTGGAGAACCCTAGGAACTATAGGTCGGCTTTTCGGTTTCCCGGACCGATACACAAGATTTTCTTTAGATTGTTCTCGCCTGTAGCGGCGCGATGGCCAGCGTTTATCGGATATTTCCTATTCGCCGCTCTCGCGCGGCTCCGGCGCGTCGCCACCCGCGCCGGATCGTCGTTTCCGCAGGCCGTACGACCTGTGCCCGGCGGCGGTCCGGTCGGTGGCCGATGACGACGCGGTTCACCGCCGGTGGCGGCGCGACCCGGAGCGGAATCCGGGAGAAAGGGTCGTCAATGCGGTGGTGCGGCCGGTGTGGAATCCGGTTGAAAGGCCCGCGAAGGTCGCGGGAAAAGAATATGGGGGCTGTTTTGGTGGGAATAACGGGTTGTCCGGGTGTTTTGCGGAGAAAGGCGGGATTGGTCGTTTCGGGGGCCCCGGTCCTCGTGGCGCTTGCGGCCCTCGGCGCCTGCGGCCCCGCGCCGACCGGGCCTGGGCTCCCGCCGCGCCCCCCGGCGAAGGTCCCGGGAGCATCCGGAACGCCCGGAACCCCGGGAACGCCCGGAACTCCGGAAATGCCAGGAGCCCCCGGAGTAACGCCGCCGGACGCGTGGCCGCCGGAAACGTGGCCATCGGGGACCGGCGCGCCGGAGCCGGAGGCCGCCCGGCCCGACGGCCCACCGGGGTCGCCCTCGCCGGGAGCGCCCTGCGTGGCCACCGCCGTCCTCGTCCCCACCTGCGGGGCGTGGTGGGGCATCGCGCCGGAGGTCTTCACCGGGAGGTCCCCGGCGCGGGCGCTGGAGCGGGCCGAGACCCGCATGGGCCGCCGGGCCGGCATCGTGCACGTCTACCACCGGGGCGCGGAGCTGTTCCCCACCGCCGAGGAACGCTCGATCGCCGCCGGTCCCGGTGGTCCCCGGCTGCTGCTGGTCAACTGGAAGCCGTCCTTCGACCGCACCTGGGCCGAGATCGCCCGGGGTGCGCTGGACCGGCGGATCGACCGGCTGGCCGGGCACATCCGGCGGACCTTCCCCGGGAGGTTCTTCCTGACCGTCCACCACGAACCGGAGAACGACGTGCGCGAGGAGCCCGGCTCGGGGATGACCGCCGCCGACTACGCGGCGATGTTCCGGCACGTGGTGACGCGCCTGCGCGAGCGGGGGGTGCGCAACGCGGTCACCGTCATGACCTACATGGGCGCGCCCAACTGGGCCGTCGCGCCGTGGTTCGCGCGGCTCTACCCCGGCGACGACGTGGTCGACTGGGTCGCCCTGGACCCCTACCTGGACCCCTCCGCCGAGGGCCGGACGGGCTCATCCGCCGGGACCGGTCCCTCTGCCGGGACGGGCTCATCCGCCGTGACGGACCACCCCGCCGAGGGCCGAACGGACCCCTCCACAGGGACGGACCCCTCCACGCGGACGGACCCCTCCGCCGGGACGGGCGGCTTCGCCGGGCTGGTGGACCGGACGCGCCCGGACGCCGCCGGCTGGCCCGGGTTCCATCGCTGGATGCGGTGGCGCTTCCCGGACAAGCCGATCATGCTCGCCGAGTGGGGCGTGTTCGAGCGTCCCGGCAGGCCCGGCGCCAAGGCGGAGTTCTTCGCCGCGGTCCGCCGGGAGATGCGGCTCTATCCGCAGATCAAGGCGCTGGTGTACTTCGACTCACCGCGCGCGCCGCGCGGCGACACCCGTTTCGACGCCACCGCCGACGCGGCCCGGGCCTTCGCCGGCCTCGTCCGCGACCCCTACCTCGGAGCCACCCCGGTGCCGCAGGAGTGACCAGCCCGCGGCTCCGGCGGCCACCGCCGCGGCGAGGATCCACAGCAGGGCGGCGTTGCCCACGCCGAGGAGCTTCAGCGCCGAGGCCAGCAGCACCACCGCGAGGATCGCCCGGATCACCCCGCCGGGGGCCCGGGAGGAGATCCGCGCGCCGAGGTAGACGCCGGGGATCGAGCCGGCCAGCAGCGAGGTGGTGAGGTCGAGCTGGAAATCGCCGAACAGCAGGTGGCCCAGGGCGGCCGAGGCGACCAGCGGCACGGCCTGGACGAGGTCGGTGCCGACGAGCTGGTTGGACTTCAGCGCCGGGTAGAGGGCGAGCAGCGCCACGATGATCAGTGAGCCGGATCCCACGGAGGAGATGCCGACCACGATTCCACCGATCGTACCGACCAGTAAGGTCGGGATTGGGCGCACGACGATGGACCCCAGGTCCGCCGAGACGGGCCCTTCGCGCCGCGCCAGCCACGCCTTGGCGACCAGGCCCGCGACGGCCAGCAGCAGCGCGACGCCCAGGGCGTACTTGATCGTCTGCTGGATCGCCTCGCCGTCCCCGAACGCGCGGGCCACCAGCACCCCGCAGAAGGCGCCGGGCACCGACCCCGCGCACAGCCAGCCGACGAGTCGCAGGCTGACCGTGCCGCGCCGCAGGTGGACGAGCCCGCCCACCGGCTTCATCACGGCCGAGGCGACGAGGTCGCTGGAGACGGCGGCCAGCGGCGGCACGTTGAAGAACAGCATCATCATCGGCGTCATGAGCGCGCCGCCGCCCATGCCGGTCAGCCCGACGATGATCGCGACGAGGAAGGACCCGAGGGCCAAAGGGAGGTCGATGTCCATGAGTCGCTCACCACTCCTCGCTCGGGGGTCTCAGCGGACCCACCCTCCACGGACCAGCGGATCGAGCACCCGGCCGACGGCGTCCTCGACGGAGACGCCGGTGGTGTCGATGACCAGGTCGGCGTCGTCGGGCTCCTCGTAGGGGTCGGAGACGCCGGTGAACTCGGGGATCAGCCCGGCGCGCGCCCTGGCGTACAGCCCCTTGCGGTCGCGCCGCTCGCACTCCTCCAGGGGCGTGGCCACGTGGACGAGCAGGAAGTCGCCGCCGACGGCCTCGACCATGGCGCGGACCTCGGCGCGGGTCGCGGCGTACGGCGCGATGGGGGCGCAGATCGCCAGCCCGCCGTGCCGGGCGACCTCGGCGGCGACGAACCCGATCCGGCGGATGTTGAGGTCGCGGTCCTGACGGGAGAAGCTCAGCCCCGCCGACAGCAGGCGGCGCACCACGTCGCCGTCGAGGTAGGTCACCGTACGGCTGCCGCGCTCCAGCAGCGCGTCGCGCAGCCCCCGGGCGACGGTGGACTTGCCCGATCCGGACAGGCCGGTGAAGAAGACCACCAGCCCGCGGCGGTGCGGCGGGCCGGGGATGGTCACCGGCTCGGGGCCGGCCAGGTGCTCGGCGGCGCCGTACGCCTCGGCCACCCGCTCGCGCAGCTCCAGGTCGACGGCCGTCTCCTCGCGGGGCGCGAGCGGCACCGCGGCCACGAGCGTGCCCTCCGGCAGCAGGTCGCGGGCGCGCAGCGCGGCGCGGACCACCGCGGGCCCGTCCTCGCCGAACACCAGGGGCAGCAGCAGGACGACCGCGTCCAGCTCCCGGGCGACGGCCCGGATCTCCTCCAGGTCGTCGAGCGGGCCGCGCATGGTGACCGCCAGCGCCGGCCGTCCGGCCAGCTCCTTGCGGACCTCCTCCGGCGTACGGCGCAGCCGGGCGAACGGCCCGTGCTCGGCCGCGCCCAGCGCCTCCACCGGCCCGGCGGCCAGGCCGTCGCGCCGTTCGGTGACGGTCAGCGCGGCCAGCGCGGCGCCCTCGGGGTCGCGGAGCGTGACGCGGTCACCGGGGGCGGCCGGGTGGTCCTCGGGAAGGGCGAGGGTGACGGGCGCCGGCCACGGCGTGCCGTCGGCCAGCGTGCCGTGCCCGGTCACCGCGTGCGCGTCGGCCGGTCCCATGAAGCCGGTGAGCGGGTGGAACGCGCCCGAGAGCAGCAGCTCCAGGTCGGCCAGCTCGCGGGCGTCGGGGGTGTGCTCGTGCGCCGCCGTCGTCTCCGCCGTCATCTCCCCGCCGTCCCCACGCCCATTGCTCCCTGATGTCGACCAACAATTCCGATCGACTTAGTCGGATTTCGCCAGCTTACTCGCAACCGAAGCGCTCGCACCAGCCCGCGGCCGGTCAGATCACCCGGGCGAAGTGGCTGTGCGGGTTGCGGATGACCATGATGATCTCATCGTGCGAGGCCGGCAGTCCGCCCCTTGAGAGCTTCTCCACCGCCGAGCAGGCGAAGGCCACCAGGCCCGCCAGCCGCCCCTTCAGCGCCGGGCCGCTCCGGCACGAGGCGTCGTCGGTGACCATCAGCCCGCGCGTCAGGCAGAAGGAGTGCATCCCCTGACGGGAGGTGACCGGCCGGTAGCGGGCCGGCAGCGGCCCCACGGCGTCCTTCGGGGCGAACCTGCGCCACAGCAGCCGCCGCAGCGGCGCGGGCAGCAGCCGGTCGCACGTGCCGTAGGCCGAGGCCCGGTCACGCATCCGCACCAGCATCAGCCCGCCCGGCCGCAGACCGGTCAGCAGCCGGTCGAGCACCAGCTCGGGATGGTCCAGCCGTTCCAGCAGGAAGGACACGTACACGACGTCGAACGCCCGCGGCGGCACCGGCACCGTCCGCAGGTCTCCGAGCGTCCAGGAATCGAGATCCTTGCGGGCGGAGGTGCTCTCGCGCAGCACCGGCAGATCCTCGTCGATCCCGGTGACGCGCGCCTCCACCCGCCCCAGATCCAGCGGATCCGCCCGGCCGCACCCGGCCATCAGGACGTCTAGCCGCCGCCCCGACAGCCCCGCCCACTGCTCGCGGATGCGCCGACCGAACATGTCGTCGTGACCGACGACCGACCGTACCTCAGACATGTCACCGAGAGTAGTCAACACATGACGATTCGCCGTGCATTTACCACTCTCGACGGAGGACCGGCGTGTGCAAGTAGCCTTGGGAGGTCACCCCCGCGCCCGCCGGCCGGGGGCAGTCGTGTTTTCCGTCGTGGGGCTGTGGGCGAAAACTGATGAGCCTTTCCGGACTGCTGGACCTTGTCGTCTCCGAGCCGAAGCTGGCCTCTCCGCTGGAGAGCGTGCGCGCGGGAGACCTCTCCGACGTGCCGCTGGTCGCTCCACCGGCGCTGCGGCCGTTCGCCGTGGCCGCGCTGGCCCGCGACGGCGCCGAGGGGGGCGGGCGCACGGTGCTCGCGGTGACCGCCACCGGCCGTGAGGCCGAGGACCTCGCCGCCGCCGTCGGAAGTCTCCTCGACCCCGCCACGGTCGCGGTCTTCCCGGCCTGGGAGACGCTGCCGCACGAGCGGCTGTCGCCGCGCAGCGACACGGTGGGCCAGCGGCTGGCCGTACTGCGCAGGCTGGCGCACCCGATCGAGGGCGACGCCGCCGCGGGCCCGCTGCGGGTGATCGTCGCGCCGGTGCGCGCGGTGCTCCAGCCGATCGTGCGCGGCCTGGGCGACCTCTCGCCGGTACGGCTGCGCGCCGGCGACGACGCCGACCTCGACCAGGTCGTCGCGCGGCTCGTGGAGAACGGCTACAACCGCGTCGACATGGTCGAGAAGCGCGGCGAGGTGGCCGTCCGGGGCGGCCTGCTGGACGTCTTCCCGCCGACCGAGGAGCACCCGCTGCGGCTGGAGTTCTGGGGCGACTCGGTGGAGGAGATCCGCTGGTTCAAGGTCGCCGACCAGCGGTCGCTGGAGGCGGCCGAGGAGGGGCTGTTCGCCGCGCCCTGCCGCGAGCTGCTGCTGACCGACGACGTCCGCGCCCGCGCCCGCGAGCTGGCCGAGCGCCACCCCGCGCTCGCGGAGATCCTCGACCAGCTCGCCGACGGCGTCGCCATGGAGGGCATGGAGGCGTTCGCGCCGGTCCTGGCCGGGGAGATGGACCTGCTGCTGGACCACCTGCCGGCCCGGTCGGCGGTGTTCGTCTGCGACCCCGAGCGCATCCGCGGCCGCGCCGACGACCTGGTGCGCACCAGCCAGGAGTTCCTGGAGGCGTCCTGGATCAACGCCGCGTCCGGCGGCGAGGCGCCGATCGACCTGGGGGCGGCGGCGTTCCGCAGCCTGGAGGACGTCCGCGAGCGGGCCGGGGAGCTCGGCCAGCCGTGGTGGTCGATCGCGCCGTTCGGCGCCGGAGCGGACGGCGGGCCCGGGGAGCCCTCCGAGACGGTCCCGGACGGCGGGGCGGTGGTCCTGCCGGCGCACGAGGCCGAGTCCTACCGCGGCGACACCCAGCGGGCGCTGAGCGACATCAAGGGCTGGCTGGACCAGGACAAGGTCGTCGTGCTGCTCAGCGAGGGGTACGGCCCCGCCGAGCGGATGGCCGAGCTGCTGCGCGGCGCGGACATGCCCGCCCGCCTGGAGCGCGACCTCGGCCGCCGGCCGGAGCCGGGGGTCGTGCACGTCAGCACCGGCCTGGTCGAGCACGGCTTCGTCAACTCCTTCCTGGCCGTGCTGACCCACCTGGACCTGGTCGGTCAGAAGGCGTCCACCAAGGACATGCGGCGCCTGCCGTCCAAGCGCCGCAACATGGTCGACCCGCTGCAGCTCAAGGTCGGCGACCACGTCGTGCACGAGCAGCACGGCGTGGGCCGCTACGTGGAGATGGTGCAGCGGACCGTGCAGGGCGCCACCCGCGAGTACCTCGTCATCGAGTACGCCAAGGGCGACCGTCTTTACGTCCCCACCGACCAGCTCGACGAGGTCACCCGCTACGTCGGCGGCGAGTCGCCCACCCTGAACCGGATGGGCGGCGCCGACTGGGCCAAGGCCAAGACCAAGGCGAAGAAGGCGGTCCGGGAGATCGCCGGGGAGCTGATCCGCCTCTACTCGGCCCGGATGGCCTCGCCCGGCCACGCGTTCGGCCCCGACACGCCCTGGCAGCGCGAGATGGAGGACGCCTTCCCCTACGCCGAGACCGGCGACCAGCTCGAAGCCATCGAGGAGGTCAAGCGCGACATGGAGCGCGGCGTCCCGATGGACCGGCTGATCTGCGGCGACGTCGGCTACGGCAAGACCGAGATCGCGGTGCGCGCGGCGTTCAAGGCCGTGCAGGACGGCAAGCAGGTGGCGGTGCTGGTGCCCACCACGCTGCTGGTCCAGCAGCACCTGTCCACCTTCGCCGAGCGATTCTCCGGCTTCCCGCTGAACGTGCGGCCGATGTCGCGCTTCCAGACCGACGCCGAGATCTCCGCGACCGTCGAGGGCCTGCGCGACGGCGCGGTGGACGTGGTGATCGGCACCCACCGGCTGTTCTCCCCCGAGGTCAGGTTCAAGGACCTCGGGCTGATCATCATCGACGAGGAGCAGCGGTTCGGCGTCGAGCACAAGGAGGCCATGAAGCACCTGCGGACCCAGGTCGACGTGCTCGCCATGTCCGCCACGCCGATCCCGCGCACCCTGGAGATGGGCCTGACCGGCATCCGCGAGATGTCGACGATCCTCACCCCGCCGGAGGAGCGCCACCCCATCCTGACCTTCGTCGGCCCCTACGACGAGCGGCAGATCGGCGCGGCGATCCGGCGCGAGCTGATGCGCGACGGCCAGGTCTTCTTCGTGCACAACCGTGTCTCCAGCATCGGCAAGGTCGCCGCGAGGCTGCGCGAGCTGGTGCCCGAGGCCAGGGTCGCCGTCGCGCACGGCCAGATGCAGGAGCACCAGCTTGAGAAGATCATGGTGGGCTTCTGGGAGCGCGAGTTCGACGTGCTCGTCTCCACCACGATCGTCGAGTCCGGGCTGGACGTGCCCAACGCCAACACGCTGATCGTGGACCGGGCCGACAACTACGGCCTGTCCCAGCTGCACCAGCTGCGCGGCCGGGTCGGCCGGGGCCGCGAGCGCGGCTACGCCTACTTCCTGTACCCGCCGGAGAAGCCGCTCACCGAGACCGCCCACGAGCGGCTGGCCACCATCTCCCAGCACACCGAGATGGGCGCGGGCATGTACGTGGCGATGAAGGACCTGGAGCTGCGCGGCGCGGGCAACATCCTCGGCGCCGAGCAGTCCGGCTTCATCGCCGGCGTCGGCTTCGACCTCTACGTCCGGATGATGGCCGAGGCCGTCCAGGAGCAGAAGGCCAAGGTGTCCGGCGTGCCGGCCGAGGAGGCCGAGCGGCCGGAGGTCAAGGTCGAGCTGCCCATCGACGCCCACATCCCGCACGACTACGTCACCTCCGAGCGGCTGCGCCTGGAGGCGTACAAGCGGATCGCCGCCGTCGCCTCCGACGCCCAGGTCGCCGCGGTGCGCGACGAGCTCGTCGACCGGTACGGCAGGCCGCCCCAGCCGGTGGAGAACCTGCTGGAGGTCGCCCGCTTCCGGATCCGCGCCCGTACGGCCGGCCTCACCGACGTCACCCTGCAGGGCCAGAACATCAGGTTCGCCCCGGTGCACCTGAAGGACTCCCAGCAGGTGCGGCTGCAGCGTCTCTACCCCAAGGCGCTGCTGAAGCAGGCGGCCGGCATGCTGCTGGTGCCCGTACCCAAGACCCGGCCGCTCGGCGGGCAGCCGCTGCGCGACCTGGACCTGCTGAAGTGGTGCGGCGACCTGGTCCAGGCGATGTTCCTGGAGGGCGCTCCGAAGGCGTAGGCCCCCGAAGAGGGTCCCCGGGGAGCCTCCCGCGGGGCGGGAGCCCCGCTCCCGGAGGGCTTCCCGCCGGGCGTGACGGTAAGGTAAGCGGCGTTTGTCGTGAAGGGATCGCGTGTGAAGTCGACTCGAGTTCGCGTCATCCTGGCGGTCGCCGCCACCGGTGTCGCTCTGACGGCCTGCTCCCCCTCGCAGGTCGGTGCCGCCGCCGTCGTCGGCGGCGACCGGATCAGCTCCGGCGAGCTGGACCGCAACGTCCAGGAGTACGAGGCCGCGCTGGACAGGGCGGACATGTCCGCGGTGAAGCAGCAGTTCCCCGGCAGCGTCCCGCAGGTGGTGCTCTACCAGCTCGCCACCGCCAGGCAGTACGCCAAGGTCGCCGGGAGCAAGGGCGTCACGGTCACCGAGGGCGAGGTCGACCAGGTGATCAACTCCCAGGGCGGCGCCGCCCAGTACGAGCAGCAGCTCCTGCAGAAGGCCGTGGCGCCCTCGCAGGTGCGCGCCTACACCCGGGCGAGCCTGATGATCACCAAGCTCATGGCCAAGTACGGCGGCGGTGCCGACCAGGAGGCCCTGCAGCGCGGCCAGCAGCAGGTGATCGACGACCTGAGGTCCGTGCCGATCGAGTGGAACCCGCGGTTCGGCAGGATCAACCCGCAGCCGAGCCAGGAGCAGCCGCAGATCTTCACCGCCGAGGACCGCTTCGGCAAGGCGTCGGAGCCGGCTGGGTAACCTCGGGGGCATGCCCCTGATCGTCGTCACCACCTCGCCCCGGGTCGCACCGGGGCTGCTCAGCAGGCGCGCCTGGCAGGTCCTGGAGGAGGGCCCGGTGCTCACTCAGGCGGCCGGCCACCCGCTCCTGCCCTACCTCGCCGAGGCCGGGATCACCGTCGAGGTCGTGACCGCCGACCCCGCCGCCCTGGTCCGGCGGGCGCAGGCGGAGACCGTCGTGTGGCTGGAGGCCGACGAGGCGCTGATGCGCTCGGTCGGCCACGCCGCGCTGGCGCTCGACGAGCCGCCGCTGATCGAGGTCGTCCCGGGCTCCTATGACCTGCCAGGCGCCCGGCTGCTGGACCTGGTGTCGGTGATGGACCGGCTGCGGACCGGCTGCCCGTGGGACGCGAAGCAGACCCACGAGTCGCTGGTGCCGTACCTCCTCGAAGAGGCCTACGAGGTGCTGGAGACCATCGAGGAGGGCGACCGCGCCGCCCTGCGCGAGGAGCTGGGCGACCTGCTGCTCCAGGTGGTCTTCCACGCCCGCGTCGCCCGCGACCGGCCGGACGCCGAGGGCGGCTTCGACATCGACGACGTGGCCGACGCGATCGTCGCCAAGCTGGTCCGGCGTCACCCGCACGTCTTCGCCGACGTCAGGGTCGAGGGCGCCGAGGAGGTCAGCGACAACTGGGAGGTCATCAAGGCCGCCGAGCGCGCGGCCAAGAACGCCGGTGACGCCGGGTCGGTCCTGGACGGCGTCCCGATGGGGCAGCCCGCGCTCTCCCTCGCCGCCCAGCTCCTGCGGCGCGCCGAGCGCGCCGGCGCCCCCGCCGATCTCGACGACTCGGCCGGGGACGACCTCGGGGCCCGGCTCTTCGCGCTGGTACGGCAGGCGCAGGCGGCCGGGCTCGACCCGGAGGCCGAGCTGCGCGCCGCGGCCCGCGCCTACCGTGATCGGGTCCGCGCCTGGGAGACGCGGGACGAGGGCCGCCGTACCGACGGGTAGGACGGCGGTCACCGTGTCGCGGGGCGGGCCTCGATAGGCTTCTGCGGCAAACTGTCCTGCGACTTTAGGAGTGCTTCGTGGCTTCCATCGAGGGCGTCACCGCTCGTGAGATCCTTGACTCCCGGGGCAACCCGACGGTCGAGGTCGACATCCTGCTGGACGACGGCAGCCAGGGCCGGGCCGCGGTGCCGAGCGGCGCGTCCACCGGCCAGTTCGAGGCCGTGGAGCTGCGCGACGGCGACGAGCGCTTCGGCGGCAAGGGTGTCGAGAAGGCCGTCCTCGGCGTGACCGACGAGATCGCCGACGAGATCGTCGGGTTCGACGCCGCCGAGCAGCGCACCATCGACCAGGTCATGATCGACCTGGACGGCACGCCGAACAAGTCCCGCCTGGGCGCCAACGCGATCCTGGGCGTCTCCCTGGCCGTGGCCAAGGCCGCCGCCGACAGCGCCGAGCTGCCGCTGTTCCGCTACCTCGGCGGCCCCAACGCGCACCTGCTGCCCGTGCCGATGATGAACATCCTCAACGGCGGCGCGCACGCCGACACGAACGTGGACATCCAGGAGTTCATGATCGCGCCGATCGGGGCGGAGACGTTCCGCGAGGCCGTGCGGATGGGCACCGAGGTCTACCACGCGCTCAAGGCGGTGCTGAAGGAGAAGGGCTACGCCACCGGCCTGGGCGACGAGGGTGGCTTCGCGCCGAGCCTGCCGTCCAACCGCGACGCGCTGGACCTGATCATGGTCGCCATCGGGAAGGCCGGCTACACGCCCGGCGAGGACGTCGCGCTGGCCCTCGACGTGGCCGCCTCGGAGTTCCACGACAACGGCGTCTACACCATCGACGGCAAGGGCTGCTCGGCCGCCGAGCTGATCGACTTCTATGAGGACCTGGTCGGCTCCTACCCGCTGGTCTCCATCGAGGACCCGCTGGACGAGAGCGACTGGGAGGGCTGGAAGGCCATCACCGAGCGGCTCGGCGGCCGGGTGCAGCTCGTCGGCGACGACCTGTTCGTCACCAACCCCGAGCGCCTGGCCCGCGGCATCGCCGAGGGCGCGGCCAACGCGCTGCTGGTCAAGGTCAACCAGATCGGCACCCTGACCGAGACCCTCGACGCGGTGGACCTGGCCCACCGCAGCGGCTACCGCTGCATGATGAGCCACCGCTCCGGCGAGACCGAGGACACGACGATCGCCGACCTCGCCGTGGCCGTCAACTGCGGCCAGATCAAGACCGGCGCCCCGGCCCGCTCCGACCGGGTGGCCAAGTACAACCAGCTCCTGCGCATCGAGGAACTCCTCGACGACGCCGCCCGCTACGCGGGTCGCGCCGCTTTCCCGAGGTTCCAGGGGTAGGTTCGCCTGTGCGGCTTGCGCCCGGTTTGCCGGGGCACGGGCCGTACGCGAGGGAGGCCGGCCCCCGCGGGTCCGCGCGGGCCGGCCGTACGGACCCCTGGACCCGGGGTGAAGAGAGGCGGGTGGGTGCGTTGGCGAGACGGCCGCAGCTGACGGGGCGGGCCGCGGTGCTGGCGGTCGTGGTGTGCGCGATCGCGATGAGCCTCGCCTACCCGATCCGGGAGTACGTCGCGCAGCGCCGCCAGATCGCCCAGCTGGAGCAGGCGCAGGCCAGGGAGCTGGCCGCGATCAAGGCCCTGGACGACCGCCGCAGGCAGCTCATGGACCCCGGCTACATCAAGAAGACGGCCAGGGAGCGGCTCTTCTACTGCGACCCCGGGCAGAAGTGCTACGTCGTGATGGGTGACGACCGCGCGGCGGAGCGGCGCAAGAGCGCGGCGGGGCCGAAGAAGGCCGTGAAGGCGCCCTGGTACGAGACCTTGTGGCAGTCGGTCGAGGCCGCCGACACCGGCCGGGGCCGGAAGGCGGCCGGGGCCGGGGGATGACCCCGATACCCTTGGTGTCGTCTTTCTCAGGGGGTGTCACGATGGTGGACGATCGCGATGTGGCGGCGGTGGAGCGGCAGCTCGGCCGGACGCCGCGCGGCCTGCGGGCGGTGGCGCACCGCTGCCCGTGCGGGCTGCCCGACGTGGTGGAGACGGCCCCCCGGCTGCCCGACGGCACGCCGTTCCCGACGCTGTTCTACCTCACCTGCCCGAAGGCGGCCTCGGCCATCGGCCGGCTGGAGACCTCCGGCGTGATGCGCGAGATGCAGGCCAGGCTCGCCGACGACCCCGAGCTCGCCCGCGCCTACCGGGCGGCCCACGACGACTACGTCGCCCGCCGCGACAAGGCCGCCGCCGAGGAGGGCCTCGCGCCGCTGCCCCGTGACATGCAGAGCAGCGGGGGCATGCCCGCCCGGGTCAAGTGCCTGCACGCCCTGGTCGCGCACGAGCTGGCGGCGCCGGGGAGCAACCCCTTCGGCCGCGAGGCGCTCGACGCGCTCGGCGAGTGGTGGGCCGACGGGCCGTGCTGCCCCGCCCCCGATCCCGAGCCCGGAGCGGCCCCCGCCTCGACCACCGAACAGGAGACCCCGTGACCCGCGTCGCCGCGATCGACTGTGGCACCAACTCCGTCCGACTGCTGATCGCGGACGTCGCCCACGACACCCTGACCGACGTGGACCGGCGGATGGAGATCGTCCGGCTCGGGCAGGGCGTGGACGAGACCGGCAGGCTCGCCCCCGAGGCCCTGGAGCGCACGTTCGCCGCGATGCGCGGCTACGCCGGGCTCATCGAGCGGCACGGGGCCTCGGCGGTCCGCGTGGTGGCCACCAGCGCGACGAGGGACGCCGCCAACCGGCAGGACTTCGTGGACGGCGTGCGCGGCGTCTTCGGGGTGGAGCCCGAGGTGGTCACGGGGGCCGAGGAGGCGCAGCTGTCCTTCACCGGCGCCACCCACGACCTCGTACGGCTCTCGCCCGAGACCGGCCTGCCGTGCCCGGAGGGCACCCGCCCGCCGTACCTGGTGGTGGACATCGGCGGCGGCTCCACCGAGTTCGTGGTCGGCTCGACGCACGTGGAGGCCGCGCTGTCGGTGGACATCGGCTGCGTGCGGCTGACCGAGCGGCACCTGCGCGGCGCGGCGAGCCCGCCGCCCGCCGAGGTGGTCGAGGCGCTGGTGGCCGACGTCGACGACGCGCTCGACCGGGTCTCCGGCGAGGTCCCGGTGGAGCGGGCGCTCACGCTGGTGGGGCTCGCCGGGTCGGTGACGACGGTCGCGGGAATGGCGCTCGACCTTTCGGAATACGACCCGCGGAAAATTCATCATTCGCGAATTCCGGCGACGCGGGTGCACCAGATCTCCGCGCGCCTGCTGGAGATGACGCACGACGAGCGGGCGGCGGTCCCCGTCATGCACCCCGGCCGGGTCGACGTCATCGTCGCGGGGGCGCTCATCCTCGACCGCGTCATGGAGCGGTACGGCTTCGAGGAGGTCGTGGTCAGCGAACACGACATTCTGGACGGAATCGCCTGGTCTATCGCTAAACCATGACAGACTCTAGACAATTCTCCTATTGATGAGGTATTGAGGGGTCTTTCCGTTTATGGTTAGGTAAAGAAGCTTTAGCGAGGCTTTGCCGTGGGGCCCGGCACAGCTGGTGTCGGGGCGGCAACCGTCTCCGGAGCGATCTACGTGTTCCTAACGAACGGAGCAACCCCTCATGTCCGGACTAGCACGTAAGCTAGCCGTCCTGAGCGCCGGTACGGCCATGCTGGCGACCATGACGGCGGGACTGCTGGCCTCGCCCGCAGCGGCGGCCAGTGGTTCCACTCAGGCGCGGGCCTCGGCGGCCCACGGCGTCCCGAAGGCCGCGGTGTCGGTCGGCGCGCCCAAGGCGTCCCCGTCGAAGTCCACCGACTGTCCCGTCAAGGTGACCTTCTCCTCGAAGATCAAGGTGAAGGCCTACGGCGGCAGGACCACCGTCGCCTACCGCTGGCTGCGCGGTGACGGCTCCAAGAGCGGCATCAAGAAGGTCACCCTCAAGGGCAAGGGCGTCAAGTACGTCGCGGTGAAGGAGTCCGCCACCTTCAAGGGCGGCGACCTCAAGAGCTGGAACTCGGTCCAGGTCCTGGCGCCGCGCAAGGTCACCTCGGCCAAGGGCTACTTCACCGTCGCCTGCGGTGAGGACAAGGGCGACGGCGGCAAGGAAGAGGTCGTCAAGCCCCGTCCCCACCGTCACTGGACCGCCACCCGCGTCTGGGTGGACGAGCGTGACTGCAAGGCCGTCGCGACCGGCCGGATCAGCACCTCCGGCAAGCGCTGGGTGCGCTACCAGTGGGTCGTCAACGGCCGCGTCGTCGACCGCGACTCGGTCTACGTGAACGGTTCGCGCCGGGTCCAGTACGTGATCGAGCCGGGCCGTGACCTGCGCGGTCAGGTGCGGCTTGAGGTCGTCGGCCGCGGCGGCTCCTCGGACGGCTCCTACTTCAGGATCCACTGCGAGGACCACTCGCCGAAGGTCACCGCCTCCGTCGCCGCCCCGGCCGACTACTCCGGCACCTGCCCGGTCACCCGCACCTTCTCCGGCACCATCCGCGTCTCCGACGCGGACGGCCCGGTGCGGTACCGCTGGATCCGTGACGGCGTCGCCGGCTCCTGGGAGACCGTCTCCTTCTACGGCCACGGCCCGCAGAGCCGTACCCTGACCGACTCCTGGAAGGCGTCGGAGTCCGGCACCGCCAGGCGGGCGATCGAGATCGCGGGCGGTCCGACCTCCGGCACCGCCTCGGCCAAGGTCGCCTGCGAGGCGGCCCCCGCGCCGAAGGCCTACATCTCCAAGTTCACGGCCTCGCAGACCGAGGTCGCGTGCTCCAGGGCCTCCCTGGCCGTCAGCGGCACCATCTACGCCGAGGGCGCGATGAAGGTCAAGTACGTCCTGAAGGTCAACGGCGCGACGGTGAAGTCCGGCGAGCTCGACTTCGCCTCGGCCGGTAGCCAGGAAGTGGCCTACGGCGCCGACTCGATCGGCACCAAGTCCGGCACCGCCACGCTGGAGATCGTCGGCGGCGGCAACGCGTCGGCGTCCTACGAGGCGGTCTGCAAGGCGTAGTACCGATGACCGGGCGGACCCGGACGGGCGGTGTGCGAGCCTGACGCCCGCCCGGACGGGTCCGAGCGAGAAGAGGAAGGCGGCGTCCGCGTCCGGCGGGCGCCGCCTTTTCGTGTCCGCCTTCTGCGTCCTGCCCGCCTTTTCCGGTCCGGGGCATCCCCTCACGTCGGGCACCATCGAAGGCATGACCTGTGTTCCTCCCGGATCCGGCTGGCCGGGCGACCCGGCCCGGCCCGACACCCCCGTCGCCCACGATGCCGCCGAGGTGGCGGAGCTGGCCAGGACGAGCGGCACGCTCGCCGAGCTGACGGCCCGGCAGTCGGTCTGCCGGGCCTGCCCGCGCCTGGTGGACTGGCGGGAGGAGGTCGCGGTGGTCAAGCGGCGGGCGTTCGCCGGGGAGACCTACTGGGGCAGGCCCATCGCGGGCTGGGGCGAGGAGAAGCCGGGGATCCTCATCGTCGGGCTGGCCCCGGCGGCGCACGGGGGCAACCGCACCGGCCGGATCTTCACCGGCGACCGCAGCGGCGACTGGCTGTTCGCCTCGCTGTACCGGACCGGCCTGGCCGTTCAGGAGACCAGCGTCCACGCCGGCGACGGACAGCGGCTCATCGGGACGCGCATGGTGGCGGCCGTGCGGTGCGCCCCGCCCGCCAACAAGCCCGATCCGGCGGAGCGGGCGGCGTGCTCCCCGTGGCTGACCGAGGAGATCGCGAGGGTCGCCGGCAGCGTGCGGGTGGTGGTCGCGCTGGGCGGTTTCGCCTGGCAGGCGGTCTGGCCGGCGCTGCGGGAGGCCGGATACGACCTGCCGCGCCCGCGACCGGCCTTCGGGCACGGCGCCGAGGTGGAGATCTCCCGCGACGGCGTCCCCGCCCACCTGCTGGGGTGCTACCACCCGAGCCAGCAGAACACCTTCACCGGCAGGGTCACCACCGGCATGCTCGACGCCGTCTTCACCCGGGCGAACACGCTGAGAAAGTTGTGAAGTCAATCACAAGTGAATAATTTCGAGATCTTCTGGGCGAAATGCGCGGTTTTTCCGGATCAGACTGAGAAGATCTTCAACTTTTGCACCCCCCGCAGTGGCATCATCCGACGAATCGACATAGGCTTGTGAAAGCTTTCACAAAGCAAAGGATAAGGATGGCGCTGAAGTGAACCGCAACTCCAAGCACGTCGTGGTCGTCGGTGGGGGCTACGTCGGCCTCTACACCGTGCTGCGCCTGCAGCACACGCTCCGCAACGAACTGCGCGACGGCAGCGTGCGGATCACCGTCCTCACCCCCGAGTCGTACATGACCTACCAGCCGTTCCTCCCCGAGGCCGCCGCCGGGAACATCTCGCCCCGCCACGTCGTGGTCCCGCTCCGCCGGGTGCTGAAGAAGGCGACGATCCTCAACGGCAAGGTCACCAAGGTCGACCACGCGTCCAAGAAGGTCACTTTCGCGCCGAACGTCGGCACCGAGCACGAGATCGGCTACGACATCATCGTCATGGCCGCCGGCTCGATCTCCCGCACGCTCCCCGTCCCCGGTCTCGCCGACGCCGCCATCGGCTTCAAGACGATCGGCGAGGCGACCGCGCTGCGCAACCGGGTCCTCGCCCTGCTCGACCGGGCCGAGTCCGACGACGACGAGGCGCTGCGCCGCCGAGCGCTGACGTTCGTCGTGGTCGGCGGCGGCTTCGCGGGCGTCGAGGCCCTGGCCGAGCTGGAGGACATGTCGCTGGACGCGGTGCGCTACTACCGCAGCGTCACCCGCGACGACATCCGCTGGGTCCTGGTCGAGGCGACCGACCGCATCCTCCCCGAGGTCGGCCCCGAGATGGGCAAGTGGACCGCCGAGCAGCTGCGCGAGCGCGGCATCGAGATCAAGCTCGGCACCCGCCTGGAGTCCTGCGTCGGCGGCCACGTCAAGCTCTCCGACGGCGAGGAGTTCGAGTCGGCCACCATCGTGTGGACCGCGGGCGTCAAGCCCAGCCCGGTCGTCAACGCCGGCGACCTGCCGCTGGACGAGCGCGGCCGGATCAAGACCACCACCCGCCTGACGGTGGCCGGCGTCCAGGACGCCTACGCCGCCGGCGACGTGGCGGGCGTGCCCGACGTGACCAACCCCGGCCAGTACTGCGCGCCCAACGCCCAGCACGCCGTACGGCAGGCCAAGGTCCTCGCCGACAACCTCACCCGTCAGCTCCACGGGCAGCAGCTGGTCGACTACCGGCACAAGTACGTCGGCGCGGTCGCCGGCCTGGGCCTGTACAAGGGCGTGGCCAACGTCTACGGCCTCAAGCTCCGCGGGATGCCCGCCTGGTTCATGCACCGGACGTACCACATGTCGCGGATCCCCACCTTCAACCGCAAGGTCCGCGTGGTGGCCGACTGGACCCTGGCGCTGTTCTTCAAGCGGGAGACCGTCTCGCTCCGGGAGATCCACGAGCCCCGCACCGAGTTCCGTGAGGCCGCGACGACCTGATCCCACGGCCCGGACCGCCCCCGCGCGGCGTGCCGGACCCCGCGACCCGAGCCCCCGGAAGGCCCTGTCCTTCCGGGGGCTCTATCGCATACATCGATCATGGTTTGTGTGACGCCTGATACAAAGCTGTGCTCCTCGGATGAGTGGTCCGTTACGTATGATTGCGGCGTCCCCGTAGCCCAACGGCAGAGGCAAACCCCTTAAAAGGGTTCGAGTGAGGGTTCGAGTCCCTCCGGGGGCACTTGCCGATCTTGCCCGGCGCCGTCCCCCGGGGGTTCCCGCCCGGCCGGAAGGCCGCCGGCCTGAGATCCGGAGATCCGGCGGGAAAGACGGGAACCGCACGGATGGCCCATGCGTTGAGATCTACGGCGGTAGCCGTACGGCCTGCCCGGCGGCGAACGCCGGCCCCGTGTCCGCGGGGCCGGTCCAACGAAGATCAATGCGATACGGCCGTGTGACGACCGATCCGATCATTCATCGTGCAGGTCGCAGCGTGGAGGCAGTGATGGAGAGCAGAAACCCGGTATTCCGGCAGGCGAACGCGCACCAGCGAGGCTGGGGCACGCCGACGCCGACCCCCGAGCAGCTTCAGGGGATGTACGACAGGCCGTCGTACGCACCGCCCGCCCAGCGGGCCATGACGATCGACGACGTGGTCGTGCGCGGGTTCATCACGCTCGGCACGCTGGTCGTCTCCGCCGCGGCGGCCTGGGCGCTGAACCTCGGCCCCGCCGCCATGATGCTCGGCGTGATCGTCGGCCTGGTGCTCGCCCTGATCGTCTCTTTCAAGCAGAGCACCAACCCCGTGCTGATCCTCGGCTACGCCGTCGGCTACGGCGTGGCCGTCGGCGTGGTGAGCCACATCTACAACGAGCAGACCAACGGCATCGTCCTGCAGGCGGTGCTCGGCACGGCGCTGGCCTTCGGCGGCACCCTCGCGGTGTACGCGCTGCGGATCGTCCGGGTGACGCCGAAGTTCACCAAGTTCGTCGTGGCCGCGGGCCTGGCGCTGATGGGTCTCATGCTCGTCAACTGGATCGCCGGTTACTTCATGGACGGCGGCCTCGGCCTGCGCACCGGTGACGGCCTGCTGTCCTACGCCTTCAGCGTCGCCGCCATCCTGATCGGCTGCTTCTTCCTGCTGCTCGACTTCAACTCGGTGGAGGAGGGCGTGCGGGCCGGCGTCCCCGAGCGGTACTCCTGGCTGATGGCCTTCGGCCTGACGGTCACCCTGGTCTGGCTCTACCTGGAGATCCTGCGACTGATCAGCTACTTCACACGGGACTAGCGACCGCCGCGCCGCCGTCCCGCCCGAACCCCCGCCGGAGTCGCTCCGACGGGGGTTCGCGCTTCCCGGAGGGCTCTCCCGCACGAAGGTTCTTTCTTACCGGGAAGAGGGGTTTCCCTTACGGAAGATGGGCATGACGGTTGATGAGGAGCGAGCAGTGGATGACGGAACACGGCGGCGCCCTTGCGGACGGGGGCTTGCCATCCGGAGGATCGTGATGCACTGTCGAGCAAAGGAAGCCCTATTCCTGGAGGTGTCCATGTCGTTGAACCACTCACCGGAGACGCAGAGCAAACTGATCGCAAGGGTTCCCGATATCACGGGACGCGCACTCCCAGAGTGGTTCCAGGCCATCGACAACGGCCCGTCCTTCCTCCGTTGCGACGAGCGGGCCAACTGGCTCGCAACAGAGCACGGGCTGACCCACGGCTACGCCGCGGCCATCGTCCACGAGCACGAGCGTCACCGCCGCAGCCGTTATCTGTAAGTCGTCTATCCCAAGCCCGTGCCCCGCCCGGGGGTGCGGGCTTGCCCGTGCCACCCGCATGATGGGGGCATGGATCTTGACAGAGCACGCGACTTCATCCGCGACAACCACCGGGCCGTCATGCTCACCCGGCACGCCGACGGCCGCCCGCAGATGTCCCCGGTCACCGTGGGCCTGGACGCCGAAGGACGAGCCGTCGTCAGCAGCCGCGAGACCGCGGCGAAGGTCCGCAACGCCCGCAGGGACCCGAACGTGGCGCTCTGCGTGACGACCGATGCCTTCTTCGGCCCGTGGATCCAGATCGAGGGGACCGCGGAGATCGTCTCGCTGCCCGAGGCGATGGAGCACCTCGTCTCCTACTACCGCGACATCTCCGGCGAGCACCCCGACTGGGACGACTACCGGGCGGCCATGGAACGCGAGCGGCGGGTCGTCATGCGGATCGACCTCACCCGCGCCGGACCGGACGTGCACGGCTGAGCGGCCCCGCCGGCCCCGCGCCGGGCCGGTCCCGCGGGGCCGGCCCGGAACGGCGAGGGCCGCCCGCGGGGTGCGACCCCGCGGGCGGCCCCGGCACGCGGAACCCGGGTCCCGTTCAGTGGATCTCCGCCTGAGCGACCGCGGCGGGCGGGACGATCCGGGGAACAGGACCTAGCTGAGGCGCTCCAGGACCATGGCCATGCCCTGGCCTCCGCCCACGCACATGGTCTCCAGGCCGATCGAGCGGTCGTGGAACCGCAGGCTGTTGATCAGCGTGGAGGTGATCCGGGCGCCGGTCATGCCGAACGGGTGGCCCACCGCGATGGCGCCGCCGTTGACGTTGAGCCGGTCGAGGTCGATGCCGAGCTCCTGGTAGGACGGGATGACCTGGGCCGCGAACGCCTCGTTGATCTCGACGAGGTCGACGTCGCCGATGGACATGCCCGCCCGCGCCAGGGCCTGCCGGGAGGCCTCGACCGGCCCGAGGCCCATGATCTCCGGGGACAGGCCGGTCACGCCGGTGGAGACGACCCGGGCCAGCGGGGTGATGCCCAGCTCGGCGGCCTTGGTGTCGCTCATCACGATCACCGCGGCGGCGCCGTCGTTCAGCGGGCAGCAGTTGCCCGCGGTGACCGTCCCGTCGGGGCGGAAGACCGGCTTGAGCTGCGAGACCGCCTCGTAGGTGGTGCCCGCCCGGGGACCGTCGTCCTTGCTCACCACGGTCCCGTCGGGCAACGTCACCGGGGTGATGTCGGTCTCCCAGAAGCCGTTGGCGATCGCCTTCTCGGCGAGGTTCTGCGAGCGGACGCCGAACTCGTCCTGCTCCTGGCGGGACACGCCCCGCAGCGCGGCGACGTTCTCGGCGGTCTGGCCCATCGCGATGTAGATGTCGGGCAGCGCGCCGTCCTCGCGCGGGTCGCGCCAGACGTCGCCCCCGCCCTCGGCGGACCGCGCCGTACGGGCCCTGGCCTCGTCGAACAGGGGGTTCATCGTCTCGGGCAGCGAGTCGGAGTTGCCCTTGGCGAAGCGGGAGACGCACTCCACGCCCGCGGAGACGAACACGTCGCCCTCGCCCGCCTTGATGGCGTGCAGGGCCATCCGGGTGGTCTGCAGCGAGGACGAGCAGTAACGGGTGATCGTGGTGCCGGGCACGCCGTCCAGCCCGAGGAGGGTGGCGACCACCCGGCCCATGTTGTACCCCTGCTCGCCCCCGGGCAGGCCGCAGCCGAGCATCAGGTCGTCGATGGCGGCCGGGTCGAGCTGCGGCACCTTCGCCAGCGCGGCCTTGATGATCTGCGCGGTCAGGTCGTCGGGACGGATGTCCTTGAGGGACCCCTTGAAGGCGCGGCCGATCGGCGAGCGTGCGGTCGCGACGATGACTGCCTCGGGCATGTGGCTCTCCTGGGTTCGTGTGCCTCTCCTCCTGCGGAGGTTACCGCGCGGTAGCCCGAATGCCACGACCCGGGGCCGCAGAAAACAGAACTTTGTACGGCAGGCGATCCGCCGGGGGGCGGAACTGGTCGGCCGTACACGCCGGGGGCGGTGCGGGCCGGCTCGGCCGTACATGGCCGGGGCGGGGGCGGTGCCGTCCCCGCCTCAGCCGTACATGCCGGGGGCGGTGCCGGTGCCGTCCTCGACGCCGTGCAGGCCGCCCTTCTCGTCGCGCCAGATCCGCCAGCCGCTCTGGCTGCCGGTGAACCACGCCGGCGGCGCGCCGGGCCCCCGCGGCGTGACCTTCTCCCCCTTGGCGAGGTCGAACTCGCACAGGGAGGCCACCGAGTAGAAGCCGGGGACCTGGTTCTTCAACGCGAGCGGCTTGGGATCGGTGACGCAGAAGGACCAGCCGCGCCGCCCGGTGATCTCGCCGGGGCGGCCGGTGGTGAGGTCGAAGACCGTGCCGGCCTTGCCGTGCTTGAGGAAGCCGAGCGTGTCCATCCGCTCGGGGAAGGCCAGCCACCAGCCGGAGCCGGGGATCCGTTCCGGGGGGATCTGGCCGAGGACCCGGCCGCTCTCGGCGTCGAGCCGGGCGAACCCGCCGTACCGGCCCTGCGCGTCGACCGGGCGGACCACCGGCGCGAAACCGGGGCTGCCGCTGGGGTAGACCCGCACCACCGAGGGGCGGATCCAGTTGACCGTGCCGTCGGCGGTCCTGACGGAGAAGAACCCGAAGGTGGAAGGCTTCTTCGTCGAGGGGTCGGTGTACGGCGCGACGTAGCCGACGAGGTTGCCGGAGGTCGCCCCGAACGACCAGCCGCCCGAGAGGTCGACCCCCGCGCCGAGCGGCTGCTCCACCGGCAGCTTCCAGCCGAGCTTTCCGGTCCTCAGGTCGCGCGACTCCAGGACGGGGTGCCGGGCCAGGCGCAGCAGGACGGCGCGGGAGGCGTCGGACCACTCCACCTCGGCGATCCCGGGGAGCCTCCACAGCACCTTGCCGGTGGCCGGGTCGAGTACGACCATCCGGGCCGTCTCCAGGGCGGTGTTCTCCGGCACGCACACCAGCGCCCCGCACCGCTGCGGCCCGAACGTGGAGTGCAGCGGGCGGGTCCACCGCCGCGCGCCGGTCCGGGCGTCACGGGCGACGAGCAGGGCGTTCCACCGGCCGCGCCGGAACGGATCGACGGTCACCGCGACGGCCTGACCGCCGCCGGTCTCGACGAGGGCCGGGGCCGGGACTCCCATCCCCGGCAGCCGGCCCGCCATGGTCGCCGGCTGGGCCCACAGTCTCCGGCCCGAGGCGAGGTCGAGTGCCACCGTCTCCAACGTGCCGCCGGGCAGCAGGGAGGTCGTCGCGGCGACGCCCCCGGCCGAGACGGTGCGGCTGACCGCGTTCACGTCCGGGTTGTGCCAGGTGGGATAGGCGGGGGTGGCCGCTTCGCTGCCGGAGCAGCCGGACAGGGCGGAACCGGACAGGGCCAGGGCTCCGGCGAGCGCCAGGATCGGTTTCGCGGGGGGCCGGATGGCGGGCATTCCACTCCAATGCGGGCGAGGCGTGACGGCCTCGACGCGGAGGGTGACCGGGGTCAGGCGTCGCGAGGCTGGACCCAGGGACGCCGGCGGAGCATCGTCACCCATCGTCCGTGGGGTCCGGTGGCCCGGCCGGCGACGCGGGTCGCGGAGACCTCGGCGCCGGGCTCCTCCGCGGCCATGGCCGCCGCGAGGTAGATCGACTCGCTGCGCCGCGGCCGAGGCTCGGGCCACAGTCCCAGCGCATTGCCTACAGACGGTAGCACCGCGTAAGCAACCTGTAGGTAGCCTTCGACAGATGGGTGGAATCGATCGGGCCCGAACATCTCGTCCGGATTCGTGTCGAACTCCGGGCCGAGCATGTCGGCGAAGGCGACCGTCCGCCCGCCGGCCTCCACCACCGCGACCGTCTGCGCGGCGGCGAGCTGGCGGCTCCAGCGCCGGGTCACCCAGCGCAGCGGCTGGGCGATCGGCCGGACCGTGCCGAGGTCCGGGCAGGTTCCCACGACCACCTCGGCCCCGGCCTCCCGCAGCCGCCGCACCGCCTTCTGCAGGTGCCGTACGGCCCGCGCGGGCGGCGTCTGCGTGGTGACGTCGTTGGCGCCGATGAAGATGACCGCGATGTCGGGCAGCGCCCCCAGTGCCCGGTCCACCTGGTCGCCCAGATCGACGGAGGCCGCCCCCGACCTGCCGACCACGGTCAGCCGGACCGGCCGCCCTGCGATGCCGGCCAGGCTGGAGGCCATCAGCACCGCGGGGGTGTCGGCGGGGTCGGTGGTGCCGAGCCCCACCGAGGTGGAGTCGCCGAGCATCACCATGCGGATCGGCTCGCCGTCGAAGTCACCGTAGATCCCGTCGGCCGGCGGGCCCTCCATGCCGTGCGGGCGGCCGACGATGCGCCGGGCCACCACCGCCTCGGTGAACAGCAGCCCATAGGTGAGCGCGCCGAGCGCGGTCAGCCCCCCTCCGCCCACCGCGGCGGCGGCCGCGATGCGCCGCGCGGCCCGTGCGGCCCCTGGTGTCCATATCACGTGGCGTTGCCCCCTCGATACGACACGACGGTAGCGTTGGCCTTGAAAGACAGCCAGCCGAGTCCCAGCCACCCACGGGGACCGCGGCGTTCCACACAACAGCTGACAAAGCTATGGTATTTCGAGGTGATCTTCGCCGTGCGCGTATACGACTCGCTCGTCGATCTGATGGGCAACACGCCGCTCGTCCGGCTCAACAAGGTGACGGCGGGGGTCCCGGCCCAGGTGCTCGCCAAGGTCGAGTATTTCAACCCGGGTGGTTCGGTGAAGGACCGGATCGCGGTGCGGATGATCGACGCTGCGGAGAAGTCCGGTGAGTTGCGCCCCGGCGGCACCATCGTGGAGCCCACCTCGGGCAACACCGGTGTCGGCCTGGCCATCGTGGCGCAGCAGCGTGGCTACAAGTGCCTGTTCGTCGTGCCGGACAAGGTGGCCCAGGACAAGATCTCGGTGCTCCGCGCCTACGGCGCCGAGGTCGTGGTCTGCCCGACGGCGGTCTCGCCCGACCACCCGAACTCCTACTACTCGGTCTCCGACCGCCTGGCCAGGGAGATCCCGGGCGCCTGGAAGCCCGACCAGTACTCCAACCCCCACAACCCCGAGAGCCACTACCACTCCACCGGCCCGGAGATCTGGGAGCAGACCGAGGGGCGGATCACCCACTTCGTGGCGGGTGTCGGCACCGGTGGCACGATCAGCGGCACCGGCCGCTACCTCAAGGAGGTCTCCGGCGGCCGCGTGAAGATCATCGGCGCCGACCCGGAGGGCTCCGTCTACTCCGGCGGCACCGGCCGGCCGTACCTGGTGGAGGGCGTCGGCGAGGACATCTGGCCGGCCACCTACGACACCACGATCTGCGACGAGATCATCGCGGTCTCCGACAAGGACTCCTTCGGCATGACCCGCCGCCTGGCCCGCGAGGAGGCGCTGCTGGTCGGCGGCTCCTGCGGGATGGCGACGGTCGCCGCGCTGCGCGTCGCCCAGCAGGCCGGCCCGGACGACGTGGTCGTCGTGCTGCTGCCCGACGGCGGCCGGGGCTACCTGTCGAAGATCTTCAACGACGAGTGGATGGCCGACTACGGCTTCCTGACCACCTCCAGCGAGGAGGGCCTGGTCAGGGACGTGCTGACCCGCAAGGGCTCCGGCATGCCGGAGTTCGTGCACACCCACCCGCACGAGTCGGTGGACACCGCCATCTCGATCATGCGCGAGTACGGCGTGTCGCAGCTCCCGGTGATGAAGGAGGAGCCGCCGGTCATGGCCGCCGAGGTGGTCGGCTCGATCCTGGAGCGCGACCTGCTCGACGCCCTCTACCGCGGCAAGGTCTCGCCGCACGACCCGCTGGCCGACCACATGTCGCAGCCGCTGCCGATGATCGGGGCGGGCGAGCCCGTCTCCATCGCGGTCGAGGCGCTGGAGAAGGCCGACGCGGCGGTCGTGCTCGACGACGGCAAGCCGGTCGGCCTGCTCACCCGCCACGACCTGCTGGCCTTCCTCGCCAACCACTGATCCCGGCGTCTCCCGCGGCCTCCGCGGGCGGTTCCGGTCTCTTCGGCCCTCGCGGGTGGCTCCCGGCGGTCCCGGCCGCCGGGAAGGGCGGCGGCCGGGCGGGAACGGCCCGGTCACGCCCAGCGCCTGCCCTCGGGGTCGGTGATCTGCGGCGGCCGGGCGGGAACGGCCCGGTCGCCGTGCGCGGAGACCGGACCGGTCAGCCGGGGAACGGGTCGCGCCGGCCACCGGCGGCGGCCGGCCGTTCCAGCGGGCACTCCGCCACCACCTCCCAGGCGCCCTCGGGGGTGGGGCCCGCGGTCAGCCGGCCGCCCAGCGCCTCGACGCGCTCGGCCATGCCCACGAGGCCGAACCCGCCGCCCAGCCGGGAGAACCGGCCGTCGGACGCCGAGCCGTAGTTGCGGACGCGCAGCACCACGGTCCCGGGCGGGACGCCGACCGGCCTCAGGTCCGCCTCCACCCAGCCCGCGTCCGGGGCGTGGCGGCGGACGTTGGTCAGCGACTCCTGCAGCACCCGGTGGAGGGTCGTCAGCACCTCCGGGGGAAGGGTGCCGTCGTCGATGCCCGCGCCGATGTCGAAGGCGACCGTGGGGCCGCCGGCGGAGAACCGCTCGACCAGCAGCCGCATGTCCCGCAGCGTGCTGCCCGGGGAGCGGGCCGCCTCGTCCTCGGCGCGCAGCACGCTGACCAGGCGGCGCATCGAGGTCAGCGCGTCGACCCCGGCGCCGGCGATCGCGTCCAGCGCGGGGGCCACGGCGTCGGGTTTCTGCTCGGCGACGACCCGGGCGGCCTGCGCCTGCACGACGATCCCGGTGATGTGGTGGGCGACCAGGTCGTGCAGCTCCCTGGCCAGCTCCAGGCGCTCGGACCGCCGTACCGCGGCCACCGCCTCCCGGCGGCGCTCCAGCTGGAAGCGGAGGTAGGCGCCCGCCCCGGCCGCGAACGCCCAGGGCACGAAGAGGGCGAACGCGGTGGCCACGATCTGGGGGGCCAGCCGCAGGCGCCAGGCCGAGAACTCCAGCACGACCATCGCCGCCAGGGAGAACAGCGCCGCGCGCCGGACCGGCTCGATCGAGCGCAGCCCGCTGACGGTGAGGACCAGCAGCGCCCCGATCTCGGCGAATCCCGGCCTGCCGTCGCCGCCGGTGACCTGGATGACCAGGGTGACGCAGAACGACAGCGCCAGGAAGGCGCGGAAGCCGCTCACCAGGCGGGTGCGCCGCCACAGCACGGCGAGGACGCCGACCGTGCCGCACAGCAGGTTGGGCCACACCGGCCAGGTGTGGAGGCCCATCGCCACCGCGACGTCGATCAGGAGCAGCAGCGCCAGCCAGCCGATCAGCGCGATCTCGCTGAGCCGTCTGATCCAGTGAACGACGCGATGTGACTCACCCACGCTCACCGAGCCTAGGCCCCCGGTCGGTGTGGTGAATCGGCCGTTCGGCCGACCGGTGGCCGGCAGGACCGGTCCTTCAGCGGAGGCGCGGGACGGGGGCCGCGGGAGATGCTCGATGCGTCGAAGGGGAGGAACCATGACCGTCATCGGGACCGTGCTGCTGACCATCGGATTCGCGATCGGGCTCTGCCTGGCCATGGCGGACCCGGTCCTGCTGTCGCGCGCCGCCGCCAAGGGCAGGGAGGCCGCCATGAGCAGGAAGGGCGCCGGGACGCCGCCGGAGGGCGCCACGGGGGACGCAGCGGACGCGGGGGAGGCGGCCGGTGAGATCATCCGGCTGCCGCGGACGGACGCCGGGGAGTACCGGCCCAGGGCGGCCTGAGCCGGAGGGCCCGGCGGCCCTGGACGGCGGGAGCCGGAGAACACGGCGGTTCGGGGCGGCGCGGACCGGAGGTGGCGGAAGGGGACCGTACCGGGTGGTCCGCCCGCCGCTTCCGAGTAGCGTTGGCCTCATGAGTGAAGGATTCGAAACACTGGCGATCCACGCAGGCCAGGAGCCCGACCCGGTCACCGGGGCGGTCGTCCCGCCGATCTACGCCGTCTCCACCTACAAGCAGGACGGCGTCGGGGGCCTGCGCTCCGGATATGAGTACAGCCGGTCGGCCAACCCGACCAGGGCCGCCCTGGAGGAGGCCGTCGCGGCCGTCGAGGGCGGCGCCCGGGGCCTGGCGTTCGCGTCCGGCCTGGCGGCCGAGGACACCGTGCTGCGCGCCGTCTGCCGGCCGGGCGACCACGTCATCATCCCGAACGACGCCTACGGCGGCACCTACCGGCTCTTCGCCAAGGTGCACGAGCCCTGGTCGCTGCACTACGACGCGGTGCCGCTCGGGGACCTGGACGCGGTGGCGTCCGCGATGACCCCGAAGACGAAGATCGTCTGGGTCGAGACGCCGACCAACCCGCTGCTGAGCGTCTTCGACATCGAGGCGCTGGCCCATCTCGCGCACGAGAACGGCGCGCTGCTGGTGGTGGACAACACGTTCGCCTCGCCGTACCTCCAGCAGCCGCTGTCGCTGGGCGCGGACATCGTGGTGCACTCCACCACCAAGTACGTGGGCGGCCACTCCGACGTGGTCGGCGGGGCGCTCGTCGCGCGCGACGCCGAGGTGGGCGAGAAGCTCGCCTATCACCAGAACGCCATGGGCGCGGTGGCCGGCCCGTTCGACGCGTGGCTGACCCTGCGGGGCCTCAAGACGCTCGCGGTGCGGATGGAGCGCCACTGCGACAACGCCGAGCGGGTCGTGGACCTGCTGCTGGCCCACCCCAAGGTGTCGTCGGTGCTCTACCCGGGCCTGCCCGAGCACCCCGGCCACGAGGTGGCCGCCAAGCAGATGAGGCGCTTCGGCGGCATGGTCTCCTTCCGGGTCGCCGGCGGCGAGGCCGAGGCGGTCGAGATCTGCAACCGGACGAAGCTGTTCACCCTCGGCGAGTCGCTCGGCGGGGTGGAGTCGCTGGTCGAGCATCCGGGCCGGATGACCCACGCCTCGGCGGTGGGCTCGCCGCTGGAGGTCCCCTCCGACCTCGTCCGGCTGTCGGTCGGCATCGAGTCGATCGACGACCTGCTCGCCGACCTGACCCGGGCGCTGGGCTGACGGACTGAGAGGGGCACGGCCGTACGGCCCGGCGTGGAGGCGTCGCCGGGCCGGAGGCACGGCCGGCCGTACGGGCGGCCGTGCCTCCGGACGGTCGTGCCGGGCCGCCCTCGCGGAAGTCTCGCCGCGCCGCGGGCGACCGGCCGGGCCGGGCCGGTCAGGAGGGGCTGCCCCAGACCATCATCACCAGGATGACCAGCCAGATCACGGTGATCACACCGGAGAGCGCGGCGACCCGGCCGACCTGGACCTTCGCGTCGCCCTTCGGGCTCTCGGCGGTCCCGCCGCCCTCGCGGCCGAGGATCCGCAGGGCGATGCCCTGGTCGCGGACCACCAGGGCGAGGAGCGCCAGGGCGACGATGAACAGCGTCATCGAGATCGACAGGTAGGGCCTGCCGAGATACTCGCGGCCCAGCAGCGCGCCGAACAGGAACACCCCCAGGGCCGCGACGGCGTATATGCGGGTGGTCTGGTGCAGGTACCGCAGGACGTTGACGTCTCCGGCGCGGATGAACCTCGGGGTGGACATGGTGGCGGCGGTGAGCGGCCCCAGCGTGAAGATCGCGAAGCCGATGTGGAGCCAGAGCAGCAGGTCTGTCATGCGCCAGACACTAACCCGCGGTGATCCCGCCCGCCTACGGCTCGCTCGGGCCTTACCGACACTTCCCTGGCCGATGATCGTTCTCGGAACGTGGCCCGCCGCGAGCGGCGCCGCGAGGGCCGGTGTCCGGGCGGGGTCCGGCCGGGGCCAGGCCGGACACGCGGGCGGCGGGAGGCCGGTTCCGGTGTCACGCGAGGGTAGATCTTCGCATTTCGCCCCTGAGCACCCCGCCGGGGTGAGTAGGATCACTGGCGAACTCGTTCCCGTGTGTGAGGCCTCAGGCGGCTCTGGTCGTGGCCGTTCCGGGCGGGTGGTGAAACCGATCGTGGACGACGGCACAAGGGAGTGCCCCCAGTGGGTGTAAGACATGTCGAGCCGTACACCGAGGAGTGGCGGCGTCAGCCGGCCCTCTACGTGAGCCGCGTCGTCGAGGCGCTGGGCGCCGAGGTCGCCGACTGGTGGGAGGGGCCGTGCGATCCGCGCGCCGCCACGATCCTCCTGACCGGCGGGGACGCGCTGGTGTGGGACGAGGAGAGCGGCTGGCGGCGGGGCCGCTACGTCTCCGGCGACCGTGAGACCTGCACGGCCCTGGCCGACGCCCGCTATCTCGGCGGCGGCCTGCTGCCGCGCCCGGAACGGGTGCCGGCGGCCGTGGTGGACGCGCGGGCCGGGGTGGGCAACAGCACGGCCTGGCGGCCCTGCTACCGCTCCTACCGCCACTACCGCGACGGCTTCGACCTGGCGCTCAACTCCTACCTGGCCTACGCCGGCGCCTGAGCCCGGCCGGACCGGCCGCGCCGTACCCGGCCTTCCGAAACGGAGGCGGACGGCGGGCCGGCCGGGCGCGGCGGGTCAGCGGGCGCGGCGGGTCCGCAGGAAGTCGCTGACGACGTACTCTCCGAGGCGGTCGGCGCTGGAGGAGAACACCCGGCCGCCGTTGCGGCGGGCCACCTCGTTGACGAAGTCCCGCAGCCGCTCGTCGTCGGCGAGCATGAAGACGTTGAGCGTCGCCCGGCGGCGCGTCATCTTGTCCACCTCGGCGAGCGTCAGCTCCAGCGTCTCGCTCGTGGGCGGCCACTCGAAGGCCGCCGAGCCGTTGCGCCGCAGGTGGGCGGTGGGCTCGCCGTCGGTGACCACGAGCACGACCGGCTCGAAGTCGGGGTGGCGGTCCAGGTGCCGCCCCGCGATCAGCAGCGCGTGGTGCAGGTTGGTGCCCTGGACCATGTCCCACTCCAGCCCGGCCAGCTCGTCGGGCGCGAGGACCCTGGCGTAGTTGGAGAAGCCGATGATCTGCACCGAGTCCTGCGGGAACTTCGAGCCGACCAGCGCCTGCAGGGCCAGCGCGGTCTGTTTGGCCGCCGCCCACGTGCCGCGCAGGGCCATCGAGTAGGAGAGGTCCACCAGCAGGCAGACGGCCGCGGCCGTGCGCCGTTCGGTCTCGGCCACCTCGAAGTCGTCGACCGACAGGGCCACCGCTCCGCCGCCCCGGCCGCCGCGCCGTACGGCGTTGACGACCGTGCGGACCACGTCGATGGGCTGCTCGTCGCCGAACCGCCACGGCCGGGAGGAGCCGGTCAGCTCCCCGGCGGAACCGGCGTCGGTCTGGTCGTGGTCGCCGTGGCGCCCGGCGTCGAGGGAGGCGAAGACGCGGCGCAGGGCGGTCTCGCCCAGGCGGCGGACGGCCTTGGGGGTCAGCTCCAGCTTGCCGCGCTTGCGGCGGAGGTAGCCCTGCTGCTCCAGCTCGCGCTCGACCTGCCTGAGCGCCTCCAGGTCGTCGACCGCGGAGCGGCCCAGGGCGCGGCGGATCGCGGCCTCGTCGATGTCGTCGAGGCGGGCGCCGGGGTAGTCCTGGCGCAGCGCCGCCTCCAGCTGGGTGAGGTCGGCGAGCTCGTCCAGGGCGGTGACCGCGTCGCCCATCCCCATCGGGTCCTCGCCGGTCAGCCGCTCGGGGGTGTTCCAGGCGAGGTCGGGGCGGCGGTTGTGGAGGGCCTCGCCCAGGCGGCGCATCTCCTCGTCCAGGCCGGCCTGCTCCAGCGTCTGGCTCATCAGGTCGGCCAGTTCCTCGCGCTGGCTCGGGGTGAGGGAGGCCAGCAGGCGCTGGGTGGCGGCGGCCCGCCGGGCGAGGATGTCGACCAGCTCCTCCAGGTTGCGCGGCGCCTCCGGGAACATGTCCCCATATTTCGACATGAAGTCGTTAAAGTCGGCCTGGGTGTGTTCGCCCCGGGAGTCCCGGTCGAGCATGTCGTTCAGGTCCGACATCATCCGCCGGACCCGCTCCATCGCCTCGGGGTCGGGGTCGGCCAGCGCCTGCCGCATGCCGCGGAACTGGCTGTCGAGCACCTCCCGGCGCAGCAGGTCGCGCAGCTCCTCGAAGGTCCGCCGCGCCTCCTGCGACCGCCACCGGTAGTCCGTCAGCTCTCGGATCGCGCTCGCGGTGTCCTCCGGCAGCCCGTCCAGCTCGGCCTCGCGCAGCCGGGCCTCGTCGGAGGGGTCGGGGAACAGAGCGGCCCGCTCCTGTTCGAGGGCCCGGTCCAGCAGGGCGCGGGCCCGCTCCAGCGTCCCGTCGAGGCGGCCGCGCTCGCGCAGCTCGCGACGGCGGCGCCGTACCTCGCGGAGCAGGTCGTCCAGCCCCCGCCGGTCCCGCGCGCCGGGCAGGCCCTGCCGGAGCAGGTCGCGCAGCGCGTGCGCGGGGTTGGAGCCGGACAGCACGGAGTCGCCCATCTGGTCCAGCGCCGAACGCACGTCGTACGGCGGGGCCAGCGGGTCCGGGCCGTCCCGGTACTCGCCATAGCGGTAGGACATGGTGACCCTTCCCGATGCGATGGGCCGGCGGCGTTCCGCCGGCGGGCGGATCAGGTGCGGTAGACCGCCCCGCCGCCCACCTCGTCCTTGGACAGCCGGCGCAGGAGGTAAAGCCCCTCCATGGCGAACTCCAGGGCCGCCGCGGCGTGCCCCGGCGACTCGTCGCCGATGCCGAGCCGTTCCATGATCTTCGCCAGGCCTGACACCGGGCCGATCCTGCGCAGCAGCTCCGAGGCCGGGACCAGCGGCCCGGACTCGACCTGGGCGCCCTGGGAGAACTTCTCCAGCAGCGCGCTGAGGTCCATGCCGCCCAGCGTGCCGCGGAACGTCTCGGCCACCGCCCGGCGCAGCAGGTGGGCCAGCACCTCGGTCTCCCGGCCCTCCTCGCTGACCTCGAACTCCACCTTGCCCCGCAGCGTGTGCACGATGCCCGGCAGGTCGGCCACCCGGGCCACCGCGCGCTCCTCGCCGGTCAGGGCGGCCCGCCGTACGGCCGAGGCCGCGGCGGTCTCGGCGGCGGCGATGGAGAAGCGGGCCGACACGCCCGACCGCGAGTCCACCGCGGTGGACTCGCGGACCAGCCGGGTGAAGCGGGCGATCGTCTCGATCAGGTGGTCGGGCAGGTCGGCGCCGACGTGGTCGAGGTCGGCCTCCTGCCGGATGAGGGAGAGCTCGGTCTCGATCGACAGCGGGTAGTGGGTGCGGATCTCCGCGCCGAAGCGGTCCTTCAACGGGGTGATGATCCGCCCGCGGTTGGTGTAGTCCTCGGGGTTGGCGCTGGCGATCAGCAGGAGGTCCAGCGGCAGCCGCAGGTTGTAGCCGCGCACCTGGATGTCGCGCTCCTCCAGCACGTTGAGCAGCGCCACCTGGATGCGCTCGGCGAGGTCGGGCAGCTCGTTGACGGAGAAGACGCCCCGGTTGCTCCGCGGCACCAGGCCGTAGTGGACGGTCTCCGGGTCGCCGAGCGTGCGCCCCTCAGCGATCTTGATGGGGTCGACGTCGCCGATCAGGTCGCCGACGGAGGTGTCGGGCGTGGCGAGCTTCTCGCCGTAGCGCTCGTCCCGGTGCCGCCAGGAGACCGGCAGCTCCTCGCCCAGCTCACCGGCCAGGCGGCGGCAGCGGACGCAGGAGGGCGCGTACGGGTGGTCGTTGATCTCGCAGCCGTCCACCACGGGGGTCCACTCGTCGAGCAGACCGGCGACGGTGCGGATCAGCCGGGTCTTGCCCTGGCCGCGCTCGCCCAGCAGGACCAGGTCGTGCCCGGCGAGCAGGGCCCGCTCCAGCTGGGGCAGGACGGTGTCGTCGAATCCCACGATGCCCTGGAACCGCGGCTCCCCCGACCTGAGCCGGGCCAGGAGGTTCTCGCGGATCTCGGCCTTGACGGTTCGGTGGATATGGCCGCTCGCGCGCAGCTCGCGCAGAGTCCGTGGCTCTGGAATGTGAGGCACGGAACCGAGCCTACGTCGCCCGCTCCGAAACCGGCACTCTTATCCCGGTTTCGGATCTTCGCCATTGTTGGTCGGCGGTGGGCGTGCTTGGTCCATCAGTGGGGAGAATCGCTCCAGGACAAGATTTCGGGCAAGAAGGAGAGGCGAGGCGTGTGGCGCTGTTGACGAGCCGTTTCGCCGATGGTCTCGCCGTCGGAACCGATCTGGTCGGGGCGGCCGAGAACGCGGTCCGCCAGGCCTTGGGCGGCCTCAGCGGATCACCTGACCTGCTCTGCTTCTTCATCTGCGGTGACGACCCCGACGAGGTCGCCCGCGCGGGGCTGCGGGCGATGCGGATGGCCGAGGGCGCCGCGGTGATCGGATGCAGCGCCACGGGGGTGATCGGCGACGGCCAGGGCGTGGAGACCACGCCCTCGGTGAGCGCCTGGGCCGCGACGCTCGACGGGGCGCGGCTGACGACCTTCGCCCTGGACACCCTGCGCACCGAGGACCGGTTCGTCGTGGTCGGCCTGCCGGAGAACACCCCGGACGACCACGCGGCCATCCTGCTCGCCGATCCCTACAGCTTCCCCACCGACGGCTTCGTCGAGCGCTCCCACGAGGTGCTGGGCAGCCTCCCGCTGGTCGGCGGCATGGCCAACGCGACCGGGGGGCGCGGGGCGGTGCGGCTGTTCGCCGACGGGCAGGTCCACACCGAGGGCGCCGTCGGCGTGCTGCTCGGCGGCCCGCTCAACGTCAGCACCCTGGTCAGCCAGGGGTGCCGCCCGATCGGCCCCACGATGGCCGTCACCGCCGCCGAGGACAACCTCCTCCTGGAGCTCGCCGGCCAGCCCGCCCTCGCCCGGTTGGAGGAGATCGTCAGCGCGCTGGACGAGGACGACCGGGAGCTGGTCGCCTCCGGTCTGCAGATCGGCGTCGCCATGGACGAGTACGCCGAACGGCACGAGCGCGGCGACTTCCTGATCCGGGGCGTGCTCGGCATCGACCCCGAGCGGGAGGCGGTGGCCATCGGCGACGTCGTCGAGATCGGCCGTACCGTGCGCTTCCAGGTGCGCGACGCCGCCACCGCCGACGAGGACCTCTACGAGCTGCTCGACGCCCACCGGGAGGAGTTCGGCGACGTGGACGGCGCGCTGCTGTTCTCCTGCAACGGCCGGGGCTCGGCCATGTTCGGCAGCTCCGACCACGACGCCGCCGCGGTCCGCGACACCCTCGGCCCGGTCAGCGTGGCCGGGTTCTTCGCGGCGGGGGAGGTCGGCCCGGTCGCCGGGCACAACCACGTGCACGGGTTCACCGCCTCCGTCCTGGTCTTCTCCTCCCGGCCGCCCGTGGAGGGGCCGTAGGATCGGCGGATGCCCCAGTCGGTGCTCGCCGTGGACGTCGGGGGGACGAAGTTCGCCGTCGCCCTCGTGGACCCCACCGGAAACGTCCAGGAGGCCCGCCGGGTCGCGACGCCGCCCGGCGGTGACGCGGCGGCCCTGTGGGAGACGCTCGTCGACCTCATCGGCTCCGTGCTGCGTACGGCGGGCCGCGACGACCTCGGGAGCGGCATGGTCGCCGGGGTCGGGGTGGGCTGCGGCGGCCCGATGACCTGGCCCGAGGGCGAGGTCTCGCCGCTGAACATGCCCGGGTGGCGCGGTTTCCCGCTGCGGGCCCGGCTCGCCTCGCGGTTCCCCGGGGTCCCGGTGCGCGTCCACAACGACGCGGTCTGCCTGGCCGTCGCCGAGCACTGGCGCGGCGCGGGCCGGGGCAGCGCCGACATGCTCGGCATGGTCGTCTCCACGGGTGTGGGCGGCGGGCTGATCCTCGGCGGCCGGCTGATCGACGGCGGTAGCGGCAACGCCGGGCACATCGGGCACGTCGTGGTCGATCCGGACGGACCCGAGTGCCGGTGCGGCGGCCGGGGCTGCCTGGAGGCCGTCGCCCGAGGCCCGGGCCTGGCGGCCTGGGCGGTCGAACAGGGCTGGGTCCCGGGCGCCGTCGAGCGATCCGGGCAGCCGGACGCCGGGCCGGACGTCCCGCCGTACGGCGAGGCGGTCGCGGAACCGGATACCGGCCACGGCACCGGCCCCGGCCAGGCGGAGGAACCGGGCACCGGCCCCGATTACGTGGAGGAGACGGCGGCCAGCGGGCGGCGGCTCGCCCTGGACGCCGCCGCGGGCGACGAGATCGCCCTCGCGGCGCTGGACCGCGCGGGCCGGGCGCTGGGCGTGGCCATCGCCTCCGCGGTGAACCTCTGCGACCTCGACGTGGTCACCGTCGGCGGCGGTCTCTCCCAGGCCGGGCCGCTGCTGTTCGAGCCGCTGCGGGCGGCGCTGCGGGAGCACGCGCGGATGGGCTTCGCCCGGCGGGTCAAGGTCGTCCCGGCCGCCCTGGGCCAGGACGCGGGCCTGGTCGGCGCCGCCGCCCTCGTCCTCGCCGCCGACCGCTACTGGTCCCGCTGAACGGGACCAGCCGACCTTGAGCCGCTCGTCACCGAAGTCGGCTCGGCCGGACGCCACACCCGGGCCTCGTCCTCAAGGTGCCGCACCCCCACCTCGAACCGCTCGGGACCACCCGCCGTCTCGACCGCGCGCTCCAGCTGGCCGCTCTCCCGCCACCTGTGGTGGCCGCTCGTCGCTTTCCCGGGAACGCGGTGACTCATGGGAGCAACCGGAGAGCCTGAACATGGCGGGGGCGTACGACGTTGAAGTGGCGGTGATCCAGGGTCGCCACCGTGGGCAGTCCCAGCCGCTCGGCTATCGCGATCACTGAGGCGTCCACCGCCCCGAGGGGCAGGTTCCTGTAGGTGCGCACCAGTTCGGCGATACGTGTGATGTCTTCTCTCTCAAGAGAGATCAATGTCAGTTCCCCGGCGTCGAGTGAGTCGAGGAACGCGGCTTCCGCCAGGGACCCCCGATGCTTCTCGATCAGCCAGCACACCTCGACCATCACGGGGACCGGAACCAGCAGGGGGCCCGGCGCGGTTTCGAGGAGTTCCGCGCAGCGGAAGTGATGCTTGTCCGCGATGTCCAGGGCGGCCACCAGCGGTCCGGTGTCGAGGAGCGTCGTCACATTGGACGATTCAACCCCTCGCCGAGGATCTCTTCGTGCCGTTCCGCAAGATCTCCGACGCCCGAGTCCATGGTGCCGATGAAAGCCAGGCGGCGGCGCCTGACCGGCGGCTCGCTCTCCGGCCGGTCCGCGATCTCGCCGGACTCCACCAGCCGCAGCGCGACGGCACGCAGCTCTCGCGCCTGGTGAGGCTGAAGCCTGTCCACCAGGGCGTGCAGGTCGTCGTGGTCATGCGCGGCGGTCACATGCCGAGTGTACGTCGCTCGGACCCGTCTGAGCAGCCGATTCGTGTCGTGGATGCCTCCCAGAGAAGGGAGATCCCGTTCATCGCAGGGCGTCCGCCGGTTCCATGCGGGCGGCGCGCAGGGCGGGGTAGAGGCCGGCGAGCAGGCCGACCAGGGCGCCGGCCACGGGCGCGGCCAGGGCGAGGCGCGCGTCGAGGACGGGGGTCCACCGCTGCGCGGCCGAGACGGCGACGACGGAGACCAGGCCGGCTCCGGCGCCGATCACCCCGCCGGTCATCCCGATCAGGGTGGACTCCAGGAGGAACTGGGCGGCGATGTGGCGGCGGGCGGCGCCCAGGGAGCGGCGCAGGCCGATCTCGGAGACGCGCTCCATCACGGTGACCAGGGTGACGTTGGCGATGCCGACCGCGCCGACCACCAGGGAGACCAGGCCGAGGATCGGGAAGAGGCCGTTGACGTCGTCCTGGACGCCGTCTCGGGCGCGTTTGGGGGTGGGCGGCGAGATGACCTGGAGCTCGTCGTGGTGGTTGGGGCTCAGCGCGACGGGGGCCTGGCGGGCGATGAGGTCGGCGGCGCCGAGGGAGGTGTTGACCAGCACGCGGGTGACGTTCCGCAGGCCGAGGCCGACGCCGGTCGTGGGCGGCACGATCACCGCGGTGGACAGGACCTGCTCGCGGCCCAGGCCGCCCAGGACGCCGATCACCGTGTAGGCGCGGTCCTCGATGAAGACGGCGGGGGCGCCCGTCAGGCGGGTGACGCCGAGCATCCGCGCGGCCTGGTCGCCGAGGACGACCACGCGGTCACCGCGCCGCACGTGGCCCGCGTCGAAGAAGCGGCCCTCGACCATGCGGCCGCGGGCGGCCCGCGGCAGCTCGGGGTCGCCGGCCACCACGGCGAGGGTCTGGCCGGTGACCCGGGTGGGATCGACGAGGTCGTTGGCCGTCACCCGGAGGTTGGAGCTCTCCTCGGTCTGGGCGAGGGCGGAGACGGAGGTGACCCCGCGCAGCCGTCGCACCTCGGCGGGGGAGTCCCAGCCGACGAGCGGGCCGCCGGGCCCGGCCGGCACCTCGACCGTGATCGCGGTGGCGGTCAGCTCGTCGAACCGGCCGACGATCTGGTTCCCGGCGGTGGCGGCGACGCCCAGGGTGATCACCAGGGTCGTGATGCCGAGGACGGTGCCCAGCGTGGTCAGCGCGGAGCGGACCGGGCGGGCGAGCACGCCGGCCAGGGCCTCGGCCCACAGGTCGCGGATGTCCATGGTCTCCTCTCACGGGGTACGGCCGGGCGCGCGGTACGCGACGGACGGACAGGGGGCGGTGCGCGGACGCGGGGGAACGCGAGCAAGCGGGGCGCGGCGGGGAGGCGGCATGCGGGCCGCGTGGCCGTACGGTCACTCCTCGGTGAGGACGCCGTCGCTGATGCGGACGCGGCGGCCGGCGCGGGCGCTCACCTCGTCCTCGTGGGTGATCACCAGGAGGGTGAGGCCGTGGGCGTGCAGGCCGTCGAACAGGTCGAGCACCGCCTCGGTGTTGCCGCTGTCGAGGTTGCCGGTGGGCTCGTCGCACAGCAGGAGGGCGGGCTCGCCCATCAGCGCGCGGGCGATCGCCACCCGCTGCCGCTCGCCCCCGGACAGCCGCCCGGGCGGGAAGTCCACCCGGTGCGACATGCCGACCAGTTCCAGCGCCTCCAGCGCCCGCCGCCGCCGGTGCCGGCGCGGGTGCCCGCCGTAGACCTCGGCGAGCATGACGTTCTCCGCGACGGTCCGGTGCGGCAGCAGGTGGAACGACTGGTAGACGAAGCCGATCTCGCGTCCCCGCAGTCTCGTCCGCGCGCCGTCCCCGAGGACGGTCGTCTCGGTGCCGTTCAGCAGGTAGGAGCCGGAGGTGGGCCGGTCCAGCAGGCCGAGCGTGTTCAGCAGGGTGGACTTGCCCGACCCCGAGGGGCCCACGATGGCCACGTAGTCGCCCCGCCGGACCCGCAGCCCGATGTCGCGGAGCGCCCGCACGGGCGGGTCGGTGGGGAACACCCGGCTGACGGCGTCCAGGACGATGACGTCAGGCATCGCTCACCACCACCCGGTCGCCCTCCTTCAGCGTGCCGGGCCGTACGGGTGTCACCTCGACGTCGCCGTCGGCGGCCAGGCCGGTCCTGACCTCCACGTCGGCGACCCGGTCGCCGCCCCCGGGCAGCGCGACCCGGACCCTCGCGCGGCCGTCGGCCGAGGTGACGACGGCGGCGACCGGCACGGTGAGCACCGCGCCGCCGGTCGCGCCGACGGAGATCCTGGCGGTGACCGGTGTGCCGACCGCGTCCCGCAGGCCCTTGGCCGTCGTCGGGGTGAGCAGGACCGGCACGGACCCCGCCGCGTCACCGAAGGGGCTCGTCGCCTTCTTCTCGCCGGAGCCGCCGTCCGTTCCCGCGTCCGCGGGTTCGGCGTCCTTGCCGGTGGCGGTCAGCACCGCCGGGAACGTCGCGCCGTCGGCGGTCTCCAGGACCGCCTTCAGGCCCTTGCGCAGCAGCTTGGCCTCGTCCCGGTCCACCGAGCCGGTCACCGCGAAGGACGAACTGGTCACGGTGGCGACCTTGCCCTCGACGGCGTCCCCGGGCCGGACGGCGGCTTCGTCCAGCCGGGCGGGCAGCGCGGGCAGGAAGACGATCTCCCCGGGCGGGACGCTGACGCCGTAGGTCTTCAGGTACTCGGCCAGGACCGCCTTGGCGCCCGCCACGTCCCGGCGGCCGTTGGCGACCTTCAGCCGGAGCGGGGAGAGCCGCCGGGCCCGGCGCAGCGCCTGGTCGGCGGTGGCGACGGCGTCCTCGGCGGCGCGCACCTCCTTGGTCAGCCCGGCGAGGCGGGTGGTCTTGCCCGCCCGGGCCTCGTCGTCGAAGGCGGCCAGCGTCTCCTGGGCGGCCCGCAGGTTCTCCCGGGCGCCTGCGGCCTTGGCCTCAAGGAGCGTCCTGTCGTCCCCGGGCTTGGCGGCGGCGAGCGCCTGGGCGGCGGTCAGGACCTCCTCCTCGGCCTGCCGCACGGCCCTGGTCAGCTCGGTGAGGCGGGTGGCCTCCTCGGGGCTGAGGTCGCGCGCCTTCTCCGCGGCCAGCGCGTTCCGCGCGGCCCGCAGGTCCTCACGGGCGTTGGCCAGCTTGACCGTCAGGGGTTTGACGTCGCGCCCGGTGTCGAGGGCCTCCCTGTCGGTGAGCAGGTCCTCCTCGGCGGTCCGCACGGCCTGCCGGAGGGTCTCCAGCTCCCGGCGGGCGGCGAGGTCCGGTTCCTGCGCCCGGTAGCCGCGCGCGGCGTACCAGCGGCGTACGGCGGCGGCCGTGGCGGAGTCGAAGACGCCCGTGGACGGCGGGCGGCACCCGAGGCGCCGCAGCGCCGCCTGGAGCTGGCGGACGTCGGCGCCGCCGGTGCCCGGCGCCATCGTGCGGTGCATGGGTACCTTGCCGCGCAGGGCGAACACCGGGCGGCCGTTGACCTCCAGCAGCACCGACCCCTCCTTGACCGTCCCCGGGCGCGGGGCGCGGGTGACCCGCTGGGCCCCGCCGCCGGCGGCGGCTCCGGCGGCGTCGGTCCCTCCGGCGCCGCCGACCACGCCGGCGAGGGTCACCGGCAGCGGCGAGCCGTACGCCAGGGTGCCGCTGACGGCGATGGCGCTGGTCAGCTTCTTCCTCGCGACGGGGGAGGTGACCAGGGACGGCCTGGGCGGCCGGCGCAGCGCGGCCTCGTCGGCGGGGGAGCGCAGCCGCGTGCCGACGGCCCAGCCCGTGCCGGCGACCAGGACGACCCCGGCCAGGACACCGCCCAGCACGCGGCGCCTGTTCCTCACCATCGGAGCCGCCGGAGCCGCCGGACCGTCCGGGGGCCGGAGTCCGCCCGGCGCGCGGGGAGCCGCCTCACCACTGGATCACCCTGAGGCCGAACTCGTCGTAGGCCTTCATCATCTTGTTGCCCGCGGAGTAGGCGGGGTAGAAGTCCCGGCCGCACTCCAGGTCGTCGAGCGCCGCCTTGATCTCCCTGTCCAGGTACGGCCGGGCCTGCGCGGCCGTCAGCTTCGGCTGGTACTCGGCCCCGTCGACGGGGTCCTCGGCCTGCTGGCGGCCGAGCCGGTTCAGCTCCGCCTTCAGCTCCGCGCCGCCGGCCTCGATGATCTTCGTGGGCCGGAGTGAGGCGACCTTGTAGCCCTTGGCCCGGAGGCACCCGCCGTACTTCCGTGCCAGCTCGATGAGCTCGGGGTCGCCGTCCGTCTCGCGGTCCGCCTGCTCCAGACGGCGGTTGAGCTGGTCGTAGTAGTCCTGCTCGCTGGTCACGGTCTTGCCGGTGAACTTCTTGATCGCCGCGTTGCGGCAGTCCACGTCGGCCTCGTCCCAGGCGGCGAGCTGGGTATCCGACAGGGAGTTCTTGATCGGCTGGTTGGCGGTGTTGTCGTAGATCTCGTACTGGGCGGCGGCCGGGTCGTCCGGGTAGACGAACTCGGCGAAGTACGTGAACCCGTACTTCTGCCGGAACCGTTTCATCGTCTCGTAGTCGCCGGCGTCGAGCTTGCGCTTCTCGTCACCGACCCGCTTGGGCGGCGGGACATTCATGTTGTACTTGAAGCCCTTGCGCTTCATGCAGTCGGCGCGGTCGGACTCCATCTGGCGGATCCTGTTCTGCATCGCGTCGGCGGGTGAGGGCGTGGCCGCGGCCTGCGTCGCGGCCGGCCCGCCGCAGCCGGTCAGCGCGGCCAGGGCCAGGCCGATCGCGGGCACGACGAAGAGAACTCGTGGCATGGTGACCTCGTTTCGGCACGCGGGCGGGCCGCGGGTGCGGTGGCCGCTCGCGGTGGGTGAGGGTTTCGGGGAGGGCCGCGGAGGCTCGCGGGGAGCACGCGGGTAAGAACCGGCCGGGCCCCTGGGGGGCGGAGCCGGGAGGATCGCTAGAGGGCGGGGTGCCGCCTCGCCCGGTACGGCGCGGCCGCGGCGAGCGCGGTGGCGAGGAGCAGCGCGGCCAGGTGGGCGATGTCGGGTTCGGAGTGGACGCCGAGGTTCTCGGCGTGGACGACGCAGACGGGGACGAGATGGACGGCGGCCGCCACGGCCCAGCGCGGGTCGCGCGCCACGTGGCCGGCTCGGGCCGCGAACAGCAGGAGCCCGAGCTCCAGCCCGGTCCTGACCACGTCGAGGGCGTCGCCGCCGCGGCCGAAGTCGAGCCCGGCCGGGTCGGCGCCGGCCAGCAACGGGACCACCGGCAGCCAGAGCCACGAGCGCCTGCCGAGCCGGTGCCGGTGGGCGGCCAGCACCAGCAGGCCCAGGACGGCCAGGCCGTAGCCGGCCATCGGCGCCACCGGGCCGCCGCCGCCGTAGAGGGCTCCGGTGTGCCAGACGGGAGGGGCGTCCACGGGCAGCAGGGTCGGATCCAGCCAGGGTCGTCCCAGCGTGATCGCGAACACCTTCGACGCGACGAGCGCCACGACCGGGAGGGCGAGCCGTACCCGCCCGCGGATGACGAGCAGCAGGGCCAGCGCCGACAGGCCCGTCCAGATCGGCACCGACGCCGTGTACGGCACCAGCGTCGCGAGCTGGACGGCGCACAGCGCGGTCACCCCGAGGTGCAGGCCGTCGAGCCAGGCCGGCCGGTCCGACGCCGCCGCGACGATCCTGGCCCGCAGCCCGCCGGAGACCAGCGCCCGCGCCTCGCGGAGCGGGGGCAGCGCGCGTCCCGGCTCGGCCGTGTCGAGCAGGGTGGCGATGATCTCGCCGCCGTGCTCGACACGGTAGCGGCGGGGGTAGCACAGCAGCAGCCGCCGGTAGCGGCGCTCCAGGGAGGTCCCGCCCGCCCCCGTGGCGGCGGGCCGCTCCAGGGCCGCGGTCACGCGAAGGCCGATCCGGGACGGAGGAGCCGCCCGGTCACCACCGACGCCGCCTGCTGCATGCGCAGCGCCTCGGCGGAGACGACGTCGTGCCCGTGGTCGGTGAGCCGGAAGTATCTCCGGGGCCGGCCGTCGACGACCTCCTCGCGGTCCACGGCGATCAGGCCGTTCGCCGCCAGCCGGTCGAGCGCGCCGTACAGCGTGCCGACCGGCAGCTTCACCCGGCTCTCGGAGAGGTCGAGCGTCCGCTTGATGATCCCGTGGCCGTGCAGCGGGCCGTCGAGCAGCGAGGCGAGGATGAAGTAGGTCGCCTCACTGACCGCTGGTGATCCTTTAGCCATGCGGGAGACCATACTTCGCGCGGCGAAGTATGGTCAACTCGGGCATCCGACGTGGAGACGGGCGCGTCCGGGCAGGCGTCCGGTCGCCGGTCGCCGGTCGCGGGGAGGCGGGACGCGGCCGGGCCCGCGCGGGCGGCGGTCCCGGGGCGCGGGCGGGCGTCCCGGCGTCAGGCGGCGGGTCTGGCCGGCTTGAACAGCCAGGCGTCGAAGAGCGCGTCGAGCTGCCTGCCGGAGATCCGTTCCGCCAGGGCGACGAACTCCTCGGTCGTCACGTAGCCGTAGCGGTGCTCGGTGGTCCAGGTCCGCAGGACCTTGAAGAACGCCGCGTCGCCGATGCGCCGCCGCAGCGCGTGCAGCGCCATCCCGCCGCGCCGGTAGACGGAGTCGTTGAACAGGTCCTGCGGCTGCGCGCGGCCGGGGGGATACTTCCAGATCGCGTCGCCCGCGGGGTGCGCGTCGTAGGTGGCGCGGAAGGACTGCTCGGCGGGGACGCCGTTGTGCTCCCTCCACAGCCACTCGGCGTACGTCGCGAAGCCCTCGTTGAGCCACAGGTCCTTCCACCGCCGGATGCTCAGGCTGTCGCCGAACCACTGGTGGGCCAGCTCGTGGGCGACGGTGTCGTCGTCGGGGACGAACCCGCCGTACATGGGCTTGGTCTGGTTCTCCAGGGCGTAGCCCGCGGAGAAGTCGTCGATCACGCCGCCGGTGGAGGAGAACGGGTAGGGGCCGAACACCGTGCTCCAGTAGTCGGTGATCTGCCCCGACTGGGTGTACAGCCTGCCCAGGGAGTCGCGGTAGCGGGGGTCGACCGCCGCGAGGTTCGCGATCCCGGAGGCCGTCCTGCCCTGGCGCAGCTCGAACCGGCCCAGCGTCATGGTGGCGAGGTAGCTCGCCATGGGGTGGCTCTCACGCCAGCGGAAGGTCGTCCTGCCGCCGGTCGTCACCGGGGCGCCGACCATCTCGCCGTTGGCCAGCGCGGTCAGCCCGGCCGGGACGGTGATCTCGAAGTCGTAGCGGGCCTTGTCGGCCGGGTGGTCGTTGCCGGGGAACCAGGTCTTGGCGCCGTTGGGCTCACTGGTGACGAAGGCGCCGTCGCGGGTCGGGATGAACCCGTAGGTGCCGAGGTTGGAGGAGCCGGTGATCGGCTTGGGCTCGCCGTCGTAGGAGACCACGACGGTGAAGCGGTCCGCGTCGGAGACGGGCGTCGCGGGGGTCACGGTCAGCTCGGTGCCGGCCCGGGTGAACGCCGCGGGCCGCCCGTCCACGGTGACCCTGGCGACGCGGAAGCCCGACAGGTCGAGGTTGAACGCGTCCAGTCCCTGGGTGGCCTTCGCCGTGATCGTGGCCACGCCCGCCAGGCGCCGGGAGGGCGGGTCGTAGCCGATCCGCAGGCCGTAGTGCTCGACGTCGTAGCCGCCGTTGCCGTCGGTGGGGAAGTCGGGGTCGCCGATCCCGGGGGCCCCGAGCCGCCCCTGACGCGGGGCGTCGTGCCGGGGGGCCGGGACGCCGTCGGCGGCGACGGAGGCCGCGGGGGCCGTCGCCCCCTTCGACGCCGTGCACGCGGTCGCGCCGACCCCGCCGAAGGCGGCGAGCGTGCTGAGAAACGTGGCGGTTGCCCCGATGGCCAGTCGACCGGACGTCATGCCCGTGAGTCCCCCTTCCGGGCCCGGACCGCGCCGGGCACCGCACGCAGACTACGTGACGGGCGGGTGCTACCCACGGTAATGGGGTGCGGGCCCGGGGTGTCCGTGGGGTTGTGTCGCGGATGGCCTGTTCGTGCCGCGGCCTCCGGACAGCCCGGGGCGCGGACCGGAAGGGGATCTTCGGGCTTCGGGGGAACGCGGCCCTTCCGGGGGGAGGGGAACGCGGCCCTTCCGGGCCGCGGAGCGCCCGGAAGGGCCGCGCGGGCGGCGTCAGAGGTTGCCGCGGCGGTCCTGCTCGCGCTCGATCGCCTCGAAGAGCGCCTTGAAGTTGCCCTTGCCGAAGCCGAGCGAGCCGTGCCGCTCGATCAGCTCGAAGAACACCGTCGGGCGGTCCTGCACCGGCTTGGTGAAGATCTGCAGCAGGTAGCCGTCCTCGTCGCGGTCGACCAGGATCTTGCGCTTCTTCAGCTCCTCGATCGGGGCGCGGACCTCGCCGATGCGGGCGCGCAGCTCCGGGTCGTCGTAGTAGGAGTCGGGCGTGTCGAGGAAATCGACGCCGGCGGCCCGCATGTGGTCCACGGCGCTGAGGATGTCGTTGGTGGCCAGCGCGACGTGCTGGACGCCCGGGCCGCCGTAGAACTCCAGGTACTCGTCGATCTGCGACTTCTTCCGGGAGACCGCCGGCTCGTTGAGCGGGAACTTCACCTTGCGGGTGCCGTCCGCGACGACCTTGGACATCAGCGCCGAGTACTCGGTGGCGATGTCGTCGCCGACGAACTCGGCCATGTTGGTGAAGCCCATGACCCGCTTGTAGAACTCCACCCACTCGTCCATCTTGCCGAGCTCGACGTTGCCCACGCAGTGGTCGACGGCCTGGAAGAAGCGGCCGTTCTTCACCGCGGGCGCCGCGACGATCGGCTCGGCGGCGACGAAGCCCGGCAGGTACGGCCCGCTGTAGTTGGACCGGTCGACCAGGGTGTGCCGGGTCTCGCCGTAGGTGGCGATCGCCGCCATCACGACCTTCCCGTGCTCGTCCTCCACCGTGTACGGCTCGGCCAGGCCCTTGGCGCCCTGGGAGATCGCGTAGCTGTAGGCGGCCTCCACGTCGGGGACGTCGATGGCCAGGTCGATGATGCCGTCGCCGTGCTCGGCGACGTGCCGGGACACCCCGGTGCCCGCGCGCACCGCGCCGCGCAGCTCGAACCGGGCGCCGCCGGAGGTCAGGACGTAGGAGACCTCGTCACGGCTGCCGGTTTCGGGCCCCCGGTACGCCACCAACTTCATGCCGAAAGCGCTGGAGTAGTAGTGGGCGGCCTGCTTGGCGTTGCCCACGGCGAAGACCACGGCGTCCATGCCGTTCACAGGAAAGTTGTCCCTCATGCGGCCACTTTCGGATTTCATGGGCTGTGTGCGCAAGAGTTACGTGAATTACTGGACAATATGCCTATTCAGCCTCACGCCTCCAGGGAGTATCTGGACATCATGACGATCGATCAGCTCGACGCCCGGCTCATCGCCCTGCTCACCAGGGAGCCGAGGCTCGGGGTGCTGGAGTGCTCCCGGCGGCTGGGCGTGGCCCGGGGCACCGTGCAGGCCCGCCTCGACCGGCTGTCCGCCCGGGGAGTGATCACCGGGTTCGGGCCCGACGTGTCGCCCGCGGCGCTCGGCTACGACGTCACCGCGTTCGTCACCCTGCAGATCCGCCAGTTCGGCGGGCACGACCCGGTGGTCGACCAGCTCGCCGCCATCCCCGAGGTGCTGGAGGTGCACACGATCACCGGCGGGGACGACATGCTCTGCCGGGTCGTGGCGCGCAGCAATGCGGATCTCCAGCGGGTCATTGACGTGATCGTTGACGTCCGGGGGGTGGTCAGGACCTCCTCGGTGATCGCCTTGGCCACTCCCGTGCCATACCGGGTCCTTCCTTTGGTGGCCGATGTGCCGCGCCAGGTCAAGAGCTAGCCGTACCATCCCAAGCAGGGTTCAGCCACCGTTATGCATCGTTTACCCTTACGGTTCGCGCAGCTGACGGGGGGTCGGCCGCGCCAGGGGATGGGGGTTGCCGCGTGCGAGAGGGCGGGAAGAGAGGGCCGGGACGGCGGTTCCTGCGGCTGGCGCTGATCGCCTTCGGCGTCGTGGTCGTCTTGTCGGTGGGCGTTCTCGGGGTGGTGTGGGCGATGACCCCCATCCCGGACAGCACGCAGCCGAAGGCCACCGCGCAAGGCTCGGTGATCTACTACCGCGACGGTAAGACCGTGCTGGCCAAGCAGGGGGTGAACCGCCGCAGCGTGCCCCTGTCCGAGGTGCCGGAGAGCGTCAGGAACGCCGTCATCGCCGCCGAGAACCGCTCCTTCTATGACGACAAGGGCGTCTCGCTCAAGGGCACCTTCCGCGCCATGTGGTCCACGGTCACCGGCCGGCAGCTCCAGGGCGGCTCGACGATCACCCAGCAGATGGTCCGCAACTACTACAGCGGCCTCAGCCAGGAACGTTCCATAATCCGCAAGCTCAAGGAGGTCATGATCTCCTTGAAGGTCGACCAGTCCAAGCCCAAGGACTGGGTGCTGGAGCAGTACCTCAACACGATCTACTTCGGCCGGGGCGCCGACGGCGTCCAGGCCGCGGCCCAGGCGTACTTCGGCAAGGACGTCGGCAAGCTCGACGTCGCCGAGGGCGCCTACCTCGCCGCGGTGATCCAGCAGCCGTCCCGGTTCGCCGACCCGCACGGCGCCGATCTCGACGCCGCCCGGACGCGCTGGCGGTCGGTGGTCGACGGCATGGTGCAGATCGGCGCGCTGACGCCCCAGCAGGCCGCCACCACCACCTTCCCGACCCTCAAGAAGCCCCGCCCGGTCTTCTCCCTCAAGGGCCAGCAGGGCTACATGCTCGACCAGGTGGCCGCCGAGCTCAAACGCCGGGGATACACCGACGAGGCCGTCAACCAGGGCGGCCTGAAGATCGTCTCGACCTTCGACAAGAACCTCATGGCGGCGGCCGAGCGGGCCGTCACCTCCGTCATGCCCGACGGCTCCGCCAAGAAGGTCAACACCGGCCTGGCCGCCGTCGACCCCGGCACCGGCGAGGTCGTCGCCTTCTACGGCGGGCGCGACTACGACGCCAACAAGTTCGACAACTCCTTCTCCGCCAAGGTGCAGGCCGGCTCGACGTTCAAGGCGTACACGCTGGCCGCCGCGCTGGAGAACGGCCTGGACCTCGGCACGCGGGTGAACGGCAACTCGCCGATGACGGTCGCCTCCGCCCCCGACCACCCCATTCCCAACTCCGGCGGCACCTCCTACGGCCAGATCGACCTCGTCACCGCCACCAGGAACTCGGTGAACACCGCCTTCGTCGACCTCGGGCAGAAGGTCGGCCTGGACAAGGTCGTCAAGGCCGCCAGGGCCGCGGGCATCCCCGCCGAGCAGCTCGCCCCGCACCGCGGCGCGGCCACGCTCCCGCTGGGCGTGGCGTCGGTGAGCGCGGTGCAGAACGCCTCGGGCTTCGCGACGTTCGCCGCGGGCGGCGTCCACCGCGACGCACACGTGATCCGGTCGGTGACCGACGCCACGGGCAAGGTCACGAAGTTCGACGCCAAGGGCAGGCGGGCCTTCGGCGAGCAGACCGCCGCCGACGCCACCTACGCGCTCACCCAGGTCGTCGAGGGCGGCACCGGCTCGGCCGCCCGCCTCTACGACCGGCCGGTGGCCGGCAAGACCGGCACCACCGACGGCTCGGTGTCGGTGTGGTTCGCCGGCTTCACCCCGCAGCTCGCGACCGCGGTGGACATGTTCCGCGACGACCACAAGCCGGTGGTCATCAACGGCGCCGTCCAGTACGGCGGAAGCTACCCCGCGCAGGTCTGGCGGGCCTTCATGGCCGAGGCGATGAAGGGCAAGCCGGTCAAGGAGTTCCCCGAGCCGTCCGACTACGGCTACGACCCCTACGGCTACGACGGCGACTACCCCTCCGGCCCGCCCGACGACGGCTACGGCGACGGCGGCTTCCGCGACGCCCCGGCCACCCCGCCGTTCGACGACGGCGCCTCGTCCCCCGAGCCCGGGGACCAGGGGACCGGCCCCGGGAACGACGGCACCGGTGACGGCCAGGGCGACGGCACGGGCCCGCAGAACGGCCCCCAGGGCCGCGTGGACGACGGCGGCGGCCCCGGCCAGGACTTCGGCGATGGGACCGGCGGCAGCGACCCCCGCACCCAGGACCCCGCCCAGCGGGAGGGACCCGCCCAGCGGCTCCCCGTCGGCTGACCGGGCCGCCGCCCGCCCCGGTCGGCGGCCTCGGCGCGAAACGGTTCACGGCCGCGCGCCGACCCGGCCGGGCGGCCGGTTCCCGGGTCGCGCCGCCGCGGGTCAGGCGGTCAGCTCGGCCCGGAGCGCCTCCGGGGTGGTGACGGGCATCCGGCAGGTGAACCCGCGGCACACGTAGGCCGCCGGGACGCCGTCCACCGGACCCCGCCCTTCCAGGAGGGGGACATCGGCCGCGCCGGGCTCGCCGAGGGCCACGACCATGCCCGGGGCGGGCGACATCAGGGCCGCGCGGTGCAGCGCGGCGGTCGCCGCGTCGCCGGCCGGGCCCACGACCGCGACCTCGACGGGCCCGGAGACGGCCGCCTGGGCCACCGCCAGGCCCCACCCGGCGAACCGGGCGTGCCGGTCGGCCAGGACGCTCACCGTGCCCAGGGCCGCCTCCGCGGCCTCCCGGTGCCGGGCCGAGCCGGTCAGGGCCGCGTACGACAGCAGCGCGCCCGCCGCGGCGAACCATCCCGACGGGGTCGCGTTGTCGGTGGGGTCCTGCGGGCGCTGGAACAGCCGTTCGGCGTCGTCGGCGGTGTCGAAGAACCCGCCGGCGCCGTCGGAGAACCGGTCGAGCGCGCTGTCCAGCAGCGTCCCGGCCAGCCGGAACCAGCGGGTCTCGCCGGTCACGCCGTACAGCGCGAGCAGGCCCTCGGCCAGGTCGGCGTAGTCCTCAAGGACGCCGGCGCCGGTGCCGGCCCGGCCGCCGAGCGACGTGCGCAGCAGCCGGCCGCCGTCGACGTGCACCTCGTCGAGCAGCGTGGCCGCCGCCCGCGCCGCCTCCACCAGGTCGGGCCGGTCGAACAGCGCCCCGGTCTCGGCGAGGGCGGCGATCGCCAGGCCGTTCCAGGCGGCCACCACCTTGTCGTCGCGGCCGGGCCGTACCCGCACGGACCGGGCGGCCAGCAGGGCGGCGCGGACCCGGGCGAACCGCTCGGGGTCGTCGGGGTCCTCCGGAAGCTGCAGCACCGAGGTGCCGTGTTCGAACGTGCCGGTCACCTCGAACAGCGAGACGGCCCAGGCGCCGTCGTCCTCACCCAGGACCTCGACGATCTCCTCGGGCGTCCAGACGTAGAACTTCCCCTCCACGCCCTCGCTGTCGGCGTCCAGTGCCGAGGCGAAGCCGCCCTCGGGGGTGCGCATCTCGGCCAGCAGCCAGTCGGCGGTCTCCAGCGCCACCCGCCGGGCGAGCACCGACCCGGTGGAGCGCCACCAGTGCGTGTAGACCCGCAGCAGCAGGGCGTTGTCGTAGAGCATCTTCTCGAAGTGCGGCACCACCCAGCCGGCGTCCACGCTGTAGCGGGCGAAACCGCCGCGGAGCTGGTCGTAGATGCCGCCCCGCGCCATCGCCTCCAGGGTCCGCTCAGCCATGGCCGTCGCCTCGCCCACGGCGCTCCGGTCGCCCTCCGGGGCCGCCGCGGACGGGGAGGCGGCGGCGTAGCGCAGCAGGAACTCCAGGACCATCGACGGCGGGAACTTCGGCGCCCCGCCGAACCCGCCGCGGTCGGGGTCGAAGGACCGCCGCAGGCTCCGTACGGCCCGGTCCAGCGTGTCGCGGTCCGGCACCGGGCCCGACGGCAGCGCCGCCTGCTCGTTCAGCGCCTGGACGATCTTCGAGCCCTGGTCCAGCACCGCCTCGCGGTCGCGGGCCCAGGCATTCGCCACCCCGGTCAGCAGCCGCTGGAAGTGGGGCCGCGGGAAGTACGTGCCCGCGTAGAAGGGGTGCCCGTCCGGCGTGGCGAAGACCGTCATCGGCCACCCGCCCTGACCGGTCATGGCCTGGGTCGCGGTCATGTAGACCGCGTCCACGTCCGGGCGTTCCTCCCGGTCGACCTTGACGTTGACGAAGTGCTCGTTCATCAGCGCGGCGGTGCCCTCGTCCTCGAAGGACTCGTGCGCCATGACGTGGCACCAGTGGCAGGCGGAGTAGCCGACGCTGATCAGCAGGGGCACGCCCCTGCGCCGGGCCTCGTCGAACGCCTCCTGCCCCCAGGGCCGCCATTCGACGGGGTTGTCCGCGTGCTGCAGCAGGTACGGAGAGGTCTCACCGGCGAGCCTGTTCATGAACCCACACTCTCACAGGCCCCTGTGCGACGCCGCGGGCGCGCTCCCGGCGGCGGAGCCCGTACGCGGGCGTGCCGTCACCGGCGGGCCCGGTCCCCGGCACCGAGGAGGAGGCGGCGGGTCACCGTGGTGACTGCACCGAGGTGGGCTCCGTCCAGTGGACCGGCAGCGCGGGGTTGCCCGCCGACGAGCCGCCGTCCACCCGCAGCACCGCGCCGGTGGTCCAGGCGGCCTCGGGTGAGGCGAGGAAGAACACCGCGGCGGCCACGTCGTCCGGCTGCCCGATCCGGCCGAGCGGGTTGCCGGAGACCGCCGCCGCGTACTCCTCGGTGATCGGGTTGACCTCCTGGCTGCTGCCGGCCACGAACCCGGGCGACACGGCGTTCACCCGGATCCCCGCGGCGCCGAGCTCGACCGCGCAGGAGCGGGTGAGCATCTCCAGCGCGGCCTTGGACGTCGAGTAGTGCGCCGCGCCCGGCCTGGCCCGGATCGCCGCGCCCGAGGCCAGGTTCACCACGCTCGCCGGGCGGCCCTCGGCCACGGCCAGCCGGGCCAGCGCCACCGTGGTCAGCATGGGAGCGCGGGTGTTGATGCCCAGCACGTGATCCCACATCGGCGCGGTCATCTCCAGCAGCGGGGTCGCGGGCCAGATGCCCGCCGCGTTCACCAGCACGTCCACCGGGCCGGACCGCCGCCACGCCCGACCGACCACCTCTCCCGCGTCGGGGCCGCTCAGATCCGCCGTGACGGCGTCCGTGGCGACGCCGTGCGCCGCCGCGATCGCGTCGAGCCGCTCGCGCAGCGGCTCCTCCCGGGTGTCCACCCCGGTGATCCGGTCGCCGGCCGCGGCGAACCGCTCGGCGATGGCACCGCCGAGGCCGCCCGCGACTCCGGTGATCAGTACGTGACGTGACATCAGGTGTCCCTTTCCTCGCTGGGGTTCCCGCGGTGAACCTCGCCGGGGTTCCCGCCAAGGGCCGCGCCGGCGTTCCCGCCGGGGGCCGTGCCGGGGTCCCCGCCGAGGACCGCGCGTTCGAGTTCGGCCGGGTTGTCCCGGGACATCGGCCGTCGGCCGGTCTCCAGTTCGCCGATCAGCCGGAGCACGGCCTCGACCCCGGGGCACCTCAGGCCGTGGTCCTCGGCCAGGCGCAGCACCGGGCCGTACTGGGCCGGCACCTCGGTCGGGCGGCACCGGACCGCCAGGTCCCGCCAGATGCCGGTCCTGGTCTTCGGCTGCGTGCGCAGCCAGGCGCAGAACCCGGCCAGGGCGGCGCGCGTGAGGTCCGGCGGCGCGTCCTTCGCGAACGCGTCCGCCCGCCAGGCGTCGAACGACTCCGGCGTGACCCCCTGCGCCGCGGCGACCGCGTAGACCTCCCGGGCCAGCGCGACGGTGAGCCCGGGATGCCGCTCGATGGTGTCGGCGACCGGGTCGTCGCTGGTCGCGCTGGCCGCGGCGACCGCGCCGTAGGCGAGCTTCGACCACAGGAAGCCGGCGACGTTCCCGCTCGCCACCGCCGGGCCCCACGCCTGCAGGTCCGCGACGAACCGCCGCACCCGCGGGCTGACCGTGCCGTCGAGCTCGCCGACCACCAGCGCGCCGGGCCCGCCGTCGGCGATCACGCCCGGCTCGACCAGGTCGGCGAACAGGTTCACGAAGGCGGAGACGGTCCGCCGGGCCCCCACTGCCGCGGCGATCTCCGGTTCGCACAGGCCGTTCTGCAGGCTCACCACGAACCCGTCCCCGGCCAGCCTGGGGGCGATCCACCGCGCGGCCGTCGCGGTGGCGTTCGCCTTCACCGCGAGCAGCACGTCGCGCAGCGGTTCCGTCACCTCGTCCGGGGTGCGGGCCGGTATCCGCATGTTCCGCTCGGTGCCGTCGGCGCGGCGGATGGTCAGGCCCCGTTCCCGCACCGCCGCCACCTGCGCGGCGTCGGAGTCGACGATGAGCACCCGATGACCGGCTCCGGCCAGGTGGAAGGCGATCGTGCCGCCGATGGCCCCGCCGCCGACGACGGTGTAGGTCCCGCTCACCACTGTCCTCCCCGTACGGCACGCTCCAGCCAGGCCACCGCCACCGGCAGCACCTCCTCGTCCACGTCGAACCGTGGGGAGTGGGGAGGGCCGGGGCCGTCCGACCCGACGATGGCGTATCCCGCCACGCCCCCCGACTCCTGTACGGCCCGCATCAGCAGGCTCGCGTCGTCGCTCGCGCCGAGCGGATGGGTGGCGCGCACCTCGGCCAGCCCCTCGGCGGCGGAGGCCAGCGCCGCCGCGACCGCCGGGTCGGTCGTGGCCGCGGTGGCGTGCCCGGTGCGGGTCAGCTCGACGTCGACCTCGTGCATCGCCGCGGCCGCGCGCACCACGATCTCGGCGCGCCGCGCCAGCTCGTCCGCGACGCCGGCCGAGTCCGCGCGCGTCTCGTACGCCAACTCGGCCTCGCCGGCGATCACGTTGGCCGCGACCCCGCCCCGCAGCCGCCCGACGTTGATCCGCGTGGTCGCTCCGGCGAAGCGGGGCAGCGCGTGCAGGTTCAGCGTGGCCGTCGCGGCGGCGAGGAGCGCGTTGCGCCCCTGCTCCGGAGCCTTGGCGGCGTGCGCCTCGCGGCCGGTGAACCTGGCCAGGTGCTTCGACGTGGCGATCAGCTCGGTGGCCGCCGGGGCGAACCGCCCGCTGGGCAGGCCGAACCCGAGGTGGACGGCGAGCAGCACGTCCACGTCCGCGCAGACGCCCGCCGCCACCATGGGCTGGGCGCCGCGCACCCCCTCCTCGGCGGGCTGGAACAGCAGCCGCACGGTGCCGGGGAAGTCGCGCGTGGACAGGGCCGCGGCCAGGGCGAGGCCGATCGCGACGTGTCCGTCGTGACCGCAGGCGTGCATCACGCCCGGATGCCGGGAGGCGAAACCCCGCCGGATCGGCGGGTGGTCGCCGGCGGACGCCTCGGTGATCGGCAGCGCGTCCATGTCGAAGCGCAGCGCGACCCTCGGTCCCGGCCGGTCGCCGCGCAGGTCGGCGACCACGGCGGTGCAGCCGCCGGAGAACCGGGTCACCAGGTCCTCCGGCACGCCCTCGGCCGCCGCGCGACCGGCCGCGTGTTCCAGCACCGCCGCTTCCGGCAGGCCGGGCAGCCCGGTCGCGTCGAACACCTCCCGCCCGGAGCGGACGTCCCAGCCGAGGTCGCGCAGCGCGGTGTCCACTCTGGCGGCGGTGCGGATCTCGGTGAAACCGAGTTCGGGGTGGGCGTGCAGGTCACGGCGTACGGCGACCACGTCGGTCACGTCGCGGGGCCACGGGCGCGTCATGACGGCAGGTCCGGGCCGCTGGTGGCGAACTCCGCCCGCGCGGCGTCGAACAGCTCGGGGTCGGCGAGCAGGTCGGCTCCGGCGCAGGCCAGCGCGGTGGCCATCCGCAGCATGGCCTGCTGCGCCCGGGGCAGGGCGACCGCCTCGGTCATGGCGGCGGAGTGGGTCGGCGTGCCCGTGTCCATCACCTGGAGGTAGGGGTGGACGGTCGGCAGCACCAGGCTGACGTTGCCGATGTCGGAGGAGCCCGTGCCGCCGCGCAGCACCGGCTGTTCGACGGGCACGCCCTGGCGGCGCAGGTGCCCGGCGACCAGTCCGGCGATCACGTGGTTGTTCTTGCGTTCGGCGTAGCCGAGTCCACGGCTGATCCGGACCGTGGTCCCGGTCGCGGTGGCGGCGGCGGTGGCGACCGCCTCGACCCGGCCGACGATGTCGTCCACGACGTCACCGGTGAGGGCCCTGACCATGAACTCGGCGCGGGTGTAGGCGGGCACCACGTTGGGCGCGTCGCCGCCGTGCGTGATGATCCCGTGCAGGCGGCTGGTCTCCGGCACGAACTGGCGCAGCGCGTCCACCCCGGTGAAGAACTGGATCATCGCGGCCAGCGCGCTGCGCCCGTCCTGGGCGCTGGCGGCGGCGTGCGCGGCCACGCCGTGGAACTCCAGCACGAGCTGGCGGGTGGCGGTGGCGTGCCGGATCGGCATCGTCGTGTCGCCGGGATGGAACATCAGCGCGGCGTCCACGCCTTCGAACACGCCGGCCTCCAGCAGCAGCACCTTGCCGCCCGCGCCCTCCTCGCCCGGCGTGCCGATGCAGGACACCGTGCCGGGCAGCTCCGGGGCGGCGCGGCGCAGCGCGATCGCCGCGCCGGCCCCGCCGGCCGCGATCAGGTTGTGTCCGCACCCGTGCCCGATGCCGGGCAGCGCGTCGTACTCGCAGAGGAAGGCGAGCACCGGCGACCCGGCGCCCGCGGTGCCCCGGAACGCGGTGGGCAGGCCGCCCACCCCCTCCTCCACCGCGAAGTCCGCGCGCAGCAGGTCGGTCAGCCGCCCGGCCGCGTACTTCTCGTTCATCGCCAGTTCGGGGTGGGCGTGCAGGTCCAGGCTCAGACCGATCAGGTCGTCCGACAGTCCGCGGATCTCTTCCGCGATCCGCTCGTGGATCTCGGCGGCGGCGCCGCTCACAGGGATCTCCTTCGTCGTGTGGTGGGTCGGCCGTACGGCGGGTCGGCCGTCGCACGGGGAGAGCGGGCCGTACGGCGGGCCGGTCGTCGTACGGCGGGTCAGCGCAGCACCGCGTCGAGCACGCGCCGGGCGTTGCCGCCGAGGATCTTGGCGATGTCGGCGTCGGTCCAGCCGTGCCGTACCAGCCAGCCGGCGGCGTTGCGCGGCGCCTCCGCGGGGTTCTCCATGCCGGAGACGTACCCGGGCAGCGCGAGCCCCTCGTGGCCGGGCACCGGTTGCGGCGCCCATCCGGCGGCCGCGTACAGGGCGGTGTGGTCGCCGAAGAAGGTGTCCGGGCCCAGGCCGACGTGGTCCACGCCGACGAGTTCCGCGATGTACTCGACGTGCGCCATCACCGCGTCCAGGTCGTGCTCGGGATTGCCCTTCACCCTGGTGGAGCCCGGCGCGGCCTCCACGCCGACGACACCCGAGGTGTCGGCGACCGCGCGCAGCACGTCGTCCGGCTTCATCCGCGGGCTCGGCCACAGCGCCCGCGCGCCGGCGTGGCTGATCACCACCGGCGCCTCGCCGGCCGCGGCGGCCTCGACGCTGGTGCGGTCGCCGACGTGGGACAGGTCGACCAGCATGCCGAGCCGGTTCATCTCGGTCACCGCCCGCCGGCCGAGCGGGGTGAGGCCGCCGTCGACCGGCTGCCCGAGCCCGCCGCCGAGCGGGTTGCCCGCGTTGTAGACCAGGCCGGCGGAGCGGATCCCGGCCTCGTACAGGGCGGTGATGCCGTCCAGGTCGGTGCCGATGCTGCCCAGGTCCTCCAGGGCCGGCAGGATCACGGGCCCGTCGGCGGTGGCGGCTAGGCCGTCGCGCATCCGGCGGGCCCAGCGCAGCAGCCGTTCCTGGTCGGGTTCGGCCAGCGAGCTGGCCAGCACCACGTCCAGTCCGGAACGCTCCAGGCCCGCGTGGCCCAGGTGCTCGGTTCCGCTCTCGCCGTACTCCGCCCAGCTCTCAGGGGTGAGCGGGTCGGGCAGCCGGACCGGGTGGTCGTGCAGCGAGACCACCGTTCCGGACAGCAGCCGGTCGACCCGCTCACGCTGCCGGTCGTCGAGATCGAGCGGGTACGGCGGCAGCCGGTCCACGTCCGCGGCGAGGGGGATCATGCGCGCATCTCCACGTCGTGCGTGTCCACGCCCCTGGTCTCCCGCATGAAGTAGAAGAACACGCCCGTGACCAGCGCGCAGACGCTGACGTAGAGCGGCACGGCCCAGAGGTTGCCGCGGGCGCCGAAGAACTGCATCACGCTGGGCGCGGTGCCGCCGAAGATCGCGTTCGAGATGGCGTAGGGCAGGGCGATGCCGATGGTGCGGACCTGCGGCGGGAACAGCTCGGCGAAGACCGTCGCGAGGTTCGAGTGGTTGAGGGACAGGAACGCCATGCCGACCAGCGACACGAACAGCACGCTGCCGAAGCCGGGGCCCAGCATGGACAGCAGGGGGAACGGCAGGATCACGAACGCCGCCGCGTACACCAGCATCGTCGGCCGGCGTCCGAACCGGTCGGACAGCAGCGCCGCGAACGGCAGGATCACCACGAAGAAGGCGAGCGCGAGGGTGTTGGCCAGCTGCGCGTCCGCCTTGTCGGCGTTCTGGGTGAGCACCGCGTACGTGGGCAGGTAGGTCAGCCACATGTAGGTGATCACCGAACCGGCGATGGAGATGCCGAACACGAACCACGCGCCGCGCCGGTGACCCGCGGCCATGGTGCCCAGCGGGCGCTGCTCCCGCCGCCCGCTCTGCTCCAGCAGGCGGAACGCCTCCGGCTCGGCGAGGCGCCGCCGGATGTACATGCCGACCAGGCCGATCACCGCGCCGAGGGCGAACGGGACCCGCCAGCCCCAGGAGGACATGGCGTCGTCGTCGAGGACCCGGGTGAGCACGGTGGCGCTCAGTGACGCGCACAGGATGCCCAGCACCACCGAGACCTGCTGGAAGGACCCGGCGAAGGCGCGGCGCCCCGGCTTGGCCCATTCGACGAGGAACGAGGCGGACGTGCCGAACTCCCCGCCGGTGGAGAATCCCTGCAGCAGCCGGCCGGCGATCAGGATCGCCGGGGCGAGCCAGCCCACCGCGTCGTAGGTGGGGGCCAGCGCGATGAGCAGGCTGCCCCCGGCCATCAGCAGGATGGTGAGGGTCATGCCGTGCCGGCGTCCGTGCCGGTCCGCGTAGATGCCGAGCACCGTCGCGCCGACCGGCCGCATGAAGAAGCTGATCGCGAACACCAGCAGCGTCGACAGGGTGGCGGTGGTGCCGCCGCCGGGGAAGAACTGGTCGGCGAAGTACGCCGCGAAGAACCCGTACACCGACCAGTCGAACCATTCGACGAAGTTGCCGATGGTGCCGCCTACCAGTGCGTTCGCGGTGCCACCCGTGGTCCGGGCCCCGGAAGCGGCCGTGGTGGAGGAGGACATGTGCGACTCCACGGAATAAATAGGGAGGGGGGTGATGATGCATCACATAGTGCGACTCCCATACGCTAAACAGCAATGTTCATGCTTGATTTGCAGGAATACGTCAGTTTTCGCCCCGTAGATGATGGATGTCGTTGCCATGGATGAGGTGGACCTCCGGGTCATCGCCGCCCTGATCGCCGATCCGCGGGCGAGCTGGCCCGCGATCGCCAGGGCGGTGAACGTCTCCGAGGCCACGGTGTCCCGGCGCGCGACCCGCATCCTGTCCTCGGGACGGGTCCACGTCGCGGCGACCCTCGACGTGCTGGCCACCGGCCGCGGCGTGCCCGTGTTCGTGCGGGTGCGGTGCGAGCCGCGCAGGACGGTGTCGGTGGCCAACGCGCTCACCGGCTGGCCGAGCGTGCGGTTCGTCTCCCTGGTCTCCGGGGCGGCCGACTGCCTGGTCGAACTGGTGGCCGCCGACCGCAACGACCTGCTCGACCTCACCCTGCTGCGGCTGCCGGAGCTGGACGGGGTCATCGGCAGCAGCTCCGAGATCGTCCTGCGCCGCTTCACCACCGGGGTGGGCTGGGACCCGGGCCTGCTGGACCCCGCGGCGGTGACGGCCCTGCGCGCGGGCCGGCTCGACCGCTGGGACCGGGCGCACCCCACCGAACTCGTGCCGCCGCTGTCCGACGTGGATGAGTTGCTGGTCGCGGCCCTCGCCGAGGACGGCCGGATGCGCTGGCGGGACCTCGCGGCCCGGGTGGGGACCATGGAGAGCACCGCGCGCCGGCGGGTGGAGAACCTGTGCAGGTCCGGTGCGCTGAGGCTGCGCACGATCGTCGAGCCGGAGACGCTGGGGCTGCCGGTGACGGCGTTCCTGTGGCTGCGGGTGGATCCGCACCGGGTCGACGCGGTGGCCGAGGAGCTGGCGCGGCATCCGGCGGTGCTGCTCCTGTGCGCGACGGCCGGCGAGCACACCATCTGTGGGGAGGTGGCGGTGGCGGAGTACTCAGATCTGCACAGGTTCCTCACCGGGACCCTCGGCGCCATCCCCGGGATCCGCGACGTGGACGTGACGATGGGCCTGCAGACCCTGAAACGGGCCTCGATCGTCAGCCCGTGGTTCCCCCAGGCGGCCCCCGCGCCGTTCTGACCGTCCAGGGCCGTCCGCGCAGGGGGCGCGGAGCCGTCGTACGGGGCGGCGCGCCGCCGGGAGCGGGGGAAAGGTGTGTTCGGGTGGGTTCGGGGCGTAGGCTCGTTGAGCGTGGATCTCGACTTCGTCCGCGTGCACGCCGGAAGGCCGGTCGCGGAGCTGACCCGGCGTGACGTGGTGCGCGCGTTGCTCGCCGTGCCCTCCGGCGTGGCGCTGGTGGCCCTTCCCGACCTGCGCCGGGCGATGGAACGGGCCGGGAACCCGCTGACCCCGCCCTTCTGGGAGTCGGCCCGAACGGCGCTGGGGGCGATCGAGTCGGGCAACGCGACCGTGGGCGACGTGCAGCGCTGGCTGGAGTCCACCGGCACCGAGCCGCTGCTGCTGACCCGGACCATGTTCGTCTGGCCCGAGGAGGACGAGCGCGGGCCGGTCGCCGAGGAGATGTTCCACCGGCTGGTCGCCCACCTGGAGCGGCGGGTCGCCGCGGGCGAGGTCGATCCGGACGCCCTCGCGCTGGGCGACGAGACGGCCAGGGCCTCCTACGAGGAGATCCAGGAGCGCTGGCTCGGCACCCCGCTGCCCGACGGGCGGGTGCCCAGGGACGCGGTGAGCGACGAGCAGGACGAGGAGCTGTCGGCCGCCTGGCACGAGGAGGAGGCGTTCGCCCTCGGCGAGCTGCGGCGCATCATGGCGGAGCTGCCCGAGACCGAGCGTCCCGAAGAGGCGCTGCGGGCGGCGAGCACCCGGCTGCGCGAGCTGATGACCGCCCCCGGCTACCCGGGCAACGTGCTGCGGGCCTGCGCCGGCTACGAGGGCGGCCCGCTGCCGGCCGACGACGAGGAGCTGTGGCTGACGGTCGCGGCGGGGATCGCCGGGCCGATCTCGGACCTGCCGGAGGAGGACGACATCGCCGAGGCGTTCGCCGACCTGGAGGAGGAGCTGAGCTCCGAGGACTCCGTGCTGGCGGCGCTGTGCGCGATCGACCACGCGGACTGGCTGGCGGTGGTGGCCGCGCTGGCCAGGCGCGGCCCGGGGGTGCTGGCCTCGCCGGAGCGGATAGCCCGGCTCATCGCGGAGTCGGAGGACATCGACGTCCGGATGGACGAGCCGGAGGATCTGGAGTCGGCCGAGGCGCTGTTCGGGTCGGTCACGCCGCTGTGGGCCTGCCTCGGGATCGTCGACCGGAGCGAGGTGCTCACCCCGCTGGGCCACTGGGGTCTGCCCAGGGCCCTGGAACGGGCCTGGACGGAGACGGGCTGAGCCGTACGGCCTGAGCCGTACGGCGGGACCCCGCGGCGGGCGCGGTCAGGCGTTTTTGCCGGGTTTGCGGGGCTCTCGATCGGCCGGCAGATCGATCTTGGAGATCTGCTTCCGCATCGACTTGACGAGCAGGAAGAGCGCGAAGCCGATGGCGGCGACGACGAGGAAGCCCAGTACACCCGGGCTGACGTCGCCTTCGGCGGCGGCGAACACGATGGCAGTCACACCTCAAGTCTGCCACCGCCACCCGGCGGTCTCGTCAGTGGCAGGCGGGGGAGGCCTCCTCGGCCAGAACACCGGTGAACAGGTCGTCCTCGGGAAGCTCGGTGTCCACCAGGGAACGCGCCAGGTGGTAGTCCTCGGTCGGCCAGATCTCCATCTGCACCTCGCGCGGGCAGACGAACCAGAACCCGTCGGGGTCGACCTGGGTGGCGTGCGCGATCAGCGCCTGGTCGCGGACCTCGAAGTAGTCCCCGCAGGGGACCCGGGTGGTGACCGGCCACCTGTCCTTCTGCGGGCGGTCCTCCCAGCGGGCGATCCAGTCGCTGTAGGGGGAGCCCAGGCCGCGGGAGACCATCGCCTCGTGCAGGGCCTCGAACCGCTCCCGGGTGAAGCCCATGTGGTAGTAGAGCTTCAGGGGCTGCCAGGGCTCGCCGGTGCCGGGGTAGCGGTCGGGGTCGCCGGCCGCCTCGAACGCCTCCACCGAGACCTTGTTGGTCATGATGTGGTCGGGGTGGGGGTAGCCGCCGTCGTCGTCGTAGGTGAGGATCACGTGCGGCCGGAAGTCGCGCACGGCCGCGACCAGCGGCGCCGCGGCGGCCTCCAGCGGCTGGAGGGCGAAGCAGCCCTCGGGCAGCGGCTCGTTCTCGTCCTCGGGCAGGCCCGAGTCGACGAAGCCGAGGAAGCGCTGCTGGACGCCCAGGATCTCGCGGGCCCGCTCCATCTCCAGGCGGCGGACCTCGCCGATGTTCTCGAGGATGTCGGGGCGGTCCATCTTGGGGTTGAGGATGGAACCGCGCTCTCCGCCCGTGAGGGTGCAGACCAGCACCTCCACGCCTTCGGCGACGTAACGTGCCATCGTGGCGGCGCCCTTGCTCGACTCGTCGTCGGGGTGCGCGTGAACGGCCATAAGCCTCAGCGGTGCACTCACGGGGCTCGCTGTCTCCTCTTTGTTCTGTCACGTTCGGATCTTCGCCTGTCCCGCCGCGGCCCGGGGAACCGGCCGCCCGCCCGCGCCCTGGGGCGCCGTGCCATTCCACGGCGCGGCCTGAGGCACTCTAGAGAGAGGTTAGTTTCTCGTGGGCGGTCGCGGGGGCAACGCCCCCGCAGGGGACAATTGTTTCGGACAACGCCGCGGTAGTGCTTGGAGATTCCGTCATGGCCATCAGTGAGGCCGAGCAGGGCCAGGAGCCCCGACCCGTGCTCGGCAGTCCCGGCGACTTCCCGGAGCGGGAGCCCCGTCGGGGCAACTTCGTCGTGCACGTGGTGATCGCCATCCTGTGCGCGGTGTGCGCCGCCGGGTGGGGTTACGTCATGTGGGCGTCGAAGGGCAACACCGACGTCATCGACGAGGTCATCGCGTTCGATGCCAACCGTAGCGATTCCCTGCAGATCACCTTCGAGGTGGTCAAGCCGTCCGACCGCGCCGCCGTCTGCCGGCTGCGGGCCGTGGACGTCAACCACGTTGAAGTGGGCAGCCGCGAGATCGATATTCCGGCAGGTAAGGGATATATCCGCCTTACCGAGCAGCTGCAGACCAGTGCCCAGGCGACTTCCGGCTCGGTTCAATACTGCCATCTCGTATAGTGAGATATTTGGGGAAGCGTTCGAGCCGTTAACTTGTTAGCCTGTCGAGATTCGATCGTGCGCCAACCAGCGGACGAGTGTCTGTCCGAGTACGAAGCCCCCTTCAAGAGGAAGCAAGGAGAACCCGTGGCCGACTCCCACAACGAGAGCGTCACCTGGCTCACGCAGGAGGCGTACGACCGCCTGAAGGCGGAGCTGGAATACCTCTCGGGGCCCGGGCGCGTCGACATCGCCAAGAAGATCGAGGCGGCCCGCGAAGAGGGTGACCTGAAGGAGAACGGCGGCTACCACGCCGCCAAGGACGAGCAGGGCAAGATGGAGGCCCGGATCTTCCACCTCCGTCAGATCGTCGACAACGCCAAGGTGGGCGAGGCGCCCCGCACCGAGGGCGTCGTGGGCCCCGGCATGACCGTCACCGTCCGCTTCGAGGGCGACGACGAGGAGGTCACGTTCCTGCTGGCCTCCCGCGAGGAGAGCGGCGCCCCGATCGACGTCTACTCGCCGAAGTCGCCCCTCGGCGCGGCGATCAACGGCAAGAAGGTGGGCGAGAAGGCCACCTACACGATGCCGAACGGCCGCTCCAACTCGGTGGAGATCCTCGAGGCCGTGCCGTACGTCGGCGGCTGACCCGCCGGCCCGTGACCTTCCGGGCCGCGAGACCTGATCCGGTGGATCCGCCGGGACGTCCCGTCCCGGCGGATCTCCGTGTGTGGAGGGGGTCCCCGCGCGGGGGCCTTCACCCGGGAAGTGACTCCGCGCGTGTGGAGGCCCGTTCCGAGCGCGCGGCGATAAGTCGTTAGAGAACTTTTAGCGGCTTTCCATGCGTGATCGTCTGATTTCCGGCACTCTTGGTCTGGCGCCGGGCGGAGGGAAGGAGACGACGTGTTCGAGGGGCGGACGCGTGTCTCCCATCTGATCCACGAGGCCCGGCAGGACCTCGCCTACGCCCCGCGCATCCGGCGCGCCGCACCCGGCCTCCCGCGGCGCCGGCGCCTACTCCCCGTCGTCCTGGTCGTCCTCCTCTCCGCGCTGGCGGCCGGGACGGTGGTCGTCGTCACCCTGCCCGAGCGGGTCCCCGAGACGACGGTCGCCCTGCGCAGGCCGGTCACCACGGAGACCGTCCGGGCCGCCGCCACGCCGGCCCCCGCGCCCACGCGGGCCGCGCCCCGGCCGGTGGCCCCGCTCACCTCGATCCACAAGCCCACCATGTTCGTCGTCGCGAACCGGGCGCTGAGTTCGGCCGTGGTCGCGAAGGCCGCCCAGATCTCCGGGGTCCGGGCGGTGGAGCGCGCCGACGCCGCCGAGGTGGGCATGGACGGCAAGCGCGTGCAGACCCTGGGGGTCGATCCCTCGACGTTCCGCGCCTACACCCCCAAGCCGACCGCCCGCTCCGACCGGCTCTGGCACAACGTCTCCGCCGGGGAGATGGCCGTCTCCTTCGTCCTGGGCAACGACGGCGGCATGCCGCTGGGCAAGATCGTGAACGCGGCCGGGCGCAACCTGCGGGTGGGCGCCTACGCGACGATGGGCATGGGCGCCATCGACGCGGTCGTCTCCCGGGAGACCGCGCGGGCGCTGGGCGTCCCGGAGAACAACGCGCTGGTGGTGAGCGCGCCCAGGGCCGACACCGCCAGGCTGCGCGCCGCCCTCCTGCGCGTCCTGCCCAGGGGCAGCCAGGTCGCCGCGATCAACCCGGTGCTGCGGGCGCCCGTGCAACAGCCTGGGAAGCAGACCGGGAAGCAGACCGGGCGCACGGTCTGGCCGGCGGGCTCCTTCATGACCGCGGAACAGGTCAGGGTGGCCCTCACCGCGGCCGCCGGCAAGCTCGGCCGGCCGTACGTGTGGGGGGCCGAGGGGCCCGACACCTTCGACTGCTCGGGCCTGGTGCAGTGGGCCTTCGCCCAGGCGGGCGTGAAGATGCCCCGGGTGACGCACCAGCAGTTCGTCTCCGGCCCGCAGGTCTCGCTCGCCCAGGCCCAGCCCGGAGACCTGCTGTTCTGGCGTTCCGACCCCACCAACCCCGGATACGTCTCGCACGTGGCGATCTACTGGGGCGACGGCAAGATGCTCCAGGCCCCGCGGACCGGTGACGTGGTCAAGTTCAGCCCGGTCAGCACCCGCAACCTCGCCGGGGTCGTCCGGGTCAGCCCGGTCGCCGCGGCCCGCGTCCGCTGACCCGCCGCCCCCTCCCTCCCCTCACCCGCGTAGGCGCGCCCCCGCGCGGAGGGCTCCATACGCGTACGACGGTCTTCATCCGCGCGTACGGCACCCCCGCGTACGGCTGCCTCTCCGCGCGGCGCCTCCCCGCGTACGGCCGCCTCTCCGCGTGGCGCCTCCCCGCGTACGGCGGTCCTCACCCCGCGCGTACGGCGAATCCGCCTATGGTCTCGTCGCTCGTAGCGTTGTAATGTCGATTACATGGATGTCGAAGAAGCAACGCAGAAACTGCGCGGCTGGTTCTCCGGGCGGTTGCCCGAGGACTGGTTCGAGGGCCAGCCCGAGATCGTCCTGGACCGCGAGGAGATCGCGGTGATCGGCCGGCTCCCGGTGCCCTCCTTCGCCGACGACGTCTCGGAGGTGGAACGGGCCGCCACCCTGGAGGGCGGCGTGCAGCGGTTCCGTGAGGAGACCCGGGAGCGGCGCGTCGAGATCGCGCTGGAGGCGGAGCGCCGCTTCCGCCGCAAGGTCTCCTGGGGCGTCGAGGTGGGCGATGAGACGGTGATGTTCACCACACTGTCGGTCCCCGTCATGACCCGGCTGAGGCAGTCGGAGCGCCGGGTGCTGGACACCCTCGTGGCCGCCGGGGTGGCCCGCAGCCGCAGCGACGCGCTGGCCTGGTGTGTCCGACTTGTCGGCAGGCACACCGACTCCTGGCTGGCGGATCTGCGGGACGCGCTGCGTCACGTGGACCAGGTCCGGGCAGCCGGGCCCGACCTGGATTCGTGAGCCTGGGCAGGGGAAACGGCCGCCGACTGGTCTGAACCTGTTCACTAATTGGTTTAGACCTTTCTCAGTGGCCTATACCACTGCGGTAAGTGGCTTTTTTAGGCTCGCTTCTTTTGGGTAGGTCCTCTCAAACACCATGCCCCCTGCCAGCCCATACGCCCGTGAACCAGGTGGGTGAGGGGCCGGGGCGACCGCCGACCGCGTTAATTCACTGGTCTACGCCAATTGGATCGGACGCGGTTTCCTGGTCAATGATGTTTTGGCCCTGAGAAGCGTAAGGAGCCGTAGCAGTGTCCGTTATCGAGGACGTAACCGCCCCCAGCCCGACCAGCCACGCCGGACTGGCCGCCTGGGTCGCCGAGATCGCCCAGCTGACGCAGCCCGACCGGATCGAGTGGTGCGACGGCTCGGAAGCCGAGTGGACGCGCCTCACGAACCTCCTGGTCGAGCAGGGCACGTTCAAGCGCCTGGCCAAGCGGCAGAACAGCTTCTACGCCGCCTCCGACCCCAGCGACGTGGCCCGCGTGGAGGACCGGACCTACATCTGCTCCGAGCACGAGGAGGACGCCGGGCCGACCAACAACTGGATCGCCCCGGACGAGATGCGCAAGACCTTCGGGGAGCTCTTCAAGGGCTGCATGCGCGGCCGCACCATGTACGTCGTGCCGTTCTGCATGGGCCCGCTCGGCGGCGAGATCTCGCAGCTCGGCGTCGAGATCACCGACTCGCCGTACGTCGCCGTGTCGATGCGGATCATGACCCGGATGGGCGAGCCCGCGCTGCGGCTCATCGAGGAGCGCGGCGACTTCGTCAAGGCCGTCCACTCGGTCGGCGCCCCGCTCAAGCCCGGCCAGGCGGACGTACCGTGGCCGTGCAACTCCACCAAGTACATCAGCCACTTCCCCGAGACCCGCGAGATCTGGTCCTACGGCTCGGGCTACGGCGGCAACGCGCTGCTCGGCAAGAAGTGCTACGCGCTGCGCATCGCCAGCACGATGGCCCGCGACGAGGGCTGGCTGGCCGAGCACATGCTCATCCTCAAGCTGACCCCGCCGGAGGGCGAGACCCGCTATGTCGCGGCCGCGTTCCCGAGCGCGTGCGGCAAGACCAACCTGGCCATGCTCCAGCCGACCATCCCCGGCTGGAAGGTGGAGACGATCGGCGACGACATCGCCTGGATGCGGTTCGGCGACGACGGCCGCCTGTACGCCATCAACCCCGAGGCGGGTTTCTTCGGTGTCGCGCCCGGCACCGGCGAGTCCACCAACGCCAACGCGATCAGGACCCTCTGGGGCAACAGCATCTTCACGAACGTCGCCCTCACCGACGACGGCGACGTGTGGTGGGAGGGGCTCACCGACGAGCCTCCGGCGCACCTGACCGACTGGAAGGGCCGCGACTGGACCCCGGACGGCGGCGAGCCGGCCGCGCACCCGAACGCCCGGTTCACCGTGCCCGCCGGCCAGTGCCCGACCATCGCCCCCGAGTGGCAGGACCCCAAGGGCGTGCCGATCTCGGCGATCCTGTTCGGCGGGCGCCGCGCCACCGCGGTGCCGCTGGTCACCGAGTCGCTGAGCTGGCAGCACGGCGTCTTCACCGGGGCCAACATCGCCTCCGAGAAGACCGCCGCGGCCGAGGGCAAGGTCGGCGAGCTGCGCCGCGACCCGTTCGCGATGCTGCCGTTCTGCGGTTACAACATGGGCGACTACTTCGGCCACTGGATCAACATCGGCCGACGGGAGGGCGTCCGGCTGCCGAAGATCTACTACGTCAACTGGTTCCGCAAGAACGACGAGGGCAAGTTCGTCTGGCCCGGCTTCGGGGAGAACATCCGCGTCCTGAAGTGGATCGTCGACCGGATCAACGGCAGGGCCGAGGCGGTGGAGACCCCGATCGGCCTGCTGCCCGCCGAACTCGACACCGACGGCCTCGACCTCTCCGCCGAGGACCTGCGGACCCTGCTGAGCGTGGACGCGGAGGTCTGGAAGGAGGAGGCCGCGCTGATCCCGGCCTTCTTCGAGACCTTCGGCGACCACCTCCCCAAGGAGCTCTGGGACGAGTACCACGCCCTGGTCGCGCGCCTGGACAAGTAGCGCCGCGCCCCGGTGCGCTCCGGAGCGATCCGCTGCGCACCGGAAAACGGCCTCCGCGGCGAACTTCCGTGATGCCCCGATCGTCTACATGACGGCGGGGCATCCGCCTTTCCTCCACCCCCCGGGAGGCCGGACATGGAAGAAGCACTGTTCGTCGTCGCCCTGATCCTCCTCGCCGCCGTGGGCTTCACCGCGTCGGCCCTGTCCAGGGAACATCGCCGGGCCCGCTCGGTCCCGTCCGCCCACCCCGGCGGCCCGCTCGGCCACTACGAGCTCGCCTACCTGGCCGGCGGGCCGCTGCGGACGGTCAACACCGCCCTCGCCGTGCTCGCCAGGGGAGGAGGCGTCCGCGTGTCACGGGGCGGCCAGGTCAGCCTGGTCACCGGGGCCCCGCTCTCCCCCGATCCGGTCGAGCGGGCCGTCCTCGCGGCCCTCCGCGCCCGGGGCGGGTCCTGCCAGGTGGGGCAGCTGCGCCACGCCGTGGCCGACGACCAGGCCATGAACGACCTGCGCGACGGCCTGACGCGGGCGGGCCTGCTGATCCCCGACGGCGCGCTCACCAGGGCCAGGAGGCTGCTGAACCTCCTGCTGGTCCTCACCGTGCTCGCCGTCGTCTTCGAGTTCCTCACCTTCGCCTCCACCGTCTTCGAGTTCCTCACCGTCGTCTTCACCGGAAGCGGAGGAGTGGTCGGTATGGTGAGGCTGCTGATCGGCGCCTTCGCCGTGGTCGTCGGCATGACGACCTACCAGAGCCGGAAGCGCGCGCTGCGCGGCATGCTGACCGACGCCGGGCGTGAGGCCCTCGCCGACGTCGGCAGGACCCACGTGCGGGGCGTCCCCCGCGCCGCGGGCCTGCCCCTGTACGCCGCGGTCGGCATCCCGGTCGCCCTGTACGGTCTCGCCGAGGCCGGCGACCCCGCCCTCACCGAGGAACTGCAGCGGCAGCACGCGAACAGCGCCGTGAGCTGCGCCTCGGGTTCCTGCGGGGGCTCCTCCGGGTCGTCGGGCGACGGCGGCTCCTTCGGCGGGGGCGGCGACTTCGGCTCGGGCGGCTGGGGCGACTCGGGCGGCGGGTCGAGCTGCGGAGGCGGATCGAGCTGCGGCGGCGGCTGCGGCGGAGGGGGCTGCGGTGGCGGCTGAGCGGCCCGCCGGGACGGCGCGGGGAGACGACATGACGGGGACCGGGCGGCTCGGGGTCGGCATCGGGTGGCGGCCGGAGATCGACCTGACCGTGGAGCGCCTGCCGGGCGTGGACTTCGTGGAGGTCGTCGCGGAGAACATCCGTCCCGGCGACCTTCCGGAGTCGCTGCGGGTGCTGCGCGGCCGGGGCCTGCCGGTGATCCCGCACGGCGTCGGGCTGGGGCTGGGCGGGGCCGAGCCGCCGGACCCTGACCGTCTGACGCATCTGGCGGACTGCGCGCGAGCCCTGGACGCCCCGCTGGTCAGTGAGCACCTGGCCTTCGTCCGCGCGGGCGGCATGGAGGCGGGTCACCTGCTGCCGGTCCCGCGCACCCGGGCCGCGCTGGCGGTGGTCGCCGACAACGTACGGCGGGCGCAGGCGGCCCTGCCCGTCCCGCTGGCCCTGGAGAACGTGGCCGCCCTGTTCGGCTGGCCCGACGACGAGATGACCGAGGCCGAGTTCCTGGGCGAGCTGGTGGAGACGACCGGGGTCGGGCTGCTGGTCGACGTGGCCAACCTCTACACCAACCAGATCAACCTGGGTCTGCCGGCCGTCGGCGCGCTGGACGCCCTGCCGCTGTCGGAGCTGGCCTACGTGCACGTCGCCGGGGGGCACCTCCACCACGGCGTCTGGCACGACACCCACACCGCCCGGGTTCCCGGCGAGGTGCTGGAGATCCTGGCGGAGCTGCGCGCCCGGGTGGACCCGCCGGGCGTGCTGCTCGAATGGGACGGCGACTATCCCGGCGACGACGTGCTGGAGGCGGAGCTCGGCCGGATCCGCGAGGCGATGGCCCGTGCCTGACCCGGTGAACCACCCCGCCCCCTCACCCGGGTCCGGCCCCGCCCCCTCACCCGCGCCCGGAGCCGTGAACGGTCCCGTGTCCGCTCCCTCAGCCGGGCCCGGAGCCGTGAACGGTCCCGTGTCCGGCTCCGTACCCGATCCCCGGGCCGAGCTGGCGCGGGCCCAGGCGGAGCTGCTGGCCGCCCTGGTGGCCGGAGGCGAGCCGCCCCGGGGGTTCGACGAGGGGCGGCTGCGGATCCAGGCCGCGAGCCTGATCTCCAAGAGACGCGGGGTCGTGGCCCGCATCCGGCCGGACCTCGTGGCGCTGCTCGGCGCCGCCGGGTTCGCCGCCGAGTTCGACGCCTACGCCCGGGGCCGCCCCAAGCCCCCCGGCGGCTCCCGGGTCGACGCCCGGGACTTCGCCGAGCGGCTCAGGGCGGCCGGGCACCCGCTGCCGGAACCCGCGCCGGAGCCGCCCGCCGGACGCCGCCGGTGGGCCCGGTTCACGCGGGCGCTGCGGGACCTCCCGCCCGTCCTGCCGACGCGGGTGAAGGGCCTCGGCCGCGGGTGGGCGGGTCGACCGCGCTGATCGCCGCCGGGTGTCCCGCCTGAGCGGCGGGTGCCGCCCCGGCCGAGTGGCGGACACCACGCCCCGGGCGGGCGATGGGCGCCGCGCGCCGGCCGAGCGTCCGGGCGGAAAGGAGACCTCCGCCGAACTTTCGTGCGACCCCTTTCGTCTATACCGGAAACGGGGCCGAATGCCCCGCCTTCTCTTCCCCCGGAGGCGGATATGGCGGCGATCATGGTGTTCTTCGGTGTCATCACCCTCACCGGCGCCGTCGTCCTCGCGGTGGTGCTGCTGTTCAGGAAGGCCGATGCGGTCACGGCCGCCGGCCGGCCGAAGAGGCTGAGTCCCCGGCCCCGCGGTCGCGTCGGCGCCCGCTCTCGCCGCGTGTCCCCGGCCGATTCGACGGCCTACGGCTCGGTGTCCGTGAGCCCCGGTCCCGGTGCCGACGGCTGCGGCGGATCCTCCGGTGGCCACGGCCACTCCTCCGGCTCGGGCGGCGACTCCTTCGGCGGGGGCGGCGACTTCGGCTCCGGAGGCTGGTAGGCCCCGTGCCCGCGGCCGGCTTGTCGGAGCATTCCGCCCGCGGGCACGGCGCGCCGTGCCCGTGCCGCCGACCGGTGCCCACCGGTCCGAACCCGCCGGCCCCAACCGACTCGAACCGGCCCGGACCGTGGCCGCACCGGTCGGCGCGTTTGGCCGGACGGGCCGGGGATACCTACTCTGACGTGGGGGGACTGCGCTGTCTTGACGGGTCGTACCTGACCGTCACGCCGGTGGCGTGCCGGGACAGCGTCGGCTCGCCGTACGAGATCACGCTCGAACTCCACCGCGACGGCGTGCTGTACGGCACCGTGGGGGAGCGCTGCGGCTGGCTGCTCGCCCGGCTGGCCAGGGGGGTCGCCGAGGCCCGCGCCGGCCATCAGGACCAGTGGCCCGACCCCGACGACCGCTTCCCCGGACTTCCGGGGGAGGACGAACTGTTCGCGTTTCGTTACCGGACCAGGAACGGGGTCGTCAGCGGGGGCGAACTCCGATGTCAGCTGCGTACCATCCCGGTCTGGACCCCGGGACGGCGGGGCGGGTCGGGGGAGTGGCGGCTGACGCGGAGGGCGTTCGTCGAAGCCTGGTGCGGCGGCGGGGTCGGCCTGCGCGCGGTCCTCACCTCCGCTGAACTGGGGATCTTCATCGACGCACTGGTCGCCGAGGCCGAGGAGTGCCTGGGACGAGCAAGCCCGGCAACCCATCCGGGATCCCCATAGAGGGGGCAACGGGTCCCCGGGACGGTGATAATTGCCTGTCAGCGCCCTTCCACCGCGGGCGTTGGAAGGAGGGGATTCCATGGATGTGCGCGATCTCGTCTACCGGCTGTACGAGCGGCGGCTGGAGACGAAGCTGTCGCGGCAGCCGGGATCGGTCCCCCGGCACGTCGGCGTCATCGTCGACGGCAACCGGCGCTGGGCGCGGGCCATGGGTCTCGACGACGTCAGCCGCGGTCACCGCAAGGGCGCCGACAAGATCTCCGAGCTCCTGGGCTGGTGCCGGGAGGCCGGCGTCGAGGTCGTCACCGTGTGGCTGCTCTCCAGCGACAACCTCAGCCGCCCCAAGGACGAGCTGGACCTCCTGGTGAGGATCATCGAGGACGTGGTCCAGGAGCTCGCGGCGGACGGCTGGCGCGTCAACCCCATGGGGGCGCTCGACCTCCTGCCGGACCGTACGGCCCGCGTCCTGAAAGAGGCAAAAGAAGCGACATCCCACCGTCCCGGGCTGATTGTGAACGTTGCTGTTGGGTATGGAGGAAGGCGTGAGATCGCTGATGCGGTGCGCTCCCTCCTCCAGGAGCACGCCAGCAAGGGCGCGAGCATCGAGGACCTGGTCGAGGTCCTCGATGTCGAGCACATCGCGGAGCATCTCTACACGCGCGGCCAGCCCGACCCGGACCTCGTCATCCGGACCTCGGGAGAGCAGCGGCTCTCCGGATTCCTGCTCTGGCAGAGCGCCCACTCCGAGTTCTACTTCTGCGAGGCCTACTGGCCCGACTTCCGCAGAATCGACTTCCTGCGGGCGCTCCGCTCCTACGCCGCGCGGCACCGGCGGTACGGTTCCTGATCCCTGTGACGAATGCCCCCTTTTGGATAGGCATGCGGCATTGGAAGGCGGGTATTCAGGACGTACCGTAAAAAGTGGGTGGCCACCGGCCGCCCACACCGGAGAGGGCCCGCCTTTGCGACAACGTTCCGCCAGGGAGGGCCGGGCACCGGCACCCCCGGCGTGTCGCGCGGCGGGATCCGGGTCCGGTCCGCATCCCAGCACATGGCAGGGCGCCCCCCATGGCGCCCGGGGGAGATCGCGTGGCAAACCCTTCGTCCTCAGCCACGTCGCCGGCCACCAACCGGCGTACGTACGTCCTGGACACCTCGGTCCTCCTGGCTGACCCGGCGGCGATGAGCCGCTTCGCCGAACACGAGGTGGTCCTCCCGATCGTCGTCATCACCGAGCTGGAGGCCAAGCGGCACCATCCGGAACTCGGCTACTTCGCGCGCAAGGCGCTGAGGTACCTCGACGACCTGCGGGTGACCCACGGGCGGCTGGACGAGCCCATGCCCATCGGAGACGGCACCATCCGGGTCGAACTCAACCACAGCGACCCCTCGATCCTTCCCGTCGGCTTCCGGCTCGGCGACAACGACACCCGCATCCTGACCGTGGCGCGCACGCTCGCGGCCGAGGGACACGACGTGGTCCTCGTCTCCAAGGACCTGCCCATGCGGGTCAAGGCCGCCTCGATCGGGCTGGCGGCCGAGGAGTACCGCGCCGAACTGGCCTTCGTGGAGTCCTCCGGCTGGACCGGCATGGCCGAGCTCCAGGTGGCCGACGAGGACGTCCAGTCGCTCTTCGAGCACGGCACCGCGGACGTGCCCGAGGCGCGCGACCTGCCCACCCACACCGGCCTGCGGCTGCTGTCCAACCGGGGCTCGGCGCTGGGCCGGATGATGCCCGACAAGTCGGTGCGGCTGGTGCGCGGCGACCGCGAGGTGTTCGGCCTGCACGGCCGTTCGGCCGAGCAGCGCATCGCGCTCGACATCCTGATGGACCCCGAGATCGGGATCGTCTCGATGGGCGGCCGGGCGGGCACCGGAAAGTCGGCCCTGGCCCTCTGCGCGGGCCTGGAGGCCGTCCTGGAGCGCCGCCAGCACCGCAAGGTGGTCGTCTTCCGCCCGCTGTACGCCGTCGGCGGCCAGGAGCTCGGATACCTCCCCGGCACCGAGAACGACAAGATGAACCCCTGGGCGCAGGCCGTCTTCGACACCCTCGGCGCGATCACCACCCCCGAGGTGATCGAGGAGGTCATGGACCGCGGCATGCTGGAGGTGCTGCCGCTCACCCACATCCGCGGCCGTTCCCTGCACGACGCCTTCGTCATCGTCGACGAGGCCCAGTCGCTGGAGCGCGGGGTGCTGCTGACGGTGCTGAGCCGGATCGGCGCCAACTCCCGCGTCGTGCTCACCCACGACATCGCCCAGCGCGACAACCTCCGGGTGGGCCGCCACGACGGCGTGGTCGCGGTCGTGGAGAAGCTCAAGGGACACCCGCTGTTCGCCCACGTCACGCTGACCCGCTCGGAGCGCTCGCCGATCGCCGCGCTGGTCACCGAGATGCTGGAGGACATCACGATTTGACTGCTCCCCCTCCTTGGAAGGAGGGGGATCCCTGGCTCACGCTGCGCGGTCGCTCGGCGAGCGATCGAGTCTTATGCGATCGGCACCAGCCGGGGCCAGACCAGCCCGGAGGAGCATCACACGTGCGGAGTTCTTGTCCCGGGGAGACACGGCTCCGCACGCGGTGCAGGTGTAGGTGCGTTCCGACAGCGGCAGCGCGTGCTTGGCTCTCGCTCCGCAGCGTCCGCAGTCCATCGTGGTGTGGGCGGGGGTGACCAGGTACAGGATGCGGCCGTGCTTGCGCGCCATGTGGATCAGCTCCGCCTTGGTGGCGGAGATTGCCGCGTCGGCGGCCTTGCGCGCCATCCTTGATCGGGCCAGGAACTTCGGCCGAAAGTCCTCCACCGCCAGGACGTCGTGGTCGCGCACCACGGCCTTGGCCCACTTGCGGGCGGTACCCTGTCGCTGCCGGGCGATCTTCTTGTACGTCTTCGCCGCCTGCCGCTTGGCCGTACGGTAGCCCTTCGAGGCAGCCTGGCCGCGCTGCGGCTTCCGGCGGGCCATCATCTTCTGGTAGCGCGCCAGCCTCACGGCGACCTTCTTCCCGTGCTCAGGGTGAACCAGGTCATGGTCGTCGCTGGTGGTGGTCGCGATCTCCTTGACCCCCCAGTCGACGCCGATCACCTGGCCGGTCGTGGGCAGCATCTCGACTTGGGTGAACACGACAAAGGAGGCGTACCAGTGGCCGAGGCAGTCGCGGAAGACGCGCACGCTGGACGGTTCAGCAGGTAAGGAGCGTGACCACACCACCGTCAGTTCGATGCCCCCGGCCAGGCGCAGGCGGCCGTCCCTCAGGCGGAAACCCTGCCGGGTGTAGTTCAGCGTCGGAGCCGCCAAGTGTTTCTTCTTGAACTTCGGCATGCCCGCCCGCTGACGCATCGGCAACCGTCCCCTGATGTCCCTGAGCGCTTTGGCGCGGGACTTGGCGAAGTCGCGGATGATCTGTTGTTGCGGTACCGCTGCGCCGCCGCGCAGCCAGCCGTGCTCGGCGCGCCAGCCGGTCAGCATCCGATTCAGACCGGCCGGGCCGCATTCCCGCCCGGCCTTGTGTGCGGCGCGGGAGGTGACCACGCATTGGTTCCACACCCACCGGCACCGATCCCATTCGGCCAGCAGGGCGGCCAGCGCGGTAGACGACATGCGCAGCCGGTAGGTATAGCGGGCATGCCCGCTCTCACCGCCTTCTGATGCCGTCATGTGGCCATCATGGCAGGGTAAGACGATGCTCCGGGTTGATTTCCGGCGATCGTCATAACCGAGCGTTTCGAAATGAAGTCGGTGCGGAAACAACAGGGACCGGTTGAAGATCGCGACGCGAGTTGCAGTCGCCGAGGGATCTTTCTCGGCATCGCATGGCCGTCGGCCGCGTATGACAGCGTTACGGGCATGCTGATCGTGATGAGCGGCTTACCCGGTGCCGGTAAAAGTTCTGTGGCCCAGGAGTTGGGTCGTTTGCTTCCGGCTCCGGTGTTGTCGGTAGATCCGGTTGAGGCCGCGATGTGGCGAGCGGGAATCGACCGGGACCAGCCGACCGGACTGGCGGCCTACGTCGTGGTGGAGGCGCTTGCCTCCGACGTTCTCGCGCTCGGGCAGACGGTCATCGTCGATGCGGTGAACGATGCGCACGAGGCACGGGAGCAGTGGCGCGGTCTTGCCCGCCGCCGGAGTGTGGCGCTGCGCTACATCGAAGTGATCTGCTCCGATCGTGTCCTGCATCGACGACGGTTGGACGGTCGTCAGCGTGACATCGACGGCTTCGTCGAGCCTACCTGGGCGTCGGTGGAGGCGCGACGCGCGAACTTCTACGCCTGGTGTGAGGACCGTCTCGTCCTCGACTCCATAGCTCCCCTGACCGGCAACGTGCAGATCGCCATGGCTTACCTACGTGCTGATCGCGGAATCCATTACCGATCTCCCCGCAATGACGTCGGGAGTCGGTGAAGGCAGATGGTGTTACATGCCGAATCAAACAGACTTTGATGGGGATCTGTCCGTCGCTCGTAATAGATACGCGACAGCTTGAACTGATGCGGCCAGGCGGAGATGTACTCGATTACCCCTGGAGCGGGCGAGACTGTCCCGCCGCCCGCCGCCCGCCGCCCGCCGGAGGCGGTTCCCTGTCACGGGGGCAGCCGCACGCCGTCGGCCGCGAGGTCGCGGAACTCGAAGCAGGTGTGCTCCCCCCACGACCTGGGCTCGCCGGGGAACAGCCGGGTGATCTCGACGCTCCAGATGCTCTCCTGCTTGTTCTGCCGGATCGTGCAGGTGAGCTGGGCGATCCCGGCTCGGGAGAGCGTGCCCTCCCCCGAGACGATCACGTTCAGCCGGTATCCCGTGGTGTCGCCGAGGTCCTTGCGCCGGCCCGACTCGGCGTACCGGGTGGTCTCGGTGTCGTAGTGCCGGAAGGCGTCGAGGGCGGTGGTCAGTTCGGGCTCGGGCGGCTGCTTGCCGGCCCGGAACAGGGTGTCGATGATGTCGGAGGCCGTGTCGGAGCCCACCGGGATCCTGACGGGCTCCAGGCGGCCGTCGCGCAGCAGATAGACGGTCACCCACGTGGGGCTGTAGCTGATCACAGGGGGCCGCCCGCGGTCCTGGACGCCGGTGGGGGCGATCCCGCACCCGCCGAGCGTGAGGACGGCCGTCAGGGCGGCGGCGAGCCACCGGGCCGGGCGGGCGGGCCGTTCCGTGCGCCGTACGGCCGTGCCGGGTCGTCCCGCCTTCCGGGCGGGGTCACGGTGTGCCCTCATCTTCCGGGCAGCCAGACCGTGAAGAGGACGCCGGGGTCCTGCGCCCGCGCCGAGACGGTGCCGCCGTGCAACTCGACGTTGGCGCGGGCGATGGACAGGCCGAGCCCGCTGCCGTCGCCGCCGCTCGCCTTGTAGAAGCGGTTGAACACGTGCGGCAGGTCGGCGGGCGGGATGCCCGGGCCGTGGTCGCGCACCTTCACCTCCAGTCCGCCGGGGACGCGGCGGGCGGTCACCACGACGGGGGGCGCGCCGTGCCGCAGGGCGTTGCCCACCAGGTTCGCCAGGATGACGTCGAGGCGCCGCGGGTCGGCGGAGAAGGCCAGCGCGCGGGGCACGTCCACCTCCACCCGGTCCGACCAGCCCCGTATCTCCAGGCAGTCGTCGATCACGTCGGCGACGCCCACGCTCTCGGTGTTCAGCGTCGCCGTGCCCGAGTCGAACCGGCTGGTCTCGATGAGCTGCTCCACCAGGGTCCGCAACCGCTTGATCTCCCGCAGGACGAGCCGTACGGCCGCCGCAGGCTCGGTGGGCAGCCGGTCGGCCTCCTCCGAGAGCATGTCGGCCACCGCCGTCATCGCGGTCAGCGGGGTGCGCAGCTCGTGCGAGACGTCGGCGACGAACCGCCGGGACATCGCCTCCAGCGAGCGCAGCTCGGACACGCTGTGCTCCAGGGCGGCGGCGGTGTCGTTGAAAGTGGCGGTGAGCTGCGCCAGCTCGTCCTGGCCGTGCACCGGCAGGCGGGTGTTGAGCCGGCCGGCGCCCAGAGCCCGGGCCGCCGAACCCAGCCGCCGGACGGGCAGCAGCACCCGCCTGGCCGACACCAGGGCGACGGCGAGCGCGATGACCAGCATGACGGCGCCGGCCGCGGCCAGCGGCCGGCGCAGGTCGTCCAGGAGCCGCTCCTCCTCGGTGAGGGGGACGAACGCGAAGACGCTCATCCCGGTGGGCCTGGCGATGCCGATGGGCTCGATCCGCCACACGGGGGTGGCGATGACCAGCCACATCCGTCCCTGGACCGCCCGCCGGGCGGTCATCGTCTTGCGGGCGGACGCGGTGACGAGGTCGGCCGGGACGTCGCCCATGCCGAAGTCGCCGTCGGGGTAGACGTAGTTCTCGTAGCGGACCACCACCCGGCCGTTGCGGGCGCGCAGGCTCCGCTGCAGGGCGGCGATCTGCGTGTCGGCCGGCGGGCCGTCCCCCGGCCAGCGGGCGCCGACCGGCACCTTGATCCCCTCGATGATGTCGCGCACGTCGCCGACGGCCACCTGCTCGGTCCGGTCGATGACCCGGCGCTTGACGAGCTCGTAGCCGATCACCGCGACGAGCGCGGAGGCGGACACGGCGATGAGGGTGAAGGCGATGACCAGGCGGCCCCGCAGGCCGGTGTGCATCAGCCTCACGGCGGGCTGAACCGGTAGCCGAACCCGCGGACGGTGTGGATGAACTCCGGCTCGGCGGGCACCTTCTCGATCTTGGCGCGGATCCGCTGGACGCAGGCGTCCACCAGGCGGGAGTCGGCGACGTGGGTGTGGTCCCAGACGGCCCGCAGCAGGTATCTGCGGTTGAGCACCTGGCCGGGGTGGCGGACCAGTTCGAGCAGGAGCCGCAGCTCGGTGGGGGTCAGGTGGATCTCCCGGCCGGCCAGCGACACCTTGAGCGCGCCCCGGTCCACGACCAGGTCGCCGAAGGTGACGCGGTCGGAGGCGGCCGACTCCACCCGGCGCAGCACGGCGCGGATCCGCGCGTCCAGCACGCGCGGCTCGACGGGCTTGACCACGTAGTCGTCGGCGCCGGCCTCCAGGCCGACGACCACGTCGAGGTCGTCCCCGCGGGCGGTGAGGAGGATGACGGGCAGCTGGTCCATCCGGCGGATGCGGCGGCACACCTCGACCCCGTCGATGCCGGGGAGCATGACGTCGAGTACGGCGATCTCGGGGCGGCGCGACCTGATGTGGGCGAGGGCGTCCTCGCCGTTGTCGTAGGAGGTCACGGTGTGCCCCTGGCGGCTCAGCGCCAGCTCCAGCCCCGTCCGGACCGAGGGATCGTCTTCCACGAGAAGGATGCCCGCCACGCCGTAATTATTCGCCCAAATGCCATCCGATCGGCACCCGTCATTGAACTGTGACAGGGGAGGGGCGGGCCGGGCGGTACGGGGGACCCCGCCGGGACCTCCCACTCCGGTGTGTGGGCCGGGCAGACCGCCGTACCGGCAAATGTGACTGAAATCACAGTACGTTGCCAAATAACGGGAAAGACCACGTAATCGAGTGGTAAGCAGGGGGAAAGCTTGCTGATCTCACGGGAGAGGCAGACCAACTCCGCCGTTCAGGTTGCGGAGCACCCCCCCGCGCGCGGCAAGCTCATAGGTTGTGAGCTCAGGACCGCCGCAGCTGAGGGAGCATCCGGCTCCGCGCCCCCGCCGTAACGCCCGGAAACCCGCCAGGCGGGACAAGGCGGCCCCACAGGAGCCGCGGGCCGGGAAGAAGAAGGGGTGGCTGACCCCCAAGCGCGCCGTCATCCTCGCGACGACGGCCGCCGTCGTCGTGGGCGGCGGCGGGTTCACCGTCTACACCGCGATGCAGAACGCCTCCGCCCCGAAGCCGGCGCCGCTCTCCCTGAACGAGATGTCGAAGATCTTCGGCGGCGGCGACCCGTTCGCGCCCGACCCCGAGGGCGACGTCCTCAAGGCCCAGGCTGCCCAGGCGCTCAAGGCCGACCGGCTGGCCGCCGAGCGCGACAAGCGCCGCAAGCTCAGCCCCATCAAGATCGTCAAGGAGGCGCCCGGCGGCGGCGGCTTCGATCCCAAGCAGCTCCCGTCCGGCCCGGCCAACCCGTCCGGCAACCGCGCGCTGGGCAAGCAGATGCTGGACGCGCGCGGCTGGGGCGACCAGTGGGGCTGCCTGGAGAGGCTCTGGACCAAGGAGAGCGGCTGGAACGAGCGGGCGATGAACCGCTACAGCGGCGCCTACGGCATCCCGCAGTCCCTGCCCGGCAGCAAGATGGCCAGCGCCGGCGGCGACTGGCAGACCAACCCCGCCACCCAGATCGCGTGGGGCCTCGGCTACATCAAGGGCCGCTACGGGACGCCATGTGGTGCCTGGGCCCATTCCCAGGCCACGGGCTGGTATTGAGACACCAGGACTCGGCAAGTCTGACCGCCTCCATGCCATGGGCGACGCACCCTGGGGCTCATGGATGTGAAGGTCAGCGTGGTGGTGCCGGTGCGCGACCCCGGCACCGCGGCCGACGCCTGTGTCCGCTCGCTCCTCGCGCAGTCGATGGCCCCGGAGGAGTACGAGGTCGTCTTCGCCGACACCGGGCCGGGCGACGGGATCCAGCGGCGCCTTGAGGCGCTGGCGGCGGCGCGGCCGAACGTCCGGGTGCTGCACCTGGAGGAGACCGGCTCGCCGATGCGCGGCCGCAACATCGGGATGGCCGTCGCCCAGGGCGAGTACGTCTACCTGATGGAGCAGACCGACCGGCTGGAGCGGACCGCGCTGGAGCGGATGTACCGGCGGGCCGTGCAGACCGACGCCGACGTCCTCCTCGGACGGCTGGTGGTCGGCCGGATGCCGCCCTCCCCGGTGTTCGAGGCCGACCGCGACCGCGCCGACATCCTCAAGGACCGGCTGCTGTCCGCGCTGACCCCGCACAAGCTCTACCGCCGGGCGTTCCTGGACGCCGAGGCGCTCGCCTTCCCCGACCCCGGCGGGCGCCTGGCCGAGGAGACCTTCGTGCTCCGCGCCTACCTGCGGGCCAAGGTCGTCGCGGTCCTGGCCGACGAGGTCTGCTGCCACGTGGCCGAGCGCCCCGAACCGCCGGGCGACCCGTACGTGCAGGGGGCGGAGCTGCGCGAGCTGCTCGACGTCATCGACGCCGAGCTGCCCCCGGGACGGCGGCGCGACCGGATGTACGCGCACTGGCTGCGGGCCTCGGTGCTGCGCCGGCTCGGCGGCGGCCGGTTCGTCACCGCCTCCGCCCGGGAGCGGGCGGCCACCTTCACCACGCTGCGCGAGCTCGTCGTCCAGCGCTTCCCCCCGCACCTGGACCGGTACCTGCCCGTCCACCTGCGGGTCCGCGCGGCCCTGCTGCGCGCCGGCCGCCTCGACCGGCTCCTCGCGCTGGCCGAGGCCATGCGCGGCACCCACCTGCGGGCCGACCTGCGGGAGGCCGGCTGGCGGGACGGCGCGTTCGAGATGGCGCTCACCGTGGAGATCATGCGGGCCGGCGGCGAGCCGATGCGGTTCGTCCCGTACGGCGAGACCGGCCTGCTGTGGGATCCCCCGGCGCCGCTGGACGTCGACCTCCCCCCGGAGCTGGTCGACGTCACCCGGGCCGTCTCACAGGCCCGGGTCGAGGTCTACGTCAGGCATCCCGAAAGCGGGCTCGTCCACGCCCTGCCGGTGACGTCGTCGCTGACCCGCTGCCGGCATCGCAACGGGATCAGGCTGCAGGCCGGCGCGACCGCCCGGCTGGAGGTGGACACCGCGGCCCTGGGCCGCCCGCTGCCGGCCGGCCCGTGGGAGGTCCACGCGCGCATGCACGGCGGGGCGCACCGGGCCCGCGCCCGGGTGACCGGCGTCCCCGGCGACTGCGTCGGCGACCTGGCCGGCGGCTCCCGGAGGCTGGTCGTCCCCTGGTGGTCGGAGGAGGGGGAGCTGGGCGTCTGCGTGGAGCCCCGGTCGTTCCCCGAGTCGATCGTCCTGGTCTCGACGGGGACGACGGTCATCCGCGACCGGGGACAGGTCTTCGTCGTCGTGCCGGTGCCGTACGTGCCGCCGAGCGGGGGGCCGCCCGCCGAGCTGGCGCTGCGCCGGGCGGCCCGCCCGGACCAGGAGGTCTGCGTGCCCGCCCTCATCGAGCCGGGCGTGCCGGGACGCCACGCGGGGCGGCTGGTGGCCAGGGTCCCGACCCGGCTCGCCGCCCAGGAGGGGTTCCTGTGCCCCGGGGAGTGGTTGCCGTTCCTGCGGCTGGACGGCGGGGAGGAGGCCCTGCGCTTCCGGCTGCGGATGGGCCGCACCGGCAGGGTGGAGGTCGGCGGCGCGGGCGGCCAGGACGCGGCCGGACCCCGGTACCCGCTGGCCCGGCGCGTGGTCCTGCGGGTTCCCGGGGTCCGGGGCACCGTCCGGCTCGCCCGGACGATGCGGCGGCACTACCTGCCGAGCTGACAGGCGTTGACGAGGTCACCGCTCTCCGGGCGTGGCAGCGTCGCGCTCGGCGGGGGAGCCTGGCCCTTCTCCACCCAGCCCGCGAGGGCGTCGAAGGCGGTGCGGAAGCACGGCAGCATCGGCCGCAGCCTGTCCGGGAAGCTCGCGTACAGGCCGTCGGTGTGGGTGCCGTCGGCGATCCGGTAGTAGCGGAACGGCCGGTCTCCGACCATCTTCGCGTAGACGTCCCCGGTGCGGGAGATCGGCAGCAGCGTGTCCAGCGTGCCCTGCAGGGTGATCAGGGGCTTGCCGATCCGCCCGGTCAGCTCGATCTTCCTCACCGCGGGCGCGACGTACTTCCCGCGGGCCGCGTAGTCGTAGTCGGCGTCGCAGTCCGGCGTGCCCGAGGCGCAGAACGGCGTGCCGGCGTCGGTGTCGCCGTCGTAGCCCGGGTCGAGCTCCTCGCGGTAGAGCCGCTGGGTGAGGTCCCAGTACACCTGGTGGTGGAACGGCCACAGGAACTCCGACCCCTTGGCGTAGCCGGCGTCGTACATCGCCTGGGCGTCACCCTTGGGATAGGCCCGCAGCGCGGGCGGCAGGAAGGTCAGGAGATTGTCGTCCTGCGTCCACAGGGTGCCCTCCCAGTCCACCCCGCCGTCGTAGAGCCACGGCCGGTTCTCCAGCTGCCAGCGGACGAGGTAGCCGCCGTTGGAGATGCCCGCGGCGTAGGTGCGGCGGGGGAGCCTGCCGTACCGCTGCGCGGCGACGGCCTTGGCGGCCAGCGCCACCTGTGTGACCCGGGTGTTCCACTCGGCGAGCGCGTCCCCCGGCTTCTTGCCGTCCTTGTAGAAGCCGACGCCGGTGTTGCCCTTGTCCGTCGCCGCGTAGGCGTAGCCCTTCGCCAGCGCCCAGTCGGAGATGACGAAGTCGTTGGCGTACTGCTCGCGGTTGCCGGGGGTGCCCGCGACGACCAGCCCGCCGTTCCAGTCGTCAGGGAGCCGGATCACGAACTGCGAGTCGTGGTTCCAGCCGTGGTTGGTGTTGGTGGTGGAGGTGTCGGGGAAGTAACCGTCGATCTGGACGCCGGGCACGCCGGACGGGCTGGTCGCCCCGGCCGGGTGCAGGCCCGCCCAGTCGGCGGGGTCGGTGTGCCCGGAGGCGACCGTTCCGGCGGTGGTGAGGTCGTCCAGGCAGGACTTCTCCTGGTGCTCGGCGCCCACGACCGTCAGCAGGCCCATCAGCGCGCAGTGCCGGCCGATGCCGGAAGCGCCGGCCGTCTCGGCGGCGGCGGCCGGGGCGCCCGCGGACAGGGCGGCGGTGAGGAGGGCCAGGCCCGCCGCGAGCGCGGCGGGCCGGCGGCGCCGGGAAGTCGCCGTCGATGCCATCGTCATGCCTCTCAGCTCCGCTTCAGGTGGTCGGCGAGGGCGGCGCGGAACTCCTCGGGCCGCTCGACGTGCGGGCTGTGCCCGCAGTCGAGGACGACCTCGGCGAAGTTCCCGTACCGCCGCAGCACGGTCCTCGTCTGGGTCACCATCGGCTGGGCCGGGGTGCCGGGGGACCCGGGGACGATTCCGAGGGCGCCCAGGTGGGCGAGGTCGAGCATCGAGGTGTCGGAGACGATCACGTCGGAGTCGCCCCTGACCCACAGGACCGGCGGCTTGGGGTCGACGGTGTGCAGGTCGTCCAGCCGCAGGTACGTGGGGGCCATGGTGTTGAGCACCCCGCGGTGGCCGGGGGCCGTCCCGGGCCAGGCGTCCGAGGGGACCGCGTCGCCCGGGTAGTTGTCCTCGCCGATCCTCGTGGTGAGCATCGACTCGACGAAGACGTCCTCGTCCCCGGGGTCGAGCACCGTGCCGGGCTTGACGTACGTGGCGCGCAGCACGCTCCGCGGCGACAGGGGCGAGTCGGCCGACCGGTCGCCGGCGGCCAGCAGCCGCACGAACTCGGGGTTGGCCGTCCCCCCGCCGCCGCCCGCCCCGTCGGGGTGGTTCAGCGTGCCGTCCGGCCCGTGCGTGCCGCCGAAGCCGTACGGCGAGACCGGGTTGACCAGCGTCACGCTCCGCACGGCCGAGGGCCGGTCGCGCAGCGCCTGCAGCACGACCCCGCCGCCCATGCTCCACCCCACCAGGTGCACGCCGGACAGGTCGAGGGCGTCGACGAGCGCGAGGACGTCGTCGGAGAAGTCCCGCAGGCCGCGGGTGGCGTCGATCGGCGCCGGGTCGCTCTCGCCGAAGCCGCGCAGGTCCACCGCGAGCGGCCGGTAGCCGCCGGGCAGGGCGAGCATCGTCTCCCGCCAGAAGACGGAGCTCGACACGTTGCCGTGGACGAACAGCACCGGTTCGCCTTCGGCCACCCCGGTCGTCAGGACGTTCTGGGTGATCCGGGCGGTGGGCACCCGCCGGCTCTCGATGTGCATCTGGTGATCTCCGATATGGGTTCAGCGGACGGTCGGGGCGGAGGCGGTGTCGCCCTCGGCGCGCACGGTGGCCAGGTCGCGGTCCTTGGTCTCCCGGGCGACGAAGACGGTGATCAGGGTGACCACGGCGGCGAAGAGCACGTACAGCATGATCGGCAGGGCGGAGCCGTACTGCTGCAGCAGGGCCACCGCGATCAGCGGGGCGACGCCGCCGGCGATGATCGAGGCGAGCTGCGCGCCGACCGACACGCCCGAGTAGCGCATCCGGGTGGCGAACAGCTCGGAGAAGAACGCGGCCTGCGGGCCGTACATCGCGCCGTGCAGGATCAGGCCGACCGTGACCGCCAGGGTGACCGCGAAGAAGTTCTTGGTGTCGATCAGCGGGAAGAAGGCGAAGGCCCACACGCCCACCCCGGCCGCGCCGAGCAGGTAGACCGGGCGCCGGCCCAGCCTGTCGGACAGCGCGCCCCACATCGGGATCGAGAAGAAGTGGATGGCCGAGCCGATGAGCACCGCGTTGAGCACCATGGGCTTGTCCAGCTTCGCCGCCTCGGTGGCGTACACCAGCACGAACGCGGTGATCACGTAGTAGGAGACGTTCTCCGCGAAGCGGGCGCCGATCGCGATGAGGACGTCGCGCCAGTGGTAGCGGAACACGTCGGCCATGGGCATGCGCTTGACGGGCTTGTGCTCGGCGTTGGCGACCGCCTGCTGGAAGATCGGCGACTCGCTGATGGACAGGCGGATCCACAGGCCGATCAGCACCAGGACGCCGGACAGCAGGAACGGGATGCGCCAGCCCCAGCTGTTGAACGCCTCGTCGCTCTGGAACGCGGCCAGCACCGCGAGCACCGCGGTGGCCAGCAGGTTGCCGCCGGGGGCGCCGGACTGCGGCCAGGAGGCCCAGAACCCGCGCCGGTTCGGGTCGCCGTGCTCGGAGACGATGAGCACCGCGCCGCCCCACTCGCCGCCGAGGGCGAAGCCCTGGACCAGCCGCAGGGCGGTCAGCAGCAGCGGGGCCGCGGCGCCGACCGTCGCGTAGGTCGGCAGGCAGCCGATCAGGAAGGTCGCGACGCCCATCATCAGCAGGCTGATGACCAGGAGCTTCTTGCGGCCGAGGAGGTCGCCGTAGTGGCCGAAGACGAGCGCGCCGAGCGGGCGGGCCACGAAGCCGACCGCGTAGGTCAGGAACGCCAGCAGGGTGCCGGTCAGCGGGTCGGACTTGGGGAAGAAGAGGGCGGGGAAGACCAGCGCGGCGGCGGATCCGTACAGAAAGTAGTCGTACCACTCGATCGTCGTGCCGATCAGGCTGGCGGCGACGATCTTGCCGATAGGGGTTCGGGTTTTTTCTGTCATCTCACTCACCAAAGGTTGCGCTGTTGGGGGGATGTCGGCTCACGGTACGTAGTGACCGGCGTCACTCCTATGGGTGCGGTCACCACAGCGGGAGGCGGGTGTATGTGGACACCCGGGATCACGACACCTGGCGGGGTGGGCGGTAAGGGGGCTTACCGGATCGTGACCCGGGCGCGAGGGGCGGCGGAGCCGGACGGCGCGGCAGGGCCGGCGAACGGCCACGGGTCAGGCGGATGGGCGGTCGCGGGCCGGTGGGCGGCCACGGGTCGGGCCGGTGAACGGTCGCGGGCCGGTGGGCGGCCGTGGGCCGGTGAACGGTCGCGGGTCAGGCCGGTGGGCGGTCGCGGCTCCGGGCCGGTCGCCGGGGCGCGGGAAAGGGCCGGCGGGTCAGTGGCTGAGGCGGTGGAGACGCAGGGCGAGCTGGATCTCCAGGGCCCGGTCGGGGTCCTGCCAGCCCGCGCCGAGGAGCCGGCCGATCCGGTCCAGCCGCTGGGTGACGGTGTTGACGTGGATGTGCAGGGCCTCGGCGGTGCGCGACAGCGAGCCCCCGGCGGCGTAGTAGGCGGTGAGCGTGCGCTCCAGGGCGGTCCCCCGGCGCGCGTCGTAGGCGAGCACCGGGCCGAGCGTCGAGGCCAGGAACGCCTCGATGTCGTGCCCGTCGCCGACGAGCAGCCCGACGAAGCCCAGCTCGGCGGCGCTCGCGCCGTCCCCCGTCCGGCCCAGGGCGAGCAGCGCGTCGGCGCAGCGCTGCGCCTCGCGGTGGGCGGCGGCGATCGGCTCCGCGTCGCGCACCGGGCCGGCGGCGCCCGCGGTGGCCGGGCGCCCGAGGGACGCGCTCAGCTCGGACGCCACCCGCTTGGCCAGGGGGCCGGGCCGGTCGCCGGGGAGCAGCAGCACCACCTCGTCGCCCCGCAGGGCCGCCAGGCCGCCCTTCAGCGTGGCCTGGGAGGAGGCCCAGAACGCGGCGCGCTCGCGCCCCCCGCCGTGGCGGACCACGATCACCACGTGGTCGGCGTTCAGGTCGACCCCGACCCGCCGGGCCCGCTGCGCCAGGCCGTCCAGGCCGGGCCGGGAGATCAGGTCGTCCAGCAGCTCGCCCCTGACCCGGCCCTCGGCCTCGGCCGCGGTGCGCCGCGACAGCAGCAGCAGCGCGGTGACCAGCGCGGCCCGCTCCAGGATGCGCTGGTCGGTGTCGGCCACCGGGCCCTCGTGCCGCAGCACCAGCGTGCACAGCGGCTCGCCGCCCACGTCCATCGAGGCGACCAGCAGGTTGCCCTTGCGGACCGTACGGCCCAGCGCCCGCGACGACCGCGCGGCCTCGGCGATGGCCTCCGCGGTGGTCCCGGCCGCCCGGCCGCCGCGCGCCGGGCCCTTCCCCGATCGGCCCGGCCGGCCCGATCCGTGCGCGTCCTCGCCCGGGTCCAGCGCGCCGAGGTCCCCGGTGATCGCCTGCCCGGTCTCGTCCAGGACGACCAGCGAGCCGCCGAGCACCTCGGTGACCACGGCGGCGACATCCCTGACCCCGCCGCCGCGCAGCACCAGCCCGGCCATCCGGTCGTGCGCCAGCGCGGCCCGTTCCACCGCCTCACCGTGCGCCTTGGCCTGCCGGCTGGCCTCGCTGAGCTCCTCCAGGGCGTTCCTGGTCTCCTGCAGCAGCCGGGCGTTGTCGATGGCCACCGCGGCGTGCGCGGCCAGCGAGCCGAGCAGCACCACCTCGTCCTGGGTGAACGGCCGCACGCTCCGGTTGGAGGCGAACAGCACGCCGATGACCCGCGCGCCGAGCTTCAGCGGCACGCCGAGGATGGCGACCAGACCCTCGTCGTGGACGGCCTCGTCGATGTGCGCCCTGTGGTCGAACCGCTCGTCGGCGAAGTAGTCGGCCGTCGCGTACGGCGTGGCGGTCTGGGCGACCAGCCCGCCCAGACCGGTGCCCATGGCCAGCCGCACGTTGCGGAACTTCGCCGACACCGAGCCGTCGGTCACCCGCATCCGGGTGTCGCCCCGCTCGGAGTCGATCAGCGTCATGTAGGCGACGTCGGTGCCCAGGAGCTGCCGGGCCCGGCGCACGATCGCCTCCAGCACGGCGTCGAGGTCGCGCAGCCCCGCCAGGTCGCTCGCCGTGTCGAACAGGGCGGCCAGCTCCGCCTCCCGCCGGGCCCGGCGCGACAGTTGCGCCCGCACCTTCAGCGCGGTGAGCTTGGCCTCCTCCAGCTCGGCGAGCGTGGCCGCGTCCGCCCCGGCGGCGCGGGCGGCCAGGATGGGCCCCTCGAACTCGACCGACGACGCTTCCCTGGCCAGCAGTTCGAGGAAGATCCCTGCGTTCATGCCCTCCATTGTCGCCGTACTTCCTGTCCATCCCGGTCTGTCCCGGAGGTTCCCGTCGCCGGGCGCGGGGAGCGGCCCGCCGGCCTCCCTCGCGCCGCGGGCGCGAGGTGGTGCCCGGCCCGCGCCCCGCGCGGGCCGGGGGTCAGTGGGCGGTCCAGCCGCCGTCGACGGGCAGGGACACCCCGGTGAGGAACGAGCCGTGCGGGCCGCAGAGGTAGGCGACCAGCTCGGCCACCTCCTCCGGCTCGATCAGCCGCTTGATCGCGGCCGGGGCCAGCATGATCCTCTCGATCACCTCGTCCCTGCCGATCCCGTGCGTCTCGGCCTGGGCGTCGATCTGCTTCTCGACCAGCGGCGTGCGGACGTAGCCGGGACACACACAGGTGGAGGTGACCCCGTGCGGGGCGCCCTCCAGGGCGATGACCTTCGACAGCCCCTCCAGCGCGTGTTTGGCCGTGACGTACGCCGCCTTGTACGGCGAGGCGCGCAGCCCGTGGATGGAGGAGATGTTGACGACGCGGCCCCAGCCGCGCTCGTACATCCCCGGCAGGACCGACCTCACCAGCAGGAAGGGGGCCTCGACCATGACCTTGAGGATCTTCGCGAAGACCTCCGGCGGGAAGTCCTCGATCGGCGCGACGTGCTGGAAGCCGGCGTTGTTGACCACGATGTCCGTACCCGGTGGGAGGGCGTCGGTGAAGTCCGGCGTCGACAGGTCCGCGACCACCGGCGTGCCGGAGACCTCCGCGGCCACCTTCGCGGTGGCCTCCGCGTCCATGTCGACCACCACCACGTGCGCCCCGGCGGCGGCCAGACGGTGCGCGCAGGCACGCCCGATCCCGCTGCCCGCCCCGGTCACCACGGCCTGGCGTCCTGTCAGGTCCGTCAGATCTGGCGAGTGGGTTGTCGGGTTCTCCCGGTGGGGGAATCGCTTCATTGATACGGTCCCTGTGTTCGAAACGGGCAGGGCTTGTCCGTCGCCCACCTCGGCCGAGGAAAGCGAGAAGCCGCTCTCTTCAGGGAGTGGAGGAGTCACCATGCTGCCGAATCTAGGCAATCAGCCGAACACCGGCCCATGTATGCGGTCGCCATAGTCCAATGGTCGGCTATGTGTGCGGAGCGGATCCTCCTGGGAGTCGGGAGGATCCGCTCGTCCGGCCGGGGCGGGCGTGGACGGTCCCTCAGACGGTGACCGGGTAGGTCAGCGCCAGCTCGTCACCCGGCAGGCCCCGGATGCCCCAGTTGACCTGCGGCGCCTCCAGGATCACGATCTCCAGGTCCGCGGGCGGCAGGCCGAGGTCCTCCTGCGCCCTGGCGAACAGGGTGCGGATCAGGTCGCGCTTGGCCTGCGGGGAGCGGCCCTCGAAGCAGACGATCTCCACGATGAGGTACCGCTCGCTCCGCTGCGGGCAGACCATGTCCTCGGCGTCCAGCAGCAGGAACCGGTGGAACCGCTTGTCGGCGGGGAGCCTCCACGCCTCCGTCAGGCAGCCGTGGACGGTGTCGGAGAGCTCCCGGCGCCTGCCGGCCCAGACGTCGCGGCGACCGTAGAACTTGACCTGTGCCATGTTCGATCCTCCTGCGGGGAGGCCCCGGACACGGTCCGGGGCGGAATCGGGGACACCGAGTCTTCCACGGCGTTCCCCGGCCGCCGGTCGGGGAAGCACGTCAGGACGGCCGCCGGGTCATGGACAGCACGTCCAGCAGGTCGTCGAGCTGCTCCTCGGTGACGGCGCCGGAGGCGACGTGGCCGCGCTCGACGACGATCTCGCGGATCGTCCTGCGCTCGGCGAGGGCCTGCTTGGCGATCTTCGCCGCCTCCTCGTAGCCGACGTACCGGTTGAGGGGCGTGACGATCGACGGGGACGACTCGGCGTACTCGCGCAACCGGCCGGCGTTGGCCGTGACGCCCTGGACGCACCGGTCGGCCAGCAGCCGGGAGACGTTGGCCAGCAGCCGGATGGACTCCATGATGTTGCGGGCGATGACCGGCAGCATCACGTTGAGCTCGAAGTTGCCCGAGGCCCCGGCGAACGCGATCGCCGCGTCGTTCCCGATGACCTGCGCGGCGACCATGTGCGTCGCCTCGGGGAGCACCGGGTTGACCTTGCCCGGCATGATCGACGACCCCGGCTGGAGGTCGGGCAGGTTGATCTCGCCGAGGCCCGCCCTGGGGCCGGATCCCATCCACCGCAGGTCGTTGGCGATCTTGTTGAGCGAGACGGCGACCGTGCGGAGCTGCCCGGAGAGCTCCACTATCGCATCCCGCGCGCCCTGGGCCTCGAAGTGGTCGGGAGCCTCGGAGAACGGCAGCCCGGTGGCCTCCCGGAGCTTCTCGATGACCTTGGGAGCGAAGCCGGGCGGGGTGTTGATCCCGGTGCCGACGGCCGTGCCGCCCAGCGGGAGCTGCGCCAGGTGCGGGATGGCGGAGCGCACCCGGGCGACGGCGTTGTCGATCTGGGTGGCGTACCCGCCGAACTCCTGGCCGAGGGTGACCGGCGTGGCGTCCATCAGGTGGGTGCGGCCGGACTTGACCACGTCCTCGAACTCCAGCGACTTGCTCCGCAGCGCGGTGGCCAGGTGCCGGAGCGAGGGGATCAGGTGATAGGTCACCTCGGTCGCGGCGGCGACGTGGATGGAGGTGGGGAAGACGTCGTTGGACGACTGCGAGGCGTTGACGTGGTCGTTGGGATGGACCGGACGGCCCAGCCGCTCCTCGGCCAGGGTGGCGATCACCTCGTTGGCGTTCATGTTGGAGGAGGTGCCGGAGCCCGTCTGGAAGACGTCGATCGGGAACTCGGAGTCCCACTCGTTCTCGGCGACGTCGGTGGCGGCCTCGGCGATCGCCTGCGCCAGGTCCTTCTCCAGGACCCCCAGCTCGGCGTTGACCTCGGCGGCGACCGCCTTGATCAGGCCGAGGGCGGCGATGTGCGGGCTCTCCAGCCCCCGCCCGGATATCGGGAAGTTCTCCACCGCCCGCTGTGTCTGCGCCCGCCACTTCGCGTTCGCCGGAACCTGTACCTCGCCCATCGAGTCGTGCTCGATCCGGTATTCGGTCATGGGTACAGTCTGCGTCTTGCCGGATAAAGCCGGAATTCGACACCGGCCGGACGCGCCGCCCCGGCTCCGGGCCGGTCGGCGCCGCGCGATCCACGCGGCACCGACCGTCGGCGGCGCCGGGTCAGTCCTTCTTCAGCTGCTGGAAGCGGATCATGTTGCCCGCCGGGTCGCGGAAGGCGCAGTCGCGGACGCCGTACGGCTGGTCGATCGGCTCCTGGAGCACCTCGGCGCCGGACGCGCGGACCTCCTCGAAGGTGGCGTCGCAGTCCGGGGTGGCGAAGACGACGGCGCGCAGCATGCCCTTGGCGAGCAGGTCGCCCAGCGCGGCGAGATCCTCCGGGGCGGCGTTCGGATCGGCGTTGACGGTCTCCAGGACGATGTTGACGTCCGGCTGCGACGGCGGGCCCATGGTCAGCCAGCGCGCGCCGCCGTACGCGACGTCGTTGCGCAGTTCGAGGCCGAGCGCGTCCCGGTAGAAGGCGAGCGCCTTGTCGCCGTCGTCAACGGTGATGTAGCAGTAGTGCAGGGTGAGTTCCATGCCGATCACGCTATGACCGGCGGCCCCTCCCGGGCTTCTCGATTCCTGACCGGTTCGGCGCGGCCCCGCGCCGGAAACCGGCGGGGGCGGCGCGTCAGGTGCCCGCGAAGGCGGCCACCGCCATGATGATGATCACGATCAGCGCGACGGCCGCCACCCCGAGGAGGGCGATCAGGCCGACGCGGGTCCGGGGCGGCGTGGTGTTCTGCACGCCCTTGCCGCCCTGCCCGGCGATCGCGAACAGGTCGGTGCCCAGCCCGTGGGAGCGGAGCTGGTCGCCGGTGAGCCGGGTCCCCGGGGGCGTCCCGGGCTCCCACGCGGGCCGCGGCGCCTGCTCCCAGGGCGCTCCGGGCCTGCCGGGCTCGCCGTGCGCCTCGACGGGGGGCAGCATGCGGGTTTCCGCGGCCTGGCCGCCCGCTTCCGGTTCCCCGGTCCCCGGCGGCGTCGGGGACGATCCCCGGGCCGGAGCCGCGGCCCCGGGCCCGCCGGGTGCCTGGTTCCGGGCGCCGGGCGTCTGGTTCCCGGCGGGTGGGCGGAAACCCCCCGGCGGGCGGGCGACCACCACGGTCCGGTCGGCGTCGAACTCCTCGGCCTCACCGGGAGGCGTGCCCGCCGGGCCCCGCGGCGCCGGGGACGCGCCACCGGGCGCGGAAGGGGCGGACGAAGCGCCACCGGGCGCGGAGGGAGCGGACGACGAGGCGGGCCGGGAGGCCGGCAGGCCGTACGGCGGCGCTGACGGGCGCCCGGCCTTCGGCGCGGCGGACCCCGGCGGCTGCGGCGCCGGGGGCGTGGAAGGCCGGGACGCCGGCCGCGGGTCCGGCGCGGAGGGAGTGGGCCGTGCCGCGAACGTGCCGGTGGAGGGGATCTCGTCCGGCGCGGCGGGATGCCCGGCGCCCGGAGTCGCCACGGCCGGGCCCGCGGGGGCGTCGGCCACGGCGCGGAGCATCGCCATCGCCCTGCCCGGTTCGGGTCGCGCCCGGAAGTCGCGCTCCAGGAGCCGCTCCAGCACCGGCCGGAGCGGACCGGCCAGGACCGGCGGATCGACCTGGTCGCTCATCAGGGCGGCCAGGGTCTCCGACACCGAGGACCGCTCGTAGGCGGGCCTGCCCTCCACCGCGAAGTACAGCGTGGCGCCCAGGGACCACAGGTCGGACTCCGGGCCGGTGTGCTCGCCGCGCGCCCGCTCGGGCGGGGTGTATCCCGGCGAGCCGATGACCATGCCGGTGCTGGTGAGGCTGTCGTCGCCCTCGGCCTTGGCGATGCCGAAGTCGGTGAGCACGACCCGGCCGCTCTCGGTGAGCAGCACGTTGCCGGGCTTGACGTCGCGGTGCAGCACCCCCTGGGCGTGGGCGGCGCGCAGCGCCCCGAGGAGGTCGACGCCGATCTCGGCGACCAGCCGGGGCGGCAGCGGCCCCTCCTCCTCGATCACCTGCTCCAGGGAGCGGGCCTGCACCAGCTCCATGATGATCCACGGGCTGCCGTCCTCGTTGATCGCGTCGTGGACGGTGGCCACCGAGGGATGGCTGATGCGGGCGGCCGTACGGCCCTCACGGATCATGCGCTCCCGGAGCTCCGCGCGCTGCGCGTCGCTGAGACCGCGCTCCTGCCGGATCTCCTTGATCGCCACCTCGCGCCCGAGGGAGCGGTCGTAGGCCCGCCACACCGTGCCCATCGTGCCCCGGCCGATCGGAGCGATCAGCTCGTAGCGGTTCGCGAGCAGGCGCCTTTGCTGTTCCGGCATGAGAAGAAGATAGCGATTGTTGGTTGTAGATCGCTTTACCCGCGCTTGCGGAGCCTTTTCGGCCAGAGAAGGCGCGGCAGCATCAGCCTGATCATCGGCGTCAGGATCCGCCCGAACGGCTGCGGGGCGGGCGGCCGTTCCACCGGCTTGCGGTGCACGCCCTCGGCCGGGCGGCGGTGGCCCCGCATCGACCCCACCGGCGTCGGGGTCGGCGCGGCGGGGGCCTGGAACGGCCCCGGCGGCGGCACGAACGACGGGGGCGTGTTCTGCGGGGTGCCGACCCGGTGCAGCCCGCGGTGCTGCGGGCGGCGGTTGAACGACGGCACCGCGATCGTCGTGCCGTTCCGCTGCGGCCGGGGGACCGGCTCCTCCACCACCCCTCCGGCCGCCACCCGGGCGAGCATCAGCGAGGCGCGGACCGCGTCGAGCCGGGTCGCCGGGTCGATGGCGAGCAGGCCGCGCAGCACCGGGGTCAGCGGCCCGGCCTTCTCCATCGGGATCGGCTCGCCGCTGGTGAGCGCGGCCAGCGCGGCGGCCGCCGTACGGCGGCCGTGCAGGCCGCGCCCCTCGACGGCGGTGTAGAGGGTCGCGCCGAGCGACCACAGGTCGGCGGCCGGACTGGCCTTGGCGCCCAGGACGCGCTCGGGGGAGATGTATCCGGCCGAGCCGAGCACCATGCCCGCCTGGGTGATCGGCACGTCGCCCTCCAGCGCGGCCAGGCCGAAGTCGGTGAGCACCGCCCGCTCGGGCGTCACCAGGACGTTGCTGGGCTTGACGTCGCGGTGCAGGATGCCCTTGGCGTGCACGGCGCGCAGCGCGCCGAGGACCTGCCGCCCGATCTCGGCGACCTGACGCGGGGGCAGCGGGCCGTGCTCCTGCAGGAGCTGCTCCAGCGACCTGGCGCGCAGCAGCTCCATCACGATCCAGGGACGCTCGTCCTCGGTCACCACGTCGTAGACCGTGATCACGGACGGGTGGGCGACCATCGCGGTGGCCCGCCCCTCGCGCTCGGTCCTGGTGCACAGCTCGGCCCGGAGATCCTCGTCGAGGACCAGGGGCAGCCGCACCTCCTTGACCGCCACCTCGCGGTCGAGCCATTCGTCGTGTGCGCGCCAGACGGTGCCCATGCCGCCGCGCCCGACCGGCTCCGCCAGCCGGTAGCGCGCTGCGAGAAGGTATCCGGAGGGCGCACGCATGATTGGCAGCTTACCGATTTGCGTATTGAGACCTGTAGACACCGGGCCGAAACTTCTTGCGATCTTCTGTCAGATTTTCGTACTCGTCATGGTCGATAAACACTCGGTGACCCCTGCCGCCTGTCCGGCTTCCTCGTTTCCCGTGTATTCGGACGCGCGTTCCCGCTTTCGGGGTGACGGCCATACCCGGCGCGCATGACGAGCGGCCTTGAAGGCGGGGTGCTCAGGACGGCCCTCCGCCCGCCGCGTAGGACCATCCCGACCAGCGGTCCACCTCGATGACCACCACCGGCCCCTCCGGCGGGCGGTCGCGGTACTGCGGGTAGCGCGCGGCGAGCCGGGCGAGCGCCCGCTCCCGCTCGGCGCCCTCGGCGGCGATCCGGGCCCGCCCGTCGGCGCGCGCCCACCACAGCCGCGACCAGTCGTCGTCGTAGTGGTCCGCCAGCAGGCACACCCGGTCGTTGGCCGCGATGTTGCGCAGCCGGCGCAGATCCGCGGTGCGCTTGGGCTTGTGGTCGACGGCGAAGGCGATCACGTCGCCGTCGACCTCGAAGGTGACCGGCACGAGATGGGGCGTGCCGCCGGCGTCGGCGGTGGCCAGCCGGGCGACCCGGGCCGCCCGGAACCTCTCCCGTGCCTCGTCCGCGTCCATCGCCTCTCCCGCGCCCCGTGGGTGACGGTCAGCGGCGGCCGATGGACAGGACGGGGCCGGTCGTGTCGGCGAAGAAGTCCTCTCCCTTGTCGTCCACCACGATGAACGCGGGGAAGTCCTCGACCTCGATCCGCCAGACCGCCTCCATCCCGAGCTCGGGGTACTCCAGCACCTCGACCTTCCTGATGCAGTCCTGGGCGAGGCGGGCGGCCGGGCCGCCGATGGAGCCGAGGTAGAAGCCGCCGTGGGCCTTGCAGGCGTCGGTGACCTGCTTGGAACGGTTGCCCTTGGCGAGCATGATCATGGAGCCGCCGGCGGCCTGGAAGCGCTCGACGTAGGAGTCCATCCGGCCGGCCGTGGTGGGGCCGAAGGAGCCGGAGGCGTAGCCCTCGGGGGTCTTGGCGGGGCCGGCGTAGTAGACCGCGTGGTCCTTCATGTACTGCGGCATCTCGCCGCCGGCGTCGAGCAGCTCGGCGATCTTGGCGTGCGCGATGTCGCGGGCCACGACCAGGGGGCCGGTCAGCGACAGGCGGGTCTTGACCGGATACCTGGTCAGCTCGGCGAGGATCTCCGGCATCGGGCGGTTGAGGTCGACGCTCACCACGTCGTCGGAGAGCTGCTCGTCGGTGGTGTCCGGCAGGAACCGGGCGGGGTCGGTCTCCAGCTGCTCCAGGAAGACCCCCTCGGGGGTGATCTTGGCCAGGGCCTGGCGGTCGGCGCTGCAGGAGACCGCGATGGCGACCGGGCAGGAGGCGCCGTGGCGGGGGAGGCGGATGACGCGGACGTCGTGGCAGAAGTACTTGCCGCCGAACTGCGCGCCGATGCCCAGCTTCTGGGTCAGCTCGAAGACCTTGGCCTCCAGTTCGAGGTTGCGGAAGCCGTGGCCGCTGGGGGAGCCCTCGGTGGGGATGGTGTCGAGGTAACGGGCGCTGGCGTACTTGGCGGTCTTCAGCGCGAACTCCGCGGAGGTGCCGCCGACGACGATCGCCAGGTGGTACGGCGGGCACGCGGCCGTGCCGAGGGAGCGGATCTTCTCCTCCAGGAAGGCGAGCATCCGCTTCTCGTTGAGGACGGCCTTGGTCTCCTGGTACAGGAACGACTTGTTGGCGCTGCCGCCGCCCTTGGCCATGAACAGCAGCTTGTACTCGTCGGGGTGGCCGTGCGGGTCCTCGGCGTACAGCTCGATCTGGGCCGGGAGGTTGGAGCCGGTGTTCTTCTCCTCCCACATGGTCAGCGGGGCCATCTGGGAGTAGCGCAGGTTGAGCCGGGTGTAGGCGTCGTACACGCCGCGCGAGACGTGCTCGGCGTCGGCGCCGTCGGTGAGCACGTGGCGGCCGCGCTTGCCCATCACGATCGCGGTGCCGGTGTCCTGGCACATCGGCAGCACCCCGCCGGCCGCGATCGAGGCGTTCTTCAGCAGGTCGAGGGCGACGAAGCGGTCGTTGCCGCTGGACTCGGGGTCGTCGATGATCTTGCGGAGCTGGGCGAGGTGGGACGGCCGCAGGTAGTGGGAGATGTCGTGGATCGCCGTCTCGGTCAGCAGCCGCAGCGCCTCGGGATCGACCTCCAGGAACCTGCGGCCCGCGGCCTCGACCACGCGCACCCCCTCGGTGCTGATCAACCGGTACGGGGTCTCGTCCGGTCCCAGGGGGAGCAGGTCGGTGTAGTCGAACTCGGGCATCGTCTTTGATCCTCCGTGCCGCGTGGCTGCTTCCGGTGCCCCTAGAGGGTAAGCCCTCGCGTCGGGCGCTCCGCCGGGTGGCCGGGCGACGCGAAAGGAAATAAGCCCTTTAATGAGTCATTAGCGATGTATGACGTCTATTGTCACTAAATGTCCGAAAAACCGAGGGAGACTAGAAGACGAGGCCGGGTTGGAATCCCGGTGGAAGCCGAGGGCTGTGACCATGACTACCGAACACATCATCATGCTCGCGATTGTTGCGTTCATCATCGTCGTCAGCCTCGCCGTGTCGCTGATCGCCATCACGCTCCGGAACATCAGGGAAGACGGCGGGCGGACGCCCCAGTGGCCGGTGAGCTGGCCGGAGCCTCCCGCGGAGCTGCCGCAGCAGCGGGTGAAGGTGCCCCACCAGCGGCGGGCGAGCCTGCCGCGCGCGAAGAGCCGCCAGTCCCACTGAGCGGCCCGCCGTACGGATCGTCGCCCGGCCCGCCGGGCGGCTCGCCCGCGGGGTCCCGCGACGGGTCGGCGAGGGCGTCGCGCGGGGATGCCGCGGGGGAACGGTATGTCCCGCCGAGCCCGATCGCGATCCCGGAGACCACCAGCGCCACCCCGAACAGATCGGGGAGCGTGGGCGCGCCCAGACCCAGGACGGCGCCCGTGACGATGGCGCCCACCGGGATCAGCCCGGCGAACAGCCCGGCGGTCCCGTGTCCGATACGGGGCAGCGCGTCGTACCAGAGGAGGAACGCCACGGTGGTCACGACCACCGCCTGGTACGCGAGACCCGCCGCCTCCGCCGCGGACGGCACGCGCAGCATCGCCGTGCCGTCCGCGAGCCACCCGGTGCCCGCCAGCAGCGGTACGGCCAGCATCGACGAGTAGGCCGACACCCGCACCGCCCCGAACCGGGGCAGCAGCGGCACGGCCAGCAACGTGAAGGCCAGCTCGCAGCCCAGCGCGCCCAGCGACCACAGCAGGCCGGGAAGATCGCCGCTGCCCAGTCCGGTGGCCAGGGTGGTCCCCGTCACCACCACCGCGGCCGCCCCCACCGTCCGCGGCGAGGGACGCCCGCCGACCAGGGCCAGGGCCAGCGGGACGGCGCCGAGGACGGTCCCGGGCAGCACCGGTCCGCCGTGCCGGGTGGCCTCGATCACGCACACGTTGAAGAGAGCCAGCCCGAACAGCGCCAGCGCGACCAGCAGGGCCGCCTCCCGTGGGCGGGGCCGGAGGAACCGCAGGCCCGACGCGTGGGCGACGGCGAGCAGCAGCACGGCGGCCACCAGGTAGCGCAGAGCCTGGCCCCCGTAGACCGGATAGTCGCCGATCACGCCGGACACCCCCGCCAGCGTGCCGACCAGGAACATCCCGCCGGCCGCCTGCGCCGGGCCGCGCATCTCCCGGCGTCCCCGGCCTCCGGGGAGTTCCGTGCGTTCCGGTCCCGGGCGGGCGGGGGAGCCGGTCGAAGTGACATTCGCGTTCACGCGGTGAATGCTATGAAGCCAATGGTCCCCTGTACGGGTCCAATGAAGCCGCGAAAATGAGGACCAATTGGCCGACCTGCATCTCACCATCGACCGCGCGGCGGGCGGGATCGCCGCTCAGATCGCCTGCGAGCTGCGCGAGGCCGTACGGCAGGGCCGGCTCACCGCCGGAGAGCGGCTGCCGGCCAGCCGCGAGCTGGCCAGGGACCTGGGGCTGTCGCGCGGCGTGGTCGTTGAGGCGTACGAGCAGCTCGTCGCGGAGGGGTTCCTGCTCTCCCGGGTCGGCGCGGGCACCAGCGTGGCGCCGGCCGCGGGCCGGGCGCAGCGGGAGCTCGGCACGTCGCCGCCGACCTGCGAGCCGTACTACGGTCGCCGCTCCACCACCCCCGAACTGGGCCTCTTCCCGCGTGAGAAGTGGCTCGCCTCGATCAGACGGGTGCTGGCCGCGCTGCCCGCCGACGCGCTGGACTACGGCGATCCCGGCGGCGTCCCGGAGCTGCGCGAGGAACTGGCCGCCTATCTGGGCAGGGTCCGCGCGGCGGACGTCCGCCCGGAGAACCTGGTGATAGTGGGCGGGGTGGCTCAGGGGCTGAGCCTCACGGTCCGGGCCCTGGCCGGGCAGCCCCTCCAGGGCGGGGCCAGGAAGGACCTGGACTGGTTCGCCGACCGCGTCACGCGCCCCGAGCCGCCCCCCGCCCGGATCCGGCTGGCCGTCGAGGACCCGGTCAGCCTGCGCCAGCTCCCGCTGCTCCGTACGGCGGGGGCCGACCTGGTCACGGTTCCGGTGGACGAGGAGGGCGTCGACGTCCGCGCCCTGGCCGCCACCGGCGCGCGGGCGGTGCTGCTCACCCCGGCCCACCAGTACCCCACCGGAGTGGTGCTGTCCCCCCGCCGCCGCGCCGAGCTGATCGAGTGGGCCGTCGCGGCGGGCGCGACGATCCTGGAGGACGACTACGACGCGGAGCTCCGGTTCGACCGCGACCCGGTGGGCTGCCTGCAGGGGCTCGACCCCGGCCGCGTGGTCCTGGCCGGGAGCGTGAGCAAGTCGCTGGCGCCGGGGCTGCGGCTCGGCTGGGTGGTGGCGCCGCCGCCGATCGCCGAGTGGATACAGCGGGCCCGCGGCGAGCTGGACCTCGGCTCCCCGGTCCTGGAGCAGTACGCGCTGGCCGATCTCATCCGCGGCGGCGGCTACGACCGGCACCTGAGGAGGTTGCGCCGGGAGTACCGCGCCCGGCGCGACGCCCTGGTGCGGGCGCTGGCCGAGCACCTCCCCGAGGTCACGGTGCGCGGCGTCTCCGCGGGGCTGCACCTGCTCGCCGAGCTGCCCGGCGGCTGGGACGAGCCGTCGGCCGCCGAGGCGGCCTGGCGGTGCGGCCTCGTCGCCGAGCCGGTGGGCCCGATGCGGCGCGCGCCGGGGCCGCCCGCGCTGGTCATGGGGTTCGCCCGGCTGCCCGTCCACCGCGCGGCCGGCACCGTTCTGGCCCTCGCCCGCGAGCTCCGCGAACCGCGCTGAAGCTCCGCGAACCGCGCTGAGGCTCCGTGAGTTCTGTGAGTTCCGCTGAAGCTCCGTGAGCTTCGTGGGCTCCGCTGACGGGCCGCCGCGGACCCGTCGCGGGCCGGAGGTCCGGGCGCCGGCGGATCGGCGGACCGCCGATCCGGGTACCGGTAGATCCTTGGTATGTCCTGACAAACCTTGACTGGCCCGGATTCCTTGCCTAGAACAGGGGTTCCAGAGGCTTCTCCCACGGAGGCGTCATGCGCGGTGCTCTGCCGTACGTCAGCCCGACCGGACCGTTTCCCCCCGCGCCCCCGGTCGCGCGTCCCCGGCGTGGAACGGCGGTGGCCTCGTGAGGACGGCCGGAGCGCCCATCTCGTGGGGGGTGTGCGAGGTCCCCGGCTGGGGCCGCCAGCTCGACCGCTCCCAGGTGCTCGCCGAGATGCGGGACCTCGGCCTGACGGCCACCGAACTCGGCCCCTACGGCTTCCTGCCCCTCTCGCCGACGCGCTGCCGCGCCATGCTGGAGGGGTACGGCCTGCGCGCCGTCGGCGGATTCGTCCCCGTGATCCTGCACGAACCGCGCTACGACCCCCTCCCCGAGGTGCGCGCCGCCCTGCGGTCGTTCCGGGACGGCGACGTGGGGGTACTCGTGCTCGCCGCGACCGCGGACGAGGAGGGCTACGACAAAAGGCACGCCCCGGACGCCCAGGGCCGCGATGCCAGGCACGTCCCGGACGCCCAGGGCTGGAAGACCCTGCTGGCCAACCTGAAGCGGATCACGAAGGCCGCCGAGGAGTTCGGCCGGACGGTGGCCCTGCACCCGCACGTCGGGACCGTGGTGGAGAACGCCGAGGAGGTGGAGCGCGTCCTCGACGGCAGTGCCATGCCGCTCTGCCTGGACACCGGCCACCTGCTCGTCGGCGGCGCCGACCCCGCCGGGATGGTCGTCCGGGCCGCCGGGCGGATCGCGCACGTCCACCTCAAGGACGTCGACGCCGGTCTCGCCGCGCGGGTCAGGGCGGGGGAGACGCCCTACGCCCGGGCGGTGCGGGAGGGGCTGTACCGGCCGCTGGGCCGGGGCGACGTGGACGTCGCGGGCGTCGTCACCGGCCTGGCCGCCGCCGGGTACGACGGGTGGTACGTCCTGGAACAGGACGTCATGCTCGGCCGGGAGGACGACGACGTCCCCCGGCGGAACATGGCGGAGAGCCTGGCCTACCTGCGGGAACTCGACGGCGGATCGGCCGCCGCTTCGGGTGGCGACGCACCCCGTGGCGACGGTCCCGGCGACGGCGGATCGGCCGCCGCTTCCGGCGGCGACGCACCCCGCGGCGACGGCCCCCGCGACGGCGGGCCGGCCGCCGGGGGACGCCGGTGAGCGAGGCCGTGCCCGGGCCCGGCCGGGTCGCCGCGCGCCTGCGCGAGGAGGACCACCGGAACCTGCTCGACACCCGCGCCCGCTTCCCCGAGCGCATCGCGCAGGCCGCGGCCGCGCGGCGGCGCAGAAGCCCCCTGGAGGGGCGCGGCCAGATCCTCGTCATCGCTGCCGACCATCCGGCCCGCGGCGTACTCGGTGTGGGCGGGCGGCCCCTCGCCATGGGCAGCCGGGTGGACCTGCTGGAACGCCTGTGCACGGCGCTGTCCCGGCCGGGCGTGGACGGCCTGCTGGCCACCCCCGACGTCGTCGAGGACCTGTTGCTGCTCGGCGCGCTGGAGGGCAAGCTCGTCATCGGCTCCATGAACCGGGGCGGCGTGCAGGGGGCGGCGTTCGAGTTCGACGACCGCTTCACCGCCTACGACACCGCCTCGATCGTCCGGATGGGCCTCGACGGCGGCAAGATGCTCTGCCGGATCGGCCTGGACGACCCCGCCACCGCCGCCACCCTCGAATCCTGCGGCCGGGCGATCACCGAGCTGGCCGCGCACGGCCTGATCGCGATGGTCGAGCCCTTCTGGTCGCGGCGGGGGAAGCGGGGCGTCGTCCACGACCTGTCCGCCGAGGGCGTCATCCACGCCATCCACGTCGGCCAGGGGCTCGGCGCGACCTCCGCCCGCACCTGGCTGAAGATCCCGGTGGTGGAGGGGATGGAGCGGGTCATGCGGGCCACCACGCTGCCGACGCTGCTTTTGGGCGGTGATCCGGGGGAAACGCCCGAGCGCGCCTATGCCGCGTGGCGCGCGGCGCTCCGGCTTCCCGGCGTGCGGGGGCTTGTGATCGGCCGCGCGTTGCTGTACCCCTCCGATGACGACGTGGCCGCGGCCGTGGACACGGCCGTGGGGATGCTGGAGGTTGCACCGATGAGCGAGCGACCCGACCGCGACACCCGATCCGGGCCCGCCCGGACGCCGCACGCCGGGCCTGCCGCCCAGGTGCCGGCCGAGGAGGCGCCATGACGTTCGTCCCGGCGGGCAGCACGGCACGGTCCCCCTGGGCCCTGTGGATCACCCCTGAGACGGCGGGCTGGGCCTACACCGGCCTCCGCGTGCTCTGCCTGTCCGGCGAGAGCGTCGACTTCACCACTGGCGACGAGGAGATGCTGGTCCTGCCGCTGTCGGGCTCGTGCGAGGTCCGCTGCGACGGGGTACGGCTCGTCCTGCACGGCCGTACCTCCGTCTTCTCCGAGGTCAGCGACTTCATCTACCTCCCCGTCGGCGCGACCGTACGGATCACCGGCTCGGGCCGCTTCGCGCTCCCCGCCGCCCGCGCGCGGCGCAGCTTCCCCGTCCGGTACGGCGCGGCGCGCGACGTCCCCGTCGAGATCCGCGGGGCCGGGCAGGCCACCCGGCAGGTCAACAACTTCTGCGCGCCGGACGCCTTCGACTGCGACCGGCTGGTCGCGGTGGAGGTGCTGACCCCGGGCGGCAACTGGTCGTCCTACCCGCCGCACAAGCACGACACCGCCTCCGCGTGCGAGGCGGTGCTGGAGGAGATCTACTACTTCGAGGGCGGTCCCGGCTACCAGCGGGTCTACGGCGGTCACGAGACGCTGACGGAGGTGGCGGGCGGCGACGTGGTGCTCGTCCCGCGCGGCTACCACGGCCCGTCGATGGCCGCCCCCGGCTACGACCTGTACTACCTCAACGTCCTGGCCGGGCCCGCCGAGAAGCGGACCATGGCCTGCGCCGACGATCCCCGGCACGCCTGGGTCCGCTCCTCCTGGGCCGAACAGGCGATCGACCCGCGCGTCCCCATGGCCAAGGCGCCGCGATGAGCGCGCGACCCGCCGGCCGGGGAGGCGCGGGAACGCCACGAGGGCGCCGTGATGGGCGTGGGACCCGCTGACCGGGGCGGCGTGGGAGCGCCACGAGGACGCCGGACGCGACCGGCGCCCCCGCCTCCGAGACCGTACCGAGGGTCCGCTCCCCGCCGTCGCGGCGGCTAGGGTCGGAGGCGTGGAAAGTTCTCAGCCTCCGGTGGTCCCCGGGCGCGGGGGAGAGCCCCGCCCCGGCGACCTGCGGGCGGGCAGCGCCGACCGGGAGCGGGTGGCCGCCGTGCTCGGCGACGCGCTCGCCGACGGGCGACTCGACCCGGTCGAGCACGAGGAGCGGATCGAGGCGCTCTACCGGGCCCGCACGCTCGGCGAGCTCACCGTGCTCACGACCGACCTGCTTCCCCCCGAGGCCCAGCCGCTGCGGACCGACATCCGCGCGGTGACGGCGTTCTTCGGCTCACAGGAGCACTCGGGGCGCTGGGTGGTGCCCACCCGCTTCCCCGCGACCGCGATCTGCGCCAACGTCACGCTCGACCTGCGCGAGGCCATGCTGCAGTCGAGCCGCGTCACCGTCCAGGCCACGGTGCTGTGCGGAACCCTCACGCTGATCGTCCCGGAGGGCGTCCGGATCGAGATGGCCGCCTCGACCGTCATGGGCGGCATGCACAACCAGGTGCCGCCCGCGCCCGGCGGCCCGGTCATCGAGATCACCGGGCTGGTCAGCCTGGGGAGCGTCGTGGCCAAGCCGCCCAAGCGCCCGCGCCGCTCCTGGTTCCGCCGCTGACGACTCCTCCGCCGGACCGTCGCCGAACCGCCGCCGGACCGCCGCCCGGGACCCGGGGGCGGCGGCCCGGCGGCGGGACACGCGCGTCCCGCACCGGGTTCGGGCCCGGTCCGTGCCGGGCCCGCTCCGTGCCGGGTTCGGCTCGCGCCGGGCTCAGCTCGCGCTGTCGAAGTTGATCGCGCTGTAGGCGCGCAGCTTCCAGAGCTGGTGCTCGCTCTCGATCCTGCGGATCGTTCCGGACCGGCCCCGCATGACCAGGGAGTTGGTCACGGCGTACCGGCCGTGGTAGCGGACGCCCTGCATGAGCTCGCCGTCGGTGATCCCGGTGGCCGCGAAGAACACGTCGTCGGACCTGACCAGGTCGTCGGTGGTCAGCTTGGCGTCCAGGTCGAGGCCGGCGTCCAGCGCCCGGCGCCGCTCGGCGTCGTCCTGCGGCCACAGCCTGCCCTGGATGACACCGCCCAGGCACTTGATCGCGCAGGCCGCGATGATGCCCTCGGGGGTGCCGCCGATGCCGAGCATCAGGTCCACGCCGGTGCCGCGGCGGACGGCCATGATCGCGCCGGCCACGTCGCCGTCGGTGATCAGCTTGATCCGCGCGCCGGCCTCCCGGACCTCCCTGATGATCTTCTCGTGGCGGGGCCGGTCGAGGATGACCACGGTCACGTCCGACGGCTCGCCGCCCTTGGCACGTGCCACGGCGGCGACGTTGTCGGCCACGGGAGCGTCGATGTCCACCGCGTCGGCGGCGTCCGGGCCGGTGACGAGCTTGTCCATGTAGAAGACGGCCGAGGGGTCGTACATCGAGCCGCGCTCGCTGACCGCGATGACCGAGATCCCGTTCGGCATGCCGAGGGCGGTCAGGCGGGTGCCGTCGATCGGGTCCACGGCGACGTCGCACTCGGCGCCGCTGCCGTCCCCCACCTCCTCGCCGTTGTAGAGCATCGGCGCGTTGTCCTTCTCGCCCTCGCCGATCACCACCACGCCCTTCATCGACACGGTGTTGATCAGCTGGCGCATCGCGTTCACCGCGGCGCCGTCGGCGCCGTTCTTGTCGCCGCGCCCGACCCAGCGGGCGGCGGCCATCGCGGCGGCCTCGGTGACCCGGACCAGCTCCAGGGCGAGGTTGCGGTCGGGCGCGTGCTCACCCGTGGCGAGTGCGGCGGGGACGGACGTCTGGTCGGACATGGAGAAGGGCCCCTCTCGTCGATTACGACAACGATCGTAGTTGTCCCCCTTTTCTGCCCGGCCGGGGAGGATAATGTGCCGTCTCGACTCCATCTCCTGCCCGAGGGCGGGGGCCTTCGCGGAGGTGACGGATGAGCGGCGACACGATACGGCCCGAGGTACGGCCGGTGACCGGCGCGTCCCCGCGAAGCTCCGAGCGGGGCGCCGCCACGCGCGTCGCGCTCCTGACGGCCGCGCGGGAGACCTTCGTCGAGAGCGGCTTCGCCGAGGCGGGGGTCACCGACGTCGTCGCGCGGGCCAGGGCCAGCGTCGGCAGTCTCTACCACCACTTCTCCGGCAAGGCCGACCTCTACCTGACCCTGTTCGAGGAGTTCCAGACCCGCCAGACCCAGCGGACCAGGCAGGCCGTCCAGGAGGCCCGCGCCGCGGGGGAGGGCGACCCGATGCGGCTGTTCATCGCCGGCGCCCGCGCCTACCTGGAGGGGTGCCTGGCCGAACGCGAGCTGGCCGCGCTGTTCCTGCGCGGAGACGGGCCGCCCGGCTTCGAGGTCGTCATGCGCGACCGGCTGCGTCAGTGGGCCAAGCGCAACGCCACCCTCTTCGAAGGGGACGAGGGCGCGCTGGTGGTGGTCCTCACCGGGGCGCTGGCCGCCGCCGTGTCGGAGGTGGCCCTGTCGGAGGACGAGGCCGCCTCCCGCGGTCTGGTCGAGGACGCGCTGGCCATCATCGGGCAGATCCGCCGCCCCTGAGCCCCCGCGGACCGCCCCCTCCGGGAAGGTACGGTCCCCCCGGGAGGCTTCCCGGGAGTCCCCGGAGCCCCCGCAGTCCCCGGAGGCCACGGGGCGCCGCGGCGGGTGTGCCCCGGCGGGCGGACCGCCCCGCCGGACGGATAGTCTCGACAATCGTGCGACGTTTCACTCAGGGTTTCTACGGCTACGCGTTCGCGATGCTCGTCTGCCTCGCGGCCGTGGGCCTTTTCCTGCTGGTCACGCCGCAGAGCAGGACCGAGCACATTCCCAGGATCGACTACTCGATGGACGTCGCCAACCTGCGCCGCACCGCGCCGTACGAGGTGTGGGCGCCGTCCCAGGTGCCGGCCGGCTGGATTCCGACCAGCTCGCGGGCGGCCCAGGAGAAGGACACGACGACGTGGCGGCTCGGGTTCGCCACCGCCCGGCGCTCCCACGCGATGCTCGCCCAGAGCAACGGGAAGCCCGCCGCCGACTTCGCCTCCCGGATGGCCAACACCACCGAGGTCACCGGGAACGTCCAGATCGGCGGCGCGACCTGGGAGCAGCGCTTCCGCAAGGACAAGAACCAGCGCTCCCTCGTCCGGCTCCTGCCCGACGCCACCGTCGTCGTCACCGGCACCGCCCAGTGGGACGAGCTGACCACCCTGGCCGCCTCCCTCAAGCAGCAGCCGAAGCCGACCCCGTAACGCCGCGCGGCCCGGACACGGGGACCCACCCGTCGAAGCCTGAGCCGCCCGGACCGGACGGCCGGAAGGGAGCCGCCCCGAAGCCGCGCGGCCGGAGCCGCCGTGAACCGGGCGGGTCAGCCGTGAACCGGACGGGTCAGCCGTGAACCGGACGGGTCAGGAGCGGAGGTCCCGGAAGGCGAGCGGTCCGGGGTCAGAAGGGCGAGTCGCCCGACAGGTCGGGCTGGCGGCGCTGCGCCATGGCGGCGGCGAGCTTCACCCGCGCGCCCTGGAGCCACTCCTCGCACACGGTCGCGAGCCTCTCGCCGCGCTCCCACAGCTCGATCGACTGCTCCAGCGTCAGCCCGCCCGCCTCAAGGCGGCGGACCACCTCGGTCAGTTCCTCGCGCGCCTGCTCGTACGACGGTGTCTTCTCATCGGCCACGTACCCACCATAGGCCGTACGGCCCGGCTCCCCGGCCTTCCCACAGCCGCCACGGCCGTCACAGCCGTCACGGCCGCGTTCGCGACGGAACGCCCGCCCCGGCGCCACCAGCCTGCCCCGGGGCCGCCCCGGGACCTTCCCGCTCGCCGTCCGTCCGGCCCCGGGCGCCGGGCGGTATTCCGCCCGGCGGTCAGCCCGTCGGCTCCGGGTCCCTCCGGACCGTCACCCGGTCGTCGGAGAACCGGACCGTCAGCTCCTCGCCGGGGGCGGTGTCGCGGGCCAGCCGTACGACGTCGCCCGACGGGCGCTGCACGATCGCGTAGCCGCGCTCCAGGGTCGCGGCGGGCGACAGCGCGACCAGGCGGGCCCGCAGGTGCGTCAGCGAGTCTCCCGCCCGGTCCAGGGAGGCGGTCAGACAGCGCCTGGCGCGATCCCTGAGCTGATCGGCCTGCTCGGCACGGCGCTCCAGCTCGCGGACCGGGTCGGCGAGCGAGGGGCGGGAGCGGACCGCGGACAGCCAGGCCGTCTCGCGGTCCAGCCAGCCGGCGGTCACCCGGCGCCCCCGGTCGCGGAGCTGGCGGATGAGGGTGAGCTGCTCGCCCACGTCCGGGACGATCTTCTTGGCGGCGTCCGTGGGCGTGGAGGCCCGTACGTCGGCCACCAGGTCGAGCAGCGGGTTGTCCTGCTCGTGGCCGATCGCGCTGACCACCGGGGTCCGGCACGCGGCCACCGCCCGGACCAGCGACTCGTCGGAGAAGGGCAGCAGGTCCTCCATGGACCCGCCGCCCCGGGCGACCACGATGACGTCGACCTCACCGTCCGCGTCGAACTTGCGCAGCGCCTCGGTGACCTCGGTGACCGCGTACGGTCCCTGCACCGCCACCGGCTCGACCTTGAACCGCACGGCCGGCCAGCGGCGCCGGGAGTTCTCCAGCACGTCGCGCTCGGCGGCCGAGTCGCGGCCGCAGATCAGCCCGATCGTGCCGGGCAGGAACGGCAGCCTCCGCTTGCGGTCCACCCCGAACAGCCCCTCGGCGGCGAGCACCTGGCGCAGCCGCTCCAGCCGGGCCAGCAGCTCGCCCACGCCCACCGGGCGCATCTCCAGCGCGGTGAACGCGAAGGAGCCCCGGTTGACCCAGAAGTCGGGCTTCAGGTGCATGACGACCCGGGCGCCGTCCACCGGCCGGGGGACCGTCGCCTCGTAGACGCCGCGCGGGCAGGTGACCCGGGCCGACATGTTGGCCACCGGGTCGCGGAGCGTCAGGAACACCGTGCCGCCGCGCGCGGTCAGCTCGGTGATCTGCCCCTCGACCCAGACGGTGCCGAGCTTGCCGATCCAGCCGCCGACCATCTGCAGGACCGTGCGGACCGGCAGCGGCTGCTCCGGTGTCGTCTTCGAGCTCATGGCCGGAGCCTACGCGTCGCCGGCGCCTACTCGGCGGCCTCCAGCTTGGCCAGGCGGTTCTCGTACATCCGCACGACCTCCGGCCGGGCCGCGGTGGCCCGCTCGTAGGCCAGCAGCAGCCGGACCTGCTCGGCGGACTTGCCGCGCATCCGGGCGCGCAGCGAGGCGACCGTCAGCTGGCCGTACCCGGGCATCGGCTCCTCGGGCACCTCGACGGTCGCGGCGGGCGGCTCGACGCCCTCGGGCCGGGCGGCCTTCGTGCCGGTGACCTCGACCACGGGGGTGTCGGCCTCGCCGGGCGTGGCGACGTGGACCTCGGTGACCTCGACCTCGGCGGCCGGCGGCGCGACGACGCCGGCCCCGGCGGCCTCGGTGGACTCGACGAGCCTGGGCTCCGCGGTCCCGGCGGGCTTATCCCCGGCCTCCGGCGCGGCCGTCCCGGTGGCCTTCGGCTTGGCGGTCCTGGACTTCGTGGCCTTGGGCTCAGCGGTCTCGGTCCTGGCGGTCTTCGGCTCGGCGGCCTGCGCCCCGGCGGGCTCCTGCTTCGCGGTCTCGGGCTCGGCCGCCTCGGCTTCCGCGGTCTCGGGCTTCGCGGTCTCGGGCTCGGCCACCTTGGCTTCCGTGACCTCGGGCTTCGCGGCCTCAGGCTGCGCGGGCTCCTGCTTCGCGGGCTCGGGCTCCGTGACCTCGGGCTCGGCGGCCCTGGGCTTGGCCGGGGCGAAGATGACCGGCTCGGGGCGGGCCTTGGCGCCATTGGACCCCGTCCCGGCCTCCCCGGCGGGGGCGGCCACCTCGTCCCGGGACGCGGCGCTCTCCGGGCGCGGGGCGAAGATGACCGGAGCGCGGCGCGGCTTCTCGCGCGGCTCCTCCTCGGCCTCCCGTGCCGTGTCCTGCCCGGCCGGTCCCGTCTGTCCGGCCGGCCCGCGCCGCTCCGCGGCCTCCTCCTGCTCCTCCTGGTTCGTCAGCCGCTTGATCGTGCCCCGCACGCGGTCGCCGAGCAGCAGGGCCTGGCCGACCCCGCTCAGCGCCGACTGGAGTACGTAAAGAGGCAGGTCCTTGGCCTTCTCCTTGAACTGCTCGCGGCTGGAGAGTGCTTCGCGGACGTTTCTGGTGACATCTCGGATGATGTTGGGGACCGTCATGTCGTCTCCCTGGAGGTCTGTTCCCGACTACATAGTCTGGCAAGACCGTGTCGGCTGAGTTCGTCGATGGGTGGGCGGGCCCGGCGGTGGCTCCACGTAGCATGAGAACATGACTTTCGAGACCCCCGCGACTCGACGCGTTCTGGTGGCCAGGCCGCGCGGTTACTGCGCCGGCGTCGATCGCGCGGTCCAGGCCGTGGAGAAGGCGCTGGAGCTGTACGGCGCGCCGGTCTACGTGCGCAAGCAGATCGTCCACAACACCCACGTGGTCCGGACGCTGGAGAAGCGTGGGGCGATCTTCGTCGAGGAGACCGAGGAGGTGCCCGAGGGCGCCATCGTCGTCTTCTCCGCCCACGGGGTCTCCCCGGCGGTTCACCGGGAGGCCGCCGAACGCGGTCTGCGGACCATCGACGCCACCTGCCCGCTGGTGACCAAGGTGCACAACGAGGCCAGGCGCTTCGCCTCCCAGGACTACGACATCCTGCTCATCGGCCACGAGGGGCACGAGGAGGTCGAGGGCACCGCCGGTGAGGCGCCCGACCACATCCGGCTGGTCGACGGCCTCGGCGCCGTCGACACCGTCGAGGTCAAGGACCCCGACCGGCTCGTGTGGCTGTCGCAGACCACGCTGTCGGTCGACGAGACCACCGAGACGGTCACGCGGCTGAAGGAGCGCTTCCCCAACCTGATCGACCCGCCGAGCGACGACATCTGCTACGCCACCCAGAACCGCCAGGTCGCGGTGAAGGAGATCGCGGCCGAGGCCCAGCTCGTCATCGTCGTCGGCTCCCAGAACTCCTCCAACTCCAAGCGGCTGGTGGAGGTCGCCCTCGACCACGGGGCCGACGCCTCCCACCTCGTCGACGACGCCTCGTTCATCAGGGACGAGTGGCTCGACGGCGTCACCACGGTGGGCGTGACGAGCGGCGCCTCGGTGCCCGAAGACCTTGTCGACGGGGTCCTGGCCCACCTGGCCGAGCGCGGCTTCGCCGACGTCGAGGAGGTCGAGTCGGTGCAGGAGAGCGTCCGCTTCGCGCTCCCGCACGAGCTGCGCAAGGACCTGCGCGCCGGCGTCTGACCCCGCTTTCCCCCGCGTTCGCCGTACGGCGGGCGCGGGGCCGCCCGGCCCGCCGTACGGGGGAGGACCCGCTGGAGAGCGGAGACCGCTCCTGAGCAGAACCGCCCGGCCCGCCGTACGGGGGAGGACCCGTGGCCGGCCGGGCGCGCGGAAGGCCGGGCGCGCGGAAGGACGTCCGGCCGTGAGGAAAGGCCGCTCAGGCGTCCTCGCGCGGCGTGCCGTACACCTTCGGCTCGAAATAGCCCTCCGGCTCGGGCGCGAAGGCGCCGGTCTCGCTCCGGCGCGGGCGCGGGACGGCGGGGCCGCCTGCCCGCAGCTCCTCGCGCAGCTCCCTCACGCACCCGGCCAGGCCGCGCCGCCAGGCGACGACCAGCACCAGCAGCGAGCCGCCGAACAGCCAGGGGGCGCCCGCCGACAGCGTGGTGAACAGCCCCAGGCCGAGCGTCTGGAGCGGCGAGGCCGCCCCCAGGGACCTGAGGGCCTCGGCGAGCAGCGTCGCCACGAAGAAGACCAGCGGCGGCGAGACCACCAGGGTGAGCAGGTCACGCCGGTTCACCAGGGCCACCGCCACGGCGCACCCGGCGACGAACGCCACCCCGGTCAGGGCGGGCGACCCGAACAGCGCCTGCAGGACGCAGCCCAGCAGCGTGAACGCCAGCACGGAGACCACGGCGCCCCGGGCGGTCAGCCGGACGCCGCCACCCCGCCCCCGCTCACTCACGCGATCACCCCGCCAAGCGGCCGTCCGTCGCCTAGACCGTTCACCACTCGCTCCCTCGGACCCCGTCCCTCGTCACCGGTCCCGTGCCGCGGCGCCGGGTCTCGCGGTCCACGGGGAACGGTCAGGACAGATCGTTCGCCAACTTACCGTTCAACCGGGACACAAGAGGCGAGCTTGGCTTCTCTTCTCCCGGCGGTTCCGGTTCTCCCAGCAGTTCCGGGGCGGTGAGCGCGCGGGCGAGGTCCTCGACCGGCCGGGGCGTGTCGAGGTCGCCCTCCACCAGTCCCAGGTCGTTCAGTTTGCGCGCGCTCACCAGCACCCGGGTCTCCAGCGAGCCGACGGCCCGGTTGTAGGACTCCACGGCCCGGCTCAGGGACCGGCCCAGCGTCTCCACGTTCCGCCCCATGCTGCCCAGCCGCTCGTACAGCTCCTTGCCGAGCTCGAAGACCGCCCGCGCGTTCTCGCTGAGCGCGGCCTGCTGCCAGGCGTACTGCGCGGTGCGGAGCATGGTGATCAGCGTGGTGGGGGTGGCGATGTGGACCCGCCGCCGCATGGCGTGCTCCAGCAGTCCCGGGTCGCGCTCCAGCGCCGGGGCCAGGAACGCCTCGCCCGGGATGAACAGCACCACGAACTCCGGCGCCGGGCTGAACGCCTGCCAGTAGCTCTTGGCGGCGAGCCGGTCCACGTGCTCGCGCACGTGCCGGGCGTGGGCGTCGAGCCGGGTGGCGCGGTGGCCGGGGTCGCCGGACTCGGCGGCCTCCAGGTAGGCGGCCAGGGAGACCTTGGAGTCGACCACGATGTTCTTGCCGCCGGCCAGCCGTACGACCATGTCGGGGCGGAGCGCGCCGTCGGCGGTGGTGACGCTCGCCTGCTCGTCGAAGTCGCAGAACCGCTGCATGCCCGCGATCTCGGCGACCCGGCGAAGCTGCAGCTCACCCCAACGGCCCCGGGCCTCCGGCCGCTGGAGGGCGCGGACCAGCGTGTCGGTCTGGAGGCGGAGCCGGTCGTTGCTCTCGCGGACGATGTCGATGTGCCTGGCCAGCTCGGCGTGCGCGGCGCGGCGGCCCGACTCGGCGTCGCGCAGCTGCGCCTCGACCCGGGCCAGGGTGTCCTTCAGCGGCTCGACCAGATGCTCGACGGCCTGCTTGCGCCGTTCCAGCTCCCCGGCGGCCTCGGCGCGGCCCGCGGCCATCCGGGACTCGGCCATCTCCAGGAACCGCAGGTTGCTGGCGTCGAGGGCGCGGGCCGACAGGGCCTGGAACCGTTCGGCGAGCTGCTCCTCGACGTAGGCGGCCTTGTCCTCGGCGGCCTTGGCACGCGCCTCGGCCTCGGCCACGCGGGCACCCGCCTCCGCCGCCCCGGAGGCGGCGCGCGCCCTGCCGAGCAGGAACCCGATCGCGAGCCCCGCGGCGAGACCCATGGCGAGCTGGAAGACGAGTGCCGTGACATCCACCCCGGAATGATCGCAGGCCCGGCGGTTCTCGGCCTTCCGACACGCCTTTCCGGCCGGTCACGCATTTCACCTGCGAGAGCACGTATCGTCACTCTTGGTATCCGTTCCCATGCGAAGGGTGGTGACCCGGTGGGGGTGAAAGGCTCGCAGCCGAAGACGGCGCTGGCCCTCGTCGGAGCGATCCTCGTCGTGCTGGTGGCGGTCGTCGCCGCGAGCGTGTACGTCTCCGGGCGAACCAGCCCGCGTCCCGCCCCGGGCGCCCTCTCGCTGCTCTGGGAGAGGGGGGCCTGCGTGAGCCGGGACGGTGTCCGGTTCGGCCTGGTGCCGTGCGGGTCGGCGGACGGGCGGGTGCTGTCCGTGGTCGGCGACCGGCCCGAGGACTGCCCGGCAGACACCGACGAGATCGTCGGGCTCATGGAGGTTCCCGCCGGGACCACCCCGGCCCCGCCGTCCCCGGTCACCGGTTCCTCCGCGTCGCCGGCCTCCACGGTCTCCCCGACCCCCGGTGCCTCCGCGCCGCCGGCATCACCGGCCCCGTACAGCCGTACGGCGTGCGTCCGCAACCTGGCCGCCCCGCACCCGGGCGACGCCGGCGCGGGAGGCGGGGTGCTGCGCGCCGGCGACTGCGTGACCGCGCGCGGCGGGGAGCGCCCGTGCTCCGCGGGAGGCTGGTACGGCAGGGCGCTGGCCGTGGTGGACCGGGCCGGGCAGTGCCCCGCGGCCACGCTCGACTCCCTGGCCGCCGGCCCCCGCACGATCGTCTGCCTGGGCCGGGAGGGCAGGATTCCCGCGGTGGGCGACTGCGTGGCGGAGCCGCGCGACCGGGCCGAGACCAGGGGTGCGCTCGGCAGGATCTCCTGCGGTTCGGCCCGGGCGTGGGCCAAGGTGACGGCCAGGACCACCGCCGCCGCCCTCTGTCCGCCCGGCTCCGACCGCTATCTGCAGACGAGCGGGCAGGCCGTCTACCGCCCTGTGACCTGCCTGCGGCGGATAGCAGTGCGTGATTCACCGTAAACTCGGCTGACGTGAGCCTGAGCATCGGCATCGTCGGACTTCCCAACGTGGGCAAGTCGACGCTTTTCAACGCGCTGACCAAGACCGCCAACGCCCTGGCGGCGAACTACCCGTTCGCCACCATCGAGCCCAACGTGGGTATCGTCGGCGTTCCCGACCCGCGCCTGGAGAAGCTGGCCGAGATCTTCGGCTCCGCGAAGATCCTCCCGGCGAAGGTGGAGTTCGTCGACATCGCCGGCCTGGTCCGGGGCGCCTCCGAGGGGCAGGGGCGCGGCAACCAGTTCCTCGCCAACATCCGTGAGACCGACGCCATCTGCCAGGTCATCCGGGTCTTCGGCGACCCCGACGTGACCCACGTGGACGGCGCCGTCTCGCCCGAGCGCGACATCGAGACGATCAACACCGAGTTGATCCTCGCCGACCTGCAGACCCTGGAGAAGGCGATCCCGCGCCTCCAGAAGGAGGCCCGGACCAACAAGGACCGCCGGGCCGCGCTGGAGGCGGCCGAGGCGGCGGCCAAGCTCCTCGACGGCGGCACCACCCTGTACGCCGGGGCCAAGGGCGCCGGCATCGACCAGGCCGACCTGCGCGACCTGCACCTGCTGACGGCCAAGCCGTTCCTGTACGTCTTCAACCTGGACGCCGACGAGCTGACCGACGCCGAGCTGCGGGCCCGCCTGTCGGCGCTCGTCGCCCCGGCCGAGGCCGTGTTCCTGGACGCCAAGATCGAGTCCGAGCTCGTCGAGCTCCCCGACGACGAGGCGCTGGAGCTCCTGCAGTCGGTCGGCCAGGAGGAGTCGGGCCTGTCGCAGCTCGCCAGGGTCGGGTTCGAGACCCTCGGCCTGCAGACCTACCTGACCGCCGGCCCCAAGGAGACCCGGGCCTGGACGATCCGCAAGGGCGCCACCGCCCCCGAGGCGGCCGGGGTCATCCACACCGACTTCCAGCGGGGCTTCATCAAGGCCGAGATCGTCTCCTTCGACGACCTGGTCGAGACGGGCTCCATCGCCGCCGCCCGCCAGGCGGGCAAGGCCCGCATCGAGGGCAAGGACTACGTGATGCGCGACGGCGACGTGGTGGAGTTCCGCTTCAACGTGTGATCGGTTCGATGCCGCGGGCCGGGCGCTTCGCCGAGTTCGCAGGCGGTAAGGGGTCGGCCTCTCCGGGGGCCGGCCCCTTCGCCGTTTCCGACGCCGGGGGTGCTGGGATTTCTGGTCCTTCGGGCATTTGCCCTGCTCATGAGCTATGCGAGTGGTGCGATATCCGGTACCACTGTTGGAAAGGGTCGGGTCATGGCCATAACCGCGGGCGAAGCCCGCAAGGCTCTCTTTCCATTGATCAAGCAGGTCAACGAGGACCACGAGGCCGTCGAGATCGTCTCCGAGCACGGCAACGCCGTGCTCGTCTCGGCCGAGGACTGTGCGGCGCTGCGCGAAGGCTCCTATCTACTGCGCTCTCCGGCGAACGCCCGCCGACTGCTCAGCGCGTACGAGAACGCCCTGGCCGGCGTCAACGTGTCGGAGCGCGAGCTGATCGATCCCGACTCGGCGGACGCGGCCGGCGGCTTTCCGGAACGGGGGAGGCGTTCAGGACGGGACCGTTTCCTCGCCGTCCCGGCCGTGCCGCCCGGTGGTCCGGGCGCGGTCGAGCAGGCGCAGCGCGAGGAGGCCGCCGACGCCGGGGAGGAGGGAGGCCGCCCTGACGGCGGTCGTGGCCTGTCCGACACGCCAGGCCGCCACGACGACGAAGAGGTAGGCGCAGCCGTGGGCCGGACCCATCAGGGAGGAGACGGGCTTCAGGTGCACGGTGGCGATGTTGGCCAGCATGATGATCAGCGAGGCGAGTTCGAGGTGCGCGGCGACGCGCAGGTGGCGAACGTCCACGGTCACACCCCGGTGGTGGAGCCGGGGCGGATGATCATCAGTACGGTGACCGTGGCCCACAGCAGGTTGAAGACACCGGTGAGCATGGACAGGCGGCCGGGCACACGGGGGTCGGGACCGGCGGTCGCGTCCCCCAGGGCCGCGAGCTCACGGCTCTGGGCGGGCAGGATCAGCAGGGCCAGGACGGCGGCGGCCGCGGCGGTCAGCAAGATCGAGGCGATCAGCCATCCGTCGCCCAGGACGCCGAGGCTGCTCGCCGTGGCGAACCCGAAGACGGGCACGCCGATGCCGACGGTCGCGTACACCCGGCAGATGCGGTGCAGCGTCCGCAGAGTGGCGAGCGCGTCCCGGTCACCGGGGACGTCGCCGGAGACACGGTGGGAGCGGCGCAGGGCCGGGGGGAACATGCCGGCGGCGACGGTGACCGGGCCGACGGCCACGACGGCGACCAGGACGTGCAGGGAGAGAAAGAGTTTCGTCATGTTCAGTGCTCGGTTGCCTGGAGGGCGCGGGTGGTCTCGGCGGTCACAGGGCGGCGGGGACGGGTCCCCGGGCGTGCCAGACGGTGCCGCGGCGTTCGTGGGCGAACAGTTCCTCGACGGCGTGGGCGATCCGGGGGCCGACCTCGCGCTCCAGCAGGTACAGGCCCAGGTCGAGCCCGGAGGTGACGCCGGCGCCGCTGACGAGGTCGCCGTCGTCGACGACGCGGGCGCGCACCGCGTGGGCGCCGGTCGCGCCGAGCGCGTCCATGCCCAGGTGGTGGGTCGTGGCATGGCGTCCCCCCAGCAGACCGGCCATGGCCAGCAGGAGCGAGCCGCCGCACACCGTGCAGACCGTCACCTCCGGGTTCTCCATGGCCGCCTTCAGCAGCACGGGCAACTCGGTGGTCAGGGCGCGGCCCAGCCGTACGGGGACGGACTCGTCCCGCTGCCGCTCCCCGGTGCCCGCGTCCGGGCCGGGCGCCTCCCCTGGCCCTCCGACGCGGCCCGAGGCGCCGGGGACCAGGACCAGACCCGCGCGTCCGGGATCGAGGGCGGCGGTGGCGCGCAGCGCCAGCCCGCCGGTGCCGCTGACCACCTCGCGCGGCCCTTCGGCGGAGACCAGTTCCACGGTCACCGCGCCCGCGGAGGCGGTGCCGCCGGCGTGGAGCACCTCGTAGGGAGAGACGACATCGAGCGGATCGAAGCCGTCGAACAGGACGATCTGGGCGTGCATGGTGATCCTTCGGATGCGGGACGTCCGGCCGGCCGCCGGATACGCCCCGAACGTAACGGGCCGCCACCTCCCTCTCCCAGTGGCATTCATGACAGCCTCCAACGGGATAGTGCCAACATCGGGAGAAGGCCGCCACGCTGCACCGGGACGGCGATCCCAGGGAGCCGGGACCGGGCGTGACGCCCGGCGGGGCGATAGATTCCGGCCATGCACACCGTCGCCGTTCTCGCGCTCGACCAGGTGATCCCGTTCGACCTCTCCACCCCGATCGAGGTCTTCACCCGTACCCGGCTTCCGGACGGGCGCCCCGGCTACCAGGTCCGCGTGTGCGCCGAGCGGCCGGAGACCGACGCCGGCGCCTTCACCCTGCGCGCGCCCTGGGGCCTCGACGGGCTCAGGGGTGCGGACACGATCATCGTGCCCGGCACCGCCGCACCGGAGACCCCGCTCACCACGGAGGTCCGCGACGCGCTGCGAGCCGCCGCCGCGGACGGCACGCGCATCGCCTCCATCTGCTCGGGCACCTTCCCCCTGGCCGCCACCGGCCTGCTGAACGGTCTGCGGGCCACCACCCACTGGGCCGCCGCCGACCTCCTGGCCGCCGCCCACCCGGAGGTCGACGTCGATCCGGGTGTCCTGTACGTCGACAACGGGCAGATCCTCACCTCGGCCGGCGCCGCCGCGGGCCTGGACCTGTGCCTGCACATGATCCGCCGCGACTACGGCTCGGCCGTGGCCGCCGACGCCGCCCGCCTGTCCGTCATGCCCCTCGAACGCGAAGGCGGGCAGGCCCAGTTCATCGTCCGCGACCACCCGCCCACCCCGCAGGGCTCCACCCTCGACCCCCTGCTCGCCTGGCTGCAGGACAACCTCGGCCGCGAGCTCACCCTCGCCGACATCGCCGCCCACGCCCGGGTCAGCACCCGGACCCTGATACGCCGCTTCAGCGAGCAGACCGGCACCACCCCGCTCCAGTGGCTCCACCGGGCCCGCGTCCGGCAGGCCCAGCACCTCCTGGAGACCACGCACCACTCCGTCGAGCGCATCGCCGCCCAGGTCGGCTTCGGCTCGCCCACGGCCTTCCGCGACCGTTTCAAGCGCACCACAGGTGTCAGCCCCCACACCTACCGCCGCACCTTCGGCCGGCACCCGTCCGCGACCCGTGACCCACGTCACCGCCAGGGCCGCGGCATGGCGACATCCCGTTGAAACGTGGCGCTCACCCCTACGAACGCCGTGCCCGCCGACTCGTAGCGTCGAGCCGGAGCCGGTGACCGCCGGCTCCCCGTTCGACGAAGGCTCTCCCACATGCACGTTCACATCGCGTCGTCCGACGGGCTCGGCCCGGTCGGCGTCATCGCGCCCTTCGATCGGGTGCTCCACGTCACCGGCGTCGGCGGCACGCTCGCCGGCGTCTCCGAAGCCGGTCTCCTCTCCTGTTCGGAGCTCACCGGCTCTTCCCGGCTCATCGGCCCTTCTCAGCTCACCGGCTCTCCGGAGCTCACCGGCCGGCGCCGGTCCGCCGGCGCGGACGAAGGTCTTCGATGAGGACGCCGGACGGGATGTCCCCGGCCGGTGTCGTGGCCGCGGCGGCACCCACCCTCGTGTTCCTCGTCGCGAACCAGATCGGCGGCCTGCGTCCGGCGGTCGTCGCCACGGCCGTGACCGCGGCGCTGATCCTCGCCTGGCGGCTGTGGACCCGGCGGCAGGTCCGGCACGCGGTCGTCGGTGCCCTGCTGGCGGCGGCCTGCGCGGCGGTCGCCGCCGGGACGGGACAGGCGCGTGGCTTCTTCCTGCCCCCGATGCTGGTCCCGGCCCTTGCCGCGGCGGCGTGCCTGTTGTCGCTCGTGGCCGACCGGCCGCTGGCCGGCCTGGTGGCGAACCGGATCGTGGGCGGTCCGCCGCGGTGGCGTTCGCATCGCGGACTGCGCCGCTTCTACGCGGTGACCACGGTGCTGATCGCGCTGGTGAGCCTGGCGAGCCTGGCCGCGCAGGTACTGCTGTACCAATGGGGAGAGGTCGCCTGGCTGGGGATCCTGCACGTCCTCATGGGCCCGGTGTGGGGCGCCGTGACGGCACTGTCCATCGTGCTGTCCCGCAGGGCGGTGACCAGGGAGCGCGACGCCGCCGAGAGCGCCGGTTCCTGACGGCCGGCTCGTCGGCCGCGGTGAGCCGAAGGCCGTGGAGGGCGAGACGGGGACGTCCGTACCGCCGGGGCGCGGCCGTCCGTACGGCCGGCGGCTCAGTCCTCTCCGTCGATGAGGCGCTGGATGGCGGCTCCGTACCGGGCGGCCAGGCTCGCCCGGTCGGCGCGGCCGAGCACCGGGTCCCGCACCACGTGCAGGGAGGTGAGCAGGCCCCCGATCTGGGCCGCGATCAGATGGGCCCGCAGTTCGGCGTCGCCGCCGCGGAGCCGGCCGACCAGCGGGACGGCGAAGGCCCTCTCGATGGTCTCGCGCAGGGTCTGCTGGACCGGCGCCCGCTCCGAGGCGCGGAAGAGCGCGGACAGCGAGGTCACCGCCAGGGTTCCCGCGTGGGAGGAGGAGAGATCGAGCACGTGCTCGACGAGGGCCCGTCCGAGGCTCTCCAACGGCCCGTCCATGACCGCGGCCACCGGCAGGTCGACGGTCATGACCTCCAGGAAGAGCCGCTCCTTGGAGCCGAAGTAGCGGATGACCAGAGCCGCGTCCACGCCGGCGCGGGCGGCGATGGCCCGGATGCCCACCGCGTCGAAGCCGCTGTCCGCGAAGAGCTCGCGCGCCGCCTCGGAGATCGCCTGCCGGGTCGCCGTCGCCGACCGGCGGCGTGCCGGGCCCTGTGGTCGCACCGCCACGGACGGCCCCCTTTCCGCTCCCGTCGAGAGGTTGGTCATCATAGATGACATACGATGTCATCACTGTTGACAAACCGATGGGGGAGCGGGGGACCGTTCGATGGACCGCCTGAAGGAGAAGGTCGCGCTGATCACCGGAGCCGGCAGCGGCATCGGCCGCGCCGCCGCGCGGCTGATGAGCGCGCAGGGTGCCCTGGTCGCCGTGGCCGACCGCGACGGGGACGCCGCGCGGGAGACGGCCCGGCTGGCCGAGGCCGACGGCGGCCGCGCGCTCCCGCTGACGGTCGACGTCGTGGACGAGGACTCCGTGGCCGGCATGGTGGGCGCCACCGTCGGCGAGTTCGGCCGCCTGGACGTGCTCTGCAACCACGTCGGCGGCACGGACCCGCGCGCGGACCTGGACCTGCTGCGGCTGGACATGGCCGAGTTCGACCGCGCCGTCGCCCTCAACGTGCGCAGCACGCTCCTGGGCTCCCGGCACGCGATCCCCCACATGATCCGGGCCGGCGGCGGGTCGATCATCAACACCGCCTCGGTGGCCGGCCTGGTCGGGGACGTCGTGCAGATCTCCTACGGCGCGGTGAAGGCCGCCGTCATCAACCTCACGAAGTCGATCGCCGTGCAGTACGGCCCGCACCGCGTGCGCTGCAACGCCGTGGCGCCGGGCGCGGTGGTCACCCCCGCCCTGCTGGACAACCTGCCCCGGGACGTCGTCGACGACCTCAAGCGCACGAACGCCCTGCCCTATCTCGGCAGCCCGGAGGACATCGGCCACACCATGGTCTTCCTCGCCTCCGACGAGTCGCGCTACCTCACCGGGCAGCTCATCGTCGTCGACGGCGGCATGACCGTCCAGTCCCCCGCCGCCCCGGGACGCCGGGCCATGCTCCCGCCCGGCGACTGACCCCCGTACGGCCCGCGCTTCCGTGGAGAGGACGCCCGGGGGCGTGCGACCGGCCCCCGTGCGGGTTGGGCTCCCGCGCGCGGCCTGTTCCCGCGGGCACGCGACCCGCCTTCGCGGGCGCCTGCCGCGCCGCGATCCCCGGACGGGCCTGATCGGCTGATCAGGCCCGTTTCGTCATTCGGTGACGCTGAGTAATGCTTTCCGGGATAAATGCGCAGGTCGAGACAGTCTCGGTGCTGTTTGGTGAGCAATGCGTGGCGTTTCGGTAATCGGGGCATGCGCCGACCTGGAGAAATATGTTTTCTCCCCGCGAACGGCGCAGGTCACCACGCCGTCCACATCCCAGACCCGGTTTGCTCGGTAAGGACGATGCCTGCAGCATAGGCGTGGCTTTCCTGGAACAATCGGCGAGGCGGTTAGAGTAAGTCCTTGACCATGGTTAACGGGGTCACGGGTAATACGAAACCGTGCCGGCCGGGGGATCGGCGCGAGCGGAGGAATGATGGCTCGAAGGGCAGCGCTCCAGCGTGATCCTCGGATCACCGGCGACCCCGGGCTGTCGGCGTACCCGGGGTCCCTCGACGATCCGGAGTTCGACCCGCCCCCGGCGCGCGGGCGCGGCGCCTCGCGGGGCCGCTGGTCCGGCGGAGGCGGCCGGTGGCTGGTCTGGATCGGCCGGGTCATCCTGTGGGCGCTGATAGTCGTCATCGTGGTGAACGGCGTGCGCGCCATTTTCGAGCGTGCCACCGGGCAGACCGTCGCGGGCGGCCCGTCCGCCGTCTCGACCGGCTCCGGATTCCCGGTCGGCCGCGCCACCTCTTTCGCCAGCCAGTTCGCGGCGGTCTATCTGAATTTCGACGCCGTACGGGCATCGGAGAGGGCCGCCAGGCTGGCCCCTTATCTCCCCGACGCCGCCGAGCCGCAGCTCGGCTGGGACGGACTGGGACGAATGGCCGCCGGAGCGGTCCAGCCGTACGACACCGAGATCGTCGACGACCAGAACGCCGTCGTCACCATGGCGTTCCAGGCGGGCGACCGCCGCCAGCTCCTCTCGGTGCCGGTGTACTACGACGCCGGGAAGGGCAGGTTCGTCGTCTCCGGCCGGCCCGGCATCCTCCCCGCCCCGTCCCCGGCCAACCTGCCCGCGGTCGCCGCGCCGGAGGGCGACGAGGCCGCCGAGCAGGAGCTGCGCACCCCGCTGGCCGACTTCTTCAAGGCGTACGCCGCGGGCGACACCGTCTCCCTGCAGCGGTACGCCGCCGCCGGGGTCACCCTGGACGGGTTCGGCGGCGCCTTCACCTTCGTGGAGCTCAAGGACCTCGACGTCCCGCTCGTCGGCGGCGCCACCCGCGAGGTGATGGCCACGGTCGTGTGGGGTGTGCCCTCGGGCTCCGGCGCCTCCACCGACTCCGCCTCGTCCGACCCCGGGGCGATGAACGGCAAGCTGGAGCAGTCCTACCGGCTCACCATGGTCAAACAGGGCGACAAGTGGTTCGTCAAGGACATCCGAGGCGCGAAACGGTCTGTGGGGAACCCATGATCGAACGGTGCCGGAGCACAGTGAACAGACCCCCCCTGATCGGAGAGCCGGCGGCAGGCGGGTTCCGGCGCGCGTGTCACGACCTCGTGGCCGCCCGGCGAGCGCGATCATAAGCACGGAGGACGAGAAGTGACCCTGAACACCATTCTGCTGAGCGCGATCGACCTCGCTCAGCCGACCGCTCCTCCGACCGGCGTCAACACCCAGGGCCTGGCCGACTTCCTGCGCAAGTTCTTCGCCCCGCTCTTCCTCGTCGTCGTCTCCGTCGTCGCCCTCTTCTTCCTCTTCACCAGGGAGATCACCAGGTTCGTGCAGTTCATCATCCTCGCCATCGCCATCGGAGTGATCTTCTACGTGCCGAACATCATCGAGGTGACGGCCAAGGCGATCGCGGGCGCACTGGGCATCACGGGGGGTTGAGACCGCGCGGAGCGGTCAGAGAACGAGAGGCGGAAAGGAGGAGCGCGTGGATCTGCCCACGTATACCAATATCTGGCGGATCGAGAAGCGGCTCTACAAGCTGTACGACCTACGGCTGCCGATGCCGCTTCCCATTGTCTGGATCGGTGTGTTCGTGGGTGTGGCGGTCCCCTGGTCGCTGCTGCTCGCGCTTCTCGGCCTGCCCTTCGACGCCCCCTGGCACGTGGTCTACATCGTGCCGCCCGGGGTGGTGACCTGGCTGTCCACCCGCCCGGTGATCGAGAGCAAGCGGCTCACCGAGCTGCTGCAGTCGCAGGCCCGCTACATCGGGGAGCCGCGTACCTGGTGCCGGATGGCGCCGGTCGCCGAGCCCACCGAGATCACCCTGACCGGGAAGGTCTGGCGGGCCGCCCCCCGGCGGGCCGCCGACGTCCGCGTCAAGTCCGCGCGCAAGGCCCGGCACACCCAGGCCGGGCGCGCCGCCTCCCCCCGCGAGGTCCGTCCCGCGGTGGCGGCCGCCGCCGCGGCGGCCCTGGAGTCCACCCAGGACGCGACCGCCCGCGGGCACGCCGCGGAGACGGCCGCCCAGGAGCGGACGGCCCGGGGCCGCGCCGCGTGGGGCACGATCCGGGCCGCGCGCAGGGGCACCGCCCCGGCCCTCGGGGGACCCGCCGAGCCCCCGCGCACCGAGCCGCCGGCCGAGCGCCCGCCCGCCGCGGCCGGAGCAGCGCCGACGGGGACGGCGAGCCCGGTGACGGGCCCGGCGGGTCCGGCGATGGACCCGGCGCGCGCCGTACCGGCGGCTCGGGAGGCTCTCGCCGCCTCCGAGGCGCGGACGGCCTCGGCCGAGTCACGCACGGCTTCCGAGACGCCCTCCGAGGTCCGTACGGCTTCCGAGGTGTCCGAGGTCCGCACGGCGTCCGAGACGCCCTCCGAGGTCCGTGCGACCGAGGTCCGTACGGCTTCCGAGACGGCCTCCGAGACGCGCAAGGCCGCCGAGACGGCTTCCGGGAAGCGGACGGTCCCCTCGAAGACGGAGCCCGCCTCCGGGACGCGGCCCGCCGCCTCCGGTGCGCCGTCCGCGGCGACACCGCCGATCGGCACCGAGGCGCTGCGGCGGCTGCGCAGGCTCGCCGCCTCCGCGGAGGCCGGGCGCGCAGCCCCGGTGGAGGAGCAGGGGCCCGCGTCGCTGGAGCGGTTCGCCGAGCGGCGGCGGGCGCGGTCCCCGGAGCGACCCGCGGAACACTCCTCCGGGCATCCCGCGGAACACCCCACGGCACACCCTCCGGCGCATCCCGTGGAGCACCCCCCGGCGCGGCCCGCGGAACACCCCCCGGCGCGGTCCGGCGGGGTCCCGATCCGCGCGGTCCCCTCGGCGTCCGGCCCCGGGGCCGATCCGGTGGCGCCCGCGGTGCCGGTGCCCCGCACCACCCGCGGCGACGAGCCCGCCCCCGGCGCGGCCCGGATCCGCCGGGTGGAGTCGGTCGTCGGCCGCGACTCCTCCGGCGGGTGGCGGCGACTGGCCCAGGTGGTCGTCGGGCCCGGCGGCGGAGGCCGTACGGACGGATCCGAGATCGACGAGGCGCGGGCCACCGCGCCGTTCCCCGGCAGCCGCCGGGTGATCGTGCTGGGCTGCACCGGCGGCGCGGGGCAGACCACGACCGCGCTCATGCTGGGGCACACCCTCGCCCGATACCGCGAGGACCGGGTGCTCGCGGTCGACGCCGGAACGGGCCGCCACAACCTCTCCAGCCGGATCCCGGGCGAGTCGCCCGAGACGCTGAGCTCGCTGCTGGCCGGCCTCGACACCGTCCACGGCTACCTCGGCATGCGCGCCTATACCAGCCGCTGCGCCTCCGGCCTGGAGGTGCTGGCGGGCGACAGCGACGCCGGCGCCGAACAGCGCCTGGCGGACCGCACGCTCTTCTCCGACCGGCGGCTCGGCCAGGCCATGGACACGCTGGAGCAGCACTACAAGCTCGTGGTCGTCGACCCCGCGGCGGCGCTGGCCGCCCGGGTGCTGCCCTACGCCGACCAGCTCGTCCTGGTCGTCCCGGCCAGCGAGGACGGCCCGGACGCGGTGGCCATGACCTACGAGTGGCTCGACGGGCACGGCTGCGCCGACCTGCGGCGCCGCGCGGTCCTGGTGGTCAACGGCGTCAGCCGCCGCAGCATGGGCGACGTCGAGCAGGCCGAGGCGGTCGCGCGCGGCAGGTGCCGGGCGATCGTGCGGGTGCCGTGGGAGGACGAGCTGGCCCCGGGCAGGTCCGAGCGGGTCGAGCCGTCCCACCTGCGGACGGCCGGCCGCCGGGCGTACCTCGCGCTGGCCGGGGTCGTGGTCGCGGGACTCGGAACGGCACAGGCGGTCCGATCGAGCGAGGAGGAGCTGGCCAAGTGATCCCCCGGGCGGGACGAGACGTGGTGGACGGGCGTGACGAGGTGACGGGGTGAACGGCCGTATGGGACGGGCGGGCGATCAGGCGGTCCGCGGGGCGGGCCGTGCCGCGTCCCGGGCGGGGGAGGCCGGGTGAGCCGCGCGTCACGGGCACACAGCCGTCTCGCGGTCCGGTACTTCGACGACCGGATCCTGCTGACCGACTCGGCGGTCTGGGCCTACTTCAGGCTGCCGACGGTGAGCTACGAGTTCGTCACCCCCGAGGAGCGGGAGGCGCTGGCAACCAACGTCACCATCGCGCTGGCGGCGATCCGGATGCCGGACGCCGAGGTGCACCTGCGGGTGGCGCACCGCACCTACCCGGCGGCCGAGTGGGCGATGGCGCTGAACGCCACCTCCGACGAGGGGCCGGGCTGGCGCGACTACCTGGAGGAGATGTACCGCCACGTCTGGGCCAAGGACTTCTGGACCAAGGAGGTCTACCTCGGCGTGCGCCTCGGGCCGCGCGGCAGGCAGCTCGGCGGCGGCGCGCTCGCCCAGCTCTTCGGCTTCTACCAGCGCGGCGAGAAGGCCCTCGGCATCGAGGACGACCACATCCCCAGGGCCGAGGTCACCCGGTGGACCGAGCAGGCCGAGCGGCTGGGCCGGGCGCTGTCGGCCAGCGCCCTGTACGCCCGGCACGCCACCTCCACCGAGATCGCCTGGCTGTTCCAGCACGCCGCGACCGGCTCCCTCGGCGACCCGCCCGCCTCGGCCAGCCCCAAGCGCAGGTGGGGGCAGGGCGAGATCGAGTCGCTGGTCGAGGGGCAGATCCACAACGGCAGGTCGCTGCTGCGGATCGAGCAGCCGTACGGCGACTCCTACGTGGCGCACCTGTCGTTCGCCCGCTTCCCCGACCTGATGCCGTTCCCCGACGGCGAGCCGTGGATGCACTTCGCCGACCAGCTGCCGTTCCCGGTGGAGGTCTCGTCGCGGATGCGGCTGATCTCCCCGGTCAAGGCCAGCAAGGACGTCGCGCGCAAGCTCGCCCACGCCCGCGACATGGACATCCACATCCGCGAGGCGGGCGCCGAGGCCCCGCTGGCGCTGGCCGAGCAGATCGACGCGGCCCGGATGCTGGAGCACGGCATCACCAAGGAGCGCCTGCCGTTCGTGTACGGCTGGCACCGGCTGATGGTGTCGGCCCCGACCGAGGAGATCTGCGTGCAGCGGGTCGAGGCGGTCGTGGAGCACTACCGCGACATGGGCATCGACATCGTCAACTCCACCGGCGACCAGTTCTCGCTGTTCTGCGAGGCGCTGCCGGGCGAGCGGGTCCGGGTCAACGCCTACGCCCAGCGGCAGCCGCTGCGCACCATCGCGGGCGGCATGGCGACCGCGACCGTGGACCTGGGCGACCGGGTGGACGAGTCGGGCGCCGGGTGGATGGGACCGTACATCGGGGAGACCCTCGGCCGGGCGCGCAGCATCGTGCACTTCGACCCGCTGGTGGCGGCCACCCGCAACCGCCCGACGGCCATCGCGATCACCGGTGAGCCCGGCGGCGGCAAGACCACGCTGGCGCTGCTGATGATCTACCAGATGGCGCTGCGCGGCGTGACGGTCGCGGTCATCGACCCCAAGGGCGACGCCGAGTCGCTGGTCCAGCTGCTGCGCAACCGGGGCCGCAAGGCGCGGATCATCCCGCTGGGCTCGGCGGCCCCCGGCCTGCTGGACCCGTTCTCCTTCGGCGACGACATCGCCGCCAAGAAGACGATGGCGAGCGAGACCCTGCGCCTGCTGCTGCCGCGCATGTCGGAGGAGCGGGAGTCGGCGATGATCCAGGCGGTCGCGGCGGTCGCCAATGGCGAGGACCCCTCGCTGGCGAAGGTCGTCGAGTTCCTGGAGCAGACCGAGGACGCCGCCTCCAAGAACCTGGGCGCGGTGCTCCGCTCCATGTCGGAGATGCACCTGGCCCGGCTCTGCTTCGACCCCTCAGGCGGCGAGCAGATCGACACCGAGGGCTGGACCACGGTCTTCACCCTCGGCGGCCTGACCCTCCCGGACGCCGCCACCGGCCGCGACGACTACTCCTACGAGCAGCGGCTGTCGGTGGCGCTGCTCTACCTCGTCGCGCAGTTCGCCCGGGGCCTGATGAACGGCCTCGACCGGCGGACCCCCAAGGCGATCTTCCTGGACGAGGCGTGGGCGATCACCTCCACCCCCGAGGGCGCCAAGCTGGTGCCCGAGGTGAGCCGGATGGGCCGCTCCCGCAACACCGCGCTGGTGCTGGTGTCGCAGAACGCCGGCGACCTGCTGAGCGAGCAGGTGACCAACTGCCTGTCGTCGGTGTTCGCGTTCCGGTCCACCGAGCGGGTCGAGGTCGACCACGTGATGGCGCTGCTCGGGGTCGAGCCCTCCGAGGAGCACAAGGCGGTCCTGCGCTCGCTCGGCAACGGCGAGTGCGTGTTCCGCGACCTGGACGGCCGCGCGGGCCGCATCGGAGTGGACCTCATCTCCGACGAGCTGCTGCGCTGGCTCGACACGAACCCGACCCACGAGAGGCCCCCGGCCGACCCCCAGGGTCAGCCCGGGGGAGACCGAGTCAGCAGGCAGGGCGCCGTGGCGGTGGAGGTGCGGTCATGAAGGGCTCCGGCAAGGGGCACGGGAAGTCCCGCGGCGGGCACGGGGGCTCCCGGAAGGGAAAGAGAGGCTCCCGCAGCCGGCTACGCAGGCGGGTCGCCATCGCGCTGGTGGCGCTGACCGCCTTCCTCGCGCTGCCCCTGGTGTTCCCCGAGGGGGGGTCCGTCGCCATCGCCGCTCCCTGCGACCTGTCGCCGGACCTCACCCCCGAGGTCGTCGGATCGGGTGTGGACGGCCTGGTCAAGCCCCCGGACCCGGCCACGCCCGCGACGTCGGGCGCGGCGATCACGCCGGCGCCCGCCCCGGCCGCGTCCGGCGCCCCCGGGGCGGCCGCCGCGGCGCAGGGCAACTACACCACCTACGGCATGAGCGGCCAGTTCTGGCACACCTACAACCTGGGCTGCGACGACGTCGCGGCGGTGCTGGGCAACGCCTGGGCCAACACGGTCTTCTCCTGGGCCAAGTCACTCGACCGGCTGACCATCACCACCTACCAGGCGGCCGCCACCGAGGGTCCGCTGGAGTCGATCAAGGATGTCGTCGACGACATCGTGGCCAACCTGGCGAACGCCATGTACTGGCCGTACCTGCGGCCGATCGTGATCCTCGGCGCCATCTGGCTCGCCTGGTACGGCCTGATCCGCAAGCGCGCGACCACGACCGCCGAGGGCGTCATCTGGATGGTCCTCGCGGTCACCGTCGCGGTCTGGTTCTTCAGCCGCCCCGGCGACTTCACCTCGCTGGGGAAGGTCGTCACCGACAAGACCGGCGAGGTCGTCAACTCGGCCTTCTCCGGCCTGCCCGGCGCGGGTGGCACCTCCTGCATGCCCACCAAGGGCGACCCCGCCCCCCAGGCCAGGGCCGGCGGTTACGGCCAGCCCGGCGTCCCCGGGGTTGAGCAGAACGCCGACGCGCTCTGGTCGGTGCTGGTCTGCAAGCCGTGGCTGATGGGCGAGTTCGGCACCGCCGAGGCGACCGCCCCGGTCGTGCAGAAGCTCGCTCCCAAGCTGCTGGACATCCAGGCCATCGACGCCACCGAGATGCGGGCCGCGCAGCTGCCCGCGAGCAACTCCCACCAGCTACGGTACGAGGAGGAGATCGCCAAGCCGCTGGAGAACACGCCGATCTTCTTCCTCTTCCAGGGAAAGGATTGGACGAGCCGGCTCGGCATCGCGATCGGCGCCCTGCTGGCCGCGATGGTCGCGGGCGTGCTGATCTTCCTGGTGGCGGTCTCGCTGCTGGTGCTCAAGGTCGGGTTCCTGCTGCTGCTGATCCTCGGGCCGATCTTCCTGCTGCTCGGCGTGCATCCCGGCTCCGGCCGCATCATCGCGATGCGCTGGGTGGAGATGCTGGTCGGCACGCTGCTGCGGCAGGCGGTGCTGGCCCTGGTCCTCGGCGTCCTGGTGTACGGCTACGCCCTGATCATCTCCACCGCCATGCCGTGGGGCATGCAGGTGATGTTCATGGCCCTGCTGACGATCGCGGTGTTCTTCTACCGGCGGCCGTTCCAGCACCTGTTCGCCTCCATGGACGGCCACACGCTCGCCACCCGCGTTCTCGGCGACGCCGCCACCGCGCCGACCCTGCAACGGGCGGCGGGCGCGCTGCCGCCCGTCGCGGCGGCCCGGGTGGGCCGCTGGGGCATGCGCAAGGCCGAGCCCGCGCTGCAGGCCGCGGCGCTCGCCACCGGCGCGTCCGCGGCGACGGCCGCCGCGGCGGTCGCCCAGGGCAGGGTCCGCGGCGAGGACGGCGGCGCGGCGGCGGGCACGCCCTCCGGCACCCGGGTCCCGGCCGGCGCGCAGCCCGCGCCGCTGGACACCGACGCCCAGGCGGGCGGGAGGCGCAAGGCCGGGGGTCGCCCGGTCACCGCGGCGCGCCCCGGCGCGGCGCCGCCGCTCAACCTCTCCGGTACGGCCGGCGGCGCGGCGGGCGGCGGGTCCGGCCGTACGGCGGGCGGGGCCGGCGGATCCACGGCCAGGTCCGGCGGCGCCTCCGGGGGCCGCGGCGGGAGCGGCTGGTTCGGCGGGCGGTCCGGCGGCGGCTGGGCCCCGCAGGGCGGCTCCTCCTCGGGCGGGTCCGGCTCCTCGGCGGGCCGGTCCGCGGCGCCGTCCTCACCGGGAGGCGGCCGGAGCGGCGCGAGCCTCTTCGGCGGCGGGGGCGGCGGTTCGCGGCGCTCCGAGTCGTCCTCACGCGGCTCCGGTTCCGGCGGGTCCTCGCGCGGTTCCGGTTCCGGCCGTTCGTCGGGCGGCTCGGGCGGTTCCTCGGGGTCCGGCGGCGGCCTGTTCGGCTCCGGCGGAGCCTCCGGGTCCAGGCGGGACTCCGGCCGGCCCGAACGGTCCGAGCGGCGGTCCGAGGCGCCCCCGCTCTGGCTGTCCAGCCGCTCCGAGCGGGGCAGGGAGGCCGATGAGGCGCCCGCGCCGTTCTGGCTGCGCGCCTCGAAGCCGGAGGCGGACTGACGATGACGGAAGGCGGCAACCGCCGGGGACTCGTCTTCGCGGTGCTGGTCGCGATGCTCGCCGGCGTCGGGATCTACCTGACGATGATGTCGGGGCAGTCGGGCGGGGAACCGTCCGCGGAGGGCCCGGCGCGGGCGGGCCGGGCGACGGCGCAGGCGCGGGTGAGCGCCGAGCCGCCCCGGCCGGCGGCCACGGCCAGCGACGCGCCCTTCGACGTCTACTCCTACCTGCCGATGACCAAGCAGGAGCTCGCCGCCGCGGCCGACTACGCCCGGCGGTTCACCGCCGCGTACGGCACCTACCGCTACGACGAGGACCCGGCGGCCTACGGCGACCGGGTCGGCGGCTACACCACGACCGAGTTCGCCGACGTCCTGCTGCGCACGTTCTCCTCGCCCGGCACGATCGAGGCCAACAAGGCCGACCAGGTCGTCTCGGTCGGCAGCGCCCAGGTCAAGGAGATCCGGCAGGTCCAGGACACCTCGGTGACCTTCGTGATCACCGGGACCCAGAAGATCACCACCAAGGCCGGGCCCCGCGACCTGACCGACGACTACGCCGTCACGCTCATCGAGGTCGGCACCGAGTGGCGGGTCCACAACCTGGAGCCGGCCGACGCGGGTCAGGAGGGGGACGACCGCATCTCGCCACCCGGGGAGGACGGATGAACGGCGGTCCGCGGTGAGGGCCGGGCGCAGGACGCGGATCCCGCTGGTCCTCGGCGTCGCCGGGGTCTGCCTGCTCACCCTGATCATGGCGCCGATGATGATGGTCAGCACGTTCCCGTCGATCGTCGGCGGCGAGCTGCCCGACTGCGAGGCGGCCGTGAAGAACGTCAGCGCCGAGTCCAAGGCCGCCACGGCGGACATCCCCTCGGACTACCTGAAGCTGTACCGCAAGTACGGCAAGCAGGTCGGCGTGCAGTGGAACGTGCTCGCCGGAGTGGGCAAGCGCGAGACCGACCACGGCCGCTCCACCCTGCCCGGAGTGCGCAGCGGCACCAACTACGCCGGCGCCGCCGGGCCGATGCAGTTCCTGATCGGCACATGGGGCGGCAAGGCGAAGATCAAGATTCCGTCGAAGTTCAACGGCTACGCCTCCGACGGCGACGGCGACGGCTGGGCCGACGTCTACAACCCCGCCGACGCCATCCTGGGCGCGGCGAAGATGCTCAAGCGCAACGGCGCGCCGGAGGACGTGCGGCGGTCGCTGTTCGTCTACAACCGGGCCTGGTGGTACGTGGACCAGGTCATGGAGATCGCCCGGAAATACGCCGAGGACGGCGCGGTCGCCGTGCCGCCGCAGGCCGAACCCGCCTGCGACGAGCCGCTGGTGCAGGCGGCGCCCAGCGGGACGGTGGCCCAGATCCTGCAGTACGCGCTCGCCCAGCGCGGCAAGCCGTACGTGTGGGGCGGCACCGGACCGGACGCCTTCGACTGCTCGGGGATCATCTACATGGCCTACCGCAACGCCGGCCTGACGATCCCGCGCACCACCTTCGGTCAGTGGCCCTTCGGGGTGCGGATCGACGCGGGCGAGGAGCAACCCGGTGACCTGGTCTTCTTCAACGCCGGGCCAGGAACGAGCGCGAACAACCCGGGACACGTGGGCATGGTCGTCTCGCCGGGCAAGATGGTGGAGGCACGGTGCACACTGTGCGGGCCGATCAAGGTCACCACCTATCGCGACCGCACCGGCATCATCGGGTACACCCGCCCGCTGCAGAACCCGCAGGTCCTCGAACAGCTCAGACTGAAGGAGCAAGGCTGAAGGAGTTCTTCGTGAAGAAGGTCGTCGTCGGGGCCGCGATCCTCGACGGCGACGGCAGGCTGCTCGCCGCCCAGCGCGCCGAGCCGCCCGAGCTGGCCGGCGGCTGGGAGCTGCCCGGGGGGAAGGTCGATCCGGGGGAGGACGACCACACGGCCCTGGTCCGCGAGTGCGTGGAGGAACTGGGGGTCGTGGTCGCCGCCGGGGCCCAGGTCGGCGGCGACTGGCCGCTGACCGGCGACTACGTGCTCCGGGTCTGGCTGGCGCGGATCATCGAGGGGGAGCCGGAGGCCAAGGAGCACCTGGAGCTGCGCTGGCTGGCCCCCGGCGAGCTGTTCGACGTGGCGTGGCTGCCCGCGGACCTGCCGATCGTGCGCGCCGTACAAGGTCATCTTGGCGGCATCTGACCCGCTACTCACGGTAGGCTTGTCGTTGCTCAACGTGCTGATCATGCGCGTTCGTAACGGGGGATCGGAGAGATGCGGTGACCGAGTGGTTGCAACGTGCCCGGGTCGCGTCCGCGGTGGGGGCGGGGGCCCTCATCCTGGGCGGCGTCCCGGCCGCGTACGCGGACGTGACACCGGGGTCGGCCGGGTCGATGCCGGGGGAGGTCGCGGCGGACGCCCCGGCGGTGGCGGCGGACGCGTCGGCGGTGGCGGCGGACGCGTCGGCGGTGGCGGCGGGCGACCCCGCCGCGGCGTCCGGGGCCGCCGCCGACGAGCTCCGGTTCCGGCTGTGGCTGCGGGGGGCCGGTGACGAGGCGTGGCTGGCCGTCTCCTCGAAACCCGCCGAGGCGCTCAAGGACGTCGACTGCCCGCGCGGGGCCGCGCCGGCGGTGGAGGGGGCCCCGGTGGCCGAGGGGCCCGGCCGGGACGTCCCGGCCGCCGCGCCGGACGCGCAGGAGGCTCCCGCGGCGGGTGGCGCCCGCGCGGCGGCCTTCCGCCCGGCGGGCCTTCCCGAGGCGGTCGGGTCCGGCGACGGCCCGCTCGCGGCCGCGCCGGCGGCGGACGCCCCGCTGAGGGACGACACGGCGGGCGCCGCCGGGTTCCGGGGCACCGGGACGGGTCCGGCGACCGGTCCGGCGGCCGGTCCGGCGGAGAAGGGTGAGGCCGTCCCGGCGGGCGTCTCCGGGGTCCGGGACGCCGGAGCCGGTCAGGTGACCGGTTCGGCGGCCGGTTCGGCGGCGGATCCGGCGGCCGGTTCGGCGGCGGACACCGCGGGGGCTCCGGTGGGCGCCCCGGCGGAGAGCGACCGGGCGGCGGGGGGCGCGCTGAGCTGCTCGATGGCGAAGGCCGGTGAGCACGTGCCCGTCGACGTGGTGCTGCGCGCGCCGGAGGAGGCCCAGGAGGTTCAGCTGACCGCGGTGGCGCGCATCCGCGATGCCCGGGGCGAGTGGGTGACCCGGACCGCGCGGACCACGATGCGACTCCCGGCGCGGACCGCGCAGCGCCCCGGCGCAGTGGACGGCGTCATGGACGGCGCCATGGACGGCGCCGCGGAGGGGACCACCTCGGGGGCCGCGACTCCCGATGGGCGGACCCCGGTCCCGGGCAGCGCGCGAAGCACCGACGCGGCCGGAGCGGTCCCGGGCTCGGGAGGCTCCGGCGACGTCACGGCCTCCGACGCCACGGGCTCCGGAGCCGGGACGGGCGCCGGAGAGGCCCGGGTGACCGGCGTTCAGGACGCCGGCGCCCGGGGTGCCGGCGCGGCCGGGCCCACCGGGGACTCGGCGGGCACCGCGGCGCCCGGGGCCGCCGGAGCCGCCGGAGACGCGGTGCGCACCGGAACGGGAGGCGCCGGAGACGTGGCGGCGAGCACCGCCGGGACCACGCGGGCGCCGCAGACCGGAGGTTCCGCCCTCACCGGGGCGGCCCCCGAGGCGATGCCCGGCATGTTCGGTGAGCGCGCGCGGGACACCGGCCAGGCCGCCGGGATGCTCCCGGACGAGCGGACGAACCTGCTCTCCCGGCCCGGCACGGCCCTCCCACCCGGCAGGCCGGCCGCACAGAGCGGCGCGGCGCTGCCGGAGACCAGGGCCCTCGCCGCGGACCCGGGTTCGAGCTCCTGGCCGGCGGGCTCGGAGGGCCGGGGCATGCCGATGGTCCTGGAGGACATCCCGGCGTCCCGGCGCAACCTCCCGGTCTACGAGGACCCCGCCTCCCAGGCGTCCACCGTCCAGGAGCCGGGTGCCGCGCCGGGGCAGGGGAGCGCGTCCCGCGGCTCCGCCCGGGGCCCGCGGGTGCCGCGGACGGCGATGGCGACCCAGCCGCAGGCCGTCCCGGGGCTCCAGGGTCCGAGGGCGACGCTCAGGAACGGCGCGGCCCAGCGGGGAGCCCGGAGGCAGGGGGCCGTCGGCATGCGGCTGTCCCCGATCCAGCAGATGCCGCCGCAGATGGGGCAGCTCCCGGTGATGCCGCCGATGCCCCAGCAGATGCCGCCGATGCCTCGCCAGATGCCGGTGATGCCGCAGCAGATGCCGGCCCTTCCCCAGGTGCCGCCGCAGATGGGGCCGCCGCCCATGTTCCCGCAGGGGCAGATTCCGCCGGGCCAGATGCCGGTGCCGCCCCGGCAGCCCGGCCAGATGGGACAGCCGGGACAGCTCGGGCAGCCGCCCGCCCAGCAGGGATACCCGCAGCCGGGATACCCCCAGCAGGGTGGTCTCGGCACGCCGATGACCCCCGGCGTCCCGGGTGCCCCCGTCACACCGGGCGTGCCCGGGGCTCCGTCGCCGCTGGCGATGCCGCCGGGGGCACCGCTTCCCCAGGAGCTCGACGGGTCGAACACGAAGATCGAGTCGGCGAACCGGTCGAGCTCGGTGCTGTCCGACGTGCGGGGCCTGCCCGCGGTCGGGGCGGCGGTCGGCGGCCTGCTGCTCCTGCTCTGGCTCCGGATGAGGATCCAGCGTCGGCGCAACTGGCGACCCGTATCGTAGAAAGCGGTTTACTGTTACTTTTGCCCAACTAGTATTTCCTTGGCGGGTTTAAGGCTGGGAAATTCGCGGAGGGCACGGTTGGCGCGATCGCGACGGACGGCGGCTTTATCCGCCGTCGCCATGTCTCTCGGACTGAGCGGTGCGGTGCTTCTTGCTGCCGCGCCGCTCACCGCTCCGATCTCCGATCCGGCGACCGTGCTGGTGGCCGACACCCCCGATGAGGTCCCGGGGTGCGGCACCGACCCCGCCGCTCCGTGCGAGGAGGAGCCCACGCCGGTCGTCACGGTCACGGTCACGGCGTCCCCTGAGGAGGCGCCCCCCGCTCCGCCGAAGCCGGCTCCCCGGACGGTGCACACCACGGTCATCGTCCCTCCGAAACCGACGAAGACTCCGAAGCCGACGAAGACCGTGCGCGAGACCGTGACGGTGCCGGCGCCGCAGCAGACCGCCGCGCCCCCCGTCGAACCGCCTCCCACCACCCCCGCCAACGAGCCGGTGACGCCGCCGACGACCAGCGACCCGGATCCGTCGTTCCCCAGCACCGAGACGCAGCCGCAGCCGACCACGGTCCCCACCGCCACGCCGCAGCCGAGCGACACCCCGTTGGAGGAGACCGCTCCCGCGCCGGTCCGCCACGAGATCCGCAACGCGGGCTCGGAGTTCGACAGCGCCACGCTGAGCGGCCAGCTCGCCATCCCGGCGCTGATCCTGGTGCTGCTGGTGCTGTTCGCCGTACTGATCTTCGAGGGCAGACTGCGCCGCCTCGCCCACGCGGCGGCCGTCCGCCGGGCGGGCCCCCGTTCTCCGGCCTACCGCGGCCCGGCCGACCCGATGGCCTACCCCGCCGGTCCCGCGGCCTACCCCGCCGGCCCGGGTTACGCGGCCGCGCCGGGCTTCCCGCCGGGGACCTACCAGGGCGGCACGGCCTACGCCCCGATCGTCAGCCTGGTGCCCATGCACATGTACCCGCAGGGGTACCCCGAGGGCTACGCCCCCGAGGCGTACGGCCGGCCGTACGAGCACCCGTACGGCGGGCAGCCGTACGGGACGGCCTACCTGCCGCCCGGCCACGAGCACGCGCCCGCCGGATATCCGCCGCCGGGTCATGAGCACGCGCCCGCCGGATATCCGCCGTACGCGGAGCCGTACGGCCCGGCGGAGCATGACGGGATGTACGGCGCGGTGCACGACGAGGCGATGGCGCCCGACGTCCCGGGCACCTTCCACCCCCTGGACGAGGACGCCTTCCCCGGCCCGGCCGCCCGGCCCGCCGGTCCCGGCGATCTCCCTCCCGGTGAGGGGGACGACGACCTGCCCCGTGGGGCGGCCGGCCACCCCGGTCCCTCCGGTGAGGCGGGCGTGGACCGCGGCGGCTCGCCGTCCTCCCCGGAGCGGGGAGAGCCCGGCGACCACGCCCGGGGCTTCTTCGAACCGGCCCGGCCGCCCGCCGGTGGGGCACGGCCCGGCGAGGGCCTGACGGATGAGGCACGATCCGGCACGGAGGGTCCGACGGGTCCGACGGATGGGCCGCGGCCCGGCTCGGAAGCCGCCTCCACCCTCGAACCCGGCCCCGGGGAGCTGCCGTCTTCCGGCCGGGAGCCCGGCTTCGCCGAGGCGCCCTCCGGTCAGGAGCCGGTTCCCGGGGCGTTCCCCGGCCAGGAACCGGTTCCCGGAGCACCCTCCGGTGCCGGGCCGACGGGTACGGTGACGCATCCCCTGCCGGAGCGGGCCGAGGGCAGGAAGAAGCGCGGGCTCTTCCGCCGCTCGTCCTGACGCCTACCGCGGGCCCCGACGGCCGCTCGTCACGGCGGTTCCGCCAGAACGGCCGCTCATCATGGCCGCTCGTCGCGGGTTCCGCCAGGACGGCCGCTGAGCACGGCCGTTCCACGGGCCCGGACGGCCGCCTGGCCCGGCGCGTCCCGCCGGACCCGTACGATCTCCCGCCGGGTGAAAAGCGGCGGCGCCGGCCACGCGGGTGCGTGGCCGGCGCCGTCAGTGGACACCGGCGCCGTCAGCGGACGCCGTGGACGGTGATCACCCGCCGGGGGAGGGGATCACCGCTTCGCGTCGGAACGCCGGAAGATCTTGTTGCCGAGCCAGACCAGCGGGTCGTACCTCCGGTCGACGACGCGCTCCTTCATCGGGATCAGCGCGTTGTCGGTGATCTTGATGTGTTCCGGGCAGACCTCGGTGCAGCACTTGGTGATGTTGCAGTAGCCGAGGCCGTGCTCCTCCTGCGCGGCGTCCTTGCGGTCCGCCACGTCGTAGGGGTGCATGTCCAGCTCGGCGATCCGCATGAGGAAGCGCGGACCGGCGAAGGCCGGCTTGTTCTCCTCGTGGTCACGGATCACGTGGCAGACGTTGTTGCACATGAAGCACTCGATGCACTTGCGGAACTCCTGGGACCGCTCGACGTCGATCTGCTGCATGCGGTACTCGCCCGGCTTCACGTCCGACGGCGGGGTGAAGGACGGGATCTCCCTGGCCTTCTGGTAGTTGAACGAGACGTCGGTGACCAGGTCCTTGATCACCGGGAACGCCCGCATGGGCGTCACGGTGATCGTCTCGTCCTCCGCGAAGGTGGACATCCGGGTCATGCAGCCGAGCCGGGGCTTGCCGTTGATCTCCATGGAGCAGGAGCCGCACTTGCCGGCCTTGCAGTTCCATCGGACCGCGAGGTCGGGCGCCTGGGTGGCCTGGAGCCGGTGGATGATGTCGAGGACGACCTCGCCGTCGTTCACCTCGACGGTGAAGTCCTCCAGCCGTCCCTCGCCGCCCTCGCCCCGCCACACACGGAACTTCGCCTTGTAACTCATGGTCACTCCTTGACCAACGCGTCGAAGTCGGCCAGCTCTTCGTCCGTCATGTACTTCTTCAGCTCGTCGCGCTCGAAGAGCCTGATCAGGTCACCGCGCATGGACGGCTGGACCTCCTCCTCCACCGTGACCGAACCGTCCGGGCCCAGGGCGCAGGACAGAAGTCTGCGGCGCCACTCCGGCGACATGCCCGGGAAGTCGTCGCGGGTGTGGCCGCCGCGGCTCTCCTCGCGGAGCAGGGCCGCCTTGGCCACGCACTCGGAGACCAGCAGCATGTTGCGCAGGTCGAGGGAGAGGTGCCAGCCGGGGTTGTAGATCCGGCTCCCGGTCGCCCCGACGTGCTCGGCCCGCTCCTTGAGCTTGCCCACCGCCTCCAGCGCCTCGGTGATCTCCTCGGACCTGCGGATGATGCCGACCAGCTCGTTCATCGTCCGCTGCAGCTCCTGGTGGACCACGTAGGGGTTCTCCCCCGACCGCTCCAGCGGCGCCAGCGCCTCGGCCCTGGCCGCCTCCACCGCGTCGTCGGCGACCTTGGGTCGCGCCCGGAGGCCGTCGACGTAGGCGGCGGCTCCGGCGCCCGCGCGGCGGCCGAAGACCAGCAGGTCGGACAGCGAGTTGCCGCCGAGCCGGTTGGAGCCGTGCATGCCGCCGGAGACCTCACCGGCCGCGAAGAGGCCGGGGACGGACGCCGCACCGGTGTCGGCGTCAACCTCGACGCCGCCCATGATGTAGTGGCAGGTCGGGCCGACCTGCATGGGCTCCTTCGTGATGTCGACGTCGGCCAGTTCCTTGAACTGGTGGTGCATCGACGGCAGCCGCCGGGTGATCTCGGCGGCGGGCAGCCGGCTGGAGACGTCCAGGAAGACGCCGCCCTGGGGTGATCCGCGACCGGCCTTGACCTCGGAGTTGATGGCGCGGGCCACCTCGTCACGGGGCAGCAGCTCCGGGGGACGGCGGTTGCCCGCCTGGTCGGTGTACCAGCGGTCGGCCTCCTCCTCGGTGGTGGCGTACTTGTCCTTGAACACCTCGGGGATGTAGTCGAACATGAAGCGCCTGCCCTCGGAGTTCTTCAGCACCCCGCCGTCACCGCGTACGGACTCGGTGACGAGGATGCCGCGGACCGACGGCGGCCAGACCATCCCGGTGGGGTGGAACTGGATGAACTCCATGTTGATCAGCTTGGCCCCGGCCAGCAGCGCCAGCGCGTGGCCGTCCCCGGTGTACTCCCAGGAGTTGGAGGTCACCACGTAGGACTTGCCGATGCCGCCGGTGGCCAGCACGACCGCCGGGGCGTCGAAGAGGACGAACCTGCCGTTCTCCCGCCAGTAGCCGAAGGCGCCGGAGATCGCGTCGCCGTCCTTGAGCAGGCGGGTCACCGTGCACTCGGCGAAGACCTTGATGTAGGCCTCCGCGTCGCCGTGCCGCCGCTCGTCCTCCTGCTGGAGCGCGACGACCCGCTGCTGCAGGGTGCGGATCATCTCCAGGCCTGTACGGTCGCCGACGTGGGCCAGCCGGGGATACTCGTGACCGCCGAAGTTACGCTGGCTGATCTTGCCGTCCTTGGTGCGGTCGAACAGCGCGCCCCACGCCTCCAGCTCCCAGACCCGGTCCGGCGCCTCCTTGGCGTGAAGTTCGGCCATCCTCCAGTTGTTGAGGAACTTGCCGCCGCGCATGGTGTCGCGGAAGTGCACCATCCAGTTGTCGTCGCTGTTGACGTTGCCCATGGCGGCGGCGGCGCCGCCCTCGGCCATGACGGTGTGCGCCTTGCCGAACAGCGACTTGCAGATGATCGCGGTCCGCTTGCCCTGCTGGCGGGCCTCGATGGCCGCCCGCAGCCCCGCGCCGCCGGCCCCGATGACGACGACGTCGTATTCGTGACGCTCGATTTCCACAGCAGATCCTTATGCGAACGGGAAGTTGATGATGCCCTTGGCGACCAGCCGGACGTAGAGGTCGGCTCCCATGACCGTGAACATCGAGATCAGCGCCAGCTCCTGGTGCTTGGCGTTGAGCTTGGAGACGAAGCCCCAGGCCCGGTACCTGACGGGGTGCCGGGAGAAGTGGTTCAGGCGCCCGGCCGTGATGTGCCGGCAGGAGTGGCACGACAGCGTGTACAGGTTGATGAAGACGGCGTTGATGATCAGGATCCACGTGCCGAGGCCGTCCGGCTTGCCGATGAGGGCCTTCACCGCGTCGATGGCGAGGATCAGGCCGATCACGATCGCCGCGTAGAAGAAGTAGCGGTGGATGTTCTGCAGGATCAGCGGGAAGCGGGACTCGCCGGTGTAGCGGCGGTGCGGCTCGCCCACCGCGCACGCCGGGGGCGAGAGCCAGAAGCCGCGGTAGTAGGCCTTGCGGTAGTAGTAGCAGGTGAAGCGGAACCCGGCGGGCAGGCCGAGGATCAGCAGGCCGGGCGGCAGGGTGTACCAGTCGCCGAACGGCGCGAAGCCGAACAGCCGGGCCTCCTCCGGGCAGGTCGCCTGCGCCAGACACGGGGAGGCGAACGGCGCGTGATACGGGGAGACGAAGAAGCTCTTATCGAAGATCGCCCACGTGGCGTAGATCAGGAACGCCATGAAGATGATGAAGGTGACCAGGGGGTAGCGCCACCACTGGTCCGTCCGCAGGGTGCGTTCCTTGATCTGCGCACGTTGCCTTCTGGCCGTGCTCTCGGCCGTTGTCTGGGTCATTTTTGACCTCTCCACCTCCCGCGAACCCTGCTGCCGTGGGGTCCGGGTCATTTAATTTGTGCGTCGCGCCGGAGGCCTTCGTCGCGCCGGCTCAGCGTGCGCGCGTGTATTGGTGGGGGATACGTTACGGCGCGGCCCGGGGGTTGTGTGAGAAAGGTCACTCACATTTTCCCGCTCTCGGTGTGATTCCCGTCACGTTGGTCAGGAAGAAGTCACCGGCCGGTCAAGGCCGTCCGCGAGGGCGGGACGTGGGGAGATCGTCGGTCACGGCGGCCGGCGGCGCCGAAGGCCGGCAGACCGGCGAAGCGGGCCGGTGAGGACGGGCGCGGGCGGACGCGCGAGGCGGGCGCGCGAGGCGGGACCGAAGGGCCGCGGGCGGACGTGAGAGGCGAGATCGGAGAGCCGCGAGCGGGCGCGAGGCGGGGCCGGAGGGGCGCGTGTGGCGGAACGCGAAGGAACGGCGGGCGGGCCCGCGGGGCCGCGGCGGGTGGCGGCCCCGCGCCGGCCGCGCGGGACAGGGAGGGAGGAGAGGTCAGTACCGCTGGCCGCTGTTGGGCAGCTTGACCACGGTCACGAAGAAGTCGTCGATGCGCCGGACCACGCTGATGAACTGGTCGAAGTCGACGGGCTTGGAGACGTAGGCGTTGGCGTGCAGGTTGTAGCTGCGCAGGATGTCCTCCTCGGACTCCGACGTCGTCAGCACGACCACGGGGATGCCCCGCAGTTTCTCGTCGGACTTTATGTCCTGCAGCACCTCCCGGCCGTCCTTGCGGGGGAGGTTGAGGTCGAGCAGGATCAGGTCGGGCCGGGGGGCGTCGGCGTACTCGCCCTCCTGGCGCAGGAAGGCCATGGCCTGCTCGCCGTCGTTGACGACGTGCAGCTTGTTGCGGACCTTGTTGAGCTCGAACGCCTCCTTGGTCAGGAGGACGTCACCCGGGTCGTCCTCGACCAGGAGCACGTCGATCCAGCGCAGGTCATTCATGAGTCTCTCCATCAGGAAGGGTCCACTTGAAGGTCGTCCCCGTCGTGCCGGGCGCCGGCTGTTCCACCCAGATCCGGCCGCCGTGGTACTCGACGATCTTCTTGCAAAGGGCCAGCCCGATACCGGTGCCGGCGTAGGCGTCCCGGCCGTGCAGACGCTGGAAGATCAGGAAGATGCGTTCAGTGTATTTGCCGTCGATGCCTATGCCGTTGTCGGCGCAGGAGAACTCCCACACGTCACCGTCGCGCCGCACGCCGATGTGGATCTTCGGCGGCTCCTCCGAGCGGAACTTCACCGCGTTGCCGATGAGGTTCTGGAAGAGCTGGGTGAGCTGGGACCGGTTGCCGCGCACCACGGGCAGCTCGTCGGAGGTCACGGTCGCGCCGGCCTCCTCGATGGGCGCGGCGAGGTTCTTCAGCGCGGCCCGCAGGGGCGCGTCGGCGTCGAGCGTGGTCATCTCCCCGCCGATCCTGCCGACCCTGGAGAAGTCGAGCAGGTCGTTGATGAGGAGCTGCATGCGCTTGGCGCCGTCCACGGCGAAGGCGATGTACTGCTTGGCGCGGGCGTCGAGCTGGTCGCCGTAGCGCTGGTCGAGCATCTGGGTGAAGCTGGCCACCTTGCGGAGCGGCTCCTGCAGGTCGTGGCTGGCGACGTAGGCGAACTGCTCCAGCTCGCTGTTGGAGCGCCGCAGCTCGGCGGCCTGCTCCTCCAGCTTGGCCTGCGCCTCGGAGGCGCGCCGCCACTCCGCCAGCATGCGGCGGCGCATGGCGTCGACGTGCCCGGACAGCTCCGACAGCTCCGACGGCCGCTCGACCTTCAGTCGGTGGTCGAAGTCCCCCTGGCCGACCGCGCGGACCTGCTCGGTCAGCTCGGCCAGCGGGCGCAGTACGGCGAAGCGCACGATCAGCAACGCGCCGATCCCGGCCAGCACCAGGACGGCGACGATCACGCCGAGCGCCACGTAGAGCGCAGTCCAGCCCCGGTTCAGCCGGGCGCTCCCCTCGTCGTGCAGCCGGTTCAGGTGCGCCCGGAGGGTGTCCAGCGACCGGCGGACCTCGGTGAACCGCTCGGCGTTGACCGGCGCCATCCGCTGGGCGGTCTCGGTCTTGTAGGTCGGCACCGAGGCGATGAGCGGTTCGGCGTAGTCGCGCCGCCAGGCGTCCCCGGCGGCCCTGATCCGCTGGACCTCGGCGCGGACCGCGTCGCCCTCCGGCATGCGGGGCATCAGCCGTTCGAGCTCGGCCATCGCCTTGGCCTCGTCGGTGACGGCGGCGCGGTAGGCCAGCAGGGAGCGCTCCTCGTTCGTCCTGCCGTACGTCCGCGCGGAGCTCTCCTGCGCGGTCAGCGCGTTGGAGATCTCCAGGGTGCGCAGCGCAGCGGGGTCGACGACGTCGACCACGGCGCCCCGCAGCCGGTTGACCTCTTTCATCGAGGCGACCGCGAAGAGGCCGGTGATCGCCAGGGCCGCCGCGATCAGCACCCCGGTGAGCAGGAACCACTGCCCGACCCGCAGCTTGCCGAAGCCCGTCGCGGGCTCGGGGGCGGGCAGCGGGCGCAGGCGTCCGCGGTCGCTCATCACCCCATCTCCCGCTCCCGCGTGCCGGACCGGGAGATGAGGACGGTGGCGAGGTCGTCGCTGAGCGCGTCGCGGTTCAGCTCGATCACCCGCTCGATGAGCCGGTCGAGGTGGATGCCGCCCTGCTCGTGGACCAGCCTGAGCAGGCCCTCGGTGCCGAGCAGGTCGGGGCCGCCGCCCACGGTGGCCTCGATCAGGCCGTCGGTGTAGAGGAGCATCGACCACTCGTCGCCCAGCGGCACCTCGATCTCCGACCAGTCGACGCCCTGGAAGATCCCGAGCGGGGGACCGGAGGGGGTGCCCTGCAGCACGCCGATCGCGCCGTCGCGGATCAGCAGGGGCGGGGGATGGCCGACCACGTGCATCCGGGCGCGGTCCAGGGAGGCGTCGATCGTGGCGATGCAGAGCGTCGTGAAGATCTCCGGGGACTTCCGTTCGAGGCGCAGCACCGAGTCGAGGGTGCTCAGCAGCTCGTTGCCGGTGTGCCCGGCCAGGACCAGGGTCCGCCAGGCGATCCGCAGCGCCACGCCCAGGGCCGCCTCGTCCGGGCCGTGCCCGCACACGTCGCCGACGACGACGTGCACGGCGCCGTCGGGACCCTGGACGGTGTCCCAGAAGTCACCGGCGAGCAGGGCGCGGCGACGGCCGGGGAGGTAGCGGGCCTGGTGCTCCAGGTCGGCGGTCTCCAGCAGCGGGACCGGCAGCAGCCTGCGTTCGAGACGGGCGTTCTCCTTGGCCGTCAGCTGGGCCTCGACGAGGCTGCGCTGCGCCAGGTCGGCGCGCTTGCGCTCCATCGCGTAGCTGATCGCCCGGGCCAGCAGCCTGGCCTCCACGTCCTGCTTGACCAGGAAGTCCTGGGCGCCCGCGGCGACGGCCTCGACGCCGACGTGGGTGTCGTTGAGGCCGGTCAGCACGAGCACCGCGGTGTCGGGAGCCATCGACAGCACCTGCTCCAGCGCCTCCAGGTCGCTGGCGTCGGGCAGGGAGAGGTCTACGAGCACGCACTGCACATCGGGGGTGAGCCGCTCCCTGGTCTCGGCCAGGGAGCGCGCCCAAATGATCTTAGGAGGGTTCTCCGACTCACCGAGCAGCTCCTCCACGAGGAAGGCGTCGCCCGCGTCGTCCTCGATGAGGAGGATCGTGAGCGTGTCGTTGGAGGGGGCGGTCACGGACGCCTCTTCATGGATCGGGGGCACCTTGTCAACGTATGAAGAATAGTGTGACACCAGGACTTACCGTGTGGTGATCAGGTCCGCGGCCCCGCAGCCCTCTCGTAACCGCCTGGTGGCCCCTCGATGGTCCGTCCGGGCGGCGGCGGCCCGGGTGCGCCCGCCATCGCCCTGCCTTCCATCCTGTACGGCCCGTCCCGCCTCCGCGCGCCGATCGGGAAACCGTTGCGCCGTTGTGAGACTTCCGTTGCGCCGTCGGGGGAGGCGCCACGCCGATCCCCGGCAGGCCCCGATCCCCGGCAGGCCCCGATCCCCCGGCAGGCGCCGATCCCCGGGAGAACGCCGGACCGCTCACCCGGTGGTGATCAGCTCCAGCCCCTCGGGCAGGCTGCCGTCGTGCGCGGCCTCGGCGAGGAAGAACAGCAGCGTGTCGTGGAAGGCCCGGGCCGCCCGGGTGGGCTCGACGTCCTTGCGGCGGGCGATGGCGATGGTGCGCTGCAGTCCGGGCGGCGCCAGCGGCGTGCCGGTCAGCCCGGGGCGGCCGTCCAGGACCATCGACGGGACCAGCGCGATGCCCAACCCTGCCTCCACGAACCGCAGCACGGCGTCCATCTCGCCGCCCTCCACCGACAGCCTCGGCTCGAACCCGGCCTGGCGACACGCGCTGAGCGTGGCCTCCCGCAGGTCGTAGCCGCGGCGGAACATCACCATCGGCCGCCCGCGCAGCTCCTCCATCCGCAGGTACGGCCGGCGCACCGGCGAGTCGGTGGGGGAGACGACGACCAGGTTCTCCCGCAGCACCTCCTCGGTGGCCAGCGCCGGGTCGTCGCTCTGCAACGGCATGATGATCAGCGCCAGGTCGAGCTGGCCGCGGGCCAGGGCGCGGACCAGGTCGCGGGAGCCGCCCTCCTCCACCAGCAGCTCGATTCCGGGGTAGTCGCGGTGGAACCGCGCCAGGGCGTCGGCCATCAGCCCGGCGCACAGCGAGGGCGTGGCGCCGAGCCGTACCCTTCCCCGGCGCAGCCCCACCAGCTCGGCGACCTCCCGCCGGGCGGTGTCGGCGTCGGCCAGCATCCGCCGGGCCAGCGGCAGCAGGGCCTCGCCGGCGGCGGTGAGCGTGACGTTCCCCCGGGCACGGCTGAACAGCGGCGCCCCGAGGTCGGCCTCCAGCGCCTTGATCTGCTTGCTCAGCGAGGGCTGGGCGACGCGCATCCGCTCGGCGGCGTGGGTGAAGTGCCGTGCCTCGGCGACCGCCACGAAGTAGGCGAGTTGCTGGAGCTGCACGCCTTTAGCGTACGGATACCCCGGGGGCGGATCCGGGGTGGCCCCCGGGGAGGGGGAGCATGTGAGATTGCTCGCATCAGGCCGCCTGGCGCGATCTCTCAACCTGCGTGAACGCAGAGTCGATAGCCCGCGGCTATGGAAACGAGGCTCACGATGACTTGGACGGCGGGAACTTTCGCTGCCTAGCGTCACGTTCGTGACTGCCACAATTGAGCGCGGCTCCGCCACCGCGTCGATCAATCCCCCCGGCGACGCCACCGCTGACAAGAAGACGCCCAGGAGGCGTGGCGGGTTCCTGAGCTCCTCTCCCGGCAAGAAAGCCGTGATGGCCGTCACGGGCGCCGTCATGGTGCTCTTCCTGGTCGCCCACATGGCCGGAAACCTCAAGAGCTTCCTCGGCGCCGAGGAGTTCAACGCCTACGCGGCCTCCCTGCGCACCCTCGGCGAGCCGATCCTCCCGCACCGCACCCTGCTGACCGTGCTGGAGATCGTGCTGGTCGCCGCCCTCGTGCTGCACATGTGGGCGGCGATCACCCTGGCGCGGCGCGCGGGCCAGGCCCGCCCGGTCAAGTACGCGGTCCGGCGGAAGTCCCAGGCGGGCGGCTACGCCATCCACGCCATGCGCTACGGCGGTACCGCGATCTTCCTCTTCCTGATCTGGCACCTGCTGGATCTCACCTTCGGCACGGTCAACCCGGCCGGCGGCACGGGCACGCCGTACGAGCGCCTGGTGGAGGGCTTCGCCCCCTCGCGCTGGTGGGTGACGCTGTTCTACGTGCTCGCCGTCCTCGCGGTCGGCCAGCACCTGCGCCACGGCCTGTGGAGCGCCTTCCAGTCCCTCGGCCGGGCCGGCCGCCGCAGCTACCGGGGGCTGAACGTCTTCGCCGTCACGGTCTCGGTGCTGATGGTCGTCGGCTTCCTCGCGGTCCCCGCCGGCGTCATGGCCGGAGTCATCAAGTGAGCGGGACCCGTACGACGGGCGCGGCGAAGGCCGCGCGGCAGGTCTTCAGCGCGGTGAACGAGGAACGGTGAGCGAGAGATGACCATGAACTACACCGAGGGCGCGCCGATCCGCGACACCAAGGCTCCCGAGGGTCCCATCGAGGACCGCTGGGAGAAGCGGAAGTTCAGCGCCAAGCTGGTCAACCCGGCCAACAAGCGCAAGCTGCACGTCATCGTGGTCGGCACCGGCCTCGCGGGCGGCTCGGCCGCCGCGACGCTCGGCGAGCTCGGCTACAACGTCACGTCGTTCTGCTACCAGGACTCGCCCCGGCGGGCGCACTCCATCGCGGCGCAGGGCGGCATCAACGCGGCCAAGAACTACCGCGGCGACGGCGACTCGATCTACCGGCTGTTCTACGACACGGTCAAGGGCGGCGACTTCCGCGCCCGCGAGTCGAACGTCTACCGCCTGGCCCAGGTCAGCGTGAACATCATCGACCAGGCCGTGGCCCAGGGCGTGCCGTTCGCCCGCGAGTACGGCGGCCTGCTGGACACCCGCTCCTTCGGCGGCGCCCAGGTGTCGCGCACCTTCTACGCCCGCGGACAGACGGGCCAGCAGCTCCTGCTCGGCGCCTACCAGGCGCTGGAGCGGCAGATCGCGGCCGGCACCGTGAAGATGCACACCCGTCACGAGATGCTCGACCTGATCGTCGCGGACGGCCGGGCGCGCGGCGTGATCGTCCGCGACATGGTGACCGGCGAGATCGAGCGGCACACCGCCGACGCGGTCGTGCTGGCCACCGGCGGCTACGGCAACGTGTTCTTCCTGTCCACCAACGCCAAGGGCTGCAACACCACGGCGATCTGGCGGGCGCACCGGCGCGGAGCCTACTTCGCCAACCCGTGCTACACCCAGATCCACCCGACCTGCATCCCGGTCAGCGGCGACTACCAGTCCAAGCTGACGCTGATGTCGGAGTCGCTGCGCAACGACGGCCGCGTGTGGGTGCCGGTCAAGAAGGGCGACACCCGCCCGGCCGCGCAGATCCCCGAGGACGAGCGCGACTACTACCTGGAGCGCATCTACCCGGCGTTCGGCAACCTGGTCCCGCGGGACATCGCCTCCCGCGCGGCCAAGAACGTCTGCGACGAGGGCCGCGGCGTCGGCCCCGGCGGGCTGGGCGTCTACCTCGACTTCGCCGACGCGATCAGGCGGCTCGGCCGCGACGCGGTGGAGAAGAAGTACGGCAACCTCTTCGAGATGTACGAGCGCATCACCGGTGAGGACCCCTACACCCAGCCGATGCGCATCTACCCGGCCGTGCACTACACCATGGGCGGCCTGTGGGTGGACTACGACCTGCAGTCCACCATCCCCGGCCTGTTCGTGATCGGCGAGGCCAACTTCTCCGACCACGGCGCCAACCGCCTGGGCGCCTCGGCGCTGATGCAGGGCCTGGCCGACGGCTACTTCGTGCTGCCGACGACCATCGGCGACTATCTCGCGAACGGCCCCTACGGGGAGGTCGACGAGGACGCGGTGGCCGAGGCCGAGACCGCGGTGCGCCAGAAGATCGAGCGGCTGCTGACCAACGACGGCACCCGTACCGCCGACTCCTACCACCGCGAGCTGGGCAAGCTCATGTGGGACTACTGCGGCATGGAGCGCACCGAGGAGTCGCTGCGCAAGGCGCTGGAGCGGATCCCCGAGCTGCGCGAGGAGTTCTGGAAGAACGTCAAGGTCTCCGGCACCGCCGACGAGCTCAACCAGGCGCTGGAGCGGGCCGGCCGGGTGGCCGACTTCTTCGACCTGGCCGAGCTGATGTGCATCGACGCCCTGCACCGCACCGAGTCGTGCGGCGGTCACTTCCGCGCCGAGTCGCAGGACGCCGACGGCGAGGCCCTGCGCGACGACGAGAACTTCGCCTACGTCGCGGCCTGGGAGCACGGCCCGGAGGGCCCCGTCCTGCACAAGGAGACCCTCGAGTACGAATACGTCAAGATGACCCAGCGGAGCTACAAGTGATTCGGCGAGCCGGCGAGCACGGCGACGTCGTCCACGCCCGCGTCGGGCGAGTGAGCGCAGCGAAGGAGCCGCGGGCATGAACCTCACCCTCAAGATCTGGCGCCAGAAGGACCCGCAGGACAAGGGTCGCATGGTCACCTACCGGGTGGAGGACGTCTCTCCTGACATGTCCTTCCTGGAGATGCTCGACGTGCTCAACGAGCGTCTCATCCTGGAGGGCGACGAGCCGGTCGCCTTCGACCACGACTGCCGCGAGGGCATCTGCGGCATGTGCGGCATGGTCATCAACGGTGTCGCGCACGGCGAGCAGGTGGCCACCACCACCTGCCAGCTCCACATGCGGCACTTCGAGGACAACGCGGTCATCACCATCGAGCCGTGGCGGGCCGCGCCGTTCCCGGTGGTCAAGGACCTGGTCGTGGACCGCTCGTCGTTCGACCGGATCATCCAGGCCGGCGGCTTCATCTCCGTCCCGGCCGGGTCCGCGCCCGACGCGCACAGCGTCCCGGTGAAGAAGGAGGACGCCGACAACGCCTTCGACGCGGCCACCTGCATCGCCTGCGGCGCCTGCGTGGCGGCCTGCCCGAACGGCTCGGCCTCCCTCTTCACCGCCGCCAAGATCACCCACCTCAGCCTCCTGCCGCAGGGCCAGCCCGAGCGCGAGTCCCGCGCCAAGGCCATGGTCGAGCAGATGGACGCCGAGGGCTTCGGCGGCTGCACCAACACCGGCGAGTGCACCGCGGTCTGCCCCAAGGGCATCCCGCTGGACACCATCGCCCGGATGAACCGCGACTACCTGCGGGCCTCCAAGTAGGTCCCGGCACGGACCCGCGGGTCCGCGCACGGAGCGGACGGCTCCCCGGCCATGGCCGGGGAGCCGTCCCGCTTTTCCGGCCGGTCCCGTGCCCGGGGAGCCGTACGGCGCTCAGGGCGGGCTCCCGGCCGCGAGGCCCGCCGGGTCCGCCGGGTTCACCAGGTTCGCCGGATCCGCCGGATCCGGCCCCCGGGCGCGTTCGTCCGCGCCGCGGTCCGTCAGCCCAGCTCGGCGGCGATCTCCCGGCGGAGGGTCTCGGCGTCGATGCCCGCGCCGGTGATGACGCGCGCGCCCACGCCCTGACCCTCGCGCAGGATTCCGAGCAGGACATGGCCGTCGGAGATGTATCCGTGCTTGAGGCGCAGGGCCTCGCGCAGCGACAGTTCCAGCGTCTTCTTCGCCCGGGGAGTGAACGGGATGCGCCCGCCGTGCCGACGGTCCCGCGCGGACCCGCGGTCCAGTGCCCCGGGCCCGAAGGTGGCCTCGACCCGCTCCCGGACGGCCGACAGGTCGATGCCGATGGTCTCCAGCGCCTCGGCGTCGAGACCGTCACCTGGCGGCGGGGCCAGGCGGGCGACCGCCCGGTAGGCCCGGTCGTGGTCGAGCCCGTGGCGGGTGAGGACCCGCGCGGCGAGGCTCCCGGGCCGGTCGAGCAGGCCGAGCAGGATGTGCTCGGGGCCGATGAAACGGTGGTTCAGCCGGCGGGCGTTCTCCTGGGCGCCGATCACCGCCTGCCGGGCGTCCTCCTGGAAGCGTTCGAACATCTACCTCTCCCTCCTCAGCAGCCCGCGGCCGCCCGCGTACTTCTTGTGCACCGCCTGCCGGCTGACCTCCAGGCAGTGCGCGATCTCCTGCCAGGACCAGCCCTGCTCGCGGGCGTTCTCCACCTGTAGGGCCTCAAGTCGTTCGACGAGCATCCGCAGTGCCCGCACGGCCCGCAGGCCGACGGCGGGGTCGCGGCTGCCGGCGTCGGAGGCCAGCTGCGCCGTGTCGCTCATATCCGTCAATTTAGGTTGACGTGGTGATCATGTCAACCAGGGTTGACATGATCGTTTTGTCGGAAAATGGTTTGCCTGGTGAGAGGGGATCTTGTCAGGCTATAACGGCCATGCGCTCCTTACCCGTCGCCGATCCCGGCGCTCCCGATGCCCGTAGCCCGTTCCGGTACCTGTGCTGGGTCGCCCGCAACCAGGCAGGCCACCTGCTCATCGGCGCCGGATACGCCACCCTGTGGTGGCTCGCGATGGCACTCGTGCCCATGGTGATGGGCAGGGGCATCGACGCCGTCCGGACGAAGGACACCTCCGCCCTGCTCACCTGGGGCCTCGTGCTGCTGGTCCTCGGCGCCGTGCAGGCGGCCGCGGGGATCCTGCGCCACCGGATGGCCGTCTACAACTGGCTGGCCGGCGCCTACCGCACCGTCCAGGTCACCGTACGGCAGGCCACCCGGCTGGGCGCCACCCTGCCCAAGCGCATGTCCACCGGCGAGGTGGTCAGCGTCGGCAACTCCGACATCGCCCACATCGGCAACGCGATGGACATCCTGCTGCGCGGCAGCGGCTCGGTCGTCGCCGTCGTCGCGGTGACGGTCATCCTGATCGGCACCTCGCTGCCGCTCGGCCTGACGGTCCTCGTCGGCGTCCCGGCCATGGCCCTCGCCGTCACGCCGCTGCTGCGGCCGCTGAACCGGCGCCAGCACGCCCACCGCGACCTGTCGGGCGAGCTGTCCACCCGCGCCGCCGACATCGTCGCCGGCCTGCGGGTGCTGCGCGGCATCGGCGGCGAGCAGGTCTTCGCCGACCGCTACGTCACCGAGTCCCAGCGGGTACGGCGGGCCGGCGTGAAGGTCGCCTCGGTCGAGTCGCTGCTGGAGGGCGCGCAGATCCTGCTGCCCGGCCTGCTGATCGCCGCGGTCACCTGGCTGGGCGCGACCTTCGCGACGCGGGGCGAGATCACCATCGGCCAGCTCGTCGCCTTCTACGGCTACGCCGCGTTCCTGATCACCCCCCTGCGGACGCTCATCGAGGCGGCCGACAAGCTCACCAAGGGACACGTCGCCGCCCGCCGGGTGGTGCGCATCCTCTCCCTCGAACCCGAGGTGGACGGCGGCGCCGCGACCTCCCCCGGCGGGCTGCTGCGCGACGTGGCCTCCGGCGTGGCCGTACGGCCCGGCACGTTCACCGCCCTCGCCGCGGCCACGCCCGAGGACGCCATCGTGATCGCCGACCGGCTCGGCCGCTACCGCGACGGCGACGTGGACTTCGGCGACGTGCCGCTGAACACCCTGCCGATCGCCGAGGTGCGCCGCCGCATCCTGGTCGCCGACAACGACGCCGCGCTCTTCGCCGGAACCCTGCGCGAGGAGCTGGACGTCGCCGGTACGGCCTCCGACGACGACCTCGCCGACGCGCTGTACGCCGCGTGCGCCACCGACATCGTCGACGCGCTGCCCGACGGCCTCGACGGACACGTCGCCGAGTCGGGCCGGGAGTTCTCCGGCGGCCAGCGGCAGCGCCTCCGCCTGACCCGGGCGCTGCTCTCCGACCCGGAGGTGCTGATCCTCGTCGAGCCCACCAGCGCGGTGGACGCCCACACCGAGGCCCGCATCGCCGACCGGCTTGCCAAGGCGCGGGCCGGCCGTACCACGCTGGTCTGCACGACCAGCCCGCTGGTGCTCGACCGCACCGACCACGTGATCTACGTCGAGGGCGGCGTGGTACGCGCCCAGGGGACGCACCGGGAGCTGCTCGCCACCGCCCCCGCCTACGCCGCCGTCGTGACAAGAGGAGAATCATGAGCCCGCGAGGGGCGCCGGTGTCTGGACCGAGGAGCGTAGGAGCGGAGCGACGGAGTGACGAGGGAAGACGCCGGGTCAAGAGCCCCGAGCCGCGACACGGAGTGTCGCCATGAGTAGAGAGATTCTTCCCGTCGCCGGGGAGGCGCAGGTCCGCGCCTACGCCCGCAGGCTCACCCTGAAGTACCCGCGCGCCCTGTCGCTGGCGCTCGGTCTGCACGCGCTGGCCGCCGTCGCGGGCCTGGCCGTGCCGTGGCTGCTGGGCCGGCTGGTCCAGGACGTGCAGGACGGCACCGGGGTGAACGTCACGGCGGTCGCGCTCGGCATCGCGGCCTTCCTGGCCGCCCAGGCGGTGCTGGTCAGGTACGCCGTCTACGCCTCCTCCTCGCTGGGCGAGAAGGTCCTCGCCGAGCTGCGCGAGGAGTTCGTCGGCCGGGTGCTCGACCTGCCGCTGTCCACCGTCGAGCGGGCCGGCTCGGGAGACCTGATCACCCGTACCTCCCGCGACGTCGACTCGCTGTCACGCACCGTACGGCGCGCCGTGCCCGAGACGCTGATCGCCCTGGTCACCTGCGTGATCACCATCGGCGCGCTCTTGATCGCCGGGCCGCTGCTGGTCCTGCCCTCGCTGCTGGCCGTACCGATCCTGTGGTTCTCCACCCGGTGGTACCTCAGGCGGGCACGCGACGGCTACCTGCGCGAGAGCGCCGCCTACGCGGACATGACCGACGGCCTGGCCGAGACGGTCAACGGCGCCCGCGCCGTGGAGGCCCTCGGACTGCAGGAGCGCAGGCACCGCCGTACCGACGGCGACATCGCCCGCTCGTGGGCGGCCGAGCGCTACACCCTGGGCCTGCGCACGGTCTGGTTCCCCGCGGTGGAGGCGGGCTACGTCATCCCGATCGCGGCGACCCTGGTCATCGGCGGCCTGTTCCACGTCAACGGCTGGGTCACGCTGGCCCAGGTCACCACGGCCACACTCTACGTCCAGCAGCTCATCGACCCGCTGGACCGGCTGCTCATGTGGATCGACGAGCTCCAGGTCGGCGGCGCCTCCATGGCCCGCCTGCTGGGCGTCGCCGAGGTGCCCGACGACCGGGCGCCCGGCGCGGGCGTCCCGGACGGCGACGAACTGCGGGCCGACGACGTCCGCTACGCCTACCGAGAGGGCCACGACGTCCTGCACGGCATCGACCTGGTGGTCCGGCCGGGGGAGCGGCTGGCCATGGTCGGCCCCTCCGGCGCGGGCAAGTCCACGCTGGGCCGGCTGCTCGCGGGCGTCCACGGCCCGCGCGACGGCGAGGTCACCGTCGGCGGCGTCCCGCTGGTCGAGCTGCCGCTGGACGACCTGCGCGGCCACGTCGCCCTGGTGACCCAGGAGCACCACGTCTTCCGGGGAACCCTGCGCGACAACCTGCTGATCGCCCGCCCCGACGCCGGCGACGACGCCGTCCACGCGGCGCTCGCCGCGGTGGACGCCGCCGAGTGGGTCACGGCCCTGCCGGACGGCCTGGACACGGTCGTCGGCTCCGGCGGCCACGCGGTCCCGCCCGCCCACGCCCAGCAGATCGCCCTCGCCCGGCTGGTCCTGGCCGACCCGCACACCCTGGTCCTGGACGAGGCGACCTCGCTGATCGACCCCAGGGCCGCCCGCCACCTGGAGCGGTCGCTGGCCGCCGTCCTCGACGGCCGTACGGTGATCGCCATCGCCCACCGCCTCTACACGGCGCACGACGCCGACCGGGTCGCGGTGGTCGAGGACGGCCGGATCAGCGAGCTGGGCTCCCACGACGAGCTGGTCGCGACCGGCGGCTCGTACGCCGCCCTGTGGAGCAGCTGGCACGGCGGTCCGGCGTGAGCGCCGAGGTTCCCGGGACGCGGTGACGGGTCGTCCTCCCGCCCGGGACGGGAGGACGACCCGCGTGCCGGCCTTCTCAGGGTCGGGTCAGTCCGTGCCGGACCCCTGCCCCTGGAGGCCGGACAGGGCGTCGGCGAAGGCGGCGGAGTGCTTGAGCTCGTCGCGTGCGGTGTCCGCGAACACCTCCGCCGCCTTCCGGTCACCGTCGGCCTCGGCCTGCCGGGCGTAGCCCGGGTACATCCGCTCGCCCTCCTGCTTCTCCCCGGCGACCGCGGTGCGCAGGTCGGTCCGGGTGTCGCGGACCAGACCGGCGAGTTCCGCCTGTTCCGCGAAGTGCTCGGTGCGCTCGATCCCCGCGGTGCGGTCGAACAGCGTGGCGAGTTCCGGCTGGTCGGTCTGCCTGGCCCGGTCGGCGTACAGGGTGTACTTGGCGCTGGCGAGCGCCTCGCCCCGCAGCGCGGTTCGCAGGTTCTCCAGGGTGCGCCGCGCCGACACCTGAGGGGGTCCGGCCTTGATCCGCACCGGCTTGACGGTCACGTCGGTGGGAACGGTGACCCCGGCCGCCGGGGCGGTGACGGCCTTCAGCGCCTTGGCGAACCTCGCGCGGTGGCCGGCCTCGTCGCGACCGATCTCCGTGAAGAGCCTGGCGGCCTTCCGCTCGCCGTCCGCCTTGGCCTGTTTGGCGAAGTCGCGGTACATCTTGGACGTCTCGTAGGACTCCCCTCCGATGCTGCGGCGGAGGTTGGCCGCGTTGTCGCCGACCAGCCCGGTCAGCTTGGCCTGCTCGGTGAGGTGTTCTCGCAGCTCGGTGTCCGCGGTGCGGTCGAACAGCTCCCGCACCTTCGGCAGTCCCTCCTGGGCGGCCTGCTCGCCGTAGGCGCGGTACTTGGCGGACGCGAACGCCTCGCCCTGTATGGCGTCGTTCAGGTGCGCCCGCGTCGCCGGGCTCAGGTCGTCGCCCCGGGGAGCGGTCGCCGCCATGGCGGCTCCGGCGGGGGCGGCGACGATGGCGGCCGTGCCGAGGATGACGGCGCCGGTCTTTCGCCATGCGGATCGTCGGCTGTGCATAGGGACCTCCCGATGAGCCGTGTTCCCAGGCCCGTGGCACCGGTGGCCGGTCTCGTGACGGCGGACGCGGAGCGGGACCTCGTAGTCGGCTCCCAGAGCTGGATCGTCCGTTTCGGTCAATACCCTCGCACGTACCCCCTACTGAATTGACAAATGCGTCATATATTCACATAAGTGACAAAAGGGATTTTTCTCTATAGAGCGGGCCGACGGGTTTCCCGGCCCCGCGAAGCGGAGACGGGCGCGTTCCCCGCGGGCGTCCGCGGGGAACGGCGATCCCGGCCGGCGGACGCCCGCGGGGCGGCGCGTCCGGGCCGTGCGGCTAGCCCAGGGCCTTCTTGAGGAAGTCGACCTGGAGGAGCAGGAGGTTCTCCGCCACGACCTCCTGGGGCGTCATGTGGGTGACGCCCGACAGCGGCAGCACGGTGTGCGGGCGGCCGGCCGCCAGCAGGGCGGACGACAGCCGCAGCGTGTGCGCGGCCACCACGTTGTCGTCGGCCAGACCGTGGATCAGCAGCAGCGGGCGCTCCAGCTTCTCGGCGTCGGCGAACAGCGACGACGCCTCGTAGTGCCCCTCGTCCGGCCGGCCGAGGTAGCGCTCGGTGTAGCAGGTGTCGTACAGCCGCCAGTCGGTCACCGGAGCGCCGGCCACCGCCGCGTGGAACACGTCGGGACGGCGCAGCACCGCCAGCGCCGCCAGGAAGCCGCCGAAGGACCAGCCGCGGATGCCGACCCGTGACAGGTCGAGGTCGTCGGGGAACCGGGCCGCGGCGCCGTGCAGGGCGTCCACCTGGTCCTCAAGAGGCGGGGTGGCCAGGTCGTTCAGCACGGCCCGCTCGAAGTCCGGCCCGCGACCCGGGGTGCCCCGGCCGTCGGCCACGACCACGGCGAAACCCTGGTCGGCGAACCACTGGCTGGTCAGGTAGGCGCCGGAGGCGGCCAGCACGCGCTGGGCGTGCGGCCCGCCGTACGGGTCCATCAGGACCGGCAGCCTCGCCGAGCCGGGCTCGTGCCCGGACGGGAAGATCACGGCGGTGGACAGGTCGCGTTCGCCCGCCCGGATCAGGGAGACCCGCAGGTCCAGGCCGGGCCGTTCGGCGTACGAGGCGATGTGGCCGCACTGCCTGCCGTGGTGCAGGACGATCGTCATCGCGCCCTCGTGGGTCATCGTCTGGGTGGTGAGCACGAGGGTGCCGCCCGCGGTGTGGCCGCTGTAGACGCCGCTCTCCGCCGGGCTGACCAGGGTGATCCGGCCGTCCTTGTAGGCCCACAGGGCGATCTCGGTGGGCTCGCCGCTCGCCCGGAACAGCACGGTGTCGCCCTCGATGTCGAGGACCTCGCGGACCTGGAGCGTGGCCGGGGTGACCGGCCGGTCGCCGACGAACAGGCGGTGGCCGCCCTCGGCGGCGGCGACCCAGACCACGGACCCGTCGGTGAGGCGGCCGGGCACGCCGGTGTAGACCTCCACCCAGGCGGGGTCGGTGTCCTCACGCAGCAGGGTGGTGGCGCCGGTGGCCGGATCGACCGCGAAGAGCCGCTTGGACCGCTGGTCGCGCGACATGGTGACGATCATGGGACCATGGGCGTCCCAGACGGCGTTGACGAGGTACTCGTCGGTGAACGGGACGGCGACCCGGGAGCCGTCCAGGGACAGCACGAACAGCTCGACCTTCGCGTTCGGAGTGCCCGCGGAGGGGTAACGCTGCTCGGCGGCCGGGCGGGACGGGTTGGCCGGGTCGGCGATGTGCCACCGCTCGATCGGAGAGACGTCGGCCCGCTCGACCAGCAGCGCGTCACCGGAGGGGGACCACCAGTAGCCCCGCATCCGGCTCATCTCCTCGGCGGCGATGAACTCCGCCAGGCCGTACGTCACCTCGGGAGACTCCGGGCGGGCCAGCACGTGGTCGACCTCGTCCTCCAGGTCCTGGATGTGCAGCGCGCCGCCGGTCACGTAGCCGACGTAGCCGCCGTCGGGCGACACCCGCGGGTCGATCACCGGCCCGGCGGTCTTCAGCCGGCGCACCCCGCCGGTCCTCAGGTCGGCGACGTACAGGCTCCCGGAGAGCGCGAAGGCCGCCGTGGTCACCGCGGCGTCGGTGCTGTAGCCGACGACGCCGCCCGCCTGCTCCCGGCTGCGCTCCCGGCGGGCCCGCTCCTCGGGCGGCAGGTCCTCCTCGCCGCCCGTCAGGGCGCGCGGGTCGGCGATCAGCCGCTCCCGGCCGCCGGCGACGTCGTACTCCCACAGGCAGGTGACCGGGTCGGACCCTCCCTTGGACCGCAGGAAGACGACGCGATCCCCGCCGGGGGCGATGGTGAAACCACGCGGCGCCCCGAGGGTGAACCGGCGGGTCCTGGCGTGAAGACGAGGAAAGCTCTCACTCATGAGGCCATCTTGCCAGCTCCGGGTTTCCGGGGCGGAGGGCCGCCGGGCGGGGCCGTGTCGGTGTCGGCGGGGGACCGGGTGCCGGATAACCTCTGAGCCATGACTGACCGGCGCCTGCTGCTCGTACACGCCCACCCCGACGACGAGACGATCGGCACCGGGGGCACCATGGCGAGGTACGCCGCCGAGGGCGCCCACGTCACGCTGGTGACCTGCACGCTCGGCGAGGAGGGCGAGGTCATCCCGCCGGAGCTCGCGCACCTGGCGGCGGACCGCGACGACGCCCTCGGCGCGCACCGCGTCGGGGAGCTGGCCGCCGCCTGCCGGGAGCTGGGGGTCGCCGACCACCGCTTCCTGGGCGGCCGGGGCCGCTGGCGCGACTCGGGGATGATGGGCGCCCCCTCCAACGACCGTCCCGGGGCCTTCTGGCGGGCCGGCCTCGACGAAGCCGCCGGGGAGCTGGTGAAGATCATCCGTGAGGTGCGGCCCCAGGTGCTCGTCACCTACGACGAGGACGGCTTCTACGGCCATCCCGACCACATCCAGGCCCACCGCGTCTCCTGGCGGGCCTTCGAGCTGGCCGCCGACCCGGCGTTCGGCGAGGGAGAGCCGTGGCGGGTCGCCAAGTTCTATCTGACGGCGGCGGCCCGCTCCACGACGCGCCGGGCGGTCGAGGCGATGCGGGTGACCGGGACGCGGTTCCGCGTCGAGGACGCCGAGGAGTCGCCCGGCCGCGCGGACGAGGAGATCACCACCGAGATCGACGTCCGCGCGTACTTCGGGCACAAGCTCGCCGCGATGCGGGCGCACGCCACCCAGATCACCGTGGACGCCCCCTGGTTCGCCCTGTCCAACGACATCTGCCAGGAGGTGGCCAGGGTGGAGCACTTCGTCCTGCGGGCCGGGGTGACGGGCCCGGCGGCGCCCTCGCTGCCGGTCGAGTCCGGCGGCCTGGGGGAGCCGTACAAGCTGGAGGACGACCTGTTCGCCGGTATCGACTAGCCTCGATGCCCATGGATCCCATGCCCGCGGAGGAGCGGAACCCGGCCCGGCGGGGGCCGTCGGAGGCGGCGGTCACCGCGGCGGCGTACTGCGTGCTCGCCCTGTTCGGGCTCGGCTTCGGGGTCGTGGGCGCGTTCCAGCACTCGTGGTACCTCTGGCCCGTCCCGGTCTCGGCCGTCGGCTGCGTCGCCGTGCTGTTCGGCGTCTGCTACGGCGCCGGGCGGATGATGGGCGGGAAGCTGGGGGCCCTGACGCCCGCGGTGACCTGGCTGGTGGTCACGATGATCTGGCTGGGTCAGCGGCCCGAGGGCGACCTCGTCATCGCCAATGACCTGTCGGGCTACATCTACCTCTACGGCGGCCTGGTCGCGGTGCTGGCCGCCGTCATGCTCACCCCGTCGGCCCGCGGCGGCTCGTGGCTGCTCACGCAGCACTCCTTCGGTCCCCGCCCGGCCGGACGGGCCCCGGGGGAGCGCGGCACCGGTTCCTGACCGCCGCGTGTCCCGGAGGCACGACCCGGGAGGTGGAGCACAATGTGCGGTATGCGGCGGTTGTATCGGGTACGGCGGGCACTCAACTACGCGAACCTGTCCACGCCGCTGGGGCTGCTGGTGGCGCGGGCGGGCCGGGCCAGGACGGAGCCGGGCCCCGGCGGGCTGGTCCTCGCCCACGGCTACCGCCTGCCGCTGCCGATCGCGGGCGCGTTCACCGTCGGCAACGTGGTGCTGACCAGGCACGGCGAGGGCTACCTCACCGGCGCGCTGCTCCGGCACGAGGCCCGGCACGCCTCGCAGTACGCGGCCTGCCTGGGGCTGCCCATGCTCCCGGCGTACGGCGCGGCGGCCGTGGTGTCCCTGCTGCTCAGCGGCCACCAGGCCGCCTGGAACGTCTTCGAGCGGCTGGCCGGCCTGGAGGACGGCGGCTACCCCCGCCGCCCGCCGCTGTGGCGCCGCTCCCGCCCGCGCGGACGGGGCCCGGCGCCCGGCCCCGGACCGCGGGGGACGGCCGGCTCCTGACCGGTCCCAGGCGCCGCCGGGACCGGCCGGAGGCCGTCAGGGACTGAGCGTCAGGGTGTGGGTGGCGGCCTGCTTCACCGCGTCCTCGTGGAAGGGCATCGGGACGGTCCGTCCGTCGGCCCACAGCGGCGCCTGGTCGGCGTAGTTGTCGTGGAAGGCGTGTCCCGACGCCCCGGTGAGGTTGATCCACTGCGACCTGTCCAGGTCCGACAGGTCGACGACCATGCGCATGGAGGGCAGCCACTGCACGGAGTAGTCCTTCTGGACGTCCCAGCCGGCCGCGTCGACGGCGTCCTTGCTGCCGCCCACCGAGAACGGCCCCCGGTTGAACAGCCACTCGATCGGGGCGATCCCCGAGGTGCCGAAGGTCTGGTTGGTGATCGTCAGCGTGTGCAGGTCGCCCCAGCGCCAGCTCTTGACGTCCGGGCCGAGGCGGTCGCGCAGCTCGTCGTAGGCCAGGGCCATGGCGCGCCGCAGCATGTCGTCACGGGTCTCGACGCCCTTGGTCCGGGAGTCGTCCCAGAACGGGTCGTCCGGCGTCCCCAGCAGGAGGCGGACCACCTCGAACCAGCGGTCGCCGCCGGTCGGCCGGGCGCCCTCGGGCAGGTCGTCGTTGAACGTCTCGATGAGCAGGTGCCGCCAGACGGCGTTGAAGTACATCGCGGGCCCGGAGTCGGCGTCCTGGGAGTAGTCCCAGCCGGACAGCAGCTCGCGGGCGTCCGCGGCGCCGCCGGCCACCTCCAGGTCCAGCAGCCGGGGCACCAGGACGGGGGCGAAGCCGTTGCGGCTGTCCTTCTGGATCTCGCCCATCGTCGAGGCGTCCACCTTGCCCTTCTTCAGCTCGTCCTTCAGCCGGTCGGCGATCCGCTGGGAGCGGTAGCCGTACGACCAGTCCTTGGTGAGCAGGTTCGGGTAGCGCTCGGGGTCGATGACGGCGTTGTTGGCCGTCACGATGTAGCCCTCGGGCGGGTTGTAGACGCTGGGCAGCTCGTCGAACGGGATGACGCCCTTCCAGGAGTACTCCCCGGTCCAGCCCGGCACCGGCCAGGTGCCGTCGCCCCGGCTGCGCACCGGGATGCGGCCGGGCGACTGGTAGCCGATGTTGCCGTCGACGTCGGCGTAGACGAGGTTCTGCGCGGGCACCTCGAACTTGCTCGCCGCGGCGCGGAACTGCTGCCAGTTGCGGGCGGTGTTCAGCTCGAAGATCGCGTCGGCGGTTCGGCCCGGTTCGAGCGCCGTCCATTTCAGCGCCACGGCGTCGGCCTTCTCCCCGAAGGCGGCGTCGGCGCCGGTCATGGTGTCCTTCACGTCGTCCATGACGTCGGACATGATCGGCCCGTGCATGGTCTCGCGGACCTTGAGGCGGACCGGGTCGCCGCCCGCCACCCGGATCGTCTCGGTCCTGGTGGACAGCGGCTTCCAGGAGCCCATGTAGAGGTAGGAGTCGTCCTTGACCCGCTCCAGGTACAGGTCGGCGACGTCGGGCCCGAGGTTGGTGAAGCCCCAGGCGATCCGGTCGTTGTGGCCGATGATCACGCCGGGCACGCCGGAGAAGGTGAATCCGGTGAGGTCGAACGCGCACTCGGCGTTCACCGTACGGCAGTGCAGTCCGGCCTGGTACCACACCGAGGGCATGTTGGGCGACAGGTGGGGGTCGTTGGCCAGCAGCGGCTTGCCCGATCCGGTGTGCGAGCCGCCGACCACCCAGGAGTTGGAGCCGATGCCGCTGGAGTCGGCGCTGTCGCCCATCAGGCCCGGCACCGCGCGCAGGGCCCGCGAGGCGCGGGCCAGCGCGTCCGTCCCGGCGCCGGCCGGCGTGCCGGCGCCCGTTCCGGTGCCGGTCGGCGTGCCCGCGCCCGTCCCGGCGTCGGCCCGCGCGTCGGCGGCGTCCTTGTCGCCGGGTTCCCGGTTCTGGTCGAACCCGCGGTCGGTGAGCGCGCCGCGGGTGACGATCGGCTGGTGGGTGTCGAAGGGGTAGCCGGGCCAGAGCTGCCCGACCCGGTCGGCCGGCAGTTTGCTCGCCGCGAGCGCCCGGCCGATCTCGGCGTCCATGTTGGAGCGCAGGTCCCAGGCCATGGCCTTGAGCCAGGCGAGGGAGTCCACCGGGGTCCAGGGCTCGGGCTGGTAGCCGAAGTTGGTGAGCTTGAGGACCGCGTACTCCAGGCTCCGGTCGGCGAAGCCCGGGTTGCGCTTCATCCAGGAGTTCACGCCCTTGGCGTAGGCGTCGAGGTAGCGCCGGGTCCGCTCGTCGAGCAGCGGCAGCTCCTTCTCGGCCACCCTGCGCCAGCCCATGGTGCGGATGGCCTTGTCCTCGGGCAGGGTCGCCGAGCCGAACATCTCCGACAGCCGCCCGGCGGTCACGTGCCGCCGGAAGTCCATCTCGAAGAAGCGGTCCTGCGCGTGCACGTAGCCCTGGGCGAGGAGGAGGTCCTCGGCGGAGTCGGCGTAGATCTGCGGGATGCCGGACTTGTCGCGGTAGACGGTGACCTTCCCCGACAGGCCGTCCACCTTCAGATCGCCGGAGAGCTGGGGGAAGGACGAGCGAACGGCCCATACGCCCACCCCGGCGATGACGACCGCGAGTACCACCACGACGGTGAACGCCCGAGCCAGCCACCTGAGCGGCCGGGGCATCCAGGCATACGGCCGGAACCTCACAAAGACCTCCTATGCGACGTGCTCGAACAAGTTTGGCAGCACCCTGGAGCGGGAGCGCCGCTTCCGAGCCCGTCGAGAGGACGGTCGGGGACATCGTCGCGCCGAACGCCCTGGCACCCGGCGTTCCGGAGGGCTCCGGGGCCCTCTGGAGCCCTCCGGAGCCGGACGGAAAGGGACGGAGCCCTCCGGAGCCGGACGGAACGGGAGCCCGGTTTCCGAGCCCCTCAGGAACGTCCGGTCAGGACCAGATCTGGCCCTCCGGGGCGTCGGCCACCCGGACGCCCAGGGCGGCCAGCTCGTCGCGGAGGCGGTCGGAGGCGGCCCAGTCCCCGGCCTCCCGCGCCCGCTCCCGCCGGTCCAGCAGCTCGGCGGCGCCCGGGGGCAGGCTCGGGGTCCGGCCGATCTCGGACGCCAGGTCCAGGGCGAGGATCCGGTCGAGGTGGAGGAACGCCTCCAGCCGCGAGCCCGGCGCGATCGACGCGTCGCGCTCCAGCTCGCGCAGCAGCCGCAGGGCCAGCGGGGTGTCCAGGTCGTCGTCGAAGGCGGCCTCGACCGCCGCGACCCGCTCGGCGGGCATCGGCCGGCTCGGCGACTCCGACCACCCGGCCACCCGGGAACGCCAGCGCCGCAGGGTGCGGTCCGCGGCCCGCAGGGTGTCCCAGGTGAGGTTCATCTGCCGGCGGTAGGGGTGCTCCAGCATCGCCAGCCGTACGGCCAGCGGGTCGAGGCCCGCCTCGGCGACGTCCGACAGCAGGACGACGTTCCCGGTGGACTTGGCCATCTTGCGGCCCTCGAAGAGCAGGTGCTCGCCGTGGATCCAGTGGGCGACCACCTCGCGGCCGACGGCCGCGTCGGACTGGGCGCGCTCGTCCTCGTGGTGGGGGAAGCGCAGGTCGATCCCGCCGGTGTGCACGTCGACGCGCTCGCCGAGGAAGCGCAGCGACATGGCCGAGCACTCGACGTGCCAGCCGGGGAAGCCGCGCCCCCAGGGCGACTCCCAGGTCAGCTCCCGGTCGGCGGGCTTCCACAGGGCCCAGTCGGCGTGGAAGCGCTTACGCTCGTCGACGCCCGCCACCCGGTGGCCGGGCCGCAGCCGGTCCAGCCGGTTGCCGGAGACCTCGCCGTAGGAGGGGAAGGAGGCGGCGTCGAAGAAGACCGACCCGTCCGGCGTGGCGTAGGCGTGCCCCTTCTCGACCAGCTTCGCGATCAGCTCGATCATCGGCTCGATCGTCTCGGAGGCGCGGGGGGAGTGCTCCGGCGGCCGGATGTTCAGGGCGAGGGTGTCGGCGAGGAACGCCTCCTCGTAGGACCGCGCCAGTTCGAGGGCGGAACGGCCCTCGGCCCGCGCCCGGGCCAGGACCTTGTCCTCGCCGGTGGGGTCGATCTCGGAGTCGTCCACCAGGTGCCCGACGTCGGTGACGTTCCGGCAGACGGCCACCCGGACCCCGCGCCGCTCGCAGACCCGGCGGATGAGGTCCGACAGCAGGTAGGACCGCAGGTTGCCCAGGTGCGCGTGACGGTAGACGGTCGGCCCGCAGGTGTACATGCGCATCGAGCGGGCCCCCTCGGCGAGGACCGGCTCGACCCGGCGGTTCCGCGTGTCGTACAGCCGCAACATGTCCCGAGCCTAACCGCCGGCCGCGCGCGGCGGCCGGCCCGGGACCGTACGGCCCCGGGCGGGGTGCGACCGGGAAGGTGAGCCGGGCGGGGTCAGGCGGCCGTGCCCTCCAGCAGCGCCAGGATCTCCCGGTCGCCGCGCTCGCGCAGCCGCGCCAGGACCTCCTCGCGGCCCACGCCCTCCGGCAGGCCGATGCGGGCGCCGATCAGCCGGAGCCCCTCGGCCTCGGAGGCGACCGGGGCGGTGTAGCCGATCAGGTGGAGCGCCCGGTTCAGCGACGGCAGGTTCGGCTGGGCGGCCGGCAGGAAGCGGGTCAGCAGCTCGCCGCCGTCGGAGACGGTCAGGAAGATGTGGTCGCCCTCGGAGGCGTTGGCCGCCACCAGGATCGGGCGGATCGACCCCATCGTCGGCTGGTTGTGCCAGCTGATCACCACGTCGCCCGAGGGGGTGGCCGCGGTGAGCTGGCCGCCAGGGGCCATGCCCAGGTGGGCGGCGAACCCGGTGGGCAGCGGGGAGCCCGAGCCGCGCAGGTGCTCGGCGTTGATGTCCACCCGGTGCCACCAGCGCCCGTCGCGGCTGCGGAAGCAGCGCCGGGTCGCCGAGACGTCACGGCGCGGCTGGTAGTCGGCCTGCTCGGTGCCGGCCACCCGGATCCACCCGCGCTGGGTGCGCTCGAAGCCGGGGCCGCCCGCGTAGGCGCGGACCGAGCTCTCGCTCACGTCGTAGCGGGAGGTGAGGTTCGCCACGATCGTGTTGACCGACTCCTCGCCGCCCGCCCGCTCGATCTCCCGGACGATCATCTCCCGGATGCCGAGGTACTGGTCGCCGCCCCAGCGGGTCAGGCCGTACTTGTTGCGGTCGAGCCGCAGGAACCGGTCGTCGGCGGTGAGCTGGTTGCGGATGCCGACGAGGCTGTAGTCCTCGCCGATGCGCTCCTGGATCTCCTCGGGCGTCAGCGCGCTGCCCGACACCGCGAGCACGGCCTCGGCCTTGTCGTTGACGCTGCGCGGCCACGGCACCACGTGGTTCTCGAAGACCCGCAGCTGCGGGACCGAGACGAGCCAGCGCTCGGCCACGTCCTCGCGGATGCCGAGCTGGCTGACCAGCGTGACGGCCTCCTCCAGCGGGCGGGGGCCGTCGGCGAACAGCTGCCGGGTCTTCTCGCGCAGCTCGTCGGCCCCGCCGGCGACCAGCCAGCCGTCCACCTGCTCGTAGCCGGTCAGCAGGGTCCGCACGAACCGCCAGGCCGGGATGCCCAGCGTGGCGAGGTCGGTGCGGTGCCACGGCACCGCCGCGGCGAGGTCGTCGGCGGGTACGGCGGAGCCCAGCCGGCCCCGCAGCCACGACACGTGGGCGACCAGCGGCGCGGCGCCCTCGCCGGCCAGCCACGCCTCGACGTGGTCGCGCAGGTCGCGCTCGATCTGCCGGATGCGCTCCCTGGTCACCGAGAACCGCTGGGCCAGGTCGTCGAGCGTGGCGCGCTGGGAGGCGTAGAGGCGGTCCCTGGCGATGGCGCGCTGCCGCTCGTCCAGGTCGGCGAAGACCTCGTCGATCAGCTCCGGCAGCGGCCGGTCCGGCCGGGCGGGGCGCGTCCGGGCGGCGACGCTCTCCGGGGTGACCGGTTCGAGCAGCCGCTCCAGCACCTCGGTGAACAGCCTGTGCACCGCCTCGCGGCCGAGGCCCTCGGACATGCGGACGCTGGCGGCCGGGTCGGTGAACCTGAGCAGCGGCAGGACGTCACCGAGCGTCAGATGTCCCCAGCACGTCAGGGCGAGGTCGGCCAGACGTCCGGCGACCTCGGAGGTCCCGATGGCGGCGCATGCCCGGTCGAGCGGTAGCGCCTGCCACCACGCCTCGGGGAGACGGGGATCGGTTGCGATCGGCGCGACCTGGCCGGGGGAGGTCCAGCGCAGGGGTGGCACGATGTCGCTCAGGCTGAGGTTCATTGAGGTCCAACCGGCAAAAGGGGAATATATCCGCAGTTCAGAATATGTACTCAGGTGGGAAGGAAGGGGCTGGCGCGTCCTGTGTGAGACACGTAGAGCAGCTCTCTGGCCCGGGTGCAGGCCACGTAGAGCAGGCCGCGCTCACGTTGCAGGTCGTGCGCCCGCGCGGCGGGGTCCTCCGCGGCGGGGGTGAGCGCTCCTGGGGCGGGCACGATCCCGTCGGTCACGCCGATCACGGCGACCCGCCGGAACTCCAGACCCTTCATTCCGTGCAGTGTCGTCACTCCCACCCCCAGATCGCGCAGCGCGGCCCGGGCGTCGCGCACCAGACCGGCGGTCCTGGCGGCCACCCCGATCTCCCGCGGCGGCACGCCGTCCCGGACCCACTCTCTCACCTGGACCGCCAGACCGGTCAGTTCTTCCTCCGGCGAATCGTAGGCCCGCACCATCGGGCGGGGCCCGTGTCCGGGCGAGCGGAAGCCATACATCTCCTGGGCGCCGTTCACCAGGCCGTCGGCGGGCCCGCCGCCGCGCAGCCGCACCGCCCACGCGAGGATCTCCTGCGGCAGCCGGTGCGACACCCGCAGCCGCGTCGTCACCGCGTCGATGCCGACCGAGCCCAGCGGCACCCGCGTGTCGAGGACGCGCTGGTGGGGGTCGCCGGTGATGAACAGGTCGTCGGGGGCGTACGGCACCGCCGCGCGCAACAGCCGCCACTGCGCCGGATGCAGGTCCTGCGCCTCGTCCACCACGATGTGCCGGTACGGCTCGCGGGACGGCTCCTCGTCGCCCAGCAGGTCGCCGGTCGTCCGGCCGAGCAGCAGCGACGCCTCCGCCGCGAGCTGGAGCAGGGTGCGCTTGCCCCGCTCCCGCAGCCGCCCGGTGACGTGCTCGACCGCCCGCCACACGGCCTCCCGCTCGGCGGGCCCGAGGTCCACGCCGCGCCCCGGGCGGGGAGCGGCGAGATACTCCTCCAGCGTCCGCAGGTTCTGCGCCAGCACCACCTGCTCCCACTCGCGCAGCAGGAACGCCGGGCTGCGGCCGCCGCCGCTCTCCTCCCAGAGGGCGACCAGATCGGCGGAGTCGGCCAGCGCGGGCGCGCGCCCCTCGGCCTCGGAGACGACCCGGTGCGCCAGGCGGTCGACGTTGCCGACCTCGATCCGTTCCCGGACCTCCTCGTCCTCCGCCAGCAGGTCCAGCCGGGCGGACAGGTCGGCGCTCAGCTTCTGCGAGAACGTGACCAGCAGCACCGGGCCCGCGCCGCGCCGCGCCAGGCAGACGGCCCGGTGCAGGGCCACGAGGGTCTTGCCGGTGCCCGCGCCGCCGGTGACCAGCACCGGCCGCTCGTACGGCCCGTGGTAGGCCAGCCGGTGCTGCGGCGGGTGCAGGAAGACGCACCAGTCCGGGGCGTCGAGCACGTGGTTCAGCTCGCGCGGGCTGCCGACGAAGACGGCCCGGTCCGGGCTGCGCAGGAGCGCCGCGGCGAAGTCGTCCGGATCGACCGGGCGCCCGTCCGGGGGGACCGCGCGGCAGGCGTCCAGCTCCCGCCACGCCCCGGCCAGCGACTCGCCCCGGGCCAGCGCGGCGAGCGGCTGGTACTGCGTCGGGGGCAGCAGCGGCTCCAGCGCCTCCAGGGCGAGGTCGTCGGTGATCAGCCGGATCAGCGGCAGCAGCCGCCGGTCGACGCCCAGCTCGGCCAGGTCGGTGTCGCAGTTGTCGGCGAACAGCCGCGCGGAGGTGGCGGCCGCGGCCCGGCGCAGCGCGGGCTCGGCCCGGCCGAGCGCCTCGGCGTCCCACATCTCGACCACGCCCAGCGCGGTGTTGACCCCGAACCGGTGACGCCGGCCGTAGGCCCACGCCTCGGCGTCGGGCAGCACGGTCAGCAGCCAGTGGACGTCGCGCTGCCTGACCACGACGCCGCGGTGCCCCTCGGCCAGCCGGAGGGTGGCGACCCGGGGGTCGCCGGCCCCCCTGATCCGCTCCGGGTGCGGCGCGCCCGCCACGCCCTGCATGAACCGGCGCACCGCGACCACGACGTCCCGGCGCGCCGGCTGGGCAAGGGCGCCGAGTTCCGCGGGGAACTCCGGGGAGATGGCGAGCCGGGGCATCGGCTACGCCAGCAGGGACAGCAGGTCGCGGTCCCCGCGCTCTCGCAGCCGGCTGAGCAGGTCGGGCGAGCTGACCGGCCCCGTCAGGCCGACCCGGGTGGCGATGACCCGGACGGCCTGCTCGGGGGTGCCGCCCGGGGCGGTGTAGCCGACCAGTCGCAGCGCCCGGGCGAGCGGCTCGTCGTCCGGGTCCGCCGCGGGCAGGTGCCTGGCTCGCAGCACCCCCTCGTCCGACAGCGTCAGGAACAGGTGGCTTCCCTCCTTGGCGCCCACGTCGGCGAGGAGCGGTCCCAGCGACGAGAGGACGGGCCCCTCGCGCCAGCTCAGCGTGACCTCGCCCACCGCGCTGTCCACCGTACGGGCGGCGCCGGGCGACACTCCCAGGTAGGCGGCGAAGCCGCTGGGCAGCGGGCACTCGTCGCCCCGCAGGTGCTCGGCGGTGATGTCGACCCGCAGCCACCAGCGGCCGTCCGGCTGCCGGAAGCAGCGCCGGGTCACCGATACGTCCTTCAGCGGGCGGAACGGCGACCGGCCCGCCTGTCCCGCCGCGCCGGGCCGTCCGCCGGCCTCACCGGGCGGCCGGTCCGCCTCCCGGACGGGGGTGTCCGGCTCCCGGCCCGTGTTCTCCGCCGAGGCCCGCGGCGGGGGGGCCTCGGCCTTCTCTCCGGCCCTCTTCGGCTCTTTGGGCCCCTTGGAGTCCTTCGGACCCCTGGCCTCCTTGGGACGCCCGGCCTGGGACCCGCCGCCCTGGCGCTGGGGGACCTTCTGCCCGGCGCTGAGGATGCGGAGCTGGGGGACGTTCTCCAGCCACTCCTTGGACACGTCGGGATGGATGCCCAGCGAGGCGACCAGCGACAGCGCCTTGGTCATGGTCAGCGGCGGCTTCGCGCGGCTGATCACGTCGCGGGTGTGGTGGCGCAGCGCCACGATGTCGCCCTCCACCAGCCACTCGTCGACCAGGTGGTAGCCGTCCAGGGTGGCCAGCACGAACTGCCAGGCCGGAACGTCGAGGGAGGACAGCTCCCGCCGGTGCCAGCCGGCGGCCGAGACCAGGCGCGACTTGGGGGCCGCCTTGCCGAGGGTCCGCCTGACCTCCGCCAGGTGCTCCCGGTACGGCGCCGCCTCCGGTGAGGCGAGCCATTCGGCGAGCCGCCGCCGCAGGTCCGCCTCCACCTCGGCGATGGCGGCGGGCGGCACCGCGAAGAGCTTGGCCAGCGCCTCCACCGCGGCGGGGTCGTCGCTGAACACCCTGTTCTGCGCGACGGCCCAGCTCCGGTCGTCCAGGCCGGCGAAGGCCGCGTCCAGCAGGTCGGGGAGGTCGGAGGGCGTGTGCTCGGCAGCGGGCCCGGCCGGGTCCGCGTCGTCCGCCGCGGCTCCGGCGTCCGCCGCGGCCGGTGACGCCGCGGGGGGCGGGCCGGGGGCGGGCGCGGGGTCCGGCTCGGCCTCGGCCACGGGGTCCGGTTCGGGTTCGGCGGCCTGTTCGGCCGCGCGGGCCGGCTCGTGCTTCGGCTCGTGCTCCGGTTCGGGGTCCGCGGCGGGTTCCGGGTCCGGGGCCGGTTCCGAGTTCGAGTCCGGGGCCCGGTCCGGGAGCGGTCCGGGCCCGGAGCCGGGGACCGGCCCGGCCTCGGCCTGGAGAGCCTCGGGGACCCGGGGAGCCTCGGGGACCCGGGGAGCCTCAAGGATCCGAGGGGCCTCGTGGGCCTCGTGATCCGGCTCGTGGGCCTCGGGAGCGGCGGAGGCGAGGGGGGCGGCGGGCACGGACGCCGGGGAGCGGTCGGCCTCGGCCCGCTCGGGGTGGGCGAAGCGGTCGAACGCCGCGCAGAACAGCACGTGCACCACGGGGAACGCCTGGATGAAGGGCTGGTCGCGCAGCTCGCGGCCGGTGAGGGCGAGCAGGCCCGCCCAGGAGCCGGTGCGGTCGAGCGCGATGGCGGTGCACGGCTCGTCCGCCTCGTCGGGGTCCAGGACGTACAGCGCGGGCAGCACGTCGCCCACGGCGGCAGCCGGCCAGTGATCCAGGGCGATCCGGGCCAGCAGCTCCGCCAGCCGTTCCGTGCCCAGCACGGCCAGCACCCGGTGCAGCGGCAGGCTGCGCCACCAGGCGTCCGGCAGGTCGGGCTGGTCGGCCAGCTCCGGGATCGTGGCCGCGTCGCTCCAGCGCAGCGGCGGCACGAGGTCACTCAGACAGAAGTTCATCCGCTCCCCTTCCCAGCCCCTCCAGCCGCCCGATTCGCTTCACGTCGCCGGGGAACGAGACTTATGGAACAGACCATAGTCTGGCAAATCACCCCGGCGCATCGGGCCGGTTCAGCGGCGTACGGCCGCGAACCTGAGCCGCACGTAGTCCGCCATCCAACCGGTCTCCCGGCGCAGCGCGGGCGCGGCCAGCTCGTTGACCCGGCGCAGCAGCGGCTCGACCATCCCGGTGGGGACCGTGCGGAGCAGTGACCCGGCGAACATCCGCACCCAGCCGGCCGCCCCGTCCGGGCACTCGTCCATGGGGGTCGGCCGGTCGAAGTACTCGAGCAGCCGGACGACGAACCCGCCCCGCTCCAGCCGCGCGGCGTACTCGGCCGGGGTCGGGAAGTACCACGGCAGGTCGGGCTCGGGCAGCCCGTGCTCCCGCCAGGCGGTGGACATCGCCGCCGTCAGCGCGGCGCAGTTGCCCGCGCCGCCCATCTCGGCGACGAACCGCCCGCCCGGCGCCAGTGCCTCCCGCACGCTGGCTATCACCGCGTCCGGCTCGCGGCCCATCCAGTGCAGCGCGGCGTTGGAGAAGACCGCGTCGTACGGCTGGGCGACCGTGAAGTCGCTGCCGTCGCCGACGATGAAGTCGATCCCGGGGTACTGCGCCAGGGCCTTCTCGATCATCGCCGCCGAGCCGTCGATCCCGAGGACGTGGGCGCCCCGGGCGGTGATCTCGGCGCTCAGCACCCCGATGCCGCAGCCGAGGTCGACGACCCGCTCACCTGGCCGCGGGTCCAGCAGGTCGACCAGGGGCGCGCCGTACGCGGAGACGTATCCGAAGCCGGTGTCGTGGGCGCGAACGCTCCACCTCGTCATGCCGGGGGTGTCGTTTAGCAAGACGTCAGCTCTCTTCCGAACACCACGGCCTCTTGCCGGTGCTCCCGAGACACTTTAGAGCCTCGGAGATGCCCCGACATATCAGTCCGAGAAGCCCCTTTGGTGAGCGACCGTCCCACGGGTTCCTTATGTCAGTCGGCCTTCTTCGCGTCCCAGCGGTGGCGGAGGTAGCCCTTGGCCGCGTCGATCTCCGACACGGTCAGGTAGACCGGCTCGGCCCTGGTCGCGGGCAACTTGGCCGCCAGCGCCTGGTCGAGGGCGCCGCGCATCCGCAGGGCCTCCGTCCGCACCGGGCGGGCGTAGCCCTTCATCATGAGGTTCTGGCCCCGGTCGGAGAACAGGAACTCCTCCCACAGGCGCGCGGCGGCCGGGTGCGGGGCGTTCCTGCTGATCGCCTGCACGTAGTAGCCGCCGAGCGCGGTGCCGCCCGGGACGACGACCTTCCAGCCGGGCCGGCCCGCCCCGGCCGCCGCGGCGGCCCGTGCGGCGTTCTGGTAGTCCCAGTCGATGACGGCGTTGGCCGCCCGCTCCGCGGGCGCGAGGTTGCCCGCCTTGCGCAGGCGGTCGAAGAACTCCACGCCCCGCTCCACCCTGGCGCCGCCGTCGCCGAGGGACACCGCCATCACCCCGCCGAAGGCCGCCGCGGACTGCCGGGGGTCACCGGGCAGCGCGACGCGGTAACCGGGCTTGAGCAGGTCGGCGTAGGACGAAGGGGCCGCGACCTTCGAGGAGTCGTAGGCGATGGACATGTAGCCGCCGTACCCGGCGTACCAGCGCCCCGCGGGGTCCTTGACGCGGTCGGGGATGTCCTGCCAGCCCTGCACCCGGTAGGGGGCGAAGGAGCCGGCGTGGGCGACCGCGACCTCCAGGCTCAGGTCGAACACGTCGGGCCTGAGCCTGCCCGCGGCCTGGATCTCCCGCTCGCTGCTCGCACCGGGTTCGAGCTGATCGACCTTGACCCCGTACTCCCGGGAGAAGGTGTCGATGATCTCGCCGTAGTTGATCCAGTCGCGCGGCAGCCCGATCACGGTGAGCGTGCCCTCCTTGCGGGCCGCCTCGACCAGGCGGTCCATGGTCGAGAACCCCTCCAGCATGGAGGCGGCGTCCACCTTGACCGGTGGAAGCTGCCTGGTCTCGGTGGCCGGGGCGCCACACCCGGCGATCGTGGCGACGAGGAGCACGGCGGCGGCGCTGATGCGTACGGTCACCCATCGGATACTCGCCGCGACACGCGGGGCGGTCGAGGAGGCGCGGCCGTTCTTGGGAAAGGGGTTACGCCGGGATCATCGGAGAACGGGCGCGGGTCCTCGGGGAGCGGGCCTAACCCCGGCGTTCCGGCACGATCCTGGCCGCCGCGAGCGTGTCCTCGGCGATCTCCACGAGGGAGCCGTCGCGCCTGCGCACGCCCAGCGTGCCGTCGCGCCAGAACTCCAGCACGCCCACCGCGTCCCGGAACCCCTCGGGGACCCGTCGTCGCGTGGTTACCCTTTTCCCCACGTCGGATGGGGTTATGGTGATGACGAGGCGAGCGCCGAGGCCTGGGGCCATCGTTTTTGCCCCCTCCCGTTTCGGACATGTGACGGGCACGGCAATACTAGGGCGTAGCAACCCCGCGGTCGAAGTCGCGCCTAGGTGCGTAAAGGAAGAAGGAGCCCGAGGTGACCTACGTCATCGCGCAGCCTTGCGTGGACGTCCTGGACAAGGCGTGCATCGAGGAGTGCCCCGTCGATTGCATCTACGAGGGCGAGCGCATGCTCTACATCCACCCCGACGAGTGCGTGGACTGCGGTGCGTGCGAACCCGTCTGCCCCGTTGAGGCGATCTTCTACGAGGACGACCTTCCCGAGCAGTGGAAGGACTTCTACAAGGCCAACGTGGAGTTCTTCGAGGAACTGGGCTCCCCCGGCGGCGCCTCCAAGGTCGGAAAGATCGAAAAGGACCACCCGGTCGTCTCGGTCCTGCCCCCGCAGGCCGAGGGCCACTGAGCGACACCGAGCGTCACCGAGCGCACGCCGGCGGGCGGCGGCGGCACGGAGCCGCCCCGCCCGGCGAGGCTCCGCCCTCCCCGGCGGAGCCGCCCGGCCCCGCCGCGCGGGGCCACACCGATGACAAGCCATCTCCCGCGCCGGCGGGGGAGACGTCCAGCGGGGGAGAGCCGTGATCGATCTGCCTGACTTCCCATGGGACCGGCTCACGCCGCTGAAGGAGCTCGCGGGGTCGCATCCCGAGGGGATCGTCGACCTGTCGGTGGGCACCCCCGTCGACCCGGTCCCCGCCCTGGTACGGCAGGCCCTGGCGGACGCCTCCGACAGCCCCGGATACCCGCTCACCCACGGCACCGAGCGGCTCCGCGCCGCCGCGGCCGGCTGGCTGCGGCGCAGGCACGGGGTGACCGTCGACCAGGCGGACGTGCTGCCGCTGATCGGCTCCAAGGAGCTGGTGGCCTGGCTGCCCACGCTGCTCGGCGTCGGCCCCGGGCAGCGGGTCGTCTTCCCCGAACTGGCCTACCCGACCTACGACGTCGGGGCCCGCCTCGCGGGCGCCGAGCCGTACGCCACCGACGGGCTGCTCTCGCTCGGCCCGGAGCGGGTGCCGCTGGTCTGGGTCAACTCCCCGTCCAACCCGACCGGCAAGGTCCTGCCCGCCGAGCACCTGCGCAAGGTCGTCGCCTGGGCGCGCGAGCGCGGGGCCGTCATCGCCTCCGACGAGTGCTACATCGAGCTGGGCTGGGAGGAACGGCCGGTCTCGATCCTGCACCCGGACGTGTGCGGCGGTTCGCACGAGGGCCTGCTCGCCGTCCACTCGCTGTCCAAGCGTTCCAACCTGGCGGGATACCGCGCCGGGTTCGTCACGGGCGACCCCGCGCTGGTCAGGCGGCTGCTGGAGGTCCGCAAGCACGCCGGCATGATCGTGCCCGGACCGGTGCAGGCGGCGGCGGCCGCCGCCCTGGACGACGACGGGCACGCCGACGAGCAGCGCGCCCGCTACGCCGCCCGGCGCGCGGCGCTGCGCCCCGCGCTGGAGGCGGCCGGCTGGAAGATCGACCACTCCGTCGCCGGGCTGTACCTCTGGGCCTCCAACGGCGCCGACTGCTGGTCGCAGGTCCGCGAGCTGGCCGAGAAGGGCATCCTGGCGGCCCCCGGCGACTTCTACGGCCCGGCCGGCGCGTCGCATGTCCGGATCGCGGTGACCGCGACGGATGAGCGGATAAGTGCGGCGGTGCGGCGCCTCCAGTAGGATCCGGCGCCATGATCTCTGGGGCCGCCGTGGCAGTCGGACTGGGCGTGGTCGCCCTCGTCCTGCTGGCCGGCGTGTTCGTGGCGGCCGCCCGGCGGAGCGGGCGGCGCTCCGCGCGCCGCTCACCGGCTGGGACGCCCCCCGCGCGGGCCGTGCCAGCCGGGACCGCGCCGCCGCCCACCGGGGCCGCGCCGCCGTCCGCGTCGCCGTCCGGGCCGGAGGCGGGCCACGCCGGCGTCGACCATCCCGACCCCCGCGCCATCAAGGTGGGCGACACCATCGAGTGCCAGGGCGCGCGGAGCCGCGTCATGGGAGCCCTGTACCTGTCATGGCAGGGCAACCAGTGGACCGAGTACCTCCTCGACGACGGCTCCCGCCGCGACCGGTGGCTGTCGATCGAGACGCGCCCCGGCTCCGACGACGCCCTCCACCTGGAGGTGCTGCTGTGGACGCGGGTGCCCACCCAGGGCATGATCCCCGCGAAGACCACGCTGACCGTCGAGGGGGTCGAGTTCTTCCCGGTGGATCGCGGCACGGCCGCCTTCCGCGGAGAGGGCGTCAGCATGCCCGAGCGGGGGCTGCTCGACTTCGCCGACTACCGCGCCGCCGACGGCCGGCTGCTCAGCTTCGAACGGCTCCAGGGCCACCGCTGGAGGTCCTTCCACGCCCAGCCGCTGCCGCCCGGTTCGATCACCTTCCACCGGCGCGCCGACCTCGCCTGACGGGAACCCCGGCCCGGCACGGGCCGGAACCGGCTCCCGGCACGGAACCGGGCGGCGCGGGTCCGGGGCGGCGCGGGTCCGGGGCGGCCGGGACCTCCGCCGGCGGTGGAGCGGACCCCTCAGGAGATCTCGACCCGCGCCGCCGTCGCCGCGGCGTCCGGGCGCCAGCCGTCCTCGCCCTTCGCCGACGTCCAGGCCCGGCCGTCGTAACGGATCCGGCGCAGCCCGAACTCCTGGGCGTGCGCCACCGACCAGGAGGCCACCAGCCAGCCGCGCCTGCGCGAGCCGGTGTCGAGCGTGGCGCCGGGCCCCAGGGCGCGGGCCAGCCGCCGCCTGGCCCGCTCGGTGGCGGGCGGCGGCGTCGCGCTCGCCGGCTTCGCCGTGGCGCGCACGGCCGTGGGACTCTTGCTCGGCTTCGGGGGGAACCAGCAGTGCACGGCCCCGGGAACCCGCCCGGTGAACGCCGCGGCCAGGATCTCCCCGTCGTCCTCGTGCTGGGCGTAGGCCGACCCGTCGGCCGAGCGCTGCACCCGCTGGGCCGCCTCGTGGAGCGGCAGCTTGCGGTAGTTCTTGACCTTCACCAGCGCCGAGAAGAACTTCCCCGTGGCGTAGACGGGGTCCACGAGCTGCTCGGGCTTGCCCCAGCCCTGGGAGGGCCGCTGCTGGAACACCCCCACCGAGTCGCGGTCGCCGTAGGTGAGGTTGTAGAGCTTGGACTCCTGGATGCCGGTGGCGTAGGCGATGACCACGGCCCGCTCGGGCAGCTTCCTGCGGGCCGCCACCGCGGCGATGACGGCGGCCACCTGGGCCTGCTCGATGTCCAGGTCGCGGGTGCCCTTCGGGGTGGTGACCCGGCAGCCCTCGCCGGGCCCGGCGAGGGTGGGGACCCGATGGAGAAGCTTGAAGACGCCCACGGTGATGGCCACCGCGAGCAGGACCACGATCACGATGATCGCGATGACCCCTTTGGAGAAGCGCCGTCGCACCCTGAAGAACCTACCGGTACGGCGAGGCGCGGGGATCCGCCTCCGGGCCGTCCATCCGGCCGTGGCGGGCTCTCCGACCGGCCACGCGCCCGCCCGCCGTACCGGAGTCGACCGGCCACGCGCCCGCCCGCCGTACCGGAGTCGACCGGCCACGCGCCCGCCCGCCGTACCGGAGCCGACCGAGGCGGGCCCGCCCGGCGGTCGCGTGCCCCGGGGAGATCCGCGGCCGGGCCGGTAAGGTCGCGAGCATGGGTACGCGTCTGGATCTCACACAGGACGTCGGCGCGCTCACCGCGCGGATCGTGGACGTCGAGTCGGTCAGCGGTCACGAGAAGGCGCTGGCCGACGCGGTCGAGGAGGCGCTGCGGGCGCTGCCGCACCTGACCGTGCACCGCGACGGCGACGCGGTCGTCGCCCGCACCGCGCTGGGCCGCGGCGAGCGGGTGGTGATCGCCGGGCACATCGACACCGTGCCGGTCGCCGGCAACCTGCCGAGCCGGGTCGAGGACGGCCTGCTGTACGGCTGCGGCACCTCCGACATGAAGTCCGGCATCGCGGTCGCGCTGCGGCTGGCCGCCGCGCTGCCGGAGCCGAGCCGGGACGTCACGTACGTCTTCTACGACTGCGAGGAGATCGAGGTCGAGCGCAACGGCCTGCTCCGGCTCAGCCGCCGGCACCCCGACTGGCTCGCCGGGGACTTCGCGGTGCTCATGGAGCCCACCGACGGCGTGATCGAGGGCGGCTGCCAGGGCACGCTGCGGGCGCAGGTCGTCACCCGCGGCAAACGCGCGCACAGCGCCCGGTCCTGGCTCGGGGTCAACGCCGTCCACGCGGCCGGTCCGGTCCTCGCGATCCTCGACGGCCACCGCGCCAGACGGCCCGTCGTGGACGGGCTGGAGTACCACGAGGGCCTGAACGCGGTCGCGATCAACGGCGGAGTCGCCGGCAACGTGATCCCCGACGAGTGCGTGGTCACCGTCAACTACCGTTTCGCCCCGGACCTGTCGCTGGAGGCGGCCCAGGAGCACGTGCGCGGGGTGTTCGACGGGTTCGAGGTCCACTTCACCGACGGGGCGCCCGGTGCGCGGCCCGGCCTGTCCCACCCGGTGGCCGCGGCCTTCCTGTCGGCCGTCGGCGGCGAACCGCGGGCCAAACTCGGCTGGACCGACGTCTCGCTCTTTTCCGGTCTCGGCGTTCCCGCGGTGAACTACGGGCCCGGAGATCCCAATCTCGCGCACCAGCGGGGGGAGTACGTCGCGCTGGAGAAGATCGTCGAGTGCGAGCGCAGAATGCTCGACTGGCTGAGCTGACGGCCGGCATGCCCGGCTGGCTGGGCTGACGGCCCGCCCGGCGACCCGGACGGGCCGGGCCCAAATGAAAGTGGCTTTCCTCGTCGGCCATTTGACGGGGAAAGCCACTTTCAGTCCCGAGCAGCACCCTCGGCGGTTAGACGCGCGTTCGGCGAAATCCGGTTCCGTGTTCGCCAGTAGATTTTTCAAGATTTTTGTTGAACGGGCTAGCGTGTTCGGCATGAAGAAGACACGCCCGGAACGCCGGCAGGGGGCATCCCTGGTGCGCGGCGCCCTCGTTTCCGACTCCACGCACGACCAGAGGCTCCTCGACCGCAGGGGGCCGGCGGATTGGCTGCACATGGACCCCTGGCGGGTCATGCGCATCCAGGCGGAGTTCGTGGAGGGCTTCGGACAACTCGCCGAACTGCCCCAGGCGGTCACCGTCTTCGGGTCCGCGCGGACCAAGGAGGGCACGCCCGAGTACGAGATGGGCATCGAGCTCGGCCGCAAGTTCTCCGAGGCGGGCTACGCCGTGATCACCGGGGGCGGGCCCGGCTGCATGGAGGCGGCCAACCGGGGCGCCAGGGAGGCGGGCGGCGTCTCCGTGGGCCTGGGCATCGAGCTCCCCTTCGAGCAGCAGATGAACGAGTACGTCGACCTCGGCATCGAGTTCCGCTACTTCTTCGTCCGCAAGACCATGTTCGTGAAGTACGCGTGCGGGTTCGTGACGCTCCCCGGCGGCTTCGGCACGATGGACGAGCTGTTCGAGGCGCTGACCCTGGTGCAGACCCGCAAGGTCACCTCCTTCCCCGTGGTGCTCATGGGCACCGAGTACTGGGGTGGCCTGCTCGACTGGATGAAGACCACCCTGGTGGGCTCCGGCAAGATCTCCCCGGCCGACATCGACCTGATCTACGTCACCGACGACGTGGACGAGGCCGTACGGATCATCACCGACGCCGACCGGAACCGGTCGCGGCACCGCGAGGACGAGGAGCGGGCGGCCGCGGGCACGGTCGGCGACGCCCAGTAAAAGACGGTCGTAAGGTCTCAACGTGTTCGTATGCGTATTCCTGGCATCGAGCCAGAAGATCGACGCGAAGTATCTGACGCTGGCGGAGGAGGTGGGGGCCGAGATCGCCCGGCGGGGCCACACGCTCGTCAGCGGCGGCGCCAAGGTCTCCTGCATGGGCGCGGTGGCCCGCGCCGCCCGCGCGGGCGGCGGCCGCACCATCGGGGTCATTCCCCAGGCCCTGGTCGACATCGAGGTCGCCGACGAGGACTCCGACGAGATCGTCGTCACGACCGACATGCGGGAGCGCAAGGGCGTCATGGACGCCCGGTCCGACGCGTTCCTGGTGCTGCCCGGCGGCATCGGGACGCTGGAGGAGCTGTTCGAGATCTGGACGGCGCGCACGCTCGGCCTGCACGACAAGCCGCTCGTGGTCCTCGACCCCTGGGGGCTCTACGCGCCGCTGCGGCAGCTCGTGGACAACCTGCACGAGGCGGGCTTCACCCGGCCGAACGTCTTCGACGCGATCTCCTGGGCCACCACGGTCGAGGAGGCGTTCCAGCACCTGGAGAAGCGGACGCGGCACCTGGTGCCGAGCCCCGAGGAGATCGGCGAGTCCACGCCGTAGGCACGCGCTCCGGCCTGGCCTGGTCTCAGGCCAGGCCGCGGCGGGTCAGCGCGGGCGGGCGCCGCCCGGCGAGGGCGTCGGCCATCTCGGCGGCCTGCCGTACCGGGCCGGGGCGGGTCGTGCGCAGGACCCGCGCCCCGGCCCAGACGCAGACCGCGGCCACGGCCAGCTCCGCGGCCTCCTCGGCGTGCCCGGCGGCGCTCCCGACCAGGGCCGCGGGGGTCACGACGACGGTGTGCCCGGCGCGGGCCAGCTCGGCGATCCCGGCGACGGAACGGGCCTCCACCCAGCCGGGATCACCCGGATCTCCAGGGCCGATCACCACAAGAGCTGCCATGACCCCAACCTTAGATCAGGGGAGTTGTGGCACGATTCGTATGTGCTGGTCGTACTCGCGCTCGCGCTCGCCGCCATCGCCATACTCGCCGGTGTCTGGGCGGTCGCCACGGGACGGGGTGACGAACTGGGGGAGTTCACCCCGGACGTCCCGCCGCTCGGCCTGCCCGAGGCAGGGCAGCTCGGCGCGGTCGATCTCATGGCGCTGCACCTGCCGGTGAGCCTCGTCGGCTATCACACCGAGAGCGTGGACGAGGCGCTGAACCGGGTCGCCGCCGCGCTGAGCGAGCGCGACACCCGGATCGCGGTGCTGGAGCAGCGGGTGTCGGAGCTGCTGGCCGGCCGCCTCAAAGCCCGCCAGGAGGCCTACGCCGCGCCGCTGAGCGGTCCGCGCACCGAGCACGAGCCCGAGGCGCCGTGGGGCCCCACGGAGCTGCTGGAGACCCATCCGGGGGAGCCGGCGGCCCCCGGCGGTTCTCCGGGCGCCCCCGCCGTGCCGTACGGCGACCGGGCGACCGGGAGCGACGCCCGGCCCGCCCTACCGGCCGAGGACGACCCGGAGGCCGAGGGCGGCTCGAAGGCGGAGGACGGCCCGGAGGAGACCTCCGCGGACGGCAGGGACGGCGAGGGCGGCGAGACCGGTGAGACCGGCGCGGCCCCGGAGCCCGGCGGCCGCCCCGCCCACGGTGACCGGAGCGACCGGGACGACCGGGACGATCAGGCGGGTGGCGACGATCGGGACGGCCGGACCGGCGAGCACGGCCGGACCGGCGGGGCCGACGGGGCGGGCGAGGACGACCGGCCCGGCCAGGATGGCCGGAACGACCGCGGCGATCGGGACGGCCAAGGTGACCGGAGCGACCGCGGCGACCGGGAAGTGAGGGAGGCGCGATGACCGAGCCGGTGCGCTGCGGCTGGGCCGGTTCGGCCCCCGAGTACATCGCCTACCACGACGACGAGTGGGGCCGCAGGGTCGAGGGCGACGATCTGGTGTTCGAGCGGCTGACCCTGGAGGCGTTCCAGTCCGGGCTGTCGTGGATCACGATCCTGCGCAAGCGGGAGAACTTCCGGGCCGCCTTCGCCGGGTTCTCCATCCCCGCCGTGGCGGCGTTCGGCCCGGCCGACGTCGAGCGTCTGATGGGCGACGCCGGCATCGTCCGCAACCGCGCCAAGATCGAGGCCGCCGTCGCCAACGCCCGGGTCGCGCTCGACGGGGGCCTGTCCGAGCTGGTCTGGCGGTACGCCGACCCCGGATCCCCGGTCCCGAAGATCCTGGCCGACGTGCCCGCCCAGACGCCCGGTTCCAAGGCGCTCGCCAAGGAGCTCAGGGCGCGCGGGTTCCGCTTCGTCGGCCCCACCACCGCCTACGCGCTCATGCAGGCCATCGGCCTGGTCAACGACCACCTGGCCGACTGCTGGGTCCGCGACGCCTGCCGCTGACCTCCGGTCCCGGCCGGCGCGGCGGGCCGTGCCGCCCCGGTGGGCCTTCCCGGGCCCGGTTCGGCACGGATCAGTTCCGCGCGTCCAGGGCCGTTCCGTACAGGCGTGACACCCGGAGCCTGATCACCACGCGCCGGTCCTTCACCATCTGTTCGAGGAACGCGGTCTCGTCCGCCGGGTCGTCGAAGCCGCCGGCCATCGCCAGCAGTTCCCGCCCGGTCGCGTCACCGGGCTCCGCGCTCGCCTCCGACACCTCCGCCTCGCCCTCCGCGACGGCGTAGGAGAAGACGTTCTCACCCTGGGCGTGCAGGGTCGCGCGCGGATCACGCCGCAGGTGCGTCACCTTGATGCGTCCCTCGGCCGACGAGATCCGGATGACCCGCTCCTCGGGGTCCCAGCCGAAGACCATCGAGGCCAGGTGCGGGCGGCCGTCGCGTTTGACGGTCGCCAGCACGCCGAACCGCTGCTCGCCGAGGATGCGGGCCACTTCGTCCTCGGTGAGGGGCCGGGCGCCGGGGCCCTGGCCGGGGCCGTAGTCGTTCTCGCTCATCTGGGTTCTTCCTTGTCGGTGGTCGGGTGGTTCCGGTGGCCGGGCGTGGCGGTCAGGAGGCGAGGGAGACCTCGCCGTCGTGCTCCGCCGTCACGGCCCGGGCGTCCCCGGGCCGGCGCAGTACGGTGAGCGCCACCAGGACGGCCGCCGCGAGCAGGCCGGCGGAGGTGGCGAAGGCCAGGTGGTAGCCGCCGGTGAGCGCGGCGGCCCGGCTCTCGCCCTCTCCGAGCAGCTGTTCCGTGCGGGACGCCGCCAGCGTGGACAGGACCGCGACGCCGAGGGCCATGCCGATCTGCTGGGTGGTGTTGAAGAGGCCGGAGGCCAGGCCCGCGTCGTCCTCGCGCGCACCGGACATGCCGAGCGTGGTCAACGCCGGGAGGACCAGCCCGCCGCCCGCGACCAGCACCATCACCGGCAGCAGGTCGATCACGTAGCCCGCGTTCACCGGGACGCGGGCCAGCCACAGCATGGCGGCCAGCAGCATGAGCAGGCCGCCCAGCAGGACGGCGCGCGCGCCGTACCGGGCGCTGAGCCGCGCGGAGACGAAGAGGGAGATGGCGCCGATGGCCACCGCGGCGGGGAGCATCGCCAGGCCGGTTTCGAGGGCGCCGTACCCGAGGACCCGCTGCATGTAGAGCGCGACGAGGATCTGGAAGGCGAACATCGCCGACAGCGCGAGCATCTGGACGAGGTTGCCCCCCGCGACGTTGCGTGAGCGCAGGACGCGCAGCGGCATGAGCGGGGTTCCCGCGGTGGCCTGGCGGACGACGAACCCGGCGAGCAGGGCGAGCGAGACGGCGCCGAGGCCGAGCGTGTGGGCCGAGAGCCAGCCGTGCTCCTCGACCTTGACCACCGTGTAGATCCCGAGCATCAGTCCCGAGGTGACCAGCGCGGCGCCCGCGACGTCCGCCCCGGCGGCGAGGCCGAGCCCGCGGTCACGCGGCAGCGCCGGGATCGCCAGGGCGATGGTGAGCAGCCCGATCGGCAGGTTGATCAGGAAGATCCAGTGCCAGTCGAGCAGGTCGGTGAGCACTCCGCCCAGCACCTGCCCGAGCGAGGCGCCCGCCGCGCCGGTGAACGCGAAGACCGCGATCGCCTTCCCGCGTTCCCGCTCCTCGGTGAACAGCGTCACCAGGATGCCGAGCACGACGGACGAGGCCATCGCGCTGCCGACGCCCTGGCCGAACCGCGCCGCGATGAGCAGGCCCTGGCCGTCCGCGACCCCCGCCAGCACGGAGGCCGCGGTGAACACCGCGTTTCCGGCCAGGAACATCTTCTTGCGGCCGATCAGGTCGCCCAGTCGCCCCGCCAGCAGGAGCAGCCCGCCGAACGCGACAAGGTAGGCGTTGACGATCCAGCTGAGGCCGGCGGGCGAGAAGCCCAGGTCCCGCTGGATGGCGGGCATCGCGACCGTCACGATGCTGCCGTCCAGGATCGTCATCAGTCCCGCGGCGGACAGCACGCCGAGGGCCAGGGGTCTGCGAGGGGATGCGAACGACACGGGTCGTCTCCTGTTCCGTAAGGCAACAGGAGAGACGCTAACAGATTGTTTTGTTGTGGACCATCCCTATCGAACTTGTTTTGTTGTCGCCTAGTGGCCCTCGAACACGGGCCGCTCCTTCCTGAGGAAGGCGCGGGTGGCGTTGACGTGGTCGTCGGTCCTCGCGCACTCGTCCTGGAGGGCGGCCTCCTGGTCCAGGGCGTCCGGCAGGGAGGCGCCCGCGGCGAACGCCAGGGCCCGCTTCGTGGCCCCGTAGGCGCTCGTGGGGCCCTGTGCCAGCCGTACGGCCAGCTCCCGGGCGGCGGCGTCCAGCTCGGCGGCCGGGACGACCCTGGAGACGACCCCCAGCTCCAGCGCGCGGGCCGCGTCGAGCGGCTCGCCGAGCAGCAGGAGCTCGGCCGCGCGGGCCGGGCCGACCAGGCGCTGCAGGGTCCACGAGGCGCCGGAGTCGGGGGCCAGGCCGATGCCGGTGAAGGCCATGGCGAACCTCGCCTTCTCGGAGGCGATCCGCAGGTCGCAGGCGAAGGCCAGGGAGGCGCCCGCTCCGGCGGCGACACCGTTCACCGCGGCGACGACCGGCTTGTTCATCTCGGTGAGCGTCCGGACGATCGGGTTGTAGTGAGCCCGCACGGTGTCGTTCAGCCCCTGGCCCGCGTCCAGGGAGGCCGCGTGCTCGGCCAGGTCCTGGCCCGCGCAGAACGCCCGGCCCGAGCCCGTCAGCAGCACCGCCCGCACGGCGGGGTCCTGCGCGGCCCGGGTCAGCGCGTCCAGCAGGGCGGCCTTGGCCCGCAGGGTCAGCGAGTTCATCGCCTCCGGCCGGTTGAAGGTGATGGTGGCGACGCCGTCGCCGACGGAGTAGAGGACGTCGTTCACGTCGTTCACGAAGCTGGCTCCTTGGCTTCCTGCGGTTCGGTGAGAGTGAGATGGCGGTCGACGAACGCGGCGGCGGCCGGCAGGAGCCGGGCGGCCTCCCGCTCGAAGTAGGCCCGCGCCTTCTCCCCGGGCCAGCCGGGCGGCAGCAGGTCGGCGGGCAGTCCGGGGTCGCGGAACAGGAAGTTGCGCCAGCCGTGCACGAGCCTGCTGCGGGTGGCGAACGCCCGGTCGTCGGAGGCGTTCGCGGGCAGCCCGCCGACGAGGTCGACGGCCCGGGACAGCCACTCCTCGTAGGCCGCTCCGACGCCGTCCAGGTCCCAGGCGCGGGCGGCCAGCGCCGCGGGGTCGCCGTCCAGCGCGGCCTCGAACCGGTCGGCCCGCGCGCCCTCGGCGGCGAGGACCCCGTCCAGCTCGGGGGAGGGGCGGGGCCCGATCCAGGTGCTCTCCGTCAGGGGGGCGTACCCGATGAAGGCGAGGTCGGCCCGGAGCCGCTCCCGCCGGGGCCGCTCGCGCACCGGTTCCACCACGAGGATGTGCCACCGGCCGTTCCACGTGATCGTCTCAACTCGGTAAATTCTCATGGCCGTCTCGTCGAGGCGGCGCACGCACTTGGCGGTGGCCTCGTAGCCGGGCCCCTGGGGCAGCCTGGCGGGGGCGAGCCAGCCCTGCCGGACCATCCGGGAGACGGCGGTGCGGACGGCGGGACCGGCGATGTCCAAGGGTGCGAGCAGCCGGACGAGGGCCGCCACGGACGCGCGGCCGCCCCGGGAGCGCAGGTGGTCCCCGTACAGATCGAACAGTGCGGCGCGGGCGTTCACGGGGACAAGTCTGGTAGCCGGACGGGGTCACGGACAACGGTGCCGATTGCCGGATGAGTCGAAGGGGAGGCTGATCGTTACCATTCCGAGCGCGGAGACGGGATAATAGGACATCACAGAAGACGTGAATGCGTCGGCCACCCTCGGGTCTGACGGAGATCCGGAGCCCGAAGCAGGAAGGGATACACGCATGGCGGCTATGAAGCCGAGGACCGGCGATGGTCCGCTGGAGGTCGTCAAGGAAGGCAGGGGGATCGTCATGCGTGTTCCCCTCGAAGGCGGCGGCCGGCTCGTCGTCGAACTCTCGGCGGACGAGGCTGTTTCCCTCGGTGAGGAACTGAAGAAGGTCGTCGGCTGATCCCGATCCGAGACGGCGGTGCCAACGGGTCCTCCTGAGCGCTCCCCAGGGGAGCATGACACCCGCCACGACCCGCGCGACCGCGACCGATGAACGCATGACCACGGCCCTGGCCGCCGGACCGCCCGAAGAGGCGGCTCGCGCCGGGGCCGTGGTGTTGTCCCCGGCTGACTGACTGGAGTGCTTTCCATGCCCATCTCCCCGTGTTCACTCGTCTCCCGGCCGCCGGCGGGCCTCGGCCTGCCCGCCGCCGGACCGGCCGGCGCGTCCGCCGAGGGGGGTGAGCGGGTCGCCGGGGACGCCGGGCTGCTGGCCGTGCCGTTCGGCCCGGACCTCGTCCTCCAGGAGGCCGCGGCCGGGGTCGCGCTGCCGGTGCCGGTGGCCGCGCTGCTGGCCCACCACCGGGCCAAGGGCGAGGCCGGGGAGATCATCGAGGTGCCCGTCGCCGACGGCGACTCCGTCGGCCGGGTGCTGCTGTACGGCGTCGGCGACGGCTCGGCCGACGCGCTGCGCAAGGCGGGCGCGGCCGTGGCCCGGCGCGGCAGGGGCCGCGACGGGCTGCGGGCCGCGCTGCCCGAGGGCCCGGTCGAGGCGTTCGTGGAGGGCGCGCTGCTGGCGACCTACACCTTCCGCATGGGCGAGCCGCAGAAGCCCGCTCCGGTGGAGCGGATCGAGTTCGTCGGCGAGGGGGCCGAGGCCGCCGTGGAGCGGGGCGAGACGGTCGCCCGGGCGGTGGCGCTCGCCAGGGACCTCGCCAACACCCCGGCGTCGGTGAAGTCCCCCGCCTGGCTCGCCGAGCGCGCCCTGGAGCAGGGGGTCGCCGCGAAGGTGTGGGACGCCGAGGCACTGCGCGCCGAGGGGTTCGGCGGCATCCTCGCGGTCGGCCAGGGCTCGCCCAACCCGCCGCGCCTGATCCAGCTGTCGTACGAGCCGGAGGGTGCCACCGAGCACGTGGTGCTGGTCGGCAAGGGCATCACCTACGACAGCGGCGGCCTGTCGCTCAAGCCCACCGAGGGCATGAAGTTCATGAAGACCGACATGGCCGGCGGCGCCGTCGTCATCGCGGTGCTGGGCGCGCTGGCCGCCCTCGGCGCGCGGGTCCGCGTCACCGGGCTGATCGCCGCGGCCGAGAACTCCTTCTCCGGCTCGGCCCAGCGCCCCTCCGACGTGATCACCCAGTACGGCGGGCGGACCGTCGAGGTCCTCAACACCGACGCCGAGGGGCGCCTGGTGATGGCCGACGCGCTGGCCTACGCCGACGCCGAGCTCGACCCCGACGTCATGGTGGACATCGCCACGCTGACCGGAGCCATCGGCATCGCCCTCGGCAAGGGGCTGGGGGCGCTCTTCGCCTCCGACGACACTCTGGCCGCCGGCCTGTCCGCGGCGGGCGAGACCTCCGGCGAGCGGCTGTGGCGGATGCCGCTGATCGACGACTACGCGCCGGCCCTGAAGTCGTCCGTGGCCGACCTGGCCAACATCGAGGCCGGGTCCACCTACGGCGCGGGCTCCATCACCGCGGCGCTGTTCCTGCGCGAGTTCACCGGCAAGCGCCCCTGGGCGCACCTGGACATCGCCGGCGTCGGGCGCAGCACGGCCGACGAGGGCGTCTTCGCCAAGGGCGCCACCGGGTACGGCGTGCGCCTGCTCCTCGCGTGGCTGACCGGCCGGTGAGCCGGGCCGGGTTCCGCGGGTCCCCGCCGTGGCGGTGACCCGCGGGATCCGGGACCCGTCCTGCGGGTCCCCGCCGTGGCGGTGACCCGTGGGAACAGGACCTAGTCGTCGAGCTTGACGGCGGCCAGGACGCCCTCGCCGAGGGGGATCATCAGCGGGCGCAGCCGTTCGTCGGACTGCACGAGCTTGCCCAGCTCCCGCATGGCGACGGCGTCCGGGTCGCGGTGCGCCGGGTCGGCGATCCGGTGGCGCAGAAGGGCGTCGCCGAACACCACGATGCCCCCGCGGCGCAACAGGCGCACCGCCTCGTCCAGGTAGTCGGCGCACTCCTGCCGGGAACCGTCGCAGAAGACCAGGTCGTAGCCGCCGTCCGACAGGCGGGGCAGCACGTCCAGCGCCCGGCCGGTGATCAGCCGGACCCGGCCGCCGGAGAAGCCCGCCTGGGCGAAGACCTCCCGCGCCAGCCGCTGGTGCTCCGGCTCCACGTCCACGCTGGTCAGCGTGCCGTCCTGGCGCATGCCGCGCAGCAGCCACAGGCCGGACACCCCGCAGCCGGTGCCGATCTCCACGACGGCTCGGGCGTTGATGGCCGTGGCCAGGAAGCAGAGGGCCGCGCCGCCTCCGGGCGGGATCGGAGGTGCTCCCACCTCCGCGCCGCGCTGCCGCGCGGTGCGCAGAATCTCGTCCTCCGTGTGGAACCCGTCGGCATAGGCCAGAGTGGCCTCCAACGGACTTGTCGGCGACTCTGCCATCGGCCTCTCCTCCCGCTTTCTCCGTACACAGTCAGGCAGTGGGGCCCATAGTCCATATAGGCACTGGGTCGCAGCCTAAGGGAGCCGGGCCGGATCGGGAACTCATGTCGCCCGCGGTGCGTTGCACGGTTTAAGCGGCCTTTGCCGGTCCTCAGGACTGGCAGTGCACATGAGGGGGCGAAACCAGGCACTATGGCGATAGCGGTGGTCCCGGAGAGAGGAGTGCCGGTGGAGGATCCCAACCACCAGGCAGACGCTCCCGTGTCCGAATGGACACCTCCCACCTGGGAGGAGGTGGTCCGCACTCATTCCGCCCGCGTCTACCGGCTGGCGTACCGGCTGACCGGCAACGTCCACGACGCGGAGGACCTCACCCAGGAGGTCTTCGTCCGGGTCTTCCGGTCCCTGTCGAACTACACGCCCGGCACCTTCGAGGGCTGGCTGCACCGCATCACCACCAACCTGTTCCTCGACATGGCGCGCCGCAGGCAGCGCATCAGGTTCGAGGGTCTCGCCGACGACGCCGCCGAGCGGCTGCGCGGGCGTGAGCCGTCGCCGGCGCAGGCGTACGACGACACCCACCTGGAGCCCGACATCCAGGCGGCACTCGACGCGCTCGCGCCGGAGTTCCGCGCGGCCGTCGTCCTCTGTGACATCGAGGGGCTGTCCTACGAGGAGATCGCCGCGACGCTGGGGGTGAAGCTCGGCACCGTCCGCAGCCGCATCCATCGCGGGCGGGCGCAACTGCGTGACGCGCTGGAACACCGCGCGCCCAGGGGCGACCAGCTCCCCCCGACCATCACCCGTGGGGAGGAGTTCGCATGACCGGTCTCAGTCGTGACGGACACCACCGCGGGCCGCTTGGCAAGGAGTGCGCATGAGTCATCTTGGAGAACGCGTTTCGGCGCTGGTCGACGGTGAGCTGAATCACCACGAGCGCGACCGCGCCCTGTCGCACCTCGCCTTCTGCGCCGCCTGCCGGGCCGAGGTCGACGCCGTGCGGGCGCTCAAGACCCGGCTGCGGTCCCTGGACGGTCCGGCCGTGCCCGCCGACCTGTCGATGTCGCTGCTGAGGATGGCCGAGCCCGGCGGCCCGCTGCCGCCGCGCGAGCGGCCCTTTCCGTCCGGACGGACCTTCGGCGGCGCGCCGATCCCGAGCATGCACAGCGTGGCTCCGCCGGACAACCGGCCGCGAGGCCGGGCCCCGGGCGCCCGCCGGTCGAGGAGGTTCGGCTACGTCGCGGTGGGCGTAGCCTCCGCCGCGGTGGCGATCGGCACGATGTTCGCCGTGAACGGCTCCACCCCGGCCACGCACGTGCCGCCGGCCGACATGTTCGCCAACCACCACCGGCAGGTCACGCCCTCGGGTACGGCGACGCCGACCCCGTCGCCCACCGTTCCCTGACCTCCGCGCGGACCGGCTCCGGTCCGCGCCCGTGACGACGCGCCGCCCGGTCCACCCGGCGGCGCGTCGTCGTGTTCCGGGGCCGCGCCGAACTCAATCCCCTTTGCCGGATTTGATGGGAAAAGTTCCATGGCTGGCATGCCGGGCGACGCAACGGGCATACGATCTGGATCCGGGACTCAGCCGAGCAGGAGACGATCTGGGCGAGTGGAGGTCATGTCTACACCGTCTGCGCGGGCGTTCCGGCCGGCATGGCCGACACCGCAGCGGTGGCGCCGCCGCACTGGCCCGGAGCGGGCCGCCGCACCACTCGGGGGAAGGCGCGAGCCGTTCACCCTTCTGTTCCGATCCCTTCGGGAAGGCACGCTTTACATCTCTCGTATGCCGCTCAGGGGAGGATTGCCGGATCGTTCCGGTGAGCGGCCTCGTGCGAGGCAAGGAGTGGTGAATATTCGATGACCGACGAGACCCGCCCCCACGAGGCGAACGACGCCGAGGGGCGCACGCCGTCGGGCTTCGCCGACGACAGGGGGGCCGCCCCCGAACCCTCTCGTCCGGACTTCCTGCCCGCCGGAGAGGCGCCGCCGTCCGGCGGCCAGCCGCCGCGCGGCGACGGCTGGAACCGGCTGGGAGACCCCGGACAGCCGGATCAGCCCGGACAGCCGGGTCAGTACGGGCAGCCAGGTCAGTACGGTCGGCCGGACCCGCACGGGCAGCGGAACCCCGGCGAGCACCCCGGGCCCGCCGACCACCCCGGCCCCGCCGAGCGGCCCGGGTGGCCGGAGACCGGCGAATGGGCCGCCCGGTCCGGGGAAAGCGGCCATGACCCGGCTCATAACCCCGGCCATGACCCGGCTCACAACCCCGGCCATGACCCGAACCGGAACCCCGGCCAGGGGCCCGGCCCCGCCGGCGGCTGGGGTGACCCGTCGGGCAGGGCCCACCACGACACGGCGATCTTCACCACCCCGGCCGGCCCGCCTCCCCCGCCGGAGCACGCGTTCGGCATGGGCCCCGGCTGGGCCCCGCCCCCCGGCCCCCCGATGGGCGGCGCGGTCCCCGGCGGCAGGCGCGGACCGCGCACCGGCACCCTCGTCATCCTGGCCGTGGTGATCGCGCTGCTCGCCTCGACGCTGGGCAGCCTCGGCACCTACCTCCTCACCCGGTCCTCGGCCTCCGGCACCGACCCGTCCTTCAGCCTGGGCAAGCCGCCGAACGGCTCCTCGGCCCGGCCGCCGGACTCGATCGCGGGCGTGGCCGCCCGGGTCCTGCCCAGCGTGGTCTCGCTGGCGGTCAGCGGCGGCTCCGGCGCGAACACCGGCTCGGGCTTCCTGATCAAGGGGGGCTACGTGGTGACCAACAACCACGTGGTCGCCGGGGCCGCGAACGGCGGTGAGATCCAGATCCAGTTCAGCAACCGCAAGTCCAGCCCGGCCCGGATCGTCGGCCGTGACCCTGAGTCCGACCTCGCCGTGGTCAAGCCCGACGACACCTTCGGCGCCCCCCAGGCCACGCTCGGCAACTCCGAGAACGTGGTCGTCGGAGACCCGGTCGTGGCCATCGGCTCCCCGCTCGGCCTGACCGGCACCGTCACCTCCGGCATCATCAGCTCGCTCAACCGCACGGTGCAGGCGGGCGAGGAGAACAGCTCCGACACCACCTGGTTCAGCGCGATCCAGACCGACGCCGCCATCAACCCCGGCAACTCCGGCGGCCCGCTGGTCAACGCCAACGGCGAGGTCATCGGGGTCAACTCGGCGATCGCCACGCTCGGCAGGTCGCTCGGCGGCCAGAGCGGCAGCATCGGCCTCGGCTTCGCCATCCCGGTGAACCACGCGCGCCGGGTCGCCGAGGAGCTGATCAGCACCGGCGTCGCCAAGAAGTCGCGGATCGGCGTCACCATCGACCAGACCTACCAGGGCGCGGGGGTCCGGATCGCGAGCGAGGCCGAGCGCGGCGCCCAGCCGGTCGAGCCGAACGGCCCCGCCGACAAGGCGGGCCTCAAGCCCGGCGACATCATCATGGAGGTCGACGGCACGGTGCTCCAGGACGGCAGCGAGCTGATCGCGGTGATCCGCAACAAGGCGCCCGGCGAGAAGGTGACGGTCAAGTATCAGCGCGGTGGCCGGGAGAAGACGGCCGTCGTGACCATCGGCACCGCGACCGCCCAGCCCTCGCCCACCCCCTCCTGAGGAGGCGACGGACGGGTGCAGGCTCAGGTGCGGGGACATTAGTCTGGAAGCTCCCGGGGTGTGTGCCCCGGGAGCCGCCCGGCGTTGCCCCGTTAGGAGATCACAGTGTTCGGACTCGGCTGGCCTGAGATCGTGGCGCTCGTGGTCATCGGCCTGCTCGTCTTCGGCCCGGAGAAGCTGCCGCAGGCGGCCGCCCAGGCGGGCCGTACGCTGCGCAACCTGCGGCAGATGGCCAACACCGCCAAGCAGGACCTCCGGACCGGGCTGGGGCCGGAGTTCGCCGACTTCGACCCGGCCGACCTGAACCCGAAGAACTTCGTCCGCAAGCACCTCACCGGCGAGCTGGAGGACGACTGGAACGGCGCCTCCGCGGCGGCCACCGCCACGGCCACGCCGGCCCCCGCCGGCTCCTACGCCGCCCAGGCGGGCGGCGAGCTGGGCTACGGCGAGATCCCGCCGTACGACTCCGAGGCGACCTGACCCGGGAGGGGCCGTCCGGCCCCCGGGAGGACGGGCAAGGGAAGACGAGAAAGAGGAGGCGCCCCCGCCGAAGGGGGCCGCCTCCTCTTTCTCGTCTTCCCGGGCCTTTTCGCCGTTCCGGTCCTCCGCCGTCCCGGGGTCCGGCTGCCGCGTCAGCGGCCCCGGGTCGGGGAGATGCCGAGCTGCATGCCCCTGAGGCTGCCGGCCCGCTTGCCCAGGCCGTTCGCGATGCGGATCAGCTCGGCCGCGGCCGGGGCGTCGGGGTCGCTGAGCACCAGCGGCTTGCCCGCGTCGCCGCCCTCGCGCAGCCGCATGTCGATCGGCACCTGGCCGAGCAGCGGCACGCGCGCGCCGAGGGTGCGGGTGAGCGCGTCGGCGACGGTCTGGCCGCCGCCCTCGCCGAACACCGAGATCCGCTCGTCGCAGTGCGGGCAGGGCAGCCACGACATGTTCTCGATGACGCCGGCGATCTGCTGGTGCGTCTGCACGGCGATGGACCCGGCGCGCTCGGCCACCTCGGCGGCGGCCTGCTGCGGGGTGGTGACCACGAGGATCTCCGCCGACGGCATCCGCTGCGCCACCGAGATGGCGATGTCACCGGTGCCCGGGGGCAGGTCCATCAGCAGCACGTCGAGGTCGCCCCAGTAGACGTCGGCCAGGAACTGGTGCAGCGCCCGGTCGAGCATCGGGCCGCGCCACACGACCGGGGTGTTGCCCTCGGGCTTGAACATGCCGACCGAGATGACCTTCATGTCGTGCGCCACCGGCGGCATGATCATGTCTTCGACCTTGGTGGGCCGCTCGGAGACGCCGAGCATGCGCGGCACGCTGTGGCCGTAGATGTCGGCGTCCACGACGCCCACCTTGAGACCGCTCGCGGCCATGGCGGCGGCGAGGTTGACGGTGACGGAGGACTTGCCGACGCCGCCCTTGCCCGAGGCGACCGCGAACACGCGGGTCAGCGAGCCGGGCTTGGCGAAGGGGATCTCCTTCTCCGGGCCCCGGGCGCCGCGCAGCTTGGTCTGCAGGGCCTTTCGCTGCTCGGGGCTCATGACGTCCATCTCCACCTGGACGCCGGTCACGCCGTCGATCCGGGAGACCGCGGTGGTGATGTCGCGGGTGATGGTGTCCTTCAGGGGACAGCCCGACACCGTGAGGAAGATCCCGACACGCACCACCCCGGCGGGGGAGATGTCGACGCTTTTGACCATGTCGAGTTCGGTGATCGGCCGACGGATCTCAGGATCGTTGACGGTCGCGAGGGCGGCCGTCACCAGTTCCGGGGTAGGTGCCATCGAAGTGTCGGCAACGACCGTCACCCTGGGGCGACGGGGTGCCGTCCCTCCTTGTCTATGATCGTCCGGGCGGGTCGTGCGGGCGGGTGCCCGTGCGTCGCGACGCCCAGCGGCTGGGCGAGGAGCCGCTCCCCGGAGGGAGCGGAGAAGAGGTCACGGCCCATGGTATGAACCCGGGGTCGTCACGGGGAATTCCGGGATCCGGCGGTGAGCGCCGAATTCGGGAGATCCCCTATGTAGATGCATGTGCAACGTTCTAAGGTTACCCCGTGACCGTGACGGCGGGCGAGCCAAGAGAGGCCACCGGTCCCGAGGGAACCGATGGTCCCGGGGATTCCGGGGACCCCGGGGGACCGGAGCTCTGGCGCATGCTCCAGAGGGCGCAGGCGCGCATCACCCGGGCACTGGAGGCCGAGCTGCTGCTCGGGCACGACCTGGCCCTGGCCTCCTACGACGTGCTGACCCGGCTGGCGGAGTCGCCGGACCGGCGGCTGCGGATGAACGACCTGGCCGACCGGGTGCTGCTGTCGCGCAGCGGCCTGACCCGGCTCGTCGACCGCCTCCAGCGGGACGGCCTGGTCGAGCGGGAGGCGTGCCCCGACGACGCCCGGGGCCTGTTCGCGGTCCTCACCGACGACGGCGCCGTACGGCTGGCCGAGGCCACCCCCACCTACCTGCGCGGGATCCGCGCCCACCTGCTGGGCGCGCTCGGCGCCGACGAGCTGCGCCGGTGCGCGGCCGTGCTCGCCGGACTCGCCGGACCGCCGCCCGGCGAGGGGTGACACGGCCGGGCGGGTGACACGGCCGCGCCGGACCGGCCCGCGCCGGGCGTCCCGCGTCAGGACTCCTGCAGCTCGTCCTGCAGCCGCTGGAACTCCGAGCGGATGTAGTCGCGGGTGGCCACCTCGCCCAGCGCCAGGCGCAGGCCCGCGATCTCCCGGGTGAGATACTCCACCTCCGCCTGGTTGCGCTCGGCGGCGGCGCGGTCGAGCTCGTTCTGGATGCGGTCCCGGTCGTCCTGCCTGTTCTGCGCGAGCAGGATCAGCGGCGCGGCGTAGGAGGCCTGGAGCGACAGCATCAGGGTCAGGAAGATGAACGGGTAGGGGTCGAAGCGCCAGCCGCGCGGCCCCAGGACGTTCCATCCGAGCCACAACGTCACGAAGACGGTCATGTACACGAGGAACCGGGCGGTGCCGAGGAACCGGGCGAACCGTTCGGCCATCCGTCCGAACGTCTCGGGATCGTACTGCGGGCGCAGCCGCGGCCCCGTCTCCCGGGGCAGGTCGAGCCGGTCAGTCATGCTCGCCGCCGGGCTCGCGGTACTGTTCGCGCCAGTCGTCGGGGAGCATGTGGTCCAGGACGTCGTCCACGGTGACGGCGCCGACGAGGCGGCCCGCCTCGTCCACCACCGGCACCGCCATCAGGTTGTAGGTGGCGAGGTAGAAGGTCACCTGGCGCAGCGTGTAGCCGGGCTTGATCGGGTCGATGGAGGTGTCCATGACCGCGCCGAGCAGGGCAGACGGGGGCTCGCGCAGCAGCCGCTGGAAGTGGGCCAGGCCGAGGTAGCGCCCGGTGGGCGTCTCGATGGGCGGCCGGGCGACGTACACCTGCGCGGCCACGGTCGGGGTGATCTCCCGCTGCCGGATGTGTGCGAGGGCCTCGGCGACCGTCGCGGTCGGCGGGAGCACCACCGGCTCGCTCGTCATCATGCCGCCCGCGGTGTCCTCGGGATAGACCAGCAGCCGCCGTACGGAGGCCGCCTCGTCCGGCTCCATCAACGCCATGAGCGCGTCGGCGTCCTCGGGCGGCAGCTCCTGCAGCAGGTCGGCGGCGTCGTCGGGGTCCATCTCCTCCAGCACGTCGGCGGCCCGGGTGGGCTTGAGGCGGCTCATGATGCCGATCCGGTCGCGCTCCGGCAGCTCCTCCAGGACGTCGGCGAGCCGTACGTCGTCGAGGGCCGAGGCCACCTCGATCCGGCGCTTGTCGGGGAGGTCGTGCAGGGCGCCGGCCAGGTCCGCGGCGCGCATCGTCTCGAAGGCGACCAGCAGGTTGGCCGCGCCCTGGTCGCGCTGCACCGCGCCGAGCCCCTTGACCTCGGACCAGTCCACGATCCTGGTCGGGCCGCGCCGCCGCCGCAGCCCCCGGGACGGGCCGCCGCGGACCACCGCTACCTTCGTGATCGACCACTCGGCGCGGCCGGTCTCCTCCATGGCGAGGTCCAGGACCGTCATGCGCTCCCCGCCGACCTCCACCTCAAGGTCGAGCATCTCGCCGATGGCCAGGGACTCCGAGGCCCGCTGCTCGAACCGCCGCACGTTGATCTGGCCGCTGAAGACGACCGCGCCGGCCTGGAACCCCCGCACCCTGGTGATGGGCAGGAAGATCCTCCTGTGCGCCTGGACCTCGACGACCAGTCCGTGCACGCGCGGCGGGGCCGTGCCGGAGATGGACACGACCACGTCCCGCATCCGCCCGACGCGGTCCCCGGCCGGGTCGAAGACCGCGACCCCGGCCAGGTGCGCGATGAAGATCTTCACATTTGAAGCGTAGGTCGCGCTTCGGATGGGCCGGTTCAAACGACGCTCACATTTCGGACGGCCCCTTGCCGTGGCCCGGAACGCCGTGACAGCATCAAAACCTTTAAACGGTAGTTACACGGAGGCTGACTATGAGACGTGCCGCCCTGTCGATCGCGGTCGCGTCGTCCTGCTCCTTCGCCTTCTCCGGCACCATGGCCAAGTACCTCGCGGACGGCGGCCTGTCCCCGATGGAGTCGGTCTGGGTGCGGATGGCGGGGTCCGCCCTGCTGCTCCTCGGCGTCCTCGCCCTGGTCCGGCCGGGGGCGCTGCGCATCCCGCGCTCGCGGCTGCCGTTCTTCGTGGTGTACGCGGTGGTCGCGGTGGCGGGGGTGCAGGCGCTGTACTTCGCGGCGATCACCCGCCTGCCGGTGGGCGTCACCCTGCTGATCGAGTACACCTCGCCGGTGCTGGTGGTGCTCTGGGTGCGGTTCGTCCGGCGGGTACGGCTGCCGCGCGCCGCCTACCTGGGCGCCGTGGTCGCGGCCGTCGGGCTCGCCGTCGTGGTCGAGGTGTGGGCGGGTCTGGCCCTCGACCCGCTGGGCCTGCTGCTCGCCTTCGCGGCGGCGGCCTGCTGCGCCGGGTACTTCCTGCTCAGCGACGGTTTCGGCGACGACATCGACCCCCTCGGACTGATCGGCTGGGGGCTGTTCGGCGCGGCCGTGGCGCTCGTCCCGCTCTCCCGGCCGTGGGACATCCCGTGGCGGGCGTTCACCCGGACCGCCGACGCCGGCGGCGGCCTCGCGCTGCCGGTGTGGGCCGCGACGCTCTGGCTGATCGTGATCGCCACGGTCGCCGCCTACGTCCTGGGCGTCATCGCGATCCGGCGGCTGTCGGCCGCGGTCGGCTCCACGGTCGCCACGCTGGAGGTCATCATCGGCGCGGTGGTCGCCTGGGTGCTGGCGGGCGAGGCACTCGGGATCTTCCAGATCGCCGGCGGCCTCGTCGTCCTGGCCGGCGCCTACCTGGCCCAGCGGGCCACCGGGGACCTGCCCCAGGCGGCGGTGGAGACCCCGGAGCCGGCCCGCGCGGGGTGACCGGGCGGACCGGCCCGGCGGGACCGGCGGAGGGCCGAGAGGCCGCCTCACGGGGCGCCGGCCGCACCGTCGAGCCGGCGCCGGTCTCCGCTCAGGGGGCGGGTTCGCGGGGCGTCAGCCGTACCACCCGGGAACCCGCGGCCCAGCGGGCCGTCAGCCCCGCGCCGTCGGCGGCGTTGAGCCGCTCCTTCGCCAGCGCGGCCACCGCCTCCGGGGACCGCTCCTGGTCCACCACCTCGACGTCCGCGTCGAAGGAGACCAGCCTGGCGCCGTTGTCCTTGCTGCGCAGGGTCACCAGGACCTGCCCGGCCTCGGCCAGGCCGGGCAGGTCCTGCTCACCGCCGCCGGTCACCACGTAGATCGCGCCGTCGTGCCAGACGTGCCAGGCGAGCCGGGGCCGGTCCAGCGAGAGCCACAGGATCCCCGACTTCTTGGCGCCCTCTTCGATAACACCCATGCGGCGAATGTACGGCCCCGCGCGTTCCGTGGCCGGATCAGCGGCGGGAGAGCCGCCAGGCGGCCGGGAGCAGGCCGGCCGCGATCGCGATCTTGGCGGCGTCGCCGACCAGGAAGGGGATCACGCCGGCGGCGAGCGCGGCGCTCAGGCCCAGCCCGGTGACGGCCATCAGGACCGGAAGGCCGAAGGCGTAGACCACCAGGTTGCCGAGGACCATCGTGCCGACCGTGCGGGCGGCGGTGCGGTCACCGCCGCGCTCGGCGAGCTTGCCGACGAGGGCGGCGGCGGCGATGAAGCCGACGACGTAGCCGAACGTGGCCCCGCCGAAGCCCGAGGTGCCGCCCTGGAACCACGGCACGCCCGCGACGCCGACCACGGTGTAGAGGATCATGCTGAGCGCCGCGCGGTTCATGCCGAGCGCCGCGCCGACGAGCATGACCGCGAAGGTCTGGCCGGTGACCGGGACAGGCCACATGGGGACGGTGAGCTGCGCGGCGAGCCCGGTCAGGACCGCTCCGCCGGCGACGAGCGCGACGTCCCGCACCCGGGACCCGGGGATGAGGTCGGACAGTACGGCGGGCCGGACCGCCGGAGAAGCGTTTGCCATCGTTCTCGTCTCCCTTTGCTGAAGCTTGGTTCCTCATTATTCGGACATCACCGGCGCGGGGTGTACAGGGGCACCACCAAGAACGAGGGTGAGACTTTGTATGACCGCCATAGCCCGGGGTCCGGCGCTCCGGGGCGGCGGCGGCCCGTTACGGTGTCGCCATGCGCTCCCGACGTTCGTGTCTCGCGGTCCCCGGCAGCAACCCGCGCTTCCTGGAGAAGGCACAGGGCCTCCCCGCCGACGAGGTCTTCCTCGACCTGGAGGACTCCGTCGCGCCGCTGGCCAAGGAGGAGGCGCGCCGGAACGTCGTGGCCGCCCTGCGCGAGGGCGACTGGTCGGGCAGGACGCGGGTCGTGCGGGTCAACGACCTGGGCACCCGGTGGACCTACCGGGACGTCATCGAGGTCGTGGAGGGGGCGGGCGAGTTCCTCGACTGCCTGATGCTGCCGAAGGTGGAGGACGCCTCCCAGGTGGCCTGGCTGGACGTCCTGCTCACCCAGATCGAGAAGGCGAACGGCCTGCCGGTCGGCCGGATCGGCATCGAGGCGCAGATCGAGAGCGCCCGGGGCCTGGTCAACGTGGACGCCATCGGCGGCGCCTCCCCGCGCCTGGAGACGCTGGTCTTCGGCCCGGCCGACTTCATGGCCTCGATCAACATGCGGACCATGGTCGTCGGGGAGCAGCCCGCCGGCTACACCGAGGGCGACGCGTACCACTACATCCTGATGCGCATCCTCATGGCGGCCCGCACGCACGGCCTGCAGGCCATCGACGGCCCGTATCTCGCGATCAGGGACCTGGACGGCTACCGCCGGGTGGCGGCCCGGTCGGCGGCGCTCGGCTTCGACGGCAAGTGGGTGCTGCACCCGACGCAGGTCGAGGCGGCCAACGAGGTGTTCTCGCCGTCCCAGGAGGACTACGACCGGGCCGAGCTGATCCTCGACGCCTACGAGTACTACACGACGGTCGAGCGGCGCGGCGCGGTCATGCTCGGAGACGAGATGATCGACGAGGCGTCCCGGAAGATGGCGCTGGTGGTCGTGGCCAAGGGGCGGGCCGCCGGGCTGGCCCGCACCGAGTCCTTCACCCCGCCGTCCGCCTGACCCGCCCGGGTCCGCCGTCCGCCTGATCCGGGCGGGCCGGCCGGACCGCCAGGCGGTCGGCCGGCCGGACCGGAGGGTCGTGGCGGGTGGGCGGACGGAGTTCCGGCCCGCCGAGAATCCGGAAATATGGCCCTAAAAGATGATGTTTCAGGCGGGTCGCGCGTAAATCTGACTAGAGAGGTCTCGCCAGCGCGCCTCCGGCGTGCTGCTCTGGACTGTGTACGGTTCCGGCCCCGGCCGCCCGCCCGGCGGAGGTGATCGTTTCGGCGGAACGGGGTAGGAGTAGGGTCCCGTGGGTTTCGCCGCCCGGCTGGCAATCGCGGCGGGATGTCACGGGGACGGCTGGAACGGTCCGGGAGGGCGATCCCGGGCCGAGACGGGCTTCCTGCGAGGAGGTGCTGAGCGTGGTCCCGGGCCCCCACGACCCGCGCTCACCGGAACGGCCGCCGGACGACGGCTCCGGTGACGAGGCGGTCCCCGAGAACTTTCCGCCCACACTCCAGCACTTCCCACCCGGCCCCTCCGACGACGGCCCCAGGGGAATGCCGCTGGCCTCCCCCTGGATGCTCCCGCCGTTCGCCGCTCCCGTCCCGGAGGAGGAGCCCCTGCGGGCGCGCCCCGAAGGGCTGGGCGGCGAGCGCCGCCGTCCGCACACGCGCCCCTACTCCGCTTCCCGCGACGGCGCCCACGGAGCCCCCGATCCCGGCGCCGTCTCCGAGGGCCGGGACCGGGACGGGGACGGGGACGGGGACGCCGCGCCACGGTCCGCCTCCCGCCGCGCCGTACGGCCCGACGTGCTCGTGGCATCCGGCCCGTCGCGGGCGTCGCGTTCCGTGGAGCGGGTGCGCCCCGCGGAACCCGTGGCCGAGGCCCTCGTGGTCGTGGAACCCGTGGAACCCGTGGCCGAGGCGGCCGGGGAGGGCGGAGCGCACGCCGTGTCCGACGACGACTTCGAGCCGGTGCGCCGGGTGGGACGCCCCCCGGGCGGCCGCCCGGCCCGGCCCGACCTGCTGGTCGCGCAGGGCCCGCCCGGCAGGCGCGGGCCGGGCGGCGGCAGGCACCACCGCTCCTCCCCGCCGCCCTCGGCCGTACGCCGCTCCGGCCCGACGCGGCGCAGGAGCGTGCGCGGCCTGGTCGTCCCGGTCGCGGTCGTCATGGTCCTCGCCGTCGCGGTCGCCGGCGGCCTGGCGCTGTGGGGATGGGTGGGCGACCCCTTCGGCGCCGGGCTGCGGCTGGTCGGCGACGAGAGCGGCTCCGGTGACTCCGCCTTCGTCGCGCGGCCCGAGGCCGGGGGCACCGGCTCCAGCCAGGTGCTCAACGCCGTGGTGGCCGACGGCTCGACCGTGGTGGCCGTCGGCAGCGACACCACCAGCCCGGTGCCCAGGCCGCTCTTCCTCGTCTCCACCGACGGCGGCTCGACCTGGCGGCTCGGCAGGGTGAACGGGCCCGCGGGCTTCCAGGGCGGGCCGACCGCCGTCGGCGCGGTGGCGGGCGGCGACGGCCGCTGGCTGGCCGCGGGCAACGACCTCCTCGGCACCGGCCAGGGCCTGTGGACCAGCGCCGACGGCTACGAATGGACCGCGGTGGACCCCGCGGGCACGGGCGCGTTCACCGCCGGCGACAAGGTCATGGAACTGGCCAGGACGTCCTCCGGCTTCGTCGCGGTCGGCACGACCGTGCTGCCGGACGGCACCTCCGGGGCCGTCGCCTGGGTCTCACCCGACGGGCGCGGCTGGAGCAGGGTGGACACCTCGAAGATCGGTGCCCCGGACAAGGTGCGGGGCCTCAAGGCGGTCGTGGCCAGGGGCGACGCCGTGGTCGCGCTCGGCGACCCGGGGCAGGGGCGGTCGTCCTCGGTGATACTGCGCTCGGCCGACGGCGGGCGGACCTGGCTGCGGACGGGGACGGAACTGGACGGCGTCATCCCCGAACCCGGCACGCTCGCCGCCTCCGGCGGCGGGTTCGTGCTCGTCCCGGCCCAGCAGCACGGCGAGAAGGGCGACGTCCAGGTCTACTGCTCCTCGCAGGGCGACGACTGGAACCGGTGCGGCAAGATCACCGGAATGGACTCCGACGGCGCCGGCGTCCGGCGGCTGACCTCCTCACCGCAGGGGGTCGCGGCGATCGCCGAGACGGGCTTCGAGCGCTACGCCGTCTACACCAGCAAGGACGGCCACGACTGGGCCAGGTCCACCGACCTCGGCGAGGTCCCCGGCTCGCTGCGGGCGGTCGCCGTATCCGGCACCGGAACGCTCGTCGTCGGCGGCGACGAGCGCGCCGCCGACGTGGACAACCGGCTGATCCTCATCACCGCTCCCAGGGGAGGCCGGGCCGCGCCGGTCCCGCTGGGCGGGATCGATGGACTGGCCAGGGCCGAACGGGAGACCGCCCGGGTGGCCGCCGGCGCGGGCGGGTTCGTCGCCGTCGGCACCGCCTCCGGCGACGCGGGCGTCTGGACCAGCGCCGACGGCCAGGGCTGGACGGCAGCCGGCCCGGCACAGGCCCTCGGCGGCCCGCGGCGCCAGTCGCTCGCCGACGTCGCGCAGGGCAGGCACGGCTGGCTGGCCGTGGGCGGCACCATGACCGACGCCTCCTCCACCGAGCCGCTGCTCCTCACCTCGGCGGGCGGCGCCGACTGGCGGCGGGTCCCGATCGCGGGCCCCCTCGCCCCCGCGGCCGACCACGACTTCCTCGCTCCGCACGCGGTGGCCGCCGGGCCCTCCGGCTACGTCCTGGCCGGGGAGGACCGCGGCCCGGCCGGGAGCGTCCCCGTCCTGTGGTTCACCCCCGACCTCAAGCGCTACACCAGGGCGGAGAAGCTGCCCGCGGGCGGCAGCGGGGTGCGGCTGCACGACGTCTCGGCGACCTCCACCGGCTACGTGGCCGTCGGCGGCGCCGGCACCGCCGGGCACGAGACCGGCGTGGTCTGGGTGTCCGCCGACGGCACCGACTGGACCGCGCGCAAGCCGCTCCTGCCGCCGGGGGCGACGTCGGCCGGGCTGCGCCACGTCGTCCTGCACGGCGGGAGCGTCGTCGCGACCGGCATCGCCCGGACCGACCAGGGCGACCGGCCCTTCGGCGCGGTGTCGGCCGACAACGGGACGACCTGGCGCGTCTCCTGGCTCCCGACCGGCCGGGCCGCCGCCGTACAGGACCTGGCGGCCACGGACGACGGCGTGGTGGCGGTCGGCTGGGACGGTGTCCCCGGCGAGGGCGACAGCGCGGTCTGGACCTCCGAGGACGGGACGACCTGGCGGCGGCACGACCCCGACCAGGGAAACCAGAGCGGCGAGGGGGCCCAGTGGCTCGGCGCGGTCGCGGTCGCCGGGGACCGGGTGGTGGCACTGGGCCGCTCCACCACCTACGACGCCGACCACCTCACCGTGTGGCGCTCGACGCTCACCGCGGAGCGATGACCGGTCGCCCCGCCGTACGGTGTCCGAATGCCCACCGCGGGGCGATGACCGGTCGCCTCGCCGTACGGTGTCCGGTCACTCGGTTCCGGCGCTCATCGCGGAGCGATGACCGACCACTCGGTGAGGGCCGCGAGCAGACCGGTGGCCAGCGGGAGCCGGGCCAGCTCGCCGGGGGAGAACCAGCCCGCGCCGGCGGCGTCGTCGCCGGCCGCGAGGGTGCCGCCGCGCACCTCCGCGAGGTAGTCGCGGATCTCGTAGACGACGCCGCCGGGCCCCGGACGGTCCACCGAGCCGGCCAGGCGGCCCACGGCGACCGTCAGGCCGGTCTCCTCCAGCACCTCGCGCGCCACCGCCTCGGCGTCGGACTCACCGGGCTCGACCCGGCCGCCGGGCACCGACCACAGGCCCTCGCCGGGCGGACGCCCCCGGCGCACGAGGAGCAGCCGCCCCGAAGCGTCAAGGATGATCGCGCCGACACAATTTACCCGCACGTTGACAAGATTACGGCCGGATAACGAGCCGTGCCCTTGACGGAGGGGGCGTCGAGGACGCACCGTGGGTAATCGTGAGAGCCGCGCCTACCTGCCCACGGTGTTTCGGCCCGCTCCGCGCGCCCAGCGTCTGGTCGAGCGCCTGGAGATGCGTCCTGCACGGCGACGTCCTGCCGATGCAGGCGCCGATGCGCCCCTCCGCCGCCGCCGTCGAGGCCGTCATCCGTGACGCCCAGGTGCCCGTCTGGCTGCCCTGGCCGCTGCCGCAGGGGTTCCTGGTCACCGGGCTGGCCGAGGCCGGAGACGACCGCACCGGGGCCAGGGCCACCGTGGTCGCGCTGTCCGGACCGTCCCTGACCCAGGGCCCGGCCGACATGCTGGTGATCGCCGAGGAGCCCGGCGTCGGGCTGGGCGCGGGGCTCGCCGGGCTGGACGGACCCGACCCCGGCACGGGGCTCGACGAGGGCCCGGCGCACGCCAAGATCGACATCAACGGACGGCCGACCCCGCTGTGGTGCGTGGCGGGCGCGCCCGACCGCGCGGTGTACGTCGGGGAGGCGCTGGGCAACTGGCTGTGGCTGGTCGTCTGGCCGCCCGATGCGGGCTACCTCGTCACCCTGTACGAGCTGTCCCTGCGCGACCTGCGCGACCACGACCAGGCACTGGATCTGCCGTTCGGCGCGTTCTCCCCGCGCCTGGGCGACGAGGGGCCGGCGGAGAGCGGCGAAGAAGGCTGAGGAACGAAGAGGGCTGAGGAGACAGGGCCCCCGGCGGCTTACGGGTAAAGTTCGGAAGCGTGACAGCGCGTATCGAACGAGTGGTGACCGAGGGGACCGTCGACGTCGACGGCGTCGAGCACGAGGTCGAGAACAACACCTGGATCGTTGGCGACGACGAGGAGGTCATCGTCATCGACCCCGCGCGTGACGCGGAGGCGATCCTGGCGAAGGTCGGCGAGCGGGAGGTGCTGGCCGTCGTCTGCACCCACGGCCTGCCCGACCACGTGGGCGCGGCCATCGAGGTCGCGGCCCGGGACGAGGCGGTGGTCGCCCTGCATCCCAAGGACCGGCCGCTGTGGCGGCGGACCTGGCCGGAGACCTGGCCGGACATCGACATGGAGGACGAGGGCGTGTTCGGCGTCGCCGACGTCGAGCTGGAGGTGATGTCCACCCCGGGCGTCTCGCAGGGCGGCGTCTCGCTCTACTGCGAGGCCCTGTCCGCGGTGTTCACCGGAAAGACCCTGCAGGCCGACGGACCGGGGAGGATCGGCGACGAGTACCCCGCGCTGGCCGACCAGCTCACCGCGATCGGCGGCCGGCTGTTCACCCTGCCCCACGCCACGCGCGTGATGCCCGCGCACGGCGAGGAGACCACGGTCGGCGCCCTGGAGCCGCAGTTCGACGACTGGCTGTCGGGTTCGCTGATCCGCCGCCAGGAGAGCGGCGAGAACGGGGCCGAGGGGCCGCTGACCGACGGCACGAAGGCGGCCGGTATCCGCCTCGACCTCCGCGACCAGTGAACCCATGGACCAGCTTCCCCTGGAGGGCATGCCGCGGCGGCTCTACTCCTGTACTCCGTCGCGGCTGAACAACTGGCTCGACTGCCCCCGGCGCTACCGGTTCACCTACATGGACCGGCCCGCGCCGTCCAAGGGGCCGCCCTGGGCGCACAACAGTGTGGGGATCAGCGTGCACAACGCCCTCGCGGGGTGGTGGCGCGAGCCGTACGAGCGGCGGACGCCGGAGACGGCGGCGGCCCTGGTCGGCAGGGGGTGGATCGGCGAGGGTTTCCGCGACGCCGAGCAGTCGGCGGCCTGGCGGAAGCGGGCCGCGGAGATGACCGGCGCCTACGCCGCGACCCTCGACCCCGCCGACGAGCCCGTCGGCGTCGAGCGGACGGTCGCCGCGCGGACCCCGGTCATCGCCCTCTCCGGCCGCGTCGACCGGCTCGACCGGCGCGGCGCGGAGCTGGTCGTGGTCGACTACAAGACCGGCCGCCGGCCTCCCACCGCCGACGACGCCCGGTTCTCCCTCGCCCTGGCCGTCTACGCCGTGGCCTCGGAGCGGATGCTGCGCACCCCCTGCCACCGGGTGGAACTGCACCACCTGCCGACCGGCTCGATCGTGGAGTGGGAGCACACCGAGGAGTCGCTGGCCGGGCACCTGAGGCGGGCCGAGGAGATCGCGGCGGAGGCGTCGGAGGCCGACGACCGCTACCGCGCCTGGGCGGGCCCGGCGCGTCCCGCCGGGCGGACCGGCCGCGCGTCGCCGGAGGCCGGCCGTACGCCGCCGGAGGTCCCGGCGGAGATCGACGCGGTCTTCCCGCCCCGCACGGGACCCCTGTGCTCCTGGTGCGACTTCCGGAAGCACTGCCCCGAGGGCCGCGCCGCCGCCGGCGACCGCGACCCCTGGGACGGCCTGGCCGACGACTGAACTCTCGGACCCGCCGGGCCGGCGGGTCCGGTCAGTTCAGCAGGCGGGCCTCGGAGTCGTTCCAGAACCGGGTGAGCGCGGCGGCCGTCGTCTCCGGGGCCTCGACCGCGGGGGAGTGGGCCGCGCCGGGCACGACCATGCACTCGGTGCCCAGCCGGTGGGCCATCTCCGCCTGCGTCTCCGGTGGCCAGCCGTCGTCGTGCTCGCCGCACAGCACGAACGTGGGCACCCCGACCTGGGCGAGGTCGTCGCAGCGGTCCGGCGCCGACAGAACCGCGTGGGTCATCGCGACCATCCCGGTCACGGAGTTGGCGAGCAGTCGCCCGCGCAGGAACTCGACGATCTCGTCGGGCACGCCGGCCGCCAGCGCCTCCGGCTCCATCCGGGTCTGCCACAGCTGCTCGATGCCCACCTCGGGCAGTTCGGCGAGCATGGCGCGGCTCACCTGGGCGCGCACCCCGGGGATGGCGGAGGGGCCCGAGCTCATCAGCGTGTAGGACGCGAACTTGGTGCGGCCGTCGATGACCGCCTCACGGGTGACCAGGCCGCCGAAGGAGTGGCCGACCAGGTGGACGGGGCCGCCCCCGCCGACGTGCTGGGCCAGGACGTCGATGTCGTTGCCGAGCGCCGGGCAGGTGTAGGCGGCGGGGTCGTCGGGACCCTCCGTCTCGTACTGGCCCCGCATGTCGATCGCGACGACCTGGCGGCCGGCCTGGGCGAGGGTCTGCAGGACCGCGATGAAGTCTTCCTTGCTGCCGGTGAGGCCGGGGACCAGCAGCGCGGGCCAGCGCTCGGCTATGCCACTGACCGGCATGGCCTCCAACGCGGCGAAGGTCCCCACGGTCGTCTCGATCCGGCGGGAACGGACGCCAGGAGGCAGGGTCAGAAATCGTGGCGTACTCACGTGGCCCCACGATACCTCTCCCCGCGGAGTGCCTTTGTGCGTCTGAGATGCGGAAAAAGGGGTGCGACCCGTCGGGTCGCACCCCTCTCGCCGAGGGCCCGGACCGCCTCCCCCCCTCCCGGGCGGGCACGGTCCGGGCCCTCTCGCGATCTCCGCGCTTCCTGCCGCTCCGCCGGCTACTGCGGGCGGCGCTGGCCCCGCTGCCCCCGCGCGGGGGGACGGCGGCGGCTCTGCGCCCGCTCCGACGCCGCTGACGGGGCGATCTCGTCGTCGTCCGTCGCGAGGTCCGGCGACTGGAAGATCACCGTGAACGGGCTCGCCGGGATGATCTTCTCCGGTCGCGGGCGGGAGTCCGGGGCGTCGGGCTCGTCGTCCCACCGGTCGGCCACGGGCTCCTCCTTCCGGACCGCGTCGCCCCGGTCGGTGTCCTTCCGGGCCGCGCGGCTCCGGGAGGTGTCGTCCCGGACCGCGTCGTTCCGGGAGGTGTCGTCCCGGACCGCGTCGTTCCGGGAGGTGTCGTCCCGGGGCTCGTCGTCCTGGGCCGCGTCGCTCCGCTCCTCGCCGCCGAGGCTCACCTCGGGGTTCAGACCGGACCTGCGGCGGCGGGACCTCGCGGGGCGCTCCTCCCGGACCTCCTCGCGGGGCGTCGCGTCCGTCTCCGGCACGGCGGGCTCGGCGACCGGGCGCCGCGCCTCCTCGGTCGCGAGCGGCGCGTTCCGCTCATCGACGGTCCCGGCGGCTCCGGCGGTCTCGGCGACGCCGGTGTCACGGACGCCGCCGGCGTCGGGCCGGGTGGGCTCCTCCGCCGCCCCGGCGGCCTGGACGGCCTCCTGGGCGCTCCGGCCGCCCCGGGTGCGGCGACGCTCCCGGGGAGTGCGGGCCGGACGCTCACGGCGCTCCCTGGACTCCTCCTCGCGGCCCCGGCGCGGGCCGCGCGAACGGCTGCGGCCGGTCTCGCCGAGGTCCTCGATCTCCTCGGCCGCCAGGCCCGCCCGGGAGCGGTTGGCGCGCGGCAGCACGCCCTTGGTGCCCTCGGGGATGCCCAGGTCGGTGTAGATGTGCGCGGAGGTCGAGTAGGTCTCGACCGGCTCGGCGAAGTCGAGTGACAGCGCGTTGTTGATGACCTTCCAGCGGGTGAGATCCTCCCACTCCACGAAGGTCACCGCGACGCCGGTCTTACCCGCCCGACCGGTGCGGCCGATCCGGTGCACGTAGGCCTTCTCGTCCTGCGGGCAGTCGTAGTTGACCACGTGGGTGACGTCGTCGACGTCGATGCCGCGCGCCGCGACGTCGGTCGCCACGAGAACGTCGATCTTGCCGTTGCGGAAGGCGCGCAGCGCCTGCTCGCGCTGGCCCTGACCGAGGTCGCCGTGGACGGCCGCGGCGGCGAAGCCGCGCTCCTTCAGATCCTCCACGACCCTGTCGCAGGCCCGTTTGGTCTCACAGAAGATCATCGTGAGCCCCCGGCCCTCGCACTGCAGGAGGCGGCCCACGATCTCGACCTTGTCCATCCGGTGCACGCGCCAGACGAACTGCGTCGTCTGCGGGGTCGCCTCGGCCTCGGCGTCGTTGTTCTCGGCCCGCACGTGGGTGGGGCGGCTGAGGTAGCGCCGGGACAGGGCGACGATCTCACCCGGCAGCGTCGCGGAGAACAGCATCGTCTGCCGCTCCGCCGGGATGAGCTTGATGATCCGCTCGATGTCGGGCAGGAAGCCCAGGTCGAGCATGCGGTCGGCCTCGTCCAGGACGAGGGCGTTGATCTGGCTGAGGTCGAGGTGCTTCTGCTTGACCAGGTCGAGCAGGCGGCCCGGGGTGCCGACGATGACGTCGACGCCCTGCTTGAGCGCCTCGATCTGGGGCTCGTAGGCGCGCCCGCCGTACACGGTGAGGATCCGCGAGCCCAGCTTGCCCGCCGCCGTGACCAGGTCTTCGGTGACCTGGACGGCCAGCTCGCGGGTCGGCACGACGACCAGCCCGCGGGGCTTCTTGCGGTTCTTGCGGGGCTTGCCGACCCGCTGCAGCATGGCGACGCCGAAGGCGTACGTCTTGCCGGTGCCGGTGCGCGCCTGTCCGATGATGTCCTGGCCGTTGAGTGCCAGGGGAAGCGCCATCTCCTGAATGGGGAACGGCGTGGTGATGCCCTCGGTCTCCAGGGCATCGGCGATCTCCGGGGTGACTCCGAGGTCTCGGAACGTCGTCAGCTTGGCCTGCCTAAGTCTCCGTTGAAGGCAGTCCTGCCGGGACCACGGGCTGAAAGTTTCCCCGTGCCCGGGTCCTCGCGGAAGGGCCGGCCCTCTGATGTCATCAGCGACCGCTGCGGCGTCATGCCGACTTCGGGGGCGTCCAGGAGGTGAAATCTCCTGGGTTAACACGGGTGCGGTCGCACTTTCACAGAGCAGTGTACTCGATACCACAACGCGGAACCGATTTCTTGGTATTCCTACGGAATGGCGGGGTCCGGCAGCTCGTAGGCTTCCCTGCATGAGTGATTCCCCTCCCGGCGTCGCCGACCTGCTCGGCGTCCTCGCCTACGCCGAGCTCACCGCCTTCCTCAGGCTCGCCGAGGACGCCGCCCGGCTCGCCCCCACGCTGACCGACCGGGCCGCGCTCGGCGACCTGGCCGTGACCGAGTACGCCCACTTCCGGCTGCTGAGCGACCGGCTCACGGCTCTGGGGACGGACCCGGAGGAGGCGATGGCGCCGTTCGTCGGGCCGCTGGACGACTGGCACGCCAGGACCGCGCCGCACGACTGGCTGGAGGCCCTGGTCAAGGCGTACGTGGGTACGGGGATCGCGCTCGACTTCTACCGCGAGGCGGCCACCCGGGTCGACGAGGACACCCGCAGGCTGGTCGACGAGGTGCTCGTCGACGGGGGGCGCTCGCAGTTCGCGGTGGAGCGGGTGCGCGCGGCCATCGAGAACGACCACGTGGTGTGCGGGCGGCTGGCGCTGTGGGCCCGGCGGCTCGTCGGGGAGTCGCTCAGCCAGGGCCGGCGGGTGGTCGAGGCCCGGCCGGAGCTGGCGGCGCTGCTGGTGGAGGCGGCGGGGGAGGACATCACCCGGATGTTCGGCCGGCTGACGGAGGCCCACGGCGAGCGGATGTCCGCCCTGGGGCTGACCCCGGGGCCCTGAGAGGCCGTCCGGGCCACGGGACCGCTCCCCGGAGCCCGTCCGGGCCGCGGCGCGGATCGCTCCCGGGAGCGTCCGGGAGCGGCCGGGAGCACGGAACCGTCCGGGATCCGTCGGCTGATCGGGGAGCGTGAAGCCGCCGGACGGTTGTACGGTGCGAGACATGAGGGTCCCGCGCCGCTACGGCACTCCTTCGACCAGATGTGGACCGAACCGCTGGGCGCTCCGCGCCGTGCTGCGCCGGGGAGACGCGGACTGCCCCGCCGTCAGCCTGGGACGCCACCCGGTCCACCGGGGCAGGCGCCCGCCGGGCTGCCGCCTCGCGGGGCGGGGGGACCGGCCGGGGCACTGCCCGGGAGACTGACCGGGAGGCCGGCCGCCCATCGCGTGGAGACGGCCGGGACGGCCGGGACGACCCGCCCGCGGACGCGCCGACGACCCGCGCCGGCTCGGCCCGTGCGGGCCGGACGCGGGCCGCGTGGCCGTCTCAGGGCGGGCTCTTCCCCGGTGAGAGGTCGTTTCCCGGGGACCGCCGAGGCGTCAGGAGCACGGCCGGGGTGGCGTCCGTCAGAGGGTGCCGCCGAAACCGACCGGCCGGCTCTCCTCCTCACCGATCTCGATGAAGCCGAGCGAGGAGATGGGGACCAGCACCTTGCGGCCGCCGGTGTCGGTGATGCCGAAGACGCCGCGCTCGGGAGCGAGGGCCCTGTGCAGCTCCTCCTCGATCTGCTCGGCCGTCAGGTCGGTTTCGACTATGAGCTCGCGGTGCACGGAGCGCACGCCGATCTTGATTTCCATCCTGCTCCCTTTCGACGAGGGTTGCTCGTCCCATGGTCGCCCCATCGGGGACGCGACGCGCCGGTTGATCGCGTCAAGCGAACAGGCGCGTCCGCCTCGCCGGCGCTCGGCCGTGCCGCTCCGTCAGTGCTCGGCGGTGGTGCGGGGGAAGCCGGATATGCCGCGCCACGACAGGCGGGCGATGAGCTGGGTGGCGGCGTCCTTGGGAATGGAGCCGCCGCTGCTGATCCAGTAGCGGGCGCTGACCTCGGCCATGCCGACCAGGCCGACGCCGAGCAGCCGGGCCTCGTCGCTGGAGCAGCCGGTGTCCTCCTGGATGACCTGGCTGATCATCTCGGCGCTCTCGCGGAGGTTGCGCTCGATGCGCTGGCGGACCGGGGCGACGTTGCGCAGGTCGGATTCGAAGACCAGCCGGAACGCCTCGCCCTGGGTGGAGACGAAGTCGAAGAACGCCCCGATCGCCGCCTGGACGCGCTGCTTGTTGTCGGTGGTGGAGGCCAGGGCGTCGCGGCAGCGGGCGATCATGTCGTCCACGTGCACGTCCAGCAGGGCGAGATAGAGCTCCTGCTTGCCGGGGAAGTGCTGGTAGAGAACCGGCTTGCTGACGCCGGCCCGTTCGGCGATCTCGTCCATCGCCGCCGCGTGGTAGCCGTTCTCCACGAAGACTTCCTGGGCGGCGCTGAGCAACTGGCGACGGCGGGCCATCCGGGGCAGCCGGGTGCCCCGGGGCTTGGCATCCGGGGTAGCGGTCACGGCGTTCTCCTTGCGGGTGCTCCTGCTGTCCTGCGACATCCTACGCGTGGGTAACCAGGTCAGCGATAGTCGTCCTCGTCGAGCTCCACGACGCGCGTCTGCTCGGTGGCGTCGGCGGGGTCGGCGTCGAACGGGATGTGATCCGGCCAGTCGGGGCCGTCCTCCAGCACCGGACGGGTCTGCTCGACGGCGTCGGCCTCGGGGGTCTCGGGCGAGGCCCCGGAGACCCGGCCGGGGGTGTCGTCACGCTCCGGACGGGCCTGCTCGGCGGCGTCGGCGTCGGTCGTCTCGATCCCGATCTCCTCCTCCTCGGGAAGGTCCGTGAGCGTCTCGTCGTCCAGGTCCGCCGGACCATGACCCTGCACGTTCATCTCAGCCATCCGCTCTCTTCCGTTCTTCCGTGTGACCGGGCGAACATCGGACATCGCCCAGCGTACGACTTCGGGTCCCGCCCGCCGTGAAAGGCGGGGCATCGGAACCCCCATGGCGGGTAACTGCCCTGTTGGTGAGTGTTTACATCCACCTTGTTCACATTCCGAACGTACGTGCGAAGATCGGCGGGGCGGTCCCGAGACAGGGAGAGACCATGCGGAGCATCTGGAAAGGCGCGATCGCGTTCGGGCTGGTCACGATCCCGGTCGGGGTGCACACCGCGACCGAGCAGCGCAACGTCACCTTCAACCTCGTGCACAAGGAGGACGCGGGCCGGGTCAGGTTCCGGAGGATCTGCGAGGTCTGCGAGGAGGAGGTGCCCTACGCCGACGTCGCCAAGGGCTACGAGCTGCCGACCGGCGAGATGGTCGTCCTGGAGAGCGAGGACTTCGAGGACCTGCCGCTCTCGACCTCGCGGCGGATCGAGGTGCTCCAGTTCTCCCCGGCCGCCCAGATCGACCCCATCCTGCTGAACAAGTCCTACTACCTGGAGCCCGACTCCGAGGGCGTGCGTCCCTACGTGCTGCTGCGCGACGCGCTCGAACGCTCCGGGCGGGTGGCGATCGTCAAGGTCGCGCTGCGGCAGCGCGAGTCGCTGGCGGTGCTCCGGGTCAGGGAGGGGGTGTTCGTGCTGGAGACGATGCTCTGGCCCGACGAGGTGCGTCAGGCCGACTTCGGGTTCCTGGAGGAGGAGGTCGAGGTCCGGCCCCAGGAGCTGAGGATGGCCGAGTCGCTGATCGACAGCATGGTCGCCGACTTCGACCCCGCGCTGTACAAGGACGCCTACCGGGAGGCGCTCCAGGAGGTCATCGAGGCCAAGGTCGCGGGACGCGAGGTCGTCGTGCCGGCCACGGTGCCCGAACCCGGTCCCGCACCCGACCTGATGGCCGCGCTCCGCGCCAGCGTCGAGGCGGCCAAGCGCCGGCAGCCGTCCGGCGGGGCGCCGGCCGCCGCGCGCGGGTCCGCCCGCGCCGCCGGAGAGGGCGGGGCCCGGGGACGGACCGGGGAACAGGGGGAGCAGGGAGAGAAGACCGGGGAGCAGGGGGCGGAGAAGGCGCCGCGCAAGGGGAAGGCGCGCCGCCCCGCCTGACGCGTCGTGACGCCGCCGTCCGGGGCGGGGCCGTCCCCGGTACGGCGGAGGCCACCGTACGGCGGCGGTCGTTCCGTTCCCGGAAACGCGGGGACGGGGGCCCCGCCGGCTCGACGCCGGTGAGGCCCCCGTCGTGATGCGCGCGGAGTGAGATCCGCCCGCGATCGGTGGAGCGTCAGCTGGTCGGCGCGGCGGCCGCGTCGCCGCCGCCGCCACCCTCGCCCCGGCGGCGCTCCGGCTCGCCGATCACCGGGTTGAAGCGCTCGAACTCGAAGTCACGGCGGGTCTGGGCCTGGCGCTCACGCTGGGCCTGGGCGTTGTCGCCGCGCACGTCGTTGCGGTTGTTGTTGGCGGTGATGACCCTCAGCCTGAAGCGCCGGTGGCTGAAGTTGCGGCGGCCGCAGCCGCCGCCGCAGCCACCGCAGCCGCAGCCGGTCTGGAAGCCGGTGATGGTGGTCGGAGCCACGGTGGCGCCGGCGGCCGTGGTGGCCGCGCCCAGGCTGATGATGCCGCCGGTCAGCGCGGTGCTGACCGCGAGACCCGCGAGAACAGTCTTGAACATTTGTATTTCCCCTTTGTGTGAGCGGTTCCCCGCTCGTTTCTCTGCGCTTCTCGAAAAATCACGTGCCGTCCGCCGGATGGCGCGCCGTTGCGGGCGGCGGCCGTGGAATGGGATTTCCGGCGGCGCCGGCCGCCCGGCCCCATTCGGGCAATGCCGTACGGGAATTCCCCGTGCCGGCCGGCGGGTGCCGTGCGGGGTCGTATTCGTCTCCCCGGGCACCCGGGCCCGCCGGGCGGTCACCGTCTTTCGCGGAGAACGGCGCCCCGTGCGGGCCCGGGCCTCACCCCCCGGGCGGGTTGGAACTCGTCACGGTCACGAGCCGGATCGCGCGCGGTCACCTGCTAGGGCCGCGTGCCGCGTCCCGGCCGGGCGACCGGTCAGTCGCGGTCGCCCTCCACGAACGGGTCGAACCGGTTGAACTCGAAGTCCCGGTCCTCCTGGAACTGGCGCTGACGCTGAGCCTGCAGGTTGTCGCCCCGGACGTTGTTGTGGTTGTTGTTGACGGTGATGACCCTCAGCCGGAAGCGGTGGTGGCTGCAACGGCGACCACAGCCGCCGCCACAACCGCAGCGGCGCCAGCCGCAGCCGCCGCCGCCACAGGTCTGGAAGCCGGCGACGGTGGTCTGGGCCACGGCGGCGTTGGCCGCGGTCGCGGTGGTGGCCGCGCCCAGGCTGACGATGCCGCCGGCCAGCGCCGTGCTGACCGCGAGCCCGGCGAAGACGCTCTTGAACTTGGGCATTGCGTTTCCCCCTTGAAAGGATCGGTTGCCCCGCTCTGACATTTCCGCGATTCCTCGGAAAATGTCCGAGATGGCCCTTAAGGGCCGATCTCTCGCAGACTTGATTTCCGTCCGCCTTGGGCAACAAACAGAGATTGGCCGCTTTTACTTCTGCCTTATCTATTTATCGACGCGGTTAGACTCTTATTAATTGTTTTGCTGTGAAATGTCTTTAATGTCGCTTTTGTACCGAGGTGGGGAGGTGACCGGCTATCGTCGAGCCAGAGGCCGTCACGGGTGCGACACGAGAGGACGAGGGGTCATGGAGCCGATTCCGGTCTGGCCGGGCGAGATGGTCGACATCGGAGGGCAGCGCCTCCACGTGCGGGCCACCCCGCCGGGACCGGCGGAGACCGCCGTCTACGTGCACGGGCTGGCCGGTTCCGCGACGAACTGGACCGACCTGATGGGCCACCTGTCGGACCTGGTCACCGGGCACGCCGTCGATCTCCCGGGAGCCGGGCACTCCCCGGAGCCGCCCGGTGGCGACTACTCGGTCGACGCCCACGCCCGCTCGGTGGCCGCGCTGGTCGAGCGGATCTCGGCCGGGCCCGTCCACCTGTTCGGCAACTCCCTGGGCGGCGCGGTCTCGGTGCGGATCGCCGCGACCCGACCGGACCTGGTCCGCTCACTCACGCTCGTCTCCCCGGCGCTGCCCGACCTGACCCCCCGGTACGGCCCGGCGCGGGTGGCCCTGTCGACGGTGCCGAGGCTGGGCGACTGGGCCGCGAACCGGCTCAGCATGCTGCCGCCGGAGCGCAGGATCAACGCCACGATGGCCATGTGCTACGCCGACCTCGGCCGCGTCCACCCCGACCGGCTGCGCGAGGCCGCCGAGGAGCTGCGCCGCCGGGACGGCCTGCCGTACGCCGGGGCGTCGATGATCGGCTCGGCGCGCGGGCTCGTCGCCGAGTACTTCCGGCGCGGCGAGGACAACCTGTGGCGGCAGGCGGCCAGGGTGACCGCGCCCACGCTGGTCGTCCACGGCCGCTACGACCGGCTGGTCAACCCCCGGATGGCGGCCCGTGCCTGGCGGACGTTCCCGCGCGTGCGGCTGGTGCTGCTGCCCGACGCCGGGCACGTGGCCCAGATGGAGGTCCCGGAGCGGGTGGCCAGGGAGGCCAGACAGCTCATCACCGAGAGCACCGGGAGCGCCCGGAGCGCCGGAAGTGCCGGGAGTGCCCGGTCGCGGATCGGGGAATGACCGGGGCGTCCCCCGGGTTGTCAGTGGTGCGCGCCGTGCTCGCCCTGTGCCCGGCCGCCTCTTGAAGACCCCTGAAACGGGAGCAGAACTGTGTCGTTGCCACCGCTGGTAGAGCCGGCAGCCGAGCTGTCCGTCGACGAGGTGCGTCGTTACTCGCGCCATCTGATCATTCCCGACGTCGGGATGGCCGGTCAGAAGCGCCTGAAGAACGCCAAGGTGCTCTGTGTGGGCGCGGGCGGCCTCGGCTCACCCGCGCTGCTGTACCTCGCGGCCGCGGGTGTGGGCACGCTGGGCGTGATCGACTTCGACGTCGTCGACGAGTCCAACCTGCAGCGCCAGGTCATTCACGGCCAGTCCGACGTCGGCCGCCTCAAGGCCGAGAGCGCCGCCGCCAGCGTCCGGGAGATCAACCCGCTGATCGACGTGGTCGTGCACAACGTCGCGCTGAGCACCGACAACGTCATGGAGATCTTCTCCGGGTACGACCTGATCGTCGACGGCACCGACAACTTCGCCACCCGCTACATGGTGAACGACGCCGCGGTCCTGCTCGGCAAGCCGTACGTCTGGGGCTCGATCTACCGCTTCGACGGCCAGGCCAGCGTGTTCTGGGCCGAGCACGGCCCCTGCTACCGCTGCCTCTACCCCGAGCCCCCGCCCCCCGGCATGGTGCCCTCCTGCGCCGAGGGCGGCGTGCTCGGCGTGCTGTGCGCCTCGGTCGGCTCCATCCAGGTCAACGAGGCCATCAAGCTCATCGCCGGCATCGGCGAGCCGCTGGTCGGCCGCCTGATGATCTACGACGCCCTGGAGATGAACTACCGCTCGGTCAAGGTCCGCAAGGACCCCGAGTGCGTGCTCTGCGGCAAGAACCCGACGGTCACCGAGCTGCTCGACGACTACGAGGCGTTCTGCGGCGCGGTCTCGGCCGAGGCCCAGGAGGCCGCCTCCGGCTCCACGATCAGCGCGGCCGACCTCAAGGCCATGCAGGACGCCGGCGAGGACGTCTTCGTCGTCGACGTCCGCGAGCCGAACGAGTACGAGATCGTCTCCATCCCCGGCGCCGTGCTCATCCCCAAGGGCGAGTTCCTCAACGGCTCCGCGCTGGAGCGGCTCCCGCAGGACAAGAAGATCGTCCTGCACTGCAAGTCCGGCGCCCGGTCCGCCGAGTGCCTGGCGATCGTCAAGAACGCCGGCTTCTCCGACGCCGTCCACGTGGGCGGCGGTGTGCTGAGCTGGGTCAAGACGATCGACCCGAGCCTGCCGACCTACTGATCGAACGAGGGGCGGCGTCGCCCGGCGGCCCGGTGACCGCGGGCGACCCCGGCCCACCGGCCGCCGAACGGGCGGCCACCCCGGTACAGCCCGCCCGGCCGCGCACCCCGCGCGGCCGGGCGGCCGTCGTTCCACGGCGGTCCCGGCCGGCGCCCGCGGAGTCCCACACCGGTTCTCACCGTGACTCGCGCCGACCTCCGCGGCGGTTCACACTTTTTTGTGGCGGTTCGCATTCTTCCGGCCGCACTAAGGTCAAGGCGTGGGCGGGATTCATGATCGGCGAGGGCGGGCCTGGCCGACGCTGGTCATCGCCTCGCTGCTCACGCTGACCTGCGTGATCGTGGCCGGAGTGGCGGTGCGCACCGCGGCGGCCGAGCTCACCCGCGGGCCGACCCCCGCCGAGCTGGAGCGGGCCTCCCTCGGCGAGCTGGCCCGGCGCTGGCAGACCTGGCCCGCCGGGCGGATCTTCCCCGAGTCCGTCGGCTACGCCGCCGAGCAGGGCGGCCGGGAGAACGCCCTGCGCGTGGGCATCTCACCGGAGACCCGGTGCGACCGGGCGGTGGACGCCGGGCTCCACGGGGCGCTGCGCCGGGCGGGATGCCGGGGGATCCTGCGCGCCACCTACATCGACGGGCTCCAGGGGATCGTCGTCACCGTCGGCGTCGCGGCCTTCGGGACGGAGCGGGGCGCCGCCACGGCGGAGGCGGCGCTGCCCAGGGGCGGCCGTCCGGCGCCGGGCCTGCGGGCGCTGGCCTACCCCGGCACCGTCACCGACCGGTTCGGCCAGGACGAGCGGCAGGGCGGCCTGGTGCGGCGGGCCGGGCCGTACCTGGTGCTGGCCACGTTCGGGCAGGTGGACGGCCGGCCCGCCCGCGCGGCCGGGACCCAGCGGCCGACCGTGTTCGCCTTCGCCGGCGACATCGCCGACCGGATCCTCGCCGACCTCGCCACGCCCGCGCGGCCCGACTGCGCCTCGGCGGAGTGGCGGTGCTGAGGCGCGGGGCGCCGGGACGGGCTGTCCCGGCGGCCCCGGCGGTTCCGGTGGCGCCGAGACGGACGAGCACGCCGGCGCCGGGACGCGCCGTCGCGGCGTTCCTCCTGGCCGTGGCCGGTACGGCGGGCTCCGTCACCGCCGCCCGCGCCGACGACGTGCGGACCGCCCAGGAGCCGGTGCTGCGGACGCTGGACCTGCCGAACGCCTGGCGGATCTCCAAGGGTGAGAACGTGACGGTCGCGGTGCTCGACTCGGGGGTGGACGCGACCCACCGCGACCTCGCCGGCTCGGTGGTGGAGGGCAGGGACTTCGCCCGGGGCGCCAACCCGCCGGGTGTCGTCCCCGCGCGGCTGCACGGCACCTACATGGCCTCGCTCATCGCCGGGCACGGGCACGGCCCGGGCGGCGCCGACGGGGTCGTCGGCGTCGCGCCGGAGGCCGAGGTGCTGTCGGTGCGGATGATCCTGGAGGACGAGGAGCCGGGCTTCCGGCGGTTCAACACCGCCACGCGGTTCGAGAACGTGGTCGCCAGGGGCGTCCGGTACGCCGTGGACCACGGCGCCGACGTGATCAACATGTCGATCTCCAAGGAACTGGCGACGAAGGAGGAGCGGGCGGCGATCCGCTATGCGATCTCCAAGGGGGTCGTGCTGGTCGCCGCCGCGGGCAACGACGGGGCCCGGAAGTCCGCGGGGACGGGCTACGCCCCCTACTCCTACCCGGCCGCCTTCCCCGGGGTCGTCTCGGTCGCCGCGGCGGACCGGAAGCTGCGCCGGGCGTTCTTCTCCAACCGCAACCCTTCGGTGCTGCTGGCCGCGCCCGGCGTGGACGTCCTCGGCGCGGGACCCGGCGACGAGTACTGGGTGGGCAGGGGAACCTCGCAGGCGGCGGCGCTGGTGTCGGGGGTAGCCGCCCTCATAAAGGCGAAATATCCGCGTATGTCGCCCGCGCTGGTGGCGCAGGCGCTCACCGCCGGAGCCACCCGGCGGCCGAGCGGCGGCTACGACACCGGCCTGGGGTTCGGGGTGGTCAACGCCTCCCGGGCGCTGGCCGAGGCCGCCAGGATCCACCGCCACACCCTGACCGCCCGGGCGGGCGCGCTCCAGGACCCCGCGAGCCCGGTCGGCCGGGCGGCCGGACCGGTGCAGGTCGTACGGCGGGACCGGGACATGATCAACCTGTACGGGGGGATCGCCGGGGCCGCGGGACTGGGGGCCGTGGCGTCCCTGGCGGTGCTCGCCGTCTCCGCCCGCGCCGCACGCCGCCGCCGGGCCGCCGGGCCGATCCCGGACGGCGCGATCACCCGTACCGCGCCGGAGAGCGGCGGCGCGGACATCCGTACCGCGTCGGAGAACGGCGGCGCGTGGCCGATTCCGGACAGCGGGGACACGCGGTCCGCCCCGGGCGGCGGGGAGGCATAGGGCGGCGGAGCCCGGCGACGTAGCATCGAAGTATGTCGATGCCCGGGCGTTCGCAGGAGCCGCGACGGCGCCTGAAGGCCCCGGCGTCCGGTGCCCGCGGCGGATGGCCGCCGCCCGGTTCCCGGGCGTCCGGCGCCGCGCGGGCGCGGCGGGTCCCCGCCCCCGCCGTCCCCCGGCGGGTCCGCCCCTGGCCGGCCGCGTCCCGCGACCGCGCCGCCGCCGAGCGCGCCGTACGGGCGACCCTGGAGCAGGGGGTGCGGTTCCGCGCGGTCTTCCTGCTCCTGGCGGGCGTGATCCTGGTCATCGCCATGACCAACGTGCTGGTCGGCGCGGCCGGGCTGGTCCACGAGAGCGGGTCTCGCCGCCTCACCCCCGCCGAGCAGGACCGCTACGTCAAGGACGAGATCGCCGGGCGCTGGCGCACCTGGCCCGCGACCCTGGTCTTCCCCACCGAGCTGCAGTACGTCGGCCTGGGCGGGGCGCAGCAGTACGCCCGCCGGATCGGCATGGCGCCCGAGGTCCCCTGCCGGGTCGGCACCGACACCCCGGTCGGCACGACCCTCGCCGAGCAGGGCTGCCGCACGCTGCTGCGGGCCACCTACGCCGACCAGACCTCGACCTTCGTCGTCACCGTCGGCATCGCCGTCCTCGGCGACGAGGAGCGGCGGATGGCGGCCACCTCCCGGCTGGCCGTCGACGATCGGGTGGGAGTGCGGCCCGTGGCGTTCCCCGGTACGGCGAGCGCCCTGTTCGGCGCGGCCCAGCGTCAGCGCAACGCCTGGATCGGGGTCGGCCCCTACATCGTGTTCTTCACCGCGGGGTACGCCGACGGGCGCACCCGCGAGGCGGTCGCGCCGGAGGAGATCCTGCACAGCGAGCTGTGGCCGGTGGCGCAGTCGGTCGCCGGGCGCATCGCCCGGGCGCTGGGCGACGAGCCCAGCGCCGTGCCCCGGTGCACCCAGGGGAACGTGTGCTGAGGCGGGGCCTGCCGCGGGCGGCGGGCGCCCTGGCCGCGCTCTTCCTGCTGGTCCCCGCGCCGCCGGCCGCCGCGGACGTGCGCCAGGACCAGCGCTGGGTGCTGCGGGCGCTCGACGTCGAGCAGGCGTGGAAGGTCACCCGGGGCGTGGGGGTCACCGTCGCCGTGGTGGACAGCGCGGTGGACGCCGGGGTCGCCGAGCTGCGCGGCAGGGTCGTCTCCGGGCCCGACATGGGATTCGCCGAGAGCGCGCTCCCGGGCGGTTCCGCGCCGGGCATGCACGGCACCGCGATGGCCTCGCTCATCGCCGGGGCGGGCAAGGGCGACGGCGGCCTGCTCGGCGTCGCGCCGGAGGCCGGGATCCTCTCCCTGCCGCTGGTGCCGCGCGAGGACGAGGGCGGTGAAGGCGGGATCGGCGCCGCGCCGCCCAGGGTGGAGCGGCGGCAGGGCGCCGACAGCCCGCTGGCCCGCGCGATCCGCTACGCCGCCGACCACGGGGCCAAGGTCGTCAGCATGTCGCTGGGCGCCTACGGGCCGCACCGGGCCGAGCGCGAGGCGGTCTCCTACGCGCTGTCGCGGGGCGTGGTGCTGGTCGCGGCGGCCGGGAACGACGGCGGCTCGGCCTACACCGCGAGCCACGGCACCTCCTTCTGGAGCTTCCCGGCCGGATACTCCGGGGTCATCGGGGTGGGCGCGGTCGACGCCCGCGGCGAGCCGGCGCCGTTCAGCAGCGACAACCTGTCGGTCATGGTCGCCGCGCCGGGGGTGGGCGTGCCGGTGACGCTCCCGGGCGGCGGGTACGGCACGTCGGAGGGGACCAGTGCGGCGACCGCGCTGGTGGCCGGGGTCGCCGCGCTGATAAAAGCGAAATATCCGGATCTGCCGCCCTATCTCGTGTCGCGGGCCCTGACCTCCACCGCCACCTCCCCGCCCGCCGCCGGATACGACGACCACGTCGGGTTCGGCATGGTCGACGCCGCGGCGGCGCTGGCCAAGGCCGGGGAGCTGGCGGGCGCCCGGTCCGGGCCCGGGGAACCCCCGGGCGGGCACTTCGGGGCAGGCGCGCCGGCCCCGCCGCCGGAACGGCCCGGCCCGGACCCGCTGCGCCTGTGGCTGTACGGCACCGGCCTGCTGACCGGGGTGCTGGCCTTCGCCGGGGCCGCGGTGGCGCTCAACCGGCGTCCCGCGCCGTCCGGCCCGCGCGGCGGCGGAGAACCGGGCGGCCTCCGGCGGCGGCGCCGGCCGCTGTGGCCGGGACCGCGGCGCGGGCCGGAGGGATGAGTCCGCGGGGACGGTTCGAACTCGATTCGAACGCGGTTTGGACACCGTTCGGACACTCTTCGGGTGCGGCGCGGTCCGATCTTCGGATCTCCGGCACGAAGGCGATCAAAGGTTCGCTAGGGTCGCCCCTCATGGGGTACGAGTTGCGCGTGGAGCGCCCGGCGCCTCTCGCCTTCGCGGAACTCGCGACTGTGCTGGGGCAGGCGGGGTTCGAGTTCCGCGGTTCACAGGAGACAGGCGAGGTCATGGCCCGCCACGCCGACGGTCTGCACGCCGTCGCGGTCTGGAACGGCGGCCTGTCCGGCGCGCCCGGGTCCGACTGGCACGTGGCCCAGCTCGCCCGGGTCTCGACGCTGCTGAACGCCAGCCTGGTCGGCGAGGACGGCGAGACCTACGCGATCCGCGAGGGCCGTCTGGAACAGCTGAACGGCTCGGCGTCGTACGAGTTCGGCAAGGTCGACGAGATCCTGGCCGCCGGACCGGCCGCATGGAGCCGGTAGGCCACCCGACACCGTACGCCGAGCGGGTTCTCGACCTGGTCGAGCGCATCCCGCCGGGGATGGTCATGTCCTACGGCGACATCGCCGAGTACCTCGGCGAGGGCGGTCCCCGGCAGGTCGGCCGGGTGATGTCCCTGTGGGGCGGCGGCGTGCCCTGGTGGCGCGTCGTGCACGCCGACGGCACCCCGCCGCCGGGCCACGAGCGGCGGTGCCTGGAGCACTGGCACCGGGAGGACACCCCGCTGCGGGGTTCCCGCGCCGACATCCGCGCGGCCAGATGGGACGGCACACCCAGAAACCGGGCGTAATCGACGTCCGCGGGCCCACTACGATGGCGTAGGACAGCGATCTGTCCGAAAGGCGGTGCCTCCCCCCCATGGCCACCGGCGTCACACCCGTGCGGGCAGGCGGCGATTCCGTCGCCGACCGCCTGAAAGTCGTCCAGGACCTCTGCGACCGCGGGGAGCCCCTGGAATCGATGATGGCGGCGGTGCTCGCCGAAGGGCTCACGCCCGCCCAGCGCCGCCGGTTCGACGCCGAGGTTCTGGCGGGCCCGCTCGGCACCCGGCTGGACCTCGCGGTCAAGCGCGGCACCGCCCGCAGGCGCGAGTTCGTCACCCTCGTCAAGCCGTACCTCGCCGGGGTGGACGCCAAGGTCAAGCGCGACCTGCCGGTGGCGCGCAGGATCGCCTTCCACCTGGTCGACACCCGCGAGGCGGACGACCTCGTCGAGGGTGACGCGCTGCAGAAGATCGTCACGGCCGCCGCCGAGCCGTCCCGCCGGGTCCGCAGGAAGATGCGCTGGTACGCCGACCTGCCGTTCCAGGACGAGCTCCCGGAGAGCATGTTCCGGTTGCGCGCCGCCGACCTCGTCCCGATCACCCGGATCGAGGACATCTCCTGGTCCGACGGGCGGCTGCGGATCACCGGCCACGCATACCTCGCGGGCCTGTCGGTCCGCGGCCCCCGCCTCAACCGCGCCACCGTCGTGCTGCGCGGCCCCCGCTGGCTGCCGCCCGTACGGCTGCGCACCCGCCGCGTCCTCGACCCCTCGGCGACCCACGGCGCCGCCGAGGCGGGCTGCAACTACGACTGGTCCGGCTTCGTCGCCGAGCTGCGTCCCTGGTCGCTGCGCTGGCGCACCGGGGCGCGGGCGGTGCTGCGCGGCGGCAGGCGGCTGCTGCGCCGCCGCTCCGCCGTGCGCGACACCACGACGTGGCGCGCGGAGATCGTGATCTGGAGCCGCGGCGCCCGCGCCGTCGGCCTGTTGCGCGGTCCCTCCACCGGCCGCACCGAGCGGCCCGCGGGCCTGGACATCGGCCATCGCCGGTGGATCCGCCCGGTCTGGACCTCCGACCGCGCCCTGCAGATCGCGCTGCAGCCCACCCGGGCCGAGCTGACCGGGGTGACGCTGGACGGCGACCGGCTGGAGCTGCGGGTCTTCCTGCCCGGCAAGCAGCACGCCAGGGGCAACGCGCGGCTGGACGGCCACCGCATCGCCGCCGACTTCACCCCCGTCGAGGGCGGCACCGACGTCGTCGTGCCGCTCGCCGTACCTTCCCTGCTGCAGGAGCGCGACGGCGGCAGGCTCTGGGTCGAGCCCAAGGGCGAGCCCGCGGCCCCCGTCATGCTGGGCGGCGCCGCGGAGAGCCGCTCGGTGATCGGCGAGCGGGAGATCACCGTGCTGGGCGACCGGCGCGACCGCGTGTCGGTCTCCGCCCAGCGCGTCCGCCCCGTCATCTCCGAGGCGGCCTGGGCCGCGGACGGCACGCTCACCCTCGCCGGCTCCTATCCCGCCGCCCCCGGCGAGGTCGAGCTGAGCCTCAAGCACCGCACCGGCCTCATCCACACCGTGCCGCTGGAGCGCGACGGCGAACGCTTCACGGCGCGGTTCGCGCCCGCCGCGATGCCGCGCTTCGCCGGGACCGTCCCGCTGGCGAGCGGCACCTGGAGCATGGCGGTCCGCGACCCCGGCGGGAAGATCGTGCCGGTCCGCGTCGACCACGCCCTCCTCGACTCGCTGGACGAGGAGACGAAGGTCCGCGACGGGCGGGAGTACCGCCTGGTCTCCACCCGGTTCGACGTGCCCGTGCTGACCGTCGCCGAGCACGTGCCCGACGACGAGAAGGGCGCCGGCGGCCTGTACGCGCTGCAGCGCACGTTCTACCCTGCCCAGCGGGCCATGGAGACGACCGACGCGACCGTCTACGTCTCCTACGACGGCCGCCAGTACGAGGGCAACGTCCGCGCGGTCTACGAGGAGCGCGTACGGCGCGGCGACGACCGCGAGCACATCTGGGTGGTCAAGGACGGCGCGTTCGTCCCGCCGGGGTCGGCCGAGCTGGGCTTCGGCCCGGACATCCGCCCGACGGTGGTCCGCTCCGGCAGCCGCGAGCACTACGCGGCGCTCGCCCGCTCGCGGTACATCGTGGCCAACGGCTTCCTGCCGCCGTGGTTCCGGGCCCGCGAGGACCAGACGGTCGTGCAGACCTGGCACGGCAGCCCGCTCAAGCGCCTGGGCAACGACCTGCCGCACATGTCGCGCGACCCGAAGCCGCCGGCCTGGCACCGCCAGGCGGCCGAGGTGCGCGGCTGGGACCTGCTGGTCTCCCAGAGCCCGTGGGCCACCCCGATCCTGCGCAAGGCGTTCGGCTACCGCGGGGAGGTCCTGGAGAGCGGTTACCCGCGCAACGACGTGCTGTCGTCCCCCGACCGGGACGAGATCGCCGCGCGGGTGCGGCGCGAGCTGGGCGTCGCCGAGGGCTCCACCGTGGTGCTCTACGCGCCGACCTTCCGCGACTACGACCGCAGGAACGCCTCGGTGAAGCTGAACCTCGCCGAGGCGCGGCGGGTCCTCGGGGCGGGCCACACGTTCCTGGTCAGGGGACACCCGATGCAGGCGGCCCCGAACGTGCCGCGTGATCTCGCGCTGGACGTCACGACGTATCCGGAAGTGACGGATCTGTTGTTGATCGCCGACGTGCTGATCACCGACTACTCGGCCATCATGTTCGACTTCGCCGCGACCGGCCGGCCCATGCTCTTCTTCACCTACGACGCGCAGCGCTACTCGGCCAAGCGGGGCCTGTACCTCGACCTCGCGGCCGAGGTCCCCGGGCCGATGCTGACGACCGCCGCCGAGGTGATCGAGGCGCTGCGGACGATCGACGAGGTGGCCGCCGCGCACGCCGACCGCTACGAGCGGTTCCGCCGCACCTACGCGCCCCGCGACGACGGCAAGGCGACCGGCCGGCTGGTGGACCACGTCTTCGGCGGCTCCTGACGCGCACGGGGGCCGGGCCGCGGTGAGAGCTCCGGACATCCTGTGAGATTTCCGACGGTTCCGGCTTCTCCAGGGGTGCGTTCCCGCCGAGGTCCGGCCGGTTCCCCCGGGCGGTCCGTCCGCGCCGGCCGCGTCTTTCACCGTGCGACTCGCACGGACTCGGCACGATCATCGTCCGGGATCTGGTGGAATGACGAGTTGTGAGTGGTCAGGGTTGGCGTCTGGTACGTCGTGAGGGCGCGGGGAGGGCTGTTGCCCCCGTGCTCGACGAGCACCAGCGTGCGGTGGTGGCCCATGAGAGCGGCCCGCTGCTCGTGCTCGCCGGGCCCGGCACCGGCAAGACCACCACGATCGTGGAGAGCGTGGTCGACCGGATCGAGCGGCGGGGCGCCGACCCCGAACGGGTGCTGGTCCTCACCTACAGCCGCAGGGCCGCCGAGGAGCTGCGCGAGCGCATCACCGCCCGGGTCCGCCGCACCACCCGCACCCCGCTGGCGATGACCTTCCACTCCTACGCCTACGCCCTGCTGCGCCGCGAGGCCGTACTCGCCGGACGGGTGCCGCCGCGCGTGCTGACCGCCCCCGAGCAGCTGCTGGAGATCCGCCGCCTGCTCCACGGCGAGCTGGAGGACGGCGCCCTCCACTGGCCCGAGGACATGCGCGAGGCCCTCGCCACCCGCGGCTTCGCCCAGGAGCTGCGCGACTTCCTGGCCCGCGCCACCGAGATCGGCCTCGGCGGACGCGACCTCGTCGAGCTGGGCCGCCTGCACGGCCGCCCCTCCTGGGTGGCCGCCGGGCGGTTCGCCGACCGCTACCACGCCCGGTTCGACCTCGACGCCGAGCCGGTGCTCGACTACGCCGACCTGGTCCGCGCCGCCGCCGCCCTGCTCACCGAGCCCGAGGCGCGGCTGCGTGAGCGGTCCGCCTACGACGTCGTCTTCGTCGACGAGTACCAGGACGTCGACCCGGCCCAGGAGCTGCTGCTCCAGCAGCTCGCCGGGGAGGGCCGCGACCTCGTCGCGGTCGGCGACCCCGACCAGTCGATCTACGGCTTCCGCGGCGCGGACGTGCGCGGGATCATGGACTTCCCCGACCGGTTCCGCCGCGCCGACGGCGCCAGGGCACCCGTCCTGGCGCTGCGCGTCTGCCGCCGCAGCGGCCCGGAGCTGCTCCGGGCCACCCGCCGCGTCACCGCCCGCCTGCCCGCCCCGCTCGGCGGCGCGGCCCACCACCGCGACCTGCGCGCCCTGCCGGACGCCGTCCCCGGCGACGTCCGGGTCGTGGTGACCGACGGCGCGACCCAGGAGGCCGCCGTCGTCGCCGACACGCTGCGCCGGGCGCACCTGCTGGACGGCGTCCCCTGGTCGCGGATGGCGGTGCTGGTCCGCTCGGCCACCCGCCAGGTCCCGCTGCTGCGCCGCGCGCTGGTGAGCGCCGGGGTGCCGGCGGTGGTCGGCGGCGGTGAGGTGCCGCTGTTCCAGGAGCCAGGCGTGCGGCCGCTGATCCGGCTGATCCAGGTCGCGCTCCACCCGGAGGACCTCGACGAGGGCATGGCCGAGGAGTTGCTGACCGGCGCGCTCGGCGGCACCGACATGATCGGCGTGCGCCGCCTGCGCCGGGCGCTGCGGATCGCCGAGCACGAGGCGCTGCTCCACCCCGACGAACGCGACGTTCCCGGCGGCGACCTGCCCGGCGACGACGCTCCCGGCGATGACCCGCTCGGCGATGACGACGTGCCCGGCGGCGACCTGCCCGGTGATGACGACGCGCGCGGCGACGTGCTCCGGGACGACCCGGCGTCCGATGACGGCGTGCCCGGCGGCGGCGCGGCCGGTCCGCGGGACGACGCCGGCGCGCCGGGGGAGGACGACCTCCCGGTCCCGCTGGAGGAGCGCGCGGCGCCGGCGCCCCGCTCGTCCGGCGAACTCCTCGTCGCCGCGCTCAAGGACGCCCGGGAGCTGGTCCGGGTCGAGCCGCACGTGGCGCTGCCCGCCGAGCGGGTCGCCCGGCTCATCGCCGGCGCCACCGAGGCCGTACGGCGCGGCGGCACCGCCGAGGACGTGTTGTGGACCGTCTGGAAGGCCACCGGCCTGGCCGAGAAGTGGACCGAGACGAGCCTCGCGGGCGGGTTCCGGGGTGCCATGGCCGACCGCGACCTCGACGCGGTGGTGGCGCTGTTCGACCACGCGGCCAAGTTCGTCGACCGGCTGCCGCACGCCGGCGTCGAGGTGTTCGTGGAGGACCTCGTCTCCCAGGAGATCCCCGGAGACTCCCTCGCCGAGCGCGCCCCCGACGCCGACTCGGTGCGCATCCTGACCGCGCACCGCTCCAAGGGCCTGGAATGGGACGTGGTGGTCGTCGCCGGCGTCCAGGAGGGCGTCTGGCCCGACCTGCGGCCGCACGGCCCGGTCCTGCGCACCGACGACATGGTCGCCCGGGCCCGCGGCTCCGAGCACGAGAGCCCGTCGGCCGTCGCCGCCGCCCTGACCTCCCAGGTGCTGGCCGAGGAGCGCCGCCTGTTCTACGTCGCGGCGACCCGGGCCGGGAAGCGGCTCGTCGTCACCGCCGTCGGCGGGGAGGACAGCGAGGAGCGCCCCTCCCGGTTCCTCACCGAGCTGGTGCCCGGCTCGGACGAGGAGGCCGGCGTCGACGAGCGCTCCCGCTGGCTGAGCATGTCGGCGCTGGTCGCCGACCTCCGCTCGGCGGTGACCGACACGACCCGGCCGGCCCCGCTGCGCCGGGCCGCCGCCGAGCACCTGGCCCGGCTCGCCGTGGCCGGGGTGCCCGGCGCGCACCCCGACGAGTGGTACGCCCTGACCCCGGTCTCCGACGACCGCCCGCTGAACTGGCCCGACGGCATCGTGCGCATCTCGCCCTCGGCGGTGGAGAACTTCACCAAGTGCGGCCTGCGCTGGCTGCTGGAGACCTCCGTCGGCGCGGGCGGCACCGACGCGGCCCGGGGCCTGGGCACGGTCGTGCACGCCCTGGCCGTGCTGGCCGCGACCGGCATGCCGAGCGAGGAGACGCTCGGCAAGCGCCTGGACGACGTCTGGGGCGAGCTCGACTTCGGCGGCGTCTGGTACAACCGCAAGCAGCGCCGGGTGGCCGAGGAGATGGTCGCCAAGTTCCTGCGCTGGCACCGGGAGAACCCCCGCGAGCTGGTCGGCCTGGAGGAGGCGTTCGTCGCCACGCTCGCCGACGGCGTGCAGATCAAGGGCCGGGTCGACCGCGTCGAGCGCGACGCCGACGGCCGGGCCGTGATCATCGACATCAAGACGGGCAAGAACGGCCCCAAGGACGCCGACCTCGACCGCCATCCCCAGCTGGGGGTGTACCAGCTCGCCGCGCTGCTGGGCGCCTTCCAGCGGCACGGGATGACCGAGCCCGGCGGGGCGGCCCTGGTCCAGGTGGGCGACGCGGCGGGCAAGAAGGACGCCAAGGAGCAGATCCAGCGGCCCCTGTCGGAGGACGCCGACCCCGGCTGGGCCCGCGACATGGTCGAGACCGTCGCGACCGGCATGTCGGGGCCGTTCTTCCAGGCCAAGGTCAACGACGGCTGCCGCACGTGCGCCGTGCGGTCGAGCTGCCCGGTCAGCAAGAACGGAGACCAGGTGTGCTGAGCCGTACCGTCCGGCGCGGGGACGTGCCGCGCCGTTCCCCGGCGTCCCGCGTCACTCCGCGCCGCCCTCCGGCGGGCCGTGCCGTACCGTGCGGGGGCGCCGCGTGCTGAGCCCGATCCAGCTCGCCGAGAAGCTGGGCATCCTCCCCCCGACCCCGGAGCAGGCCGAGGTGATCGAGGCCGGTCTGGAGCCGATGGTCGTCGTCGCGGGCGCCGGGTCCGGCAAGAGCGAGACCATGGCGGGGCGGGTCGTCTGGCTGGTGGCCAACGGCCTGGTCCGCCCCGACCAGATCCTCGGGCTGACCTTCACCCGCAAGGCCGCGGGCGAGCTGGCCCACCGGGTCCGCGAGCGCCTCAACGGCCTGGTCGCCGCCGCGCAGGTCCCGGCCGAACTGCTGGAGGGCGAGCCGACCATCTCGACGTACCACGCCTACGCGGCCCGGCTGGTCACCGACCATGCCCTGCGCGAGGCGCTGGAGCCGACCATGCGCCTGATCAGCCCGGCCGTCTCCTGGCAGCTCGCCCAGCGGGTGGTCAGCGGCTACGACGGGCCGATGGAGCAGATCGAGTGGGGCCCGGCCACCGTCACCCGGGCGGTGCTGGAGCTGGCCGGCGAGCTGGCCGAGCACCTGCGCACCCCGGCGGACGTGCGGGAGGTCGGCGCCTGGCTCGCCGACCGCTACGGCGAGCTGCCCGGCTCGCCCACCCTGGCCCAGCGCCGCCCGCTGGTCACCCAGCGGGCCCGCGAGCAGCTCCTGCCGCTGGTGGAGGCGTACGGCAGGCTCAAGCGGCGGCGCGAGGTCGTCGACCACGGTGACCAGATGGCGCTGGCCGCCCGGATCGCCGCCGGGCACCCCGAGGTCGGCGAGATCGAGCGGGGCCGGTTCGCCGTCGTCCTGCTGGACGAGTACCAGGACACCAGCCACGCCCAGCTCGTCCTGCTGCGCTCGCTGTTCGGCGGCGGCCACCCGGTGACCGCCGTGGGCGACCCCTGCCAGTCGATCTACGGTTGGCGCGGCGCGTCGTCGGGCAACCTCAGCCGCTTCCCTCGTGACTTCCGTACCCCCTCCGGGGAGCCGGCCCCGGTCCGGTTCCTGTCGGTCAGCTTCCGCAACGGCGACGCCGTGCTGGACGTCGCGGCCCGGGTGCAGCTCCCGCTCCGGATGGAGTCGCGGGACGTGCCGGTGCTGGTGCCGGGCGGCAACCGCGTCCAGCGGGGCCGGGTGGTGTGCGCCTTCCACGAGACCGCCGACGACGAGGCCGAGTGGGTCGCCGCCGAGATCTCGCGGCTGCTGGGCGGCGAGAGCGCGCCCGACGGCCTGCCGTGGGGTGACGGCGAGCGCAAGAAGGCCAAGCAGAGCGCCTGGGGCGGCCCGCAGTGCCTGCAACCCCACGACGTGGCGATCCTGGCCCGCAAACGGTCCCAGTTCCCCGCGCTGCGCCGGGCGCTGGAGGCCCGCGGCATCCCGGTCGAGGTGGTCGGCCTGGGCGGGCTGCTCGCCGTACCGGAGGTCGCCGACGTGGTGGCCACGCTGCGGGTGGTCTACGACCCGTCGGCGGGTGACGCCCTGGTGCGCCTGCTGTCGGGCCCGCGCTGGCGCATCGGCCCGGCCGACCTCAAGGAGCTGGGCGACCGGGCGCGCGAGCTGAACCGCGAGCACCGGGAGGAGTCCGAGGCCCCGTCCCCCGGGTCCGACCCGCTGGACCAGGTCGTGGCCGACCTCGCCGAGGAACGCGGCAGCCTGGTCGACGCCCTCGACGAGCTGCCCGACCGCCCCGAGTGGCAGGAGGCGTTCTCGCCGCTGGCCCGGGTGCGGCTGCTGGCCATGTCGCAGGAGCTGCGGACCCTGCGCGCCCACACCGGACAGCCGCTGCCCGACCTGATCGCCGAGATCGAGCGCAGGCTCGGCCTGGACATCGAGGTGGCGGCCCGGGGGGCGGCCGTCGGCCCGTTCGCCGCCCGCGCCGACCTCGACGCGTTCCTCGACGCCGCCGCCCGGTTCGCCGGGGACTCCGAGGACCCGACGCTGGGGGCGTTCCTGGCGTTCCTGAAGGCGGCCGACGAGGAGGAGAACGGCCTGGACGCCGGCCGGGTGGGCGAGAGCAACAGCGTGAAGCTGATGACCGTCCACGCCTCCAAGGGCCTGGAGTGGCCGGTCGTCGTGGTGCCCGGCATGTCGCAGGCGCTGTCCAAGGCCGGGACGCTCACCGTGGGCACGATCTTCCCGGCCCGCCCGACGACCAGCCCCAGGTGGACGGAGAACCCCCGCAAGCTGCCCTACCAGCTGCGCGGCGACGCCTCCGACCTGCCCCGGCTGACCGGGCTGTCGAAGGAGGAGCTGGCCGGCTTCGACGAGCGCTGCCGCGACCGCGACCTGCTGGAGGAGCGCCGCCTGGCCTACGTCGCGGTCACCCGCGCCCACTACCTGCTGATCGCCTCCGGCTACCGCTGGGGCACCGGGTCCAAGCCGCTCCTGCCGTCCGAGTTCCTGCTGGAGATCCGCGACACCTGCGGCCGGGTGGCGGCCTGGGCGCCCGAGGCGGCCGAGGACGCCGTCAACCCGCTGCTCGCCGAACCCGCCGAGTCGGCCTGGCCGGTCAGCCCCGATGACGCGCGCTACGCGGCCGTCCTCGACGGCGCCACCCTGGTCGAGGCCGCCCTCGCCGCCCTCACCGGCGGCGACGCCCCCGCGGACCCGGCCGGCGGACCCGGAGCCGGTACGGCGGGCCCGCACGAGCCGCTCGGCGACATACCCCTCCCGCAGCTCCCGCCGGAGGACGAGGAGGTCCCCTTCCCGGACGACCCCTGGGACGTTCCGGAGGACGCCTGGGATCCCTCAGCGGACGCTCCGGAGCGTCCCGAGGGCTCCGCCGGCCGGCTTCCGGCACCCTCTCCGGACGCGCGGGGCGCCTTCGCGGTCGAGGGCTCGTCCGGCGGGCGGGCCGTACCCGCGGAAGGGGGCGGCCGGGACGGCGTCGAGGCCGTGCTCCCCGGGTCCGCGCTCTCCGGACCTGCTTCCGAGCCCGCCGTTTCCGAGCCCGCGCTTTCCGAGTCCGTTCCCGGAACCGTCGCCGAGACCGTCGCCGGCCCGGACGGGCGGGAGGACGTGGCGGTGACCATCGCCGACCAGGCCGCCCATCTCGCCGGGTTCGGGGACGATCCGGGCAACCGGCACGCCAGGACCCTCGCCGAGCTGCGCGGCTGGGACCGTGAGCGGGCCAGGGCGTGGGCGCGCGACACCGAACTGCTGCTCAGGGAGCGGGAGACCAACCGGCGGCGCGGCACCGGCCGGGTGGAGCTGCCCACCCACCTGACCGTCTCCTCGCTCGTCACGCTGGCCTCCGATCCCAAGGCCCTGGCCCGGCGGATCCGCCGTCCCGTCCCGCGGAAGCCCGCGCCCCTGGCCCGCCGGGGCACCTCCTTCCACAGCTGGCTGGAGTCGCGCTGGGGCCAGCAGCGGCTGATCGACGAGCTCGACCTGCCCGGTGCCTTCGACGACGGCTTCGAGGAGGCCGACGCCCGGCTGGAGGAGCTGCGCGCCCGGTTCGAGGAGAGCGAGTGGGCCTCCCGGGAGCCGATCGAGGTCGAGGTGCCGTTCGAGACGATGATCGCCGACCGGCTGGTCAGGGGCCGGATGGACGCGGTGTTCCAGACCCCGGACGGCCGTTACGAGGTCGTCGACTGGAAGACCGGCCGCCGCCCCGAGGGCCGCAAGGCGGAGTCGGCCGCGTCGGTGCAGCTCGCCGCCTACCGCCTGGCCTGGTCCCACCTGGCCGGCGTTCCCCTGCCGGCGGTGAGCGCCGCGTTCCACTACGTCCGGTCCAACGAGACCGTCCGTCCGGCCGACCTCCTCGATGAGCGCGGCCTGGTCGCGCTCATCGAGTCGGTCCCCGTCATCGGCTGACACGCCGTTCCGGCGGTGACCGCCGCGCCGGGTCCGGGGAGGCTAGTTCGGCGGGAGATCCTTGACGAACACGATCCCGTCGGCCCCGGTCAGGTAGGCCGGGTCCATTGGGATGTAGCCGAACCAGGGGGAGACGCGCGGGGCGGGCGGCGTGTCGCCGAGGGCGGCGGCCAGCCGGCGGGGGTCGAGGAGGAAGCGGTCCTCGGGGAGCGCGTACAGGAGCCCCTCGGCGGTGTCCGGGGGCGGGGCGTCCACTCCCCGGTGCCGGATCGTGCCGAGGGCCGTGGCCAGGAAGGCGTACTCCTCGCCCAGATGGGCGCTCACGATCGCGCCGGAGCTCCACCACTCGAACGGCGTGTCGCCCATCCGCATCGTGCTCTTGCCCCGTTGGAGGTGGACGTTGTGGGCGTGGGCCAGCACCGGGCCCCGCTCGGCGACGGCGAGGAGGTTGGCGGCGATCATCGAACTCCGCAGGCCCAGCAGTCTCGGCATGCGGCCGGGCGACGTGTCGGCCATCCAGTGGTGGTAGCGCAGCAGGCCGACGCCGGCGCGCCCGTACAGGCGGGCCCGCTCCCGCTCCTCCCGCGAGGACGTCGTGACGAGGCGCGGCGTCTCAGCGTCGAGCAGCGCCACCATGTCGTCGGCGAGCAGCCGCAGCTCCCCGGCCTCGGCCGACCGCCCCACGGACTGGGACGGGTCCATCATCGTGGCGGGATTCGCCCACCGCTCGTCGGCGCCGAGCAGGCGGTCGAGCGTCTCCGCGTCGCAGGGGAGCAGGTCCGCGTCCAGCCGGGCCGCGAGGTGGCCGTGCAGCGCGGTGAGGGCCTGGCGGGGGCTCGCGCCGTGGCTGATCTCCAGCGGTCCGTCGAGACCGGCGAAGCGCACCCGCTCGGACGGCGGCCTGCCGTCGTTGTGCTCGCGCATCCAGCGCACGAGCTCGCGGTTTCCCGCGAAGGCTCCCCACCCGTGGCTGAAGCCGCGTTCCATGACCTCGTCGAGGGTGCCCGTGCCCGAGGTGACGTAGTCGTCCACGACCAGGCCCATCAGGCAGTCGCTCTCGATCCCGATCGTCCGGTAGCCCTCCCGCTCGACGAGCTGCCGGAAGAGCTCGTTCCGCACGTCGAGGAGGATGTCCTCGCCGTGGGTGGGCTCGCCCAGGGCGACCACCCGCGGCCGGGCGGGGAGCAGGCTCATGACGGTGGCCGCGTCGGCGGCATGGACGGCGTCTTTCATGTCGGTGACCATGCCTTCGACGCTATCTTTGAACGGCCGGTTGAGACTTTTCCACGATGGCGGCGACCTCGCGAGGCGAAACCTTCAAAACGGCGGATCGGCGCTCGGGCGGGTTGCGGGGCCACGTGGTGGGAGATCCGCCGAGTCCGGTGACGGGCGCGCCGGGGAAGCCGGCTCGGTGAGGGCACGCCGGGAGACCGAACCCGGCGACGGGCGCGTCAGGAGGAGCCGAGTCCGTCGCGCAGCAGGGCGAACGCGCGGTCGGCGGCGGCCACCGCCTCCGGGTGGACCTCCGAGGCCGTCCGCCCGCCGACCAGTTCGGCCCAGTTGCGGCGGGCCAGCACCCGCTGGACGGCCAATACCTGACCGGCGACGAGACGCGCGACGAGGTCGTCCATGGCTCCGGAGCCGGAGCCGGAGCCGGAGCCACCGGAACCATCGGAACCACCGGAGCCGTCGGGTCCCTCCGCGCCCTCCGGGCCGCCGACGCCCCCGGGACCCGCGGGGGTCTCGGTGAGCGCGCCGGCGAGCGCCTCCTCGTCGGCCGTCATGTGGTGCATCAACCTGGCCGCCAGGCTGGGGGTGGAGAAGATCATGCGATGGTAGGCGAGCACCTCCGGGTCGTCGTTCAGGCCGGTGACGGGGTCGCGGCGGGCCAGCCCGTCCAGGAAGTGCCGGTGCAGCGCGGTCAGCGGGTCCGTGTCCGGCCCGCGCCCCCGCACCACGCGCGCGGCCTCTCCCCGGTGGTCGGTGATGCGGTGGAGGACGAGGTCCTCCTTGGTCGGGAAGTACTTGAACAGGGTCGGCTTGGAGACCTCGGCCGCCGCCGCGACCTCGGCGACCGAGACGGCGTCGAACCCACGCTCCAGGAACAGGGAGATCGCAGCCGCGGAGACGGCCTCGTGGGTCCGCTGCTTCTTGAGGTGCCGCAGTCCTGTCACCCGCTCAGCCTAGCAAGGTGTAACTTGGTCAATATCTTAACCGAGTTAATTTATTGGAGTGCCGATGACGGAACTGGACGAGGAGCGGGTCCACGTCGCGCGGTGCGAGGCCGCGTTGCGCGCGATGATCGACGGCGCGCGGTTCAACGTCGTCGTCGGCGAGCACGTCGCGGGCGACCGCTACAGCGCCGAACGGCTCGGGCGCCACCTGAAGAGCCTCGTCAAGGAGCTCCAGGAGGACACCGGCGGGCCGCCCTTCTTCGGCCGCCTCGACTTCGGCTCCGGCGCCGCCGCCGGGGAGCACTGCGGCCGGCGCTACCACATCGGCCGGCGCCACATCTCCGGCGAGGGCGGAGGGCCGCCGCTGGTGATCGACTGGCGGGCCCCCGTCTCCCGGGCGTTCTACCGCGCCGGCGCCCGCGATCCGCGGGGCGTCGCCGTACGGAGACGCTTCGGCTGGGCGGAGGGCACGCTGACCGGCTTCGAGGACGAACGTCTCGACCGGGGCGAGGAGCTCGGGGCCGCGAGCCGCATCATGGCGGCCGAGATCGAGCGTCCCCGCGTCGGCCCGATGCGCGACATCGTCGCCACCATCCAGCCGGAGCAGGACGACCTGGTCCGCGCCGACCTCGCCGAGTCGATCTGCGTCCAGGGCGCTCCCGGCACCGGCAAGACCGCCGTCGGGCTGCACCGCGCCGCCTACCTGCTGTACGCCCACCGGCGGCGGCTGGAGCGCGGGGGCGTGCTGGTGCTCGGCCCCAACCGCGCGTTCCTCGGCTACATCTCCGCGGTGCTGCCCGCGCTGGGCGAGGTCGACGTCGAGCAGACCACCGTGGAGCGGCTGCTGGCCCGGGTCCCGGTGTCCGGCCGCGACGGTGAGGCCGCGGCGCGCGTCAAGCATGACGCCCGCATGGCCGAGGTGCTGCGCCGGGCGCTGTACGGGCGGGTGCGCAGGCCCACCGGGCCGATCGCCGTGCCCGACGGGTCCTACCGCTGGCGGATCCCCGAGGAGGGGTTCCGCCGGATCGTGGACGACACCCGGCGCGAGTCGCCGCCGTACGGGGTCGGGCGCGAGCGGGTGACGTCACGCGTGGTCGACGCGGTGCGGCGGCAGGCGGAGGCCCGCGGGCGGACCACCGGCACCGCCTGGACCCGTACGGTGACCCGGGCCGTGCGGCCCTTCGTCGACGAGGTGTGGCCCGCCGTCCGGCCGGAGGAGGTGGTGGCCGGGCTGCTCGGCGACCCCGCGGCCCTGGCCGCGGCGGCCGACGGGATCCTGACCGCCGAGGAGCAGGCGGCGATCCTGTGGACGCGACCGCCCCGCACGTTCCGGAGCGCCCGCTGGTCCGCGGCCGACGCCGTCCTCCTCGACGAGGTCGCCGGCCTGCTGGAGCGGCCCGATGGCTACGGCCACGTCATCGTCGACGAGGCGCAGGACCTGTCGGCGATGCAGTGCCGGGCCGTCGCCCGCAGGAGCGAGTACGGCTCGGTCACCGTGCTGGGCGACCTCGCCCAGGGCACGACGCCGTGGGCCGCCCGCGTCTGGCCGGAGCACCTGGCCCACCTCGGCAAGCCCGAGGCCCGGGTGATCGCGCTGACGACCGGCTTCCGCGTCCCGGCGGCCGTCGTCGAGCTCGCCAACCGCCTGCTCGGCGCGCTGGAGGCCGACGTCCCGCCGACGCGGTCCTTCCGGTCCGACGGGCGCCTCCGCGTGCGGCAGACGCCGGACCTGCGAAGCGCCGTCGTCGAGGCGGTGCGCGACGCCCTGCGACACGAGGGCTCCATCGGCGTGATCGCCGCCGACGCGGACGCCGGGACGCTGGCCGCGGCGTTGCGGGACGGCGGCGTCTCGGCCTCGGCCGTCACCGCCGACGCCGAGGGGAACGCCGAATCCGCCGGCACCGCGCCCGCCGACGCCGAAGGGAACACCGATGGGGACGCAGCGCCCGACGTCGGCGGCGGCCCGGCCCGGGTGACCGTCGTGCCCGTGACGATGGCCAAGGGGTTGGAGTACGACCACGTGGTGGTGGCCGAGCCCGCGGCCATCGCCGAGGCCGAGGAGCGCGGGCTCAACCGGCTCTACGTGGCGCTCACCCGCGCGGTCTCCCGGCTCGACGTGCTGCACTCCCGTCCGCTGCCGCCCCAGATCGCCGTGCCGGATTCCCGTCCGCTTCCGTCTCGGACCGCCGTGCCGGATTCCCGCTCGCTTCCGTCTCAGGCCGACGGCCGCCCCAGGTAGCGGAACGACGGCGGCGGGTGCATCAGGAAGCCGTGGTGGGAGATGTTCCAGGCGTAGGCGCCGGCCATGGTGAACTCCACGACGTCGCCGGGGGCCAGCGCGACCGGCGCCCGGCGGGCGAGGACGTCCTTGGGCGTGCACAACTGCCCGGCGATCGTGACCGGCCCGCCCGGCGGCAGCGGGGCCATCGGCTGGGAGTGCCCCTTGGCGGCGGGCGTGCGCAGGTGGTGGGTGCCCCCGGCGACCACGGCGAACAGCTCGCCGTGGACCCGCTTGACGTCGAGCACCCGCGTCACGTACCGCCCGCAGTAGGCGGTCAGGGACCGCCCCGGCTCGATCCGCAGCACCTCGCCCGGACGGCGCAGCCGCGCCAGGCCCTCGCCGTAGGAGCGCCAGTCGAACCGGTCGTCCGGGTCGGCGTAGGACACCGCCATGCCGCCGCCGAGGTTGACCTCCGTCACCCCGAGCGCGCGGGCGTACTCCAGCACGGCCCCGGCCAGCCGCAGCAGTTCGGCGGCGGCGAGCCCGCTGGCCAGGTGGGCGTGGACGCCGCGCAGCCGTACCCTGTCCTGCCCCTCCAGCGCCGCCGCGCACCGGGCGACGTCGGCGGGGTCCATGCCGAACGGCGTCGCGCCGCCTCCCATGGCGAGCGACGCCCCGCCCACCGGCACGTCGAGGTTGACCCGCAGCAGCACGTCGGCACGGCGGCCCGAGGCCAGGAGCCGCCGCAGCTCACCGGGGCTCTCCACGTGCAGCCGGGTGACGTCCGCGGTCAGCTCCGCCTCGGTCTTGCCCGGCCCGCCGAGGGCCGTCGGGACATCGGGCAGCAGCCCCCGCACGTGCGCCAGCTCACCCGCCGAGGAGACCTCGAAGCCGTCCACGTGCCGGGCCAGCACCCGCAGCAGCTCGGGGTCGGGGTTGGCCTTGACCGCGTAGTACAGCTCGATGCCCGGCAGCGTGGCCCGCACCGCGGCGGCGTGCCCGTCGAGCGCGGCGAGGTCGTAGACGTAGGCGGGCAGGTCCGCGGGCGCCAGGCCGTACGGCGGGGTGCCACGGCCCGGTTCCGGGGTCGCTCCCGCACCGCCCGGATCCGGATCGGCGGGCGCCGGGCCGTACGGCGGGACGACGGCCGTCACGAGATCATCGCCAGCGGGTTGGCGACCGGCACGTACCCGGCGCGGCGGTCGGCGGCGCGGGCCCACCGGACCGAGAGGTTGGCCTTGGCGGGCAGCGGGGCGCCCGCCAGCAGGTCCGACAGCCGGCGCGGCCGTCCGCGCGACCCGGCGTACCCGGCCAGCACCTCCCCGGCCACCGCCCACAGCTCCCGTGCCGCGCCGGGGTCGGGACCGGCCAGCCGGGCGGCGATCTCCGGCAGGTGGTTGACCATCAGGCAGTAGACCACCCGGTTCCAGCCCCCCTCCTCGTCGTAGGTGAGCGCCGCGGCGACCTCGTCCGGCAGCCCGGCGAGGTCGTGCCGGCCGGCGACGAGCTTGGCGCCCTCCAGGTCGCGGAAGACGGCCTCCACCGGCAGCCCGGCCGCGTCCACGCCGACGAGCACGTTCTGCAGGTGGGCCTCCAGCACCACGCCGTGGGTCAGGTAGGCGTCGAGCACCGGCGGCGCGACGCGTTCCACGTAGGCCCGCCACCACCGCGCGGGGTCGGCGGGCCGGTCACCGGTGGCGGCCAGCGTGCCGCTCAGCAGCGGGGTCACCCCCGGCGGGCAGACCGACCACGGGCTCGCCCGGACGATCACGCTCAGCCCCTCCAGGAGACGGGTGCCCAGGGCGGCGGAGCGGTAGCCGGGCTCGGGCAGCCACCGGGTGCCCGGGAACCGCTCGGCCAGCCCGGCGAACACCGGCGCGAGGCGCCGGGTCAGTTCGACCGCGCCCGCCAGCTCGTACCAGGAGTTCTTCCGGACGCAGTTGGTGATCCGCACGTCCAGGCTGAACTTCAGGCAGCGGTCGATCCCCGGCTCGTAGACCGTGCGGACCGACGAGGTGGGGACCGACGCCCGGGAGGCGCTTCCCAGGTCCGCCAGCCTCCCGTCGGCCAGCGGGGCGGCCAGCTCCGCGGCGAGCAGGTCGAGCTGCCACGGATGCGCCGGCAGGAGGGTGTAGCCCGGCGGCGCGGCGCCCAGCCCGTCGAGCGGGCCGGTGTCGCCCGCCTCGGCCAGCACGTCGTCGCGCACCCCGAGCAGCCGCAGCGGGAAGCTCGCGTGCGCCTCCGGGGCGTGCCGCAGCCAGCCGGCGTCGCCGCGCGCCTTCGGGCTGGGGTGGAACGGGTGGCCGAAGACCAGCCCCTGCTCCGAGGCGAGCCACGGGTCGGCCGGGGGCGGGACGTCCCGGCGGGCGGCGACCAGCGCCGCCATGGCCTCCCGGCTCGCCCCCACCTGGGTCGCGAACTCCTCGTTCGCCGCGTCCGCGGCCTCGCCCAGCTCCCGTTCGACGAGCCGGACGAGCAGGTCAACCGACAGAGGCCGCCAGCGGCCGTCCTCCAGCCACTCCGGCGGTCCGTCGAACCGCAGCGCCAGCCCGCCGTACACCCGGGCCCGCAGCAGGATGCCCGCCACCCGCAGCAGCACGTACGGCTCGGCGTGCCACACCAGCCCGCGGGGCCCGGCCACCTCCCGGACGCAGCAGCGCAGCAGCGCGGCCAGCGACGCCTCCTCGGCGGCGGCGGCCGGGGAGTCGAGCGCGAGGCCGGTCAACAGGACGCCCTTCTCCCGGCCGCGCCGCGGGCGGAGCCGTCGCGGGGGGCCGGGGGCCCGGCGGGGAGCTGGCGCAGGTAGTTGGGGCCGCTGGTGCCGTAGAACTTGTTCACGTCGCGTGCCCCGGTGCGGGCCTTGTCCACCAGGGTCCCGGCGGTGACCATCGACTTGCCGACCAGCCGGGCGGCGTCGAGGGTCCTGGCCCGCAGCAGCCGCGCCATGGGGTCGTAACCGTGCCCGTCCAGCGCCTCGGCCAGGGCATCGCGGACCAGCCGGAACGCCTGCGGCGGCGGCAGCACCACGGACGTCACCGCGGTCGCGGCCAGGTGCAGGGTGATGGTCACGAACACGTCGGCGAGGGCGTGCGGATCGTCGGTCAGCATCCGCTCGTCGGCGAAGTCCGGCACCTCGATCCCGGCCGCCCGCAGCCGCCCCGGGGAGGTCAGCAGGCCGTCGTAGTCCTTGACCAGCAGCCTGGCCGGGCCGTCGCCGAACACCAGCGACAGGTTCTGCTGGTGGGCCTCCAGCGCGGTGCCGTACCGGACGAAGAGCCGCACGTTGTAGGAGAACAGCAGCCGCAGGTAGTCCTGGAGCATCTCCGCCATGTCCCCCCGGTACCACCGCCCGGCGAGCTCCTCGGCGACCAGCCCGCCGCCCGGCAGGGGAGCGGGCAGCGCGGCCACCGGGACGATCTCCCCGGTCGGGTGGCGGCGGAACATCCAGCCGAGGTACTCGTGCCCGGCGTGGGCGTAGGTCTGCTCGTCGGCCAGCAGCACCCGCGGGTCGGGCATGCCGCGCAGCAGCAGCTCGCCCCGCGCCCCGTCGGCCAGCGTCTCCGGCTTGATCGACCGCCGGTTGCGCAGCCCCAGCGTGCTGATGGTCAGCGGCAGCTTCAGGTGCGTGCGCCGGTCGAGCGCGACCGTGCGCGTCGAGAGCGTCGGCCGGACCTCGAGGTACGGCTCCGGCGCCAGGACCGCCCACGGGATCTCCTCGACCGCGTGGGCGGTCAGCGGGTGGACCGGGAACAGCACGTGCGTCCCGGCGAGCTCACCGGGCAGCCCGACCGCGGGGAACTCCGGCGCGCACGGCAGGGCCGCCCCGGTGACCCGTTCCCGGGGCACGGCCGCCCAGCGCAGCTCGAAGACGGGCGCGAACTCCGGCGCGTACGCCACCAGCTCCTCGTCGGTCAGCCCGGTCCGGCAGCGCGCCGTCGGGTACACCGGGTGGTCCACGAAGGCGGCCAGCGCCTCGTAGCGCACCGCGTCGAGCCGCCCGGCGTCGGCCTCGGGACCGTTCCCGGCTCCGGTCCCGGCCCGGGCTCCGGCTCCGGCTCCGGTTCCACCGCGGGGCCCGGCCCCGGCCCCGGCCTCGGGACCGGGACCGGGGCCGGGAGCGTCCGGAAGCCGCCCGCCGGAACCGCCGCCGGTCCGCCGGTCCGCCGGGGTGCGGTGCGCGAGGCGGGCCAGCACCTCCTCGCGGTGGGCGTCGTGGAGTTCCAGGGCGCGCAGCGCCTCCCGGCACTCCCGGGCGAACGCCTCCACCCCGGCGGCGTCAGCGGGTGCGGAGACCTCCCGCAGCGCGTGCAGGACCTCCGCCAGGCGCAGCGCCTCCTGCGGGGCGACCACGAAGTCCTGGAACGGCGACCCCGCCGTCAGCCGTACCTGCCGGCCGGTGGGCAGCAGAAGCACGACGCCGTCCCTGCTCCGCGTGACCCGCCCGGCCAGGCCGCCGTAGTCCTCGCGCAGCAGCGCGTTCAGGACCCGGGCCGCCAGGTACGGCTCCCGCCCGCCGGCCCCGCCCGTCCGGTGCTCGCCGTCCATGCCGTGCCCCCCTTTCACCGGGCGCGCACCGCTCACGGGGCGCCCGCCGCTCACACGACGCCCGCCGTTCGCGGGGCGCCTGCCGTCCGTGCCGCGCCCGCCGTTCGCGTGGCTCATGCGACCTCCCATCGTTCGGTGGCGGTGAAGGCCGCGAGGGCGTCGTCCACGCTCGCCCGGTCGGGGCCGATGGCGCGGACGATGCCCAGGTAGTCGCGGTTGGTGTTGGACGGTTCGATCCGGTCGCCGACGGCGCGCAGCGGCCGGTGCCAGAGCCGCACCCGGTCACCGGGGGCGGGGTCCACCGCGCCGGGGGCCGCCGTCACGGTCCCCGGGCGGCCGGCCACCAGGCTCAGTACGGTCCCGTGCCCGGCGGGCCGGCCGGGAAGGCCCGCGAGGCCGTCGCCGTCCGCGGGGGTTCCCGGTCCCGGACCCCGTCCGGTCCCCTCCGTCCCCGCGTGACCGTCCGGGGTCGCTCCCGTGGGAGCCCCCGGTCCGGCGCCGGCCCGTTCGCCCAGGTGGACGGCGAGGACGCGCTCGAACAGCGGGACGCCCAGCAGGTCCGCGAGGAGGAAGTCGCAGTGGTCGCCGATGACCCGGTAGTTGACCTCGATGATCCGCGGCCCGGCCGGGGTCATCGCGTACTCGGTGTGGCAGGCCCCGAAGCCCACGCCCAGTGCGGCGAGGGCCCGCAGCACGTGCTCCCTTCCGGGCGGGTCCGCCCAGTCGAGCCGCTCCTCCACGAAGTGCGGCGGCGGGCCCAGCGTGGTGCGGAAGCCGCCGAGCACCCGCGGGTCCGTGCCGTCCCCGAGGGTCTCCAGCGTGTGCAGCGGCCCGTCGAGATACTCCTCCACCACCAGCGCCTCGCCCGGCCGCCGGTCGCGGATCGCCCGCACGGCCGCGGCGAGCTCGCCCGCGTCGGCCACCAGCACGACGTCCTCGCTGGCCACGCCCTCGCGCGGCTTGACGACCGCGGGGAACGGCGGGTCGGGAGGGACCGGGTCGTCCGGTGCCAGCCGTACCGAGCGGACGGTCTCGATCCCGGCCTCGGCCAGCCGCCGCCGGGTGAGCGCCTTGTTCTTGGCGGCGAGGCAGGCCCGCCAGTCCTTGCCGGGCAGGCCGAAGTACGCGGCGGCGAGGGCGGTCTCCGCCTGGATGTGGTCGGAGTTGGAGAAGATCGCGTCGGGTGCGCGGTGGTGGGCGATGAGGTCGATCACCGCGCGGGCGTCGCGGACGTCGCATCGCAGCACCTCGGCCCCGGAGGCCGCGTACTGCTCGGGGCGGTCGGTCAGGATCGTGACGTCGCAGGCCAGCGCGCGTGCCGCGGGGAGGAACCCGTCCGTGACCGAGTCGGTCGGCTTGAGCGCGGTGAGGTACAGGCGCAATGCAGGGCCCCCGAATGGCAGGTAAGGCTAACCTAACTAGGTGCATCCTAACCGGCTGGAGATCATCGCGCTGGCGTCTCGGCGTAAACACGGTACATGTCCGGCCTGAGATGAGGATGCCAGTCCCCTGGGCCGGTCCCGGAGCCGCGGCGGGGGAAACCCGGAGGCGCGGCGTAGGATGACCAGTCGGCTTGGGAGGCGAACGGCGTGGAGATCGTGGACATCACAGCACAGGACGGACTACTGGGGCCGCTGCTCCTCGCGCGCAGCGCCGTCGACCGCTCGGCGGCGCTCCGGGGCGACGCCGCGTGGCTGGAGAAGGCGTGGGCCGATCCCGCCACCCGGGTCGTGGTCGTCGACGACGGCAACGCCCTGGCCAGGCGGTCGGGTGAGGAGTTCTCGCTGGTCTTCTCGGCTCCGGCGGACGCGCCCGCGGGCGAGCGCTACCTCCTCGGCGTGGACGCCGGGGGCGTCGCCTACTTCGCGGTCTCCGCGCCGCTCCCGGAACCGGCCCTGGGCGCCTCGCACGGACGGATCGTCTCCCCGGTCGCCGCCTCCGCCGTCCCGGACGGGCAGGTCGTCGCCGCGGGGCTCCGCCAGGTCGGCTCGCTGCTCGGGGACCTGGACGCCGGGCTGCTGGTCTACGCGGTCGCGCTGGAGGCCTGGCACTCCACCCACGAGTTCTGCCCGCGCTGCGGCAGCCGTACGGAGGTGCGGTCGGGCGGGCACGTCCGCGTCTGCCCTCGCGACGGCGGCCAGCACTTCCCCCGGGTCGATCCCGCGGTGATCATGCTGGTCCACGACGAACAGGACCGCTGCCTGCTGGCCAGGGGCCCGCAGTGGCCCGAGGGCCGGATGTCGGTGCTGGCCGGGTTCGTGGAGCCGGGCGAGTCGCTGGAGCACGCGGTGGCCCGCGAGGTGGCCGAGGAGGTCGGCGTGAGCGTCACCGGCGCCCGCTACCTCGGCAGCCAGCCGTGGCCGTTCCCGCGCAGCCTGATGATGGGCTTCTTCGCGCGGGCGACCTCCACCGAACTCGTCCTCGACCAGGAGGAGATCGTCGAGGCGCGCTGGTTCGGCCGCGCGGAGCTGCTGGCCGCGCTGGAGAGCGGCGAGGTGCGGCTGCCGTCCGGGCTGTCGATCGCCCGGAGGCTGATCGAGACCTGGTACGGCGAGCCGCTGTCCGGAGACTGGTGATCCGCGCCGCCGCCCCGCCGGGTTCCGCCGTCCGGGGAGCGGTGATCGCGGCGGGGGGAGGACCCGCCCCCCGCCGGGACCGCCGTGTCCCCGCCGGTGCGGCGGCTACTCGCCGACGACGGCCGCGGCCTGCAGCCGGGCCTTGACCTCGATCACCGAGGGGTTGGTCACCGCGGTGCCGTCCTCGAAGACGACGGTCGGCACGGTCTGGTTGCCGTTGTTGACGCTCATGACGAACTCCGCGGCCTCGGGGTTCCGCTCGATGTCGACCTCCCGGTAGGCGATGCCCTCGCGGGTGAGCTGGGTCTTCAGCCGCCGGCAGGGACCGCACCAGGTGGTCGTGTAAACGGTGAGCGCCATGTCTTGATCATCCCCTCATGTGATGTTCGCGCTCATGGCAACAAAGCGAAGGCCGTTCATCTTCCCGCCCGGTTTCCGGAGTCCGCCGACCCGGTTTCCGGAGCCTGCCCGCCGGGTTTCGCGGAGTCCGCCCGCCCGGTTTCCGAAGCCTGATCACCCGGTTTCGCGGAGCCTGCCCGCCTGGTCCCCGGCTCCTTCCCGGGAGGCGGCCGGGGCCGTCAGCGGAGCCGGGTCGCGATCCACTCCTGCACCGTCTCGGCCACCCCGGGCTGCCGGTACATCGGCGAGCTGTGGTCGGCGCCCGGCTGGGTCAGCACCGTCATCGGCACCCCGAACCGCTTCAGGCGCTCCTGGAGCCGGAGGCTGTGCTGGACCGGCACGAACTCCTCCTCCGAGTGCAGCGTCAGCGTGGGGGCGTCGCCGCGGCTCGCGTGCAGCGGCACCTCCATGCTGTTCCAGACCTTCGGGCACTCGACGGGCTCGCAGCCCCCGGCGAGGCGGATGGTGGACTCGCGCAGCTTGAGCCGGTAGCCGTCGGTGGTGTCGGCGCCGTCGTTGTAGGCCGTGATCGGCGAGATCACGGGGGAGACGCCGACCACGCCGCGCAGCCCCGGCAGCCTCCGCTCGCCGTAGGTGCCGACGGCGGTGGCCAGGTGGCCCCCGGCGGAGAACCCGACCACCACGTAGTTGTTCGGGTCGAAGGACCACAGGGCCGCGTGCTTGCGCGCGGTGGCGATGGCGTCGAAGGTGTCGGCGCGGGGCGCGGGCCAGGCCGCGTTGCCGGAGAGGCGGTAGTTGAGGTTGAAGACCGTGTAGCCCAGCTCGGCGTAGCTCCGGGCGATCTCCGACATCTGCTTCTTGTCGCCGCTCGACCACCAGCCGCCGTGGATCAGGAAGACGCCCGGCCGCTTGAGCTCGTCGGGCTGGTACCAGACGTCCATCCGCTGCAGGGTGTGCCGGCCGTACGCGACCGTGTCGACGACGGTGCCTCCGGTCAGCGGGTCGGAGTCGCCGGTGGCGGGCGCCGAGGAGGTGGAGGAGGGCGTCGGGGTCGGGGTGGGGGTCGGGGTCGGATCGCCCTTCGCCGTCGCGGCGGACGCGGATCCCGCCGCGACGGGCGCGGCCGGCGACGCCGCGGACACGTGGACGGCCAGGGACATGGAGGAGGCGTGCGCCATCGCGGGCCCGGACGCCAACGCCGCCAGGGCCAGCGCACTCACCGTCACCGCTGCTCGCACGAGTCTCGTCCTTCCCCGAAGTCCACTTCGCTCACATTGTGGAGGAAAGGCAGTGGTTTATGCATCTTGGGAGGCGACATAGGTTGGCCGCGGCACGGACTCGGGCTTACCGGGTCGTGGGCACCGGCTGGGAAGATGTTTTCGTCCGACCCGTTCGACAGTCTGTGGGGGCGTTCGTGGAGCTCGACGTGGACCTCGATGACGTCCTGGCGGGCCTGGACCCCGAGCAGCGCGCGGTGGCCGAGGCCGTGCGCGGGCCGGTCTGCGTGCTGGCGGGGGCCGGGACCGGCAAGACGAGGGCCATCACCCATCGCATCGCGTACGCCGTGCGCAGCGGGGTGGTCGAGGCGCAGAGCGTGCTGGCGGTGACGTTCACCACACGCGCGGCCGGGGAGCTCCGGCAGCGCCTGCGGCGGCTGGGCACGCCGGGCGTGCAGGCCCGGACCTTCCACGCCGCCGCGCTGCGCCAGCTCACCTACTTCTGGCCGCGCGTCATCGGCGGCGACCCGCCCAGCGTGATCGAGTCGAAGCTGCCGCTGCTGGCCGACGCCGGCCGCTCCCTCCGCAGGAACCTCGACCGCTCGGAGCTGCGCGACGTCGCCTCCGAGATCGAGTGGGCCAAGGCCACCCAGATCGGCCCCGAGGACTACGCCCAGGCCGCGGCCAAGGCGGGCCGCACCCCGCCGATCCCGGCCGAGGAGGTCTTCCGGCTCTACGACGCCTACGAGCGGCTCCGCCGGGAGCGGCACCTGGTCGACTTCGAGACCATCCTGGAGCTCACGGCCGCGGTGATGACCGAGCACCGCGAGGTGGCCGCCGAGATCCGCCGGCAGTACCGCTACTTCGTCGTCGACGAGTACCAGGACGTCAACCCCCTGCAGAAGCTGCTGCTCGACACCTGGCTCGGCGGGCGCGACGACCTGTGCGTGGTGGGCGACCCCAACCAGACGATCTACTCGTTCACCGGCGCGACCCCCCGCTACCTCACCAACTTCCCGGTGGAGCACCCCGACACCGCCCTGATCAGGCTGGTCCGCGACTACCGCTCCACCCCCCAGGTCGTCTCGCTGGCCAACCGGGTGCTCGACCGGGCCCGGACCCCCCACAAGATGACCCTGGTCGCCCAGCGCCCCGACGGCCCCGAACCCGTCTTCACCGAGTACGACGACGAGGTCGCCGAGGCCCAGGGGGTCGCCAGGGCCGCCGCCGGGCTCATCCGGAGCGGCGTGCCGAGCCGCGAGATCGCCGTGCTGTTCCGCGTAAACGCCCAGTCGGAGGTCTACGAGCAGGCGTTCACCGAGGCCGGCATCCCCTACCTGCTGCGCGGCGCCGACCGGTTCTTCGAGCGCCCCGAGGTACGGCAGGCGGTCGTGCTGCTGCGCGGAGCGGCCCGCTCCGCCTCGGCCGGCGACGACCTGGTCTCCACCGCCCACGGCGTCCTGTCCGGGATCGGCCTCACCGCCCAGCCCCCGGGCGGGGGCAGGGCGCGGGAGAAGTGGGAGTCGCTGAAGGCGCTGGCCGACCTCGCCGAGGAGCTCGCCACGGGCGGCGCCGACCTGCCGGGCTTCGTGGCGGAGCTGGAGCGGCGGGCCGCCGAGCAGCACGCGCCCGCGGTCGAGGGGGTGACGCTCGCCTCGCTGCACGCCGCCAAGGGCCTGGAGTGGGACGCGGTCTTCCTGGCCGGCGTCACCGACGGGATGCTGCCGATCGTCTACGCGGAGACGCCCGAGCAGATCGAGGAGGAGCGCCGCCTGCTGTACGTCGGCATCACCCGGGCCCGCGTCCACCTGGGCGTGTCGTGGGCGCTGGCGCGCTCGCCCGGGGGACGCCGCTCGCGCAGGCCGTCCCGGTTCCTCGACGGTCTCATGGGCCGGGCCGCCGCCCGCGTCCCGTCACCGGAACGCGGCGGGCGCGGCGGGGACGGCGGACGCGGGGAGCACCGCGAACGCCGTGAACGCCGTACGGTCGCCGCGCCGGTGAGCTGCCGGGTCTGCGCCAAGACCCTGATGGCCGCGGCCGAGCAGAAGCTCGGCCGGTGCGCCACCTGTCCCGCCGACTACGACGAGGGGCTCCTGGAGGCCCTGCGGTCCTGGCGCGCGGGCGCCGCCAAGGAGGCCAAGGTCCCGACGTACGTGGTCTTCACCGACGTCACCCTGCAGGCCATCGCGGAACGGGCACCCCTGTCCGAACGGGACCTGATGGCGATACCGGGAATCGGACGCGTCAAACTTGACCGGTACGGCGAGGCGGTGCTCCGCCTGTGCCGCGCTGCCGGAAACCAGACGGAGGACCTGTGAACGAGGCGCTCAAGGAGCTGCTGGACCTGCTCGATCTGGAGCAGATCGAGCTCGACATCTTCCGGGGCCGCAGCCCGGAGGAGCGCATCCAGCGGGTGTTCGGCGGCCAGGTGGCCGCGCAGGCCCTGGTGGCCGCGGGACGGACGCTCCCGGCGGACCGCTACGTCCATTCGCTGCACGCCTACTTCATCCGGCCGGGCGACCCGGCGGTCCCGATCGTCTACAACGTCGAGCGGGTCCGCGACGGCCGGTCCTTCACCACCCGCCGGGTCGTGGCCATCCAGCACGGCAAGGCGATCTTCACCCTGTCCGCCTCCTTCCAGATCATGGAGTCCGGCGTCGAGCACCAGGCCGCCGTCATGCCGGCGGTGACGGCGCCGGAGGAGCTGCCCTCGTTCCAGGACCGGATGCGCCAGCTCGTCGCGGAGGACTCCCCCTACCGGGACTGGCTGGCCAGGCCGCGCCCGGTGGACCTGCGCTACGTCACCCCCCTGACCTGGGAGGCACACCGCGACCCCGAGCTGCGCGGCTCGAACACGAACGTGTGGTTCCGCTACGACGCCGAGCTTCCCGACGACCCGCTGCTGCACGTCGTGCTCGCCGCCTACACCTCCGACTTCACCCTCGTGGACACGGTCCTGCTGACCCACGGGCTGGCCTGGGGGGCCTCCAACATCTCCGGCGCGTCGCTCGACCACGCGATGTGGTTCCACCGGCCCTTCCGCGTCGACGACTGGATGCTGTACGCCCAGGAGTCCCCGTGGTCCGGGGGCGCGCGGGGACTGGCCCGGGGCGAGATGTTCACCCGTTCCGGGGAACTGGCCGTGTCGGTGGTCCAGGAGGCCATGATCCGAGTCAGTTAGTTACGAAACTGCAGGTAGAAAATATGTTGCCCGCCCCCCGGGGGCGGGTTTAGGGTCATGGTCAAGCAAGTCGGGTGTCATAGCCCGACGATCCGTTAACGGAGGTGAGTCCGCTGTGAAGATCAACATGATGATGCTGCCCCAGACCGGGCTCGCTTTCGCCTGCGGTGACACCGTCCTGCCTTGTGGCGGCCGGGCCATCCTCGCGGCTGATCTGTTCTCCCGGCGTCGGCAGGAGAAGTCTGCCCAGACCCAGACCGGTCGTCTGTTCGCCGCTGCCGCCGCCGAGGTGGCGGCCGGCGTCGCAGGCGCTCCGGCTTTCGTGAGCGCTCCGGCTCTCGCGGGCGCTCCGGCTCTCGCGGGCGGCAGCTACGCCCCGACCAAGCACGTCCGAATCGGTGGACTGCGTGGTCCGCATCCCTGGAGGAAACCTCCGGTCATCACCTGACCGGGGTAAAAAGCCTCCAGGCCGCGGATCCGCAATCAGGATCCGCGGCCTTCTTGTTTGTCCGCGTCATTCCTGACCCCCACCCAGAGGTAACCAAAGATCAACACCCATACAGAGAGGTGAACAAGATGGGGGCCCAGACGATCATGGACCTGATCGACGAAGCCGAAATCCCCTGTCGTACCGACCCGGACCTCTGGTTCGCCGAGTCTCCTGAGGATGTGGAGTTCGCCAAGGCGCTCTGCGGAGGCTGCCCCATCCGGCAGGCCTGCCTGGCCCGCGCGCTCGAGCGCGAGGAGCCGTGGGGCGTGTGGGGCGGCGAGCTCATCCTGCGGGGAGTCATCGTTCCGAGGAAGCGTCCTCGCGGGCGTCCTCGCAAGACCCCCCTCGCCGCCTGACCGAGACCCGGCAGACCGAACCCCGGTAGACCGAACCCCGGTAGACCGAACCCCGGTAGACCGAACCCCGGTAGACCGAGACCCGGTAGACCGAGAACTGATCGACCGAGAACCCAGAACCTTCCGAAAGGATCACTTCCGATGACCTACTTCACCACCCAGGGCCAGGCCGTCTCCTCTATGCAAGAAGAACTGGTCAGGGACCGAATACGAACCCTTCACCGCGAGGCCGAGGAGCAGCGCCTGGCCATCGGCGTCCTGCGCCTCCAGCGCGCGCGCCGTGACGCCGAGCGCGCCACCTCGCGTCTCCATCGGGCGCTGCTACGCCTGGGCTGATCGAAGAGACGGGATGGCCGGCCGTCCACCGGACGGGCGACCGGCCACCCGGCTTCGTGAAGGACACTCGGCCCGTGAGACCGGACGGCCATCCGGTCGGGCACACAGGGGCCGGACGGTCACGCGGCCGTACGCACGGGGGCCGGACGGCCACGCGGCCGCACACGAGATGAGCCACAGGGGCCCGCCACGGCGGGCCCCTTCCTCGTCTCCCGCCCCCTCCTGCGGCGGCTCACCGCGGCATCGCGGTAGGCGGTGTCTCCCCGTGCCGCCGCAGTCCTGGTGTTCCCGCCCCCGGTGCTCCGATCCGCGGTGTCCCAGAACCCGGTGCGGCCTGCTCCCGTTCGCGGTGTCTCAGCCCGCGGCGGCCTGCTCCCAGGGGTCGTCCTCGTCGAAACCGGGAACCCAGCGGACCACCTCGTCACGGAAACGGGCGGTGGTGCCGAGCTGGCAGAGCACGCCGATCCCGGCCGCGTGGACACGGTGGATGAGCACGTAGGAGGGCGGCAGGTTCAGCTGGCGCGTGACGTTGCCCGGCCGCAGGTCGGTGACCGTCGCGGCCTGCTCCTGAAGCCATTCGCGGCTGAAGGTGAACTCCTCGACCGTGGTCGGCTCGACGTAGGGGGCGAGGAACGCCCGCAGGGCCTCGGGCTCGATCTCGATGTGGGGGAGGATGAAACCCTCGTCCCGCAGTCCCCGCACCACGCTGTCCATGTCGCCGCTGTTGAAGATGCGGGTGAGCTGCCCGAAGGCGGGCGGGTAACCCTGCGGCAGCCGGTTGACCGCGCCGAAGTCGAGGGCGCACAGCCGTCCGTCGCCGGTGATCCGGAAGTTTCCCGGGTGCGGGTCGGCGTGGAGCATGCCCACCCGCGCGGGGGAGCAGAACAGGAACCGGACCAGCAGGAGCCCGGCGCGGTCACGCTCCTCCTTGGTGCCGTCGGTGATGATCCGCGACAGGGGCGTGCCGTCCACCCACTCCGAGACCAGCACCTGTTCGTTGGCGGCGATGACGTCTGGGATCACGAAGTCGGGGTCGTCCCTGAACTCCAGGGCGAAGGCGTGCTGGGCCTGGGCCTCGTTGAGGTAGTCCAGCTCCTCGGCGACCCGCTCGCGCAGCTCGGTGAGCACGCTCTTGACGTCGAGCCCGGGCAGCAGCGCGCCGAAGAGCTTTCCCAGCCGGGCGAGCTGGGCGAAGTCGGAGAGCAGCGCCTTGCCGGCGCCCGGATACTGGATCTTGACCGCGACCGTCCGGCCGTCGTGCCAGACCGCCTTGTGCACCTGCCCGATCGAGGCGGCCGCGGCCGGCCTGTCCTCGAACGACAGGAAGTTGTCCCGCCAGTCGTCCCCGAGCTGCTCGACGAGGACCTTGTGCACGGTCGCCGCCGGAAGCGGCGGAGCGGCGTCCTGGAGCCTGGTCAGGGTCGCGCGATAGGGCCCGGCGATCTCCTGGGGCAGTGCGGCCTCGAAGATGGACAGGGCCTGGCCCAGCTTCATCGCCCCGCCCTTGAGCTCTCCCAGAACCTTGAAGATCTGCTCGGCGGTGCGTTGCTGGATCTCCTGGGAGACGATCTCCGCGGGCTTGCCCCCGATCCGTTTTCCCAGGCCGAGAGCGGTGCGCCCGGCGAAACCGATCGGAAGGGACGCCAGTTTGGCGGAGCGCGCGACGGCGCGGCGCGGAAGGTCACTCACCTTGGCTTCGCGGCCGGTCCCCGTACAGCGAGACGCCGCTCCCTCCCTTCGGTGTGGTGTCTATCAGCGGCAGGTAGCCGACGCGACCATTGTTGGTGAACCAAAGTCGTTTCGGAAGCAACGACATTGAGGATGAACACTCCAGGATCGCTGCTTCCATCTCCAATCAGGCAATACATCTAATGTGCTGTTGGTCACAATAGGCTCACGGTCGTCGAGCAGGGCAAGCGCCTGACCTGCCGCGGTGGCCGCCACCAGTGCCGACAGCACGGTGCCGCAGGCGATCTCGCCCGCGGGGAAGCCACCCAGGCGGGCACTGACGACCGGCCAGCCGGGATCACGGTCGCGTCTCGTCAAATCTAGGCACTGCAGACAGGTGCTTCGTCCAGGCAGCACCATGGGGCCGACCGAACCGAACCCCTCGAAGGCGGTCACCAGCAGGTGGGGGACCCGCCGGTCGAGGAGGTCCCGCACCAGCAGGACATCGAGCGGCCCCACCGGGGCGAGCACCACCAGATCGGGCGGCCTGGCGCCGTCGGCGAGCCGGGCCGCGCGCTCGCCGGTCCAGGCGTTCACCCCCGGCGCCAGGGCCGTGACCACGGCGACCGCGCCGTCCTGCCTGCTCATCCCCACCTGCGCCCAGGTCAGCCCGCCGGGCACGACGTCGCACGGCCGTACCGGCCCGGGATCGACGACGCAGACGTTACCGACGCCCGAGGCGGCGAGCAGCGCGGCCACCTGCACCCCCACCCGGCCGGCGCCGTGGACGCGCACCAGGGCCTCGCGCCTGCGCGTCAGCGCGCCCACGCCGCCGTCCGTGACGCCGGGGGACAGGGACAGCATCTCCAGGTCCGGCTGGAGCCGGTCCCGCTCGGCGAGCGGAAGCGCGCGCAGCGGGCCGGGGCCGGCCGCCGCGTCGTCCACCAGGCCCCGGCCGGCCAGCATGCCGAGCAGTGCCCGGCCGCCCTCCTCGCCGATCCCGGCGTCGGCCGCGTCCGCCAGCACCCCGGGGAGGTCGCGCACACCGTCCAGGCCCTCCAGCCAGCGGCGGACCTCCGGCTCCAGGTCGGCCAGCACCACGGCGTGCCGGGGATGCAGGCCGAACTGCAGCGTGCGTTCGTCACGGGCGACCCGGCGCAACGCGGGCTTCAGCCGCGGTCGCATCGGGATGGGCGCTTCCGGCGATCTCGACGGGGACAACGGGGTCTCCTTCCGGCACGAGGGGACGGCCACCCTGCCGCGACGCCTCCCCGGGCCGCCCGTGGAACGACGCCGTATCGGCGGTGTGCCTCCGGAGACGCGGTGTGCGTCCCGAAGACGTCGCGCCCGCGGACGCCGCACCGGCAGGGACGTCACCGTGTCCTCACGGCCGCACGGCGACGTGCCGGAAGCGTGCCACGCGAGCGGAAGATCCCGTCCGTGTTTCCCCCGGCCTGTGGACAACCGGTCCCGTGGTCGGCGACCTGTGGAAAACCCGTCGCCCCTGCGGCCCTCCACCCCTTCCCGATCTCCCGCCGACCCGCCGATCTCCGCTGGTCACCGCCGGTCACCGCCGGTCACCCACGGGGTTCCCGGCGCCCCCGGCGCCCGGACGGCGTGCACTACGCTCCCCGCATGAACGAGCTCCTGATCGACCGGCGCGACGGCGGAGTCGCGGTCCTCACCCTCAACCGCCCCGAACGGCGCAACCCGATGACCGACGGGATGACCGAGGAGTGGCGCCGGGCCGTCGCGGCCCTGCGGCGGGACCGCGAGGTGCGGTGCGTGGTGGTCACCGGCGCGGGGAGCGCCTTCTGCTCGGGGGGAGACCTGTCCTGGCTCGCCGAACGCGCGGCCGAGGGGGTGACCGGCCTGCGCGACCGGATGCTGGACTTCTACCGGACCTGGCTGTCGATCGCCGACCTGGAGGTGCCGACCATCGCCGCGGTCAACGGCGCCGCCGTCGGGGCGGGGCTGTGCCTCGCCCTGGCCTGCGACCTGGTCTACGCCTCCGAGGAGGCCAAGCTGCTCGCCCCCTTCACCTCGCTCGGCCTGCACCCCGGGATGGCCGCGACCTACCTGCTCCCCCGGGTCGCCGGCGTGGGCGTGGCCCGGGAGCTGCTGCTGACCGGGCGGACCATGACGGGTGCCGAGGCGGCCGCGGCCGGGCTGGTCACCAGGGCCTTCCCCGGCACGTCCCTGCTGGGGGAGGTGTTCGAGATCGCCCGCAGGACCGCCGCCAACGCGCCCGCCGCCACCAGGCTCACCAAGGTCGCGCTCGCGGGCGGCGGGCACGCCGACCTCGACGCGGCGCTGCGCTGGGAATCCCTCGCCCAGCCGGTCACCATGGTCTCCGATGACATGCGCGAAGGTCTGGCGGCGCAGCGAGAACGCCGGCCCGCGCGATTCGGCGACTCCTGAGACAGGTGTTATCCAGGTTAATTCGATAAGGCGCCGCCATAACCTCCCGGCATCGCCGAACAATCAACGAACACGGATTGACCAGCAGGAACGTCACTCGCCCTCTGGTGTTAATTCATCTTTCTCGGCTACCGTTCATATGTGCCCCCCGAGACAGTCGAGGTCCGTCGAAGTTCTCGTCGTCGGCGGACGGTTTCCGCGTACCGTGACGGCGAGAAAACGATCGTGCTGTTGCCCGCCGGATTGAGCAGCAACGACGAGGAGCAATGGGTACGGCGGATGCTCGACCGGCTGGCGGCAAAGGAGCAGCGGCGGCGGCCCTCCGACGACGATCTGATGGAACGGGCCTGTGACCTGTCGGTCCGTTACCTCGACGGCCGGGCCACCCCGTCGAGCGTGCGCTGGGTGGACAACCAGCAGCACCGCTGGGGCTCGTGCACCCCCGACAACGGCACCATCAGGATCTCCACGCGACTGCGCGGCATGCCGTCCTGGGTGGTCGACTACGTGATCATCCATGAGCTCGTGCACCTGCTCGTGCCCAGCCACGGCCCCCGGTTCTGGGCGCTGGTGGAGCACTACCCGAGGGCCGAACGAGCCAGAGGGTTCCTGGAGGGTTTCTCCATGGCGGCCAACAGCCCCACGGAGGAGTGGTGACGTCACAGGAGACCCGGGAGGAGACGCCCCGGGAGCCGGAGCCACCGCGGCGCACGGTGGCGGTCCTCGTCACGCCCTCGATCGCGGACGCGGCGCCGCCCGGGGTGGACGCCGGGGAGTTCCTGCGGGCCGCGGCCGAGGACACCTACGAGCTCGCCGCCGCGCTCGACTTCGTCTCGCCCGTCCTGATCACCAGTGTTCCGGGCATGGAGGAGATCGTCTGGCCGGGGACACCCGTCGTGGAGATCCCCGACCTGTCGGGCCCCGCCCTGGTCCGCGCCGCCTTCGAGGCCCTGTCGTCCGTTTCCGAGACCCCGCCGTCCGCCTCCGCGGCTTCGCCGCGCGGAGAGCGGGCCCCGTCGCCCGCCCCCGGCGCCCCGCCGTACGGCGAGCGTGCCCTGCCGTACGGCGAGCAGGCGGTGCTGCTGAGCGGTGACGCACCGGACCTGCCCGGCCTGCTGGTCGGCAAGCTCTTCCGCCGGCTCGGCCGTGCCCGGATCGCGGTCTGCCCGGCCGTGGGCGGCGGCGCCGTGGCGATAGCCGCCCACCTGCCCTATCCCGCCTGGGCCGGCGTGGGCTTCGACGATCCCGACCCGGTCCGGGCGTTGCGCGCCTCGGCTCCCGGCCCCCGGACGGTCGCCACCGGCCCCGGCTGGCACCGTCTGCGCACCCCGGGCGACGTCGCGCGGCTGGACCCCGGCCTGGAGGGCTGGGACAACACGCGGGCGCTGCTGTCGGCCTGAGCGCCGGACGGGAACGCCGTCAGGACGGCGGCAGGCGCAGGTCGGCGAAGACGGCCCGGTGGTCGGTACCGGGGACGGTGTGGACGCTCACCGCGTTCACGCCCACCCGCTCGTCCACCATGACGTGGTCGATGGTGATGATCGGCGGGACGCGCTTGTTGGCCGGCCAGGTGGGGATGAGCCCCGCGCCGGCCCGGTCGGCCGCGTCCGCGTAGCCCCGGCCCAGCAGCCCGCGCAGGGCCGCGTGGTCGAGGCTGGCGTTGAAGTCGCCGGCCAGGACGCGGATCCTGTCGGGGACGGCCGGGGGAAGGCCCGCGAGGGCCTGCGACCACTCGTGGACCTGGGCGCCCAGCGGCGGGTAGGGGTGGACGTCGACGAACTCGACGGGCTTGGCGCCCGGCACGGTGATCAGCGCGGCCGGCATGTTGTGCCCGACCGGGCGGAACAGGTCGTCCAGCTGGGTCATCGGGTTCCGGGCGTACAGGCCGCTGCCCCGGGCGCTCCACTCCGTCTCCAGGACCCGGTACGGCATGAGCTCCTTCAACCCGGCCGCGTCCAGCTTCCCGGCCAGCTCGGGGGTCAGCTCCTGGGTGCTCAGCACGTCGGGTCTCAGCCGCCGGACCAGGTCGACCACGGCGCCCGCGTCGGCCTTGCCGAAGAGCATGTTGAGGGTCAGCACCCGCAGCGCCGGCCCGGAGGCCGCCTGCGCCGAGCCGACCGCCCGCGGCAGCACGCTGAGGCCCAGCGCCGCGGTGGCGGCCAGCGCCACCGCCGTGGCCGCGCGCCTGCGGGACAGCGCCGTCAGCAGAAGGGGCACCAGCGACCCGGCCGCGACGTACGGCGTACCGGTCATGAGCTGCGTGGCCAGCGACCCGCGCTCCAGCCCGGCCACCCTGGCCACGGCCCAGGCGGTGAACGGCACGACCGCCGCCCAGGCGAGGGCCTCGGGGACGCGCCGGCGCCGGCGGGTGGGCGTCACGATCGCGCCGCCCACGTCTCCGCCGGCCGTCGTTCTCGCGCTCACACTGCCCCGATTCGCTCGTCACGCCAATGGACCAAGACGGTAGTCAGGGGGGTGTGAGACGAGCATAAAACACCCGGCTATCCGGCGCGGAGAACCTCGCGGGCCCGGCGCGCCAGCCGCCGGGTCGCCTCGTCCGACAACTCGGGGATCTCCTCGATCGGGAACCAGCGAAGGTCGAGCGACTCCTCGCTGATCACCGCCTCGACGTCCGCCGGGGCGACCGCGCCGTACTCCACGTCCAGGTGGTGGCTGTGGGGCGGGTGGCACCAGACCCGGTGCCGGTCGAGGGCGAGCGGGCCGGGAAGCAGCCGCAGGCCCGGGATGCCGGACTCCTCGGTCGCCTCCCGCAGCGCCACCGCCGCGAGCGTCGCGTCGCCGCGCTCGCAGTGGCCCCCCATGGGCAGCCACATCCCCGCCTTCGGGTGCAGCGTGAGCAGCACCCGGAGGCCGTCGTGCGACAGCACCGCGGTCGTGGCCGTCAGGTGGCCCGGCACGCACTCGCGCCACATCGCGTCCTCGTGGGCGCGCAGGTGCTCCAGGAACTCCTCGCGCAGGAGCTCCTCCTCCGCGGTCGGGGCGGTCCAGCCCCGCAGCACGGCCGCCGCGTCCGCCCGCAGGCTCCCGGGATCTCCCGCGCCGACCGGCGCCGTCGAAACCGCCGGAGCCGCCGGGCCGGCAGCGCCGACCGCGCCGACAGCGCCGGCCGGTTCGCCGAGCCCGCCGGCCCGCTCACCCGGCCGGCTCACGCGCGATCGCCCTCGCCGCCGTCCTTCCGGTCGTCGCCGTTCGTGCCGTCCTCGTCGCTCCCGCCGCCCTCGCGGCCTTCCCGGCCCTCCGCGCGGCCCTCGTCCCCGGCGGAGGCCTCCCTGAGGGACGCCTCCAGGCCGGACAGGTCGAACTCCGGCTCGCCGTGGACGAAACCGCCGGGGTTGTCGAGGTCGTCGGCGGTGGGCATCAGGTCGGGGTGGCCCCAGACCGCGTCGCGCCCGTCGACGCCGCGGGCGGCCTCCAGCGCCTGCCACAGCGCCGCGGCCTCGCGCAGCCGGCGCGGCCGCAGCTCCAGCCCGACGAGCGTGGCGAAGGTCTGCTCGGCCGGACCGCCGGTCGCCCGGCGGCGCCGTACGGTCTCGGCCAGGGCGGCGGCAGAGGGCAGCTTGCCCTCGGCGGCGCGGTCGACGACGGCGCCGACCCAGCCCTCCACCAGGGCCAGGACGGTCTCCAGCCGGGCCAGGGCGGCCTTCTGCCGCTCGGTCTCCTCCGGCTTGAGGAGGTTGCCGCCGGACAGGGCCTGCTGGATCTGCTCGGGGTTGTTGATGTCGAGGCCGCGGAGCTGCTCCTCCAGGGCGGAGACGTCGACGGTGATGCCCCGGGCGTACTCCTCCACGGCACCGAGCAGGTGGGCGCGCAGCCACGGGACGTGCTGGAACAGCCGATGGTGCGCCGCCTCGCGGAGCGCGAGGTACAGGCGGATCTCCTCGGCGGGCGTCTCCAGACCCTGGCTGAACGCGGCGACGCCGCCGGGCAGCAGCGCCGGGTCACTCGACAGGGGCAGGCCGATGTCGGTGGAACCGACCACCTCGCGGGCGAGTGAGCCGATGGCCTGGCCGATCTGCTGGCCGACCATCATGCCGCCCATCTGCTTCATCATGCCCATCAGCGGACCGGCCATCGCCTGCGCCTCGGGAGGCAGACCGGCGGCGCCGAGCGTGCCGCTCATGGTCTCCACCATGCGCGCGGCGATCGGGTCGCAGAGCTGCCGCCAGACCGGGACGGTCTTCTCGATCCACTCCGACCGGCTCCACGCCTGCGGGCTGCCCGTACCGCCCGGCAGCGCCGTGACCTCGTTGAGCCACAGGTCGGCGAGGTTGAGGGCGTCGACGATCTGGCGCCGCTCGCCCTCCATGACGCTCGGATCGCCCTCGGCGACGACCACGTGACGCGCGATGTTCTTCGCCATGTCCCAGTTGACCGGGCCGGAGCCCGATGGCGCGGAGAGCATGTCCGCGAACTGGCGCATGGCCGCCGCGATCTGCTCAGGGTCGCCGAACATGGCGAACGGGTTCTCGTTGGGGTCGTTTTCCCGACCTGGCAAGTCAGTCACCGCTCTACCTCGTGCAGGATGGAGGAGTCCACATCCGCCACGTTATCCGTCGCACGGCGGGTCAGTGCAAAGCGAGTACATGGTGCCTACCTCGAAACGCCCGCGGTCCCCGGTCGTCGCCGTCACCGGCGCCGCCTCCGGAGTCGGCCGCGCGTTCCTCGCGAAGGTCGCCTCTTCTGCGGATTTCCGCAGGGTCGTGGCCATCGACGAGCAGCGCGGTGACGTCCCCGGCGTCACCTGGCGGGTCATCGACGTCAGGGATCCGCTTCTGGCGAACCGGATCTCCGACATCGACGTGCTCGTCCACCTGGCGGGAGACTTCGCCCTCGACGCCGACGCCACCGAGCGCCGGGCCTACAACCTGCGCGCCGCGCAGACGGTCCTCACCGCCAGCGCGGCCGCCCGAGTGCGCCGCGTCGTGCTCGTCACCAGCGCCATGGTGTACGGCGCGACACCCGACAACCCCGTCCCGCTGCCGGAGGACGCCCCCGTGGCCGCCGAGCCCGACACCGGCATGGTCGGCGACCACCTGGAGATCGAGGCGCTGGTCCGGCGCTCCCTGCGCAGCCACCCCGGCCTGGAGGTCACCGTGGTACGGCCCGCCGCCGTGGTGGGCCCCGGCGTGGACAGCGTCGTCACCCGTCACTTCGAGTCGCCCCGGCTGCTCAGCGTCAAGGGCTGCGAACCCCGCTGGCAGTTCTGTCACGTCGACGACCTGGTCTCGGCCCTTGAGCTGGCCGCGCTCGGCACGGTCTCCGGGACGGTGGCCGTGGGCTGCGACGGCTGGCTGGAGCACGAGCAGGTCGAGGAGCTCTCCGGGCTGCGCAGGTTCGAGCTGCCCGCCGGGCTGACCTTCGGCACCGCCCAGCGCCTGCACCGGCTGGGCGTCACCCCGGCGCCCGCCACCGACCTCCATTACGTGGTCTACCCCTGGGTCGTCGACTGCGCGTCGCTGCGCGAGGCCGGGTGGAAGCCGGCGTGGACGAACGAGGCCGCGTTCACCGAGCTGCTGGAGCTGCGCGAGGGCAGGCACACCGTCGTCGGCCGCCGCCTGTCCGGCAAGGAGGCCACCCTCACCGCCGCCGGGGCCACCGTCGCGGTCCTGGGCACCGCCGCCATCGTCCGCGTGGCCCGCAAGAAGCGCCGCCCGTGAGACCGGGGCCCGCGCCGCACGAGGGATCGCCGCGCCGGGGCGCCGGATCACCCGGAGTCCCGGGATCCCGGAGACCCGCCGCATCCGGTCGATCGCTCCGGAGCCGGAGCCGGGGCCGCCGGGCTCCGGCGATGTAGGCTTTCGGCGTGGACGTCATCCGGTTGCTGGGCATTCGCGACACCCCCCTGTCCCTCGACGAGGTGTTCTCCGCCGTCGGCGACCACACGGCCGGCGGCACGGCGCTCTTCGTCGGCACGGTCCGTGACCATGACCACGACAGACCGGTCACCCGGCTGTCCTACTCGGCCCATCCGAGCGCCGAGGCCGAGCTGCGCAGGGTGGCCGAGAAGATCGCCGCGGACTTCCCGGTGACCGCGCTGGCCGCGGTGCACCGGACCGGCGACCTCGCGCTGGGGGACATCGCGGTCATCGTGGCGGTCGCCTGCCCCCACCGCGGCGAGGCGTTCACCGCAGCCCGCAGGCTGATCGACGACCTCAAGAGCACCGTGCCGATCTGGAAGCACCAGCTCTTCACCGACGGCACGACCGAGTGGGTCGGGGCCTGCGACTGACGTCCGGCGCCGGCCGCGCCGCCGCGGCGGGCCGGGGGGTGGGGGCGCGGTCGTCCCACCGGTGATACGGCATAGGCTTCCTGTCATGTCACGACGAGCGCTGACACTGACGGTGGCCGGCATCCTCACACTCCTGCTGGGCATCGTCGGCGCCCTGCTGCCCGTGCCGTACGTGGTGCTGAGCCCCGGACCGACCGAGAACACCATCGGAGACGTCAAGGGCAAGCCCGTGATCAGCATCGAGGGCCGCCAGACCTACCCGACCTCCGGCACCCTCAGGCTCGTCACCGTGGCCTACCAGGGCGGTCCCGGCAGCAGGATCGACCTGCTCAGCGCGCTGCGGGGCTGGCTCGACCCGACCATCGCCGTCGTGCCGGAGGAGACGATCTTCCCGCCGACGAGCACCGCCGAGCAGGTCGATCAGCAGAACACCGAGGAGATGACCAGCTCCCAGGACGACGCCACCGCGGCGGCGCTGACCGAGCTGAAGATCCCCTTCACCTCGGTCGTGACCGTGGCCTCCGTCCAGAAGGGCCTGCCGGCCGACGGGAAGTTCAAGCGCGGAGACGAGATCACCGCGGTGGACGGCGTCACGGTGACCGACCGTGAGAGCGTCGCCGCCGCCGTCCGCAAGCACAAGCCGGGCCAGCGGGTCGACTTCACCGTCAACCGCGCCGGCCAGAGCACCACCGTGGCCGCCCCCACCATCGCCGCCCAGGACGGCACGCCCGTCGTGGGCGTCACCATGCGGATCGGCTACAAGTTCCCGTTCAAGGTGGAGATCAACGTCGGTGACGTCGGCGGGCCGAGCGCCGGGATGATGTTCTCCCTCGGCATCGTGGACAAGCTCACCCCCGGCGAGATGACCGGGGGCAAGGCCATCGCCGGCACCGGCACCATCACCCCGGACGGCCAGGTCGGCCCCATCGGCGGCATCCAGCAGAAGATGGTCGGCGCCCGCGAGGACGGGGCGGTGTTCTTCCTCACCCCGGCCGGCAACTGCGCCGAGGCCGTCAAGGCGGTCCCCGACGGGCTCAAGCTGGTCAAGGTGGACACGCTCCACGGCGCGGTGCAGGCGGTCGACGCGATCCGCACCGGCGGTCCGACGGAGAGCTGCCCGGCGGGCTGACGGCCGTACCGGCGCGCGCATGGGACGGTGGCGGCCGTGCCGGACGTACGCGTGGGACGGACCGGCCGGGTGGTGGCGAGGGGCCGCCCGGCACCCGCGCGAGGCGCGACGGCCGGCGTCCCGCGCCCGCGCGAGGCGGACCGGCCGGCGGTGACGCGTGGTGACCGTCCGAATTCTCCGGGTTCCATCCGATTTTCCGGGCACTGTTCCGCCGCCCCGCACGTTGGCATCGGTGAACCCGGGATCCGCGGGCGTTGTGGCCGGACCGTGCCCAAGGGCTGAGCACGGCCGAACCCCCGCCGGTGTAGGTTTCCAAACACGGACCGTGCTCTCACGACAAGGGGTTGGCCTTGAGCTTCCGGACCCCCGGAGCCGGTAGGGCGATGCGCTTGCCCCGCCGGCCGCGACTCTTGATTCCCACGGCGATCGCCATCGTCGCGCTCGTCGCGTTGTTCTTCCTGTTCGTCGGCGTCTTCACCGACTACCTCTGGTACGACTCGGTCGGCTACACCTCGATCTTCTCCGGTGTGATCGTCACCCAGATCGTGCTGTTCGTCGTGGGCGCCGTCCTGATGGTCGGTCTGGTGGGAGGCAACATGCTCCTCGCCTACCGGGCGCGGCCGATGTTCGGCCCCGGAATGTTCGGCGGTGCCAGCGGCGCGGACCGCTACCGGATGGCCCTCGACCCGCACCGAAAGATGATCTTCATCATCGGCGCCGCGGTCCTGGCCCTCTTCACGGGGTCCTCGTTCGCCGGGCAGTGGAAGACCTGGCTGGAGTTCGTCAACGCCACCCCGTTCGGTGAGACCGACGCGCTGTTCCACTACGACGTGTCGTTCTTCATGTTCACCTTCCCGTTCCTGCGGATGGTGCTGAACTTCCTGTTCACCGCCGTGGTGCTGTCGGCCGTCATGGCGGCCGTCGTGCACTACCTCTACGGAGGCTTCCGGCTCCAGTCGCCCGGAGTGCACGCCACCCGCGCCGCCCGCGTCCACCTGTCGGTGCTGCTCGGCGTCTTCGTGCTGCTCAAGGCGGTCGCCTACTGGGTCGACCGGTACGAACTCGTCTTCTCCGACCGGGGCTTCGTGTACGGCGCCTCCTACACCGACGTCAACGCGGTGTACCCCGCCAAGACGATCCTGGCGATCATCGCCCTGATCTGCGCGGCGCTGTTCTTCGCCGGGGTGGTCCGTCCCGGGGCCATGCTGCCCGGCGTCGCCTTCGGCCTGCTGGTGCTGTCGGCCATCCTGATCGGCATGGTCTACCCGGCCCTGGTCGAGCAGTTCCAGGTCAAGCCCAACCAGCAGGGCAAGGAGCAGGAGTTCATCAGACGCAACATCGAGGCCACCAGAAAGGCGTACGGCGTCGATCAGACGGAGGTCATCGACTACGCCGCGCAGGGTGACGCCTCGAAGGTCAACGTCACCGCCGACAGCTCGATCTCCGGCGTGCGCCTGCTCGACCCCAACCTGGTGTCCAAGACCTACCAGCAGAAGCAGCGCATCCGCGGCTTCTACGACTTCCACGACCCGCTCGACGTCGACCGCTACCCGGACGAGTCGGGCAAGCCGCGCGACACCGTGGTGGCGGTGCGCGAGCTCACCGGCCCGCCCGCCGAGCAGGACAACTGGATCAACCGGCACCTCGTCTACACCCACGGCTACGGCTTCGTGGCCGCGCCGGGCAACAAGGTCGACGCCGAGGGCCTGCCGGCCTTCGACGCCAAGGACATGCCGGTGACCGGCCCCCTGGCCGAGCGGACCGGCCTGAAGGAGGCGCGGGTCTACTTCGGCGAGTCCCCGAGCGCGCCCGAGTACGTCGTCGTGGGCGGCGACCGCAACCAGGAGCTGGACTACCCGCTGAGCAGCGGCACCGGCCAGAAGGACACCACCTACGACGGCAAGGGCGGCGTCCCGGTCGGCTCGTTCATCAACAGGGTCCTCTACGCCGCCAAGTACGGCGAGATGAACCTGCTGCTGTCGAGTGACGTGAACGACAAGTCCAAGATCCTCTATGTGCGCAACCCGCAGGAGCGCATCGCCAAGGTCGCGCCGTTCCTGAGCCTGGACGACAACTCCTACCCCGCCATCGTCGACGGCAGGGTGGTCTGGATCGTCGACGCCTACACCACGTCCAACGCCTACCCCTACTCCGACAGCCGGAGCCTGGAGTCGATGACGCGGGACACCGTCACCGATCCCCGCCTGGTGGTGCAGCAGCCGCGCGACCAGATCAACTACATGCGCAACTCGGTCAAGGCCACGGTGGACGCCTACGACGGCACCGTCACGCTCTACGCCTGGGACGAGAAGGACCCGATCCTGCAGACCTGGCGCAAGGCGTTCCCCGGCATCGTCAAGCCGAAGAGCGAGATCTCCACGGGTCTCCAGCAGCACCTGCGCTACCCCGAGGCGCTGTTCAAGGTCCAGCGCGACGTGCTGTCCCGCTACCACATCAAGGACCCGAACGCCTTCTACAGCGGCCAGGACTTCTGGAACGTCCCCAACGACCCGTCGTCGGGCGAGCGTGACGTCAAGCAGCCGCCGTACTACCTGTCGGTCAAGATGCCGAACACGGACGAGCCGACGTTCTCCCTGACCACCACGTTCGTGCCGCGCCAGGGCCCGAACCTCGCGGCGTTCATGTCCGTGGACGCCAACCCCGGGCCCGACTACGGCAAGCTCCGCATCCTGCGGATGCCCTCCAACACCACCATCCCCGGCCCGGGACAGGTGCAGAACAACTTCCAGAACAAGTTCTCCGGCGAGCTCAACCTCCTCGGCATCGGAGGGGCGAAGGTCCGCTACGGCAACCTCCTGACCCTGCCGTTCGCCGGCGGCCTGGTCTACATCGAGCCGGTCTACGTGGAGACCGCCGCCTCCTCCGGGCAGGAGCCGTACCCGATCCTCCGCCGGGTGCTCGTCTCCTACGGCGACAGGGTCGGCTTCGCCGACACGCTGGACGCCGCACTGAAGCAGGTCTTCGGGGACGGCGCCCAGCTGCCCCAGCAGGAGGTGAACAAGCCGAACACGCCGGTTCAGCCGAACACCGCGCTGAACCAGGCGATCGGCGAGGCCCAGCAGGCGTACGACAGGGCGCAGAAGGCCCTGAACGCCAACCCGCCCAACTGGACGGAGTACGGCGCGGCCCAGAAGGCGCTCTCGGACGCGCTGAAGAAGCTGGAGTCGGCCGCGGCGCCGACGGCGACTCCCACGCCGACCTCGACCCCCGCACCGACGGCGACGCCGGTGCCGTCGGGGTCGGCCACACCGTCGCCGACCCCCACGTCGTCACCGAGTCCCTAGCCGGGAGGAGCCCCGCGGGCCGAACGATTCGCTTCCACCGCCGAAGCCGGGTAGTCTTTAGACACACACCGACGCGGGGTGGAGCAGTTCGGTAGCTCGCTGGGCTCATAACCCAGAGGTCGCAGGTTCAAATCCTGTCCCCGCTACCACGAGCAAGGGCCCGGATCTCACTGAGATCCGGGCCTTTCGCGTTGTCCGGGGTCCACTCTCCGAAGCCGCGTCCCCAGGGTGTCGTGCCGCCGATTTGCCTTGTCCCCGGGATGCCGGGTAATCTTCAGATGCAACACACCGACGCGGGGTGGAGCAGTTCGGTAGCTCGCTGGGCTCATAACCCAGAGGTCGCAGGTTCAAATCCTGTCCCCGCTACCACGAGCAAGGGCCCGGATCTCACTGAGATCCGGGCCTTTCGCGTTTCCGCACTTCTGTTGTGCGCCCGTTGCTTACATGATTACATGCGATCAAGGGTTTTCGATGAAGGGCAGGCCATTGATCGTCGAATACATCCGTTACCGCGTCCCCGAGGAGCGGTCGGCAGACTTCGAGGCCGCCTACCGGCGTGCCGCGGCATCCCTCGGCAGCGCTCCCGAGTGCGTCGACTACGAACTCACCCGTTGCGCGGAGGAAGCCGGCCGCTACATCCTCCGGATCACCTGGACCTCCGCCGAGGACCACCTCGAAGGCTTCCGGAACGGCCCGAACTTCGCGGCCTTCTTCACCGAGATCCGGCCGTACGTCTCCGACATCGAGGAGATGCGCCACTACGAGCCGACCGGTGTCCACGGGCAGGGGGCCTCGGTGCCGACCCTGTACGACTGGGCCGGCGGGGCCGAGGCGTTCGAGCGGCTCACCGAGGTGTTCTACGGGCACGTGCTGAAGGACGAGCTCATCGGCCCGCTGTTCGCCGGCATGGACCCGCGGCACCCCACGTACGTCGCCATCTGGCTGGGCGAGGTCTTCGGCGGCCCCGACCGCTACACGCGGGAACGCGGGGGGTATGCCCACATGCTCTCCCAGCACATCGGCAAGGGCATCACCGAGCGGCAACGCCGCCGCTGGGTGAACCTCCTCCTGGACGCCGCCGACGAGGTCGGTCTTCCCGGGGATCCGGAGTTCCGGGCGGCGTTCCTCGGCTACATCGAGTGGGGGACCCGTCTGGCGTTCGCCAACTCCCAGCCGGGCGCCACTCCGGTCGCCAAGGCTCCGGTGCCCCACTGGGGGTGGGGCGTGGCGCCGCCGTACACACCTCGGGGATGAGCGGCTAGCGTGCCGGTGTGGATGACATGTCCGGACCGATCCTGCGCTGGCGGGTACGCAGGGAGCTCGCGGTCCTGAAAACCGTCGCGGCCCTCGGCTTCGCGCTGCTCACCGTGCTGAGCCTCGGGGATCCGCGCGGCATGATCCTGGCGGGCGTCGCGACCCTGGTGGCCGCGGGTCTCGCCCTGCGCGACGTCCTGGCCCCGGTACGGCTCAGCGCCGACGGCCACGGACTCGTCGTGGTGAGGGGGTTCGCCGGTTCCGAACGGGTGCCGTGGAGCGCGGTCGAGCGGATCCGGGTGGACACACGGACCCGCCTCACCTCACGTACGGAGTTCCTTGAGATCGACACCGGCGACGGGATCTTCCTGCTGAGCCGGTTCGACCTGGGAGCGCCCTGCCAGGAGGTCGCCGACCGGCTGTGCACCCTGCGAAGCGGCCACTGAGGTCTGCGCGGCGCCCGGTCCTCTCGGCCGGGGAGCGCCTCAGCGGCGGAGGGTACGGCTCACGCCCATGCACGCGCGAAGACGGGGCCCGCCACTCCCGGTCCGCTCCGGCGCGGACTTCTCCAGCTCCGCCAGCAGCACGGCCGCCGCGTGCGCGTCGGCCAGGATCTGAGTCACCTCCTCGTCGGTGGCGGGAAGCTGACCCCTCTTGGCGAGCTCGTCCCGGAGAAACGTGAGCGGTTGCGGGTGGCCGGCCGCCTCGGCGGCCACCGTCGCCCGGGCCGCGGTCAGCAGACGCAGGTAGTGGGACCGGAGCAACGCCTCACGCATTCGCACCTCCTCAAGGTCGCTCAACAGGGATCTGGCGACCATGAGGAGGTCCTCGGGGTGATCGGCCTCCGCGTCGATGTGCGCGCGGATGTCGTCGAACTCCGAACGGGCCATGCTGCTCACCTCCATGGTGGAGTCAGGATCCTGACCCTCGTCCCTATGTCATATCGAGCGGTGATTGCGGACGGCTTGACGCCCGCTTGCGTCTGCCCGCGTCCTGCCGCTCACGTTTGGGACGCACGACCCTCGGGGATGGTTGGCAAGTTGTCCTTGTTGCCTCTGGGGCCTGCTAATGTTCTTCCTGCAGGGCAACGAGCCCCCAGGAGCCGCAAGGTCCCGGGTGAGCAAGATGCCCGGCACCTCCCTCACACTGAAACCGACTTTCGGCCGTGTCCGCACGATTGGACACAAACCGGATGTTGGAGTAAGTTAGAGGGGTTGCCCTGGAGACGGGGCGGTCGAGATCCGCTGTGGATCCGGCGGGTGCGGGTCGGCTGACGCGAAAGCGACAGTTTGACACAAACCAGGCGGAACTGCTAGGATTGAGACGCGAAACGAATGCCCCGGAGGGCGGATCGACGATCCGGACCGACGGTGAACGCGTCCGTTTCTTGAGAACTCAACAGTGTGTTAAAAGCCAGTGCATGATGCACAACCCCGTCCCACCCGCCTCGGTGGGAGGACGGATTCCTTTGGTTGATGCACCTCGTCTCCTTCGCTGGGGATGGGGATGCTTTCAGCCGGGAGAAACTCTGTAGACATTGTTTGGAGAGTTTGATCCTGGCTCAGGACGAACGCTGGCGGCGTGCTTAACACATGCAAGTCGAGCGGAAAGGCCCTTCGGGGTACTCGAGCGGCGAACGGGTGAGTAACACGTGAGTAACCTGCCCCTGACTCTGGGATAAGCCCGGGAAACTGGGTCTAATACCGGATACGACACGCTTCCGCATGGGATGCGTGTGGAAAGTCTTTTCGGTTGGGGATGGACTCGCGGCCTATCAGCTTGTTGGTGGGGTAACGGCCTACCAAGGCGACGACGGGTAGCCGGCCTGAGAGGGCGACCGGCCACACTGGGACTGAGACACGGCCCAGACTCCTACGGGAGGCAGCAGTGGGGAATATTGCGCAATGGGCGGAAGCCTGACGCAGCGACGCCGCGTGGGGGATGACGGCCTTCGGGTTGTAAACCTCTTTCAGCAGGGACGAAGTTGACGTGTACCTGCAGAAGAAGCGCCGGCTAACTACGTGCCAGCAGCCGCGGTAATACGTAGGGCGCAAGCGTTGTCCGGAATTATTGGGCGTAAAGAGCTCGTAGGTGGCTTGTCGCGTCGGATGTGAAAGCTTGGGGCTTAACTCCAGGTCTGCATTCGATACGGGCTGGCTAGAGGTAGGCAGGGGAGAACGGAATTCCTGGTGTAGCGGTGAAATGCGCAGATATCAGGAGGAACACCGGTGGCGAAGGCGGTTCTCTGGGCCTTACCTGACGCTGAGGAGCGAAAGCGTGGGGAGCGAACAGGATTAGATACCCTGGTAGTCCACGCCGTAAACGTTGGGCGCTAGGTGTGGGGACCTTCCACGGTTTCCGCGCCGTAGCTAACGCATTAAGCGCCCCGCCTGGGGAGTACGGCCGCAAGGCTAAAACTCAAAGGAATTGACGGGGGCCCGCACAAGCGGCGGAGCATGTTGCTTAATTCGACGCAACGCGAAGAACCTTACCAAGGCTTGACATCGCCCGGAAAGCTCTGGAGACAGAGCCCTCTTCGGACTGGGTGACAGGTGGTGCATGGCTGTCGTCAGCTCGTGTCGTGAGATGTTGGGTTAAGTCCCGCAACGAGCGCAACCCTTGCTCCATGTTGCCAGCACGCCCTTCGGGGTGGTGGGGACTCATGGGGGACTGCCGGGGTCAACTCGGAGGAAGGTGGGGATGACGTCAAGTCATCATGCCCCTTATGTCTTGGGCTGCAAACATGCTACAATGGCCGGTACAGAGGGTTGCGATACCGCAAGGTGGAGCGAATCCCTAAAAGCCGGTCTCAGTTCGGATTGGGGTCTGCAACTCGACCCCATGAAGTCGGAGTCGCTAGTAATCGCAGATCAGCAACGCTGCGGTGAATACGTTCCCGGGCCTTGTACACACCGCCCGTCACGTCACGAAAGTCGGCAACACCCGAAGCCCGTGGCCCAACCCTTTGGGGGGGAGCGGTCGAAGGTGGGGCTGGCGATTGGGACGAAGTCGTAACAAGGTAGCCGTACCGGAAGGTGCGGCTGGATCACCTCCTTTCTAAGGAGCACCGGCTGATCCGGTTCACCCGCTGGGTGGCCTGATCGGTCCATGCCGTGGCCGCGAGCGAACGTCTCGCGCACGGTGCGCTCATTAGTGGAGCACTGGCTATTCGGTTCAGCGGAGTCGCTGGCCGGCTAGTACCGCCTCCGGGGTTCGCTCTGGGGGAGTGGGAACGGCGGTTGCGAGGGGTTTCGCTGGTCCGGACACACTGTTGGGTCCTGAGGAAACGGACCAGGCGGGCCCGCTGTTCGGGCGGGCTCGCTGGTTTGGTTTTCCCTCTGCGGGACCGTCCGCCTGTCATACCGGCTCGGATGAGGTGGAAGCTGTTGGCTTCCGGCTCGTGTGGGTGTCTGGTGGTGGGGTCGTGGTGGTCGCTGCGTGTTGTTTGAGATTTGCATAGTGGACGCGAGCATCTTTGTGGCCAAGTTTTTTAGGGCACACGGTGGATGCCTTGGCATCAGGAGCCGATGAAGGACGTGGGAGGCTGCGTTAAGCCCCGGGGAGTCGCCAACCAGACGTTGATCCGGGGATGTCCGAATGGGGAAACCTAGCACCAGTCATGTGGTGTTGCCTCCGCCTGAATGTATAGGGCGGTTGGTGGTAACGCGGGGAAGTGAAACATCTCAGTACCCGTAGGAAGAGAAAACAAATAGTGATTCCGTGAGTAGTGGTGAGCGAAAGCGGAAGAGGCTAAACCGGGCGCGTGTTAAAGCCGGCGGGCGTTGCGTGTTCGGGGTTGTGGGACCCTCTTGTGGTTTCTGCCGGAGCCACAAGCAGTGAGAAATCGATGGGGTAGCCGAAGCTTCTGGGAAGGGGCGCCGGAGACCGTGAGAGCCGGGTAGGCGAAATCCTGTCGACTGCTGGAGGGGATCCCAAGTAGCACGGGGCCCGAGAAATCCTGTGTGAATCTGCCAGGACCACCTGGTAAGCCTAAATACTCCCTGATGACCGATAGTGCACTAGTACCGTGAGGGAAAGGTGAAAAGTGCCCCGGTGAGGGGTCGTGAAAGAGTACCTGAAACCGTGTGCCTACAAGCCGTAGGAGCGTGAGCGGGGTTCGCCCTGCTCGTGATGTGACTGCGTGCCTTTTGAAGAATGAGCCTGCGAGTTGCGGTGTGTGGCGAGGTTAACCCGTGTGGGGTAGCCGTAGCGAAAGCGAGTCTGAATAGGGCGTTTGAGTCGCATGCTGCAGACCCGAAGCGGAGTGATCTAGGCATGGGCAGGTTGAAGCGCGGGTAAGACCGCGTGGAGGACCGAACCCACCAGGGTTGAAAACCTGGGGGATGACCTGTGTTTAGGGGTGAAAGGCCAATCAAACTCCGTGATAGCTGGTTCTCCCCGAAATGCATTTAGGTGCAGCGTCGCGTGTTTCTTGCCGGAGGTAGAGCACTGGATGGCCGATGGGCCCGACAAGGTTACTGACGTCAGCCAAACTCCGAATGCCGGTAAGTGAGAGCGTGGCAGTGAGACTGCGGGGGATAAGCTCCGTAGTCGAGAGGGAAACAGCCCAGACCACCGACTAAGGCCCCTAAGCGTGTGCTAAGTGGGAAAGGATGTGGAGTCGCAGTGACAACCAGGAGGTTGGCTTAGAAGCAGCCACCCTTGAAAGAGTGCGTAATAGCTCACTGGTCAAGTGATTCTGCGCCGACAATGTAGCGGGGCTCAAGTACACCGCCGAAGTCGTGGCATTCACGCATTAACCCTGGCTTTTGTCGAGGGGTGTGGATGGGTAGGGGAGCGTCGTGCGGCCGGCGAAGCAGCGGAGTGATCCAGTTGTGGAGGCCGTGCGAGTGAGAATGCAGGCATGAGTAGCGAATCAGAAGTGAGAAACTTCTGCGCCGGATGACCAAGGGTTCCTGGGCCAGGCTAATCCGCCCAGGGTAAGTCGGGACCTAAGGCGAGGCCGACAGGCGTAGTCGATGGACAACGGGTTGATATTCCCGTACCCGCTGTGATGCGCCCATACTGAACCCAGTGATACTAAGGGTCCTTAAGCCCTCCGGGCCTTCGGGTCTGGGGTGAGGCTGAACGCCTGACCTGATCTGGTAGTAGGTAAGCGATGGGGTGACGCAGGAAGGTAGCCCATCCCAGGCGATGGTTGTTCCTGGGGTAAGCGTGTAGGACGAGGGGTAGGCAAATCCGCCTCTCATGGGTCTGAGACGTGATGCCGAGCCGATTGTGGCGAAGTGGGTGATCCTATGCTGCCGAGAAAAGCCTCTAGTGAGTGTCATGGCGGCCCGTACCCGAAACCGACTCAGGTGGTCAGGTAGAGAATACCAAGGCGATCGGGTGAACTGCGGTTAAGGAACTCGGCAAATTGCCCCCGTAACTTCGGGAGAAGGGGGGCCTTCGCTGGTGATGAGTCTTGCACTCGGAGCTGGTGGGGGCCGCAGAGGCCAGGGGGAAGCGACTGTTTACTAAAAACACAGGTCCGTGCGAAGTCGTAAGACGATGTATACGGACTGACGCCTGCCCGGTGCTGGAACGTTAAGGGGACCGCTTAGCCGCGGCAACGCGGCGAAGGTGAGAACTTAAGCGCCAGTAAACGGCGGTGGTAACTATAACCATCCTAAGGTAGCGAAATTCCTTGTCGGGTAAGTTCCGACCTGCACGAATGGCGTAACGACTTCCCCGCTGTCTCAACCGCAGACCCGGCGAAATTGCACTACGAGTAAAGATGCTCGTTACGCGCAGCAGGACGGAAAGACCCCGGGACCTTCACTACAGCTTGACATTGGCGTTTGGAACGGTTTGTGTAGGATAGGTGGGAGACGGTGAAGCTGGGACGCTAGTTCCGGTGGAGTCATTGGTGAAATACCACTCTGGTCGTTTTGGACGTCTAACTTGGGTCCGTGATCCGGATCAGGGACAGTGTCTGGTGGGTAGTTTAACTGGGGCGGTTGCCTCCTAAAGGGTAACGGAGGCGCCCAAAGGTTCCCTCAGCCTGGTTGGCAATCAGGTGTCGAGTGTAAGTGCACAAGGGAGCTTGACTGTGAGACCGGCGGGTCGAGCAGGAGCGAAAGCTGGGACTAGTGATCCGGCGGTGGCATGTGGAAGCGCCGTCGCTCAACGGCTAAAAGGTACCCCGGGGATAACAGGCTGATCTTCCCCAAGAGTCCATATCGACGGGATGGTTTGGCACCTCGATGTCGGCTCGTCGCATCCTGGGGCTGGAGTAGGTCCCAAGGGTTGGGCTGTTCGCCCATTAAAGCGGTACGCGAGCTGGGTTTAGAACGTCGCGAGACAGTTCGGTCCCTATCCGCTGCGCGCGCAGGAGACTTGAAAGGGGCTGTCCCTAGTACGAGAGGACCGGGACGGACGAACCTCTGGTGTGCCAGTTGTTCCGCCAGGAGCACGGCTGGTTGGCTACGTTCGGGAGGGATAACCGCTGAAAGCATCTAAGCGGGAAGCTTGCCTTGAGATGAGGTCTCCCACCCCGTGAGGGGGTAAGGCTCCCAATAGACGATTGGGTTGATAGGCCGGAGGTGGAAGCGCAGTAATGTGTGGAGCTGACCGGTACTAATAGGCCGAGGACTTGACCATAAAGCATTCGTGTGGTTTCTGCAGCGCTCTGTACTCTTCGCCGGGTCCGGAGCAGCGCGTGATCACTGGTTTTGCTCGCGTCCACTGTGTGATTCTGAGGCAGCAGGCACCGTCTGCACCCCCGGGATGTCGGTTCCGGGTCGGGTGCGTGTGTTTGTGTGTTTCATAGTGTTACGGCGGTTATGGCGAAGGGGAAACACCCGGTTACATTCCGAACCCGGAAGTTAAGCTCTTCAGCGCCGATGGTACTGCACCGGGGACGGTGTGGGAGAGTAGGTCGCCGCCGGACAATCTTTCGAAGCGGGGCTCTGGACGTTCGTCGTCCGGGGCCCCGCTTTTTTGCGTGCCCGCTTTCCGTGCCCGCGTTCCGTGTCAGCCTCCCGCGCTGCCCCTATTCGGGCCCCGGCCTGCTCGGCGTCTCGGGTGCCGCGTCGAGCAACGGCTCGATCCGGTACGGGACCTGGACGGACAGGGCGATCGTGGTGTCCGACCGCTGGATCGTCGGCGAGGTCAGGATGCGGGCGATGATCTCCTGTAGGTCCGGCGTACTGCGAGCGACCACCCGGCAGAGCAGGTCCGCCTGGCCGCTGGTGCCGTACACCTCCAGGATCTCGGGGACCGCTTCGAGCGCCCGCACGGCTTCCGCCAGACGGCCCTGGGCGATCTGAAGGGAGACGAAGGCGAGGATCGGGTAGCCGGCGCCCTCGGGGGTGACCGTGGGCCCGAAGTCGGCGATGACGCCCCGCGCGATGAGCTTGTCGAGGCGGGCCTGGACGGTGCCGCGGGCCACGCCGAGCAGACGGGCGAGCTCGGTGAGGCCGACGCGGGGGTGGGCGCGCATGGTCACCAGAAGGCGGCTGTCCAGCCTGTCGATCGGCACCGCCTCAGGCTAGGCGATATGAACAGTCGAAACCAGGCTTGAACCCGCATTCGTGCGCGAAACGCCCACCGGAACTGCTCGCTCTTGCCAACGATTCGCGTAATTGCTGTCATTCCAGACATGTTCGAGGAAGCACAGTACTTCGCACCGGTGGCGACCCGTGACGACGGCACGGTCGAGGTCGAGCTCGCCAAGAGCCACCCCGGCTTCTCCGACCCGGTCTACCGGGCCCGCCGTAACGCCATCGCCGCGCTCGCCGTGAACCACGTGCCCGGCGCGCCGATCCCGACGGCCGGCTACACCGAGCAGGAGCACGAGGTGTGGGCGCTGGTGAGCAGGGAGTTGGCGGTCAAGCACCGCAAATACGCGACCGCGGAGTATCTGGACGCGGTCGAGCGGCTCCGGCTGCCCACCGACCGCATTCCGCAGTTGCAGGAGGTCGGTGAGCTGCTGGAGCCGCTGACCGGGTTCCGGTACCTCCCGGCGGCCGGGCTGGTGCCGCTCCGGGACTTCTACGGTGTGCTGGCGGACGGGTTCTTCCATTCGACGCAGTACATCCGGCACCACTCCACGCCGCTCTACACACCGGAGCCGGACGTGATCCACGAGGTGATCGGGCACGCCAACGCGCTGGCCTCCGACCGGTACGCGCGGCTCTACCGGCTGGCCGGTGGCGCGGCGCGGCGGGTCGAGAGCGAGGAGGCCCTGGAGTTCGTCTCCAAGGTCTTCTGGTTCACGCTGGAGTTCGGTGTCATGACCGACCAGGGCGAGCTGCGGGCGTACGGCGCGGGCATCCTGTCCTCCTACGGGGAGATCGAGGAGTTCCGCGGTATGGACGTCCGGCCGCTGGACCTGGCCGCCATGGGCACGACCAAGTACGACATCACGAAATATCAGGATGTGCTGTTCCGGGCCGACTCGCTGGAGCACCTGGAGGACGTGGTCGGCGGGTTCTGGGCGGACTGCGACGACGATTCCATCGCGAAGCTGATCGCCGGCGCCCGCTGAGCGGTCACCTCACGATTCGGCCGGATCGGCCGGCGGCCGGTCCCGCCGGTCGGTCCGGCCGTTCGTATTCGCACCTCTGCTCGCTCCGGCAAGGCTCGGGACCGCCTGGGAGCCGCTCTCGACGGTCCTGCGCCGGGCCGGGGCCGTTCGCGGCCCGCCCGCTACGGTGTTCCGACGGACCGGTCCTGGGCGGCTCTGTCGACGAGCCGGTAGCCAACCCCGCGTACCGTCTGGATCAGCCGGTCGTCGGTGTCGCCGAGCCGGGCCCGCAGGCGCTTGACGTGGACCGCGATCGTGTTGGTCGAGGTGGTCTCGGTGGAGTTCCAGACGTGGCGCATGATCTGCTCGCGGGTCACCGTACGGTGAGTGTTGCGCATCAGGTAGTGCAGCAGCTCGAACTCGCGCAGCGGCAGGTGGACGGCGCGGCCGTCCACCCTGACCAGGTAGGCGTGCACGTCGAGCTCCACCCGGCCGACCACGAGCGTCCGGCGGCCTCCCGGTTCGCCGGAGAACGCGCCCTGCACCAGGGGCAGGAGCTCCGGCACCCGGTACGGCCGGGCCACGCACGCGGTGGCTCCGGCGGCGAGCGCCTGTACGGCCTGCTCGGCGTGTCCCTCGCCTACGCCGAGCAGTACCGGGACGGCCCGTGCCAGCCGTACGGCACGGACGAACTCCACCGCCCCGATGACCGGCAGCGAGGCGCTGACGAGCACGACGTCGGGTTGGAGGGCGCCGGCCTGCAGCAGGGCCTGGGCGCCGTCGGTCACTCCCGCGACCTCGACGCCCTCGCGTTCGAGGGCGTCGGCCAGCCCCTGGACCAGAGATGTCTCCGGGTCGGCCACCAGCAGCAGTGGCGCGGTCCGGGAGCCCCCGTTCACCTCGGGTGTCGTCTGCGGCTGGGTCACCCGGTCCCTCCAATGCGGTCGGTTCACCCGGACGGCGTGGCCGGCTCGCCCGGGTGGTGCGGTCGGTTCACCCGAAGCGGCCGGTGATGTAGTCCTCGGTCGCCTTCTGGGAGGGGTTGGTGAAGATGCGGGAGGTATCGTCCATCTCGATGACGCGGCCCGGCTGCCCCTGCCCGGCGAGGTTGAAGAAGGCGGTGCGGTCGCTCACCCGGGCGGCCTGCTGCATGTTGTGCGTCACGATGATGATCGTGAACTTGCTCTTCAGCTCGGCCATCAGGTCCTCGATCGCCAGGGTGGAGATCGGGTCCAGGGCGGAGCAGGGCTCGTCCATCAGCAGGACCTCGGGCCGTACGGCGATGGCCCTGGCGATGCACAGGCGCTGCTGCTGGCCGCCGGACAGGCCGGCGCCGGGCTTGCCGAGGCGGTCCTTGACCTCGTTCCAGAGGTTGGCGCCCTTGAGGGAGGTCTCGACGATGCCGTCGACCTCGGACTTGGAGCGCCTCCCGTTGAGCCGGAGGCCGGCCGCCACGTTCTCGTAGATGGACATCGTGGGGAACGGGTTGGGGCGCTGGAAGACCATGCCGATCATCCGGCGCACCGAGACCGGCTCGACGCCGGGGCCGTAGAGGTCCTCGCCGTCGAGCAGGACCTTGCCCTCCACGCGCGCGCCGGGGATGACCTCGTGCATGCGGTTCAGCGTGCGCAGGAAGGTCGACTTCCCGCAGCCCGAGGGGCCGATGAACGCGGTGATCGTGTTGGGCTCGATGGTCATCGAGATGTCCTCGATGGCCTTGTGCCTGCCGTAGTAGGCGTCGAGGCCGGAGACCTGGATCTGCTGGCTCATTTACGGGTTACCTCCTATCGGCCCCTGGCCGGCGAACGCCACCAGGCGATGAGGCGCGCCACCAGGTTGAGCAGCATGACGATCAGGATGAGCGTGAGAGCTCCGGTCCACGCGCGGTCGATGGCGATGTCCGTCGGACGTCTCGCCTGGTCGAAGACATAGAGCGGCAGGCCCATCTGCGGCCCGCTGAACGGGTCGGAGTTGATGGAGTCGGTGAAGAAGACCGTCAGCATGAGCGGGGCCGTCTCTCCCGCCACGCGGGCGATGGCGAGCATGACGCCGGTCACGATGCCGGTGAAGGCGGTCGGCAGGACGACCTTGACGATGGTCCGCCACTTGGGCACGCCCAGCGCGTAGGAGGCCTCGCGCAGGTCATTGGGGACCAGCAGGAGCATCTCCTCGGTGGAGCGGACCACGGTCGGCATCATCAGGATCGACAGGGCGAGCGCGCCGGCGAAGCCGGAGAACGGCATGCCCAGGGCCAGGACCCAGAAGGCCAGGACGAACAGGCCGGCGACCACCGAGGGGATGCCGGTCATGACGTCCACGAAGAAGCTGATCGCCCGGCTCAGCCGGCCGCCGCGGCCGTACTCCACCAGGTAGATAGCGGTGAGCAGGCCGATGGGGACGGAGATCAGCGAGGCGAGGAGAACCTGCTCCAGGGTGCCGAGGATGGCGTGGTAGGCGCCGCCCCCGACGTCCCGGGCGCCGATGCCGCGCATCGAGTGGGTCAGGAAGTCGAGGTCGAACCGGGCGAGGCCGTTCTTGATCACCAGCCAGAGGACGGAGATCAGCGGGATGACGGCGACGGCGAACGCCAGGTAGACCAGGGTCTGCACCAGCCGGTCCTTGAGGCGCCGGGCGGCCGAGACGCGCCGGATGGTGTGCGTGGTCACGCGGCGGCTCCGGAGAACTCCTTGCGGCGGGCGACGATGAGGCGGGCGCCCATGTTCACCAGCAGGGTGATGACGAACAGCACCAGGCCCGAGGCGATCAGCGCGCCGCGGCCGGTCTGGGTGGCCTCGCCGAACCTGTTGGCGATGTTGGCGGCGATGCTGTTCCCCTGGGGGGTGAGGATCCGGAGGCTGATGTCGAACGTCGCCTGGAAGATGAGCGCGACCGCGATCGTCTCGCCCATGGCCCGGCCGAGGCCGAGCATGGCCGCGCTGATGACGCCGGGACGTCCGTACGGCAGGACCGCCATCCTGATCACTTCCCAGCGGGTCGCGCCGAGGGCCAGGGCCGCCTCCTCGTGCGCCCGGGGGACCTGGAGGAACACCTCGCGGGAGATCGCCGCGATGATCGGCAGGATCATGACGGCGAGCACGAGCGACGCGGTCAGCACCGAGCGGCCCGCGACGATGTCGCCGCCGAACAGCGGGATGAAGCCCAGGTGGTCGTGGAGGAAGTTCGAGGGGCCGACCATGAAGGGGGCGAGGAACGTGATGCCCCACAGGCCGTAGACGACGCTGGGGACGGCGGCGAGCAGGTCGACGACGTATCCCAGGACGCCGGCCAGGCGGCGGGGGGCGTAGTGGGAGATGAAGAGCGCCACGCCCACGGCCACCGGCACCGCCATGATCAGCGCGAGGAGCGCGCTGAAGACGGTGCCGAAGGCCAGGGCGGCGATGCCGAAGCTGGGCCGGGTCGCGTTCGGCTCCCACGTCTGGGTGGTGAAGAAGCCGCCGGTGTTGGCCCGCAGGGCGGGAATCGCCTCGACGACGAGGAAGACGGCGATGGCCGCCATGATCGCCAGCAGGAGGATTCCGGCGCCTGTGGAGGCATAGCGGAAGGGGGTCTCACCCCGGCTGCGCCGCGAGGCGGACCGGCCCAGGGCCGATCCGCCGTCGCGGGTGTGGACTGTAGCCGCCATGAGCCTAGGAGATCGCCTCGACGGCGGTCCGGACCTTGGTGAGCAGCGACGCGGGCAGCGGGGCGTAGCCCAGGCCGGTCAGGGCCTGCTGGCCCTCGTCGCTGGCGGTGTAGGTCAGGAAGGACTTGACGAGCTTGGCGTCCTCGGCGGGCAGGCCCTTCTCGCAGGTGATCTCGTAGGTCACCAGGACGATCGGGTAGGCGCCGGCGGCCTTGGTGGCGTAGTCGATGTCCAGCTTGAGGTCGTTGCCCTGGCCGACGACCTCGGCGGCCTCGACCGTCTTGGCGGCGCTCTCGGGGGTCAGCTCGACGAACTCGCCGGAGCCGTTGGCGACCTTGGCCTTGGCCAGGCTGGAGTTCTCCGCGAAGGAGAGTTCGACGTAGCTGATCGCGCCCTCGGCGCCCTTGACGGCCTGCGCGATGCCGTCGGAGCCGTTGGCGCCCTGCCCCTTGGCCTCGGCCGGCCACGCCTTGGCGGGCTCGTACGGCCAGCCGGCCGTCTTGGCGAGGAACTTGGTGAAGTTGTCGCTGGTGCCCGACTCGTCCGAGCGGTGGAACGCCTGGATCGGGGTCGAGGGGAGCTTGGCGTCCGGGTTGTCGGCCTTGATCGCGGCGTCGTCCCACTTGGTGATCTTGCTGTTGAAGATCCCCGCGAGGGTCTTGGGGGAGAGCTGGAGGCCCTCGACGCCCGGAAGGTTGTAGACGACGGCCACCGGGCCGGTCACCATCGGCAGGTTGATGGCCTTGCCGGTCTTGCAGCGGGCGTCGGCCTGGGCGGGCTCGCCCTTGTCGTCCTTGAGGGCGGAGTCGGAGCCGGCGAAGGCGACCGTGCCCTGGATGAACGCCTGCACGCCGGCGCCGGAGCCGCTCGGCTGGTAGTTGAGGCTGACGCCGGAGTTGGCCTGCTGGAAGTTCTTCTTCCACTCGTCGATGGCGTTGGCCTGCGCCGACGAGCCCGCGGCGTTGATCGTGCCGCTGAGACCGGCGTCCGACCCGGCGGAGGGAGCCGCGGCGCTGGAGGTGCCGCTGCCGGTGCTGTTGTCATCGGTGCCGCACGCAGCGAGCGAGAGCGCGCCGACGAGGGTGACCGCGGCGAGCCGGCCTGCATACTTCACGGTTGGGTTCCTCCCACTAAGTCCTTCAACACTCAAGGAAGGTAGGGAGGCAAGATGACTCGAAACCCGTGTGAAGGTGAACGGAGAATGAACCTCTACGGTCACCGTCGTGGTGGAGGCGTGGTCTGGTTCACAAAAACGGACATGACCTGATTCGTCAGGTCATGTCCGGCGTCGTGGCGTCTTCGGGCGGGCGGATCAGACGGGCAGGGTGAGCGGTCCTCCGCCGAGGCGCTTGAGGACCTCCCCGTGCAGCGGGCCGTTGCTGCACACCAGGCTGCCGCCGTCCAGGTCGGGGACCCCCGACAGGTCGGTCCAGGTGCCGCCGGCCTCCTCGACGATCACGGTCAGCGCCGCGATGTCCCAGGAGGACAGCTCCGGCTCGGCGGACACGTCCACCGACCCCTCGGCGACCATCATGTGCGACCAGAAGTCGCCGTAGGCGCGGCTGCGCCAGACGGAGCGGTTGAGGTCGAGGAACTCCTGGAGCCGGCCGGCCTCCTCCCAGCCGCCGAGGCTGGAGTAGGAGAACGAGGCGTCCTCCAGGCGGGAGACGGAGGAGACCTGGCAGCGGGTGGCCCTGCTGAGGCTCCGGCCGGTCCACGCGCCGCTGTCCCTGGCGGCCCACCAGCGGCGGCCGAGCGCGGGGGCGGACACCAGGCCCACGACGACCCTGCCCTCGTCCATGAGGGCGATGAGCGTGGCCCACACGGGGACGCCCCGCACGTAGTTCTTGGTGCCGTCGATCGGGTCGATCACCCACGACCGCGCGCCGTACCCCGTCTTGCCGAACTCCTCGCCGATCACCGCGTCGCGCGGCCGGGCGCGGCGCAGCGTGCTCCGGATGGACTCCTCGGCCGCCTGGTCGGCGTCGCTCACCGGGGTGAGGTCCGGTTTGGTCTCCACCCGCAGGTCCACGGCCCTGAACCGGCGGAGGGTCAGGTCGTCGGCGGCGTCGGCCATCACGTGCGCGAGGCGCAGGTCGTCGTTGTAACCCGTCACGGAGAGCAACGCTATCGCGTCGGCGGCCGGGTACAGGAGACCGGGGAACAAGGCGGGGAATTGTGTCGCGGGTCGCCAGTCGGCCGGATACCGCGTAAATCCCCCGTCGAATCCGCGGTTACCAGCAAGTAGCATTCCGGGCATGACCTTTGACGTGGGCGCCTTCATGCTGGAGAGCGTGCCGTTCGCGCGGACGCTGGGCATCTCCTTCGACACGGTGGAGCCGGGCCGGGCGACGGCCCGCATGCCCGACCGCGCCGACCTGCACAACCACGTGGGCGGCCCGCACGCCGGAGCCCTGTTCACGCTCGCCGAGTCCGCCTCCGGCGCCGCGATGCTCTCGGCGTTCGGCGACCAGCTGTCACGGGCCACCCCGCTGGCCACCGGCGCGACGATCCGCTACGTGAAGCTCGCGATGGGCGAGGTCGTCGCCGAGGCCCGCCTCGGCGCCTCCCGCGAGGAGGTCCTGGCCGAGCTGGACGCCGGGCGGCGCCCGGAGTTCGAGGTCACCGTCGGGATCGGCACCGCCGACGGCACCCCGGTGGCGGAGATGACCGTCACCTGGACCCTGCGCCCCAACCGCTGACGGCAGGGGCGCCACCCGGCGGGGGACGGACCGGTCGTCCGGCACGGGACACGGTGACTCCCGGCCCCCGGCGGCCGATCACCGGCTCAGGCCGTTCAGTACGGAATGCTCCGAAAGGGTGGATATCACAACCCGGTGTGAGACAGTGACAGATGTGCTCGTCCTGGCCGGATGTCCCGTGCACGAGCTGCTGGAACGCCAGGCGACCGGCCTGGCCAGGCAGCTCGTGCGCGTCTTCGTCGAAGAGATCCCCATCTACCGGCGGCTGCCCAGGGAGGAGCTCGACGGCGACATCACCTGGATCACCGAGCACAACCTGCGGATGATCTGCGGGGTGTTCCGCCACGGGCGCCCGCCCCTCCCCGCCGAGCTGACCCCGATCCGCGCCTCGGCCGCGCGCCGGGCCCAGGAGCGGGTACCGCTCGAAGCCCTGCTGGCCGCCTACAACCTGGGGGCCCGCTGGGTCTGGGACCACCTGATCACCCTCGCCACACCGGCCGACTTCGCCGCGGTGCTCGACATGAACCGCCTCATCTTCGCCTACACCGAGGCGGTGACCTCCGCCGTGTGCACCGCCTACCTCAAGGAACGCGAGGGCATGCTCAGCCAGGAGCAGCACGCCATGCACGCCGCCGTCTCCGCGCTGCTCGGCGGCGACCCCGCGGCCCTGGCGGCGGTACGGCCGGCACCCGCCTACCTCGTCATGGCGATCTTCGTGGCCGAGCACCCCGACGAGAAGCAGGACGAGCCCGGCGGGGCCATCGCCGCGCGGCGCAAGCTGGCCAGGATCAGGGCGGCCGTTCAGCGGCACGCCACCGAGCAGGTCCTCTTCGTGCTCGACGCGGCGGGCGGGCTCGTGTTGCTCCCGGTCGCCTCCGGTGAGGCGCCGGAGGCGACCGGGGTCGTCGAGGAGGTGTCCCGGGCGGCCGGGGTGCCCGTCTGGGCGGCGGCCGAGCGGGCCGTGCCCGCCGAGGTCCCGGCCGCCGCGAAGGTGGCCGAGGAGGTCCTGGAGGTGGCGCGGGTCTTCGGGCATCCGCCGGGCGCCTACCGGCTGGCCGACGTGCTGCTGGAGTACCAGCTCACCCGGCCCAGCCCGGCCACCGCCGAGTTGGCGGGCCTGCTCGACCCGCTGCTGGACAACCCGGACCTGCTCCGGACGCTCAAGGTCTATCTGGAGACCGGGCTCGACCGCCGCCGCGCGGCCGAGCTGCTGCATGTGCACCCGAATACGGTCGACTACCGCCTGCGGCGGGCGGTGAGCCTGACCGGGCTCGACCCGGCCGATCCGGCGCAGCTCCAGCGGATCGGAGCCGCGCTGGCGGCCAGGCGGCTCACGCCCCGCTGACCGCGGGGATCACCACGTCCGCGAAGCCGCGCATGCCGCGCTCGTTGGGGTGGAAGGGCGCCGCCGGCGAGGCGGGGACGTAGGGCTCGATCCACCGGGTGTTCGCCGCGGCGCACGGGTCGTGGCCCACGCTCGGCGTCTGCAGGTCGATGAACCCGATGCCCGCCGCCGCGGCCTGCTCGGCCAGCATCCGGTTGAAGTACTGCAGGGTGGCGCGGACGTAGTTGGCGTCGGAGGGGATGATCGGGACCCGCGGGTAGCAGCCGTTCGGCGGGGCGTAGGTCCCGTAGCCGACCATGAAGATCCTGGCGCGCGGCGCGCGGGCCCGGATGTCGGCGGCCAGGGTGGTCAGCTTCGGGCGCAGCGCGTCGGTCTTGACCCGCCAGCTGTCCTGCCCGTTCACCACGTAGTCGTCGTTGCAGGCGTCGCCGACGGGCGGCGGCAGCAGGTTCAGGCAGTCCTCGATGAACCCGGTCAGGCCGACGTCGTTGGCGCCGATCTGCACGGTGACCAGGGTGGTGTCCGCGCTGAGCGCGTCGAGCTGCGGCGGCACGGAGCCGAGGTCGGTGCCCTGCGGGGCGTACATGTCCCGGGTGTCGGCGCCCGAGCACGTGACGTCGCGGAACACCGAGGCCCCGATGGCCCGCGCGGTGAGGTGGGCGTAGTTGCGGTCGGAGCGCCAGCATCCGAGGTCGGGCAGCACCTGGTTGGGCACCAGCGGCCCGGAGGCGGCCGAGTCGCCCAAGGCCACATAGACCTCACCGGCCGCGGCACGGGCGGGTGAGACGAGGGCGACCGCCGTGGCGGCCACCATGACGATCGCGGTGATCACTGATCGGATCACGCTGGACTCCCTTCGGGGGGTGTCGGCTCTCTGCCGAGGTGGGAGGAGGGAATGCGATGTCCCGGGGCGCGAGGAGGGGTGTCCCGGGGGAGGGGGTGGATCAGCGGCGGAAGGGGCCGCTGATCTCGTAGGTGATGCCGCCCGTCCCCGCCCGCTCGCCGCTGGTGCCGCGCTGGGAGGAGAAGTACAGGCGGGTGCCGTCGGGGGAGAAGGCGGGGCCGGTGATCTCGGACTCGCCCTGGCCGTCGAGCCGCATGATCGGCGCGACCACCCGGTCCGGAGTGATGATGTTGATCTCCATGTTGCCGCCGTCCTCGGCGACGTAGAGATCACCGCCCCGGGTGCCGGTGATGTTGTCGACGCCGTTGAGCGTGCCGGTGCCGTCGTAGATCGCGCTCACCGTCCGGCGGGTGGCGTCGTAGGCCCACACCCTACGGTCGCCCTTGGCGGTGAAGTAGCAGACGCCGTCCGCGTAGTGGCAGCCCTCGCCGCCGCTGAAGTGCCTGGCCGTGCTCACCTGGTGCCTGGTCTGCCGTTCGAGGACGGCGGGCGTGGGATCGGGCACCGGCCGCCAGACGTCGTCGACGCAGAAGACCTCCAGGCGACCGCTGGACAGGTCGCCCCAGACGTCCGGGACGAAGCGGTAGAAGCAGCCGTCGTCCTCGTCCTCGGTCAGGTAGACGACCCGGTTGTCGGGGTCGCAGGCGGCGGCCTCGTGCTTGAACCGGCCCATCGCGGGACGCTGCTGCGCGCCGCGGACGCCGTACGGGTCGGTCTCGTAGACCCTGCCGCGGAAGATCTCCTCGCACGACAGCCAGGTGTTCCACGGAGTGCGCCCGCCCGCGCAGTTGAGGTTGGTCTCCGACAGGATCCGGTAGGCCCGGTCGATCGAGCCGTCGGCCCTGAACCTGATCGCCGAGACGCCGCCGATCAGCGGTACCTCGGAGTTGGACACGTAGATCCAGCCGGTGCCGTCGGCGAAGCAGGCGCCGCCGTCCGGGGCCGGGTGCCAGAGGATGCCGCCGACGAGGTGGCCCGTCCGGGCGACCACCCTGCTGCTGAACCCGGCGGGCAACGCGACGCCGTTGGCGTCCGGTGCGCCGAGCGGGCCGTACGGGCTCTCACCGGCGAGCGTGGACGAGGCGCGCGCGGCGTTCTGCCACAGAGTGCCGGAAAGGGCGACGGCGGAGAGGGATGTGATGAAGGTGCGGCGCTGCATAAGGGGGACTCCAGTGATCGCCTACATCTCTCTCAAACCATGAGCTGACGGCGGTCTTATGGGAACTGTGGAGGGGGGTAAATCTCAGCGGTCAAACCTGTGACGGATCACAAACCCCTCAGGGCGCCCCGGCCGCGGCGCGGAGAACACGGAGGATCACCGGAGCCGCCGCGGCCACGGGACCGGCGGGGACGCTCAGCGGCGTCGGTCGTCCGGGACGCTCAGCGGCGGCGGTCGTCGGGGCCGCTCGGCTGGTCGTCGTCGGCCGCGCCCTCGCGGCTGGCGAGCAGGCGGCGCAGGGACAGCAACCGGGCCGGGTCGGCGTGCCCGGCGGACACCCAGGCGTCCAGCGCGCAGTCGTCGCCGAGGTGCGTGCAGCCCTTGGGACAGTGGACCGTGCCCTCGACGAGGTCGGGGAAGCCGGCGAGGACGGTCTCCACCGACACGTGGGCCAGCCCGAAGCTCCGCACGCCCGGGGTGTCGATGATCCAGCCGCCGTCGGGCAGCTCCAGCGCCACGGCCGAGGTCGAGGTGTGCCGGCCCCGGCCGGTCACCGCGTTGACGTGGGAGACGGCCCGGTTGGCGTCCGGCACCAGGGCGTTCACCAGGGTGGACTTGCCCACCCCCGAGTGGCCGACCAGGACGCTGACCCGGTCGCGCAGGTGCTCGCGGATCTCCTCCAGCGAGCCGCCCTTGCGCAGCACCACGTACGGGACGCCCAGCGGGGCGTAGAGGGAGACCAGCTCCTCGGGCGGCGCCAGGTCGGACTTGGTGAGGCAGAGCAGCGGCTCGATGTCGGCGTCGAACGCGGCCACCAGCATCCGGTCGATCATGCGGGGGCGCGGCGGCGGGTCGGCCAGGGCCGTCACGATCACGAGCTGGTCGGCGTTGGCCACCACGGGGCGCTCGACGCCGTCGGTGTCGTCGGTGTCGTCGGCCGAGCGGCGCAGGATAGAGCTGCGGGACTCGACGCGGACGACCCGGGCCAGGGTGTCGGGGGCGCCGGAGACGTCGCCGACCAGGGCCACCCGGTCGCCCACCACGATCCCCTTGCGGCCCAGCTCGCGCGCCTTCATGGCGACCACGATCCGGCCGGTCGCCGCGGCGTCCCCGCCGCCCTTTCCGCCCTTCCCGCCTTTGCCGCGGCGGCGGCCCTTGCCGTCGCCGGCCTCGACCAGGCAGGTGTAGCGGCCGCGGTCGACCGCCACCACCATCCCCTCGACCGCGTCCTCGTGGGCCGGACGGATACGGGTGCGGGGCCGGGACCCCTTTCCCGGCCTGATCCTGACGTCGTCCTCGTCGTACTGCCGCTTTCTCAGCTTTCCCGCCTCGATCTACCCTCGGCTGCCTTGGTCTTCCCACCCGTCACGGGGCGCCGCCGCCCAGCATCGCCTCCCACATGGAGACGAACTCGGGGAGGGTCTTACCCGTGGTGGCGATGTCCTCCACCTCCACACCCGGCACGACCAGGCCGATCACCGCTCCGGCGGTGGCCATCCGGTGGTCGGCGTAGGAGTGGAACACCCCGCCGGTGAGCGGGCGCGGCCGGATCACCAGGCCGTCCTCGGTCTCGGCCGCGTCGCCGCCGAGCCGGTTGATCTCGGCGACCAGCGCGGCCAGCCGGTCGGTCTCGTGCCCGCGGATGTGCGCGACGCCGCTGATCCGGCTGGGGGAGTCGGCCAGGGCCGCCAGCGCGGCGATCGTCGGGGTCAGCTCGGCCACGTCGCGCAGGTCGGCCTCGACGCCGGTGACGCGGCCGGTGCCGGTGACCGTCAGGCCGGCGGGCGTGCGCTCGACCGAGGCGCCCATGCCGGTGAGCAGCTCGCGGAGCTGGTCGCCGGGCTGGGTCGTCTCCGCGGGCCAGCCCGGGACGGTGACCGACCCGCCGGTGACCATCGCGGCGGCCAGGAACGGCGCGGCGTTGGACAGGTCGGGCTCGACGGTGAACTCCCGGGCGCGGATCGGGCCGGGCTCGACGCGCCAGACGTCCGGCTCGGAGTCGTCGACCCGGACGCCGAACTCGCGCAGCATCCGGACGGTCATCCGGATGTGCGGCTGCGACGGGATGGGCGGGCCGGCGTGCCGTACGGTCACGCCCTTGTCGAACCGGGCCGCGGCCAGCAGCAGACCCGACAGGAACTGGGAGGAGCCGGAGGCGTCGAGCGTGACCTCCCCGCCGGCCAGCGGCCCCCGGACGGTGAACGGCAGCGCGTCGCCCCGCACGTCGGCGCCGAGGGCGCGCAGCGCGTCCAGGATCGCGCCCATCGGGCGCCTGCGCGCGTGCGGGTCGCCGTCGAAGAAGACCTCCTCGGCGGCCAGCGCGGCGATCGGCGGCACGAACCGCATGACCGTGCCGGCGAGCCCCACGTCGATCCGCGCCCCGCCGGTGACCGGCCCGGGGACGACCTCCCAGTCGACGCTCGACGCGGTCTCCCCCGAAGGGGTCAGCGTGGCGCCGAGGGCGCGCAGCGCGGCGGCCATCAGGTCGGCGTCACGGCTGCGCAGCGCCAGCCGTACGGTGCCGGGGCCGTCGGCCAGCGCGGCGAGGGGCAGCGCGCGGTTGGTCACCGACTTCGAGCCGGGCAGCGGAACGGTCGCGCGGACGGGGTCGGCCGCGGTCGGCGCGGGCCACAGCGGAGCGGACATGGTGCAAAGCCTACCGGGGCGTCGCCACCCCGTACCGGAACGCGTGGCAAGGTGAGGATATGTGCGGGAGATACGCGTCTGCGCGGGCCAAGCAGCAGCTTCTTGAGGAGTTCCAGGTCGAGGTCGACGGGGCGGCCGACGAGGAGCTCCGGCCCGACTACAACATAGCGCCCACGAAACCGGTCTACACGGTGCTGAGCCGGGTGCCCAAGGACGACCCCGAGGGGCATCCGGTCCGGCAGCTCAGGGTGATGCGGTGGGGACTCGTCCCCTCCTGGGCCAAGGACCCGTCGATCGGCGCGCGGATGATCAACGCGCGGGTGGAGACGGTCGCCGAGAAGCCGTCGTTCCGCAAGGCGTTCGCCGAGCGGCGGTGCCTGCTGCCGGCGGACGGCTACTACGAGTGGGGCGTGGTCGAGGGCGCCGGGACCGCGAAGAAGCCGAAGAAGCAGCCCTACTTCATCCGGCCGGCCGACGGCGGGGTCATGGCGATGGCGGGCCTGTACGAGTTCTGGCGGGACCGCGGCCGGCCCGAGGACGACCCGCTCGCGTGGATGGTGACCTGCGCGGTCATCACCACCACCGCCGAGGACGAGCTGGGCGCCATCCACGACCGGATGCCGATGCTGATCCAGCGGGACCGCTGGGCCGACTGGCTCGACCCCGGGACGGCCGACGCGCGGGAGTTCCTGGTGCCCGCCCGATCGGCCGGCCTTTCGGCGTATCCGGTCTCCACCGCGGTCAACTCGGTGCGCAACAACGGCCCCGAGCTGATCGAACCGCTCGGCGAGGGAGAGGGTGACTCTCGGGTGCTCTTCTGAGAACCCTCCGTAGCGAACACGTGTAAAAACCACGTCAAGCGGGCATCCGCTGAGGAAAGCGAGCTTCGCGGCGGGGTCCTCCGGTTCCCCGGCTCCGCCGGGCCTTCCGGCCCCCGGACTCCGCCGCGGTGACTCGTCCCCCTTTCGTGCCTGCCGGGAGAAGTCGGGGTCCCCCTCACAGGCCGCCTGCCCTTTGCGGAGGTGCGGATCCGTGGACGCCTCGACCGCGCGTATGCGCCTGGAGAGCACACTCACCGAGATCGACCGGTCCATCGTGGTCCTGCGCGGGGACCCCTCGGCCCGGGGCGACCTGCCCGGCTCCGACGCCGGATCGGTCATGACCGACACCGACCGAGACCGCGCCCTGCTGGAGGCGGCCGTCCAGCACCGCCGCGCGGTCGTCGAGGCGATCGCGCGGCTGGACGGCGGGCGCTACGGCCTGTGCGTGGACTGCGGCGCGGCCGTCCCCGAGGGCCGGCTTCAGGCGCGGCCAGAGGCCGAGCGCTGCGTGCCGTGCCAGTCCAGGCGCGAGCGCAGGCGCTGACCCGGACGCGGCGCGGGCGGTACGGGGCCGGGCGGGACATCGCCGCACGGCGGCTCGGGGCGGTCCGGGGAAGGGCGGCTCAGGGGCGGCGGGCGCTGGCGACCAGGTGGATGCCCACGGTGTCGTCGTCGCCGGCGTGCGCCTCCAGCTCGGTGTTGACCAGCCAGGTCAGGGCACGCGGGTCGGAGGCGAGCACGTGGTCCACCGTCGAGGGGGACAGCACCGTGCGCGGCCGTATCCACTCCACCTCCAGGCCCGCGCCGGTCAGCAGCTCGCGGAGCTGGCCGCTGCTGAAGCAGCGGGTGATGCTGCCGTCGGGCCAGGGCACGAGCATGACCTCGCCGGTCTGGCGCAGGTGGGCCCAGAAGTTCTGCTCGGCGAGGATCGCCATGCCCAGCACGAGGGAGTCGACGCTGACCAGTGCCCGCCCGCCCGGCCGCAGCACCCGCGCGACGTCGGCGATCGCCGACTCGGCCATGAGCTCGATCGACAGCGCGCGCTCCTCGGCCAGCACGGCGTCCACGCTGCCGTCGGGCAGGAAACGCAGGTCGTCGGCGCGGACCTGGCCGACCCGGGAGGCGTCGTGCAGCGGCGCCGGGCCCTCCACCGTGCGGCGGAAGTCGACCACCTCCAGCACCCGGTGCCCGGCCTTGGCCGCCTGCGCGGACCAGCGGCCCCGGCCGCCGGACAGGTCGAGGACCGTCGAGGGGCTCTCCGGCAGCCAGCGGGACAGCTGTTCGGAGGCGACCGCACGGTAGAAGGTCCAGTACGGTCCAAGCGTTCCTGTGCCGTTCAGCTCTTCGGCCGGGATGGGCAGCACGAGCGGCTCCTGGCGTCGGGGTTCCGGTGGTTTGGCTACCTGCCGGTACGTATTTTTTTCCCCGTACCGGGTTGATCGTCACCTTCCATCTTGTGGGAACAAGTGACCGATCGGGGGTGTTGCAGCGGACAGCACACGATCCTTTCGGAGGTTGGCAAACCGATGCTCGCGTTGAGCGACCCCATGGCCCGCCCCGGTTACCGGTCCTTTCCCGGCGAGCGGGTATTCTCCGCTCAGTACGGAGTCCCGCGTCAGCAGGGCTCCGGCGATCTTAAGGGGGTGGGTCCGGTCCCTGCGACAGGCCAGGAGACGCTGGAGCAGAGGAGCACGCGGTTCGAGCGGGATGTCATGCCGTATCTCGACCAGCTCTACTCCGCCGCGCTCAGGATGACGAGGAACCCGGCGGACGCCGAGGACCTTCTTCAGGAGACGTTCGCCAAGGCGTTCGCGTCCTTCCACCAGTTCCAGGAGGGCACGAACCTCAAGGCGTGGCTCTACCGCATCCTCACCAACACCTTCATCAACAGCTACCGCAAGAAGCAGCGGGAGCCCAAGCAGTCGGGCGCCGAGGAGATCGAGGACTGGCAGCTCGCCAGGGCCGAGTCGCACACCTCCGCCGGGCTGAAGTCGGCGGAGATCGAGGCGCTCGAGCACCTGCCCGACAGCGACGTCAAGCAGGCGCTCGCCGCGCTGCCCGAGGAGTTCCGCATCGCGGTCTACCTCGCCGACGTCGAGGGGTTCCCGTACAAGGAGATCGCCGACATCATGGGCACCCCGATCGGGACCGTCATGTCGAGGCTCCATCGTGGCCGCCGCCAGTTGCGGACGCAGCTTGAGGACTACGCCCGCGACCGCGGGCTGATCTCGGCGGAGGGCGCGAAGTGAGCGGGTCGGCCGGCGGATTCCGCGGGGCATGTCCGCGAGCCGTGACGAGCGGGTTTCGCGGGGTGCGCCCGCGAGCCCTGACGAGCAGGGCGAGGTGATCGCATGAGCTGCGGGAAGCCCCACAGCACGGACTGTCGCGAGGTCCTGGACAAGGTCTACAGCTACCTCGACGGCGAGCTCGACGACGGCAAGTGCGTCGACATCCGCGAGCACCTCGACGAGTGCGGCCCCTGCCTGGAGGAGTACGGCCTGGAGCAGGTCGTCAAGCAGCTGGTCGCCAAGCACTGCGGCTGCGACCGGGCGCCCGAGGACCTGAGGGCCAAGGTTCTGCGGCGGATCGACCAGGTCCGCTCCGAGTTGGCCGGATGACCTCCTAAGATCTCTCCTACGGCCATGGCCATACGATCGTGGGGGCGGCATGCGGATTCTCGTCACCGGTGGAGCGGGTTTCATCGGGTCCAACCTGGTAGACCGGCTGCTGGCCGACGGTCATGAGGTCGCGGCCGTCGACGACCTGTCCGGGGGAGACCGCGCCAACCTCGCCGAGGCGGCGCGCAGCCCGCGGTTCGCCCTCCATGAGATGGACATCCGCGACCCCGCGCTGACCGGGCTGGCCGCCGAGTGGCGGCCGGAGGTCGTCTGCCACCTCGCCGCGCAGATCAGCGTGCGCAAGAGCGTGGCCGACCCGGTGCACGACGCCCGCCTCAACGTCGAGGGCACCGCCTCGGTCCTGACCGCCGCGCACCACGGCGGCACCCGCAAGGTCGTCTTCGCCTCCTCGGTCGCCGTCTACGGCGTCCCGGAGGCCATCCCGGTCCCGGGTGACGCGCGGACCGATCCGCGTTCGCCGTACGCGGCCTCCAAGCTCAGCGCCGAGGTGTACCTCGCGGCGTTCCGGGCGCTGCACGGCATCGACTACACCACGCTGGTGCTCTCCAACGTCTACGGCCCCCGCCAGTCGCCCGACGGCGAGGCCGGGGTGGTCGCCATCTTCACCGACGCGCTGCTGTCCGGCCGCCCCACGGTGCTGTACGGCGACGGCGGGCAGACCCGCGACTACGTCTTCGTCGACGACGTGGTGGACGGCTTCGTCCGCGCCTGCGGCGAGGCCGGGGGCGGCCGCCGGTTCAACCTCGGCACCGGCCTGCAGACCACCGACCGCGAGCTGCACGCCCTGGTGGCCGCGGCCGCGGGGGCCCCCGACGAGCCGGGGCTCGCCGAGGCGCGGCAGGGAGACCTCCCGGCGATGGCCGTCGACCCGGCGCCCGCCTTCGAGGGGCTGGGCTGGCGGCCCCACACCGACCTCGCGACCGGCCTGAAGGCCACCGTGGCCTGGGCAAGGGCTCGTCAGGCGACGCTCTGAGCGCGACTCATGTCCGTGGCTCGTGGTGATGAATTGGTTACGCTTTGCTTGCGATTCCCGCTCCTCCCCTCGGCGCCTGACGCGCTTCTGTAGCCTGAGTCGCGGATACCAACGTGGAGGCAGCGCATGTTGAAGGAAACGGTCGGCCCGGTGTATCCGGGGATCTCCTGGACCTGAGCACGCGCCCGTAGAACCGAGGGTGGCTGCTTTGCGTGGACTGCCGTGGTTTGCCAAGGTCTACCTTGGCGCGGTCATCGGAACCGCGTGGGCACTGATCGGTCACAGCGTGCTGGTGAGCGCCCGGCTCGCACCTCTCGACTGGTCCACCCTGCTGGTGCTGGCCCTGCTGTTCCTGGTGTGCGAGTCGGTCCCCACGCTCCTGAACGTCCGGCAGGCCGCGGTCTCGGTCAGCTTCTCGGCCGCGCTCGCCGCGGTGGTGCTGGTCGGCCCCGAGGGCGCCGCGCTCGTCGGCATGACGGCGGTCTTCAGCGTCCGGCCGGGGCTGCCGCTGGTCAAGCGGCTGTTCAACGGCGCCCAGTTCGCGATCTGCGGGTTCGTCGCCGGCTGGGTCTACAAGCGGCTGCTGGGCGGTCACCCCGTCATCCCGTCCATCGCCGGGTTCGACGACCTGATCGTGCCGTTCGCGGGCGCCGCCGCGGTGTTCGTGCCGCTCAACTTCGTCCTGATCGCGGTCGTGCTCGTGACGACCGGCCAGGCCCACCAGGTGCCGCTGCGCGGCCTGGCGCAGTTCCTGGTCTCCTATCTCGGCTACGCGACCTTCGGGCTGCTGATCGCCGGTCTGTGGACGACGGTGAACTCGATCTCCGCGGTGCTGGTGCTGCTGCCGCTGTTCGTCGCCCGGTGGGCCTTCGGCCAGTACCTCGCCCAGCAGCGCGCCTACGACGCCACCATCGCCGCGCTCTGCCAGGCGGTGGAGACCAAGGACTACTACACCCGCGGCCACTGCACCCGCGTCTCGCTCGCCTCGGGGATGATCGCCGAGGAGATCGGCATGGGTCCCGAGCGGCTCCGGGCGATCCGCTACGCCGGGATGCTGCACGACGTCGGCAAGCTCGGCGTGCCGACCAAGGTGCTGCAGAAGGATGGGCCGCTCACCGAGGAGGAGTACGCCGCCATCCAGCTCCACCCCATGCGCGGGCTGGAGATCGTGCGGGGCATCGACTTCCTGGACGAGGCGTTCGCCGGGATCATGCACCACCACGAACGGCAGGACGGCAAGGGTTATCCCATGGGGCTGGCCGGGGACGAGATCCCGGAGTTCGCCCGGATCATCGCGGTGGCCGACGCCTTCGACTCGATGACCTCCGACCGCTCCTACCGCGGCGCCCGCCCGGTGGAGGAGGCCGTGGCCGAGCTGCGCAAGGGCGCGGGCACCCAGTTCGACCCGGTGATGGTCGCGGCGTTCGTCAGGGCGGTGGACCGCGACGGCTGGGAGCCGCCGCGCAAGGTCGTCCCGCTCCCGGCGGACGCGTCCCAGACCACCACCAAGGACCACGACGACCCCACGGCCCCGATCCAGGTGGTGTCGGAGCGGTGAGCCGCCGGGTGAGCGCAGCGAACGAGAAGGTGAACGCGACCATCGAGCACGGGACGGTGGGCCGCCGGGCGGCGGGCCACCCCGCCGCCGGTGCGGCGGCCCGGGCCCTGGGCAGGTTCGACTCGGTCCGGTTCCTGTTGGTCTGCGCGGCCGGGGTGCTGGCCGCGGTGGGTGTGGCGCACACAGCCGCCGCGGGGCTGGTCGATCCGGAGATCGCCATCGGGTTCGGCGCGCTGATCGCGGTGGGGGAGCTGGCGCGGCTCACCATGCCGGGCAACCGGGAGGTGGCGCCGATCGGCGCGGCGGCGGCGCTCGGCTACACGCTGCTGCTGGACATGGGCGACGTCCCGGCGCGGCACTCGGCGTTGCAGGTCGTCGCGGTGCTGACGGTCGGGATGACGGCCGGGGCGCTGCCGCACCTGGCGGTGGGCCGCCCGCCGAAGCTGGACGCCATGGCGCGCAGGCTGTTCACCGGCGGGTTGCTGGCGCTGGCCTACCGGCCGCTGGCCGACGGGCTGTTCGGCCTGACGAGGGGGCGGGGAGAGGGCTGGTGGCCGCCGCTGGGGGTGATGGCCCTGCTCATCGCGCTGATGGTGCTGGCGGACGTGGTGCTGGCCGCCGTGCTGCGGGCCGAGCGGGTCCGGGCGGCCTTCCGGGTGGTCCTCCGTGACGAGCTGCGGTCGGCCGCCCCGCTGTGGTCGGCGGTGTCCGCCTCCGGCATCCTGCTCGCGCTGGCCTCGCACAGCATGGGCATGGCCGCGCTGCTGGTCTTCGCCGCGCCGCTGCTGGTCACCCAGGTCGCCTTCCGCAAGTACGCCGGGATCCGCGCGACGTACCTGCAGACGGTCCGGGCGCTGGCGCGGGTGACCGAGGTCGGCGGGTACGTCGAGCCGGGTCACTCTCACCGGGTGAGCCGGATGGCGGTGGCGATCGGCCGGGAGCTGGGCATGGCCGAGCCCGAGCTGCTGGAGCTGGAGTACGCCGCGCTCATGCACGACATCGGCCAGCTCTCGCTGCGCGACCCGATTCCCGGCGGGGCCACCGTGCTCACCGACCGCGGGCAGGCGCGGCGCATCGCCGAGCTGGGGGCGGAGGTGATCCGGCAGACCGGGGTGCTGGACCGGGTGGCCGAGGCCGTCCGCCGCCAGTGCGACTCCTGCGCGGAGGACCCGCCGCAGGCCAGCCGGATCATCAAGGCGGCCAACGCCTACGACGACCTGGTGGGGGGTTCCACCGACCGGGTCCGGGCCGCGGCGGCCCTCGACCGGATCCGTCTGGGCGCGGGCGACGAGTACGACCCGGAGATCGTCGAGGCGATGACCCGGGTCATCGGCAGGCTCGTCCCGGCGCGGCGCGGCTGAGGGATTTGTGGAATTCCTACAGATCGCCTCGCCGTGATCGGTGGTTTCGGGCGAAGGGTTGTGCGGAGCCCACGGTCATAGGGTGGAGCGGTCGAAAGGGGTCCACCAACGTGTTCGAGTCCGTTCTGGTCGCAAACCGCGGCGAAATCGCGCGGCGGATCATCCGTACGGTGCGGCGCATGGGCCTGCGGGCCATCGCGGTGTATTCCGAGGCCGATGCCGACCTGCCGTTCGTACGGGAGGCCGACGAGGCGATCCTGCTCGGCCCGGCCAACCCCGCGCAGAGCTACCTCGACGCCGGCAAGGTGCTCGAGGCGGCCCGCGCGTCGGGTGCCCAGGCCGTCCACCCCGGCTACGGGTTCTTCTCGGAGAACGCCGGTTTCGCCCGGGCCGTCGTCGACGCGGGCCTGACCTGGATCGGCCCCTCGCCCGAGGCGATCGAGCGGATGGGCGACAAGATCAACGCGCGGAACCTCATGGAGGCCGCGGGCGTGCCGGTCGCCGCCGGGACCCGCGAGCCGGTCACCGAGCTTGAGCAGGCCGTGGCGGCCGCCGCCGGGATCGGCTACCCGGTCATGGTTAAGGCCGCGGGCGGGGGCGGCGGCATCGGCATGGGCGTCGCCCACGACGAGGCGGGCCTGGCCAAGGCGTTCGAGCAGGCGTCCCGGGCCGCCGCCCGGTTCGGTGGGCCGCCGGCGATCCTGCTGGAGCGCTACATCGAGCGCGCCCGTCACGTCGAGGTGCAGATCCTCGGTCTCGCCGACGGCACCGTCCTCGCGCTGGGCGAGCGCGACTGCTCGGTGCAGCGCCGGCACCAGAAGGTCGTGGAGGAGACGCCGTCTCCCGGTGTCACCCCGGAGCTGCGCGAGCGGATGCTGGCGGCGGCGGTCCGGGCGGGCGAGGCGGTCGGATATCTGGGCGCCGGCACCGTGGAGTGCCTGGTCGACGCGGACCGGCAGGACTTCGTGTTCCTGGAGATGAACACCCGCCTGCAGGTCGAGCACCCGGTGACCGAGCTCGTCACCGGGGTGGACCTGGTGGAGCTGCAGCTGCGGATCGCCGCGGGCGAGGCGGTCGAGCCGCCGCCGGCGCCGCGCGGCCACGCGATCGAGTTCCGGGTGTACGCCGAGGACCCCAAGCGGTTCTTCCCCGGCCCCGGGAAGATCGACGTGTGGGAGGAGCCGTCCGGCGAGGGCGTCCGGGTGGACTCCGGCTACACCGGCGGCAACACGGTGACGCCGTTCTACGATCCGCTCATGGCCAAGCTGTGCGTGTACGGCGAGACCCGCGACGAGGCGCTGGAGCGCGCGGGCAAGGCGGTGGCGGCCTTCCTCGTCGAGGGCCCCAAGAACAACCTGCCGTTCTGCGCCGAGCTGCTGGCGCGTCCCGAGTTCGTCGGCGGCGGTTACGACACCGGGCTGGTGGCCCGCATGAGGGCCTGAACGGGCCGCTCTGACACGGTTGGACTATGTGAGTGATGGGAGTTTCCGGTGGCTGAAGTGCGCGCGGAGATGGTGGCGAACGTTTGGAAGGTCCTCGTGGCCGAGGGTGACACCGTCGAGGACGGCGACACCCTGGTCATCCTGGAGTCGATGAAGATGGAGATCCCGGTCATCGCGGAGGACGACGGCGTCGTCGTCCAGCTCAAGGTGGCCGAGGGGGACGTCATCCAGGAGGGCGACCTCATCGCGGTGATCGAGTAGCGGGTCGCGCCCCGTCCTCACCCGCTCGCCGTCCGGCGGGCGGGTTCGGCCGGGTTCGGCGGGGTCTGGGCCGGGTCCGGCGGAGCGGTCCGCGACCGGTCAGCGGGCGGCCCGGGAGAGGAAGCGCTCGCGGTCGACGACCGCCCGTTCGATCGTGCCGGTGGCGACGACGGTGTCGTGCCGGTCGCGGGCGGTGAAGGCGAAGACCAGGCGGCGGCCGTCCACCTCGGTGAGCTCCGCGGCGATCTCGACGTGGGCGCCGACCGGGCTGGCCGCCAGGTGCTCCAGGGCGACCTTGGTGCCCACGGAGGTCTGTCCGGGGCCGAGGGCGTCGGCGACCGCCTGGACGGTGGCCCGCTCGGCGAGGGCCAGCAGCCGGGGGGTGGCCAGCACCGGGACGTCCCCGCTGCCGACCTTCGCCGCGGTGTCCGATGTTTCGACCATGGTGAGAATCCGGGCGCGCAGGCCGGGAGCGAGCGTCATGCGCGCCAGCTTAGGGTCCGTCCCCCGTGATCATCACGTCCGGTTGGGGGACCACCGAAGATTTCCCCTTATCCTCACGAGTCGGGCAAGGTGTACAAGTCTCCGCAAAAGCTGTGAGTTTTGTGCGATGCTACGGCACGCGTCTTGTTTGTGAGGTATCCGGCATGCAGGGTTTCGTTACCGTGGCGTTACGGTGACGCGATACGGATCCGCTTTCTTGGAGAATCCTGGGGTGGGAGCGGGAAGGGTTACGGGGGAGTAATGGTGGCCCAAGGCACGACGCTGGCGGGGCGGTATCGCCTGGATACCCGCATCGGCGCCGGTGGCATGGGCGAGGTCTGGCGCGGCGAGGACACGGTTCTGGCCCGGACCGTCGCCGTCAAGGTGCTGCTCCCGGGCCGTACCGACGACCCCGGCTTCCTCGTGCGCTTCCAGGGCGAGGCCCGGGCCATGGCGACGATCAACCACCCGGGGGTCGTCGACGTCTACGACTACGGTGTTCACGAGGTGCCCGGCGCGGGGGCGACGGCCTACCTCGTGATGAAGTTCGTGGACGGCGAGCCGCTGGACCGGCTGTTGAGCCGGCTGGGGAGCATCGCCCCGGGTCCGGCGATGGAGCTCATCTCCCAGGCGGCCTCGGCGTTGCAGGCCGTACACGACCAGGGGATCGTCCACCGCGACATCAAGCCCGGCAACCTGCTGGTGCGGCCCGACGGCATGCTCGTGCTCACCGACTTCGGCATCGCCAGGTCGGACGCCGCCAGCAGGCTGACCGACGCCGGCATGGTGCTCGGCACCGCCGCCTACTGCGCGCCCGAGCAGGCCGAGGGCGCGCCGGTCACCCCGGCGGTGGACATCTACGCGCTGGGCGTAGTGGCCTACGAGTGCCTCGCCGGGCAGCGGCCGTTCGACGGCGACACGCCCGTCACGATCGCGCTCAAGCACATCCGGGAGGCCCCGCCGCCGCTGCCCCCGCACATCCCGCCCGCGATCCGCGCCCTGGTGGAGCAGGCGCTGTCGAAGGACCCGGCCCGGCGTTTCCCCAGCGCCGCGGCGATGAGCGCCGCCGCGCGGCAGGCCGGGCAGCTCGGGCCGGAGACCGGCCCGATGATGTTCGGTCAGCCCGGCCCGTCGGAGACCGGGTGGAACGCCACACAGGGCGGCTGGCAGGGCCAGAGCGGCCAGCAGACGGGCTGGCAGGGCCAGGGCGGGCAGCAGGCCGGTTGGCAGGGGTCCGCGCCGCAGGCGGGCTGGCAGGGCGGCCAGCAGACGGCCCACCAGGGGGCCGCGTCGGCCGCGGCGACGACGGCGGCGTCCGGCGCGGCCGTCGAGGCGGCCTCCGGGGGACGGGGCCGCCGCGCCGGGCGCAGACCGCGCCGCCGGGGCGGGATGCTCGCCGCGGTCGCCGCGGCGGTCGTGCTCTGTGGCGGCCTGGGCGCGGTGGGCATCAACGCGATGGCGTCCAGCGACGAGGTGTCGCACACCGACCTGGCCGCGGAGGCCACGGCGACTCCCTCCGAGCAACCCTCGAAGCCCCCCAGGACGTCTAGGCGCACGAAGTCGCCGTCCCCCACCCCGACCGTCGACCGCCAGCCGGCGAGGCCGAGCGCGGAGCCGGAGGAGACCGAGGAAACGGAGCCGGAGCCCACGACGGAGCCCACACCGGATCCGTCCGAGAAGCCGTCCACCACGCCGACGCCCAGGAAGTCGCCCAAGCCGACCCCGACCGTGCAGAAGGTGCAGGTGCCGGACGTGCGGGGCCTGGAGCCGGAGCCCGCCAAGGGCCGGCTCGGGCAGGTCGGCCTGAAGGTGAAGGTGACCGCGAGCGGCGACATCAACTACGAGATGTGCGTGCGGGTGGTCGAGCAGGATCCCGCCCCCGGGACCGAGTGGGATCCCCGCAAGCCGGTGGAGATCGTGCTGGCCAACCCCAAGTGCCCGGAGAGCTCGCCGCCGGCCTCCCCGGCCGCGACGCCCAAGCCCTGACGGGCCGGGCGTCCGGGCCCTGACGTTCCGGGGTCCCGCGACGCCCATGCCCCGGCGTTCCGGGCGCCGATGGCGCCCGGAACCGGCGGGTCAGACGCCCGTGGTGTTGCGCGGGTAGGCGATGGACGGGTCGGTGGCGATGTTCACCATGTACGGCACGCCGGAGTCGAACGCGCGGCGCAGCGCCGGGCCGATCTCCGACGGGTCGGTGACGAGCTCGCCGCCGCCGCCGAGCGCGGTGACCACCTGGTCGTAGCGGCACTGCGGCTGCAGCTCGGCGGCCACGTCGTAGCCGTACAGCATCTGCATGGGGTGCTTCTCCAGGCCCCAGATGCCGTTGTTGCCGCAGATCATCACCACCGGCAGGCCGTGGCGCACGAGCGTGTCGACGTCCATCAGCGAGAAGCCCGCCGCGCCGTCGCCGAGCAGCAGCACCACCTGTGAGGAGGGGCGGGCCAGCCGGGCGGCGATGGAGTATCCCAGGCCGGTGCCCAGGCAGCCGTACGGGCCCGGGTCGAGCCAGTTGCCCGGCCGCCTGGGCTCGACGTACTTGCCGGCGTAGGAGACGAAGTCGCCCCCGTCGCCGATGACCACGGCGTCGTCGGCGAGGACCTTGTTCAGCTCGCCGTAGATCCGCATCGGGTGGATCGGGTCGGAGGCGGACGCCAGCAGCTCGGCGTCCCCGGCGACGGCCGCGGCGGCGGCCTCGGCCAGCCGCGCCAGCCACGGCTGGTAGGTCTTGGGGGACACGCCGGCGTCGGCGCAGGCCGTACCGAGACCCCAGAAGAGCAGCGACATGTCGCCCGCGGCGGTCGCGGCGGGCTGCATGTGCGTCGCGAGCTGCGACGGCGCGTCGGCCAGGTGGACGACCCGGGCGAGCGGGGCGCCGTCCTTGCCGCCGAACCAGCCGTAGCCGAGACGGAAGTCGAGCGGGGCGCCGGCCACGATCACCAGGTCGGCCTGGGAGAACGCCATGCCGCGGGCCCGGGTGACCAGCAGCTCGTGCCCGGCGGGCAGGATGCCGCGGCCCTGGCCGTTCAGGATGACCGGCAGGCGGAGCTCCTCGGCGAAGGCCAGGGCGACCTCCTCGGCGCGGTCCATCCACACGTCGGAGCCCAGGACCAGCACCGGGCGCTCGGCCTCGGCGAGCAGCCGGGCGACCTCGGCGAGCGCGTCGGAGTCGGGCTCCAGCGGCGAGGGGGTCAGCGTCTCGATGGCGTGGTCCGGCGGGGGCGCCGCGGCGAACAGGTGGTCCATGTGGAAGTCGAGGAAGACGGGGCCGCGGTGCGGGGCGAGGGCGGTGCGGAAGGCCATCTCCACGTCCTCGGCCACGGAGTCGGGGCCCGAGCCGGTGAAGGCCAGCTTGGTGATCGGCGCGAACAGCGGCGGATGGTCGATCTCCTGCAGCGCGCCGGCCCCCCAGCGCGACTGCGGCGCCCGGCCGCCCATGACGACCACGGGGGAGCCGTTGAAGTGCGCGGTGGCGACTCCGCTGACGCCGTTGGTGACACCGGGACCGGCGGTGAGCACGGCCAGGCCCGGTCTGCGGGTCAGCCGGGCGGTCGCCTCGGCGGCGAAGACCGCGCTCTGCTCGTGCCTCACGTCGACGATGGGCAGTCCCTCGTGGACCGCTCCGTCGTAGAGCGGGAAGACGTGTCCGCCGGAAAGGGTGAACATGGTCTCGATGCCGTATGCCTTGGAGACGGCGACGGCGATGTCACCCGCGTGCTTTGGAGACTCCATAACGCGCAACCTACCAGTCAGTCACTTAGCCGGACAGGGCTTGTTCACCCTGCCCAGATTCGTCCCGCCTAACGCCGCCGGGGGCGGTCGTCCGCAGGTCCGGCGGCGGGTTCACCCCGCCGGCTCCGCGCGTGCGGTACTCCATGGCGGGCACGCCGGCGCTCACGCGGGAGGCGGTGCGCGCCCTCGCTCACCCCAGCACCTCCACCTGACCGTTCCCGTCCCCGTTTCCGCCCCGGTCACCGCCGCGGTCGCCGTCCCGCTCCCCGGTGGGCCTGCGCGGGGCGCAGCCGTCGCCGCAGCCGCTGAACCGGGCCCGGTCGATCGGGTGGAAGGACGTGGCGGGGACGCCCTTCAGCGCGGCCAGCATGGTGTCCTTCCAGATCGGGCCGGGGAGGTCGGCGCCGACGACGGAGCCGTAGTACCGGCCGCCGATGGTGACGCCGGTGAGCTTGTACCGCTGCGAGCCGCGCGGGTCGCCGATGCTCACCGCGCCCGCGAGGTCCGGGGTGAACCCGGCGAACCAGGCGGTGGCGTAGGCGTCGGTGGTGCCGGTCTTGCCCGCGGCGTCGCGGCCGATGCCGCCCACGTTGCGCATGGTGCCCCTGGTGAACACCCCCGACAGGATGTCGGCGGTGGCGTCGGCGATCTCGGGTTCCAGCGCCTGCCGGCACTGAGGCCGCCAGACGCTGTCCTTGCCGCCGCGGTCGGTGATCCGGGTGATGGCCATCGGCCGGCAGTACTTCCCGCGCGCCCCGATCGCCGCGTAGGCGCTCGCCACCGTCACCGGGTCCATCTCGTTGACCCCGAGCGTGAAGGTCTCGACCTCCCGCAGCGGCTTGCCGTCGGCCCGCTTGATGCCCAGCGACTGGGCGGTCCGCACGGTGTCGCACAGCCCCACGCGCTGCTCCAGCTCCAGGAAGAAGGTGTTGACCGACGCCCAGGTGCCGGTGCGCAGCGTCTTGAACCCGGGCGAGCCCTCGTCGTTGGTGACGGTCCAGGTCGGGTCGCCGACGTTGCCGCCCGCGCAGTCCTTGAACGCCGAGTAGCCCGGCGCGCGGTAGCCCGCGCCCGCCGTCAGGCCCTGGTCGGGCTTCATGCCCTTCTTCAGCGCGGTGATCAGCGTGAAGGTCTTGAACGTCGAGCCGGCCTGGAATCCGGTCAGGCCGCCGTGCGCCATGTCGGCGACCGCGTTGTAGGAGATCTCGTTGCGGCGCGCGGGAGAGGCGTAGCGGCGGCTGGCCGCCATCGCCTTGATCGCGCCGGTGCCCGGCTGCACCAGGGCCTCGGCGGCCATCGGGTTGTCGGAGGCGTGCACCCGCCGCCGGATCGCCCGATCGGCGGCGGCCTGCATCTTCGGGTCCAGCGTCGTGTGGATGGTCAGGCCGCCGCGGTTGAGGAACCGGCTGCGGGCCTGCGGGGTCTTGCCGAAGGCGGGGTCGGTGAGGATCTCGTTGCGCACGTAGAGGCAGAAGTAGGGGTACGGGCTCGCCTCGCAGCCGCCCGGCAGCGAGGTACCGCGGTAGCCGAGCTTCCGCTTCTTCGCCGCGGCGGCCTCGGCCGGGGTGATCTTCCCCAGCTCCGCCATCCGGTCCAGCACCACGTCGCGCCGCTCCAGCAGCCGCTTCTGGTACGCCGCGCCCCGGCTCGGGTCGGTGTCGTTGGGCGACTGCACGGCCGCCGCCAGCGTGGCGGCCTGCCACAGGGTCAGCCTGGCCGCGGACCGGCCGAAGAAGCGCTTGGCCGCGGCCTGCACGCCGTTGGCTCCCGCGCCGAAGTAGGCGATGTTGAGGTACTTCTCCAGGATCTGGTCCTTGGTGTACTTCTTCTCCACCGCCATCGCGTGGCGAAGCTCGTTGAGCTTGCGCGCGTAGCTGGCCTCCAGGGCCTTGGCCTTGCCCTGCTCGGTCTTGGCGGAGTTGAGCAGCACCTGCTTGACGTACTGCTGGGTGATGCTGGACCCGCCCTGGCTCACCCCGCCGGAGGACAGGTTCCTGGCCAGCGCCCGGACCGTTCCTTCGAGGTCGATCGCGCCGTGCTCGTAGAAGCGGTCGTCCTCGATCGAGACGATCGCCGTCCTCATCACGTCGGCCACCTGGTCGAGCGGGACGACCTCGCGGTACTCCTCGTAGAACTGGGCGATCACGTTGCCCCGGGCGTCCAGCACCGTCGACTTCTCCGCGAGAGGCGGCTCGACGAGGTCCGCCGGGGCGAGGTTCAGCTCGTCGGACGCCGAGATGACGGCCAGCCCCGCGCCGCCGACCGCCGGCAGCGCGAGGCCCGCCACCAGCGCGCCCGCGACGGCCGCCGCGGCCAGGAGGCGCGCGGCGCGCGAGACGCCCCCGCCGCGGGGAGCGGCGTCCGGCGCCGGTCGGAAGGGGACAAGGGGGTGCCGCACGGCGAGGCTCCTCATCTGGATCGTCACGGAGATCACTGAGAGGATGAGGACACCAGATCCGGCTGACCTTGTCCAATATTCCGGTTAAGGCCGGATCCATACCGGTACGGATATCACCACAGGCAGCGGTCCCGGCGCTACGACAGGCGTCCCAGGCCGCTCCGGAAGACCGCCGGGTCGAACGCGCCGCCCAGCGCCGGGCTCAGGCCCGCGCGGGCCGTACGGGCGAAGGAGTCGCGGTCGAGCGCGCCGGAGCCCTCCGGGAGCGCGCCCGCGAGCGGCCGGGCGGCCAGCATCTCCAGGTCGGCCACGTTGCACCGCTCGGCCAGGCCGGGTTCGGCGGGCCAGGACCCGATCACCACCCCGGCCAGGTCGAGCCCCCGGTGGGCCATCGCCTCCAGCGTCAGCGCGGTGTGGTTGAGCGTGCCCAGGGAGGCCCGGCACACCAGGAGCACCGGCGCGGACAGGGCCCGGGCCAGGTCGGCCAGGGTGGCGCCCTCCTCGTCGAAGCGGACGAGCAGCCCGCCCGCCCCCTCGACGACCACCAGCCGGTGCGACTCGGCCAGCTCCCTGATCCGCAGCGCCGCGCGGGCCAGGGAGACCTGCGGCAGGCCCGACACGCGGGCGGCCGCCGCCGGGGACAGCGGGTCGGGGAACCGGGCGAACTCGAACGTGGTCGTCACCCCGGACAGCCGGATGACGTCGTCGAGGTCCCCGGGCTCGTTCTCGCCCACCCCGGTCTGCGCGGGCTTCACCACGGCGATCGAGGAGCCCCGCTCCCTGGCGAGCGACGCCACGGCCGCGGTGACGACCGTCTTGCCCACTCCGGTGTCGGTACCGGTGACCACGAGAATGCTCACCCCCCTCACCTTAGGAGGCCCCGGCCTCCCCCGCCCCGGCCACGGAACGTTTCCGGGAGTGCCAGGGCGCGGCCCCGCCGCCCCGCCGTACGGTGTGACCGGGCGGGGCGGCGCCCGCGCGGGCGGCGGTCAGGGGCGGCGCAGCCGGGTGACGAACTTGTAGCGGTCGCCCCGGTAGAGGGACTGCGCCCACTCCACCGGGTCGCCCTCGGCGTCGAAGGCGTGCCGGGTGAGCAGGAGCATCGGCAGGCCGACGTCCACCCCCAGCACCTGAGCGTCGTACGGCGTGGCCAGCACGGTCTCGATGATCTCCTCGGCGTCGGTCAGCCGCACGTTGTAGGCGTTGTGCAGCGTCTCGTACAGCGAGGAGTGCACCTCCAGCTCGCGCCGGAGCCTGGGGAAGCGCCGGGCCGACAGGTGGGTGGTGTCGATCGACATCGGCTCGCCGTTGGCCAGGCGCAGCCGGTGGATGCGCAGCACCCGCCCGCCGGGGTTGATCGCCAGGCGGCGGGCCAGCGGCTCGTCGGCGGTGACGTAGCTGATGTCGAGGATCTTGGTGTCCGGCTCCAGTCCGACGGTCCGCAGGTCACCGGTGTAGGAGGTGAGCTGGAGGACCTGGGCGACCTTGGGCTGCGCGACGAACGTCCCCTTGCCCTGGATGCGCACCAGACGGCCTTCGACCACCAGCTCCGACAGGGCCTGGCGCACGGTGGTGCGGGAGGTCTCGAAGCGCACGGCGAGCGTCCGCTCGGGGGGAAGCGCACTGCCCGCGGGCAGGCTCTTGGTGAGCGTGAGCAGGTTGCGCTTGACGTCGTAGTATTTCGGGATCCGGGGGGACTCGTCCGTCACGGCAGCACCTCACCGGACGGCTTGGAACGGGCGTGCCCGAAGTACCGGGCCCGCCGGACCCGTCCGCTTCGCTCACTCACATGGTCACCTTCATCTCGGCCACGGCGGTGAGTGCGTCCCCGGTCACCGCAAGTTCATCGGAAGTCAGATTGGCCCGCGCGGTAAGCCGCAGGCAAGAGCGGCCGACCGGCACCGAGGGCGGCCGGAAGCATCCGGCGCGCACTCCGTGCTCCGCGAAGATGAGGGCGGCCCGAAGCGCCGTCTCGGGATGGCCGAGCACGATCGGGACGACCGCACCCGCCGGGTCGTTCGTCTCCAGGCCGAGTTCGCGGGCCGTCGAGGCCAGCTCCCTCGCCCTGGCTCGCACGCGTCCGGGCAGTTCGGGCTGGTTCCGAAGGATATCCAGAGCGGCGAGTGCAGCCGCAACGCAGGCGGGCGCCAGGCCGGTGTCGAAGATGAACGGGCGACCCGTGTCGAGCAGGGTCTGGATCACCTCGGGAGCCCCGAGCACGGCCCCTCCCTGGGAGCCCAGGGACTTGGAGAGTGTGATCGTTTTCACAACACCGCGTTCACCGGCCAGACCCGCCTCGTACACCGCGCCCCGGCCGCCGGGGCCCAGCACGCCGAGCGAGTGGGCCTCGTCGACGACGAGCAGCGCGCCGTGCCGTACGGTGACCTCGTGGAGCTCCGCGAGGGGGGCGAGATCGCCGTCGACGGAGAAGAGCGCGTCGGTGACCACGACCGCGTGCTCCTCCGCCCGCCCCGCGAGGGCCTTCTCCACCGCCCCGACGTCGCCGTGCGGGGTGACGACCACGCGCGAACGCGACAGCCGGCAGGCGTCGACGATGGAGGCGTGGTTGCCGGCGTCGGAGACCACCAGCGCGTCCCGGCCCAGGGCCGCGACCGCGGCGAGGTTGGCGAGATAGCCGGAGGAGAACACCAGCGCGGCGGGGGAGCCGGTGAAGGCGCACAGATCGGCCTCCAGTTCGGCGTGCAGCGCGGTGGAGCCGGTGACCAGGCGGGAGCCGGTGGAGCCGGTGCCCCAGGCGCGGACGGCCGCCGCGGCGGCCTCGGCGAGGCGGGCGTCCCTGGCCAGGCCGAGATAGTCGTTGGAGGCCAGGTCGATCATGCCGTCGTCGTCCGGGGTGCGGGGGCGCAGGGCCCGCCTCAGCCCGGCCGCCTCGCGGTCCGCCGCCGCCGAGCGGAACCGTGCGAGCGGGTCCGGGACGTGCCGGGGACTCTGCTCCATGGGGAAATCCTTCCAGCCGGACCCGCCCGATTCGCATTCGGACCGGCAAAGAACGCATGATGCACGAGTGCCGACTCTAAGCGACCTGGCGGTTCGCCACACCGCGCTCAACGAAGCGGACATCGAGTGGATGCACTCGCTGGTCTCCGACTGGCAGCTCCTGGCCGACCTGTCGTTCGCGGACCTCATCCTGTGGATCCCGCTGCGGGACGCCTCCGGGTGGATCGCGATCGCCCAGATGCGCCCCACCACGGGGCCCACCGTCTACCACGACGACATCGTCGGGGTGACGGTGAGCAAGGGCGAGCGCCCGCTCATCGACACGGCGTGGGACGAGCGGCGGATCTGCCGGGAGGGCGACCCCGACTGGTCGAGCGGCGTCCCGGTCCGGGAGGAGACCATCCCGGTACGGCGGGCCGACCACTTCCTGGGCGTGATCCAGCGCTCGACGAACCTGTCGTCGGCGCGCACCCCGTCCCGGCTGGAGCTGACCTACCTGCAGAGCGCCTCCGACCTGGCCCAGATGGTGGCCGAGGGGCGGTTCCCGTTCTCCGGGGCCGAGCCCATCCTGGTGCGCTCGCCCCGGGTGGGCGACGGGCTGCTCCGGCTCGACCGCGCCGGCCGGGTCACCTACGCCTCGCCGAACGCGCTGTCGGCCTACCGGCGGCTGGGCCTCAACGCCGACCTGGTCGGGGCCGAGCTGGGCCGGACGACCGCCGCGCTGTGCTACTCCGACGAGCCGATCAACGAGAACCTGATGATCGTGGCCAGCGGCCGCGAGCCCCGCGAGACCGAGGTCGAGTCGGGCGGCACGGTCGTGCAGCTCCGGGCGATCCCGCTGGTCGTCGGCGGCGGCAGGATCGGCGCGCTGGTGCTCATCCGCGACGTCACCGAGCTGCGGCGGCGCGAGCGGGAGCTGATGACCAAGGACGCCACGATCCGGGAGATCCACCACCGGGTGAAGAACAACCTGCAGACGGTCGCCGCGCTGCTGCGGCTCCAGGCCAGGCGGCTGCGGGTGCCGGAGGGCCGGGAGGCGCTGGAGGAGGCGGTGCGCCGGGTCGGGTCGATCGCGATCGTGCACGAGACGCTGTCCCACACGCCCGAGGAGCAGGTCGACTTCGACGACATCGCCGACCGCGTGATCGCGATGACGGGGGAGGTGGCCGCCCCGGAGGCGAAGGTGACGCCGCGCCGGGTCGGGACGTTCGGGGTGCTGCCCTCGGAGGTGGCCACGCCGCTGGCGATGGTCCTCACCGAGCTGCTGCAGAACGCCGTCCAGCACGGGTTCGCGAACCGGCCGGGCCGGCTGCAGGTGATCGTGTCGCGGGGGGACGAACGGCTGCGGGTGGTCGTCTCGGACGACGGCCGCGGGCTGCCCGAGGGGTTCGACCCGGAGTCGACCACCAGCCTGGGTCTGCAGATCGTCCGCACGCTGGTGGTCGGGGAGCTGGCCGGTCGGCTGGCGATCGGTCCCAGGCCGGGCGGGGGGACGGAGGTGACCCTCGACATCCCCCTGCCCGCGGCCTGAGCGGGTCGTTCGGGCGTTCCTGCCGCGGGGCCGGGCGGGCCCGGTTCGCGGGAGGTCAGGCGCCCGGATCCCGGGGTTCCCGGGCGGGGTGGGGCGCCGGTCGGCGGGTGGCGGTCAGGCGCCGCTGCGGACGCGGGCGCGGGCGGTGCGGCGCTTGAGGGCGCGGCGCTCGTCCTCGCTCAGGCCGCCCCAGACGCCGGCGTCCTGGCCGGACGAAAGGGCCCACTTCAGGCAGGCCTCGCTCACCGAGCAGGTGTTGCACACCTGCTTGGCCTCTTCGATCTGCATGAGAGCGGGGCCCGTGTTGCCGATGGGGAAGAACAGCTCGGGGTCCACGTCACGGCAGGCAGCGCGGTGGCGCCAGTCCATGCGTCCACTCCTTCGTAAGAGGAGCCCTTGCCGCAGGCTCCGTCGGCTCACTTTGTGAAGAGTTTCACTAACCATGGCGAACGATGACCCGAACCCTGTTCGGTTCGAGGCGTGTCCGCTTGATCGCCGGTGGCCTGGGAGCGAGGTGTCCGCTCAAAGGTCCTACGTTCCGACGTCACTGTTGAGATTGTCAGCCACGCTCAGTGCACGCAAGAGGTTTGCCCGAATGTTTTGCCGTCCGTGCATGTCGGATGCATCACACAATGACGCTATGTAACTGACTAGACCAGAACTTGTAACGCGTCCGGGATGGAACGGAAGGTCACCCGCTCCGTCTCACCCAGGTAGTCGCCGTCGAGCTGGAAGGCCACCGGCCGCTCCGCGGTGAGCGTGAACTCGCCCTCGTCGTGGAGCTGCACCAGGTGGCGGCCGATGGGCAGGGTCTCGCGGCGGCCGAGGATCTGCGGCACCAGGTCGAGCATCGTCGGCAGGCCCAGCCGGCGCAGCCCCAGCATGTCGAGGCCGGTTTCGAAGCTCGCCCACGGGGTCGGGCAGACCGGCCGGGACCCGACGTAGCTCCAGGGCGAGGTGTTGGAGACGATCGCCAGGAAGATGCCCTCGGCGGACGGCACCTCGGGGCCCTCCAGCGACATGGCGGGCCGCCGCCGGTCGGTCGACAGGTAGTGCCGCAGCGCGGTGTTCACGTAGCGCGCCGGGGTGGCCCGGTATCCCGTGCCGCGCAGCCCCTCGACCGCCCGGATCACCTCGGCGTCGTACCCCATGCCGCCGCAGAAGGTGAAGTGGCGGCTCTCGCCGTTCCAGGAGGCCCGCCCGAGGCCGACGGTCCGCCGCCGCCCCTCGCGCAGCGCCTCCAGCACCGCGCCGGCCGCCTCGACCGGGCTGTTGGGCAGGCCGAGCGCCCGCGCGAAGACGTTGGCGCTCCCGCCGGGGATCACCAGCAGCGCCGGCCGGTCGGCCGAGGTACGGGGGTCCCGCGGCTCCGGGGAATCGCCGGCGTCGTCCAGCAGGCCGTTCACCGCCTCGTTGATCGTTCCGTCGCCGCCCAGGACGGCCACCGCGTCGTACCCCGACTCGCGGGCCTTGCGGGAGAGCAGGGCGGCGTGGCCGCGGTAACCGGTCTCCTCGACGGTCAGGTCCACGCTCGCGCCGAGAGCCCTGATGATCACATCGCGCGTCCGCTGATTGGTCGTCGTCGCTTTTGGATTCACCAGGAGGAGGGCGCGCATAACGCCAGCGTATCGGTCGATACGGGGGTTATGCCGGGGGAAGGGGGACCGGAACGGCCCGGCGATAGGGTTGGGGCGTGTCCAACCGCCCCGTCACCCTCACCGTCGCCGCCGTCGTCCTGGCGCTCGAAGGAATCCTCGCCCTGCTCCTCGGCGGCTACGTCGGCGTCGAGACGGTGATCGGCAAGCCGTCCGACCCGATCAGCTCCCTCTTCGTCGCCGGGTTCGGGATCGCCGTCGGCGCGGCCCTGCTGTGGGTGGCGTGGGGCCTGCTGCAGGCGCAGCGGTGGGCACGCGGCCCCGGGGTGGTGGCGCAGATCTTCACCGCGATCGTCGCGATCACGCTGATCCAGTCCGGCCAGGGCGCGATGGGCGTCCCGCTCATCGCCGCGACCCTGGCCGGACTGGTCACGCTGCTGTCCCCGCCGACGACCCACGCCCTCTACGGGGACGAGCGGCCGGACTGATCCCCCCTGCCGGTCCGGTCCTAGTCCTCGGCGGTCAGGCCCTCGCGGAGCTGCGCCAGGGTCCTGGCCAGCAGCCGCGAGACGTGCATCTGGGAGATGCCGAGCTCGGTGGCGATCTGCGACTGGGTCATGTTGCCGAAGAACCGCAGCAGCAGGATCCGCTTCTCGCGCGGCGGCAGCCGTTCGAGCAGCGGCTTGAGCGACTCGCGGTACTCGACGCCCTCCAGGGAGTCGTCGACGATGCCGAGCGAGTCGGCCACCGCGGGCGCGTCGTCGTCACCGGAGTCGGGGGCGTCGAGCGAGACCGTGGAGTAGGCGTTGGCCGACTCCAGCCCCTCGAGCACCTCCTCCTCCGACATCTTCAGGTAGGCCGCGAGCTCGCTCACCGTGGGCGCGCGGCCCTCCCGCTGCGACAGCTCGCTTATCGCCTTGGTCAGCGACAGCTTCAGCTCCTGCAGCCGCCGCGGCACGCGCACCGCCCAGCCCTTGTCGCGGAAGTGCCGCTTGATCTCGCCCACGATCGTCGGGGTGGCGTAGGTGGAGAACTCCACCCCCCGGTCGAGGTCGAAACGGTCGATCGACTTGATCAGGCCGATGGTGGCGACCTGGGTCAGGTCGTCGAGCCATTCGCCCCGGTTGCGGAACCGGCGGGCGAGGTACTCCACCAGGGGAAGGTGGAGCTCCACGAGCTCGTCGCGGATACGCTGGCGCCGCGAGTCGTCGGGGGTCAACTCCGCCAGTTCCGCGAAGAGCAGGCGCGCGCGTACCCGGTCGGGTACCGCGTGATCGCTGGCGGCCATGGCACGAGTCCTTTCCGTCACGCCGGCCTCGCCGCGCCTCGGCGCTTGCGTAGCACGATCGCCATGCGGTCGGGGGAGTCGGTTACGGCATCGACGTCGTCGGTCAGGGCGGTGAGCACCATCCAGGCGAAGTCATCGCGTTTCGGCGTGGAACCGCCGACCGTGCTGACCTCGACCCGGACCTGCATCACCTGACCGGTGAGCTCGAACTCGGCGGTCAGGTCCGTGCCCGGCACGGCCTCGCCCAGCAGCATCGCGCACGCCTCGTCGACCGCGATCCGCAGATCCTCGATCTCGTCCAGCGTGAAGTCCAGCCGTGCGGCCAGCCCGGCGGTGGCCGTACGCAGCACGGACAGATAGGCACTCGCCGCCGGCAACCGGACGCTCACCACGTCACGAATCCCGCCCATGCCGACCGCAGGTGTCTCGGTGTGTTCGGTCACGTTCCTCCTCGCAGAGTCGCTGACTGCAACCTACAGCCCCGCCGGGGTGAGCGGTCCGTTTGGACTCGCGATCGGGGCGAATTAGCACCTCAAGAACACCCTAAGACACCTGAATGGGACATCCCAACAGGTCAGGCCCCGTGCGAACACGCGTCGCACGGGGCCTGGGGTCCGATCAGCGGAGACCCGCTCAGGCGGCCTTGGTCGCCCAGAAGATCTTGGAGATCTCGTCGATCTTGCCGAGCAGCTCGTCGGCCTGCGCCGGGTCGACCGTGCCCTTGCCGCCGGCCGCGCCGGCCAGCTTGGTGGCCTCCCAGAACAGCTGGTGAAGCTGCGGGTAGGTCTCCAGGTGCGGCGGCTTGAAGTAGTCGGTCCACAGGACCCACAGGTGGTGCTTGACGAGCTCGGCCCGCTGCTCCTTGATGATGAGCGCGCGGGTACGGAAGACCGGGTCGTCGTTCGCGGCGTACTTCTCCATGATCGCCTTGACCGACTCGGCCTCGATGCGAGCCTGGGCCGGGTCGTAGACACCGCACGGCAGGTCGCAGTGCGCCGACGCCACGTGCTTGGGTCGCAGAAGTCGTGCAAGCATCGGAAAATCCTTCCTTGATGCTGGGTTCAGCATGGTCCACAACAGACCTTACTCGCCTTGGAATTCCCGCCGTGGCAGGGGGAGGAGACGGATGAGAGTGCGTGTCGAGGGCGACTCGATGCTGCCCGCCCTGCGCCCGGGAGACTGGCTCTGGGTACGGCGGGGCGCCGCCGTACGGGAGGGCGACCTCGTCGTCGCCCGGCTGCCGTCCGACCCGGAGCGGCTGATCGTCAAACGGGCCGCCTGGCGGGAAGCCGACGGGCGGTGGTGGCTGGAGAGCGACAACCAGCGCGCCACCGGCCGCCGCGACAGCTGGGACTTCGGAGCCCTGCCGCCCGCGTCGCTGGTCGGCAGGGTGGTGCTGCGCTACTGGCCGCTGACCTTCTTGCGCGCCCGGTAGGCCGCCACGTTGGCCCGGCTGGCGCACCGCTCCGAGCAGTAGCGGCGCGAGCGGTTGGAGGAGGTGTCGAGGTAGGCGCGGCGGCACGGCGCGGCCTGGCACAGGCCCAACCGGTCCACCCCGAGATCGGTGACGATGGTGGCCAGCCCCATCACCGCGCCCACGGCGTACTGGTCGGCCATCCGCCCGCCCTCGGTGAGGTGCAGGTGCCAGCGCTCGCCGTCGTGGCCGGAGATCTGCGGCTGGACGGGATGCTGGATGAGCAGCGAGTTGAGCCGGTCGACCACCGCCTGCTCGTCGCCGAGCGCGGCGGTCTCGAACACGGCCACGAGCTCCTCACGCAGGTCGCGCAGGGCGTCGAGGTCACTTCGCATGATGCGGCAACCGGGGCGGTAGCGGTTGCCCTCTTCGAGGATGGACCGCAGCCCGTCCATCCCGGTCAGTCGGTCGGGGCTGTTGATGAGCAGCACAGCCAGCTCGGCGTAGGAGGTCAGATCCACCGGTGGTCCGTCTTTGCTGTAAGCGATGTGCAGGGGTTCGAGTATTACACGCTGTCACGGCCGCCACCATCCGAAACAAACTAAGCGCTATCTGTCACCATTCGTGGCCCGGTCATGTGGCAGAATCGAGCGACGGGTGACCCCCGAACCCTCCGGACGACCGTTTCCGGCAAGCAGGCCCCGGGCTGCAACCGAAGCCGGGCCGGGCTTCCCGCGCCGTCCACGCAGGAACAAGTCCTTCCGTCCGACTGAACCACAGGGGTCGCTTTGGCCGTCACGCCGTCCTCAGTCTCCGTCGAACCCTCCGACCGCCTCGATCTCGACCCGGCGTTCGCCCTGCACCGCGGCGGCAAGCTGGAGGTCCGCTCCACCGTCCCGGTCCGCGACGCCGCCGACCTGGCGCTCGCCTACACCCCCGGCGTTGCCCGGGTCTGCAGCGCGATCGCCGAGCGGCCCGAGCTCGCCGACGACTACACCTGGGTGCCCAACGTCGTCGCCGTCGTCTCCGACGGCACCGCCGTGCTCGGCCTCGGCGACATCGGCCCGGCCGCCGCGATGCCCGTCATGGAGGGCAAGGCCCTGCTGTTCAAGCAGTTCGCCGGGGTCGACGCGGTGCCGATCTGCCTCGACTGCACCGACGTCGACGCGCTGGTCCAGACCGTCGCGCGGCTGGCGCCCTCCTTCGGCGGCGTCAACCTGGAGGACATCAGCGCGCCCCGCTGCTTCGAGGTCGAGGCCCGGCTGCGCGAGCTGCTCGACATCCCCGTCTTCCACGACGACCAGCACGGCACCGCCATCGTCGTGCTCGCCGCGCTGCGCAACGCCGCCCGGCTCACCGGCCGCTCCCTGGGCGAGCTGCGGGCCGTCGTCGCCGGCGCCGGCGCCTCCGGCATCGCGGTCAGCCGCATGCTGCTCGACGCCGGCATCGGCGACCTCGCGGTGGCCGACTCCGCCGGCCTGATCCACGACGGGCGCGACCGGCTGAACCCGGCCAAGGAGGCCCTGGCCCGCGACACCAACCGCGCGGGCCTGCGCGGCTCCACCGAGGACGCCCTGGCCGGCGCCGACGTGTTCGTGGGCCTGTCCGGCTCGACCGTCTCCGAGGAGGCCGTCGCCTCCATGGCGCCAGGCTCGATCGTCTTCGCGCTTTCCAACCCGACGCCCGAGATCTACCCGGAGATCGCCGCCAGGTACGCCCGGGTGGTGGCGACCGGCCGCTCCGACTTCCCCAACCAGATCAACAACGTGCTGGCCTTCCCCGGCGTCTTCCGCGGGGCGATCGACGTCCGCGCCACCGCCATCACCGAGAACATGAAGGTCGCCGCGGCCGAGGCACTGGCCGGGGTGGTCGGCGACGACCTCGCGGCCGACTACGTCATCCCCAGCCCGTTCGACGAGCGCGTCGCCCCCGCGGTCACCGCCGCGGTCGCCGCGCAGGCCCGGCTCGACGGGGTCGCCCGCCGGTAGAGCGCCCGAGGCGGGTCCCGGCGGGCCGCCGGGACCCGCCTCGGGCCGTTCTCGCCGGGGACCCTCGCCCGGAAATCCTCACCTGGGATCCTCAGCGCCCACGACGCCCTCCACGACGCCCTCCGCCTGACCGGCGGGGGGCGTCTCGCGTTGCACCGTCACACCTGGTGTTCCAGGGAATCTTCAAAAGACGGTAACTGAACGTGCTATAAACGGAGCGCTCCGTCATCGTTCCGGCAAGTGCGTCAGGGAGGGGCGGAGTCCGGCACGGGGTGCGAATCCCTCCCGGCACCCGCGCGGTGCCCACGCCGTGCTCGTCCGGCACCCGCGTCGTGCCCCCGCTACGCCCCCGCGGCGCGCACGCGGTGCCCACGGTGAGGAGAGACACGATGACACACCGGCCCGACCACTCACTTCGGCGGCTCATGGCCGAGGCGGGACTCATCCGCCCGAGGCCGTCCCGCGGGGCCGACGCCCCCGGGCAGGAGTTCCCCCATACCTGGCAGGAGGCGATCACGACCGTGACGGAACTGTGGCACGGAGACGTGGAGAGACGCAGGTTCCTGCTCGACTCGGCCTTCGCGGTCGGGGCGGGCTCGACCGGCGCGCTGCGCTGGCTGACCCTCCCGCAGGAGTCCGCCCCCGTCGCGGGCGGCCACCGACGGGTGGGCACGGCCGACATCGCGGCCATCCGGGAGGTGACCCGCTCCTTCGGCGAGCTGGACAACAGGTTCGGCGGCGGCCGGATCCGCCCCGCCGTCGTGAAGTACCTCGACACCGCGGTCGCCCCGCTGCTGTCGGACGGCTCCTACGGCGAGGCCACCGGCCGGGCCCTGGCGTCCGCCGCGGCCGAGCTGACCCGGCTGGCCGGGTGGATGGCCTACGACCTGGAGCGGCACGGCCTGGCCCAGCGCTACCTCATCCAGGCGCTCCGGCTGGCCAGGGAGGCCGGCGACCACGGCCTCGGCGGGGAGATCCTCGCCGGGATGAGCCACCAGGCGGTGTACGTCGGGCAGCCGGCGCACGCCCTCGACCTCGCGCGGGCCGCCCAGCTCTCGGCCCGCCGCGCCGGGATCTTCACCCTGCTCGCCGAGGCGCACGTGATGGAGGCGCACGCGCACGCCGTCAAGGGCGACCGTACGGCGTGCGCCGCGTCGCTGCACGAGGCCGAGCTGGCCTTCGACCGGCGCCGGGGCGGCGACGAGCCCGGCTGGATCTCCTACTTCGACGAGGCGTACCTCGCGGCCAAGTTCGCCCACTGCTTCCGCGACCTGGGCGACGGCCCGGCCACCGTACGGCACGCCACGCGGTCGCTCGACATGGACGGGCGCTACGTGCGGGGGCGGATGTTCAACCTGTCCCTGCTCGCGGCGGGGTGGCTGCGCAGCGGCGACCTGGAGCAGGCGTGCTCGGCGGCGGGGGAGGCGCTGGAGCTGTCACGCGACCTCCAGTCGGCCCGCAGCCGGTCGTACGCGGACGACCTGCGGCGGAGGTTCGCGCCGTTCGCGGGGGAGGCCGCGGTGAAGGAACTGGGGGAGCGGGCCGGGAGCGCGGCCGTCTGAAAAAGACTGAGGGGCCCGGCAAGAGCCGGGCCCCTCAGGTGGAGCAGGTGAGCTTGAGGTTTGGACCCCCTAGCTCAGGTGACCGTCAGAACTACTTGACGATCGAGCCGGACCACACGGCGGCGGCCTGGTTGTAGACCGTCGCGGTCTCACCGTCGAAGTACGGCGAGGTGCTCAGGTCGAAGCGGCCGTTCTTGTCCTGGTCGCCGAACAGGCTGGTCACGCCGTTGACGTAGCCGAGACGCTTGGCGTTGCTGTACTTGATGAGCCACGGAGCACCGTCGGCGCCCTCGGTCATCGCGCACTTCAGGCCAATGTGCTCCTCGACCTTCTCGGCGGCGGAGACGTACACCTTGCCGGAGGTCTTGCCGTAGCACCACTTCGGCGTGACACCGGTGTAGGCCTTGTTGCCGTCGGGGTGCGGGAGCGCCGGGTAGCCGAAGACCCACACAGCCTGGCCGGTCTTCTGGTTCCAGGCCACACCCTGGCCACCGACGTTGTCACCGAGCTTGCCGGCGTCCTTGATGAAGCCGTCGATGATGAAGTACGTGGTCTTGTAGTACTTCTTCGAGGTGGCCGGCTTCACCCACTTCTGGACGAAGTAGTGGGTGATGGTGAAGTTGCCGTTGCTGTCCTTGGCCTTCTCGCCCGGGCCCTCGTACTTGAGGAACTCGGTCCGGGTCACGTTCTCGACGACCGGGTCGCCCAGCTTGTTGCCGTTGCCGCGACCGATGCCGGCCCGCTCGTACTCGCCCTTGGAGACTTCCTTGCGCTCAAGAACGGCGCCGGGGTAGTCCGGGCCGACCTTGTCGGCAGGGTTGTCGGCGGTCTTGTCGTCCGCCCAGCAGTCACCCGTGAGGTTGGTCAGGCAAGCCTTGAACTGGTCGTAGGTGATCTCCTCGACCTTGGTGTTCTTGGCGCCGTTGTACTTCTCGTACTCGGCCTTGGAGACTTCCTTGGCCGTGCCGCCACCGATCTGGACACCGTTGTACACGGTCACGAACGCGTAGTCGCGGTCGCGGTCGTTGAACACGGAGTAGTCGTAGTGGGTGAAGGCGGTCTTACCGACGTAGACGCCGTAGGGAGCCTTGCCCTGGTAGTAAGCCGGGACGAAGACCCACTTGCCCATGACGCTGCCGTTGGCCTTGTCGTCGTAGACGCAGTGGCCGGCGGTGGCGACGAGGTTGTGGTACTTCGACTGGACCGAGGTGGCGGAGCACCACTTCAGGCTGCCGTCGGGGGCCTCGAAGAACACCTTGCCGATGGTCTTCGGCAGGTTGATGTTCTTGACCTTGGCCGCGGTCTTCTTCTCCTCGCCGATGGGGGCGGCGAGGCCCGGCTTGCCGTCGGCGGTGTAGCCGCCGCCGGCCTTCAGCTGGGTGGTGGCCTTGGTCTCGACGTTGTAGGCGGTCGCCTTGGCGAGGTTGTTGGACTCGCCGTTCTTCGCGAGCCAGAAGTTCGCCACCTCCTGCGCGGAGGGAGCGTCCTTGGCCATCGTGTCGGAGGCCCAGTCGGGAGCGGCGTTGGCGGTGCCGGCCAGGCCGGCGGCCAGCAGACCGGAGGCGAGGACGACGCCACCGGCGGGGAGGAGGATGCGCTTCAAGGGAAACTCCTTGGTCTGATGTGGAACGCTTCTTGCGTCCCATGCGTCAGTAAAGGGATAGCCAGAAACATACAGGGCGGATCTTGTGAATCGGAAGCCGCTTTGGTGGGTAAGAAGGGCATAGGCGGGGCCGAGACCGTTCCGTTACCTTCGGCGTGTGATGAAACCGTTGTGACGGTTGGGGTTTGTCGGAGTCGTTTCCGCAGATAGTCATGATCTCGTAACGGGTGCGCCCTAAGTGGGGTGAGCGTCCGGTCGCGATCAGTGATCGGATCAATGTGACGCAGATCACATGGAACCGATGGCACCGAATCTGGCCGAACCACGTCTAACGCGCCCGATCCCCGCCTCCGTGGGGTCTCCAACCTCCGGGAGTGCGCCTTTCGGGCCCGTCCGGTTCGTCCCCAGCCTCGCTCAGAGTCCGTTTTCGGCGCTCGGCGGCTCGGTTTCGCGCCTCCCGGACGCCGCCGTGCAAATCCCAGGAATCCGCTCGGAACCCGGGAAACCCGTCACGCGATCCCCGGAAACGCCGACGGGGCCCGGCAGAGAGATCTCTGCCGGGCCCCGTCGTATGGGGTGGAGAAGGGTCCTCAGCGCCCGCCAGGGGCTCCGAGGGACGGACGGCCTACCGGTACAGCTCGCCGTTCGGGCCGACGATCTTGCCGGACCACACGGAGGCGGCCTGGCGGTAGATGTCGGCCGTCTCGCCGTCGAAGTACGGCGAGGTGATCAGGTCGTAGCGGTCGTTCTTGTCCTGGTCGCCGAAGAGGCTGGTGACGCCGTTGACGTAGCCGAGACGCCGGCCGCTGCTGTACTGCGTCAGCCACGGGCCGCCGTCGGCGCCCGGGGTGAAGGTGCCCTTGAGGCCCATGTGCTCCTCGACCTTGTGCTCGGGGGAGACGTAGACCTTGCCGGACGGCTTGCCGTAGACGTACTTGGGCGTCACGCCGCTGAAGGGCTTGTCACCGTCGGGGTGCGGGGCCGCGGGGTAGCCGAAGGCGTAGACGGGCTTGCCGGTCGGCTGGTTCCAGGTGACGCCCTGGCCGCCGACGTTGTCGCCCAGCGCGCCGACATCCTTGGACCGCAGGATGTAGTAGCGGCCGCCACCGCCCCACTTGGGGCCGGTGAACTTCTGGAAGTCGCTCCGGCTGACCTGCTTGATGCCGTCGAAGGCCACGCCGTTGAAGACGGTGACGAAGGCGTAGTCCTTGTCGTAGTCCTCGTAGTTGGCGAAGTCGTAGTGGGTGTAGGCGGTCTTGCCGACGTAGATGCCCCACGGCACCTTGCCCTGGTAGTAACCCGGGACGAAGACCCACTTGTCCATCGTGTCGCTGTTGGTCTCCGGGTCGTAGACGCAGTGACCGGCGGTGGCGACGAGGTTGCGGTACTTCGACTGGATCGAGGTGGCCGTGCACCAGCGGTACTGGCCGTTGACGACGAAGAACACCTTGCCGACCGTGCGGGGCAGGTTGACGTTCTTGACGGTGGTCTGGGCCGGCCTCTCCGAGCCGGTCGGGCCGACGCTGCCGGGCCGCCCGTCGGCGGAGAAGCCGCCGCCGGCCTTCATCTTCACACCGCCGGGATCGGGGTTGTAGGCCGTGGCCCTCTTGAGGGCGGCGAAGTTCGAGGCGGCCCAGAAGTTGATGACCGAAACGGCCGAGGCGCTGTTGGTCGCCATGGAGTCGGTGGCCCAGTCGGGGGCTGCCTGGGCGGTGCCGGCCGTACCACCGGCCAGCAGGCCGAGGACGAGCGCGGCGCCGCCGAGGGGGAGGAGGGAACGCTTCACAGACATGCTCCTTGTTCTGCACCGTTTTCCGGATGATCCGGAAACTGCGGGAAGACAAGGAGGCAACCTACCAAGATCTGGCAACCGAGGGGGGTTCGGTCCCCTTCGTCCGTCTCCGGATCTCAGCTCGCGGTCTGCTGCGCGGCCCAGCGGTAGACGACGTATGTCGAGGCCATGAAGTACGGCGAGGAGATGCGGTCGTACTTCTTGTCGGTGTCGGTGTCCCAGGCGAAACTGTTGACGCCGTTGAGGTAGCCGACGCCGTTGGCGGGGTCGTAGTAGATCAGCCACGGGCCGCCGCTGGCCCCGGCGGTGAACCCGCACCGGAGCGCGATGCCGCGGTCCACGAGGCGGGCCGGGGCGTTGGCCCGGTAGGTGCGGCCGTCGCACCGCTTCATCGTCCGGCCGTCGTACGGCCTGCTGCCGTCGATCTGCGGGGCCGCGGGGTAGCCGAAGGCGAAGGTGGACAGATTGATGCCGCGGTTGACCATCAGGCCCTGGCCGCCGACGTTGTCCTCCAGCGCGCCGACGTCCTCCATCACGTAGCTGCCGGCGGTCCTGCCGGGCTTCCAGCGGAACCCGTCGTGCACGGTGATGAACGCGTAGTCGTAGTCGTAGTCACCCTGGGCGATGAAGCTGGAGTGCAGGTTGAGCGTGTGACCGACGTAGATGCCGTACGGTGTGCCGCCGTCGGCGTAACCGGGGATGAAGATCCAGTACTCGGCGAACCTGTCCTGCTTGGCGTCGTAGGTGCAGTGCGCGGCCGTCGCGACCAGCCGGTGGTTGGCGGCGGCCACCGACGAGGCGGAGCACCAGTAGTCCTTGTCGCCGATCCGGAAGAAGACCTTGCCGACGGTGACCGGGTTGCCGCCGGTCTGCGCCTTCTTCTTCGGGAAGGTGGGGCTGACGACCGGGGACGAGGCGGCCCTGGCAGTCTTCGCGTTCCCCGAGCTCGTGCCGGCCGCCGGGACGGCGGCGCCCCCGGCGGGGATGGGCCTCCCGCCCGCGGCCGTCGCGGTGGCGCTCGGCTTCGCGCTGGACGTGGGGGACACCGGCGCGCTGGAGGTGGCGCCGCTGCTGGGCTTGACCTCGGGGGCGGCGGGCGTGTTGTTCTGGGCCGCCTTGAGCCGGGCCGGGCTCCAGTACTCCACGATCCGCTTCATGTCCGCGTCGGTCTTGGTCAGTGTGACGGAGGTGATGCCGTTGGGAGTGCCCGACCAGGGGGCGGCCACCGCGTCCGCCCCGGCGCTCCCGGCGAACGCGGACGCCAGCGTCACGCAGGCGGCGAACAGCGCGCCGAGCGTGGCCGTGAGCCGCCGGACGCGGGGGGACATGAGGGGCTTCCTTTCGGGGGACGGAGCTGGGGGCGGAGGGGCGGGGGAGGCTGTGAAAAGCTATTTTTCCAGATCAATTCAGTTTTGGGCAGGTCGGCCGACCGATTCGCTCTGGCCCGCCGTCCTGCCAGCCTGCCGCCGGGCGCATAAGCGCCCCGTCAAGACCCGGAAGGGCCGGGGTGTGCGCACCCGGCCCTTCCGCTGCTCCACACCGCGAGGACTAGGACGGGAGCTTCCCGGTCCAGAGGTTGGCGGCGTGCTTGTAGATGGCGGCGGTCTCACCGTTGAAGTACGGCGTGGTCGTCCGGTCGTAGCGGTCGTTGTTGTCGCTGTCGACCGTCAGGCTCACGACGCCGTTGAGGTAGCCGGTCCGCTTGCTGTTCTTGTACTGCAGCAGGAAGGGGCCGCCGCTGGCACCGGGGGTGAAGGCGCACTTGATGGCCTGCTGCTCCTGGGCCTTGTACTTCGACACCACGGGGGCGGCGACGGTCGTGCCGTAGCACCACTTCATGGTCTGGCCGCTGTAGGGGCGGCTGCCGTCGGGGTGGCCCTGGGTCGGGTAGCCGAAGGTGAAGACCTTCTTGCCCAGCTTCTGGTTCCAGGCCACGCCCTGGCCGCCGACGTTGTCACCCAGGCGGCCGGCGTCGGTCACGTACGTGGTGTAGTACCGGAAGATGGTGTACTTCGCGGACGAGGTCTTCGCGATGTACTTGATCACGTAGTAGTGGGTGACCGTGTAGTTGCCCCGCCGGTCGATCTGCTTGACGCCCGGGCCCTTGTACGCCTCGTACTCGTTCTTGGTGAGCTGCTCGACGCGAGGCTCCAGGCGGGCGCCGGTCTTGGGCCACTTGTCCTGGTCCAGCTCCTGGCCGTGCAGGGTCACCTTGCCGTCGTGCAGGCCGAAGACCCGGCTGGCGGCCTTGCCCCAGGTGGCCTTGTCGGTCTCGACCGCGACGCCGATGGCGCCCTTGTACTGCGGACCGACCTGGTCTTCCTTGTCGACTCCGTCGACCTTGCCGAGGCCGCCCTTCTTGGTCCACTCCTCGTAGGTCTGGCGGTCGACGGTCCTGGCGTCCTCGCGGCCCGCGCCGCCCTTGTCGACGTGCGCCTTGTAGGTCTTGTAGTCGACCTCCTTCTCGGGCTGCTGCTTGATGCCGTTGTAGACGTTGACGAAGGCGTAGTCGTAGTCGTAGTCCTCGAAGATCGTGAAGTCGTCGTGGGTGTTGACCTTGGCGCCGACGTAGATGCCCCAGGGGGCCTTGCCCTGGTAGTAGCCGGGGATGAAGACGAAGTTGTCGTACGGCTTGTTGGTGTCGGTGTCGTACACGCAGTGGCCGGCGGTGGCCACCAGGTTGCGGTACTTCGACTGGATCGAGGTGCCGGAGCACCAGCGCTCCTGGCCCTTGTCGTCGACGAAGAAGACCTTGCCGACGGTGATGGGCAGGTTCACGTTCTTCGAGCTGCCGGCGGACTTGCTACCGCCCGGGCCGGTCGGGGCCACCAGGCCGGCCTTGCCGTCGGCGGCGGCCTTGGCGGCGCCGGTCTTCGTCAGCTTGGCGGAGATGGTGGAGTCGGCGGTGAAGGTCTTCGCCGACTTCAGCTTGGAGGAGGTCCAGTACGCCGCGATGGCCTTCGCGTTACCGGACGGGGTGAGCGCGGCCGACTTGACGTCCGGCTTCGGCGCGGCCTGGGCGGTGCCCGCGAGGGGCGCGGCGATCACGGCGGCGGCGACGAGGGCGCCACCGGCGGGGAGGGCGAGGCGCTTGGCTCGGGAGTTCAAAGTAGCTCCTTCTTTGTCATGAGTCGCTCGGGTTGACTCACGCATGCGTAAAGAGACAAGAGGAGACCGTACTCGGCAAAGTTGGTTTAAAGAGACAGAAACCGGACAGTCAAGGGGGACCGTTACGGGGTCGTTACCAAAACCGGGGAACCGAAAGCCGCGAACCGGCGTCTGATCTGCTTCGTCTTGATCGACTGCCTCGGCGGCCGCCGTGCACCGTGCTGAGCTGGGGTGTCACGCCGCCGCCGCGAAGCGGGAACGATCCACGATCTTTTCCCGGAAGGTGCGTCGCCGCGAGACAGGAAGCGGCCGGGCGTTATAGCATTCCCGCAGTTCAGAGCCTTGATCCATCCCCCCGGTCAGGCCGGTCACCTCGTTCCGGCCCGCCCACGCAACGCCGTCCATCGGGGGGTTCCATGTCACGTCTCCGCTGCCTGGCCGCCGCCGGTCTCGTCCTGCTCTCCAGCGCCGCGCTCACCACCGCGACGGCGACCGCCGCCACCGCCACCGCCGGGCCCCGGGAGACCGGAGTCTCCAGTACGCCCGAAGCCGCCTCGCTGAAACCCGTTCCGCCGCGGGTCCAGCGGACGCGGCAGCGCAACGCCGCACCGCCCCGGCGCAGGCGGCCCTGGAAGACCATCCGCATCGAACCGGCCGCGCCCAGCGCCACCGACCAGCGACCGCCCGCGAGCCGGCAGCGACCGCCGGCCACCGACCACCGGCCAACGGCCACCGACCAGCGGCCGCCCGCCGCTCCCGTGGCGCAGCAGCGGCCCGCCGTCGCCCCGCAGTCCATGGCCGATCCGCGCCGGCCGGCGCCCCTGCTGTCACCGGAGAACATGCGGGTGCTCGTGCTGACCGCCACGCCGGGGGAACAGTTCTCGGCCGCCGCGTCGCGGTCCGCCCTGCTCGTCTGCGACCCGACGCGTGGCTCGCACCCGCAGGGGGCCCAGGCATGCGGGCAGCTCAGCGTGGTCAACGGCGAGTTCACCGCGCTCCGGCCGCTGCCGGGGGTGGCGTGCACGATGCAGTACGACCCCGTCACCGTGACCGCGAGCGGCATCTGGGACGGCCGTACCGTCAGGTACCAGCACACCTTCGGCAACTCCTGTGTGATGCGGTCCACCACCGGCTCGGTCTTCGCCTTCTAGGAGTCGTCCCGACCGGAACCTGAGGGAGTACGGGCCCCGGAGAAGGGGGTCCCGTTCCCGTGAGTGTCCTCGCGGCGCCCCGCGTCGCGAGGCGCCGATGCCCGAGGGCGTCGTGAACCCCCGGTGCCGCAGCGCACCGCAAGCCCCGGGTGAGGGCCGCGGAATCCCGAAGCCGCGGACCCCCGGACCGCGAAGGGGCCCGGTCTCCACGGAGACCGGGCCCCTCGTCACGGCGGGCGGCCGAATGGCCTTGCGGCCGCCCGGCGGGGTTTCGCGTCACTTGGTCCAGCGGTTGGCCGCGGCCTTGTAGACCTTGTAGGTGTCGGTGTTGAAGTACGGCGAGGAGATCCTGTCGTAGCGGTCGTTCTTGTCGGTGTCCCACGCGACGCTGTTGACGCCGTTGATGTAGCCGGTCCGCGTGGAGTTCTTGTACTTCAGCAGCCAGGGACCGCCACTGGCGCCCGCGGTGAAGGCGCACTTGAAGCCGAGGTGCTCCTGGATGTTGTACTGCGGGGCGGCGGGCATGGCCGCCGCGGTGCCGTAGCACCACTTCATGGTGCGCCCGCTGAAGGGCTTGTCGCCGTCGGGGTGCAGGCCGGCCGGGTAGCCGAAGGAGAAGATGTCGTTCTTCACCTTCTGGTTCCAGGCGAAGCCCTGGCCGCCGACGTTGTCACCGAGCCGGCCGACGTTCTTGATGGTCGGCTTCCACTTGCCGTCGGAGCCCTTCTCCCAGCTGACCTTGTAGCCGGAGCTGACGTTGACGAACGCGTAGTCGAAGTCGTAGTCCTCCTTGACCACGAAGTCGTCGTGCGCGTTGAACCACTTGGCGGCGTAGATGCCGTACGGGTTCTTGCCGTTCCACGCCTGGTCCCCGTCCCAGTAGGAGGGGATGAAGACCCAGTTGTCGTAGAACTTGTCGGTCTTCACGTCGTAGACGCAGTGCGCCGAGGTGGCGACCAGGTTGTGGTACTTGCCCTGGATCGAGCTGCCGGAGCAGTACTTCCAGCTCTTGGGGTCCGCCGGGTTGGCGCCGGGCAGGGTGAAGAAGACCCGGCCGACGGTGTTGGGCAGGTTGACGCTCTTGCTCTTGGCGGTCTTGCCGCCCTCCTGCCCGATCGGCGGGACCGATCCGGCCTTGCCGTCGGGCCGGCCGGCGGCCTTGGAGGCCGTGCCGCCCTTGACGCTCAGGTCGAGGTCGCGGGAGGCGTCGGTGGCCCGGCGCATCCGCTCCGGTGACCAGAACGAGGTGGCCTCGACGGGGGTCTCCGAGGCGGAGGAACTCACCACGTCGCCGGGGGATGACGCGCTTGCCTGCGCGCCGGAGGTGGCGCCGATCACGCCGGTGACCAGGAGGGCACCGGTGAGGGGGATCGTGAGGCGCCGTGCTCGGGAATTCAATGGAGCTCCTTTCGTTCTCGGCGAGGGTCGGGACTTCCGCTCGCCAGGAAAACGTTCGGAACGCTACTGAATTGATCAAGGCTTCGGCGATGAAATGACGCGAAAAAGTTTGGAACGGTTCCATCCGATGCGAAGACGTTATTTGAATAGCGACTCGTTATGATTTAGCGAAAAGGTATTTCCCCTGGTGGGGGCACTTGTCCGGGCTGGATCGAAATATCCGCCGCACCACCTTCACCATTGGCTCGAATTCGTTTCCCGGGTAACCGGGAACACGTGAGACCGTTCGGGTGACGCGGTTCCGGGCATGGCCGATCCGCCGAACTCGCCGGACCCGCCGGGCGGGGGTGCGGCGGGAGACGCGGTCCGGGGGCGTAGGGTGCGGCCATGTTCGCCGTAACCGCCACACAGACCGACCCCGACAACCCCCTCGCCGGGCTGACGCTCGGCGAGCGACCCGAACCCGAGGTTCCCGACGGCTGGACCACCGTCACGGTCCGGGCCGCCGCGCTCAACCACCACGACCTGTGGACGTTGCGGGGCGTGGGTATCCGCCAGGACCGGCTGCCGATCGTCCTGGGCTGCGACGCCGCCGGAGTCGACGAGGACGGCAACGAGGTCATCGTCCACGCGGTGATCGGAGACGGCCCCGACGAGACGCTCGACCCGAGGCGGTCGCTGCTGTCGGAGACGTACGACGGCACCTTCGCCGAGCGGGTGGCCGTGCCGCGGCGCAACCTGGTTCCCAAGCCCGCCGCGCTCGGGTTCGAGGAGGCGGCCTGCCTGCCGACCGCGTGGCTGACCGCCTACCGGATGCTGTTCGACAAGGCCGGTCTGGAGCCCGGCTCCACCGTGCTCGTCCAGGGCGCGGGCGGCGGCGTGGCGACCGCGCTGATCGCGCTGGGCCGCGCGGGCGGCTACCGGGTGTGGGCCACCAGCCGCTCGGAGGAGAAGCGGGCGCGCGCCCTCGACCTGGGCGCCGACCAGGTCTTCGAGAGCGGGGCCCGGCTGCCCGAGCGGGTGGACGCGGTGATGGAGACCGTCGGCCAGGCCACCTGGGCCCACTCGCTGAAGTCGCTGCGGCCCGGCGGGCGGATCGTGGTCTCCGGCGCGACCAGCGGCGCGGTGCCGCCGGCCGACCTGAACCGGGTGTTCTTCCTCCAGCTGTCCGTGGTCGGCTCGACCATGGGCACCCGCGATCAGCTCGCCAGGCTCGCCCGGTTCCTGGAGCAGACCGGCGCACGCCCGATGATCGACCGGACGCTCCCGCTGGCCGAGGCCCGCGAGGGGTTCGCGGCCATGGAGAAGGGCGACCTCTTCGGGAAGGTCGTCTTCACCGCCGGGGGCTGAGCCGCTCCGGTACGGCCGGCGACGGCCGGCCGTACCGGCAGGTCAGCGCAGGGCGCCGCGGATGCGGCGGGCGGCGTCGTAGAGCGCGTCCTGCGCGGTGGCCAGGGTCTCCTCGGTCACCCGGCGGCCGGCCGCGTCGGCGCGGACCTCCTCGACGAACTCGGCCAGCATCTGCCCGAGCCGGGGGTCACCGGACGGCTCATGACCGGCGAAGCCCTCGGCCCACAGGCGCTTCCACTCCTGCTTCCATTCCTGCTTCAGCTCACCGACGTGCTGCTGCCACTCCTGCTTCTGCCGTTGCCACTCCTGCTTCTGACGCTGCCATTCCTGCTTCTGGCGCTGCCACTCGGCCTTCTGCTCCCGCCAGGCCTCGCGCTGGTTGCGCCGGTCGTCGCGGTCGTCGCGGTCCTCCCGGCGGGCGCCGCCCTGCTGCCCGGTGCCCTGCCGCATGTCACGCGCCATCTGGGTGAGCTCCTCGCGCAGCGACCGGACCGTGTCGCGCACGTCCTCCTTGACCTCGCGGGCGATGTCGCGGACGGAGTCGGAGATCTCCTGCTCCAGGTCGGCGAGCTCGTCCATCCGGGCGTTCAGCTCCTCGCGGCCCCGGTCGGTGATCGTGAAGATCTTCTTGCCGTTCACCACCTCGTGGGTGACCAGGCCCTCCTCCTCCAGCCGGGCCAGGCGCGGGTAGATCGTGCCGGGGGAGGGGGAGTACACGCCGAGGAAGCGATCCTGCAGCAGCCGGATCACCTCGTAACCGTGGCGGGGGCTCTCCTGGAGCAGTTTCAGCAGGTACAGCCGGAGCCGTCCGTGGCCGAAGACCGGGCTCATGCCTGTTCTCCCTTCAGAAGCGTGACGTCCGCGGTGACGGTGGCCGCCGACAGGGACGCCATGCCGCCGCCGAGCCTGCCGCCGAGCGTCCTGATCCCGGGCTGGCCGGACTGGGCGAGCTCGGTGAAGGCGCTGGCCAGCCTGCCGGAGGTGGAACGGATCGTGACGTCGGCCGCGACGTCGTGCGGCAGACGGAGCACGATGTCGCCGGAGACGCTGTGCAGCGTCACGTGGCCGGTCGGCGGGAGCTCCAGATCGGCGGTGATCCGGCCGGAGACGGTGTTGGCGCGCAGCCGGCGGGGCGTGCCCTTGGCCACGGTCAGTTCGCCGGAGACGCTCTTGACCGACAGGTCGCCGACCAGGCCGCGGCTCTCGACGGAGCCGGAGACGGTGTCGGCGTGGGTCTCGCCGCTCACACCGTCGAGCACGATCTCCCCGGAGACGCTCCTGACCGAGGTGCGCTTCTCGAAGCCGGTGACGACCGCGGAGGCGGAGACGACCCCCACGGCGACCGGGCACTCCCTGGGCACGGTCAGCGTCAGCGTGGCCTCCGGGCGCCTGGACCACAGCCGGCTCAGCAGGCTTTCCCAGGTAAGGTCGCGGTAGGTGACGGTGAGCGTGCCGTCGTCGTCGTGGGTGACGACCAACGGCGGGCTGTCGATGTCGGTGACGTCCAGGGTGGCGGGGCCGTCACTGGCCAGCACCGCCAGCCTGCCCGCGACGATCCGGACGTTGAGCCCGCTGACCGCGTCGAAGGTGAGCTGTCCGGGTTTCTCGATGGTCCACTGCCGCATGTCGGTGACCTCCTTGAGGAACACGATATGTCGCGTTCTTGGTGAAGGTCAAGATATGTCGCGTTGAAACCGGTCATTCCCGCCGTCCGCGCCCGGCACGTCCATCATCCGCCGGGGCGGGCCCGCCGTCCGCCGCAGTCGTGCTCGGCGTCCGCCCGGGTCACGGCCGGTCGGCCGGCCGGGTCAGTCGTCCTCGTCGTCCAGGCGGGCGAGCCAGGTGGCCAGCCGCTCCACCGGGGTCTCGAACTCCGGGTTCAGGTCGACGAACTCGCGCAGCCGGTCGGCCAGCCAGGCGAGGCTGACCTCCTCCTCGCCACGGCGGTCGGCGAGCTCCTCGATGCCGCGATCGGTGAAGTACATCGTTCTCCTCGGATGTGAAAGGGGCGCGGTAACGGGGAAGTCCCCCGCACGGAACATGCGGGGGACTTCCGGGAAGCTGTGCCCAGGTCCGGCCCCGTCCCCCGAACATCCGGCGGGAGCGGGGGACGGCCGGCCTGTGGCCTGTGCCGGGACGGCGATCAGTCGAAGACCTGCGCCAGGATCTGCCGCAGCTCCCGCTCGTGCGCCGAGTGCGAGCCGGTCGCCGGGGAGGAGTTGGCCCTGCGGGAGACCCGCTTGACCGGGCGCCCGCCGAACACGTCGGGCTTCTCCGCCATCTTCAGCGTCAGGAACGGCCACGGCCCCATGTTGAGCGGCTCGTCCTGCGCCCAGATCAGCTCGACACCGTCGCCGTAGCGCGCCAGCTCCGCCGCGAGCGGATTCGACGGGAACGGGTAGAGCCGCTCCAGACGGACGATCGCCACGTCGGTACGGCCCTTCGAGTCGCGCTCCGCCGCCAGGTCGTAGTAGATCTTGCCGGAGCAGAGCACGACCTTGCGGACGTCGCCCGGCTGCACCGTGGCGTCGCCCACCACCGGCCGGAACGACCCGGAGGTGAAGTCGGAGACCGCCGAGGTCGCGGCCTTGTGCCGCAGCAGCGACTTGGGCGTGAACACCACCAGCGGGCGGTGCCGGTTCGACTTCGCCTGCCAGCGCAGCAGGTGGAAGTAGTTGGCCGGCAGGGTCGGCTGGGCCACGGTCATGTTGTCGTAGGCGCACATCTGCAGGAAGCGCTCGATGCGGGCCGACGAGTGGTCGGGACCCTGGCCCTCGTAGCCGTGCGGCAGCAGCAGGGTCACGCCGGAGCGCTGGCCCCACTTCTGCTCACCCGCGGTGATGTACTCGTCGATGACGGACTGCGCGCCGTTGACGAAGTCACCGAACTGGGCCTCCCAGCACACCAGCGCGTCGGGGCGCTCCACGCTGTAGCCGTACTCGAAGCCGAGGGCGGCGTACTCGCTGAGCAGCGAGTCGTAGACGTAGAACTTCGTCGTTCCGTTGTTGAACGTCTTGAGCGGGGTGTGCTCCTCGCCGGTGAGGCGGTCGACCAGCACGGCGTGCCGCTGGACGAAGGTGCCGCGCCGGGAGTCCTGGCCGACCAGGCGGACCGGGTGGCCGTCGATCAGCAGCGAGCCGAAGGCCAGGGTCTCGCCCATGCCCCAGTCGATGCGGTCCTCGGCGACCATCTGGCCGCGGCGCTGGATGACCGGCAGCAGGCGCGGATGGATGGTGAAGCCCTCGGGGAGGTTGAGCTGGGTGTCGACGATCCGCTTGACGGTCTCCTCGGTGACGGCCGTCGGGACGTCGTCGTGGGACCACTCGATGGCGCCGTCGACGTCGACCGGGCGGGTGAACTCGCCCGTGGTCTCGCCGGCGGAGCGGGTCTCGGCGAAGGCGTTCTCCAGCTTGGCCTGGTAGTCGCGCAGCGCGCCCTCGGCCTCCTCCACCGTGATGTCGCCCCGGCCGATCAGCGCCTCGGTGTAGAGCTTGCGCACCGACCGCTTGGCGTCGATCAGGTCGTACATCAGCGGCTGGGTGAAGCTCGGGTTGTCGCTCTCGTTGTGGCCGCGGCGGCGGTAGCAGATCAGGTCGATGACGACGTCCTTGCGGAACGCCTGGCGGTACTCGAACGCCAGCCGCCCGACCCGGACCACGGCCTCGGGGTCGTCGCCGTTGACGTGGAAGATCGGCGCCTGGACCATCCGGGCGACGTCGGTGGCGTAGACCGACGACCGGGACGAGGCCGGGGAGGTGGTGAAGCCGACCTGGTTGTTGACCACGATGTGCACGGTGCCGCCGGTGCGGTAGCCGCGCAGCTGCGACAGGTTCAGCGTCTCGGCCACCACGCCCTGGCCGGCGAAGGCCGCGTCGCCGTGGACCAGCACCGGCAGGACGGTGAAGCCCTCCTCGCCGCGCTCCAGCAGGTCCTGCTTGGCGCGGACCACGCCCTCCAGGACCGGGTCGACCGTCTCCAGGTGGGAGGGGTTGGCCACGACCGAGGTCTTCAGCTTGGAGCCGTCGGCCGAGACGAAGTCGCCGGTGGCGCCCAGGTGGTACTTCACGTCGCCGGAGCCGTGGGCGGTGCGCGGGTCGATGTTGCCCTCGAACTCGCCGAAGATCTGGCCGTAGGACTTGCCCACGATGTTGGCCAGGACGTTCAGGCGGCCGCGGTGGGCCATGCCGATGACGGCCTCGTCGAGCCTGTCGTCGGCGGCGGCGCTCAGCACCGAGTCGAGCAGCGGGATCAGCGACTCGCCGCCCTCCAGCGAGAACCGCTTCTGGCCGACGTACTTGGTCTGCAGGAACGTCTCGAACGCCTCGGCGGTGTTCAGGCGCTCCAGGACGCGCAGTTGCTCGGCCCGGTCGGGCTTGGCGTGCGGTCGCTCCACCTGGGCCTGGATCCAGGCCCGCTCCTCGGGGTTCTGGATGTGCATGTACTCCACGCCGATGGTGCGGCAGTAGGAGTCGCGCAGCACGCCGAGGATCTCGCGCAGCCGCATCAGCGGGCGGCCGCCGAAACCGCCGGTGGCGAACTCGCGCTCAAGGTCCCACAGGGTCAGCCCGTGCGACTTGATGTCGAGGTCGGGGTGCTTGCGCTGCTTGTACTCCAGCGGGTCGGTGTCGGCCATGAGGTGGCCGCGGACCCGGAAGGCGTGGATCAGCTCCAGGACCCGGGCGGACTTGGCCACGTCGTCGTCGTGGGTGGTCGAGATGTCCTGGACCCAGCGGACCGGCTCGTAGGGGATGCGCAGGGCCTCGAAGATCTCGTCGTAGAAGCCCTCCTCACCCAGGAGCAGGCGGTGGATCTGGCGCAGGAAGTCACCCGACTGGGCGCCCTGGATGATCCGGTGGTCGTAGGTGCTGGTGAGCGTCATGACCTTGCTCACCGCGAGCCGGGAGAGCGTCTCGGGGGAGGCGCCCTGGTACTCGGCGGGGTACTCCATCGCGCCGACGCCGATGATGGTGCCCTGGCCCGGCATCAGGCGCGGCACCGAGTGGACGGTGCCGATCGTGCCCGGGTTGGTCAGGGAGATCGTGGTGCCCGCGAAGTCCTCGACGGCGAGCTTGCCGCCGCGGGCCTTGCGGACGATCTCCTCGTAGGCGACCCAGAACTGGCGGAAGTCCATGGTCTCGGCGCCCTTGATGGACGGCACGAGGAGCTGGCGGGTGTCACCCTTCTGGATGTCGATCGCCAGGCCGAGGTTGACGTGCTCGGGCTTGACCAGCACCGGCTTGCCGTCGACCTCGGAGTAGGAGTGGTTCATCTCCGGCAGGGCCGCGAGGGCCTTGACGACCGCGAAGCCGATCAGGTGCGTGAACGACACCTTGCCGCCGCGACCGCGCGACAGATGGTTGTTGATCACGATGCGGTTGTCGATGAGCAGCTTCGCCGGGACCGCGCGGACGCTGGTCGCCGTGGGCACATGGAGGCTGGCCTCCATGTTGGCCGCCGTACGGGCGGCGGCCCCTCGGAGTCGGACTTCCTCGGCGCCGGCGGCGGGCACGCTCGTCTCCTGCTTGGTCTTGGCCGCCGGGGTGGTCGTGGCGGCCGCGGGGGCCGCCGCCTTCGGCGCGGGGGCTGCCGGTGCGGGGGCCGGGGTCGCCGGGGCCGCAGCCGGGGTGGGGGTGGTGGGCGCGGCGGGTGCCGTGCCCTGGGGCGCGGCACGGCCGGCCCCGGAGTCTGGGGTGTAGTCGGCGAAGAAGTTCCACCAGGCCCGGTCGACGGACTCGGGATCCTGGAGGTACTTCTGGTACAGCTCGTCGACCAGCCATTCGTTCTGACCAAAGGCTGCCAGCGGGTTTGTCCGCGACGACTCAGACGACACGGCGGAAATCGCCCTCTTCCGCAGATCGGCGTTGATGATGTTGAGGATGGAGAACCGGTCCAAGGCTACTCGCCTGGACCCGGACCTGCGCCATTCCGACGGCAGGTCGCCGTCCGATCTTCCCAGGGTAGTCGAAAACGGTCACGCTGGAGGGCGTTGTCAGGGAGATGCGATCCTCGTCACTCGCCGTCGGCGGGTCCGATGATCCTCATCTCGACGCGCGCGCCGGGGCTGACGGCCCGCAGGAGCCCGGTCAGCTCCTCGCCGGCGGCGGTCAGCTCCCCGATCGTCATGGGTTCGAGCCGCTCCAGCAGGAACAGCGCGTCGGTCGTCTCCTCGGTGATCCGGGTCCGCACGCACTGGCGCCAGTTCCAGCGGCGGCAGGTGACGCCGCGGTCGTCGCGCCAGACCACCTCGCCGATCTCGGGGTGGTCGACGGACGGCTCGCCCCGGTCGGCCGTCTCGAACGGCTCGTCGCCCGTGGCGCGGACCAGCCCGGCCGGCCCCTCGTAGCGGCCGAGGTCCTCCCCGCCGATCGGCAGGCCGTGCCGGACGCTGACCGCGTTGTAGGCGTCGACCACGAGGTTGATCTCCGGCAGCGGCATCCGCCGGACCAGCGCGTCCACCGACGGCCGGGTGCGCTGCGGCTTGGCCCCGAAGGCGCGGTAGGCCTCCCGCCACGCCTCGATCCTCGGGTCCGCGGCCGGTACGGCGTCGCGGGCGGCCTCGGCCAGCCAGGCCCGCGACCGGTCGTCGGTCGGGCCGTTGCGCAGGCCGTACACGCCCATGACCAGGACCGCGAAGTCGGGCCGCAGGGAGGTGACGGAGGGGTCCACCCGGATGTCGTCGATCACATGCCCAGTTTAGGCGGGGCGTTCCGTCACCTCGGGGCCGGGGAAACCGGTCCGCGGCGGCGGGGCCGGCCCGGAGCCGTGGAAACGGCCCGGGGGTCCCTCCGTCCCTCCCCGGCGGGCGCACCGGGGAGGGACCGGGAAGGACCGGGAGGGACAGGGAGGGGACGCTCAGCGGCAGGGCGCGCCGTTGAGGAGGAACCGCTCGGGGGCCGGGTCGGCGCCCGGGGCGGACCTGCCGTTGAACCCGAAGGTGACCGACGCGCCAGGAGTGATCCTCCTGTTCCAGTCGAGGTTCCGCGCGGTGACCGCCGAGCCCTTCTGGTCGACCGCCGCGCTCCAGGCGCCGGTGATCTTCCGGCCGCCGAGGAAGGACCACTTCAGCGTCCAGCCGTCGATCGCCTTCACGCCGGTGTTGCGGAGGGTGACCTGGGCGGTGAAGCCGTCGGGCCAGGCGCCGTGCCGGGTGTAGGCGACCTCGCAGGAGGCCGCGGGGGCGTCGTCGGCGACGAAGGACGCCACCCAGGCCAGCGGGGCGTTCCAGTTGATGGTCAGCTCGTTGGTCGACCACGACTCGATGTCGTCGATGTAGCAGAACTGCGGGGCGCAGCCGCGCAGTTTGGCCTGGGCCACCGGGTCCTGGAGGCCGGAGTTGGGACCGCCGGCCAGGGTGCCGCGCGGCGGGTTGGGCAGGGACGGGTCGAGCTGGTGGGAGTACCAGCGGCTGTGCTGGTTGTGCGAGGAGACCTCGCCGTAGCCGGTGACGTACGACTGGTTGAGCGCGTTGCGGCCGAGGATGTAGTCCATCGTCTCCACCGCCCCGTCGCGGTACTTCGCCTCGCCGCTCAGATCGTGGGCGACGGCCAGCACGACCGCGTTGTTCAGCACCTGGCTGTTGGAGCCCCACTCGAAGTGCGCCGGGCCGTACGGCATGCCGTACGGCTGCGCCTTCTGGATGGCGAGGTACTTGTCCGCGCCCGCCAGGACCGACGCCCGGACGGCGTCGCGGTCCGGCAGGCCGTTCGGCACGGCGGCCAGGTCCAGACGGCCGAGCTGGGCGACGCTGCCCCAGTTGAAGCCCTCGGGATGGAATATGTCGGCCTTGTGCAGTGGGGAGGCGAGGACGTGGTCGGCGAACTCCTTCTCGCCGGTGGTGATGTACAGCTCGGCCGCCGCCCAGTAGAACTCGTCGGTCACGTCGGCGTCCTCGTAGGCGCCGCCGCCCACGCCGTCGGAGGGGCTGGCGTAGAGGCCGGGCTCGGCCTTGGCCGCGGCCCACGCCCTGCGGGCGGCCCTGAGGTTGCGCTCGGCGAACGCGGCGTCGTACGGCGCGAACAGCCGGGCGGCCTGGGCGGCGGTGGCGGCCAGGTTGAGGGTGGCGGCGGTGGACGGCGGGTGCAGCTCGCGCTTCTGCGGGTCGCGGTGCGGGAGCAGCGGCAGGCCGGTCCAGTTGGCGTCGTGGATCTTGTGGTGGGCCATCCCGGCGTGCGGCTTTCCATCCGGGATCTGCATGCTGAGCAGGAACTCCTGCTCCCAGCGGGTCTCGTCGAGGATGTCGGGCACCCCGTTGCCGCTCTCGGGGATGTCCAGCTGCCCGTCGGAGAAGACGCCCGTCGCCGCGGCCCGCTCGAAGGCCGACATGAGCTGGTGGACCGAGATGCCGCCGTTGACGACGTACTTGCCGTGGTCTCCGGCGTCGTACCAGCCGCCGCTGACGTCGAGGGAGTAGTCGCAGACGCCCGGCTGGCAGGGCACCTTCACATCGCCCTGGTTCGGCGCGACGCCCAGGTGGCCGGCGGGCCTGCCGTACCCGGGGCGGAGGTCGTCGCGGATCTCGACGCCGCTGCGCTGGGGGTAGTAGAACTTCAGCGCGTCGTCGCGCAGCCGGTCGTACAGGTCGCGGCCGATGTCGAAGGGGCGGCTGGTCTCGCCGTCGGCCTCCAGCGTGTAGCCGGTCCCGGCGGCGGTGAAGGAGCCGAAGTCGATGGAGTGGACGTTCTGGCCGGAAGTGGCGTCCGTCCCGCGCGGGGTGGTCTCGCCGGTCGCGACGACCTCGTCGCCCTTCCTCAGGCGCCAGGTCACCGGCTCGGTCCGCTCGGTGACCAGGGTGGCGTTCTTCGGCCCGGAGGGGAGGTGGCCGACCATGTTCACCCGGACCCGCGGGCCGGTGTCGGGCTTGTAGACGTCGGGCTCGGCGCCGCCCTTGAGGGAGACGTCGTCCAGGCAGAAGCGCCAGGGCGCGGCGCCGCCGCCGAGCTGGAAGACCACCTGGGCCTTCGGCTGGTCGACGGGGGAGATGAAGGTGTAGGCGTAGCCGTTGCCCGACACGCTCAGCTCGGGGTTGGCCGAGAGGTAGGCGGTGTAGGGGTCGGAGGGCATCTGGACGATGGCCTTGGCGACGTGCCCGGGGTCGGCGGCGGCGAAGAACGAGAACGCGTAGGTCTCGTCCTTGACCAGCGGGATGTCGTTGATCCCGACGATGACGTCCCAGGGGTTGACGGTGCCGCCGGGGACGTCCGCGCAGAGCCGGCCGCCCTCGACCTCCAGCGCGGTGTTGGCGGTGCTCCACCAGGGGGCCGAGCCGGTGTCGAAGGTGCCGTTGGGGATCTGCTCCGGACCCTCCTCGGCGGCGGTGGCGGGCACCGCGGAGAGGGTCACCGCGGCGGCGGCCACGGCGAGGGCGAGCCAGGCGGAGGGTCTGATCACGTGGTGTCCTTCGGGGGCGCGCGGTCAGCGGGTGCTCGGGAACCGGGGACGGCCTCCCTGACGGGACGACCCGGGAGGGTCGTGGGAGCGTTCCCACGGATGGGACGCGCCGATGGTTCCAGCGCGTTTCCCGGGGCGTCAACGGCCCGGCCCCGGCGCGCCCGCTGACCGGCCCGGCGGCGGTCCGCCCGGTGAAACTTTCATGGTGACGGCCGTACACGGCCCGGGGCGGGACAGAGGAACGGCGCGCCGGGCCGCCGAGTCGGTGGGGAGGGCGCGGCGTTCGGGCGGCTGTCCCGCCGGGGGTGGAAGGCGGAAGTCGGGCCGAAGGAATGATCATCATGTGAAATAATCATGGGACGAATGCCGGTTACGTGGCGTGAACGGCGTTGTGTATGGGGGGAGAGGGTTTCAGGGTGATCGTCTCGTTCGCCCCGGTATCGGGACGTCCGGCATGAGAGAGCCTGGATTCGAGGTGGCCTGGTCGTCGCTCGACCTGCGGGCGAGGGCCGTCGCGGAGCGGCACCGCGCGGTGTCCCGGGTGCGGGACACGCTGTGGGAGGCGTTCGAACGCGATCGGCGCACGCTGGGGGCCGACCAGTACGGGGCGGAGATGGAGAGGGAGATGCCGCGGATCGAAGCGGCGATCTTCGGCTCCCTCCAGAGTCATCTCGACGAGCTGGACCGCATCGTCACAGGGCTCCATCTGAACGCCAGGGGATACGGACAGGCCGAGCAGGCCAGTGCCGTCGGAGGGTGACCGCCCGTGGGATTCGACGGGTTCCTGACGCCTGACTGGGCGAAGCCGTACGTCGGCTGGGTGGTCGGGATGGACTGGCCGGAGGGGGACGAGACCGGCTGTTTCCGGCTGGCCGACGCCTGTGTGACCGCCGCCCACCGGCTCGTCGCCGGCACCGTCGCCGACCAGCCCTGGAGCGCGGGAAAGATCGGTTCGGAGTGGGACGGCGAGGCGCACAAGGCCTTCACCGAGCACGTCACCGAGGTGGTCGGCGGGCGGGTGGCCGAGCTGGTCGAGCGGCTGATCAACACCGCCATCGCGCTCAACAACATCGGGGTGCAGATCCAGTACACCAAGTACATGATCGAGGCCACGGTGTGGCTGATGATCGTGCAGGTGGGGTACCTGCTGGCCACGGCGATCGCCAATGGCGGCGCGAGCCTGGCCCTCATCCCCTCCCGCCTGGCCATCGCCCGCATGGCCGTCGCGCTGATCGCCCGGCGAGCGCTGATCAACATGGCGATGTTCGCCGGCATCGTCGCCGGCATGGACGGCGGCATCCAGCTCCTGCAGATCGCGCAGGGACGCCGGGACGACCTCGACGGCAGGCAGCTGGCGATCTCCGCGCTGAGCGGCGGTGCGATGGGCGCCCTCATGGGTGGGCTGCAGGGCGGGCTGACCCACCTGGCCACCTCCGCCCTGCGGTCCGGCCTGTCGAAGGCCGAGATGTCCCTCGCCGAGAAACTGCTGGCCGCCGCCACCCACTCCATCTACGGCCAGGCAGGCCAGTACGCCCTGACCGGGGGGATCACCACCGCCGGCAGCATGCTCGCCGAGGGGAACTTCGACTGGGACATGTTCTGGAAGGGGGTCACCTCCAGCGCGCTGGGCGCCGACGGCCAGCACCTGACCACGGCCCTCCACCCGAACGGCGGCCCGCCGCCCTCCGGGCCCTCGGGACCGGGCTCCCCGCCGGACGGCCCGCCCCCTCCCGGTGGTCCGCCAGGAAGCGGCGCCGGGTCCGGGCCCGGCGGCCCGGACCCGCGCCATCCGGTCGCCGGCGCCACCCGTGACACCACGCTGAGCCACGTCGCCGACACCATGCCGATTCCCGACACCGCCTCCGCGGCGGTGCGCCACGCCCCCGCTCCGCAACCCGGTTCGGAGCATCACTCCGGGGGGCGGAGCGATCTGGCGGAGTCGCCCGCCCGGTACGGCGCGCCCGCCCCCTTGGACGGGCGGCCCGCCGGCGGCGGGACCGACTCCCCGAGACGCGGCGTCTCTCCGGAACCGCCGGCGCGAGCGGGAGAACCCCGGCAGGGGGAGCACGGCCGTACCGACGGCTCGGGGACCTCGCGGACCGCGGGAGAGCTCGCGAAGGATCCGGCGCGGCCCGGGGAGCGGACGTCCCGGGATCCCTCGCGGCCCGCGGAGGGGACCGTCCGGAGCGCCGAGCGGTCCATGGACGGGACCGTCCGGAGCGCCGAGCGATCCGCGGAGGGGACCGTCCGGGACGGCGCGCGGTCGGCGGAGGGCCCGAAGGAGACCGGTGCCCCCCGCCGGGCCGAGGAGGCGCCGCGGCACGCCGACGAGCCGTCGGCGGCTCGCCGTGAGCCGGCCGGGGAGGAGGCCCCGCCGGCCGGAGCGGGACGGCCCTCCACCGCGCGGCCGAATCCCGCCGCCGACCATCCGGCGGCAGGGCAGGCGACACAGCCGGCCGTCCCGCGTGAGGCGCACGACCCCTCGTTCAACAACGTCCGTGACGCCCTCGCGCCCGGCGGCGCGGACCGGACGCCTCCCGCGCAGCGGACCGGGTCGGCCGCCGCGGCCGACCCCGCCCCGGGCGCCGCGCCGGGTCCGGTCCACGACGCGGTCACGCCTTCCACTGCCCAGGACCCGGCAGGCGCCCGTCCCGGCCGGGGCACGGCGGAGGCGTCGCAGGCCGTCCCGTCCCACACGCCCGGGCAGGACCGCCCCGGCCGCCGCAGGTCCTCCGAGGAGGAGGCGGGGTGGGGCCCTCCGCGGGACACGGACCGGGTACCGCGGAGTGCCCGCGAGCCCGCGGCCCGCGAGACGGGCGAGCACCGTCCGGACCACCCGGGCCGTTCGGACCGTTCGGACTCCCCCGACTCCTCGGACACCTCGGGTCCGTCGGGGAGGACGCACCACGCCGATCGGACGGGCGAACGGCCGCCCGACCTGACCGCCACCGCCTCGTTCCCGCAGTTCTGGCGGGAGCTGAGCGAGCGCGTGAGGATCGAGGCGGAACGCCGGGGGACCACACCGCTCGACGAACTCCAGCAGTTCACGATCCAGCGGGTGCTCGCGCGGTTCTTCTCCGAGAACCCCCACGACTGGGTGCTCAAGGGCGGCCAGTCGATGCTCGCGCGCCGCGCGGACGGCCGGGCGAGCACCGACCTCGACTTCACCAGGGTCACCCCGGGCGACCCGGAGTCGATGGTCCGCGACTACGAGAGGGCGCTGGCGCGCGACCTCGGCGACCACCTCACCTTCGTCCAGGAGTCGAGGTTCCCCCTTCTGCACGGAGCCGGGGTCCGGCTCTCCCACGTCGCCTACTTCGGCGGCCGGGAACTGATGCGGGTCAGCGTCGACCTCGCACCGCCCCGCACCCGCCCGGTCTGGAAGGAAGCGGAGGTCATCCCGTTCCCGGAGCACGCCATCGGGACCGGGGCGCCCGGGGAACGCCCGAACCTGCGGGTCATCTCACTGCACGACACTCTGGCCCACAAGGTGTCCGGCATGTTCACCCACGGCAGGCGGACGATCGAGACCAAGTGCCACGAGTGCACGGCCCTGGGCAAGGGCCGGTTCATGTGCAAGTCCGGGGACCTGCCGTACCGGGCGCAGGACCTGGTCGACGTCCTCACGATCGCCATGCACACCTCGTGGGACGGCCCGGCGACCCACGCGATGCTGCGCGAGGAGTTCACCTGGCGGATCGAGCAGGGCGAGAACCTCATAATCCCCGACCACTTCGAGGTTCCCAACCCGAACTGGCACAAGTCATTCGCGAAGTACGCGACCACCACCCCCGGCCTGCCGTACACGACCCTCAGGGAGGCCACCCCGCTGGCCCGCGCCTTCCTCGATCCGCTGCTGGCGGAGGAGCCGCCCAGGGGCCACTGGGACCCGTCGCAGCGGCGCTGGGTGGACGACGCGCCGCAGGACGCGGGTGTGCCGCGGCCGGCGGCGGAGGCGCCGTCCCACGCGGCCGATGCCGCGCATCACACGCCGGTGCAGCAGATGGAGGGCACCGGGCACGCACCGCCCTCGGACGCCCTCGCCGACCCCGGGATGATCCGGCGGTGGGAGACGCTGTCGGGCCGCCGGGACGACCCGGGCAGCTTCGAGGCCCTCGTCGCCGACCTCAAGGGCAGGACGGACCTCTCGCTGCCCGAGAAGGTCAAGCACCTGCAGGACGAGATCATGGGCCCGGCCGGGTACAAGCCGACGGAGGTCACCGGCCTGGACAGCAAGAACCTGCGGGTGTACGTCCACCAGCGCGGCGAGCTGTACATCCACAGCGCCGCGCTGATGACCGACCCGGGTACGACGATCGAGATCGCCTACAAGCCCGATCGCACCTTCCAGACCTACGCCTGGGAGGCGCGCGAGGCATACACCGCCTACCTCGGCCCGCTGCCGGAGGGCATTGGCGTGGAGGAGGCCAACGCCGTGGCGTACCGGCGGATGCGGGAAGGGAGGCCGGTCCACGATGGCGACCCCACCAGGCTCGCCGAGGACCTGCTCGACCTGCACGCCGAGCCGTTCCGGGACGCGCTGAAGATGCGGAGCCGCCTGATCGAGGACTACGGTGTCGCGCCGGAGCGGATCCGGCTGGCGTACGCCGACGGCTCGCAGGACGTCCACTACTCGAACACCCGCTGGGTCAGGGCGCACCTGTTCGCCCTCGACGCCATCCGCGAGAACCCGGTGGAGGCGCGCCGGGCCATGCTCGACGCGATACGGGGACCGGGCGAGGAGGGAAGGATCCGCGAGGCCCGGGCCAGGGCCGCGGCCGACCGCCTCTTCGCGGCCAACGAGTCCCCGGGGGACCCGCGGCCCCCGTCGCGGCGGAAGTACGCCCTGCTGTGGATCCGCGACTCCCGGGACCAGCCGGTGGGCGGCAGGCACGGCCCGCACCTGGACACCCGGCCGGAGATGGTGCGCCAGACGATCGAGGCGCTGCGCGAGTCGCACCCGGACCGGCGGATCGTCCTGCTGGGCGATGACCTGTTCGCGCGGCGTCCCGAACTGCGCGAGGGGTGGGAACGCGAAGGCGTGCTGGACGGCGTCGACGCCGAGACCCTGGTCGGCTTCTGGGCTCCGGAACACAACGGCGGACGGGCCCTCAGCCACGGGGAACAGGCGCTGTTCTTCCACCACCTGACGGTGAACCGCGACATCGTCCAGATCGGCATGGAGAGCGGCGCGCTGGAGACGCCGATCGTGCTCGGCACGCCCACCGTCTACCTGGAGGCCCGCGAGCACGACGGGAACAAGGGCAACCGCTGGGCCCTCTACTGGCAGGACTGGGTGCACGGGCGGACCGAGCCGGTACTCGACGCGGAGGGCAGGCAGCGCTTCGACGACGCGCTGCAGCCCCTCACGACCTTCCACGGCGATGAACCGCGTCCGGCGCCGCTGTCGACGATCGAGCGGGTTCTCTACGGCCCCGACCTGCCGGACCCGACGAACCGGCGCGGGCAGGCCGTCGCCGTCTACCTCCCCGCGAAGGTCTCCGTCACCGCCGACCGGATCATCCGCCTCGTCGACAGCGGTGAGCTGGACCGCTGGCACCAGCGGATCGGCGACGGCTCCGCGCTCGACAGGTCGCTGCCCTCCTGGACCGCCGAGGACTGGGAGCAGAGCAGGTACTACGCCGGTCAGCTGCACCGGTGGCTGCGGACGGAGGCCACCACGCCCGAGGAGGCCGGCCGGAAGTGGGACGGCATCCGCCTCGGCCTCACGGGGGTGATCGATCCGCGGTTCACCGTCGACCAGACCTACGAGGGCGCCTCGATCGTGCACCCGTACTACATGCTGCACACCGACCACGTTCCGCCCGCCGACGAGGCGGGACGCATGGACCGGGCGTACGCCGCCGAGCCCGGCGAACGCGGAGCGGCCGTCACCGAGGTGCTGAAGGACCTGCTGGGCGGCCCCGACTTCCGCCACCAGGCCGTGGAGGACATGCGGCTGTTCCGTTTCGAGCCGTCCGAGATCCGGGACCTTCGCGCGGCGATCGACCAGGTGACCGGCGATCACCCGGAGGCGGCGGACGGCCACGACGGCTCGCACGGCCTGCCGGACGGGACGCCGGAGCGGACCGGCTCGCCCGCCGAGCCCCCGCACGTGCCGTACGGCGATCGGCTCGACGTGCCCATCGTCCCGGACGGGCCGACGCCGCGCGAGGTGCTGGAACGCTTCGATCCGGCCGTCGCCGGCCTGCCGGAGCTGACCGCCCGGGAGGCGGCCGACCACATCGCCCGGAACGCCGAGCGGCGTCCGTGGCTCGCGCCCGCGCTGGGCGGCGACCCCGCCGTCCAGCGCGTCATCGCGGCCCTCGACCTGGGGCAGGCGCACATCCTGGAACGGCACGGGCCCTACGTCGACGACGGGATGCTCGAAGGGCGCGTCGCCCGGCTGGAGGACCCCGCCCAGACGGACGCCGGCAAGCGCGTGATGGGGACGGACGCCTACGCCCCGGGGGACCGCGTGCACCGGAGCCCGGACACCGCCACCGCGATCCGGGACGTGGACGCCTTCGCCACCGCCTTCGCGCGGGCCGTCGAGGACCCGAGGGTGCTGGCTGCCCTGCGGACGGAGTTCGATCCCGAGAACCGTCCGGGCCGGGTGTCGGTGCCGATCGCGGACCTCCTCGGCCCTGACGGTCACCTCCACTGCTCCGGCTACCGGATCGAGTCGATCGGAGGCAGCCCGGAGGCGGCCGTGGAGAACCGGGCGGCGTGGGTGGAGGCCCGGCGCTCCGGGCGGGTGCCGGACGTGGCCGAGCCCCGCGCCCGGCCCATGGGGACCTTCGAGGGGGGAACCGTGGAGTTCTTCTTCCAGGTGAACGCCGAGCGGAACGGTTACGAGATCGCCACCATGTTCGTCGACCCCGCACCGGGGGCGATCGGACGGGGGTGAGCCGTCGCGGGTCCCCGTCCGAAGGCGGCCGGGCGGGGACCGCGCGGATGTTCCCCGGAGAGCGGCGGCGGCCTACGCCTGCGCCGTCCTCCCCACCATCTCGGCGGCGAGCTCCCAGCTCAGGTCGTGGTCGCGGATGTCGTCCACTTCGGGACCGGATCCGCGCGGGTCGCGGGCCTTCCGCAGAACGCGGATCGTTTCCCGCTGCGTTTCGGCCACCCTTTCCGGGAAGACCAGCGCGGCATAGGCCCGGATGTTCCGCGGGGACAGGCCGGAGCCGGGGGAGAGATCCGGGACGAAGTACTCGACGAACTCCCGGCCGCCGGCCGGGAACTCGTGTTCGGCGGCGAGCGGCGCCAGGTCGCGGTGAACGGCCCGCAGGTCCACGAGGTCCCGGCGGACCGCGTCGCCGAGGACGGAGCTGATCTCGGCGTGCTCGGCCCAGTCGCGCACGAGATCGGAGATCGTCCGGCGGGGGGTGGTGACGGGAACGCCCGTGGAGACCATGACGTCCGCCTCCGGCAACGGCGAGACGTGGATCTTCACGGCTCCGGAGGCCTCCAGCTTCTCAGGCGCGGTGAAGACCGTCACCGGCGCGGACACCGATCCCATGCCGTGCAGGGCGCACGCCGACTCGTGCGAGAGGACCGCGTCCGGCGCCCCCGCGAGCCGCTCCCAGCGGAACATCTCGGGGCGGAGGCTCAGCCAGGCGGCGAGCGGATAGGCGTACCGCGGCCCGAGCGGGCTGCTGACGAGCTGGTAGACGTCCCGGTCCAGCTCGAAGACCAGCCCCGTCTGCTTGAAATGCTCAAGGATCTCGGCGTCGATCCCCGATCTGGCGGCCTGAGCGGCTGTGATCATCCCCTCCTGGCGGGCGGCCAGGACGGACAGCTCGCAGAAACCCTCTTCCCACATGTGCTCTCCCGCGCGGCCGTGACGGGGGCCGGAACCCCGAGAAGTATAGCGGCCGGGCGATCACTTCCCCGGATGCCCGGGGAGGCGCGGAGCGCGGCCGGAGCGCCGGTCCCACCGGCGCTCCGGCGCGTCGGAGAACGGCCCGCCCGGCGGTCAGGGTGCCGTCCAGTCGATCTCGGGGCCGCGGGGGACGATGCCGGTGGGGTTGATGTTCCGCTGCGTCACGAAGTAGTGCCGCTTGATGTGGTCGAAGTCCGTCGTGTCGCGGAAGGCCGGGATCGCGTACAGGCGGCGGGCGTAGGCCCACAGCGCCGGATGGTCGGTCAGCCGCCGCACCGAGCACTTGAAGTGCGAGTGGTAGACCGCGTCGAACCGGGCGAGCGTCGGGTAGAGCCGTACGTCGCTCTCGGTGAGGGCGTCGCCATGCAGGTAGGGGCGGTCGGCGAGCCGCCGCTCCAGCGCGCCGAGCGTGTCGAACACGTCGGTGACCGCCTCCTCGTACGCCTCCTGCGAGGTGGCGAACCCGGCGCGGTAGACGCCGTTGTTGAGGCCGTGGAAGATCCGGTCGTTCAGCTCGTCGATCTCCGCGCGCAGCGCGACCGGGTACAGGTCGGGGGCGCCCTCGGCGTGCCAGGGCGCGAAGGCGGTCTCCAGGGTCAGCGTGATCTGCGGGTAGTCGTTGGTGACCAGGACCCCGGCCTTGGCGTCCCAGACGCAGGGCACGGTGTAGCGGCCCTCGAAGCCGGGGTCGGTCGCGAGGTAGAGCTCGGAGAGGAACTCCGCGCCGGTGACGGGGTCGCCGCCGGGGATCCGCCAGCCCCGCTCGTCGCGGATCGGGTCGACGATCGTCACGCCGACGACGTCCTGGAGGCCGAGCAGCTCGCGCACGATGAGCGAGCGGTGCGCCCACGGGCAGGCGTAGGAGGCGTAGATCCGGTAGCGGCCGGGCTCGGGCGGGTGCTCCCCGCCCTCCTCGATCCGCGTGGTGAACCAGTTCGGCTGCCGGACGAAGCGCCCGGTGTCGGAGGTCTCGCGTGCCAGGTCCATGCCTCCGACCGTACGGCACCGCAGTAGAACATCGTTCGGTAACCCGGCAGAATCACGGGAGAGGCGGGGTGACGAAGGGAGAGGCGGGAGATGCGGCGGAACATGAGGAGAGAGACGGTGACCCCGGCGAGCGAGGCCCAGCGCGAGGCGTGGCGGAGCGGGGGTTTCCCCGAGGTGGAGCGGGTGCGGCCGGGGGTGTGGTCGATCCCGGTGCCGATCCCGATCAACCCCCTGCGCTACGTGCTGGTCTACGCCCTCGAACTCCCCGGCGGGGTGGCGATCGTGGACGCCGGGTGGGACACCGACGAGGCGTACGGCGCGCTGGTCGCCGGGCTGGGGGTCGCCGGATACGAGATCACCGACGTCCGGGCGGTCCTGGTGACCCACATGCACCCCGACCACTACGGGCTGGCGGGGCGGGTCCGCGAGGCGTCGGGCGCGTGGATCGGCCTGCACCCGGCGGACGCCCGGCTGCTGGCCGGCCGCTACGACGAGAGCATGGTCGGCGACCTCGTACGGCGCGAGCGCGGCCTGCTGGCGCGGTCCGGGGTGCCGGAGCCGTCCCTGGACGAGCTGGCCGGGGCCTCCATGATGATCCGGCGCTTCGTGAGCATGGCCAAGCCCGACCGGCTGATCGAGGACGGCGAACGCCTCGATCTGCCCGGCTGGGACCTGCGGGCGGTGTGGACGCCCGGCCACTCGCCGGGCCACCTGTGCTTCGCCGAGCCGGAACGGCGGCTGCTGTTCTCCGGCGACCACGTGCTGCCCCGGATCACGCCGATCGTCGCCGTCCACCCGCAGTCCGGGCCCAACCCGCTCGCCGACTACCTGGAGGCGCTGGCGGCGGTGGGCCGGCTCGACGTGGAGGAGGTGCTGCCCGCGCACGAGTACCGCTTCCTGGAGCTGGCCGGCCGGGTCGGCGACGTGATCGCCCACCACCACGAGCGGCTGGCCGAGATCGAGGCGGTGGTCGGCGCGGCGGACGGGATCTCCTGCTGGGAGACGGCGACCCGGCTGACGTGGTCGCGGCCGTGGGAGAGCATCCCGTCGTACATGCGGCGGGGGGCCAACAACGAGACGCTGGCGCACCTGGTGTGGCTGGAGGTCGCCGGGCGGCTGCGCCGGGTCGCCGGCGAGCCCGATCTCTGGTTCCCCGCCTGAGTACCCCGCCGGACGCCGTCCCCGGCCGGGCGGCGCCCGAGTCCGGGGCGCGGTGTGGTGACGGCCTTCCCGGTGCGGCCCCCGCCCGGGTGACGGCCGCCCGCCCGCACCGCCGATGCCCGGAGTGGTCGGTCCGGGTCCACTCTCGGACATCCGATTCGGGGGAGATTTACGGCACTTCGGGAAGATATGGCGCTGGTACCGGGTTATGGGCGGGCGGGCGTGACGTCGGAGAAGACGAGGAGGAACGGTGACCGAGGCCATCTCAGGCCGGGCGATCGACGCCCAGCGATTCCGGCGGGCGCTGGCCCTGCACGCGGCGGGGGTCGTCGTGATCACCGCGCAGTGCGAGGAGGGCCCCGTCGGGCTGACGGCCACCTCGTTCTCCTCGGTCAGCCTTGAGCCGCCGCTGGTCTCCTTCTACGTCGGCCGGGAGTCGAAGACCTGGCCCAGGCTCCGCGAGGCGGGCTGCTTCGCGGTGAACGTCCTGGCCGGCGACCAGGCGGAGCTGGCCGCCCGCTTCGCGAGCCGGGGCGTCGACCGCTTCGCCGCCCCCACCGTCTGGGAACTCGCCCCGCCGGGGGTGCCGCTGCTGGCCGGGGTGTCGGCCCACCTGGTGTGCGCGCTCCACTCGACCATGGACATCGGTGACCACGTGCTGGTCGTGGGCCTGGTCGCCGAGGCCCACATCGATCCCGGGGGACTGCCCCTCCTCTACCATCGCGGCCGCTTCGGCCACTTCGTCCCGCATTCCTGAGCCGCGGGCGGGCGTCCCCGGACCGGGGCGCGACGTCTCCCGGCGATGACGCGGCGCCATTGGCGGCGATCACCTATACGGGTGGATTTTTCGGACAGATCCCTGTGAAGTCTGCTAGGAAATCCCAGGACCGAAATTCATCCCGGAGAGGGACGTTGTGGCACCGGAGAACCTATCCAGACCGTATGTCATGCGGCACCACCCCGATCAGGAGCCGTACGGCGAGGACGCCCGCGAGCGGACCGGTCCCATCGAACCGGTCGCGCGGCCGCAGGAGGCGGCGCCCCCGGCGGGGGACGTGCTGTCTGACGGATGGGTCCTGGTGGAGGAGCGGGGAGCGGACGACGCGGACGGCACGGACGGCGGCCGGGGCGGGTCCCCGGAGCCCACGGAGCCCATGGCGCCCACGGGGCTCCCGGAGCCCGAGGCGGCCTGTCGCACCGGTTCCCCGGATCAGATGCCCGATGACGACGACCGGTGTGACGGGCTCGCGGAGCCCGATGCCGTCAGGGCTGCCGGAACGGCCGGAACGGACAGATCGTCCACGGCCGAGTGGACGACCGGCCGCGGCGCGGCGGCCACGGCGGACCGGGACTCCGACCGTGACGTGGCCGTCGCGATGTGGGGCCCCGACGGCGACGGCGGCCCCCGGCGCCGGGGCAGGCTCCTGCTGGCGGCCGTCACGGGTGTCGTGGCGGTGGGTCTCGCCGGGGGCTGGTTCCTGTCGTCCGTGGGCGACTCGATGCCCGAGGCCGGGTGCTCCGCGAACGGCCGGTGCGTGAAGGCCGAGCTGCCCGGGGCGCCCGCCGACGCGCCGACGAAGGCGGCGAAGGAGCGGGCGCGGCCCGCGGAGACCACGCCGTCCCCCGCCGAGGAGCGGGCCACCGCCGCGCCGGAGACCTCCCGCCCCGTCGCGCCCCGGACCAGGGCGCCCCGCCCGGAACCGGCGCGCGCCACGCCGACGGCGCGGCACACCCCGAAGCCCACCCGGGAACGCGAGGAACAGCGCGACATCGACCACCGGCCGCGTGTCACCTCCGCCCCGTCGGCCGAGACGCCCGACTCCCGGCAGAGCACCGCGCCCGAGCGGACCTCCCAGCCCGCGCAGCCCTCCGGACCGGCCGAGACCACCGTGCCGGCCCAGAACCCGCCGCCCGAGAGGGGGCGGCACGGCGGCCTGCTCGACTGGCTGTTCTGAGCCCCGCCCCGGGCCGCGTCCCCGGGGCGGGGAACGGACGCCGGAAAGGACATCGGCGGCGGGAGCCGAACGCGGCGGGAGCGGCTCCCCGGGGATAAGCGCGCCGGTTCCGGAATTGGACGACCGCCGTACCGGGCCGGCGCGCCGCGGGTGCGACCGTTTCGCCATCGGTCTGTCGATAAAAGGTGATTATCCCCAAATATCGCCTATTTCATTTCATTTATGAACGGTGTGGGAACGGCTTCCGCCGCGTGTTCCGCGAGCGGTCCGCCCGAACCCGTCGGGCGGACCGTACGGTGCCGTCAGGCGAGCCGTACGGTGCCCCGGCCGGTGGTGAGGGGCAGGTCCAGGATGGTGCGGATGCCCGGCGGGGCCGCGCAGACCGCGGCCACCGCGTTGACGGCGTGCGCCGCGGCCCCGGCCAGGCCGTGGGACATCTCCTGCACGGCGAGCGTCATCTGCGGGACGCCCTCGATGTGCACGGTGAACCCCGGGTCGGACCAGCGGCTCACCCTGGTGGAGTCGGCCTTGTAGACGCACTCCACGGTCATGAAGGGACGGCCGCGGACCAGCCCGCTGAAGGTCCAGCGGGACGCGCACACCGTGCCGGCCCGTACCGGGCCCGCGGCGATCTCGAACTCCTCGGTGGCGATCTCGAACTCGTCGCTCTCCTCCACCTCGTCGAGGGTCACGCCGAGGTGGCCCGCGACGAGCTGGACGCTCTCGGCGAACAGCGAGCGCTGGAGGACGCGGAACGGGCGCACCGCCACGGCGTAGTCCTTGGCCGAGCGGGTGAAGCCGTACAGGTCCACCACGATCTGGCGGGACGGGTGGCCCCGGAAGTCGGACGACTCGCGGACGTAGATGTGGTCGATCCGGCTGGACAGGCCGCTCAGCGCCAGGGGCAGCATGTCGCTCATGAAGCCCGGGTTGATGCCGGTGCCGTGCAGTGAGGCGCCGCCCCGGCGGCAGGCGGCCTCCAGGCGGTCGACCAGGCCGCGGCCGTGGCAGGCGGGGTGGACGAAGCCGGTGGTGGTGATGACGTTCTTGCCCGAGGCGAGGAGGGCGCAGATCGTCTCGATGTCGTCGACGGCGCTCCCCTCGCCGAAGAAGGCGGCGGGCAGCGGCATGTGCAGCACGCAGTCGGCGTCCAGAGCGAGGACGCGGTCGACGTCGTCGGTGCAGATGACGCCGGTCTCGGAGAGACCGACGAGCGTCCCGGCGTCCTGCCCGGCCTTGTCGGGGTCGTAGACGAGCACCCCGGCCAGCTCGAACTCGGGGCGGGTGATCAGACTGCGCAGTGAGTAGCGGCCGACGGCGCCGGTGGCCCACTGGACCACGCGGAGGGGCGGCTGTGTGGCCATGCCATGCCTCCAGCCCGGTTCTCTGGGCGGGGGTGCGGTTCGGAGGAGCGCCATCAATGACCCTCGCCCTGTGCGGGGGCAGAAACTTTAGCAGAAATTCACATGTCCGCTCACTATCCACGATGGTTTCACTTCGGGCGCGTTTTCCGGGCACCCGGCGGGGTCTTCTCCGGGCGTCGGGAGAGGGCCGGAGGATCGTGTGGGAGAGGCATCGGGCGGGCTTCCGGAGATGCGACGGACGGGCTTCCGGAGATGCGATCCGGCGGGTGAAAGATGGCATTCGGCGACTTTGACGGATATTGTGCGAAAAACAGAACTATATTCTCCAGGGAGTCCGGATGACGGAGCTGCGGTTCGACGACAGGGTGGCGATCATCACCGGTGCCGGGCACGGTCTCGGCCGCTCGCACGCGCTGACGCTGGCCGAGCGCGGCGCGAAGGTGGTCGTCAACGACCTCGGCGGCACGCTGGACGGCACGGGCTCATCCGCCGGTCCGGCCGCCGAGGTGGCCGAGCTGATCACCAAGAACGGTGGGGAGGCCGTCGTCAGCACCCACGACGTCGCGACCCCGGAGGGCGCCGCCGCGATCGTGCAGACCGCGATCGACGCCTTCGGGAAGGTGGACATCGTCGTCAACAACGCGGGCATCCTGCGTGACAAGTCCTTCGGCAAGATGAGCGTCGAGGAGTTCGACCAGGTCCTCGCCGTCCATGTGCGCGGCTCGTTCCTGGTCACCCGGGCCGCCTTCCCCCACCTCAAGGAGCAGGGCTACGGACGGATCGTCAACACCTCCTCGCCGGCCGGGCTGTTCGGCAACTTCGGTCAGGCCAACTACTCCACCGCCAAGATGGGGCTGGTCGGCCTCACCAAGACGCTCGGCATCGAGGGCGCCAGGGCGGGGATCAGGGCCAACGCGATCGCGCCCATCGCCTGGACCCGGATGACCGAGTCGCTGCTGCCGGCCGAGTTCGAGGAGAGGTTCACGCCGGGCCGGGTCAGCGCCCTGGTCGCCTACCTGGCGCACGAGTCCTGCGAGACCAGCGGCGAGGTCTTCAGCGTCGGCGCGGGCCGGATCGCCCGGGTGTTCGTGGCCGAGGGGCCCGGCTGGCGGCAGGAGGACCACACCGTCGAGGACATCCGGGACAACTGGCAGGCGATCATGGCCGAGCAGCCGTACCTCACCCCGACCACCCTCGGCGAGCAGGCCGGAGCGTCGCTGCGGGCCATGCTCTGACGTCCGCCCGCCGGTAGGGCGCCCCCACCGGGGCGCCCTTTTCGCTGTTCCGGGGTGGTTTCCAAGGGCTCGCGCGGCCCCGCCCCTGATGCCTGCCGTACGGCCCGGCGGACTTTTGCGGATTTCTGCAAAAGTTCGGTGACTTTCGGCGAAAGGTCTTCACAAGTCGGGAAGAAGGGAGTTACCTTCTGCTGCACCGGCTCCGGATGCGGTCAGACCCCCGACCCCCAGCGAGGTTCCATGTCCGCCGTCACCCCCCTGCTGCAGATGAAGGGCATCGTCAAGCGGTTCCCCGGCGTGCGCGCGCTCGACGGCGTCGACCTGGAGGTCCTGCCCGGCGAGGTGCACTGCCTGCTCGGCCAGAACGGCGCCGGGAAGTCCACCCTGATCAAGGTCCTGGCCGGCGCGCACCGGCCCGACGAGGGCGTCGTCACCCTCGGCGGCGAGGAGGTGCGCCCGGCGAGCCCGATCGACGCGATCCGGCTGGGCATCTCCACGATCTACCAGGAGCTCGACCTGGTCGACGGGCTGACCGTGGCGCAGAACGTCTTCCTCGGCCATGAGCCGTCCCGCCTGGGGTTCGTCGGGCGGTCCGAGGTGGGCCGCGCCACGCGCGGGCTGCTGACCCGGCTGGGACACGGCGAGATCCGCCCCGGCACCGAGGTCGGCCGGCTGTCCCCGGCGGCCAAGCAGGTGGTGAGCATGGCGCGGGCGCTGTCCCGCGACACCCGCCTGATCGTCATGGACGAGCCGTCGGCGGCGCTGGCCCACGACGAGGTGGCGAACCTGTTCCGGATCATCCGGGAGCTGACCGCCCAGGGGGTCGCGGTGATCTACATCTCCCACCGGCTGGAGGAGATCCGCGAGATCGGCGACCGGGTGACGGTGCTCAAGGACGGCCGCACGGTGGCCGTCGGCCTGCCCGCCAAGACCACCCCGACCGGTGAGATCGTCTCGCTGATGACCGGCCGGTCCGTGGAGCACGTCTTCCCGCCCCGGCCGGCCCCCGGGAGCCACGAGGGTCGTCCGGAGGTGCTGCGCGTCGAGGACCTCGCCGTCCCCGGCGTCCTCTCCGGCGTCTCCTTCTCGGTGCGGGCCGGGGAGATCGTCGGCCTGGCGGGGCTGGTCGGCTCCGGCCGCTCGGAGATCATCGAGGCCGTCTACGGCGCGCGCCGCTTCACCGGGAACGTCCTGCTGGAGGGGCGGCCGGTGGGCCGGGGCGGCACCGGGCGCACCGTACGGCTCGGCATGGGCCTCGCCCCCGAGGAGCGCAAGTCCCAGGCGCTGCTGCTGGACCAGAGCGTGACCCGCAACATCTCGCTGGCCGGCCTGGGCCGCTACTCCCGGCTCGGCTGGCTCGACCGGCGCCGCGAGGCCGCCGACGCCCGCTCCCTCGTCGAACGGCTGGACGTCCGGCCGGGCGACCCGGACCGGCCGGTCAAGACGCTGTCCGGCGGCAACCAGCAGAAGGTCGTGCTGGCCCGCTGGCTGCTCAACGAACGCAGGCTGCTCCTGCTGGACGAGCCCACCCGGGGCGTGGACGTGGGCGCGCGGGCCGAGCTGTACGCCGTCATCCGGGAGCTGGCCGACTCCGGCATCGGGGTGCTGCTGGTCTCCAGCGAGGTGCCCGAGGTGCTGGGCCTGGCCGACCGGGTGCTGGTCATCCGCGAGGGAACGGTCATCCACCAGGGTGACGCCCGCGACCTGGACGAACATCGAGTGCTTGACATGATCATGGAAGGCGGTGCGCTTTGACCGAGCCGCAGGGCCGGGCCCCCGCGAGCCCCGCGAGTCCCGTGGACGTCGCCGGGTCACCGGCCGGACCGGACGCCCCCGGCGCCGCCGCCCCCCGGCCCGCGCCCCCACCGGCGACCCGGCTGTCCCGGCTGGGGGAGGTGCCGCACCTGGGACTGGTCGCCGCCCTGGCGCTGCTCGCCGTGGTGGGCCTGGTCACCGTCCCCGACACCTTCGCCAGCGCCTCCAACCTGGTCGGCATCCTGTCGCTGGCGGCGACGATCGGCGTGATCACGGTCGGCGCGACGTTCGTCATCATCGGCGGCGGGATCGACCTGTCGGTGGGGGCCGTCATGGCGCTGGCGTCGGTGTGGGCGACCACGCTGGCCACCCAGTCCTACGGCCCACTGATCATGATCGTGTGCGCGGTGCTGGTCGGCGCCGGCGCCGGACTGGTCAACGGCCTGCTGATCGCCTACGGGCGGCTGGTGCCGTTCATCGCGACGCTCGCCATGCTGGTGGCCGCCCGCGGCCTGGCCCAGCGGATGTCGGACCGCAGGACCCAGCTCGTCCAGCAGGGCAACCAGGCCATCGTGGACCTGTCGACCACGCGGGTGCTCGGCGTCCCGGTGCTGGTCTACATCTTCGCGGTCGTGGTGGCGGCGGGCTGGGTCCTGCTGAACCGCACCACGTTCGGCCGCCGCACCTACGCGGTCGGCGGCAATCCCGAGGCCGCCCGGCTGGCCGGCATCGACGTGCGCCGCCACACCATGTGGCTGTACGCGCTGTCCGGGCTGTGCTGCGGCATCGCCGCCGTGCTGATCATGGCGCGGACCACCACCGGCTCCTCCACCCACGGCGACCTGTACGAGCTGGACGCGATCGCCGCGGTGATCATCGGCGGCACGCTGCTGACCGGCGGCCGGGGCTCGATCGTCGGCTCGATCCTCGGCCTGCTGATCTTCACGGTGATCACCAACCTGTTCATCCTCAACGGCCTCAACACCAGCGACCAGCTCATCGCCAAGGGACTGATCATCGTGGTGGCCGTGCTGCTGCAGCGGCGCAGCCTGCGCTCACCGACCTGACCGGCGCCGCCGGCCGTACGGCCCGCGGCGCCATCCGGTCCGCGGCGCCGTACGGCCCGCCGTGCCGTCCCCCGTCCGCGACACCCCCCACCCCCCACGGGAGCAAGGAGAACAATCATGTCCACACCAGTCGGCCGCCGGGGGATCCTCTTCGGCGGCGCGGCGATCGGCGCCGGGGCGCTGGTCACGGCCTGCACCGGCAACACCCCGGCCGGCACGGCGGCCACCTCGCCGCCGGCAGCGCCCGCGCCCGCCGGTGACAACGACAAGCCCGGAGAGAAGGTCGTGATCGGCTTCTCCGCGCCGGCCGCCGACCACGGCTGGATCGCCGCGATCGCCAAGAACGCCGAGAGCGCCGCCAAGCAGTACTCCGACGTGGAGTTCAAGCCGGTCGAGCCGACCAACGACATCAACGCGCAGATCTCGGCGGTGGAGTCGCTGATCGCGGCGAAGGTGAACGCGCTGGTGATCCTGCCCAACGACGGCCAGCAGCTCAACCAGGTCGCCCGGCAGGCCGCCGACGCCGGCATCCCGGTGATCAACCTGGACCGGGTGTTCCCCGACAAGCTGTCGTACCGGACCTGGATCGGCGGCGACAACTACGGCATGGGCGTCGCGGCCGGCCACTACATCGGCAAGACGCTCAAGGACAAGGGCGTGTCGAACCCGGTGATCCTGGAGATCCAGGGCATCGCGACGCTGCCGCTGACCCAGGACCGCAGCAAGGGCTTCGAGGACGCGCTGAAGACGTACGGCTTCTCCGTGACGGCCAAGCAGGACGCGCAGTTCACGGTGGAGTCCGGCACGAAGGTCGCGAGCAACCTGCTGCAGGCCCACAAGAAGGTCGACGCGATCTGGAACCACGACGACGACCAGGGGGTGGGGGTGCTGGCCGCGATCAAGGAGGCCGGGCGGAACGAGTTCTTCATGGTGGGCGGCGCCGGATCGGCCAACGCGATGCGCGAGATCCAGTCCGGCTCCGGCGTGCTGCAGGCGACGGTGACCTACAGCCCCACGATGGCGTCCTCGGCGATCAAGCTGGCCCGCCTGATCGCGCAGGGCAAGGGGATGAGCGACCTGGTGGAGAACGGGGTGCCGCAGTCGATCACGCTGGCGTCGGAGACCGTCACCAAGGACAACGTCGACAAGTACCTGCCGCTGGGGTTCGAGTCCTGATGGCCGCCGACAACAGGCCGACGCTGGGGATCGGCATGGTCGGGTACGCGTTCATGGGAAGGGCCCACTCCCAGGCGTGGCGCAGCGCGGGCGCGTTCTTCGACCTGCCGGCCAGGCCCGTGATGGCGGCGCTGGCCGGCAGGTCGAAGGAGTCCGTGGCCGCCGCCGCCCACGACCTGGGCTGGGCGGCGGCCGAGACCGACTGGCGGGACCTCGTCGCCCGCGACGACGTGCAGGTGGTGGACATCTGCACCCCGGGCGACTCGCACGCCGAGATCGCGATCGCCGCCCTGGAGGCCGGCAAGCACGTCATCTGCGAGAAACCGCTGGCCAACACGGTGGCGGAGGCCGAGGCGATGGCCGAGGCGGCGAAGCGCGCCGCGGCCCGCGGCGTGCACGCCATGGTCGCCTTCAACTACCGCAGGGTCCCGGCCGTCGCGCTGGCCCGCCGGTGGGTGGCCGAGGGCCGCCTGGGGGAGCTGCGCCACGTGCGGGCCCAGTACCTCCAGGACTGGATCGTCGACCCGTACTTCCCGCTGGTGTGGCGGCTCCAGCGGGACAGGGCCGGGTCCGGCGCGCTGGGTGACATCGGCGCGCACATCATCGACACGGCCCAGTTCGTCACCGGCCGCCGCCTGACCGGCGTGTCGGCGCTGACCGAGACGTTCGTCAAGCACCGCCCGCTGGCCGAGGGCTCCGCCGGGCTGTCCGCGGGCGGCGCCGCGCGGGAGACCGGCGAGGTCACCGTGGACGACGCCGCGCTGTTCATCGGCCGCTTCGAGGGCGGGGCGCTGGGGTCGTTCGAGGCGACCCGGTTCGCCGCCGGCCGCAAGAACGCGCTGCGCCTGGAGATCAACGGCTCGGCCGGCAGCCTGGCCTTCGACTTCGAGGCCATGAACGAGCTGTGGTTCCACGACCACACGCTGCCCGCGGCCGAGGCGGGCTTCCGCCGGGTCATCGTGACCGAGGCCGACCACCCCTACGCGGGGGCGTGGTGGCCGCCCGGCCACGGCCTCGGCTACGAGCACACCTTCACCCACGAGGTGAAGGACTTCGTCGAGGCGGTCGCCGCCGGCCGGGCGCCGTCGCCGTCGTTCGCCGATGGCCTGCGGGTGCAGCGGGTGCTGGCCGCGGTCGAGGCGAGCGCGGCGGACGGCAGCCGGTTCACCGCGGTGGAGGACGCCCCGCGCGCGGGCGCCGCCGTACCGGACGCCGTCTACCAGACCCCCGAGGAGGAATCATGACCCGACCCGTCACGCTGTTCACCGGGCAGTGGGCCGACCTGCCCTTCGAGGAGGTGTGCCGGCTGGCCGCCCAGTGGGGCTACGACGGTCTGGAGATCGCCTGCTGGGGTGACCACTTCGAGGTGGACAAGGCCCTGGCCGACGACTCCTACGTCGAGCGGAAGAAGGAGACGCTGGCCAAGTACGACCTGAAGGTGTGGACGATCTCCAACCACCTGGTCGGCCAGGCGGTCTGCGACAGTCCCATCGACGAGCGGCACCGGGGCATCCTGCCCGCGCGGATCTGGGGCGACGGCGAACCCGAGGGTGTGCGGCGGCGCGCCGCCGAGGAGATGAAGGACACCGCCCGCGCCGCCGCGAAGCTGGGCGTGGACACGGTGGTCGGGTTCACCGGCTCGTCCATCTGGCACACCGTGGCGATGTTCCCGCCGGTGCCGCCGTCGATGATCGAGGACGGCTACGCCGACTTCGCCGCCCGGTGGAACCCGATCCTGGACGTCTTCGACGAGGCAGGGGTGCGCTTCGCCCACGAGGTGCACCCCAGCGAGATCGCCTACGACTACCACACGACCGTGCGGACGCTGGAGGCGATCGGCCGCCGCCCGGCCTTCGGGCTGAACTGGGACCCCTCCCACATGGTCTGGCAGGAGATCGACCCGGTCGGGTTCATCCTGGACTTCGCCGACCGGATCTACCACGTCGACTGCAAGGACGCCAAGGTCCGCACCGGGGACGGCCGGCGCGGCCGGCTGGCCTCGCACCTGGCCTGGGCCGACCTGCGGCGCGGCTGGGACTTCGTCTCCACCGGCCGCGGCGACGTGCCCTGGGAGGACTGCTTCCGCGCGCTGAACGCGATCGGCTACGACGGGCCGATCTCCATCGAGTGGGAGGACGCGGGCATGGACCGGCTGGCCGGCGCGCCCGACGCGCTGGCCTTCATCCGGGCCCTCAACGCGATCACCCCGCCGGCCGCGGCCTTCGACGCCGCCTTCGCCACGGATTGACGCGCTCCCCGGCCTGAGGGTCGGGGATTCAGCCCGTGCCGGCCGCCGCACAGCACGGCGACCGCCGCACCGGCCGCCGCCGCACCGTACGGCGGCGGCCGCCCGGTACGGCCCGCGCCGCCCGTCTCCCGCGCGTTCGCCCGAACCTTCGGCGTGCCGCCCGGCCGGTACCGCGCGTCGGTCTCGCTCGATCTTCCCTTAGGGCATCTTCCGAGGAATGCGGCAGTATCTCCCAAATGGGTTCCCGGATCGTCATCCCGTTGGTCGCTCTGCTCACCGCCTCGGCCTGTGCCCTGTCCCCGGAGGCCGCGCCACCCACCTCCGCGCCACCGGCGGTGACGTCTCCCCCCGCCACCCCGCCGCCCTCGTCCACCGCGAGCGGCGCCGCACAGGACACCCGCCCGGCGCTGGCCCGGACGACCGGCACGATGACCCCGAACCTCGAAGTCGAGGTGGTCGGGTTGAACCGGGTCAGGGGCGAACATCTGATCGCCCAGGTCAGGCTGACGAACACCGACAGCGAGAAGAAGCAGCCGTGGACCGGCGAGATGGGCGACAACACCCGCCCGCTCGGAGAGATCCGATGGGCCTCCGGCATCGGGGTCCTGGACGCCCGGGCGCGCACCTGGATCCTGCCGTACCAGCCCGCCGGCTCCCCGTGCCTGTGCAGCGACCAGGACCGTGACGGCCTCGGCTACTTCATCGACCCTGGCGCGTCCGTCAGCCTGTACGCCGTCATGCCCGCGCCCTCGGGCAACCCCTCCACCACCACGGTCGTCACCCCTCTGGGACCGCCGATGGTGGACGTCCCGATCAGCGACGACCCACCGGTCATCCCGCCCGGGACGACGATCCCCGATCCGGACGCCGAGCCGGTCACCATCGTCACCCGCCGCCTCGTGACCCCCTCCGAATCGCCCGACGAATCGGAGGAGACAGCCGACGACGGCACCGACCTCCACGTGAACCTCTCCTCCGACGTGCTGTTCGCGGTCGACAAGGCCACGCTCACGCCCAGGGCGAAGGCGGTCCTGGCCCGCACCGCGAAACTCATCGACGCCTCTCCCGGCACGACGGTGCGGGTGGAGGGGCACGCGGACTCCTCCGGCACCGACGCCATCAACGACCCCCTGTCCACCCGCCGCGCTCGATCCGCGCTCCGGGCGCTGTCCACGCTGGTCACGAGGCAGGGCGTGACCTTCCAGGCCAGGGGGTACGGCTCGCGCCGCCCGCTGTACGGCAACGACACCGCCGAGGGCAGGGGCCGCAACCGACGCGTCACGGTGACGTTCGCCAGGCCCGAGCCGGCCACGGCCACCACCCCGCCCACAGCCCCCGCTCCCGGCGCGACGGGCCTGACGGGAACCGGCACGGCGGACGGCCAGCCGATCTCCATGGAGATCACCGGCCTGCGACGGCTGACGGGCGGCCTCGGGCTGCTGACGTACCGGATCACGAACCGGGGCGACGGCGAGGCCTGGTTCAACGAGCTCCACCGGGCACAGGACTGGATGTCGTTCAAGTACCAGGCCGCCTCCAACGTCACGCTGACCGACGTGGAAACCCGTCGCCGCTACCTGCCCGCCCGCCTCCAGGTGGCCCGCGGCGGGAACGTGGACCTCTACTGCGCCTGCACCGACGTCTCCGGCGTACGACTGAGCACCGAGAAGTTCGCCCCCGGCCGGCAGCGCGAATTCTGGAGCCTGTTCGAGCTTCCCGACACCGCCGCCACGATGAAGGTGACGATCGCGAGCTTCGGCGACCTGCGGGTGCCGGTTCGGTAGCTCCGGCTAGCCCTGTCCCCGGGAGGGTGAGACGGGCGCCGTCCCGCCGGGACCGCCGGACGAGCCGGAGGCGGCGAGGTCGAGAAGCGTCATCGCGTCGTGGTCCGGGCTGCCGGGCGGCGCCATGTGGACGATGAGGCGCCGGCCCTGCGCGCGGTTCAGGGGCAGCCCCTCGTGCGAGAGCGTCATCGTGCCGACCTCCGGGTGCCGGAGCGTCTTGGTGCCGTCGCCGATCGCGCGCACCTCGTACCGCTCCCAGAGCCGGTTGAAGTCGGGGCTCTTGACGATCAGCTCACCCACGAGTGAGGCGAGATCCGGGGCGTCTGGATCGGTTCCGGCGATGTCCGGACTGCTCTGGATGGACGAGGGGACCGGCGGGGCGGTGGTCGCGGTGATGCTCGTCCCGATCGGCCTCGGCATGGGCCTCGTCGTGCCTTCCCTGACGGCCGTCCTGCTGAACGACATCGCCGCGGACCGGGCCGGAACGGCCGCCGGGATCCTGAACTCCTTCCGGCAGACGGGCGGCGCGCTCGCCGTGGCCGTCCTCGGAGCCTCGGTCGCGGACCGGGGCGGGTTCGTCGTGGATCTGCGGGTCGCCCTGTGCGTCGCGGCCGTGATGCTGGTGGTCACCACGGCCGCGGCCCTCATGCTGCCGGTGTCCCGGTGAGGCGGTCGGTCCAGGGCGTCAGTCCAGGACGACCACTTGGCGCAGGACCTCGCCGCCGCGCAGGGCGGCCACGGCGTCGTTGAGGTCGGCGAGTCTGATCCGGGAGCTGATCATGCTCTCCAGGTCGAGCTTGCCGGCCTTGTACAGCTTGGCGAAGAAGGGGAAGTCGTGCCGGACGTCGGACTCGCCGTACATCGAGCTGAGGATGTTCTTGCCCTCGAACAGGAGGTTGAAGGCGCTCAGCGGGACCATGTCGTCGACGGCGCCCGCGCCCACCACGATCATGTCGCCGCCGCGCCGGGTCGCCTGCCAGGCGGTCATGATGGCGGCGGACTTGCCGACCGCCTCGAAGCCGTAGTCGAACCCGTGGCCGCCGGTTAGCGTGGCGACGGCGTCCTGGAGCTGGTCGGGGGTGATGGCGTGCGTGGCGCCGACCTTCTTCGCCAGCTCGTGCTTGGACTCGAGCGGGTCGATCGCCAGGATGGTGGCCGCGCCGGAGATCCGCGCCCCCTGGATGATCGACAGGCCGATGCCGCCGGCGCCGACCACCGCGACCGTCGAGCCGGGCCGTACCTTGGCGGTGTTGAGCGCCGCGCCGACGCCGGTCGTGACGCCGCAGCCGATCAGCGCCGCGATCTCGTAGGGGATCTCCGGATCGACCTTGACCGCCCCCTGCCAGGGCACGACGATCTCCTCGCACCAGGTGCCGCACCCGGCCATCCCGAACGCCGGGGTGTCGCCGCCGTAGCGGAACCGGGCGTTGACGAAGCTCTCCATCATGTAGGTCATGCACAGGTACGGCTGGCCGACCAGGCAGTTGGCGCAGTGGCCGCAGGCCGGGGTCCAGTTGACGATGACGCGGTCACCCGGCTGGACCGAGGTCACGTGGTCGCCGATCTCCACCACCTCTCCGGCACCCTCGTGCCCCGGGATGATCGGGAGCGGCATGGGCAGCACGCCGCTGATCACCGAGAGGTCGGAGTGACACACGCCGGTCGCCCTGATCTTGATCCGGACATCCGTCGGGCCCACCGGGGTGAGGGTGAAGTCATCGCGGATGTCCAGCTTGTCGTCGCCGACGGCGTGCAGAAGCGCACCACGCATGGGGGATCCTCCTAGCTCTCCTTCAAGGAGATGGCGGCTTTGGGACAGGACCGCGCGGCGTGCCGGACCCGGTCCGACAGCTCCGCGGGCGGCTCGGGCAGCAGCACGTGCAACTGGTCGTCGTCGTCGAGCTCGAAGACCTCGGGGGCGAGGCCGGTGCAGACGGCGTTGGCCTCGCAGACCAGGTAGTCGACGGTGATTCTCACAGGGGGCCTCCTATGCCGGTGAGGCGAGCTTACGGTGATCCCAGGAAACCACCCGGACGGGCTCGACGACGAAGGCGACCCTCTTGCGGCCGGTCTCCGCGACGTACCCCCGCAGGGCCTCCTCGTCGGAGGGCATCCCGGCCATCCGCCGGGTCACGTCCATGCCGACGCCGAGGACGCCCTCGGGATCGCCGATCCGCCGGGCGGTGCCGTACAGCAGGACGCCGCGCAGGTCGAAGTAGTCCTCGCCGGCCTCGATGAGGCAGGTCACCCGCGCGTCCCGCTCGATGTTGCGCGCCTTCTGGGCCTTGCCGTACGTCCAGAAGGAGATCCTGCCGCCGGTCAGCCCGTAGAACATGGTCACCAGGTGCGGCGTCCCGTCCGGGTTGATCGTGCCGAGCTGGAGTTTCCGCGACGCGGCGACGAAGGCCGTGACCTCGTCCTCCGCCATCGCGATGCGGGCGCGCTGGTTCACGCTGGAAAGTAGAACATGGGGCACAGGGGCGGGCAAGGGTTGTTTGGAATGTTGTTCGGTTTCCGGGGTCGTCGCGGTGTGCCGGGGTTTTCGCCGGGATGATGCCGCTTCTGGGTAGGCTGCCCCGATGAGCATCCCGACCATGCCGGCCGAGCTGCGGAACGCGGCCCGGCGCGCCAAGGGTTTCATGCCCGACGACGAGGGCCTCGCCCTCTTCGAGACCGCCGCCGAGTACGGCGCGCGCGGCCCGATCTGCGAGATCGGCACCTACTGCGGCAAGTCCGCGATCTACCTCGGCGCGGGGGCGCGGCAGGCGGGCTCCGTCGTCGTCACCGTCGACCACCACCGCGGCTCGGAGGAGATCCAGCCCGGCTGGCCGTACCACGACCCCTCGCTGATGGACCACCGCTTCGGCAAGATGGACTCGCTGCCCGCCTTCCGTCAGACGATCGCCGCGGCCGGCCTGGAGGAGGAGGTCATCGCGGTCGTCGGCGCCTCCGACCGGGTCGCGGCGCTGTGGAACACCCCGCTGGGGATGCTCTTCATCGACGGCGGGCACTCCGAGGAGCCGGTGACCAAGGACTACGAGGGATGGGCCCCGCACGTCACGCCGGGCGGCGCGCTCGTCTTCCACGACATCTACCCCGACCCGGCCGACGGCGGGCAGGCGCCGTACCGGGTCTACCAACGGGTACTCGCCTCCGGGGCGTTCAAGGAGGTCCGGCACACCGGTTCGCTGCGGGTGCTGGAGAGGGTCGGCCCCGGCATCGGCTGACGGTCCCCCTCCGCCTCGGCGGCGTCCTCCCGCTCCGCCGGTTCCGCGGCCGTCTCCGGGGGCGTCCACCCCGCCGGGTCCGCCTCCCGCAGCCGCAGGCCGGTCCACGCCACCACCAACCGGCCCCGCACGTCGGTCGCCGTGACGTCCCAGACGTGCTCGTCCCCTCGGCGGTCGCGCCCGACGGCGTGCAGCCGCACGTCCCCCTGCGAGGGCCGCACCAGCAGCCGCTCGCCGCCCGAGGGCAGCAGCCGGTGGTGCGGCACGCACGCCTGCAACGCGTGGATCACCGCGTCGTTCAGCCCGGGGCTGCCCAGCACCGGCCTGTCGTACCCGGGGCCGAACCAGCCCAGGGAGTCGTCGCCCCGCAGCTCGCCCCGGCAGCCCCGCGGCCCGACGAGGGTGAGCCGGACGATCCGGCGGAACCGGCCGGTGGGGAAGCGCGCCGGGCCGTCGGGGGAACCGGCCGCGCCGTACAGGTCGGCGGCCGAAAGCGGGGGGCCGTCCGGGCCGAGCCGGGGGACCTCCAGCGTCCCGTCGGTCGGCTCCGCCGGGAAGGCGGCGCGGAAGTGGTCGACGTGGAAGGCCGTCTCCCCGCAGCAGAGCACCGTCTCGATCAGCGGCCCGCACCGCAGGGCGCGCACCCGGATCAGGGTGCCGCCGTCGTCGGGCACGACCACCGGCCGGTCGAACGCCATCCGCGTGATCTCGTCCGGCGGCCGCCCGGCCAGCGCGCCCGCGGCCTGCGCCATGGCCTCCAGGGCCACCACGGCGGGGAGCGTCGCGCGGCCGTCGACGCGGTAGTCGTCCAGGTAGGGGTCGTCGGCGAGGGACAGGCGGCTGTCGGCGACGAGCTCCACCCCGGGCACGTGGGTGCGCGCCCCGGCCAGGAACCGCCCCCGGCCGTCCCCGTCCGTCCCGGTGGCCCCGTGGCTCATCGCGGGTCCGCCGCAGCCGCCGTAGCCGTGGGAGCCGCGGGAGCGGTCCCGGGGGAGACCGCCGAGCGGGCCGCGGAGGAGGCGGTGAGGGCCCTTGCCGCGCGGCGCCTCCCCCGCGCCCGCACGGCCAGGGCCGCGCCGCGGCAGGCGCAGACGGCCACGAGGGCGAGGAACAGCCCGTGGGCGACGCCCAGCACGACCAGCAGGCCGTGGACCGCGGCGGTGGCCGCGCCGAACACGACCTGGGCGCGCCGGCCGGCGGGAGTCGTTTCGGGGTCGGCGACCACGTAGACGGTGTAGAGCGCGAAGGCCGCGCCGGTCACCGGCAGCAGGGCGTCCATCACCGAGACGCCGGACAGCAGGCCCCGCACGACGGCCTGCGCGGCGAACCCGCCCGCCCAGCCCGCCAGCACCGGCAACCTGCCGGTCAGCCCCGCGTGCAGCGCCACCCCCAGGCCCAGCACGACCGGCGGCGCCACCACGTCGAACGGCTCCGGCACCCCCGCGGTGAACCGGTACGGCGACGCCCCACCGGTCCACGACAGCAGCAGCACCGTGGCCGTGCCGAGGGCCGCGGGGTTCAGGACGGGCCCGCCCGTCCCGCGGAACCGGAAGACGTACCTGCCGCTGACACCGACCAGCGTGGCCAGCACCACGGGGGACAGGCGGCCGCCGCCGTACAGGAACATCGCGCAGACCAGGCCGGTGACGTACGACGGCAGGAAGAAGTCGAGCGTCCCGCCGGTCCGCCCGCTCCGGGGGCTCAGGTAGCGGGGCCGGCGCAGGCACGCCCACGCGTCCAGGCTCTCCAGCACGAGTTCGGCGGCGACCCCGGTGGCCGCGCCCGCGACCGGCGCGAGACAGGGCTGCTCGAAGCCGGGGACGAGGTGCCCGAGCACGGTCACCAGGGTGAGCGAGCCGGCGAGGCAGCGCAGCGCCGTCCGCCGCGCCCGGGCGGGCGTGAGTCCGGCGGCTCCGGCGACTTCGGTGGTTCCGGTGGCTCCGGCGCCGTGGACGCGGATGGCGTCGCGCTCGTTACCGGAGGCGGTCATGAGTCCCGGTTCCGCCGCGTCCAGGACTTCCGGACGCCCGCCCGCCACGCCTGGTAGTGGTCACCGCCGTGCGCGCCGTCGCCGAGGGCGAGGAGTGCCGCGTCGGTCCAGCTCGCCGCCTCGTCCACCTCCACCCCGCACAGCACGGGCGCGGCGGCGGCGGTGTGGTCGGGGACGCTTCCCGAGAGCAGGCGGATCGCGCAGGCCAGGGCGCCGCCCTGGGCGAGGTGGGCGCGGAAGCCGTCCCCGGCCGAGGCGGCGTCCAGCCGCGCCAGCCCCGAGGCGTCCGCGCCGCCGACGTGGGCGGCGGCCATGCCCACGCCGCTCCACAGGTCGGCACGGCGGCCCGGCGGGAACTCGGCGACGCGCGAGACGACGCCGTCGGCGTCCGCGCACTCGTGGAACCAGATCATCCGGCCCACGCCCTGGTCGAAGATCGCCCGGCGGGTGCGGTCCAGCAGCCCCGCCGTACGCTGCCGCCCGATCGTCCGGTCGGCGGCGAAGAAACCCTCGTGGAAACCGAAACCGTCGAACGCCAGCCAGCGCAGCAGCGGGTGCGCCGAGCGGACGCCCCACATGGGCCGCAGGCGCAGCCGGGCGTAGGCCCATCCGGCGCCCAGGTGGACCAGGTGCGGGTGGCGTGCCCCCGGCCCGCGGAGCAGGCCGCGCAGCCGCCGCCCGCCGCTGAGCGTGAGCAGGTCGAGGGTGGTGCAGGCCATGCCCGCGCCCTCGTGGCCGAAGCCGCGCAGTTCCTCGGGAAGGTCGTCGATCCGCTCCGGCTCGCCCGCGACCACCGCGTCGAACCCGGTCAGGACCGCCCGCACGACGGTCTCCAGGCGCTCGCGGGCCGGACCCAGCCGGAACCTGCGCGGCCCGAAGTCCGCCTGGGCGGGGTCCTGCCACAGCAGCAGCCCGGCCGGGCTCCGCGGCCTGGCCGGTGCCGGCGCGGCGGGGTCGGCCGAAGCGGCGGAGCCGGTCGGCGGCGCGGTGGAATCCCATGTGTCCGGGCCGAGCGACTCCGGCAGGAAGGCGTGGACCCGCTCGGCGACGGACGCCTGCGCCGTACGGACGCCGGCCGGGGGTCCGGCCTGGGGCCCGGGGTCGCGGTCCGGACGGGAGCCGGAGGGCGGGCGGCCGTCGGAGGGCGGGTCGTCGTCGGCGTCCTCGAAGAGGTCGAGGATCGGGATGGCGCCGGTGTCCGCCTCCGCCGCCGCCTCCCGTTCCTTCCTCGAAAGAGGCCCCCGGTGCCGGCCGGGGGTCGTGCGCGGGACCGGGACGCGTCCCGTCCCGGGGGCGGGGTCCGCGGGGATCTTCTTCGCGTCAGGGAACGTCTCCGCCCGGGACATGCCGACCCTGTCGCTCTGAGTCGCTATCCGGGTACCCTCCGCATCGCTCACAGGCCCGAACGTAGTAACACGCATCCGGGCCTTCAAGTACCGCGTTTCGGGTGCCTGGCAAAGAAAACGCCAGACCGGAGGGTCGGAAACGGATCGGGTACGGGGCCCCGCGGGACGGGTGCGGATCGGTGCGAGAGCCTGCGGGGCCGGGGCGGGTCAGGCCCGGGAGCCCGCGTGGCTGCACCCGCAGCCCGCCGTGGGGCGGTCCGTCGCGTACCCGCCCGCGTCCCGGAAGACGCCCCCGGCGGGTGTGTGACCGTCCAGCGCGTCGGCGGCGAGCACGACGGCCGCGGCGGTGTAGGCGGAGCGCTCGTGCGGGAAGTGCCTGCCGTTCACGAACTGCCAGCCGGTCCAGTAGGAGCCGTCCTCGTGCCGCAGGTGCTGCATGTCGGCGAACAGCCGCAGCGCCCGCTCCCGCTCGCCCACGGCGTCCAGGGTGAGCACCAGCTCGCACGACTCGGCGCCGGTCACCCACGGCTGGTCGGAGACGCAGCGGATGCCGAGGCCGGGCTCGACGAACGTGTCCCACTCCTCGGCCAGCCGCGCCCGGGCGGCCTCGTCGCGTACGGCGCCGCCGAGGATCGGGTAGTACCAGTCCATCGAGAAGCGGCTCTTGTCGGCGAACGCCTCGGGGTGGGCGGAGAGGACGTGGCCGAGCCGGTCGGCCGCGAGCTCCCAGTCGGGCTGCGGGTCGCCCAGGCGCTCGCCCAGCAGCACGCCGCAGCGCAGTCCCTGGTGGATGGAGGCGCACCCGGTCAGCAGGGCGTACCCGGCGGGCTCGCCGCTCGCCGTACGCTCCCAGACGATCTCGCCACGGGTGGTCTGCAGGCCGACGACGAAGTCCAGCGCGGCGCGGACGACCGGCCACATCCCGCGGGCGAAGTCCTCGTCACCGGTGACCAGCAGCTCGTGCCAGACGCCGACCGCGGCGTAGGCGGCGTGGTTGGACTCGCCGCCGTGCTCGGCGGCGCGGCCCCCGACCAGCTTCATCGGCCAGGAACCGTCGGCCCGCTGGGTGCGGGCCAGCCAGTCGTAGCCGCGGCGCACCGGCTCGGTGAGGCCCGCCACGCTCATCGCCATCAGGCACTCGACGTGGTTCCAGGCGTCCACGTGCCCCTCGGGCCACGGCACGCCGCCGTCGGGCTCCTGCAGGGCCGCGATGCTCCGGGCGGTCTGGACGACCTGCTCCCATCTCATCGATCGCTCACCGCGCCGGGTCCGCTCCCACTCCGGCGGCGACTCCTGTCCCGTCGGGTCGCTCATGCGGGCTTGCGGACGTAGAGCACCACGCTCTTGCCGATGAGGGGGTTGAGCACGGCCTCCGCGATCCGGGTGACGGCCGGGCGCTTCATGATGTCCCAGACGAGGATCTCGTGGTACGCCTTGGCCAGCGGGTGGTCGTCGTTGTTCACGCCGACCGCGCACTTGATCCACCAGTACGGCGCGTGCAGGCCGTGGGCGTGGTGGTGGGGGCCGACCTCGAAGCCGACGGACTTGAGCTTGGCGCTCAGTTCGGCCAGCGTGTAGATGCGGACGTGCCCGCCGGGGGCCGTGTGGTACGCCTCGTCGAGGGCCCAGCAGATCCGCTCCGGCAGGAAGCTCGGCACCGTGACGGCCGCCCGGCCGCCCGGCTTGAGCACGCGGAGGATCTCCCGCATCGCGGCCATGTCGTCGGGGATGTGCTCCAGCACCTCGGCGGCGATCACCCGGTCGAAGCTCGCGTCCTCGAACGGCATGTCGAGCGCGTCGCCGGTCACGGTCCGGGCCGTCGCGCCGGGGGGCACCTCTCCGGCCTTGTCCATGGCGGTGAACATGGTGGCGACGCCTTCGAGCTCCTTGGCGTCCATGTCGAAGGCCACCACGTCGGCGCCCCGGCGCAGCACCTCGAAGGCGTGCCGTCCGGCGCCGCAGCCCAGGTCCAGGACCCGGGTTCCGGGCCCGACGGGCAGCCGGCCGAAGTCGACAGTCAGCACTCGCCGCTCCTCTTCAGATGGTCGGGGGTGGAGGGGTGATCAGGGCCCGAAGGCTCCGGTTCGGGTGGGTTCGGGGGTTCCGGGGGCGGGGATGGTCGGGGCCCGGGGGTCCGGGAGGAAGCCGGGTGGCCGTCACCGGCCGCGGCGTGCCCGGATGGCCTCGCGGTAGGCGTCCACGGTCCGCTGGGCGACGACGTTCCAGGTGTAGCGCTCCATGACCCGGTCGTAGCCCTTCCTGCCGACCGCCGCCCGCTCCTCGGGGGAGTCGTGCAGGCGGCGCAGCGCGGCGGCCAGTTCCTCGGGGTCGCCGGGCGTCACCTGGACGGCCGCGTCGCCCACCACCTCGGGCAGCGCGCCGGTACGGCTGGCGATCAGCGGGGTGCCGCAGGCCATGTGCTCGACGGCGGGCAGCGAGAAGCCCTCGTAGAGGGAGGGGACGACCGAGATCTCCGAGGTGGCGATCAGCTCGCCCAGCTCGGTGTCGGAGATGCCGTGCACGAACCGCACCCGGTCCCGCAGGGACAGCTCGGCGACCAGTTTCTCGGTCGGCCCGCCCGGGGTCGGCTTGCTGACCACGGTGAGGTTCACGTCGCGCTCGGTCGCCAGCTTCGCCACCGCGCGCAGCAGCGTCGCGACGCCCTTCATGGGGGAGTCGGCGCTGGCCACCGCGACGATCGAGCCGGGCCGCTTCGGCATGTCCGGGCGGGGGTGGAAGTAGCGGGTGTCCACGCCGAGCGGGATGAGCCGCATGTTGGCCTGGGGCACGTTGAAGTCGCGGTGGATGTCGGCCAGGGACGACTCGCTGACGGTCAGGATGGGCTTCAGCCGGGGGGCGACCTTGGCCTGCATCCGGACGAAGCCGTACCACCGCCGCAGCGACAGCCGCTTGCGCCCCGACGCGGCTTTCAGCTCGATCCGCCGGTCCACGCTGATCGGGTGGTGGATGGTGCCGACCACCGGGAAGAGCTTCTGGATGCCGAGCAGGCCGTAGCCGAGCGTCTGGTTGTCCTGCACCACGTCGAAGTCGCCGACGCGCTTCTTCAGCTCGCGGTGGGCCCGCAGGGTGAAGGTCAGCGGCTCGGGGAAGCCCGCGGTCCACATGGTGCCGACCTCCAGGAGGTCGATCCAGTCGCGGTACTCGTGCAACTCGGGGGTGCGGAAGGGGTCCTCGTCGCGGTACAGGTCCAGGCTGGGGACCTTGTTGAGGATGACGCCCTCGTCGAGCTCGGGGTAGGGCTGGCCCGAGAAGACCTCGACGTGGTGCCCGAGGGCGACCAGCTCCCTGCTGAGATGGCGTAGGTAGACGCCCTGGCCACCGCATGTCGGCTTGCTGCGGTAGGACAGCAGCGCGACGCGCAGTGAATCCGCCCCTGGCACGGCGACCCCTTCCTCATCCCTGTCCAGAAGGGGACAGGTACCGTGAAAGATGACCTTTCCCTCCGGACCCTACCATTCAGTAGGTATCGCCGACCCGAGGTGTAATCGTTCCCACAGCCCGCCGTACCCGGTCCCAACTGCGACATCAGGGTGACAGAGCATTATTCTATGCAACGCGTTCTAGCTGTGGCAGCGGCGGCATGATGTCCATGCCAACGACAGGACGGTACATTCGCCGTCACACGCCATATGAGGGGCGAAAGTCTCATCCACCAGCAAGGAGGACGCGTTGGCCAGGCGCGCACTGATCACCGGCATCACCGGGCAGGACGGTTCATACCTGGCCGAGCACCTGCTGGGCGAGGGTTACGAGGTCTGGGGCCTGGTACGGGGCCAGGCCAACCCGCGCGTCTCGCGGGTCCGCAGCCTGCTGCGGGACGTCCGCCTCGTCCGGGGCGACCTCCTCGACCAGGGGTCGCTGATCTCCGCCGTGGAGAAGGTCCAGCCCGACGAGGTCTACAACCTGGGCGCCATCTCGTTCGTCCCCATGTCGTGGGAGCAGGCCGAGCTGACCGCCGAGGTCACCGGCATGGGCGTGCTGCGCATGCTGGAGGCCATCCGGGTCTGCTCCGGCGTCTCCTCCTCCCGCTCGGCGGCCGGCTCCGGCCAGATCCGCTTCTACCAGGCGTCGTCCTCGGAGATGTTCGGCCAGGTCCGCGAGACCCCGCAGACGGAGACCACCCCGTTCCACCCCCGCTCGCCGTACGGCGTCGCCAAGGCGTACGGCCACTTCCTCACCCAGAACTACCGCGAGTCCTACGGCATGTACGCGGTGTCGGGGATCCTGTTCAACCACGAGTCCCCGCGCCGGGGCGCGGAGTTCGTCACCCGCAAGGTGAGCCTGGGTGTGGCCAGGATCAAGCTCGGCCTGGCCGACGAGCTGCGCCTGGGCAACATGGAGGCCCGCCGCGACTGGGGCTACGCCGGCGACTACGTCCGCGCCATGCACCTGATGCTCCGGGCGGACACGCCCGAGGACTACGTCATCGGCACCGGCCGCACCCAGACCGTGCGCGACCTGGTGGTCGCCGCCTTCGCCGCCGCCGGCCTCGACTGGGAGCGGTACGTGGTGTGCGACGCGGCCCTGCACCGCCCCGCCGAGGTGGACCTGCTCTGCGCCGACCCGAAGAAGGCCCGCGTCCAGCTCGGCTGGGAGCCCACGGTCTCCTTCGAGGAACTCGTCGCGATGATGGTCGAGTCCGACATCAGGCTCCTGTCCGAGGGCGGCGACCCCGGCCAGGACTCCTCCTGGCCCTGACCCGGCGGAGACCGGGACGCCCGGGGCCCCGGCGCGGGCCCAGGATCGGCCAGGGGCTTCAGCGCGGGCCCGGGATCGGCCCGCCCGGTGGGCCGTCATGCCGTCCGGCGGCCCGGCGCGGTCGCCGTCCGGTCAGGAGCGCGCGGCGCCGGGCCGGTGGAGGTCGATCAGCCGGGCCAGGTGCCGGCCGGCGGCGCGCAGCGGCCGGTCGTCCTGCGACACCTGGGCGGCCAGCTCGGCGCCCTCCAGCGTGCTGATCACCGTGTGGGCCAGGTCGTGGGCGTCGTCCTCGGCGAGGCCCGCCCGGCGGAGCCGCTCGAAGACCAGCCGCCGCCAGTGGGCGAAGGCCTCGGCGGCGGCCCGTTGCACGTCGGGCACCCGGCCAGCCGTACCCAGCGCGGTGGCCGTGACCGGGCAGCCGTCCACCCAGTCGGAGGCGCGCAGGCCCTCGGCGAGCCTGCGGGTGCAGGCGACGACGGCCTCGGCCGGGTCGTCCTCGCCGTCGAGGATCTCCCGCAGCTCGTCGGCGAACTCCTTCTCGCCGTGCCGGATCGCGGCGACGGCCAGCTCCTGCTTCCCGCCCGGGAAGAAGTGGTAGACCGAGCCGAGCGTGGCCTCGGCCTCCTGGGAGATCTGCTTGATCCCGGTGCCGTCGTAGCCCTGCCGCTGCATCAGCCGTGAGGCGGTACGGACGATCCGGTCGCGGGTGCCGAGGGCACCGTGCGGGCCGGCCGCCCCGCGCTGTCGTGCGCTGGTCTTCATCCGGCGAGTCTACCGAATAGAACGTTCGTTACAGAGGTGTGCTACGGTCCCCACTGGATAGAGCGTTCGTTCTAGAAGGGATGCGCGATGAGCGTGCGGGCAGTGACGGTCATCGGACTCGGGCCGATGGGCCGGGCGATGGCGGAGGCGTTCCTCGACCGGGGCTACGAGGTCACCGTGTGGAACCGGACCCCGGAGAAGGCGGACGGGCTGGTGGCCAGGGGCGCGGTCCGGGCCGCCACGGCCGGTGACGCGCTGGCCGCCGGCGAGGTGGCCGTCCTCAGCCTGACCGACTACGACGCGATGTACGCGATCCTCGGGCCGGCCGCGGCGCGCCTGTCCGGCAAGGTGATCGTCAACCTGAGCTCCGACACCCCCGACCGGGCCAGGGAGGGAGCGGAGTGGCTGGCCGGGCACGGCGCCCGGCAGCTGACCGGCGGCGTGCAGGTGCCGCCGTCCGGCATCGGGGACCCGGCCTCCTCCACCTTCTACAGCGGCCCCCGGGAGGTGTTCGAGCGGCACCGGCCGACCCTGGAGGTGCTGACCGGCGCCGACTACCGGGGAGAGGACCCGGGGCTGGCGGCGCTGTACTACCAGCTCCAGATGGGCATCTTCTGGACCTCGATGCTCAGCTGGCTGCACGCGCTCGCGACGGCCGACGCCAACGGCATCACGGCCGCGGAGTTCCTGCCGTACGCCGCGCGGACCGCGGCGTCGGTCCCGGGGTTCATGGAGTTCTACACGCCGCGGATCGACGCCGGGGAGCACCCCGGTGACGTGGACCGGCTGGCCATGGGGGTGGCCAGCGTCGAGCACGTCACGCACACCGTCCACGCGGCCGGCGTCGACGTCGCGCTGCCGGGCGCGGTCCTGGAGATCTTCCGGCGGGGCGCGGCGGCCGGGCACGCCGACTCCAGCTTCACCAGCCTGTTCGAGGTGATGCGGAAGGTCCCGGAGCACGTGGGCTGAGAGAGGTCTCAGCGGCGCTCAGCGTCGCCTCAGCGATCGTCCGGCACCGTGGAGGCGGTCGATGAGATGAGCCACGAGGAGGCGCCATGCCCGTCCACGCCGTGCGGCCGGAGGAGATCCTCGCCGTTCCCGCCGTCTCCGCGGGGCTGGCGCGGGTGGAGAGGCGCATCCGGCGGCTGAGCGCCTCCTCCCGGCTGCCGCTCGTCAACCGGGCGGCCGGTCACATCACCGGCGCGGGCGGCAAGCGGCTGCGCGCCGCGCTGACGCTGGCGACCGCGCTCGCCCTGGGCGGGCGGATCGACGGCCGGACGGTCACCGCGGCGGCCTGCGTCGAGCTGATCCACGCCGGGTCGCTGGTCCACGACGACCTCATGGACGGCGCCGCGCAGCGCCGGGGAGTACGAACCCTCAACGCCGAGCTGGGCGACGCCAGGGCGTTGGTCGTCGGCGACTTCATGCTCGCCCGGGCCGGGCTCGCCGCGCTGACCTCGGCCTCCAGGCACGTGGCCGAGACACTCGCCGCCGTGGTCGTCGAGCTCGCCGAGGGGCAGTTCCAGGAGACGGCCGAGCTGTTCGACCCCGCCCGCACCCCCGAGGCGGCCCTGCGGTCCATCACCGGCAAGACCGCCTCCCTGTTCCGGGCGAGCTGCGTGGTGGCCCACCCGGCCGGGCGGACCATGGCGGCGTACGGTGAGCGGTTCGGCGTCATCTTTCAGATCCTGGACGACCTGCTCGACCTGGCCTCCACCGCCGACCGGCTGGGCAAGCCGGTCGGCAACGACCTGCGGCAGGGCGTCTACACCCTGCCGCTGCTGCTGGCGCTCCGCCACGACCGCGGGGAGCTGCGCTCCCACCTCGGCAGGCGGTTGACGGAGGAAGAGATCGCATTCCTGCTCACCCGCCTGCGCGAGGGGCGCATGGTCGGCGACACGCTGGAGTACTGCCGCGGCCTGGCCGCCGACGCCCTGGCCGCGCTGCCCGCCGTCGCCGACCCGGAGGTCGCCGCCGTCCTGTACGCGCTGCCCGGTGCCTACATCGACCGGGCGGAGTCCCTGCTGGCGCGGTGAGGGCGGGACCCGCCCGCCGATCCGGGGGCCGGCGGGCGGGAACGGCGGAGCCGGGGTTCAGGAGACCGTGACCGGGAGCTCCTTGATGCCGTTGATGAAGTTGGAGCGGAGCCGCCGGACCGGGCCCGCCTGGGCGAGGTTCGGCAGCCGCTCGGCCAGCACCTCGAAGAGCACCCGCAGCTCCAGCTTGGCCAGGTGGTTGCCGAGGCAGAAGTGGGCGCCGCCGCCGCCGAAGCCGATGTGGGGGTTGGGGGTGCGGCCGATGTCGAACACCCCGGGGTCGGCGAAGACGTCCTCGTCGCGGTTGGCGGAGGTGTAGAACACCACGACCTTGTCGCCCTCCTTGACCTCCTGCTCGCCGATCACCGTGTCGGCGGTCGCCGTACGGCGGAAGAGGTTGACCGGGGAGACCCAGCGGACGATCTCGTCGGCGGCGGTGCCGGCCAGCGCGCGGTCGGCGATCAGGCGCCGCCACTGCTCGGGATGCTCGAAGAGCCCGAGCATGCCGCCGGAGGCCGCGTTGCGGGTCGTCTCGTTGCCCGCCACCACCAGCAGCAGCACGAACAGGTCGAACTCGTTCTCGTCGAGGACCTCGCCGTTGTCGTCGGGACGCAGGAGCCTGGTGATGATGTCGTCGCGGGGCTCCTCGCGGCGCTCGGCGGCGAGCCGGTTGGCGTAGGCGTAGACCTCCGCGGCGGCGTCGCGCCCCTCGGTGGGGTCGGCCGCGTAGTCGGGGTCCTCCGCGCCGATCATCTGGTTGGACCAGGTGAAGAGCTTGTCGCGGTCCTCGACGGGGGCGCCGAGCAGCTCGCAGATCACGTACAGCGGCAGCGGGGCTGCGATGTCCCGGACGAAGTCGACGGAGGAGCGGCCCCTGGCCTCGTCCACGAGGTCGTGGCAGATGTCGCGGATGTGCTGCTCCAGGGCGCCGATGACGCGCGGGGTGAAGCCCCGGTTGACCAGCGAGCGGCGCCGGGTGTGCTCCGGCGGGTCCTGGTTGAGCATCATCATCCGCTGGAACTCGCGCTGCTCCTCCGGCATCTCCTCGAAGAGCGCGAGTTTCCTGCTGGAGGAGAACAGGTCGGGACGGCGGGAGACCTGCACGACGTCGGCGTGCCTGGTGACCGCCCAGAAGTCCGGCCAGCCGAGGTCGCCGCCGTGGTGCCGGTGGACCGGATCGTTGGCCCGCAGCCAGGCGAACTGGTCGTGGGGCGCGCCTTCGCGCGCGTAGAGATCCTGGTCGACGAGGTTGATGTCCATGGCCCTCCCCGGGGGAATCGCCCGCGCGTCCTCGCGGGCGTCGTGCTGCCGGCGTACGCCGCGCCGCGGGTGACGGGCGTGCCCGCCGCCTAACCGATCAAGCGCTTGGTGGGGCAACTGCTGTAACGCGTTCTATTATGTACCTCCGGACGCGTCAAGGTACGGCTTCCGCGTCTCTTCCCGGCGTTCCGTGGTACGCCTCGATCGGGCCGACCCAGCGCTCCACCCGCCCGTCACGCTTGATCATGAAACCGCGCTTGAGCGGCCGGAGCACCACCGTGGTCTCGATCGCCCGCATGCCGGGCAGGCCGCCGATGCCCCGCAGGAACTCGTACAGCTCGGGCCGCCCCGGCACGACCACGTGTGCCACGAGCTGGTGGTCGCCGGCCACCGCCACCAGGTACCGCACCTCCGGAAGCGCGGCCAGCGCGTGCCCGGCGGCCTCCACCTCGCACTCGGCCACCCGCAGCCAGAGCACCGCCTCGACCGGCAGCCCGAGATAGGCGGGCTCGATCTCGGCTCGGATGCGCAGGATCCCCCGGCGCAGCAGGGAGTCCAGGCGGCGGCGGGCCGTGGACTCGCTGATCCCGGCGGCGGACGCGACCTCCGCGTGGGTGGCGCGGCCGTCGGTGACGACCGCCGCGATGATCCGCGCGTCCTCGGCCGGCGGCGCCTCGCGAGGACGCTGGAGGCGGCCCGGCAGCGGGGCCCACTGCTCGCGCAGCCCCTCCACCTCCTGCGGGGTCAGCACGTCGAGGTGCCACTCCTGGGGGGTCTTGAAGTAACGCAGCGCCGGATAGGCGACGCTCTCCACGACCCCGTCGATCGACGGGATGCCCCGGAACAGCAGGTCGATCATGGCGTCGTCGGCCACGGACAGCTCGGCCGTGCAGTCGATCGAGCCGGAGACCAGCGCGGCGAACCGGGTCTCGGGCAGCTCGGCGAGCGCCTCGCCCGCGTCGATCACCGTCCCCGGACGGCAGCGCAGCCGCAGCACCGCCGACCCCAGCCGCCGGTCGTCGACCAACCCGACCACCGAGAGCACGCCCGACTCGATCAGCCGGGCCGCCCTCCTGGCGACGTTGCGCGTGGGCTCGCCCAGCACGCGCCCGATGCGGTCCCAGGTGGCCCGCCCGTTCACCTGCAGGGCGGCGACCACCCGCAGGTCGGCTTCACCGAGTGGCTGCATGGCGTCATCCTCGTGACGGGAACCGGTCGCCGCAAGCGTACGGCCTCGTGATCATTCCCGACGGGGGAACGCGGAGAGAACGCGCACGCCCGCGGACGCGTCGCCGCCGCGTCACAGCCGTTCGAGGACGGTCGCGGTGGCCAGCGCTCCGCCCGCGCACATCGTCACCAGCGCGGTCGAGGAATCCGACCGCTCCAGCTCGTGCAGGGCGGTGGTGACCAGCCGGGCGCCGGTCGCGCCGACCGGGTGACCGAGCGCGATGGCCCCGCCGCAGACGTTGACCCGGTCCATGTCCGGCCGGTGAACCGACGCCCAGGACAGCACGACCGAGGCGAACGCCTCGTTCACCTCGAACAGGTCGATGCCCCCCACCCGCATGCCCGCCGCGGACAGCACCCGGGCGGTCGCCTCCACCGGGCCGTCCAGGTGGTAGTACGGCTCGGCGCCGACGAGCGCCTGGGCGCGGATCCGGGCGCGGGGACGCAGGCCGTACCGGGCGGCGGCCTCCTCGCTCGTCAGCAGCACCGCCGCCGCGCCGTCGGAGATCTGCGACGAGGTCCCGGCGGTGTGCAGGCCGCCCTCTCCCATCACCGGCCGCAGCCGCGCCAGCCCCTCGGCCGTGGTCTCGCGGAGCCCCTGGTCGATGGTCACGACGCGGCTCTCCCCGGTCGGCCGTCCGTCCTCGCCCAGGACCGGGGCCGTCACCGGGACGACCTCCCGGCCGAATCGGTCCTCGGCCCACGCCTGGGCGGCCAGGCGCTGGGACCGTACGCCGAAGGCGTCGAGCCGCTCGCGGGTCAGCCCACGCCGCCGCGCGATCCGCTCGGCGGCGGTGAACTGGTCGGGCAGGTCGATGGCCCAGTCGTCGGGCCGGGGGTCGGCCGGGAGCACGTTGCTGCCCAGCGGGGCCCGGCTCATCACCTCGACGCCGCAGGCCACCCCGACCTCGATGACGCCCGCCTCGATGAGGGCGGCGACCAGGTGCACGGCCTGCTGCGAGGAGCCGCACTGCGCGTCGACCGTGGTCACCCCCGTTCCGTACGGCAGGCCGGCGTAGAGCCAGGCGTACCGGCCCACGTGCCCGCCCTGCTCACCCGCCTGGGTGACGCATCCGGCGAAGACCTGGTCCACGGCCGCCGGGTCGATTCCGGACCTGCCGACCAGGCCGTTCAGCGCCGCGGCGAGCAACGCCTGCGGCTTCAGGCCCGCGAGCACACCGCCGCGCCTGCCGATCGGGGTCCTGACAGCCTCGACGATCACCGCGCCCATCCGACCTCCCAGCCCGACCGCATCCGCCTGTTACTGTAACCCGTTCTAGTTTTCGGCGGAAGGCGAAGGAGGGAGGTCTCCGGAAGGGGACGGAGGACGGGACGGGTGATCTTCGGAAGAAGGTCTCCGGGAGAAGGTCTTCGGAAGGGGATGGAGGGCGGGGCGGGAAGCGGGATGGGTGGTCAGAAGCCGGCGAGCAGCCGGTCGGCCGCTATCTCGACGCGGCGCTGCACCTGCTCGTGCGTGCGGCGGCCGCGGAGCATCTCCAGCAGCTCCTGCACCCAGACGCTGCCCAGCGAGCCGGCCAGGATGGCCTGCTCCTCGGTGGCGGTCTCCGGCGTCAGCCGTTCCCCCGGCCGGTCTCCGGCGGCACGCAGCAGCAGGCCGGTCATCCGGTCGCCGAACGGGGTGTCGACCTCGGCCATGATCAGCGAGCGGATGAGCGCGTCGGCCAGCTCGGGCTCGCGCATCAGACCGCGGGTGGCGCGCATCAGCACGTCCACGGCGCGGCCGGCGGCGGTGGCGGCGCTCGGCGGACGCCGCTCGATGCTGCCTTCGAGCAGGTCGAGCTCCTCGCTGACGACCGCGACGACCAGGTCCATCTTCGACGGGAAGTAGCGGTAGAGGGTGCCGAGGGCGACCCCGGCGCGCTCGGCGACCGTGCGCATCTGCATGGCCTCGACGCCGCCACGGGAGGCGAGCGCGGCGGCGGCCTGGACGATGCGCTTGCGGCGCTGAAGCTGGCTCCTGGAGCGGGCGCCGCCGGACGCCGCCGGCTCGCCCTGTGAACCCTGTGAACCCTGTGAGCCCGAGGCGTCCTTGGCCGCGCCTGAGGATCTCTTGGCCGCACCCGAGGACCCCTTGGCCGCGCCCGGCCGGGAGGACCCGGGGGCCGAAGCGTGCGGGGCGCGGGTGGCCGCGGATGCTCCGATGGTCGTACGCGGGACACGCATGAGAACACGTTATCTGATCTCCGGTCGTCCCGGTGAGTTACCCGCCGGTTGCGAGGGGCATCGGCCCTTCCACGGAAGACGCCCGCCCGCCGTACGGCGCCGCCCGTCCGCGCCGGTGCCCCCTGGACGGGGATTGAAATCTGTTCTAGTTTCCGGATCGGTTGGCTTGAGCGTTTTAGCCCCCTGGAGCGCCCGTGGACTTCACCCTTGACGAGACGCAGAGCGAGCTGCGCGCCCTCGCCGCAGACCTCCTCGGCCGCGAGGCGGCCACCGAACGGATCGAGGCCCACGAGGCGGGCGGCGCGCCGTACGACGTGGGGCTGTGGCGCTCCCTCGCCCAGGCCGGGCTGCTGGGCGCCTGCCTTCCCGAGGAGGCGGGCGGCGCGGGGCTCGGACCGGTGGAGATGGCCGTCCTACTGCGGGAGGCCGGGGCGCACGTGGCCCCGGCGCCGCTCCTGGCGAGCCTGGTCACCGCGCTGACCGTCGCCCGGCACGGCTCCCCGGAGCAGCGCGCGGCACTGGCCCCGCTGGCCGAGGGGCGGGCGGTGCTGACCGCCGCGCTGCGCGGCCCCGGCCGCGACCTCGGCGCCGCCCCCGCCGTGACGGCCCGCCTCGCGGGCGAGCCCGATCCCGCAGGGGACCCCGGCGCCGCCCCCGCCGTGACCGCCCGCCCCGGCGGCGACGGGTGGGTGCTGACCGGGCGGGCCGGCATCGTCCCCTACGCCGCCCAGGTGTCGGCGATCCTCGTCCCCGCCGCCACCGAAGAGGGCGTCGGCCTGTTCCTGGTCGCCCCCGAGTCGGCGGACCTGCGGCCGGTGCGCGTCTCCACCGGCGAGCCCACCGCCACGCTCACCCTCCGCGACTCCCCGGGCGAGCCGGTGGGCGCGCCGGACGGCCGGGCCGCGGAGGGCCTGCGCCTGCTGGCGCTCGCCGGGATCGTCGCCGTCGCCTCCGGCGTGCTGGCCGGGGCGCTCGCGCTGACCACCGAGCACGTCAGGAACCGCAGGCAGTTCGGCCGGGCGCTGGCCGAGTTCCAGGCGGTCACCGTGCAGATCGCCGACGTCTACATCGCCGCCCGCACCCTGGACGTCGCCATGTGGTCCGGGGTGTGGCGGCTGGCCGAGGGCATGGACGCCGAGGCCGACACCGACCTGTCCGTCGCGGCCCTCACCGTCACGGACGCGGCGCTCGCCGCGCTGCACACCTGCCAGCACCTGCACGGCGGGATCGGCCTGGACGTGGCCTACCCGCTGCACCGCCACTTCGCCTGGGGCAAGCACCACGCCCACCTGCTGGGCGGCGTGGAAGCCCGGCTCGACGCGATCGGAGCCCTCCTTCGATGATGATCGACCTGACCCCCGAGCAGCGGCGGCTCCGCCACGAGCTGCACGAGTACTTCACCGTCTGCCTGTCCGCCGAGGAACGCCGGGAGATCGCCGCCGACCCGTTCGGCCCGGCCTACATGCGGCACTGCCGCAGGCTCGGCCGCGACGGCAAGCTCGGCCTGGGCTGGCCGGAGAAGTACGGCGGCGGCGGGTACGGCCCGCTGGAACAGCAGATCTTCGCCAACGAGATCGCCCGCGCCGAGGTGCCCTACCCGATCATCACCGTGCAGACCGTCGGCCCGACCATCATGCGGTACGGCACGACCGCGCAAAAGGAGTTCTTCCTGCCGCGCATCCTGGCCGGGGAGTGCCACTTCGCCATCGGCTACAGCGAGCCCGAGGCGGGCACCGACCTCGCGGCCCTGCGCACCACCGCGGTCCGCGACGGCGACCACTACGTCGTCAACGGGCAGAAGATCTTCACCTCGGGCGCCCACCGCGCCGACCACATCTGGCTGGCCGCCCGCACCGACCCGGCCGCGGCGAAGCACCGGGGCATCACGATGCTGATCGTCGACTGCGCCGACCCGGGCTTCTCGTGGACCCCGATCACGACCATGGACGGCCGCCACCACACCAACTCCATCTACTACACCGATGTGCGGGTGCCGGTGGACATGGTGGTGGGGGAGGAGAACCGGGGCTGGGACCTGATCGTCGAGCAGCTCAACCACGAGCGGGTCACGCTCGGCCCGGCGGGCAACATCGCGCACGTCCACGACCGCTTCCTGAGGTGGGCGCGCGCCACCGGCCTGATCGCCGAGCCCGCCGTACGGCGCGCGCTGGCCAGGGTGTACGCCTGCCTGCGGACCAACGAGCTGCTGAACTGGCAGGTCGCGGCGGGCATGGACCTGGGCTGGCTGGGCGCCCCCGACGCCTCGGCCACCAAGATCTACGGCTCGGAGCGCATGCAGGAGGTCGGCCGGATCGTCGGGGACGTCCTGGCCCGGTTCGGCGACCCGGACGACGAGGAGACGGCCGACTTCACCGAGCGCCTCGACCGCGGCGTCAAGGGCGCGATCGTGCTGACCTTCGGCGGCGGCGTCAACGAGATCCAGCGCGAGCTCATCGCCATGCTGGGCCTGAACCTGCCGAGGCCGCCCCGATGACCGCCGCGAACCCTCCCGCCGGGGTCCCGGACCCGGACTTCCACGAACGGCTCACCGCGCTGGCCGAGAAGCGGATGGCGGCGGGCGAGGTGTACGGCGAGGCCGCGGCCGACCCGGTCAACCTCCCGATGATCCGGCACTGGGCCGCCGCCATGGGCGACGCCAACCCCCTCCACACCGACGCGGAGGCCGCCGCCGCGGGCGTCCACGGAGAGATCGTGGCTCCCCCGGCGATGATCCAGGTCTGGACCATGCCGGGCCTCGCCGGACCGGCCGGGCGGCCCGAGAGCGCGGGAAGCCCGATCGACGACGTGCTCGCGGCCCTCGACGCCGCCGGCTACACCGGGGTGGTCGCGACGAACTGCGAGCAGACCTACGACCGCTACCTGAGGCTCGGCGAGCGGCCGGTCCCGGCCACCCGGCTCACCGGGCTGTCCGGGCCGAAGCGGACGGCCCTCGGCGAGGGCTACTTCGTCACCTGGAACGTCACCTGGTACTCGGAGGGCGAGCGGGTGGCCGAGATGCTGTTCCGGGTGCTGAAATTTCATCCCGGGGAGCGCAAAACCACTCCCGATACCCGGCAGCCGTACCCGCTGGGACCGGCGGTCAACGACGACACCGCCTTCTTCTGGGAGGGTGTGGCCCGAGGCGAGTTGCGGATCCAGAGATGCGCCGACTGCGGCGAGCTCCGGCATCCCCCCGGTCCGGTCTGCCCCTCGTGCCGCTCGGCCGGCCGGACGTACGTCGTGGCGAGCGGCGAGGGCGAGGTCTACAGCTACGTGGTGCACCACAACCCGCCGATCCCGGGATGGGAGACGCCGTTCGCGGTGGCGGTGGTCCAGCTGCCGGAGGGCGTGCGGATCGTGGGCGCCGTCGTGGACTGCGCTCCCGCGGAAGTGGGTATCGGTATGCCGTTGCGTGTGACGTATCGCCAGAAGGACGACAACCTCATACTGCCCCTCTGGGTCCCCCGGGAGACGTGATGCGGACGCTTACCGAAGACGAGGTCCAGGTCGGAGTGGCGCTCCCCGAGCTCGTGATCGACCTGACCCCCACCACGGTCGTCTCGACGGCACTGGCCACGATGGACTTCACCCCCGTCCACCACGACCCGGCGAGCGCCAGAGCGCAGGGATCGAAGGACGTCTTCCTCAACATCCTGACCACGATGGGCCTCGTCGAGCGTTACGTCACCGACTGGGCGGGCCCCGAGGCGCTGATCCGCGGCATCAACGTCAAGCTGGGCGTCCCGGCCTACGCCGGCGACCGGCTGACCTTCACCGGCACCGTCGTCGGGCGGGAGAACGGCGAGTTCACCGTCGAGGTGCGGGGCAGGGTCAGCCTGGGCGACCACGCCTCGGGCACCGTCCGCGTCGCCCTCCCCGACCGCTGACCCACCAGAAAGGCCCCCCATCGTGGTCTCCTTCTCGGGGAGTACGGCCGTCGCCGGCATCGGCGCGACCGAGTTCTCCAAGCAGTCGGGCAGGTCGGAGCTCCGGCTCGCCGCCGAGGCGGTGTTCGCGGCGCTGGACGACGCCGGCCTCGGCCCGTCGGACGTGGACGGCCTGGTGACCTACACCCAGGACGCCAACGACGAGATCGCCGTGGCCCGCGAGGTGGGCATCGGCGACCTGACCTTCTTCTCCCGGGTCCACTACGGCGGCGGCGCGGCGTGCGGCACGGTGATGCACGCGGCGATGGCCGTCGCGACCGGCGTCGCCGAGACCGTCGTCTGCTACCGGGCGTTCAACGAGCGCTCCGGCCGCAGGTACGGCCGGCCCGACCCCGGGCTCGGCGGCGCGCCGTCGTCCCTGGGCCTGGAGATGAGCTGGCACGTGCCGCACGGGCTGATGACCCCGGCGGCGTGGGTCGCCATGTTCGCCCGCCGGTACATGCACGTCCACGGCGCGACGTCCGAGGACTTCGGCAGGGTGGCGGTCGCCATGCGGCGGCACGCGGCCACCAACCCCGCCGCGTGGTTCCACGACCGGCCGATCACCCTCGCCGAGCACCAGGCGTCGCGGTGGATCGTCGAGCCGCTGCACCTGCTCGACTGCTGCCAGGAGAGCGACGGCGCGGTGGCGCTGGTGGTCACCTCGGCCGAGCGCGCCCGCGACCTGCGGCGGACTCCGGCCCTGATCACCGCCGCGGCCCAGGGATCGGGGGCCGGCCAGATGATGATGACCAGCTACTACCGCGACGACATGACCGGCCTGCCGGAGATGGGGGTGGTCGGCCGCCGGCTGTGGGAGCAGGCGGGGTTCGGCCCCGAGGACGTGCAGACGGCCGTCCTGTACGACCACTTCACGCCGTTCGTGCTCGTCCAGCTGGAGGAGCTGGGGTTCTGCGGGCGGGGCGAGGCGCGCCACCTCGTGGCGGACGGCGGCATCGAGATCGACGGCCGGCTGCCGGTCAACCCGCACGGCGGGCAGCTCGGCGAGGCGTACATCCACGGCATGAACGGCATCGCCGAGGCCGTCCGGCAGGTCCGGGGCACGGCGGCCAACCAGGTGGCGGACGTCCGCAACGTCCTGGTCACCGCCGGCACCGGCGTGCCGACCAGCGGGCTGGTCCTGTCGGCGGGCTGAGCCGCCGGACCGCTCACGGCGTCACGGCGCCAGGGCAGACGCCGGACCGCTCACGGCGTCACGGCGCCAGGGCGGGCACGGCGAGGAAGACGATCACCGCGATCGCCACGCAGACGAGGAAGCCCACGAACTCCCAGATCCAGTCGTGGTGACGCTCGGCGTGCCTGCCCGGCCGGCGCCTGGGCCTGCGGTGCGACCGCCCGCCGGACCGTGCCGTACGGGACGCCCGGGCGCTCGTCTCCGGGACCTCGGCCCGAACCCCGGTCACGGCCGTGGTTCCGGCCCCGGTCACGGCCGTGGTTCCGGCCCCGGTCACGGCCGTGGCCCCGGCCCCGGTCACGGCCGTGGCCCCGGCCCCGGTCACGGCCGTGGCCCCGGCCTCGGCGTCCCCGAGGTTCCCGGCGTTCGCCAGCATCCCGGCCCGCCAGGCGGCGACCTCCTGGAAGTCGGTCGTCGCCGCGGCGGCCGTCCCGGAGTCCCGCGTCGCCGCGGCGGCCGTCCGGGGGCCGGTCGTCTCCGCGGTGGCCTCGGGCTCCTGCCCGCTCAGGGGCCACCCGGTGTCGGCGGGTCGTTCCATCCCGTGCACGCGGACGGGTCGTTCCGGCGCGGTCCAGTCGACGATCGGCCACTCGTCGTGCGGAGCCCGTACGGTCTCCGCCCGCCCGTCGCCCGTCGCCGGACCGGCGTCCGCGTGCGGCACGCCCCCGGTGTCCTCCGCGAGAGGGGCCCTCCCGGCGTCCCGGTACGGGTTCGCCACGGCGTCCGTACGCGCCGTCCGGTCCTGGACCGGGGACGTCGTGGACGTCGGATCCTGAGCCGGGGACGTCGTGGAGCCGGGGACGGTCAGATCCTCCAGCTCGTCGGCCCGCAGCGGCCAGCCGGGCAGCGGCCGCTCGTGCTCCCCCCGCCGGCCGGCTTCCTCGCGCCGCCCGCGATCCCCCCGCTGATCGGGCTCTTCGCGCCGCTCGTGCCGCCCGCGGTCGGTGCGCCGCCTGTCGCGGTCGTGCTCCTCGCGCGGTGCGGCGGCCACCAGCCTGTCGGTCCGGATCAGGGCCGCCCGCGCCTCGCGGGTGAGGGGCTGGAACAGGTTCCCCACGGAGGGGAACCCGTCCGGCGACGGTGGTGATGACGGTGACGGCGATGACGACGGCGGCGACGCCTCGGGTTCGAGCACGTCCCCGGGGACCGGGGCGGACAGGGGCGCCGAGCCGCGCGGCGAGGGCCGGCGCAGCCTCGCCCGCCGGGCGCGGGGCGACATGTCGTCGAGCGAGGTCAGAACCGCGTCCTTGAGCCGGGGCATCGGCTCGGTGGTGGCCTCGTGCGCGGAGACCACGTCCGGGTCCGGCGGCGAGAAGAGGTCGGACGCGCGGTCCCGCGCGGAGGAGCCGGGGTGACCCGAAGATCCGCGGGAGCCGGTGGGACCCGAGGGCCCGGACGATCCGGGGGAGCCGGGGAAGGCCGGGGAGCCCGAGGGGCCCGGGGAACCGGGCGAGCCGTCGCGCGGTCCGCCCACCGGCCCGATCGGCAGCGGGAACACGGCGGTGCTGGTCAGCGCGTCGGTCTCGGAGGGCGGGAGCGGCCACACCGGGGGCGCGGGCCACAGCCTCCTGAGCGGGGGACCGGAGGGGCGCGATGCGAAAGCCGTACGGGGCCGGATGCCCGGCGTGGCGGGAGCCGCACCCGGCCGGGCCCCCGGCGGAGCGGAGGCCGTACCCGGCCGGACTCCCAGCACGGTGGCGCGCAGGCCCGGCGGTGGGACGGCCCAGGGGGCGCGGGCGAGGACGTCGCGGATGGGCGCGGCGTCCAGGGCGCCGAACACCTCGGCCATGCGGTCCGGCACCCTCATCGAGGCCAGGGCCGGGCGCAGCGCCTGGGCGAAGCGCCGGCAGGCGCTCACGGTCAGCTCGTCGGCGGTGTCGGCGGCCACGTCGAGCACCCAGGAGAGCTCGAAGGCGTCCATCTCGCACACGCCGGACAGGTACAGCACCTCGCGCTGGTGGGGTCGCAGGTCGCGCAGCACCCGCCCGACGAAGGCGGCCACCAGGTCGGCTCCGGCGACCGGCGGCGCGTAGACGACGTCGCGGTGCTGGATCTCGCGGCGGGCCAGCGCGTAGAGGGCGGCGCGCGGCGGCTCGGCGACCTCCCCGGCGGCGTACGGCCCGGCGGTCTCCCCGGCGGCGAAGACGGCCGTCAACGCGGCGGCTGCGGCGCCGGGATCACCGAGCTGGTCGTGACAGTACGCGAACAGTCCGGCGGCGTGACGGTCGTAGAGCTCGGCGACGAGGTCACCACGCGAGCGCCGACCGAGGAGCGGTTGGGTCACGGGACCGGTTCCTCTGGTGGTTCGGATGGTTCAGGCGGGGGCATCTGACGATGAACCCGGGCGAGCGGAATACGTACGGTGCCGAAGTGGCTGTTGATGCATGTGTGTCAGATGAGTCACTCCCCACGATATGGGTAATCATGCCGGGTCGGCGGGCCCAATCGCACTATTGACTGCCCTTTCTCCGGAGGGCTTGCTAGCCTGAGCGGCCCCCTGGTGGGGGCCATGGGAGGGTTGAGTTGGATACCTCACCTTTGTCGGTCCCGCGTTAGACCATGGGGCGGTTGTGGGCAGGGGGTCCCACGCCCCGCCGGCGAGCAAAAGGTTACGCATGATCACATTCGACCGTGTCACCAAGCGATATCCAGACGGAACCGTCGCCGTGGACGACCTCAGCCTCGAAGTCCCCACGGGCGGGATAACCGTGTTCGTCGGCCCCTCCGGATGCGGCAAGACGACGTCCCTCCGGATGATCAACAGGATGATCGACCCGAGTGAGGGCCGCGTCCTCCTCGACGGCGTGGACGTCACCACCGTCGATCCGCCCACGCTGCGGCGGGGCATCGGCTACGTGATCCAGCAGGCGGGCCTCTTCCCGCACCGGAAGATCGTGGACAACGTCGCGACCGTGCCCCAGCTCCTCGGGTGGGACCGGCGGAAGGCCCGGGACCGCGCGATGGAGCTGCTGGAGCGGGTGGGCCTGGACACCGGCCTCGCGAACCGCTATCCCTTCCAGCTCTCCGGCGGCCAGCAGCAGCGCGTCGGCGTGGCCCGCGCGCTCGCGGCCGACCCGCCGGTGCTGCTGATGGACGAGCCGTTCAGCGCGGTGGACCCGATCGTGCGCGCGAGCCTGCAGGACGAGCTGCTGCGGCTCCAGGCCGAGCTGCACAAGACGATCGTGTTCGTCACCCACGACATCGACGAGGCCGTCAAGCTCGGCGACCGGGTCGCCGTGCTGCAGGTGGGCGGGCACCTGGCGCAACTCGACGACCCCGCGACGCTGCTGGCCAGGCCCGCCGACGGGTTCGTCCAGGAGTTCCTAGGCCGCGACCGGGGCATCCGGCGGTTGTCGTTCGTCCCCGGCGAGGGCCTGCGGCTGCGCGACGACCTGACCGTGCCGGTCTCCGCCGACGTCGCCTCGGCCCGCGGTACGGCGGAGCCCTGGCTGGCCGTGGTCGGCCCGGACGGCGGGCCCCTGGGCTGGGCCGCCACCTCCGGTCTTCCGAAGAGCGGGACGTTCGAGGCGGTGCCGCTCGCGCCGTACGGGACGTTCGTCAGGGGCCGGGACTCGCTCCGCGCGGCGCTGGACGCGGCGCTGCTGTCGCCCTCGGGGAACGCGATCGCGGTGGACGACTCCGGGCGGGCCGAGGGCGTGGTCACCCGCGAGGTCCTGGACGAGGCGCTGGTCCTGGCCGCCCGGGAGGCGTCCCGCGTGGCGGGGGAGACCCGGGCCGGCGAAGGACCCGGGGAGGCCGGCGGAGCCCGGGAGGCCGCGGATGGACGGTGAGCCCCTGGTCCGCTGGGACTGGATCTGGCGCAACTGGAGCACCGGCAGGGCCGGCAGCATCGACTCCCTGCTCCAGCAGCACGTGGTGATGGCGCTGCTGCCGGTCGTGCTCGGGCTGGTCGTCGCGCTGCCGATCGGGCTGGCCTGCGTGCGCTGGCGCTGGCTGTACCAGCCGACGGCCGGGCTGATGAACGTCGTCTACGCGCTGCCGTCCCTGCCGGTCTTCATGCTCCTGCTCCCGGCGACCGGCCTCGGGCCGGCGACCGTGATCATCCCGCTGAGCTTCTACGGCGTGGCCGTGCTGATCCCCGCCGTGGTGGACGGCATCGCCTCCGTCCCCGACCACGTGCGGCAGTCGGCGGTCGCGATGGGCTTCACCCCGCTGCGCCGGCTGCTCCGGGTCGAGCTGCCGATCGCCGTCCCGGTGGTGCTGGCGGGCCTGCGCGTGGTCGCGGTCTCCAGCATCAGCCTGGTCAGCGTGGGCGCCCTCATCGGCCAGGGCGGGCTGGGCAACCTGTTCACCGACGCGTTCAAGCGGGACTTCCCCACCCCGGCGGTCGTGGGCATCGTGCTCATCGTGGCGCTGGCCCTGCTGGTGGACGGCCTCCTGCTCGCCGCGCAGCGGCTGCTAACCCCCTGGCAGCGGGCGAGGGGGAGCGCGTGAACTGGCTGACCGACTTCTTCGGCGACCCGGCCCACTGGTCGGGGCCCGACGGCATCCCGGCCCGGCTGCTGGAGCACCTGGCGTTCTCCGCGGCGGCGCTGCTGCTGGCCGCGCTGATCGCGCTGCCGCTGGGGCTGTGGATCGGCCACACCGGCCGGGGCGCCTACTTCATCGTGGCGACGGTCAACGTCGCCCGCGCGATACCCACCCTCGGCCTGCTCGTGCTGTTCGTGCTGCTGCTCGGCACCACCACGGTCTGGCCGGTGCTCATCCCGCTGGTGGCGCTGGCGGCGCCGCCCATCCTGGTCAACACCTACGAGGGCGTCCGGGGCGTGGACCCCGACCTGAGGGACGCCGCGTACGGCATGGGCCTGCGCGGCGGCCAGGTCCTGGGCAGGGTGCTGGTGCCGGTGGCGCTGCCGTTGATCCTGCTCGGGCTGCGGCTCTCGGCCGTCCAGGTGGTGGCGACCACGACCGTGGCGGCCTACGCCGGGCTCGGCGGGCTGGGCCGTTTCATCATCGACGGCCTGGCGACGAAGGACTACGCGAGCGTCGCGGGCGGCGCCGTGCTGGTGGTGCTGTTCGCGCTCGCCGTACAGCTGTTGTTCACGTTGGCACAGCGGACGGCGGTGTCGCCGGGGGTGAGCCGGAGACAGCGCGTCCGCTAATCTACTAATAACCCCCCGTTTGAAAGGGAAATGCACGATGAAGCGTCTGTTCGGCACCGCGGCGGTAATCCTGTCCGCGGCGCTCACACTTACCGCGTGCGGCGGGGGAGACCCCCTGACCAGCGCCTCCGCGAGCCCGGCCACCACCGGTTCCGGCTCGGGATCGGATTCCGGGGGCGGCAAGGCCGTCGTCGGCTCCTTCGACTTCCCCGAGAGCGTCCTGCTCGCCTCCATCTACGCCCAGGCGCTGGAGGCCAAGGGCGTCGCGGTCGAGGAGAAGCCCAACATCGGCAGCCGTGAGATCGTCTACGACCAGGTCAAGAGCGGCGGCCTGACCGTGCTCCCCGAGTACAACGGGGCGCTGCTGGCGTTCATCGACCCGAAGACCACGGCCGCGTCCAAGGACGAGGTCAACGACGAGCTGAAGGCCAAGCTCCCGGCCGAGGTGGAGATCCTCGACTCGGCCGCCGCCGAGGACAAGGACTCCCTCACGGTCACCAAGGAGAGCGCGACCAAGTACAAGCTCACCACGATCGAGGACCTCGCCAAGGTCTCCAAGCAGAACGCCGTCGGCGGCCCGCCCGAGTTCAAGAAGCGGCGCGAGGCCCAGTTCAAGGACGTCTACGGCCTGGAGTTCAAGGAGTGGAAGCCGACCGGCGCGACCACCGCCGACGCCGTCAAGAGCGGCACGGTCCTGACCGGCAACGTCTTCACGACCGACCCGAAGATCGTGCTCAACGACCTGGTCCCGCTGGAGGACCCCAAGAACGTCTTCAGCGCCCAGAACGTCACCCCGCTGGTCAACAAGGCGGCCGCGAACGACACGGTGCGGACCACGCTGAACGCGATCTCCGCCAAGCTCGACACCCAGACCCTCGTCGACATGATGAAGCGCGTCGCGGTGGACAAGGACGACGCCGCCGTGGTCGCCAAGGACTGGCTGACCAAGAACGGCCTGGCCTCCTGACCTCCATCCGGGCCCGGTCGCGTGGCGGCACCGGGCCCGGAGGTCCGGGATGATGACGGTATGAGCGAGTTCACCGAGGCCATGGCGGGGGTGGCGACCGCGGTGACGGTGGTCACCGTCAACGACGAACGCGACGACGTGGGCGGCACGGTCGGCACCTTCACGTCCGTCTCGCTCGACCCCGAGCTGGTGATGGTGAGCCTCGCGAACACCGGATACCTCAACGAGCTGCTGCTGCGCCGCGACCGCTGGGCGGCCAGTGTGCTGTCGGCCGGGCAGAAGGCGATCGCCAGCCGCTTCGCCACCCCGGGCCGTCCCGGCGCGCGGCTGCTGCTCGCCGGGACGCCGCACCACCGGGGCGAGCTGAGCGGGGCGCTCGTCGTGGAGGGCGGCGTGGCCGCGCTGGAGGCCGAGACGACGCACGTCGTCCCGGCCGGCGACCACACGCTCTACATCGCCCGGGTGCTGGGCGTGAGCTACGTCGAGCCGTCGCTCGCCCCGCTCGTACGGCTCCGCGGCCGCTACCGCCCCGCCGGCGGCCCGGACACCCGCTGACGCGCCGGGACCCGACGGCTAGCGGATCGTCCAGGAGCCGGGGAGCATGAGCGGGCCGTACGACGGCAGGCCCAGCTCGGCGGCGAGGTGGGAGATCGAACCCCACGACTCCAGCCGGACCCGGGACAGCGCGGCGGCCTTGTCCTCGCTCGACTCCGCCGGGCGCAGCCGCTCCAGCGGGCTCAGCCTGGGGTAGACCCGCACCGGGGCGTCGGCGGCGACACCCGCCTTCTTCCGCGCCAGGGCGAGGGCGTCCTCCAGGCCGCCGAGCTCGTCGACGAGCCCGTGCGCGTGGGCGTCCGCGCCGGTCCAGACCCGGCCCCTGGCCAGCTCGTGGACGCGCTCGCGCGGCAGGTCACGGCCCTCGGCGGCCTTGGCCACGAAGTCGTCGTAGACCCGGTCCAGCCAGGCGTTGACCCGCGCCCACTGGGCCTCGGAGAAGGCGTTCGTCGGGGAGAACATCCCGGCGTTGGCGCCCTCGCCGACCGTCTCGGAGGAGATGCCGATCTTCTCCAGCAGCCCGCCGATGACGGCCTTGCCGCCGAACACGCCGATGGAGCCGGTGAGCGTGCCCGGCTGGGCCACGATCGCGTCGGCGGCCATCGAGACCATGTAGCCGCCGGAGGCCGCGAGGTCGCCCATCGAGACCACGACCGGCTTGCCCGCCTTACGGGTCAGCACCACCTCGCGCCAGATGGCGTCGGAGGCGACGTAGGAGCCGCCGGGGCTGTCCACCCGGAACACGACGGCCTTGACGTGGTCGTCGTCGCGGGCCGCGCGCAGGGCCGCGCAGACGGTGTCGGAGCCCATCGCCCCGCCGCCGCCCAGCGGGCTGCGGCCGCTGCGGCCGAGCCGTACCGCGCCGTTGCCGTGGACCAGCGCGACGACGTCCTCGCCGGGGCGGGGCAGCTTCTTCGCGATCGGGCCGCGGGCGTAGCGGGCGACGTAGAGGAGCCGGGAGTCCTCACCGGCGGCCTTCTTGACCTCGTCGTAGACCTCGTCGCGGTAGGCCATCCGGTCCACCAGGCCCGCCTCGACGGCCTCGGCGCCGATGAACGGTCCCTGATCCACCAGCTCGCGGACCTTGGCGGGCTCCATCCCGCGGCCCTCGGCGATGCCCGCGACGACCTGCTCGGTGATCGACTCGGTGATCCGGCCCATCGACTCGCGGTGCGCCTCGGTCATGTGGTCCTGGGTGTAGGTGTTGGCCGCGGTCTTGTACTCGTGCCGCTGGCCGATCTGGTAGTCCACGCCGAGCTTGCCGAGCGCGCCCTTCAGGAAGCGCTGCTCGATCGCGACGCCGGTGAGCCCCACGTCGCCCGACGGCTGCAGGTAGACCCGCTCGAAGGCGGTGGCCAGGTAGTAGGGGACGGTGCCCGCGCCGAACTCGCCGAACGACTCGGCGAACGCGACCGTCAGCTTGCCCGCCTCGCGCAGCCGGGCCACGGCCTGGCGCAGCTCCTGCACCATCGCCAGTCCCAGCGGGCGGGTGCCGATCTTGACGACCAGGGCCTTGACCCGCGTGTCCGTCCGGGCGCGCTTGAGGCCGGACAGCACGTCGCTCAGCCGCGGCCTGCGCATGGACAGCACCGCGTTCAGCGGGTCGGCCGGGGGGCCGTCGAGCAGGCCCTCGGTGAGGTCGAGCTCAAGGACCAGCGGGGCGGTGCGCCGCTGCCGGAACCGGTCGACGGAATCGATGATCACCTTGGTCGCGTCCATGGCTAACACCCTAGGCGACCAAAAAGCTACTTATGCGATACGGAGGACATTCACCCCTTTCCGCAGCATCGAGGTGGACGAGGTGAGCGAGGCGCCGGTGAGCCGCCGCTTCTCCGCCGTGGCGATGACGCTCCCGACCGTGGCCTTCGCGCTCCCCGCGGATCCCGTACGGCCGGCCTTCGCGGTGAGGCCGGCCGCGCCGTGCGCCCAGTTCAGCCAGGCGGCCAGCAGTTCGCCGTCCAGCGCGGCCCGCGCCGTCCGCTTGGCCGGGCGCAGCACCCGGTAGGCCGTGCCGAGCGTGGAGGCGCGGGTGACCTCGGGGAAGACCGCGCTCGCCTTGGAGACGAGCCGCAGATAGCAGCCGAGCGTCCCGTCGCTCAGCACGCCCTTGCCCCGGGTCATCTCGACGGCCCACTGCGTCGCGGTCAGGCGCTTTCCTCCCCTGCCCCGGGTGCAGACGACGGGCGCGGGCGCCGGGGGACCGGGAGGCGCGGCGGTTACCGTGACGGTGACCGTCACCGTCGGCAGCGGGACGGGCTCCGGCTCGGCGGGCGCCGGGGTGTCCTCCGGGTTCGGGGCCGGGCCGGAGCTGGGGTCCGGGACGGGGGCGTCGTCCGGGCCGTCCCCCGCACCGTCCCCGGAGCCGTCGCCGGGCTCCTGGGTGGCCGGCGGGCCGGGCGCCCGGCCGGTCAGCGCGCCGTACACGTCGAGGCGCGGGGTGGTGACCCCGTCGTAGACGATCGGGCGGCCCGCCGCGGTCAGCCTGCCGACGAGCGCGTCGGGGGAGGCGTCGGCGGACTTCTGCGCCAGCGCCGCCAGCGCGCCGGTGACGTGCGGGGTCGCCATCGAGGTGCCGCTGTAGACCGCGGTGCCGCCGCCGGGCACCGCGGAGTCGATCTCAAGGCCCGGCGCGAAGAGGTCCAGTGTCGGGCCGTGGTTGGACCAGGAGGGCACCCGGTCGTCGTCGCCCACCGCGCCCACGGTCACCGCGCTGGAGACGCACGCGGGTGCGCCGCCGCCCGCCACGCCCTCGTTCCCCGCGGCGGCGACGGTGACGACGCCCCGGGCGCGCAGCGCGTCGATCCGCTGCTTCAGCGGGCCGATCTCCGGCTCGCCGTCGCACGGCCCCGAGTAGAAGCCGCCGCCGAGGCTGAGGTTCACCGCGACCAGACCGGGCCGGGAGGTGTCCTTCAGCCTGATGAGGTGGTCGAGGGCGAGCAGGATCGTGGACTCGTAGGCGCCCACGCACGCGTCCTCGGTCACGCACTCCTCGACGCCGTCGAACCGGCTGAAGACCTGGACCGCCACGACGTCGGCGCCCGGCGCGACGGCGTGCGCGATGCCCGCGACATGGGTGCCGTGGTCGCACAGGTTGACCGCGCCGCTCACGCACGCCGCCGTCTTCGCGTCGGCCGAGCCCGGGCCGGTCTGCGTGCCCTGCCCGTTGGGGCACAGGGACTTCGCGCCGCCGTCGGCCGCCGAGAAGCACGCCTCGTCCACGACCTTCCCGTTCAGCGCGGGGTGGCCGGCGTCGATCCCGGTGTCCACCACCGCGATCGTCCGGCCCTCGCCGGTCGCGCCCTCGGCGACGGCCCGGTCGGCCCCGATCAGCGCCAGCCCGGAGGACAACGAGGCGGCGGAGTAGGCGCGGTCACGCCGGACCGACACCACCCGGGGGTCGGCGGCCAGCGCCTCCAGGGACTCGCCCGTGCCCTCGACCACCAGAAAGGAGGTGTCCGGCGGCTGCAGCAGGACCTCGGTGCCGGGCAGCGTCCGCGCCTCGCCGGCCACCGGCGCGGCCTCGGCGGGCGCGGTCACCTCGACGATGACCCGGCCACCGTCCCCGCCGCCGTTTTCGCCGTCCTCACCGCCGAGCCCGGCCTCCAGCTTCGGCCGCTCCGCCGGTGGCGTCTCCTGTACGGCGGGCGGGCTCTGCGCGACCGGCGGATCCTGTGCGGCAGGCGTCCCCTCGGGCGGGGCCGTACCGGTGGCGGCCGGAGCCGGGACCGTACCGGTGGCGGCCGGAGCCGGGGCCGTGACGGCGGCCGGAGGCGGGACGGGCGGGGAGTCGGCGGCGAGCGCGGGCGCGGCCGGGGTGATGGTGAGCATGATCGCCATGGCCACGAGAGCGCGAAGTCGCACACGTCCTCCGGGGGATGAAACGGGCGATTCGGAGTCTAGGGAGCGTCTCGCCTCCGGTGAATACCTTCGCGGCGGATTTCCGGATCTTCTCAGGTCGCGTTCAGGAGCGGGCGGTCCCGGGCGTGGGGCGGCGTGGGAGGAGGCCCGGGTTGGGAACGGCACGGGGTCTCCGGACGTGAGATGCCGCGGGATTCCCGAGTGTGAGACGGCGCGGGGCCCCCGAGCGTGGGATGGCGCACCGGCCGGGGCAAGGGGCGGCGCGGTAGCCCGGGGCGTCCGGTTGATCATTTATGGAAGCATGTACTAATCTATTTTTTCATTATGAATGACGTACATAATTTCGAGGTCGATCCAGCCGGTTTCCACTACGACCCCCGGGTCAGGGCCACCATGGCCCGGTTCGTCACCGACGGCGGTGATCCGCTCACCTTCGAGGCGGCCGCGGCCGTCCGCACCGCCCACCGCGCCGTCGAGCGGATGCGCTCCCACGGCTCCGAGGGCCGGGGGCTCAGCGCGGGCGCGCTCGACGTGCTGATCCGCCTGGACGGCGAGGAGCGAGGGCTCAGCATCGGCGAGCTCGCCCGAGCCGCCGGGGTCAGCTCGCGCAACGTCACCGGGCTGGTGGACACGCTGGAACGCGACGGCCTGGTCCGCCGGGTCCCCGACGAGGCGGACCGGCGTTCGGTCCTCGCCGAGATCACGCCCGCCGGACGGGCCTGGCTGGACGCCTTCCGTAAGCCCACGCAGGCGGCCATGCGGGCGATGTTCCGCGGATTCACGCCCGAGGAGCTGGTCGTCTTCCGCGACCTCTGCCTGCGGCTGGCCGACAACCAGATCCGCCTCTCCGCCCACCTCCGCCGGAACGGACAGCGCGATGACCACTGACACTCCGGCCGGAACGGACGGCGCAATGACCACCGACACCCCGGAGCGGACCCGTCACGCCGTGCGGGGCTACCACGAGGCGCGCTTCCGCGGCGACGCGCGCGGCGGACCGGGCCCGGACATGGCTCGACCCCCCGCGGCCTTGAGCGCACGGAGGGCCGAGCGAGCGAAACTTTACCGGAGTCCGCCTGCCATGGCGCTGACGAGCTCACCGTTGGCGGTGTCGCCGCTGGTCTCCCAGAAGAACGCGCCGCCCAGACCCTGGTTCTTGGCGTAGGTCATCTTGCCGGCGATGGTGGCCGGGGTGTCGTAGCTCCACCACTGGCCGCCGCAGAAGCCGTAGGCGGTGCCGGCGACGGTGCCGGTGACCGGGCACTTGGTCTTGATGACCTTGTAGTCCTCGATGCCCGCCTCGTAGGTGCCGGGGGCGGCCCCGGTGGCGGTGCCGCCGGGTGCGGCCTGCGTCACACCGGTCCAGCCGCGGCCGTAGAAGCCGACGCCGAGCAGGAGCTTGGACGCCGGGACGCCCTTGGCCTTCAGCTTCTGGATCGCGGCGTCGGAGTTGAAGCCCTCCTTCGGGATGCCGGTGTAGGAGGTGAGGGGCGAGTGCGGGGCGGTCGGGCCCTTGGCGTCCCAGGCACCGAAGAAGTCGTAGGTCATCGGCATCAGCCAGTTCAGGCTCGCCGCCGCGCCCGCGTAGTCGGTGACGTCGAGCTTGCCGCCGGAGGAACCGTCGGCGGTGATCGCCGCGGTGACCAGCGCGCTGGAGCCGAACTTGGCGCGCACCGCGGAGACCACGTTCTTGAAGGCGTTCGGCCCGCTGGTGTCACAGGTCAGGCCGCAGGCGTTGGGGTACTCCCAGTCGATGTCGATGCCGTCGAAGACGTCGGCCCAGCGCGGGTCCTTCACCAGGTTGTAGCAGGACTCGGCGAACGCCGCGGGGTTGGCCGCGGCCTGGGTGAACCCGCCGGACCAGGTCCAGCCGCCGAACGACCACAGCACCTTGAGGTTCGGGTAGGCCTTCTTGAGCTTGCGGAGCTGGTTGAAGTTGCCGCGCAGCGGCTGGTCCCAGGTGTCGGCGACGCCGTCCACGCTCTGGTCGGCGGTGTAGGCCTTGTCGTAGTCGGCGTAGGAGTCGCCGATCGAGCACCGGCCGCCCGTGGTGTTGCCAAAGGCGTACAGGATGTGGGTCAGCTTCGCCGCGGTGCCGCTGGTGGCGAGGTTCTTCACGTGGTAGTTGCGGCCGTAGACGCCCCATTCGGTGAAGTAGCCGACGAGCTTCTTGCCGCCCGGGGTGCCGGGGTCGTCGGTCGGGGTGACCGTGGGGGTCGGGGTCGGAGTGACCGTGGGGGTCACGGTCGGCGTGGGGGAGGGTTCCGTGGGGCCGCCGCCGCAGGGGGCGCCGTTGAGCTTGCAGTTCAGCACGCCGGACAGCCCGCCCGGCGCGCCGTTGAAGCCGAAGCTCACCGAGGCGCCCGCGGCCAGGGCGCCGTTCCACGGCTTGTTGGCGAAGGTGTAGTGGTTGCCGCTCTTGGTCATGTCGGCGTCCCACGCCGAGGAGACCGAGTTGGCGGCCGGCAGGTCGAACTCGACCTTCCAGCTCGTCAGGGGGCTCGTACCCGCCTTGACGGTGACCTTGCCCTCGAAACCGGTGCCCCAGTCCGAGGCGGTCACGTAGGTGGCGGTGGCCGGGGTGGCGGCCGTCGCGGTGCCGATCCCGACGGGGACTAACAGCGCTGCCGCAGCGATGAAGGAGCCGATGGTGATTCTTCGCAAGGGTCACTCCAGGTCAGAGAGTTCCTAGCCCCCGTAAATATAGGAAAGTTTCCTATTGATTAACCGAGCGTAGGTTCCCGTTGTCCCGGGGTCAATGCCTTGTTCGCGGCCGTGTGACCGGCTGCGGCCCGCCGGGGCGGCCCGGAAACGGCGAACGGGCCGGCCACAACGCGTGTGACCGGCCCGTTCGCGGCGCGGCGCGGCGGCCGGGGCCGCCGTAGGGCGGTGAAAAGACAGTCGGAAAAACTTACCGGCCGCTGTCGGAGCGGCCGGAGCCGCCCGAGCCCGGGACCCCTTCCGACGGCTCGGTGGCCATGCCCTCGCCGCCCCCGGTGACCGCCACGGTCTCCGACGCCGCCGACTCCACGACGGTCGCCGAAGCCACCGGCCCCACAACGGTCTCCGGCGCCGCCGACTCCACGACGGTCTCCGTCACCATCGGCTCCGCGTCCGGGGGCGGGACGTCGCCGGCGCCCTCCTCGGCCAGGACCTCCTCGGCCACCTCCTCCACCACGGCCGCCGCCGCGGTCAGCGCGGCCGCGGCCTCGGTGGCCGGGTCCTCGACGCGCTCCCCGGCGTGCCGGAGCCAGACGGCGCCCAGCGGCGGGACGCGCAGCCGGGCGGAGTGCGGCTGGCCGTGCCAGGACTCCTCGACCGCCTCCACCGTGCCGAAGTTCCCCACGCCGCTGCCCGCGTAGTCGTAGGCGTCGGTGTTGAGCACCTCCTCCCACGCGCCTCCCCACGGCAGGCCGAGGCGGTAGTCCTCGTGCGGCGCGCCGGAGAAGTTGACCACGCAGGCGACGGCCGAGCCGTCGGGCGCCAGGCGCAGGAACGACAGCACGTTGCCCTGCGCGTCGTCGGCGTCGATCCAGCGGAAGCCGTCCGGGGAGATGTCCTGCGTCCACAGCGCCGGGGTCTCCCGGTAGACGCGGTTCAGGTCGCGCACCAGCCGCTGCACGCCCCGGTGCAGGTCGAAGTCGAGCACCCACCAGTCGAGCCCGCGCGTCTCCGACCACTCCGAGCCCTGGCCGAACTCCCCGCCCATGAACAGCAACTGCTTGCCGGGGTGGGCCCACATGTAGGCGAACAGCGCGCGCAGGTTGGCGAACCGCTGCCACTCGTCGCCGGGCATCTTGCCGAGCAGCGATCCCTTGCCGTGGACCACCTCGTCGTGCGACAGCGGCAGCACGAAGTTCTCCGAGTAGGCGTACATCAGGGAGAACGTCATCTGGTGGTGGTGGTACTGCCGGAAGACCGGCTCGTGCGCCAGGTAGGCGAGGCTGTCGTGCATCCAGCCCATGTTCCACTTGAACCCGAACCCGAGGCCGCCCAGGTGCGCCGGCCGCGAGACGCCGGGCCAGGCCGTCGACTCCTCGGCGACGGTGACGATCCCCGGCTGGTCGCGGTAGACGACCGCGTTCATCTCCTTGAGGAACTCCACCGCGTCGAGGTTCTCCCGCCCGCCGTACTGGTTGGGCGTCCACTCGCCCTCGCGTCGCGAGTAGTCGAGGTAGAGCATGGAGGCGACCGCGTCCACCCGCAGCCCGTCGATGTGGAACTCGCGCAGCCAGTACAGCGCGTTGGCGACCAGGAAGTTGCGCACCTCCCGGCGGCCGAAGTCGAAGACGTAGGTGCCCCAGTCGGGGTGCTCGCCCCTGCGCGGGTCGCCGTGCTCGTACAGCGGCGTCCCGTCGAACCGCGCCAGCGCCCACTCGTCCTTCGGGAAGTGCGCGGGCACCCAGTCGACCAGGACCCCGATGCCCGCCCGGTGCAGGCTGTCGACCAGGTGGCGGAACTCGTCGGGCGTGCCGAACCGGGAGGTCGGCGCGTAGTAGGACGTCACCTGGTAGCCCCACGAGCCGCCGAACGGGTGCTCGGCCACCGGCATGAACTCCACGTGCGTGAAGCCCATGTCCACCACGTAATCGACCAGCTCGGTGGCCAGCTCCCGGTAGGACAGGCCCGGCCGCCACGACCCGAGGTGCACCTCGTAGACGCTCATCGGCTCCTTCACCGCGACGCGCTCGGCCCGGCGGCGCATCCACTCGGCGTCCTGCCACTCGTGGCACGAGGCGTCGACCACCGAGGCCGTCGCGGGCGGCACCTCCGTGCGCCGGGCCATCGGGTCGGCCTTGGCCCGCCAGACGCTGTCGGCGCCCAGGACGGAGAACTTGTACCGCTCGCCCTCTTCCAGGCCCGGGACGAACAGCTCCCACACCCCCGAGGAGCCCAGCGACCGCATCGGGTGGCCCGAGCCGTCCCAGTGGTTGAAGTCGCCGATCACCCGGACGCCCCGCGCGTTCGGCGCCCACACGGCGAAGGCCACGCCGTCGGTGTCCTCGTGCCGCATCACCCGGGCGCCGAGCACCTCCCACAGCCGTTCGTGGCGCCCCTCGCCGATCAGGTGCAGATCCACCTCGCCCAGCGTGGGCCAGTGCCGGTAGGGATCGGACATCTCGTACGGCTCGGCCCCGGCGTAGGAGACCCGGAACCGGTAGTCCGGGACCTTGTCCAGCCCGGGGATCATCACCTCGAAGACCCCGTACGCCACGTGCTCCATGTCGTGGACCTGGTCGTCCAGCACGAGCTGGACCTTCTGCGCCAGGGGACGCAGTGCCCGGACCGTCACGCCTTTCGGCCCGGGATGCGCCCCGAGGATCGAATGCGGGTCGTGGTGTGCCCCTCCCGCCAGGCGGTTCAGGTCCAGGTGCGCGTTCATGGATCACTCCCGTAACTCGGTGTCCCCTACCCTGCCCTCCCCGGGCACCTCAACCCATGCCCGTGTCCGCTATCACCATGCGTGCCATGAAAACGTAGGAGACGCAGGCGGGGAAATCCGTTCGTCCGTTGCCGGCTGCCCACTGCCTGGTCGTAGCGTCCCACCCGGCGGACGCCACCTGCAAAACCCGCCGCGCCCTTCCCGACGTCCACCGCGTACTTCCCGGTTTTCCGCCGCGCACTTCGCCATGTCGGCCGTCCGGAGGGCGACGCCACCGAGGTACGGCCGCCGCTGGAAGGTACGGCCGGCGACGCCACCGAGGTACGGTCGGCGCCGCCGGGGGGTACGGCCGGCGCCCTCAGGCGGGGTCGGAGCAGTCACCGGCCGCGGTCTCGATCCTGGCCGTCACCTGGGTCGACAGCCGTTCGAGCGCGGCGACCTGCTCGGGGGTGAGCCCTTCGAAGAACAGGCTCCGGACCGCCTCGACGTGCCCGGGGGCCGCGGCGGTGATGGCCTCGCGGCCGGCGTCGGTGAGCACGACGAACGCCCCCCGGCCGTCCTCGGGGCACTCCTCGCGGCTGATCAGGCCGCGGCGCTGCATCCGGGTCAGGTGGTGCGACAGGCGGCTCTGCTCCCACTGCAGCTCGCGCTGGAGCTCGAAGGGACGCAGCCGCCCGTCCGGGGTGTCGGTGAGCTCGACGAGCACTCCGTAGTCGGCCAGGGAGAGGCCGGAGTCGGCCTGCAACTGCCGGTTGAGCAGGGCGGTCAGCTGCCCGTGCATCCGTATGTACGCCCGCCAGGCGCGCTGCTCCTCCTCGCGGAGCCATCTGGGGCTTTCCATGCCTCCCACCCTACCCAAGTGGATGACACGTCATCGGAATTGCGGAATGAATGACGTGTCATGTACGTTGTGGGCGTGTGAATGACACGTCATCCAACCGGATGGCAGATCGCGAAGGAGAGCGTCATGACCGTCACCGCCACCGAGTTCGCCAAGCTCACCGGCACCTACACCATCGACCCGGCCCACACCCGCATCGGGTTCGTCGCCCGGCACGCGATGGTGACGAAGGTCCGCGGCGCGTTCAACGAGTTCGAGGGCACCGCCGTCATCAACGGCGACGACCCGGCCGCCTCGTCCGCCAGGGTCGTCATCAAGGCCGCCAGCATCGACACCCGCAACGCCCAGCGCGACGAGCACCTGCGCGGCAACGACTTCCTGGCCATGGACGACCACCCGGAGATCACCTTCGTCTCCACCGCCGTCCGCCAGACCGGCGAGACCGAGTTCGACCTGACCGGCGACCTCACCATCAAGGGCGTCACCAACCAGGTGACGATCCCCTTCACCTACGAGGGCACGGCGGCCGACCCGTTCGGCAACCTGCGCGTCGGCTTCGAGGGCTCCGTGACGATCAACCGCAAGGACTACGGCGTCACCTGGAACGCCGCCCTGGAGACCGGCGGCGTGCTGGTCGGCGAGAAGATCGTCCTGGAGTTCGAGGTCTCCGCGATCAAGAACGCCTGACGACCCGGCGCCCCGGAGCACCCCCCGCCGCCCGCCGTACCCCGGCAGGCCGTCCGGGACCGGTGAACTCCGTGACGCCCGGCGTACGGGTGCCCCGGAGAACCGTACGGCGCCCGCCGTATCCCACCGAATCGTCCGAGATCAGCAGCACACTCCGTCCCGGAAAGGGGAAACCATGACCACCACCCTGCCCACCCCGGCCGTGGACATCCGCCGCGCCGATGAGCGGTTCGCCACCAAGATCGGCTGGCTGGACTCCAAGCACTCGTTCTCCTTCGGCGGCCACTACGACGACGCCAACACCCACCACGGGGTGCTGCTGGTCAACAACGACGACATCGTGCGCCCGGGCACCGGGTTCGACACCCACCCGCACCGCGACATGGAGATCGTCACCTGGGTGCTGCGCGGCTCCCTCGTCCACCAGGACTCCGAGGGGCACAACGGCGTCATCTACCCGGGGCTGGCCCAGCGGATGAGCGCGGGCACCGGCATCCTGCACTCGGAGAAGAACGACTCCTGGCGGATCTCCGGTGACGTCCACGACGAGCCGGTGCACTTCGTGCAGATGTGGGTGGTGCCCGACGAGCCCGGCATCGTCCCCGGCTACGAGCAGCTGGAGATCGAGAGCGAGCTGCTGGCCGGCGGCCTGGTGCCGGTCGCCTCGGGCATGCCCGAGCACGACGGCGCCTCGGCCATCCGCATCAAGAACCGCTACGCCGCCCTGCACGCCGCCCGCCTGGAGCCCGGCCGGAGCGTGGAGCTCCCCGAGGCGCCGTTCCTGCACCTGTTCGTGCCCAGGGGCACGGTCACCCTTGAGGGCGCCGGCACCCTCGGCGAGGGCGACGCCGTCCGCTTCACCGCGACCGGCGGGCAGCGGGTCACGGCCGTGGAGCCCGCGGAGATCCTGGTGTGGGAGATGCACGCGGCCCTCGCCGCCTGAGCCTCCTGGGTGCCCGAGCCGCCGGGCACCTGAGTCGCCGGGCGCCTGAGCCGCCGGAACGACCGGACCCGGGGCCGCCGGCCCCGATCCGGCCGGTCCCGGATCGCGGCGCGCGGGACGGAGCGAGATGATGAGCGAACACCGAGCAGGAGAGCCGTGAACATCGTGAACATGGAGCAGACAGAGCCACGTGTCGTCGACAACCCCGAGGCGAGCCGCTTCGAGGTCGTCGTGGACGGGGAGGTCGCCGGGTTCGCCGAGTACCGGCGGGCCGGGGACAGGCGGTCCTTCACCCACACGGAGGTGGACCCGCGCTTCGAAGGGCGCGGCCTGGGCTCGATCCTGGTGCGCGGCGCCCTCGACGCCACCCGCGCCGCCGGGCTGTCGGTGCTGCCGTTCTGCCCCTTCGTCCGCCGCTACATCGAGCGCCACCCGGACTATCTGGACCTCGTGCCCGGAAACCAGCGGGCCCGTTTCGGCCTCCCCGCCGGCGAATCCGACCCCACAGCCGGAAGAACCGGAGCCTGAGATGAGCGATCCCGGTCGAGACGCGGACCAGGCGGTGTACGGCTGCGCGGTCGCCGAGGTGCCCGAGCCGGAGAGCGTCCTCCTCCCCGGGCACGATGTGCCGCTGGGCCGCTACACCACGGTGCGGCGGCTGCTGCCGCAGCGTCCGCGCCGCATGGTGGGCGCCTGGTGCTTCGTCGACCACTTCGGCCCGGACGACGTCGCCGGCCGGCCCGGCATGCAGATCGCGCCGCACCCGCACACCGGCCTGCAGACCGTCACCTGGCTGGTCGAGGGCGAGATCATGCACCGTGACAGCCTCGGCAGCGCCCAGCCGATCACACCGGGACAGCTCAACCTGATGACGGCGGGCCACGGCATCGCCCACTCCGAGCAGTCGCCGCCGGACCACCCGCCGGTCATGCACGGGCTTCAGTTGTGGATCGCGCTGCCGGAGGACGCCCGCCACGGCGAGGCCCGCTTCGAGCACCACCCCGCCCTGCCGACGCTGCGCGACGGAGACGCGACCGTCACCGTCGTGGCGGGCGAACTGGGCGGTGTACGGTCACCCGCGCGGGTGCACAGCCCGCTGGTCGGCGCGGAGGTGCTGCTGCCCACCGGCGGACGGCACCGGCTCCCGCTGGACCCGGCGTTCGAGAACGCCGTCCTGGTCATGTCCGGCGCCGCGACCGTCGCCGGCACGGCCCTGGAGCCCGGCTCGCTGCTCTATCTCGGGCGGGGCCGCTCCGAGGTCTCCATCGAGGCGGCCGAGACCGCGGGGGAGACCAGGCTGTTCCTGCTCGGCGGTGAGCCGTTCGAGGAGCCGCTGGTGATGTGGTGGAACTTCGTGGGACGCACCCACGAGGAGATCGTCCGGGCCCGCGACGAGTGGATGCGGGGCGACCGCCGCTTCGGCACGGTGGACGGCTGCGACGAAGATCCGCTCCCGGCGCCCGTGATGCCCACCGTCCGGCTCAAGGCCCGAGACCGCCACGGCCGCACCGTCGGCTGACGTCCCGGGCCATGGGGTTCAGTAGGGGTTCTTGGCCGTCACGTCGCGAGGTGTGATGCGGAACCCCTGCCAGTGGGTCGGCATGGTGTCGCCGTCCTCGTCACGGGCGACGTGGTGGAAGTCGACGTTGACCCAGACCACCGGGTCGGTGATCCGCTCTCCGTTGACGTAGCGGTCCACGGACGTGGCGCAGCCGGGCGAGGGGTTGGTGGTCGCCAGTCGCTCGCAGGCGCGGTACTGGGTCACGTAGATGTCGGCCTGGGTGAACTTCTCGTTCGCCGGGCCGCGGTACTGGGAGCTCTCGGAGTTGTTGATCTCCCAGGAGACGGGGTGCCCGTCGGCGTTGCGGACCCGGGGATCGACCACGCGCCACCAGCGCATCGGGCTGTTGACGGCCTTGCCCTCCCGGGTGAACGTGGTGTGGGAGATCTTCCGCTTGGCCGTGCCGGACCCGGAGAAGTCGTACTGCTCGACGACGTCGTCCTGCTTGCCCTGGATGTCGAAGTCGAGGCGCCAGAAGATGTTGTGGCTGTGGCTCTCCTCGAACGTCGCGCGGCCCACCCCGATGGGCCAGCCGTGCTCGGGGGTGGTGGTGAACCCCGACAGCGAGCCGGTCGCGCCCACCCGGGGGGTGATCGCGCCGTCGTCGGAGAAGCCCCACTCGACGAGGTAGGTGTACCAGCCGACCTGGAAGGCGGAGAACACCACCAGCTCGCGCCCCTGGGCCGTCCTGGCCGGCTCGCCGTCGCCGCCCTTCAGGTAGGCGTGGCCACGCGGCCGGGTCGTCACGCAGACGAACTGCCCGCGCCGCGCGCCGCCGGGGCAGTCGACGGCCTGCAACGGGATGGCGGTGGCGCCGAGGGCGCCGATGTCGTGGTAGCGCGGGGTGCCGCTGTCGTAGGGCACGTGGATCTGGGCCAGCGCGGCGGTGCGCAGCACGCTGACCGCCCGGCTGCCCCTGGGGGTGTAGGCGACCTTGGTCAGCGTCAGCCCCTCGACGTTGCGCATCTCCCAGCACATCTGCCAGCGCGCGCCGTTCGGCATGGCCTGATCGATCCGGTACGGCGTGCCGCACGGCGCGGCCGGCGCCTGCGGGGCGGCCGCCGCCTGCGCGCCGGTCCGCCATCCGGCGCCGGGAAGCAGCGCGAGGGGGAGCAGGAGCGCCCCGAGCACGCCGGACCGGAACGCCCGCCGGGACGGGACCCGCGGCTTCCACCGGAGTGGTGACCCGGTCGCCGCACGGGTGAGAAACCGGGTCGCCGCGCGGGGGAGAAGCCGGGGTGCCGAACGGGTGAGGACACGGGGGAGGGCCGGGGGGAGGGGCACGATCACCATTCCAGGGTGTAGATCTTCTTGGCGGACAGGTCGACGACGATCCGGCTGGTGTCCAGCCAGGTGCCGTCGGGAAGCCGGACGAACAGCCGCACGCACCGATGCGTCCCGCACTGCGCGGCCCCGCCGGCCTCCTCCTGAGCCGGGGTGAAGATCAGCCCCCGCACCCCCAGGTCGGACGGCGACCGCAGCTCACGGCCGCCCGCCCGGGTGAAGGACTGCCGTACGGCCGGGCCGTACCGGGGGTCGGCCAGCAGCAGGCCGACGGCCCGTGACTCCTCGACCTTGGAGGGAGGCGGCTGCACGCCCTGCTTCACCGTCTCCTCCACGACCTTCCGCAGGCCGAGGTCCACCTTCCGCACGATGAGCCGGTCGGAACCGTAGTCGTACAGGTAGGCGTCGGCCTGGCGTCGCTCCTCGGCGTCCTTGTCGTCGTCGCGTTCGACGTAGAGCAGATCGACCCGGCCGGCGGCCATGTGCGCCCGCGAGCCGGCCGACGCCACCGCGCTCGCCAGCGTGACCTCCTGGCTGGTCAGTGGGTCTCCGGGGGCGGGTGTCCGCACCGCCGTCCGCGCGGCCTGCGACCCCTGCTCGCCGGGCAGGAACAGCACCGCCGCCACCGCGGCGGACACCACCCCCGCGGCGGCGACCGCCACGGTGGTCCGTCGTCGTCCCATGAGTGCCTTCTTTGCAGATTGTTGACCTGTAACTGCGGAGGGTAACCGATTCGGCGCTTCCGGTCGGGCCGGACGGCGCATTGTCCTGTTGATCGGTATTGCTGGTTTCGCGCGTTTGGCGGCTTTTGCCTCGGTGCTCTTTCGCCCCCGGTCTCTTTCGCCCACCGGTCCCTTCCGTATGGTCCGCCGCTTCCCGCCCGGCGACCATGACCGGACGCGTTACGTCTCCCGCCCTGGCGGACACCGGAGGAACGGGCCACGGGGGAGCGGGTCGCGATAGATCGGCGGCGGGCCCCGTGGGCGGATAACCGGTTGGCGGCGGACCATGGCCGGTGAATACTGCCCGGGTGTTCTCCGACGCTGACGCCGCCGCCCTGTACGACCTGATGTATCCCTGGGACGTCGCCCGATTTCCCTCCGACGCCTTCCATCACGACCTCGTGATGGCCGCCGACGCCGTACTGGACGTCGGCTGCGGCACGGGCTCGATGCTGCATCACGCCCGGGAGTGCGGGCACTCCGGGCGGCTCGCCGGGATCGACCCGAACCGGGCCGCGCTGGAGCGGGCCCGCCGCCGGACCGACATCGAGTGGTACGAGGGCACCGCCGCCGACGTCTCCTGGGACCGGGAGTTCGACCTCGCGACGATGGCGAGCAACGCGTTCCAGTGCCTCGTGGGCGACGACGAGCTGCGCGCGTCACTGGTCGCGATCCGTACGGCGCTGCGCGACGGCGGCCGGTTCGCGTTCGAGACGCGTCACCCGCAGGCGCGGGCGTGGGAGACTTGGACCCCCGACGGCTCCGATGACGGCAACGCCGCCGATGTCGTGGACGCCTCCGGCCGGGCCCTGCGCGTGTGGCACGAGGTCGAGTCGGTCGTGGGCGACGTCGTGACGTTCACCGAGACGACCGCCGAGCCGGACGGCGCCGTCCTGTACGTCGACCGGACCACCCTGCGCTTCCTGGACGTGCCCGCGCTGAACGCCTTCCTGGCCGAGGCCGGCTTCGCCGTCGAGGGGCAGTACGGCGACTGGTTCCGCGGTCCCGTCACCGACGCCAGCCAGGTGATCGTCACCATCGCCCGCCGGGGCTGAATCCGCCACGCGGTCACGCGGTCGGCCGGGGAGCGACTCAGGCGTCCGGAGTGATGGCGCGGGCCCGTCCGAAGCCGAGGGGTGTGGCGGGGCTTCGACGGGATGTCACGTGATGGAAAGGTTAAACCTGTCGTAACCGTATTGTGATCTTCAATTGCGAAGATCAAACGCCGGTTTCCGCCGGACGGCGGCATGTGACGACAGGAAAGGGCGCTTTCGATGAAGGCCACTTCGAGGGGGCGGCGGCTCGCCGTGCTGGCCGCCGCGCTGACGGCCCCGGTTGCCATCGGACTCGGTGGCGTCGCGAACGCCCAGGCCGCCACCGGATCCGCCGCAACCGCTCCCACCGTTTCCGCCGCTTCCACCGCCTCCGGTGCGGCCGACGCGCTCAAGCGTCAGCTCGGCGGCAGCCGCGGCGTGGAGTTCGCCGAGACCATCACCGACACGGTCGTCTCCGGGTCGCAGCGCGGCCGCAGGACCGTCTCGCGGACCGAGGGCGTCGCCCAGTTCGGCGACGGGAGGGTCGTCGCCACCGACTCGACGGACGGCACCACGCGGTGGATCTCCTTCGCCGACCGCGCCTACGGCACCGGGGCGCTCTTCCCGACCCTGCCCGCGGGCAAGGACTGGGTCGTCTCCGAGGACGCGGCCCGTCCCGACCTCACGTCCGGCAGCCTCGCGCTCGACGACCCGGCCGTGATCAAGGCCCTGCTCGCCACCGCCGCGTCCAAGCGCTCCGGCGGGACCCACGACGGCATCCGCACCACCCTCTACCAGGGGAAGATCACCTTCGCCGGGCTGCGCAAGGCGTTCCCCGGCCTGCGCCTCGCGTCCGGCGCGCCCCTCGACGCCGCGCGCCTGAAGGCCAAGCTCTCGTGGCGGCTCTGGCTCGGGCAGGACCAGCTCGTGCGCCGCGCGTGGAGCTCCTGGACCGAGCCCCGCTACAAGGGGGTCACCGGTGACGTCGTCCACGTCAGCGACACCCGCCTGACCGACTGGGGCACCCAGGCCCGCATCGTGTCCCCTCCGGAGGAGAAGGTGACGACGCCCGGCGACGTCGCTCTCAACTACGCGGTCAACGGCTCCACCGGCGACTGACCTCACCGGCCCCGTACGGCGCCGCACCGTCACCCGCGGCCGTGGACGGTGACCTCCGCGCTCTCCCGTCAAGGTTCACGCGCGGCCGTGGGCGGTGACCTCCGGGCTCTCCCGCGAAGGTTCACGCGCGGCGACGCGGCCACCGAGTGGGCAGATTTTTGTTCTTGACGAAAATCCGCCTTCTGGTGAAGATTCTTGCCAATTGCACGCTTCATGCCGGGGTGACCCCCCACCCGGGGAAGCGTGCCAATTAGAGGAAGCTCTGATGAGGAGCTCTCTCGGCGGCAGGAGAGCCGGTCGTGTCGCGGTCGCACTCGCCCTGCCCCTCGTCCTCGGCTTCACCGCGGTCCCCGTTCTCGCCGACCCGTCTCCCACGGCCGGCGAGGTCGCACCCGACCGGCGGTCCGGCACCGAGCAGAACGGCGTGGCGCTGCTGCGCGTCATCGTCCCGGACCAGGCCGGTGTGGACCGGCTCAACTCCATGGGCGTCGACCTCGCGGAGTACGAGAAGCCCCTCGACGACGGCATCGAGGTGCACGCCGTACTGAGCCCGCAGGAGGCCGAGGAGCTACCGAAGTGCGGGCCGGTGCTTCGGCCTTCAGATGCGGGGGTGAAGGCCCGCGCGGGAGTGCCCGCCAGGGCGTGAGCATGCCCTGACCGGTTTGCTCGTGCTGCTCGGTCCACCAGGTGCGGGGCACCAGGACAGCGAAGGGCCGCCCCACCTGCGTTCGGCGATGGTGTGCTCGCCGGAGCGGCACGGGCTGAATCCCCGGCCTTCAGGCCGGGGAGCACGTCAATTCATGTGGCCTCCGGGCGCGTACAAGACCGCCGGACGCGAACTGCTGCCGCGGGTCGGCTTCGGTACGGAGAACTTCTTCCGGAGCGCCTCCGACCACATCCTCTCCGCGGTCCAGTCCTGGCGCGGCACGGGGATCTGGCCGGGCCGTACCGGTCCGGTGCCGGACGTGCTGTACTCCGCGGCCGGCAACAGCGCCGACGAGCACTGGTTCAACCGGGGCATCATCGGCTGGGACTTCGAGGTCGGCGCGGACGTCTACGACCCGGCGACCAAGCGGTTCCAGGCGGTCGGCTTCCAGCCGGAGTTCGCCGAGGGGCACCAGGAGGCGATGGAGTTCGCCAGCGGCCAGATCGCCATCCTGGAGGTCGCCAAGGCCTTCGCCGACGACAGGGAGCGTCCCGGGTCGGACCTCAAGGTGACCGGCCGGACCGGCACCTCGACCACGTTCACGTTCGAGGTCGACGAGCCCGCCAACGTGTACTACACGCTGGACGGCAGCCGGCCGACCCTGAGCTCGCCCAAGCTCGCCGCCGCGGGGATGCGTGAGGGAGCCCAGCGGATCACGGTCGAGAAGACCACCGAGGTGCGCTGGTTCGCCGTGGACATCGCCGGCAACGTCGAGAAAAACTACAAGCCGGAGGGCAACGGCAACAATTACCGCAAGGAGAAGGTGGAGGTCCGCGGGACCCGCTGACCCCCGCCGGTTTCCGAGAGCCTCGGACAGCCGCCGGTCCACCGACCGGCGGCTGTTTCCGTCCGCGGGGAGGACCTCGCCGGATCCGGGGTAAATCCCCGCCCGCGGGGCTTACCGGAGATCTACCATGGAAACCGGCCGTCATCTCTGCCGGAGCCGAGTGTTCCGAGCCCGAGCCCGATCCCGCCCGTCCCCGTACCCCGACTCGATCGTTTCCGCGGAGCCGTTCGATGCCCAAGGGACTCCTCGCCGCCTGCGTGACCACGACCGCCGTGACGTTCGCCCTCCCGGCGACCACCGCGGCGGCTCCTCCTCCGGCGTCCGTCCGGTACGCCCCCGCCGAGCCGGCCTCGTCCGACCTCGTGCGGCCGTCGGGGAACCCGGTCACGCTGCGGAGCGCGCCCCGGCCGCTCCCCGTGCGCTACACCTTCGGCGGGAAGACGCACACCCTCGACGACTTCCTCGCCCGCACGAGGACCAACGGTTTCGTCGTGCTCGACGACCAGAAGATCGTGTACGAGCGTTACGACGGCGCCGGCCGCGACACGCGCTTCCAGTCGTGGTCGGTCGGGAAGTCCTTCACCTCGGCCGCGGTCGGCATCGCACTGGGGGAGGGACGCATCCACTCGATCGGCGACCCGGTGACCAGGTATCTGCCCGAGCTGAGGGGCTCGGGCTACGACGGCGTGTCCATCCGCGATCTCCTGCGGATGTCGTCGGGGATCGAGTGGGACGAGAGGACCGACGTGTTGAGGACGCACCTGGCGGCCCTGCGCGGCCGGTCGGTCGGGGAACTGGCGGCGCGCCGGGTGAACGGCTGGAAACCCGGCACCAGGTTCGAGTACACCAGCATGAACTCCTTCGTGCTCGCCAGGCTGGTGAGCCGGGCGACGGGCGTGCCGTACCACCGCTATGTCGAGAAGATGATCTGGAAGCCCGCGGGCATGGCGTCCACGGCCCGTATCACCCATGACGGCGACGGGGACAGCCTCGGTTACTGCTGCTACCACGCGACCGACCGCGACTTCGCCCGGTTCGGCCTGCTCTACCTGAACAACGGCAGGGCGCACGGACGCCAGGTGGTGCCGGCCTCCTGGGTCAGGGGGTCGACCAGGCCCTCCGCCCCCTTCAACCCCGCCTACGGCCTGCACTGGTGGCTCGGAGAGGGCGGCGAGGGCGACTTCATGGCCGCGGGCTTCGGCGGGCAGTACATCTACGTCTCACCCGGGAAGAGGGTCGTCATCGTCAAGTCGTCCGTCTCCGGCCCCCGGGGCGACGGGGACGGCGGGCTGTCCGGCCCGGCGGACCAGGGTGAGACCCTGACGGCGTTCCGCGCGGTCGCCGCCGAGGTGGCGAGGACCCGCTGACGCCACGGCGGCGACCCGCCCCGTGTGGCCGCACCGGCCGGGTCGCGGCCGGTGCGACCGGGACGGCGTCGGCCGCGGCGATCGTGTCCTGCCGTGTCAGGGCGGGAAGCCGCCGCCTCCCGGAGGGCTCGCTCAGCCGCCGAACGCCGGGTAGCCCGGCAGCGGGGTCACCTTCCACGGGCCGGCCACCTCGCGCAGCAGCAGGCGCATCGTCTCGGCGAACGCCGGGAACTCCGTCAGCGCGCTCGCCATCTCCCAGCGGTGCCGGAGCACCTGCCGCATCGTCGACACCGGCCGCCGCGTCCGGTGCATGAACCTGTCCTCCTCCACCACCCGGGGCAGCAGGAACACCGTCATGTGCGTCGTCCAGACGGCGACGGCCCGGCGGACCCCGGCGTGCCACACCGCGTCGTCGGCCAGCGCCGGGTAGATCGTGACGACCTCCGCCCGGTACACCTCCTCGATCTTCTCGGCCATGCCGTCCGGCAGGGTGAAGACGCACCAGCAGGAGGAGAAGGGCATCCGGCAGTACGCGGCGGTCAGGAAGACCGACTCGTAGGCCGCCGACTCGAAGTCGATCAGCCGCAGGCCGTCCGGGGTGAGCAGGTTGTTGTCGGGGCAGGTGTCGCCCGGGGTGAAGGCCGGGTACTCGTCGTGGTCCACCGTCCCGACCAGCGCCATGTCCTCCGCCAGCCCCGGCGGCGCGGCGACGCCGACCTCGTCGAGCAGCCCGGACAGCCCGGGGGCGAGTCCCGCGATCCACGACTCGTCCTCCGCCGGGAGCGTGCCGTGCCGGACCTGGCCCGCCGGGAGCTCGCCATCCCGGTTCGGGTCCGCCGGGTGCCCGCCGTACCGGGCCCGCAGCTCGGCGAAGTCGGCCCGCCGGGGCATCGATGCGGCGGCCAGCCGGCCGAGCCCGCCCGCCCAGGCCAGCAGCCCGTCCACGGCGGCTTCCGGGTCGTCCCCGAGGAGCACGTCGGCCAGGGTCGGCGCGGTCCCGAGGTCGGCCATCACCAGCAGCGGGACGGCGGGGTCCACACCCAGCAGCCCGGGGCCGGCCAGGCCCAGCGAGAGCGCGGCGGCCTCCGCGGTGAAGCCGCGCAGCGCGTCGGGCTCGGCGGCGTACGCCTTGACGACCACGCTGTCTCCCTCGGCGGTACGGCAGCGCAGCACGGTGCTGCGGGGGTTGCCGCCCAGATCGACGGGCTCGGACAGCTCGACGCCCGCAGCCTGGCTCGCGGCGCGCAGGATCGCTTCCATGGGGGTCTCCTCGGGGGTCCCGGGTGAGGCTCCGCCGTCCTCGCCGGGGTCGTGCCGTGCGGTGGCCGGCCGGCCGTCCCCGAGGCTCGTTTCCCGGGGACAATGAGGATCCTGCCGCGCCGACGCCGGGATATCCACCGAGATACGCGCCGGCCACATTCAGAGGAGACTCCCTCGCTGATCGAGCGTTCCTTCCGGCCGCGTCCCGGCGTTCGGGGCTGGGAACCTCCCGTTCCGGCTACGCGACGATGTACTCGGCGTCGCCGAAGTCCGCCACCACGCGGAGCCGCCCGCCGAGGGCCTCGACGTATGATCGCAGGGTCGCGACTTCCACGCGGTCCACCTCGCCATGCTCGATGGCTGAGACTCGTGGGCCGGAGACCCCCATCGTGTCCGCCACATCGCGCTGGGTCAGATCCTGCTCACGTCTGATCTCCGCGAGCTTGTACGCCCTGACCTCCGCGGCAAGCCGGTCCATCGCGGCGGATTTCTCGGCCTCCGACTGCACGGGTAGCCCGGCGGCCTGACGCCGCTCCCGTGCCCGCCGCTTCACCTCATCCCAGTCGACCGTGCTCATTCGTGCTCCCTGGTCGCCAATTCCGCTATGTGCTCGGCGTACCGTTTCTCCGCCAGCGGCACATTTTCCTCATACCAATGATCCCAGTTTCCGGCCTTGTCGCCGGCGACCAGCAGCACCGCTCGGCGGGTGGGATCAAAGGCGAACAGAATGCGAATCTCGCTCCTACCCATGGAACCAGGCCGCAGCTCTTTCAAGTGATGGTTATCAGCCCCCTTGACGCGGTCCACCAGCGGCCGGCCCAGCGTCGGCCCGACCCGCACCAGCATGTCTATGGCGTTTTCGACCTGCCCGGCGCTATACCAGTCGTCCTGGCACAACCGGTCGTATCAGTCGGCGACCTCGGCGATCAACACCACCTGCCATCCAACCCCGCTCATAGCTTAACCCTGGCATTAAGTTTGCAGCAAGGGAGCGCTTTTCTTGTTACCCGTGTCGAATTCCCGGCCTGAAGACGTCCGTGGGCTGGAGCTTCAGGCGGTGGGGGCGTCGTCGGCCAGGCACGGTCCGGCCGCAGACCTGTGTGGGGAAGCTCTCTAGGCGTCGGCCGGCAAATGCCTCGCGCCCGCTTCGATCCCGGCGGGAGCGGCTCCGGCCGCGTGCGACTCCCGCTCTGAAGCCTTCCCAACGGCCCGCACGCTGAAAGGGCCGTCCGCCGGGCATCGCGTGGATGTCCGGCGGACGGCCCGGGTGGGACTCGGGGAACGTCATCGCCGTCGATCGGGCCGGCCTCGTCGCGGAGGCCCCGCCGTCGCCGACGGCGGTCCGTCAGTGACGGCGGGACGGCGGGTCAGCCGTCGTAGCGGTCCTCGAAGGCGGTGAAGGCGGCCTCCTGCCGCCACTCGGCCGAGGCCTTGGGGCTCTTCTTCAGTACGGCCAGGCAGGACGGAGCCGGGTCGCCGCCGAGCGGGGAGCCCGCGCACTCCGGCACCGGGGTGTGGTCGTCCGGCGCCCGCCAGAGGCTGCCGCCCTGCAGGAAGCTGTGGTCGAGGGCGGTGCGGGCCAGGGTCTTCAGGTCGGCGTAGCGCAGGCCGTACTGGGTGATCGCCCGGAGGTACTCGCCGGCCAGGTCGGTGTGCTCGATGCCGGCGTCGTCGGTGACGAGGGCGACGGGCACGCCCGCCCGGCGGTACTCCATGAACGGATGGCCGTCCCCGCAGACCTGGAGGATCTGGCAGTTGCTGGTGAGGGCGATCTCGACGAGGACGTGCTCGCGGGCCATGTCGGCCATGAGCCCGGCCGGGTCGTCCTCGCCGCGGATGCCGGCGCCGTGCCCGACGCGTTCGGCGTGGCCGGTCTTCACGGCCTCGCGGACGTGGAACTTCAGGTCCGCGTCCGGTGCCAGGCCGGGGGTCAGCTCGCCGGCGTGCAGGCTGATGTGCGCCTCCGGGTAGAGGCCGCGCAGGTGGTCGAGCATGCGCATGTGCAGCCGGTAGTCGCGCAGCGCGACCGGGTCGTCCTCGGGGGCGACGAGGTTGACGCCGACGTAGCGCTCGTCGGCCTTGGCCAGCTCGAAGCCCAGCAGCATCTGGGCGAAGACCACCTCGGGTGGGGCGGTGCGGGTGACCTGGAGGAGAAAGCGCAGCGGCAGCGTGCAGCCGGGGTCGGCGTCTTCGCCGTCGCAGCGCAGCTCCTTGCGCATCTGGGCGATGTCGGTGTCGGCGTCGGCGCGGGCGGCCTTGACGATGCCCGCCATCGCGCCGTCGGCGAGCAGCCGGTCGCGCAGTCCCGCCAGGTCGGAGGTGTCGCCGCCGACCTTCTTGACGAGCTCCTGGACGGCCCCCGACTGGCGGGACAGCATGACCTCCAGCGTGAACTCCCGCTGGGCGGCGGCCCGGGAGGCGAGGATCGCCAGCATCTCCCCCTTGTGGGAGGTCGCCGCCCCGAACCTGCCGAACGCCGAGAAGAAGTGGTCGTGGCCCGACTCCTTGCCGGGGGTGAAGCCCCGCATGGACCAGGCCCGCACGATGTCGTCGGCGAGGCGCGGGTCGGTGGCCGCGTCGCGCACCGGTCGCTGCCCGTCGCCGCACGGCGGCGCCGACGCGGCGAGGGAGGCGGTGTCGAAGCACAGGCCGTCGCGCATGGCGGAGCTGAGCAGATACCCGGTGGGCACGGCGCCGGACAGGTGGGTGTGCAGGTCGGTGCCCTTGGGCAGGTCGGCGACGAACTCCCCGAGCCGGCCGGGCTCGTGGCGGACGCTGTCGAGGTACGCCTCGACCCGCGCGATCGTGTCCTGTCCGTCGTCGGCGGCCTGCGCGCCCGTCCACGCCGGTGCCCCGGCGACCGCGACCGCCACTCCGATCGCGGCAAGACCCTTGGTCAATATCATGGCGGCCAGCCAATCATGATCTTCGCGATCGGTTGCGTAATGTGACGGCCATGTTTCCCCATGTGAGCGGAGGGGGCCGGTACGGCGCGCCAGCCGGATGCCGCGGGCGCGCCGAAGGAGTGACGGGCCGGGACGGGGTCAGCAGCGGACGAGGAGGCCGGTGATGGCGGTGCAGCCGGCCGACGCCGTGTCGTCGGACGGCTGGGGGTCGGCGGGGGCGCTGTCGAGGCGGGAGGCGGTGACGGTGAGGCGGCCGCTGATGACGAGGAGCCGGGTGTAGAGGCCCAGGGACCTGGTCACCGAGCCGCCCGCGGGGATGACGCCGAGGTCGCAGGTGACGGTGCGCGCCGCGCCGTCCACGGCGCAGCCCGGGGCGCTCGGCCCGGTGAACGCCGAGGGGTAGGTGAGACGCAGCCGCGCCGCGGTCGTGGCGGCGGGTCCCCGGTTGGTGACGGTCGCGGTGAAGGTGGCGTGGGAGACGCCCAGGCCCTTGGGGGAGGCGTCCAGCGAGACGGCGAGGTTCGTGGCGGAGACGGCGTCGATCGTCAGGCCGCCGAGGTCGGTGGCGGCGGGCCCGTCCGCGAAGGTCTCGACGAGAGCGGCGCTCAGGGGCGCCCGGCCGGACGCCGTGCCCTTGAACGGGACGTAGACCACGGTGCGGTTCGCGGCGCCGGGCGCGAGGTCGCGCAGGGTGACGGTGATCGTGCGGTTCGCGGCGTCGCCGATGACCGTGCCGGTGTGGTGCTCGGGATCGGGCGACCACCAGGAGAACCTGTCAGCGCTGAGACTGCCGTCGGCCTCGGGGGCGAAGGTGACGGTCACCGTGGCCGAGACGACCGGGCGGCCGGAGGTGTTGGCGTAGTTGACGTCCAGCAGGGCCTCGGCGCCGGCGTCGACCGTCTTCGGGGCGGTGAGCGTGATGTGTCCCGGCTCCCCGATGGTGGTCGTGGCGGCGACGGCGGCTGCCGCGGTCCGCGGGCCGGTCAGGACGGTGGCGGCCAGCAGGGTCAGCAGGACGCCTGCCACCAGGGGTGTTCGGCGGGTACGGCCCGGCGCGGTGCCTGGCTGGGGGGACATGTCTCCTCCTTCGTGCCGCCTGCGCGGCGAAGAACGACTCGGCGGCCACCGCGCGGGCGGCCCGCCGCTCCCGGGCGCGGCGGAAGCCGGGCGGGGGAGCGGAAGCGCTCCGTATGCGATGACATCCAGAGTGTGACGAATGTTCGTGAAAGAGGAGGCCGTTTTCGGATATCAGTCGAGATCGCGGTGATTTTTCGCTTATGTGCTTATTGATCCGCGGGCGGCGCCAGGCGTGCCGCCACCCGGTGCAACGCCGCCAGTTCGCCGGGGGGGAGCTCCGACAGTACGGCGGGCGGCCGGTAGAGACGCCGGAGCATCCGTTCCCGCAGCTCCTCGCCCCCGGCGCTCAGGGCCACGACCTTGACGCGCCGGTCGGTCGGGTGGGGCCGGCGTTCGACGTAGCCCTGCTTCTGCAGCCGGTCGACGATCCAGGTCACGGTCGAGGCGTCGCACCGCCACATGTCGGCGAGCGCGCGCATCGGCTCGCCGCGGCCCGGGACAAGCCGCATGAGGGCCTTGAGGTCTCCCGGGCTGACGCCCAGCTCGGCGACGGCCTCCAGGTTGCGCTCGTGCTCGGCCATGAAGAAGTCGTACAGGGCTTCCCAGATCTCCGACCTGAGCCGTTCGTCCTGCTCAGGGTCCCGTCGTTCCATGGTGACCATGGTACGTCCGTCGCATCCATCCAAATATTGGATGGATCATAATGTTGGATACATCAAAGTACCTGCTATCGTTCGGAGCATCAGAGCTTCACGCCGTGCTCCGGCGGTCCCCGCGCTCCGGCGAAGCGCCCTGGCGCGGGGGGAACGACCGGAGGCGCCGACAGCCGGGGGCGATCCCGGCAGCGCGGCGGAACACCGGCGGAGCGCGACCCACCCCCACAGCGAGGAGTCCCCATGACCGTTCTCGTCACCGGAGCGACCGGCCGGGTCGGCAGCAGGTTCGTCCCCCGGCTGCTCCAGCGGACCGGAACCGTCCGCGTGCTGGTCCGCGACGCCGTACGGGCCGAGCCGCTCGCCAGGCTCGGCGCCGAGGTGGTCGTCGGCGACCTGCGCGACACCGGCGTCCTGGACGGCGCGCTCAAGGGCGCCGAGGCGGTCGTCCACCTCGGCGCGGCCTTCCGCGGCGTCTCCGACGAGGAGGCCGCCGCGGTCAACCACACCGCCACGGTCGAGCTGGCCGCCGCCGCGCTCCGGGCCGGTGTCGGCCGGTTCGTCTACACCAGCACCAACCTCGTCTACGGCGCGGACTTCATCCACGGCTCGGGTCCCGCCCGCGACGCGGGCCGCGGCCGGCCCGCCGCCGAGACCGACGAGATCCTCACCCCCGCGGGTGCCTACCCGCGCAGCAAGGCCGAGGCCGAGAAGGCGCTCGGCGAGATGCACCGGGCGGAGGGACTGCCGCTGCGCGTCCTCCGCCTGTCCTTCGTCTACGGCGACGGCGATCCGCACCTCGCCGAGTCGCTCCACTGGGCGCGCGGCTGGGCCGCCCACAGGCGCCTGCACATGGTCCACCACGCCGACGTCGCCCAGGCGCTGACGCTGGCGCTCTCGGCGCGCGGCGTGGACGGCGAGACGTTCAACGTGGCCGACGACGCGCCCGTCACCGCGCTGGAGCTTCACCGGCTCAACGGCGAACCTGTGCCGGAAGGGATGGCGGGCCGGGCGCTCGACGACCCATGGGAGGGCATCGTCGACACCACGAAGATCCGGCGCGAGCTGGGTTTCCGGCCGATCCACCCGAGCGTCCACACCGCCCGGGACGCCGGGGCGCTCTGACCCGCGCCGCCGGCCCGATCGGCGGACACACCAGGCGAAGGCCGACCCGTCACGGCGGAGAGATCAAGGGCGGGACCGGTGGCGTACGATGTCGGCGCACACGAAAACGCGGTCCGGTTGGTAGCCCGGACACCCGCCGGCTCCGGCCGGCGGTTCTCCGTATCCGCCCTCTCCAGGGATGTCCGGTGTGCCGAACGGCGGCTCAGCCGAGCCGCCCGTCGGCATGCTTCATGGGAGGGCGTCATGGTCTCGCTGTCGGTGTATTTCGAGGGCTCGTTCTGGGTCGGCGTGCTGGAGATCGTCCGGGACGGCGGGCTCCGCGCGACGAGGTTCGTCCTGGGGAGCGAGCCCACGGACGCCGAGCTGTACGAGTTCCTGATGCGGCACGGGACCGCCCTGCTGGAGCGGGCGCGGGAGGAGCACCGGCGCGAGGTCCTCCGGCGGAAGCGCGCCGAACGCCGCCGCGGCCGATAGCCGGGCGGGCGGTCCTCGCCGGATCGGGGCGGGGGCTTCGGGGCGCGGCGAAGGCGGACCAGAGCGGGCCGGGACTTCCGAGGGTGCGGAGGCGGATCGGGCCGGGGAAGACCCAGACGGGCTCCGGCGATGCGGGGCTTCCGGTGGTGGAATATCCGCTGGAAACCCTTTGAGTCTCCAGTCACTGGAAGGTTCAGGCTGAACCTGTGAACGACCACGAGGAGCTGTTCACCATCGGACAGCTCGCCCGCCGTACCGGCCTGCCGGTGCGCACCATCCGGTTCTGGTCCGACATCGACGTCGTGCCGCCGACCGGCCGCTCGGCCGGGGGATACCGGCTCTACGACGTCGAGGCGGCGGCCCGGCTGGACCTGGTGCGGACGCTCCGCGAACTGGGGCTGGACCTGGAGACGGTCCGGTCGGTGCTGGCCCGGCAGGGCGGCGTCGCCGACGTCGCCAGGGCGCACGCGGAGGCGCTGGACGCGGAGATCCGCATCCTGTGCGTGCGGCGCGCGGTGCTCCGGTCGGTCGCACGCAGAGGAAGCACGATCGAGGAGATGAGACTCATGCACGACATGGCACGCCTGTCAGCCGGGGAACGGCAGCGGGTCATCGACGAATTCGTCGACCGCGCCTTCGAGGGCATCCCCGCCGACGCGCCGGGCGCCGGCATTGCGCTGGGGATGCGGCGGTTGCCGGCGGAGCTGCCGGACGACCCGACCGACGAGCAGGTGGACGCCTGGGTGGAACTCGCCGAACTCGTCGGTGACGAGTCGTTCCAGCGCCGCGTCCGCGAGATGGCCATGGCGGGCGCGGCGGCCGGCCAGCCCCCGTCCTACGACTTCGCGCTGGTGACGGAGCACGCGGGCGCCGCCGTGGAGGGGGGGCTGGACCCCGCCTCGGCCGAGGGCCGGGCCGCGCTGGAGCGGATCGTCGGCGCGGACGTGCCCGCGGCGGAGCGGGTCCGGATGGCCGAGACGGTGGAGCTGTTCAGCGACCGGCGGGTGGAGCGGTACTGGGAGCTGATGGGCGTCCTCAACGACCGTCCGCCGTTCCCGCCCCGGGTCGCGGCGTTCGAGTGGTTCGCCGCGGCGCTCCGCGCCCACGCCTGATCGCCGGTGAACCCCGCGCCCGCGGCGGTGCGGACCGGAGGCCCTCGTCTCGTCCGTGCCGCGCAGTGAACCCCGCGCCCGCGGCGGCGTGGACCGTGGAGACCCACGTCTCGTCCGTGCCGCGCGGCGGGCCCCGTGCCTGCGGCGGTATGGGACCCGCCCGTGGGACGCCGCGTCATGACGTGGCGTCCCACGGGCGGGCCTCCGGCGACCGGGAGGAGCCGGAGACGCGGTCAGACCCAGCGGAAGGACTGGTTCCAGTCCGAGGTGCAGCGCCACATGTGGATGGGCGTGCCCGGCTTGTGTCCCTTGCCCTTGGCGTCGAGGCACTTGCCGTTCATGCTGCTACGGATGCTCCGGTAGCCGTTCTTGCTGTAGTCCGTGCGGCCCGAGTACCAGCGCTGGTTCGAGGCGGTGGTGCAGCTCCACAACTGCACCACCGCGCGCACCTTGGGGTTGAAGTCCTTGAGGTCGAGGCACTTGCCGTTGAGCGCGCTGCGGATCGTGCCGTCGCTGTGCTTGGTCCAGAGCTGGTTGGCGTTGTTGTTGCAGCTCCACAGCTGGACCTTCGCGCCGTTCTTGGGGCCGAAGTCCTTGACGTCGAGGCACAGGTCGTACCCGGCTATCTGGATCCGCTTGGCACCCGACGCCTGCGCTGTCGACGCGTGCCCGGCCGACGCCCGCGCGGCGGACGTGTGCGCGGCGGACGCGTGCGCGGGCACGGACATGAGCGCGATGCCCGACGCGATGACCGTCGAGGCCGCGACGACGCCGAGCACACGGTTCTTTCCCATCCTTGCCACCCCGTTCTCGCCTGAGCGATTCTCGTTGGCCATGTGAGCCGCGGAAGATCCGGCTCACGTGGTGTCTCCAACCGTGAGACGACCGCATGGGGTGGCGAGTTCGAGCTGATTCGCGAATTTCTCGCGGGTTTCCGGGGGAATGTCCTCAGCGTTCGGCCTGGAAGGCGGCCATGGGGATGGGCAGCCAGGTGGGGCGGTTGCGCGCCTCGTAACCGACCTCGTAGACCGCCTTCATCATCTCCAGCGCCCGCAGCAGGACCGCGTCCTGGGCCTGGAGGCGCCCGCCGCCCGCGGAGTACCCGGCGAGGAACGACGAGCGGTTCAGCTCGGCCCACTCCACGGCCCGCGGATAGAGCTCCTCCGCCCGCGGGTGCCCCGCCAGCAGGTGGCGGGCGGCGTAGTCGAACGAGCGCAGCATGCCCGCCACGTCCCGCAGCGGCGAGGACAGGGCCCGGCGCTCCTCCAGGGGCTGGCCGGGCTCGCCCTCGAAGTCGAGGACGATCCAGTCGGTCGGGGTGCGCATCACCTGGCCCAGGTGATAGTCGCCGTGGACCCGCTGGACCGGGATCTCGTAGGCGGTGTCGGCGACCCGCTGATAGGCCTCCTGGACCACGTGGGCGTGGCGGCCCAGCTCGGGCACCTCCTCGACCATCTGGATCAGGCGGCGGCGCTGGTCCTCGATGAGCTGCTTGACCTCGTGGGCCTCCATCACCGAGGTCGGGAAGGTCGCGGCCAGTTCGCTGTGGATCTCGGCGGTGGCCACGCCGAGGCGGTAGGACTCGGAGCTGAAGTCGCCGCCCGCCTCCGAGGCCGAGGGGGTGAGGCTGGCGTAGAGGTCGCGGACGCTGGCCAGCGCCAGGGCCCAGCCGTCGTTGGCGGTCGACAGGAACTCCTGCGTGATCGCCAGCGTGGTCGGCACGCCGTCCAGGTCGGTCTCGATCCAGCCGTACGGCCGCGCGATGTGCTGGGCGTCGCGGGCGGCCAGGGCGCGGACGATCTCCAGCTCGGGGTTGACGCCGGGGATCAGCCGGCGGAACAGCTTGCAGATGTAGGTCTCGCCGTACACCAGGGAGGTGTTGGACTGCTCGGCGCCCAGCACCAGGCTGCGCAGCGAGGTGTCGATGTCGGCGCCCGGCATGTGGCGCATGCGCAGCGGGCCGGTATCGCGGTCCTCGGCCATCCCGTCCAGCAGGACGCAGGTGAGGTCGGCGTCGTGGGCGGCGTCGTAGTAACCCTCGCCGATCCGGACGTGGCTGAACCGGCCGGAGGTGTCGCCGCCGGTGCCGAGCAGGAGCTGGTAGCGGTCGAGGTCGTCGCCCTGGCGGACGCGGAGGATGAGGTGACGGAGGCGGGGGACGAGCTCGACGTCGGACTCGATGTCGAGCTCGTCTATCGGCCGCCCCTTACCGGCGAACCATCGCTGATGCGCTATCCATCCGGCAAGGAGCTCCGTCAACACGGCCTTACGCCTCCTGGGGTGCGGGCGGCAGGGTGAACCAGTAGAACCCATGCCCAGGAAGCGTCAAAAGATACGGAAGTTCGCCGATCGGAGGGAAAGGAACTCCGCCCATCGTCTCCACGGGCACCGACCCCTCGAACCGGCGCAGGTCGAGCTCCACCGGCTGCGGGAACCGCGAGAGGTTGTTGACGCACAGCATCCGGTCGTCGCCCAGCTCCCGCACGTAGGCCAGGACGCTGGGGTTGGAGGAGTTCAGCTCGGTGTAGTCGCCGAGACCGAACACCGGGTGCCGCTTGCGGATGTCGATCATGCGTTTGGTCCAGTGCAGCAGCGAACCGGCGCTCTTCTGCTGCGCCTCGACGTTGATCGCCTGGAAGCCGTAGATCGGGTCCATGATGACCGGGAGGTACAGCCGGCCCGGGTCGCAGTTGGAGAACCCGGCGTTGCGGTCGGGGCTCCACTGCATCGGGGTGCGGACGCCGTCGCGGTCGCCGAGCCAGATGTTGTCGCCCATGCCGATCTCGTCGCCGTAGTACAGGACGGGAGAGCCGGGCAGCGACAGCAGCAGCGCGGTGAACAGCTCGATCTGGTTGCGGTCGTTCTCCAGCAGCGGCGCCAGGCGCCGCCGGATGCCGACGTTGGCCCGCATCCGGGGGTCCTTGGCGTACTCGGAGTACATGTAGTCGCGCTCGTCGTCGGCGACCATCTCCAGCGTCAGCTCGTCGTGGTTGCGCAGGAAGATGCCCCACTGGCAGTGCTCGGGGATCTTCGGCGTCTGGGCCATGATCTCCGAGATGGGGTAGCGCGACTCCCGCCGCACGGCCATGAAGATGCGCGGCATCAGCGGGAAGTGGAACGCCATGTGGCACTCGTCGCCGCCGGTGGCCGGGTCGCCGAAGTACTCCACCACGTCGGCCGGCCACTGGTTGGCCTCGGCCAGCAGCACCCGGTCGGGGTAGAGGCGGTCCACCTCGGCGCGGATCCGCTTGAGGTAGGCGTGCGTCCTCGGCAGGTTCTCGCAGTTGGTGCCCTCCTGCTCGAACAGGTAGGGGATCGCGTCCATCCGGAACCCGTCGATGCCGAGGTCCAGCCAGAACCGCAGCACCTCCAGCATGGCCTCCTGGACGTCGGGGTTCTCGTAGTTCAGGTCCGGCTGGTGGGAGAAGAAGCGGTGCCAGTAGTACTGGCCGCGCACCGGGTCGTAGGTCCAGTTGGACGCCTCGGTGTCGATGAAGATGATCCGGGCGTCCTGGTAGCGCTCGTCGGTGTCGCTCCAGACGTAGAAGTCGCCGAACGGGCCGTTGGGGTCGTGGCGGGACGCCTGGAACCACGGGTGCTGGTCGCTGGTGTGGTTCATCACCAGGTCGGCGATGACCCGCATGCCGCGCTTGTGGGCCTCGTCCACCAGCTTCACGAAGTCACCGAGGTCGCCGAACTCCGGCAGGATCTTCATGAAGTCCGCGATGTCGTATCCGCCGTCGCGCAACGGCGACTCGTACAGCGGCAGCAGCCACAGGCAGTCGACGCCGAGCCACTGGAGGTAGTCCAGTTTCTCGATCAGGCCGCGGATGTCTCCGGTGCCGTCGCCGTTGGAGTCGGCGAAGCCCCGGATGAGCACCTCGTAGAAGACCGCGCGTTTGAACCAGTACGGGTCTCGAGGCTTCTCCTCGTCGAAGGTGTTCGGGATCGGCTCGGATGGCTGACTCACCAGTGGACTCCCCGCTTCTTCAACCGGTACCGCGTGCTCCGGCCTGCTCACCGCTGGTTCGCCGGGGCGCGCAGAGTGAAGATGTGTGCTGGTCGGACATGAGGGTCGAGACGCACGTAGTTGTTCTGCCGCCAGTGGTACGACTCGCCCGACAGTTCGTCGTCGACGACGAGTTCGTCGTTCCAGCCGAGACCGAGGGCCGGCATGTCCAGCGACACCGTGGCCTCATGGGTGTGGTACGGGTCGAGATTCACAACCGTCAGCACCACGTCGCCCAGGCCGTGCCGTCGTGTGGCCGTGTCGTAGGCACCGGGCAGTCGCTTGGAGAAGCAGACCAGGTCCGGATGGTCGACGCTGTGGAACCGTAGGTTACGCAGTTCCTGGAGCGCCGGGTGAGCTCTTCGCAACAAATTGAGTTGCGTGATCAAGGGGGCGAGGCTACGGCCCTCGCGCTCAGCCTCGGCCCAGTCGCGAGGTCTGTACTGATATTTCTCGCTATCGAGGTATTCCTCACTGCCCGGACGAACCGGTACGTTCTCCGCAAGCTCGTAACCGGAGTAGACGCCCCAGGTCGGCATCGACATCGCCGCGAGGATCGCTCTGATGCGGAATGCCGGGACACCCCCGTGCTGAAGGTATTCGTGAAGGATGTCCGGAGTGTTGACGAAGATGTTGGGCCGCATGTAGTGCGACGTCTCGTGGGACAGCTCGGTGAGGTAGCTCTCGACCTCCTCCCGCGAGTTGCGCCACGTGAAGTAGGTGTAGGACTGCTGGAAGCCCACCTTGCCCAGCGTGCGCATCATCGCCGGCCGGGTGAACGCCTCGGCCAGGAACAGCACGTCCGGGTCGGTGGAGTTGACGTCGGCGATCAGCCGCTCCCAGAACGACACCGGCTTGGTGTGCGGGTTGTCCACCCGGAAGATCCGCACCCCGTGGTCCATCCACAGCCGCACCACCCGCTTCACCTCGGCGTAGATCCCCTCGGGGTCGTTGTCGAAGTTCAGCGGGTAGATGTCCTGGTACTTCTTCGGCGGGTTCTCGGCGTAGGCGATGGTGCCGTCGGCGCGGACGTTGAACCACTCCGGGTGCTCCCTGACCCACGGATGGTCCGGCGAGCACTGCAGGGCCAGGTCGAGCGCGACCTCCATGCCCAGCTCGCGGGCCTTGGCCACGAACTCGTCGAAGTCCTCGAACGTGCCGAGGTCGGGGTGGATCGCGTCGTGGCCGCCCTCCTCCGAGCCGATCGCCCACGGCGAGCCCGGGTCGTACGGCTCCGGCGTCAGCGTGTTGTTGCGGCCCTTGCGGAAGCTGTGCCCGATCGGATGGATCGGCGGCAGGTAGACGACGTCGAAGCCCATCTTGGCGACGGCCGGCAGCCGCAGGGCCGCCGTCTTGAACGTCCCGGACTTGGGCGCGACGCCCTCCTGGACGATCGCGCCCTCCGACCGCGGGAAGAACTCGTACCACGACCCGAACAGCGCCCGGCGCCGCTCGACCCTGACCACCCGCTTGCCGGTCCGGGTCACCAGGTCGCGCAGCGGGTGCGCGCGCAGCAGCGCGGCCGTCTCCGCCGACTGGGCCGCCGCGAACCGGGCCCGCGGGTCCACCGCCTGGTCGCGCAGCCGGGCGGCGACCTCCAGCAGCGCGGCGCGGTGCCCGCAGGCCGCCGCGCCGGAGGAGGTCCGCCCCGCCGTACGGCCGGCGGCCTTCGCGTTCCGGGCGCCCTTCGTGCCCTTCGCCGCGGAGGGGGCGGGGACGGAGGGGCAGTCGGCGGACCGTACGGCACGGGCGGCGCGCTCGAAGAGCCGGGCGCCCTCCTCGCACATCAGCTCGGTGTCCATGTCGCGCGGGATCTTGATGCCCGCGTCGTGCAGCCAGGTCGCGATCGGGTCGCTCCACGCCTCGACGCGGAAGTGCCACTCGCCCTCGTCGGGCAGGGTCACCTCCACCCCCCACCGGTCGGTGCCCGGGGCCGGCTCGGCCATGGGCAGCAACCGGCCGCGGGTGCCGTCGGGGGCGGTGAGCACCACGCCGGCCGCCACCGCGTCGTGTCCCTCGCGGAACACGGTGGCGGAGATCTCGAAGGTCTCGCCCGCGGCGGCCTTGGCGGGGTAACGCCCGCACTCGACCGTCGGGTGCACGTCAAGGATGGGAATTCGTCCGATCATCGCGTCTCAAGGTAGCGACGGCACACCGGTGCCGCCGGAGAGTCGGCAAGGAAAGATCTTCGTTTTTTCAAACAACCCCGTGACCGGCACCCGGGGGCGTGACCACGCTCGCGGGGGACCGGTTCCCGAGGGGGTGGAGCGGTCGGCCCCTAGATGCCTGCCCCAATAGTCCATCTTCATACCTGTGAGGGAAAGACCGGGGAACCCCCGCTTTCCCGGGCGAGTTGGGCCGGTGAACGGCCACCCCGCGATCGACCCTTCTTTGATGTGTTTGGGGGCGATTGATAGCGGTGAGGGGGAGACGCGTGAGTGTCGAGGTCGCCATCCGTGGCGCTGAGTAACTAGGGTCTGGCAGCGTGAGAGCAATCCGCAGGTTCACCGTCCGCACCGTTCTTCCTCCGGAGCTGGCCTCGCTGGGCGAGCTTGTGCGCAATCTGCGCTGGTCATGGCACCCCGAGACGCTCGACCTCTTCGCCGAGGTCGATCCGGAGGTGTGGGAGAGGGTCGGCCACGACCCGGTCGCCCTGCTCGGCGCCGTCGATCCGGCGCGGCTGCGCGAGCTCGCCGCCGACCGCCGCTTCCTGCGGCGGGTCGCCGACGCCGCGGACGACCTCCACGAGTACAAGACCGCGCCCGGCTGGTACCAGACGGTCCCCGACGCCCCCCGGGCCATCGCCTACTTCTCCCCCGAGTACGGCATCGCCGCCGCGCTGCCGCAGTACTCCGGCGGCCTGGGCATCCTGGCCGGCGACCACCTCAAGGCCGCCAGCGACCTGGGCGTGCCGATCCTGGCGGTCGGCCTGCTGTACCGGCACGGCTACTTCACCCAGTCGCTGTCACCGGAGGGCTGGCAGCTGGAGCACTACCCCTCCCTCGACCCGGGCGGCCTGCCGCTGACCCTGCTGCGGGAGGAGGACGGCACGCCGGTGCGGACCGCGATCGGCCTGCCCGAGGGCCGCGCCCTGCACGCCCAGATCTGGATCGCCCAGGTGGGCCGGGTCCCGCTGCTGCTGCTCGACTCCGACGTGGCCGAGAACGACGTCGCCGCCCGCGACGTCACCGACCGCCTCTACGGCGGCGGCACCGACCACCGCCTGATGCAGGAGCTGCTGCTCGGCGTCGGCGGCGTCCGCGCCATCCGCGCCTACTGCCGGGTCACCGGCCACCCCGAGCCGGAGGTGTTCCACACCAACGAGGGCCACGCGGGCTTCCTCGGCCTGGAGCGCATCCGCGAGCTGACCGAGAGCAGGCTCTCCTTCGACGAGGCGCTGGAGGCGGTCCGCGCCGGCACGGTCTTCACCACCCACACGCCCGTCCCCGCCGGCATCGACCGCTTCCCGGCCGAGATGATCGCCCGCCAGTTCGGCGGCGACAACGCCTGGCCCACCGTCCCGGTGGACCGCATCCTCGCGCTCGGCGCGGAGAAGGAGCCCGGCAAGTTCAACATGGCCGCGATGGGCATGCGGCTGGCCCAGCGGGTCAACGGCGTGTCCGAGCTGCACGGCGAGGTCAGCCGGGAGATGTTCCAGGACCTGTGGCCGGGCTTCGACGCCTCCGACGTACCGATCGGGTCGATCACCAACGGCGTGCACGCGCCCACCTGGGTCGGCCGGGAGATCATGGAGCTGGCCGGCCGGGAGCTGCCCGCGCTCGTCGAGCGGGCCCAGGGCTGGGAGGGTGTCAACAAGATCTCCGACGCCGACGTCTGGGCCATCCGCGGGCGGCTGCGCGCCCGGCTGGTCGAGGGGGCCCGCGAGCGGCTGCGCCGTTCCTGGCTCGCCCGGGGCGCCTCCCGCGCCGAGCTGGGCTGGATCGACGACGCCCTCGACCCGGACGTGCTGACCATCGGCTTCGCCCGCCGGGTGCCCTCCTACAAGCGGCTCACCCTGATGCTGAAGGACCCCGACCGGCTCCGCCAGCTCCTCCTCGACCCGGACAAGCCGGTCCAGATCGTGATCGCCGGCAAGGCGCACCCGGCCGACGAGGGCGGCAAGAAGCTCATCCAGCAGATCGTGAAGTTCGCCGACGCCGAGGACGTGCGGCACCGCATCGTCTTCCTGCCCGACTACGACATGGCGCTCGGCCAGCTCATGGTCCAGGGCGCCGACGTGTGGATGAACAACCCGCTGCGCCCGCTGGAGGCGTGCGGCACCTCCGGGATGAAGGCCGCCCTGAACGGCGGGCTCAACCTGTCCATCCGCGACGGCTGGTGGGACGAGTGGTACGACGGCACCAACGGCTGGGCCATCCCCACCGCCGACGGCGTCGGCGACCCCGACCGCCGCGACGAGCTGGAGGCCGGTGCGCTGTACGACCTGGTCGAGTACGAGGTGGCCGACCGCTTCTACGACCGGGCGGCCGACGGCCTGCCGCTGCGCTGGCTGGAGATGGTCCGCCACACGCTGACCTCCCTCGGGCCCAAGGTCCTGGCCGGGCGGATGCTCCGCGACTACGTCGTGGACCTCTACACCCCGGCCGCCAAGTCGGGCCGCGCGCTGCTCAAGGACGGCTACGAGCCGGCCAGGGGCTTCGCCGCCTGGAAGCTCCGCCTCGCCCAGGCGTGGCCCGGGGTGCGGGTGGAGCACGTGGAGACCTCCAACCTCGGCGACACCCCCGAGGTGGGCGCGTCGCTGGAGGTGCGCGCCACCATCGCGCTGGGCGAGCTGCGCCCGGAGGACGTCCGCGTCCAGGCCGCCTACGGCCCGGTCGGGCTCCACGACGAGTTGGTACGGCCCGCGTACACGACCCTGGCCCTGGAGTCCGACGGCGACGACGGCAGGGCCGTCTTCGCCGGGACCGTCCCGCTGGACCGCACCGGCTCGTTCGGCTACAGCGTCCGGGTCGTCCCCGACCACCCGCTCATGGACACGCCCGCCGAGCTGGGGCTGGTCACCGTGCCGGAGGAGCCGGCGGGGATGACCAACGGCACCCTGCGCTGACCCCGGCGGCCGGGCGGGGACGGAGAGAAGGAGGAGGGGAGCCGGGGCACACGCCCGGCTCCCCTCCTCCTTTCATGTCCTCTCCGTGCCCTCCGGCGCACCGGGGACCGGACGTCCTCCGGCGCACCGAGGGTCAGGCGTCCTCCGGTGTCCCGGGGGTCAGGTGGCGGACACCACCACGTCCTCGGCCTTGACGAACATCACGCGGTGGCCGAACTGGATCTGGTAGTACTTCTGCTTCCCGCGGATCACCTGGTGGTTCGACGGGTCCAAGGTCACCGCCCGGTAGTACTCGCCGACCGCGGTCAGGCCGACGGTGTAGCGCTGGCCCGCGGCGAGGGTGTACTGCAGCGGGCTGATCGCCTGGTACGGCACGCCCGCCGGGTACGCCTCCGCCTCCGGGTACGCCCTGCCGTACACCGGCACGCTCGCCAGGCCCGGCTTGGGCGTCACCACCAGGCCCTTGGACGGCACCGCGGTGGGCTGGGACGCGGGGTTGTGGAACCACGCCTTCTGGCCGAGGTACCAGATCGCGGTCCAGCCGCCCTGGCGGTCGGCGACGGCGTAGCGCTGGCCGGTGGTGGCGCGGGCGCTGTGGTCGTAGACGCTGTAGAGCGAGTCGCCGGTCGGGTGCTTGCCGATGTCCTTGACCAGCGGGGCGTCCTCACGCGGCTCGGTGCGCAGCCAGACCGACGCCGAGCCGTGCGGGGCGCAGTCGGCGTCGGGGTTCTTGCGGTCGCAGCCGTAGTAGTACGGCTGGTTCTTGTCGTAGTCGGGGAGGATCATCACCGACTCGGTCCGCGGGCCGCCGGTGCCGTGCAGCGGGCGGCCGAGGAGCTGGAAGTAGCGCGCCCAGTCCCAGAAGGGGCCCGGGTCCTCGTGCATGCCCCGCACCGTGGAGGCGATCGTCCCGGGCACGTTGTCGTGGCCGATGATGTGCGCCCGGTCGAGCGGGACCTGGTAGCGCTGGGCGAGGTAGCGCACCAGCCGGGCCGAGCTGCGGTACATCGCCTCGGTGTACCAGTAGGCGCCCTCGGCGAGGAATCCCTCGTGCTCGATGCCGATCGACTTGGCGTTGACGTACCAGTTGCCCGCCTGCCAGGCGACGTCCTTGGTCTTCACGTGCTGGGCGATGTGCCCGTCCACGGAACGCACCGAGTAGTGCCAGCTCGCCGGGCGCGCGGGGTCCTGCACCAGCCGCACGGAGGGGGCGAAGTAGCCCTCCATGTCGTGGATGACGATGTACTCGATCTGCTGGTTGACCGGCCGGTTCGACTTGTCGTGGTTGCCGTAGTCGTCATCGGGCAGCGCCTGGTAGGGCGCGGGGACCCACTCGCACGAGACGGTGGGCGGGCACTCGGCCTCGCCGCGGACGGGCCGGCGCAGGCCCAGCTTGTCCAGCCAGCCGTCCATCTTCCGCACGCCGGGGGCGGCCCGCAGTTCGACCTTCTGGCCGTCGTCGGTGACGCGCCCGGCGCCGGACTCGATCGTGGCGTAGACCTCGTCGGCGAAGAACTTCGCCGCCTCCGCCTCCTCGGCGCCGGAGTAGCGGGCCACCGCGCCGTACCACTGGCCGGGGTCGTCGCTGAGCGGCGCGCCGAGCGCCTTCTGGTAGTCGGCCAGCAGGGCCGCGCCGCCGCGGATGTTGGCGGCCGGGTCGCCGCGTAGTTCCTCGCGGCTCGCGCCGGTGAGCTGGGCCGCCTTCTCCAGCGTCCTGAGCGAGGCGGGGACCTCGGCGGGCGCCGGCGCCGCCTGGGGGGCCGGCAGCGGGCGGCCCTCGTCGCCCCGGGCGTCCTCGGTGCCCTCGGCGTGGTGGTTCCCGCCGCTCAGCTCGGCCGCGTCGGTGAGGTGCATCGGGCCGTACCCGGCGGAACTGCTCGGCTTGCCCGCGTTGGTGTCCCAGCGGGACTCCAGGTAGGACACGCCGAGCAGGACGCTCTCGGGCACGCCGTACGCCTTGGCCGCCTCGGTGAAGGCCGCCTGCCGGCTGTCGGGAACGGCCGTCTGCGTGGCGGAGGCCGGTTGCGCTAGGGAGAGGCCGCCTGCGACCACGATGGCCGCGGCCGCCAGGCGGAGGGGGGACGATCGTCGCACGAACGCTCCTCGGCTGGGGGGATCCGATGCGAGACAGCCTGCGAAGCCGGGCCCGCGATGTCAATAACATTCTTCACTTTGCCGACACGTAGCGAAGAATTTCTTCACCCTGTCAACCCGGCGGCTTCCGGCCTCGGCCGTCTCCGTGACCCGAACGGATCGATCCGCTCACGATGCGGCGGTCACGTCGAGCGGGCGGAGGATACGGCGCTGATCAGGTAAAACCTGCGCATTGGGATCCTGTGGGCGGTTCCCCTCCCGTGCGGGGCGGGAAGGGCAACGGGTTGGAGGCGAAGGCCCGCGAGCCGTACGCACTGGAGAGAAGACGTGAACGGGTGGACTTTCGAGGGCCAGCCCGGCGCACTGGGCGACAGCGCGGTGACCCTGGTGGAAAGCGGTTCCTTCTGCGTGTCCGGGCGCGGCGGCGACATCGTGCCGGGCGGGGCGCAGGGGGTCTACACCGCCGACACCCGGCTGCTGTCGCGCTGGGAGCTGCGGATCGACGACGTCGGGGTGGAACCGCTCAACGTGTTCGTGACCGAGCCGTACCACGCGACGTTCGTCGGCCGGGCGGCGCCGCGGCCGGGGCGCGCGGAGAGCACCCTGCTGGTGGTCAGGGACCGCTACGTCGGCGGCGGCCTGCGCGAGGACCTGACGCTGCGCAACCTGTCCGACGAGCCGGCCGGATGCCTGGTCGACATCCACCTGGCCGGCGACCTGGCCGACCTGTTCGAGGTCAAGGCGGGGCGGATCCGGCACGCGCTCGACGTGGAGACGACGCCCGACCGGACGGGCCTGATGATCTGCTCCGCGAGCCGGTGCCGGGGGACCCGGGTGGTGGCCGAGCCGCAGCCGATCTCCATGCCCGGGATCCTCGCCTTCCGGATCGTCGTGCCCGCCCGGGGGGAGTGGACCGCCACCGTCCAGGTCAACCCGATCCTGGACGGTGAGGAGCTGCCCACCCGGTTCTCCACCCGCCATCCGCTGGAGCACGCCGAGCCCGCCCGGCGTCGGGCCGACTGGGACCGGCTCAGTCCGGCCGTCGTCACCTCCGACCGCACCCTCACCCAGGTGCTGCGCCGCTCCCGGGAGGACCTGGGGGCGCTGCGGCTGTTCGACCCCGACCGGCCCGAGGAGCCGCCGACGATCGCCGCGGGCGCGCCGTGGTTCATGACGCTGTTCGGCCGCGACTCGCTGCTGACCTCCTGGATGGCGCTGCCGATGGACCAGTCGCTGGCGCTCGGCACGCTGCGCCGCCTGGCCAGGCTGCAGGGCAAGACCTGCGACCCGCTCACCGAGGAGGAGCCCGGCAAGATCCTGCACGAGCTGCGCTTCGGAGCCCAGGCCAGCGGCCTCGCCTACTACGGCTCGGTGGACGCCACCCCGCTGTTCGTGATGCTGCTGGGCGAGCTGCGCCGGTGGGGCCTGCTCCGCACGGAGGTGGAGGGACTCCTGCCGTACGCCGACGAGGCGCTCGGCTGGATCACCAGGTCGGCCGACCCGTTCCTGTCCTACCGCCGCAAGACCGACCACGGCCTGATCCACCAGGGCTGGAAGGACTCCTTCGACGGCGTCACCTTCGCCGACGGCACGCTGGCCAGGCCGCCCATCGCGCTGGCCGAGGTGCAGGGCTACGTCTACGCCGCCTACAACGCGCGCGCCCACTTCGCCCACGAGGCCGGCGACATCGCCGTGGAGGAGGAGTGGAAGGGGCGGGCGGCGCGCCTGCGGGAGGCGTTCAACGACCGGTTCTGGATGCCCGAGCGCGGCTACTACGCGATCGGCCTCGACGGCGAGGGACGCCGCATCGACTCCGTCGCCTCCAACCCCGGTCACTGCCTGTGGACCGGCATCGTCGACGAGGACCGCGCCGCGTCCGTCGCCGGGCACCTGCTCTCGCCGCGCATGTTCACCGGGTACGGCGTGCGCACCCTGGCCTCCGACATGGGCGCCTACAACCCGATGAGCTACCACAACGGCTCGGTCTGGCCGCACGACAACTCCATCATCGTGGCCGGGCTGATCCGGTACGGCTTCGCCGAGGAGGCGCGGCGGATCGCCTCCGGCCTGATGGAGGCGGCGGAGGCGTTCGGCTGGCGGCTGCCCGAGCTGTTCTGCGGCTTCGACCGGGACGAGTTCTCCTCACCGGTGCCTTACCCCACCTCCTGCACCCCGCAGGCGTGGGCCGCCGCGTCGCCCATCCACCTGCTGCGCAACATGCTCCGCCTCGACCCTTGGGTGCCCTACGGGCAGGTGTGGCTGGACCCCGTGCCGATGGAGGACATCCGGGTCGAGGGGATGCCGCTCGCCGGGTCCCGGCTGACGATCGAGGTCAGCGACGGGAAGGTCTCCGTCGCCGGGCTGCCCGAGGGGATGATCCTGCACGACGAGCCGCGCCCGCCGATGTCGGCCCCGGGCGGCGCCTTCAGCGTCCGGGGCCGGAGAAGGCGCGGGGACGGGCAGGCCCGGGACTCGGGGACCCGGGAGAGGACATCGACAGGCCGCGGGGCCGGGAGCGGGGGCGGGGATGATCGCTGAAGAGGAGCCGGCCGGGTGGCGCGGCGGGGGGCTGCGCGTCGTGATGATCGCTCCCCCCTGGTACGACGTGCCGCCCGCGGCGTACGGCGGCATCGAGTCGATGGTGGCCGACCTCGTCGCGGGGCTGTCGCGGCGCGGGCACGAGGTCACCCTGATCGGCGCGGGCAAGCCCGGCACGTCGGCCCGCTTCCTGGCGACCTACGCCGTGCCGCCGTCGGAGCGGATCGGCGAGGCGATGCCGGAGGTGCTGCACGCGGCCAGGGCGCACGGCATGCTCTCCGGCCTGGAGACGGACATCGTCCACGACCACTCGCTGGCCGGGCCGTTGCACGCCGGGTGCCGGGCCGTCCCGACGGTGATCACCTGCCACCTCACGATGGACGGTGAGTTCGGCGACTACTACCGCTCGCTCGGCACCGGCGTGGTGATGGTCGGCATCTCCCGGGCGCAGCGGCGCAGTGCCCCGGAGCTGCCCTGGGCCGGGGTCGTCCACAACGCCGTGGACATCGCCTCCTTCCCCTTCCGCGAGGACAAGGAGGACTGGGTGCTGTGGCTCGGCCGGTTCAACGAGGACAAGGGCGCGCACCTGGCCATCGACGCCGCCCGCGCGGCCGGACGGCGGATCATGCTGGCCGGCAAGCTCACCGAGCCGGTGGAGCGCGACTACTTCGCCGAGCACGTCGCGCCCAGGCTCGGCGCCGACGCCGAGTACGTCGGCGAGGCCGACGCCGTCGGCAAGCGCGAGCTGCTCGCGGCGGCCCACTGCCTGCTCTTCCCGGTCCTGTGGGAGGAGCCGTTCGGCATGGTGATGATCGAGGCGATGGCCTGCGGCACGCCGGTGGTGGCGTTCGGCAGGGGAGCGGTGCCCGAGGTCGTCGCCGACGGGGTGACCGGTTTCGTCCTGGACCGGCCCGAGGAGCTGCCGGAGGCGATCGAGGCGGCCGGGAAGCTCGACCCGCACGCCTGCCGGTCCCACGTGGCGGACCACTTCGGCGTCGAGGCGATGGCCGCGGGCTACGAGCGCGTCTACCGAAAGGTGATCGCCGAGGCCGCCGCGCGGGCCGAGCCCGCCGGCGGGACCCGGGGCCTGATGCCGCTGAACTGACGCCACTGAACCGGCGCCACTGAACCGGCGCCACTGAACCGGCGCCACTGAACCGGCGCCGCTGAACCGGTGCCGCGTCCACGCCGCCGGGTTCGCGCCGCCGTACCGGCCTGTTCGGTGGGGCCGGCCCGCCGTGGCGTCACGGGGCGGGACGGCCGGGCGCCGCCTGCGGCTTTCCGCGCGACGCCCGGCCGGGCGGGAAAGGGCCCGCCGGAGTCGGATCAGCCGTGCGAGTCGGCCGGGGAGCCGGTGAAGGTGGTGAGGCAGGACGGGCCGTTGGCGCCGTCGAAGCGGACCGAGTGGAAGAAGTCGCGGAACGGGGTGTAGAAGTTGCCCTTCCCCCAGGGGGAGGTCACGGCGGAGCAGCCGCCGTAGCCGGACTCGGAGTACAGGTGGATGTAGGAGGCCGTACGGTTCCAGTCGGACTTGGCCCGGCCCGCCATGCCGAGCGCGGCGAGGTCCGGGGTGTCGCTCTTGATCTCGATCATGTCGCCCGTGCCGTCGAGGCCGGAGAACATGCAGTAGGACCCGGCATGGCAGCGGTCGTAGCCGGTGGCGGCCTGGGCGGGGGCGCCCGCCAGCGCGGTCAGCGCGACGGCCGCGACGGGGAGTGCCAGCATCTGAAGCTTCTTGCCCAATGTTCCTCCATTGGTGAAACTTTCTTTCGATGACCGGCTCGACCATACCTGTTGCGATCTTGTAGAGGAAGGGGTCATTTTCCGGCCATCCGAAACCCGGCCGACGCCTCCCGCCGTACGGCGGGCGTCACGGCCCCGATGACCTGCCGTGACTCGGGGGTGAGGCCGGTCGGGACGGAACGGCAATCGGGGCGCGTGGGGCCGGTCAAAGGATCTTGGGCCGGTCGCGGCCGGAGGCGTGTCCGTTGCGGCCGGCCGGGAAGGCTAGCGCCGGCAGGTGCGGAGCATGTTGAGCAAGGCCACCTTCTCCGCGCGGGTCACGAAGAGCCGGTAGTGGTGCTTCACGGTGATCCACGAGGTCGCGTACCGGCACCAGTGGGCGCGGCGTTGCGGACGCCAGTTCTGTGGGCCCTGCCCGCCTTTGGCGATGTTGGCGGAGTGGCTGACGGTGAGCAGTTCGGGACGGGTGAGGTCGTTGGCGAACGCGCGCCGCTTGGCCTGGGTCCACCGTTTGGCGCCCGAGCGCCAGGCGTAGGCGAGCGGCACCACGTGATCGACGTCCACCTGCTTCTCGCTCCTGAGCCGTTTGCCGTCGTACGGGCTGTACCAGAGCCCCTTGACCGGGTGGCAGGCCGCGTTGCGGCGTACGCCCCGCCCGTCGCGGGCCAGCACCATCTCCCGCGTGTCGCACCTGCCCTTGCGGTGCCCCCATCGGGGCTGGAACCGCTCGCGGCTGTAGCCGCGGATGGACAAGGGCCTGGCGACCTTGAGCCGGGCCAGCATGTGCCGGGCGAGGGCCGCGCTCGCGGCCTGTGATTGCTTGCGTGGTTCCGCCGCCGCCTGCGGGGTGGCGAAGGGGGTGATGGGGACGGCCGCGAGAGTCAGTACGGCGATGAGGGATGCCCGCCTCAGGAAAATCATGGTCTCCCCCATACCCAACGAGAACCCGCTGCGACGGCCGACAGGGACCCACCCCGACGGCCGGTTCTCCGCGGTGCTCCCCGGTCACCTGGGCCGGCTCCTCGATTGAGCCTTTGACCTGGCCGTACGCCTCCGGACGCGTGCCATGGGTCCTGGGCGGACCACGCCCTCCCGGGCCGTTCGCCCCGCACATACATACATGATGTATGTATGTATCATCCTTGGCGTCATCATCACTTCGGGAGGGACGTTCATGCGGGCGATACGGCAGTCGGCGTGGGGGGAGGTCGAGACCATGGCGTTGGCCGAGGTGGAGGAGCCCACGCCGGTGTTCGGCGAGGTGCTGGTCAGGGTCGCGGCGGCCGGGGTCAATCCGGTGGACGTCTTCACGCGCCGGGGGCAGGCGTACAACCGGGTGCTCGACCTGCCGTTCATCAACGGCTGGGACGTCGCGGGGACGGTGGTGGGGACCGGCTACGGCACCACCCGGTTCCGGCCCGGTGATCGGGTGTTCGGGATGCCGTGGTTCCCCCGGGCCGCGGGTTGTTACGCCGAGTACGTCACCGCTCCCGCCCGCCACTTCGCCCTCATGCCGGAGGGCCTGGGCTTCACCGAGGCGGCGGCGCTGCCGCTCGCCGGGTTGACGGCGTGGCAGATGCTCACCGAGGTCGCCGCCGTCGCCCCGGGACAGCGGGTCCTCGTGGCGGGCGCGGCCGGAGGCGTGGGACACCTGGCGGTCCAGATCGCCAAAGCCCACGGCGCCCACGTGACCGGCACCGCGAGCGCCGCCAAGCACGCCTTCGTCCGCGAACCGGGGGCGGACGAAGTGATCGACCACGCCGCGACGGAGGTGTCCGCCGTGGCGCGTGACATGGACGTCGTCATCCAGATGTTCGGCGGCGAGGCCGGCCTCAAGGCGCTGGAGTGCCTGCGGCCGGGCGGCGTCCTGGTCAGCGGGCAGGCGGCCTGGACCCCTGGATTGAACGAGCGTGCCGACGAGCTCGGCGTGCGCGCCGTGGCCTACCTCGTCGATCCCGACGGCGCCGGGCTCGCCGCGCTGGCCGGTCTCGTGGCCGAGGGGCGGTTGAAGGCGCACGTCGACGCGGTGTTCCCGCTGGCGGAGGCGGCCGAGCCCGCTCCGGTGAACCGGTGCCCCGCCGCTTCGGCGCGGGACCCATGAAGAGAGGCGGCCACATGGCGGAAGTGAAGATCGGCTACCTGCTGCCGACCCGCGATCAGGCCGTACGCGGCGACGAGGATCCGGCCCTGATGATCGCCCATGCCCGGCACGCCGACGGGAAGCGGCGAGCCGGCACTGCGGCGGGTGGCACGCCTGGCCGATGGCCGGCTTCCCTACACGTATGTTCTTCTAACCTCGGGTTCGGAACGGGAGGAGATACGCGGGTGGCAGAGAACACGAGTGCGCGACGGAGCCAGCACGAGCGCACCAAGGCGACCACGGGCGCCCTGGTCGCGGCGGCGCGTGAGCTTTTCATCAGCGACGGTTTCTCCGCCACCGCGGTGGACGAGATCTGTGCCAGGGCCGGCGTGACACGTGGCGCGTTCTACCATCACTTCAGCAACAAGGAACACATCTTCCGCGAGGTCTACGCCGCCGACCAGAAGGCGCTCGCGCTGGTCGTCCGGCGGGCGTTCCAGGACCAGCGGGATCCGTGGGACGGCGTTTCGGCGGGCTGCCGGCGCCTGCTGGAGGCGTCCCTCGAACCCTCCGTACGCCAGATCACGCTGGTCGAGGCGCCGGGCGCGCTCGGCTGGTCCGCCATGCGGGACATCCAGGCCGGGTGCAAGGAGCAGATGCGGAGCGGACTGGCCATCGCGATCGAGGCCGGGTGCATCCCGGACCGGCCGCTGGACCCCGCCACCTCGCTGCTGTACGGGGGGATCTGCGAGAGCGCCCTGGACATCGCACGCGCCCCGGACCAGCGTGCCGCGCTGGAGGACGCGCTGGCCGAACTCGACCTGGTGCTCGCCGGCGTCGCCCACCGTTCGGCTCCGGGCTGCGCGCACACGAGACAGGGGAGCGGCGTCCAGGCGCGGTAGGACGGCGACGAGGCTCCCGGCCGGGGCGTCGGATCCCGGCCGACTCCCGGAGCGGTGTCATGGAACGCCGATCGTCCTTTCGGCGTGGCGCTCCTCTAGGGTGCGGGTGACGGGTTGCTCGAAGGAGAGGACGGCCATGGGTGAGTTCGTGCGGGTGGAGACGGCCGACGGGATCGCGACGATCCGGCTCGACCGGCCGAAGATGAACGCGCTCAACCGGCAGGTCCAGGAGGAGATCCGCGACTGCGCCCGCCAGGTGGACGCCGACCCCGAGGTGTACGCGGTGGTGCTCTACGGCGGGGAGAAGGTCTTCGCGGCGGGCGCCGACGTCAAGGAGATGGCCGGCATGTCGTACGCCGACATGGCCGTCCACTCCGCGACCCTGCAGGACTGCTTCACCGCGGTCGCCGAGATCGGCAAGCCGGTCATCGCGGCGGTGACCGGCTACGCCCTGGGCGGCGGCTGCGAGCTGGCGCTGTGCGCGGACATCCGGATCGTGGGCGAGTCGGCCAAGCTGGGCCAGCCGGAGATCCTGCTCGGCATCATCCCCGGCGCCGGGGGCACCCAGCGCCTGCCGCGGCTGGTCGGCCCGGCGCGGGCCAAGGACCTCATCTTCACCGGCCGCCACGTCTCCGCCGCCGAGGCCCTGCAGATCGGGCTGGTCGACCGGGTCGTCCCGGACGCCGACGTCCACACCGAGGCGCTGGCCTACGCCGCGCAGTTCAAGGGCGGTCCCGCGCTGGCCGTCCGGGCGGCCAAGCAGGCCGTGGACCGCGGCCTGGAGACCGACCTGGCCACCGGCCTGGAGATCGAGCGCCTGCAGTTCTCCGGCCTGTTCGCCACCGAGGACGCCCGCGACGGCATGCGGGCCTTCGCCGAGAAGACCAAGGCCACCTTCACCGGCCGCTGACCGGCCCACCGGCCGCCGACCCGGCCACGCGGCCGGGTCGGCGGCCTGCTCGCGCCGTACGGCGCCGCCCGGGAGGGCCGCGTCCCGGATGCGGTCCGTGCCGGGCCGGTCAGGTGGCGGCCGGGGCCGGGGTCCGGGCCGGGGCGGCGGTGCGCGGCAGGACCTGGACCAGCGCCGCGACGGCCAGGGTGACCACGATCAGGTAGACCAGCCCGTGCCGGAACGCCCCCGCGACCCCGGCCGACGGATCGCCGTAGAACACGATGCCGACGATGCCGACGCCGATGGCCGAGCCGACCTGCTGGGCCGTGGTGAGGATCCCGGCGGCGGCGCCGGCGTGCCGCGGGGCGATCCTGGCCAGGACGGTGCCCATGATGGGGGCGAGCGCCAGGCCCATGCCGACCCCGTCGGCGACCAGCATCGGCACCAGCCAGCCGATCGGCGCGTCCCAGGCGACCGCGACGAGCAGGGCGGTCAGGCCGGCCGCCCTGGTCAGCCCGCCCAGGGCGATCGTCTGGCGGCCGAGGCGGGCCGTCAGCCGGGGCGCGAGCAGCGAGGCCGCGAGGTAGCCCGCGCCGATCGGGGTGAAGATCAGGCCGGCCTGGAGCGCGTCCAGGCCCCGGCCCTCCTGGACGTACAGGGCGAAGATCAGGAAGTAGGCGGCCATGCCCATGGTGAAGGCGAGCTGGGTGAGCAGCCCCGCGGTGAAGGCCCGCTCGCGGAACAGGGTGAGGTCGATCAGCGGTGACTCGTGCCGCCGCCGGCCGTACGCGATGAGGAGGGCGGCGGCGACGGCGAAGGACAGCCAGGTCCACAGCGGCCAGCCCTGCTCACGGCCTTCGATCAGCGGCAGCAGCGTGGCGACCAGACCGAGCGTGACGAGTGCGGCCCCGCCGACGTCGAGCCGTACGGTGTCGGCGGATCGGCTCTCGGGCACCACGCGGCCGGTCATCACCAGGGCGGCGACGCCGATCGGCAGATTGATCAGGAAGCAGGCCCGCCAGCCGAGGCCGAACAGGTCGGCCTGGATGAGCACGCCCCCGATGATCTGGCCGAAAACCGCCGCCAGGCCCATGGTCATCGCGTAGGCACTGAGCGCCCTGGCCTGGGCCGTCCCGTGGTAGGCGGTGCGCAGGACGGCCAGCACCTGAGGGGAGAGCAGCGCGGCCGACGCGCCCTGCGCGACGCGGGCGGCGATCAGCGTGCCGATGTCCGGGGCCAGGCCGCAGACGACCGAGGCCAGCGTGAAGAGGGTCAGCCCGACGGCGAACATGCGGCGGCGGCCGAAGAGGTCACCGAGCCGACCGCCGAGGACCAGTCCGGAGCCGTAGGCCAGGCCGTATCCGGCGACCACCCACTCGACGGCCGCGGCCCCGGCGTGCAGGTCGCGCTGGGTGGTGGGGATGGCCACGTTGACGATGAAGAAGTCGAGCATCGTGATGAAGACACCGGTCAGGACGGTGGGCAGGGTGCCCCGGCGTGGCATGGCCGCTCCAATGGGTAGATAGAACGATCGGTATACGGCGCCTCATTAGATAGAATGGTTGGTCTACTGTCAACCGCGTGCGAGGATTCGGAGCCGTGACCACGACCACGAGACCGGGGCCGCGTGAGCGGCTGCTGGAAGCCGCCCGCGAGCTCACCTACACCCATGGCGTTCACGTCGGCGTGGACGCCATCCTCAGCCGGGCCGACGTCGCCCGCCGTTCGCTCTACCAGCACTTCGGCGGCAAGGACGGGCTCATCGCCGAGATGCTGCGCACCCAGGCCACCGCCGACCGCTACCGGGAGACCATGGACGCGGCCGGCGACGACCCCCACGAGCGCGTCCTGGCCGTCTTCGACGAGCTGGAGCGGGTCACCACGCGGCCCGCGTTCCGCGGCTGCCGCTACACCGCCGCCGAGCTCGCCCTCTCCGACCTGGATCACCCGGCGCACGCGGAGGTCCGCGCCCACAAGGAGGAGCTGCACCGGATCTTCGCCGCCGAGCTGACCCGGCACGGCCACCCGGACCCGGAGTTCGGCGCCGACCAGATCCTGGTGCTCGTCGACGGGGTGCTGGCCCACGCCGTCACCCGCCCCGGCGCGCACCCCGCGCTGGCGGCTCGGGTGATGGCCGAGACGATTCTCGGGCCGGGCGGAACGGCGAAGCCGGGCGGGACGCCGGAGCGGGGATGACCGGACGCCGGGGCCCCGGCCGGGAAGGACCGGAACCGGGAGGGGCGGGACCGGCGGCGGGCCGAGCCGGGTGACCGGCCGCGCCGGAATGCGAGGGTCGCACCGGGCTGTGCCGATTCCTGAGACCGTCCGGACATCTCGGTCTTTGCCGGTATCGTGCCGGGCTATGGCGCGATTGGCGAAGCGGGCTCTGGTGCCCGCCCGGCTGCGGAGTGCGGTGCGCGGCTGGTTCGACTCCCGGTACATCTCCCTGGCCGAGCACCGCCAGGACATCAAGGACGCGCTGTGGGAGGTCCAGGTGCTGCGCCGGGAGGTCACCACGCTGCGCGCCGAGGTCGAGAGGCTCCAGGCGCGCACGGCCAAGGCCCCCGCCGCCCCCGCCGGGCGGACCGTGGACGAGACGCGGGCGCGGCGCTGGGACGACGCCCACCGGCTGGCCACCGAGACGGCCGCCGCGATGGAGCGGGTGCTGCAGAACGAGGTGCTGCTCTGGCAGGCCGTGGACCGCGCCGCCGCAGGCCGTACCCCTGAGACCGCCGAGACGGACCGCCCCGCGGGGGAGGATCGCACGCCCGGGACCGGTCGCGCCGCCGGGACGGCCCTGGACCGCGCCGCCGGGAGCGCCGGATGAGGGTCTCCTGGACCTCCGGCGACGCCGTCCGGCACCTGACCTTCCGGCTGGACCCCGAGGACGGCATCACCGGGCACTGCGCCGACGGCCAGCCACTGAAGATGGCCACGAACTCCTGCCGGGTCGAGCTGCCGCGCGAGCCGCGCGAGATCCACCCCGACCTCGCGGCCCTGGCGGCCTGGACCGTCGTCGCCCCGTGGACCCGCCGCGCGGTCACCTTCGACCGGCCGATCTCCGCCGAGCTGGCCGGGGCGATCCACGACGGCTGGGGGATCGAGGCGGGCCCGGTGGGCGCGTCGCCGCGCTCCGGCCGCCGGCTGGCGATCTCCTACAGCGGCGGCGCCGACTCGGTGGCCGCGGCGGCCATGCTGCCCGACGCGCCGTTCGTCCACTTCCAGCGGGTGTCCCACCCGCGCGTGCCCAACCGCTGGACCCACTACCGCTCCGACGTGCTGGCGAAGCTGGCCGCGCGCACCGGCCGCGAGCTGACCGTCGTCCGCTCCGACCTGGAGTTCACGCTCGCCGAGCCCCGGCCCGGCTACCCCGAGCACCACGCGGTGGCCGCCGGGGCGCTGCTGATGGCCGACGAACTGGACCTCGGCGGCCTGGCGTTCGGCTACGAGCTGGGCTCGCGCTGGCTGGGCGGCGACCGCTACCTGCTGCGCTACACCCCCGACAACCCGATGTGGGCCCCGCACGGCGCCTGGGGCCGCGCCTTCGCCGCGGCGGGCGTGCACATCGTGCTGCCCGTCGGCGGGGTGAGCGAGGCCGTCACCATGCGGCTGGCCCTTTCCTCCCCGCTGAAGGAGTACGTCCGCTGGTGCCTGCGCGGCGAGGACGGCCCCTGCGGCACCTGCGGCAAGTGCCTGTACAAGGAGCTCATCCAGGCCGCCGTCGAACGCCGCCCGCTGCGCACCGCCATCGGCCCGGACCGGCCGGTCGCCCGCAAGTGGCGGGAGCCCCCGCCGTACGGCGGGCAGGAGATGATCGAGTACGGCTGCGCCCGGATCCCCGGCATCGAGGACACGGTCTTCGCCAAGGCCGCGGCGTTCCTCGGCGCGACCGAGTCCTCGACCGCCTGGCTGGACCGCTGCTACCCTCCCGCGATCGAGGAGATCCCCGAGCCGTGGCGGGCGGCGGTCCGCGACTTCGTCGCGGCCGAGATCGGGTTCATGAACGACGACGAGGCGCGCCGCGTCGAGACATGGGGGCTGTCGTGAGGGTGTACGTCTCGGTGGACATGGAGGGCGTCACCGGCCTGACCGACCCCGAGGAGATGCGGGCGGGGGGCCGCGGCTACGAGCGCGGCTGCGAGCTGATGACCGCCGACGCCAACGCCGCCGTCCAGGGCGCCTTCGACGCCGGGGCCGAGGCGGTGTGCGTCAACGACGCCCACAGCTCGACGAAGAATCTCAGGATCGACCTGCTCGACCCGCGCGCCACCCTGATCAGGGGACCGGGCAAGCCGCTGCGGATGGGCCAGGGCCTCGACCCGGGCCACCGGGCCGCCTGCTTCGTCGGCTACCACGCGCGGGCCGGGGTCGAGCACGGCGTGCTCAACCACACCTGGATGGGCAAGGAGATCCAGAACCTCTACCTCAACGGCGAGGTCTGCGGCGAGACCCGCCTGGTGGCGTCGTTCGCCGGGTCGCTCGGCGTCCCGGTGGCCCTGGTCACCGGGGACGAGGCGGTCTGCGAGGAGGCCAGGGAACTGCTCGGCGACGTCGAGACCGTCGCGGTCAAGAAGGGCATCAACAAGTTCTCCGCCGAGCTGCTGCCGCCCTCGGTGGCCCAGGCCCGCATCCGCGAGGCCACCGTCCGGGCGCTCGGCCGGCTCGCGGACTTCCGCCCCTACGCCGCGGAGCCGCCGTTCACCCTCGGCATCGAGTGGAACTCCACCGCCATCGCCGCCGGGTGCGCCATCATTCCCGGGGTGCGCTCGGTCGGGCCCCGGCACACCGAGTTCACCACCGACGACTTCGCCCAGATCATGGGGATGATGGGCCTGCTGGCCACCATCGGCGGCCAGATCGCCTGCGACAGCGGCGTGTACGGCTGACCCCGACGACCGCCGCCGGCTCCCGAACCACCGACGACCCCCGACCACCCCGACAACCCCCGAACCACCGATGACCCCCGCGGACCGCTCCGGCCCGGCCCCGCTCCCGGCGGCCGGCCCGCAGGCGGCTCGCCCCCGCGAGCCCGGAAGACCCGAGAAGACAGTGACCGAACGCAGGACGATGACGCGCAGGGCGCTGTTGGTGGGCGTGGGCGCGGCCGGCGGCGCCGGAGCCATGTTCGCGGCCATGGGGGCGCTGGGCCTGGCCCCCGACTCCCAGCCCTCCGACTACGTCCCGCCGCAGCCCTCCGACTTCTCCCTCAAGGGGAAGGGCGCGGCCAAGGTCGTGATCATCGGGGCCGGTGTCGCCGGGCTGACCTGCGCCTACGAGCTGGGCAAGGCGGGCTACGACTGCACCGTCCTGGAGGCGGCCGACCGGGTCGGCGGGCGCAACCTCACGCTGCGCGGCGGTGACCGGCTGCCCGAGAAGGACGGGCCGGACCAGACGGCCGGGTTCGGCGAGGGCGTCTACTTCAACGCCGGCCCCGGGCGGATCGCGCAGTGGATGATCGCCATGGACTACTGCCGCGAGCTGGGCGTTCCCCTTGAGGTGTTCGTCAACAACAACGCCTCGGCGTACGTCTACACGCGCGGCATGAAGGCCCCGGTCCGGGCCCGCACGGCCCGCGCCGACCTGTACGGCTACATCGCGGAGCTGCTGGCCAAGGCATCCCACGCGGGCGCGCTGAACCGCCGCCTCACCGCGGAGGACCGCGAGCGGCTCTCGGAGTTCCTGCGCCGGTTCGGCGACCTCGGGCCCGACCTGTCCTACCGCGGCTCCGGCCGGCGCGGGTTCGCGACCTACCCGGCGATCGGCGACGGCGTGCCGCTCGACCCGCCCGCCTCGCTGGCCGAGGTGCTCTCCGCGGGCACCGGCCGGGCGATCACCATGGACTTCGGCTTCGAGCAGGCGGCGCCGATGTTCCAGCCGGTGGGCGGGATGGACGCGATCGTGACCGCGCTGGTCAGGGCGGTCGGCCACGACCGGATCAGGACGGGGACGCCCGTGACCGGGATCAGGAACCTGCCCGACGGCGTCGAGGTGACCCACCCGGGCGGCGCGGTCCGCGCCGACTACTGCGTGGCCGCGCTGCCGCCGCACCTGCTCGCCCGGCTGCCGCACAACCTCGGCGCCCAGGTCACCGCCGCGCTCCGCACCCCCGTGCCGGTCGCCGCCGGCAAGATCGGCCTGGAGTACGGCAGGCGCTGGTGGGAGACCGAGGACCGCATCTACGGCGGCGTCACCGAGACCGACCTGGACATCACCCACATCTGGTACCCCTCCTACGGCTACCACGCCCAAAGCGGCCTGCTCGTCGGCTACTACAACACCGAGAAGGAGGCCGAGCTGTACGGCCGGCTCTCCCCGGCCGAGCGCCGCAGCCGGGCGCTCACCCAGGGCAAGAAGATCCACGGCGAGAAGTACCGCGCCGAGCTGCGCTCCAGCGTCTCGATCGCCTGGCACCGCCAGCCGCACATCGAGGGGGGCTGGGTCCGCTGGCCCTCCTATGAGGGGGCCTTCACCCTCCTGCAGCGCCCGGCCGGGCGGGTCTACTTCGCCGGCGACTGGCTCACCCACCTGATCGCCTGGCAGGCCGGGGCCATGGAGTCGGCGAGGAAGGCGGTCACCGCGATCCATGAGCGGGTGCTGAGCACGTCCTGAGCACGTCGAGCGGCGCCGTCCCGGCGTGCCGGGCACGGCCGTACAGTCTCAGGGGGGCGGCGGCACGAGGAGTCCCGGGGACCGCGAGCGGTCCCCGAAACGGTGAGCGGTCCCGGGGACGGCGGGGCGCGTGACGGAGGGGAAGAACGGCGATGGCGATCGGAACGCTGGAATGGGTCAAGGCCGGCGAGCGGCCCGACCTGCTCGCGGAGCCCGTGGTGCGGGCGGCGGCGGGGCTCGACGGGGTGTTCGTGGCCCCGATCGACCCGGAACTGGCCGACACGGCGGCGTTCTGCGAGCGGTACGGCGTCGCCCTGTCGGAGTCGGCCAACTGCGTGATCGTGGCGGCCAAGCGCGCCGGGGAGGTCCGCTACGCGGCCTGCCTGGTGCTCGCCACCACGCGGGCGGACGTCAACGGCGTGGTCCGGCGGCACCTGGACGCCCGGAAGATCTCGTTCGCGCCGCAGGACGACGCGGTCGGGCTGACCGGGATGGAGTACGGCGGGATCACCCCGCTGGGGCTGCCCGCGGGGTGGCCGGTGCTGGTGGACGAGGCCGTGGCGGCGCACCCGGAGGTCGTGATCGGCAGCGGTGTCCGCCGCTCCAAGCTGGCGGTGGCCGGCTCGCTGCTGGCCGGGTTGGAGAACGCTGAGGTGCTCCGGCTGGCGAGCTGAGGCCGGACCGGAGGCGCCGGGGGAGGCCGGGCCGGGGAACCGGGACCGGGGCCGGGGGACCGGGGCCGGGCCGGGAGCGCCGAGGCGCTCGGCCGGGGGATCGAAGCCGGACCGGGATGCCGGGGTGCTCCGGCCGGTGAGCCGAACGCCCGGTGAGGACCCGGGGAAAATGGGCGAACCGTCGCCGAAAAGAGATTGAGTGTTGTCTGCCTTTGGGAAACCGTTGAAGTCTCGCGGACGTTACTTGTTCGGGGAGTATGGCCTGATGGTTCAGCTCATGGGCGGTGTTTAACCGGATATGGTGCTACATGCCATGAATCAGGACGACCGATTGGGTCCTTACCGGCTGCTCAGGCGGCTCGGCGAGGGCGGCATGGGTGTGGTCCATCTCGCCACCGATCCCCGCGGTCAGCAGGTGGCGGTGAAGGTCCTGCGCGGCGAGGTCGCCGGAGACGACGTGGCGCGCCGCAGGCTCTCCCGCGAGGTCGAGACCATGCGCCGGGTGCGCAGCGAGTACATCGCCGAGGTCGTCGACGCCGACGTGACCGGCCACCGCCCCTACATCGTGACGCGATACGTCCCCGGCCGGTCGCTGGAGGAACTGGTCAAGCAGGACGGCCCGCTGGAGCTGCCCGCCCTCCTCCAGGTCGCCCACGGGGTGGCGGTGGCGCTGGCCGCCGTGCACTCCGTCGGAGTGATCCACCGCGACCTCAAGCCGGGCAACGTCCTCATCCTGGACGGCCGCCCCGTCCTCATCGACTTCGGCATCGCGCAGGCCGTGGACGCCACCCGGCTCACCCAGACCGGCATGTTCATCGGCACGCCCGGCTACCTCGCCCCCGAGATCATCGAGGGGCACGAGGCCGGGCCCGAGGTGGACGTGCACGCCTGGGGCGGCACGCTGGTCTTCGCGGCCACCGGCCGCCCGCCCTTCGGCAAGGGCACGCTGGAGATGATCTTCTACAACATCACCGCGGGCAAGGCCGACGTCGACTCCGTCCCCGAGCCGCTGCGGCCGCTGCTGCGGGCCGCGCTCCAGCGCGACCCGGCCAGGCGTCCCGCGGCGGCCGAGCTGGCCGGGCAGGTGGGGCGTCTGATGGCTGGGAACGGCCGGCCCCAGGCGTACGAGGAGATCGTCACGGTCCCGCGCTTCGGCGACGCGGGACCCGGCGGTCCCGGCGCGGGCGGCTCCGGCGTCACGGGTCCGGCGGGCGGAAGCCTTCCCGGCGGGCCGGACGGCTTCGGCGACCGGGGGGTCCCCGGCGGTCACGGGTTTCCGGGCCGGCCCGGCGACCTCGGCGACGTGCCGACCCCGGCGACGCCCCGCCCGGGAGCGGGGCCGTGGCCGCCGGCCCGGCCGACTCAGCCGTCCCCGGTCTCTTCCGCTTCCCCGGCGCAGGAGTACGTCTCGCTGCTCGGCGAGCAGCGGCCCGATGAGCGGCCCGGCGAGCGACGGCCCGGCGAGCGGTCCGGCGAACAGTGGCCCGCGGAGCGGCCCGGCGGGCAGTGGCCTGCCGGGCGGCCGGCCGAGCTTTCGGCCGATCGGTCCGATCCCTGGCCCACCCGCAGGGTGACGCCCGAGGAGCTGCGTCGCGCCGCCGCCGAGGACGCCCACGACCTGCCCACCGGCGCGCTCGGGCCGGAGGACCTCCCCACCGGGCGCGTGCCCACCGGCCCGTCCGGCGTCCCGGGAATGTCCGGACCGGGAATGTCCGGACCGGGCGCATCGGGGCCGGGTGCCTCCGGTCCCGGCAGGTCCGGTCCGGCTCCGTGGAGCGGCCCGGGCGCGTGGACCGGCCCGGAGACGTCCGGCCCGTCCGGCGACGGCGCCCGGCCCGGCGTCTCCGACCGGTCGCGGCCCACGCCGCGGGTGCCGGACGGCGACATCCCGACGCAGCGGGTGCGTCCCCAGGATCTGCAGGAGTACGCCCGCGACCACTCCGCCAGGCCCGGCTCCGGCCCCGGGGCCGTCCGCCCGGCGGCGCCGTACCCGCCGCCGGTGCCCTCCGAGGGGCCGCGCGACCGGTGGCCCGCGCCCGCGGACCCGTTCGAGCACACGCCGCACCTGCGGCCCGACCGGTCGTCGGCGCCGCCGCCCTACCCCTACCCCCATCCCCGGCCGCCCGGGGCGCAGGCGGGCCACCTGCTGCAGCGCTCCCGGGCGCACGGCGTCGCCGGGACGATGGCGCTGGTCGCCGTCGCGGCGGTGGCCGTCCTGGTGCCGGTCCTCGCCGCCGTCGTGGCCGTGCCCGTCGTGATCCTGCTGCGCGCGGCCGACATCGCCCAGCCCGGTCTCGCCGCCCGCCGCCCGGCCGGCGCGGCGGCGGCCGACGTCCTGCGGGTGCTCGGCAACCCCGCCGCGCTGCTGAAGGCGGTGGGAGTCACGATCGCGCTCCTGCCGTACGCGCTGATCCTCGGCCTGCCGGTGACGCTCCTGCTGACCGTGCTGGTCACCGGGATGCCGACCGTGAACGCGCTGAGCTGGGGGGCGGCTGTGGCGCTGTGGGCGATCTGCGCGGGACCGGGGGTTGAGGGCCCCAGCCGCCAGATGCGACGTACGCTGGCATCATTGCTGCCTTCGCGCGGCGCGGCCATGATCACGGCCGCGGCGGTGGGGGCGGCGGCGGTGCTGGCGGTCATCATGGCGGCCGGCACCGTGCGCGACGGGGCACGGGAGGCGAGGTGGACGCCGGTCGGTGTCAAGACGGTGGTGAGCAGACTGGACGAGCTACGGGAGAGGGCGAGGCGATGACGGGGGAGACGCAGGCGCCCGAGCGGCTGGGTCCTTACCGGCTGCTCAGGCAGATCGGCGAGGGCGGGATGGGGGTCGTCCACCTGGGGCTGGACGAGGACGGCCGCGAGGTGGCGGTCAAGGTGCTCCACCCACACGTGGCCGCCGACCTCAAGGCCCGCGACCGCCTCACCCGCGAGGTCGAGACCATGCGGCGGGTGCGCAGCCCGCAGGTCGCCGAGGTCGTCGACGCCGAGCTGACCGGCAGGCAGCCCTACATCGTCACCCGCTTCGCGCCGGGCCACACGCTGGAGGACATCGTCCTCACCGACGGGCCGCTCGACGCGGACGGGGTGATCAGGCTCGCCCGGGGCCTGTGCGCGGCGCTGGTGGCGATCCACGCCGCCGACGTGGTCCATCGCGACCTCAAGCCCGCCAACGTGATGATCGTCGACGGCGAGCCGCTGGTCATCGACTTCGGCATCGCGCACCTGGTCAACGCCACCCGGCTGACCCAGACCGGCATGTTCGTCGGCACGCCCGGCTATCTCGCCCCGGAGATCATCCGTGACTCCGAGATCACCCAGGCGGCCGACGTGCACGCGCTGGCCTCGACGGTGTTCTTCGCCGCGACCGGCAAGCCGCCGTTCGGCACCGGCAGCTTCGAGGTCGTCTGCTTCAACATCATGGAGGGCCGGGCCAACATCGACCAGGCCCCCGTCTGGTTGCGCGGCTGGCTCCGCCGGGCGCTGGCCGTCGACCCCGACGCCAGGCCGAGCGCCCAGGAGCTGCTCCGGATGGCCCGCGAGCTCGACCCCACGGCCACGGTCCTGCACGAGACGCCGCCCGACGGCGGCGGCACCCGCGTCCTCGACGCCGACGGCACCCGGGTCCTGGACGCCGACGGCGCCTCGACCCTGCCCGGCGGCGGGCCGGGGTCCCCGCCGAACGGCACCCGCACGCTGCCGCGCGGCGACGACTACGCCGACCTGCTGCCGCCGGTGGAGTACTCCAGGCCCGAACGGCGGAGCCGGCCGTCCCGCCCCGAGCCGAGCCTGACCCCGGAGGGGATCGCCCCGTACGTTCCGGCCACGCCGCCTCCTTACGCCACGGCTCCGACGCGGCGGGGCGGGCATCCGCCGCCTCCCTATCCCGACCAGCGGGTCGCCGGCTACCCGCCGCCCCCGCCGACCGGGCAGCCCCGGCCGTACGCCCCGCCGACCCAGGCCCGGCCGCACACCCCGCCGGACGCCCGGCCCCGGCCGCAGGAGCGCGCTCCGTACCGCACCGGGCATCCGCTGGCCGCGGCGCTGCTGCTGACGATCCTCGTCGGGCTGGCCTGCGTGCGCCCGGTCATGGTGAGCGCCGTCGCGCTGGTCGCGGTGCTGTGCCTGCGGGTGGGCGAGTACCTCTTCGGGGACCTCGCCGAGCGCCGCTCGGTGCGCGGCGGCAGCGCGGCCGACCCGCTGCTGGCGGTGCTGGGCACGCCGTGGGCGCTGGTCAAGGCGGTGCTCGCCACCGTGATCACCGCCCCGCTGGCCGCGATGTTCGGCATGTGCGTGTGGGGCGCGCTGCGGTTCGGTGCGAACCTGGGACCCAACACGGCCGCCGCCTACGCGGCCGGCGGGTTCGTGGCCGGGCTGTTCGTGCTGCCCGGCGGGGGCAAGCCGCGCCGGGCCGTCGCCCGCACGCTCACCGCCTCCATCCGCAGCCCCGGGGCGGCGATGGTGACCGCGATCATCCTGGGCACGCTGGCGTTCTTCGCGGTGATGGCCGCGTTCACCGTGCACCCGTCCTTCGCGCCCTGGCAGCCGCCGACCCAGGTCATCGACCAGCTCACCCTGGAATGGCAGAACCAGGTGAACCGCGGGAAGATGGGCGTGCTCGACCTGGTCGGCGGTCTCGTCGACGACCTGCTGAGCAGTCTGGGGCTGGGTTTCATCACCTTCTGGAAGTGATCGTCCCCCTGCGGCACGATGGGGGGACGCAGGGCCGGAGGGAGTTCGCATGGGAACACCGGACGGCGAGGGCCTGGGCCCCTACCGCCTGCTGTCCACGCTCGGCGCGGGCGGCTTCGGGGAGGTCCACCTCGCGCTGGACCCCGAGGGGCGCACGGTCGCGGTCAAGATCCTGCACCCGCACGTCGCGGCCGACACGACGGCCCTGGCCCGGCTGGCCCGCGAGGTCGAGACCATGCGGCGCGTCCAGGGGCCGCACATCGCCGAGGTGCTCGACGCCTCCATGGCGGGCCCCCGCCCCTACCTCGTCACCCGTTACGTGCAGGGCCGCCCGCTCAGCGCGGTCATCGCGGCCGGAGCCGTCGAGGGGGACGGCCTGGCGCGCCTGGCGTACGGCCTGGCCGAGGCGCTGGTGGCGATCCACGCCGCCGACGTCGTCCACCGTGACCTCAAGCCCGCCAACGTGATCCTGACCGACGGCGAGCCGGTGGTGATCGACTTCGGTATCGCCTGCGCGCTCGACTCCGTCTCGGTCACGGCGTCCGGCGCGGTCCTGGGCACGCCCGGCTACCTTGCGCCCGAGGTGCTGGAGGGCACCGACGCCGGTCCCGCGGCCGACCTGTTCTCGCTCGGCGCGACGCTGGCCCACGCCGCCACCGGCCGCCCCCCGTACGGCGTCGGCCCGCCCTCGGCGGTCGGCTACCGCGTCGTCCACCACGATCCCGACCTGGAGGGCGTGCCCGGCTGGCTCGCGCCGCTGCTCGCCGGGTGCCTGCGGCGCGACCCGTCCGCCCGGCCCTCGGCGCCCGAGCTGCTGGCCGCCCTGGAGGCCGAGCCGCGGGTGGCCGCACTGTCCGTACCGCCCGCACCGCCCGCCCGGCGGGTCCGCCCCGTGCTCGCCGCCGCCGGGGCCTCCGAGGCGCAGGCGGCGGAGGCGCAGGCCACCGGGACGCGGGGGGCGGAGACCGGCGTCGCCGACGCCGCCTTCCGCGAGCCGGGGGGCGGCGCGGCCGGGGGCGGGCTGCACGGCCTGGTCACCCGCGAGTGGCGTCCCGGGCGGAGACGGCCGCCCGGCCGGCCCTCGCCGGAGGAGCTGCGCGAGCGCCGCCGCGCCGTACTGCACCGCCGCTGGGTGATCGGCACCGGGCTGCTGGTCGCGCTGGCCGCGGCGACGGCGCGGAACCCGCTGCCCGAGGTGTCGCTGCTGCTGCTGTCGGCGTACACGCTGGCGGTGACCGTCGACGCGGGGGTCGCGATGTTCGCCCGGAAGAACCGCGGGCGCGCGATCCTCGACCTGGGCGGCATCGCCGGGACCCTCGCGCTGTGGGCCGTGCTCGGCGCGTTCTTCAGCACCCTGACCCTCGCGCTGGCCCTGGGCACCGTCGTCCTCGTCGTGGGGGCGATCCTCCTGGGCTCCTGACATCCCGGAGCCCGGGGAGCTTTTCGCCGCGGGCGAATCCCGGGTGAGGCTCCCGCATCGGCGGAACATAGTTCGGTTAGGGTGGTGGGAAACCGGTCGGAAGGAAGGTCGATCGTCGGGTGAACAGCACACTGCCTGGCGGTTTGCACCTAAGCTACCGATGGGTAACATGATGTCGGGAGCCGGCGGGCGCGCGCCGGACCGGACATCCCACTGTCACACCGCCCTCGGGCACCTGGCAGTCTTGGCATCACGTGCACGTGCCCCGCGTGTGCGTACCGCACATCCGGCGCCAACCGCAAGGACGCGGTGGCGTACGCGAACACGGGAGGTCGGCCACCGGCCATGAACATCGTCGTCTGCGTGAAGCAGGTCCCCGACACGGCGACCGAGCGCAAGCTGAGGTCCGATGACAAGACGCTCGACCGCGACGCCGCCGACGGCGTCATCAACGAGCTGTGTGAATACGCGGTCGAGGAGGCGCTGCGCCTGAAGGAGGCCCACGGCGGTGAGGTGACGGTCCTCACCATGGGTCCCGGCAAGGCCACCGACACCATCCGCAAGGCCCTGGCCATGGGCGCCGACAAGGCGGTCCACCTGGTGGACGACGCGCTGCACGGCTCCGACGCGCTGGGCACCTCCTACGCCCTGGCGCAGACCCTCAAGAAGATCGGGTTCGACCTGGTCGTGCTCGGCTCGGAGTCGACCGACGCCCGCACCGGCGTCCTCGCCGCCATGCTGGCCGAGCGCCTCGGCGTGCCGCAGCTCACCTTCTCCAACAAGGTCGAGGTGAGCGGCGAGACCATCACCGCCCAGCGCGTCACCGACTACGGCTACGACCGGGTCGAGGCCTCGCTGCCCGCCGTCGTCTCCGTGGTCGAGAAGATCAACGAGCCGCGCTACCCCTCTTTCAAGGGCATCATGGCCGCCAAGAAGAAGCCGGTCACCACGTTCGGCATCGCCGACGCGGAGATCGACGCCTCCCAGGTGGGCCTGGCCAACTCCTGGAGCGAGGTCGTCGACTTCGCCGCCGCCCCGCCCCGCGCGGCCGGCACCATCGTCAAGGACGAGGGCGACGGCGGCGTGAAGACCGCCGACTTCCTCGCGTCGAAGAAGTTCGTCTGAGGACGGGGGTCAACCGAAATGTCTGAGATTCTCGTTCTCGTCGAGCACGTCGAGGGCCAGGTCAAGAAGGTCACGCTCGAACTGCTGACGCTCGCCCGCAAGCTGGGCGCGCCGTCGGCCGTCTGGGCCGGTCCCGGATACACCGCCGAGGCCCAGGCCCGGCTGGCCGAGCACGGCGCCGAGAAGGTCTACGTCGCCGACTCGGCCGACATCGCCGACCACGTCGTCGCGCCCAAGGCCGAGCTGCTGGCCCAGCTCGCCACGGAGAAGTCCGCCGCCGCGGTGCTCGTCGCCGCCACGGCCGAGGCCAAGGAGATCGCGGCCCGCCTGGCGATCAAGCTCGACGCCGGCATCCTCACCGACGTCGTCGGGATCCAGGACGGCATGGTCGCCGAGCACTCGATCTTCGGTGGCGGCGTCAACGTCCGGGCCCGGGTGACCAAGGGCCTCCCGATCATCGCCGTCCGCCCCAACTCCACGCCGGTCGAGGCCGCCGCGGGCGCGGGCGCCGAGGAGCGGGTCTCGGTGGCCGTCTCCGACGCCGCCAAGGCCGTCCGGGTCGTCGAGCGCGTCAAGGAGGAGAAGGGGGCCCGTCCGGAGCTCACCGAGGCCGCGATCGTGGTCTCCGGCGGGCGCGGCGTGGGCTCGGCCGAGAACTTCTCGATCATCGAGAAGCTCGCCGACTCCCTCGGCGCGGCGGTCGGCGCCTCCCGCGCCGCCACCGACGCCGGCTGGTACCCCCACCAGTTCCAGGTCGGCCAGACCGGCAAGACCGTCTCGCCGCAGCTCTACATCGCCGCGGGCATCTCCGGCGCCATCCAGCACCGGGCCGGCATGCAGACCGCCAAGACGATCGTCGCGATCAACAAGGACCCCGAGGCGCCGATCTTCGAGCTGGCCGACTTCGGTGTCGTGGGCGACCTGCACCAGGTCGTCCCGCAGCTGACCGAGGAGATCGCCAAGCGCAAGTGACGCGCGGCCCGCGAGGCGGGCACGGAACCCGAGAAGGCGCCGCACACGTGTGCGGCGCCTTCTCGCGTCCCCGGGGCCGCGTCCTCAGGCGACTCTGACGGTGTGCGGGCCGACGCTGATCGTCACGTCGACATGCCCGCCCAGCGCGGCCGCGTAGGCCCGGAGGGTCTCCAGCTCCATGGTGTCGATGTCGCCGTTCTCGATCTGGGACACCCGCGACTGGGAGATGCCGAGGGCGGCGGCGACCTCGACCTGGGTCTTGCCCAGCGCCTTGCGCAGCTCCTTCAGGCGATGACCGGCCACGTACGCGTTCAGCGCGGCTTCGGCGGTCGCCTGCCGTTCCGCATCGGCCAGCTCGGGGTGCAGCCGGTGAGCCTCGGCCTTGACCTCCTGCCAGCGGCGTGCAGGGCTCATGGCGTCTCCTCCCTCTTCTCCGCGCGGTACTCCACATACCGGGACTTGGCCAGGGGGATCACTTCGTCGTACCACCGCGACCACCTGCCCGCCTTGTCCCCGGCGACAAGGAAGATCGCCTTCCTGCCGGGATCGAAGATGAAGATGATTCAAATCTCCGACCGCCCTCGTGAGCCTGGGCGAAGCTCCTTGAGGCTGTTCAGATCGTCATCCACCAACGTGTCCACCAAAGGCCGCCCGAGGGTGGGGCCGATCTCTGCCAACCGGTCGATCACCTTCTCGACGAGGGCTGCCGAGTCCGGATCGCTCTCACACAACTTGAGGAACCACGACTCCACCGGTTCCAGTAGGACGATCTCCCAGGTCATGCCAGAAATATAACGCTTAACTCATATCTTGTCCGAAGCTTCGGCGATATGGAAGGGCCCTGCCTGACTTTCCTGAGGGTTGGGGCCGCCGTCCCGTACGGCGAGGCGTGCGGGACGGCGGCCGGCGCGGTGGACGGGTCAGGCGGCCATGGAGAGTTCGCGGTCGGGGGTCTCGGCCGGGGCGGCGGGGACCCGCGTGCCGGCGCGCGGCAGGAACCGCGCGGCCACGGCGATCAGCAGGCCCAGCACCACGGCGATGCCGAGCGCGGTCCGCAGCGTGGCGACGTCGGAGATGAAACCGATGACGACCGGGCCGAGCAGCAGCCCCGCGTACCCCATCGCGCCGGTCTGGGCGATGGCCGGGCCGGGGTTGGCGACGGCGCCGCCCGCCAGGGACAGGGCCACCGGGGAGATCGTCGCCACGCCGATGCCCACGAGGAACATGGTGGCGATGGCGACCACGGCCGTCGAGGCGGTGAGGACGACTGCGAACATCGCGGCGGTCACCAGCCCGGAGGCCATGATCATGCCGCGGGCGCCGAAGCGGACCCGGACCCGGTCGCCGCCCAGGCGGCCGAGCAGCATGCCGGCCTCCAGCACGGGGTAGCCCAGCGCGGCGAGCGCCTCGGGGGCGCCGACCACGTCGCGCAGGTACAGGCCGTTCCAGTCGGCGACCGTGCCCTCCACCATGAAGGCGCAGAACGCGATCGCGCCGAGCAGGTAGACCACCGGCGGCATCCGGTGACGCGTCCCGGCCTGGCCGTCCTCGGCGGTGACCGGGTCGGGCAGGTAGGTGCGGCTGATGGCGACCAGCAGGGGCAGCGAGACCAGGGCGATGAGGGCCAGGTGCGCCGTGGACGACAGTCCCGCGGCGATGGCCGCGGTGCCGAGCAGGCCCGCGGAGATCGCCCCCACGCACCAGCCGGCGTGCATGCCGTTCATCAGCGGACGGCCGTAGGCGCGCTCGACGGCCGAGCCCTGCGCGTTCATCGCGACGTCCACGGAGCCGAACGCCATGCCGAAGAGCCCGGCGGTCACCAGCAGCAGGGGGTACGTCGGCGCGAACGCCAGCAGGGCGAGGGTCGCCGCGCAGAGGGGAGCGCCGATCCGCAGCACGCTCCGGCTGCCGAAGCGGGTCATCACCCGGCGCATGGACTGCATGGTGACGAGGGCGCCCAGCCCCCACACCAGCAGCGTCACGCCGACCGACGCCTCGGACAGGCCGAGTTTGTCGGACAGCGCGGGGATGCGCACGGTCATCGATCCGCACATCAGTCCGGCGAGCACGAAGGTGAGAACGGCACCGGTACGGGCCGTCCTCAGGGCGCGGGTCATCACAGGCTCCTTACATGAATGTCGTTGAACGTCGTCGATCGGCACGCGCGGGCGGGCCGCCTCCGCGCGGGCGGAGACGACCGCGGGCGCGATCGGTGTGTGTGGGGTGTGCGCAGGGGCCGCGGGAGCGGGTCGCTCAGGCGGGCAGCAGCGCCAGCAGGCGCCGTTTCAGCTCGTCGTAGCGCTCGTCGTCGTACAGGGCCGGGTCGTGGCTGACCACGTCCCACAGCCCCTCGCAGGCGAGCCGTACGATCTGCGCGGCGACCGGGTCGGGCTCGTCGTCCAGCCCTTCGCGGTGCCATCTGGCCATCGCCTCGCGCAACGGGGCGAGGAGGAGGAGGTTGCCGGACGCGCCGGTGACCACGGCCCAGCGCCGCAGCCTGCCGGTCCGCACGGCCTCGAACGTGGCGGCCAGGTAGTTCTTGGTGTAGGTGTCGTGGCCCTGGGCGGCGACGAGCTGGTCGAAGTCCTCGATGAGGCGCTCTACCATGCCTTTGATCAGGGCTTCTTTGGAGTTGAAGTGGTAGAGCAGGCCGCCCTTGCTGCATCCGGCCCGCTCCGCGACGGCGGCCAGGGTCAGGGCCCCGGCGCCCTGGTCGCCGAGGAGGTCCTCCGCCGCGTCCAGTAGCTCTTCCCGTCGCATGACACTTACTGTACCGTCCGGACGGTTCAGTCGGCAAACGTGGCAGTTGTGACGCGCGTGACATTCGTGGCGGCCATGGTGACCACGGTGGCCGCCGGGGCAGCGGGGACCGCGGCGACGGCACCCGTCCGGGCGCGGATACGCTTGGGAGGGCCGGAGAAAAGGGGCCGGGGAAGGGAACGGTCGTGGAGTCTGCCTATCTCGATCATGCGGCGACCACGCCGATGCTGCCCGAGGCGATCGAGGCGATGACCGCCCAGCTCGGTGTGGTCGGCAACGCCTCGTCACTGCACACCGCGGGCCGCCGGGCCCGCCGGGTCGTGGAGGAGGCGCGGGAGAACATCGCGGACGCGCTGGACGCCCGGCCGAGCGAGGTGGTCTTCACCTCCGGCGGCACCGAGGCCGACAACCTGGCCGTCAAGGGCCTCTACTGGGCTCGCCGCGCCAGGGGCGCGACCCGGATCCTGATGAGCGCGGCCGAGCACCACGCCGCCCTCGACCCCGCGCACTGGCTGGGCGACCACCAGGACGCGAAGGTGGAGCTGCTGGAGGTGGACGAGCTCGGCCGGGTGCACCCGCAGACCCTCCGCGACGCCGTCGAGCGCGACCCGGAGAGCGTCGCCCTGGTGAGCGTGATGTGGGCCAACAACGAGGTCGGCACCATCCAGCCGGTCCGCGTGCTCGCCGCCATCGCCCACGACCACGGCATCCCCTTCCACACCGACGCGGTGCAGGCCGTCGGCCAGCTCCCGGTCGCGTTCGCCGCCTCCGGCGTGGATGCCATGACCGTCTCCGGCCACAAGGTCGGCGGCCCGATCGGCGCCGGCGCGCTGCTGCTGGCCCGCGGCGTCGACCCGGTGCCGGTGCTGCACGGCGGCGGCCAGGAGCGCGACGTGCGCTCCGGCACGCTCGACGCCCCGGCGATCGCCGGGTTCGCCGCGGCCGTGCGGACCGCGGTGGACCGTCAGGCCGAGACCGCGGCCCGGCTGACCGCGCTCCGCGACGATCTGATCGGCCGGGTCCGCGAGGCCGTCCCCGACGTGATCCTCAACGGCGACCCGGTGAACCGGCTGCCCGGCAACGCGCACTTCTCCTTCCCCGGGTGCGAGGGCGACGCGCTGCTGATGCTCCTGGACGCCAAGGGCGTGGAGTGCTCGACCGGCTCGGCGTGCTCGGCCGGGGTGGCGCAGCCCTCCCACGTCCTGCTCGCCATGGGCGCCGACGCGGTCCGGGCGCGCGGCTCGCTCCGTTTCTCCCTGGGCCACACCTCGACCCGGGACGACGTGGACCGGGTGGCGGCCGTCATCGGCACGGTCGTCGAACGCGCCCGCCGGGCCGGCCTGAGCTGATCCGCGCCGCCGCCGGGCCGGGGGCGGGGCGCCGCGCGGCCGTACGGCGGTCGCCCGTGTGCCGGGGACCCGTGTGCCGGGGAACGGCGCGGCCCGGACTGACGGCGTGCCCCGCCGCGCGGGTACGCTCAAGGGGTTATGACACTTCGCGTGCTTGCCGCCATGTCCGGCGGCGTCGACTCCGCCGTGGCCGCCGCCCGCATCGCCGAGGCCGGCCATGACGTCACCGGCGTGCATCTGGCGCTCTCGGCCAACCCGCAGTCCTACCGGACCGGCGCCCGCGGCTGCTGCACGATCGAGGACTCCCGCGACGCCCGCCGGGCCGCGGACGTCATCGGCATCCCCTTCTACATCTGGGACATGGCCGAACGCTTCCACCGCGACGTGGTGGAGGACTTCGTCAGCGAGTACGCCGCCGGCCGCACGCCCAACCCGTGCCTGCGGTGCAACGAGAAGATCAAGTTCGAGGCGGTCCTCACCCGGGCCCTCGCCCTCGGCTTCGACGCGGTGGCCACCGGCCACCACGCCCGGCTCGTCGACGGTGTGCTGAGCCGCAGCCCCGACGCGGCCAAGGACCAGTCCTACGTCCTCGGGGTGCTCACCAGGGAGCAGCTCGGGCACGCGATCTTCCCGCTGGGCGACTCCACCAAGGCGCAGGTCCGCGAGGAGGCCGCCCGGCGCGGGCTCACCGTGGCCGACAAGCCCGACAGCCACGACATCTGCTTCATCGCCGACGGCGACACCCGGCGCTTCCTCGCCGACCGCCTCGGCGCGGCCCCCGGCCCGATCGTCGACGTCTCCGGCGAGGTCGTCGGCACCCACGAGGGGGCGTACGGCTTCACCGTCGGCCAGCGCAAGGGCCTGCGCGTCGACCGCCCGGCCCCCGACGGCCGGCCGCGCTACGTGCTGTCCATCGAGCCGGTCTCCAACACCGTCACGGTCGGTCCCCGCTCCGCCCTGGAGGTCACCACCATCGTGGCCGCCCGGCCGGTGTGGAACGGCCCGGTGGCCGAGCCGCGCGAGCCGCTGGCCTGCACCGTCCAGCTCCGCGCGCACGGCGAGGTGTACGGCTGCCGCGCCCAGCTCTCCGGCGACGAGGTGCACATCACGCTCGACGCCCCGGCCACCGGGGTCGCGGCGGGCCAGGCCGCGGTGCTCTACCTGGACGACACCGTGATCGGCTCGGCCACCATCGTCACCGCCGCCTAGCCGTCCGCCGGTCAGCCGCCTGGGAGGTCGGCCGTGTCCGGCGGCCCCTGCCGCCCGGGGCGGGGCCGCGCCCGGCGGCGCGACGGACCCGTGTCTACGGCAGGTCGACGGACTCGCCCGGCTTGAGGCGGCGGATGTCGGCCTTCTGCTGCTCGCCCTCCCGCTCGAGCCAGCCGTCGATCAGGCCGAGCCCGGCGTCGTTGAGCAGTCCGTCATGGGTGGAGAAGGCGCGGGCCGGGCGGACCCGGCGCAGATACTCCACCATCTCCGCCATCTTCATCCAGGGCGCGTTGGTCGGCACCAGGAGGGTGGGGACCTCCGTCCCGGGCGGGGTGAACGCGTCACCCGGGTAGAAGACCTCCTCGTCCACCAGGAACCCGGTGTTCCGCACGGCCGGGATGTCGGGGTGGTTGGGAGCGTGCCACTCGCCGACCACCTTCACCCCGAAACCGGCCGTGTCGAACGTGTCGCCGTGCCGTACGGTCCGGATCTCGGCGGGGAGGCCGGTCAGCGTGGCGGCCACCGCCTCGTTCGTCCAGATCTCCAGCGACGGGTCGGCCTCGGCGGCCCGGCGCAGCCGTTCGACGTCGACGTGGTCGAAGTGCTCGTGGGTGATGAGCACGGTGCGCGCCCCCTCCAGCGCGGACTCCTCGCTGAAGGCGCCCGGGTCGATCACCAGGGTCGAGCCGTCCTTCTCCAGGCGGACGCACGCGTGTCCGAACTTCGTCAGCTTCATCGTCACAGCCTAGTCACGGGGTTCGGGACACGACCGGCCCGCCCGGCGGCCACCGGCTCCCGGGTCCGCGCCGGGTGCCGAGGGCCGGGCGGGGCGCCGGTCCGGGCGCGCCGGAGGCGGCGGGGTCAGTAGCCGACGTAGCCGCTGCCGGTCTTGCTGCCGACCACGCCGGGCACGTTGGAGACCGAACCGTACCGGCTGATGGCGTAGCGGACCCCGGCGATGATGTTGTCCACCGGGTTGTAGATGTCGCCGTGGCCCGGCAGCTTGTAGGCGTTGAAGGTCGGGTCGATGGTCTGCATCAGGCCCTTGGAGGGATGCCCCGCGGCCGCGTTGGAGTCCCAGTTGTTGATCGCGTGCGGGTTCCCGCCCGACTCGTGCTGGATGATCATCCAGATGTCGTTGGGGTTCATCTTCTCGACCGGGACACCCCGCTCCTTGAGGATCTCGATCGCCTGCTCGATCCACTCCTTGACCTTGCCGCTGGGGGCGGGGCCGCCGCCGGGCGGGGGCGGGCCGCTGGGCCCGTAACCGCCGAAACCGCCTCCCGATCCGTTGCCCCCGGATCCGTTGCCGCCGGGTGCGCCGCCTCCGGGGCCGCCGCCCCCGTTCGGCCCTCCCGCGGGCTGGTAGCCGATGGTCCGCTCCCAGTTCACGGTGTGGCCGGCCCCGGGCACGAACGGCTGGTCACCGGGGTCGCCGATCCCGGTGAAGGTGAGATCCCGTTCGCCGAGATACTTGCCGATATCCTTCATGGCCTTGGTCACGGCGTCGTCGGCCGCGTCGAGGTGGGGCTTCGCGGCGGTGGCGGCCGAGGAGGCCAGCCGCGAGATGCCCGCCGAGGTGTCCTGGGAGGTGTCCCCGCGGTTGGTCCTGCGGTAGGTGTCCACGTCGTTCAGGAGCGTGTCGGCGATCCTGCCGATCTTCGCCTTCGCGTCCTCCAGCGCCGTGGCGGCGTCGTCCAGGGAGTTCGCGCAGTTCGAGACGGCGAGTTCCAGGTCCTCTCCCGCCCTGCCGTACTTGCTCATGTAGGCGGCGAAGTCGTCGGCGGAGCCGCCCTGCCAGGCGTCGTCCACGTTCTGTACGGCGGAGCCGAGGCCGCCGAGGTGCTCGTTCACCTTTCCGGCGGTGCCGCGCCAGCGCTTGGCCACGGCGCGGATCGCCTCGGGGTTGCCGCTGACCTTGTCCAGGTAGTCGGCCAGCGGGCCGCCGCCGGGGAGCTGGCGGATCTGCTCGGAGCCCATCAGTCGCCGCCTCCGGCCCGGTTCGCGCCGCGCACGTTGTCCTGCACCTGGTCGAGGGCCCGCTCCACGAGCCGGAGCTTCTTGGCGACGCGGCCGAGCTGGTCGTCGAGCGTCTTCTCGACCGTGTCGAGGGCCGTGGCGAGCCCGGAGGAGTCGGTCAGCCTGCCGAAGGCGGAGGAGTCGGCCGCCTTGGCCGGATACTGGCCGCCGAGCTCCTCGAACTTCCCGGCCAGCGTTTTCGCGGTCGTACGGCACTGATCGAGTACTTGGAAATGGATGTCGACACCCGCCACCGAGCCCGGCCTCCTCCCGTGTAGGCGCAAAGCCACCGAAGGCCGATCATAAAGGACATGGATCTTCGCGGGGCGGTGTCCCGGGAAGCCTTGCCCGGCCGGACGCCGCCGCCCGGGTTCCGGCAGGATGGATCCCGTCACGGTTTCGTTCCCGGTTCGTCGATGAGGACCCCGTATGAGTGAGAACGCGATCTCGATCGCGCGAGTGTTCGACGGCGTCGAGCCCGGCAGCGGGCGGCCGTTCTTCGACCCCGGTCACCCCCGGGCGGAGGATCCCGCCGAGCGGGAGCGGCTGGCGGCCTACCTCGACGGGGGCCGGGTGATCGCACACGAGCCGGGCCGCGACCCCGACCGGGTCGACTCCTCGCGCGGGGAGACGGTGCCGCGCGACGTCCGCACGGACGGGCGCTGGGTCTGGACGGACGCGGTCACCTACTACCTGCGGGAACACGGCCTGCTGCCCGACCCCGGGCTGTGCGGGCACGCCGCCGCCCACGGGTACCGCTGCCCCGAGGTCGGCGACGCCGAGGCGGACCGCGCGCTGCGTGCCCTGGGACCTTCCTCGGTGCCCCTGCTCACGGTCGTCCCGGACGACGCCGGGGCCGGCGCGCCCGAGTCCATCGTGCTGGAGACGTCCGCGGGGAGCCTGAGCGTCTCGCCCGACATCACCCCCGAGGAGTTCGCCATCCTCGATGAGATGCGGCGGGCCACCGCCGAGCGGGACGGGGACTCCTGACCGCTCCACGGCCCGCCCGGCCCCGCCCCGGTCCTGCCCCCCGGTCCCGCTCGGCGTCCCCGCCGTCCACGCGGGAGGTCGGACCAGAGGTATGCCAGATTCATTGGATCTCGCCAGACTGTGAATAGTATGTCTGGTTCTGTTGGGTTTCTTGTGACGTATGGTTTCCCTGACGCCGGGAGGTGAAGACGATGAGCGACGAGTTCCGCAGGACCATGGAAGAGCTGGCCGAGGAGTACAACCGGCAGGCGGAGCAGCTCCGCGAGACGTACGGCAGGCTCAACGAGCTGAACGTGACCGCGCGGTCCGACGACGGAATGGTGTCGGTGACGGTCGGACCGCGGGGCCAGGTGCGGGACCTCACGCTCGACCCCCGCGTCTACCGCAAGCTTTCCCCCTCCGAGCTGGCTCGGGCGATCATGGAGCAGATCGGCGCGGCGACGGGTGAGGTGGCCGATCAGACGAAGGAGCTGATGGCTCCGTTCCTGCCGGAGGGCCTGCCGTACGAGGAGGTCTTCGGCGAGGGCGCGAGCTTCGAGTCGTTCCTGCCCCAGCCGGTGGCGCTGCCGCCGATGGAGCCGGAGGGCCGTGGATGACGGCGTCCGGTGACGGCTACTACGCCGAGTGGGCGGACCTGCGCCGCGAAGCGCTGCAGTACGGCGAGGAGCGCGACTTCCTGCGCGAGCGGCGCGACGAGCTGTGGCAGACGTTCCTGCGGGAGAGCCCCCCGCTGGGGAACGACCAGTACGGCGCGGAGCTGGAGAAGCGGCTGCCCGGCATCAGGGACGCGCTCTTCGCGGCGTTCGACGCGTACATCGACGAGGTCGGAGGCGTCCAGGAGCGGCTGAGGGTGAACGCCGTGACGTACGAGGGGGCCGAAGGAGCGGGAGTGATCCCGTCCTCGCGCAGCGTGTGATCCTCCGTGGGGTTCGACGGTTTCCTCGTGCCCGACTGGGCCAAGCCGTACGTCGGCTGGGCCGTCGGGATGGACTGGCCGGAGGGGGACGAGTCACGGTGCTTCCGGCTCGCCGACGCCTGCGCGGCCACCGCCCGGAGCGTCGCCGGGGAGGGGCCGCTGTCCTCCCAGGGCTCGATGGGGGCCGCGGGCGGCGTGAAATGGGACGGCGAGGCCCTGAAACTCTTCGCCGAGCACGTCAAGAAGGTCTCCGGAGGTAGGCAGGCCGAGCTGGTCGACCGCCTGGTCTCGGCGGCGCTGGAGCTCAACCAGGCCGGGGTGCAGGTCGAGTACACCAAGAAGATGATCGAGGTGTCGGTCTGGTTCCTGATCTTCCAGATCGGCTGGCTGCTGGCGGCCTCGGCAGGCCCGTGGGGCGCGCTGTCACTGGCGCTGATCGGCCCGCGGGTGCAGCTCGCCCGGATGACGATCCAGCAGATCGCCCACCGGCTGCTGATCAACCTCGCCCTGTTCGGCGGGCTGGGCGTCGTCATGGACGCGGGGGTGCAGCTGTCCCAGTCGCGGCGCGACGGCATCGACTGGGAGTCGGTCAAGGCGTCGGGAATGATGGGCGCGCTGAGCGGTCTGTTCCTCACCGCCCTGCCGGCCGGGCTGTCCGGACTGTCGACCGCGAGGCTGCGGGCGGGACTGCGCCGGGCCGAGATGACGGCCTTCGAGAAGTTCCTGGCGGCCTCCACCAGCTCCATGTGGGGCATGATGGCCCAGTCCGGGCTGGCCAACGGCGCGGCCACCGCGATCAGCCTGGCGATGAGCGGCCAGTTCGACTGGGAGATGGTGCTCAAGGGCACCACGGCCGGCGTGATCGGCGGCGCGGACGCGCACTGGGCGGGGCAGCCGACGGTGCGTGGCGCGGGCGGCGACGGAGGAGGGCCCGCCCACGGCGGCGACGGCGGCGGGCCCGCCGCCGGCCCGGCGGGCGGATCTCCCGCCGGAGGTACGGTCCCGCGCGACCCGGGAGGCCCGTCCGGCCCCGGCGGTGCGGCTACGCACGACCCGGGAGGCCCATCAGGTCCCGGGGGTACGGTCCCGCACGACCCGGGAGGCCCGCCGGGTTCCGGCGGTGCGGTTCCGCGCGACCCGGGAGGCCCGTCCGGCCGGGGTGCGGCCGGTGATCTCGGCGCCGTAGGCGCTCACCAGGCCGGTTCCGGCCGTCCCGCGGACTCGGCCACCGTCCTGGCGCAGGCCGTTCCCCCGGCCGTCCTCGGAGCGGACGGCACGGCCTCGCCGCACACCCCGCCGCACACCGCCCCGCAGGCCGTTCCCCCGGTCGCCCTCCGTCCGGACGGCACGGCCCCGCCGCACGCCGCGCCCCCGGCGCCCCTCCCGGCCGCGGCGGCCCCGGCCTTCGCCGCCAAACCCGGGGGCGGGCCCGCCGGGCGGGTGGAGAACGCCGGTCCGGTGTCCGCTGGCACGCCAGGAGAAGGCGGGAGCCCGGCGCATCCGGCCACCGCGACGGGCCGGCCGGGCCAGGCGCACGTGGCGGCGGACGACGCGACAGGGCCGGGCTCCGGCGGCGCCACGCATTCCGGAACCGGTACGGCCACGCATCCCGGAACCGGTACGGCCACGCATCCCGGCGCCGGGGGCGCCACGCATCCCGGGACCGGTACGGCCACGCATCCCGGCGCCGGGGGCGCCACGCATCCCGGGCCCGAGGCCGCCGTTCCCACCGTGCCCGCCCCGCGGGACCCGATCGCCACCGGGGAGAGCGCTCCGGCCGCGCGGCCGGGGGCGGAGAGCATCGACTCGCTGATCAACCACGGGGACGGGCAGGGAACCGCCACCGTCCTCACCGAGCAGCAGGGTCCGCCCGCGCCGCAGCCGTTCCCGGCCGCCGACCCGGAAGCGGTGCGGCCGCCGCGCCCTATCACCCTGCGCGACCACGAGAGCTTCGCCCAGAGCGTGGCCACGGGGATCACCGGCCCCCGGGAGCCGCTCAGGACCGGTGCGGAGAGCCTGCGGGCCGACCGGGTCACCCTGGGCGACGGAACGCGGGCGGTGGACAAGGAGCTGGCCGGCCGGGACGCCCGGGACCGCGAGTACCTCACCTCACGCCTGGGGCAGGCCGTCGGGGCCGACGTGGCCGCCGTGCACATCGCCGGAGAACGGCGCGTCCTCGTCGACTGGGTCGGCGGGGAGCGGGCGGAGGTCCGCCTGAACCCCGACGGGAGCTGGGAGGCGCCGGGTCACCACGGCACGGCGGACGGCATCCTGCTGGGCCTCCTCGACACGCTCACCAGCCATTACGACCGCTTCCGGTTCCCCGACGCCGACCTCGACCTACGGGCGGCGGACATCGACCTGCGGGTGGGGGAGAACGGCGCGCTGAGGGCGTTCGACCACGAGAAGGCGTTCCAGGGCATCCTCCCCGACACCCGCAACCCCTTCGTCCGGCACTTCTTCCGGGAGACGTCCCCGATGAAGGTCGAGTGGGCGGGGAACCCGCTCAGCCGGAGCGACATCGAGGTCCTCCGCGTGCGGATCGACGCGCTGGAGGGCGAATTCCGGGCGCTGGGCCGGGACGACTGGTACGCCAACGCCAAGTTCGCCTTCGACCGGATCGCCGAGCACGCCGAGGGCACGACGCCGCTCCTCGACGCCGCCCGGGAGCCCGCCGGTCCCGGCCGGGCGCCGAGCCGCGCGGACGGCCAGGACGCCTTACCGGGGAGCGAGGAACCGGCGTCCTCCGGCGGGGCGCGGGACAGGACGCCCGAGGGTGAGGCGCGGGACAGGACGCCCGAGGGTGAGGCGCGCGGCGTGACGTCCCGGAACGAGGCGCCGTCACCGGGCGAGGCCGCGGCGCGGTTGATGGATCCCGGTGGGGAGCTGGGCAGGAGCGCGGCGGGCGGGGTGCGCCATACCCGGCTTCTGGACGTCGGTGATGTGCGGGCGGAGATCGTCACGTTCGGTGACGGGCGTACGGCGATGCGGCTGACCGGCCGGGACGCGGAGGCGGCGGAGGCGGCGGCGCTGACCCGGGTCGCGCTGGGGCTGGACGGTCCGGCGGTTCACCGTTCCGGTGACGTCGTCTACCGGGAGTACGGTGACGACGCGCTGCGCAGGAGCATCGAGACGGGCATCCGCGAAACCCGGCTCATCCCCGACGGGAACAGGTTCCGGGAGCTCGTCACCTTCAACGACGGGAGACAGGCGTTCCGCATAGAGCGCAGGACGATCGACGCCGCGGACGCCATCGAGAGGGCGGCGCTGCCCCCCCTGTCCACGGCGGACGCGAGCGGGGGGATCCACCGCGCAAGTGAGACGGTCGTCTACGAGACCCGCGTCAAGGCGGCCGACGATCCGGACGTGAAGCCACTGGTGTGGAGCGAGTCGCCGGGCCACGAGGCCAAGCGGGGCCTGTACGACGTCCTGACGCTGGGCGAGACCTTCAACACGCACACGATGGAGACGAACGCGCACGGCGAGCCCTCGCTGCGCATCGAGCGGAGCTTCGCCGACACGTGGGACAAGAAGCTCCTCGACGGCTTCCTCGACGAGGGCGTCGTCTCCCAGCTCGGCGCCGTCGATTTCGGGTTCCGCCGCAACGGTCTCACCGGGGAGGACGCCGCGGCCGTCGCGGCGCGGCTGGAGGCGCTGCGACCGGAGTTCGAGCGGCGCGGGTGGCAGCGCTGGCACGACGACATGACGGAGCGGTTCGAGCACCTCGGGCGACAGGCCCAGGGAGATCAGCCGTTGCTGACCGGCGCGGACGCCGTCCCGCACGGCCCGGTCCTGCCGGACGCGACGCCGCACGACGGCGCCGCGTCCCCGGTCGTCCGCTCGGCGGACGCGGAGTGGCCGTACGACCCCGCGACCACGCGGCCCGACGAAGCGCTCGAGCGGGTGCTGCGGGACGGTGACCTCCGGTGGCTGAACGAGGCGCTGGCCGATCCGGCGGCCCACCCCGACGACACGACCAGGGCGCGGGCGTACGCGGAGCTGGTCGACGAGGGTCTGGCCGAGCTGCCGCGCAGCCGGGGGACCGTGCAGGTGCGGGTGCCCGTCGACCGGCTTCCCGAGGGGCTGTCCGCCGGTCAGGAGTTCACCGCGCGGGGGTTCCTGGAGGGGGTGGACGATCCCAGGTTCCTGCCGGACATGGATCGCAGCGCGCGGCTGGTCGTCTACGGCGAGCACACGCGGGTGGGCGACCTGTCCGGCAAGCCCCATCAGGTGATGTTCGAGGGGAACAGCCGGTTCAAAGTGCTGGGGGTCCACGAGACCTCCTACGGCGTCAAGGAATATTTCGTGGCCCGCGTCTCCGACGTGGAGGGGGTCCTTCCCGACACCCGGACGGGCGGACTTTCGAAGGCCCCGCCCGAGCTGCCCCCATGGCTCCAGCGGCATTTCGACGAGCACCGCGAGGTGACCGACGCCGGCGTGTGGTACCGCGACCTGAGCGACCCCGAGGACCGGGACCTGGCGGAGAGCGCGCGCGCCGTACGGGGGATGGACGGCCTGTTCTACGTGGACGCCCACGGCGACTCGGACGGGATCTACATCGGCGAGGACGGGCTGAATGCCCGGGAGCTCGCGATGCTGCTGCTCAACGAGCCCGGCCTGCGCCCGGACGACGTCATCTACCTCGGCAACTGCGAGGTCGGCCAGAGGGCCTTCGCCCAGGAGCTGGCCAGGGAGACCGGCCACGTGGTGATCGCCGCCGACTCGATGATGTCCGTCAACCAGTTCGGCGACATGAACCCCGTGACCGATGGGAAGGCCCGCACGACCATGGCCGGTCGCGGGCAGCTGCTGGTCTTCCTGCCCGACGTTCCGGTCCCCCCGGTGGCATGGGAGCGGGTCCAGTCCGGCCTCACCGGCCCGCTGTTCTTCTCCGACGGTCCCGGAGCGCATGGGGACCCGCAGGCCGGGATCAGGGCGGCGGAATCCGCGACCCGCGCGGAGTCCGCGCCCCGTGCGGAGCCCGCGGCCTCTGCGGAGTTCACGACCCGTGCGGAGCCCGTGACCCGCGTGGAGCCCGTGCCTCGTGCGGAGCCCGCGACCTCTGCGGAGCCCGTCGGCCGGGCGGAACCATCGCGTCCGGCGTCTTCGGACGTGCCACCGCCGGCCCGGACGGAGCCGTCTTCCGGCCGCCCGGACCCCGTGGACACGGCGCGGCCGGTCCGGGGCGCAGGGGAGGACGCGACGCCCTCCGGCGAAGCACGGGACAGGGCGTCCGAGGGCGAGATGCGCAACAGGGCGTCCGAGGACGAGGCGCGGGACGCGGCGTCCGCGGACGGGCCAGACGACGCGCCGTTCCGGAGCGGCGCGCCGTCACCGGACGAGGCCGCGGCGCGGTTGATGGATCCCGGTGGGGAGCTGGGTAGGAGCGCGGCGGGCGGGGTGCGTCATTCCCGGTTGCTGGACGCCGGTGAGACGCGGGCGGAGATCGTCACGTTCGGTGACGGGCGTACGGCGATGCGGCTGACCGGCCGGGACGCGGAGACCGCCGAGGCCGCGGCGCTGACCCGGGCCGCGCTGGGCCTGGACGGTCCTGCCGTGCACCGCTCCGGTGACGTCGTCTACCGGGAGTACGGCGACGACGCGCTGCGCAGGAGCATCGAGACGGGCATCCGCAGAACCGAGGTGATACGTACCGGCCCCGGCCGGTCCCTGGAGCTCGTCACCTTCAACGACGGGGTGCAGGCGAGACGGGTGGACTGCGGCAGCATCGCCAAGGCGGATCGGGTGGAGGCGGGTGTCCTGCCGCCTCGGACGGTGGCCGACCCGAACGGGGGGGTCCACCGCGCGAGCGAGACCGTCATCTACCGGAGCCACCTTTCGCGGACCGACGTCGCGGAGCTGCGGCCGCTGGTGCGGGACGAGTCGCACGGCCACGCGGCCAAGCGGGGCCTGTACGACGTCCTGACGCTGGGCGAGACCTTCAACCCGCACCGGACGGGAACGAACGCGTCGGGGGAGCACCTGATCGGCGTCGATCGGGACTTCGCCGGCAGGTGGGGCAAGTCGGCCCTCGACGACCTCCTCCGCCGGCCCACTTCCGCGGGACCCGGAGACTTCGTGTTCCGTCACAACGGCCTGTACTGGACGGACGTCGTGGCCGTCCACGCCCGGCTGGAGGAGCTGCGGCCGGAGTTCGAGCGCCGCGGGTGGCAGCGCTGGCACGACGACATGGTGGAGCGGCTGGAGCTTCTCGGGCGGCACGCCGGGGGAGAGAAGGCGCTGCTGACCGGTCCGGACGCGGTTCCGCACGGCCCGGTCCTGCCCGACACGGCGCCGCACGACGGAGCCGGTGCCCCGGCCGCGCATGACGGGGTCACCGCCCCGGCCGCTGTCGTTCGTCCGGCCGACGCGGGGTGGCCGCGTGATCCGGCCGGTATGCGGCCCCGTCAGGCACTGGTCGAGCTGCTGTGGGAGGGTGATCTTCGGCGGCTGAACGAGGTGCTGGCCGACCCGGCGGCTCATCCCGACGACGTGGCCCGGGCACGGGCGTACGCGGAACTGGTCGGTGCGGGGCTGGTGGAGCTGCCACGCAGCCAGGGGACCGTACAGGTGCGGGTGCCCGTCGACCGGCTTCCCGAGGGGCTGGCCGCCGGTCGGGAGTTCACCGCGCGGGGGATCCTGGAGGGGGTGGACGACCCCCGGTTCCTGCCGGACATGCCGCACAGCGCGCGGCTGATCATTCACGGTGACCACACGCGGGTGGCGGACCTGTCCGGCAGGCCCGGCCACGTGATGATCGAGGGGGACGCCCGGTTCAAGGTGCTGGGGGTCCACGAGACCTCCTACGGCGTCAAGGAATACTTCGTGACGCGGGTCACGGAGGGCACGGAGGGCGGCACGACCGTCCCGAACCGGGACGTCCGGCCCAAGGAGCGCCCCGAGTTGCCGGACAGACTCCAGCGGCACATCACGACGAACCGTGAGGTGACCGATGCCGGAGTGTGGTACCGCACACCCGAGGAGGTCCTGAAGACGGACTTCGCCGCCAGCGTGCGCGCCGTGCGCAAGATGGACGGCGTGTTCTACGTGGACGGCCACGGGAACTCCAGGGGAATTTTCATCGGCGGTGAGCACATCCCCGCCGCGGATCTCGCGGCCATGCTGCTCAACGAGCCCGGCCTGCGTCCGGACGACGTCATCTACCTCGGCGAGTGCAAAGTCGGGGCGGAGCGGTACGCCCAGGAGGTGGCCAACAGGACCGGCCATGTGGTGGTCGCCTCCGAAACGCTGATGCACGTCAGCGACAAGTCGGGTGACATGGTCGCCCTCCGTCCGGATCACTGGCCCGGCACCATGGCGGGCCGCGGGCGGCTGCTGATCTTCCTGCCCGAAGGCCCGGTTCCCCCGGCGGCGTGGGAGGGGATCCGGTCCCTGGCCGAAGCCCCGCCGTCCTTCCCCGACGGTCCCGGCGGGCCAGGAGGGCTCGATGGCACACGACCCGGACCCGGCGGCGAGCACGGCGGCCCGCTGAGCCGGTCCGCCGACGAGCACGGCGCCCTGCGGCACCGGCCGGACGAAGCGCGGGAAACGCCGGGCGCGGGCTCATCAGGTACGCCCGATCCGTCCCACTCGCCGGACGCGCCGGGTCCGTCCCGCGTGCCCGATGAGCCCGCGCCCGGCGCGCCGAACCCTTCCCACTCGCCGGACGCGCCCGCCGTACCGGTCCGGGACGACGGGCTGGCCGCGAGTGTGGCGGGCGGCGTCCGCGAGACCCGCGTCGTCGAGCGCGGCGGCACCCGCGTGGAGATCGTCGCCTTCGAGGACGGCAGGCAGGCGATCCGCCTCACCGGCCGGGACGCGGACGCGGCGGAGATGGCGGCCCTGGTCCGCGGCGCCATGGGGATGGACGGCCCCGCGACGCACCGCGCCGGTGACGTCGTGTACCGGGACTGCGGCAACGAGGCCCTGCGCAGGAGCCTCGCGACCGGGATCCTCCGCTCGGAGCTGTTCGAGAACGCCCAGGGCCGGATGGAGGAGCTGGTCACCTTCAACGACGGCCGGCAGGCCGTCCGCACCGAGTACATCCGCGCCGCCGACGCGGACGGCCACGAGCTGACCGGCCTGCCTCCCCGGTTCACCGGCGCCGCCGACAGCGGGATCCTCCGGGCGGGCGAGACGGTCGTCTACTCCGAGCACCGCGTCTCCACGGGGGATCCGAGGCCGGAGGGGGCCGCCTGGCACGAGTCCCCCGCCGAGCGGACGAGGCGCGGCATGTACACCGTGCTGACCATGGGGGACGGCTTCGCCCGGCATGAGGTGACCGTGGACGCGCACGGCGTGCACCACCTGCGGGTCGGTGAGGAACTGCCCGCGCGGTGGGGCGGTCCGGCCACCCGGGAGTTCCTCGTCGCGCACCGGTCCCCGGAGGCGGCGGAGCCCCCCCGGGTCACGTTCCGGCAGAACAGGCTGAGCCCGGAGGACGCCGCGGCCGTCTCGGCGCGGCTGGAGGCGCTGCGGCCGGAGTTCGCGCGCCGGGGCCGGCTCGACTGGCACGACGGGCTCATGGACCGGCTCGGGCACCTCGCCCGGCACGCGGACGGCGAGCGTCCCGTGCTGGACGGTCTGGACGGTCTGAACGGCCTGAACGGCCACGCGGGGACCGGCGGGCACGCCCCGGAGGCCGGGGACTGGCGCTCGCGCGACCCCCGCGCGGCGCTCTCCGAGCTGCTGACGCACGGCGACCTGCCGGAGGTGCACGACGCGCTGGCCGGCCGGACCGGGGACCCCGGCGACGCCGCACGGGCCGGCGCCTACCTCGACCTGGCGAACGCGGAGCTGGCCGGGCTGCCGCACCGCACAGGGCAGGTCGAGGTGCGCGTCCCGGCCGACCGGCTCCCCGGGGACCTCGCCCCCGGCCGTGAGGTCGCGTTCCGCGGCCTCCTGGAGGGGGTCGACGACCCGCGGTTCCTGGCGGACGCGCCCGGGAGCGTACGGCTGACCATCCGGGGCCACTACGCGAACGTGGGCGACATCTCCGGCAAGCCGCATCACGCGATGTTCGACGCGAACGCGCGGTTCAAGGTGCTCGCGGTCCAGGAGTCCTCCTCGGGGGCGAAGAACTACTTCCTGGCGCAGGTCGGGGAGGCGGCGGACGCGCCCGCGGCACAGGCCGGCGGCGTCCCGCGGCCGAAGCTGACCGGGGAGGCGCTGCGGCACTTCACCGAGCATCGTGAGGCGACCCGGGCGGGGGTGTGGTACCGCGACCCGGACAGCCCGCACGACATGGCGAACGCGGCGGCGTCCCGCGGCGCGCTCCCGGTCGACGGGGCCTTCCCCGTGTTCGCCCACGGCGGCCCGGAGGGCGTGTACATCGGGGGCAGGCTGCTGCCGGCGGAGGAGTTCGCGGCGCTGCTGCTGAACGAGCCCGGCCTTCGCGCCGATGACGTGCTGCTGCTGGCCGACTGCGAGGTGGGGCACGCGACGTCGTCCTACGCCCAGGAGGTGGCCGACCGCACCGGCCGGGTGGTGCTCGCCCCGGACGCGTTCTACGGCGTCACCAAGTACGGCGACGGGTTCGTCGGCTCCATCCAGGAGGCCCCGCACTCCCTCCTCGGGAGGGGCCGGCTCCGCATCTTCCTGCCCGAGGGCCCGGTGCCCCTCACCACGTGGGAGAAGGTCCGGGCGTGGGTCGGGTCGGGACGGCCGGAGGAGCATCCCGAGACCGGCGCCCCGGACACGCGGGACGCCGTCGTGAACGGCGACGCGGCCGGGCGGTCCCGCTTCTCTCCCGACGAGCTGCGGGCCCTGGCCGAGAGCGAGGCCCGCGCGCAGCAGTCGCTCAGCGAGCGGCTGGGCTACCTCGCCCCCACGATCGACTACACCTCCACGCCGATCCACCCCGGGATCGCCGGGGAGTTCAACCGGGCCCTGGATCAACTCGCCCGGCGGTTCTCCGCGGTGATGGCCGAGCTGAACGCCATCGACGTGCGCGACCCCCGGAACAGGTTCGGCGCCGAAGGGACCGAGAACGTCGGAGCGTACTCCGTCATACGGGGGCCCGAGCCCGGCATCCACCTGGACGCGCGCCGACTGGGCGACCCGGAGGCGGTGAGAGCGAGGTTCGAGGCGAACATGCGGGCGGGCTGGCTGTCGCACGGCTGGGGGTCCGCCGCCGCGATCCTCTACCACGAGTTCGGCCACCACCTGCTCGAACGCCTGCCCCACAGCGCCCAGCAGCAGCTCAACCAGGTGGTACGGGAGGTGATCGGGCGGCGGGTGGACGTCACGATGCCCTTCCACCCGGTGACGGCCGAGCAGGTGAAGGCGGCGCTGTCGAAGTACGGCGCCACCGACCCCGACGAGATGGTGGCCGAGGCGTTCGCCGAGTACATGGCGTCCCCCCGGCCCCGCCCGCTCGCCCTGGCGATCGGCCGCTTCCTGGAGTCCCACTACGCGGGGAACTGACGGGCTCCCGCTCCGGAGACGCCGGCCCGTTCCCCGCGAGGACGCGGGACGGCCCTCAGGAGGCGCCGGCCCGCTCCTCGTACAGGCGCAGGATCTCCTCCTCCCCCTCCTTGAGGAGGAAGCGGATCCCCCCGTCGCCGGGGTAGGGCTCGCGGTGGTCGAACCCACCGAGGAAGACGGCGTCCGGGATCTTCTCCGGGAAGGCGTCGCAGTAGGGCACCCACCGGTCGACCGAGGTCTCCGCCTCGGGGTTGCGTCTCATCCGCAGGCGCGCGCACGCGTCGCAGATGCTCGGATCTCGTATCACGTTCCTCCTCCAGGGCCGTCTTCGCCGGGACGGGACGCCTCCCTGAGCCCTACCCATCGGGGCACCCCTGCCCCGGCCCGGCCGCCGTCCCACCGCGGCCGGGGCCTCCGGAGGCCGCCGTCCCGCGACGGCCGGTCCCCGCCGGGCCGCCTCCCCGGGCCCGGGAAGGCGGCCCGGCGGCCGGGTGTCAGTCCTCCACCGGCTCCTGCGGCGGCAGGAACGCCGTCTGGACCAGCCGCGCGCCGTACTTGCGGTCGACGTAGTAGCCGCGGCCCGGCGGCAGCGGGTGCGGCCGGACGTTGCCGAACAGGAAGCCCTCGTCCTTGTTGCCCGACAGGATGACCGCGGGGCTGGCCATGTCCTTGAGCCGCTGGACGACCGGGTCGAACATCGCCCGCCCCATGCCGCCCATCGCGCGGGACACGACCAGGTGCAACCCGATGTCGCGGGCCTGGGGCAGCAGCTCCGCCAGCGGTTGCAGCGGGTTGGACGAGGTCGCGACGAGATCGTAGTCGTCGACGACGATGTACAGGTCCGAACCCTGCCACCAGCTCCTGCTGCGGAGCTGCTCGGGCGTCAGGTCGGCCGGGGGGAGCCGCTTGAGCAGGGCGGCGCGCGCGTCGCCGATCAGGCCGGCCGCCGCCGCGCTGGAGGCGGCGTAGCCGATGCGGTGCTCGGTGGCGGCCGAGTCCAGCAGGGTCCGCCGGTAGTCGATCACGATCATCATGGCCTCGCGCGGCGTGCGCCGGGCGACCAGGCCCTCGGTGATCAGGCGCAGCAGGTTGGACTTCCCGCTCTCGGTGTCGCCGACCACGATGAAGTGCGGGTCGGTGTCGAAGTCGAGCATGACGGGCGACAGGGTCGCCTCGTCGATGCCGATCGGGATCCGGCCGGGGCCGGTCTCCTCGATGCCGGGCAGGGTCTCGGCCGGCAGCACCGGCGGCAGGAGCCGCACACCGGGGGCCGGGGGCCCCTGCCAGGCCTCCCGGACCGCGTCGACGAGGGCGCGCACGCCCACCGTGAGGTCGTCGGCCTTGCGGACGCCGTCGATCCGCGGCAGCGCCCCCAGGAAGTGCAGGCCCTCCCGGGTGAGGCCGCGTCCCGGGGTCCCCTCGGGCACGGCCAGCGACGCCTTGCGGTTGACCTCCGACTCGTAGGCGTCGCCCAGCTTCAGCTCCACCCGGGTGCCGAACAGGTCGCGGATGCCGGGCCGGAACTCCGACCACTTGTTGGTGGCGGCCACGACGTGGATGCCGTACCCGAGGCCGCGCGCGGCCAGGTCGGTGATGACCGGCTCCAGCGACTCGAAGTCCTGCCGGACGGTCAGCCAGCCGTCCACCACCAGGAAGACGTCGCCGAACCGGTCGCCCTCGATCGCGCCGTCGGCCACCTGCCGCCGGTAGACGGCGATCGAGTCGATGCCCTGCTCGGCGAAGTCGCGTTCCCGCTGCTCCAGCAGGGTGGAGACCTCGGCCACCGTACGGCGGACCCGGTCGGTGTCCAGGCGGGTGGCGACGCCGCCCACGTGGGGCAGGCCCTCCAGCGAGGCGAGCGAGCCGCCGCCGAAGTCCAGGCAGTAGAACTGCACCTCGCGGGGGGTGTGCGTGAGCGCCATGCTGGTGATGAGCGTGCGCAGGATCGTGCTCTTGCCGCTCTGGGTGCCGCCGGCGACGCCGACGTGCCCGGCCGCGCCGGAGACGTCCAGCCAGAACGGGTCGCTGCGCTGCTCGAACGGCTTGTCGATGATGCCGATGACCGCGTGCAGCCGTCCCCGGCCCGCCCATCCGGTGGTGGTCAGGCCCAGCTCGGGCGTGACCGACAGCGGCGGCAGCAGGTGGGCGAGGGTCGGCGCGTCGGCCAGCGGCGGGAGCCAGATCCGGTGGGCGGGCGGCCCCTGGCCCTTCAGCCGGTCGACGACGATGTCCAGCAGGCTGAGGGAGTTGCCCTTGGCGGGGGTGCTCTCCGCCGGGGCCAGCTCCTTCCTGGGGGGTTCGGCCACGACCGGCACCGGCGCGAACTCCGGCCCGTACTCCACGACCTCCCGCACCGGCGCACTGCCGTCCGCGGCCGCCGCGTGGTGCGGGTCGGCCTGGTAGGCGCCCGACACGTAGGCGGCCTTGAACCGGGTCATCCCGGTGGTGTCGAACTTCAGGTAGCCGTTGCCCGGCGCGGGTGGCAGCTCGTAGGCGTCGGCGACGCCCAGCACGACCCGGCTCTCCATCGCGGAGAAGGTCCGCAGGCCCACCCGGTAGGACAGGTGGGTGTCCAGGCCGCGCAGCCGGCCCTCCTCCAGGCGCTGGGAGGCCAGCAGCAGGTGCACGCCGAGCGAGCGGCCGAGCCGGCCGATCATCACGAACAGCTCGATGAACTCCGGTTTGGCCGTCAGCAGCTCGCTGAACTCGTCGATCACGACGAACAGCGTGGGCATCGGGCGCAGGTCGGCGCCCTGCTCGCGGGCGCGCTCGTAGTCGCGCAGGGAGGCGTAGTTGCCGGCCGCGCGCAGCAGCTCCTGGCGGCGGATCATCTCGCCGTGCAGGGCGTCGTACATGCGGTCGACGAGGGGGAGCTCGTCCTCCAGGTTGGTGATGACCGCCGAGACGTGGGAGAGCGTCTCCAGGCCCAGGAAGGTCGCGCCGCCCTTGAAGTCGACCAGGACGAAGTTCAGGATCTCCGAGGAGTGGGTGATCGCCAGGCCGAGGACCAGGGTGCGCAGCAGCTCGCTCTTGCCCGAGCCGGTGGCGCCGATGACCAGGCCGTGCGGCCCCATCCCGCCCTGCGCCGACTCCTTGATGTCCAGCTCGACCAGCCGGCCGTCCACGCCGAGGCCGATCGGCACCCGCAGCCGGTTGCGCCCGGCCCTGGGGCGCCAGGTCACTCCCGCGTCGAGGCGCGTCGGGTCGCCGACGCCGAGCAGGTCGGTCAGCGAGGTGTTGACCGACAGGACGTCCTGGGCCTCGCCGCCCCCCGTGGCGGTGGACGCGCGCAGCGGCGCGAGCTGCCGGGCCAGGCCCTCGGTCCGCAGGAAGTCCAGCCGGTCGGGGTCGCCGAGCCGGGTCGAGCTGCGCTTGCCCGCGTGGTCCACCTTGACCATGTGGAAGCCGTCCGGCTGGACCTCCAGCCGCAGCGTGCTCTTCTCCTCGATCGCCCCCGCCGACCCCGACAGGTCGATCACGGTGACGCCCTGGATGGCGTCGGTGCCGAGCTGGGAGTCGTGCGGCACGTGCCCGCCGTCCAGGATCAGCACGTGGTACGGCAGGGCGTCGGTGGAGGCGCCGGGCCGGAACCGCGCCCGTTCCTTCAGCTCCCCGCCGACGAGCCGGTCGAGCTCGGCGAGGTTCTCGGCCATGAGCCGAACCGGGCCGGCGGCGTCGGTCTCCTCCGGGTGCAGGGCGTGCGGCAGCCACTTGACCCAGTCCCACTGGGCCATCCACTCCTTGCTGGCGCACACCATGATCCGCATGTCGTCGGGGGAGTGGAACACGGTGATCTGCGCGATCATCGCCCGTACCAGCTCCCGCACGGCCACCGGGTCGCCGGTGAGGTTGATCCGGGCGAAGGAGTGCAGGGCCACCGCGACGGGCAGCCCGGCGACCGTCGAGTGCGCCCGGACGAACCTGCGCAGCGCGCCGGAGGTCAGCGCGTCCAGGTCCTCGACCGGCCGGGAGTCCGGCGGGACGAGCTGGACGGCGAGTTTCTGCACGCCGGTGCCGAGCCGTACGGTGCCGAAGTCGTCGTCGCGGGGGCGGCGCTCCCACAGCCGCTGGCTCATCGCGACCCACCACAGCGAGTCGGGGGCGGGGCCGCTCCACTCCAGCGCCTCGCGCTGCTGGATCGCCGCCCGCCGCGCCCGCTTGCGGATCTGCGACAGGTAGCGGAAGTAGTCGCGGCGCAGGCCGTTCAGCCGCTGCCGGCGCTCCCCGGACTGGCGGCCGAGCTGGCCCAGCGTCATGCCGAGCATGGAGACGCCGAACAGGCCGCTGGCCACGTACATGATCGGGTTGGCGTTGCCGCCCGCGGTGAACATCAGGCCCATCGCGGCCGCGCCCGCCACCATCGGCAGGTAGGTCAGCACGGCCGTCATGCCCTGCGACTGCACCTCGGGGATCTCCGGCGGGGATTCGAGCAGGATCTCGCCACGCGGCGGCTTGGGCGGGGGCCGGCGCTCGGGGCGCCGTACGACGACGATGCTCACCCTGCGGTTGCCTTCCTGGTCGTTCCTCGCCGTCCGCGGCGCCGTCCGTCCGGCGCCGTTCGGGTACGGCTATCGCACATGATCCCTCTTCTCACCGCTACGGTATCCGGCATATCCCTGATGTCCGTGATGGATATGGGAAAAGGAGGACAACCGTGAGGTCGCTGGCCCAGCCGCCCGTCCCGGTTCCGGCGCCGCAGGGCGCGCTCGCCCAGTTCGCCGCGCCGCTGCCCGCCCTGTGCCACGTCACGATCGTCGGACCCCGCAAGAAGGCCGACCTGGCGCTGCCCGCCGACATCCCGCTCCCGCACGTGCTGCCCGGCCTGCTGCGGGCGATGGGCGAGATCGGGGGAGAGGCGGCGACGGCCCCCGGGTGGGTGCTCCAGCGCCCCGGCGGACCGCCCCTCGACATCGCCCAGAGCCTGGGGGCGCTGGGCGTGCTCGACGGCGAGGTGCTCTACCTGCGGCCGCGCGAGGCCGCCGCGCCCCCCGCCATGTTCGACGACGTGGCCGACGTGGTCGCCACCGGCGTCAGGGAGAGCGCCGGCAACTGGACCTCCTCGCACACCCGCCTGGTCGGCATGGGCTCGGCCATGGCCCTGCTGGCCGCCGGGGCGGTGACGCTGGTGTTCGCCGGGCCGCCGTGGACGGCCTCCGCCGTGGTCGCCGGGGTGATCGCCCTGCTGCTGGTCGTGGCCGGGGCCCTGGTGTCACGGGTGGTGGGCGACTCCTTCGCGGGCGCGCTGGTCGGCCACGCGGCCCTGCCGTACGGCTTCATCGCCGGGCTGCTGACGCCCGCCGGGAACGGCGGGCTGACCGGACTGGGGGCGGCGCACCTGCTCGCCGCGTTCGCCACCGTCGGCCTCGTGGCGACGGTCGCCGTGATCGCCATCGCCGACGGCGTGCAGGGGTTCCTCGGCACGGCGATCGCCGCGATGGCCGGGGCGGTGAGCTCCGGCGTCGTGATGGTGTCCGGCGCCTCCCCGGCCGGGGTCGCCGCGGTCACGCTCACGGTCCTGCTGGCGTTCAGTTCCCTGATCCCGACGGTGTCGTTCCGGGCCGCCGGGATGCCGATGCCCTCGATGCCCACCAACGCCGAGGAACTGCGCGGCGACAACCAGCGGGTCGACGGGCCGTCGGTCCGGGAGCGCACACTCCGGGCGCAGGCCTACGCCACCGGCATGGTCGCCGGGCTCGGGATGGTCGCCCTGGGGACGGAGCTCTACCTGGCGCTGGAGGACGACTGGGTCGCCATGGCGGCGACGGTGACGCTGGCGCTGACCCTGCTGCTGCGCTCGCGCGTCTTCCGCGGGTTCGGCCAGCGGCTCTGGCTGGTCGCGGCGGGCCTCGCCGGGCTCGTCCTCTTCGCGCTCGCCCGGGTGGCGGGCGCGGGCGGGGTGGCGGCGATCATCGCGGTGATGGGGCTGATGTGCGCGGCGGCGGTCGCGGCGGGGATGGGGCTGTGGCTGCGCCACGGCAAGCCGTCCCCGTTCTGGGGCCGGGCCGGGGACATCCTGGAGATCCTGTTGATCATCACGCTTTTCCCCCTGGCCCTCGGCGTGCTGGACGTCTACTCCTGGGTGCGCGGCCTGGCCGGCTGAACCGGGGCCGGGTCCGACGGAATGTCACCGAGTGGATTGCGGAGGTGTGATCGGGTGCGGTTAGCTTTCCGCGGAAACCGGCCTTTGTGCGGTCCGGGATGAGTGAGTGCTGGGTAAGAGGGGGCGACCGATGACGGCGGAGTTCGGGGATTTCGCGAACATTGATGTTGACAAGCTCCTGAGCGGGGCCGATGGTCAGTTCGCCAAGATGGAAGAGCTCCAGAAGTCCCTGGCGACGCTGGTCGGGCGCGCCCAGGACGATGACGGCCTGGTCATCGTGGAGTACGCCGCCGAGGGGCTGCGGGAACTCCAGCTCCACCCCAAGGCGATGCGGCTCAGCTCCGGCGAGCTGGCCGAGCGGATCAAGGAGGTCCTGCACGCCGCCACGCAGGACCTCCAGGACCAGGTCAACGCCGCCATGGCCGAGGCGTTCGGCGAGGAGGACAACCCGATGCGGTTGGTCCAGGACCCGGACGCGGCGCTGCAGCAGCTCAAGAGCGCCGAGGCGGCCTACAACCGGACGTTCGAGGACGTCATGGGCGAGCTCGACCGCATCCGCCGCCGTCTGGACCTGTAGCCGCCACGGGGCGCCGGGGCGCGGGTGGCGGGTCAGCCCCCCGGCGTCTTCGTGCCCGACGCACCCGGCAGCCCCTTGGTGGACACGGGCAGGCCCTCGATCATCACCTGCTCGAAGGCGGGCATGTCGCCGTTGGCCGGGGTCGTCGCCGTGGCCAGCTTCTGCTGGGTGGACTGGGAGAAGAACTGGCCGGCCATCGCGGCGATCATGGCGGCGGCTCCCAGGACCTTGAGGTTCTTCGTCGCCATGTTCTTCAGGCCCGTCTGGAAGATGTTGGCGTACGTGATCCCGGCGCTCTGGATGGCCAGGGAGGCGGCCTGGCCGATGCCGGGGACGACCTTGCTGGCCATCGCCGCCATGGCGAACCCGAACAGGATTCCGGACCCGGTCGTCGAGACGAGCGCGCCGGCGAACGACATCTTCGCGGCTCCGTCCATGCAGCCCCCGACGGCGTCGTTCATGCCCTTGCACTTGTCCAGCTCGTCGCAGAACTGCTTGTAGGCCGCGTCGAACTCCTCGCGGCCCATCTTCTTCCACTCCTCGTCGGACACCGACTTCGCCGCGTCCTTGATGGCGGTCTTCGTTTTTTCGATGTGGGGGTTCAGGCCCTTCCAGCCGTCTCCACACCCTTTGATGTCGCTCGGGCTGGAGTACAGGACGCCGATCGCCGCGGCGGCCATCCGGCAGGCGTAGGAGAACATCGGGCTGTTGGGGATGGCGGCGCTGGCCACGCACATGGCGAGCGAGGTCGTGTAGAGGCCCGTCCCCGAGCTGTAGACGTCCATGCCCGCTCAGACTCCCTTGAGTGTGTTGGCGTCCTCGGCGGCCTTGATGACCGTCGATCCCTCTTTCAGCTGCCCGCTCATCGTGGTGTTCAGGTGCGTCCTGGCCGACTCCAGGTACCTGACCATGTTGTCGCGGGTCCCGTTGTGCGCGGAGTTGAGCCCCATCAGGCCGAGCACGCCCAGGCCGGGGAAGCCGCCCAGGTCGATGCCGGAGGCGTTGGAGTGGGCGGTGGCGGCCTCCCCGCCCTCGTCACCGATGGCCTTGATCTTGCCGCTGAGCTTGGTCAGCGCGGTGGTGTCGGCCTTGCGCCAGTGGTCGCCCACGCCCTTCGTGGTGAGGTACTGCTCACGCTGCTGGGCGGCCTGCTTCTTCTTCTGTTCCTCGGCGGCTTTCCGCTGCTCCTCGGCCGCCTTCTTCTGTTCCTCGGCGGCCTTCTTCTGCTGCTCCGCCAGGTCCGGGGCGCCGGCTCCGCCTCCGAGCCCACCCGGTCCGGAGCCGCCGCCTCCGGTGTTGCCGAGGCCGCTGGGCATCCCGCCGCCGCCCGTATCGCCGCCGCCGGGCGACCCGCTCGGCACCGCCGGAGTCTCCAGGCCCGGCGTCTCGGCGCCGGGGGTCTCCGTGCCGGGGGTCCCGGTGCCCGGGGTGCCCGTGCCGGGCAGCTCGGTGCCCGGCATCTCCGCACCCGGGGTCTCCGCGCCCGGGGTCTCCGGCTGGCCCGGCGACGTGGGGTCGGTGCCGCCTCCGGGGGCGTTCGGATCGGACGGGTTCGTGGGGTCGGTCGGGTTACCGGAACCGCCGGGCTCGACGGGGACGGTCGGGTCGCCGGTTCCCGGGCCGCCGGTGTCGCCGGTTCCCGGACCGCTCGTGTCACCCGTCCCGGAGCCGTCGGAGCCGCCGGGGTTCCCCTGGTCACCCGGATTCCCGGAGTCCCCGGGGTTCCCCTGGTCGCCGGGGTCGCCGGAGTCCGCCGGGCCGTCGGTGCCCGGCGGATTGGGGTCCTCGGTCACGTCGCCGTTCGGGTCGTCGGGGTAGATCTCATCATCCGGCCCGGTCGCGTCGCCGTCGCCGGACCCGGCGTCGTCGTCCGGTCCGCTCGGCTCGATGTATCCGGGCTCGTCGGAATCGGCGTCCCCGGTCTCACCCGGGTCGTGCGCCTCGCCCTCGGGAACCCCCGCGTCACCGTCCGGGTCCCCGGACCCGTCGTCCGGGTCCCGGGAGACGTCGGTGGCCGGGTCCTCACCGGAGCCGCGCGAGCCGTCGTCCGGGTCCCGGGAGTCGTCGAAGGGGGAGCCGTCAGCGGAGCCGCGCGGGCCGTCCGCGGCCGCCCCGCCGTCGTTCGCCGCCCCCCCGGCGGGGCCGGCCTCGCCGTACGGGTCCGTGATGATCTCCTGCTTGGGGCCGTCGTCGGGAGACCCTCCGGGCGCGGCGCCACCCGTTCCCACGGCCGTCGCGGAGGCGTCGGCGCCGAGGGCGGACGACGCGGGCGACGTGGCCAGGTCGATCGGACCCTCGTAGCCGGTGAGGCCGGAGAAGTCGGACGCCGCGGACGCCTGCGCCGTGGAGGCCGCTTCCGCGCCGTCTTCGGCGGGACGGATGATCTCCACCGGGCCGGTGGTGGGTGGGGTCTGAGTCTCGCCCCAGTTGAGCAGGCGTTCGATGTTGAGGCTCTCGGCCAACTCCACCCTCCCCGTCACGTCGCGCAGTGATCGCCAACAGTAGCTCAACCACGTTTGGCCGGTACAGAAATGGATGAAGTATCAACTATCACGCAGGTGGCGGCCATGACCGCCGGGCGGTTATTAAAAGGATGACGCCTCGCTGGCCTGGGCGTTTGTTGTGAAGTCGTTGAAATGTTATGAGGCCGTAATATATGCGCGCGTTAGTTGTGCGGCTCTAGATCGCTAACATGCCATTCGATGATGTTCGCGGGGGTAGTTCCTTTTGTCGCTCTGTGTGACATATAAGTCACGGGGTGGGCGCGAGGACGTGGCGCCGTGACGAAGAGGCAGCCCCATGTCACGGAGGTGACCGGTGGAGTTTTACGGTGCGAGCCCAGAGAAGATCACCTTGGGTGCGACCCAGGTCGTCGACACCGCGCAGTTCGTCGAGGGTCTGCGCAGGGGCGTCGCGACCACGACCCAGGAGCTCACGGCCTCGGGCTGGCTCGGCGCGGCGGCCGTCAAGTTCCAGCAGGCCATGACCAAGTGGGACGAGCAGGCCCTCATCATCCGGCGTGACCTGGAGGACATCGCCGACCGGATGGGTCAGAACGCCGTCACCTACAGCGGGGCCGATCAGGACGTGCAGTCCGGTATGAACCGGGTCGACTCCCTCATCAACCTTCCCCCCAGGTAGCGCGTCCCCCGTAAACGGTCAGAGTAAGGAGAGTCGAATGTCCAACTCCGCAGGTGACTACACCAAGGTCGACTTCGGCCACATGGAGCGCGTCCAGGAACAGCTCCTCAAGGTCGTCACCGACATGGACAAGGCCACCGACGACCTGGTCACCAAGCTCCGGCAGACCCTGGGCGAGCAGGCCTGGGCCGGTGGCGCGGCGACCTTCTTCGAAGAGCACCGGGCCAAGTGGGACCGGGCGGAGCAGGAGATGGGCCGTCAGCTCCACGAGGCCGCGGTGGCCCTCGGCGTCGCCAACGACAACTACCGGGCCGCCGAGGCGCGCAACAAGGCGATCTGGTCCAGCTCCTGACGCGACCGGCACGCCGGTCTCCGTTCGGTCACCGCGGCGGCGGTGACCGGGACAGTCCGTCTCAGGTCGCGGGCCCATGGCCCGCGGCCCGGCCTCTCCACAAGGGGTGATCATGACCAGTAAGGACGCCATCGACGGCGCCGGTGACCGCGCGCTCTGGGTCGACCCCAACTGGCCCGGTCTGGACGGCTCCCCCGGCGCCGAGTTCAGCGCCTCCAAGATGCGGGCGATCGCCGGCGAGCTGGAGGAGTACGCCGGGATGCTCAAGGGCCCGGCCTACTCCGAGGGCTACACCACCGGGACGGTGGAGAGCGTCAGCGAGAACGGCGGACTGACCGCCAAGGAGATCGGCTCCTGGAGCGCGGCGCAGGCGTTCGCCCACACTGTCGGCCAGTCCAGCGGTGACGAGGGCGCCCAGGCGCTGTGGAAGGTGTACGGCCTCTTCGCCCAGCGGCTGGACGAGGCCGTCAAGGCGATCAGGGCGAACGCCGACGAGTACGACGGGGCCCGCCGAGCCAACGGCGGCTGAGGCGGGGCGCAGGGCAGAAGCGGGCAGGGGAAGGTGCTGTGGGAAGCGAAGCCAAGGTTCTGCTGATCCGGTCCTATAGCGCGGTTCCGGAGGCGGGCGCGCCCGCCGCCGGCAAGAGCGAGATCGAGAGGCTGCTGCGCGACACCTCTCCGGCCGCCGTCAACGACGCGGGGTTCGCCTACGGCAACGCCGCCGGGACCATCGACCTCGTCCTCGGCGCGTTGCAGCGCAACGCGGCCGAGCTGTCGCGGGTGTGGGGCGGCGACGCGGCGAAGGAGGTGCAGAAGGCGCTGCAGATGCTGCACGCCACGGGCTCCGAGCTGGTCTCGAAGATGAACCAGATGTCCACCACCCTGCGGCTCTACGGCGGCGAGTACCTCCCCCAGGCCATCGCGAAGATCGAGAAGATCCCCGACCCGAAGGTGCCGACCCCCACCCCGGGGCCCTCGCCGACTCCGGGGGCGACGTCCCGGGCGACCTCGTCGCCGTCGCCGACCGCCACCCCGACGACCACGCCCACCCCCGGCGCGACGTCCTCCGGGGAGACGGTCCTGACGCCGGAGGACGCCGACCGGGCGGCGCGCGAGGTGCTGAAGGAGCTCAACGAGAAGATCGTCGAGCTCTACACCTCGTACGTCCCCCCGCACGTGTCGTACGAGCTTCCGGTCGTGGCGCTGCCGGGCGGACCCGGCGACTACCGGGACACCCGCTACCCGGACGGCTCGCCGAACAACGGCTCGATCTTCTCCGGGAACGGTTCGGGAGGCGCGTACAACCCGGGCGGCTCCTCGTGGCCGGACGGGTCCGGCGGCGGCTCCGGTTCGGGTTCCGGCTCCCACGGCTCCGGTTCGGGTTCCGGCGGCTCGGGCGGTTCGGGCTCGGGTGGCGGCGGGGCGAACGGCTCCGGCGGCGGTTCGGGCTCGCACGGCTCGGACTCCGGCTCCGGCTCCGGTGACACCGGCACGAACGGGCCGGGCTCCCACGCGCCCGGCGACACGGGGACGGGCCTGCCCGGGGCGAACGACCCCGGTGCGAACGGTCCCGGCGCGGACGGTTCCGGATCGAACGGCACCGGCCGGAACGGCGACGGCACCGTACCGCCCGTGATCGGCGGAGACGAGGGCTCCCGGTACGACCCCCGCGCCACCGAGATGTCGAACTTCAACCCGCAGACGCCCACGACCACCGTCTCGCCGTACAACTCGCTCGGGCACCCCAACCCGGTGATCGGCAACACCACCGTGACCCCGAACCCGAACGTGACCGCCTTCCCCAACGTCACGACCAACGTCCCGCCGATCCTCGGCGGTCCCGGCACCGGGAACGGCCCGGGGAACGGGTACGGCTTCGGGAACGGCTCCGGCTGGGGCTCGGCGAACGCGAACGGCGTGACCTCCGCCGTGCTGTCGCGGGGCACGACGGGTGGCCCCGGGATGATCCCGCCCCTCATGGGAGGCGGGGCCGCGGAGGGGGAGCAGGAGGAGCGGAGCCCGGGCATCCCCGTCTCCGAGGTCGACGACGTCTGGGGCTCCGCCGAAGGCGGGGGGCCCTCGCTGCTCTGCTGAGGGACCGCCGTCCGCCGGGGGCCGGTCCTCCGGGGACCGCCGCTCCGGCGGTGGCCGCGGACACCTCCGGCGTCCGCCCGGCGACCCCGTGGGCGGCGCGCCGTACGGAGGGCGCCGAAGATCCGATACGGGTAGGGTGATCGCTTACCCGGAGGTTTCGGGGAGACCATCCGGAAAGCCGTACGGAAGAGTGTGGTGGTCATGTCCGATAACGGAGAGAAGCCCGCGCACAGCGGCGCCTCCCGGGAGGTGGGCTTCACCGAGGGCAAGGTGAAGGGGCTGGGCGGCTCCATGGGACAGCACGTCCCGCACCTCAGGGACCTCTCCACCAGGACCAAGGGCTTCGCCTTCGACTGGCCCGACTGCGGCGTGCTGGGCATGGGCATCAACAGCGCCCACTCGCAGGCGTGCGACGAGGGCGCGGCGGCGCTCGACGCCGCGGCGGCGGCGCTGGAGTCGTGGCAGCACTCTCTGGCCGACGCGGACAAGTTCTACAAGGACGCCGACGACCGCAGCAAGGTCAAGGACTCCGGTGGGGACGACAAGGTCAAGGACTCCGGTGGGGACGACAAGAAGATCCCCGTCTCCGGCCCGGGGTCGCCCTCCGGCGGACCCGACATCGACTCCCTGCTGAACGGCCCGTCCGCGGGGGGCGGTCCCGCCGGCCTCGGGCCGACGGGCCTGGGACCGGGCGGCGGGGCGCCGGGCGGCAACCTGCCGTCCGCGCCGAACCTGAACGGCGGTCCGCCGAACCTCGGCTCCGGCCTGAACGGAGGGCCGCCCGGAACGGACCCGTCCAGGAACGGCCTCCCGGGGGTCGACGTCCCCCGGCCGAACGTGCCCGGCACCGACGTCCCCCGCCCGAACATCCCCGTCCCGAACGTGCCCGACCCGAACACGGCCGTCCCGAACGTGTCCGTGCCGAACGCGCCGGATCTCAACGGCGCGCTCCCCGACCCCTCCCGCTACAACCCGAACACCACGCACCTGGCGGGCTACGACCCCGACGACCTGCTCGCCCAGCAGGCCCGCCAGGCCCAGCAGCTCCAGAACGCGGCGCCGCCGAACTGGCCGGGCGACCCGGCGGGGCAGGTCCAGCCCCCCGGCAACCCCCAGAACAACCAGGGCAACCAGAACAACCAGGGAAGCCAGAACCGCGGTAGCCAGAGCGGCGGCGGCTTCGGCGGGAGCTCCCCCTCGCAGGCGGTACGCCCCGTCGCGTCCGGCGCGACCGGCGTGCCGGGTATGGGCGGCATGCCGATGGTCCCTCCCATGGGCGGCGGCGGAGCCCCCGGCGGCAAGGACGAGGAGAGGGAGCCCTCGGCGCTGCTGCGCGGAAGCGAGCAGGACTGGGAGGACGACGTGGACATCGCCCCCTCGGTCATCAGCCACGAGGTGTGACGGTGAGAGACGGCAGGGCGGAAGGAGCGCCTCGTGGCGTATGAGAACGATGTCCGGTTGTTCACGGCGTCCGTGGCGGCGACGGTCGTCGCCGCCGGGCTGCTCAGGAGCAAGCAGGCATTGGCGATCCCCGTCGCGCTCGGCCTGCTGGTCTCCAATCCCGCCAGCATGAAGAAGGCGGCCGAGGGGTGGTGCGACCAGGGCAAGGAGAACTCCCCGGAGAACCTCGACCGGATCACGGCCGACATCAAGAACCTGAAGAAGCAGGTCAAGGAGAACAAGCACTGGGAGGGTGAGGCGGCGGAGACCTTCAACACCGCCGCGGACTCCTTCCTCGCGGCGCTGAGCGACAACAAGAGGTACCGCCAGGCCGCGGGCGAGTGCGCCGGCCAGACCGGGGACGCCTACCACGCCGCGGCCGTGTTCGCCAGTTACGTCGCCGCGACGATGCTGACGCTCGGGGCGGCCTTCCAGGCCGCCAGGCTCCTCCCGCCGCTCGTGGGGGTTCCCGTGCAGGTCGCGATCCTCCAGATCGTCAACAAGATCAACGCCGTGGTCAACGCCGTCGTCAAGCGGAAGACGGTGCTCGTGGCCGCCGCCGCCACCATCTTCGCCGCGGTCAACACCCTGCAGATCGGCCACCAGGCGCTGTTCTTCGGCATGAAGACCCTCCCGGGCCAGACGCCGGACTTCACCCAGGCGGGCCTGCGGTACCAGAAGGGGACGGGCATCAGCCCGAAGCCGAGGTAGGGGGCCTTCCCGGCGGGACGCCCTCACCGCCGACCGGCGTCGGCGTCGGCGTCCGACCGTTCCTCCCGGCCCCCTCCTTCCCCCGCCCGCGCCGGACGCCCGCCCCGGAGAACCCCGGGGTTCCCGCCTCGGAGCCCCGGGGCACACGCCTGGACGCCCGGACGGGCGCCACGCTCACTGCTGCGGCGGGGTCACCGCCGCCGGGGCGGTCTGGATCGGGTTCCTGGCCGCCTCCGGGTCGAGCGCCGGTCCCTCGGGGATGAGGTGCAGCAGGTGGGCCGGCAGCGGCGCGACGTTCTTCTCGCCGTAGCCGAGGGCGGGCAGCAGCTCGGCGGACGGGATCGCGTGCCGACGCCCCTGGTCGCCGATGAGGTAGAGCGGCCCGACGGCGTCGAGCCGCCCCTCCCCGGGCAGGACGCCCACCAGGGCGGCCGAGCCCGGGGTGAGCAGCACCTGGTCGGCCACCTCCTGGTTGAACCAGCCCTTCGGCGGCTGCGGGATGGGCTTGGCGGCGCCCACCGTCAGCACCGCCCGGGCCGATCCCCGCTCGGTGCCGGAGTAGACGGCGCAGAGCGGGGTCGCGCCGGACACCGTGATGACCTTCGGCATGGCCGACGGCAGGTCGGGGGCGCCAAGGTCGGTGGCGGACGCCTTCGTCGCGTTCACCGTCGCGGCGTCCAGCTCGACCGGCTGGGCGGACGCGCCGCGGTACGCCTTCTGCTTGATGACCGGGCTCTGCAGCAGCAGGGCGGCCTGCGCCGGGGTGAGGGACGCCAGGCCGTCGGGGAGCAGGACGTACCAGCGGGCGGGCATGCCGGCCACCGGCGACACCGTGAACACCGTGCCGGCCCGGTAGCGGTCACCGTCGGGCCCGGTCACGGCGCGGCCGAGGCCGGGGATGTCCGGGCCGCGGAAGGCGGGCCCCTCGGGCAGCGCGTTGAGCCAGGCCGCCGGGACCTGCCGGGGCCGCTCGGCGGTCATCGTCCGCACCGCCTCGGCCGGGACCCGCATCCGCCGGTTCGACCAGAGCATCCAGGTCTGGCCCCCCTCCTCCACGACCACGGCCGAGCCCTGCTCGATCGGGGCGCCGCCGACGTCGATGCCGCCGAGCAGCGTGGTGTACGGCCTGCGCTCGTTGCCGGTGTCCACGCCGTCGACCACGCACGCCGTCCAGGGGGTGCGGACCAGGCGGTCGGGGGCGGGCAGCGACTTCGGGGCGCCGGCGATGCCCACCATCGCGTCGCGCCGGAACTGCGCGAGCGAGGCCGCGCTGACCGCGCGGACCTTCACCTGCTGTTCGCCGAGCAGCAGCCGCGCGGAGGTCACGTTGTCGACCGGGATCAGCCGCTCCTTGGGGGCGCTGTAGACGAAGACCGCGCCCGACTCCTCCTCTATGAGCACCGTCCCGGGAGCGGTGAGCGCGGTCGCGCTGCCGGGGCGGAGCATCCCCAGGATGCCGAAGATCGCCGCCACGACCACCGCGACCAGCGCGGAGCCGAACATGGCCACGTTGTGCCGGCGCGTGGGCGACTCCGGCAGGTCCGGCTCGCCCTGGAGCAGCGCCATGCTCAGGCGCTGGGTCATCAGCCGGTACGCCTGGTAGAGATCCCGACGGGTCTGCATTCCACCTCCGCGTCGCGGTGTGAGCGGTAGCCGACAGCATAGAAGCGCGATCAAGGGGACGGCATCACCGGCAGGGTCGGTGAACGGCCCTTGGCCACGAGGTTTCGGAGCGTCGAAAGCCTCCTGAACAGGCCACCGTGACCCCGGGAGGGGCGCTGAGCGGATGGTAGAGATGTCCCGGAAAGGTGTTGATCACGGAGGGGTCATGGCGCAGGAGATACACGTCACATCGGCGGCGATCCGAAGCGTCCGCACCGAGATCGGCGACGACCTGATCCCCGAGATCAGGGAACTGCGGGACATGGTGCGCAGCACCGACCTGGAGGACACCGGCCCGGATCTCCTGCGGCCCCTCGGGTGGGGCGCCGCCGGGGAGCCGATCATCGGGATCCGCTACCGGGAGATCCAGCGGGACGTCGTCCACAAGTTCGACGACGCCCTGGAGGTGCTGGACACGTGGCTGGAACTGCTGGAGAGGGCCGAGCGGAACTGGCGGACCGCCGAGTCGCGCAGCGTCGTCGTCTACCGGTGACGGGGCCCGCGAGATGAACGACTTCACACCGCCGGCGCGCGTCGCGGGCGTCCCGCCGCTGCCGCCGGGCTGGCAGCCGGCCACGCCGCCGCCGACGGCCTGGGCGCCGCCGCAGCCGCAGCCGGCCTGGGCGCCGCCGCAGCCGCAGCCGGCCTGGGCGCCGCCGCAGCCCGCGCCGACGACCTGGACGCCGCCACAGGCGCCTCACAACGCGTCCCAGGCACGCGGAGGCTCCCAGCCGTCGCAGCCGTCCCGGGCGGCCGGTGGAGGCGCCCACCGGTGGTCCTCCGGGGGCGGGCGGCACCGTGCCCCGTCGCCCCACCGGCCGTCCCCCGGCGTGGCGGCCAGGAGCGCCAAGGGCGTGCTGACCGACGCCTCGAAGATCCTCAGCAACCTGCAGAAGGGGGCGCGGCTGGCGCCCACCCTGTACGCGGGCGTGGCGATCGCGGCGACCGCGGCGGCGAACGTGCCCGGGATGGCAGACGTCTACAACAACTGGGAGTCCCTGCACTCGCGGCTGGACACCGCCGTCAAGAGCTACTCGGCCGCCCTGCTCGCCGCGGGCGCCGGGGGCTGGATCGCGGAGGACCGCGACGCGTACGAGGACGCCGTACGGCGCTTCCAGGAGGGCCTGGAGAGCATGCGCGGCTACGTCAAGACGATCGCGGGCATCGTCGACGAGGTCGGCGACGCCTACCGCGCCTACTGGGTGGCGATCGCCCGGCTGGCCGCGACGTTCCTGCTGCTCGCCACGGTCGCCGCCGCCATGCTCCTGACGCCCTGGGCCGGGTCCGCCGCGCTCAACCTCCGGATGCTCGGCACCCTGGCCACCCAGATCATCAGCGTCTCCACCGGCGCGCTGTGGAAGCTCATCGAGATGGTGGCCGGCGGCTTCGCGGTCTACTTCGGCGGCAAGGCGATCTTCCAGATGTACAACCTCGAACCCACCGGCGCGGCGCGGATCGACTTCACCCAGGCCGAGATCAGGATCGGCGACCTGCCGTCCTTCCGGAAGCCGCCGCCGTCCTCCGGGAACGCGCCCCAGCCCCCGCCGTCGGCCGGGGGCGTGCCCGGTCTCCCCGCGCCGCCGGGTGGGACCGTACCCGGGAACGTGCCCGGCCTCCCGCCGAGCGCGGGTTTCCAGTGGCTTTCCCCCAGGCAAGAGATTCCGGAGCCGGCCAGATGACGAGATTCGACCCTGATGACCCGCGTGTGGAGAGCATGGAGGACCTCGACGAGGTCGTACGGCACAGCGAGCGGGTGATGGCCGGGCTGGCGGAGGCCCAGCGGGAACTCGCGGCCGTGACGGGCGAGGGGAGCGCCGCCGACGGCATGGTCCGCGCGGAGGTGGACGGCGCCGGCCGGATCCGGCGGATCGCCTTCGACCCGCGTGCGGCGCGGATGGACACCGCGACGCTGGCCGAGGCGGCCACCGAGGCGGTCCGGGCGGCGCAGGAGGAGGCGGCGCGCCGCAACGACGAGCTGCTCAGGGCGGCGACGGGCGGCGCGCCGGTCACCCTGGACATGGAGCGGGCCCGCCGGGAGTTCGAGGAGATCGGCGCGGACCTGGCCCGCACCCTGCGTGACCTGACGGAGAAGTGGTGACGCCGGCTCCACCGTGACGCCGGGCGGCCACGGTCGCGGGGGGCCGGAGGGGCGCCTTCCGCCGCCGGAACCGGCGAGGCCCGCCTCCCCTCCACCGAACCGCGGTGGAGGGGAGGCGGGCCTCCTCATGCGCCGGGACGCAGGCTCCACCGTGACCGCCGGGAGCCGGCGGTCACGGCGTCCGCGGGTGTCAGCCGCAGTTGGCCCAGCCCGAGCTCGTGCTACCGGTGGAGGAGCCGCCGCTGACGCGCACGCACTTCCCCTTGCCGGACAGGATCACCGGCCCGGCGTAGAACTCGTAGCTTCCCCGTTCGGTCTTGCTCGCGCCGTTCTGGACCTCCAGGGTCGCCCAGACCGAGGTGGCGACGCCCACGTCGGCGGTCTTCATCGTGACCGCGCAGTTGAGGCCGCTGGAGGAGTTGTAGAGCTGGTAGACGGCTCCCCCGGAGAACGGGACCGACCGCTGCACGTAGAAGCCCGGCCCGCAGGCCTGCTCGGGGGAGTGCGGGTTACGGGCCGGCGGCTGCGTCGGCTTCTCCGGGGCGCTCGTCGACGGCCGGCTCGTCGGGGCCGGCGGAATCTCCGTCGGGGCCGTCGGGACCACCGTCGGCCTGGGCGGCGGCGTCGGCTTGACCGTCCGGGTCGGCGCCGGCGGCGGCGGCGTCGGCTTCACAGTTCGGGTCGGCGCCGGCGGCGGCGGTGACCAGGTCCTGGTGGGCTTCGGCTCGGCCGTCTGCGTCGGCCTCGGCGGGTGCGTCGGCCGGGGCGCCTGCGTGGCGGTCACCGTGGGCGTCGGCATGGGGACCCACGTCGGGCTTCCGCTCGGCTGGGGCGTCGTCGGGGCCGTCGGCACCGGGGTGGCGGGTCCGCTCGGCTGGGGGGTCGCCGGAGCCGTCGGCTCCGTCGGAGCCGGGGAGCCGCCGTCGGTCGGCTGGGGCGTCGCGGGCCCGCTCGGCGGCGGCGTCGGGGCCGGTGTCGGGTCGACCTCCGGCTTGTTGGGGTTCCTCCCCTTGCCCTTGCCGTTGCCGTTGCCGTTGCCGTTGTCGTTGTCGTTGGTGGGCTGCGCCGTCGGCTGGGCCGTCGGCTGGGCCGGGGGCGTCGGCGCGCCCGTGGCGGGGTTCGTCGGCACCGGCACCGGGACGGGCGGCGAGGTGGGATACGCCGTGATCGACGGGATCGGCGGGGGGACCGGGGTCTCCGTGGCCAGCCTCATCGGCGAGACGTCCGGGACCTCGGGGTCGGTCGTGGCGTTCCACGGCACGGTCACCCTGGCCGTCGGCTGGTCACCGATCCCGCCCTGGTCGCCGTACCCACCGGCGTCACCGGTGTCGCCCTGCCCCTGGCCCTGGCCCTGGCCTTGACCCTGGCCCTGCCCCTGGCCGTTCCCCTGGGCGACCCGGGACAGGCCGGCGTGGCCGTTCCCGCCCAGGGCGGCGGCCTGCTCCGTGTTGCCGAGCGAGGTGTACTGCCCCGCCGCCCACAGCCCGGCGCCGGACAGCAGGACGGCCCCGCCCACGCAGGCGGCCAGCGCCACGGAGAGCTTGCCGTTCCTGCGCCGCTTCTCGGGCTCGGGGGCCAGCTGCATCACGACCGGTCCCTGCTGGTCCGGCGGCGGCGCGTCCGTGGGGAGCGGCGGCGCGCCCCAGCCGGAGGGGACCGCCGGCTGCGGGAGGGTGGCCTCCGGGTGGCCCGGCGCGGCGGCCTGCGGCGCCTCGGGCCGCCAGTCGTCCCCGGTGATCTGCGGCACCTGCTGCTCGCCGAGCAGGCGGAGCATGGCGGCCTTGGTGTCCGGCCGCTCCTGGGGGCGCTTGCTCAGGCAGACGGCGAGGAGGCCGGCCAGGTCGGCGGGCAGGCCGACCAGGTTGGCCGGGCCGTCCATCAGCCTGTCCAGCTGCCCGCCGAACGGAGAGCGGCCGGTGGCCGCGTACAGGACGGTCGCGGCCCAGGAGAAGATGTCGGCGGGCCTGCCGGGGACGACGCCGGCCCCCGGGGTCAGCTCGGCCTGGATGTGCTCGGGGGCGCGGTAGTCGGGCTCGGGGCCGATGACGCCGAGGCCGATGTCGCAGACGAGCGGCCCGTCGGGGCCGAGGATCACGGTGTCGGGGCTGAGGCCCCCGTGGGTGATGCCGGAGAGGTGGACGGCGGTCAGCGCGGTGAGGGTGGCGACGGCGAGCCGCTCCAGCGCGTCGCCGGTCAGTGGACCGTCGGCGGTCACGGCCTCGCGCAGCGAGCGTCCCTCGACGTGTTCGCGTACGACGTACGGGGTGTCGCCGTCCCAGCCGACCTCGATCAGCTTCGCGGTGTGCGCGCCGGAGACCCGCCTGACGGCCTCCAGGCCGTCGGTGATCTGCGCTCGCGCGCCGGGGTCGATCCCGGGCCGCGGGGGCAGGATCCGGATCGCGCGCAGGGTGTCCTCGTCCGGCAGGTGACCCAGATGAACGGGGGGCTGAAGGCGGCCGAGACGGCCGACGAGGACGTATGGACCTATACGTCCTGGGTCTTCAGCCAGCAATGGGTTTAAATCGCCCATTTCACTCCTTCTGGCTCAACTTGCCATCAAAACCGCTGATTGGCGGTCTAGTCCTATCGAATCAAACGTGCGTCACGAAATTCACATAATTCACATCTCTTTCACGCCCCGTTCTCGAGCGCGCCCGCCCGCCACCTCCGGCGGCGCCCCGCGGGGATCGCGACGCCGGCCACGACGACCATGCCCGCCGCGGCGAACGAGCCGAGGGCGACCCACCCGGCGATCGACATGCTCCGGACGTCCTTCGCCGGCGCCCGCCGTATCGCGTCGGGCGGCAGCGGGACGGGCGGCGGCGGCGCGAGCGCGACGGCCTCCGAGGGCAGCACCGCCGTGACGGCCAGCAGCGGGTTGACCACCCCCGCGCCGACGCCCGCCCCGGTGCCGCCGTCGGCGGTCAGCGCGATGCGCCGCACCGTCGCCTCGGCGCTCAGCTCCGGGTGGTACGCCCGGACCAGCGCCGCCACCCCCGCCACGTACGGCGCCGCGAAGCTGGTGCCACGCAGGTCCTCCCGGTAGGTGACCCACGGCCAGGTGCTCGTGACCCCCTCGCCGGGAGCCAGGACGCTGACCGGGGAACCGGTGTTGGAGAAATCGGTCCGGCGCCCGTCGGGACCGGCGGCGCCGACCGACAGCACACCGGGGTAGGAGGCCGGGTAGGCCGGCGTGGAGTCGTTGTGCTCGGAGTTGCCCGCCGCGGCCACGACCACCGCCCCCTTGGCCTGGGCGTAGGTGACCGCGGTGCGCAGGTCGGGCTGGTCGCTCGCCCGGACCGACACGTTGATCACGTCGGCGCCGAGGTCGGCGGCCCGCGCGATGGCCCGTGCCAGGTTCCCCACGTCGCCCTCGTTGCCGTCCGTGTGCTTGACGGAGATCAGCCTGGCCTGCGGCGCGACCCCGGAGAAAGGGGACTCCTTGCGCTGCCGCCCGGCGACGATGCCCGCCACCGCCGTGCCGTGACCGTCGCAGTCGCGCGTCCCGGTGCCGGTGACGTCGTACACGGCGGCCCCCTTGAGCTGGGGGTGCGTGGTGTCCAGCCCGCTGTCGACGACCGCGACGGTGATCCCGGCGCCCTTGGTCAGCCGCCACACGTCCCGCAGGCTGAGCCGCCGCTGTGCCCAGGGCTCGACGATGCTCTTCGTGCCGGGTTTCGGCGCGCACTGCCTCGGCTCGGCCGCCCGCGCGGCGGGCGGCCCCTCGGGCAGCGGGACCGCCCGCGCGGCGGCGGGCGGCCCCGGGGGCGCCACGGTCACCGCGGCCGCTCGCGCGGCGGACGGTCCCGGCACCGCGGCCGTCGCCAGCAGCGACACGGCGGCTAGTGTCCGGCCGATCACCATGTGTCCCCCCGGGCTGGGTGAATACCGGGCGAAACACTACTCAACCCGATCAAGGGACGTCATGCCGACGGCCGAATCCCCGCCCGAATCCCACCTGAGGACGGCCCGGGGACGGCTCGGGGACGGCTCGGGGACACGGCCGTGCGGCCCGGGAGGGCCACCGTCCCGCGGGGGGACGCCGCCGGGCGGTCGGGGAGGGCGCCGTACGGCCCGCGAGCACCGCCGGGCGGTCGGTGGACGCCACCGGACCGCCCTAAGCTGCTGTCGTGCGAGGACGGGCCGCCGGACGCGACGGCGGCCGTCCGGTTCACGGAGGAACGCGGCGAGGAGCGGCATGAGCGAGTATCCGTGGGGCGAGGCGACCGCCACCGGGATCGGGTCCCACCCGGGGGAGGACCACGTGGAGGCGATCAGGATCGTCTTCGGCGAACTGCCCGCCCTGCCGTACCTCCCGGAGCTGCCCGCGCGCGGCGTCGGCGCCGACATGGTCGGCAGGTCCGCCTCGCTGCTGGTCGAGCTGCCGGTGGAGGTGCAGCCGTCCGGGTGGCGCTTCACCGACCGGCCGGGACGCGATGTGAAGCGGGCCCGCGACCACCTGCGGCGCGACCTCGACGCGCTGGAGGAGGCGGCGCAGGGGTACGAGGGCCCGCTGAAGATCCAGGCGGCCGGGCCGTGGACGCTGGCCGGGGCGATCGAGCTGCGGCACGGCGACAAGACGCTCGCCGATCCCGGCGCGGTGCGCGACCTGACCGCCTCCTTCGCCGAGGGGCTCGCCGCCCACCTCGCCGACGTGCGGCGCAGGGTGCCGGGGGCCACGGAGATCGTCCTGCAGCTCGACGAGCCGGGACTGCCGGGCGTCCTGGCCGGCACGGTGCCGACCGCCTCGGGCTTCGGGCGGCTGCCCGCCGTGGACCCCCAGGTCGCCGCCGAACGGCTGGGCGCGGTGCTGCCCGCCGGGGCGTTCCCGGTCGTGCACTGCTGCGCCCCGGACGTGCCCTTCGCGCTCCTCCGTACGGCGGGCGCCCGGGGGATCTCGCTCGACGCCGCCCTGCTCCGGCGGCGCGACGAGGACGCGATCGGCGAGGCGGTCGAGGCAGGGACGGCCCTGTTCCTCGGCGTGGTGCCCGGCGCCGGCGGCCCGCTGCCCGATGTGGGGGTGGTCGCCCGGCCCGCCGTCGAGCTCTGGCGCCGCCTCGGCTTCCCCGCCGCGACGCTCGCCTCGCAGGTCGTCCTGACCCCGTCATGCGGGCTGGCCGGGGCCTCGCCCGCCTACGCCCGTGCCGCCCTGGCGAAGGTGCGCGGCGCGGCCCTGGTGCTGCGGGAGGACCCCGGCGAGTGACCCCGCCGGGACCGCCCGCCGGCGGGTGAGGCGGTCCTCACATTGTCGGTGCCCGGCGATAGCGTTTCACTTGGGAGTCGCTGCTTCTGCGGCGCCTGACCGGCCGGTTCGCGGTGACGAGGGGAGATCTTGGGTGATGGGCGCTGAGACGGAGGCCGGGGTCGCGCCGGCGTCGGCGAGGAAACGGCACGCGGAGCTGGCCGAGCTGGTCGACGAGGCCAACTGGCGCTACTACGTGCTCGACACGCCCACCGTGAGTGACGCCCAGTACGACGCGTGGATGCGCGAGCTGCAGCGGCTGGAGGAGGAGAACCCCGCCCTGCGCACGCCCGACTCCCCGACCCAGCGGGTCGGCGCGCCGATCACCAGCGACTTCGCCTCGGTGGCCCACCTGCGGCGGATGGAGAGCCTGGACAACGCGTTCAACGCCGACGAGGTCGCCGCCTGGCAGGCGCGGGCCGAGCGGCTGGCCGAGCGCGATCCGGCCCCCTACCTGTGCGAGCTGAAGATCGACGGCCTGGCGATCGCGCTGGTGTACGAGAAGGGCCGCCTGGTGCGCGGGGCCACCCGCGGCGACGGCCGGGTCGGCGAGGACGTGACGGCCAACGTGCGGACCCTCGCCGACGTGCCGCAGCGCCTGTCCGGCGACGGCGTCCCCGACCTGCTGGAGGTCCGCGGCGAGGTCTACATGCCCGTCGAGGGGTTCGAGCGGCTCAACGAGCAGCTGGTCGAGGCCGGTAGGCAGCCGTTCGCCAACCCGCGCAACTCCGCCGCGGGCTCGCTGCGGATGAAGGACCCGCGGGAGACCGCGCGGCGGCCGCTGCGGATGATCGTCCACGGGGTCGGTCCCTGGGAGGGCGGCGCCCCGATGCCCGCCTCGCAGTCGCAGATCTACGAGCGGCTGCGGGAGTTCGGGCTGCCGGTGAGCGACCTCTACCGGGTCGTCGGCGACCTCGACGAGATCAACGCCTACATCGAGTACTACCGCGAGCACCGCCACGACCCCGCCTACGAGATCGACGGCGTCGTGGTGAAGGTCGACGGCCTCACCCTCCAGCGCGAGCTCGGCTCCACCAGCCGGGCGCCGCGCTGGGCGATCGCCTACAAGTACCCGCCGGAGGAGGTCAACACCAGGCTCCTCGACATCCAGGTGGGCGTCGGCCGCACCGGCCGGGTCACCCCGTTCGGCGTCATGGAGCCGATCGTCGTGTCCGGTTCCACGGTCGAGCGCGCCACCCTGCACAACGCCTCCGAGGTCGTGCGCAAGGGCGTGCGGATCGGCGACACGGTGGTGCTGCGCAAGGCGGGCGACGTGATCCCGGAGATCGTCAAGCCGGTCGAGGAGCTGCGCGACGGCAGCGAGCGGGAGTTCGTGATGCCGACGCACTGCCCGGAGTGCGGCACCGAGCTGGCCTACGAGAAGGAGGGCGACGCCGACCTGCGCTGCCCCAACACCAGGTCCTGCCCCGCCCAGCTCCGTGAGCGGATCTTCTTCGCGGCCGGTCGCCGGGCCTTCGACGTCGAGGGTCTGGGCTACGTCGCGGCCACCGCGCTGACCCAGCCGCTGCCCCCGCAGCAGCCGCTGGTCCGCACCGAGGCCGACCTGTTCGACCTGACCGCCGAGCAGCTGCTGCCGATCCGTTCGGTGGTCCGCGACCCCGACACCGGACTGCCCAAGACCGACCCGGAGACCGGCGAGCCGAGGATCGTCTCCTTCTTCGCCAACCAGAACGGCGGGCTGAGCAAGAATGCCGAGAAGATGCTCCAGGAGCTGGAGCGGGCCAAGACGAAGGAGGAGACGACCGTGGCGCGGGTCCTGGTCGCGCTCTCCATCCGGCACGTCGGCCCGCCCACCGCCCAGGCCATCGCCGCCGAGTTCCGCTCGATCGACGCGATCGCCGCCGCCTCCGAGGAGGAGCTGGCCGCGGTCGAGGGCGTCGGCCCGCGGGTGGCCGCCGCGATCCGCGACTGGTTCCAGGTCGACTGGCACCGGGAGATCGTCGACCGGTGGAGGGCCGCCGGGGTGCGGATGGAGGACGAGGCGCCCGCCGACCTGCCCCCGCAGACCCTCACCGGGCTCACCTTCGTGGTGACCGGCACGCTGGCCGGCTTCACCCGCGACGAGGCCGGCGCGGCCCTGGCGAGCCGGGGCGGCAAGGTGGCGTCCTCGGTCTCCAAGAAGACCTCCTTCGTGATCGTGGGGGAGAACGCCGGGTCCAAGTTCGACAAGGCGGTCAAGCTGGGCGTGCCGATCCTCGACGAGGGGGGCCTGAAGGTCCTCCTGGAGGACGGGCCCGAGGCCGCGGCCGGCATGACGGTCACCCCCGAGGCGTGACCGGGCGGCCCCGCCCCGGACGTGCCGGGGCGGGGCCGCCTCACGGGTCTCCGCCGGGGACGCGGGGCCGTACGGTGGGCCGGGGAACGGGCCGACGGGGCGCGGGCCGGGGAACGAGCGAACGACCGGCGGGGCGCGGGCCGGGGAACGAGCGAGCGGCCGGTGGGGCGGCCGGGGAACGGGAGGGCGGCCGGCGCGGGCGGGAAAACGGACGACGGGCCGGAGGACGGGGAAGACGGGGAGAGACGGCGGGTAATACGGGGAACCACTCAAACCCACTCGTAACGGAACGTGCCCAACCGGTTTCGCGAAGTGGCCCAAAGGTCGTACTCTCCCATAGGGAACTAATGGGGGTTTTGTTATTCATGGCTGACCCGAACGACACTCGCGACACCGGGCCACGTGTGGGCTCACCACTGTGGACCTACCTCACCGCCGTGATCACGGTCGGGTTCGCCATCCTCGCGGGGGCGCAGTGGTGGCTCGGCCCGGCCGAGATGCTCGTCCTCGCCCGCAGCCCGATGTTCTGGATGCTCACGGTCCTGGTCGTGCTCGGGGAACTGCGGCCGGTCCTGCTGTCGTCGTCGACGTCCGTGGGCGGCACCTACCCCTCGACGATGTTCATCTTCGCCGCGCTCCTGCACTACGGCATGCCGGTCGCCGTGCTGATCCAGGCGATCGGCATCGTCGTCAACGCCGCCGTCACCCGCCGGGCCTGGCACCGGGTCATGTTCAACATCGCCCAGACGACGCTGGCCTGCGCCGCCGCCGGCGCGGTGCTGGAGGTGCTCGGCCACCCGCCCGTCACGGCGGGCGGGCGGACGCCCGAGGGCTCCGTCCTGCTCGCGATCGCGCTGGCCGGACTCGCCTACTTCACGGTGCGGGGGCTGCTGGTCTCCGGCGCGGTGGCGCTGCACGAGCGCCGCTCGGTCCGCCGGGTCGTCCGGGCCGCGATCGGCCACCAGAGCCTGGTCTACGCCGGGCTGATCGGGCTGGCGCCGCCGATCGTGGTGGTGATGAACCACTCCCCGGCGCTGGTCCCGCTGTTCGTCGCGCCGATGGCCGCCGTCTACTTCACCGCGACCCTGTCGCTCCGCCGCGACCACCAGGCGATGCACGACGGGCTGACCGGGCTGCCCAACCGCAAGCTGCTCGTGCTGCGCACCGAGGAAGCGCTTGCCGAGGCCCGGCAGGGAGAGCGGGTCGGCCTGTTCCTGCTCGACCTCGACCGGTTCAAGGAGGTCAACGACACCCTCGGCCACCCGGTGGGCGACCGGCTGCTGCAGATCGTGGCGCACCGGCTGACGCACAGCGTGCGGCCGGGCGACGTGGTGGCCCGGCTCGGCGGCGACGAGTTCGCCGTGCTGCTGCCCTCGGTGCGCGACGCCGTCGCCGCCCGCGAGGTCGCCGCGCGGCTGCGGGTCGCCCTCACCGAGCCGGTCCGGCTGGAGGGGATGACCTTCGACCTCGACGCCTCGGTCGGCATCGCGCTCTATCCTGACCACGCCCCCGACTTCGAGCTGCTGATGCAGCGCTCCGACGTGGCGATGTACCTCGCCAAGGAGGGGCGGACGGGCGTCGAGACCTACGTCGCCGAGAAGGACCGCAACAGCCCCGACCGGCTCAACCTCCTGGGCGACCTGCGCCGGGCCATCGACCGCTCCGAGCTGCGGCTGTACTACCAGCCCAAGCTGGACCTGGCCGTCGGCGAGGTGCGGGGCGTGGAGGCGCTGCTGCGCTGGCGCCACCCGGAGCGCGGGATGATCTCGCCCCGCGAGTTCGTGCCCATGGCCGAGCAGTCCTACCTCATGCGGCACCTCACCCAGTACGTCGTGGACGCGGCCCTGGAGCAGGCCGCGCACTGGTGGCACGCCGGCCTGCACGAGCAGATCTCCGTCAACGTCTCCGCCCGAGACCTGCTCGACTCGGCGCTGCCCGACCGCCTGGAGGCCGGCCTGGCCTACCACCGGCTGCCGCCCAAGGCGATCCAGCTGGAGGTGACCGAGCGCGTCCTGATGACCGACCAGTCCTACACCGCCGACGCCGTACGCGCCCTGGTCGCACTGGGCGTGCCGCTGGCGCTGGACGACTTCGGCACCGGCTACTCCTCGCTGGTGCGCCTGCAGCGGCTGCCGGTCTCCGAGGTGAAGATCGACTCCTCGTTCGTCCGCCGGATCGTCCAGTCCGCCGACGACGAGCGGATCGTCCGGTCCATCGTCGACCTGGTCCGCTCCCTGGGCCTGCGCTCGGTCGCCGAGGGCGTCGAGTCGGCCGAGGTGGCCGACCGGCTCACCGGCATGGGATGCGACCTCGCCCAGGGCCGGCTGTTCGCCGGGCCGATGCCCGCCGCCGAGGCCACCGCCTGGCTGCACGAGCACCGCGGCCGCGCCCTGCCCGGCCTGGCCCTGCTGCGCTCCGGAGAGGTCCTCGACGCCCGGACGGCGTGACACCGCCCCGCCGTCCGCCTCCCGCGCCGGCCCGCGGGCCGGGCGCGGCGCCGGCCTCCGGGTGGGGCCGTGGGGGGCGAGGGGTCAGGCACGTTGGGTCACGCGCCCTAAGATGACAGTGTCCAATTGCCATTCCACGAGACGGGTTCAACGACTCATGTCCGCCATAACCCGCGACGAGGTCGCTCACCTCGCCCGGCTGTCCCGGCTGGCGCTGGCCGACGAGGAACTCGACCACTTCGCCGCCCAGCTCGATGTGATCATCGGTGCGGTCGCCCGCGTCGCCGAGGTGGCGGCCGACGACATCCCGCCGTCCTCGCACGCGCTCCCGCTCACCAACGTCTACCGCCCCGACGAAGTACGGCCCGGCCTCACGCCTGAGCAGGCGCTGGCCGGCGCCCCCGCGGTCGAAGACGACCGCTTCCGCGTTCCGCGCATCCTCGGGGAGGAAGCATGAGCCTCACTCACAAGACCGCCGCCGAGCTCGGCGCGCTGATCGCCTCGGGCGAGGTCTCGGCCGTCGAGGTCGCCCAGGCCCACCTCGACCGGATCGCCGCGGTGGAGCCACAGGTCAACGCCTTCCTCCACGTCGACGCCGAGACGACCCTGGAGCAGGCCCGCACCGTCGACGCCCGCCGGGCCGCCGGGGAGCGCCTCGGCCCGCTCGCGGGCGTGCCGATCGCGCACAAGGACGTCTTCACCACCGCCGACATGCCGACCACCGCCGGCTCGAAGATCCTCGAAGGCTGGCGCCCGCCGTACGACGCGACGGTGACGCGGCGGCTGCGCGAGGCCGGGCTGGTGATCCTCGGCAAGACCAACCTCGACGAGTTCGCGATGGGCTCCTCCACCGAGAACTCCGCCTACGGCCCCACCCGCAACCCGTGGGACCTGTCACGCATCCCGGGCGGCTCCTCCGGCGGCTCGTCGGCCGCGGTCGCCGCCTACGAGGCGCCGCTGTCCACCGGCACCGACACCGGCGGCTCGATCCGTCAGCCCGCCGCGGTCACCGGCATCGTCGGCATGAAGCCGACCTACGGCGGCTCCTCCCGCTACGGCCTGATCGCCTTCGCGAGCTCCCTGGACACCCCGGGCCCGTTCGCCCGCAACGTCATGGACGCCGCGCTGCTGCAGGAGGCGTTCTCCGGACACGACCCGCTCGACTCGACGTCCATCGACGCCCCGGTGCCGAGCGTCGTCGAGGCCGCCCGCCAGGGCGACGTGGCGGGGCTGCGCATCGGCGTGGTCAAGGAGTTCGGCGGCGAGGGCTACCAGCCGGGCGTGCTCGCCCGCTTCCACGAGACGGTGGAGCTGCTGGAGTCGCTCGGCGCCAAGGTCGTCGAGGTCTCCTGCCCGTCGTTCACCGTCGCCCTGCCGGCGTACTACCTCATCGCGCCGTCGGAGTGCTCGTCCAACCTCGCCCGCTTCGACGCCATGCGGTACGGCCTGCGCGTCGGCGACGACGGCACGCGCAGCGCCGAGGACGTCATGGCGCTGACCCGGGCCGCCGGGTTCGGCCCCGAGGTCAAGCGGCGCATCATCCTCGGCACCTACGCGCTGTCCAGCGGCTACTACGACGCCTACTACGGCCAGGCGCAGAAGGTCCGCACGCTGATCGCCCGCGACTTCGAGGCGGCCTTCGGTCAGGTGGACGTGCTCGTCTCGCCCACCACGCCGACCACGGCGTTCCCGATCGGTGAGCGCGCCGACGACCCGATGGCGATGTACCTCGCCGACCTGTGCACCATCCCGGCCAACATGGCCGGCAACGCGGCGATCTCGGTGCCGTGCGGCCTGGCCGACGAGGACGGGCTGCCGGTCGGCCTGCAGATCATGGCCCCGGTGCTCGGCGACGACCGCTGCTACCGGGTCGCCGCCGCGGTGGAGAACGCCCTGGAGTCGCGCTGGGGCGGCGCCCTGCTGTCCAAGGCCCCGGCGCTGTAAGGGCATTCGGGGAAAACGGCGACGGGCGCGACAGGGGGGGAGCGGCGGCATGATCACTCGGATCGAGATCGACGGGTTCAAGTCATTCTTGAACTTCGACCTCGACGTGCCGCCCTTCCTGGTGCTGGTCGGTCCCAACGCCAGCGGCAAGTCGAACCTGTTCGACGCCCTGGGGTTCGTCGCCGACGAGGTCGCCGGGTCCGGCGGGCTGACGGGCGCGGCCCGCGGGCTGCCCGCCGAGCAGTTCCACCGGGTGGCGCGCGGCACCCCGGTGCCGGGCTTCGTCGTCTCGGTCGAGGCCCTGGTCGCCCCGGAACCCGGCGCGCTGCTGCCGATCCGGATCGACGCGGGCGCCGAGATGGTGCTGCGGATCCCCCGGGCCAGCGGCCCGGTCGTCAGCCACGCGGTCCGGCAGATCCCGGAGGAGCTGCTGGAGCTGGTGGTGGAGGACCCGGAGCCGGAGACCACGCCCCACCGTACGGTGCGGGCGTGGCGCAGGCACGCGCCCTCGCCGCGGGCCATGCGCCGCAGGAGCGTCCCGGCCGGCACCGGGCCGCTCACCGGCGACGGCACCAACCTCGCCGCGGTGCTCGCCCGGATGGCCGGGACGGCGGCGATGGCCGACCTGGTGGCCGACCTCGCCGGGGTCGTTCCCGGCGTGGCCGGTCTGGTGCCCCACGTCGAGCGGGGAGAGTGCTCCTTCGACCTGGTCTTCGACGGCCAGGGGCCGGCGCCGGCCGCGCTGCTGTCGGACGGCACCCTGCGGGTCCTCGCCCTGCTGGCGGCCCTGCACGACCCCGACCACCCCTGCACGCTCCTGGTGGAGGAGATCGAGAGCGGCGTGCACCCCGCCCGCGTCGGCGAGCTGCTCCGGCGCGTCCGGCAGCGGGTCGCCATGCCCGGGGGCGCCGAGCCGTTCCGGCAGGTGATCGTCACCAGCCACTCCCCGGCGGTGGTGGCCGAGACCTACCGCGCCGACCCGGACGCGCTGACCTTCCTCGACACCGCCGTCCGCGTCGACCCCGACAACGACCGGGTGTCGCGGGTGACCGTGGCCAAGTCGGTCCAGCCGTACGGCGAGCCGGGCACGTTCGTCTCGCCCCGGCAGGTCCGCGAGTACCTCGGCGCGGCGGCATGACGCCCCGCTCGCTGGTCCCCGGTCTGATCGCGGAGGGGGAGGCCGCCGAGAGCTTCCTCGGCATCGTGATCACCCGGCAGCTCCGGGAGCTGACCTGGATGTCGCCCCACGTGGTCGACGTCGAGGCGACGGAGGTCGTGACCTGCGGCCGCGACCGCGTGGTCGCCGCGATGCAGGAGCTCGCGGCCGACTGCCACCTGCTGTTCACGCACAACGTCGAGTGGGAGCGCGGCAAGATCGGCGGGCGGGCCGACGGCGTCCGGTATCACTCCCACTACCTGGTTCCGGTGGTCAGCCTGGGCGACACCGACGCGTGGCTGCTCGCCGACCCCGCGGTATGGGCGAAACTGGAGGGAAGCGACCTCAGCCGGCTGCCCGCCCGGCCTCGTGACGTCGCCAGGATCGCGGACCCGGGCGAGGTCCTGGCCGCGACCGTCCCCCGGCGGGGCAAGCCCCTGCGCGACTACTTCCAGTACATCGGACGGAACATCGATCTCGGCGTGCTGGCCCAGGTGCCCGCCTACGCGGACTGGGTGGCCGAGACGCGGAACGCACTAAAAGGACTTGGTTACCTGTGAGCGACAACGCTCGCAACGAATGAGGAGTGGTGAGCGACCAGTGAGCGGGAGAGAACCCGACGCAGTGAGTGGAGTGGAGTGCGAGGCACGAGCGCTCCGCGCAACGAATGAGGAGTGGTGAGCGACCAGTGAACACGGAAACGCTGATGCCGTACGACGAGGCGCTGGAGCGCTTCGAGCCGGTGCTCGGCCTGGAGACGCACGTCGAGCTCGGCACGGCGTCGAAGATGTTCTGCGGTTGCCCGACCACGTTCGGCGCCCCGCCGAACACGCACGTCTGCCCGGTCTGCCTGGCCCTGCCCGGCGCGCTGCCGACGGCCAACGCCGCGGCCATCGAGGCGACGATCCGCATCGGCCTGGCCCTCAACTGCTCGATCGCCGAGTGGTGCCGCTTCGCCCGGAAGAACTACTTCTATCCGGACATGCCGAAGAACTACCAGATCAGCCAGTACGACGAGCCGCTGTGCTTCGACGGCTACCTCGACGTCGAGGTGAACGGCGAGGTCGTGCGGGTCGAGATCGAGCGGGTCCACCTGGAGGAGGACACCGGCAAGTCCACCCACGTGGGCGGCGCGACCGGCCGCATCCACGGCGCCGACTACTCGATCGTCGACTACAACCGGGCCGGCATCCCGCTGGTGGAGATCGTCACCAAGCCGATCCCGGGCACCGACCGGCTCGCCCCCGAGGTCGCCCGCGCCTACGGCACCGAGCTGCGCGAGCTCGTCCGCGGCCTCGGCGTCTCGGACGTGCGCATGGAGGAGGGCTCCATGCGGTTCGACGTGAACGTCTCCCTCATGCCGCGTGGCTCCTCGGAGTGGGGCACCCGTACCGAGACCAAGAACGTCAACTCGCTGCGCAGCGTCGAGCGCGCCGTCCGCGGCGAGATCGAGCGCCAGGCGGCCGTCCTGGCCGGCGGCGGCCGGATCATCCAGGAGACCCGCCACTTCCACGAGGACACCGGCTCCACCACGCCCGGACGGTCCAAGGAGGAGGCGCAGGACTACCGCTACTTCCCCGAGCCCGACCTGGTGCCGATCGCCCCTGACCCCGCCTGGGTCGCCGAGCTCAAGGCGTCTCTGCCGGAGCTGCCCGGCGCGCGGCGCAAGCGGCTGCAGCGGGAGTGGGGCGTGTCCGACCTCGACATGCAGTCCATGCACAACGCCGACGCCATCGACCTGGTCGAGGCGACGGTCGCGGCCGGCGCCCCGCCCGCGGACGCCCGCAAGTGGTGGATGGGCGAGCTGGCCCGCCGCGCCAACGAGGCCGGGGTGCCGCTGCGGGAGCTGCGCATCACCCCCGACGAGATCGCCCGGGTGTGCGCGATGGTCGCCGGCGGCGCGCTGAACGACAAGCTGGCCCGCCAGGTGCTGGAGGGCGTGCTGAACGGCGAGGGCACCCCGGACGAGGTCGTGGCCGCGCGCGGCCTGCAGATCGTCAACGACGAGGGTGAGCTGTCGGCGATCATCGACCAGGTGCTGGCGGGCAACGCCGACGCGGCCGACAAGGTCCGGGGCGGCAAGATCGCCGCGGTCGGCGCGCTGGTCGGCGGTGTCATGAAGGCCAGCCGCGGCAAGGCCGACGCGGCCCGCGCCCGCGAGCTCATCCTGGAGAAGCTCGGCGTCTCCGAGTAGCGTCCCTCCGGGGCGCCGAGAGTGTTTCCCGGCGCCCCGGAGCCCGGCTGCGGCGTTCCGGTGGGAAACAGCCTGAGAGGCACGTGAGAGACCAATTGTTACGTCTTTCCGGAGCTTCGCCGGTGGTTCTGGTTTAGGGTTGCGGCAGGAAGAGCCGGACGCGGGACGCAGGAGGAGCCGGGGCTGTGGGGAACGCCGGATCACCGACGGACCCGCCGACCGACCCGTTCGCGGCGGTGCCCCTTCCCACCCGGCCCGTCCGCCCGGGAGCCCGCGGCATCGCCCCGGTTTCCGGAAACGGCTCGCGCCTGCCCCCGGGCGTCTCACCCGACATCTTCGGTCCTTCCGCCCCGGCACAGCCCTCCGGCGCCGCCGGGCAGACCGGCCGGCCGGGCGGCCTGCCGCCCGTGACCCCGGCCGCCCAGCCCTGGCGGGTGGCCGCCCAGCCCGAGAGCTCCCTGCAGCAGCGGACCCTGCGGGACGAACCGTCCCTGGCTCCCGGAGGCGGCCCGGCGAGGCCCGAGCCGTCCTCTTCCGGCGAGGAGAACCCGCCCCCGCGGCGGCTCCGCCGGATCATCGCCGCGGTCCTGGCCCTCGCGGTGCTGGTCGGCGCCGCCTACGCCGCCGCTGCGATCTTCATGTCCGGGAAGATGCTGCCCGGCACCCGGGTCCACGGCGTCCCCATCGGCGGGCTGACCGCCACCGAGGCCGCCGACCGGCTCAGGGACGAGCTGGCCGACGACGAGGCCAAGGACGTGGTCGTCCGGGCCGCGGGCAAGAAGTACGCGATCGACCCCGGCAAGGCCGGGCTGGAGTTCGACGTCGTCTCGACCATCGACCAGGCGTCCAGCGGCTTTCCCAGCCCGACCCAGGTCTGGCGGGCACTGACCGCCACCACCGACCTGAAGCCCAAGGTCAGCGTCGAGCCCGAACTCCTGGACTCCACCGTCGAGGCCCTGGCCAGGAAGGTCGACGTCGAGGTGCGGGAGGGGGCCGTCACCTTCGAGGGCCTCAAGCCCGTGGCCGTCACCCCGGCATCCGGCCGGAAGCTGGACCGGGAGGCCGCCGCCCGCGCCATCGAGAAGGCGTTCCTCGGCCCCGCCCGGGAGGTCGAGCTGCCCGTCTCGACGGTCAGGCCCGAGGTCACGGCCGCGATCGTCAAGCGGGTCGCGGCCGACGCGGACAAGGCCGTGGCCGGCCCGGTCACCCTCACCCACTCCGGCAGGCAGGCCCGGCTCGACGCCGAGACCCTCGCCGCCCACCTGTCCTTCGAACCCGACGGCGCGGGCGGCATGCGCCCCGCGTTCGACGCCGCCAACGCGGTGGCGACCGTCGAGAAGAAGCTCGTCGATCCGGCGCTGGCCCCCCGGGAGCCGACCTTCGAGATCGTCGGGGGCAAGCCCCGGCTGGTCCCCGGCCGCCGGGGCAAGGGCGTCGACGACCACCGGCTCGCCCAGTCGGTCGCCCGGATGGTCGCCGAGGGCGGCAGCCGTACGATCCCCGTCACGCTGACGACCGTCCAGCCGCGGATCTCCGAGGCGGAGGCGCGGGGGCTCGGGATCAAGGAGAAGATCAGCGAGTTCACCACGAACTTCCCCTGCTGCCAGCCCCGGGTGACCAACATCCGCACGATCGCCCGGCTCCTGGACGGCTACCTCGTCAAGCCCGGCGAGATCTTCTCCCTCAACGGCGTCATCGGCCAGCGCGACACGGCCCGGGGCTTCGTCCCGGCTCCCATGATCCAGAACGGCCGGTTGATCGACTCCGTGGGCGGTGGCATCTCCCAGTTCGTCACCACCATGTACAACGCGGTGTTCTTCGGCGGCCTGGAGGACGTCCAGCACGTGCCGCACGAGTTCTACATCTCGCGCTACCCGGCGGGGCGGGAGTCCACGGTCTCCTGGCCCGCGCCGGACTTCCGCTGGAAGAACGACTCGAAGTACGGCGTGCTGGTGAAGACCTCGACGACCACCACCTCGGTCACGGTCTCCTTCTGGAGCACCCGGCGATACGACGTCGAGTCGGTCTCCTCCGACCGCTACGACTTCACGCCCTTCGAGAACGCGACCGGCAGCGGGCCCGACTGCATCCCGATGACCGGCCAGCAGGGGTTCTCGATCGACGTGACCCGGATCTTCAAGCAGGACGACCGGGAGGTCAAGCGGGAGACCAGGAAGGTCGTCTACAAACCCGAGACCAACCTGACCTGCAACTCCACGCCCGCCTCCGACTCGGAACGGGAGCAGGCGGACTAGGCGGGTCCCTTCCCCGGGGCGGGGCTTTCCGCGCCGCGGTGGGCGTTCCGGCCGTTCAGGCTGAGCCTTTTCCTGCTTGGGAGTTTTTCCTGGGATTGGGCGGTTTTACGCTTGCCGGGCCGGTCATTTGTTCGCGCTGCGGCGGGTGGGTGTTCCGGCCGGCGTTGTGGCTGGGATCCGGTGGTCTCCGGCCTTCGGCCTGGCCTCGGGCGCGGTGGTTTCCGGCGTTTTGAAGCCGGCCGGAACACCCACCCACCTCCGCGCCATGTCCGACCGGTTCGTACAGCCCGCTCGCCGTAGCTTCTCCCTTTCCGCCGGCCCGTGGTCCTCGCCGATGCTGAAGCCATCTGTTGCTCCTGGCTCAGGGCGGGTCGCCGTAGCCTTGCGGCCACACTGGCGGGGGAGAGCGCAGGGCCGGGCGCCGTAGCCCCTCGCTTTCTGGCCGCCCACGATCCCCGCCGTAGCCGCCCTTCTTCGATGGGTCGGCTGCGGGAGCCCGCATGGGCTTGGGGCATCCTCGCAGGGCCCGCATGCATGACGCACCGCCGTACAACCTGGCTCCCGCCGATGGCGGGTCGGTGGTCGTGGATCGCGGTGATCGCCGGTGAACGGCCTCGACACGGCCCCTGGCGTCCATCCGCCGAGTCGTACGACCCGCTCGTGCCAGCGTCCTGCCGCTGCCGAAGGAGCCTCGGAGAGGTTGTGGATCTTTGGGGCCGCTGGGAGGCTGGAGTCGGCCTCCTGAACCGAAAGCAGGTCCCCTTGAGATCTCCGTACTCCCGCACCTTCCCGACCGGCGATGCCCCGCTGCGTCTCTCGTCCGTTCGCGGCGTGTTCGCGGCCCTCGTCGTCGGCACCACGGCGACCCTCCTGCCCGCCGCTCCCGCCGCTCCCGCCGCCGCGGCGGCGCTGCCCGCCTGCCCTCTGATCTTCGGCCACGGCGGCTATCCCAGCGGGGCGAACGGCTCCGACACGTGGAACCGGGACCAGGTCCGCCAGCCCAACCACCCGACCGGCATCCAACAGCAGAAGAACTGGGGTGCCGCCGGGGTGGAGGCCGACCTGCAACTCACCAGGGACGGCACCAAGGCGGTCATGTGGCACAACGACTCGACCTGGGGCCTGACCGGGGTGAAGAAACCCGTCAACCAGATCTGGTGGGCCGCCGGCGACGACAAGCTCCAGGGGCGGCGCATCAACCGGGGCGTGTACGTCGGGGAGACCGTCTACACGTTCCGGGAGTGGCTGAGCGCCATGCGTTCCAGGAACATGATCGCGCTCGTCGAGATCAAGCCGGCGGCCAAGCAGTCCCTGTTCAACGGGGACGCGGCGATCAAGTCCCGGGCCTGGTCGGAGATCCTCGGACCGATCAAGGAGAACTACGGCGCCCAGGAGATCATGGTCTACTCGCACGACTCCGCGATCTGGGCCGAGCTTCAGAGCCGCGTCAACGCCCAGGGCCTCTCGAACGTTCTCCGTAACAGGCCGGTGTGGACGGACAGCGTCGAATGGGAGGAGCCGCCGCCCGCCTGGACCGGGAACACCGCCAAGTGGCAGAGCGTCCTCGATCAGGGACCGAAGCGCGTGGCCACCACCTTCACCGACGCCTACCACAAGTGGCTCAAGGGAAAGTGCGCCTGATCGGCTCGCATCCCTGTCGGTGATCTCCCGATCCCGGCCCCTGCGGTACACGGTCCGCACCAGACGAGCACCCTCGACATGACCGAGCCCCGCAGCCGCTCTCATGTCGGGCCGCCTGACGCGAACGCGCCGGCCGGGAACGAATCCCGACCGGCGCGTCGCGGATCACGAGGTGGCGACCCTAACCGAGGTGCCGGGTGAAGAATCGCAGCGAGCTGCCAGTCTCGAACTCGGGAACCTCCCCGGCTTTCCAGGGTTGGCGTGCAGCGTCTTGTCAGCCGACGCCAGAGCGTCGAACAGCGCCGAACCCTGGGCCCGCGGCACCAGGTTGTCGTCCCACTGGAGCAGGAACCGCACCGGGGCGGTGACCCGGGCGGCGGTCTCGGCCAGCCCGTGTACGCCGAGCAGGCCCAGCACCGCCGCGCGGACCCGGAGTTCCGCGGCGAGGAAGGGGACGCCGCGTGGCGGGTCGGAAGATCCTTTACGGCGGGGCCGGCGAGGAGGTGAAAGAGGAACGGCTACGGCGGCTCGCCCTGAGCCAGGAGCAACAGATGGCTTCAGCGGCGGCGAGGACCGTGGGCGGTCCGGAAGGGAGCAGCTACGGCGAGCGGGCCGTACGGTCCCGAAAGCCATGGCGCGGAGGTGGGTGGGTGTTCCGGCCGGCTTCAAAACGCCGGAAACCACCGCGCCCGAGGCCAGGCCGAAGGCCGGTCGGAACCAGAGCCCAGCCACAACGCCGGCCGGAACACCCACCCACCGCAGCGCGCACAAACACCAACCCGACAACCACCGATCAGCCCAAACCAGGGAAACACCCCCAAAGCGGGAAATCCCGGCCTGAGAAAAGGAACCAGCGAGGGGACCCGCCCGAGAGAAACCCCTACGGTTTCAGGGTCAGGAGGCGGTCGTCGCCTCGGCGGGGAGAGCCGCGGCCGTCCCTGTTGCTGGTGCCGAACCACAGCGACCCGTTCCGTGCCGTGGCGACCGCCCGGAGCCTGCCGTACCGGTTCTCGAAGAGCGGGACGGGCCTGCCGGCGGTGCCGTCCGGGTTCAGGGGGACCCGCCAGAGCCGCTGGCCGCGCAGGGCTCCCACCCAGAGGGACCCGTCGGCGTAGGCCAGGCCGGAGGGGGACGCCTCGGAGGTGGGCCAGGTGACGATCGGGTCCGTGAACCGGGGGCCGCCGCCGGTGCCCTCGACCTCGGGCCAGCCGTAGTTGGCGCCCTTCCTGATGAGGTTGATCTCGTCGAACGAGCTGGACCCGAACTCGCTGGCGTACATCCGCCCGGACCGGTCCCACGTCAGGCCCTCGACGTTGCGGTGGCCGTAGCTCCAGATCACGTTCTGGAACGGGTTGCCGGGCGCGGGCCGGCCGTCCTCGGTCATGCGCAGGATCTTGCCGCCCAGGGAGCCGAGGGCCTGCGCCAGCGACTGGTTCCCGGTCTCGCCGGTACTGGCGTACAGGTACCCGTCCGGGCCGAAGGCCAGGCGGCCGCCGTTGTGGATGGCGCCCCGGGGGATGCCGTCGAGGATCACCGTGGGGTCGGCCAGCTCGCGGTCGTAGCGGTAGCGCACGATCCGGTTGTCGCGGGCGGAGGAGAAGTAGACGAAGATCCGGTGGTCGTCGGCGAAGGTCGGGGAGACCGCGACGCCCAGCAGGCCGCCCTCGCCGGAGGGACTGACGCCGTCGATCCGGCCGACCTCGGTGACCTTGCCCGCGGGGGTGACGCGCAGCAGCCGGGCGGTGTCGCGCTCGGTCACCAGGGCGTCGCCGCCGGGCAGGAACGCGATGCCCCAGGGGACGGCGAGGTTCTCGGCGAGGGTGCGCGGCTCACCCGCCGGGACGCCGGTGGCGGGCGGTTCCGGGGAGCCCTGGGCGTCCCGAGTGCCCGGGGAGTCCTGGCCGCCCGGGGTGCTCCGGGCGCTCTGCGAGCCCGGGGCGGACGGGCCGGAGGAGCGTTCGGCCGGGGCCGCCGAGCAGCCGACCGCCAGGGCGGCCCCCGAGGTGACGGCCACGACGAGGGCCGAGCGTGCGAAGCGGATCATGTTTACCTCCTCCGTCAATACCGCTGCATACCCGAAGAGGTTCCGGGGTGATCCCTTGGATAATGCGGGACATGAAAATCTGGGTCCCCTCCCGAGCCGCCGCCGATGTCCTGTGTGATCTGCCCGAGGTGGAGTGCGTCGTCTACGACGGCACCGGTCCCCACCCGGCCGGGGCGGAGGAGGTGGAGGTCTGGATCCCCCCGCTGCTGCCGGTGCCGGACGTCGGCGGGCTGCTGGGCCGGATGTCGGGGCTGCGCCTGCTGCAGACCGTCACGGCCGGGGTGGAAGGGTACCGGCCGCACCTGCCCGAGGGCGTGGTGCTGTGCAACGCGCGGGGGGTGCACGACGCCGGGACGGCCGAGTGGGCGGTGGGCGCGATGATCGCGGTGCTGCGGGACTTCCCGGAGTTCGCCGCCGCCCAGCGGCGGGGGGAGTGGGCCTACCGTCACACGGGCGTGCTCGCCGACTCCACGGTGCTGATCGTCGGCTACGGATCGATCGGCGAGGCGCTGGAGCGCAGGCTCGACGGGTTCGAGGTGGACGTGGTCCGGGTGGCGAGGACCGCGCGGGACGGCGTGCACGGCCAGGACGAGCTGCCGGAGCTGCTGCCCCGGGCCGACGTGGTGGTGCTGCTGGTGCCGTCCACGCCCGAGACGGCGGGCCTGGTGGACGCGGCGTTCCTGGCGGCGATGAAGGACGGCGCCGTGCTGGTGAACGCGGCCAGGGGCGGGGTGGTGGACACCGGCGCGCTCGTCGCCGAGCTGCGCCGGGGCCGGATCCGGGCCGCGCTCGACGTCACCGATCCCGAGCCGCTGCCCCCGGGGCACCCGCTGTGGACGGCTCCCGGGGCGTTCGTCACCCCGCACGTCGCGGGCAGCACCCCGGCCTCCGGGCGGCGCACGCTGCGGCTGCTCCGCTCGCAGTTGCTGCGGTATCTGGCGGGGGAGCCGCTGAAGAACGTGATCACCGGCTCGTACTGACCGGGAAAGGAATCCGGCCGTGGCTGCCTCGTGACCTCCGCCGCCTACCGTGGATGGCGCGATCTCGATCGTTACATGGTTATCAGATCGGTGACGACTACGGCGTTGTCACCATCCGCGCCGACCGGAAAGCACAGACTGGTCGTGTGCCGCCCGGTTCGGGCGGAGGACGAAGGATGACGTGGTGACAGCGGCGACGCTGGGGCGGCGGCCAAGGGAACGCCGCGGAGGCAGGACGAGACGACACCGATGGGCAGACGACATTGATCCGCTGGCGTGACCCCCGGGTGCCGCCGGCCGCGGTCGCCGGGTTCGGCGCGGCGGGACTGGCCGCCGCGCTCGCCGACGGCGCCTCGGCCGCGGTCGCCGGGACGGTGGCGGGTGTCGCCGCGGCGGCGGTCGCCGTCGTGTCGCTGATCATGGCGGTGCTCCGGATCGCCGACCGGCGCGAGGCGCGGGCCTGGCGCTGGCTGGCGGGGGGCGCGGCCACCTGGCTGGCCGGGGCGGGCGTGCGGCCGATCGCGGACGGCACGCCGTTCGCGGTGAGCTTCGCCGATCTGATGGTCCTGGCCGGTACGGCGATGCTCGCCATCGGCACGGGGCTGTGCGCGGTCCGGCCGGCGTACGGGCGGGCGTCGCTGCGTGACGCCTCCGACGCCTACGTGAGCGCCGCCTCGATATTCCTGGTCGGCTGGGTCACCCTGCTCGGACCGGCCTACCACGACTCCGGGGGGCCGGCCGTCTTCGCGGTGACCCTGGCCTCGCCGGTGCTCTGCCTGGCCTTCACCTGCGCGGTGGGGCCCGCGGTGCTGCCCGCCCGCAGATCGGCGGGGCCGGTCGGCCTGGCGGCGCTGGGGCTGCTGGCCGTGCTCACCGCCACGGAGACGGCGGGCGCGCTGACCCGGATGACGGGCGACGATCCTTCGCCGTTCGGGCTCTGGCTCGCGCCGGTGGCCTTCCTGCTGTTCGCCGCCGTCCCCTGGTGCCGCCGTACGGCGCGCACGCCCGCCGCCTCGGACCCGGGTGACAACGCGGACGCGGGATCGGGCGCGGGTGGGCAGGCCGCCTCCTCGCTGATCGCGGCGGTGCCGCTGATCCTGGTACTCGTGGCGACCGTGGCCCTGGTCCTGCGGCTGCTGGGCGGGGGCGTGGCGGGGCCGCCCGCCGTACCGGCGCTGGTGGCGACGTCGGTCGTCGCGGTCCTGGTGGTGCGGCTGTTCGTGATGCTGGCCGACGCCGGCCGGATGCGGCGCCTGATGGACCTCGGCGAGCGGCAGTTGCAGGACCTCGCGGAGAGCACCGGTGACGTGGTCCTGCTGTGCGACCACGCGGGCGTGGTGCGGGAGATCGGGGAGGGGGTGGAGGTCACCTACGGCTACCGCCCCGAGGACATGGTCGGCGGTTCGATCTTCGACTACATCCACCCCGAGGACGTCCCGGGCATCCAGATGGCGCTGCGCGCGATGAGCCTCGAGGACGAGCACGCCGAGGGCGGCGGCACCTGCATGATCGGATGCCGGGTGCGGGCGGCCGACGGCACCTGGCGGCCCACCGAGTCGGTGGCCACCCGGCACTCCCGGGGCGAGAACCTCCTGCTGGTCACGACCCGCGACGTCAGCGGCCAGGAGGCGCTGCGCAACCAGGTGGCGCACCTGACGTTCCACGACGGGGTCACCGGCCTGCCCAACCGCGCCTACTTCGAGGAGCGCACCCGGGAGGTGCTGGCCCGTCCCGGGGTGAACAGCGTCGCCGTGGTGTTCCTGGACCTGGACGGGTTCACCGCGGTCAACGACTCGGTGGGCCACGCCAGCGGCGACTACCTCCTGGGGCAGGCGGCCCGCAGACTGCGCGCGGCCGTACGGGCCGACGACACCCTGGCGCGCTGGGGCGGTGACGAGTTCGCGGTGCTGCTGGAGGTGGCGGGCGACGCCCAGACGGCGGTGGACCTCGCCGAGCGGCTGGTCCGGGCGGTCTCCGCCGAGCCGTTCCGGGTGGCCGACCGCGACATCGCGATGACCGCGAGCGTCGGGGTGGCCTTCGCCGACGAGGAGGTGTCCTCGGCCGACCTGATCCGCAACGCGGACGTGGCGATGGCGCGGGCCAAGGACATCGGCGGGCCGCGGGTGGAGGTGTTCGCCGCGCACATGCACGCCGACGTGGTGCGCCGCCTGGAGTTGGCGGCCGACCTGCAGCGGGCGCTGCTGGAGGACCAGTTCGCGATCGAGTACCAGCCGATGATGGATCTGGCGACCTCGCGCGTCACCGCGGTGGAGGCGTTGGTGCGCTGGTGGCGGGACGGCGCGTTCGTGCCGCCGGAGCGGTTCCTCGGCCCGGCCGAGGACACCGGGCTGATCGTCCCGCTGGGCGAGTGGATCCTGCGCCGGGCCTGCCGTGAGGTGGCGGCGTGGCGGGCGTCCTCCTGGGACATCGGGCTCTCGCTCAACCTGTCGGCCCGGCAGATCATGGCCCCGAGGTTCGTCGAGACCGTCGAGTCGGCGCTCGCCGAGAGCGGCCTGCCGCCCAGCGCGCTGACGCTGGAGGTCATCGAGGAGATGCTGGTCGAGGACGCGGAGGAGACCCTCACCCGGCTGTCGGAGCTGCGCGAGCTGGGGGTGCGGCTGGCCATCGACGACTTCGGGACGGGCTACGCCTCGCTGGCGCTGCTGCGGCAGCTCCCAGTGGACATGATCAAGGTCGATCCGTCGTTCGTGTCCGGGCTGGGCGCCGACGAGACGCTGACCCTGCTGACCCGCACGATCGTACGGCTCGGCCACGATCTGGGGCTGATCGTGGTGGCGGAGGGCATCGAGCGGCCCGAGCAACTCGACCTGCTGCGCGAGATGGGCTGCACCCGGGGGCAGGGTTTCCTGGTGGCGCGGCCGATGGACGCCCGGGGGATCGACGACCTCATGCCCGCGGGCCTGCACAGCGCCGTCTGACGACCGCGCCGTACGGGGAGGCGTCCCGTACGGCACGGCCGTCCCATGGGTCTCTCCTGCCCGGAATTTCATCTCGGAGTGTGAGACACCCGTCCCACCAATTTGACGCGGGGCCGCAATGTCGGCCATGGTGGGAGCCATGCATCACCGTGGGATTCTCGTAGTACTTCGCCGGCGCGCGGGCCGATAAGCGAAGCACTTCGACCTGCGCGCCGCCCCAGACCCGCCTGGCAAGGTGGGATGGGGCCTTTTTTATGCCATACATCCCGCTCAGCCACATGAGGAACGAGCCGATGACCGAGCAGATGACAGGAGCCCAGGCGCTGGTGAGGGCGCTGGAGCACGTCGGGGTCGACACCGTGTTCGGGATCCCGGGCGGCGCGATCCTTCCCGCCTACGATCCCCTATACGACTCCGCCAAGGTCCGTCACGTGCTCGTACGGCATGAGCAGGGCGCCGGGCACGCCGCCCAGGGGTACGCGCAGGCCACCGGCAAGGTGGGGGTCTGCATGGCCACCAGCGGTCCGGGCGCGACCAACCTGGTCACCCCGATCGCCGACGCCTACATGGACTCGGTCCCGATCGTCGCGATCACCGGCCAGGTGGCCAGCGGCTCCATCGGCACCGACGCGTTCCAGGAAGCCGACATCTCCGGCATCACCATGCCGATCACGAAGCACAACTTCCTGGTCACCGACCCGGCCGACATCGCCCGGACGATCGCCGAGGCGTTCCACATCGCCTCGACCGGCCGCCCCGGGCCGGTCCTGGTGGACATCTCCAAGGACGCCCTCGTGGCGACGACGGAGTTCCAGTGGCCGCCGGTGATGCAGCTCCCCGGCTACCGCCCGGTGACGCGGCCGCACTCCAAGCAGATCCGCGAGGCGGCGAAGCTGATCGTGGAGGCCAGGCGGCCGGTGCTGTACGTCGGCGGCGGCGTCCACAAGGCCGGCGCGGCGCCGGAGCTGCGGGAGTTCGCCGAGATGACCGGCATCCCGGTGGTCACCACGCTGATGGCGCGCGGCACCTTCCCCGACAGCCACCGCCAGCACCTGGGCATGCCGGGCATGCACGGCTCGGTGCCGGCCGTCGGGGCGCTGCAGCGCTCCGACCTGATCATCGGCCTGGGCGTCCGCTTCGACGACCGCGTCACCGGCGAGCTGTCCACCTTCGCGCCGCACGCCAGGATCGTCCACGCCGACATCGACCCGGCGGAGATCTCCAAGAACCGGCACGCGGACGTCCCGATCGTGGGCGACTGCAAGGAGGTCATCGCCGAGCTGATCGCCGCGGTGCGAAAGGAGGAGCGCACGGGCGACTACGCCGAGTGGTGGACCCAGCTCGACGCCTACCGGGAGACGTACCCGCTGGGTTACGAGACGTTCGAGGACGGCTCCCTGGCCCCGCAGTACGTCATGGAGCGGCTGGGCGCGCTCGTCGGCCCGGACGCGATCTACACCGCGGGCGTCGGCCAGCACCAGATGTGGGCGGCGCAGTTCATCGGCTACGAGAACCCCGGCACCTTCATCAACTCCGGCGGCGCCGGCACGATGGGCTTCTCGGTCCCGGCGGCGATGGGCGCCAAGATGGGCCGCCCGGACGCGGTCGTCTGGGCGATCGACGGCGACGGCTGCTTCCAGATGACCAACCAGGAGCTGGCGACCTGCACGATCGAGGGCGTGCCGATCAAGGTGGCGGTCATCAACAACGGCAACCTCGGCATGGTCCGGCAGTGGCAGACGCTCTTCTACAACGAGCGCTACTCCAACACCAACCTGCAGACGGTCCGCCGGATCCCCGACTTCGTGAAGCTCGCCGAGGCCTACGGCTGCGTCGGCCTGCGGTGCGAGCGTCCCGAGGACGTGGACGAGGTCATCGGGAAGGCGATGGAGATCAACGACGTCCCGGTCGTGATCGACTTCGTGGTCCACCAGGACGCCATGGTCTGGCCCATGGTCGCCGCCGGGACCAGCAACGACGACATCAGGTTCGCCCGCGACATGGCGCCCGTCTGGGACGGCGAGGACCAGGTGTGAGCGGCGGGCTGACGGACGGACACGGCGGCTCGGCGAGACGCCCGGCGAGGAGGAAGGCATGAGCAGACACACGCTCTCGGTGCTGGTGGAGAACAAGCCCGGCGTTCTGGCGCGTGTCGCCGCGCTGTTCAGCCGCCGCGGGTTCAACATCGACTCGCTGGCGGTCGGCCCGACCGAGCACGAGGACATCTCCCGGATGACCATCGTGGTCAACGTCGAGGAGCTGCCGCTGGAGCAGGTGACCAAGCAGCTCAACAAGCTGGTCAACGTGCTGAAGATCGTGGAGCTCGACCCGGCGCAGGCCGTGCAGCGCGAACTCACGCTGATCAAGGTGCGGGCCGACGCCGAGACCCGCTCCAGCGTGCTGGAACTGGTCAACCTCTTCCGGGCGCGCTGCGTGGACGTCGCCCCGGACGCGGTGACCATCGAGGTCACCGGCACCCCGGACAAGCTGCAGGCGTTCGTCAGGCTCCTTGAGCCGTTCGGCGTCAAGGAGCTCGTCCAGTCGGGCATGGTGGCCATCGGCCGCGGTGCCCGCTCCATCACCGACCGCTCTCTGCGGGCCCTGGACCGGACCGCGTAAGCCGTACGAGAAACCCGAAAGGTTAAGCAAGTGACTGAGATCTTCTACGACGACCAGGCCGACCTGTCGATCATCCAGGGCCGGCACGTGGCCGTCCTGGGGTACGGCAGCCAGGGTCACGCGCACGCGCTGTCCCTGCGCGACTCCGGCGTCGACGTCCGCGTCGGCCTGCCGGAGGGGTCCAAGAGCCGGGAGCGGGCCGAGGCCGACGGCCTGCGCGTGCTCACGCCCGCCGAGGCCGTCGAGGAAGCCGATCTGATCATGATCCTGGCGCCGGACCACATCCAGCGCCACCTGTACGCCGAGCACGTGGCCCCGAACCTCGTCGAGGGCGACGCGCTCTTCTTCGGCCACGGCTTCAACATCCGCTACGGCCTCATCGAGGCGCCCGAGGGCGTGGACGTCGCGATGGTCGCCCCCAAGGGCCCCGGCCACCTCGTCCGCCGCCAGTACAGCGCGGGCCGCGGCGTGCCGTGTCTCGTCGCGGTGGAGAAGGACGCCAGCGGCAACGCCTGGGACCTCGCGCTGTCCTACGCCAAGGCCATCGGCGGCACCCGCGCCGGCGCGCTGAAGACGACCTTCACCGAGGAGACCGAGACCGACCTCTTCGGCGAGCAGGCGGTCCTCTGCGGCGGCGTCTCCGAGCTGATCAAGGCCGGGTTCGAGACCCTCATCGAGGCCGGTTACCAGCCCGAGGTCGCCTACTTCGAGTGCCTGCACGAGATGAAGCTGATCGTCGACCTGATGTACGAGGGCGGCATCCACAAGATGTACTGGTCGGTCTCCGACACCGCCGAGTACGGCGGCTACTCCCGCGGCCCGCGCATCGTGACGGAGGAGACCAAGAAGGAGATGGGGCGCATCCTCGCGGAGATCCGGTCCGGCGAGTTCGCCCGCGAGCTGGTCGACGAGTTCGACAGCGGCCAGAAGAAGTTCACCGCCTACCGCGAGGAGCTGGCCCAGCACCCGATCGAGGCCACCGGCGCCAAGCTCCGCCCGATGATGAGCTGGCTGAAGTAGTGGCACGCCCCTCCCGGACCCGCTGTCCGGGAGGGGCGCCCGGTACGGCGACGCCCCCGCGGACGATTCCGCGGGGGCGTCGCCGTCTCCTCCGCTTTCCGGGCCGTCCGCGGGGAGGTACGGAAACCGGCCCGGCCCAGGTGGGAGGAGAGGGGGGAAGGGATCCCCGCGGCCTGGGCCGCGGGGACCGGGCCGCCGGGGCGGCCCGGCGAGGGGCCACCCCGGCGGTCACCGGGGTCGTCCGGGCCGGCCCCCGCCGTGGGCGGGAGCGGGCCGGACGCGTCTTTCGGTGTCTTTCAGCTCTAAGGGCCTTTCAGTGCCGGTCAGCGCCTCGCGGCGCCTTCGGCGTGCCGCGGTGTCTCAGCGGGCGGCGAAGTCCTGGGTCCAGTAGATCTGGCCCTTGGAGTTCTTGGCCGCGCCGACGCCGATGAGGGTGTACTTGCAGTTCATGATGTTGGCCCGGTGACCCGAGCTGTTCATCCAGGAGGTGACCACGGCGGCCGGGGTCGGCTGGCCCATGGCGATGTTCTCCGCCCAGCCGGTTCCGCCGGTGAAGCCCGCCGCGCGGATGCGGTCCATGAAGCTGCGGCCGTCCTGGGAGGTGTGGCTGAAGTAGCCCTCGGCGGCCATGTCGGCGGAGTGGCCGTAGGCGGCGGCGCGGAGCTGCGGGTCGTGCTTGAGCGGCTGGCAGCCGCCCTTCGCGCGCTCCACGTTGACCAGGCGCAGCACCTCGTTCTCGTCGGCCGTGCCGACCGTGCCCGCGGTGGAGGTGGGGCTGGGCTTCGCGGTCGAGGTCGGGGTGGGCTTCGCGGTCGCGGTCGCGGTGGGCTTCGCGGTCGCGGTGGGGGTCAGGGTCGGCAGCGGCGTGGGCGGCGTGGTGGGCTTCGCCGTCGCGGTGGGGGAGGCGGTCGCGGTGGGGGACGCCGTGGGGGCGGCCGTACCCGTGGGCGAGGGGGTGGCGGTCGGCGTGGAGGAGAGGTCGCACGAGAGCCTGGCCGCCCTGGAAGTGGCGGTGTGGCCGCGGCTGTCGCGGATGACGGTGTAGTAGACACCGGGCGCGCACCGCAGGGTCATGAGGGCCCGCCCGTTGCGGCCCTTGTAGGCGCCGCTCTTGACGACCGGGTCGGCGCCGGCGACGGCCCGCTTGATCTGGATCCGCACCAGGGCGGTGTCGCGGCAGCCGAGCCGCGTGGCGGACGCGTGGATCTTCCCGGTGGCGGTGACGAGGGGCCGGTCCGCGTAGACGTCGCACGCGGACGGCGAGGCCGCCGCGTTCGCGGCGACGGGAGCGCTCAGGGCCGCCAGAGTTCCAAGGCACACGAGTGCCCCCAGCGGTCTGCGCATATCGAGTCCTCCAGAGGGTTGAGGCCGGATCGAACCCGTATTCTGGCGGCGACACAACGCCCCTGTCACGAAATTTCAGACAAAATCTTGAGCTGTCGGTAAACCAAAGTGATCGCTGGTGCGTCTGGGACCGTTCCCGTCTGTCCGGAAATCGTCCCCTGAACTGGTCTGCCGCCGCCGTGCGGACACGGCGGCGGCAGAGGGCCCGGCTGACGGAAAAATCTTGCCCGGTCGATCGGCGCCGGGCGGGCCGATCGGTCACGCCGGGTGGGCCCTCAGGTCACACCGGGTGAGATCGGGGGCCGGTTCCGGGTGGGGTCGAGGGTCGGTGATGGATGGGATCGAGGATCGATTCCGGACAGGACCCGGGGGTCAGCACTGGGCGGGCTTCAGCCAGGAGCATTCCAGCTCCGAGGCGTTCTCGGCCTGCGCCTCCTGCTTGAGCTGCACGACCGCGTCCACCGGCGCGTCACGGCGGAACTGCGCGAGACGGACGGCGATCTTGTCCTCGATGTCCCGGGGAGCGGCGGACAGGTACTGGTTGAGCATGACGGAGAAGACCAGCGGCTCGTTGTCGGCGCTGGTCACGTAGCCCGACAGTGAGGTGACGCCGGTCAGCGAGCCGGTCTTGGCGTGGACGTTCCCGGCGGCGGGCGTGCCGCGCATCCGGCTGCGCAGCGTCCCGCCGACCATGCGGTCGGCCTGGCCCGCGATCGGCAGCGCGCCGTACCAGGCGTCGAACCACGGCTTGGCGCGCAGCGCGGCGAGGTAGCGCGTCAGGCCGCCGGGGGTCAGGCCGTCCATCCGCGACAGGCCGGAGCCGTCCCGCAGGTTCAGCGTCGTCATGCCGTTCGCCTTGGCGAAGGAGGTGATCGCGGCGAGCCCGGCGCTCCATGTCCCGGCGCCCGAGACCTTGCGCCCGATCGCCTTGGTGAGGATCTCGGCGTGCATGTTGTTGCTGAGCTTCATGAACGGCACCAGCAGCTCGCGGAGCGGCATCGACTCGTGCGAGGCCACGGCGGCGGCGCCCTCCGGGACCGCCGCGCGGGCCGCGCCGCCCAGCACCCGCACCCCGTGCCGGGCCAGCGACGCGCGGAACAGCGAGGTGGCGTAGGCCGTGGGGTCGTCGACGGTGACCCACTCCTGCTGCTCGTCCGCGACGGTGCCGGTGATCACCACGGTGTTCGTGCCGTGCCGGCGCTCGATGGTGACGTCCGTCTCGGCGCCGGTCACCGCGCGGTTCTCGATCTTCAGGTGGTCCGTCTCTGGCGTGGTGGTGACCTTGGGCCGCTTGCCCGCGGCGTCCCCGGGGGCCACCGAGACGATGACGGTGCCGGCGTCGTAGTCGGTGTTGGGGGAGGCGGTCAGCGCCGAGATCTGCGCCGCGTAGTAGTAGGGCTCGTCGTCCCAGGCCCAGTCGGTGCCGAGCCGTACGTCGTCGAACCAGGTGTCGTCGGCGACGAGCCTGCCGGTGACCACCTTGATGCCCGAGGCGGCGACCTCGGCGGCCAGCGCGTCGTAGTCGGCGGCGAGCATGGTCGGGTCGCCGGTCCCCCTGAGGTAGAGGTCCCCGGCCAGGGCCGAGCCCGCCCGACGGCCGGTGGACAGCACGCTCGTGGTGAAGCGGAAGTCCAGGCCGAGGTTCTCCACGGCGGCGGCGGAGGTCAGCAGCTTGGTGTTGGAGGCGGGGGTGAGGATCTTGCCGGAGTCCAGGGCGTAGAGCTCCTCGCCGGAGGCGGCGCTGCGGACCACCACCCCCGCCCGCGCCGGAGTGAGCCGGGCGTCGCCGAGGATCTGGTCGATGTCCTTGACCAGGTCCGCCACGCCGGGGGCCGGTCCGAGGGCGCCGGCCGGGGCGGCCGAGCCGGTCGTGGCCCAGGTGAGGCCGGTGAGCAGGATGGCCGAAAGAGAGAGGGTGGTACGTCGCGAGGGCCGCACGGTGTCTCCAGGTGCTAGGCGTCTGCGGAGATCATCGGCACCGGCGGCCTGGCCGACAATACGGAAATGTTCGTATCTTTCACCCCTATCAAGTGACCGGTGAGTGGGGTTGAATGTGGCAATGATCACACCGGCTCCCACCCCCCGCCCAGTCGGAGCCGCCGTCACCGTGCCGCGCGGGGTGCGCGTCGGCTACGGGGTCGGATCGGTCTGCACCGCGACGTTCTCCACGGTCCCGGGCCTGCTGCTGCTGTTCTACATGACCAACGTGCTGGCCGTGCCCGCCTGGATCGCCGGCGCGGTGGCCTTCCTGCCCAAGCTCTGGGACATGGTCATCAACCCCTGGGTGGGCCAGCGCTCCGACCGCACGGTCTCCCGGCTCGGCCCGCGCCGCCCCTGGATGCTGCTGGGCGCGGTCACCCTGCCGGTGACCTTCGCGCTGACGTTCGCCGGGCCGCCCCTGACCGGCCTGCCCGCCGCGCTGTACGTCACCGTCTGCTACTTCCTCACCGCCACCGCCTACGCCTTCTACGAGGTGCCCTACAAGGCGATGGCCACCGAGATGACCGACGACTACCACGAACGGTCGTCGCTGCTGCAGTGGAAGATGGTCTTCCTGGGCCTGGCGATCCTGCTGTCCGGGGCCGGCGCGCCGGCCCTCGCCGGGACCGAGGTGACCGGCTACCGGCTCATGGGCCTGGTCATCGGCGCGGTGCTGCTGGTGTCCATGCTCGCCTCCGTCACCGGTACGGCCCGCGCCCCGCTGGCCGGCCGGGCCGAGGCCGAGCCGTCGCTGCGGGCGCAGTTCGCCGCGGCCCGCTCCAGCCGGCCGTTCCTGGTCCTGCTCGCCCTGAGCTGCGCGCAGATGTTCGCCGCGGGCACCCTGCTGGCGGGCGCGCCGTACTTCGCCACCTACGTCCTCGACGCGCCCGGGGCGACCACCACGCTCTTCCTGTGCGTGGTCGGGCCGCTGCTGGTCACCATGCCGCTGTGGATGTGGCTGTCGCGGCGTTACGACAAGCGCGGCGCGATGGTGCTGTCGGCGGCGCTGTTCACCGCCGGCACGGCCGCGATGGCGCTCTCCGACCGGTTCGGCACGGGCTACGCGCACGCCTGCGTGCTCGTCGTCGGCGTCGGCTACGCCGGGTTCCAGCTCCTGCAGTTCTCCATGCTCTCGGACGTGGTCGTCCATGACGCGGCGGTCACCGGCAGGCGCCGCGCCGGGGTGTTCACCGGTCTGTGGACGGCCTGCGAGACCGTGGTCTTCGCGCTCGGCGCGCTGGTGCTGGGCTGGCTGCTCGGCGCGACGGGATTCGTGGAGTCCTCCGCCTCGGAGGCGGTGATCCAGCCGGACTCGGCGATCGCCGCCGCCCTGTACGGCGGAGCGCTGATCCCCGCGCTCGCGGCCGGGGTCAGCGTGCTGCTCACGCTGCGCTACCCCATCACCGCCGAGACGATGCGGACGGTGGACGCCGCCGGTGCCGCCGACGCCGCCGGTGCCGCCGGGGTCTCCGAGGCTTCCGAGGCCGGGGACGGGGCGGGGGAGGAGCCCGGGGTCACGGCGCGCGCGGGTGAGGGACCGGAGCCGGCCGGGGCGTGACCCGGTTCAGGCCAGTTGAGGCGTGATCACGAGGAAACCGCAGTCACCGAAGGACAGCACGTCGCCCGGCCGTACCGGGGCCGGCCCGACCAGCCGCCAGTCGTTCAGCCGGGTGCCGTTGAGCGAGCCGAGATCGACGACGATCCAGCCGTCCTCGGCGCGGCGCAGCTCGGCGTGCACCCGTGAGACGGTCAGGTCGGCCAGCACCAGGTCGCAGGCCGAGCCCCGGCCCACCACGTAGCGGACGCGGTCGTCTCCGGGCAGTGCGAGGCGGGGCAGCCGGGGGCGTCGCCAGGCCGACTCGACCCGGCGGGTGAAGTCGGACGCCGAGGCGACGACGTCGGTCACCATCCGCCGCAGCCGGCCGCGCGGCGGCAGGTCGGCGACCAGGTTCTCCAGCTCGCCCTGGCTGCGGGCGCGCAGTGCCATGTCGACCCGGCCGAGGAACGTCTCATGCGAGAGGCGGCCCTCGACGGCGCGGTCGCGGAGCTCGTTGATGGCGCGGTCGCGGTCCCCATCGGACGCGCGGGACGGGGGAGGCGGCGAGCTCATCCCCCGAGTATCCGCCCCGGCGCCGGAACCTGTCCAGAATATGCGGATCTCTTGCCGTGACCATACTGAGTATGCATACTCAGTATCCATGGCGATCCGACAAGGGCTGCTGGCCCTGCTCAGCCGGGGGCCCCGCTACGGCTACCAGTTGCGGGCGGAGTTCGAGGCGTCGACGGGGGCGACCTGGCCGCTCAACATCGGCCAGGTCTACACGACGCTCTCCCGCCTGGAACGCGACGGCCTGGTGGCCCCCGGCGAGCAGGACGATCAGGGCCGGGTCGTCTACACGATCACCGAGGCCGGTCGGGCCGAGATGGCGCGATGGTTCGGCACCCCCGTCGCCCAGGCCGACCGGCCCCGGGACGAGCTGGTCATCAAGCTCGCGATGGCGGTCACCGCCGGGGCGGACGTGCGCCCGATCATCCAGGCCCAGCGCACCGCGACCATGGGCACCCTCCAGCGGCTCACCCGCGCCAGGCGGGCGAGCGCGGAGGACCCGGCCCAGCGGCTGGTGCTCGACTCCATGATCTTCCAGGCCGAGGCCGAGCAGCGCTGGCTCGACCACTGCGAGGCCGTGCTCGCGGCCTCCCCCCAGACGCAGGAGAGACAAGCATGAGTTTCGATCCGGTCGTCCGGCTCACGGACGTCGGCCGCCTGCACGGAGACGGCCCGGGAGCCGTGACGGCCCTCTCGGAGGTGAGCCTCGCGGTCGAGGCCGGGGAGCTGGTGGCGGTGATGGGCCCGTCCGGGTCCGGCAAGTCCACCCTGCTCAACGTCGCGGGCGGCCTCGACCGGCCCACCTCGGGCGACGTGGTCGTGGAGGGCGTCTCGCTGTCGCGCCTCCCGGCCGGGGAGCTCGCCGCGCTGCGCCGCCGGCACGTCGGCTACGTCTTCCAGGACCTCAACCTGATCCCCTCGCTCACCGCCCTGGAGAACGTGACGCTGCCGCGCGAGCTGGACGGGATCCGCTTCCGGGACGCCCGCCGCCAGGCGCTGGAGGTGCTCGCCGAGGTCGGCCTCGCCGAGGTCGCCGACCGCTTCCCCGACGAGATCTCCGGTGGCCAGCGCCAGCGGGTGGCGATCGCCCGCGCCCTGGCCGGGGAGCGGCGGCTGATCCTGGCCGACGAGCCGACCGGCGCCCTCGACACCCCGACCGGCGACGAGATCCTCCAGCTCCTGCGCGCCCGCTGCGACGCCGGGGCGGCGGTCCTGCTCGTCACCCACGAGCCCCGCTACGCGGCCTGGGCCGACCGGGTGGTCTTCCTGCGCGACGGCCGGGTCGCCGACACCGCCACCGCGCCGCTGGAGAGCGCCCGATGAGCGCCCCGGCACCCGTCATGACGCGCACCGGGACGACGGGAGCCGCGCGTTCCCGGCCGGCCGCCTTCCTGGCGGCGCTGCGGATCTCCCGGCGGGACGCGCTGCGGGCCCGGGGCCGCAGCGCGCTGATCGTGACGATGGTCGGCCTGCCCGTCCTGGTCATCGTCTTCGCCCTGATCTTCGCCGCGACGGCGGACATCACCCGGAGGGAGGGGCTCACCGCGCGGATCGGCACCGCCGACCTGCGGATCGTGACACTCGGGCGGCCCGATACCGACGGCCGCGCATCGACGCCCACCTCGCCGGCCGAGGTCATGAGGCTGCTCGGGCCCGGGGCCCGGATCATCCCGGCGAACGAGGGAAGCGCCGACTTCCGGGGTGAGCGCGGCTACGACAACGCGTCCGCGCGCGAGCTGGACCTGCGAGACCCCCTGACGAAGGGGATGTACCACCTGCTGCGGGGCCGCCTCCCGGCCGCGCCCGGCGAGATCGTGGTGACCCCCGGCGCGGAGGAGCGGGGGATGCGGTTCGGCACGACACCGGCCGTGACCTTCAAGCTGACCCCGATGCGGGTGGTCGGGGTCGTCGAGCACCCGCACCAGACGAAGAGCGCGGAGATCATCGGCCTTCCGGGCACCCTGCTGTTCGACAGGGCCGACGGGCGCGGCACCGGCTGGCTGGCCGACACCCCGAAGCCGGTGACCATGGCCGACGTCCGCAGGCTGAGCCGTGCGTCCCTGGACGTCCAGGCCCCCGTCGAGGCCCGCGACGCGTACGGCTACCACGACACCAAGGACGTCGTGGCCATCGGCCTGGCCGTGATCATGGGGGTGCTGGAGGTGGTGCTGCTGGCCGGTCCGGCGTTCGCGGTGGGGGCGCGGCGGCGTCGGCGGGAGCTGGCGCTGGTCGCGGCGCAGGGCGGCTCACCGGGGCAGGTGCGGATGGTGCTGCTGGCCGACGGGGTGGTGCTGGGCGGCGGCGCGGCGCTGTTCGGGCTGGTGCTGGGCGTCGGCCTCGGGGCGCTGTCGGCCGTGCTGGAGGCGGGCCGGCTGATCGGCGGAGTGGGTCCGCTGGACGTCCCCTGGGTGCCGGTGCTGGCCGTCGCCGCGCTGGGGGCGGCCAGCGGGGTGGCGGCGGCGGTGCTGCCCGCCGTACGGGCGGCCCGGCAGGACGTCGCGGCGGTGCTCGCCGGGCGCCGGAGTACGGCGCGTGACCGCGCGGGCCGTCCGATCATCGGAGCGGTCCTGGTCGTCGCGGGAGCCGTGGCCGCCGTGCGCGCCATCGGGTCCGACCGGGTCTGGGTCCTCGCCGCGGAGATCCTGGCCCTGCTGGGGCTGGTCGCGCTGACGCCTTCCATGGTCCGGCTCGCGGCGGCGGCCGCCAGGGCGCTGCCGCTGCCGCTGCGGCTGGCCGCCCGCGACGCGGCCCGCAACCGGGGCCGCACCGCTTCCGCCGTCGCGGCGGTCCTGACGGCGGCCGCCGCCTTCACGATGGCGGCCGTCGCGTTCGACAGCGCCCTCGCCGAACGGCGCGACGCCTTCCACCCGACGGTTCCGGCCGGGACCGTGGAGATCAACGGCTCGCGCCTCGACGACGCCCGGTGGGCCAGGGCCAGGACGATCGTCGAGCGCGCCCTGCCCGGCGCGCCGCTGATCGAGGCCGTCGCGCTCCGCGACACCCGGGGAGCCGCCGTGGAGCTCTCGGTCGGACACCTCGACGCTGCGGACGGCATGTACCTCGGCAACCCCTTCGGCGTGAGCCTGCCGGTGGGGGACGGGCGGCTGCTGGAGTTCGTCCAGGGACGGCGGGACCCGGTCGCGGCGGCGGCGTTCGCCGCGGGCAGGGCCGTGGTGTTCGACCCGCGCCTGGTGCGCGACGGGCGGCTGCGGTTGTCCGCCGTGCACTTCGCCAGCCACGACTCATCCGAGGCTCCGAGGGATCTCACCGTTCCCGCGGTCGTGGCGCGGGCCGCCGACCCCCGGCGCGCCGTCGCGGTGCTCCCCGTCTCGGCCCTGCCCGCCCTCGGCCTGAAGCCCGAGGCGCGCGTGCTGTACGCCGCCCCCTCCTCCGTCCGGCTCACCGAGGAGCAGGAGGTCAGGCTGGGGCGGGAACTGGCGATCATGGCCGGCCCGGTCGGCGTGACCTTCGTGCGTGACCTCGACTCGTACGGCTTCGTCAAGCCGCTGCTGTTCCTGGCGGCGGCGGTCCTGGCGCTGGGCGGCACGCTCGCCGCCACCGGCCTCGCCGCGGCCGACCTGCGTCCCGACCTCGCCACCATGGCCGCCGTCGGCGCGAGACCCGGCACCCGGAGGCTGGTCGTCGCCGGCCAGGCGGGGTTCATCGCCGGTCTCGGCGCGCTGGCCGGCGCCCTCGCGGGGATCCCCGCCGGGATCGTGGTGGCCGGGTCGTCGATGCCGTACGGCTACCGCGCCTGGGCGCCCGACCCGTCGTCGTTCCTCGACCGGCTGCCGCCGGTTGAGCTCCCCTGGCTCTTCCTCGCCGCGCTGGTGGTCGGCCTGCCGCTGCTGGCGGCGCTGGTCGCGGGGGTTTTCACCCGGACCAGGGTCACCCTGACCCGCCGGATCACCTGACCGTGTCCCGCCGGGGCACCTGACCGACTGACCTTCCCGGCCGCCGGGGGCGGCGGACCGCCGGTGTCTCGCCGTCCGATGCGACGGGGTGCCGGTGCTTCGCCGCCCGGTGCGGCGAGGGTACGCCGCGCCGGGCGTCCGGGCTGGTAGGTGTGGTGATGACGTTCCGATCACCCGATCCCGGCGGCGAGCGAGACGATGCCCGACAGCGTTCCCGGCGACCCGCCGGACGGCCCGCCGGGCGGCGAGGGCCGGTTCGGCGCCGCCGGTGCCGGTGGACCCGGTACGGCACGGCTTACCGGGAAGGCGGCGCCGTGCCGTACCGGGTCCGCACGAGGTCATCGTGAAGGCGCGGGGAACGACGCACGGCGGCGCGTGGACGGTGACGGTCCGGGGCTCCTCCGGCGCGGGCGGGGCGTCCCGCCCGCGCGGAAGGCGGCCTCAGTCGGTCACGTCGGCGCAGACCACGTGGGCGCAGAGCTCGATCATCCGCCGCTCGGTGCGCGCGTCGGCGACCCGCGCCATCAGGATGGGCGCCTCGCTCGCGGCGAGTTGCGGCAGCCGGGCGCGCACCCCGCGGTGGATGTCCCGGACCACGTCCTCGGCCGCCGTCATGTGGACCTTGACGTGCAGCATGATCCCGGGCGCGCCGGAGGAGGTCTTGGCCTCGGAGATCCACACGTGGTGGACGAGCGGGTAGTCGGCGAGGACCTGCGCGATCGCCACCCGCAGCGCGGGCAGGATGGGGTGGCGGCAGCGGCTGTAGCCCGGGTCCACCATCTGCATCGGCCCCGACAGGTGGGGCCGGGGGGCGGGGATCCACGGCTGCGCGGGTGCGGCGGGGACGGCGGCCCGCTGCTGGGGGCGGACCGGCGCGGGACGCGACACCGTGGCCATCGCCCCGGTGGCGTACGCCGTCGGGGAGGTGGACGTCAGCGCGGGCGTGGGACCGCTGCGGGTGGAGTCGAGGTATCGCCTGAGGTCCTCGATGGGGACGGCGGCGGCCGCCGGTCCCGCCGCGTCGATCACGATTTCCCGCACACCGGTGACGCGTTGGATGTCGAGGATGGTGTCGGCGTCGCAGGCCGACAGGGAGTGGCTGCCACGGTGCCGCGCGTAGGTGCTCGCCGAGGTGTACCCGAGGAGCACGCGTTCACCGGTCTGCGTCGTGCCGAGCACGACGGAGCGGTCCGGCCGCACGGCGACCAGGAGTCCCCATTCGGCGAGCGCCGCCAGTAGCCGGTGCGGGCCGCCGTGCTGTGCGAGCACGTCGCCGAGAGCGGGGTTCCCGATGCTCATATGAGGAACGATAGGTAGGGGACCACGGCTTATGAGGGTAATCGTGAACTTTTGTGGTGAGCAATACCAAGTTGAATTTTGTAGGTATGAGATCGTCTCGGATGGGTAGCGTCAAGACCCTGTCTCGTATGCCGGGACACTCGTGAACACGTTCACAAGCGCCGATAGACTCGAGAGGTCGTGCAGCAGCCTCTCGTCTTAAGGATCCCGCCTGTGAACAAGCCCGTCGTACTGGTCGCAGAGGAACTCTCCGAGGCCGGTCTCGCGGTCCTGGGCGCGGACTTCGACGTCCGCCACGTCGACGGCGCCGACCGCGCGCAGTTCCTGCCCGCCCTCGCCGGGGTCGACGCCCTCATCGTGCGCAGCGCCACCCAGGTGGACGCCGAAGCGATCGCCGCCGCGCCGAAGCTCCGGGTCGTCGCCCGCGCCGGCGTCGGACTGGACAACGTCGACGTCGAGGCCGCCACCAAGGCCGGTGTCATGGTCGTCAACGCCCCGACCTCCAACATCACCAGCGCCGCCGAGCACACCGTCGCGCTGATCCTCGCCTCCGCGCGCAACGTCGCCCAGGCGCACTCCGCGCTCAAGGGCGGCGAGTGGAAGCGCTCCAAGTACACCGGCGTGGAGCTCGACGAGAAGGTCGTCGCCATCCTCGGCCTCGGCAAGATCGGCCAGCTCGTCGCCCAGCGCCTGCAGCCGTTCGGGGTCGAGCTGATCGCCTACGACCCCTACCTGCAGCCGGCCCGCGCCGCGCAGATGGGCGTCCGCCTGGTGTCGCTGGAGGAGGCCCTCGCCGAGGCCGACTTCATCACCGTGCACCTGCCCAAGTCCAAGGAGACCATCGGGCTCATCGGCGACAAGGAGCTGCGGGCCGTCAAGCCGACGGTGCGCCTGATCAACGTCGCCCGCGGCGGCATCATCGACGAGAACGCCCTGTACTCGGCCATCAAGGAGGGCCGGGTCGCCGGCGCCGGCATCGACGTCTTCCCCAAGGAGCCGGTCACCGACAGCCCGCTGTTCGAGCTGGACCAGGTCGTCGTCACCCCGCACCTGGGCGCCTCCACCCACGAGGCCCAGGAGAAGGCGGGCACCCAGGTCGCGCGCAGCGTGAAGCTGGCCCTGGCCGGGGAGTTCGTGCCGGACGCCGTCAACGTCCAGGGCGGCGCCGTCGCCGAGGACGTCAAGCCCGGCCTGCCGCTGGCCGAGAAGCTCGGCCGGGTCTTCACCGCGCTGGCCGGCGAGGTCGCCACCCGCCTGGACGTCGAGGTCCGCGGCGAGATCGCCGCGCACGACGTGCGGGTGCTGGAGCTGGCCGCGCTCAAGGGCGTCTTCGCCGACGTGGTGGAGGACTCCGTCACCTACGTCAACGCCCCGCTGCTGGCCAAGGACCGCGGGGTGACCGTCGAGCTGGTCACCAGCCAGGAGAGCCCCGACTGGCGCAACGTGGTGACCGTGCGCGGCGTCCTCGCCGACGGCCGTACGGTCTCGGTCTCCGGCACGCTGTCCGGCCCGCGGCAGATCACGAAGATCGTCGAGGTCAACGGCTACCAGATGGAGATCGAGCCGACCGACCACCTGTCGTTCTTCGCCTACAGCGACCGTCCCGGCGTCGTCGGCATCGTCGGCCGTATCCTCGGCGACCACGGCATCAACATCGCCTCGATGCAGGTGTCCCGCGACGTCAAGGGCGGCAAGGCGCTCATCGCGCTGACCGTCGACACCACGATCCCGGCCGACGTGGTGGACCAGATCGCCGCCGAGATCGGCGCCGACAGCGGCCGCTCGGTCGACCTGGCCGACTAGGCCGCCGCGCCGCGGGTCCCCGGCACGGCGGGGGCCCGCGAAGGGACGCCTCCCGGTCCTCGTCGCGACCGTTCTTTGTCTCGCCATGTGAGAAATATGGACAACGGGCGAGACGGCGTTCCGGTGGGCGGGTACTGTGACAGGAAATGCGCCAGGTTCTCGTAATCCTTACCTGCCGCGGCGGGGCCTGACGGGCAGGCCGGCACCTCGCCGCGGTGCGATGGCGTTCGCCGGCTTCACCTTCGCGTCGCGGATCCGCGACCCGGATCCGTGGCACCAGGCCCGGTCGGACTCGTGACCGGAGTTCCCAGCCACATTTCCCGCTCGCCCGTGAACGAGACGAGGCTTGTCATGTACGACATGTATCCCTGGAACCGCCCGGAAGAGAACAAGGACGAGGCCGCCGACGCGCTGCAGACCGCGCTGGACCGGCGTGACAACGGCGGAGTCCCCATCCGCTGATCCGGATCGACGGAGGAACCGCCGGCCGGGGATCGGGGCCGGCGGTCTCCCGCCGCGTCAGGCGCTATTCGCGCCGTCCTTCTTCGTGTCCTTCGCGGCGTCCTTGCCGGTCGACATGGTGCCGTTCTCGATCGCGAGCTTGACGCCCTCGCGGTCGGGGCGGACGGCCCCGGCGAAGACGCTGCGCCGCCAGGAGCTGAGCTTCTCCTCGCGGACGACGTCGCCGGTGCGCGGGGCGTGGACCATGTAGCCGGGCCGGCTGATCATGCCGACGTGGCCGAGGCCGCTGAAGAAGACGAGGTCGCCGGGCTTGAGGTTGTTCCAGGAGATCTTCTTGTCGAAGGCCGCGTACTGGTCGTAGGTGACCCGGGGGAGCTTGATGCCGGCGGCGCCGTAGGCGCGCTGCATCAGGCCGGAGCAGTCGAAGCCGCCGTGGCCGGTGCCGCCCCAGACGTAGGGGGTGCCGCGCTTGGACATCGCCCACTCCACGGCCTTCTTCCAGGCGGGCTCGGGAGCCTTGGCAGGGGTGGCCTGCGCCGGCTTGGACGTGGACCCGGGCTTGGCGGTGGACTCTGGCTCGGCGGTGGCCGAGGGGGCGGGGGCCGGCGTGGGGATGGCGGCCGGGAGCGCCGTGGCGAGCGTGGAGGAGGGGACGACCACCGGGGAGGGGGTCGGTGTGGCGGCCATGGCGGCGGCGGGGGCCGCGAGTGCGGCGGTGCCGACGGCGACGATGGACAGGGCACGGGGGAAAAGCTTGCCGGACAGGGCGATTCCTTCCATAAGGCCTGCCGGGTTAGCTGTCGGACTCGGGCGTGGAGGCCGCCCTACGGCGCGAGAACGCGCTGATTCGCCCCAAGGAAGACCCCGTATGCGGGCAGCAGGAAGCACGCTCACTGGAAGCGGAGCCGTGTCTCCGGCGCCCCGGGTGTTTTCCGGAAGGTGGGTCCCCGGCTCCCCGGGGCCGGACATGGGGGTGGCCCACGGGGATTAGGCGTCGATACGAACGGGAGGACCATAACGAAAGTTCATGAATCGGTCAATAGCACGCAAAGTCGGACAAATCGATCAAGCGGCGCATGACACGCCGTTGCGTCCGTACCGTGAGATGGGTGTTCGGCAGCCGAGACGAACCGGTAGGGTGCGTGCATGGATTCGCGCAACATTCGCCTGGCAGTCATCCCTGGTGACGGGATCGGAGTGGAAGTCGTCGCCGAGGGGCTGAAGGTCCTCCAAGCGGTCGGCGCCAAGGCCGAGACCACCACCTACGACCTCGGCGCCAAGCGTTACCACGCGACCGGCGAGGTCCTCACCGACGTGGTCCTGGACGAGCTGCGCGGATACGACGCGATCCTGCTCGGCGCGGTCGGCGACCCCAGCGTGCCCCCGGGCGTCCTGGAGCGTGACCTGCTGCTCAAGCTCCGCTTCCGGCTCGACCACTACGTCAACCTCCGCCCGGTCAAGCTCTTCCCCGGCGTGGAGACCCCGCTCGGCGGCGCCCGGCCCGAGGACATCGACATGATCGTCGTCCGCGAGGGCACCGAGGGCCCGTACGCCGGGGCCGGGGGCGTGATGCGCCGGGACACCCCGCAGGAGATCGCCACGCAGGAGTCGCTGAACACCGCGTTCGGCGTCGAGCGCGTCGTCCGCTACGCCTTCGACAAGGCGCGCAGCCGCCCCCGCAGGAAGCTCACGCTGGTCCACAAGACCAACGTGCTCACCTACGCCGGAGACCTCTGGTCCCGCACGTTCGACCGGGTCGGCCAGGAGTACCCCGAGGTCCAGACCGACTACTGCCACGTCGACGCGGCCTCGATGTTCTTCGTCACGCAGCCGGAGCGGTTCGACGTGATCGTCACCGACAACCTCTTCGGCGACATCCTCACCGACATCGGCGCCGCCGTCGCCGGCGGCATCGGCCTGGCGGCCAGCGGCAACGTCAACCCCGACCGCACCGCGCCGAGCATGTTCGAGCCGGTCCACGGCAGCGCGCCCGACATCGCGGGCCAGGGCAAGGCCGACCCGACGGCCACGATCCTGTCGGTCGCCATGCTCCTCGACCACCTCGGCCTGGCCGAGGAGGCCGCCCGGGTCGAGCAGGCCGTGGCCGACGACCTCCTGGAGCGGCAGACCGGCTGGACGGCCCGGACCACCCACGAGATCGGCGACGACATCGCCGCCCGAGTAGCCGGCTGAGAGGCCGCCCACCCGATTCACCCACGCGCCCGGCGGCTCCGCGAGCCGCCGGGCGCTGCTTTTTGCCCGCAGTGACACGCCCACTGCCGACTTTGTCCTACATGCAGTAGTTTCCCGGTATCCGGTCCATCGCAGAATGGACTGAGGTGCAGTTCGACTCGAAGAGAAGGATCCCCGCCATGACCACCGCTCAGAAGCTCAGCTTCGACGTGCAGCTATCCGACCACGCTCGCACCGCGGCCGAGCGCGAGCAGGTACTGGCGAACCCCGGATTCGGCCAGGTCTTCACCGACCACATGGTCCGGATCGACTACACCGAGGGCCGTGGCTGGCACGACGCGCGGCTCATGCCGTACGGCCCGCTGACCCTCGACCCGGCGACCGCGGTCTTCCACTACGCCCAGGAGTTCTTCGAGGGGCTGAAGGCGTACCGCCAGGAGGGCGGGTCGATCGTGTCGTTCCGGCCGCAGGCCAACGCCGCCCGGTTCAACCTCTCGGCGGGCCGGATGGCCATGCCCGAGCTGCCGGAGGAGACGTTCGTCGAATCGCTGGAACTGCTCGTCCAGACCGACCGCGACTGGGTGCCCACCACCCCCGGCCACAGCCTCTACCTGCGCCCCTTCATGATCGCCACGCAGCCGGCACTCGGGGTGAACCACCCGTCCTCGACCTACTCCTACATGGTGATCGCCTCCCCGGCGGCCTCCTACTTCGGCGGAAGCCGGCCCGTCTCGGTCTGGCTGTCCACCGAGTACACCCGCGCCGCCCCCGGCGGCACCGGGTTCGCCAAGTGCGGCGGCAACTACGCCGCCGCCTTCGTGGCCCAGCGCCAGGCCGTCGCGCAGGGCTGTGACCAGGTGGTCTGGCTCGACGCGAACGAGCACCGCTACGTCGAGGAGATGGGCGGGATGAACCTGTTCTTCGTCTACGGTGACCGCCTCCTCACCCCCGCCCTCACCGGCACCCTCCTGCCCGGCATCACCCGCGACTCGATCCTCACCATGGCCTCCGACCTCGGCCTGACCGCCGAGGAGGGGCGCCTGTCCATCGAGGAGTGGCAGGCCGGCGCGGAGTCCGGCGAGCTCACCGAGGTCTTCGCCTGCGGCACCGCCGCGGTCGTGACCCCGGTCGGCGCGGTCAAGGGCGCCGACCGCGCCTGGACGATCGGCGACGGAACCCAGGGCCCGGTCACCACCCGCATCCGCGAGGAACTGGTCGGCATCCAGTACGGCACCCGCCCCGACCCCTACCACTGGGTCCACAAGATCTGCTGAGAAAGCGTCCCGGGGTGGGCGGTGCGGCGATTCCCGTGCCGCCCGCCCCTTGTCCCGGAGTCGACCCGGTACGGGAGGGCCGGCGCGGAAAGCCGTGAGGAGCCCGGACCGCCGGACGTTCGTGACGTGGAAGCGGGCTCTGAAGGCGCGCCCCCGCCCGGGATTCGGAGGGACTCCCGTCAGTGTTCGCGAATCAGTTCTTCCTGATCACGGTGAGGCCGTCGGCCATGGGCAGCATGATCGAGGTGACCCGGTCGTCCGCCGTGACCAGGTCGTTGAACTCGCGCATCGCCCGGGTCTCCGCGTCGTCGGCGGTGGGGTCGGCGACCCGCCCGCCCCACAGCGTGTTGTCGGCCAGGATCAGCCCGCCGGGGACGAGCCGCTCCATCAGCAGCCGGTAGTAGACCGGATAGCCCGCCTTGTCGGCGTCGATGAACGCGAGGTCCACCCCCTGCCACGGCGGCAGCTCCGCGAGTCGTTCGGCGGCCGGGCCGAGTCGCAGCTCCACCCGGTCGGCGACCCCCGCCTTGTCCCAGTAGCGCCGGGCGACGTCCGTCCACTCCTCGCTGGCGTCGAAGCAGGTCAGCCTGCCGCCGGGGGCGAGCCCGCAGGCGATGCAGATGGAGGAGTAGCCGGTGAAGGTGCCCACCTCCACCACGTTCGCGGCGCGGCTGACCTGAGTGATCATCGTCAGGAAGCGCCCCTGGTCCGGGGAGACGAGCATGTTCGCGCCCTCGCCGGTCAGCTCGCGGGTCTCCATGGCCAGCGCGTCCAGGACGTCGTCGGGGAGCGTGGTGTGCGCCAGCAGGTACTGCCCGATCGCCGGGTCGATGTAAGTCGCCTTCATGGGGGCCATTCTTGCCGCTCACCGCGTTCCGACACCGGGAAAATGCCATGTCAGCGCGGCGCGTGTCCCGGATCGTGAGATGTATGTGTCAGATGGTGGTGGAGTACGGGTAGACTCCGAGGCACCATGTTCTACGGTCTGCTCATTATCGGCAGGCGCGCCGGCTGAAAAGGGACAACGCCGGCGCGCAGACCTCTCACGTCCGTGAGGGGTCTTTTTGTTTTCCGGGCTCCGTGGACCTTCGGGAGCCGGACGGCACGCGACGGATCGCCCGAACCCGCCCAAGGAGACTCGAATGACCGACGACCGGTTCCACGTGTACGACACGACGCTCCGTGACGGAGCCCAGCAGGAGGGCCTGAACCTCACGGTGGCCGACAAGCTGGCCATCGCTCGTCACCTGGACGACCTGGGCGTCGGTTTCATCGAGGGCGGCTGGCCCGGCGCCAACCCCAAGGACACCGAATTCTTCAGGCGCGCTCGAACAGAGCTGGACCTGAAGCACGCGCGGCTCGCCGCGTTCGGCGCGACCCGCCGGGCGGGCGTGAAGGCGGCCGACGACCCGTTGGTGGCCGCGCTGCGCGAATCCGGCGCGCCGGTCGTGACCCTTGTCGCCAAGAGTCACGACCGGCACGTGGAGCTGGCCCTCCGCACGACCCTTGAGGAGAACCTCGCGATGATCCGCGACACGGTCTCCCACCTTCGTGCGGAGGGCCAGAGGGTCTTCCTCGACGCCGAGCACTTCTTCGACGGCTACCGGTCCAACCCGGCCTACGCGCTGGAGGTCGTGCGCACCGCGGCCGAGGCGGGCGCCTCGGTGATCGCACTGTGCGACACCAACGGCGGCATGCTGCCCGACGAACTGGCCGAGGTCGTGCAGGCGGCGGTGGGGACCTCCGCCCGGATCGGCATCCACTGCCACGACGACACCGGCTGCGCGGTGGCCAACACCCTCGCCGCGGTCAAGGCGGGCGCCACCCACGTGCAGGGCTGCGCCAACGGGTACGGCGAGCGCTCCGGCAACGCCAACCTGTTCACCGTCGTGGCCAACCTGCAGCTCAAGCGGGGCTTCGACCTCGTCCCGACGGAGTCGCTGTCGGAGATGACGAGGATCGCGCACGCGATCACCGAGGTGACCAACGTCACCCCCAACTCCCACGCCCCCTACGTGGGCGTCTCGGCCTTCGCGCACAAGGCCGGGCTGCACGCCAGCGCGATCAAGGTGGACCCCAACCTCTACCAGCACATCGACCCGGCCCAGGTGGGCAACGACATGCGGATGCTCGTCTCCGACATGGCCGGCCGCGCCTCCGTGGAGCTCAAGGGCCGCGAGCTGGGCTACGAGCTGCCCGCGGAGACCTCGCGCGAGCTGGTGGACCGCGTCAAGGACCTGGAGTCGAAGGGCTACACCTTCGAGGCGGCCGACGCCTCCTTCGAGCTGCTGCTCCGCGACACCGTGGCGGGCCGCCGGACGCGCCACTTCACGGTCGAGTCCTGGCGGGTGATCGTCGAGCGGACCCGCGGGGCCGAGCTGGTCAGCGAGGCCACGGTCAAGCTGCACGCCAAGGGGGAGCGGATCGTCTCCACCGGCGAGGGCAACGGCCCGGTCAACGCGCTGGACAAGGCGGTCCGGCTGGGGCTGGAGCGGCTCTACCCCGAGCTGGCCCGGCTGGAGCTCACCGACTTCAAGGTCCGCATCCTGGAGGGCACGTACGGCACCGGCGCGGTCACCCGCGTGCTGATCACCACCAGCGACGCGGACGGCGAGTGGTCCACCGTGGGCGTCGACGAGAACATCATCGAGGCCTCCTGGCAGGCACTGGAGCAGGCCGTCACCTACGGGCTGTTCCGGGCGGGCCACGCCGCCGGCTGACCGGATCCGGGGCACGGTCCCGCGGGCCGTACCCCGGCCGGAGGCTCAGCGCAGGTCGGACCCGGAGACCTTGAAGCTCACCGCGCCCTCGGAGGTCCCCACGGTCACCTTGGAACCGGAGCAGGAGAACGAGGGCTTGTCGGCGCCCGGCACCACGACGGTGAGCACCGGGTCCGCCGACGCGGGGGAGACGACCGCCGGGGCGGGCTGCTTGTTGAGGTAGGCGGTGGAGACCCAGCCCTGGTAGGGGTTCCGCTGCCCGCGGATCACCTTCAGCCCGCTCACCGGCTTGCACGAGGGCATCGAGACCTGCGCCAGCGTGGCCTTCCAGCCCGCCTTGTCCTTGACCACGACGCGGCCGCCGGAGGCGGAGACGGTGGACAGCTCCGAGGCGAGATGCCAGGTGGTGGAGATCTTGGAGCCCTTGGGCGCCGTGTCCAGCACGGCCATCACGTCGCGTCCGTGGTTGACCAGCACCGAGCGGGTCCTCGGCACGCCGTAGGCCCGGTCGGTCAGCCGGTAGCTCTGCCGGTCCCCGCCGATGGACGACCTGCTCAGGGCGGTGGCCGTCCTCCCGCGGAACGGCCGTCCCACCACGGCCGGGGTGTTGTGCGCCTGCGGCGACATCGTCCAGCGGCGGTAGGTGTTCTCCTCGTAGGAGTGGAAGCCCACGTCCACCAGGACGTCGCGGCCCTGGGCGTAGTAGGTCACGCCCAGGTGGTCCTCGTGCCCGTGGTACTTCAGGCCGGGGCCGAAGCGGATGGAGTAGAACGCCGACTCGGGCTTGTCCCATTCGGTGCGCCCGTAGACGTAGCCGTTGCCGAACACCTTGACCTTCGTCTTGGGGTGGTCGTAGCCGACCGGCCGGACGTCCGCGCCGCCGTCGCCGATCGGGACCATGAACCCGTTCGGCTGGGTGGAGTGGGCGATGAAGGTCTCCAGCCCCTCCCACCGCTTGGCGATCTCGGCGGGGACCTTGAGGCCGCACGCCTTGATGTTGTCCATCGCGACCCTGAGCCGCTCGTGGACGTAGACCGCGTAGCGCGGCGCCTGCTCGCGCAGCACGCCCTGGGAGTCGACGTCCAGCTTGACCGTCTCGATCAGGCGCCGCAGGGCGAGGCCGGACCATTCGGAGCGCTTGTAGCGGCACCCGATGCCCAGCAGCGCGATGTCCTGGTCGATGCCGTGGTTGTGGCCCTTCTCGTACAGGCGGGGGTCGGACAGCACCGCGGCGTGCTCGGCCAGGCTCTTCGACAGCCAGGACTCCTGGACGTGCTTGCTGAGGCAGACCAGGGCGGGGGCGCGCAGCGCGACGGGGTGCTCCTGCCAGGCGTACGGGCTGGCCTTCGGGCCGCCGCGGCGCGGGTTGTCGGCCACCCAGTCCTTGGCGATCTCGGTGGCGCGGGTCAGGTAGGACCTGTCCCCGCTGGTCTCGTACTCGGCCACCAGCCGCCCCATCCAGCGCAGCGAGTGGAAGACCATGCTCCAGGAGCGGTTGCGGTAGGGGTCGGTGCGCCAGTTGACGTCCTTGCCGACCTTGACCGGCGGCAGGTCCAGGAACTCGACCTCGCCGTTCATGATGTCCGGCGCGGTCGGGGTGGCCGGGAGCCAGTCGCCCTGGCACTCGGAGGTGCGTTCCACCGCGGCCCGCGCCGGGCCGGTCGCCGTGCCGTAGCTCAGGAGGAGGACGGCGGAGAGGATGAGTGCTCTGGTGCGGCGGCGCACGCCTGTTCCTTCCGGGGCTGACGACGAGGGCGGATCATGCTGTCCGAATCCCACCAAACCGGTCAAGTTGGAAGGAGGGCTTTCAGGAGATCGTTAGCAACTAGATGCGCGCCGCGGGTTTGACGGCGGTTTCGGCGTCGCGCCCGCCCCGTCCGACCGGTCTCCCGGCCTCATCGGCCGCCTTTCCGGCCGGCCTCGTCACGCCCGCCCGCCTCGCCCGTCCGGCCTCGTCGTGCTCACCGGCCGCCCCGCCCGCGGACCGTGTCGCCGCCTGGTTCATGCTGGGCACATGCGACTCGCCGACATCGTGATCCCCGAGACCCCCGCCGCCCGCGCCGCGCTGGAGGTCGCCACCGAGTACTGCTCGCCCGCCCTGCTGAACCACTCCGTCCGCGCCTACCTGTGGGCGGCGGCCTACGGGGCGATGAACGGCATCGCCTTCGACGCCGAGCTGCTGTACGTCTCGGCGATGCTGCACGACATCGGCCTGGTCCAGGAGTTCGACAGCCACACCGTGCCGTTCGAGGAGGCCGGCGGCCACGTCGCCTGGGTCTTCGGCGCCGGGGCGGGGTGGCCCGTGGCGCGGCGGAGACGCGCCGCAGAGGTGATCGTGCGCCACATGTGGGACGAGGTGGACGTCGAGGCCGATCCCGAGGGCCACCTGCTGGAGCTGTCGACCGGCCTGGACATCTCCGGGCGGCGGCCGGAGGCGTTCCCCGCCGAGCTGCGCGCCGAGGTGCTCGGCCGTCATCCCCGGCTGGGCATCGGCGAGGAGTTCACCGCCTGCATAAAGGACCAGGCCGCCCGCAAGCCGGACAGCCTGGCCGCGGGCTTCGTCCGCAACGGCGTCGCCGGGCGGATCGCGGCGAACCCGCTGGACCGCTGAGGACACCCGGTCACCGGCCCGGAAGGACCGGGACGCTCAGGACCCCTGGCCGCCGGGCCGGAAGGACCGGGACGCTCAGGACCCCTGGCCGCCCGGGCCGGCGCTCTGGACGACCTCGAACGACCACAGCTCCGCCGCGGTGGCGGCCGGCGACTGCCCGTGCCCGTGGCCGGCGCCCTCCCCGTGCCCGTGACCCTGACCGGCCTCCTGCCCGTGGCCGTGACCGGCGCCGCCGCCCTCCCCGTGGCCCCCCTGGAACGCCCGGCTCTCGGTCCAGCGCCTGAAGTCGTCCTCGGAGCGCCAGCGGGTGTAGACCATGTAGCGGTCGGTGCCCTCGACCGGGCGGAGCAGCTCGAACCACTCGAACCCGTCGGCCGACTCGACCATCCCGGCGCGCGAGGAGAACCGGCGTTCCAGCTCCTGGCGCATCTCGGCCGGCACCGTCAGGACGTTTATCTTCACGACCGACACATCTTCTCCCTGGTGTTCGAGGTGTTGGCTGTGCCGGCCACTCTACGACCGGCGTCCCTCAGGCGACGGTCCGGCGGGGGCGTGGCGGCTCGGCCAGGCTCACCTTGGCCACGGCCGGGACGTGCTCGGTCTCCAGCACCTGGCGCATGCGCGGGACGGCCACCCCGCCGATCTGCTCGCAGATCGCGCTCATCGGGGTGGTCTCGTCGGCCGTCAGGCGCAGCCGTACGGCGGGGTGGGCGCTCGTGCCCGTCATGGCGGCGGTGACGTCGTGGATGGCCGGGTGCGCGCCGACCTCGGCCGCCATCGCCTCGGTCACCGTGTCCGCGCGGACGTCGGTGACGCCGCCCGGGCCGTGTTCCAGGCGGATGCCGCGCAGCCTGCCGCTGCGCCCCTGGACGATCAGCCAGCGCAGGCCGTACAGGGCGAGTACCACCGCGGCCAGGGAGAGCGCCGCCCAGCTCCACGGGGCGGTGCGGGCGAACCCGGCGCGCGTCGCGGGGCTGATCAGCGGTTCCGTGGCGGACGCCCAGCTCTGCGGGAGCAGCCGGGTGCCGCGGACGAGCGCGTAGACGCCGGCGGCGGTCAGCAGCAGCCCGATGATCAGCAGTCCCAGCCGGTTGCCCCGCGCGGTCTTCCTGTCCACCTCCGGCTCACCTCCCTCGCAGCCGCACGCTCACCGGATGGTCGTGCACGGGGGAGAGCTCCTCGATCCGCGCGTGTACGGCCTGCCGTACGGCCTCGGGAAGCCCGGACGTGTCGCGCAGCGTGGTGCGGGCGGTCACCCGCGCGGTCCTGCCGACCAGCCGCACCCGGGCGTGCTCGACGCCCGGCACCCGGTTCGCCGCGTGGGCCAGGGCGCCGGTGAACCCGCGGGGTCGCATGCCGACGATCAGATCCGGGTCGCCGGTCCTGACCGGGACCGTCCTGGTCCGGCCGGGGATGAGCGCGGACAGGACGAGCAGCAGGCCCAGCGCGGTGAGCAGGGTCGCGGCCCCCAGCGCCTGCGGGGACCGCCACGGCGTCGAGGCGGCCCAGGCGAACATCCGGTCGTACGGCACGACGCGCACCGGGCTGCCGAGCAGCGTGGAGATCACCTCCGTCGCGACCAGGCCGCCGACGGCGAGCATCAGGGCGGCCGTTATGACGGCGGGGACCACCCGGCGCGGGCGGAAGGCCCGGACGGCCGCCCGGTCGGCGGCCCGGTTCCGCGGGACCGGGCCGGCCGCGGACGGGCCGGCCGTCGGGGCCTGTTCCGGAGTTCCCGCGCCGGGTGCGGCGGTCGGGGCCTGTTCCGGGACTCCCGCGCCGGGTGCGGTCGTCGGGGCCTGTTCCGGGGTTCCCGCGCCGGGCGCGGGCGGCGTGCCCGGGGGAGGGGGCCCGGTGGGCGTTCCCCCGGAGGGCTCCGGTGGGACGGAGGGCGTGCCCCCGGGGACCGGGTCGGGCGGCCCCGGGGCGGAGGGGGCGGTCATGACGTGTCATCTCCCCGGGAAGGCACGAGGTCGGTCACGCCGATGTCGATGTGGCCGACGGAGAGACCGGTGAGGTCGTGGACACGGCGGGCGACGTGCCGCCGGATCTCCTCGGCGACGTGCCGTAGCGGGACGGGGTAGTCCACCGACACGTCCAGCTCCAGGACGGCGAGCTCGTCGTGCACGACGGCCTGGGTGCCGCCCGGGGTCAGCGCGCCGCGCTCGCGGACCCGGTGCACGTGCGGCACCTCCCCGGCGGCCTGGGCGGCGATGCGCGCCACCACCCGCTCGGGGATGTCGGTTCTGCCCCGCCGCTCGGGCGGCACGGCCGCCGGGGCGGGCCCGGCACGGGCCGGCTCCCGGGCGGGGACGCCGCCCGGCTCCGGGGGGACGTCCGCCGGAGCGGGCGGCGCGGACCCGGCCGGAGCGGTCATCTGTGCCTCTTGGACAGCTTGGACAGATCCACCGCGTCACCGTCGACGAGGCGACCGATGATCACTCCGACGGCGCCCAGGACCAGCACCAGCAGAAACGCGCCCAGTCCGCCGAAGGCCGCCGCGAAGCCCAGGGCCACGCCGGCGACCAGGCCGATGAACGACCAGATGGGAAACCCGTTCAACGTATACCTCCGATGTGGACGTTCACCGGGCGGCCGCCCACCAGCGGGGCGAGGGCGGCGCGCACGTCTTCGGCGATCTCCGGCAGCGGCCGTCCCGGCTGGACGACGATGGAGACCTCGACCTGGTCGTCCCGTACGGCGACGCCGGGCACCTTCTCTCCCGGCAGGTAGGTCGCCACCGCGCCGAACGGGCCGCCGGACAGTCCCGCGACGCCGGGGCAGTGCCGTACGGCGTCGGCGACCTCGTGGGCCAGCTCGCTCACTGGACGCGCGCCTCCTGCCCGCTCTCCTGCCCGCTCTCCTGCCGTTCCGGCTCGGGCAGGTGGACGTCGTCGACCCGGATGTTGACCTCGGTGACCTCCAGGCCGGTCATGCGCTCGACCGCCGAGATCACGTTGCGGCGCACCGAGCCGGCCAGGTCGGGGATGGCCACGCCATACTCGACCACGAGGTCGATGTCGACGGCGGCCTGCCGCTCGCCCACCTCCACGGCCACGCCCTGGGTGACGTTCCGGTCGCCGCCGCCGACCATGCCCCGGACCGCGCCGAGGGCGCGCGCGCCGCCGGCGCCCATGGCGTGGACGCCCTCCAGTTCGCGGGCCGCCATGCCGGCGATCTTCGCGACGACGCCGCTGTCGATGCTCGTGGTCCCCTTGGGCGTGATCAGGTCTCCGCCGGATCCCGGGTTGTCGGTCCGCGTCCGCGACGGCGGGGCGCCTTCGCCTCTCGGCCTGTTCGGCGTGCTCGCTTCGGTCACGTCGACTCCCTCCCCCTAGGGGAAGACCGCCTGCTTCCCCGACTATTGCCCATAAAGGGTGGTACCCCTCATAACAATAGAAATCCGGAGATAATGATTCTTGGGTGGATAATGGGAATTTGTGATTCATTGATTGCCATGGCTTTCCGGGGAAATGCCGGGCGGGATTCCCGGTGATCGTGCCGAGGTCCCGGCGGCCGGACGGCGACCGTCCGGGGGCCGTTCGGGGGTCGTCCGGGGGGCGGGGAGCGGTGGCGGTCCCGGGCGGCTCGCGGGCGCGACTAGCCTTGTCCTGTGCGTATCGCGAGGTTCTCCACAGGTGAAGGTGTCGGATTCGGGGTGGTCGAGGGCGGCCCCGGCGAGGAGTTCGTCTCCGCGATCTCCGGGCACCCGTTCGGTCCGATCCAGTTCACCGGCGAGCGCCACCCGCTCTCGCAGGTCCGGCTGCTCTCGCCGATGCTGCCCAGCAAGGTCGTGGCGATCGGCAGGAACTACGCCGACCACGCCCGCGAGATGGGCGGCGAGGTCCCCGAGGAACCGCTGATCTTCCTGAAGCCGTCCACCTCGGTGATCGGCCATGGGGAGGCCATCGCCTACCCCGTCGGGCTGTCCCGGCGGGTCGACTACGAGGGCGAGCTGGCCGTGGTCATCGGCAGGCTCTGCCGGGACGTGCCCGCCGAGCGGGCCCGCGAGGTCGTCTTCGGCTACACCTGCGCCAACGACGTCACCGCTCGCGACCTGCAGAAGAAGGACGTCCAGTTCACCCGGGCCAAGGGCTTCGACACGTTCTGCCCGCTCGGCCCGTGGATCCAGACCGTGCTCGACCCGGACGACCTCGCCATCACCACGACGGTGAACGGCGAGCTCCGGCAGAGCTCGCGCACCTCCAAGCTCATGCACGACATCCCGGCGCTGATCGCTCACGTCAGTGCGGTCATGACCCTGATCCCCGGCGACGTCATCCTCACCGGGACCCCCGAGGGTGTGGGACCGCTGGACGTCGGCGACGAGGTCAGCGTCGGCATCGAAGGAATCGGCACTCTCACCAACCGGGTGGTCTCCCGTGATTAGGGTTCGTTTCGCTCCCTCGCCCACCGGCATGTTCCATGTCGGCGGCGCCCGCTCGGCGCTGTTCAACTGGGCGCTGGCCGAGCAGTCCGGCGGCAGGTTCGTCCTGCGCATCGAGGACACCGACGCCGCGCGCAACCGGCCGGAGTGGACCGAGGGCATCATCTCGGCGCTGGCCTGGATCGGCATCCACGAAGACAGCCCGTTCTTCGAGGGCCCCTACTTCCAGTCGTCCTACGAGGAGCAGCACCGCGAGGCGGTGGCCAAGCTCGTCGCCGCCGGCCGCGCCTACCGCTGCACCTGTACCCGCGACGACGTCAAGGCCCGCACCGGCTCCGAGCACCGCGGCTACGACGGCTTCTGCCGCGAGCGGGGCCTCACCGAGGGCGCGGTCCGCTTCCGCACCCCCGACGAGGGCGTGACGGTCGTCGACGACCTCGTGCGCGGCAGGGTCGAGTTCCCCAACGACGCGATGGAGGACTTCGTCGTCGCCCGCGCCGACGGCTCACCGCTGTTCGCGCTGGCCAACGTGGTCGACGACATCGAGATGCGGATCAGCCATGTGGTCCGCGCCGAGGAGCACCTGTCCAACACGCCCAAGCAGCAGCTGCTGTGGGAGGCGCTCGGCGTGACCCCGCCCGTCTGGGCGCACCTGCCGGTCATCGTCAACGAGAAGCGCCAGAAGCTCTCCAAGCGCCGAGACAAGGTCGCCCTGGAGTCCTACCGCGACGAGGGCTACCTGCCGGAGGCGATGGTCAACTACCTCATGCTGCTCGGCTGGGGCCCCGGCGGCGACCGGGAGATCATGCCCTGGTCGGAGATGGTGCCGCTGTTCCGCCTGGAGGACGTCAACCCCTCCTCGGCGTTCTTCGACGAGAAGAAGCTGCGCGCCTTCAACGGCGAGTACATCCGGGCGCTGCCGCTCGACGACTTCATCGCCCGCTGCGAGCCGTGGCTCGCGCCCGGCTGGGACCGTGAGGTCTTCGCCGGGATCGCCGGTCTCGCCCAGACCCGCCTCGCGGTGCTGTCGGAGATCACGGCGAACGTCGACTTCCTCTTCCTGGACGAGCCCGTCTTCGACCAGGCGTCGTGGGACAAGGGGATGAAGACCTCCGCGCGGGAGATCCTCACCGGTTATCTCGCCCGGCTGGAGAAGTCCGACTTCGACCCGGAGTCGCTCAAGACCGCGCTGGAGGAGGTCGGCGCCGAGCACGGCCTCAAGCTCGGCAAGGCGCAGGCCCCGGTCCGCGTGGCGATCACCGGCCGGACCGTCGGCCTGCCGTTGTTCGAGTCGATCGAGGCGCTGGGCCGCGAGCGCTCCGTCGCCCGCCTCCGCGCCGCCCTCACCCGCCTGGAGGGCTGAACCCCTCCCGGACTCCGGGGGAGGGCCGCCTTCCGGGCCTTTCCGGAAAGGACCTCTCCCGGGCTCCCGGGAAGTACGCCGGCGCCCGGACGCGACCCCGCGTCCGGGCGCCCGCCGTATGCGAGGGAGGCTCACGCCGCGGCGATCGGCTCCTGGAGTTCGGTCACCCACCCCCGCGGATCATCGGGGCATTCGAGGTAGAGCTCCCGGGCGTAGCCGGCCGAGCGGTGACCGCTCGTCTCGATCCAGTGGGTCAGCGTCTGGGCCGTGGGCATGATGTCGTCCATCGGGCCGCGGTGCACGATGGTGGCGGCCCGCTCGATCGGGGGCAGGTTCACGACCGTCAGGCCGTGAGCGTCCGCGGGGTCGGCCGCGACCGGCATGGCGGCGTGGACGAGGACCGCCTCGCCGTCCGGGACGTCCTCGTAGTAGGCGATGCCCGGCCCCGCCGGGGTCACGCCCGCCCGCTCCAGCCTGCGGCAGAGCTCGTCGAAGAGCGGCCCGACCACCGGGCCGACGTCCTCGGGCCGGTAGCTCGCGGCGGTGCCGCTCAGCTCGGCCACCCGTACGGCCGGAATGCGCTTGACCACCACGTCGTCGGTGTTCATGCGTCCCTCGCTTTCGATCGTCCGGAGCCTCGCCTCGATCTGGGCCAGCCGGGCCGCGGTGGCCGCCAGGGCCGCCTCCAGCTCCGCCCGCCGCAACCGCAGCATGCCGCGCAGCTCCTCGGTGCTCACCGGCTCGTCCACGATCGCCCGCACCTGCTGGAGGGTGAATCCGAGGTCCTTCAGGGCGATGACGCGGTTGAGCCGGGCGAGCTGGCCGGCCTCGTAGAAGCGGTAGCCGCTGGACGGGTCGATGCGGGCAGGGCGCAGCAGTCCGACGGCGTCGTAGTGGCGCAGCATGCGGACCGAGACGCGGCCGTGTCTGGCGAAGGCTCCGATGGTGAACATGGTCCTCCCACTCCAGGGCCTCACATGGTGTCAGGGTCAAGCCTCCCTGATCTCCGGCTCCGGAGCGGACCCGGTGCCGGAGGGGACGTCCGTTCCGCCCCCCCGGCGGCGCCGGGCGCGGGGCCCGGCGCCGCCGGAGGGTCAGTGGAGACGGCCGAACAGGGTGACCCACTGGTCCGGGTGGACGTGGGCGACGACGCTGTCCGGGTCGAGGCCGGCCTCGGCGAAGGCGGCGTCGACCTCGGCGGCGGGATGACGGCGGCGCAGCGAGGCGCGCAGGGTGCCGCCGAGCCCGCTGAAGCCGAGCTCGACCAGGTCGCGGTAGGCGGCCATGGCCTCCGGCGGCAGCAGGCCGGCGGGCCTGCGCCGGATGCGCAGGATCGCCGAGTCGACCCCGGGGACCGGGCGGAACGCGGCGCGGTCGATCACGCCGTGCAGGTGCCAGGTGTGGCGGGGCCAGCTCGCCACGGTGAGCATGCTCCACCTGCCGTAGTCGCCGGTGCGTTTGCGGGCGTACTCCAGTTGGGTGACGAGCGTGGCCGAGGTGAGGTTCCTGGCTCGCAGGCACCAGTCGACGATGCGCGCGGTCACCGCGTAGGGGATGTTGCCCACGACGGCGAACGGCTCGGCGGGCGCCCCGGCGGCGGTGAAGTCGCCTCGGACGACCTCGATGCGGTCGTCGTCGCGGGTGCGTGCGGCCAGCCTCCCGGCCAGCAGCGGATCGATCTCGTAGGCGATGACCTTTCTGCAACGGTCGGCCAGGGCACGGGTGAGGGGGCCCTCTCCCGCGCCGGGTTCGAGGACGAGGTCCCCGGGCTCCGGCGCGGCGGCGGCGACGACGCGGTCGATCTCGCGCGGGTCGATCATGAAGTTCTGCGAGAGGACGCGCCTGGCCTGGTCGCGGCCGGTTCGCCCGCCGCCGTCGGCCCTGACCTTCTTCTGGGTGTGTGAATGGTTTCCGTGTGCGAATGAACGCGCCACAGCGTTTCCGCCCCTTCGGGGTCCGAGAGATGGATCGGGTCTCGGAAAGCCCTGGGCGCACGCGTGCGGACGCGCGTCGTCGTGAGATGCGGAGCGCGCGTCCTAGCGGGCCAGGGCCCGGGTGGCGCGAGGCCGCTTGACCAGGCCCACCCGGAGGTGGGCGAAGCACAGTGCGTGGTTCATGAATCCAGGTTAGGGAGGGCCGCAACCGATTTTCCGGCGGGAAATCGGGCGGCGGCGAGCACTGCGACGAGGACGGCGGCGAGGGTGGTGCCCGCCGCCATGGCCAGCCAGACGCCGGTGACGCCGAGCGCCGCGCCCAGCGCGTGGGCCAGGCCGAGCTGTACGGCGAAGCCCGCCAGGGTGGCGGCCAGCACCCGGCCCCCGCGCCCGCTCGCCTGCATCGTCCCGCCCGCGGCGATCAGCGCGCCGAACGGGACGAGGTGGAGCGTCATCCACCGCAGGAAGTCCACGGTCCCGGCGGCCACCGCCGCGTCCGAGGTGAACAGCCCTGCCGCGGGCACGGCGACGGTGTTGAGCACGGCCGCCACGACCCCGCCCGCGGCCAGGCCGAGGGACGACGCCGGACCCGCCCGGCCGGACCGGGCCGTCTGGATCATCGCGGCCTGCCGGAGCGCGTAGAAGGCCATCACCCCGGCCAGCATGATCTTGGTGCCGGTGCCGTACGCGGCCAGCGGTGTGACCCCGAACCCGCCGACCAGTTCCACCATGAGCATGCCGACCAGTGACCGCGCCAGGAAGTCCCCGGACATGGGCAGGCCGGTGCGGACGATCTCCCCGGCGTTCCCGGCCCCGCCCGTCCTCACGACCCGCACGGTGTCCACGTCGTCCGGACGGCGCGCCCGCGCCGGCGGTCCGGAGGCCGCGTGGCGGGAGAGACGCCGGGAGAGGAGGGTCAGCGCGACGCCGAGGGCCACGGCGCGGGCGGCGACGGTCGCCGCCGCGGCCCCCTGGACGCCCATGCCGAGGCCGTAGACGAACAAAGGGTCCAGCGCGATCACCAGTGCGTTGCACAGCAGCGCGGTGCGCATCGGGGTGGCGGTGTCACCGAGGCCCTTGAAGATCCCGTCGGTGAGCGTCTGGGCGTAGAAGACCGGCAGGCCGCCCAGGGAGATCAGGAAGAAACCGGCGGTCAGCCGGGCCGTCCCGGGGTCCTCGGTGAACAGCCGGGCCAGCGGCTCGCGCAGCAGCACGCCGGGGACCGCCACCGCCAGGCTCACCGCCCCGCCCAGCAGCCAGGCCGTACGGACGACCGGCCCGAGCGGCTCCCGGCCGTCGCGCCTGCCGACCGCGACGGTGGTCCCGGTGGAGACGGCGAGCACGACGCCGAGGGCGAGGTTCTCGGCGGCCGTCGCGATCGTCACCGTCGCGACGGCCGGACCGCCCAGGGGGGACACCCAGAGCAGGTCGATCAGACCGACCGCGACCACCGCGGTCAGCAGCTCCACGTAGACGGGCAGGGCGAGGCGGAGCAGCTTCATCTTTACCTCTTTTCGAGCTATCTCGCTTAGAGGTATAGCGTTACGATGCGCCCATGGCAAGCGGTGATCTGACCCTGTCGATCCTCGGCCTGCTCGGGCGGGGACCGATGCACGGCTACGAGCTCAAGGCCCGCATCCACGGGCTGAGCGGCCACCTCCGCCCGGTCAGCGACGGCGCGCTGTACCCGGCGATCGCCCGCCTGGAGAAGAAGGGGCTCGTCGAGCGGCACGAGGAGGAGGGGGCGGGCGCGGCCCGCCGTCAGGTCCTCACGCTGACCGAGGCCGGCCGCCGCGAGCTCCTGCGGCGGCTCCGCGAGCCCGCCGACCTCGACATCAGCGACCAGGCACGGTTCTTCGGCCTGCTCGCCTTCCTGTCCCAGCTCCGCGACCGCGAGGCGCAGGCCCGGGTGCTGCGCCGCCGCCTCGCCTTCCTGGAGACGCCCGCCAGCTTCTTCTACGAGGACGGCAGGCCGCTGCGGGCCGAGGAGGTCGGCGACCCGTTCCACCGGGGCATGCTCGTGGTCGCCCGTGCGATGAGCGCGGCGGAGAGGGAATGGCTCCGGGAGGCCGTCGCGGAGCTGGAGTCCGCGCCCGCCGGGGCCCGCCCGGAGTGACCCGGGCGGGCGTGAAGCGTGCCCTGGAGCCCCCGGTACGGCCCCGCCCGGCTGGAGGCGCCGCGGGGCCGTACCGGGGCGGACGGGCCGCTACGCCAGGCCGCGGCGCTCCAGCAGGGGCTCGATGCGCGGGTCGCGGCCGCGGAAGGCGCGGAAGGCCTCCATCGCGTCCTTGGCGCCGCCGACCGACAGCAGCGCGGAGCGGAAGTGGTCGCCGTTGGCGCGCACCAGGCCGCCGTTCTCCTTGAACCACTCGACGCTGTCGGCGTCCAGCACCTCGCTCCAGATGTAGGAGTAGTAGCCGGCGCTGTAGCCGCCCGCGCCGCTGGAGAAGATGTGCGCGAAGTAGTTGGTCCGGTAGCGCGGCAGGACCAGCTCGAAGGCGATGCCGGCGCGCTCCAGGGCCGCGGCCTCGAACGCCTCGGCGTCCTCGACGGTCTCGCCCGGGGCGAGCTTGTGCCAGGCCCAGTCGAGCAGGGTCGCGGCGAGGTACTCGACGGTGGCGAAGCCCTGGTTGAACTTCTCCGCGGCCTGCATCTTCTCCACCAGCTCCGCCGGCACCGGCTCGCCGGTCTCGTGGTGCCTGGCGAAGTTGGCGAGGATCGACGGCCAGGTCGCCCACATCTCGTTCACCTGCGAGGGGTACTCCACGAAGTCGCGCGGCACCTCGGTGCCGGAGACGCGGGGGAAGCGCACGTCGGAGAACAGGCCGTGCAGAGCGTGCCCGAACTCGTGGAAGGCGGTGACGACCTCGTCGAAGGTCAGCAGCGTCGGGCCCTCGGCCGGCTTGGTGATGTTGAGGTTGTTCATCACCACGGGCAGCTCGCCGAACAGATGCGACTGGTCCACGAGGTTGTTCATCCAGGCGCCGCCGCGCTTGGTGGGCCGGGCGTAGGGGTCGAACACGAACAGGCCCAGCTCCGAGCCGTCGGCGTCGGACACCTCGAACACCCGGACGTCGGGGTGGTAGCCCCGCAGGTCGTCCCGCTCGGCGAAGCGCAGGCCGTACAGCTCGCCCGCGGCGTGGAAGACGCCGTCGCGCAGCACCCGGTCCAGCTCGAAGTAGGGGCGCAGCTCGGAGCCGTCGAAGTCGTAGCGGGCCTTGCGCACCTTCTCGGCGTAGAACGACCAGTCCCACGGCTCGATCGGGAAGCCGGCCTGCTCGCTCAGCGCCTCGGCCTCGCGGCGGGCGTTGGCCACCGCCGGGCCGACCAGCTTGCCGAGCATCTCCTCGACGGCGTCGGTGGTCTTGGCCGTCTGGTCGGCGACGCTGTAGGCGGCGTGGTTCGGGTAGCCGAGCAGGGCGGCCCGCTCGGCGCGCAGCGCCGCCATCTTCGCCGCGAGCCCGAAGTTCTCCGGGGCCCGGCCGGTCGACAGCTCGTACAGCCTGCGGCGGGTCTCCCGGTCGGTCAGCTCGGCCAGCGCGGGCTGGTTGGTGAAGTTGAGCAGCGGCAGGACGTACTTCCCGTCCTTCTCGATCGCCTTGAGCGCGGTCTCGGAGAGGCCATCGAGCTCCTTGGCGTCCTCGACGACCAGCGCCGAGGCGGTGGTGGCGGCCAGCAGGTTCTGGGAGAAGGCGGTGCCGAGCGTGGACAGCTCCTCGTTCAGCTCGCTGAGCCGCTCCTGCTCGGCCTCCGACAGGTCGGCGCCGGCCCGGACGAAGTCCACGCGGTACTTCTCCAGCAGCCACGCCTCCTCCGGGTCGTCGGTGACGACCTGCTTGAGCCGGGCGTACAGGGCGCGGTTGAGGTGGATGGCGTCGCCGTGCTTGGTCAGCCGGGGGGCGATCTCCTTCTCGATCTCCCGGACGGCGTCCGTCGCGTGCGAGGAGGCGACGCTGAAGAAGACGATCGCCGTCCGCTTCAGGACCTGGCCGGAGCGCTCCAGGGCCTCGACGGTGTTGGCGAAGGTCGGCGCGGCGGGGTCGGCGACGATCGCGTCCACCTCGCGGAGCTGCTCGGCCATGCCGTGCTCGAAGGCGGGCAGGTAGTGCTCCTCCTTGATCTCGGCGAACGGCGGGAGCTTGTAGGGCAGGGTGCTTGGGGCGAAGAAGGGGTTCTCAGCCACGGCGCGGGCTCCTCATGTGGGGTTCTGTTCTGCCCCAGCAGCGTTACACACCCGACCGGTGGAGGCCATGCCGGTGTCACACGATCGGGTGCCCGATCAGGCGCGGGCCAATCGTTTTGGTCTCCGCGCCCAACCTGGGCTATTCTTTCGGAGTCGCAAGCGAGCACCGCAAGGAGCTCAACCGCGGTGGGGTATGGTGTAATTGGCAACACGACTGATTCTGGTTCAGTTATTCTAGGTTCGAGTCCTGGTACCCCAGCTGCGTCTTCCTCTCGAAGGCGCCGCGGATTTGGTTCCCCCCAAATCCGGCGACAGTGTCTCGGTCCCGTCGTCTAGTGGCCTAGGACGCCGCCCTCTCAAGGCGGTAACGCCGGTTCGAATCCGGTCGGGACTACCACACTGTCAAACCTGCAAGGCTCCGTCGTCTAGTGGCCTAGGACGCCGCCCTCTCAAGGCGGTAGCGCCGGTTCGAATCCGGTCGGGGCTACATCGGTGAAACCCCCGGAAGCAATGGCTTCCGGGGGTTTTCTGCGTTCCGGCTCCCTCTCCCGCGATCGTGTCCTTGCCCGGAGGTCGAGGCCCCCCAATAATTGGAGAGTGCCACTATCCAATTGGAGATGAAGATGATCACCTTGCTGGTGGACGGCCGGGAGGAGAAGGCCGACGGGCTCGTCGTGCCGCACGGGACGACGATCCTCGGCTGGGAGCGCAAGCCGCACGGCTGGTGCAGGGGCGAGGCGTGCGTCCCCGCCTTCCGCGCCGCGTCCGCCGAGACCGGCGACGGTGTGGACCTGGTGAGGTTCGCCGAGCTGCTCGGCCGCCGGGCGGTCGCCGACGAGGAGGAGGGCGTGGTCGCGATCGGCGAGGCCGCCGAGACCGCCCCGGACCGGGCGCCGGACTTCCCGGAGCTGACCGCGCTGCGCGGCACCAAGGTCGCGCTGGTCTTCTGGGCCTCCTGGTGCGGCTGCCGCTACGACCTGCCCGCCTGGGACGCCCTCCACCGCGAGCTGGGCGGGTACGGCTTCAGCCTGCTCAGCGTCTCCCTCGACCGCGATCCCGCCGACGCCGCCGAATGGCTCGCCGACGTCGCGCACCCGGCGGTGGTCGACGCCGACGGCCGGATCGCCGAGCTGTACAACGTGATCAACGTGCCGACCGTGGTCTGGGTCGACGAGGAGGGCCGGATCGCCCGGCCGCAGGACACCATGACCGCCACCGACACCTTCCGGTCGATGAACGGGCTGTCGTCCGAGCGCGCCGTCGCGGCCCTGCGCCGCTGGGTGGTGGACGGCGACGCCGGGGCGACGACCCGGAGGCTGCGTCCCCCCACCGACGAGGAGCGCCTGGCCCGGCTGCACGGGCGCCTGGCGGCGTGGCTGCTGCGCCGCGGGCGCGCGGAGGCCGCCCGGCGCCACCTCGACGAGGCCGCCGCCCTGGCCCCTCACGACCTCGCCGTCCGCCGCGGCCTGATGCCGCTGGCCGGCGTCGACCCGTTCGGAGAGGAGTACTTCCGGCTCCGCGAGGAGCTGGAGAGCAGGGGCATCGCGATCTACCGGCCGCTGCCCGACTGGCAGGGGGAGGACGTGTGAGCGTCGGATGGCTGGCCTCGCCGGCCACCGTCGTGCTGGCGCCGATGCTCGCCGTGCAGGGGATGCGGATCCGGCGCGGGATACCCCGGCTCCCCGAGGCCGCGGGGCCGCGCACCGGCGTGGCCGGCGGGGCGGTCGTGGTACCGCCCGCGGGGGTCTCCGAGTCGCCGGGGGCCGAGGGAGCCGCGGGCACCTCGTCCGGCGGGGCGGCGGGGCCGGTGTTCCGGCTGGCCGTGCTGGGGGAGTCCACCGCGGCGGGCGTGGGCGTCGCCACCCACGACGAGAGCCTGGCCGGCTTCCTGGCCCGGGGGGCGGCCGCGCGCACCGGCCGCCCGGTGCGCTGGCAGGTGGCCGCCAGGAGCGGCGTCAACACCCGCACCACCACCGCCGAGCTGGTCCCGCTGCTGGAACCCGCCGACGTCGTGGTGGTCGCCCTGGGGGTGAACGAGCTGCTGGAGCTCAACCGGCCGCGCAGGTTCCGGGGCGAGCTGCGGGAGCTGGTGGCGGCGGTGCGCCGGAGACTGCCCGGGGTGCCGATCGTGGTGGCCGGCATGCCGCCGGTCGGGAGGTTCCCCGCGCTGCCCCAGCCGCTGCGCGCCGTACTGGGCCTGCGGGCGCGGGCACTGGACCACGTCATGCGCGACGTGGCGCGCGGCGCCGAGGGGGTCGTCCACGCCACCGCGGAGGTGCCCGTCGAGACGGCCGGGTTCTTCGCCTCCGACGGTTTCCATCCGTCGGCGACCGGCTACCGGCACTGGGCCGAGGCGCTGGTCCAGGCTCTGCCGGATCCACCGGGGTCGCCGGCCGCGGGCTGAGGGGCGCACCGCCCTCCGCGCCGCCTGTCGCGCCGCCCTCCGCACCACCCGCCGCATCGCCGTACGGCACGGCCGACCGGCCGCCGGGACTCCCGGCGGCCGGTCATGGCGCTCAGACGCTCAGTTGTGCGCCGAGCGGGCCTTGAACAGGGCCCGCTTGGCGGCCTTGCCGACCTGCTTGTCCGGGTGGGCCTGCTCGATCGCCTCCAGCAGCTCCTCCAGGTGCGGGTGCGGCACCTTCCAGATGACGTCCAGGAGACCGACCAGGCTCGACGCCGTGCCGATGTCGTCGAGGCTGCTGACGAACTCCGGCCGGCCGAGACCGGCGGAGATGGTCAGCATGTCGAGGATCAGCCAGTGGGTGTCGGCCTGGGTGGGCGGGGGCGCGTCGTCCACGCCGAGCTGGGCCAGGTGGGTGGCCGCGTAGGGGTGCAGGGACGGCTCGCCCAGGGCGTCCCTCCAGGCGGGCACCGCCACCTCGCCGAGCGAGCCGACCATGCTGGCCGCCTGCACCCGGATCAGGGCGTCGGCGTCGTCCTCGGCGGCGGCCTCCAGCAGCTCACCGGCGGCCTTGGCGGGCTCGCGCAGCTCCATCCAGGCGGCGAACTCGGCGTCCGCCTCCTCCTCGGGCAGCTCCGCGCTGAAGGACAGCAGGTCGAAGGCGGTCATCGCGTCGATGGCGGGCCGGGCGTCCAGCTCGATGTCGGCGTCGTCGGCCAGGTGGACCACGCCCTCCATGCCGAGCGGGGTCAGCCGTACCTGGTCGTGCTCGACCTCGGTCATGCCGTACCCGGCGAGCCAGTCGAGGACGGGGTTGAGCGGGTCGCCGTACTTGGCGGTGGCCGCGGCCCACGCCTCGGCGCCGCGCTCGTCGTACTCGGCGGCGGCCTCGGTCAGCTCGGCGCGCAGCTCGGGGAGCGGCCTGGAACCGCTCGCCAGGAGCACCCGGACCAGCAGCGCCCGGGTCAGCCCGGAAAGGGCGATCGTGGCGTCCTCGTCGTCCAGCTCGGGGTCGCCGTAGTCGACCGAGTGCAGGCCGGCCATCCAGACGTCCAGGGCGTCGTCGTCGTCCTCGAACGGCCAGTCGGCGGCGTCGGGGTCGGCGCCGACGGTGTCCTCGCCCTCGGGCTGGAGGAAGTCCAGGTCGATGGCGAGGTTCCAGATGTTCCAGAGCGCGGGCACGCGGTCCGACAGCGGGCGGCCGTCATCCTGGGGGAGGGGCAGGCCCAGGGCGGCCATGGCCTCGGCGATCTCGGCGTCGGTGAGCAGGCTCGTCTCGCCCACCCGCCGCTCGGAGCCGACCCAGAGCGCGAGGTCGCGCGCCTTGCCGATCAGCGGCGCCTTCCGTACGGCCTCGGCCAGCTCCGCGTCGGGCCGCAGGCGGATCGTCGGCAGCTCGGCGAGCTCGTCGGCGAACGGCTCGAAGTCGCCCAGCCCCTCGATCTCCTCCTCGTCCTCCTCGTCGTAGTCCTCGTCGTCCTGCTCGGCGACGAGGTCCTCCATCGCGTCGACGAAGTCGTCCTCCAGCCGGTCGAGCTCGGACAGCAGGTCGCGGAGCGAGGAGGAGCCCTTGGCCAGCCGGCCGGTCTCCGACAGGAACGTCAGGTAGGCCCGCAGCGCGGGCACCATGCCGTCCGCCGCGGCGTCGGGGTCCTCCACGACCTGGGGCATCCGTTCGAGGAGCACCTTGCGCAGATCGGCACGCTTCCATCGGCTGACGTCGTCGGAGGCGGTCAGCCGGTGCCACAGGGCGACGGGACCGACCAGGTTGGAATCGGTGCCGGGCGCGTTCTCGCGCACCCAGAGGATGAAGTCCTGGAGCAGGGGACGCAGTTCCGCCGCGGCCGCCTCGATGCGATCTGTCACGCACCCAGACTAGGGGTCCGCAAGGGTGCTCGCCTCCTCATATCGCACCCGTCATCCGGCCCGTCGCCCCTTCGATCGGCGGCTCCGGCCGGCCCGCCGTACCGCGGGCCGGCCCGGGCGGCGGCGTGCCGCGTCCCCGGCCCGCCCGCCCCGGCGGCCTCCCCCGGCCGGTCCCTCGGCCGACCCCTCAGTAGACCCCTCCGCCGGTCTCTCGGCCGGTGCCTCAGTTGGCCCGTCGCATCGCCTCGGTGATCCGCTCGGCGGCGCTCACCACCGGCGCCGCGTGCAGGCGGCCCGGAGTGCGGGTGAGACGCTCGATCGGCCCGGAGACCGAGATGGCGGCGATCACCTTTCCGGCCGTGCCGCGGATCGGCGCCGACACACTGGCCACGCCCTGCTCGCGCTCACCGACGCTGTGGGACCAGCCCCTGCGCCGCACGCTCGCCAGTGTCGCCGCGGTGAACTTCGCGCCGCGCAGCCCCCGGTGCAGCCGGTCGGGCTCCTCCCACGCCAGCAGGATCTGCGCGGCGGATCCGGCGATCATAGGCAGCGCCGAGCCGACCGGCACGGTGTCGCGCAGCCCGCTGGAGCGCTCGGCGGCGGCCACGCACACGCGCTCGTCGCCCTGGCGGCGGTAGAGCTGGGCGCTCTCACCGGTCAGATCGCGCAGCTGGGCGAGGATCGGCGAGGCCACGGCCAGGAGCCGGTCCTCGCCCGCGGCCGTGGACAGCTCGGAGAGGCGCGGGCCGAGCACGAAGCGGCCCTGCGTGTCACGGGAGACGATGCGGTGGTGCTCGAGTGCGACGGCGAGCCGGTGGGCCGTGGGACGCGCCAGGCCGGTGGCCTGGACGAGCTGGGCGAGGGAGGCGGGACCGGCTTCGAGGGCGTTGAGCACGAGCACGGCCTTGTCCAGTACGCCGACTCCGCTAGAGTTGTCCATACACCGATACTGCCGTCTCGACATATGAGAAAGCAAGTCGGGTGCGGAATGGCTGATCGCAAGGAGGCGACATGGGCCGCACGCTGGCGGAGAAGGTCTGGGAGCAGCACGTCGTACGACGTGCCGAAGGGGAGCCCGATCTGCTCTACATCGACCTTCACCTCATCCACGAGGTGACCAGCCCGCAGGCCTTCGACGGTCTGCGCATGGCGGGCCGTCCGGTCCGGCGGCCCGAGTTGACCATCGCGACCGAGGACCACAACGTCCCGACCGTCCTCGGCCCGATCGAGGACCCCGTCTCGCGCACGCAGGTCGAGACGCTGCGCAAGAACTGCGCCGAGTTCGGCATCCGGCTGCACCCGATGGGCGACGCCGGCCAGGGCGTCGTGCACATCATCGGCCCGCAGTTCGGGCTGACCCAGCCGGGCATGACCATCGTCTGTGGCGATTCTCACACCTCGACCCACGGCGCCTTCGGGGCCATCGCCTTCGGCATCGGCACCTCGGAGGTGGAGCACGTCCTGGCCACCCAGACCCTGCCGGCCTACCGGCCGAGGACGATGGCCGTCGAGGTGTCCGGCGAGCTGCCGCCCGGCGTGACCGCCAAGGACCTCATCCTGGCCATCATCGCCAAGATCGGCACCGGCGGCGGCCAGGGGCACATCATCGAGTACCGCGGCGAGGCGATCCGCGGGCTGTCGATGGAGGGCCGGATGACGGTCTGCAACATGTCCATCGAGGCCGGCGCCCGTGCGGGCCTGATCGCCCCGGACGAGACCACGTTCGCCTATCTCAAGGGCCGTCCCCACGCGCCCACCGGCGCCGCCTGGGACACCGCCGTCGAGCACTGGCGCTCCCTGACGACCGACGAGGACGCCGTCTTCGACACGGTCGTGGAGATCGACGCCTCGACGCTGACCCCGTTCGTCACCTGGGGCACCAACCCGGGCCAGGGGGCCCCGCTCGGGGAGTCGGTGCCGGACCCGGAGCACACCTCCGATCCCGCCGCCGCCCGGCGCGCCCTGGAGTACATGGGCCTGACCGCGGGCACCCCGCTCCGCGAGATCGAGGTGGACACGGTCTTCATGGGCTCGTGCACCAACGGCCGCCTGGAGGACCTGCGGGCCGCGGCCGAGGTGCTGCGCGGCCGCAGGGTCGTCACCCGCACGCTGGTCGTCCCCGGCTCGATGCTGGTCAAGCTCCAGGCCGAGCAGGAGGGGCTGCACGAGGTGTTCAGGGCCGCCGGAGCCGAGTGGCGGGAGGCCGGGTGCTCGATGTGCCTGGGCATGAACCCCGACACCCTGGCCCCCGGTGAGCGCAGCGCCTCCACCTCCAACCGCAACTTCGAGGGACGCCAGGGCCGGGGCGGCCGCACCCACCTCGTCTCGCCCCAGGTCGCCGCGGCGACCGCCGTCACCGGCAGGCTGACCGCCCCCGCCGACCTGGACCAGGAGGTCTGATCACCATGGAAGCCTTCACCACCCACACCGGCCGGGCCGTGCCGCTGCGCCGCAGCAACGTCGACACCGACCAGATCATCCCGGCCGTCTGGCTCAAGCAGGTCAGCCGTACCGGGTTCGACAGGGGACTGTTCTCGGCCTGGCGCGAGGACCCCGGCTTCGTCCTGAACGACCCCGCCCGCCAGGGCGCGTCGATCCTGGTGGCCGGCCCCGACTTCGGCACCGGCTCCTCGCGCGAGCACGCCGTGTGGGCCCTGCAGCAGTACGGCTTCCGCGTCGTGATCGCCGCCCGCTTCGGTGACATCTTCCGCAACAACTCCACCAAGATGGGGCTGCTCCCGGTCGTCCTGCCGGCCACCACGGTCGAGGCGATCCAGGCGGCGACGGAGGCCGACCCCTCCCTGGAGGTCACCGTCGACCTGGCGGCACGCCAGGTGCGCTGGGCCGGCGAGACCGCCGCCTTCGAGATCGACGACTACACCCGCTGGCGGCTGATGGAGGGGCTGGACGACATCGGCCTGACCCTCCGCCACGCCGACGAGGTGACCGAGTACGAGAATGGTCGGCAGCCATGGTTGCCGACGACCGTCTGACGGACCCCGAAGAGGAGCTGGCGCGGCGGCTGCGCGAGGCGCACCGCCGCGTCCGCGGGCTCAGCCTGCCCGCCGATCGGCGGGAGCGCCTGGCCCGGCGGCTGATTTCGATCAACGACATGGCCAAGCGCAACGTGGGTCATGCCGCCCGACGCCTGGATTTATTCCTTCTAGACCTAGATGTTCTGGTTTCAGGCACGCCGAGTCCTGGAAACATTGCGGAAGGTGATTGAGTCATACGGCTCCGTCCCCTAATTTCAAGCGGGCAAGGGGTTTCTCGCTCTGTTGAGACCTCATGCCGTGACAAATCGGGTGATGACGGGGCGATCTGCCTCATGGCCCACTCCCAGACATCGGTAAGCAGGGGGAGCAAACCTATGAACAAGAAGGAACTCGTCGACGCGGTCGCTGATCGGGTCGGTGACAAGAAGACGGCGACCGAGGCCGTGAACGCGGTGATCGACACCATCCAGAAGACCGTCGCCCGTGGGGACAAGGTCTCCATCACGGGGTTCGGCGCGTTCGAGATGGTCAACAAGCCCGCCCGCACGGCCCGCAACCCTTCCACGGGCGCCGAGATCAAGGTCGCCGAGAGCTGGGGGCCGAAGTTCCGTCCCGGCTCCGACTTCAAGGAGCTCGTCAACACGGAGGGAAAGAAGGCCGCGAAGAAAAAGTAGGGCCTTCGTCCGGACGCCCGGGCCCCTGAGGGGTCCGGGCGTCCGGCTGTCCGGGCCCGGGAGCCGGCCGGGGCGCTCGGCCGTCCGGCGGGCCGCGTCCGGGTTCGGACGGGCGGCGGACGGGCGGCGGACGGGTCACCGCGCCCGTCAGGCCCGGCCGGGCAGCGGGAAGGTGGAGAGCGTGACGTAGGTGACCCGGCCCTCGTCGAGGAGGATGTTCACCCGCTGGCCGGGCCGGAGCAGCCGCAGCGGCCCCGCGTCGAACGCCTCCGCGCCGAACCGGAGCTCGGTCCCGTCGTCGAGGAACACCGACCCCGACCGGGTCGCCGCGTCGAAGATCCGCACCGTCGCCTGCACCCGACCAGCGTAGCCCGCGACCGCCCGCACCGGGCCGTACGGACATCGGCGCCCGCCGGGCCGTACGCGGGATCACCCCGCCTGTCCGTACGGATGTCCGTCCGCGCCGGCCGTACGCGGGATCACCCCGCCGGCCGCTCCGTGGCGCCCGTCTCGCCGGTCCCCGTCCTGTCGCCCCCCGTCTCGCCGGTCGCCGCGGCCTCGGCGGCGAACGACGCCAGGCCCCGGATGATGATCTCGACGCCGAGGTCGAAGCGCTCGTCGTTGGACCGGCCGAGCATGGAGTGCGACAGCGCCGTCAGGTGCGGGAAGCGCTCGGGCGGCAGTTCGGCGAAGTAGCGCTCCAGTGCCTCGCGCATCCCCTGCCACGTCAGCTCGTCGGTGGCGCGGTACCTGTCCTGCCACATGCTCTCCTCCAGGGCGAAGCCGTCCACGAAGGTGGAGAGCACGTCGCCGGCGGCCCCGGCGACGCGGTCGGGCAGGCCGGCGGCGCGGAACACCCCGAGGATCGCGTCCATGTGGGGGAGCATCTCCGGCTTGAACGGGACGGAGCCCATCGAGATCCTGGCCATGTCGCGGTGCGAGCGGAGCTTGGCCAGCGCGGCGCGGGCGTAGTCCCTGAGCTGCTCCCGCCACCGCTCCGGGTCGGGATCGGGCAGGTCCATGTCGGCGAAGAAGCGGGAGTACATCAGCTCCAGCAGCTCGTCCTTGCTGCTCACGTGGGCGTAGAGGGCCGAGACCGCGACGCCGAGCTCGGCCGCGACCATGCGCATGCTCAGCCGGTCGTAGCCCTCCCGGTCCAGGACGACGTACGCGGCCTCGACGATCCGGTCCCTGGTGAGGGGGATCCGGGGCGGGCGCGTCCGGCCGCGCGGGCGATCCCAGGGCAGGGTGGGCAGCTCGTCGCTCATGGCCTCAGTGTATGCCGAGGTGAACACTGATCACCGTAACGAACGCCGCTCTCTTTCAAGTCATATCTTGTTCTTCGACATGATGCGACATATCTTAAGAACAGCGTATCGTCTCCTGAACGCTGTTCATCAAGAGAACATCGATCAGCTAAACTGAACGCTGTTCACCGATGATGGACGCCATTCCCGCAGATCCCCGAGGAGTCCCCCATGGCCGCGGAACTGACCACCCCCGCTCCACCCGAGGCGGAGGCGCCCGCCTACCGCTGGCGCTGGGCCGCCCTGTTCGTGATCCTCGCCGCCGAGGTGATGGACCTTCTGGACGCGATGGTCACCAACATCGCCGCGCCCACCATCCGCGCCGAGATCGGCGGCACCGCCGCCACGATCCAGTGGCTCGGCGCCGCCTACACGCTCTCCATGGCCGTCGGCCTGATCACCGGGGGACGGCTGGGCGACATCTTCGGCCGCAGGCGGATGTTCCTGATCGGCGCGGCCGGGTTCACCGCCGGCTCGCTGCTGTGCGCCGTCGCCCAGTCCCCTGAGCTGCTCATCGCCGCACGGGTCGTGCAGGGCCTGTTCGGCGCGGTCATGCTCCCGCAGGGGCTCGGCATGATCAAGGAGATGTTCCCCCCGAAGGAGATGGCCACCGCGTTCGGCCTCTTCGGGCCCATCATGGGCCTGTCCTCGGTGGGCGGCCCCACCCTGGCGGGATGGCTGATCGAGGCCGACTTCTTCGGGACGGGCTGGCGCATGATCTTCCTGATCAACCTGCCGCTCGGCCTGGCCGCCGTGCTCGCCGGCCTGCGTTTCCTGCCCGAGTCGCGCTCGCCGCACCCGCTCCGGCTCGACGTGCCCGGCGTGCTGCTGGTCTCCGTCGCGAGCCTGCTGCTGGTCTACCCGCTGGTCCAGGGCCGGGAGAGCGGCTGGCCCGTCTGGGCCTTCGTCATGATGGCCGTCTCGCTCGCCGTCTTCGCCGCCTTCGGCTGGTTCGAGTCCCGCAGGAGCCGCGCCGGCGGCGACCCGCTGGTCGTGCCCAGCCTCTTCCGCAAGCGGGCCTTCACCGGCGGCCTGCTGACCGGCATGGTCTTCTTCTCGTCCATGACGGGCTTCACGCTGGTGTTCAACCTCTACACCCAGATCGGGCTCGGCTACTCGACGCTCAAGGCCGGCCTGGTCATGATCCCGTGGTCGCTGGGCATGATCGCGGGCTTCGGCGTCGCCCAGGCGGTGCAGCGGTTCGGGCGGCGGGCGCTGCAGGGCGGAGTCGTGATCATGGTGCTCGGCACGCTGGGCGTGCTGCTCACCATCGCGCTGGCGGGCGAGACCGTCACCGCCTGGCAGTTCGTCCCCGCCCTGGTGGTCACCGGGTTCGGCATGGGCCTGCTGATGGCGCCGTTCTTCGACATCGTGCTGGCCGGGGTCGAGCAGCACGAGACCGGCTCGGCCTCCGGCACGCTGACGGCCGTCCAGCAGCTCGGCGGCTCCTTCGGCGTCGCGCTGCTCGGCACGGTCTTCTTCGACCTGCTGACCTCGGGCACCGACATGGACTCCGCGATGCGGACCGTGCTGTGGGTGGTCGCGGCCATGCTCGTGGCGACCCTCGTCACCTCCTTCCTACTGCCGAAGCAGGCCCGCGAGGAGGCGGAGCCGGCCGGGCACTGAGCCCGGCCCGGACAGGATCTCAGCGAGGGGAGTTCCCCGGCGGGGACTCCCCTCCGGGTCTCCCGGCGCCCTCCGGCCTCCCCGCCCCCGCCAGCCTCCCGGCGATCTCCGCCGTACGGGGGCCGAGGCCCAGGGACAGGGCCACCCGCAGGTCGTCGGGGGTGTCCACGTCCCGGCGGACCGAGTCGACCCCGTGCAGGCACAGCTCCTTCGCGCCGCGCCGCAGGTGCCGGTCCCGTGACGGGCCGCCGAACCCCGGGGTGAACGGCACGCCGGGCCGTACGCCGTAGAAGGTCGTGCCGACCTCGGCGACGTCGGGGAGGAAGGACTGGTCGAACTCCCCGGCGGCGGCCAGCACGAGCGCCAGCTCCGCCGGGCGGAGCGCCGGCAGGTCCGCCTGGAGCGCGCCGACGGGACCGCCGGGCGCCAGCCGTACCGCCTCCAGGCCGCCGTGCCGCAGCGCCGCGTTCAGCCCGGCCTCCGGATCGCCGGTGACATGGGCGCCCACCTCCGCCAGCGCCGGGGCCGCCACCGGGTCACCCGTCACGACCACCACCCGGGCCACGGCCGCGCAGCGCAGGGCGGCCTCGACCGTGTCGCAGGCGATCGCCACGGCCAGCGCCGCCCGGTGCGGACCGGCCGCCTCCGACAGCCGGGTCTTGGCCGCGACGAGCGTCTTGACCGGCACGACCAGGGTCCAGCCGGGATTCTCCGCAGGAGGCATAGCCTTAGCATCCCGCCTCGACACCTCCCACGGCCAACCGGGACACTTGGGGCTGCACCGCACCTATATGGAGGAGCTCATGAGACGCCCTGGATGGCCTTCCCGGTTCTGGGTCGCAGTGGCGGTCACGATCGTCAAGCCCATCTCATGGCTCCTGGTCAGGAAGGACTGGCGCCGGGCCGACCGGCTGCCCAGGACCGGCGGGATCATCCTGGTCGCCAACCACCTGTCGTGGGTGGACCCCGTCCTGATCTCGCACTTCCTCGTCAACAACGGCCGCTGGCCGACGATCCTGGCCAAGTCGGGCCTCTTCTCGGTGCCGCTGCTCGGGCACGCGGTGCGGTCGCTGATGGCCGTCCCGGTGCACCGGGGCAGCGCCGAGGCCGCCCTCTCGCTCGCCGAGGCCGAGCGCAGGCTCGCCGAGGGGGCGTGCGTGCTGTTCTACCCCGAGGGCACCTGCACCCGCGACCCGGACCTGTGGCCGATGGAGGGCAAGACGGGCGCGGCCCGGCTGGCCCTGGCCACCGGCGTGCCGGTCATCCCGGTGGCACACTGGGGTGCCCAGGAGATCCTTCCCTACGGTTCCAAGAAGCCCAGGCTGCTGCCGCGCAAGACGTTCCGCACGTTGACCGGGCCGCCGGTGGACCTGTCGAAGTACGAGGGGCGGCCACCGCACGCCGACGTCCTTCGAGAGGTGACCGCCGACATCATGGCGGCTATCACGGCGCTCCTCGCCGAACTGCGCGAGGAGGAGCCGCCCAAGACGCCGTTCAAGAAACCTGTGCACCACTGACTTCGACGTACGGTGATGAAATGACCAAGGCGGCTGTATTCGGTACGGGCTCATGGGGAACCACCTTCGCGATGATCATGGCGAGGGCGGGCACCCGGACGACGCTCTGGGGCCGCAGGCCCGAGATCGTCGAGGCGATCGATCGCCGCCACGAGAACCCCGACTACCTCCCGGGGGTGACGCTTCCGGAGTCGCTGCGCGCCACGACCGACCCGGCCGAGGCCCTCGAAGGCGCCGACTTCGTGGTCCTCGCGGTGCCCTCCCAGACGCTGCGCGAGAACCTCAGCCGCTGGACGCCGCACCTGCCGCCGGAGGCGGTGCTGGTGAGCCTGATGAAGGGCGTCGAACTCGGCACCACCAAGCGGATGAGCGAGGTGATCCGCGAGGTCGCCGGAGTGCCCGAGGAGCGGGTCGCGGTGGTGTCCGGCCCCAACCTGGTCGGTGAGATCGTCCGGGGCCAGCCCGCGGCGACCGTCGTGGCCTGCACCGACGAGCGCGCCATGGAGCGCCTCCAGGAGGCGTGCCACCTGCCGTGGTTCCGCCCCTACACCAACCCCGACGTGGTGGGCGTCGAGCTCGGCGGGGCGGTGAAGAACGTCATCGCCCTCGGGGTCGGTGTCGCGGCCGGCATGGGCCTCGGCGCCAACGTCGGCGCGATGCTGATGACGCGCGGGCTGGCGGAGATCTCCCGCCTGGGCGCGGCGCTCGGCGCGGACCCGCACACCTTCGCCGGACTCGCCGGGATGGGCGACCTGGTGGCCACCTGCACCTCCCCGCTCTCCCGCAACCGCACCTTCGGCGAGAACCTCGGCCGGGGCATGAAGATGGCCGAGGTCATCGCCGCGACGAAGCAGACCGCCGAGGGCGTCAAGTCGTGCGAGTCGGTCCTGGCGCTGGCCAGGAAACACGACGTGGAGATGCCGATCACCGAGGTGGTCGTGGCGATCGTCCACGACGGCATGCCGCCGGACGAGGCGGCGGTCCTGCTGATGTCCCGGACCCCCAAGCCGGAGCGGTACGGCGTCTGAGGCCGGGCGTCCGCGTGTTCCGCGCCCGCCCCGGGTGCGCGCGTCCCGTGCCCGTACGGCCGCCCGCCGGGCCCGGGTGGCCTGCGGCCTGCCTGTCAGCGCGTCAGATAACCGGGACGACCCGCTGGAGACGGTACATTCGGTCATCATGAGCGAGCAGCACGAAACCCGGCCCCGGGTCGCGGTCGTCTTCGGCGGCCGTAACTCCGAGCACTCCGTCTCCCTCCTCGGAGCCGGGAGCGTGCTCGACGTCATCGACCGGTCCAAGTACGAGGTGATCCCCGTGGGGATCGCCCAGGACGGGCGCTGGGTGCTCGTCTCCGACCGGCAGCGGTACGCGATCGAGGGCCGGGAGCTGCCGTCCGTCGACGCGGAGGGCACGGCTCTGGCGCTGCCCTCCGGCAGCGGCACGCTGGTCGCCTACGAGCCGAGCCGGGTCCCGGAGGAGCTCGGCCGGGTGGACGTCGTCTTCCCGGTGATGCACGGGCCCTTCGCCGAGGACGGCACCCTCCAGGGGCTGCTGGAGATGGCCGGGGTCCGCTACGTCGGCTCCGGGGTGCTGGCCAGCGCGGTCGGCATGGACAAGGGCTACATGAAGCTGGTGCTGGCCGCCGCCGGGCTGCCCGTCGGCCCATACGTCGTGATCCGCGACCGCGACTGGCGGACCGACCGCCAGCGGGTCCTGAAGGAGGTCGAGGAGCTCGGCTGGCCGGTCTTCGTCAAGCCCGCCCGTGCCGGCTCCAGCCAGGGCATCTCCAGGGCCACCGACCTGGGCGAGCTGGAGCGGGCCGTCGAGTTCGCCCGCGAGCACGACCCCAAGGTGCTGGTGGAGGCGGCGATCGACGGGCGCGAGATCGAGTGCGCGGTGCTGGAGTCCCCCGGGGACGAGGCGCCGCGGGCCAGCCTGGCGGGCGAGGTCATGGTCGCCGGCGGCCAAGACTTCTACGACTTCGAGGCGAAGTACATCAGCGACGCCACCTCCGTGGCGGTGCCCGCCGACATCCCCGACGACGTCGCCGAGAGCCTTCGGGCGATGGCCGTGCGCGCCTTCGAGGCACTGGACTGCGAGGGCCTGGCCAGGGTCGACTTCTTTTACACCCCGGACGGCCGACTGATCGTCAACGAGATCAACACGATGCCCGGCTTCACCGCGACGTCGGTCGCGCCGCGGCTGTGGGCGGCCAGCGGGCTTCCCTACCCCGAGCTGGTCGACCGGCTGATCCAGCTCGCCCTGCACCGCGCCACCGGCCTGCGCTGACCCGGCTCGCCCGGCGCCGCTCCCCGGCCCGTGCCCGGCTCGCCTCACGCCGTGCGGGCCGGCGGAGCCGTACTACGGGCCGTGCCGCGCGGGTGACGGCGTCCGCACCGGTCCCGTCACCTCCGCGCGAGGGTACGGCGTCCCCGGGGCGGCGGGGCCACGTCCGCGGCACGGCCCGGCGCAATGTTGGCGTGCACCTGCCCGGGGCCGAGGCCGTGCCGTTCGGCGAGCCGGTCGGCGACGACCCCCGTGGTGAAGGCGTAGACGCCCTTGTGCAGCAGGTCCACCACGAGCTCGCGCCGGGGCCAGGTCCACGGCGGGGCGCCCACGCCGGTCGCGTTCTCCAGCGTCTGGTCGTTGGTGAGCCGCACCACCCAGAACATCGCCGAGGACCACGGGCCGCGCAGCCCGGCGGTCGCCATCATGCCGCGCAGCACGCCGAGCAGGCATCCCTGTCCGAGGTGCATCGCCAGGTTGAGCGGCACGGGCTGCCCGGCCGGCATCTCGGGCAGCCCGGTCAGCCGCTCCAGCACCCGGGCCGGCACGCGGGAGTCGGGTCGCCCGGTCAGGCGCTGCTCCACCTTCTCCGCCAGCGTCATGGCGACCGCGCCGGCCGCCCCCGCTATCAACCCTTCAAATACTGCTTTTCTCCACATTTGTCCTGGATGCCCGTTGTGGTTGGGCTTAAGCAGCCCGCGGAGGCGTCCCGACGTGGGCGGGAATCCCTCCCCGCGCCGTCCCGGTACGGGTCACCCCGTCTGGGGCAGCGCCGCCTTGATCGGGGCCGCGAGGTCGACGAGGACGCTCTCCGACACGTGCTTGCGGGAGACCGTCACCTCGACGTACGCCTCCCGGCCGATCGCGGTGAACAGCAGGGGCCGGGCCGGGTCCGAGAACCACGCCACCCCGTCGATCTCCGGCACCTCGGCGGTGGCCGACATGGACGGCGGCCTGGGCACCCCGCAGCGCAGCGCGATCTCGCCGCCGCCCCAGACCGCGACGTACGGCGACGCGGGCTCCGACTCCGTCCGCTCCGCGCCGTCGAGCTCGGCCGGAAGCCGCCCGCCGAGCGCCCGGCATCCGGCGGCGGCCTGTCCCTGCGGAGCGGGCGGCTCCACCCGGACCGGGCCGCCGCACCCGGCCAGGGCCAGCAGGGCGCAGGCACAGGCGGCCCAGCGGGCGGGCCGGGACGGCGTCCGGCGCCTCCCCGTGGCGCTCGGACCTTCCGTGACTCTCGGACTCCCCGTGGTGTTCGGGTCTCCCACGACGCTCGGACCTTCGGTGATGTTCGGGCTTTCCGTGACGCTCGGCTTTCCGTGACGCTCAGATGTGGACGATGGGGCACGTGAGCGTGCGCGTGATCCCCTCGACCCCCTGGATCCTGGCCACGACGAGCTTGCCCAGCTCGTCGACGTTCCGCGCCTCGGCGCGGACGATCACATCGTAGGGCCCGGTGACGTCCTCCGCCTGCGTGACACCGGGGATTCCCGCGATCTGCCCGGCCACGCTCGCGGCCTTGCCGACCTCGGTCTGGATAAGGATGTAGGCCTGCACCATAACGTCCTCCGGGGCGATTGGATCAGTGCCGAAGGGCCACCGTACCCTGTGATGAACAGGAGGTGCGCCATCACAGTCGGAGATCTCGGCGAATTCGGGATTGTCTCACGTATTTCCGGACGTCTGCCACAGGAAGGGGCGGTATTACTCGGTCCCGGCGACGACGCGGCGCTGTTGCGGGCCCCCGACGGGCGGGTCGTCGTGACGACGGACCTCCTGATCGAGGGTAGGCACTTCCGCCGCGATTGGTCCAGCGGCTACGACATCGGCCGCAAGGCCGCCGCGCAGAACCTCTCCGACGTCGCGGCGATGGGCGCCCGCCCCACCGGCATCGTGGTCGGCCTCGGCCTGCCCGCCGACGCGTCCACCGGCTGGCTGGACGACCTCACCGACGGCTTGCGCGACGAGTGCGACCTGGTCGGCGCCAGCGTGGTCGGCGGCGACGTCACCCGCTGCGACGCGGTGGTGATCGGGGTCACCGCCCTGGGTGACCTGGGCGGGCGCGCGCCGGTCACCCGCTCGGGGGCGCGCCCAGGAGACGTGGTCGCGGTGACGGGACGGCTCGGGCACGCCGCCGCCGGCCTCGCGCTGCTCCGCGCGGGCGTGACCGTTCCCGCGGAGCAGGCCGGGCTCGTCGAGGCGCACCGCCGTCCTCTCCCGCCGTACGCCCGCGGTCCGGAGGCGGCCGGGCTAGGCGCCACGGCGATGCTCGACGTCAGCGACGGCCTGCTGCAGGACCTCGGCCACGTGGCGCGGGCCAGTGGCGTCGGCGTCGTGCTCGACCCCGTACGCCTCCCCGTGCCCGGCGCGCTGCGCGAGGCCGCGGACCTGCTCGGCGCCGACCCCCTGGAATGGGTCCTTTCCGGCGGAGACGACCACGCGCTCGCCGCGACCTTCCCGAACGGCGTAGCGTTGCCCTCGGAGTGGACCATGGTCGGCCGGATCATCGAGGGCGGGGGAGTGCGGGTCGAGGGACGCTCGGTGGAGCACGGCGGCTGGGACCACTTCCGCGAGTGACGCGTGCCACCGATGTGACCCCAGTGAAATTTGCCCCCAAGGGTTACTGAACTGGTATGAAGATGTGCTGTCGGAATTCCTGGTGGAAGGGGCGACATGGGCCGCCATGGTGGACATAGGGAAAACGCCCGCCGTGTACAGCGGGAACGTGACCCGGAGCTCCCCGAGGAGACCCGCAGTCTCGACACGCCGGTCGGCCGGCGTCTCCGGCCCGAGGAGTCGGCGGAGACCGTGACCCTCACGACCGGGACCGGCGAGGCCGAGACCGTCACCCGTGCGGGCTTCCTGGGCTCGGGCTGGACGGCCACGTCCGAGATGCCGGAGCCGGCCTGGCCGGAGGACCGCCGGCGGGCCGGGCGGGGGAAGAAGACCGTGCTCGCCGTCGCCGCGGTGACCGTGGTGCTGGGCGGGACCTTCGGGGGCGTCCGCCTGCTGAGCGGCTCGGAGACGGCTCCGGACGCGGCGTGCCCGCCGCGCGGCTGCCACGCGACGGCCTTCGACGAGCCGGACGGCTCCGCCTCGCTCCCCCCGGAGGAGGAGAGCCCGCCCGGCGACGAGACCGAGCCGCCCGCCGGGGAGTCCCCGGCCGCCGGGGAGAGCGCGACCCCGGCTCCCGTGACGCCCCGGACGCAGCAGCGCCGCTCCGGCCGCACGCCCACCGCGACGCCGCGTCCGGAGGACACCCGTGTCCCGCGCCGCGCCCAGCACTCGCGGCCGGTCGACAGGTCCGGCGAGGACGCCGCCCCCGGCCCCGGTGACCAGTCGTACGTCGTCGGCCCCACCACCGGCCCTCGGCACGACACGGCGGAGACCCCGCAGGCCACCACCCCGCCGCCGGTCGAGCAGACCCCCGAGACGCAGTCGTCCACGGCGGAGCCGGCCGCCGCCTCCGTCCCGGGCGCGGCCCTGCGGGTCGGGTTCGGCGTCGTACGGCAGAGGCAGCAGGCGTACACCGCCCGGCTCGTGGTCGCCGCGGACGAGCGCCTCCCCGGACTGGACCTGAGCCTGCCGGTCGGCGGAGAGGTCACCTCGGTCGAGGGCGCCGGCTGGCGGCAGGACGGCGACACCCTGGTGATCGAGTCGGCCGAGGACATGGACGCGGGGGAGAGGCTGGTCCTCACCGTGACCGCGCAGGGCCGGGCCGAGACCCCGCGGACCTGCCGAAGCCCGCAGGGGAAGTGCACGGTCGGCTGAGCGGGACCGCACCTGGTTGGATGGCGGTATGACCGATTCGATCCCTCCCCGCGTACTGACCGTCGCCGGTTCCGACTCCGGCGGCGGCGCGGGCATCCAGGCCGACCTGAAGACCATGCTCGCCCTCGGCGTGCACGGCATGAGCGTCATCTCCGCCGTGACGGCGCAGAACTCGCTGGGCGTGCAGGGGTACTGGGAGCTTCCCCCCGAGGCGGTGCGCGCGCAGCTCGACTCGGTGCTGGGCGACATCGGGGTCCAGGCCGTCAAGACGGGGATGCTCGCCTCACCCGTGCTCGTCGAGACGGTCGCGGAGGTGCTCGCCGGGGTGGACGCGCCGGTGGTGGTGGACCCGGTGGGGGTCTCCAAGCACGGCGACGCGCTGCTGGCGCCCGAGGCCGTGGACACGGTGCGGACCCGGCTGCTGCCGACGGCCACCGTCGTCACCCCCAACCTCTGGGAGGTGGCCCAGCTCACCGGGGTGAAGGTGGAGGAGGAGGGCGACATGCGCCGGGCCGCCGACGCGGTCCTCACGATGGGGCCCGCCTGGGTGCTGGTCAAGGGCGGCCACCTGCCGGGCGCGCCGGTCGACCTGCTGACCGACGGCGTCCGGGAGTTCCGCTTCACCGCCGAACGGCACGACAACCGGCACACCCACGGCACCGGCTGCACGCTGGCCTCGGCCATCGCCTCCTACCTCGCCCTCGGCGAGGACGTTCCGGGGGCGGTGGGCAGGGCCAAGGAGTACGTCACGGGCGCGATCGCCCGGGGGTTCCCGCTGGGCGCGGGCATCGGCCCCGTCGACCACGGCTGGCTCTGGCGCTGACGGCCGGGGTCCCGCCTCCGCCCGGCCCTCGGGCGCGGCGCGGCGGCGGGCCGGGCGGACCATGCGGGTGCGGCCCCGGAAAAGGCGGCAGCCCGCCGTTCCCTCAGCGGGTACGGCGGGCTGCGCGGGAGGTCTGACTAGCGGGCGACCTTGCCGGCCTTGATGCAGGAGGTGCACACGTTCATCCGCTTCGGCGTACCGTTCACCACCGCGCGCACGGTCTGGATGTTGGGGTTCCAGCGGCGGCGGGTGCGGCGGTGCGAATGGGAGATGTTGTTGCCGAAGGTCGGCTTCTTAGCGCAGACGTCGCAGACGGAAGCCACGATTCGCTCCTTAGATCGGTAGAGAGGCTCGATCCGCCTCGCTAGCGGGCGGTCATCGGGCACGCCGGGACGACCGGCTGGCCACACGAGGATATCCGATGTCCGGCCGTGCGTGCCAACAGGAGCCGTCACGCCTGGTCGAACGGAGATAATCTCCAGGACAACCGTAGCGCATCCCCGGCGGGTCGCTTCCGTGGTCCGGTGGGACGCGCGGCGGAGCGACCCCGCGGCGACGGGCAGGAGGGCGGGCATGCTGCAGGTTCTCGACGCGCCGGCGGTGCGGCGCTGGTCCCGGCTGGCCGCGGAGACCCTGGGCCGGGCCCGGCGGGAGATCGACGCGCTCAACGTCTTCCCCGTCCCCGACGGTGACACCGGCACCAACCTGCACCTGACCATGCTCTCGGCGGCCGAGGCGCTCGACGAGCTGCCCGCCGACGCCGACACCGCGACCACCTGGCAGGCGTTCGCCCGGGGCGCGCTGCTCGGGGCCCGCGGCAACTCCGGCGTCATCGTCAGCCAGGCGCTGCGCGGCCTCGCCGAGGTGCTGCGGACCGCCGAGGGCCGGGGGGCCGACCTCGGACGCGGGCTGGTCAGGGCCGCCGAACTGGCCCGCGAGGCGGTGGCCAGGCCGGTGGAGGGCACGGTGCTCAGCGTGCTCACCGCCGCCGCCGGGGCCGTGCGGGGGCTGTCGGCGGACCTGGCGGCGGTGGCCGGGAAGGCCGCCGAGGAGGCGCGCGCGGCGCTGCGCCGTACGCCGGGCCAGCTCGACGTGCTGGCCAGGAGCGGGGTCGTGGACGCGGGCGGGGCAGGGCTGGCCCTCATCCTGGAGAGCCTCGCCGCGGTGGTCACCGGCTCCTACCCCGGCCGGCCCGACGTCCCCGCGCCGGCCCGCGGGACCATGCCCGGACCTGTCGCCGAGCCGCAGGGCGGGCCCTGCTACGAGGTCATGTACCTGCTGGACGCCGGCGCGGACGCGGTCGGGCGGCTGCGCCGGGAGCTCGACGCGCTCGGCGACTCCCTGGTGGTCGTGGGCGGCGACGACCTGTGGAACGTCCACGTCCACGTGGACGACGCGGGGGCGGCGATCGAGGCGGGCATGGCGGCGGGCAGACCCCACCGGATCAGGGTGACCTACCTCGGCGGACCCGGGCACACCCATCCGCCCGCCCGCCGCCGGGGCGTGGTGGCGGTGGCCGCGGGCCCCGCGCTGGGCGCGGTGTTCGGGCAGGCGGGAGCGGTGGTGGTGCGAAGGGAGCCCGGGTCCAGCCCGCCGCTGGCGGCGGTCCTCGCCGCGATCCGCGAGGCGGGCTCGGAGGTCGCGGTGCTGCCCAACGACGACGGCACGCGAGAGGTGGCGACGGCCGCCGCCGAGATCGCCCGGGAGGAGGGCCTGACCGTGGCCGTGCTGCCCACCAGGGCCTCGGTGCAGGGGCTGGCCGCGCTGGCGGTCCACGACCCGCTGCGCCGCTTCGACGACGACGTGGTCGCCATGACCGAGGCCGCCGCGCACACCCGCCACGGGCACGTCTGGGTGGCCGACCGGGAGGTCATGACGAGCGCCGGACTGGTCGCGCCGGGAGACGTCCTGGGCGTGGTCGACGGCGACGCGGCGGTGGTCGGCGCCGACGTCACCGGCGTCGCGATCGAGATCGTCCGCCGCATGATGACCCCCGCCAGTGAGCTGGTGACCATGCTGGAGGGCGCCGGCGCGCCGCCCGGTCTGGCCGGCGCCGTACGCGACCACCTGGCCGAGGAGAGGCCCGACGTGGAGGTCGTCGTGTACGAGGGCGGTCAGGGCGGCTACCCGCTGCTCGTCGGCGTGGAGTGAGCCGCGCCCGGGTGCGGCCCGGCGGCGTGCCGTCCGGTTCCGCGGACCCGGTGGGGCGGCACGCGCCGGTTCTGTCCGTCCGGCACGGTAGAAACGTGGGGTGACGAGCTTCGACGAGCCGCTGACGAAAGCGCTGGATCCCAAGACCTCCAAGCTGCTGGAGAGCGTTCTCGGCCTGCGCACCGTCGGCGACCTCCTGCGGCACTACCCGCGCCGCTACGCCGAGCGGGGCGAGCTGACCGACCTCGACGACCTGCAGGTCGACGAGCACGTCACCGTGGTGGGCGAGGTGACCAGGCTCATGCGCAGGCCGATGCGCAACAAGGGCGGCACCTGGCTGGAGGTCGAGGTCGTCGACGGCCGCCGCAGCAAGATCTACCTCTCCTTCTTCGGCCGGGCGTCCCACATCGCCGAGACGCGGCTGCGGCCGGGGCGGCGCGGCATGTTCGCCGGCAAGGTCGGCGCGTTCGGCCAGGGCGACAAGCGCAGGTGGCAGCTCTCCCACCCCGAGTTCGAGATGTTCGACGAGACCGAGGCGGACGCCGAGGAGTTCGCCGCGGCGCTGGTGCCGATCTACCCCGCGGGCAAGGACGTGACGCCGTGGGCGATCCGCCGGGCGCTGGGGGTCGTCCTCGACACCCTCGGCCCGCTCGACGACCCGCTCCCGGCCGAGCTGCGCACCCGGCACCGGCTGCCCGGCCTGGCCGAGGCGCTGCTGGCGATCCACCGGCCGCGCGACCACGCCGACGTGTCCCGGGCGCGCAAGCGGCTGAAGTTCGACGAGGCGTTCACGCTGCAGGCCGTGCTGGTGCAGCGCAAGATGGCGGCAGGCTCCTGGCCGGCCACGCCCCGGCCGCCGCGCGGCGACGGGCTGCTGGCCGACTTCGACGCGCGCCTGCCGTTCCAGCTCACCGAGGGGCAGCGGGACGTCGGCGAGGAGATCGCCGAAGACCTCGCCCGGCCCCATCCCATGCACCGGCTGCTGCAGGGCGAGGTCGGCGCGGGCAAGACCGTCGTCGCGCTGCGCGCCATGCTCCAGGTGGTCGACGCCGGCGGGCAGGCCGTGCTGCTGGCCCCCACCGAGGTGCTCGCCCAGCAGCATCACCGCTCGATCACCGCCATGCTCGGCGACCTGGCCACGGGCGGCATGTTCGGCGGCACCTCCGTCGCGCTGCTGACCGGCTCACTGGGCGCCGCGGCCCGCCGCTCGGCCATGCTCGACGCGGCCTCGGGGGCGGCCGGCATCGTGGTCGGCACCCACGCGGTGCTCCAGGAGCGGGTGCAGTTCGCCGATCTGGGCCTGGTGGTGGTGGACGAGCAGCACCGCTTCGGCGTCGAGCAGCGCGACGCGCTGCGCGAGAAGGCCGGCGAGGGGCGCCCGCACGTGCTGGTCATGACCGCCACCCCGATCCCGCGCACGGTCGCCATGACGGTCTTCGGCGACCTCACGGTCTCCACGCTCTCCCAGCTCCCCTCCGGCCGCGCGCCGATCACCACGCACGTGGTGCCCGCGGCCGAGAAGCCGCACTTCCTCGACCGCGCCTGGACGCGGCTGCGCGAGGAGGTCGAGCTGGGCCGGCAGGCGTACATCGTCTGCCCCCGCATCGGCGACCTGGAGGGCGACGAGGGAGACCTGGCCAAGGGCGACGACGAGCGGCGGCCGCCGCTGGCCGTGCTCGACGTGGCCGCGATGCTCTCGGAGGGGCCGCTCTCCGGGCTCCGTACGGCGGTGCTGCACGGCAAGCTGCCCCCGGAGGAGAAGGACGCCGTGATGCGGGCCTTCGCCCGCGGCGAGGTCGACGTCCTGGTGGCGACCACGGTCATCGAGGTGGGCGTGGACGTCCCCAACTCCTCGGTCATGGTGATCATGGACGCCGACCGGTTCGGCGTCTCCCAGCTCCACCAGCTGCGCGGCCGGGTCGGCCGGGGCGGGCTGCCGGGGCTGTGCCTGCTGGTGAGCGACGCCCCGGGCGGCACGCCCGCCCGGCAGCGGCTCGACGCGGTGGCGGCGACCCTCGACGGCTTCGAGCTGTCGCGCGTCGATCTGGAGCAGCGCCGCGAGGGCGACGTGCTCGGCGTGGCCCAGTCGGGGCGCCGGTCGTCGCTGAAGATGCTCCAGCTCCTGCGCGACGAGGAGGTCATCCTCGCCGCCCGCGCGGACGCCGAGGAGATGCTGGCGGCCGACCCCGAGCTGATCGGGCACCCCGTGCTCCGTACGGAGATCGACCGGCTGCTGGCCGACGAGCGCGCCGAGTACCTGGAGAAGGCCTGACGGCGGGCGCGGGACCGCGCGGCCGGTCATGAGAGGCCATGGCGGCGGGGGAGGGGACGTTCCGGACGGCGGCGCGGGACCGGCGGACGCCGGCGCGGGCGGGGCGCCGTACGGCGGAGATCAGAAAAGCCCAACTGCGGGGACGGCCTCCCCCCGAATGCCGTCCCCGCCTGGGCCCACTCTCGGGTCAGGTGCCGAGAGCACCGGCGTGCGGAAGGGCTCACGACCACGCCGGTCGGCCTTCCCCTGGGACTGTCGAAGGCCGCAGGACTCATCATGCAAGGCGCGGGGGCCGGGGGGAACGACCCTTGCGGTTTCGTCGCCGCTCCTTGCCCACTCTTGACCTAGATCACCTGGCGAAACCCTTTTGACCTGCGGTTATGTGATGCGCCGCGACACGCCGGGGTGCGCCGCCGCCCTTCGCCGCCCTCCCGTCGGCGGCCCGTCGCCGACCGTTCCGCCGGCCGTTCCGCCTCCGGTGCGCCCGGTCCGTCGCGGGCGACCGCGGGAGGGCCGGGGGAACGCCCGGGCGGCCGCGCCGGAACGGCTGGGACAATGGGCGGGTGAGCCGAGTGATCGCGGGAAGCGCAGGGGGGCGGCGGCTGGCGGTGCCGCCGGGGCGGGGCACCCGCCCCACGAGCGACCGGGCCAGGGAGGGCATCTTCTCCACCGTGGGCTCGCTGCTCGGCCCGCTGGACGGCGCCAGGGTGCTCGACCTGTACGCCGGGTCCGGCGCGATCGGGCTGGAGGCGCTGTCGCGCGGGGCGGCGCACGCGCTGCTGGTGGAGTCCGACGCCAAGGCGGTCCGGACGATCAGGACGAACATCGCGAGCCTGGGCCTGCCGGGCGCCGAGCTCGCGGCCGACCGGGTCGAGCGGGTGCTGGCCAGAGGTGCCGCGGAGCCGTACGACCTGGTGTTCGCCGACCCGCCGTACGCGGTGACCGACGCGGAGGTGCGGGCCGTGCTGGAGCGGCTGCGCGACCACGGCTGGCTGGCCGGGGACGCGCTGGTGGCGGTGGAGCGGGAGAGCCGGGGCGGGGCCCTTGAGTGGCCTTCCGGGTACGAAGAGGAGAGGGTCCGTCGCTACGGCGAAGCGTCCGTTTGGTACGGTCGCGCCGCCGGGAATCCATAGAGCAGGGGGTTTCACCTTGCGTCGCGTTGTATGCCCGGGATCGTTCGATCCCGTTACCAACGGCCACCTGGACATCATCGGCCGGGCCTCCCGGCAGTACGACGAGGTCGTCGTAGCCGTCCTGATCAACATCGAGAAGAAGAGCCTGTTCACGGTCGAGGAGCGCATCGAGATGCTCCTGTCCGTCACCAAGGAGTACGGCAACGTCCGGGTGGACAAGTTCCACGGCCTGCTGGTCGACTACTGCAGGCAGCAGGAGATCCCGGCGATCGTCAAGGGACTGCGCGCGATCAGCGACTTCGACTACGAGCTGCAGCAGGCCCAGCTCAACTACCGGATGTCGGGGGTGGAGACGCTGTTCATGGCGACCGGCCCGGAGGTGTCGTTCCTGTCGTCCAGCCGCATCAAGGAGATCGTCCGCTACGGCGGGGACGTCAACGGCCTGGTGCCGGAACTGGTCGAACGGCGGCTGGTGGAACGGCTCAGGGGTTAGGCCCTGGTATTCTCTTGTTTTGCCTTGCACGACGGCGGTGATTCGCCATGCCTGATGAGAGCGACATGACTCTGCAGACCCTCGACCCCCGAGCCCCGTGGGTGATCTCCACCCATGATCTGGGGCGGAGGCCGGGGAGTATGCGGCAGATGTCCCTCACCCTTCCGGCACCGGCGAACCTCGGCGTCGAGATGATCGGCATCCCTGTGGGCGCCGACGTCGAGCTGGACATCCGGCTTGAGGCGGTCATGGAAGGCGTGCTCGTCACGGGCACGGCGCAGGCCCCGCTGCGGGGGGAGTGCGCACGGTGCCTGGAAGAGATCACTTCGGAGACCGAAGTGGGCTTCCAGGAGCTGTTCTTCTACTCGGCGGAGGATGCCGCCGAGGACGACTCGCTTCTCGACGGTGAACTGCTCGATCTCGAACCCGTCTTCCGTGACGCGGTGGTGCTGACACTGCCGCTGAGCCCGGTCTGCAGTGAAGACTGCGAGGGGCTCTGCTCGGAGTGCGGGGTCAGGCTGGCGGACGCCGAGCCCGGTCACAAGCACGAGGTGATCGACGCCCGCTGGGCCAAGCTGCAAGGTCTGGTTCCGGAAGATAACAACGATCAGGAGAGCTGACGTGGCTGTCCCCAAGCGCAAGATGTCGCGGAGCAACACTCGCTCCCGCAGGTCGCAGTGGAAGGCCGCCGCGGTCTCGCTCGTGAGCTGCCCCCAGTGCCGCTCGCCGAAGCGTCCGCACGTGGCGTGCCCGTCCTGCGGCACCTACAACCGCCGTCAGGTGATCGAGCCCTCCGCCTGATCGCGTTCTGACTGACGGATGCCGGCCGGGTCCCTTTCGGGCCTGGCCGGCGTCTTACGTTCCATCCGACGCGATGGCGGCTCGCCCGCGGCTGTGGTGGACGCCGGGGTCACGGCGACGTGCACCCTCCCGGCGCCCACCACGTCTTCGGGCACTCCCGTCCTCTCTCGCCATCGCGCGTTCACCGTCGAAGAGCGAGGAGAAGACGTTGGGTGCAAGCGTCAAGCCGATGGCCGTCGAACTGGCCCGTGACGAGCTGGAGCGGGTCCTCGGGGTGCGGCTGGAGGCCGCGCTCCTGGAGCGGGCGCTGACCCACCGCTCCTACGCCTACGAGAACGGCGGGCTGCCGACCAACGAGCGCCTGGAGTTCCTGGGCGACTCGGTGCTGGGCCTGGTGGTCACCGACACCCTCTACCGCAACCACCCCGACCTGCCCGAGGGGCAGCTGGCCAAACTGCGGGCCGCGGTGGTCAACATGCGCGCCCTCGCCGACGTGGCCCGCACGCTGGAGCTCGGCAGGTTCCTGCGCCTGGGCCGGGGCGAGGAGGGCACCGGAGGGCGTGACAAGTCCTCCATCCTCGCCGACACGCTGGAGGCGCTGATCGGCGCGGTGTACGTCGACAAGGGCCTCGGCGAGGCGTTCCGCGTCGTCCACCTGCTGTTCGACCCGCTCATCACGCGCTCGGCGTCGCTGGGCGCCGGGCTCGACTGGAAGACCTCCCTGCAGGAGCTCACCGCCTCCGAGTCGCTCGGCGTGCCGGACTACCACGTCGAGGAGAGCGGCCCCGACCACGCCAAGTCCTTCACCGCCGTGGTCCGCCTCGGCGGGGAGGAGTACGGCTCGGGCTCCGGGCGTTCCAAGAAGGAGGCCGAGCAGCAGGCCGCCGAGGCCGCCTGGAACCGCATCCGCAGCGACCGCGACAAGCGCGAGGCCGACACCGCGTCCTGAGCGGCCCGGACGTACCGGACGTCCCGGACGGGCGCCGCGTCCCCGGATGCGCCTGCCGGGCGCCGCGGGTACCGTGGGCGCCCTGAACGGCCCGGGTACGGCGTCCGCGGACGACGTCCTGAGAGAGGGGGGGACCGGCATGCCCGAGTTGCCGGAGGTGGAGGTCGTACGACGCGGCCTGGAACGCTGGGTGTCCGGCCGGGTCGTCGCCCACGCCGAGGTGCTGCACCCCCGGGCGATCCGCCGCCACGTCCCCGGCGCCGAGGAGTTCGCCTCCCGGCTGGCGGGCCGCACGGTCGGGACGGCCCAGCGGCGGGGCAAGTATCTCTGGCTGCCGCTGGACGGCTCCGACGCGGTCCTGGCCCACCTCGGGATGAGCGGCCAGCTGCTGGTGGTCGAGCCGGACTCGCCCCTGGAGAAGCACCTGCGGATCCGGATCGCCTTCGCCGACGGCGGCCCCGAGCTGCGTTTCGTCGACCAGCGGACCTTCGGGCACGTGCTGGTCACCCCGCTGGCCCGCGCCGCGGGCCGGGACGTCCCCGAGCCGATCGTCCACATCGCGGCCGACCCGTTCGAGGAGCACTTCGACGAGGACGGCTTCGCCCACCGGCTGCGCGCCCGGCGGACCGAGGTCAAGCGGGCGCTGCTCGACCAGTCGCTGATCAGCGGGGTCGGCAACATCTACGCCGACGAGGCGCTGTGGCGGGCCCGGCTGCACGGGTCGCGGCCCACGGCGACGCTGACCCGGCCGAAGATCGCCGAGCTGCTGGACGCGGCCCGCGGGGTGATGTCCGAGGCCCTGGCCGAGGGCGGCACGTCCTTCGACAGCCTGTACGTGAACGTCAACGGCGAGAGCGGCTATTTCGAGCGGGCGCTGAACGTGTACGGCAGGCGCGACGAGCCGTGCGGGCGGTGCGGCGCTCCGATCGTCCGGGAGTCGTTCATGAACCGCTCCTCCTACAGCTGCCCCCGCTGCCAGCCGCGCCCGCGCGGGGTCGCGGCGTGAGCGCCGTCCGGCTGACCGCCTGGGTCAGGGGATACGTCCAGGGCGTGGGTTTCCGCTGGTGGACGCGGTCCCGGGCGCTGGAGCTCGGCCTGGTCGGCTGGGCCAGGAACACCGCCGACGGCCGGGTGGAGGTCGTCGCCGAGGGCCCCCGGGAGCCCTGCGAGGAACTGCTCGCCCTGCTGCGCGGCGGGCGCACGCCGGGGCGGGTTGACGGGGTGGTAGAACGTTGGAGCGAGGCAAAAGGATCATCTGCCGGCTTCGCGGAACGTTAAACCATTTCCCTGATTCGCCAAATTAGGGTATAATCTAATGTCGAGAGTGCCCACGGGTGCATCCACATGGAGCGTTCAGCTTGACCGTCTCCCACACCGGTGCGACTCTTGATAAGAACCACGCGCACCCCTCCCGCGGCAAGAAGTGCGCGAACCAGTCTGGTCACTCAGCGTGGAGGACCCTTAACATGGCGAAGGCTCTACTCGGCCACGTCGGCGGTCCTGACCCTCGGATGGTCTCGGAAATGCGCCGTCTCCAGCAGCGCATCCGTGATCTCGAGGCAGAGCTCACCCGGCTCCAGGCCCAGAACGCCGAACTCACGGGCAACCGTGACGAGGAGTTCACCCGCCTGCAGGATCGTGAGCCGGCTCTCACCTAGAGGCCGGGGCGAACACACATTGTCCAGGGACGCCTCTTGAGGCGTCCCTTGTCATGTCGCGGGCCGCGCGGAACGAAGCGGCCCGCCATGACATCCCCTGTTACGGGCCGCGTCCGACGCGGCCCGTCGCGGCGTTCCCCGCCGCGGATCACGCCCGGCACGGCCCGCCACGGCGTCTCCTTTCCGAGCCGCCTCCGGCGTGCGCCCGTCGTGGCGTTCCTCGTCTCCGGCCGGACGTGCCCCTTCCCCTGAGGAACGGCCCGATCTCCCGCGGGCGGGCACCGCCGAAGAACGGTAGTCTGCCCAGGCGGGAGCGGTGACGTCCCGGGCGGAGAAGCCGGGCCGCCCGCGCGACCGGGGCACCGGCGCCCGTGCCGTGACCCGCGCCGACGCGCGGCACCGGGGCCGACCACCACGCGGGAGGACGGGGGATCTCGTTGTACCTCAAGACCCTCACCCTGCGCGGTTTCAAGTCGTTCGCCTCGGCCACCACCCTGCGCTTCGAGCCGGGCATCACCGCCGTCGTCGGCCCCAACGGCTCCGGCAAGTCCAACGTGGTCGACGCCCTGGCCTGGGTCATGGGCGAGCACAGCGCCAAGTCCCTGCGCGGCGGCAAGATGGAGGACGTCATCTTCGCCGGCACCTCCTCCCGGGCCCCGCTGGGCCGGGCCGAGGTCACGCTCACCATCGACAACACCGACGGCGCGCTGCCCATCGACTACACCGAGGTCACGATCAGCCGCCTGATGTTCCGGGCCGGCCAGAGCGAGTACGCCATCAACGGCGACACCTGCCGCCTGCTCGACATCCAGGAGCTGCTGTCCGACTCCGGCATCGGCCGGGAGATGCACGTCATCGTCGGGCAGGGCCAGCTCGACCAGGTGCTGCACGCCGGCCCGGAGGACCGCCGGGCGTTCATCGAGGAGGCCGCGGGCGTCCTGAAGCACCGCAAGCGCAAGGAGAAGGCGCTGCGGAAGCTGGACGCGATGCAGGCCAACCTCACCCGGGTCCAGGACCTCACCACCGAGCTGCGCCGCCAGCTCAAGCCGCTGGGCCGGCAGGCCGAGATCGCCCGCCGGGCCGCCGTCATCCAGGCGGACCTGCGCGACGCCCGGCTGCGGCTGCTCGCCGACGACGTGCTCACCCTGCGCGCCACGCTGGAGCGGGAGGTCGCCGACGAGGCGGCCGTGCTGGCCCGCCGTACGGCGGTGGAGGCCGAGCTCGCCGAGGGCCAGCAGGCCGAGGCCGAGCTGGAGGCCGCCGAGACCGAGGCCCAGCCGAGGCTGGCCGCCGCCCAGGAGACCTACTTCCGGCTCGCCTCGCTGCGCGACCGGCTGCGCGGCCTGGCCGGGCTGGCCGCCGAGCGCCACCGGCACGCGAGCGACACCGCGGTGGAGCGGCGCGGCCGCGACCCGGAGGACTACGAGCGCGAGGCCGAGGAGGTCCGCGAGCAGGAGCGGGTGCTGGAGGAGCTGCTCGCCGAGGCGCAGGAGACGCTCGCCGCGGCCGTGGCCCGGCGCGCCGAGACCGAGTCGGCGCTGGCGGTCGAGGAGCGCCGGCTGGCCGCCGAGGCCAGGGCCGCCGCCGACCGGCGCGAGGGGCTGGCGGCCCTGCGGGGCCGGGCCGGCGCCGCGCGCAGCCGCGCCGAGGCCGCCGAGGCGGAGATCGGGCGGCTGGAGCGCTCCCTGGAGGAGGCGCTGCGGCGCGCCGAGACCGCCCAGGCCGAGCACGACAGCCAGGAGGGCGCCGACCCCGCCTCCGCCGACCCGGTCCTCGCCGCCCTCGCCGAGGAGCTGGAGATGGCGCTCGCGGCCGTCGAGGAGTCCCGGGACGCCGTCGAGCGGGCCAGGGAGCTGGTGGACGACGCCAAGGCCGCCGTCGCCGGCCCGACCTCCGCCCTGGGCGCGGCCCGGGCCGCCCTCGCCGCGGCGCGCAAGGCCGAGGCGGAGGCGCAGCGGCAGGTCGCCGCGCTGGAGGCCCGCCGCGAGGCGCTGGAGCTGAGCCTGGCCAGGGGGGTGGACGGCGGAGCGGCCCTGCTCGCCGCCGACCTCGCCGGGGTGCTCGGCCCGGTCGCCGCGATGCTCGCCGTACGGCAGGGCGCGGAGGCGGCCGTCGCCGCGGTGCTGGGCGCCGCCGCCGAGGCCGTCGCGGTGGAGTCGCTGCAGAGCGCGGCCGACGCGATCGACTTCCTGCGCGGCCGGGACGGCGGCCGGGCGGACCTGGTCATCGCCGCGGACGGCGACGGCTCCGGAGACGGTCCCGGGGGCGGCTCCCCCCGCGGCCCGGTGCCGGTCGCCGGGACCGAGTGGGCGCTCGACCTGGTCGAGGTCCCCGCCGGCCTGCGCGCCGCCGCCGAGCACCTGCTGGGCGGCGTGCTGGTGGTCGACGACCTCGAGACCGCGCGCAAGGCGGTCGAGCAGTGGCCCGGGCTGCGCGCGGTGACCCGCGCCGGCGACCTGCTGGGCGCGCACGTCGCCCGGGGCGGCTCGGCCGACGGCGGCTCCGCGTTGCAGATGAGGACCGCGCTGGACGAGGCCGCCGCCGACCTGGAGCGGGCCCGGGACCAGGCCGAGCGGGCCGCCGTCGCGCTGGAGGAGGCGGCCGAGGCCGAGGGCGAGGCGCAGCTCGCCGTCGAGGCCGCCCAGGCGCGGGTGGCCGAGACGCAGTCGGGCGTGCAGACCGCCCAGGCGGGGGTCAACGCGGCGCAGGCCGTACTGGACGAGCTGAGGTCCCGCCAGCGCGACGCCGACCAGCGGGCCGCCGCCGCGGCCCGCCGCCTGGCCCAGCTCGACGCCGCGGCCGCCGCCGCCCGCGGCGAGTGCGAGCGGCTGGCCCGGGGCGTGGCGGCGGCCCGCGAGGCCCGCGACCGCGACGCGGCGGGCCTGGCCGAGCTGGAGGAGCGGCTCGCCGCCGCCGAGAGCGCCGAGGAGCTCACCGAGGAGCCCACCACCGAGCTGCGCGACGAGCTGGCCGGGATCTGCGCCGAGGCCCGCCAGGAGGAGATGGAGGCCCGCCTGGCCGTACGGACGGCCGAGGAGCGGGTCAAGGGCATCGCGGGCCGGGCCGAGGAGCTGGAGCGGGCGGCCGAGCAGGAGCGCGAGGAGCGGGCCAGGGCGGCCGAGCTGCGGGAGCGGCGGCGCCGGCAGGCCCGCACGGCCCAGGCGGTCGTCCGGGGCGCCGAGCGGGCGCTCGCCACGCTGGAGGTGTCGCTGACGGCCGCCGCCGCCGAGCGCGACGAGGCCGAGCAGGCGCGCGGGCGGATCGACGCCTCGCTGAAGTCGGTGCGCGTCCGGGTCCGCGAGCTGACGGCGGAGCTGGACAAGCTGGTCAACCGCGCCCACGGCAGCGAGGTGGCCCGGACCGAGCGGCGGCTGCGCCTGGAGCAGCTCCAGACGCGGGCGACGGAGGAGTTCGGCGTCGAGACCGACGTCCTGATCGCCGAGTACGGCCCCGACCAGCCGGTCCCGGCGGCCGACGGCGACCCCGTGCCCTACGTCCGCGAGGAGCAGGAGAAACGGGCGAAGACGGCCGAACGGCAGATGACCCAGCTCGGCAAGGTCAACCCGCTGGCGCTGGAGGAGTTCGCCGCGCTCGAGGAGCGGCACGCGTTCCTGACCTCGCAGCTGGAGGACCTGAAGAAGACCCGCCGCGACCTGCTGCTCGTGGTCAAGGAGGTGGACGAGCGGGTCGAGCAGGTCTTCGCCGCCGCCTACGAGGACGTGGCGCGGGAGTTCGAGCAGATCTTCACCCGGGTCTTCCCCGGAGGTGAGGGCAGGCTGCTGCTGACCGACCCCTCCGACATGCTGACCACCGGCGTCGAGGTCGAGGCCCGGCCGCCCGGCAAGAAGGTCAAGCGGCTGTCGCTGCTGTCGGGCGGCGAGCGGTCGCTGACCGCGGTGGCCTTCCTCGTCGCGATCTTCAAGGCCAGGCCCTCGCCGTTCTACGTGATGGACGAGGTCGAGGCGGCGCTGGACGACACCAACACCCAGCGCCTGCTGACCCTGTTCGAGGAGCTGCGGCAGACCTCCCAGCTCATCGTGATCACCCACCAGAAGCGCACGATGGAGATCGCCGACGCGCTGTACGGCGTGTCGATGCGCGGAGACGGCGTCTCCCACGTCATCAGCCAGCGGCTGCGCGAGCAGGAGGACTGACCCGGCCCGCCCGGCCGCGGACGCGTCCGGCCCGGCCGTACGGGCGCCGGTTCACGGGACGCGGGATTGAACCCCGGATGAGGGGGCATGGAAGCGGCTCGGACCCCTCGGGGTCGGAGCATCACCCGCCGTCTGGAAAACTGTGGTCTTGTGGAACCCATCGGCATAATCGCGATCGCTGTCGCCATCCTGGTGCTGGCGGCCGGCAGCATGTTCCTGCTGCTCCGGCCGCGCGGCAAGGCGGCGCCTCCGCCGGTCGAGCCGCCCGAGGTGCGGATCCCGGAGGAGACACAGGCACCGCCCAGGGGGGCGGTGGAGGACCAAGAGGCGACGACCACCATCCCGCCTCCGCGGACCACGCCGGCCGAGCCGATGGTCGTCCCGCCCCCGGCGGTGGAGATCCCGCCGCCGTCCGCGGGCCGGATGGTACGGCTGCGCGCCCGGCTGGCCCGCTCACAGAACACCCTCGGCAAGGGCCTGCTCGACCTGCTCTCGCGTGACCGTCTCGACGACGACACGTGGGACGAGATCGAGGAGACCCTGATCACCGCCGACGTCGGGATCGCCCCGACCCAGGCGATGGTGCAGGACCTGCGGACGCAGGTGAAGGTCCTGGGCAGCCGCACGCCCGACGAGGTGCGCGCCCTGCTCCGCAAGGAGCTGCTCATCCAGATCGGCGCCGACCTCGACCGCACCCTGCACGTCCAGCCGCACGGTGAGCGGCCGGCCGTGGTGCTCGTGGTCGGCGTCAACGGCACCGGCAAGACCACCACCACCGGCAAGCTGGCCCGCTCCCTCGTCGGAGACGGCCGCTCGGTCGTGCTCGGCGCGGCCGACACCTTCCGCGCCGCCGCCGCCGACCAGCTCCAGACCTGGGGAGACCGGGTCGGGGCCGAGGTCGTGCGCGGCCCGGAGGGCGGCGACCCCGCCTCGGTCGCCTTCGACGCCGTGGCCAAGGGCACGGCCGACAAGGCCGACGTGGTGATCGTGGACACCGCCGGCCGGCTGCACACCAAGACCGGCCTGATGGACGAGCTGGGCAAGGTCAAGCGGGTCATCGAGAAGAAGGCCACGGTCGACGAGGTCCTGCTCGTCCTCGACGCCACCACCGGCCAGAACGGCATGCGCCAGGCCCAGGTGTTCGCCGAGGTCGTGGACGTCACCGGCATCGCCCTGACCAAGCTGGACGGCACCGCCAAGGGCGGGATCATCATCTCCGTCCAGCGGGAGCTGGGTGTCCCGGTCAAGCTCGTCGGCCTGGGCGAGGGCCCGGACGACCTGGCGCCGTTCGATCCCGAGGTCTTCGTCGACGCGCTCCTCGGAGACTGACAGCGCCCGTCGAACCACCCGAGTCACGCGGACGCCCCCGGGAACCATCCCGGGGGCGTCCGCCTTCGTGTTCTCGCGGCCTTCGGCGCGTTCCCCGCCGGGGTCAGCGGGAGTAGACCTCCATCTCGTAGAGCGAGTAGCCGTAGGAGGTGGCGCGCTTCTCGCCCTTCATCCGGACGTATCTCGTGCTCACCGGGGCGAACGTCACGTTGTCCACGCCGCCGTTCCCGGCGGTGGTGGAGAAGACGGTCGTCCAGGACGACCCGTCGGCGGACGTCTGGATCGAGTACGCCGAGCCGTAGGCCGACTCCCAGCGCAGCAGCACCCGGGCCACGGTCTTCGCCGAGCCCAGGTCCACCTGGAGGTACTCGTCGTCGCTGCGGGCGCTCGACCAGCGGGTCGCCGGGTCGCCGTCCACCGCCTTGCTCGCCGGGTAGAGCAGGAACAGCTCGGAGCTGGACGCCTTGGCCGTACGGCCGGCCGCGAGGTTGCCGATCGGGTCGCCCCGGTGCGAGGGGAACGACACGACCTGCTGGTAGGTCGGCCGGTTCTGCCAGGAGATCAGCGGCTGCTTGATCCCGCCGAGCGGGGAGTGCCGGACGCTGTCGGCGCACCACTGGTCGCCCGCGGAGCAGACGTCGTCGGCGGGGTAGGTCGTCGCCGCGGGTTCGGCGAGGGCCGCCGCCAGGCTGTCCAGCAGCACCGTCCGGCAGCCCGCCACCGTGCCGTCGCCGCAGTACTTCGCGGGCAGCGGCCCGGTGACCGGCTCGCCGAGCACCGCCCGGAGGTCCTTGCTGACGTAGCCCCACCAGCCGTACTGGAACGACGAGCCCTTGTGGGCCTGGGCCTCGTTGGCCGAGCCGGGCTGACCGGAGGAGTCGCCTCGCTGGTGGCCGGAGGGGGACTCGTTGATCTGCAGGGCGCCGGTCAGGGACCGGTACAGGTCCTCGCCCATCCCCGGCCGGAACTCGGCCTGGACGAGCCTGGGCCACCAGGCGTCGAACGCGCGGATCGCCGCGGCGTGCGCGTACGTCCGGCTGCCCGCCGCGGTCTCGACCCGTTTCGCCCCCGAGTCAGCCCACGCCTTCAGTCCGGCGACCGCCGAGGCGAGGGCCGGGTCGGAGGGGGAGGCGCCGATCACCCGGAGCAGGTGGGGCAGGACCTCCTTGCCGCGCAGGTCGGTGACGGCGGCCTCGGCCATGATCTTCGCGGTGCCGGCCCGGTCGAGCTTGCCGGGGCCGGCCAGGGCCGCCTTGACGGGGGCGTCCAGCAGGTCGACCCGGTGGACCGGGCCGAAGCTGAAGTTGCCGTCGGCGGCGCCGTAGTCCTTGGCCTGCTTGTTGTTCCAGCTGACGAAGTAGTCCTGGTCGACGGCCTGGGGGTGGGTCGAGGGGGCGGTGTAGGTCGCGGTGCGGGCGTCGGGGTCGAAGCCGGCCCACTCGTGGGCGGCGTCGGCCGTCATCGGCAGGTTCGGGTCGGAGACCGCGGACCTGACCGGGGTGTCGCCCGACATGAAGTACGCCGAGCGGGTCGAGTTGACGTAGAACCAGTTGAACGCGAACCCGATGTCGGAGGCGGCGTCGGTGAAGCCCGCCGGGTCGCCCATCTGCGCCGGGTCGTTGAACCGCTGGAACCCGACCGCCGAGTCGGCCTCGTGCCCGTAGGTCGAGCGCAGTGAGGCGAAGGCGGTGGGCTGCCCGCCGACGGTGCCGCGCCAGGTCACCAGCCCGTACTTGGTCCGCTTGATCACCAGGTCGTAGGAGCCGGCCGCGGTGGTGTCGGCGGTGTTGGGCTTCCAGGAGTTGGTCTTGCGCAGCGTCTCCATCGCCGTGCAGACGCCGCGGTAGAGGTAGTGGTCCGACGCCGTGGTCGGGGTCCCGCCGCCGGGCTCGCAGAGCTGCAGGGCGTAGGTGTCGGTGATGTCCTGGCCGCTGGAGGTGGCGCTCCAGGCGTAGTCGGTGCCCCGGCCGAGCAGCACGTACAGGTTGAGCCCGGCGAACGCCGCGCCGCGCGCCCGGATGCCGGGCCCGGACAGCTCCTCCAGCATGAGCAGCTGCGGGGCGAAGTAGCCGGTCTGCGGGCCGAACACCGCGACCGGGTGGCCGGTGGCGGACTCCGCGGCCGACACCACGACGGCGTTGGACATGCCGGGTCTGGCGTTGTCCACGGTCAGTCCGCCGAGCACGCCCTTGGCGGCCTCGCCGGAGCGGGCGGTGAGGGCCGGGCCGGTGGCCGACCCCCGCTCGTTCTCGGTGATGTCCACCGGCGCGGTCGTGGCGGCGTCGGGCAGGACGACGCCCGTGGCGCCGGGCGCGTTCCCCGAGGGGAAGCTCTGGCCGGCGTGCAGGGTGAGGGTGGTCTCCGGGTCGTTGCGCGACCGGAACGCCTCCCAGGCGCGGTCGCCGGCGGTGACGCCGTACCGGGCGCGGGCCGCGACCCGCACCAGCGCGGACTGCATCTCCGCGCCGCCGCCCCCGCCGAACAGGCCGCCGACCACGCCGGAGATCGCGATCAGGTCGGTCATGGTGAAGTCCTGGGGACCGCCCGCGTTGGTGATCGCGTCGAGGTGGCCGGTGAGGACGTACTCGCCGGGGCAGTTCCGGTTGGCCATGCAGTAGTCGATGTAGGCGTTGATGCCGTCGATGTAGGCCCGCACGTCGGCGTAGAGCTGCGCGCCCCGGGGGCCGGAGTCGCGCAGGCGGGTGAGCTGCGCCTGCAGGTCCGCCTCGGTGTAGGGGGAGTTGATCCAGACGCTCTGCTCCAGCGCGCGGTTGCCGGGCGCGCCGCCGGCGAAGGGCGTCAGCTCGCCCCGGCCGACGTGCCGGATCAGGTCCATGACCCACAGCCGGTCCTGCGCGCCGGCGTATCCGGCGCCGAACATCGTGCCCTCGCGGGTCGTGCCGGTGATGTGCGGGACCCCGGTGGCCCGGTCACGGACGATCTTCACGTCGGACCGCGGGCTGACGGTGCTCTCCACCCGCCCGTCCGGTACGCCGAAGGAGGCGTCGTTGAAGAACGCCGAGATCTGCTCGTCGGTCAGTCCGGTGTAGCCGGAGATGAGGTTCGCGTACGGGCCGAGCTGGTCGGTGCTGTGCCGGGGCATCGTGCCCGCCGCCTGGTTGGCGAGGATCTCGACCAGCGTGGCGTTGCCGTTCTCGCCGGGTGGCAGGATGTCCGCGCACTGGCCGAGGCAGTGGTCGTCGGGGACGAAGGTGTCCGCCGACGCCGGGGCGGGGGAGGTGAGGGGGAGGGTGAGCGCGACGATCGCGAACGCCGAGGCGGCGGCGATCATCCGCCGGAGACGTGAGTGCACGGGGGACCCCCAGAACATGAGGAGCACTCGGATGTTGGGAGGAACATACGCCCCGGTTACCGGCCGGGCAACAGTTCATCCGGTAACCGCGCCTGCCTCTTCCACCCGCTCACCCGGCCCGCGCCATCAGCCAGTCGGCCGCGGCGGGTAGCCAGTCGGGGTGGGCCTCGCCGAGCAGGTGGTCGGCGTACGGGACGAGCAGGTACTCGCCGCGCGGCGCGAGGCGGGCCAGCGGCTCGCCGTTGACCACGCCGGGGATGGCGTCCCGGCCGCCGTCCACCACCAGCAGCGGTACGGCGATGCGCGGGGCGAGGTCCGTCAGGTCCACGTGGCGGGCGAAGTCCCGGGCGGGGCCGGCGCCGCCGGCGCGCTGGGTCAGCGTGTCGTGCACGAACGCGGGCAGCGCGTCCCAGTCGAGGCGGAAGGGACCGCTGACGGTCACGGCGGCCCTGACCCGGGGTTCCAGGGCGGCGCTCTCGGCGGCGTAGTAGCCACCCAGGCTGAGCCCCACCAGGCCGATCCCCTCGACGCCGAGGGCGTCGATGACATCGCCCACCACCCGGTGGTAGTCGGGGCGGACGACGGTGGTGGCCGCGAGCGCCCCCTGCCCGGGGCCGTCCATGGCGAACACCGCCGCGCCCCTGCGCAGGAACGTGTCGGCGACGGCGTGGAACTCCTCCTTGCCGGAGTCCATGCCGGGCACGATCACGACGGTCGCCGCGGCGTCGGCGGGGCCGCGGAGCCGGCCCGTGAAGCCCGGGCCCTCGATCCTTCTCGCCTCCGGCTCCAGGACCTCCAGGGCGCGGCCCATGGCGGCGTCGGCCTCGGCGGCGGCCAGGGCGGCCAGCGCGCGGTCCGGGTGCGGCACGAGGGCGGCGAAGTGGAACCACCTGGCGGCCGTCCGGTGGTGCTCGCCCGCCGAGACCGCGGACGCCGCCGTCCGGGCCAGGTCGAGGTGGCGCCGCCCGGCCCGGACGAAGGCGTCCGGCCAGTCGTCGAGGGACGCGAGCCCGGCCGTGACGCGGCGGTACTCGTGCGCATCGAGGCCGGCGGCGGTGGCGCGGCTGAAGTTGGCCTCGGCGAACTCGGTGACGCTCATCGCGACTCCTCCGCGGTGCGGGGCTCTCCGGCGGCGCGGAGCTCCCGGACGGTGAGAGGTTCTCCGCCGGTGAGCAGGATCCGCCGGCCCGTCACGGCGCCGGCCGCGCGGAGCAGGCGCAGCGCGGTGATCCCGGCGAGGGGCAGGGCGGCGGCCCGGACGGAGGCGACGGAGCCGGGCAGCTCGGCGAGCGAGCGGGTGGGGACCGCGACGTACTCGGCCCAGCCCCCGTACGGCGGGTGCCCCACGACGCGGGTGCCGGCCGCCGGGCCCGAGCCGTCGGCCGCCGCCTGCACGACCAGGCCCGCGACGTCCTTGCCCGGGACGAGCCCCGGGCGCGGGTTCTCCAGCAGGAAGGTCTCCCCCCGGTTGACGGAGAACGCCTCCACCCTGACCAGGGCCTCGTCCGCGGCCGGGACGGGCTGAGCGTCCTCGGCGAGCTCCACCGGGCGTTCCGGCTCGCCGGTGGCGATCAGTCTCTTCATGCCGGTCATGGAACCGGAGGCGCGGGCGCCCCGGCCAACAACCGGCGGGGGAGGGCGACAACCATCGGTTGTCAACCGAGGCCCGTTCCGCGGCCCTTCATCACGGCGAGGGGCCGTCCGGGTGAACACAGTGGGCGAAAGGCCAACGAAACAGGCCATAAGGTGTGGGCCGTGGATCTCGACCTGGCACAGGTCCGCGCGTTCGTGCTCACCGCGGAGGAACTGCACTTCGGCCGGGCGGCGGTGGAGCTGTCGATCTCCCAGCAGGCCCTGTCCAAGCGGATCGCCGCCCTGGAGGCCCGGCTCGGCGCGCGCCTGCTCGACCGCGGCGGGCAGGGGGTACGGCTCACCGAGGCCGGGCGACGCTTCCTCGCGCCCGCCCGGCAGGCGCTCGCCGCCGGAGATCTCGCCGTGGCCGCCGTGCGCGACGAGCGCCGGCCGCTGCGGGTGGACGTGTGGGGCCATCTCTACGCGCCGATGCGCACGCTCGCCCCCGTCGCGGCGCGCGCCGAGGGACTGGAACTCGAACTGGGGCACGGCCGTGACCTGCCGTTCGTGGCGGCGGCACTGCTGCGTGGGGAGACCGACATCGGGTTCGGCAGGGTCCATCCGCCGCTGCCGGAGGGGCTCACCCACCGGCTGGTGCGGCTGGAGCCCGTCGACGCGGTGGTCAGCGCGGACCACTCCCTGGCGGCCGAGCCGGCCCTGCGGCCCGAGCAACTGCGCACCAGCGTGCTGTGGACGCCGGGACCGCTGGACCGGCTCGACTTCCTCGGCCGCTTCGCCGACCACTTCGGCGTCACCAGCCGGGAACAGGGCCCCAATCTCGGGCTCGACCACTTCGCCGGCCGCATCGCCGCGGATCCTGGCTGCTTCTCGCTGCTGCCCGCCGACTGCCCCCTGCCGGACGTCCCCGGCGTCCGGTCGATACCGCTGGTGGACCCGATCCCGCTGTACGCCTGGTCACTGCTGTGGCGGAGCTCCGGAGAGCCTCCACCGGCCGGTCCGCTGGTGGAGGCGTTCCTGGAGGAGGCGGGCCGCAGCCGGTGGCTGGAGTACGACCCGCGGCGCGACTGGCTGCCCTGAGGAGCGCCGTACGGCGTGGGCCGCCGGGGCGCCGCGCGGAAGCGCGGGAGGGCCGGCGGCGGACGCCGGCCGGGAGGGTCAGTGGCGGACGCCGACCGGGACGACCAGGGGCGTGCCCGCCACCGGGTCCTCGATGACCTTGGCTTCCAGGTCGAAGACCTCGGCCAGCAGCGGCTCGGTGAGGACCTCGTGCGGCGTCCCGGCCGCGATCACCCGGCCGGCGCGCATGGCGACCAGCCGGTCGGCGTACCGGGCCGCGAGGTTGAGGTCGTGCAGGACCATCACCACGGTCCGGCCGTGCTCGCGGTGCAGCCGGCGGACCAGCTCCAGGACATCGACCTGGTGGGCGAGGTCGAGGAAGGTCGTCGGCTCGTCGAGCAGCAGCAGGTCGGTGCCCTGGGCCAGGGCCATGGAGATCCACGCCCGCTGCCGCTGCCCGCCCGACAGCTCGTCCAGCGGGCGCTCGCCCAGGCCGTCCAGGCCCGTCATGGCCAGCGCCTCGCCGACCGCCGCCTCGTCGCCGGACGACCACTGCCGGTACCAGGTCTGGTGCGGGTGCCGTCCCCGGGCCACCAGGTCGGCCACGGTCAGCCCCTCGGGGGCCGTCGGCGCCTGCGGCAGCACGCCCAGGATCCGGGCGACCTCCTTGGTCGGCATCCGGTCGATGCGCTTGCCGTCCAGCAGCACCTCGCCGCCGGACGGCCGCAGCAGCCGTCCCAGCGCGCGCAGCAGCGTGGACTTGCCGCACCCGTTGGGCCCGATGATCGTGGTGACCGTGCCGGCCTCGATCCCCAGGTCGAGACCGTCGACGATGACGCGGTCACCGTAGCCGAGCCTCACGCCGACCGCCTGCAGCCTCACGTTCTCTTCCTCTCCGTGTTCCCGGTGCGTTCCGGGAGCCCGCCGCTCCGGAGATCGGTCGTCCGGCCGGTGCCCGCCGTTCACGCGCGTGCCCCCCGGCGCGCGCGGATGAGCAGGTAGATCAGGTAGGGGGCGCCCAGGACCGCGGTGACCACGCCCACCGGGAGCTCGGCGGGGGCGGCCACCGTACGGGCGGCCAGGTCGGCGGCGGTGACCAGGACGGCCCCGCACAGCGCCGAGACGACCAGCGGCGGCTGGGCGACCCCGGCCACGCGCAGCGCGATCTGCGGCGAGGCCAGGGCGACGAAGGCGATCGGCCCGGCCGCGGCGGTGGCCACCGCCGCGAGCAGCACGGCGGCCAGGATGAGCAGGCCCCTGGCGAGGTTCGTCCGCACGCCCAGGCCGGTCACGGTGTCGTCGCCGAAGCGCAGCACGCCGAGCGACCGGGTGCCGGCCAGCGCCGCCGGGACCAGTACGGCCAGCGCGATCGCGACCGGGACCACGTGCTCCCAGCCCCGGCCGTTCAGCGAGCCGCTGATCCACACCATGGCCCGGCCGCTGTCGGTGACGTCCCCGACGGTCAGCAGCCAGTACTTGACGTTGGTGAACACCGCCGAGACGCCGACGCCGACCAGGACGAGGCGGTAGCCGTCCAGGCCCCCGCGCCAGGCCAGCAGGTAGACGGCCAGCGCCCCGGCCAGCCCGCCGGCCAGGGCCACCAGGGGGACGCCCACGCTCGCCAGGGCGCCGCCCGCGCCGCCCGCGGCGCTCCCGGCGGTCACGATGACCCCGACCACGGCGACGCTGGATCCGGTGGTGACGCCGAGGACGTCGGGGCTGGCCAGCGGGTTGCGGGCGATGGCCTGGGTGATCGCGCCGGCCAGGGCCAGCGCCGCGCCGACGAGGACGCCGGTCAGCGCGCGGGGGAGCCGCAGCTCCATCACGACGAAGTGGTCCGGCCCGTCGCCGGTGACCGCCCGGAACACCTCGGCGACGCTCATCGGGATGTCGCCGAGACGCATGTTCAGCGCCATCAGCAGCACCGCGGCGGCCAGCAGGACCAGGGCGGCGGCGGCCGAGCGCAGGCGCAGCAGCCAGGAGGCCGGGCCGAGCCGCAGCGGCCGCTCGTGCGCGAGCCGTACGGGGACAGGGGACACGGGCGGGACGCCTTCCGGATGGGGCGAGGGGATCGGCGGGGAGGTCACAGACGCAACGGCTTCCTGCGCCTGACCAGCGCGACGAAGAACGGCGCCCCCAGCAGGGCGAGCACGACGCCGACCTCCAGCTCGCCGGGCCGGGCCACGACCCGGCCCACCACGTCGGCGCCCAGCAGGGCCGCGGCGCCGAGCAGCCCCGAGTACGGCAGCAGCAGCCGGTGGTCGGGTCCCGACAGGGGACGCGCCAGGTGCGGCACCATCAGGCCGAGGAAGGCGAGCGCCCCGCAGGCCGCGACGGCGGCGCCGCTGAGCAGCGTGATCGCGGCGACGCCGACGGTGCGGGTCAGCGCGACGTTCTGGCCCAGGGCCCGGGCCACGTCCTCGCCGAGCGCGAGGGTGTTGAGGCCGGGGGCGTTGACCAGCGCCAGGACCAGGCCGGCCGCGACGAACGGGAGGACCTGCCAGGCGACGTCGGCGCCGCGGCCCGCGATCGACCCGGCCTGCCAGAACCGGAAGACGTCCATGGCCTGCTCGTCCATCAGGACCATGGCGGAGGTGAGGGCGTAGAGGAAGGCGCTGACCGCGGTGCCGGCCAGGGCCAGCGTCACCGGGGTGGGACCGCCCCGGCCGCCGCCGGCCATGCCGAGGGCGAAGACGCCCACGCTGGCCACCAGCGCCCCGGCCAGGCCGAACCAGATGTAGCCGTACAGGCTCGTCACGCCGAACACCATGATGGCGGCCACCATCGCGAAGGCCGCGCCCTGGGTGACGCCGAGCAGCCCGGGGTCGGCCAGGGGGTTGCGGGTGTGGCCCTGCATCAGCGCGCCCGCCACGCCGAGCGCGACCCCGGCCAGCAGGCCGAGGGCGGTCCGGGGGACGCGCAGCGAGGAGACGACGATGTCGTTCTCGGTGCCGGTCGGGCCGGTCAGCGCGTGCCAGACGTCGGCGGGCGGCACCGGCCGGGCGCCGACCATGACGCTCAGCACGGCCGCCACCGCTACGGCGCCGAGCAGCCCGGCCAGGACGAGGGACGGGCGCGGGCGGGCCGGCCGGGGCCTGCCGGACGCCGGCGGCCGGACGGGGGTCACCGCTGTGCTCACCCGCGCTCCTCTCGGGTCGGTTGCCGGGCTTCAGGCAAGTATGTCAGGTTAGGTATGCCTAATCTAAATTAGGTGTGGCTTCAGCAAAGGAATTCGGATGAGAGTGTTGCGTACCCTGGCCGCCGGCGTCGCGGGGGCCGTGCTGACCCTCGGGCTCGCCGCCTGCGGGTCGGGTTCGTCCACCGGGACGGCCGCCGGCCCCGGCTCGGACGCCCAGGCGCCCAACCCGCGGGCGAGCGGTACGGCCGGCGCCGCGGCGTTCCCCCGTACGGTCAAGCACGCCATGGGCGAGACCGAGATCCCGGCGCAGCCCAAGCGGGTCGTGGCACTCGACCAGAGCTTCGTGGACGCGGTGCTGACCCTGGAGACCGACGTCGCCGGCTACACCACCTACCGGTCGATCGAGGAGCGGCTGCCCGACTACCTCGCCCCGGTCCTCGGGCACGCCGGGGACGCCACGTCGGTCGGCACGCTGGAGCAGCCCAGCCTGGAGAAGATCGTCGCGCTCAAGCCCGACCTGATCGTCTCGGCGAAGGTCCGCCACGAGGCGCTCTACGACAAGCTGTCGAAGATCGCGCCGACGGTGTTCAGTGAGACCACCGGCGCCATCTGGAAGGAGAACCTCCGGCTCATGGGCCGGGCCCTGGGCAAGGAGGACCTGGCCGAGCAGCGGATCACCGCCTACCAGGACCGGGCCGCGAAGATCGGCGAGTCGATCAAGGCGAAGGAGGGCGGGATGCCCACCGTCTCGGTCGCCCGCTTCGCCGGTGAGCCGACCGTCCGCCTCTACGTGGAGAACTCCTACTCCGGCCTGGTGCTGAAGGACGTCGGCTTCCCGAGGCCGAAGGACCAGCCGACCAGCGCGGACGCCATCATGGTGGACGTCAGCCAGGAGAACATCACCCAGCTCGACGCCGACCACATCTTCGTCGCCGCCTACGACGACCCGTCGGTCGAACCGGTCAGGAAGAAGTTCGAGGCCAACCCGCTGTGGGACCGGCTGAAGGGCGCCAAGCACGACGTCTCCGACACCACGTGGATGAGCGCCGTCGGCATCCAGGGCGCCCACGCCATGCTCGACGACCTGGCGAAGATCTTCGAGGTCGATCCGGCGAAGGCCGCCTGAGCGCGCCGGACGGACGGGCCGGCGGGCGGTGCGGGCGTGCTGTACGCGCCCGCCCCCGTCCCGCCCGGACGCGGGCGGGGTCCCACGTCACACCTCCGACAGAAAGGCCCGCAGGTCGCGCAGGTGCGGGGTGATGTCCAGGCCCTGCTCGGCCAGCCAGTCGTCGCTGTCATACGTCCCGCGGTAGCGCTCGCCGCCGTCGCAGATCAGCGTGACGACGCTGCCCCGCTCGCCCGCCGCGCGCATCTCGCGCAGGATCCGCACCGCCGCCGCCACGTTGGTGCCGGTGGAGCCGCCGACGTCGCGGCCGGTGACCTCCCGGACCCAGCGCATGGCCGCGATGGACAGCGCGTCCGGCACGCGGATCATGCGGTCGATGACCTCGGGCATGAAGGAGGGCTCCACCCGGGGGCGGCCGATGCCCTCGATGCGCGAGCCCGGGGCGGTGACCGTGGTGTCGCCGCTCTCCCAGGAGGGGTAGAAGGCCGACCCCTCGGGGTCGACCACGGCCAGGCGGGTGAGGTGGCGTCGGTAGCGGATGTAGCGGCCGATCGTCGAGGACGTGCCGCCGGTGCCCGCGCCGACCACGATCCAGGCCGGCTCGGGGTGGGGCTCCATCTCCATCTGCTGGAAGATGCTCTCGGCGATGTTGTTGTTGCCGCGCCAGTCGGTGACCCGCTCGGCGTAGGTGAACTGGTCCATGAAGTGGCCGCCGGCCTTGGCGGCCAGCCTGCGCGACTCCGAGTAGATCGCCTTGGGGTCGTCCACGAGGTGGCACTTGCCGCCGTAGAACTCGATCAGGGCGATCTTCTCCGGCGAGGTCGAGGCGGGCATCACCGCGATGAACGGCAGGCCGACGAGCCGGGCGAAGTACGCCTCGCTCACCGCCGTGGACCCGCTGGAGGCCTCCACGACCGTGGTGGACGGGCCGATCCATCCGTTGGCCAGGCCGTACAGGAACAGGGAGCGGGCGAGACGGTGCTTGAGTGAACCGGTCGGGTGGACGGACTCGTCCTTCAGATAGAGGTTCACTCCCCAGTGGGCGGGGAGGGGGAAGACGTGGAGGTGGGTGTCGCAGCTCCGGTGCGCGTCGGCCTCGACCCGCCGGATGGCCTCGGCCACCCAGGAGCGGGTACGGGGATCGTGCCGGTCCACCTGGTCCATCGGGGATTGCATGGGCCAAAGGTAGCGTGAGCTGCGAGGATGTGAGAGTGGACACACTTTACGACTGTTCCAAGGGAAAGATGTTACGATAACGATACTTGTCCGGCTATGGGGCGTGTGTCCGTCCGCCACCGATGCAGCCAGAATCCGACCCCCTGACCAGCTAGGACTCTTAACGGCACCTTTACGGGATGCCTGGGAGCATGCGATGGCCCGTCAGGGGAAGGGGCATCGCACGATGTGCCGGATGTTACTGGGGGAAGGTCCGAGGGGGATCACGTGATCACGATGACCGAAGAGCAGCGCAACGACTGGTTCGAGCGAGATGTCGTGCCGGTGACCAACCAGCTCTACGCGTCCGCGATGCGTCTCACCCGTAACTCGGCGGACGCCGAGGACCTGGTCCAGGAGACCGTGGCCAAGGCGTTCAGCTCCTACCACCAGTTCCGCGAGGGCACCAACCTCAAGGCGTGGCTGCACCGCATCCTCACCAACAACTTCATCAACGAGTACCGCAAGAAGCAGCGCTCGCCCAAGCTCTCGGCTACCGAGGAGATCGAGGACTGGCAGCTCGCCGCCGCCGAGTCCCACATGTCCTCCGGGCTGAAGTCCGCCGAGACCGAGGCGCTGGAGCAGCTGCCCGACACCGCGGTGATGAACGCCCTGCGCGCCCTGCCCGAGGAGTTCCGCGTGGCGGTCTACCTCGCCGACGTCGAGGGCTTCGCCTACAAGGAGATCGCCGACCGGATGGGCACCCCCATCGGCACGGTCATGTCCCGCCTGCACCGCGGCCGCCGCCAGTTGCGGACCATGCTGGCCGACTACGCCCGCGAGGAGGGCGCGGTCCGGCTGCCCGAGCAGCGCCGCGCCGCCTGACCCTCCCCGGACGCGGCGCCGCCCGGCCCGCCGGTACGGCGCCGCGCCCGCCTTTTCCCGGCCTCGTCGCCCGCTCCGCCGGGGGGACGGAGGCTCAGGGTGACGGCGACGCGGCGATCAGCGTGACCGCGACCAGGGTGACGCCGACCCCGGCGGCCTGCACCGCGTTCAGCCGCTCGCCCAGCACCCGGCGGGCCAGCAGCAGCGTGCTCACCGGGTAGAGCGAGACCAGGACGGCGACGAGGCTCAGCATCCCGCGCTGCTGGGCGAGCAGGAACAGCACGTTGGCCGTCATGTCCAGCACTCCCGCCGTGATCACGATGCGCGGCACCCCGTGCCCCGGGCGCAGCGTCCGGCCGGTGACCGCGGCCAGCAGAACGATCAAGGTGATCGACACCGTCCTGGCCCCGGCCAGCGGCCACAGACCGCCTTCGTCGGGGCTCTGGGCCAGCAGCACGAAGAAGCCGCCGAAGCCCGCCCCGGCGACGAGCGCGGCCAGGACCGGGGTGCGCCGCGGGCCGGACTCCGCCGCGGGGGACTCGCGGCTCACCAGCACCACCGCGACCAGCGCCAGCGCCACGCCGCCCAGCGCCACCGGCTCCGGGCGGTCTCCGGTGGTCACCCCGAAGATCACCGGTAGCGCCGCCGAGGTGACCGCGGTGATCGGCGCCGCCACGGACATCGTCCCGGTGGCGAGCGCGCGGTAGAACAGCACCAGTCCGACGGTGCCCGACAGGCCCGCCGCCATGCCCCAGCCCAGCGCCTCCGCCGACGGGCGGCCCGGCAGGAACGGCAGCAGGACGCCGACCGTCACCAGGCCCGCTGACTGCGACAGCACGACCACCGCCATGACGACCTTCGACCGCCGGGTCGCCAGGCCGCCGAAGAAGTCCGCGGTGCCGTACACCACCGCGCAGGCCGTCGCCAGGACCACCGCCGACATGTCTCCTCCCGGTGCAATAGGTTGCACCATTTGTACACTAAATAAGGTGCACTGTGGTGTAAATCATGTTCATTAGAATGAACCGATGGACCCTGAGACCATCACCGGCGCCATCGCCAACAACGTCCGTGCCCAGCGGGCGCACCGGCACATGACGCTCGACGAGCTCGCCGCGCGTTCGGGCGTCAGCCGGGGCATGCTCGTCCAGGTCGAGCAGGGGCGGACCAACCCGAGCATCAACACCCTGACCCGCATCGCCGACGCGCTCGGCGTGACGGTCGCCCGGATGGTCGAGGTCGCGGACACGCCGGTCGTCCGGGTCGTCGCCCCCGCCGACGTCGTCACCTTCCCGCACGGCGAGGAGAGCTCCGCCCGGCTGCTGGTCGGCAGCGACGCCCCCGCGATCCTGGAGCTGTGGGACTGGCGCCTGGCCCCGGGCGAGCACCACGACGGCGACGCCCACCCGCCGGGCACCCGCGAGATGCTGAGCGTGCTGGAGGGGGAGCTCTCCCTGTCGGTCCACGGCAGGAGCCACCTCGTCCCGACCGACGGGGCCGTCCTGTTCAGCGCCGACCGGCCGCACCGGTACGCCAACCTCGGCGACACCCCGCTGCGATTCGTGATGGTCGTGACCGAGCCGCGGGGGACGCCCGACCAGTAGGCGTCCTCGGCCGTGCCCCGGAAGGCCCGGCCGGCGGGCGTCCGCGCCCCGGGGGACGCCCGACCGGTAGGAGCCCTCGGTGGGGCCCCGGAACGCCCGGCCAGTAGGCGTCCGTGGCCGGGAGGACAGGTGGGGCGCCGCCGCCGGCCGGGTACACCCATCGCCGACATGCGACCTAAGGGCGCGTCGATACATTGAATTGCCGGTCGATGTCCCATCCTGGTGGGAGGAACTGGCCGAGATCGTGCGGGGAGACGCGGTCCAGGATCACCTCTCGCCCCGCGGCGATTTTCGGAGGGCGGCGGGCATGCGGCGATGGATCGTCCCGGTGGCGCTTCTCCTGTCGGCCGGGGCGTGCGCCGTCCCCGTCCACCGCGCGCAGACCCGGGCACCCGCGCCCACCCCGTCCGCGGCCCCCAGCCGCCGGCCGGTCGATCCCGCCGAACTCGCCCTGAAGCTCGCCGGGATCCAGCCGGGCTGGCCCAGACGCGGCTACCCCCTCCCGCCCCCGAGGCAGAAGATCGACTGCGGGAAGGCCAAGTGCGTGGCGCTGACCTACGACGACGGCCCCGGGCACGACACCGCGAGGCTGCTCGACATCCTCGCCCGGCACCACGCCAGGGCCACCTTCTTCCTCGTCGGGGGGATGGTCCTGGCCAACGCCGACGGCGCGCTGCGCCGCATGGTGCGCGACGGGCACGAGCTGGGCAACCACACCTGGAGCCACCCGCAGCTCACCGCCCTGTCCGAGAGCGCGGTCCGGGCCGAGCTGGCCCGCACCCAGAACGTCATCGAGCGCAGGACCGGCGTCCGGGCGACCCTCATGCGCCCGCCGTACGGGGCCACCGACGGCAGGGTCGCGGCCGTGGCCCGGCGCATGGGGCTGGCCCAGATCCTGTGGAACGTGGACACCCTGGACTGGCGCGACCGCGTCACCCCGGTCGTCGCGCGGCGCGCGACCGCGATCAAGCCCGGGTCGATCGTGCTCATGCACGACATCCACCGCACCACGGTGGACGCCGCCCCCCGGATCCTGAAGGAGCTCACCCGCCGGGGCTTCGTGTTCGTCACGGTCTCGGAGCTGTACGGCAAGCCGCTCCGCCCCGGCGTGGGCTACAGCGAGCGGGAACGCGACCAGTGACCGCTCGCCGGTCCGCGTCGCCACCGGAACGGGCGGACGGCCGCCACGCCGGTGCCTGACCGCGGACCGGCGTGGCGGCCGTCCGCCCGTTCCCGGGCCACGCGGGCGGGCGGTCGCTTCGCTAGCGCTCGATCACGCCGCAGGCGACGCGCCTGCCGGAGTCGCCGGCCTTGAGCGTCTCGGCGTCGGGCCCGCCCTGGCCCTGCCCGCTGTGGTAGCGGTCGGGGATGTTGGCGTGGTTGTCGGACAGGGCGTGGATGACGACGGAGCTGCCGTCGGCGTCGAAGAGCTGCTGCACCCGGAAGCGGTCCGTCACCAGGACGGCCCGGCCGGTGCCGTCCTTACCGACCATGAGGTCGGGCAGGTCGCCGGAGTGGTACGGGTGGGCCTCGGAGTCCAGGTCGAAGTGCGGTCCCGCGCTGAAGAACGGGCTGCCCGTCGCCGGATCGGTCGACTTGGGGTCGCAGACGCCCTTGGCGTGGATGTGGAAGCCGTGCTGCCCCGGGGTCAGGTCGCTGACGACGACCACGATCCTGGGCTTGTCGGAGTCGGCCCCCGCGATGCGCAGCATGCCGACCGCCCGGCCGTCGGCGTTCTTGATGGTGGCGCCGACCTGGCCGCCGAACGGGCCCGACGACGGCTCGCCGGCCGGTCCCGACGGGCGCGCCGGCGGCGCGGTGCCCGACGGGCCGGGCGCGGGAGCGGCGGCCACGGTCGCCGCGCCCGCCCCGAGCGCGAGGGCCAGCGTCAAATGGACTTCACGAAGCATGATCTCCCCCGAATTCGTCCGCTCCCCGTCGTGCGGGGAGCGCCCTGCGAGTCTCCTACCTCGAAGATCAGGTGACAATCACGCCGTCGGGAAAGGGAGGGGAAAGGACGCGCCCCGCCCGGGAGCCGCGGGGGCCGAGGGGGTCAGCCGTTGCGCTTGGCGCGGGCGGCGGAACGGCCCCGGGTGGCGGCGTCCAGGACGACCTTGCGGATGCGCACCGCCTCGGGGGTGATCTCCACGCACTCGTCCTCGCGGATGAACTCCAGCGCCTGCTCCAGGGAGAGCTGCCGCGGCGGGATGACCTTCTCGGTCTCGTCCGCGGTGGAGGAGCGCATGTTGGTGAGCTTCTTCTCCTTGGTGATGTTCACGTCCATGTCGTCGGAGCGCGAGTTCTCACCGACGATCATGCCCTCGTAGACCTCGGTGCCCGGCGACACGAACAGCACGCCGCGCTCCTGCAGGTTCAGCATGGCGAACGCGGTCACCGGGCCGGAGCGGTCGGCGACCAGCGAACCGTTGTTGCGGGTGCGCAGCTCGCCGAACCACGGCTCGTACGCCTCGAAGACGTGGTGCACCAGGCCGGTGCCCCGGGTCTCGGTCAGGAACTCGGTCCGGAAGCCGATCAGGCCGCGGGCCGGGACCACGAACTCCATCCGGATCCAGCCGGTGCCGTGGTTGGTCATGTGCTCCATGCGGCCCTTGCGGACGGCCAGGAGCTGGGTGACGGCCCCGAGGTAGTCCTCCGGGCAGTCGACGGTCAGGCGCTCGACCGGCTCGTGCACCTTGCCGTCGATGGTCTTGGTGACCACCTGCGGCTTGCCGACGGTCAGCTCGTAGCCCTCGCGGCGCATCTGCTCGACGAGGATGGCCAGCGCCAGCTCGCCGCGGCCCTGCACCTCCCAGGCGTCCGGGCGCTCGGTCGGCAGGACGCGCAGCGACACGTTGCCGACCAGTTCCTTGTCCAGGCGGTCCTTGACCATGCGGGCGGTGACCTTGGCCCCCTTGACCTTGCCGACCAGCGGCGAGGTGTTGGTGCCGATGACCATCGAGATCGCGGGCTCGTCCACCGTGATCAGCGGCAGCGGACGCGGGTCGTCGGGGTCGGCCAGGGTCTCGCCGATCATGATGTCCGGGATGCCGGCGATCGCGATGATGTCGCCGGGCCCGGCCTCCTCGGCGGGCCTGCGCTCCAGCGCCTCGGTCATCAGCAGCTCGGTGATCTTCACCCGCTGGATGCTGCCGTCGGTACGGCACCAGGCGACCTGCTGGCCCTTCTTGATGACGCCCTGGTGGACCCGGCACAGCGCGATCCGGCCGAGGTAGGACGAGGCGTCGAGGTTGGTGACGTGCGCCTGCAGCGGGGCGTCGGGGTCGTAGGTCGGGGCGGGGATCGTCTCCTTGATGACCTCGAACAGCGGCTCCAGGTCCTCGGAGTCGGGCAGGCCGCCGTCCTCGGGACGGTTCAGCGAGGCGCGGCCGGCCTTGGCCGAGGCGTAGACGATCGGGAAGTCGATCTGATCCTCGGTGGCGTCGAGGTCCATGAAGAGCTCGTAGACCTCGTCCACGACCTCCTTGATGCGGGCGTCGGGGCGGTCGACCTTGTTGATGCACAGGATGACCGGCATCTTCGCGGCGAACGCCTTGCGCAGCACGAACCTGGTCTGCGGCAGCGGGCCCTCGGAGGCGTCGACCAGCAGCACGACGCCGTCCACCATCGACAGGCCGCGCTCGACCTCGCCGCCGAAGTCGGCGTGGCCGGGGGTGTCGATGATGTTGAGGGTCATGCCGCCGTGCCGTACGGCGGTGTTCTTCGCGAGAATGGTGATGCCCTTCTCGCGTTCGAGGTCGTTGGAGTCCATGACGCGGTCGTCGACGTCCTGGTTGGCCCGGAAGGCTCCGGACTGCCAGAGCATGGCATCCACGAGAGTGGTCTTGCCGTGGTCGACGTGCGCGATGATCGCGATGTTCCGCAGGTCGTCGCGGCTGTTCAGAGGCATGGTGGAGTCTCACTCTTTGATCGTGGAGGCTGGCCGCCGAACGTGCGGCCTACCTATTTTAGGTGATGCCGCCGATCCCTCTCACGCTCACCGCGGTGCTTCGCGGGCGGAGGGATCCGGTCCGGGGGCCGGAAGGCCGCTTCTACCGGCGGGGATTCCCGGCCGGACGCGCCACGGACCTCGGGGAGACCGCCGGGGAGACAGCCGGGGAGACAGCCGGGGAGACAATGCGGGCGCCGGGAAATGGTCAGCCGTCTGCATATTCCTGACCATGCGCGGGAGGACCTGAGTTTCTATCGTGATCTTATGCCGACCTGGACCGATGTGGTGCTGAGCGCCGCCGGGCACCGCGGGGAGCGACCCGCGGTCACCGACGCCGCCACCGGCGACGTCCTCTCCTACGCCGCGCTCGCCGGGCGGATCGGCCCGGCGACGGCGGAACTGCGCGACCGCGGCGTCGCGCCCGGGGACCGGGTGGTCGTCCGCCTCCCCCCGGGGCCCGGTTTCCCCCTCGCCGTGCACGCCGCCGCGGCGGCCGGGGCGCTGGTGGTGCCGCTCGCGGCCGACCTGGACCGCGACGTCTTCTACGAGTGCCTGGCGGCGAGCCGCGCGCGGATGATGATCACCGACCGGGTGCAGGCCGAGTGGTCGATGCGGGTCGCCGGCGACTCCCGCGTCCGGCAGATCCTCACCCTGGAGGAGGTGACGTCCCCGCGGCCCGACGGCCCGGGGGCCCCGCCGCGCCGCGGACCCGTGGTCCCGCCGCAGCGCGACCCCGGCGCCCAGCCGCGGCGCGGGCCGAGCGTGCCGCCCCAGCGGGGGCCGAGCGCACCGCCGCGCCGCGGGCCGGGCGTTCCGCCCCGGCGCGGCGCGGCCGTCCGGTCGCGCGGCGGCGCGGAGGCGCCCGCGTTGACCTTCGACGGCAGCCGGGTGATCAGCCACGCCGGGGTGGTGGCGGAGCTGCGGCGGCTGGCCCCGGAGGCGATGCTCAGGGAGCGTGACCGCGTGCTCGTCGCCACCACCGAGCCGCGCGCCCAGGCCGCCCTGTTCGACCTGGCGCTGATGGGCGGGGCGCACGTCGTCGCGGCCCCGGGCGCCACGCCGGGCGAGTGCCGGGCGCTCATCGAGGAGTACGGCATCACCGTCGCCGCGGTGCCGCCGTGGGCGGTCGCGCGGCCGGCCGGGAGCCGCTGGCCGCGGGTCACCGTGTCGGCGTACGGACGATCGACGGAGCTCGTCATCCCCAGGGGCTGACCCGGGGCGGGAAACCCTCATGGCTCCGTCCCGGAGCCGGTGCCCGCGTCGGCCTCCCGGGGATCCCCGGGGCCGGAGATCCCCGGGGGCGGGATCCCCGGGGGCGGGATCCCCGGCGCCGCGGGGCGTCCCGCGCCCCGCGCGTCGTGAGGCCTCGGCCGCGGGAAGGAGTCCTGACCTCAGGTTCTAAGCTCGAAACATGTCTTTCGCGCCATCCTTCGCGGCGATGTTCATGACCGAGGACGACGTCCGGATCGACGCCGCGCACACGCCCTCGCGCGGCGCGGCGGACCTGGGAATCGTCGTGGCGCACGGGTTCACCGGCTCGCTCAGGGAGCTCACCACCCGGCGGATCACCCATGTGCTCAGCGAGTTCGGCGGCGTCGTGTCCTTCGACTTCCGCGGGCACGGCCGTTCCGGGGGCCTGTCGACGGTCGGCGACCTGGAGGTCCTCGACCTGGAGGCCGCCGTACGGCACACGAGGATGATCGGATACACCCGCGTGGCCACCGTCGGGTTCTCCATGGGCGGCGCCGTGGTCGTGCGGCACGCGGGGCTGCGCGGCGCGACGCGCTCCGGCGGGGCCATGGTGGGCCCGGCCGGGGACGGGCTGCTGAGCGGCGCCGGCGGCGGCCTGGAGGCAGCCGCCGTGCTGAGCCCGGTCATGGACGGGCCGGTGGGCCTGGACGGCGGCGCGCCGCTCCCCGGCCGGGGCGGGCCGGGCTCGGAGCTGGTGAACACCGCGCTCGGCGACGGGCGCGGGCGGGTCGACGCCGTGGTCTCGATCAGCTCCCCGGCCCGGTGGTACTACCGCGGCACCAAGCCGATGCGGCAGGTGCACTGGGCGATCGAGCGGCGGCTGGGCCGCTGGGCCACGCGGGTGGGCCGGGGCACCCGGATCCGCAAGGGAGGCTGGGACCCGGTGCCGCTGGCGCCCTACGAGGCCGCCGCGACGGTCGCGCCGACGCCGCTGCTGGTCGTGCACGGCGACTCCGACTCCTTCTTCCCCGTCGAGCACGCCCTGCAGCTCTACGGCGCCGCCCGCGACCCCAGGGAGCTGTGGCTCGAACCCGGGTTCGGCCACGCCGAGACGGCGGCCACGCCGGAACTGATCCGGCGGATCGGCGCATGGGCCAGCGCCATGACCTGATTACCAAGGGTGTTTACTCCTCTTGCGAGTCTTATGAGTCTTATGGGTCTTGCGAGGCGTCGTGAGGCGTCGCGAGGCACCGTGCCGAAGGGAGGGGCGGGCGCCCATGCGGAGCATCTACGTGGCCGGTCTCGGCCGCGGAGACGGCAGGCAGATCGTCGAGCTCGGCCTGATGGAGCTGCTCACCCGCCGGGTGGGCCGGGCCGGGGTGTTCCGGCCGATCTCCCGGGACGGGGAGGATCGCACCCTCGAACTGCTCACCGCCCGCTACCGCCCCGCGGTCTCGGCGGTCGGGATGACGGCCGCGGCCGCCGCCGAGGTCTACACCCGGCACGGCGCCGAGGAGCTCGTCAGCCGGCTGGTCGGCCACTTCCACACGCTGGAGCCGGAGTGCGACGCGCTCCTGGTGCTGGGCGCCTCGTTCGACGCCGAGGTCCTGCCTCCCGTGACGGCGTTCAACGCGCGCCTGGCCGCCGAGTTCGGCGCGCCGGTGATCGTGGTGGTGGGCGCGCACGGCGAGCGCGCCGACGAGGCCGAGATGGAGATGCGCACCGCCCACCAGGTCTTCACCGACCTGGGCGGCACGGTGCTCGCGGTGGTCGCCAACCGGGTGCCCGAGGGGGTGACCGTACGGCCCGGCCTGCCGGTGCCCTGCTACGCCATCCCCGAGCACCCGTCGCTGTCGGCCCCGACCGTCGGCCAGGTGATGCAGGCCGTGGACGCCGAGTACGTCCAGGGCGACGAGGACGGGCTGCGCCGCGACGTGTTCGGGTTCGTCTTCGGCGGCGCCATGCTCCCGCTGTTCCTGGAACACCTGGCCGACGGGGCGCTGACGATCACCCCGGGCGACCGCGCCGACCTGCTGCTCGCCTCGGCCGCGGCGGAGGCGGCGGGCACGGCCAGGCCGTCCGGCGTGGTGCTGACCCTGGGGGAGAAGCCGACCGAGGCGGTCAAGGCCCTCACCGCCGGCCTCGCGCCGGGGCTGCCGGTGCTGTCGGCCGCCGCGGACAGCTTCACCGTCGCGACCGCGCTGGCCGGGCTGGAGGGCCGGCTCACCGCCGACAACCCCCGCAAGATCGACACGGCGCTCGGCCACTTCGAGGCCCACGTGGACACCGCCGACCTGGCCGACCGGATCGAGCTGGCCCGCTCCGAGCGGATCACGCCGATGATGTTCGAGCACACCCTGCTGGAGCGGGCCCGCGCCGACCGGCGGCACATCGTGCTCCCGGAGGGGGAGGAGGACCGCGTCCTGCAGGCCGCCGACGTCCTGCTGCGCCGCGGCATCGTGGACATCACCCTGCTGGGACGGGAGGAGGCGGTCCGCAGGCGCATCGGCGCCCTCGGCCTCGACCTGTCCGGCGTGACCGTCGTCGACCCGCTGACCTCCCCGCTGCGCGAGCCGTTCGCCGAGGAGTACGCGGCGCTGCGGGCGCACAAGGGGATGACCCTGGAGCGGGCCCGCGACGTGGTCGGCGACGTCAACTTCTTCGGCACGATGATGCTGCACCGCGGCATGGTGGACGGCATGGTCTCCGGCGCCGCGCACACCACCGCGGCCACGATCCTGCCCCCCTTCCAGATCGTCAGGACGGTCCCCGGCACCTCGATCGTCTCGTCGGTGTTCTTCATGTGCCTGGCCGACCGGGTGCTCGTCTACGGCGACTGCGCGATCAACCCCGCCCCGGACGCCGGGCAGCTCGCCGACATCGCGATCTCCTCGGCCCGTACGGCGAGGCGGTTCGGCGTCGAGCCGCGGGTGGCGATGCTGTCCTACTCCACCGGCGCCTCCGGCCGGGGCGCCGACGTGGACAAGGTCCGCGAGGCCACCGCCCTGGTGGCCTCGCGGGCGCCGGACCTGCTGGTGGAGGGTCCGATCCAGTACGACGCGGCCGTGGACCCCCGGGTCGCCGCGGCCAAGCTGCCGGGCTCCGAGGTCGCCGGGCGGGCCACCGTACTGATCTTCCCCGACCTCAACACCGGCAACAACACCTACAAGGCGGTGCAGCGCTCCGCCGGGGCCGTGGCGATCGGGCCGGTCCTGCAGGGGTTGCGCAAGCCGGTGAACGACCTGTCGCGGGGCGCGCTGGTCGCCGACATCGTCAGCACGGTCGCCATCACCGCCATCCAGGCCCAGGAAGGTGCCGGACAGGGCGTGGCGGGCCGTACGGCGGGCAGGTGAGCACCGGGCCGCGCGGTGGCGCGGGAGAACCCGGCGGGCGGTTCCCGGAGGCTTCCGGGGGCTTCCGGCAGGAGCCGGGGGCGGCGGGCGGAGCAGGGAGGGAAGAGGGAGCGGTGGGGCGCGTACTGGTGGTCAACAGCGGGTCCTCCTCGGTGAAGTACCGGCTGCTGGAGGGCGACGAGCGGCTGGCGTCCGGGACGGTGGAGCGGATCGGCGAGCCCGGCTCCCCGGTGCCCGACCATGAGGCGGCGCTGAAGCTGATCGGCGCCGAGCTGGCCGGGCGGGGCCTGGGGATCGACTCGCCCGAGCTGACCGCGGTCGGGCACCGGGTGGTGCACGGCGGCGTCACCTTCACCGAGCCCACCCTGATCACCGACGACGTGGTCGGGAAGATCGAGGAGCTGATCCCGCTCGCCCCGCTGCACAATCCGGCCGGCCTCGCCGGCATCGAGGCCGTGCGGCGGCTCCGGCCCGACCTGCCGCAGGTGGCGGTCTTCGACACCGCCTTCCATGCCACGATCCCCCCGGCCGCCGCGGCCTACGCGATCGACCGGGAGGTGGCCGAGCGGTGGAGGATCCGCCGCTACGGCTTCCACGGCACCTCGCACGCCTACGTCTCGCGTGAGGCCGCCCGCCTGGCCGGGACTCCGTCGGCCGGCGTGATCGTGCTGCACCTGGGCAACGGGGCCAGCGCCTCGGCGGTGTCGGGCGGGCGCTGCGTGGACACCTCGATGGGCATGACCCCGCTGGAGGGCCTGGTCATGGGCACCCGGAGCGGCGACGTGGACCCGGGGGCGCTCCTCTACCTCGCCCGGACCGCGGGCATGTCCCCGGAGGAGATCGACACGCTGCTCAACCGGCGCTCCGGTCTGCTGGGCCTGTGCGGCGACAACGACATGCGCGCGGTGCAGGAGCGGCTGGCCGTCGGCGACCCGGCCGCCGAGCTGGCCATGGCGGTCTACTGCCACCGGCTGCGCAAGTACGTCGGCGCCTACTACGCGGTGCTCGGCTCGGTGGACGTGATCGCCTTCACCGGCGGCGTGGGGGAGAACTCCGCGCCGGTCCGGGAACGGACCCTGACCGGGCTGGAGCGGCTGGGCATCGTGCTCGACCCGGGCCGCAACGCGCGCGGGGAGCGGACCATCTCGGCCGACGGCTCCCCGGTGCGGGTGGCGGTGATCCCCACGGACGAGGAGCTGGAGATCGCCCACCAGACCCTTGAGGTGGTCGAGCGGCACCGGTGAGGAGCCGGCCGGTGCCCGCCGGAGGCTCGCGGCACCGGTGAGGGGGCGGACGGTACCCGCCGTAGCCCGCCGGCGGGTCCGTGAGGCGAGCCCGCGGTGCCCGGCCCCCTCTACCGGGCCGGGTCGGCCGCGTCGGCCCGTCCGCCGCCGAACACCTCGGCGACGAGCCGCTGCGTCGCCTGCTGGAACGCCGCACCCACGGACATGGCGGTGTCGTCCACGTAGTTCAGCGCGGCGGTCAGGGTCGTGCCGCCGTCGGGCGTGCTGTACATCAGCGCCGCGTGGCCGGCCATGCCGCCGTTGTGGGTGATGACGGTGCCGCCGCCCGGCACCTCCTGCACGAACACCCCCAGCCCATAGCCGGCCTTGGACTCCGGCGTGAACATCTCGGCCAGCAGCTCGGCCGGCAGCAGCCTGCCGCCCACCAGCGCGGAGATGAACGTCTGCAGGTCCCGGGCGGTGGAGATCATGTCACCGCCGCTGGAGATCCAGGAGGGATTGTGCCGGGTGACGTCGACCGTCTGGGTCTGGCCGTCCTCCTCGTAGCGGTAGTAGGCGTGGGCGTACGGTGCGGGGATGTCCTGCTCGGTGGTCGGCTGGACGGTGCCCGTCAGGCCGAGCGGCCCCAGGATGAGGCGCTGCATCTCCTCGGCGACCGGGCGGCCGGTGACCTTCTCGATCAGCAGCCGGGCCAGCACGTAGTTGGTGTTGGAGTAGCTCCAGTCGGTGCCCGGCTCGAACCTCGCCGGCTTGGACAGCGCCAGCCGTACCAGCTCCTGCGGCCGGTAGCTGTGGAACCGGTTGTCCACCCACTCCTTGCCCGCGGGGGTGGCGGGGATCCCCGGCACGAACGTGCCGTCCTCGAAGTACTCGCCGGTGAAGTTGAACACCCCGCTGGTGTGCTGCAGCAGCATCCGCACCGTGATCCGCCGGTCCATCCCGAACTCGGGCAGGTAGTCGTCCACCGGGGTGTCCAGTCCGATCCGACCCTCGGCCACCAGTTGCAGCACCACGGTGGCGGTGAACGTCTTGGTGTTGCTGCCGATCCGGACGTGCCCGTCGGCCGGCGGCTCCTCGGCTCCGCCCAGTTCGCTCGCCCCGGCGCCGGCGGCCCACTCGCCCCGCTCGTCGTGTACTCGCAGCCGGACTCCGACGAAACCGGAGTCGACCATCTCCTGGATGATCTTGCGCAGCTCCGGGCGGTCCTGCCCGGTCCGGGCGGTGAGCTCGTCCTGGCCGGTGGGGGTGACGGACATGATGGTGTGCTCCTTCGAATGTGATGTGAAACGCGTCGGACGGATGGCGGAACGCGACTCCGCCGGGTCCGGACGGCTAGAGGCTGCGGGCGGTGATGTCGCCGCTGGTGGTGGTGGCGTGGACGTCGAGTTCGACGGTGCCGTTGTTCTTGAAACCGTTGGCGATGCGGCCGAGGGTGGTTCCGGCGTCCAGGGCGGCCGAGACGCCGGCGGCGGCGGTGATCGAGATGTCGCCGGACTGGGTGCGGAGCACGACCGTGCCGCCCGTGGCCTCGGCGATGGTGATGTCGCCCCTCGCGGTGCTGATCTCCGCGGGGCCGCCCAGCCGGCCGACCTCGACGTCGCCGTCGGTCGCGGTGAGACGAAGGCTCGCGGTCTCGTCCAGCTTGATCTGGTGGTACGCGCCCTCGAAGGCGACGTCGCCGAGGCGGCCGACGGTCCGCAGTTCGGCGGCGGCCGTCCTGGCCTCGACGCGGGAGCCGGCGGGCAGCTTGACCGTCACCTCGACGGCTCCGGTCGGGCCGAGGTACTGGTTCTTCACCGCGGTCTCGATCCGCAGGACGCCGTCGGCGTATTCGACCGTGGTCTGCTCGGCCGCCTTGACGTCGCGGCTCTTGGAGGCGCTGGCGGGCAGGACCTCGACCGCGGTGTCGGCGCGGTCGGCGGCGATGAGCCGGACGCGTCCGGCGGGGATGTGAAGGACGGCGGAGATCGGGGCGGGGGTGTCGAACGTGTGCATCGTGTGCTCCCTCGTGTTTGCGGCTCGTTGTTTCCGACAACGAGAAAGCTACGTTGCTTTCCGAATGCATGCAACAAGATCTTTGCTTAAAAACAACATTCATGCAGGTAGATGCATTGAAATCATTGCAACGTCCTCTCGGATAATGCAACGCTGAGATGGCTTGTCGTTGCAATGGGCTGAAGAGGAACGCTATGGTGGAGGCGTCGGGAAACACCGGGAACCCCCACGGAGCACCCATGGGGCAGGAAAGGAGGCGTGATGCCGGGAGGCAGGCTCACCCAGCAGGACCGCCAGCAGATCGCGCTGGGGCTGGCCGACGGCCTCGCCTACGCCGAGATCGCCCGCCGCCTCGACCGTCCGACCTCGACGGTCACCCGTGAGGTGATGCGCAACGGCGGCCCCACCGGCTACCGCCCCGACCTGGCCCACCGCGCCACCCAGCAGCGCACCCACCGGCGCGGGCAGGCCGCGCCCCGGGGGGCGGAGTCGGTCCCCCAGCCCTACGGGCGCGACGCCGAGGCCGTGCGCGACTACCAGGAGGCCCTCACCACCGTCTTCATGATCTCGGGCCTGCCCAAGATGATGGCCCGGGTGCTGGGCTGCCTCTACACCACCGACGCCGGCAGCCTCACCGCCTCCGAGCTCGCCCGGCGCCTCCAGGTCAGCCCCGCCTCCGTCTCCAAGGCGATCACGTTCCTGGAGGGCCTGGACCTCGTCCGCCGGGAACGCGACGAACGGCGCCGCGAGCGCTACGTCGTCGACGACGACCTGTGGTACCAGTCGATGATCCGCAGCGCCCGGGCCAACGACCAGCTCATCGAGACCGCGCGGCAGGGCGTCGCCATCCTCGGCCCCGGCACTCCGGCCGCCGTCCGCCTGGAGAACGTCGCCCGGTTCCACGACTTCATCACCGAGAACCTCCTCCGCGCCGCCGAGCAGGCTCGCGAGGTCCTCCACGCCAAAACCGGGGCGGCCCCGGGCGACACCGCCGGGCCGGGTTCGGAGCTCCGAAAAAACTTTGCCGGATTTCACGAACCAATCTCGGATGAATGACGTCTACCTAGAACGGATGGGTTGAACCCGCCGGGAGACGTCCAAGGGGCACGTAGACCCGCATGCCGGGGCACGTGGGGCATGCTCCACCGCAGCGGCGGCGGTCCAGCGACGCGGGGGCGCGCTGGGCCGGCCATCCACGCTTCCGGCCGCGCCGTACGGTTTTCCGCAGAGCCGTACGGCACGGCCGGGTCGGCGGCGGCTCAGCCCAGGCGGGCGATGGACTTGTACTCCAGGTAGGCCGCGAGGCCCTCCGGGCCCAGCTCCCGGCCGAGGCCGCTGCTCTTGTACCCGCCGAACGGCGAGCTGTTCTCGATCATCAGGAGGTTGACGCCGTAGGAGCCGGTGCGCACCCGGCGGGCGATCTCCACGCCGTGCCCGGGGTCGGCGGTCCACACCGTGCCGTGCAGGCCGTAGTCGCTGTCGTTGGCGATGCGGACGGCGTCGTCCTCGTTCTCGTACGGGATCACCGTCAGGACCGGGCCGAAGATCTCCTCGCGGGCGATGCGCATCTCGTTGGTGGCCCCGGCGAAGACCGTGGGGGCGACGTACCAGCCCCGGTCGCGGGGCCGCTCCAGGCCGCCGAGGACGGGCTTGGCGCCCTCGTCGATGCCGATCCTGATGTAGTTCTCGACCCGCTCCCGCTGCCGTTCGGCGACCAGCGGGCCGATGCCGGTGGCCGGGTCGGCGGGGTCGCCGACCGGCATGGCGCGGACCATCCCGGCGACCGCCTCCACCACCTCGTCGTAGCGGTTGCGCGAGGCCAGGATGCGGGTCTGGGCCACGCACGCCTGGCCGTTGTTCATCAGCGTGGCGATGGACAGGAAGCCCATCGCCGAGGGCAGGTCGCAGTCGTCCAGGATGATCGCGGCCGACTTGCCGCCGAGCTCCAGGGTGCACCGCTTGAGCTGCTCGCCGCAGATCGCGGCGATGCGCCGGCCCGCCGCGGTGGAGCCGGTGAAGGCGACCTTGTCCACGCCGGGGTGGGAGACGAGGTGCTCGCCGGCCTCGCGCCCGGCGGCGACGATGTTGACGACGCCGTCGGGGACGCCGGCCTCCTTGACCATCTCGGCCAGCAGGTAGGAGTCGAGCGGCGTCTCGGGGGCGGGCTTGACCACGACCGTGCAGCCCGCGACGAGCGCGGGGGCGAGCTTGATCATGATGACGAACTGCGGGACGTTCCACGGCACCACGGCGGCGACCACGCCGACCGGCTCCCGGCGCACGGTCACCGGGCCGAAGGTCCCCGGGCGCTCCTCCTCCACGGGGAACGTGCGGCCGAGCTCGGCGTAGTACTGCAGCATGCCGAGCGGCTGCGGGGCCTGCGCCATCCGGGAGAAGGTGATGGGCGAGCCCATCTCCATCGTGATGAGCTCGGCCATCTCCTCCTGCCGGGACGCGTAGATCTCGGCGAGCCTGCCGACGACGGCGGCGCGCTCGGCCATCGTCATGCGCGGCCAGGGGCCGTGGTCGAACGCCTGCCGGGCGGCGGCCACCGCGCGGTCCATGTCGGCGGCGGTCCCGTCGGGAACGCGGCCGACGACCTCCTCGGTGTGCGGCGAGACGACGTCGATGGTCCCGGTGCCGGCGGGGGCCACCCAGTCGCCCCCGATGAACAGCGTGTCGTGCTGGCGCATGTCGTCCTGCCTCCTGTCACCGAGGGCCCTCCCGGTGGTGAGACGGAATCATGTTCTGCCGTTGATGGCAAGGGGGGCGGGGCGGCGATGCGCCGGTGAGGCGGAGTTCGACCGTTCCGGTGGCGATTTAAAAGATCACCTTCTATAGTTTCGCTCCGTCCGTGCGGCTCTGGAGGTGAGCGAAGCGTGAGACGGAGCCGCCCGGCCGCGCTCGTCGTCCTGCTCGCCGCCCTTCTCCTGACGCCCTTCCTGTCCGCCGGGGCCGCCGCCGTTCCCGCCGCGGCCAAGCCCGACCCCGAGGCCGAGCTGCGCAGGCTGACCCGCGAGGCCGACCGGCTCGACAAGGCGTACCGCGGTCAGGTGCAGAGCCTGGAGGACATCCGCGTGCGGGCCGGCAAGGCGACCACGAGCGTCAAGAGCCTGCGCAGGTCACTGGCCGCCGCCCGGGCCGACGTGGTGCGCTTCGCCCAGACCTCCTACATGAGCGTCCCGCTGGACGGCGACAACCTGCTGAGCTTCCAGGGCGACGTCTCGGCCGCCCTGGGCGGCGCCGCCACCATGTCCTATCTCGCCGGCCTGCGCGCCAACCAGCTCAGCCGGTTCCAGGACCTGATCGATAAGGCCGAGAAGGCGGAGAAGACCGCCGACGAGAAGGTCGCCGCGCTGAAGGCCGACATCGCCAAACTGAAGAAGGACCGGGTCCGGATCGAGGGGCTGCTGGCCAAGTACGGCTTCGAGACCCCCTCCGGCAGCGACGGCCTCACCCCCCGCATGGTCACCGTGCGCAACGAGGTCCTCCGGAACTTCCCGATGCCCTACAGCTACGGCTGCCTGCGCTCCGGCGACCCCGGTGACCACGGCAGCGGCCGGGCCTGCGACTTCATGATGAGCGGCGGCGGCCGGATGCCGTCCCCGGCGGACAAGGAACGCGGCGACCGCCTGGCCCAGTGGGTCATCGACAACGGCCCGCGCCTCGGCGTGATGTACCTCATCTGGCAGCAGCGCTACTACGACGTCCGCTCCGGCGGCGGCTGGCGGATGATGTCGGACCGGGGCGGCGTCACCGCCAACCACTACGACCACGTCCACGTCTCGGTGTTCTGACCGCGCCGCCGGGCCGCCCGTCCGGCGGGCGGCCCGGTGACGGCGTCAGACGCTGCCGATGTGGCCGTCGACGGCGCCCTCGTGGTCGTTGGCGCCCCACACGTCGTCGTGCTCCCACAGGTTGCTGCCGCTCTCCTGCTCCTGCTCGCCCGCGCCCGCACCGGCGCCGCCCATGGCGCCCATGGGCGGCATGAACATGCCGCTGCCCGCCGCGCCCTCGGCGGCGTTCAGCGCGGCGGCGCGCACCCCGGCGGTGCCGAACGACCCGGACGAGCCGATCCCACCGGTGCCGGTCCCCGTGCCGGTGTTCGTCGGCGAACCCGTGTACGTGGGAGAGGAGTAGGGGGAGTTGCCGGTGGAGGTGTTCGGGCCGGACAGGTTCGGGTTCGGGTTCCCGATGCCGTCGTAGCCCTGCGGGGGCTGGAACGACGACAGGTCGGTGGTCCGCGCGTTGCCGGCGTCGTATCCGGCGGGGTAGGTCAGGTTCCGGGACGGGTCCGTCAGATTCCCGGACGGGTCCGTCAGACCCTTGGACGGGTCGGTCAGGCCGCCGGTGGGGTCGGTGCCGTTCCCGCCCGCACTCCCGGGCATCCCCGCACCCGGCCCGTTCTGCCCCGGAAGCCCGGTGCCGCCGTCACCGGGGTAGGCGCCCGGAGGCAGGTCTCCGCTCCCGTTGGGGTCCGTGCCGTTGGGACCGGTCCCGTTGGGGCCGGTCCCGTTGGGATCGGTGGCGAAGGGGTCGGTGCCGTACGGTCCCGTCCCGTCCGGGCCGTTCCCGTAGGGCCCCGCGCCGTACGGTCCCGTCCCGCCGGGGCCGTACGGTCCCGCGCTCGGGTACCCGCCGGGGTAGTCCACGGTCGGGAAGGGCGGGGTGGGCACGGTCGGCGGCTCGATCCTCGGCAGCTCCTTGCGCAGGGAGTCGGGAAGCAGGGTGTGCCACTTCTGGATCTCCGCGTTGAGCTTCTCCAGGTGCTCCTTGGCGAGCTGGTTCTGCGACCCCCACTGGACGCCGTCTTTTGTGTCGTAGAAGTCCGAGATGTCGTCGTTGAAGGTGAAGGTGTTCTCGCTCCACGAGGGCGCGAACCCGCCCTCGCCGGTCTCCTTGTAGGCGGGAAGGGCGTCGCCGAGCGACTCCAGGGGGCGGCCCATCATGTTGCCCTTGTTGGAGAGTTCGCGCGCCGTCGCGTGGATGTACCGCAGCGCGGTCTGCGCCTCGACCGACGCCTTGTCGTTCCAGCACTCGGCCAGGGTCTTGCTGACGTTCTCGACCGCGCGCTGGCACTCCGCCAGCAGGGAGCAGGCGTCCAGGTAGGCGGTCCCGGCGTTTTTGATGGACTCGCCGTCCAGGGTCTCGATGATCTGCTTGACCCTGGCCACCGGCTGGTCGCCCCTGACGGAGAAGTCATAGCAGCTGGTCTTGATCATGTGGGTCTTCTTGGAGATGTCCATCCCGGTCTCCTAGACGCTCTTCGTTCCGCCATTGGCGAGGCCGGCGCCGTCATAGGTGCCGGCCCCGCTCTGGAGCAGCAGGATGGCGGCCTGGAGCTTCTGGATGACCTCCTGGTACACCTGGGTGAACTCCCGGTTGCCGTTCTCCAGGGTCTCACCGAGGGCCTTGCCCGCCGGCCAGTCCTTGGCCAGGGCGCTCAGCGTCATGACGTTCGTCTTGGCCGAAACGGTGCCGAACGAGCCCTTCTCGCTGCCCTGCATGCGCTCCAGGATGTCCTGGAGCTCCGTCACACAATTCTTGATCTTTGTGGGGTTGTGCTCGGTCTGGTCCTTCTTGACCTCCAGCCCGGGCCACTGGGACTCCAGCCAGCTGTGGTCCTCGGCCAGACGCTTGTCTGGATCCGCCATGATGCACCTCCACACGACCGTCCGGGGCGTACGCGGCGGCGCGGTTTCGCCCGGCCCCCTTCCCGGTGGCCTTCACGGGACGCCTCCCGCGCCCGCGGCACCGGTGATCAAGGAGCCTACTCGAACGGCCATGGGCCGTACAGAAAACACCCCTGCGGGTAGAGAAAAAGGGATATTTACCCTGAAACAACTGGGCGTCCGGGTTCTGGAGCGTCCGTGTGCCCGGATGCCCGGCCTTCGCGTGTCCGCCGGTCGGCCATCCGGGCGCCCGGACGGCCGATCGGCGGACCGCCGTCAGGGTTCCCGGGGGCCGGCGTCCGCTCCGGTCCGCTCCGCCAGCCGCTCCCGGAGCCAGTGGTAGGACGCCTTCGGGGTGCGCCGCCCGGTGGCGAAGTCGACGTGGACCAGCCCGAAGCGCTGGTGGTAGCCCTCGGCCCACTCGAAGTTGTCCAGCAGGGACCACACGTAGTAGCCGCGCACGTCCACGCCCTCGGCGCGCGCCCGGTCCAGCGCCGCGATGTGGCCGTCGAGGTAGTCGATGCGGGCCCGGTCGTCGACCGTGCCGTCCGGGCCCGGCTCGTCGTGCTGGGAGCAGCCGTTCTCGGTGACGTAGACGGGCGGCAGGGCGTCGCCGTACCGGGCCTTGAGTCCGGTCAGGAGCTCGCGCAGGCCGTCGGGGACGACGGGCCAGCCGAAGGCGGTGGTGGGGTACCCGGTGATCCCCGCGTCGGTGAACGGCAGGCCCTCGCCGGAGGGGGCGGCGATCCGGGTGGGGTTGTAGTAGTTGATCCCGAGGCCGTCGAGCGGGGCGGAGATCAGGTCGAGATCGCCGTCCCGGACGCAGTCGAGGCGCACGCCGTACGCCGACATGTCCGGATATTTCCCGAGAAGTACGGGATCGTTGAACAGGCGGTTGTGCAACGTGTCGTAGGCGTGCGCGGCGGCCACGTCGGCCGGGTCCGCGGAGGCCGCCCGGACCGGGGTGCAGTTGTTGGTGATCAGCACCCGGCCGGCGCCCCGCTCGCGCAGCGCCGCCGTGGCCAGGCCGTGCCCGAGGAGCTGGTGGTGGGCCACCGGCAGCGCGTCGAGGAGCAGGGTCCTGCCGGGAGCGTGGGTCCCCAGGGCGTAGCCGAAGACCATGTGCACGAACGGCTCGTTCAGGGTGATCCACATCGGCACCCGGTCGGCCAGCCGGTCGGCCACGACCGCGGCGTACTCGGCGAACCGGTGGGCGGTGTCGCGGTCCAGCCAGCCGCCGCGGTCCTCCAGCTCCTGAGGCAGGTCCCAGTGGAACAGCGTGACCGCCGGGACGATGTCCCTCGCGCACAGGGCGTCCACCAGCCGGTCGTAGAAGTCCAGGCCGGCCTGGTTGACCGGCCCGGAGCCCGTGGGCTGGACGCGGGGCCAGGCGACGGAGAAGCGGTAGGAGTTCACCCCCAGCCCGGCCATCAGCTCGACGTCCTCGGGCCAGCGGTGGTAGTGGTCACAGGCGACCTCGCCGGTGTGCCCGTCCCGGACGCGGCCGGGCTCGCCGGCGAAGGTGTCCCAGACCGAGACGCCCCGGCCGTCCTCGGAGACGGCCCCCTCGATCTGGTAGGAAGCGGTGGCCGTACCCCAAAGGAACATCCTGACCTCCGAGTGGTATGAGTCCGGCTCATGTTAGCCGTCGGTCCCCCCGTGTGCGAGATGATGGAGCGATGACGAACGTCGCCGGGGGAACGCTGCGCCGCCGCCCCGCCCAGCGGCGCAGCGCGGAACGCGTCGAGCGGATGCTCGACGAGTGCGCGCGGCTGCTGGACGAGGTGGGGTACGAGGCACTGACCACCAAGGAGGTCGCGCGCCGGGCCGGGGTGCCGATCGGGACCTTCTACCAGTTCTTCTCCGACAAGCAGGCGCTGGTGCGCGCGCTCGCGCTGCGCAACCTGGACGCCTTCCTCGGCCGGATCGTGGCCCGCCTGTCGGCCGCCCCGCTGTCGGACTGGGCGGAGATGACCGATCTGGCGGTCGACGAGTTCGTGGCCATGAAGCGCACCACGCCGGGGTTCGGCATCGTGGACTTCGGCGAGGTGCTGTCCGCGCCCGGCGGCCCGGCGATCAGGGGGACCGAGCGGATGCTCGACGCGGCGCTGGAGAACAACGCCATCGTGGCCGACCGGCTCCGGGCCCTCGTCGTCGAGCAGGCGGGCGGCGCCGCCGGGCCGGGCCTCGACCGCGCGCTCGTCGTCGCGGTCGAGGCGGCCGACGCCGTCCTCAAGCTCGCCTTCCGCACCCGGCCCGACGGCGACCCCGACCTGGTCGCCGAGTGCAAACTGCTGATCCGCCGCTATCTCGCGGGCCTCCTGCCCCGCACCTGACCGCCTGCCCCTCCCGGCCCGCCGCGTCCGGCCCCGAGGCCGCCCGACTCGCACCCGTTCACCGGGCGGCGTGCCGTACGGGGTCCGGGCGGTTCAGCGTGCGGCCTCCAGGCGGGCGCGCAGCTCGTCGTCGAGCTTGAGGTCCACCGCGCCGAGCGCCTCGTCGAGCTGGGACAGGGAGCTCACGCCGACGATCGGGATCGTCGGGACGTCCCCGCCGATCAGCCAGGCCAGCACCACCTGGTTGACGGTCACGCCCAGCTCGTCGGCGGCCTCGCGCAGCACGGCGAGTCCCCGGGCGGTGCCCGGGTGGTCGTAGACCTCCGGCAGCGGCCGGTCGGGGCGGGTGTAGGCGCCGGCCATCAGCGTGTTGTAGGCCCACAGGGTCAGGCCCGGCTCCGAGCGGAGGTAGTCCGTCATGTCGTCCTGGACCAGGACGTGCGCGCCCTCCGGCACCCGCGTCCCCGGACGGGGCCGCAGGTAGGTGTGACGGAGCTGCACGTGGGTGTAGGCCGGCCGGCCGTGCGCCGCCGACACGGCGCGGGCGCGCTCCAGCCGCCAGGCCGGCAGGTTGCTCGCGCCGATCTCCCGCACCTTGCCCGCCTCGACCAGCTCGGCGAACGCGCCCAGCGTCTCCTCCAGCGGCACGGACCGGTCCTCCACGTGCGCCCAGTAGACGTCGACGTGGTCGGTGCCGAGCCGGCGCAGGCTGCCCTCGACGGCCGGGCGGATCACGGCCGCGGACAGGCCCTCGATCGAGTCGAGGGTACGGTCGCCCGGAACGGTGGGACGCGCGCCGCACTTGGTGCTCAGCGTGATCCGGTCGCGGTTGCCCCGCGCGGCCAGCCAGCGGCCGATGGCCAGCTCGCTCTCGTCACCGGTCGCGCCCTCGACCCAGAACGGGTAGTTGTTCGCGGTGTCCAGGATCGTGCCGCCGGCCTCGGCGAACCGGTCGAGGATCGCGAAGGTCGCCCGGTCGTCCAGGGCGGTGCCGAAGGGAATGGTGCCCAGGGCGAAGGGGATCCGTGTCATGGGCCCAACCCTGCGACCTGGAGCGCGCTCCAGGTCAAATCCGGCTCCCGGCCTTGACCTGGAGTGCGCTCCAGGTGGGATGCTGCCGGACGTGAGCGTGTACACCCCGGGTCAGGTGGTCGAGGAGACCGGGTTCAGCCTCGACACCCTGCGCTACTACGAGCGGATCGGGCTGCTGTCGTCGATCCGCCGCAACGCGGCCGGTCAGCGCAGGTTCTCCGAGGAGGACATCGGCTGGCTCGGCATGGTGCGCTGCCTGCGCGACACCGGCATGCCGATCGCGGAGATGGTCCGTTTCGCGGAGCTGGCCAGGGCCGGCGACCACACGGTCCGCGACCGCATCGCGCTGCTGGAGGCCCACGACGAGCGGGTGGAGGCGCAGATCGCCACCCTCCAGGAACGGCAGCGGGCCATCCGCGCCAAGATCGCTTACTACCGGTCCGTGGTGGACTGAGCCCGTCCCGCCGTTTCCCGCCCCCGACGGAGAGCCGGTGAGGAGCCGCGGAGCGGGTCCCGGCGGCGGGCCGTAAGCCGTACGGCCGCTTTGCCCCTGTGCGGCGGCCCCTTTCCGGTCTGCCTGTTAGACCGGAAAGGGGACCGGGGGGAGGGCCATGAGGGCCGTGGCGACGCAGCGCGCGCGGCGGATGAACGCTCCGCTCGGGCGCGTCGCCGTGGCGTGCGAGGTGATGCTGCTCGCCCTGCTGGTCAACACCACCTACATCCAGGCGTTCCGGGCCGACCGGCTCGCCGGGGACCCCCGCAACCGGCGCGGCATGATCGAGCGTTTCGACGGTCCCCGGGGCGACATCGTGCTCCGCGACGAGACGGTGATCGCCACCAGTCGCAGGAGCGGCGACCGCACCTACCGGTACCGGCGCGTCTACCCCCGGGGCCCCCTCTACGCGCCGGTGACCGGCTACCTCTCGCTCTACGGCTCCTCCGGCATCGAGGCGGCCGAGGACCCCGCCCTGTCCGGGAGCGACCCCGAGGTCAGGGTGCGCTCGCTGATGGACGGCATCCGCAGCGGGGCCACCCTCAAGCTCACCCTCGACGACCGCGCGCAGCGGGCGGCCTACCGGGCGCTGCGCGCCACCGGGCGGCCCGGGGCGGTCGTCGCGATCAACCCGAACACCGGCGCGATCCTGGCCATGGCCTCCTACCCCTCCTACGACCCGAACCTGTACGCGACCTTCGACGCCGCCGTGCTCGACGCCGCCGACCGGAGGCTGCAGAGGGCCCCCGGCCGGCCGCTGCTGAACCGGGCGATCCAGCGGACCTACCCGCCCGGCTCGGCTTTCAAGGTCGTCACGACCGCCGCCGCGCTCAGCTCCGAGCGGTACGGCCCGGCCACCGCCGTCAGCGCGCCCGCCGCGTTCCGCCTGCCCGGCACCCGCGTGCGCGTGCGCAACTCCGGCGGCGCGGCCTGCGGCGACGGCCATCCCTCACTGGCCTACGCCTTCAAGGTCTCCTGCAACACCCCGTTCGCGAAGATCGGCCTGGATCTCGGCCAGAACGCGCTGCGCGAGCAGGCCGAGGCGTTCGGGTTCGGCGCCGCCGACCTCGCCGTGCCCATGCCGGTGGCCATGAGCGTCTACCCGGAGCGGATGAACCGGGCGCAGACCGCCATGTCGGCGCTGGGGCAGTTCGACACCCGGGCGACCCCCCTGATGATCGCGATGTTCTCGGCCGCGATCGCCGGCAACGGCGAGCTGATGCGCCCCTACCTGGTGGAGGAGGTGCGCCTCGCCGACGGCACGGTGATCGGCAACGCCCAGCCGTCGAGGTATCGACGGGTCCTCAGCGCCGACGAGGCCGACCGGCTGACCGCGATGATGATCGCCGTCACCCGGCCCGGCGGTACGGGCACGGCGGCGGCGATTCCGGGGATCGACGTCGCCGCCAAGACCGGCACCGCAGAGAACGCCGCCTCCCGCGAGGACCACGCGATCTTCACCGGGTTCGCCCCGGCCGACGCCCCCAGGGTCGCGGTGGGGGTCGTCGTGGAGCACGGCGGATTCGGCGGCGAGGTGGCGGCCCCGATCGCCAGGGCCGTCATGCGCGCGGTCCTTCCGTCCCCCGGCCGGGGGGAACGGAACGGGCCGGGGGAGTAGACCGCCCGGTGCGCGGGCCCGCGCCCGCGCGTCGGGCGCGGCCGGCGGCCGTCGTGTGAGCCCGCCGGGGGAGCGCGGGCGATGACCGTTATGCGGGCGCGCCGCCGGGATATGAGCGATGACCGTTATACGGGCCCGCCCCAGGGTGTCCCCCTCATCGGCCGCGTCCCCCGGCGACCGCGCGGGCCTCACGCGGGGACGGCGCGGGGATACGGCCAGGCGATCCGGAGATCCGAAATGGTGTTAAGCCTGGGCACGGCACGGTAATTGGTGTCACACTTTCTGTGACGGCCGCCCCGCGACGCACCACCGGATGCCACCGACCGCCGAGACCAGGACACCGCGACCAAGAGCCGATGACACAGGACACCGCGCACTCCTCCCTCACCGCGGGCAACCTGCCCCTCGAACCCAACGCCTTCATCGGCCGCGAGGCCGACGTGGAGGAGCTCACCCATCTGCTCGGCGTCGCCCGGGTGGTGACGCTGTGCGGGGCGGGCGGCATCGGCAAGAGCAGGCTGGCGGTCCGGGTGGCCACCCAGGTGGCCGACGGTTTCCCGGGGGGCGTGTGGCTGGTGGAGCTGGCCGAGGCGGTGCCCGGCGACCAGATCGTGCCCCGGGTGGCCGCCGCGCTCGGCGTCGGCGCCGAACCGTCGCGCCCGCTGGCCGAGACGCTGATCGACGCCCTCGCCGACCGGCGGCTGCTGCTCATCGTCGACAACTGCGAGTCCCTCATCGAGGAGTGCGCCCGGTTCTGCCGCATGGTGCTCACCGTCTGCCCCGAGGTGCGGGTGCTCACCACCAGCCGTGAGCCGCTGCGGGTGGCGGGGGAGACGGTGTGGCGGGTGCCGCCGCTCTCGCTGCCCGGGGCGGACGCCCAGAACCCGGCGGGCAGCGAGGCCGTACGGCTGTTCATCGACCGGGCCGGCGCCGCCTCGCGTGGCTTCGCCGTGACCGACCAGAACACCGCGGAGATCGCCAGTCTGTGCGAGGCGCTCGACGGGATGCCGCTCGCCATCGAGCTGGCCGCCGCCCTGTGCCGGGCGCTGACCGTGGAGCAGATCCACGCCCGCATCCGCGACCGCTTCCGGCTGCTGTCGGCCGGCGACCGCACCGCCCCAGCCAGGCACCAGACGCTCCGGGCCACCGTCGACTGGAGCTACCAGCAGCTCAAGGAGCCCGAGCGGATCCTGCTGCGGCGGCTCGCGGTCTTCACCGGCGGCTGGACGCTCGACATGGCCGAGCAGGTCTGTTCGGGAAACGGGCTGTGCGCCGAGGACATCCTCAGCGTGCTGTGCGGCCTGGTCGACAAGTCCCTGGTGCTGGCCGACGCGGCGGCCGCGGGCGAGACGCGCTACCGGATGCTGGAGACGATCCGCCAGTACGCCGCCGAGCAGCTCGACGCCTCCGGCGAGGAGGGCCCGCTGCGGCAGCGGCACCGCGACCACATGGTCGGCATCGCCGACCGGGTCCACCGGCTGATCGTCCGCCACCCCCGCCCCACGTGGGAGGAGATCTGCCCGCAACTGGTCCTGCTGGACGAGCTGCAGTCCAACATCTGGGCGGCGGTGCGCTGGTCGGCCGACACCGGTGACCCCGAGAGCGCGCTGCGCCTGCTGGTGCTGCTGCGCTGGCCGACCATCGCCGGCGGCCGGTTCACCCCCGCCGACGAGTGGCTGGACCGCCTGCTGGAGACCGAGCCCGCGCTGCTGTCCCCGCGGGTGCGCGGCGACGCCCTCGCGCTGCGCGGCCAGGTGGCCTTCGGCCAGGGCGACCCCGACACCGCGCAGGTCGCCTGCGCCGCCGCCGCCGAGCTGTGCCGGACGACGGGCCTGCACGGGCCGCTGAGCGGGGCGCTCGCCATCCTGGCCTGGGTGGCCATCTACCAGCGGCGGCCGGAGGCGGCCAGGGCCTGTCTCGACGAGGCGCTGGAGGCCGTGCGCAAGGTGGACGACCCCTGGCACGAGATGGTGATCCGCTCCATGGAGGGGACCCTCGCCCTGTCGGAGGGCCGCGCCAAGGAGTCGCAGCGGTCGTTCGAGGCGGCGCTGGCCATCGCCCACGAGCTCGACAACCACTGGGCCGAGCCGGTCGCGCTCATCGGCCTGGCGCAGGTCGCCTGGCTGCGCAGCGACCTGGCCGAGGCCCGCGCCTACTACGAGCAGGCCCTCGACCTGCTGCAGGACATCACCTCGCACTGGCAGACGATCACCTGCCTGTCGGGGCTGGGCCGGATAGCCCTCGCCCAGGGCGACCTGGCGACCGCCCGCGTCCGGCTGGTGGAGAGCCTGCGGCTGTGCCTGGGCACCGGCCAGCGGCTCGGCGTCGCCCGGCGGATCGAGACGCTCGCGCAGCTCGCGCTGGCCGAGGAGGACGACCGCCGGGCCGTACGGCTGGCGGGCGCCTCCGCCGCGATCCGCGGCTCGATGTGCGGCGCCTTCCTGCCGTCGGGGTTCGGCGCCCGGATGGAGGAGCTGCTCCAGCCCGCCCGCACCCGCCTCGGCGACGCCCTCGTCGCCCAGCTCTGGGCGCACGGCCAGGAGATGACGCAGGAGCAGGCGATCCGCTACGCCCTCCAGGACGACGAGCCGGACGGCGAGCAGGCCACCGGGCCGCCGGCGGCCGCCCGCGGCCCGGTGGCCGCCCCGCTGACCACCCTCACCGGCCGCGAGTGGGAGATCGCCGAGCTGGTGGCCCGCGGCCTGAGCAACAAGGCCATCGCCGACGAGCTGGTGATCAGCCCGGCGACCGCGGCCCGGCACGTGGCCAACATCCTGGCGAAGCTGGGGTTCTCCTCACGCACCCAGGTCGCCACCTGGGTCATCGAGCACAACCGCGCCTGAGGGACCCGCCCGCGGCGCTCCGGCGGCCGGGGAGCGCCCGTCGTCCGGTCTACACACCCCGGCGGGCGCCGGTGGCCGTACGGCTACACCTCGGGATACGCAGTTCGGCGCATGCGCGGCCCCGGATGCCCGCCGTACGGTTCCCTCGTGTCCGGCCGGTGAGGCCGGCCTTCCGCATCGTCCCGCCGGGGCGAGGGGCACGAGCGCGGCGGGCCCACACCATCCCCGGCGTCACGGCCGGGCACACCGGAGGCGTCGCGTGTCCCGCCCGTCGGCCGAGGTCTCCTCGGAGGGGTGGGGACTTCGGGGCCACGGGGCACGCGACAGCGGGTCCGAGCCGCGCAGGGCTCGGGCCCGCCCCCCTCGGAAAGGGTGATCTCGAATACACACTCATCTACATACATCGAACGATGCCCCGACCGTCAGACCGGCCTTACGGTCGGCGCCATGAGACCGACCTCCTCCATCAGGGGAACCGTCACCGAGGCGGTGTTCGGTCGCGCGTACGAACGGGGTGACCGGCCCGCGCTGATCGATCTCGGCGCCGGGGTCGTGTACGGCTACCGCCGCCTCGCCGGCGAGGTGACGCTGGGCGCCTCCGGCCTGGTCCGGCGGGGCGCCCGCAGACGCCAGGTGGCCGGGATCCACGTCGGCGACGCCGCCGCGCAGACCCTCGCGGTGCACACCGTCATCGCGGCGGGAGGCGTGGCCGCCCCCGTCGCCCCCGGAGGCGGGGAGGTCGGCACGCTGCTGGCCCGGTGGGACGCCCGGCTGCTCATCACGACCCCCGAGCTGGCGGAGGCGTCGCTGCGGGCGGCCGAGGCGTCCAGGGTCCGGCAGGTGATCACGTTCGGCCAGGCGCGGGACACCGTCGACTTCGCCGACCTGCTGCTGCTGGAACCCGGGCCGCTGCCGCTGCTCGACCCGTCGGTCCAGCCCGCCCTGCTGACCCAGGACGCCGGGGTCTTCACCCACGAGGACCTCATCGGCCGGATGCACGTCCTCGACCGGCTCGCGGTCCTGGAGAAGTCAGACGTTCTGCTGGTGACGTGGTCCCTGACCTGCGTCCTGGCCACGACCACGCTGATCGGCCTGGCGCTCATGCGCGGCGCGCTGGTCGTGGTGGCCCCCGGCCTCTCCTCCGGGGAACTGGCGGCGACCATCCACGACTTCGGCGTCACCGTGATGGCGCTGCCCGACGGCGCGATCCAGCGCGTCCAGGGGTGAGCGCGCGGCCCGCCGATGGCACAGGCGGGCGGCGCGGCCTCTGAGGCGCGCCTGGTGGGGGTCCCGCGGCGGGGCGGGGCCCCCACACCCTTTTCCGGGGCGGGGATGCACAGACGTTATCCGCGGGTTGTGCGCGCATGCCTTGACGCGATCCGGTGGGGTTGATTGCCTTGCTGACAACGTTGTCATATCTCTCGGTGATTCTGTCGGATTGATTCCGAAGGGACAGGAAACTGTGCGACGACGATTGATGGCGGCCGTCGCGGCCACCGTGGCGGGCCTGCTCACCCTGACCGCCTGCGGCGGTGACGGCGGCGGCGCGGCGCAGGGCACGCAGGGCGGCGGAGGAGAGAAGAAGGTCGAGGTCTTCTCCTGGTGGACCGGCCCCGGCGAGGCCGACGGCCTGAAGGCCATGCGGGAGATCTTCCAGAAGAACAACGCCGGTCTGGAGTTCTTCGACGCGGCCGTGGCGGGCGGGTCCGGCGACAAGGCGCGCGCTCTGCTGACCACCAAGCTGCAGGCCGGGGACCCGCCGGACACCTTCCAGGGCCACGCCGGCGCCGAGTTGCAGGGGTACATCAAGGCGGGGCAGCTGGAGCCGGTCAACTTCCTCTACGACGAGCTCAAGCTCAAGGAGGTCTTCCCGCAGCAGCTCATCGACCAGATCAGCGTGCGGGGCGACATCTACTCCGTCCCGGTGAACATCCACCGCTCCAACGTCATGTGGTTCAACCCCGGCGTGCTCAAGGAGGCGGGGGTCGCCGAGGTGCCGAAGACGATCCCGGAGTTCGTCACCGCCCTGGACAAGGTCAAGAAGGCGGGCAAGGTGCCGCTGGCGATCGGCTCGGAGTGGACGATGGTCCACCTGCTGGAGAGCGTGCTGCTCGGCTCGCTCGGCACCGACGCCTACAACGCCCTGTGGACCGCGAACGCCGACTGGTCGGGCCCGGCCATGACCAAGGCGCTCAACGACTTCAAGACCGTCCTGTCCTACGCCGGGGACCCGGCCGACGACTGGCAGCCCGCCGCCAAGCAGGTGGCCGACGGCCAGGCCGCGTTCACCGTCATGGGCGACTGGGCCTACGGCTACTTCCACAACCCGCCGGACGGCGGCCTGGGCAAGAAGTCCAAGACCGACTTCGACTGGGCGCCCTCGCCCGGAACGGCCGGCACGTTCATGTGGCTGTCGGACAGCTTCACCCTCCCCAAGGGCGCGCCGAACCGCGACGGTGCGGTGGCCTGGCTGAAGGTGGCCGCGAGCAAGGAGGGCCAGGACGCCTTCAACCCCAAGAAGGGCTCCATCCCGGCCCGTAAGGACGCCGACACCTCCCTCTACACCGACTACCTCGCCGACGCGCTGAAGGACTGGGGGAGCAACAAGCTCGCCGGGTCCATCCAGCACGGCGTGGTGGTCAACGACGCCTGGCGGACCGCGATCAACGAGGCGGTCGGCCTGTTCCACGAGGACAAGGACGTGGCCGCCCTGCAGTCCTCCCTGGCCGAGGCGGCCAAGAACTCCGGCCAGTGACCGCCGGGAAGCCGCCGATGACCGTCGGGAAGCCGCCGTCGAGGGGCGCGGGAGGTGCCGGATGACGCGGGTGCGCAGGTGGCTGCCCGGCCTGCTGCTGGTCATGCCGTCGCTCGTCGCCATCGGGGTCTTCGTGTACGGCATGCTCGGCTGGAACTTCCGGCTGGCCATGACCGACAGGCACGACGAGGTGTCCGAGGGGTTCTTCGTCGGCCTGGACAACTTCTTCTCGCTGTGGAGCCAGAAGCCGTGGGTGATCTCGGTCCACCACGCGATCGTCTTCACCGCCGTCTTCGTGCTCGGGGCGCTGGCGCTGGGCTGGCTGCTGGCGTTCCTCATGGAGAAGGGGATCAGGGGAGAGGGCACCTTCCGGGCGGTCTACCTGTTCCCGATGGCGGTGTCGTTCGTGGCGACCGGGGTGGTCTGGCGCTGGCTGATGAACTCCGCGCGGGACGAGCGGGCCGTCGGGCTGAACCGGCTGTTCGACGGGCTGGGACTGGACGCCCTGCAGTGGGGATGGTTCCGTGACCAGGACTGGGGGATGGCCGCCATGGCCATCCCCGCCATCTGGCAGATATCCGGATATGTCATGGCACTGTTCCTGGCGGGTTTCCGGGGCGTCCCCGAGGAGCTGCGCGAGGCCGCCCGGGTGGACGGCTGCGCCGAGTGGCAGGTGTACCGGCACGTCGTGCTGCCGCTGCTGCGCCCGGTGACGCTGTCCGCGCTGATCATCCTCGGGCACATCTCGCTGAAGGTCTTCGACCTCATCGTCGCGGTCTCCGGCAAGCAGATCGTCACCTACGTGCCCGCGATCTCCATGTGGGTCGCGGTCTTCGACTCCCACGACCCGGCCAAGGGCGCCGCCATCGCGTCCTACATCGTGCTCGCGGTGAGCGTCTTCGTCGTCCCCTACCTCGTCTGGTCCCTGCGCAGGGAGAAGCGATCATGACGGCCGCGACCACCCCCGCCGCCCCGGCCGCCCCGGTCCCCCCGGTGCGGGACGCGCGGGACGGCGGGCGGGCGCGCACCCGGGCGGGGTGGGCGCGCGGCGTGCGCCTGGCGCTGCTGCTCGCCTTCCTCGTCGTCTTCCTGATCCCGATCTACGTGCTGCTGGTCACCAGCTTCAAGCCGCTCACCGAGGCCGACCCGAGCCGGGCCTGGGCGCTGCCCGAGGTCTGGACGTTCGAGCCGTGGCGGGTGGCGTGGGAGAAGCTCGCCCCCGGCATCGTCAACAGCGTGCTGCTGGCCGTACCGGGGGCGCTGATCTCGGCGGTGCTGGGCTCGATGAACGGCTACGTGCTGGCCAGGTGGCGCTTCCCCGGCGCCGACGTGCTGTTCACCCTGCTGCTGTTCGGGATGTTCATCCCCTACCAGGGCGTCATGATCCCCCTGGTCCAGCTCCTGGTGAAGCTCAACGAGATCACCGAGGCCGTCACCGGGGCGCAGGGGGTCTTCTACGGCGCGATCCCCGGGCTGCTGCTCGCGCACGTGGTCTACGGCATCCCGATCTGCACGCTGATCTTCCGCAACTACTACGTCACCATCCCCGAGGAGCTGATCGAGGCGGCCCGGGTGGACGGCGCCGGGATGCTGCGGACCTACCGGTCGGTGGTGCTGCCGGTCTCCGGGCCCGCGTTCGCGGTGGTGGTCATCTGGCAGTTCACCTCGATGTGGAACGACTTCCTGTTCGCCGTCTTCCTCACCGGGCCGCAGAGCTGGCCCACCACGGTCATGCTCAACAACATCGCCGGAGCGCAGACCGTCCCCTACAGCCAGCAGATGGCCGCGGCCCTGCTCGCCTCGATCCCCACGATGGTGGTCTACGTCCTGCTGGGCCGGTTCTTCATGCGGGGCCTCATGGCGGGGGCACTGAAGGGCTGACCAGCGCGTCGCCGAGCGCCGTGCGGTGGTAGAGCACGGCGCGGCCGGTGCGGCACCGGGCCACCAGGCCCGCGCGCCGCAGCGCGCCCAGATGGTCGCCGACGGTGCCCAGCCCCAGGCCGAGCAGCGCGACGAGATGGCTGGTGGTCGCCGGGACGGCCAACTCCAGCAGGACCCGCGCCCTGGTCCGGCCGATCAGCCCGGTCAGGCCGTCGGGCACCTCGTGCGGGATCCCGGCCCCGCGCGCCGGGTAGGAGATCGCGTACGGCCAGGCGTCCTCCAGGTAGGAGCCCACCCCGGACGGGAAGGGGGAGGGCACGAACAGCAGGCCGCGCCCGTCGAGCCGGCGGGTCTCGCCCGGACTCTCCGCCCGGACCTCGATCACCCCGTCGGGGTGCCAGCGCACCCGGGGGCTGAGGTCGGCGAGCGCCGCCGCCCAGCCGTACGTCGCCAGGCGGCCGGCCCGCTGGATCACGTCGCGTTCCAGGATCGCGTGGAAACGCGGCCAGGCGGGGGCGACGATCTCCTCCCAGAGCGCCTGGAGCGCGTCGGCGAAGAGCGTCACCACGTCGGGTGAGGCCAGCACGTCCAGCACGGCGGCCGGCGGCCGGGGCATGCCGTCCAGGTTCCTGGCGATCTCCCGGTGCGCCTGGGCCGCGGAGGTCGCGCGCACCGCCGCGATCTCCACCTCGAACGGGGTGTCCACCCCGGCCGGCGGCGGCGCGGCGAAGTCGACGTTGTAGCGCCGGTCGCGGAACAGCGTCACCATCGCCCCGAGCCCCGGCCGCTCGGCCAGCAGCCTCCCGTACGGTTCCCGCGCCCGGTCCGCCCAGGCCCGCCACACCCCGGCCTGCTTCTTACCGGACAGCACCCACAGGGCGAGCTTGGTGACGATGAGCGGGGAGACGGCGAACCTGGTGGCCACGACGTCTCCCGGGCTGACCTCGATCCTGATGGCCATGACGTCTCCCCGGCCGCCCGGCACGGCAGGTCGGGTGGCGATCTTTCGGCGATTTCCGAAAGCCTATCTCCCGGCGGCGGGACGCCCCACCCTGGCGGACATGACGATCACCCCGCGGGAAAGGGCCGCCACCTACAAGGAGCTCTTCGCCGTCGCCGAATTCCGGACGCTGTTCGCGAGCTTCGCACTCCTGATCGCCGGGGACCAGGTCAAGGCGCTGGCCCTGTCGGCGCTGGTGTACGCGAGGACCGGTTCGCCCGGGCTGTCGGCGGCGGCCTACATGCTGGGCTTCCTGCCGTACATCGTCGGCGGGACGTTCCTGCTCTCCCTGGCCGACCGGGTCCGGCCCCGCACGCTGATGATCGTCGGCGAGCTGGTCCGGGCGGTGACCTGCCTGCTGCTGGCCTTCGCCGGGCTTTCCGTCTGGGCGATGCTGGCGCTGGTACTGGCCGGCGGCCTGTTCTCACCGGTCTTCATGGCGGCCCGCAACGCCCTGCTGCCCGCGCTGCTGCCCGGGGACGCGTTCGTGCTGGGCAGGTCCGTGCTGTCGGTGACGGCCGCCGGCGGGCAGGTCGCCGGGCTGGCGGCCGGTGGCGGGGTGCTGGCCGTGACCGGTCCCGCGGGCGCGCTGGCCGCCACCGCCGGACTGTCCGCCGTGGCCGCCGTGCTGCTCCGGCTCGGCCTGCCGGACGTACCGGCCCGGGGCGCGGGCGAAGACGAGGGCGGGGGCGGCGCGCGGGGCCGGGGCCCGGGTGCGGGCGGGGCGGGCGCGCGGACCCGGGGCGCGGGCGGCGGGACCGTGCGGGAGACGCTGCGCGTCAACCGGGCGCTGCTGGCGGACCCGCGGGTGCGCGGGCTGCTGCTCGCCCAGTGGCTGCCGGTGTCGTTCCTGACGGGGGCCGAGGCGGTGCTCGTCCCCTACCTCGGCGGCACGGCCGGCGTGGCGCTCGCCGCCGCCTCGGCCGGGCTGGCGGCGGGCAACCTCGCCGTGGGGCGGCTGGCCTCCCCGTCCGGCCGGGAGCGGCTGGCGTTGCCGCTCGCGGTCCTGGCGGGCGTTCCGCTGCTCGGCTTCGTCCTCCGGCCGGGGCTCGCGGCGACCGCGCTCCTCATCCTCCTCGCCACGATGGCCGGCGGCTCCTACGCGCTCGGGTTGCAACGCCGGTTCGTGGCGGCGGTGCCCGAAGCGGTCGCCGGGCAGGCGTTCGGCCTGGCGGGCGCGGGGGTGATGACCGGCCAGGCCCTGGCCGCCGCCCTGGCGGGCGCGGTGGCCGAGGCGACCGCCCCGCACCTGGCGATCGCCCTGGCCGGGCTCGCGGTCATCGGCTGCTCGCTCGCGCTCCGCCGTCGCCTGAGCCCGGGACCCGCCTGACCGTCACCTGAGCCCGGGGTCCGCCTGACCGTCACCGTCCCCCGCGGCTCCGAACCCGGCTCGTCCCCCCGCCCCCCGCCGCGGCTCCGGCCCGGCGGCCGGGGTCGGTCACCTGCGCCCGGGGCCCGCCGTACCGGGCGCGGGCGGCAGCTCGCCGGAGCCGCGGGGGACGAGCCGGGTCGGCAGCTCGATCCGGCGGGCCGGTCCCCGCCCGCCCGCGATCCGCTCGAACAGCAACTCCGCGGCGGTACGGCCCAGCCCCATCGGGTCCTGGGCCACCACGGTCACGCCGGGCGTCAGCAGGTCGGCCAGCTCGAAGTCGTCGAAGGCGACCAGGGGCGGCCGGTGGCCGGCGCGCAGCACGGCCACGGTGATCCGGCTGTTGCCGGTGAACACGGCCGTGGGCGGGTCGCCGCCCGTGAGCATCGCCGACAGCGCCGCCCCGGCCCGCTCCGGCGGCCCCATCGCGACCAGCGACGCGTCGGCGCCGAGCCCCGCGTCGGCGAGCGCGCGACGGTAGCCGGCGAGACGTTCGGCGGCGGTGAAGATGGCCGGGTCGTCGCCGAGGAACGCGACGCGGCGGTGGCCGTGCCGGAGCAGGTGGGTCACCCCGGCGTACGCGCCGGCGGCGTTGGCGCAGAGCACGGTGTCGGCGTCGAGGCCGCCGGGCCGGTCGGCGAAGACGGCGGCGACGCCCGCGTCGAGCTCGGGGCGGAGATAGCCGTGGTCGGGACCGGCGGGCACGATGACCAGCCCGTCCACCCGGCGGGCGCAGAAGGCGAGGAGGAGGTCGCGCTCGCGCCGGGGGTCCTCGCCGGAGGAGCCGCTGAACATCAGCGAGCCGTGCGCGAGCGCGACCTGCTCCACCGCGCGGCCCATCCCGGAGTAGAACGGGTCGCCCACGTCCTCGATCACCAGGCCGATGGTCGCGGTCCGTCCCCGGCGGAGCAGCCGGGCGCTCTCGTTGCGCCGGTAACCGAGCCGTTCGATGGCGGCCAGGACCCGCCGGGCGGTGGCCGGGGTGACGCCCGGCTCCTCGTTGACGACCCGGGAGACGGTCTTGAGCGCCACCCCGGCCGCCGTCGCGACGTCCTTCATGGTGGGCCGCCCGCGCACACTGTCTGTCACGGCCCGATCATCACCCAGGAACTCCTCGCCGACAACGTTGTCATCGGGGCGACGGCTCGTCGCCGCGTCTCCCGAAAGGATAACGGCGCAGGTTAAAAGGGCGATAAAGGCCGTGCCGCCGCTCGCCGTGCGGATGGTCCGGCCGGTGGCCACCGCCCGCCCGGTGAATAAGTTTCAGGGCTTTCATTCCTATTTGTGGGCTTCTGTCTTTACATTCGCTTGTAACCCGCTGTGGATGATGGAAGGACCTGGTCGGCGACGGCGTGCTTCGCCGTACATCCCGGTCCGGCCATCGGGCGACAGACCGCGCCGGAGCCGGGGCCCTGAGAACGGAGGCCACGCGTGAGCAGCGGAACCGTTCCGAAGCCCATAGCGAGCACGAGCAGTTTCCTGGACGATCGTCTGGGCGCGGGAAACTTCCTCCGGCGGAACATGCGGAAGATCTTTCCTGACCACTGGTCTTTCCTTCTGGGGGAGATCGCCCTCTACACGTTCGTCATCCTGCTGCTGACCGGTACGTTCCTGACCTTCTTCTTCAAACCCAGCATGCAGGAGGTCACCTACACCGGCTCCTACGCGCCGCTCAAGGGCGTCATGATGTCCGAGGCGTACTCCTCGACGCTGGACATCAGCTTCGACGTGCGCGGCGGCCTGCTGATGCGGCAGATCCACCACTGGGCCGCCCTGCTGTTCATCGGCGGCCTGATGATCCACATGCTCCGCGTGTTCTTCACCGGCGCCTACCGCAAGCCACGCGAGCTGAACTGGCTGATCGGCGTCGCCCTGCTGCTGATCACCCTCATCGAGGGCCTGACCGGCTACTCCCTGCCGGACGACCTGCTGTCCGGCGCCGGCCTGCGGATCACCGCGGGGATCGCCCAGATGATCCCGATCGTGGGCACCTGGATGACCTTCCTGATCTTCGGTGGGGAGTTCCCGGGCAGCGACATCATCGCCCGGTTCTACTCGCTGCACATCCTGCTCATCCCGGCCCTGCTGCTGGCGCTGATCACCGGTCACCTGTTCCTGATGTGGGTGCAGAAGCACACCCAGATGCCGGGCAAGGGCCGCACGAACATGAACGTGGTGGGCTCGCCGCTCTGGCCGGCCTTCATGATCAAGTCGGGCGCGTACTTCATGTTCACCTTCGCGACCGTCGCGCTGCTGGGCGGCCTCGCGCAGATCAACCCGATCTGGCTGTTCGGCCCCTACAGCCCGGCGAACATCTCGGCCGGCACCCAGCCCGACTTCTACATGGGGTTCCTGGACGGCGCGCTCCGGCTGATGCCCGGCTGGGAGGTCGACTTCGCCGGCTACACGCTGACACTGAGCGTGCTGATCCCGGCACTGGGCCCGATCCTGCTCATCACGCTGGGCCTGGCCCTCTACCCGTTCATGGAGCAGTGGGTCACCGGCGACCGCAGCGAGCACCACGTCGCCGACCGGCCCCGCAACAACCCGCACCGCACCTCGATCGGCATGGCGGCGGTCGTCTTCTACGGCGTCCTGTGGCTGAGCGCCGCCAACGACGTGATCGCCGCGCACTTCCATCTCTCGATGAACGAGCTGATCTATGTCGGCCGCGTCCTGATCTTCCTGGGGCCGTTCCTGGCGTACGTCATCACCTACCGGATCTGCCTGGGCCTGCAGCGCAGGGACGCCCAGGTCCTCGCCCACGGCGTGGAGGCCGGCGTCATCAAGCGGCTGCCCGACGGCGAGTACATCGAGGTGCACGCCCCGCCGACCCCGGACCTCGAGGACCGGATCCGCGGCAAGGCGCCGGTCCCGATGCTGCCCGGACTCGGCGACGGCCACGGGAACGGCCATGGCGACGGGGACGGCGAAGTCCCGCCCGAGGAGCTGCGCGGCCGGTTCGGCAGGCTCCGCGCCAGGATGAGCCGGGCCTACGGCGGCGAGAAGGTGCCGCTGGAGGAGAGCCACGAGGAGTACCGCGAGCAAGAGGAGGAGGAGCACGCGGTCATGGCCACCCGCCCCGCGGGCGGCCGGAAAGGCGGGACGGGCGGAAGCGGCGGTCCCCACTAGGCGAGGGCGGCTCCGCCGGGCTCCGGGCGGCCGTCCCGCCGGCCGGGGACGGCCGCCCCGGACCGAGGGGTGGCGGCCCCGTCAGGCGAGGGCGGCCTCGCCGACCGGCGCGTCCGGCAGTTCCTCCGGCAGGTCCTCCGCCGGGTCCACGGGCCGCAGCTCGTCGGCGTAGCTGACCGAGACGCGGCGCATGACCCCGCCCTCGTCTATCGAGTACTGGCCGAGACGCCACAGCGGCGGGGAGTAGGCGTGGATCGACACGCTGCCCTCCGCCGCCCCGCTCAGCCGGTGGATGTGGTCGGGGCCGAACGAGAACGACTGCCCGGCGGTGACCAGCGTCTCCACGTGCTCCCCGCCGATCCTGGGGTTGGACTCCCGCAGCGCCCCGGCCACCACCCGGACGGCCCCGGAGGAGATGTCGTGGTCGTGCCAGCCGGTGTCGTCCCCGGGCCGCCAGCACAGCAGCCAGACGTCGACGTGCGAGTCGCGGTGCAGCGAGGCGTAGTGGCGGCCCCCCTCGGCGGGGAAGTCCACGTCGCCCTCCCACCGGGACGGGTCGGCGGCCAACTCCTCGACCAGGGCGCGCAGCTCGCGCCGGTCGAGGGGGCGCGCGGGCAGACTGTCGTAGCCCGTGCCGCCCGTGTCCGGCCCCTCGGGGAGCGCGTGCCGCTCCCGGGCCGGGGTGATCACCTGGTTCATCTTCCGGGCTCCTTCCGGTTCAGCAGGCGGTTGGGATTGACCACCGTGACGGCGTGCCGGGCGGCGTCGCCGAGCGCGGGGTCCGGGGCTTCGGCGTAGGGACGGTCGGAGCCGTTGACCACCACGTCGATGCCGAGCTCACGCACGATCGCGTCGATGGCGCGCGGGCCGTAGGAGGAGGTCTCAAGGAACACGTCGCGGTCCACCTCTCCCCGGCCGCCGCCGCCCCGGCGGGCCAGCCGCTCGGAGTGGAGCGGCGCCAGGCCCGCCAGCAGCGCGAAGCAGACGCGCAGGCCGGGATGGCGGGGACGGCCGAAGGCGGCGAAGGCGAACCAGGCGGCGTGCATCTGCTGCACGTACGGCACGACGGCCGGCCACCACCCGGGTACGGCGGGCACCCCGGAGCCGGCCGCCGGCCGGGCGGGGGCCTCCGCGCCGGTCGCGATCCCGGCGGGTGCTCCGGGCCCGGCTCCGGGTGCGGCGGGCGCGGCCGGGCCCGGGTGCACGAAGAGCGGCAGGTCCCGCTCGGCGAGCACGTCGAGCAGCGGGGCGACCCGCGCCAGGCCGGCGGCGCACCCCACGGCCGTGGCGGGCAGCTGGAGCCCGGCCAGCCCCCGGTCGAGGGCGCCGGCGAGCGCGCCGGGGTCGATGTCGCTCAGGCAGGTCGCGGCCCAGGCGCCGAAGGGCGCGGGCAGGGCCAGGGCGTCCTCGTGGTACGCGTCGATGATCGGCCAGGCGTCCCCGGGCGGCAGCGACTCCACGCCGAGCGGGCTGGACAGCGACACCAGCGCCAGGTCGAGGCCGGGGTCGGCGGCCAGGCGCGCGGCCGGGTCGTGGTCGGCGGGATTCACCTCGTAGGGGGGCTCGCCGTCCAGGTGGAGGGTCCAGCCGTCGAGGCGCGGCGCGGCCGTACGGCGCCGGAGCGCGTCGGTGAACGCGGGCGTCCAGAGGTGCTGGTGCACGTCGACGGCCATCAGGCCCTCCCTTCTGTTATTTCCTACCTAGAATACAGGTAATTGGGTGGGCCGCATCCTCGACCTTGCGATGGCGTGTCGGGCCGCCGCCGGACCGCCCGGCCGGGCCGCTTCCGCCGACCCGCGGCGATCACCTGCTCCGGCGCGGCGCCATCGGGCCCGGCCGGTCCCGGCGACGCGGTGAAACTCCGGAATACCGCGCGGGAGACGCCTGCCGCGGCGGACCGCGGCATACCCTGGGCTGGTGCCCCAGCCACGGAAACGAGCGACGATACGTGAGGTGGCGAAGGCCACCGGACTGTCCCCGGCCTCGGTCTCGTACGCGCTGCGCGGGATGCAGGTGTCCGGAGAGACCATCGAGCGGGTACGGCGGGCCGCCGCCGAGCTCGGCTACGAGGCCGATCCCATCGCCCGCGCGCTGGCCAGCGGCCGGACCGGGATGATCGGCCTGCTCTGCGGATCCCTGGAGGACCTCTGGCAGCAGGCCCTGGCCGTAGGCATCGGCCGGGCGCTGAAGGACAACGACCGCTACGCGCTGATCCTCGACGCCGTGGGAGACCCGGCGCGGGAACGCACACTGGCCCGGCAGCTCCGGGACCAGCGGGTGGACGCCCTGATCGTGCAGCCGGTCGACCCGGCCGCGCCGTTCTGGGCCGAGCTGTGCGAGAGCCTGCCGGTGGTGTCGATCGGCGACGCGCTGGCCGGGGCCCGTACGGCGGGTGAGGTCGTCTTCGACAACCGCGCGGGGGTCACCCTGGCGCTGGAGCACCTGCGCGACCGGGGACACCGGCGGCTGGCGGTCCTCACCCCCACCCGGGCCAGCACCCCCGACCGCCCCGCCGACGTGCACGTCCTGGCCGAGGCCGAACGGCTGGCGCTGGACATCGAGGTGATCACCGCGCCCCAGTCGCCGGCCGCCGCCACCGGCGTCGCCCGGGGCGCGCTCGCCGCCGGGCACCGGGCGTTCTTCTGCTTCTCCGACTCGATCGCCTACGGCGTCTACGCCGCCTCCGTCGCGGGCGGCCTGCGCATCCCGCTCGACGTCTCGGTGATGGGCTACGACGACCACCCGATGTCGGGGCTGCTCACCCCGCCGCTGACCACCGTCGACTGGGACATCGACCGCATCGTCCGGGCGGCCGTCGGCGCGGTCGTGGACGCGGCGGACGGCGAGACCCGTCACCGGCGCATCGTCCAGTCCCCGCAGCTCCGCGAGCGGGGCTCGGTCGGCTGAGCCCCGCCCGGCGGCGCGGGTCGCTCAGTCGCCGAACACCAGGTCCAGCAGCCAGCTCACCAGGCCGATGATGATCGCGCCCCAGAACGCCGCCCAGAACCCGCTCACGTGGAAGGCCAGGTGGAACTGCTTGGCGATCCAGCTCGTGAGCAGCAGCAGGCCGGCGTTCACCACCAGGGCGAACAGCCCGAGGGTGAGCACGTAGAAGGCACAGCCGACGGTCTTGATGATCGGCTTGAGGACCGTGTTGATGACGCCGAACACCAGGGCGACCGCGAGCAGCGTGCCGACCTCTCCGGCGGTGGTGGACGCGGACACCGTGATGCCGTGCACGAGTTGGGTGGCCACCCACAGGGCGGCCGCCACGGCCACGATCTTGATGATGATTCTCACGCCTGGGCATCCTCGCAGGAGAGTCGGACGGACGGTAGGCCCGCCGCGCGGGCCTACCCGGACCCTAGCCACTCCGCACCCGCGACGGCGGTCACGACCCCGTCACCACGACGAGGTCCCCGAGGGACTCCGGCGGCGCCCGGCCGCGGCGGCGGTGCCGTACGGAGGTCGCGCGGCCTCCCGGGACGGGGCGTCCCCCGGAGGGGGCGGCGCCCCGCGGGGCCGCGCCGTACGGGCGTCACCGCAGGCCGGGGGCGGTGTGTTCGGTCACAGAGATGAGAGATCCGCCCGGATGTGGGGATGGTCCCGTGCGCCGGACGCAGAACGCCTCCGGCGAAGGAGCAAAGGCCGAGGGGGCTTCAACATGGCAGACCAGACGTCCGACGGCCCGCGGTTCGCGGGCGGCACGATGTTCCGTGAGATCCGGCTCGCCTCGCGGCCCTCGGGGTGGCCGACCGAGGACGACTTCGAGATGGCCGACGCCGGGCCGCCCGACGTCCGCGACGGCCAGGTCCTCGTCCGCAACCTCTTCATGAGCGTCGACCCTTACATGCGGGGCCGGATGAACGAGGGCGAGTCCTACGTCCCGCCGTTCGAGCTCGGCAAGGCCCTGGAGGGCGGCGCGGTCGGCGAGGTCGTGGACTCGCGGGTCGCCGCCCTGGCGCCCGGCGACCTCGTCCTGCACAGGTACGGCTGGCGCGAGCACGCCGTCCTCGACGCCGGGCAGGCCCGCCGGATCGACCGGCTGCGGGGGATACCGCTGTCGGCCTACCTCGGTGTGCTCGGCATGCCGGGTCTCACCGCCTACGCCGGTCTCCTCGACATCGCCTCCTTCAAGGAGGGCGACGCGGTGTTCGTCTCCGGCGCGGCGGGGGCCGTGGGCAGCCTGGTCGGGCAGATCGCCCGTCTCAAGGGCGCCTCCCGGGTGGTGGGCAGCGCGGGCTCGGACGAGAAGGTCGCCTACCTGATCGAGGAGCTCGGGTTCGACGACGCCTTCAACTACAAGAAGGGCCGGGTCCACGACCTGCTGGCGCGGGCGGCCCCCGACGGCATCGACGTCTACTTCGACAACGTCGGCGGCGACCACCTGGAGGCCGCCATCGGCGCGCTCCGGACGTACGGCAGGGTCGCGATGTGCGGGGCGATCTCCGTCTACAACGCCCCCGAGCCGCCGCCGGGGCCGCGCAACCTCTTCCTCGCCGTGGGCAGGCGGCTCACCCTGCGCGGGTTCATCGCCGGCGACCACGCCGGCCGCATGGGCGACATGCTCGCCGAGGTGGCGCCGTGGCTCGCCGAGGGCCGGATCACCTTCCAGGAGACGGTCGTCGACGGCCTGGAGAACGCGCCCCGGGCCTTCATCGACATGCTGGGCGGCGCCAATGTCGGCAAGATGATCGTCCGGTTGGCGGCCGACCACGCATGATCAGCGTGATCGGAGGGCAGAAGGCGCGGTGAGGAGGTGGGACGGTTGGAAACGGACGAGTTGGAGGCGCTGCCGGCCCAGGAACTGCACGACCGCGCAGTCCGCTACGCGGTTCACCACGGGGACCTCGCGTTCCTGTGGGAGCTGCTCAAGATGATCCCCGCGGCGGAGGCGTCCACGGGCAACGAGGAGGAGACGGCCAACGAGCTCAGCCGGGTCTCGGCCCTGCTCAGCGACGCGGTGGCCGCCGGCGAGGGCGAGCTGGGGGAGGCGCTGCGCCCGTTCTACATCGAGTACCTGGCCAGGCACCCCGAGGCATAGGTTCCGTTCCGCGGGTCCCCGCGCCAGGCGGGACGGTCCGCAGAACAGGCTCCGGGCCCGGGGCTCCGGGTTCCGGGCCCCGGTCCGGGGCCCGGAGCCCGGCCCGTTTCGATAGGGTGAGCGGCGTAGCCGGGGAGGTGCGCCATGGCGCAGGTGAGAGTGGAGCGGACCGACGACGGGTTCGTGGCCCGCAACGATCGCGGGGCGGAGGTCGCCATGGGCGGCGCCGACGAGCAGGGGGTCTTCACCCCGGTCGAGCTGCTGCTCGCGGCCCTCGGCGGCTGCAACATCGTCACCGTGGAGCCGCTCACCGCCCAGCGCGGACACCGCCTGGTCCGGCTGGCCATGACCGTCCAGGCGGAGAAGGTCGAGCCGACGCTGCTCGGGCCGATCACCATCACCTACGACGTGGAGCTGCCCGAGGGCGACGAGAAGGCCGACGAGGTCTTCCGCGCGGTGGCCCGGCGCGTCGAGGACAAATACTGCACGGTGAGCCGGGCGCTGCGGGAGAAGAGCGAGGTCGTCCTCGAACTGCCCGCCTGACGGGCGCTTCCCGCGCCGTCTCCGCACCCGGGATCCCCGGGCCCGCGGGGGCTTTCCTGCGGTTGACCGAGTCCGCTGCGGAGGGCGGACGGACCCGTTCGGCTATACCGGGTCAAGCGTGGATGTAGGTCCAAAAACAACCCGCGTATGACGTGCTTCTTACGTTCGGTTCTGTACTGTTGTAGCAGGTCAAGGGGTTCTGCGAAGCCCGGGGGGAGCGTTGCAGAGACTTTTCACCGGATAAGGACGCGAGGGGGATCGCGTCCCCGAGCGGAGCCGCCCGAGTCTTGGGGGAGACGAAGGAAGGGCCCGCGAGGAGGCTGGGTTCGGGTAGTTGGGGGACTGCCCACCTGGCCGATGGGAGGCCGGACGGTTGGGGGGCTGTCCGGCCTCCGCTCTGCCGGGGCCCGGCGGTCGTCTGACCGCCGGGCCCCGGCTCTTTCACGGGGCCGCTCGTTCGGGGGCCGGGGAACCGTCCGTCCTCCGTCCTCCGTCCTCCGTCCTCCGTCCTCCGTCCTCCGTCCTCCGTCCTCCGTCCTCCGTCCGCCGAAGGTCCGGCTCTGTGCGGCGGGTCCAGGGTTCTTTCGCGGGGTCATCCGTACGGCGGGCCGTACCGCCCGTCCCCGCCCGGTTGATGTGCGTTGGCCCCGCGGCTGCTGCTACAGTTACGTCCGTCGCAAGCGCCGCTAGCTCAGTTGGTTAGAGCAGCTGACTCTTAATCAGCGGGTCCGGGGTTCGAGTCCCTGGCGGCGCACCGACGGGAAAGCCCAGGCCGGATCATCCGGCCTGGGCTTTCCTCATCGACGGGCGTTCCGGCGGCGCGCGCCATCACGTGGACCGGCGCCGCGGCCGAGCGGGGACGATGCCGCCGGGCGGGAGCCGAGGGAGCCGCGGGGAACACGTGGGAATGTCTGGCGCGGTGATACTAATTGTTAGTAAGGTTTACTTTTAATAACGTGCTATCCGTCGGCCGTTGGACATGCCCGCCTCCATTCCCCGAAGGAGGAGTCCACGTGCTCCTGCGACACAAGGCGGCCGCCGGCGCCGCCGCGCTCATCGTCACGTCCCTGGTCGTCCTGCTGCCCTCCACCCCGGCGGCCGCCCACGGCTCCATGTCGAACCCGCCCAGCCGCGCCTACGTCTGCCACCTGGAGGGCCCGGAGACGCCGAGGTCGGACGCCTGCAAGGCCGCCATCGCCGCCGGCGGCACCCAGGCGTTCTACGACTGGCACGAGGTCTCGCGGCTGGAGGCCGGGGGCAACCACCGCGCGATCATCCCGGACGGCAAGCTGTGCAGCGCCGGACGCGACAAGTACCGGGGCCTGGACCTGGCCCGGGCCGACTGGCCCGCCACGCGAGTCTCCCCGGGCCCGCTGACGATCACCTACCACGCGACCGCGCCGCACTCGAACAGCAACTTCGAGTTCTACATCACCAAGCAGAGCTGGAACCCGACGCAGCCGCTGCGCTGGTCGGACCTGGAGCCCATCAAGACCTTCACCAACCAGAACCCGACCACGTTCACCAACTGGACCATCAACCTCCCGCAGCGGACCGGCCGTCAGCTCATCTACTCGATCTGGCAGCGGGTGGTCGGCAGCACCGAGGCGTTCTACACCTGCTCCGACGTGGACTTCGGCGGGGGGACCACGCCCACCCCGACGCCCACGCCGACCGTGACCCCCACCGTGACCCCCACGGCGACGCCCACCGCCACCCCGACGGCGACCACCACGCCGCAGCCCGGTGACGCGTGGAAGGCGAACACCGCCTACGCGGTGGGCGCGCGCGTCACCTACGGTGGCCTGGCCTACCGGTGCCTGCAGGCGCACACCTCCCTGCCGGGCTGGGAGCCGCCGAACGCCTCCTCGCTCTGGACCCGCGCCTGATCCGCCGGCGGGCCGGGACGCCACGCCGTCCCGGCCCGCCGCAGCCCTCGCCGAGGAGGTCTCCCGTGAAGCGCATCGCCTGGGCCGTGCCGGGCCTCGCCCTGTGCGCCGCCCTGCTCGCCGGGTGCGGCACCGACGCCCACGAGTTCTACGGCACCGGCCCGGGCCACGGGGCGCACGGCGGGGGGAACGCCGCCGTGTCCGCTCCGGCGGTCGTCCCGGTGACCACCCCGCCCGGGGACGTCGACGCCGTCGACGTGATGTTCCTGCAGATGATGGGCCCGCACAACGGCCAGGGCGTACGGCTGGCACGGCTCGCCCGCGACCGCCCGGCCCGCCCGGAGGTCAGGATCCTGGCGGCGGCCATCGCCACCACCCAGGAGGCGGAGACCGCGACGATGGCCGGGTGGCTGAGGGCGTGGGGGCGGCCCCTGACCGCCGACCCCGGCGAGCACGCCGCCCACGGCGGCATGCCGGGCCTGACCGAGGCGGAGATCGGCTCCGTCGCGGACGCGCCGCCCGCCGAGTTCGAGCGCAGGTTCCTCAACATGGTGATCGCCCAGCAGGACGACGCGATCCAGCTGGCCAGGCTGGAGGCGATGAACGGGGTGAACCCCGAGGTGCGGGCGCTGGCGGGGCGGATCGAGGCGTCCCGTACGGCGCAGATCCAGCGGATGCTGGCACTGCTCGGCCGCTGACCGCCCGGCGGTGCGTCCGACGGCGCGTCCGGCGGTGCACTCGACGGCGTGTCCGGCGGCCGGTCCGGCCCGGCGGGTCAGCGGCCTTCGAGCGAGGCGAGCACCCGGGCGGCGACCTCGTCGGCGGTCAGCGCCGAGACGTCGAACGTCAGGTCCGCGACCTCGGCGAACAGCGGCCCCCGTACCGCGCGCTGTTCGGTGAGCATGGCCGCGAGGTCCGGCTCGAAGTGCGGGCGGTGCCCGCTCGACAGCATCCGCACGGCGAGCACGGCGGGCGGGGCGTCCAGCCAGACCACCAGCGCCGGGGCCAGCGCCCGGCGGCAGGCGGGGTTCTCCACCACGCTGGCCGCGGCGGCCGTCACCACCGAGGGCCGCTCGGCGAGGGCCTCGCGCAGATGCCTGGCCTCCCGCTCGTGGAGCACGCCCACGCCCTCCCGGGCGGCGGTCTCGGCCGCCGTCGCGCCGCCGTACCGGGCGGCCAGGTCGGGATCGCTGTCCCGCAGCGGCCGGCCTAGTTCGCGGGCCAGGATCCGGGCGACGGACGACTTGCCCGCCCCCATCAGGCCCGTGACGACGATCGGGGGGTCATATTTCACGTGTCCTCCCGCGAGGGACGTTTGAGATCCGTGGGTGGGATAGGGGATGGGGCGTTGGCTCGAAGGAGGTAATCCCATGACCATCGCAGGCGGCATCATCCTCATAATGCTCGGCGCGATTCTCACCTGGGCGGTCGAGTTCGACATCGCCGGGTTCGACATCAACGTCGTCGGTGTGATCCTGATGCTCGGCGGCCTCGTGTGGCTGCTGTTCGCGCTCTACCGGCTCCGCGTCGCACGCCGGGTCGTGCAGCCTCCCACCACCACGGTGATCGAGGACCCGGTGACCCAGCGTCGCGTCTACGAGGAGCGCAACTACGACGACCCGCCGGTCGTGTGATCCGAGGCGGTTCCCGGGCGCGGACGTCGCCCCTCGCTGCCGTCCGCTCCTCTGGTATGCACCGTTAACGGCGGTTTGTACCGGGTAGGCGCGGCCCCCATCGAACGCGAACGGAGGACGCGAAGTTGAGCAAGATCGTATCCAAGGGTACCGGCGCCGTGACCGGCCTGGTCGGCGGCGCCGTCGCCGGAGCCATCTTCAAGCAGGTCTGGAAGCTCGCCTCGGGCAAGGACGAGACCCCGGACCCGACCTCCGACCAGTACGGCTGGAAGGAGATCCTGGTCGCGGCGGCCATCCAGGGTGCGATCTTCGGAGTGGTCAAGGCCGTGATCGACCGGACCGCCACGGGGAAGATCCATCGAGCCACCGGCCGCTGACCCTCGCGGAGCGCCCCGGCCGCACCGGACCACCGGTGCGGCCGGGGCGCTCCCGCGTCTCCGAGGTGGTCGGGAGGTCCCCGCGTTCTCCACGGTCCTCAACAGGGGGCTCCCGCGTCCCCGCCGTCGTCGGGAGGCCCCCGCGTTTTCCACGGTCCTCAGCGGGGGCCTCCCGCGTTCCCGTCGCCGTCAGGCGGCTCCCGTGCCCCGGAAGGCCCCCGCCGCCGACCCCTGCGAGGCGAGCACCTCGGCGTAGACCGCGGCGGTACGGTCCGCCACCTCGTCCCAGCCGTAGCCGGACCTCGCCCGCGCGGCCGCGGCGGCGCCGTACGCGCCGAGCCGTGCCGGGTCGGCGAGCAGTTCGCGCAGGGCCTGGCCGAGTGCGGCAACGTCACGCGGCGGGACCAGCAGGCCGGTGACGCCGGGGACGACCGTGTCGAGATGTCCGCCCACCGCCGAGGCGACCACCGGCGTCCCGCAGGCCATGGCCTCCAGCGGCACGATCCCGAAGGGCTCGTACCAGGGGACGGTGACCACCGCGTCCGCCGCGCGCATCAGCGCGGGGACGTCCTCGCGGGTCACCCGGCCGATGAACCGGACGCGGTCCGCCACGCCGTACATGCGGGCGATCCGCATCAGTCGGGCCGGCTCCGGTTCGCCGGGGGAGCCGCCCGCGACGACGAGGGTGGCGTCCGGAACATGACGCAGTGCCCGGATCGTGGTCTCCACCCCCTTGCGCGGCACGGCCCGGCCGATGGCCAGCAGGACCGGTCCGGAGTCCCGGGGGCCGAGGTCCGCCGCGGGGCCGTCCGGGGTGAACGCCGCCAGGTCGACACCGCAGGGGATCACCCGTACCGCCCGCTCGGGCGCCCGCATCCGGACCAGCTCGGCGACCTCGTCGGCGCAGGTGGCGATCACCGCGTCCGCCTGCCGGGCGACGAGCGTCTCGGCGCCCACCCGTTCGCGCGGGCTGGTGTCGGCCTTCCCCTGGTGGCGCCGCTTGACCGCGCCGAGGGCGTGGAAGGTGTGCACGATCGGCACCGCGGTGTCCCGGGCGGCGGCCAGCGAGGCCAGCCCGCTCATCCAGAAGTGGCTGTGCGCGACGTCCGGAGGGGCCGCCTCCCAGCGCCGGGCCAGCCACCGGCCGAAGTCGGGCATCCAGGCCAGCAGGTCGTCCTTGGGCAGGGTCACGGCCGGGCCGGCCGGCACGTGGACCACGGTGACGCCAGGGGCGAAGGCCACCTCAGAGGGCTGAAAGGGACATTCCCGGCGGGTGTAGACGGTGACGTCGTGCCCCCGCTCGGCGAGTGCCCGGGAGAGGGCGGCGACGTGGACATTCTGGCCCCCGGCGTCGGCGCCGCCGACGGTCGCCAGAGGGCTGGCGTGTTCGGACACCATTGCGATCTTCATGGGCACGGCTCCGTGGCGGAAAATGCGACAGGGAACGTGCCTGCGTCCTAGGCATCCAATCGGAGGTAATTCCCCGGCCACGGGCTCTTTAAACGCGTTTGACCTCGGCGTTCTCGGGAAAGCGAGCGTTTTGGACGAAAGGAGTTCAGGCGATGGAGGCTCCGCAGTACGTCGCCGCGCGCGTGCAGAGCGCGCTGGCGGAGGACGAGAGGACCAACGAGCTGGGCATCCGCGTGGTCGTCCGGGGCGACCAGATCTTCCTGCACGGTCAGGTCTCCTGTGACGAGCGACGCTCGCTGATCGCCGACGTGGCCGGCGAGGCGGCTCCCGGACTGACGGTTCGCAACGAGATCGCCGTCATGGACGTCAGGGAACCCGGGGAGAGGGAGAAGCTGTGAGAGAGCTGCGGATCGCGGCCGTCGGGGACGTCCACCTGGACGAGAGCATGCGGGGCCGTTACCGCGAGCGGCTGGAGGACCTCGCCGACCACGCCGACGTGCTGCTCCTGGCCGGTGACCTCACCCGGCACGGCACGATCGAGGAGGCGCGGGTGGTGGCAGACGAGTTCCGTGACCTGCCGGTCCCGGTTATCGCCGTGCTCGGCAACCACGACTACCACTCCGACGTTCCCGGGGAGATCGCGGCCCTGCTGAAGAGCGTCGGGATCGCCGTGCTGCACGACGACTCGACCGTGCTCGACATCGACGGGGTACGGCTCGGCGTGGTCGGCGGCAAGGGGTTCGGCGGGGGGTACGCGGGCAAGTGCGCCAGCGACTTCGGCGAGCCCGAGATCAAGGCGTTCGTCGGGCACACCAAGCGGATCGCGGAGCGCTGGCGGGTGGCGCTGAAGGAGCTCCAGGCCGACCGCAAGGTGGTGCTGTCGCACTACTCCCCGGTCAAGGACACCCTTGAGGGCGAGCCCCTGGAGATCTACCCCTTCCTCGGCAGCTACCTGCTGGCCGAGGCGGTGGACGGCGAGGGCGCCGACCTGATCATCCACGGGCACGCGCACGCGGGCACGGAGAAGGGGGAGACGCCCGGCGGCGTCCGGGTGCGCAACGTGGCGCTGCCGGTGCTGAAACGCGCCTACGGGCTGTACTGCCTCTGAGGCCCTGAGCTTGTCCTGCCCCGAGGCCGTGGGCTGTCCCGCCCTGAGGCCCTGAGCTGTCCCGCCCTGAGGCCGTGGGCCGCTCCGCCTCTGAGAGAACCCCCGCCGGGGAGAGGAACCGGTAAGAAGCCGTCAGGGAAAGAAGAAGCGGGCCGGGTGTGAACCCGGCCCGCCGATGCTTTTGTTTGGAATTCGGGGCGACTTCGTGTTCGGTTGTTCAGTGCGCGGGCTCATAAGCCCGCATCAGACATTGAAGATGCTCACGCCTCCGGGGCCGACCAGGAAACCGAGGACGATGAGGACGATCCCCCAGAGGAGGTCGCGGCGGGCCAGGATGACGTAGATCCCGGCGATGACGAGAACGACTGCGATGATCCAGAGCAAGGTAGCCATGACAATGCACTGCCCTCACGTTTCACGGCTTAACATCCTTGCTCCGGTAGAGATCGACGATGGGCTGGAGGATCCACAGCCAGACGCTGGACAGGGCGATCGCGCCGCCGAACAGCGCGGCCGGCCAGGCGTTGATGACCGTCTCCGCGACCAGCGCCACCGAGGTGGTCATCGCGATCGCGAGCCCGATGGCCCCGGCGATGCCGAGCTCGTTGGCCCGGTGCAGCATCCTCTCCTTCAGTCCGCTCCGGAACAGCAGGCGGTGCTGGGCGGCGGGGGTGATGAAGCAGACGGAGGCGAGGGCGGCGCTCAGCAACGCGATGAAGAACAGCCAGCGGCCCAACGAGTCCACCTTGTGGAAACCGCTGGCGAACGGCAGGGTCAGCAGAAACGCGAACAGGACCTGGACGCCCGTGACGGCGACCCGCAGTCCCTGCAGCAGCTCTCCGAGCTCCCGGTCCACCCGTTCCTTGTGGCTCTCGTTCGGCTGGGGATCCTCCTCGGTCGACTCTTTTTGGACAAATTCCGGCTGAATCATGCCATTCCAATGCCCTGGTAAAAGATTGCCATGCCTACCTGCGGAGACACGGGGTAAGCGAGTCCCATGGGAAGTCACAGCCATGAGGTAACGGATTCGATCCTGGAGACATTGAAGCGGGCGAGTACGGCCCTGAAGGACGCGAAGGTGAGGTTCGCGCTCGCCGGCGGGTGCGCCGCCTACGCCCGCGGGGCCGCGCCCTCGTTGCACGACGTCGACTTCGTCCTGCCCCAGGAGGACGTGCCGACGGCCCTGGAAGCGCTGCGCGAGCTGGGCTTCGAGACGGCCAAGCCCCCGGAGGACTGGCTGGTCAAGGCCTACGACGAGGGCAGACTGGTAGATCTGATCTTCAACATCTGCGGCAACCCGGTCACCCCGGAGCTACTTGAGCGGTCCGAGCAGATGAAGGCCTCGGCCGTCATCGTGCCGGTCTTGGAGGCGACCGACCTGGTGATCTCCTGGCTCCTGCCGCTGTCGGAGCACAGTTGCGACTACGGCTCGCTTCTTCCGCAGGTCAGGGCTTTGCGTGAGCAGGTCGACTGGGACCGGGTGGCGTCGGTCGCCCAGGTCTCGCCGTACGCCTCCACTTTCCTGACCCTGCTGGAGCGCCTGGAGGTGATCCCCGGCCCCGTCGACGCCACGGGCGACTCCTCGTGGCCCTGAACTCCCCGTGGCGGACCGGCCGGTCCGCCACGCGAAGGGGCCCCGCCATCAGGCGGGGCCCCTTTCATGTGTTTCGCCGCGGCCAGGTCAGAAGGTGCCGGGCCCGTCGTAGGGGAAGCGGCCGTAGTAGTCGCCCACCGTCTTGCGGTAGGTCGGCTCCTTGAAGGTCGCCTCATCGAACTCCGGAGCGTTCTTGATCTCTTCCTTGGTACGGGCCAGATAGACCCTGCGCTCCTGCGGGTCGATCCGGGTCACCGTGCTGGCCGGCAGCATGACCTTCTTGCCGAAGATCCACGGGCCGGTGTCGACGACGATGTAGCTCTCACCGACGTCGTAGGTCGCCTCGTCCACGGAGCCGATCTTCCCGTCGGTCGCCTCGACGTGATAGCCCGCGAGATCCAGGGTCTTGTCGTCACCGTAGATGTCGGATCGGTAGTTCCAGAGATCAGGCTGCATGGTGTCTGTCTCCCTTGGTCGGTTCTCCGGACTCCACCCTGCTACCCGGGGAATGAGACCTAAACGAGACCTGGCGGCGCCTGGGAGAACCGGGGAAACGGCTTTCCCTCCCCGAGGAAGAGGATCATCGACCTCGACCAGGGGATGGGCGTACGGCGGTGCGGGGCTGCCGATCGGAGCCCGGCGGCGAAATGTCACCTCGGGGCGAGACGTTGCTTGCCGATGGAATTCAAAGCATGGGAGATGCTTGTGTAGATATGCACTTATTTCGCCAGTTATGCGCATGTCTAGGCGAATCTACGAGGGCTGGGATGGCTTGCCAGTGGGGTCAGGGGCCGCGCGGCGGTCCCGGGCCGGTGGTGACGGACGAGTGCGGGCACTTCGGGTACGGACCACTGCCGCGAATCCGGTAGTCTTGTCGAAGTCGGGCGCCGCTAGCTCAGTTGGTTAGAGCAGCTGACTCTTAATCAGCGGGTCCGGGGTTCGAGTCCCTGGCGGCGCACCAGCGAGGAACCCCAGGTCAGTATCACTGACCTGGGGTTTCTCCATTCGGTGATCACCTCGACGGCGCCTCGCGCCCGGCGTTGATCACGATGGTCGCTCGTCGGCTGCCCGTCTTTCGTGATCTTGTCAGCGTCATGATCGATGTGCGTCCGTGATTCCGATCACCGTCATGGGCACGCTGCGGTGTACGGAATGTCGTCGCCGAAGTACCCCCGCCATTTGGCGGTCGTGAGACTCCCCTTTGTGATGCCGCAGATGCGTCGGGCGGCCAGATCCACGTCCAAAGACCACAGTGACGTCTCCCGGTGCGAGCTGGTCAGGGCCAAGGTGTGTCCGTCTGGCCTGAACGTCACCGCGGTGATGGAGCCGACGTGTCCGAGAATCGGTTCGCCCTTGGGCGCGGCCGTGGCCGGATCGGAGACGTCCCACAGATGGATGGCTCCATCGTCTCCGCCGCTGGCCAACGTTCGCCCGTCCGGGCTGAACGCCAACGTAAGGATGGAGCCGGTGTGGCCGGGAAGCGGTCTGCCCCAGGGCGTGGGGTGGGCCGGATCGGAGACCCGCCAGAGCGCTATGGACTGATCGATGCTCGTCCCCATCAGCTCGTCGGCCGCGGCTGCCAGGGTGGCGCCGTCCGGGCTGAACGCCACGGCGTACACCATCTGCGCGGGGGCGGTGATGGGCTGTCCTAGGGGCACGGGGCGGGCCGGATCGGAGACGTCCCACAGCCGTACCGTTCCCTGGCCGCTCCCCACGGCCAGGGTTCGACCGTCTGGGCCGAACGCCGCCGAGAGTGCCCCTGTTTCCGGTGCGGGCAGCGGTGAGCTCAAGGGTCTGGGGCTAAGGCGTGTCTGATAAATGATCTCGGTGGTGCGGTTAGATGATTCCTCGTGGTGCGACGAGGTGAGCTGACTGACAAGGCCTGGCAGCGGATCGAGCCCCTGCTGCCCGCCAAGGATGGCAGGGGACGGCCCTGGCGGGATCACCGCGCGGTCATCAACGGGATCTTGTGGAGGTTGCGGACCGGAGCGCCCTGGCGCGACGTACCGGAGCGCTACGGTCCCTGGCAGACCTGCTACGAGCGGTTCAAACGCTGGGAGGAAGACGGCACCTGGACCCGCCTGCTGGAGGAGATGCAGGTCAAAGACGACTCCCTCGGTGCGGTGGAGCTGGTCGTCAGCGTCGACTCCACCATCGCCCGAGCCCACCAGCACGCTGCCGGCGCCCGAAAAAGGGGGACGGCGGAGGGACGATCGACGCGAAAGCCTCCCAAAGACGACAAGCCCTCGGCCGATCCCGGGGCGGGCTGACCACCAAGCTCCATCTGATCACCGAAGCCCGTGGCCTGCCGCTTGCCCTGCACCTGACCGGCGGCAACATCAACGACTGCACCGCCTTCGAAGCGGTGATGGGCACCTTCCGGCTGCGCCGTCGCATCGGCCGTCCCCGTACCCGGCCGGACCGGCTGGTGGCGGATAAGGGCTACTCCTTTCGGAAGATCCGCCTGCATCTGCGGCGGCGCGGCATCGGCGCGGTCATCCCTGAGCGGTCCGATCAGATCGCCGCCCGCAAGCGCAAGGGCAGCCGCGGAGGCCGCCCGCCCGCCTTCGATGCCGCGGCCTACAAGGGGCGTAACGTGGTGGAGCGGTGCTTTGCCAAGCTCAAGCAGTGGCGAGCCGTCGCCACCCGCTACGACAAGCTCGCCGGCCGCTACCTCGCGGGCGTCACCATCGCTTCCCTGCTGCTCTGGCTCCGCCACGCCGAATTATCAGACACGCCTTAGCCGGGTCGGAGAGGTCCCACAACACGGTGTGCCCGTCGCTGTCGCAGATGGCGAGCATCCGTCCGTCAGGGCTCATCGCCACGGCATCGATACCGCGTGCCTGGCTCCGAAGTGGTCGGCCTCGAGGACGTGGGCTGCCCTGATCTGGTACATCCCAGAGCCGGAGGGAGCCTATGTCATGCAGGCTTGCCAGCATCCGCCCGCCCGGGCCGAACGCCATCGCGCTGCCCTCAATGGCGAGCCGCGAGCCGGGCAGGTTCCACAGCAGAAGCGATCGGTCGTAGCTCGCGCTGGCCAGCGTCCGCCCGTCCGGGCCGAACGCCAGGGACGAGGCGCCCGACGTATGGCCGGTGAGCGACGGACTGAGGCGGGTGGGACGTGCCGGGTCCGAAACGTCCCAGAGCACGATGGATCGGCTGCCGCTGTCGGCAACGGCGAGTGTGCGGCCGTCGGGAGACAAGGCGATCGCGCTGGGACCGCCGGGCCCCTCGACGGTGAGCCGGCCCGCCTCGGTGATCAGCTGACGCTCCGGCCGGGAGATGTTCCACAGCCGGATGGTTTCGTCCTCGCCCGCGCTGGCCAGCGTCTCTCCCACCGAGGCCAGGTCCTTGACACCGGTGTGCTTCATCACTCCCAGCAGAGTGGGTCTGGCCGGGCGGTCGAGGTTCCACAGCCGGATCGTCTGGCCGTCGGCGCCGGCCAGAGCATGTCCGTCCGCCACGAAGGTCAGGGCGTCGATCACGTGGGCGTGCCCGGTCAGCGGCCGGCCCAGCGGAAGGGGACGGGCCATGTCGGTGACATCCCACAGCCGGATCGCCACGTCGTCTCCGCTGGCGAGTGTGCGGCCGTCAGGGCTGAGGGCCATGGCGGTGACGCCGCGGCCATTACCGGTGATCGGCCGGCCCAGCGGGACGGGCCGGGCCGGGTCGGAAACGTCCCACGCCCGGATCGTCTCGTCACCAGCGGAGCCGATGAGGGTATGCCCGTCCGGACTGAACACCATGGGCTGCGGGGAGCGCTCCCTGCGTGCGGCGCCGGGCACACCGATCGGCCGGCCCAGCGGGACGGGCCGGGCCGGGTCGGACAGGTCCCACAGCCGGATCGTCAGGTCGTCGCCCGCGCTGGCGAGCACGCGGCCGTCGGGTCTGTACGTGATCGAGTTGACCACATCCGCGTGCCCGAGCAGCGGTGTGGGCAACGCGCTGTTCGCCTCGCTGATCACCCGCGTGAATGTGTCGTCGTCCGCCTTCACACGATGGGCAGCCAAGGCGAGTTGCGCGGAAAGCGACGCATCGGACTCGCGCTGACGATCCGCTTCAACCATGATCCGGCTGGCTCTGGCCATGTCTCGCTGCTGCGCTGCTTCCAGCCCTTGCCAGATGACGACACCGGTCGTGGCGAGCAGGATCAGGACGAGCACAGCGATGGTGATCTTGGCTGCGAACCGGATCCTTCGTTCCCGGAGATCGCTCTCTCGGGAGGCGGTCAGGAATGCCCGCGCGGCGGTGCTGAGTTCGGCAGGGTCGATTTCCCGCGTCTGTTCCAGGTTCGCGCCACGGTAGAGGAACGACGGATCCCGATCCTGCTTCTCCCAGGTGCTCGCGGCCTCTTCCAGCTTCTGCCGGCTCAGCCGGCCGATGCGGTCGGTGTTGAGCCACGTATGCAGCCGGGGCCAGTCGCGCAGGAGTGCCTCGTGTGTGATCTCGACAGTGTCCCGGTGGCGGGTCAGCAGCCGGGCAGAGGTGAACTGGTCCACCACCGCCGCGGCCAGCGGGGGATCACCACTGGTTGCGACCAGTTCGTCGTACAGGATGCGGCGGCGGGCGTCCTCGCTCTGCTCCCCGACCTTGACCAGCCGGACGAGCAGCCGCTCGGCCAGTCGGCCTCCCTCCGGGGGCAGTCGGTCGTAGACCTGGTCGGCGGTTTTGGCCAGGGCTCCGTAGATGCGTCCGGTCTGCTTGTAGCCGTCCACGGTGAGCGTGTCGCCGTCCCTCTGCTGCCAGGTCGTACGCAGTGCGTGCGCTAGCAGGGGGAGACGCCCTTCCTCGTATGAGCCGGGCCCCGTCTCACCCGACGTGACTCCCAGATCGGCGAAGAGCAGCTCGACGAGGCCGCGCTCGATGCTCAGTCCCACCTTCTCCGCCGGGCGGAGGACGGCCTCGCGCAGTTCGGCCTCCGACATCGCCCCGACGCGCAGCGACCCATCGTGGAAGGCGGAGCGCAGCTCGGGATGGTCGCTGAGGGCGGGATAGAAGTCGGCGCGCACGCCGATCACGACGAGCGCGGCAGGCCGCCGGCCGTCCCGGCAGCCGGACAGGCCGACGATCAATTGGACGAAGCGCCGCCGTTGCTCTTCGTCGTCGCAGAGCGTGAACAGCTCCTCGAACTGATCGATGACCACCACCAGGCGCGGACCATCCGCGGCGGCGAGCCGGCACGTCCACTCATCCGGATCCTCCGTGCCTGTGACCTGCGCGAGCTGTTCTGTCAGCGCCTCTACCGGCCGATTGGACGGAGTGAACACGCACTTGTGCCATCGGCTCGACCCCGGGACGCGATCCAGGTCGAGCTCGCGCAGGAGACCGGCCTGCAGCAGTGAGCTCTTGCCCGCTCCCGATTTCCCTTCGACCACCTGGATGCCGCCGGACACCTGCCGGCGGTCCAGGCGGGCTATGAGCTCGGAGAGCAGGGAACCCCTGCCGAAGAACCAGTCGGCGTACCGTCGGTCAAAGCCAGAAAGGCCGGGATACGGGCAGGTGGTGATCGTGGAGACGGCGCCCGGAGGCGCCTTCCCGGATGTCAGGAAGAACTGCTGGACCTCGGCCTGGTAGACCCTGCTGTTACCGTCGGCCCGTACGTTGAAGTGGATTACTTCATCCCCGGCGCGCACCATCCCCGAACCGGCCGCCTCCTCCTCTGGAAGCGGCGGTTGCGCGCGGCTCATGCGATGGTCGGACACATCCGCCCAAGACCCTTCCTGTCCGCCTAATGCTCGGTGAAGTGCTGGTCGCCCGCAGCCTGGTAGACGCGCCCTTGGTCCTGGGCGGTGGCCGTCATCGTGACGGTTCTGCCCTGCGGCGACGCCGGGGCCAGCGCCGGCTTGAGTACCTCGTCGAGGACACGCTGTATCTCCTGAGCGAGCGCGGGGTCGTCACGGAGGAGTTGCTGCAACCGGATCTGCCAGGAACCTGCCAGCGCCCGCTCGGTGTCGGTGTCGCCCTCGTCCCTGGCGGCGAGGACGAGCGTGCGGGCATCGGTCAGCTCCTGCTCGACGACGTCGGCTTGGTCCGGACGCGCCTTCTGCCAGAGCGCCACGGCCCCTGACCGGACCTGCTGCCAGGCGTCGGTGGCCATCGCCGTTACCAGAGCCGTCCCGAATGTCAGGATAAGAGGGTCCACCTAATCTCCTTCGCAGAGCGGCTGGAAGGTTATTTAAGCCTCAAATTGTCATTTACGGGCAGAACATATGTGAGCCGGGCTCGAACAAGGTTGTTCGGGAACTATTACCTGCCCGTACGTTACCGCTTGGTGCCCTGACCATCAAAAGCTCTTCGCCGGCTTGTTGGTCGCCGCATTTTGCGGAGGGCGTTTCCGCAGTTCGAAGCACATCATCGGTGATTTCTGCGGATGCCTTGCCCGCCACCCCGGCCTCTTGTGACAGGTTTCGTGGCCCCATGGCTGCTCGGGGGTCGCCCGATGCCGCGGAATGGGGTGTCATGGCATGGCCTTGGGTGGCACGTAAACCGGCTGAAAGTCGTACAGTCCAGCACCGATCGACGAGGCATGGTGGCACGAGAGGACGAACCACTGACTCCTGAGCAGCGAGTCCGGGGTTCGAGTCCCCGGCGGTGCACGGAAAGAACACCCGGGTCGGCATGCCGATCTGGGCCTTCTTCGGTTGCGCGGGCGGGTCAGGCGGGGGCGGCGGCGAGGAGGGAGTCGGCCACCGCCGTACGGGCGTACAGCACGGAGCGACCGGCCCGGTGGGCGGTGACCAGGCCCGCGTCGCGCAGGACGGTCAGGTGCTGGGAGACCCCCGCCGCCGACAGCCCGGACCGCCGCGCGAGCTGGGTGGTGGAGGCCGGCGACTCCAGCTCGGCCAGCAGCAGCGCGCGGGACCGGCCGAGCACGGCGGCCATGGCGTCGGCGTCCGCGCCCACGCGTCGCTCCCAGACCGACCCGAACCCGCGGGCCGGGTAGGCGATCTGCAGCGGTTCGGACGCGGCCACCCTGGTGAGTACGTGCGGCCAGGAGAACACCGAGGGCAGTAGGACCAGCCCCGGGCTGGCATGCTCCCGGGTGACCGTGCAGTGCCGCCTGACGAGCCGCAGGGTGTCGTCGCCCCAGCTCACCGAGGCGTGCAGGTCGTTGAGCAGGTGGGCGGCGCCGTACTCGGCCACCTGCCGGGCCCGGTGGAAGACGTCGGCCTCCAGCGTCGCGCGGATGCGGGCCCAGTAGGGGGCGAGGGCCAGCTCCCAATAGGTCTCGATCTCGGCCGTCACCCGGTCGAGGTCCTCGGCCGGGTCGCGCCGGGACGGCACGACCGCCGGACCGCCGGAACCCCGCCGCGGCCGTCCCGCCGCCGGGTCGCCGGGGTCCCGCTTCACCGCCGGGTGGCCGGGTCCCTGGCGCGTCCGCTCGGCCGCCAGGACGGCGAGGTCCCGGCGCGCCTGCTCGGCGGAGGTCGCCCGGATCGCGGCCAGCTCGGCCTCCAGGGTGGGGAACGGCGTGGCCGGGGTGGGGGTGAGGAAGTCGGCGAGGTAGCCGGTGGCGGGGACCAGGCGGGCGAGCCGGCCGCGGTCCAGGCCCGCCGCCCGCAGCCGGGGCAGCACCTGTTCGGCCCACGGCCGGTGCGGTTCCGGCACGGAGGGCCCGGCCAGGACGCGGAAGCTGGTCACGACCTCCCACATCGGGGACACGGCGAAACGGGTGTGCGCCAGGTCGCCCGTCGAGAAGGCCAGTTCGGTCCGCATGCCCGCTCCTCCGGTGGCCGATGATTCAGCCTCAGCTTAATCAATGGTCTCCTTCGAGCGGAACGCGCAGGATCTGCGCCATGTCCTCTCTGCGTTCCGCCCTGGCCGTCCAGTTCGGCGGCTTCCCGCGGCCCGTCTGGGTCCTCTTCACTGGGACCGTCGTCAGCCGGCTCGGTTACCTGGTCGGTCCGTTCCTGGTGTTCTTCCTGGCCACCCGTGGCGTCTCCGCCGAGCAGACCCCCTACGTCCTGGGCGCGCTGGGCGCCGGGAACCTCGTCGGCCCGATGCTGGGCGGCCTGCTCGCCGACCGGCTGGGCCGGCGGCCCACGATGCTGATCGGTCTGACCGGCAACGCCGCCGCCGCCGGAGCGCTGTTCGCGGCGCCGGGACTGGTCACGCTGGCGCTCGCCGCGGCGCTGCTCAGCGCGGCCGGGGCGCTGGTCACCCCGGCGGTGTACGCGATGATGGCCGACACGGTCATGCCGGAGCGGCGCCGGGCGGCGTACTCGCTGTTCGGCTGGGGGATCAACGTCGGCACCGCGGTCGCCGGGGTGCTCGGCGGGTTCCTGGCCGAGCGCGGGTACTGGCTGCTGTTCGGAGTGGACGCCGCCACCTCGCTCGCCGTCGCGTTCGTCATCGCGGTCCTACTGCCGGCCGACCGTTCGGGCCGGGCCCCGGAGACCGAGGGCGCGGGCTACGGGGTGGTGCTACGCGACCGGCTGCTGCTCGCCCTGCTGCCGCTGTTCGGCGTCCAACTCCTGGTCTACTCGCTCACTGAGGTCGCCCTGCCCCTCGCCATTCGCGACGACGGGCTGTCCCCGGCCGTCTACGGCTTCATGGCCATGGTCAACGCGGTGGTGGTCGTGGTGCTCCAGCCGGTCGCCACGGGCCTGCTCACCCGGCTTCCGCAGCTTCCGGTGCTCGGCGCGGCGAGCGTGCTGATCGCGGTCGGCGTCGCACTGACCGGAGTGGCCGAGCGGCCGGTCGAGTACGCGCTGACCGTGCTGCTGTGGTCGGTCGGGGAGGCGTGCGTCGGCGGGATCGCCGCCGCGATCGTCGCGAACCTGGCGCCGGCCCACGCCCGCGGCCGCTACCAGGGCGCCTTCCAGTGGACGTGGGGGCTGGCCCGGTTCATCGCGCTGACCGTGGGCGCCGCGGTCTACACGAGCTTCGACCCGGCCGTGCTCTGGTGGTCGGCCCTGGTGGCGGGGGTGTCGACCGGGATCGCGGTCGTGGCGATGGGGCCGGCCGTGGCCCGCCGTACCGCCGTCCCCGAGCCGGCCGGGCCCGCCAAACCGGTCGGCGTCGCGGTGACCGCCTGACGGTGGCCGGGGCGCGGGAGACGGGTACGGACCCGGCGCGGCCGGCATCCTCCCAGGCTCGTGCCCGCCCCCGGTGGGCATGAGCCTGGGAGGACGGTGTCCGGGAGGGCGGTGGTCAGCGGAAGTCGCCGGCGTGGTCGATCGCCCACTGCCGGAACGGCGTCGCCGGGACCCCGGTGACCTTCTCGAACGTGGCGGTGGTCGTCTCGGGTGACGTCACCATCGCGTCGTGGGCGGCGACGATGCCCTCGGCCATGGCGGCCGGCATGCCGCCCGCCACGAGGTCCCTGAGCGTGTTCTCCGGGGGGACCTCCTCCCAGCGCACCGGGCGGCCGATCGCCTCGCCGATGGCGGCCGCCTGCTCGGCCTGGGTCAGGGTCTCCGGCCCGGTCAGCTCGTAGACCGCCCCGGCGTGGCCGTCCCCGGTCAGCGCGAGCACCCCGACGGTCGCGATGTCCCGTTCGTGGATCAGCGCCCGGCCCGCCGCCCCGTGGGACCTGCGGACCACGCCCGTGGCGCGGATCTCCGGCGCCCACAGCAGGGTGTTCACCGCGAACCCGCCGGGACGCAGGAACGTCCATTCCACGCCGGCCCCCCTGATCAGACGCTCCAGGTAGGCGTGGGAGCCCAGGATCGAGCCCGGCGCCCGCTCCAGGTCGTCGGACACGCCGCGCGCGGAGACGTAGACCACGCGGCGCGCCCGTCCGGCGATCCTCTCGACGGCGGCCGCGGCGGCGTGGTCGGCCGCCAGCGTGGGCCAGAGCAGGAACACCGCTTCCACCCCGTCCAGCGCGGTGTCCAGGGAGGCGGGGTCGGCCAGGTCGCCCCGCACCGCCTCGACGCCGTCCGGCAGGGCCGCCGCGGCGGGGTCGCGGGTCAGCGCGCGTACGGCGACGCCCCTGTCCAGCAGCTGGGAGACGACGTGCCCGCCGACGTTGCCGGTCGCCCCGGTGACCAGAATCATGAGATTGATCTCTTTCCTCGGTGGAAGTGCTGAGATCAGCCTGCAACCTCGACCAAAGTCGAGGTCAACCCGGGCGAGACCGGGGCCGGGGTCCGTACGGCCGGCCGTGCGGGCCGGTGGCCGTACGGTCAGCGGGTGACGGACAGCGGGAGCGGCAGGGCGGGTCCCGTGTCGGCGGCGAAGAGCTGCCGGTCGAGGTGGTCGGCGGCGTAGTCGATCGCGCCGAGGACGACGCACTCGTCGCCCAGCGTGGAGGCCCGCAGCTCCGGCATGCGCAGGCAGACCGCCTCCAGTCTGCTGCGCAGCGGGGGCAGCAGCACGTCGGCGGAGCGGGAGAAGCCGCCGCCCAGCACCACGAGCTCCGGGTCGAGGGTGAGCACGGTCGCGGCGGCGCCGACGGCCAGCTCGTCGACGTAGCGCTCGACGGCCGCCACGGCGGCCGGGTCGCCGGCGCGCGCCGCCGCCAGGACGTAGCCCGCGGCGTCCTCCGGCGGCGTGCCCTCCGGCACGATCGCGCAGCCGTGCAGGTGCGTGATCGCGCTCTTCCAGCGGGTCTCCGGCAGCATGCCGATCTCGCCCGCCGCGGCCCCGAACCCGCGGTGCAGCCTGCCGTCGATGATCAGACCGGTGCCCATCCTGCGCCCGATGTGCAGGAACACGACCTCCCGGGAGCCGCGGGCCACCCCGCGGCGGGTCTCGGCCAGCGCGGCGAGCCGGCTGTCGTTCTCGACCAGCACGTCGCAGGGGAACTTCCCGCCCAGCAGGCCGGCCAGGTCGAGGCCGCTCCAGTTGGGGATCGCCGCGGAGAAGATGACCCGGCCGTCGCGGTCGACGAGCCCGGTGGTGCCGATCACGACCGTCCACAGGTTCCCCGCGGTCAGTCCGCTCATGGCCAGACAGCCCGCGACCGCCCGTTCCACCACGGCCAGGCGGTCGGCGACGGGGGTGTCGGGCCGGACCGCCTGCCGGGTCTCGGCCACGATGTTGCCGTCGAGGTCGGCGACCGCGGCGCGCACGTTGTGCGCCCCGATGTCGACCCCGGCCAGGTAGCCGCTGCCGGAGCGGAACCGGTAGCGGCGGGCGGGCCTGCCCACCGTCCCCGGCGTCGGGGGGACCTCCTCGACCCAGCCCAGGCCCATCAGCTCGTCCACGACCTCCTTGGTGGACGGCCTCGACAGGCCGGTGCGGGAGGCGATGGCCGACAGGGGGAGCGGCTCGGTCCCGCGCAGCGCCCTGATCGCCGACAGTGCGTTGAGCTGCCGGAGCCGGGAGAGGTCTCCGCCGCTCGGCGGGGGATTCGACATCGCCATCCCTAATGTAGGTCTCCTGTTTAAAGCCCAAGTATGCCAGTGATCCCCGCCCTGGGCAGAGGGAATCGGGCCGGACTTTTCCTGGAAAACGGCCATTGCCCGCTGATGGCTGCGGTGTTAATAATGATGGACTCCTTCGTAACTGAGCGAGAGCGAGGAAGCTCGATGCCGCGTACCGGCTTCACAGACGTGGGCGAGACCACGTGCGACCCCCGGTGGGCGCGGGTCTTCGAGCACGGCTGGCAATCCTGGAGCCCCACCGGCGCCCACCCCCTCGACGGCACGCCTCCCCGGCCGGCCGACGACAACATCCACCTCATCTGCTACCGCCCGGAGACCCCCGTCCCGGCCGGGACGTTCCAGGGCGAGGGACTGCTCGCCGTCGATCCCGGGGACGGCGGCCCGGTCGCCGTCTGGTCGGCGCCGGACCCGCTGACCGTCCCCTCCATCAGGGCCCGCGCCGAGGGCGGACGGCTGGTGATCTCCGCGGACGGCCCGGTACGGCACTGGCTGGCCGAGGGCGGCCTGGACGCCGCGCTGCGCGGCTGGGCCGGCACCATGGCCGAGGGACACGCGCCCGCCGCCTTCCCGGCGGTGCCGCCGATGTGGTGCAGCTGGTACGGCTACTTCGACCGGGTCACCGAGAACGACATCGTCGACAACCTCGACCTGGCCGCCCGGCACGGCATCGACGCGGACATGTTCCTCATCGACGACGGCTACGAGGCGGGCATCGGTGACTGGCTGGAGATCCGGCCGGGGTTCGGCTCGCTGGAACGGGCGGTGGACGCCGTCGTCAGGACGGGCCGCCGGGCCGGCATCTGGGTCGCGCCGTACCTCGTGGGCCACGGCAGCCGCCTCTTCCGGGAGCACCCCGACTGGCTGGTCGGCGGCCCGGACGGGCCGGTGAGCGCCGGGCGCATGTGGGACCAGGAACTGGCCGTGCTGGACGTCACCCACCCCGACGCCGCCGCCCACCTGATCGGCGTCTTCGAGGGCCTGGCCCGCCTGGGCGTGACCCACTTCAAGCTCGACTACTGCTACGCCGGGGCGCTGGCCGGCGCGCGGCACGAGGACGTGGACCCGATCACCGCCTACCGGCGCGGTCTGGAGCTGGTCCGCGCCGGAGCCGGCCCGGACGCCACGCTGCACGGCTGCGGCGCCCCGCTGCTGCCCAGCATCGGCCTGGTGGACATCATGCGGGTCAGCCCTGACATGGCGCCCAACCTGATGCCCCGCTCGGGCGACATCAGCCAGCCGTCCCAGCTCGGCGCCCGGCTCACCGGCGCGGCCCGCGAGTTCCTGCACGCCCGCTGGTGGGTCAACGACCCCGACTGCGTCATCCTGCGGCCGGAGGTGGAGGCGCGCGAGGAGTGGGCCGCCCACATCGCCGCGACCGGGGGCCTGCGCGGGTCGAGCGACCCCATCGCCGCGCTGGACGAGTGGGGGCTGCGGACCACCAGGGAGCTGATGGTCCCCACCGCCACGGAGCCGTCGTGACCGCCCCCCGTTCCGGCGCCGGCCTCGGCGCGCACCCCGGCCCCGCCCCCGCCCCGGACGTCGAGGGGCCCGCCGCCCCCGCCGGACCGACGGGCACGGCGGACTCCCGCCCCGCGCGGCGGCCCCGGCGAGGGCTCCGCGGACTCCGCGGGCTCGGCGACCTGCACGCCTATCTCTTCATCGCGCCGAGCCTGTTCGGCGTGCTGGCCTTCCTGCTGCTGCCGGTCCTGATCGTCCTGGTCCTGAGCTTCTTCGACTGGGAGCTGCTGTCCGATCCCACGTTCGTCGGCCTGGACAACTACCGGCGGATGGCCGGGGACGGCGGCGTGTGGCGCTCGCTGCTGGTGACCGTGGGCTACGTGCTGCTGTGCATCCCGCTGCAGACCGTGCTCGCCATGGTCCTCGCCCTGCTGCTGAACCAGCGCCTCGCGGGCGTGCGGTTCTACCGCGCGCTGTACGTGGTGCCGTGGATGGCCACCCCGATCGTGCTGGGCCTGACCTGGAAGTGGATCTTCGATCCGCGCGACGGCGTGGTCAACAACGTCCTCGCCCTGTTCGGCGTCACCGGGCCCGCCTGGCTGTCGGACCCCACCTGGGCGCTGCCCGCGATCGCCCTGGTCAACGTCTGGCAGTACGCCGGCTACAACATGCTGTTCTTCCTCGCCGGTCTGCAGGGCATCCCGCGCGAGCTCTACGACGCCGCCGCCGTGGACGGCGCCGCGCCGGTCCAGCGGTTCTTCCGGGTCACCCTGCCGCTGCTGAACCCCACGATGTTCTTCGTCCTGGTGACCAACCTGATCGGCGCCTTCCAGGTCTTCGACACCGTCTTCGTGATGACCGACGGCGGGCCGAGCCACCGGACCGAGGTGATCAACTTCAAGATCTACGGCACCGCGTTCCGGGAGTTCGACTTCGGGTACGCCTCGGCGCTGTCGATGCTGCTCTTCGTGGTCATCCTCGCCGTGACGCTGGTCCAGGTCCGGTTCTTCGCCAAGCGCACCACCTACGACCTGAGCTGAGGGACGACGATGACGATGACGGCGACCAAGACGGCGACCGGCGCGCTGCCCGGACCGCCGGCCGGGAAGAAGCCCCGGAGGAGGGCCCGGCGGATCCTGCTGCACGCGGTGCTCGCCGCCGGAGCCTTCGTCACGGTCTTCCCCTACCTGCTGGTCGTGCTGACCGCGTTCAAGAGCAGGAGCCAGCTCAACTCCACCGAGCCGTGGCTGCCGGGTCTCCCGCCGACCACCGCCAACCTGACCACGCTGCTCGCGTCGGACTTCCCCCGCTATCTCGGCAACACGCTGCTGATGACCGTCGCGCTCACCGCGGGCCAGCTCGTCTTCACCACCTTCGCCGCCTACGCCTTCGCGCGGCTGCGCTTCCGCGGCCGGGACGCGCTGTTCTGGCTGTACCTGGCGACGCTCATGGTGCCGGGCGCCGTCACGGTGATCCCGCTGTTCCTCATCATGCGCGAGCTGGAGCTGATCAACACCTGGTGGGGCCTGCTCCTCCCGCACCTGCTGGGCACGCCGTACGGGATCTTCCTGATGCGGCAGTTCTTCCGCGGCCTGCCCGCCGGGATCGAGGAGGCCGCGCGGATCGACGGCGCCGGGCCCCTGACGGTGCTGGTGCGCGTCCTGCTGCCGCTGTGCCGGCCCGCCCTGGGCACGCTGGCGATCATCACGGTGATCTCCTCGTGGAACTCCTTCCTGTGGCCGCTGATCATCACCAGCGGTGACGACACCAAGGTCATCACGGTCGCGCTGGCCGGCCTGAGGAACGGCATCGGCGTCGACCAGAACCTGATCATGGCCGGCGGCCTGATCGCGCTGCTGCCCATGCTCCTGATCTTCATCTTCTTCCAGCGGTACATCGTCCGGTCGGTGGTCCTGACCGGCCTGAAATGAACAGTGAGAGGCCAGAACATGCACACCCCCCGCATCCGCTGGGCCGCGGCGCTCGCCGGCGCCGCGCTCCTCACCGCCGTCTCCGCCTGCGGCTCCTCCGACTCCTCCGGCTCCTCCTCCGGGGGGTCGGGCGAGAAGGTCACGCTCACCTACCGGCTCTGGGACGAGCAGCAGAAGGTCGGCTACGAGAAGGTGATGGCCGCCTTCGAGAAGGCCAACCCGAACATCGATGTCACCGTCGAGATGCTGCCCTGGGACCAGTACTGGACCAAGCTCACCGCCGACGCGGTGGCGGGCACCGCGCCCGACGTCTTCTGGATGCAGACCTCCTACTTCCCCGAGTTCGTCACCAAGGGCGTGCTGGCCGACCTCAGCCCGCTGAAGCTGGACACGAGCAAGTACCACAAGACCGTCGTGGACGCCTACACCTACCAGGGCAAGCTGTACGGCGTGCCCAAGGACTGGGGCATCGTCGGCCTGCTGTACAACAAGGACGCCTTCAAGAAGGCGGGCGTCGAGATGCCGGAGAAGCTGACCTGGGCGCCCGACGGCTCCGGCACGCTCCTGGAGACGGCCCGCAAGCTCACCGTGGACGAGGCCGGCAAGCACCCCGGCGAGCCCGGTTTCGACGCCGGCAAGGTCGAGCAGTACGGCTTCGGCTCCTGGAACCACTACCAGACGCAGTGGATGAACTGGGTGGAGTCCAACGGCGGCAAGCTCGTGGACAAGAACTTCGGCCACTACACCTTCAACGACGACGCCTCCGTCCAGGCACTGCAGTTCGGCGTCGACCTGGTGAACAAGTACCACGTCGCGCCGCCGGCCGCCCAGACCAACCTGCCGACCGGCAAGATGACCGAGATGTTCGAGCGGGGCGAGGTCGCCATGTTCCCGGCGAACAACGCCCTCCTGCCGTTCGTCGCCCCGGAGATCAACTTTGAGATCGGCATCGCGATGATGCCCGAGGGCCCCAAGGGGCGCTCGGTGAACCTCAACGGCCTGTCCGAGGCGGTCTACGCCAAGACCGAGCACCCGGCCGAGGCGAACAAGCTGGCCGCCTTCCTCGGCTCGCCCGAGGCGCAGAAGATCATGGCCGACGGCGGCTACGTCTTCCCGGCGCTGGTGGAGTTCGGCCAGAACTACGTCGACTACTGGAAGAACAGCAAGAAGCTCGACGTCTCGCCCTTCCTTGAGGAGTCCAAGGGCACCACGTACGGCATGCCGGTCGTCACCGGCTTCCCCGGCTACGAGTCGAAGCTGGTGCAGATCTTCAACGAGATGTACCTCGGCCGGATCACCCCCAGGCAGGCCGCCGACCAGGCGGTCCAGGAGGGCAACGCGAGCATCGGCTGACCCGCCCGGCCCCGTCCCCCCCTTCCCCGCAGGCACCCCCCTGAGGAGCGGTTCCCCCATGATCAACCGGCGTACTCTCCTGGCCGGCGGCGCGGGTCTCGGACTCGCCGCGGCGCTCGGCTCACCCGCGCGCGCGGCGGCCCGCCGTACCCCGCTGACCGACGCCTTCCAGCTCGGCGTGGCCTCCGGCGAGCCCGACGCCCAGGGCGTCGTGCTCTGGACCCGCCTGGCGACCGACCCGCTCGCCCCCGACGGCCTCGGCGGCATGCCGAACCGGCCGGTTCCCGTCCAGTGGCAGCTCGCCACCGACGAGAGGTTCACCAAGATCGTCCGGCGTGGCGCCGAGACGGCCCGGCCCGAGGAGGCGCACAGCGTCCACGTCGAGCTGGACGGCCTCGACCCCGGCGCCGAGTACTTCTACCGGTTCCGTGTCGAGGGCGAGATCTCCCCGGCCGGGCGGACCCGCACCGCGCCGGAGCCCGGCACCCGCGGCCGCGACCTGAACCTGTCGTTCACCTCCTGCGCCGACTACCAGACCGGCTGGTTCACCGCCTACCGCCGGATGGCCGAGGACGAGCCCGACCTGATCGCCTTCCTCGGCGACTACATCTACGAGTACGGCGACTACAAGTACCCCGTGCGCGACCAGGCCGGCGGCGAGTGCCTCGACCTGGCGGGGTACCGCCTCCGGCACGCCCAGCACAAGGCCGACCCCGAGCTGCAGCTCGCCCACGCCGTCGCGCCCTGGGTGGTGGTCTGGGACGACCACGACATCGAGAACGGCTGGGCCGGTGACGTGCCCGAGCAGCCCGACCCGCCGTTCCTGCCCCGCCGGGCCGCCGCGTTCCAGGCGTACTACGAGAACATGCCGCTGCGGCGCGCGCAGCGGCCCGACGGGCCGTCGCTGAGGCTGTACCGGACGCTGCGCTGGGGCTCGGTGGCGAACCTGCACCTGCTCGACACCCGCCAGTACCGCGACCTGTACGCCTGCACCGGTAGGAGCGGCACGGTCGGCGAGGACTGCGCCGAGCGCCTCGACCCGAACCGCACCATCCTGGGCGACGAGCAGGAGGCGTGGCTGACCGGCGAGCTGCGCGAGTCGCGGGCCACCTGGGACCTGATCGGCCAGCAGGTGTTCATGATGGAGATGGACTGGACGAACGGCCCCGCCAAGGGCTACTCCAACGAGGGCTGGGACGGCTACGTCGCCAGCCGGAACCGGCTGGCCGCCGCCATCGCCGACAACCGGCGCAACGGCGTCGTGCTCACCGGCGACGTCCACTCCCACTGGGCCGGGCAGATCAAGCGCGACCACCGCGACCCGGAGTCGAAGCCGGTCGGCGTCGAGCTGGTCACCACCTCGGTGACCTCCGCCGGCGACGGCCTGGACGAGTACCCCGACACCAAGACCCTGCTCGCCGAGAACCCGCACGTGAAGTTCTTCAACGGCCGCCGGGGCTACGTGCGCACCGTGGTGTCGGAACGGGAGATGAGGGTCGACTTCCGCTCCGTCGGCCGGGTCACCGAACCCTACGCCCGCGCCTACACCTCCGGGTCCTTCGTCATCGAGCCCGGCGACCCGGCCCTCAACCCTGCCTGACGGGAGTCCTTCCATGCGCACACGCACGGCCGCCCTGTCGGCGGCCCTCCTCGGCGCGCTCGCCGTGCCCTCGGCGGCGACGGCCCGCACCTCCGCCGCGCCGCCCGGGATCGACGCCCCGCCCATGGGCTGGAACAGCCGCGCGCTGGGCTGCTCGGTCTCCGAGACCGCGGTACGGTGGGCCGCCGACGCCCTGGCCGACGGCCCCCTCGCCGCCGCCGGCTACCGGTACGTCATCGTGGACGGCTGCTGGACCGCCGCCGGGCGCGACGCCTCCGGCGGCCTGGTGGCCGACCCCGCCCGGTTCCCCTCCGGCATCCGGGCCCTGGCCGACCACATCCACGGCAAGGGCCTGAAGCTGGGCCTCGGCCTGTCGGCCGGGACCAAGGCGTGCGCCGGCGGCGGCGCCGGCGCCTACCGGCACGAGGACGCCGACGGCGCCCTGCTGCGGAGCTGGGGCGTCGACTACCTCAAGTACGACTGGTGCTCGATCCCCGCCGCCGACTTCCCCGGCAAGAACGTCCAGCAGATCGCGCAGATCCTCTACCCGGCGATGCGGCAGGCCCTCGGTGACGGGATCGCGTTCGCCATGAACAACGAGGAGGGCAGCACCGTCCCCTGGCTGTGGGGCCGCCAGGTCGCCACGACCTGGCGGACCAACGTGGTCACGAAACCGCTCACCGACTCCTACGCGCACATGGTGGACGTGTGGGAGACGAACATGCTCCGCCACGAGTACGCCGGGCCCGGCTCCTGGAACGACCCCGACCTGCTGCAGGCCGGGCTCGGCAAGATGACCGAGCGGGAGTACCGCGCCCAGTTCAGCCTGTGGGCGATCGGCGCCTCCCCGCTGATCCTGCAGGCCGACCCGGCCAAGGCGCCCGCCGCGATCGTCGCCAACCCCAAGGTGGTCGCGGTGAACCAGGACCGGCTGGGCGTGCAGAGCCGCTACGCCCGCACCGACGGCTGGTACCACGCGCTGGTCAAGCCGCTGGAGAACGGCGACAGCGCGGTGGTGCTGTTCAACGAGAGCGACCGGGCGGCCACCATCGCGGTCACCGCCGCGAAGCTGAAGCCGCCCCGCGCCCCCCGCCACCGGGTCGAGGACCTGTGGACCGGCGAGGTCGCCGCGACCCGGGGCGACCTCGCGGCGTACGTGCCCGCGCACGGCGCGGTCATGTACCGCGTCGCCACCCGCGACGCGGGCGGCGACCGGGCGGCGCCCCTCGTGACCCTGGAGACCGACCCCGCCGCCACCCTCGGCGAGGACCGCCTCACCACGCTCACCGCGGGCCGGGAGGGCGAGATCGTCACCCGCCTGGTCAACACCGGCGGGACGGAGAAGCTCACCGGCGCCGAGATCGCCCTGACCCTGCCGGACGGCTGGCGGGCCCGGCCGGTGACCCCGGCGGCGTCGCCGGAGAAGCTCGCCGCGGGCGAGGCGTTCACCGTCACCTGGGCCGTCACCCCGCCGGCCGGCGCCGCGGCGGGGCGGTACGAGATCGGCGCGAAGGCGTCCTTCGACGGCCGCGCCGAGGCCACCTCGTCCGCCGCCGTCCTGGTCGCCCAGGCCCCCTGAGACCGGCCGCCGGCGCCCCCTTCCCCGGGGAGTCCCGCCCCCGCGGGGCACCGGCGGCCCACCCGCGCCGGACCCGCGCCGGCGCCGTACGGAGAACCGCGTCGCACCCGCGCGGCCCGCAGGGGGCCGCGCGGGGAGAAGCCCCACCGAAAGGAAGAAATGATCATCCCCAAGCCCGTCCGGTTCGAGACCCGACCGGGCCGTCTCACGCTGGGCCCCGGCACCGTCCTCGCGCCCGACCCGGCGCTGGCCGGGGTGGCCGCCTGGTTGCGGAGCGAGCTCGGCCCGGCCGGAGGCTGGGAGCTGCTCCCGGGCGAGCCCGGTCCCGGGGCGATCGTCCTCGCGGTCGGTGCGATGGACCCGGAGGAGTACACGCTGACCGTCGGCGACGACGGCGTGCGCATCGAGGCCGGCGGGCCGGCCGGCGCGTTCTACGGCGCGCAGACGCTCCGCCAGCTCCTGCCCGCCGAGGCGTTCCGCAGGGCCGCGGACGGCCCGCGGGAGTGGTCGCTGCCGGCCGTGCGGATCGAGGACCGGCCGCGGTTCGCCTGGCGCGGCTGCCTGCTGGACGTCGCCCGGCACTTCATGACCAAGCGGGAGGTGATGCGGTTCGTCGACCTGATGGCGATGCACAAGCTCAACGTCCTGCACCTGCACCTCACCGACGACCAGGGCTGGCGGCTGGAGATCAGGCGCTACCCCCGCCTCACCGAGGTCGGCGCGTGGCGCCGCGAGAGCTCGACCGGCTGGAACGGCCCCGCGGACGGCCGGCCGCACGGCGGCTACTACACCCAGGACGATATCCGGGAGATCGTCGCCTACGCGGCGCGGCGGCACGTCACGATCGTGCCCGAGATCGACATCCCCGGGCACACCCAGGCGGCCATCGCCGCCTATCCCGAGCTGGGCAACCTCGACGTCCCGCTGGAGGTCCGCACCACCTGGGGCGTCGGCCCCAACGTCGTCAACGTCGAGGACGGGACCATCGCGTTCTTCAAGAACGTGCTGGACGAGGTCATGGAGCTGTTCCCGAGCCCGTACGTGTGCATCGGCGGCGACGAGGCCCGCAAGGACCAGTGGCGGGCCAGCCCCGCGGCGCGACGCCGGATCGCCGAGCTGGGCCTGCGCGACGAGGACGACCTGCAGAGCTGGTTCATCCGGCAGTTCGACGACCACCTCACCGCGCGCGGCCGCAGGCTCGTCGGCTGGGACGAGATCCTGGAGGGCGGGCTCGCCCCGGGCGCGGTCGTCGCCTCCTGGCGGGACACCCTGGGGGCGGTGCTGGGGGCACGGGCCGGGCACGACGTCATCACCTGCCCGAACACCTCCGTCTATCTCGACTACCGGCAGGCGCCGGGTGACGACGAGCCGGTGCCGTTCGGCACCGTGCTGACCCTGGAGGACGTCTACTCCTTCGACCCGGTGCCCGCCGAGCTGGACGGCGAGGACGCCGCCCGGCACGTCCTCGGCTCGCAGTGCTGCCTGTGGACCGAACTGATCGACTCGCCCCGGCACGTCGACTACATGGTCTTCCCCCGGATGTGCGCCTTCGCCGAGACGGTGTGGAGCCCGCGCGCCCGGGACTTCGCCGGCTTCCGCGACCGGATGCGCGTCCACGAGGACCGCCTCGCCGCGCTCGGCGTGGAGTACCGGCGCGAGGACGGGCCGCTGCCCTGGCAGCGGCGCCCCGGCGTCCTCGGGCGCCCCGAGGAGCGGGACGCCTGGGCCGCCAGGATCGCCACCCTGACCAGCAACATCCGGCTGACCTGAGCGGCGGGGGAGGGGTCAGGTCGTGGGGGAGGGGTCCTGCGGGGCGTAGGAGAGGACGACGACGCCCGAGCTGAACCTCAGCGTGTCGAGGAGTCTCAGCCGGGCGTCGGTGCCCTCCCGGAACAGGCGCCTGCCCCTGCCCAGGATCCGCGGGTGGACCCAGATCCGGTACTCGTCGAGGAGACCGTGCTCCATCAGCGTGTCGGTGAGCCGGCCGCAGCCGTAGATCAGCATCTGCCGTCCGGGCCGCCGCTTCAGCTCGGCCACCGTCCCGACGACCTCGCCGCCCGGGATGACCGAGGTGTTGTGCCACTCGTCGGCCTTGTCCAGCGTCGAGGACACCACGTACTTGGGCATGCCGTTCATCCGGTCGGCGAACTCCCCGGTCCTGCCGGGCCAGGCCAGTGCGAACCCCTCGTAGGTCACGCGGCCCATCAGGAGCGCGTCGCTCGCGAAGAGCTGGTCGTGGGAGTACGCGGCGGCCTCGTCCGTCCAGTACTTGAGCGACCAGAGGTGCGGGTCGTCGATGAAGCCGTCCAGCGTCGTGTAGACCGACGCGATGACCTTTCTCATGCTGCTCTCCTCCGTCGAAGGGCGTGCCGCGCGGGGCCGTGACACCCGATGAGGTGTGACGACGAGTCATGGAAACACTACGGAAAGTGATGGCAGTCCGGTGGCTCCAACGCGGCTTTCCGCCGTTTGCCGGGAAACGGACGGGGGGAAGGCCGTATGGGTGAGGGGCCCATGGGGCCATGGGGGCCCATGTGACCTGGGGGAACGTCATGGAGGCCGGGGAACGCGCGAGGGCCGGCGGGACCGCCGTCCGGGGGGAAGGGGCGCCGTGTCCGGGCTGTCCGGGCTGTTCGGGTTGACCGGGTTGACCGGGCTCGCCGTACCGATGTCGGCGGCGGCGGCCGGCCCGGCGAGCCCGGCCGACATGTTCGCGGCGCGCATGCAGATGGGCTTCTCGCTGGGCTGGCACATCGTGCTGGCCTGTCTCGGGGTGGGGATGCCCGCGCTGCTGCTGTTCACCGAGTGGCGGGCCCTGCGAACCGGTGACGACGAGTACCTGCGGCTGGTCCACCGCTGGGCCAAGGCGGTGGGCGTGCTGTTCGCCGTCGGGGCGGTCTCCGGGACGATCCTCAGCTTCGAGATGGGCCTGCTGTGGCCGGGCCTGATGGGCGTCTACGGGGAGGTGATCGGGCTTCCCTTCGCACTGGAGGGCAACGCCTTCTTCCTGGAGGCCATCTTCATCGGCGTCTACCTCTACGCCTGGGGCCGGCTGTCGCCCCGGCTCCACCTGCTGACCGGAGTGCCGGTGCTGGTCGCCGGGGTGGCCTCGGCGTTCTTCGTGGTGACCGCCAACGCCTGGATGAACCAGCCGGTCGGGTTCACCCTGGAGGGCGGCCGGATCCGCGACGTCGACCCCTGGCGGGCGATGATGAACCCGGCGACACCGCCGCAGACGCTGCACATGATCATCGCGGCGTTCATGGTGACCGGCTTCACGGTCGCCTCCGTCTACGCCGTGGCGCTGCTCCGCGGGCGGCGCGACCGCTACCACCGCCTCGGCTTCGCCATCCCCTTCGCGCTGGGCGCCGTCTTCGCCCCGATCCAGATCGTGGTGGGCGACTACGCGGCCCGGTTCCTGGCCGAGTACCAGCCCGTCAAGCTCGCCGCGATGGAGGGCGTCTTCCGGACCCGATCGCACGCCCCGCTGAGCCTCGGCGGCGTCGCGGTCAACGAAGAGATGCGCTACGCGGTCGAGATCCCCAGCGGCCTGTCGCTGCTGGTCGGCAACAGCCCGAGCACGGTGGTCCGCGGTCTCGACACGGTCCCGGTGGCCGACCGGCCCCCGGTCACCACGGTCCACCTGGCCTTCGACACGATGGTGGCCGTCGGGTTCTTCCTGCTCCTGCTGTCGGCGTGGTTCGCGGTGGCCTGGTGGCGCCACCGCGACCTGCCGCGTTCCCCGTGGTTCCTGCGCCTGGCCGCGATCTCCGGGGTGGCCGCCGCGGCCGCGGTGGAGTCCGGCTGGATCGTGACCGAGGTCGGCCGCCAGCCCTGGACGGTGTACGGCAGGCTCCGCACCGTCGACGCCGTCAACCCGGTGCCCGGCCTGTGGGCGGGGTTCGTCGTCGTGCTGCTGGTCTACGCGGTCCTCACCGTCGCCACCGTCTACGTGCTGCGGCGCATGGCGCGCGCGTCCAGGACGCCGGAGGCCGCCGGGGAGGAGACGCACGCGCCCCAGGAACCGGAGGAACCCGCCCAGGGGGCGACGCCCGCGACCGGGGACCGGGGGTGACCCGGTGGACCTGGTGCAGGCCATGCTGGTGGTGCTGTGGGTCGGCGTGACGCTGTACGCGCTGCTGGCCGGGGCCGACTTCGGCGGCGGCGTCCTCGACCTGCTGGCCGGGCGCGCCAGGGCGGGCATGCCGCAGCGCCGGCTCATCGAGCACACGATCGGGCCGGTGTGGGAGGCCAACCACGTCTGGCTGATCTTCGTGCTCGTCGTGCTCTGGACCGGCTTCCCGCCTACGTTCGCCGCGGTGATGTCCACCCTCTACATCCCGCTGACGCTCGTGGCGCTCGGCATCATCGCCAGGGGCGCCGCGTTCGCCTTCCGCAAGGCCAGCACCGAGCTGTGGCAGCAGCGCCTGTTCGGCGCGGCCTTCGCGTTCTCCTCGGTCCTGACGCCCTTCTTCCTCGGCACGGTCGCCGGGGGGATCGCCTCCGGGCGCGTCCCGCCGGGGCTGGGGGCCGGGGACATCATGGCGAGCTGGGTGAACCCCACCTCGATGCTGGGCGGGGTCCTCGCGATCGGGGTCTGCGTCTACCTCGCCGCCGTGTACCTGTGCGACGACGCGAGACGGGCCGGGCTGCCGGACCTGGCCGAGGGGTTCCGGCGCCGGGCGCTGGTGACGGGCCTGGCCGTGGGCGCCGTCGCGCTGGTCGGCATCGCCGTGCTGCACTGGGACGCCCCCCGGCTGTTCGACGGGCTCATCCACCGGGCGCTGCCGCTGGTGGCGGGCAGCGCCGTACTCGGCCTGGTCTCCCTGGTCCTGCTGTGGCTGAGGCGCTTCCTGCTCGTCCGGGTCACCGCCGCGCTGGCCGTCACGGCGGTGCTGTGGGGGTGGCCGGTCGCCCAGTACCCGGCGATGCTGCCGCCCGGCCTGACCGTCTACCAGGCCGCCGCCACCCGGTCGGTGCTCGGCGCCACGCTCCTCGTGCTCGCCGTGGGCGCGTTGCTGGTCCTGCCGTCCATGGCGTGGCTGCTGCTGTTGCAGCGGCGCACGCCGTACGACACCGGATCGCATGGCTGACCCGCACGCCGTACGGCACCGGATCGCATGGCTGACCCGTGCGCTGCCGCCGGGGAGGATTCCCGGGTCAGGTGTGAGCTGGGAGAACGTGGGAACCGTGGGAATGTCGCCTGGCGGGAAGCCGGAGGTGGCCCGCGGGTGAGCCCGGCGGGCCCCCGGGGAGGCCGACGGGCCCGATCGGGGAAGCGCGTCGAAGCGAGGTGGAGGCGATGGCGTCGGCACCGGCTGTGATCACCAGCCTGTCGGAACTCGCGACGCTGCTGGACGGTCGGCACGGGCTCTTCATCCGGTGGTCGCGGGACCTGGGCCGTGACGAGACGACCGGCCGCAGCCGCGACGCCCTGACCGGCGCCGAGCTGCCCGGACTGTCCGCCAATCCGCTGGACGTCGAGAGCTGGTGGGGGGATCGCTCGACCAGGCTGTGGGCCGCCCGGCGCCTGTACGACTACTCCCACATCCGCCGCGACCGGGGGCCGGGCGTCAGGGCGTGGATCCTCGCGGGGGAGGAGGTGTCCCGGGGCCCGGACAACGAGCCCCTCATCCGGTGCGGTGAGGTCGTCGCGACCGTGGACGAGTCGGTGATGCGGGAGGCCGCGGAACTCGTCGCGGCCCAGAACAGCCACGCCTGGGGCACGCTGGACCGCAAGCGGTCCCGCTGACGGGGCGGCCGGGCCGCCGCGGGAGACCGGGACAGGCCCCGGCCCCGGATCCGGGCCCGGACCTGGATCCGAAAAGGCTCTGGCCAGACCCGGGGGAGGTCTGGCCAGAGCGGGGGGAAGGCGGATCAGCCGACGTTGGCGCAGACCGCGTAGACGCTGATGCCGACGTCGCCGTAGCGGTTCTGCCGGCCGAGGCCGATCCAGCCGGTGCCGTCGTCGGTCGGGAAGGAACCGACGAGGATCGCGTCCGCGCCCTGCGCCTCGGCGCCGCCGCCGACCGCCCGCTTACCGGCGGGGCACCGGACCACGCGGCGGGAGAAGTTGGGGACGTTGGCGTTGGGGAGCTTGACGATCTGGTAGCCGGTGAAGTCGGCCGCCGAGCTGGTGGGGGCGTCGACGGTGGCGGTGGCGGGGGCGGCCGCCGCCGCTGCCAGGCCCGCGCAGCCGACGACGGTCGCCAGCGTGATGGCCATGAGTTTTCCGTGCCGCATGATTCCTCCTGAAGCAGGGGGTGCCGGAGTGAACACTGAAAGTAAATGAACAATCACTCTGCGTGTCCAGTCATGGTTTTGTGACCGTTCCGCCAGTTGCGGCTCGCGGGCCGGCGCTCTCCGGACAGGCGCGGCCGGGAGGCTCCGCCCGGACCCTCTGACATTCAGTGGAGAGCGCTCTCTAGTCCTCGGGCGCTGATTGGATCCTCCGGTCAGGCTCCCCGTCGGGTTCCCAGAGCCCGAGGACAACCCCTACTGCCAGCGGTTCCATTGAGAAAAGCGGGCGGCGGAAATTCGTCCGACGGCAATCGTGGCGAAGCATTGACGGCGGCCGGACGGCTGGCTACGTTCCGCTGTGAGAGCGCTCTCTCAGCCGCTCCGCTCCAGATCCGATCCCTCCCCTGGAGGCACCCCCATGGATCACCCGAACCACGCCGCGAGGCCGGACACACCACGACCCCCGGGAAGAAGCCCCGCCCGCCGGCGCGGCCTTGCCGTGCTCGCGGCCGTCACGCTACTGGCCGGCGTCTTCGGCGCCGGCGCCGGCCTCGGCGCGGCGCGCCCCGCCGAGGCGGCCGCGGTGGGCGCCGGCGGCTACGCCGACACGCTGCCCGCCGGCCGTTCCCTGCCGACCGGCTGCGCCGACCTCTCCACCAACCCGCGCCGCTGGGTGACCGGCAACGCGCCCAAGGGCGCCGTCCCCACCAACGACTGGTGGTCCTCGCTCCTCTTCAAGCGGAACGACTGCGCCTACAGCGACATCCTGCACGCCCACCCCGCCTCCTACGACACCTTCCCCGACGGCATCGGCCTCTCCTACAACTCCGGGCCGACGTCGATCACCGGCACGGCGACCGGCGTCGGGGAGTACAAGTACGAGTACCGCGAGGACATCCGGGTCGGCGTCACCGGGATGAGCTCCCCCGACGTCAAGGTGGACGGCTGGAGCGACTGGACCGTCACGCCGTACTGGAGCGACGGGGCCCGGACCATGAAGGCGACCATCGGCCACGGCCTGCCGTTCACCTACTTCCAGGTCACCGGCGGTGACGCGCGGATCAGCGGCACCGCGGGCGCCCCCGCGGTCTGGTCGAACGACGGCCCCGTCATCGGGTTCACCGCGGGCGGCAGCGACTACGTCGCCTACGCCCCGGCGGGCTCCACCTGGACCGTCAGCGGGACGACGATCACCTCCTCCCTCGCGGGCAAGGGCTTCTTCTCGGTGGCGGTGCTGCCCGGCGGCCAGGACAGGGCGGCCCTCGCCGCCACCTACGCCAGATACGCGCACGCGCACGTCACCGGGACCCGCGTCTCCTACGCGTACGACCCGTCGAGCGGCAGGGTCACCACGACGTACGGCTTCACCACCGCGGCCAGGCAGGGCACGGAGCGGGGCACCGTCATCGCCCTGTACCCCCACCAGTGGAACCGCCTGACGGGCGCGACCCCCCTCGCCCCCACGTACGCCTCCGCGCGCGGCCCGATGAAGATCATCACCGGGACGGGGTTCACGACGACGATGACCTACACCGGCGTGCTGCCCGAGGTCCCCGCGGTCGCCGACGGCTCGGGCGCCGACCTGGCCACGATCACCGGCCACCTCAACGCCGAGCTGGGCGACCCGATGGCGGCCCGGGGCGACGACACCTACTGGACCGGCAAGGGCCTGGGCCGCGCCGCCCGGATCGCGGAGATCGCCGACCAGCTCGGCCTCACCTCGGTCCGCGACGCGGCGCTGACCGCCGTCCGCACCCGCCTCACCGACTGGTTCACCGCCGCCGCGGGCAAGACCTCCCGCGTCTTCTACTACGACCGCAACTGGGGCACGCTGATCGGCTACCCCGCCTCCTACGGCTCCGACCAGGAGCTCAATGACCACCACTTCCACTACGGCTACTACATCGCCGCCGCGGCGACGCTCGCCAAGTTCCAGCCGGACTGGGCGACGAAGAGCCGGTACGGCGGCATGGTGGACCTGCTGATCCGCGACGCCGACAACTACGACCGCGGCGACGAGCGCTTCCCGTACCTGCGTGACTTCGACATCTACGCCGGCCACGACTGGGCGTCGGGCCACGGGGCGTTCGCCGCGGGCAACAACCAGGAGTCCTCGTCCGAGGGCATGAACTTCGCCAACGCCCTCATCCAGTGGGGCCAGGCCACCGGCGACACCGCCGTCCGCGACGCGGGCGTCTACATGTACACGACCCAGGCCGAGGCGATCAAGGAGTACTGGTTCGACATCCGCGACCGGAACTTCCCCGGGGAGTTCGGTCACGGCGCGGTCGGCATGGTCTGGGGTGACGGCGGCGCCTACGCCACCTGGTTCAGCGCCGAACCGGAGATGATCCAGGGCATCAACATGCTCCCGATCACCGGCGGCCACCTCTACCTCGGCGACGACCCCGGCTACGTGCGCCGCAACTACGCCGAGGTGGTCAGGAACAACGGGGGAGAGCCCACGGTGTGGCAGGACATCCTGTGGGAGTATCTCGCGCTCGGCGACGGCGACGCCGCGCTGGCCAAGCTGCGCGCGGCACCCGGCTACACCCCCGAGGAGGGCGAGAGCCGGGCGCACACCTTCCACTGGATCCGCAACCTGGCGGCGCTCGGCACCGTGGACACCACCGTCGTCGCCGACCACCCGCTGGCCAAGGTGTTCAGCAGGAACGGCGCCCGCACCTACGTGGCGTCCAACATCACCGGCACCGACATGACGGTGACCTTCTCCAACGGCACCCGGCTCACCGTGCCGGCGGGCAGGACGGTCGCCTCGGGCGCCCTGAACTGGAGCGGCGGCGACGCGGACGGCGGCCTCCCCCCGACCGCCACCCCGACGGCGACCCCCACCTCGACGCCGACGGCGACCCCGACCGTGACGCCGACGGTGACCGCCGCCCCCTTCACCGCGACCCGGTACCTCCGGGCGGACGGGACGCTCCCGGGTGCCAAGGGCACGGCGGGCGCCGTCACGATCACCTCGGCCGGCGGCGTCAACCACGACGGCACGCCCACGAACGCGCGGGTCTTCACCGCGACCGGCCTGACCGCCGCCCACAACGGCGGCACGACCGCCTTCGACCTGTTCCTGGACGCCGGGACCACGGTCGGCAACGGCACCCAGCTCAGGATCTCCTACGACCTCACCGGGAACGGGAGCTGGGACCGGGTGGAGACCTACCGCTACTTCGCCACCGACCCGCTGGCCGGGTGGGAGCACTACACCCAGGCGGCCGGTCTGCAGTCGGCGTCCGGAGCGTACGGGAACCTCGCCGGCGGCACGGTGCGGGTCGAGGTCTGGAACGCCATCGGCAACGGCGCCACCACCCTCGGCGCGGGTGACACGTCGCTGGTACGGCTGCCGTTCGGCTGATCCACCGCGACACCGGCCGCCGTCCGGCCGGCCCGCCGCGGCGACGGCGGTGGCGGCGACGGTGATGGCGGCGGCCGGCCGTACCCCCGGGGCGGGGAGGCGGCGCGGTGCGGCCGGGGGGAACGTGAGGCGGGCGAGGCCATGACGGCCCCGGCCGCCTCGTGCGGCGCGGATGGGCGTTCCGCGCGACGGGACCGGCAAGCCGCCGCGGGTCTGCTTCCATTGGGCGGAGGGCGACCCGATCGGCGCGGGCGGGGCCGTTACGCACATGTCTCCTGAGCGTCGCCCGGCCGACCCGGCGCCAGGGGTATACCTTGATCACTGGCCGGCTACCGGCGCGGGTGGCACCTCAGCCGCGTGGAATGAGTGGATGACGATGAGTAGAGAGCTGTTCGTCGACGTCGCCCACCATCATGACGCGGGCTGCGCCGTGGTCACCGTCACCGGCGACATCGACCGGACCTCCAGCCCGCTGCTCAGGGGCGCCGTGGACCGCCTGGTCTCCGGCGGGCAGGCGCGCATCGTCATCGACGTCAAGGGCGTCACCTTCTGCGACTCCACCGGCCTGCGGACCTTCCTGAGCGGGATGAACGCGACCTTCGAGGCGGGCGGCTGGCTGCGGCTGGCAGGGGTGGGCGGCCACCTGGAGCGGTTGTTGCAGATCACCGACCTCCATTCCTTCTTCATCATCGACCCGGACGTCGCCGGTTCCCTGGCGAGCGCGCGGACCCGCGGCTGACGGCCCCGGCCGCAGCCCGGGAAGGGACGCCACACCCGGCGTCACGGATCAGGGTGTCACGGGGCCGCCGGTGAGGCCGTCCACCGGCTCGGGCGGCCACGGCATGCCGACCGGGTTCGGCACCGGGAACACGCCCGACTCCATCACCGCGTTCGCCAGCGGCCACAGAAGCCGGGCGAGCCTGACGGTGGCCTCCTCGCCCAGCGCCCGCCAGGGGCCGGCCGCGGCCTCGTCGGTCAGTCGCTCGATCCGGTCGCGCTCCCGCGCGCCCTCCCCGGTCAGGCGGCCCGCGCCGTCCAGCCATCTTCGCGCGCGCAGGGAGCCGAGCGCCGCGTCCCACTCGGCCTCGTCCCACTTCCGGGCCAGGCGGAGCCCGTCCGCGCCGGTCTCGGCGGCGGCGATCTTGAGCAGGTGGGCCTCGACCGGGGAGACGCCACAGGCGACGAGGACGGCGACGTGCCCGTCACCGCGGTGCTCGCGCAGCGTGGTCGCCGCCTGCCACAGCCGCAGGTAAGGCTCTGCCGGCTCGGGAAGGGCCTGGTTCGCCGCGGCGAGCACCCGCCCGGCGGTGTCGGCGCGGCGGGCCGCCTCCCAGGCGAGCGAACCGGCCTCCTCCAGGACGTCCGGCAGCGGATCCGCCTTTTCCGGGACATCCGCCGGCGGACCCGCCTTCTCCGGGGCGTCCGGCAGCGAACCGGCCCCCTCGGAGGAGCCCGGTGCCGCCGCGTCCGCGAGCAGCCGCCGCAGGGCGGCCCCGGCCCCGCCGAGACGCGCCCGGAGCACGGCCTCCGGGGGCGCGAACCCCCAGGCGTCCGGCAGCGCCCGGGCCACCCTGGCGGGCGGGAAACCGTGGAAGGCGGCGGTGACCACCTCCGGGCCCACCGCGCCGAGCGGAGCCGCCCGGGTCGCGAAGTATCCCATCCAGAACCCGCGCATGCCGGCCGCGTCGGCCGCCGACCGCGCCTCCGGTGCGAAGTAGGTGACGGCGTGCAGGGGTTCCAGCAACTGCCACATCATCCGGGGCGCGTTCGAGCCCACTTCCGGCTCCCTCCTCGTCGAAGATCCTCCGTCCACCAGCATGCGCGACCGGCGCGGGACCGTCACGCGCGGTTTCGCGTGAACCGTCCCGGTTCGGGTAGCCGGGCGCCATGGCGACCTATGGCTTCCACTCATCACACGAGCAGATCCATCCGGCCGAGCTGCTGAAGGCGGTGACGCGGGCCGAGCAGGCCGGGTTCGCGGCGGCGATGTCCTCGGACCATTTCTCGCCCTGGAGCGCGCGGCAGGGCCACTCCGGTTTCGCCTGGTCCTGGCTGGGCGCCGCCCTGCAGGCCACGAGCCTGCCGTTCGGCGTGGTCAACGCTCCCGGCCAGCGTTACCATCCGGCGATCATCGCCCAGGCGATCGGCACCCTGGGGGCGATGTTCCCCGGACGGTTCTGGGCGGCGCTGGGCACCGGCGAGGCGAGCAACGAGCACATCACCGGCGACCGCTGGCCGCGCAAGGACGTCCGTACGGCGCGGTTGCGGGAGTGCGTCGACGTCATCCGGGCGCTGCTGGCCGGTGAGGAGGTCAGCCACGACGGCCTGGTCACCGTGGACCGGGCCCGGCTGTGGACCAGGCCGGAGGTCCCGCCGGAGCTGTTCGGGGCGGCGGTGAGCGCGCGGACCGCCCAGTGGTGCGCGGAGTGGGCCGACGGGCTGATCACCGTGAACGGCCCCGTGGAGACGCTGCGCGAGGTCCTCGGCGCCTACCGCGACGCCGGGGGGAAGGGCAAGGCGGTCCTGCAGGTCCACCTGAGCTGGGCCGAAAGCGAGGACGAGGCGCTGGCGACCGCCCACGACCAGTGGCGGAGCAACGTCTTCGGCCCGCCGGTGAGCTGGGACATCGACAGCGCCGAGCTGTTCGACATGGTCACCGCCGACGTGCCGCCGTCGAAGGTGACCGAGTCGGTCAACGTCTCGACGGACCTGGGATGGCACGCGGCCCGGATCGGCGAGTACGTGGAGCTGGGCTTCGACGAGATCTATCTGCACCACGTGGGCCAGAAGCAGGAGGCGTTCATCGACGCCTTCGGGGCGAAGGTCCTGCCGCAGCTTCCTTGAGTCCGCGGGTGTCGCCGAAGGTCGGGTGAGGAAAGGGGATCCGGACGAAACAGTTGTGTCGCAATCAGTTCACATAACCCGGTCATCTCCTCTACATTGAGGTGTGGGAGCGCTCCCATACAGAGGAGAAGCAGGTGACCCTCCAGCCCAGCTCGTGCGCCGAGCCGCTCGGCCCGGTGTCCGCCCACGGACCCGCCGCCCACGCCGTGCCGGTCCGCGTGGCGTCCGGGCATGCCGTGCCCGCGACTGTCGTGCCCGCGCCCGCGGTCTCCGCCGGCACGGCGTTCACCCGCACGGCCGAGCGCCTGCTGCCCGCGACCCCCGCCAGCGTGCGTGACGCGCGTTCCCTGGTGCGCGACGAGCTCGCCCTGTCCGGGGCCGGGGACCTGGTGGACGACTGCGTGCTCGTCGTCAGCGAGCTGGTCACCAACGCCGTCCGGCACGGCGGCGCGGCGTGCGCACTCAGGCTGCGCTGCGGCGCCGGCCACGTGTACGGCGAGCTGTTCGACCCGGGGGCCGGGACGCCCCGGGTGTGCGAGGCCGACGACGAGGCCACCGGCGGGCGTGGCCTGCAGATCGTCGGCGTCCTGACCGACGGCTGGGGCGTCACCTGGCCGGCCGCCGGAGGGAAGGTCGTCTGGTTCGTCTTCGGCGCGCCCGTCCCGCACCCGCGGACCCCCGGCGCCCCGGCCGCCGGGAGCGGGCCGAACCGTACGGCGTGACGGGCCGGCCGAGAGATGAGGCCGTACGGCGTGACGGACGCGTGCCAGGGCGGGTGGAGTCGTGCGGCGTGGCGGGTGGCACGTCGGATCGGAGTGTCACGTGACGGGTGGCACGTCAGGTGGGGATGTCACGTGACGGGGGACGTCAGGTGGGGATGTCACGTGACGGGGGACGTCAGGTGGGGATGTCACGTGACGGGCCGGACCGGGGGGCGATCGGCGCGGCGCGGTGGTGGAGAGCGCCGAACCGTCACCCTCTTTTGAACATTTCGTTTAAATCGATTCGTTGACAACATGTGGTTGCCGGAGCCATGCTGGTCGCATGTCTTCTGATACCGACCAGTCATCGCAGTCACTCGACCCCTTCACGCCCCCCGATCCGGGGCAGGCGCGGGCGCATCGCGTGTACGCCGCGCTGTCGCGCATCGCCGACCGGCACGCCGCCACCGAGGAGCAGCGCTCCCGGCAGGTCCACCCGTCGGTGCTCGGCCCGCACGAGGCCGTCAGGCTCGTCTCCTTCCTCGCCGCGGGCTCCGCCCTGCCGGAGGAGGGCGAGCCGGAGGTGGACAACGCCGACATCACCGCCGCCCTGACCCTCATCCCGCTGGCCCGTGCGGAGATGGACCAGCTTGAGGCGGGGCTCCTGCAGATGGCCCGGGGCCGCGGTCTCACCTGGCAGGAGATCGCCTTCGGGCTCGGACTGGGCACCTCCCAGGCGGCCCGGCAGCGCTACGAGCGCCTGGCCGGCCGGATCGCCGCCGAGACGGGCGGCTCCGGCTGACCTTCGGCGGCGGGGCCGCCCGCCGGGCCGTACCGGTCGGCTAGGGGAGCCGGTAGTCCCAGGCGAGGCGGCCCGAGCGGAGGTCCTCGGCGAGGCCGCGGACGTAACCGAGCTCCGCGGTGAGCGCGGTCCGCTGGTACTCGCTCTCCACGAGGAAGACGCGCTCCAGGAAGGCCGCCCCCTCCGCCAGCTCCTGCTCCAGCGAGGCCAGCCGGGTCTCCAGGGACGCGACCCGCTCCTCCAGCGCCGCGCGGACCTCGTCGGGCTCCAGCACCGGCAGGAAGGCCAGGGCCGCGGGGAACTCGGGGAACTCCCGGGCGGGGGTGGAGAGCATCTCCCGCATCCACCGCCGCAGCGTCTCGTGGCCCTCGCCGGTCGGCTCGTAGACGGTCCGCTCGGGGCGGTTCTCCTCGCGCGAGGTCTCCCGGACCGCGATGAGCCCGGCGCGCAGCAGCCGGTCGATCGTCTGGTAGACGCTGTTGCGCTGCGCGACGTTGACCACGTCGTCCTTGTGCCGCTCCTTGATCAGCTGCTGCATCCGGTAGGCGTGCATCGGCGCCTCGCTGACCAGGGAGAGCAGCGCCATGGCCAGTGGAGATCGCCTCGTCGACATGCCTGTCATCGTAACGGCGGCCATCCCTGGTCCTTGATAGTCATTTTATGTATATTCATTCCATGACCAAGAAAGCTCTGATCATCGGCGGGGGCATCGCCGGCCCGGTCACGGCCATGGCCCTGCGGCGCGCCGGCATCGACGGCGAGGTGTTCGAGGCGTACGACCGCGGCTCCGAAGGCGTGGGCGCCTTCCTCACGCTCGCGACCAACGGGATGGAGGCGCTGCGCCTGCTCGACCTGCACGACCTCGTCCGCGACCTGGGCATGGACTCGCCGCGGATGGAGATCCTCAACCGGCGCGGCAGGCGGCTCGCCGTCCAGCGCCAGCCCTCCCGGACGATCCGGCGCGCCGACCTCTACCGGGCGCTGCGCGACGAGGCCGTACGGCGCGGCGTGCCGATCCACTACGGCAGGCGCCTCATCGACGCCTCGGCCACCCCGGACGGCGTGCGGGCGGTCTTCGCGGACGGGAGCACCGCCGAGGGCGACCTGCTGATCGGTGCCGACGGCCTGCGCTCGCGCACCCGGACGATCATCGACCCCGGCGCGCCGCGGGCCCGGCACGTCGGCCTGCTGAACGCCGGAGGCTTCGCCCGCGGCGTCACGGTGCCGGGCGTTCCCGGGACGAGCTACTTCATCTTCGGCAGGAGGTGCTTCTTCGGCTACCTGATCCACCCGGACGGAGAGGTGTGGTGGTTCGCCAACCCGGCGAGCCCCGAGGAGCCGACCCAGGAGGAGCTGGCCGCGATCACCCCGGAGCGGTGGCGGGCCAGGTTGCTGGAGCTGTTCGAGGGCGACACCGGGCCGATGGCCGACGTCATCGGCGCGACCCGCCGCATCCTGGGTCCCTGGAACACCTACGACTTCCCGACCGTGCCGACGTGGTTCAACGACCGCATGGTGCTCCTGGGCGACGCCGCGCACGCGACCTCGCCCTCCTCGGGCCAGGGCGCGTCCATGGCCATCGAGGACGCGGTGGTGCTGGCCAGGTGCCTGCGCGACGTGCCCGGTACGCGCGAGGCGTTCGCCGCCTTCGAACGGCTGCGGCGCGAGCGGGTGGAGAAGGTCGTGGCCCAGGGGCGGCGCAACGGCAGCGGCAAGGCCCCGGGACCCGTCGGCGCGTTCCTCCGCGACCTCGTACTGCCGACGATCATGCGGCAGGTGGAGAAGAAGGACATGCTGGCCTGGATGTACGACCACCGCCTCTCCTGGGACGACCCGGTGACCGCGCCGTCCCGCTGAGCGCCCGCCGGTTCCGTGCCGGGGCTCCGTCGGACCCGCCCATCCGGCCTGCCCGGCCCGGCCGTGACACGGGTGCGGCCGTACGACCGGGGAGCCCGGCCGGTGCCCACAATGGTGGGAGAGCGGTCGTGAGGCGGGCGGAGGTGGTCCGATGGCCGGCCTGGAGGACCTGCGGCGGGCGATCGGGGAGATCCCGCTGGTGGACCACCACGTCCACGGGGTGCTGGTCCGCGACCTGCCGCGGTGGGAGTTCGAGGAGGCGCTCACCGAGTCGGACCGGCCGGTGCCCGCCTGGACGACCCGGTTCGACTCACAGCTCGGCTTCGCCGTCCTCCGTCACTGCGCGCCCGTGCTCGGCCTCGATCCGCATCCCGAACCGGACGCCTACCTCGCCCGCCGCGCCGAACTGGGCGCCGAGGAGACCGGCCGGCGGCTGCTCGCCGCCGCCGGGGTGGGCCGCTTCCTGGTGGAGACCGGCTACCGGGCCGATGAACTGCTGGGACCGTCCGGGATGTCCGCCCTGACCGGCCGGCCCGCCGACGAGATCGTCCGGCTGGAGGCGGTCGCCGAGCGGGTCGCCGCCGAGGGCGTCGGCGCCGCGGCCTTCGCCGCCGCCTTCGAGGCGGCCCTGTGGGAGCGCAGCCGTACGGCGCGCGGCCTGAAGACCGTCGCCGCCTACCGCTGCGGCCTCGACTTCGACCCCGCCCCGCCCTCTCCGGGGGAGGTGACCGCGGCGGCCGGCCGCTGGCTGCGGCGGGTCGAGCGGACCGGCGGGACCCGCCTGGACGACCCGGTACTGGTGCGCCACCTCATCTGGACAGGCGTCGGGCGCGGGCTGCCGCTGCAGTTCCACACCGGGTACGGTGACCCCGACCTCGACCTCCGCCGCGCCGACCCGCTGCTGCTGCGCGGCTTCGTGGAACTGGCCGAGCCGCGCGGGATCCCGCTGCTCCTGCTGCACTGCTACCCGTTCCATCGCGGCGCCGGCTTCCTGGCGCAGGCGTACCCGCACGTCTTCTTCGACGTCGGGCTGGGCGTGCACCACACCGGGGCGCGGGCGGCGGCCGTCGTGGCCGAGAGCCTGGAGCTCGCGCCGTTCGCCAAGATCCTCTTCTCCTCCGACGCCTGCGGGCCCGCCGAGCTGCACCATCTGGGCGCCCTGCTGTGGCGGCGGGCGATGACCCGGGTTCTCGGCGGCTTCGTGACCGAGGGGGAGTGGAGCGCGGAGCAGGCGGTTCGGGTGGCAACGATGATCGGCGCGGAGAACGCCCGCCGGGTCTACGGGCTGGGGGACGGCGGATCGGACGGGGCCGGGGACGGGCCGGACGGGGGAGCGGCCTGATCGAGGGCGGGCCGCATCATCCGTGTCTCGCGGGGAAGCGGAATAACTATTAGTGGATTTAACGGACTTATCGCCTGTCTATCTCGGGGAGGAAGCATGTACGGCACCCACGCCCATCGGCCTACGGGAAGCCCGGTAGGAAGCGGGGTGACCGGCTCCCATCGTCCCGGCGCCGGGGAGGCCAGGTGAAGGACGTCCATGAGCGGCTGTACGCCGCGCTTCACGACGAACTCCCCGCCGCCTACGAGCTGCGGAGGGAACTGCACGCCGAGCCGTACCTCGCGGGCACCGAGGAGCCGACGCTCAAGCGGATGCTCGACGCGCTGCCCGGGGACGGCGTCCTGGAGCGGGTGGCCGGAACCGGCGCGATGCTCCGCGTCGGCGAGGACGGCCCGGCCATCGGCGTGCGCGGCGAGCTGGACGCCCTGCCGATCACCGAGGAGACGGGCGTTCCCTGGGCCTCGCGCAACGGTGCCATGCACGCCTGTGGCCACGACGTCCACCTCGCCGCGCTGGCCGCGCTGACCAGGGCCGTCGACCGCGTACGGCCGGAGACCCCGATGGTCGCGGTCCTGCAGCCGCGCGAGGAGACCCACCCCTCGGGGGCGCTCGACATCGTCAAGTCCGGCGCGCTCGGACGGCACCGGATCGGTGCGATGATCGCCGCGCACGTCCAGCCGGTGCTCGCCGTCGGCCAGACCGCCTGCACGCCCGGTGCGGTCAACGCCTCCGCCGACGAGTTCACCCTCACCGTGCGGGGCCGCGGCGCCCATGCCGCCTACCCTCAGCTCGGCCGGGACCCCGTCCTGGCGCTGTCCCAGATCGTCGTGGCCGCGCAGCAGCTCGTCAGCCGGGACGCCGACCCCATGGTGCCGACCGTCATCACCTTCGGGACGGTGAGCGCCGGCACCGCCCCCAACGCCATCCCCGGCCGGGCCGTCGCCAGGGGAACGCTCCGCGCGATGTCGGATACCTGGCGCTGGCGGCTGCAGGACCGGTTCCGTGAGATCGCCGAGGGGATGGCCCGCGCCCACGGCTGCGAGGCGGAGGTGTGGATCGCGCTGGGCGAGCCGCCGCTGGTCAACGACGAACGCCTGGCCGACGAGACGGCCCGGCTGCTCACCGAAACAGCCTGGCACACGCCCGCCATCCTGCGCTCCTGCGGGGCCGACGACTTCGCCCACTTCGCGTCGGCCGTGCCGTCGCTGATGCTCTTCGTGGGCACCGACACGGTGTCGGGGCTGCACACCCCGACGTTCCTGCCGGGGGACGAGACGGTCAAGGCGGTGGCCGAGAGCCTGCTGGCCGCCTACCTCGCCGCGGCCCGCGTCGTCGCCACCGGTGGGAAGCGGCCCGCCCGGAGGTGACCGCCGGGGGATGGGACGGGTCCTTCCCGGCGGGTCCACCCGCGCCCGGCCCGTCGCCGGTGGGAGCCGGCCTGCCGGGTGGTGGCGCACCGGGTGGTGGACCGCTGGGTGATGGCCCGCTAGGTGGTGGCGCACCGGGCCCGAAGACGGCGTGGGGCGGCCGTCAGCCCAGCCTGAAGGTGCTCGCGAACGCGTTGATGTACGAGGCGGCGCCGGACCGCTCCGCGGGGGTGGAGAACCAGAACATCCCGCTGCCGCCGCCGTCGCGGACCACGCACCGGGCGTAGAAACGGTGGATCTGCTTCGGCGATCCCTTGCGCGCGAAACGGAACTCCAGCTCGGCGCCCTTCCCCCCGGGGAAGGCGACCGGGCCCTTCCGTAACTCCCGGTAGGAGCCGCGCGCCATCAGCAGCGGCTTCAGCCCGTCGCGCAGCTCGGCGAGGATGCGTTCCGGGGAGCGTTTCTCCTTCTTCTCCGGGTCGGCGAGGACGCCCAGGAGGCGGACGGAGGCGCTCTTGCCCCTGCCGGACACCCAGCCCACCTGGTCCTTTCGCACCTCCCGGTGCCAGCCCTCGGGAACGGCCAGAGAGAAGCGATGCCTGCCGTCCCGGTAGAGGCGGAAACCCGGCGGCGGCGTGGCGGGGGAGGCGACGGCGGGCTCCCCGGCAGAGGTCCGGTCCCCGGTGGGACTCGGACCCGGGTCCCCGGCCGGACCGGCCGTCCCGTTCGGGGCGGGGCTCACGGCGGGCCCGGCCGTCCCACCCGGGTCCGGCCCGGGTGTACGGCTCGCCGCGGCCTCCGAAGCCCGGCCGGTGGCCGGTCCGGACGTCGGGGCGGCGGACATCACCGACCCCTCGGCGACGGCGGACGTCCGGCCGGTGTCCGCACCGGGGGAGTTCCGCTGGGTCACCACGACCACCGCGATCGTCACCATGGCCGCCAGCAGGACGGCGCCCGTCGCCACGGACACCCGGGCGCGCAGCCGCGCGGTCCCGGCCGCCGCCGACACCAGGGAGTGCCGCAGCGTCGTACCCCCGGCGAGCAGGGCGCGCGACCACGCCGCCACCGCCGGCAGCGGCTCGCGCAGCCGTTCCGGCGCCGTCGTCGTCAGCGCCCGCAGGTATCCCGCGCCCGCCGCCGCGGTCCTCCGCGTCCGCGACCCCGCCGTGGTCGCCCGGGAACGCGAGCCGGGGGCGGTGGCCCAGGAACGCGGCCCCGGGGCGGCGGCCCGGTCCCGCGGCTCCGCGCCGCGCCGGTCCCGGTCCCGCGGCTCCGCGCCGCGCCGGTCCCGGTCCCGCGGCTCCGCGCCGCGCCGGTCCCGTGATCCCGCGATGCCCGGGTCCCGCGGTTTCCCGGTGTCCGGACTCCGCGGCTCCGCGTCGCGCCGGTCCCGCGGTTCCGCGGCGGCCGGCCGGGTGGCCGATCTCGGTTCGCTCGCCGCCGTGCCCTGCCGGGCGGCCGCCCGGCAGGGCACCCGCGCGGCCGGTTCGCCCGTCCGGGCTCCCGCCATCCCGCTGGCCGCCGCACCCGTCCGCGGGGTCGGCGTGCCCGTCCACGAGTCGGCTCCGCCCGCCTGCGTGGCCGGGACGTCGTCCGTCGCCGGGCTCCGGCCGGGACCCGCCGTATGATCCGGGGCCACCGTATGATCCGGGGCCACCGTACGGGCCGGGCTCGCCGTACGGGCCGGGGCCTGCGCCGCGCCGTGCCGTACGGCCGGACCGGGGCCCGTCACCGGGGACGGGACGGCCGGACCGGTCCCGGCGACCGGCGCGAGGAGGGCGAGCGCCTCGGCCGCGGTCAGCCGCTCGGCAGGCTCCTTGCGGAGCAGTCCCTCGATGACCGGACGCAGCCGGCCGGCGTGCTCGGCCGGGTCCGGGAGCCCGTTGATGATCGCCGCGATCGTGGCGGCCGTGCTTCCCCGGGCGAACGGCTTGCGGCCCTCCACCGCCTCGTACAGCGTCACGCCCACGGCCCACAGGTCGGTGGCGGCGGAGGCCGGGCGGCCCGCGAAGCGCTCGGGAGCCAGGTAGGGGATCGTGCCGAGGAGCCGGCCGGTGCCGGTCAGGTCGGTGTGGTCGTCGTCGGCGGCCGAGATCCCGAAGTCGGTCAGCACGGCCTGACCGCTCCCCAGAAGGATGTTGGCGGGCTTGACGTCACGGTGCACGATCCCCGCCGCCTCGGCCGCGACCAGCGCGGCGATCACCTGCCGCCCGATCGCGGCGACCTCGGCCTCGGGCAGCCGCCGCCGGGCCCGGATCGCCCCGGCCAGGGACGACCCCTCGACCAGGGCCATGATGATCCACGGGCGGCCGTCCTCCTCGACCACGTCGTAGACGGTCACGATGCCGGGGTGGTCACGCAGCGCGGCGGCCGTACGGGCCTCCCGAAGGGTGCGCCGCAGCCGCTCCTCGCGGTCCCGCTCGGACAGGTGGGCGGGCAGCGAGACCTCCTTGACCGCCACGCTCTGGTGCAGCAGCTCGTCCCGGGCCCGCCAGACGACGCCCATGCCGCCCGCGCCGAGCGGGGCCAGCAGCCGGTAGCGGCCCGCCAGCGAACGCGAACCTCCCTCCGGGACGTGAGGACCGCCCTCCGGCACGTGGGAACCTTCCCCCGGCACGTGGAGACCACCCGGCTGGGGACCGCCCGGCACTTCAGGGCCGTCCGGCGCGCCGGTGGCGTCCGGCATATGAGGTCCGTCCGGCACATGGAAGCCGGTCGGCACATGGAAGCCGGTCGGCATGTGAGAGCCGGTCGGCACGTGGGAGCCGGTCGGTATGTCGGGGCCGGTCGGCACATGGGAGCCGTCCGGCGCATGAGAGAGGCCGCTCGTTTCGCCGTGTCCGATCCGCATCCCGGTCCACTGCCCGATCTACACGTCTTCTCCCTTATCCGGGACGCACGATTGTCCATGGCGCATCGTCCGCGGATCGCTGGGAAGCTGGCGGTATGCGCATCGACCTGCACACCCACTCCACGGCCAGCGACGGCACCGACTCCCCGGCGGAACTGATGGCCGAGGCCGCCGCGGCCGGGCTGGACGTGGTGGCGATCACCGACCACGACACCACGGCCGGGTGGGACGCCGCCGTGGCCGCGCTGCCCGCCGGGCTGACGCTGGTGCGCGGCGCCGAGCTGTCGGGACGGTGGTACGGCACGGAGCCGACGATGGGACTGCACCTGCTGGCCTATCTGTTCGACCCCGCGTACGAGCCGCTGATCGCGGAGCTGGCCGGGGTGCGCCGCTCCCGGGAGCGGCGGGCCGAGAGGACCGTCGAGCTGCTGAACGCCGACGGCATCGACGTGACCGTCTCCGAGGTGCGCCGGTACGCGGCGGGCGGCACGGTCGGCCGCCCCCACCTGGCGCAGGCGCTCGTCCGGCGCCGCCTGGTCAGGAACGTGGACGAGGCGTTCCGGCCCGAATGGCTGGGCCGCCGCTACCGCCTGCCCAAGGACGACATCGACGTGTTCACCGCGGTCCGGCTGGTGCGCGAGGCCGGCGGGGTGCCGGTGCTGGCGCACCCGAAGGCGGAGGTCCGGGGCCACGCCCTGCCCGACGCGCTCATCGCGGGTCTCGCCGAGGCGGGTCTGTGGGGCGTCGAGGCCGACCACACCGAGCACGTCGAGGCCGATCGGGAGCACGTCCGCGCCCTCGCCCGCGATCTGGGCCTACGGGTCACCGGCTCCAGCGACTACCACGGCACCAACAAGACCGTACGGCTCGGCGCCTGCGTCACCGACCCGCTCGTCTACCGCGACCTGGTCTCCTCCGCCACGGGCACGACCCCCGTCACCGGGGTCTGAAGGGGCGGCGGACGCGGTGCCCGGGAGGGAGGGACCGGGTGGACCCGTCGAGGGTCCCGGGCGGACCCGTCGACGGTCAGTAGCCCGCTTCGGGGTCGATCACGCCTTCCAGGGGCCGGCCGGCCAGCAGGTTGCGCACGTTGCGCTCGACCCGCTCGCTGAGCACCCGGGTGGTGTAGTCGGCGGAGTCGGCGCTGTGCGAGGTGATGAGCACCCGGGGGTCGTCCCACAGCGGATGGCCCTCGGGCAGCGGCTCGGGGTCCGTCACGTCCAGCCCGGCGGCGGAGATCGTCCCGGAGCGGAGGGCCTCGACCAGCGCGCCGGTCCGGATGTGCTCGCCCCGGGCGACGTTGACCACGACGGCGTGCCGCGGCAGCAGCGCCAGCTCGGCGGCGTCGACGACGTACCGCGTCTCGGGTGTCAGGGCCAGGGCGAGCACCAGGACGTCGGTGTCGCCGAGCACGTCGTGCAGCGCCGAGGACGGCAGCGTCTCCTCGGCGCCCTCGACCTTGTCCGGCCGGCGGCGGAGCACCCGGACCCGGCAGCCGAACGGCGCGAGCAGGCGGACCAGCTCCGTGGCGATGCCCCCGCCGCCGAGGATCGTCACCCGGCGGCCGTGCAGGGAACGCGGGTCCGCCGAGCACCAGTGGGGCGTGCGGGCCTGCCGTACGACGCTGCGCAGACAGGCCAGCGTCAGCAGCAGCGCGTGCTCGGCGACCTGCCCGGCGAACGACCCCTTGGCGCAGGTGAAGGTCTGCGGCCGGCGGAGGATCCCGGCCTCGGCGAACTTCTCCACGCCCGCCCAGGGGAACTGCACCCACCCGATCCCGGGATGGTCGTCCAGCATCCGCGCCAGCCCGTCCGGGTCACCCGGCACCAGCCACACGAGCCCGTTGGCCTCGGCGGGCGGGACGCTGGAACCGCCTCCGGCGGTCACGGCCTCGGCGACCCGGGCGCGCAGGTGGTCGAGGGCGGGGGAGTTGGCGCGGTCACCTGCCCCGGCCGCCTCCGGACCGGGCGGCGGCGCTATCGCGATGCGGGCTTCTTCCATGGGGGGACATTCTCCCGCGCCCCGTCCACCGGGCGGCCTCCGGGGGCGGTCAGGCGGTCACGCGTGGGCCGGTTCACGGTCGTTCTCGGCTATCTGGAACCACACCACCCGCCCGGCCTGGTCGTCGCGCCAGCCCCACGCGGTGGACAGCTCCCGCACCAGCCACAGCCCCCGGCCGCCGCCGCAGTCGGCCTGGACATCCGTCCTGAGCTCGGGGGCGGTGCCCGGCGATCCCTCGTCGATCACGTCGATCAGGATCGTCCCGTCCCGGCACATGATGATCAGAGTGACCTTCCCGTCTGGCTGGCGGCCGGAGTCGGAGTGCCGTACCGCGTTGGTCACCAGCTCGGTGACGAGGAGGAGCGCGTCGTCCGTACGGGGATGGCCCGCGGCCTCCAGGAGGTCGCGGACGTACCGCCGGGCCTGCGGAACGGACGCGGCGTCTCCTGGAAGTGCGATGTGCCCCAGCAGCTCGGATCCCTTCACGAAATCACCGTCCCCGTAATGAGCCGGGTCATGTCTTCCAGACGGCTCTCATCATGTGAACGTGGTCACGTAATCCCGGGGGAAACCCGGGCCGAAACGATGTCCTCGCTGGTCGGAGAGGGTGCGGGCGGCGATGGGAATGGTCCGCCGGCCGACTCCGCGATCTCCGGCAAACTTTGACCAAAGGGCCCGCGCGGGCTCATGGCGACGCTGTGTGCATGGCGACGCTGCGCGTCGCGGCTCGGGGGCTTGAGTCCGGTGTCTTCCCTCGTCACTACGTCGCTTCGCTCCTTCGTTCCTCAGTCCAGACACCGGCGCCCCCTCACAGGCTCATGGCGACGCTGCGCGTCGCGGCTCGGGGGCTTGAGTCCGGTGTCTTCCCTCGTCACTCCGCCACTCCGTGGCTGCGTTCCTCGGTCCAGACACCGGCGCACCCTCGCGGGTCGGAGGTTTTCCATTTTATTAAAGAATCTTGTCAAAGTAGGATCGAGCATATGAGACAGGTGAGCGGTGACGCGTCCGTCCTGAGGAGACTCAACTCCGACGCGATCCTGCGCATCCTGCGCGGCCGGGAGCTCGCCACCCTGACGGAGCTGGCCGCCGCCGCCGGTGTGTCCAGGCCCACGGCCGAGGGGATCGTCGAGGAGCTGCTGGCCGACGGCTGGGTCGAGGAGTGCGCCGAGGACGAGCGCGCCGACCGCCAGCGCGGCCGTCCGGCTCGGCGCTTCCGGTTCCGCGCCTCCTCCGGCCACGTGGCCGGCGTCCACATCGACAGCTCCAGCCTCCAGGTCATGGTCTGCGACCTGGTCGGGGAGGTCAGGGCGGTGCGCAGGCAGCCGCTGCCCGCCGACACCCCGGTGCCCGACCGGCTGTCCGCCGTCGCCGAGCTGGTCCGGCTGGCCGCCGCCGACGCCGGGCTCACCGTCGCCGAGCTGGCGGTCGTGGGCGTGGGCACCACCGGCGTGGTCGACGGCGAGGGCCGCGTGGTCAAGAGCATCGTGCTGCCCGGCTGGACCGGCCTGCACCTGCACGCCGAGCTGTCCGCGCGGCTCCCGGCGCCGGTGGTCGTCGAGAACGACATGCGCCTGGCCGTCACGGCCGAGCACTGGCGCGGGGCCGCCCGGGGCTGCGACGACGTGGTCTACCTCTTCGCCGCCGACCGGATCGGCATGGGTCTGCTCATCGGCGGCCGGGTGCACCGGGGCGCCCACGCCGCCTCGGGCGAGATCGGCTCTCAGCCCAACGACAACTGGTCGGCCTTCCGCCACGTGATGGACTACTCGATGGCGGTGGAGCCCGGTGAGCTGCGGGGCGGCCGGCAGAGCGCGGAGTTCGCCGTCGGCCGGGCGCGCGCGGGCGACGAGAAGGCCCGCCTGGCGGTCAGGGAGTTCGGGCGCGCCCTGGCGGCCGGCCTGATCACCGTGGTCAACCCGCTCGACCCGGAGATGGTGATCATCGGGGGTGACCTCTCCTCCGTGGGTGACCTGCTGGTGGAGCCGATCCAGGAGGTGCTGGACGAGCACTGCCTGTACCCGCCGCGGGCCGTCGTCTCCGGGCTCGGCGGCGAGTGCATCGCCGTGGGCGCCGTACGGCTGGCACTCGACCACGCCGAGCGGCTGCTGTTTACACTCCCGGCTTGAATATTTCACCCAGGGCCGGGACGCTCCAGCTGTGATGCCGTTCCCCTAGGTCAGGCATGCCTGAGAGCGGCCGGGCCGCCGTAACTCTTGGGTCACGGCCGGATCGCCGCCGCGCATCGATTGCTCGTTCCTGCGCTATTTACTCTAGTTGCTTGCATAAATGGGCGCTAGCCTCCTGGAAATTCGTTCTGACCTGGAGGTGAGACGTGGTCGTATCCACGGCGGCCCCCGCGACGGAGGTCCAGGTGGGCGCCCGCCCCCAGCGCCGGACCCTCCGCGATCGGCTGAGACGCGACTGGACACTGCTGCTCCTGTGCCTGCCGGGCGTGCTGTACTTCGTCGTCTTCTTCTACGTCCCCCTGCTCGGGAACGTGATCGCGTTCAAGGACTACGCACCGTTCCTGGGGATCGACGGAAGCCCATGGGTGGGGCTGGAGAACTTCGTGATGCTCCTGGAGGAGCCGGAGTTCTGGACCGCCGTGGGCAACACCCTGCAGATCACCGCGCTCCAGCTCCTGCTCTACTTCCCCGCCCCGATCGCCCTGGCGCTGTTGCTGAACTCCCTGGTCGGCAACCGGGTCAAGCGCCTCGTCCAGACCGTCGTCTACCTGCCGCACTTCCTGTCGTGGGTGGTCGTGGTCGCGATGTTCCAGCAGGTCATCGGCGGCGCCGGCACGATCACCACGTTCCTGGCCGCGCATGACGTCACCATCGGCAACCTGATGGCCGACCCGGAGTTGTTCAAGCTCATGGCCACCGCGCAGGTGATCTGGAAGGACACCGGCTGGGGGACCATCATCTTCCTGGCCGCCATCACCGCGATCGACGTGAGCCAGTACGAGGCAGCCGCGATCGACGGGGCCGACTGGAAGCGCCGGCTGTGGCACGTGACGCTGCCCGGCATCCGACCCGTGATCATCATGCTGCTGATCCTGCGGCTGGGCGACATCCTGTCGGTCGGCTTCGAGCAGATGGTGCTCCAGCGTGACGCCGTCGGGGCCGAGGCGTCCGAGGTGATCGACACCTACATCTACTACCACGGCGTCATCAACGGCGACTGGGGGATGAGCACCGCCGCCGGCCTGATGAAGGGCCTCATCGGCGCCGCCCTGATCTACGCCGCGAACAAGCTCGCCCACCGCTTCGGAGAGCAGGGGATCTACCGATGAGGCCGCCGTGGATGGAGCGCCCGACCGTCGCGGGCCGCGCGCTGAAGACCGCCGTGCTGACCGCGATCGTGCTGGCCGTGCTGTACCCGTTCGGTCTGGCCGTGGGCACCAGCCTCACCGGGCGCGCGGAGAGCGTCGCCAACGGCGGCGGCTACGTGCTCCTCCCCGCCCACCCGACGCTGGAGGCGTACCGGCTGATCCTGTCCGGCGGTGCGGTGACCCGGGCTGTGCTGACCAGCGTCGGCATCACCCTCTGCGGCACCGCGCTGAGCCTGCTGTGCACGGTCTTCCTCGGCTACGCGCTGTCGCGCCGGGGCATGCTCGGCGGCAGGCCGATCCTCATGATGGTGCTGGCCACCTTCCTGTTCACCCCCGGCATGATCCCGACCTACCTGATGGTCAAAGAACTGGGCATGCTGAACACCTACCAGTCGGTGATCGTGCCGGTCCTGGTGAACGCCTTCAACGTGGTCGTGGTCCGCGCCTTCTTCCAGGGGTTGCCCGACGAGCTGTTCGAGGCGGCCCGCATGGACGGCGCCGGCGAGTGGCGGATGATGTGGCGGATCGCGATCCCGCTGTCCAAGGCGGTGATCGCGGTGGTCGGCCTCTTCTACGCCGTCGGCTACTGGAACAGCTGGTTCAGCGCGCTCCTCTACATCGACGACCACGACAAGCACCCGATCCAGCTCGTCCTGCGCCAGTACATCTTCCGCGGCGGAGCCGCGCAGGGCACCGACGTGGCGATCGTCCGCGACCTGCCCACGGCCTCGGTCCAGATGGCCGTGCTCGTCATCGCCCTGGTGCCGATCCTCCTCGCCTACCCCTTCCTCCAGAAGTACTTCACCAAGGGCGTCCTCACCGGCGCCATCAAGGGCTGAGAACCACCCCCCAGGAGAGACCCATGTCCATGAGCATGTCCCGCCGCGGTTTCCTCGGACTCGCACTCGCCGGCGCCACGGCCGCCGGGCTCGCCGCCTGCGGAGGCGAGGGCGGCGGCGCCGCCGGAGCCGGGAAGGGCGGCGCCGACCTGTCCAGGAAGCTCCGGCTGCCCACCTACACCCCCGCGAAGATCCCCACCCCCGACCTGCCGATCGACGCCGGTCAGGACCCGTCGTACCTGAAGTACCCCGAGCAGCTCGTCAGGTCGGTCCCGGCGCCGCCCGGCGACGGCAGCCGGATCACCGCCCTCACCCAGACCTGGGACGTGGCGCCGCCCGGCGCCGACAAGAGCGCCTACCTGCAGGAACTCGGCAAGCGCCTCAACGCTCAATGGGACATGAACATCGTGGTCGGCGAAGGCTACCCCGACAAGTTCAACGCCATCATCGCCAGCGACGACCTGCCCGACCTGGTGTGGTTCCCGCCGAACCAGGGCCTGCAGCGCGTGCCCGAACTGCTGGAGGCGAAGTTCCACGACCTCACCCCTCACCTCGCCGGCGACGCGATCAAGAAGTACCCGAACCTGGCGAACCTGGGCGACGTCGCCTGGAAGTCGGCCGTCACCAATGGCAAGATCTTCGGTGTGGCCGTCTCCTACAGCCGCTTCGGCCAGGTCTACCTGGTCAACCAGGACTTCTGGCGGCCGGTCGGCGGCATCGGCTTCACGGGCGCCGACGACTTCTTCCAGAAGTCCGTCCAGCTCCTGGACGCCAAGCGCAACAGGTACGTGCTCGAACCCGCCTACGTCAACCACGTCCACATGTTCAGCCAGTGGTACGGCGCGCCGAACACCTGGCGGCTGACGGGGGGCAAGCTGGTCCACCAGTACGAGACGCCCGAGTACCAGGCCGCCCTGGAGTTCGCCGTCAAATGCTTCAAGGCCGGCCTCTTCTGGCCCGACGCCACGCTCGCCACCACCAAGGAGAAGGTGGCCAACGGCCAGCTCGGCGCCTACGTCGAGTCCTTCCCCGGCTTCTACAACGACGCGCGGACGCAGAAGTACGAGCTGGGGGCCATCGTCCCCTTCGCCGCCACCCCGGACGCCAAGCCCGTCTACAACGCGGGCCTCGGCTCGGTCGGTTTCACCGCCATCAGCAAGAAGGCCGACCCCAAGCGGGTCGAGATGCTCCTCAACGTGCTGAACTTCATGGCCGCGCCGTTCGGCACCGAGGAGAACCAGCTCGTCAACTACGGCGTCGAGGGCGTCCACTTCACCCGGAAGGACGGCGAGCTGACCTTCACCGACCGGGGCGCCGCCGAGGTCCCGGCCACCCAGCAGCCGATCTCGTTCGTCATCGGCTCGCCCTCCGCGATCTACCTGCCCGGCAAACCCGAAGGGACCCGGCTCATCCACGACTTCGAGACGAAGGTCGCGCCCATGCTCCAGGAGCGCGTCACCACCGGCCACTTCTCCGACACCTTCACCACCAAGGGCGGCGAGCTCTCCACCATGGGCTCGGACATGGTGGTCGACGTCGTGACCGGCCGCAAACCGCTCTCCGCGTGGCAGGGCTTCGTGAAGAAGTGGATGGACCGCGGCGGCGCCGCGATGAAGGCCGAGTACGAGGCGTCCATCGCCAGGGGCTGACGCCCCGCCGTACGACCTTGGACGCTTCGCCGTACGGCCTGAGAGGCCGTACGGCCTGAGAAGGGATGAGAAGTGGAAGACCTGCGCATCGGAGTCATCGGCCTCGGCCTGCGGACCAGCCTGGCGCTCTCGGCCCACCGGCCGGGCCGCGGCTCGGTGGTCGCGGCGCTGTGCGACTCCGACCCGGCGGTGCTCAAACGGCAGTCCGAGCGGTTCGACGCCGACATCCTCACCGAGGACTACCGCGAGCTGCTCGACCGCTCCGACCTCGACGCGATCATCGTCATGACCCCCGACGACACCCACGAGCGCGTCGCGACCGACTGCCTGCGCGCCGGAAAGGCCGTCTACCTGGAGAAGCCCCTGCACATCACCGTGGAGGGCTGCGACAACATCCTGCGCACCGCCAAGGAGACCGGCACCCGCCTCTACGTGGGGCACAACATGCGGCACATGGGCGTGGTGCGGACCATGCGCGACATCATCCGCAAGGGCGTCATCGGTGAGCCGAAGACCGTCTGGGTGCGTCACTTCGTCTCCTACGGCGGCGACTACTACTTCAAGGACTGGCACGCCGACCGCACCCGCACCACGGGCCTGCTCCTGCAGAAGGCCGCCCACGACCTCGACGTCGTCCACTGGCTGGCCGGCGGCTACACCACGCGCGTCAACGCCTTCGGCGACCTGATGCTCTACGGCGACCTGCCGCGCCGCGCGCCCGACACCCCCCGGCCGGAGAACTGGCTCAAGGAGTTCGAGTGGCCGCCCGCCCGGCGCGGCGACCTGAACCACGTCGTGGACGTCGAGGACGTCTCGGTGATGAACATGCGCCTGGACAACGGCGTCATCGCCGCCTACCAGCAGTGCCACTTCAGCCCCGACTACGTGCGCAACTACACCGTCATCGGCACCGAGGGGCGGCTGGAGAACTTCGGCGACGGCCCCGGCGACACGGTCAAGGTCTGGAACACCGGACCGAGCGGCTACCGCGACGACTGCGACATCGCCTACCGGGTGCCCGCGGCGGCCGGCTCGCACGGCGGCGCCGACACCGGGATCATCGCGGAGTTCAACCGCTTCGTGCGCGAGGGCGGTGCCACCGACACCTCGCCCGTGTCGGCCCGGATGAGCGTCGCCGCCGGATACATGGCCACGATGTCGCTGCGCGACGGCGGCACGCCGTACGACGTGCCGCCGCTGGACCCGGAGCTGGCCGCCTACTTCGAGCGCGGCCAGCGATGACCCGCCGCCACCTGCGCTTGGACCCGGAGCCGATCGCCTATTTCGAGTGGGGCCGGTGATGACCCGCTGTCACCTGCGTCTGGCCCCGGAGACGGCCGTCTACTTCAAGCGGGGCCGGCGATGACCCGTTACCACCTGCGCTACCAGGTCCTCCCCGGACGCGACCCCGGCCCGCTGGCGGACTTCTGCGCCGCGCACGGGGTGGAGGAGGTCGTGCTGATGACCGGTGCCGAGGAACTGCACGCCGGGCACCCGGCCGGCGACGGCGAGGACCTGTGGTTCGAGACGGTCCGCGCGGCTCGGGACGCCCTGTCCGCCCGTGGCGTCCAGGTCAGCCTCAACCCCTGGGTCACCGTCGGCCACGCCGACCGCGGGCGGGTCCAGGACCTCGGCTTCGCGCCGCTGGTCTCGCCCGCGGGCGAGACCTCCACGGCCGCCGCGTCGCTCGCCTGCCCGATCTGGCGCGACTGGCTGGCGGCGCACTACGGACGCTTCGCCGGGCTCGGCTTCCGCGTCATGTGGCTGGAGGACGACTTCCGCTTCCACAACCACGCGCCGCTGACCTGGGGCGGCGGGTTCGAACCCGGGATGCTGGCACGTTTCCACCGCCTCGCCGCGGAGGAGCCCACCCGCGAGGAACTCGTCGCCGCGATCACCGCGCCCGGCGAGCCGCACCCGTGGCGGGCACTGCTCCAGCGGACCTGGCGCGAGGCGCAGCTCGAAGTCGTCACCCTGGTACGACGGGCCGTCGCCGGCCGCGCGCGGCTCGGACTGATGAGCTCGGGCCTCGGCGTCGCCTCGGCCGAGGGAAGGTCGTGGGGCGCGCTCTTCGACCTGGTGGAGGCGCACCGCCCGCACTTCGCCCCGTACGGCGACGCGCCCGGCCGTCGACTCGCCTACTCCATCGCGATGCTGGAACTGCAACGGCCGCTGCGCCCCGCGGGCGTCGAGGTCGCACCCGAGGTGGAGAACTGGACCCACACCGAGTGGAGCAAGTCCGACACCCAGACGTGGTCGGAGATGGTGGCCGCCCACCTGTCGGGCGCGGACGCCCTGCTGCTCGACGTGTTCCCGTTCGTCACCGGCGACCCCGGCCGCTACCCCCGGGTCGGGCGGATGCTCACCCGGTCCCGCCCGGCGCTGGACGCCGCGGTCACCGGCGCGTTGGAGACCTTCGGCGTCGGCGTCCCCTGGTGGGAGGACACCGCCGCCCGCGTCCACGGCGACGGGACGCTCGGCGGCCTCGTGGCGGACCCGCTGCGGGCCGCGGAGTTCCTGCTCCCGTACGGCATCCCGGTCCGGGCGGGCGTCGCACCGGTCACCGCGCTGTTCGGCGCGACGGCCTGGGCGGTGCCGGACCCGGCGGAACTGCTGCGTGGCGGGGTGCTGCTGGACGGCGCCGCCGCGGCGATCCTCACCGAACGCGGGTACGGCGAGCTGCTCGGAGTGTCGGTGACCGAGGTCGTCGCCCGCGAGACGACGTCGCCGCGGCCGTACGCCGTGGAGCGTGTCCGGGACGGCGGCGCGCTGCTCAGCGTCAACGTGCAGGCGACGGTGGCCCGGCTGACGGCCGCGGACGACGCCGAGGTGTGGACGGACGTGCTCACCCCGCGCGGCGAGCACTGGGGCGCCGGACGGGTGGCGCACGTCAACACCCTCGGCGGACGCGTCCTCACCATGGCGGCGTGCGCGCCGGAGCTGCTGGGCCGGTGCGACGACGGGCGGCTCCTGGCGCAGGCGGCGGTCCGCTGGCTCGGCGGACCACCGCCGGTCCCGGGCGGACCGGACAGCGGATTGCCCGGGTTGCCGCTGGTCTCGGGCGGGCCGTACCTGATGCCGCAGTACGCGCGGGTGGGCGACCGGTGGCGGCTGGCCGTCGCCAACGGCTCGGCCGACCCCGCCGCGCCCGTCGTCACCGGCGTCCCCGCCGGGACCGGACTCCGCGCCACCCTGCTGGAGCCGCTCGCCGAGCCGCGGGAGGTCACGGCGCGGCGGGACGGCGACCGCGTACTGATCGACGCGGAGGTGCCGCACCGCGGGTACCTCATCCTGGATTGGGTTGGAGATTAAGCCGGGGACTCGAAGCGGGGGGTGGAGCGGCTGAGTATCGCGCTCTGCGGGGTGGAACCCCACACGCGGTCCAGCTCGCCGGTGACCGCGGCCACCAGGTCCGGGACGTTCGTGGACGCGGTGTCGTGCATCGCCTCCGCGACGATCAGCACGGTGGCCGTCGTGTCCCGGATGGCCGAGTAGCCGCTCTGCCGGTTGGTCCACCGCCGGGCGTGCGCCCGTCCCGCGGCGTCGGCGAAGATCACCTCGCCCGCGTCGGGGTGCTCCGTCTCCCCGGAGAAGGTCTGGTACACCTCGGTGCCGTCCGCGTGCCGTACGTCGAGCCCCTTGGAGACCCGGGAGAGGTCGATCGCCGCCACCGGGATCGCGAACGCCAGTGAGATCGCGTTGCACAGGTCGATCAGGGGGTGGATCCGCGGGAGCACCCCCTCCTTCCTGAACCGCCGCAGCAGCGCCTCCGAGGCGCATCGGTACTGGGTCGGCTTGAGCCCCATCCGGGAGAACGCGCGCCGCCAGGCCTGTATCTCGGGGAACCCGGTCTCCGGGCCGTCCGCGAGCCGGGACTCGGCGATCGCGGTGTACACCGCGATCCGGGACTCGGCGGAGACGTCCGCGGTGATCCCGGTGGCGAACACGGCACCGGCGACGAGCTCCGGGTATTCCGCCCAGACCTCGGGCGAGTGCTGCAGATGCATGGGATGGACCTCTGTCGTGGGTCGGGTCAACGGTCGGTGAGGGCGAGCCGGATGCCGAGCGCGACGAAGGAGGCGGCGAAGACCCTCGCCAGCCACGCCGTCACCCGCGGCCGGGAGACGACCTGATCGCGCACCGAGGCGGCGAAGATTCCGTAAACGGCGAAGACGGCGAAGGTGATCAGCATGAAGACCGCGCTCAGCTCCAGCATCCGGGCCGTGGAGCCCGGGTCGCCGGTGTTCACGAACTGCGGCAGGAACGCCAGGAAGAACATGGTCAGCTTCGGGTTGAGGAAGTTGACCAGCACGCCGTAGAGGATCACCCCGGAGGCCGGGCGGGGAGCGGCGTCCTCGCTCACGACGACCGCGCCCCCGTCCCTGAACGTGGCCCACGCCAGGTACAGGAGGTAGGCGACCCCCAGGTACTTCAGGACCTGGAACGCCACGGCGCTCGCGTGCAGCAGCGCCGCCAGGCCGGTGACCGTGGCCACCAGGTGCGGCGCGACGCCCAGCGTGCAGCCGAACGCGGCGACGACGCTCGCGCGGCGCCCCTGGGACAGGGCGGCCGACAGCGTGTAGACGACGCCGGTGCCGGGGGTGGCGACCACGATGAGCGCGGTCACCAGGAATGCGACGCTCACTACCCGCCTCCGAGGTCGTCCGGTCCCCGCCGGGCGGGGACCGCCCGGCTCGCGAGTTCACCCTGCCGCCACAATGGTCCGATGGAAAGGTCCAATGACGACGCTTGGGACAGGTCCATAAGGTCCGGCTCGGACTTCCTCCAGTTGAACGTCGACGACGCCCCGGCGGGCGGGCTGGCCGACTGGCTGGCCCGGCGGCTCCGGCTCGCCATGGCGGACGGCAGCCTGCCGGTGGGCAGCCGGCTGCCGGCCACCCGGGTTCTGGCCGGCGAGCTGGGGGTGTCGCGTGGCGTCGTCACCGAGGCGTACCAGCGGCTGAGGGAGGACGGGCACGTCGCCGGGCGCGGCCGGGCCGGCACGGTCGTCGTCGCGACCCCGGTGACCGCGCCGTCGCCCACGTCGGCGGACGCTCCTCCGTCCGCGTTCCCGGTGCGGCCCGCCGTACCCGCCGCCCCCGTGACGGACGGGCCGTTCGCCGCCCCGCCGGGCGACGACGTCTTCGACGTGCTGCGCGCGGCCCCCGCCCGGATCGACCTGTCACCGGGCGTGCCCGACCTCGCGGCGTTCCCGCGGTCGGCATGGTTACGCGCCGAGCGCGCGGTGCTCGGACGCCTCCCGGCGACCGGACTCGGGTACGGTGACCCGCGCGGGACCCCGGAGCTGCGTCTCGCCGTGGTCAACTGGCTGGCCCGCAACCGCGGCATCAGGGCGGACCCCGACGAGGTGCTCGTCGTCTCCGGCACCTCCCAGACCCTCGCGCTGCTCGCGCGGGTGCTCCGGGACGACGGGATCCGGCGGGTCGCGATGGAGGACCCGGGATCGCTCGGCGCCCGCCTGCACCTGCGCCACTGGGGGATGGACACCCCGCCGGTCCCCGTCGACGACGAGGGGATCCGCGTCGGGGAGCTGCGGGCGTCGGGCGCCCCCGCCGTACTGGTCACCCCGGCGCACCAGTTCCCCACCGGGGTCGTGCTCGGCGGCGGGCGCCGCCGCGAGCTGGTCCGCTGGGCCGCCGACGGCGGGCTCGTCGTCGAGGACGACTACGACGCCGAGCACCGCTATGACCGGCCCCCGGTCCCGGCCCTGCGGGCGATGCTCCCCGGGCGGGTCTGCTACGCGGGCAGCGTGTCCAAGCTCCTGGCCCCCGCGTTGCGGACGGGATGGGTCCTCGCGCCCCACCGGTACCGGGACGCCCTCGTGGACGCCAAGCGGTACGCCGACCTCGGCAACGCCGTACTGCCGCAGCTGGTGCTGGCACGGCTGATGGAGTCCGGGGAGATGGAACGGCACCTGCGTTTCCTGCGGCGGCGCCACCGCCGCCGCCGGGACGCGATGGTCGAGGCGATAGCGGCCCGCCTCCCGGGGGCCGTCGTGCACGGCGCCGCGGCGGGTCTGCACGTGACGGTCACCTTCGACGCGGACTTCGCCGACACCGACCTGGCCGCGGCCGCGCTCGCCCGCGGGGTGAAGGTCCAGCCGCTGTCGTGGCACCGCCAGCGTCCCTCCCGCCCCGGGCTCGTCCTGGGCTACGCGGTCAGCACGCCGGCCGATATCGCGGCGGGCGTGGCGGCCCTCGGCGCCGCCCTACGCCACCTGACGTGACCCGGGCCTCGGCGCACGACGCAAGGGCCGGCCGTTCCCTCCGTCCGCCCAAAGGCCGGCCGTTCACCGCCGTCCACCCATGGGGTACGCCGGGGCGACCGTGGCGCACCGATTTCGGCGGCATATTTTTTCGGTACATCGATACGGCGATTCGACATTACAAAATCCATGCCTTACGCCGGACAGCCGTACGAGGTGATGGCGAGGTTCCGGCGCGGGGGAAGCGATCGTCTTCTTTCCATGTACTTCGCCCGGTTCGCCAAGGGCCGCGACGGAGTCAAGGACATGGTCGAGTTGATGCGGATCGCGCAGAAGCGTTACGGCCCGCTCCACGGATGCACGCCCGGCGCCTGGCGCCGGGGGACGTGGCCTTCGCCGTGACCCGGAACACCCGGTTCGGGAGGAGTTACGCTGAAGCGGTGGCGGACTCCTCGGCGGGACACGGACCGATGGAAGAGAGCGACCGGGAGAAGCGGCTGAGCCGGTACTGGGACCGGCAGGCCGGCTCCTACGACCGGCGGATGGCGTCCGTGGAACGCAGGTTCTTCGGCGACACCCGCCGGTGGCTGTGCCGGCAGGCGGCCGGCGACGTTCTGGAGGTGGCCGCCGGCACCGGCCTGAACCTTTCCCACTACCCGTCCGGCATCCGGCTGACCGGGGTGGAGCGGAGCGACCCCATGCTCGCGGTCGCCCGCCGCCGGGCCCGCGACCTCGGCCTGGCGGCCGACCTGCGGCAGGGCGACGCGCGGGCGCTGGAATTCCCCGACGGGCGCTTCGACACGGTCGTCTGCACGTTCTCGCTGTGCGCCATCCCCGACGACGGGGCGGCGCTCGCCGAGATGGCGCGGGTCCTGCGGCCGGGCGGTCTGCTGCTCCTGGCCGACCACGTGGTCTCGACCTCCTGGCCGGTCCGGACGCTGCAGGCGCTGGCCGACGCCGTCTCCGTGCCGCTGCAGGGCGAGCACTACCGTCGCCGGCCGCTGCCGGGGGTGCGCGCGATGGGGTTCGGGATCGAGCGCCACGAACGCCTTAAGCTCGGCGTCATCGAGCGGTTCGCCGCCCGCAAGCCCGCCGCGGCCTGAATCGCGGGACCCGAGAACCCGCCACCGCCCGAGCCGGAACGCCCGCTTCATCGCCCGGGTCATGGCGTCCGCGAGTCCGCCGTCCGCGGGGCCGGAACGCCCCGCGGGCCGGGTACGGTCAGCCGCCGCAGGTGGCGACCGCGAACGTGTCGGACAGCACCTTGTAGGACTCCCGGACCCTGGTCTTCTTCGTGGCCGTGTCGATCCGCAGGACGCGCACCCGGGCCGGCCGGGAGCTTCCGTCGTACGTGACGAAGTGGGCGGTGACCTGCTCCGGCCTCGTCCAGGCCAGGGTTTCGGGCGCGCTCCTGCCGACCGGCACCCGGGTCAGCACCCTGCCCGACGCGAGGTCGTGGACGACGACGTCCCACCGGCCGCGCTTCTCCTGCGCCGTCACCACGGTCGCGCCGTCCGCGGCGAGGCCGTAGGGGGCGTAGACGCCCTCCTCGTCCAAGGTCCGGCCGCGCAGCCGTTCTCCGGACGGTCCGAGGACGCGCAGGGTCGTCTCGGTGGTCTCGCCGTACGTGAGAAGTTCGTCGTCGTCGGCGCTGAACCCGAGAAGCACCCGGTTCCACGGCACGGTCCAGAGCGGCGCGCCGCTCGCGGTGTCGTACACCCGGGTGGGCAGCTTCCGGTCCTCGGGGAGGACGACCGCCAGGCGGGTGCCGTCCTGGGACAGGATCAGGGTGACGTCGTCCATCCCGACGCGGGCGGGCAGCGCGTCGGCCATGGCGCGGACCTTCCCGCCGATCTCCCGGACGACCAGCCGGCCGTCGGACTTCCTGAAGTAGGCGACGTGCAGGCCGTCGCCGCTGACCTCGATCGGCGCGACGGAGTACTTCTCCGGCCTGCCCTTGGCGCTCAACGGCGTGATGCGGGCGTCCGCCAGTTTCCGCACCTCTCCCATGTGGGTGACGAGGCGCCACTTCCCGCAGGGGTACTGCGTCCCTTCCTTGTCGGCACAGCCCCGCACCGAGGCGTACCGGATCGCCGCCGAGTGCGACATCCCGTCCGCATGACGCTCCGTGCCCATGTTGTGCGCGGTCGCGGTGTACGGCGCCGCGCCGGCATGAGGTCCCGCTTCGCCGTACGGCGCCGCCCCCGTGTGGAGCGCGGTTCCGGTGTGCGGCGCCGTGCCCGCCTGCGGTGCCGGCGCGGCGTTCGCGGCCTGGATTCCCCCGAATGCCGCGGCGGCCAGGATCGCCGCGACCGCTGTGATCTTCGTCCTCATCGGACCTCCCCAGTCGACGAGTCCCCCGTATGGACTTCACCCGGTTGGACCCCCGGATTCGGGGAGAAGTTCGATGGGATCAGCCCTGGTTCAGCCGGAACTGTCCGTACTCCTGTGCCGGGAACGGCGGTCCGCGAGGACCGCCGCTATCCGTGGCTCGCCGGGACCGCCGGTTCCGGGGTGGAGGTCGCGGTGCGCGGGCGCAGGGCCGCGGCCAGGAGCGGCACCAGCACGATCACACCGGTGATCACTCCGAACGCCGCCGGGTAGGACAGGCCGTCCGCGATCCAGCCGGTGACGGCGGGGGCGAGCAGTCCCGACAGGTACGTGATGGTCGCGACGCCCGCCACACCGTCCCCCGGCGTCGGGCCGACGTTGCCGGCCGTGACGAACACCAGCGGCACGATCACCGCGATGCCGAGCCCGAGCAGGGCGAATCCGGCGATGCCCAGGGCGGGCACGCGGGAGGTGACCACGACGGCTCCGCCGATCGCGGCCACGACGCCGCCGGCCTTGACGGTCGCCACCGGTCCGAAGCGCCGGACGAACCGGTCCCCGGCGAGGCGGGTGCCCGCCATGCAGAACATGAAGACCGTGTAGCCGGCGGCGGCGACGCCGGGCCCGGCGTCGGTCACCTCGGTCAGGTAGAGGGCGGACCAGTTCGAGCTCGACCCCTCGGCGAAGGTGGCGCAGAACCCGAGGAGCCCGATGACCGCGATGGCCCGCGAGGGCAGGGCGAAGCGGCGCGGCGGCGGCGCGTCGGCGGAAGTGGCGTCGGCCAGCAGGCCGCGCCCCGCGACGGCGGCGAGGGCGACCAGCACGAGCGCGATCACCCCGAGGTGCAGGCGGGCGTCGATCTCCGCCTGGGCGGCCAGGGCTCCGGCTCCGGCGGCGACCAGGCTGCCCACGCTCCACAAACCGTGCAGCCCGGACATGATGGACCGCCCGAGGTGCCGCTCGACCAGCACGGCGTGGGAGTTCATCACCACGTCGCTCATGCCGGCGGCGGCGCCGTACAGCAGGAACGTGGGGAACAGCCAGGCGGGCGCGGGCATGAGGGCGGGCAGCGCGAGGGCCGCGCACCACAGGGTGATCAGGAGGCGGGTGGCGATGGTCCCGCCGAGGCGGTGGGCTAGGCGGGCGGCCATCGGCATCCCCACGAAGGCCCCGATCGACGGGCAGAACAGGACGAAACCGAGGGTGGCCGGGCTGAGGCCGAGGTGGTCCTGGATCCAGGGGATGCGGGTGGCCAGGCTGCCCGCGACGGCGCCGTGGAGGGCGAAGACGGCGGCGATGGCACGGTGGGGGCTCATGACGGAGAATCTAACAGGCAGGCTTCCTGATGAAAAGATGAACAGGCAGGAACCCTGACTAATATGGCGGGATGAAGACCGCGACCCCGGCCACGGCCCGGGCGATCAACGATCGGCTCGTCCTCGACCTGCTGCTCGAACGCGGTCCGCTGACCGCACCGCAGCTCCGCGAGCTCACCGGCCTGTCCAGGCCCACCGTGTCCGACCTGATCGAACGGCTGCGGGACGGCGGCCTGATCGAAGTGGCCGGAGAGTGCGGCGAGAACCGGCGGGGGCCGAACGCCCGGCTGTTCGGGATCGTGGCCGGCCGCGCCCACGTGGCCGGGGTGGACGTGCGGCGCACGGCGGTCAACGTGACGGTCGCGGACATCACCGGCCGGACGGTCGGCTCCGCCGTACGCGACCTCCCCGGGTCCGGCAGCGGTTCCGCCCCCGGCTCCGGCGGTGACGCGGGACCGGGCGGGCCCTCCGGCTCCTCCGGTACGGCGGAACCGGGCGGGACCGGCGCCGTTCCCGCGCCCCCCGGCTCCGGCGGGACGCCGGGCCTGTCCGCGCTCATCGGGAGCGCCGTCGCCGAGGCCGCCGCGGGCCGGGCCCTGGACACCGTCGTGCTCGGCGCCCCCGGCCTGGTGGACCCGCGGCACGGCGACCTGGTGGCCCCCAACGACGTGCCCGGCTGGGAGCCCGGCCTGCTCCAGGAGATACGGCGTGACCTGGACGTCCCGGTGACGATGGAGAACGAGGTCAACCTCGCCGCCGTCACCGAGCACCGCACGGGAGCCGCCACCGGACGCGACGACTTCGTGCTGCTCTGGCTGGACGATGGCCTGGGCTCCGCGCTCGTGCTGGACGGCCGGGTACGGCGCGGCGCGTCGGGCGGCGCGGGCGAGATCGGCATACTCCGGACGGCCGGTGGATCGCTCTGCGACCTCGTGGTGGCCGACGTCCTGCGCGATCTCAGCCGGGACGACGCGGCCGGGCGGATCGCCGCCTGCGCCTTCGCCCTCGTCGCCATCCTCGATCCCGGCCTGGTCATCCTCGGCGGGAGCATCGGCCGCGAGGGCGGCGACGACCTCGCGGAACTGGTCGAGGGGCGGCTGCGCGACCTGTCCCCGGCCCCGACGGAGGTCCGCGCGAGCACGGTGGAGGGCAACGCCGTCCTGCAGGGCGCGGTCCTGACCGCTCTGGATCTCACGCGCGACAGGGTCTTCGGCTGATCCCGCCGTCCACGGAGACCATCCGGAGAACGCTGGTCGGTGAGGCGAGGGGAGCGGTGATCGGCTCGTGGGAAACGGCCGTCGGCGGGGAGTGAGAGCCGTGATCGGCCTGTGGGGAACGGCCGCCGGCGGGAGAGGCGGGAGGCGTGATCGGCTCGTGGGGAACGGCCCCGATGGAGGTGGCGGGAGTGGTGATCGGCCCGCAGGAGGACGGCCGTCGGCGGGATGACGGACGCTGTGATCGTCTCAGCGGTGGGACGCCTCGGCGGCACGGCACGCGAACCTGTATTTTCTCGTTGTAAGGTTCTCCGATTTATCCGACGAGTCGACGCCTTTTCTGGGGGCGGGGTTTTGGGCAGAGGAACCGTCATCGGCGGGCGTTACGAGCTGGATCCAGCATCCCGCCGTTCCGGTGGAATGGGGGAGGTCTGGTTCGGTTACGACAACCGTCTGGACCGGCGGATCGCCGTCAAATTCATTAAAACCGCCCGATTTCCCGACGGCCGTCCGGACAAGGAATTGGCCAGGCGTTTCGTGCGCGAATCACGAATTACGGCCAGACTGGAACACCCCGGCGTGCCCACCGTTTACGACTGCGGCCCGCACGGCGACGACCTCTACATGGTCATGCAGCTCGTCAGGGGCCACCCGGTCTCGGCGCTGCTCGACGAGACCGAGATCCCCGTGGCCTGGGCCGCGGCCATCGCCGCGCAGGTGTGCTCCGTGCTGGCCGTGGCCCACGCCGGGGCGCTGGTGCACCGGGACCTGAAACCCGGGAACCTGATGCTCTGCCCCGACGGCACGGTCAAGGTCCTCGACTTCGGCATCGCCGCCGCCCTCGCCTCCGCCGGGGCGGACGCCGCCGGTGGGGAGATCCGCCTCACCAGGACGGGCGAGGTGCTCGGCACCCCGGCGTACATGGCGCCCGAGCAGGCCATGACCGGGACCGTCGGCCCGCGCAGCGACCTGTACTCCCTCGGCGTGATCCTCGACGAGATGCTCGCCGGGGACAACCAGTTCACCGCCCCCACGGCGCTGGCCACGATGCGCAACCACACCGACGTCCCGCCCCGGCCGCTGCGCGCCAGGCGGCCGGACGTCCCCGAGGGCCTGGAACGCCTCGTCCTGTGGCTGCTGGCCAAGAAACCGGAGGACCGGCCGGGCAGCGCGGACGTCGTCTACGACCGGCTGCTGGACTTCTGCCGCGAGCTGCCGCCCTTCCCCGGTTACGTCGACCTGGACACGCCCCACCCGGCACGGATGTACGCCACGGTCGTGGGCCGCATCACCGCCCCGCCGCCCACCGAACGGACGCCGTCTGCCGAACGGCCGCCACACGCCGAACGGCCGCACACCGAGCGGACGTCACACGCCGAACGGCCGCCACACGTCGAACGGCCGCACACCGAGCGGACGTCATACATCGAACAGGCCCCCCACGCCGAACGGCCGCAGCACCGCGAACGGCGGCCGGACGGTGAACGGACGCCGCGCCGCGAATGGCCACCGTACGGCGAGCACCGGCCGGGCCACGAACGGCACTCGGGTCACGAACGGCATCCGGGTCATGAGCGGCATCCGGGTTACGAGCGGCCGGGCTACGAGCGGCACTCGGATCACGAGCGGCCGGGCTACGAGCGGCACTCGGGCCATGAACGGCCGGGTCACGAGCGTCACCCCGGCCACGAGGGGGATCCGGGCCGTGAACGGCGCCCCGGCCACGAACGGCAACCGGAGTACGGGCGGGGCCCCGCCCACCCGGTGCGGCCGGCGCGGTTCCGGTTCGCCGCCGGGCTGGTGCAGATCGAACACGAGGACATCGAACGGGCCCGCCGGGAGGCCGAGGCGCTCAAGGCGGCGTCCCGTTTCGGCCAGGCGGCCGACGCGCTGGCGGAGATGGTGGGCCCCGCGGTCGGGTCGTTCGGCCCGACCAGCTCCGAGGTCATCGGCCTGCGGATCGAACTCGCCGAGCTCCTCTTCCTCGGCGGGGACTACCGCAGGGCGGCGCCGGAGTTCCGCCGGCTGGCCGTCGACGTCGCCGCCGTGGAAGGCCCCGGCAGCAACCTCGCCCTGCGTTGCCGGCTGATGGAGGCCAACTGCCACGCGGCCGTGGGCGAGACGGACCTCGCGCTGTCCGATCTCCGCCGGCTCCTCGACGAAGAGAGACGGTTCGGCACCGACGAGGACCGCCTCCTCGAACTCCGCTGCCAGATCGGCCTGGTGGAACTCGGCTCGGGCCGTACGACACGGGCCGGACGCACGCTGGGCCGCCTGCTGTCCGACCTGGAACGCAGGTACGGCCCGCACCACGCCAACGCCAGGAAGGTCCGCGCCATCCTGGAGAACCTCGGCGACCGCTGACGCCGGGCCGATGAGAATCGGCCCCCACTCCGGAAGATCCATCCGGTGGGACGTGTCCATCGCGGCCATTGGCGGTCCCGTGCCTGTGCGGAGGTGGGAGTGGCCATTGACGGTTCCGTACCTGTGTTGGGGCGGGAGCGGCCACTGACGGTTCCATGTCCGTGCGGGGGCGGGCCGTGCCCGTGCGGGGCGGGGACGGCCGGTGCGGGTGATCATGCGATGGCGAAAACCCCGGGAAAAGGCGGACAAACCGGTGTTATCGTTCCAGGGCCGGCCGCGGGACTCCGGCGCGACTTCCGGAACCCGCCTGTGAAGCGATGATTCGCAGTTCGTGCCCTCACACCCCGGCCGGCGCCGTACCTCCGCGACCACCGAGAGCAGGGCGACCGCCGTGACCGCCGAGAGCACGGAGACCTTCGCGGACCTGGTCGCCGCCGAGGACGTCCTGCTGTTCGTGAACGCCGCGATCACCTCCACCGGGCAGCGCGAGTTCCACTCCGGCGAGGACGAGCAGGGCCTGTCCCTGGGCTTCCTCCACGAGTACCTGCTCGGCAACTACCGCGACCTGTACGCGGCCACCCTCGCCCTGGACGTCAACGACCACAACGCCGCCCTGATCATCCGGAACCTGCTGGTCACCGCCGGCGAGGCGGACCCGGAGCGGCGTCGCGCCGAGGGGCGTCTGATCGCCCGGAGGCTGGCCCTGCTGCCGCCGCCCCGGGTCTACCGGCTGTTCCGCGAGCTGCGCCGCGCCAGGATCAACAACCGCCGCACCAGGGCGATCATGCGGGACTGGCTGGCCGCCCGGCCCGACCTCGCGTTCGACGCGGTGAAGTACCGCGGCGCCGTCAAGACCGCCTTCCGCCACGCCCACCTGGAGCCGCGAGGTGAGCTGGGGACGTTCCTGTTCGCCCCGCGCCGGAAGGCGGCCTACGCCACGCCGATCCTGGAGAGCTGGCGTCAGGCCCACTACCGGCAGGAGGCGATCTACGACCTGCCCTACACGGTGGCGGAGGGGTTCGCGGCGAAGCACGGCATCCCCCGCGCCGCCTTCCTGGAGCGCATCGCGCCCCGGCTCACCCGCCTGGAACGGCTGCGCCTGCAGGAGTCGGCCCGCGCCCTCAAGGCCGACGCGGTGCGCGCCGACCTCACCGCGATGCCGCTGACCCGGCTGGCGTCCTACGTGCTCGGCCTCCCGCCGGACGACCGCGTGCGCCGCCGCGCCGAGCTGACGGAGGCGCTGCGCGCGGCGGCCCGCCGTACCGCGGGCGAGCAGGCCGGGCGCTGGGGGAGGGTGGCCGCCGTGCTCGACGACAGCTTCTCGGCGTACGGCTCGGCGCAGAAGCGCCGCCGCCCGCTCGCCGTCGCGCTGGCCTGCCACTTCCTGCTGGAGGCGCTGGCCTCGCGGTACACGCCGCTGTGGCTGTCGGGCCGCTCGGACGCGCTGCTCGTCCGCCCGTACGGCGCGACACCGCTCGGCGAGCGCGTCCTCGACGCCCTGGAGCTCGGACCCGAACGCCTAGTCATCGTCTCCGACGGCTGGGACAACGCGCCGCCGGGCCTGGCGGGGGAGGTGCTGCGGATCTGGCGCACCCGGCTCGACCCGGACGGCGCGTGCGGTGTCGTGCACCTCAACCCGGTGTACGACGCGGCCTCCTTCGACGTGCGGCGGCTGGTGCCCGGCGTGCCGTCCGCCGGGATCCGCGACGCCGAGAACCTGGTCGCCCTCGTGGAGCTGGCCCGGTTCGCGGAGGGCCGTACCGGGCTGCCGGAGCTGCGCGCCCACCTCGCGCACCGCGTCACGGACTTCCTGGACGCGGAGCCCCCGGAGACGGCGGGCCGGGTGGCGGACGAGGGTGACCCGGCGGCCGGAGCGGCGGGGGAGGACGTCCGGCGGACACCAAGAGAGGATGCCCGGCGGACCCCGGGAGAGGGCACATGACGGAGAAGCTCACCCTCACCGGGCTCTCCACCCGTCCGGCGCAGACCTGGGGTGGCGTGCGGCTCGTGCCGCTGGTCCGCGACGAGCCGATCGAGGACCTGCGGCTCGACGCCCGCCTCCACGACGACCCCGGCCTCGACGAGGACCCCCGCGGCCACTACGACGGCCCCGGCCTCGACGTCGTCGAGATCGGGCGCCGGGACCACTACATCTCCTACATCCCGCACGCGTTCGTGGCGACCTGGACGTCCGACGGCACGCCCGCCGCGGCGTACGGCACCCAGCTCCGGGACGCGGCGAAGGACGGTCCCGCGCCCCGCCGGATGCCGCTGCGCTTCCATCGCCGCATGGCCCGCCGCGAGGACCGGAACCGGCTGCGCTTCATGCCCCAGCACCTGGCGATGGAGGGCTACCTGGCGCTGCACTTCGGCGGGCCCGAGATCGCCTGGAAGGAGTGGTCGCACCGCGCGATCAGCCGCGGGCTCTCGCCCCGCGTCGAGGAGGCGTACACCGGCACCCAGGTCCGGGGACTGGCGGACGCGCTGCGTGTTTTCGAGATCCACCCCGGCCAGTGCGGCGTCGTCGTCTACGCGGCGGACGCGCTCGCCGCCGCGTTCGTGGTGCCGCACCCCGCCGACTACCGTGCTCTGCACGCCACCCTGGTCCACGACCTGTACGGCGAGCTGATCCACCACTACGCGACGCTCACCATGCCGGTGCCCGACTTCCGGGCCCGCATCGCGGACGCGGAGGTGCGCTCGCTCGCCGACCTGCGCGCGGCGGCCCGCCATCAGACGGAGGAGTGGGCGGCCTTCCACGACCGGTTCATGGCGGCCGGGCTGCTGGGCCCGGAGTACACCTACCAGCGCGTGTACACGATGGGCCGCTACCGGCTGTCCCGCTTCCTGCCGCCCTTCGAGCGGCGCCGGGAGAACCACATCGGCGAGCTCATCACGGACGAGAACGGACGGCTGGCGTACCTCAAGACGTTCCGGCTGTCGGAGAACCAGGTACGGCGCGGCCACCTGCTGACCGAACTGGCCGCGTGCGACTGGAACCTGGCCGCCACCGCCGCCGCGCTCGGCGTGACCGAGCCCGAGCTGGGCCTGCGCATCGAGGGCGCGGGTTTCGGGCACCTCCTGCGCCAGGACGTCCTCGACCGCTACCGCGCCCACGCCCGCCGCTCGGGCCGCACCCGCTGACCTGGGCCGCGTCCCGGGCGGATGGGCCGTATCAGGCGTGAGTCCCGGAGCGGGGAGCCGTACCGGGTGCGCCCCGGGCGGAGGCACCGTCCGGGGCGGGTTCCGGGCGGGTGCGTCGTACCGGGCGTGCGTCCCGAAGGGTGAGCCGTACCGGGCGCTCGGCTCCGGTCCCCGAAAACCGGTCGCGAGCCCGCCCTTGACCTTGTCACCGGCGTCACGGTCTAGCATCGCGATCCTTCGAAGCCCAGGAACCGACACCGAGGGAACGGACACCACCGATGACCATCACCACTGACTCCGGCGACCGTGCGTCCCTGCTGGACCACGACCGGCGTTTCTTCGACGCGCTGGTCGCCGCCGACACCGCGGCACTGGGTGGCCTGCTGCGCGACGACTTCGTCATCGTCGCCGTCAACGACGGCGCCGTCGCCACCGCGGCCGACCTGCTCGGCGCGGTGTCCTCCGGAGAACTCCGGTTCCCGGCCGTGCGGTCCTTCCCGGAGGAGGCCGTCGTCCGCCGTGTCGGGGACGTCGGCATCGTCGTCGGGCGGACCGAGATGAGCTTCACCGGCGACGACGGGACGGCCTTCACGGCCGGCAGCCGCTACACCCACGTCTTCGCCGCCGACCCGGCCGGAGGCTGGCGGCTGGTCTCCGCCCAGGGCACGGAGATCAGGCCCGCGCCGTAACCGGGTTCTTCCGGAACGGCTCGGCCGCGCGACCGGCGGCATGCCGCTGACACCGACCGGCGTTGACGGCATCACCGGTCACCGACCGGCGTCGGAACATGATCGGCACCGGTCGGCGTCGGCGGCATGACCAATCGCCGGCTGGTGTCGGCGGCATGACCGATCGCCGGCTGGCGTCGGGGGACGCGTCGTGCTATTACTTGGACGATTGACCAAGTCGATCGACCAAGGCGATCGTCCGATCAGAGAGGCGGCACGCGGGTGAAGACGTCGGCGGAGCGCGGCCGGGAAGTACGGCGGAAGCTGCTGGACGCCGCGGCCGACCTCATCCCCGAGCGGGGGTGGACCGCGGTCAGCACGCGGATCCTGGCCGAGCGGGCGGGCGTCGCGCCCGGCCTGGTCCACTACCACTTCCCGTCCCTGCAGGCACTGCTGAACGAGGCGGCCCTCGACGTCATCGGCCGCGTCGTCGCGGAGACCGGTCCGCTGCTGGAGCGCGCCGAGACCCTGGACGACGGGCTGGAGGGGATGCTCGGCGCGCTCGACGCCTTCACCGGGAGCGACCCGGTGTCGGTGCTGTTCACCGAGACCTACCTCGCCGCCGCCCGCGACGAGGACCTGCGTCGCGAGCTCACCGCCCTGGTCACCCGGTTCCGCCGGGAACTGGCCGGCTGGCTCCGGGCCCGCGGTCAGGAGGCGCCGGAGGAGACCGCCTCGGTGCTGGCCGCCGCCCTCGACGGGATGATGCTGCACCGGCCGCTGAACCCGGAGCTGACGTCGGCGGCCGTCGCACCCGTCCTGCGCCGCCTCCTCACCCGCCCCGGAGGTGACGACCGCCGCGCCGGAGGCTGAGGCGCCGGCTGGTCCCTCTCCCCGGAGCTGAAGCACTGACCGGTCCACTCGCGCCGGAAGCACACCGAACCGGATCTCCGTACCGGAAGCCCGGGTGCGCCGGGCCGGTCCTCGCGTCCGGGACGCGGGCCCCCACACCGGAAGGAACCGGAAGGATGAAGATGAGAAGAGCCGTGATCTGCGGGGCGGGCATCGCCGGTCTGGCCGCCGCCCAGCGCCTGGACGCCCACGGCTGGGACGTCGTCCTGGTCGAGAAGGCCCCCGGCCCGCGCCGCCAGGGATACATGATCGACTTCTTCGGGCTCGGCTACGACGCGGCCCGGAAGATGGGGGTCCTGCCCCGTCTGAAGGAGCTCGGCTACCGGCTCGACGAGGTGCGTTACCTCGACGAGTCGGGCCGCCTCCGTGCCCGCCTGGACTACGAGCGCTTCGACCGCGTGCTGGACGGCCGGCTGCTGAGCATCATGCGCCCCGACCTGGAGCTGGCGCTCCGCGAGCGGGTGGCGGACCGCGTCGACCTGCGCTATGGCTGCGGCGTCACCGGAGTCGAGAACCTCGAAGGCGGCGGAGACGGAGGGCGCGACGGAGACGGCGGCCACGGCGGACGCGACGGTGGCGACGGGGGCGGTGGACGCGACAGGGACGGCGGGCGCGACGGGCACGGCGGATGTGACGGGAATGACGGCCACAGCGGACGTGACGGGAATGACGGGCACGGCAAGGGTGGCGTCCGGGTGACGCTCACCGACGGCACGACGCTCGACGCCGACCTGCTGATCGGCGCCGACGGCATCCATTCGACCGTGCGGCGGCTGGTCTTCGGCGAGGAGGAGCGGTTCTTCCGCTACCTCGGCTTCCACACCGCCGCCTACGTGTTCGACGACCCCGAGGTCTACAAGGCGGTGAACGGCCGCTTCTGCCTCACCGACACGGCGGGCCGGCAGATGGGCCTGTACGGCCTGCGCGGCGGCCGGGTGGCGGTCTTCACCGTCCACCGCGCCACCGACCCCGCCCTCCCGGAGGACCCCCGGGCGGCCGTACGGCGGGCGTGCTCGACCCTCGGCTGGCTCGTCCCCCGGGCGCTGGAGCGCTGCCCCGAGCCGTCGGAGGTCTACTACGACCAGGTCGCCCAGATCGGGATGCCGCGGTGGAGCCGTGGCCGGGTGACGCTGCTCGGCGACGCCTGCGGCGCGGTGTCGCTGCTGGCCGGGCAGGGCGCCTCGCTCGCCGTCGCCGGCGCGTACCTCCTCGGCGAACGGCTCGCGACCGCCGACCCGGCGAGCTCCGCGGCCTCCCCCGGCTCCGTGGAGTCGGCGCTGGCGCGCTACCAGGAGCAGTGGCGCCCGGTGGTCACCGAGAAGCAGAAAGCCGGGCGGAGCGGGGTGGAGTGGTTCCTGCCGTCGTCCCCGGCGCGGCTGCGGCTGCGCCGGCTCGCCCTGAGGCTGATGAACCTCCCCGGCCCCGACAGGTACTTCGGCACGGCCCTGATCGGCAAGTCCGCCGTCACCCTGGAGTCCCTCAGCGGGACCCGCTGACCGGCTGTGCCCCGGGAACGGCGCCCGCTCCCGGGCGCTCGCGCGTCAATCGAGGTTGTTCTGCTGGCGTACAAGGTTGGCGATCGCCAGGATCTTCGGTCGGCCGGTCGCCTTGAACGACAGGCCGTGCCGGAAGATCTCGGGAATCCAGTACTGGTCCTCCTCCCGGAACACGACCCCGTTGGCGGCCAGGATCTCCAGATCCTGGCTCGACAGGTCGACGGTCTCGGGACTGAAGGGAATCCGCTTCTTGTCCGAGGGGAGACCGTCGAGGTGGTTGAGCAGATCTCCCACCTGAGGGCTCTCCTCCGTGATGGCGCGGATCTTCACCAGGCTGCACTGGACGAGCGCCTTCCGCATCGCGGCGGGCGCGAGCAGCCGGGCCGGCCAGCGGCCGTCCTCCACCGAGAAGGCGGCCGACTCCCTGATGAAGATCACGATGTCCCGTGCTTGGATCTGCTCGTTGAAGTCGGAGAGCGCGGCCAGGAACCAGCCGTCCGACCGGGCCTCGCGGGACTTGGGAGATCCCATCTTCTCTCCCCAGAGCGGGTGGAGCATCGCACTGAGGTCCTGGGCCTTCGCCGCCGAGACCTCCTCGGAGGTCAACTCTCGCATGGCTCCCGAACGCTGTCCGACCCACAGGGCGAGCCGGAGCGCCTCGGAGTGGTTCCACTTGAGCTCGTAGTCGCGGTAGCGGGCGAAGAACTGCCCGTAGTTCTGCCGGATGGCCGACTGGACGAGATCGCGCCGGACGAATATCACTAGTCCGAGAGGCCGTCCCCGAAGGCTGCGCAGCCAGTCGAGACAGTCGACGAGCAGCACGCGGAGCGCCTGCCGCTGGACGTCGCTGTCGAGGAGGTCCTGGAGGAGGTCCTCCAGCCCGTCGAAGAGGAAGATCCGGGTTTCGGCCGAGCCGAAGTCGACGAGCTTCTGCTCGACGTCCTCGGGCGTGGCGTCGATCCCCACAGCGCGGGCCATGCAGGTCAGCCAGATCCGCCGCCACTGCACGTTGGTCAGCTCGGAGCGCAGAGCGCCGTCGATGAGGTCGCGCAGTTCGAGTTGTGTCGCGGGCTCGACGTCCCGGGAGACGGCGACCTCTCGCTGGATCACGCTGATCCGGTCGCGCGCGGAGTCGCTGAGGTTCTTGGAGACGAGTACCGGCGCCAGCGGGGCGTCCAGGGCCACCCCTTCGACGCCGACGTCCCTCGCGTAGTCCCGCCACGTCTTCCGGAAACACATCTGCAGCTGGGTGAAGGTCTTACCCGACCCTTTGGCCCCGGTGACCACGCACAGCGGCGGTTCGGTCCGGTGGGAGACGAGCATGTTGCGCAGAGACTCGGTCGGCAGGAAGTCGGCGTCGTCCGCCGTCTCGGCGTAGGCCAGCCGCCCGGCGAACTCGCTCAGCGCCACGCGCCTGAGGGCCAGGTCGCCGGGCGGTGCCGACGCGGAGAACGCGTCGGCGCGGGGAGCCCCCTCGGCGGGCGCCGGCTCCTCCGGCGGCGTGAGTCCTTCGACGAGGGGCGTGAGCGTCTCCGCGAGCTGCTGCCGCCTGACCAGTTCCACCACGGCCTCCCAGGACGCGGGCAGCGCCAGGAGCCGGTCCTGGAAAACGCTGAAGACGGGCTCCAGCATCACGTCACGGTCGACCGTACGGTCCTCTCCCTCCGAGGGGGCCGGTTCGAGCGTTCCGGAGATCGCGTCGCGGAGCAGGGTGGCGGCCGAGGCCGCCAGCTCCCGATGCCCTTCCTGGCGGAACTGGGTGATGACGGCCACGCTCGCCGGATCGTCGGCGCGCGTCGGCGCGCGGCGGCCGAGCTCCTGGATGGTGCGGACGGTGCCGTACAGAGACTGGTCGCTGATCGTGGTGACGAAGATCCGCTGAACACGCGGGTCGAGCAGTACGGGAGCCGACAGCTCGCTGCTTCCCGCCCGCAGGTCGATGAGGACGGCCCGCGCTCCGAGTCTGTCGGCGAGTTCGGCGAGGGATTCGGTCAGGTAGTACAGCGATCGGTCGGGAGTCAGCAGGTCCGTGGGCTGGAGCCGCGGCGGGGCGATGTCTCGCAGCGAGCGACGGGTGGGCATGACGACCACGTTTCCGATCATCTGGTTCGGCAGGTAGGCCGCGCCCAGCCGTACCGCGTCGTCGGGGCGGCCGTCCTCGGAGGAGTGGAGCAGCGAGAGGAAGTCCTCATAGCCGAAGTCGACCCGTCTGCCGTGTGCGTTGAACATCCAGGTGATCCCGGGCGCCTCCAGATCGGCGTCCACCAGGAGCACCCGGTCGCCGCGCCGGGCGACGGCGTCCGCGAGAGCCACCCCGTGAAGGGTCCGCCCCACACCTCCTTTGAAAGAGTGCATGGCCGTGATCCGTACGTTCCCCCGGAAGTGGGCGCTGGGCCGGGGGAGGGGGTCACCGAGGCCGCGTACGATGCGCCGCTCACGCCAGCGGGGCTCACGACGGGCGGCTTCGAACTCCTGGCGGCGTACCGAGATCGGCAGCAGCCGGGCCGAGGGACGTCCCGGGACGTCGTCGAGTCGCAGGAGGGTCTCCCCCTCCTGCGACGTCGTCGACCCCACGCCGAACACCTCACCCAGCCACGACAGCGCGTCATGCGCGGATGCCTGAGGGGCGATTGTGACCTCCAGGCCGTCCCAGAAGGCGTCGCACTCGTGAAGCCAGCCGGGCCACCGCCCGTCCGCGGCCAGAGCCGCGAGGTGGGCGTCCACATCGACCCAGGTATAGATGTGCTCGGGGGTCCTGATCTCCTGATCGGGCATGATCACGCTCTCAATTCTCGCTGACACCAGCCGAGAAGCTCGCGCAACACGGTAAGAGCGCGTGCCTCGTGGTCCTTCCTGAGGGCGTGGCCGTACCTCCACGCCTGGTGGAGGTCGGCGAAGGCGACCTGCTCCCCCTGCTCCCTCTGGCTCGCGCAGGCACGCATCCGGTTGCACAGATGCAGGGGAAGACGTAGTTCCTTCGCGAGACGGTGCAGGTCATGATGGTTTCTCAGGTGCTCGGGCAACTGGGACGTCGACCTGAGCCCCTGCCGGTCGAGAAGTGCCGCCTTCAGGCCGCACTCGGCGCCGTAGAAGAGGAGCAGCGCCGCCGGAGCGCCCTCGTCCACGGCGCGCCAGGCGTCCCGGTGCGCGGCGAAACTCGCACGGAGCTGGTTCCTGCCGACTTCTATCGGCATGTCTTCTCCTGAGGGATTGGGAACGTTCCAAAGGAGGTCGATGGATGGCCCATCACCGCAGCGCCACCCGCGTGCCGTCGGAGAAGAGCGAGTCGTGCAACTCGATCGCCTTGATCCTGAAGTCGTCGGGGACGTCGAAGAGCAGGATGCCGCTGACGCTGTTGCCGGGGTTGATGTTGTTGAGGAAGGCGTTGGAGTTCCTCAGGCCGAGCACGGCGGCCCCGGAGTCGGCGTCGTACTCGCGGCCGGCCGTGTCGAGGAGCTTCTGCGCCGAGTCGTGGAACATCTGCGCCTCGTCGCCGATGTTCTTCACGGTGACGTGCACGAGGACGTACTGGCCCTGGGCGTCCGACCCGATGTACTGGTCGCCGACGCGCTCGACGCCCTTCTCCACCTTGGTCACCCTGAAGGAGAACTTGCCGTCCTCGACCGTGTCGCCGATGCCGGCCGCGGCCCGCTTGCCGGCCTTCCCGGTCTTCCCGGCGGGGGCGGAGGTGCCGGCGTCCGAACCGGGGGAGGCGCCGGTGTCCGAGCGGGGGGAGTCATCGCCCCCGCCGCTGAGGAGCACGCCGACGCCCACCAGGACCAGCCCGGTCAGCACGACCACGCCGACGACGAACACCCGCAGGCAGCCGCCCTTCTTCTTCGGCGCGGCCACGAACTGGGGGTGTACCGGCGGCGGGCCGTACTGCGGGGGTGAGCTGTACTGCGGCGGCGGGCCGTATTGCGGCGGCTGACCCTGCGGCTGCGGGCCGTGCGGGGGCCGGCCGGGCTGCCGCGGGTGGCCGGGCTGCGGGGGCTGCTCGTTTCCGTGCATGACGAGGGCTCGCTTTCGGGGGACGCGAGTGGGTGGACTCTCGGGAGACACGAGTAGGTGGACTCTCGGGGAGCGCGAGTGGGTGGACCGGGCGGCGCTCGCACGCCGCCCGGTCCCACGAGTTAACCATACTGTGAACTGAGTCAACAAGGATAAATCTGGTTTCAGGCGTATGGTGCATGTCGTCTTACTCTGGTGGATCTCCCCGCCATCTGCTTCAATCTCCGCCCAAGCCGAACGAACCCCCACGGAGGCCGCGTGCCGCCACTGCTGTTGACCGGGTCCGCGCCCGTCTCGGGCCCCATGGCGCCGGCCCCCGCACCGGTGCCGGAAAAGACGGAGAAGGCTCTGGAGAAGACCGGGGTGGCCCCGCGTTCCGGCGGTGAGGCCGTCTCATTCGGTGGAATCGCGCTGACGCCGCCGAAAGGGTGGTGGCTGCATGCTCGTAGGACCTCGCCCGCATCGAATCGACGGGCGCGGGGAGTTTTCCTGCCGCCCTGACGCCATGGTGCTCAAAACCGGTGCCGGGCCTGGGAGCCGGCCGGGAAGCGGCATCGACGATCCCCATTTCTGCTGGATGGTAGGGGGCTCGATGCCGTGCCTGGCCGACGGCTCCGTGTGGCGCGACCCCGACGGCTCCTACGGCGACGCCATCGGGGAGTTCGGCCTCTACGACGATGTCTGCGCCGAAGGATCGAGCCTGCTCCACTCCGGCCTCACGTACATGATGGGCGGCAGAAAAGCCGCCTATCGGAATGATTGACTCTTACAGCGGCAAATAGACAATATGTCCAGAAAGTCTGGTATCTGACTAAATCGGAGGTTGCCCTGTCCGTGTTGAGCGCCGGACGGGGAGTGGCAAGGGATATCGCCCGATCGTCGCTTCCGTAGACCTCGCCGGTTGTCGATACGCGGCTCCATTGTGAACCAGATTCACTTGAAAAGTGGCATTGGTGATCGCTACTGTGTTCAAGCGCGCGTAAAGAAAAGGACCTCCTCTGCCGATTTTCCCGTCTCGCCGCCGGCCATGAGCGGTTGAGCAGGGGATCCGCCCGGCCGGGGGCACGAGGCGACCTTGAGGCAGGTGCGGATGGAGCCCTTGGACCGTTCCGACCCCCAGATCATCGGGGGCATCGCCTTGTGGGGCCGGCTCGGCTCGGGCGGTATGGGCCGGGTTTTCTACGGCCTGACGGCCGACTACGAACCGGTCGCCGTCAAGGTCATCCGCGAGGAGATGGCCGACCGGGCCGAGGTGCGGGCGCGGTTCGCCAGGGAGGTCGACGCGCTGCGCACCGTCCAGGGACCGCATGTCGCCGGGCTCGTCGACGCGTCCGAGGAGGACGAGGAGCCGCCGTGGCTCGCCGTCGAGTACGTCCGGGGACTGAGCCTGAAGGAGTTCGTCGAGCTGCGCGGACCGCTCGCGCCCGCCGACGCGGCCACCCTCGGCGTTCTGCTCGCCGCCGCGCTCAAGGACGTCCACCGGGCCGGGCTGCTCCACCGCGACCTCAAGCCGGGGAACATCCTCCTGGGCCGGGATGGCCCCAAGGTCATCGATCTCGGGCTGGTGGCCTTCGCCGAAGGGCCGACGGACCTCACCACCTCGGGGTCGACGCTGGGCACGCCCGCCTGTATGTCCCCCGAGCAGGCCAACACTCCCAGGAGCGTGACGGCCGCCACCGACGTGTACGCGCTGGGCGCGACGCTCCTGTTCGCCCTGACCGGCCACTACCCCTACCAGGGGGCGAATCTCGCGGCGCTGCTGATGAACATCATCAACTCGGAGAAGGCCCCCGACCTCGCCGGTCTCCCCGAGGACTTCGTTCCATTCGTCACCGCGATGCTCGCCCACGACCCGGCCGCCCGCCCCGGGCTCGCCCAGGTGACCTCCTGGCTGACCGGGCCCGCCACCGCGGGCGGGCTCACCCTGCCGGTGGCCACCCGGCGACTGGCGGTGGCCACCTACGTCGAACGCGAGTCCGACCCTGCCGAGCCCGAGCCGTCCCTGCCGAAACGGCGTGACCTCACCGACGTCGTCGTCCCGGGTTCCGTCGTCGCCCTCCTCGCCGAACGGCTGCGCGACGCCTACGCCGCCAACGCCCGCTTCTGAGGACCGCCGAGAACCGCCCGCGACCCCCGACCCCGTTCCCCGCGATGAACCCGAGACCCCCGGGCGGTGCCCCTGTAGGGCCGCCCGCCCCCGAAGCGCTCCCCGCCCAAGGAGAACCGTGCCCCAGACGCCGTACCCCCCCGGTGCCCGGATCGAGGTCCGCGACGCGGAGTGGATCGTCCGCACCTGCGGTCCCGCCGAACCCATCAGACCGGGGAGACCGGGCGGGACCCGCATCACCGCGGTCGGCGCCTCGGAGTTCGTCCGCGACGAGGACGCGGTCTTCTTCACCGCGATCGAGCGCGTCACGCTGATGCGCCCCGAGGACACCGTCCTGGAGCACGACGACACCTCCCGGTTCGCCAAAAGTCGCCTCTTCCTCGAAGCGGTGCTGCGCAGGACACCGCTGCCGCAGACGGAGAAGGGGCTCGCCCTGGCCGACCGCTTCCTGCTGGACCCGCTGCCCTACCAGCGGCGGCCGGCCCAGCTGGCGCTCGACGGCCTGCGCCCGCGCATCCTGCTCGCCGACGTCGTCGGCCTGGGCAAGACACTGGAGATCGGCCTCATCCTGGCCGAGCTGATCCGCCGCGGCCGCGGCGACCGGATCCTCGTGGTCACCCCGCAGCAGGTACTGGAGCAGTTCCAGCACGAGCTGTGGACCCGCTTCTCCATCCCGCTGGTCCGCCTCGACTCGGTCGGCATCGAGCGGATCCAGCGGGAGATCCCGGCGGGCCGCAACCCGTTCACCTACTACAAGCGGGTCATCGTCTCGATCGACACCCTCAAGAACGTCGGCAAGTACGGCCAGCACCTGGAGAAGATCCACTGGGACGCGGTCGTCATCGACGAGTCGCACAACCTCATCGGCGAGAAGAGCTTCCGCAACCGCCTCGCCAGGCTGCTGGCCCGCAACACCGACGCGCTGCTGCTGGCCAGTGCCACCCCGCACAACGGCGAGAGCAAGTCCTTCGCCGAGCTGATCCGCATGCTCGACCCGGCCGCGATCGCCGACGACACCAGATACTCGGCCGAGGACATCGCCCACCTCTACATCCGCCGCACGAAGGTCAACCCCGAGGTCCGCGACCAGATGGGGAGCAAATGGCCCGACCGCGGACCCTCCGTCCCGCTGCACTGCGCCGCGACCGAAGCCGAGGAGAGGATCTTCGAGGAGCTGACCCGGGTCTGGCTGGCCGGCGACGCCCGGGAGGGCGGCCCGGTGGTCGACGCCAAGAACCGGCTCTTCCCCTACACGCTGCTCAAGTCGTTCCTCTCCTCGCACGTCGCCCTGGCCGCCACGGTCGGCAACAGATTGAAGAAGGCCACGGAGAGCCGTGAGATCGAGGGATTGAAGGTCCTCGCGGACCTGGCGGCGCGGGTCGGCGACGACGACTCCGCCAAGCTCCGCGCTCTGGTCGCCCGGCTCGGGGAGATCGGCGTCGGCCCGCGCGGCGACACCCGGGTGGTGGTGTTCTCCGAGAGCGTCCCCACCCTGAAGTGGCTGAAGCGGACCGTGCCCGCGCGGCTCGGATTGTCCGGCGACGCCGTGGAGATCATGCACGGCGGGCTGTCCGACATCCAGCAGCAGGAGATCGTCGAGCGCTTCTCGCTCGCCGACAGCAAGATCCGGATCCTGTTCACCGGTGACGTCGCCTCCGAGGGCGTCAACCTGCACCGCCAATGCCACCAGCTCATCCACTACGACGTGCCGTGGAGCCTGATCCGTATCGAGCAGCGCAACGGCCGCATCGACCGCTACGGCCAGCAGCACGAGCCCCGATTCACCGCGCTGATCCTCACCTCCGAGGTCGAGGGCGCCAAGGACGACCGTACGGTCGCCGAGAAGCTCCTGGACAAGGAGGACACGGCCCACCGGCACTTCGGCACCGCCGAGGCCGTCACCGGGGAGTACCGCGCCGAACGCGAGGAGCGCCGCCTCGTACAGGACCTCCTCGCCGGCCGGACGGTGGAGGAGTCGCTCGAATCACAGGCGGGAGACCCCTTCCTCGCCGACCTGCTCGGCGACAACCCCACCGGCGGTCAGCAGGGGGGCCACCAGGCCGCCGAGCCGCCCCGGGCGGACGTGCCGCGGCTCTTCACCGGCACCGAGGCGTTCGCCCGCGAGGCGATCGACACGCTGGGCCTCCTGCCCGGCCTGGAGGACGACGGCGAGATGCTCGCCTTCGACCCGCCGAAGGACCTCGTGCACCGCCTGTCGGCGCTTCCGTCCTCGTACCTGCGCACCCACGACGTCCGCAGGCGGATGAAGGTCACCTTCGACCGCGCCCTGGCCCGGCGCAAGCTCGACGAGGCCCGCCGGACCAAGACCATGTGGCCCGACATCACCTACCTGTCCGACCTGCACCCCCTCGTCGAGTGGCTGACCGACAAGGTCCTCGTGCAGCTCGGTCGCCAGCGGGCCCCCGTCGTCATCGCCGGCGTGACCGAGCCGACCTTCCTGATCCAGGGGATCTACTCCAACCGCCGCGGCCGGCCCACGGTCGTGGAGTGGATGGCGGTCAGCGGCCCGCCCGGGGCGCTCGCCGTACAGGACCGGTCGATGGTCGAGGTGCTCGCGGCGGCCGGGGTCGGCCCCGGCATGGTCAACACCGGCCTGAAGCCGGACCTCGAACCGCTCCAGCGGATGGTACGGCCCGCCGTCGCCGTCGCCCGCGCCCACCTGGAGGAGAGCCGCGCCCACTACGACGCCGAGGTCACCGCGCCGCTGGAGAAGTACCGCGAGCGGCTGGCCGACTGGGAGCAGCTTACCCTCGACGGCCTGCACGTCTCCCAGGTCGGCCGGAAGAAGGCCGGCGTGCGCGAGACCGCCGACGAGCAGCGGCGGCTCCTCGAATCCCTTAAGACCACCGGCGAGCCGCTGCTGCGGATCCTCGCCGTGCTGATCCCCGCCACGCCGGACTCCGGCACGACCCAGCAGGACGGGCACCGGTGAGCTTCGACTCCATCGTCAACCGCGGCGACTACTTCTCGGCCCACTACCTGGCGGAGGTGTTGCCCAAGGACCTGAAGAGGTCCGGCGGCCTGCTCTCCCGCTGGAACGAGCGGGAGAAGGCGGGAGAGGTCACCCCGCGCCGGGGCCTGCGGGCGCTGGGCAGGCCGTACTTCGCAGACCGGCCGCTCTTCGCCGACTTCGACGCCCGGCTGCGCGCGGGCGAGCCCGCCGACCCCGACGAGCGCGCCGAGTGGCGCAAGAAGCTGACCGAGCTGCACGGCGAGACGCTGAAAGCCCTCGGGTTCGCCGAGACACCGCGCGAGCTGACCGTGGAGCGGGCGGGCCGGGAGTACACCGTCCCGGTGGCCCGCGCCGACCAGCACCTGGTCGCCGTCGAGTGCGGCTGGGCCGCCGACGTGGACGCCGCCCTCGACGAGGACCTGGCCGGGCGGCTGCTGGAGCCTGTTCAGCTCGACGGGAACGAACGGATCACCTCCGGCGCCAGATTGGCGTCCTGGCTGTTCGCGGGCGACGAGCCGCCGCGATACGTGCTGATCCTCGCCGGCGGTGTGGTCATCCTGGCCGACCGGGCCACCTGGGGCGAGGGCCGCTACCTCGCGGTCAGCCTCGATGTGGCGCTGGGCCGCAACAACCCCGCCGAGCTGGAGGTCGTCGCCGCGCTGTTCGGCGCCGACTCCCTGCTGCCCCCCGAGGAGGGCGGCTCCGAGCCGTTGGCCGAGCTGCTCACCAACTCCCGCAACCACGCGGTCGGCGTCTCCACCGAGCTCCGCAAGGGGCTGCAGCAGTCCGTCGAACTCATCGCCAACGAGGTGCTCGACCGGATCCGCCAGGCCGAGATGCCGCTGGACGACGGCACCGTCCGACAGGTCCGCCCCGAGGACGTCATGGAGCCGGGCGCCCTCGCCAAGGAGCTGGGCCGCGAGGCGCTGCGTTACCTCTACCGCATCCTGTTCCTGCTGTACGCCGAGGCCCGGCCGGAGCTGGGCATCCTGCCGACCGACGACGAGGACTACGGCCGGGGCTACAGCCTCGCCCGGCTCGGCGACCTCGTGGTGCGCGACCTGACCGGGGAGGAGTCCCGCGACGGCTTCCACCTGTACGAGTCGCTCGACCTGCTGTTCCGCCTGGTCAACGGCGGCGATCTGGACACCGGCGACGACGACGGGGACGAGACGGCGGACGCGCCGGACGCGCCGGAGACCGTGGCCGGGAAGGAGGGCGACGGATCACGCGGTGAGGGGCTCCGGTTCGAGCCGCTGCGCGCCGACCTGTTCGACTCCCGGCACACCGGGCTCATCGGCCGCGAGGCGCTGGTCGTGCCCGGATACGACGAGGACGACCCGGACGCGCCGAGGATCGACACCCGGCTGCGCAACGCGACCCTGCACCGGGTGCTGCGGCTGCTCATGCTCACCCGGGGCCGGCGCAAGGAGCGCGGTGGCTTCATCTCCTACGCCCAGCTCGGCATCAACCAGCTCGGCGCGGTCTACGAGGGCCTGATGTCCTACACCGGGTTCATCGCCGCCGAGGAGCTGTACGAGGTCGCCAAGAACGGCGACCCCAAGGACGGCTCGTGGATGATCCCCGCGTCCAAGGTGGACGACTACCCCGAGAGCGTGTTCGTGCCCGCCGTCGACGAGGACGGCAACCGGACCGGCGAGTACGTCCGCTACCGGGAGGGCGCGTTCGTCTACCGCCTCGCCGGCCGCGACCGGGAGACCAGCGCCTCCTACTACACGCCCGAGTCGCTGACGAAGGTCACCGTCCAGCTCGCCCTGCAGCACCGCCTCGACCAGGACGGTACGGTCACCCCGGCGCGCGAGATCCTGGAGTGGAAGATCTGCGAGCCCGCCCTGGGGTCGGGCGCGTTCCTCAACGAGGCCGTCAACCAGGTGGCCGCCGAGTATCTCCGCCGCCGCCAGAAGGAGCTCGACGTCCGGATCGACCCGGACCGCTACGAGGACGAGCTGCAGAAGGTCAAGGCGTACGTCGCGCTGCACAACTCCTACGGCGTCGACCTCAACGAGACCGCCATCGAACTGGCCGAGGTCTCCGTCTGGCTCAACGTCATGTACCCCGGCCTGCGGGCTCCCTGGTTCGGCCTGCACCTGCGGCGCGGCAACTCGCTCATCGGCGCGGGCCGCCGCGTGTACGGCCCGGCGTCGCTGACCAAGGGCGCCTGGCTGAAGGAGGCCCCCGAGGACCTGCCGTTCTCGGCCGGCCCGCTGCCCAAGGGCAAGGTCCACCACTTCCTGCTGCCCGCCGAGGGCTGGGGCGCGGTCGCCGGGGCCAAGGAGGCCCGCGAGCTGGCCCCGGCCGAGGCCAAGCAACTGGGCGACTGGCGTAGGCGGATGCGCGCCAAGGTCTCCGACAAGAAGTCCGGCGGCCGGAAGTCCTCCCAGCTCCAGCGGCTCCAGGCGCTCTCCGGGCGGGCCGAGTACCTGTGGGACCTCGTCGTCCAGCGCCTGACCATCTCCGAGCGGGAGATCAGCCGCCGGATCGACGTCTGGGGCGCCGACTGGATCGACCAGCCCGCCGACGCCGTGCGGAAGGAGAAGGTCTACGGCGACCTGGTCGCGCCGGGCACGCCGTACTGGCGGCTGAAGAAGGTCATGGACGCCTGGTGCGCGCTGTGGTTCTGGCCGCTCGACCGCGCGGGCCTGCTGGACGGCACCGCCGACGTCTACACGCGCCACGCCGCTGATAAACCCTCTGACTACGGATCAGACGGTGTATCTCCGGCCGAGCGGGGAGAGGTACGGCCCGAGCCCGCCGAGGGGGCCACGAAGTCGGCCGAGTCCGCGAAGGCCGTGGAGTCTGTGGAGCCTGTGAAGGCGACCGGCTTCGGGGAGAACTGGGAGACGGAGTCGCTGTTCGACCTCGGCCTGCCCAAGCAGACGAGCCTGGACGGCTTCGCCCGCGAGTCCCGCCGCAGCGTCGGCCGCAGGCCCAGCCCGGTCTTCGAGCCGCTGCGCCCGATCATCCCGCTGGCGAACCTGGACGACTGGCTCGACTTCGCCGAGGCGATGCTGGGCCGCGCCGACATCCCCGCCGACTCGCTGGTGGAGAGCTTCGCCTCCCTGGCGGACCTGGAGGTGTACGAGGACGAGCTTCCGGCGTGGATGGGCATGGACTCGGCGAATCGGCTCCTGGAGCGATTCCCCTGGTTCGACGTCGTCGAGGACATCGCCGAGCGGCAGGGGTTCTTCCACTGGGAGCTTCAGTTCGCCCAGGTCTTCGATAAGGGTGGCTTCGACCTCCAGGTCGGCAACCCGCCGTGGTATCGGCCTCGCTGGGAGGAGGCTCCGGTTCTGGCGGAGCTGGAGCCGTGGTTCGAGTTGACCGACAAGCCAGCGGTGTCGGAGTGGAACCGTCACAAAGAAGCAGCTCTTTCAGGGAGCCGTGATCGGGCGTACTTCCTCGCCGAACTGACAGCCAACGTCGGCGCGGTTGCCGTCTTCGGCTCTCAGGCGGTCTATGACCTTTTGGTCGGGACGCAGCCGAACCTCTACCGGGCCTTCATGATCCGGACATGGCGCAATCTCGGTCTCCATGGAATTTCCGCGCTCATCCACCCCGACAGTCACTTCACCGGTTCCCAGGAAGGCCAGCTTCGTGCCGCCGCTTACCGACATTTGCGGCTGCACGCACACTTCCAAAATCGGCGGCTGCTTTTCGCTGACATTGACTGGAACAAGATGTATGGCGTGCAAATCTATGGGCCTGCTCAGGAAATCAGCTTCGCTCATGTGAGCTGGCTCTTCGATCCGACCCCTCTGCTGGAGTCATTCGACCATGACGGATCGGGAGAGCGCCCAGGCATCAAGCATAACGGCTACTGGGATCTTCGACCGCACAGGGATCGGCTGGTCCTAGTGAATGAGAAGGTGCTTACTGATTGGCGTCTACTGACCGGTGAAATCGATTCCCTTGTCGAGCAAACCAAGTTGCTATATCCGGTGACCACGGCAGAGCAGGATGCGATCACCGCACTCTCTCGGGTGAAGCGCCGCCTTGGTGGCCTGGAGCCGCGGATCAGCCGTGGTTACGACGAGGCGAATGCCAAGAAAAACGGTCTTATAGCGTGGGAGACCAGTCATCCTGATAGCTGGGGAAAGGTGATTATTCGGGGCCCGCAATTCACTGGCGCCACACCCTTCGCCAAGCAGCCGCCAAACACCTTACATACCGATCGACCAGTCGATCTTACCTTGCTTGAGGTGGACGCAATTCCCGCCACCGACTATCGGCGAGCCACCGCGCTGGAGCGCTATGAGCAAGCTCAGGATCGCTGGTTTGTCTACGGGAAGTCGACTGATCTCCAGGGGAATAAAACTGTTCCGGTCGAGCGGTCCGGGAGTTAGTGGCAAGAATTGAAAAGTCGTCGATATACCGAGTTTTATCGAGTATTTTGGCGGGCCATGATTCCCAATAACACTGCACAAAGCCTTTTTGCTGCGCTTATGCCGCCCGGCCCTGCTCACATTCATGGCGTGCGAAGCATGGCGCTGCGAACGAATAGAGAGACGGCACTTACTGCTGGCTTTTGGGCATCACTGCCGGTGGATTATCTTCTCCGGGTTACTGGACGATCCCACCTAGACGTTGCGGATGCCAAAACGATGCCTGCACCAGATTCAGAGCATCCTTTGGCCGAAGCGCTCCTGCTTCGTACGCTTCGCCTGAACTGCCTGACCAATGCCTACGCGGATCTCTGGTCCGAGCTCTACGACGATTCTTGGGCTCAGGACTCCTGGGCGGCTGACTGGCCAGGGCTTCCGCCTCTTGGCGAGGCCGGTCCGGCCTGGGGCTGGAGCACTCCGCTGCGAACCGAGCGTGCCCGTCGGGCAGCCCTCGTCGAACTGGACGCCCTGGTCGCCCTCATGCTCGACATCGACGCCGAAGAACTGATCGCGCTCTACCGCTCCCGTTTCCCGCAGATGCTCACCTACGAGAGCGCGATGTGGTTCGATGCCGACGGTCGGAAGATCGCCGAGAACTTCAACGCCTTTGGTCACGGCCAGACCAAGCAGCACTTCGAGCAGCTCATGGCCCACCTAGACCCCGAGGTCAACGGCCCCGTCCCCGACGGCTACACCGCCCCCTTCTACAAGGCCGACCGCGAGGCCGAGTACCGCCAGGCGCACGCCGTCTTCTCCGAGCGGCTCCGCCGCTCCGGCTGGCAGTCGCCGGCCGCCCCCGATGCGGATGGCGCGTCATGACGGGAACCGCCGCCGTCACCCCGTTCCGGCCGGGCGCGGCCCTCCTCAATCCTGATCAGACGGTGTCGCGGGCACGGGCCACGTCCGGGTGCCGGCGGGCCGTACGACCCCACCTGGAGGTCGGGTGAGACCGACGCTGGCCGCCGATGAGTTGCGGCGGAGTCTGACGCAGTACCTCACGACCACCTTCGCCCTGGCGGAGCAACCCGTCCGCAAGGCCCTGGAGCGGTTTCTCAACCACCCCGAGCAGGGCATCTTCCGCGGCCCCTACCTGCGGATCCGCACGCCGTTCCGGGTGGCGGAACCAGGGTGGCGCGACGTCCTGGAGTGGGCGCCGCCCGGCGACTGGACACCGTACCGGCACCAGGCGGCGGCCTTCCGGCGGCTCAGCACGCTGGATAAGGCGGCCGAGCCGACGCTGATCACCACCGGCACCGGCTCCGGCAAGACCGAGTCGTTCCTCGTCCCGGTGCTCGACCACTGCCGCAGGGAGCGGGCGAACGGCCGGCACGGGGTGAAGGCCGTGCTGCTCTACCCGATGAACGCGCTGGCCACCGACCAGGCGCACCGGATCAACGACTACCTGCTCCACCAGGACCTGCACGACGTGACCGCCGCCCTCTACATCGGCGACACCCCCGAGACCGGCTATCAGAAGGTGATGACGCAGCGGGCGGAGATCCGCCGCAACCCGCCGGACGTCCTCATCACCAACTACAAGATGCTCGACCTGCTGCTCCAGCGCGCCGACGACCTGCCGCTGTGGCGGGACGCGGCGCTGGCGTACGTCGTGGTCGACGAGTTCCACACCTACGACGGCGCGCAGGGCACCGACGTGGCGATGCTGCTGCGCCGCCTGGCCGCCGCGACGGGTCATGCCCGGCCGGGCAGCCCGCTCGGCGGCATCTGCCCGGTCGCGACCTCCGCCACCCTCGGCGAGAGCCGCGGAAAGGACGGCGGGGCCGCCGGCACCGCCGTCCGCCGGGTCGCCGAGCAGGTCTTCGGCACGCCGTTCCCCGAGGACGCCGTGGTCGGGGAGGACCGGCTCGCCGCCGAGGAGTTCGTCGGCGACATCGACGTGACGCTGCCGCTGCCCGACGTGCAGGACCTCTCCGGCCTTCCAGACCCGCTGCGCGACCCGGGCGCGATGGACCTGGTCGCCGCGGCGGTCACCGGGCGCAACGGCCTCGACCCGCAGGCGCTGGGCGCGGTGCTGAAGGAGCACATCCTCACCCAGGCCGTGCTGGACCTGCTCGGCGACGGCCCGAAGACACCGGCGGAGATGCTGGAGCTGCTGCCGCGCCGGGGCGCCTACGGCTGGGGCACCGCCATCCGCAACTCGCCCGCGCAGGCCGCCACCGCGCTGGCGAGGTTCGTGGCGCTGCTGTCGCACGCCCGCGACCCGGAGGACCCCCGCAGGCCGTTCCTGCACATCGAGACCCACGTCTGGGTGCGGGCCGTCTCCCGGCTGATGCGGCTGGTCGACCACACCCCGGCCTTCGCCTGGATCGGCGAGCTGCCCGTGCTGGACACCGACTCGACGTTCAACGTGATGGGCAAGAGCCTGCTGCCCTCGGTGTACTGCCGCCACTGCGGGCGGTCCGGCTGGGCGGCGCTCTCCCCGGAACGCGACCCGGCGGAGCTGGTCACCAGCCCGGAGCGGATCTACCGCGCCGCCGTCGGGTCGGAGAAGAAGCGCGTCCGGCCGCTGATCCTGGCCACCCGGAGCGAGGCCGAGGGGCGGGTGCAGAACCTCGCGATCCTCGAATCCGACCGGGTCCGGCCGCTCGACCCCGCCAGGGACGAATACGGCCGGGAGGGCATCGTGTTCGTCCTGACCGACCTGGACACCAGGCCGGAGGCGAACAACGCCGCCGAGCAGGACCGCTGCCCGGCCTGCCGGGTGGACCAGGGCATCCGCTTCCTGGGCTCCGGGCTCGCCTCGCTGGCGGCGGTGACCGTCACCCAGCTCTTCGCGGGCAACCAGCTTGAGGTCGAGCAGCGCAAGACGCTGCTGTTCAACGACTCGGTGCAGGACGCCGCCCACCGGGCCGGGTTCGTGGCGAACCGGTCGTACGCGTTCTCGCTGCGCCGGCTGCTGGCCGGTCGGCTCGACCCCGAGACGCCGACGCTGCTCAACGACCTGATGGCCGACCTGGCCGCGGCGGCCAGCGAGGCGGACGTGCTGCCCGCCGTCGTCCCGCCCGACCTGCACGACCGGCCGGAGATCGACGCGATCCTAGCGCAGGAGACCACCGGTTCCAAGACGGCGTGGGACCTCATCGGGGAGCGGCTGGCCTTCGCGACCGTCATGGAGCTGGGTCTGCGCTCCCGGCAGGGCCGCACGCTGGAGCTGACCCGCACGGCCGCCGCCGAGGTCGTGCTGGCCGACCCGGAGAAGATCGCCGCCCTCGCCAGGGACGCGCACACCGGCATGGCCGGGATGATCGAGCTGGCCGCCGACGACCGCTACCTCGTCTACGTCCGGGGCCTGCTGGAGCGGCTGCGCCGCAGCGGAGCGATCAAGCATCTCTGGCTCGACCGGTGGATCGGCAACGCCGGGACCAGCAGGTACGGCGCGATCTGGGGCAGGCGTCCGGAGGGGATGCCCGCCTTCCCCAAGGGGCTGTCCGCGCCGGCGTTCCTCCTCGACCGGCAGAAGCGCAGGTCGGAGTTCGACCGGATCGACGCCGAGCAGGGCTGGTACCAGGACTGGACCACCCGCTGCCTCGGCCTCGGCCGGGGCGCCTCGGGGGAGTACCTCTCCCGGCTGCTGCCGCTGCTCGCCGGAGAGGGCGTGATCTCCGTACGGACCGCCGAGGACGGCGCGACCCGGGTGTACGGCCTGCAGCCCGGCCACATCCAGGTCCGTCTCCTCACCGACTCCCAGGTCAACGACGCCGGGATCGGCTGCGACACGTGCGCCTGGGTCCAGACCGTCCACCCGCTGCTGTTCGACGACTGGTACGGCCAGCCCTGCCCGCGCTACCGCTGCCACGGCCGGCTGACCGACCGCGGCACCCAGGACCACCGGCTCGACTACTACCGCGACCTGTACCTCGCCCGGGGCGGCCGGGGCGCGTTCCGGGTGGTCACCGCCGAGCACACCGGCGCGCTGACCCGCAGGCAGCGCGAACAGGTCGAGCAGCGCTTCCGCGACGGCACCCGCTACAACGACCCGAACACGCTGGCCTGCACGCCCACCCTGGAGCTGGGCATCGACATCGGTGACCTGTCGGCGGTGATCCTGGCGTCCCTGCCGCCCGGCCCGGCGAGTTACGTGCAGCGGGCCGGCCGCGCGGGCCGCCGTACCGGCAACGCGTTCCTGGTCACCATGGTCGGCCGGTCCCCGCGCGACCTGTACTTCCTCAACGAGCCGCGCGACATGATCGCGGGGGAGATCATTCCGCCGGGCAGCTACCTGTCGGCGGTGGAGATCCTGCGCCGCCAGTACGTCGCCCACCTCGTCGACCTCTGCGCCCGGGGCCGCCTCGGCGGTGTGCCGCCGCTGCCACGGCTGGCGTCGGCGCTGTTCGGGGAGACGGGCTGGATGACCGGGTTCACCGCCGCCGCGCTCGCGGACGGCGCCGCCCTCGCCGAGGGCTTCCTCGGGCTGTTCGGCGACTCGGTGAACCCGGAGGCCGCCGGGGACCTGCGGCGGTTCGCCACCGAGGACCTGGCGCGGGTCGTGGACGAGGCGAGGCGGACGTGGGGGCAGCGGCTGACGGACCTGCGGGAACGGCTCGACGCCATCGACGCCGCGATCGAGGCGCTGCTGGAGTCGGACCCCGGGCAGCGCGCCCAGAAGCGGGCGCTGACCGCCGAACGGCGGGCCGTGGCCAGGCGCATCGGTGAGATCGGCCGGCAGAACGCCCAGGGCGCGCTCGTCGAGCTGGGCCTGCTGCCGAACTACTCCCTGATCGACTCCACCACCGCGCTGGAGGCGACGATCACCTGGGAGGAGGAGGTCGAGGGCGGCAAGCGCTACCACAGCGAGGTCAGGGAATACCAGCGCCCGGCCCGGCTGGCCCTCACCGAGCTCGCCCCCGGCAACTCCTTCTACATGCGCGGCTACCAGCACCGCGTGACCGGCCTGGACATCGGCACCCCGTCGCGGCAGGCGTGGGAGCAGTGGCGGGTCTGCCCCGACTGCGGCCACGTCCGGACCACCCTCGCGGAGAAGGACACCGCCCCGTGCCCGCGCTGCGGCGGCCGGGACATCGGAGAGCTGGACTCGCTGTACGGCGTGCTGCGCCCGACCCGGGTGACCGCGCACGACCGCCGCGACGACGCCCAGATCCGCGACGACCACGAGGACCGGCAGCGCCGCTACTACGAGACGGCCGTCGCGGTGGACATCGCGCCGGAGGACATCGCGCCCGGGTCGTGGCGGCACAAGAAGGCGGTCTTCGGCGTCGACTTCACCCGCAAGGCGGTCATCCGGCGCTTCAACCTCGGCACCACCCGCTACGACCGGCCGGCGACCGACAGGTTCGCCGGGGAGGACGTCCGGCTCAACCCCTTCCACACCTGCCCCGCCTGCGGCGGCACGACGGTGGACGGGCCACCGCAGTCCGCCGCCCAGGCCGCGCTGACCGCCACCTCCCTCGCCGACCCGGCGCGCAGGCACCACCGGCCCTGGTGCGTCCACCGGCGCTCCGCCCACGACGCCGAACACGTCAGGCTGATCCTCGCGCACGAGCTGCGCACCGAGGCGCTGCGCATCCTGCTGCCGGTCGCCACGCTGCTGATCGAGGAGCGGATGGCCTCGTTCGAGGCCGCGCTGATGGCCGGGGTGGCGGCCGAGTACGGCGGCGACCCCGCGCACCTCGCCGTCGTCACGGCCACCATGCCCGACCAGGAGACCGGGCGGCGGCGCCGTTTCCTCGTCCTGCACGACACGCTGCCGGGCGGCACCGGCTACCTCCACCGCCTCTCCACCGACGAGGGGTTCCGCCGGGTGCTGGAGGCCGCGCTGGAGATCGTGGCCGGGTGCTCCTGCGGGGAGAACACGGTCAAGGCGGCCTGCCACCGCTGCCTGCTCGCCCACGTGCCGGGCAACAGGTACGACAAGGTCAGCCGGGCCGAGGCGCTCATCATGCTGCGGGAGCTGCTCGACGACTGGGGCACCGCAACGGTCGCCACCACCGGCGCCATCTCCCTGTGGGACCAGGTGGAGAGCGAGCTGGAAGCCCGTTTCCTCGGCGGGCTCGACGCCTGGGCGCGGCGGGCCGACACCCCCGGCACGCTGGGCCGGGGCGGCGTCGTGGGCGGCAAGAAGACCGCCGACCTGCGCGTCGAGGCCGCCGACGGCTCGATCGTGCACTGGCAGATGATCCTGCAGAACACCATCAAGGGCACCCGCCCCGACGTGCTGTTCCGCCGTCTGGACGACGCGCCGCTGGAGGTCGCCGTCTACCTCGACGGCTACAACTACCACGCGTCGCCGCAGAAGAACCGGCTGGCGGGCGACGCCGCGAAGCGCGCCGTGCTGCGCGCGCACGGCCGTCCCGTCTTCCAGCTCACCTGGGACGACCTCGACGACTGGGAGAAGCGGGGGCACGCCCCCCTCGGCAGGGGCGAGCCGGCCCGCGCCCCCTACCTGGGCAACGCCCAGGCCGCCGCCCGGCAGCTCTACCGCATGTTCACCGGCGACCGCGACCCCGAGGAGCTGGTCCGCACGGTGTGGGCCAACCCCGTCGACGCCCTGCTCGAATTCCTGCGGGAGCCGGACCTCGACCTGTGGCTGCACCGCGCCGGAGCCGCCGCCGGCGGGCTGCTCACGCAGGCGGAGAGGAGCACCTCCGGCCCGGACGGGGTGCCGGAACGGCTGACGGCCGCGCTCCGCGGAGAGCCGCTGCCCGCCGGGGCTCAAGGCCAGGGCGGCATCACGACCGCGCGCGCCGTGGACCACTCCGGCTGCCCGGTCGCCGTGGTGGCCGACTCGCGCGGCGGCCTGGTCGTGACGGCGTTCGCCGTGATCGACGACACCGACGAGACGATCCGGGCCGACGAGGAGGGCCACCGGCGCCGCTGGGCGGCCTGGCTCCACTGGGGCAACGTGCTGCAGTTCCTGGACGCCGGGGGAGGGGACGGCGGCCAGCTCGCGCTCAGCGACCTGGACGCCTTCGATCCCTCACTGCTCGCCGTGGCCGGGGGAGCGGGCGTCCGGGCGGTCCTCAGCCTCCTGCCCGCGGACGACCCGGCGGACGAGCAGGACGAGGCGGACGAGGCGGAGACGGTCCCGATGCGGGTCGTACGGCCCGCATCGGACGACTCCGGGACACGCGTCGTACCGAAGCCGGCCGTACCGAAGCCGGCCGCGCCGGAGGAGGTGATCGCGGGGCCCGACCCGCGCTGGGAGAAGGTCTACGACCTGCTGGATCCGGAGGAGCCCGGCCTGGCCGAACTCGCCCGGGAACTGGCCCGGCTCGGCGTGCCCGCCCCCGCCTCCGGTGACGTCGGGTTCGAGCTGGGCGAGCAGGCATGGCAGGCGGAGCTGGCCTGGCCGTCGGCCAACGTCGCGGTCGTGCTAGCCGGTGACGACGACGAGGCGCACAGGCGGAACGAGGCGTACGCCGCGGCCGGCTGGGACGCGCGGGACGTGGGGGGCTGGGACCCCGGGGAGCTGGCCGCGCTCATCGGCGGACGCGGAGACAGGACGGAGTGACCATGCGGGGTGAGGGGCCGGCCGCGCTCATCGATGGACGCGGAGACGAGACGGAGTGAACATGCAGGGTGAGGCGACGCTGCGGCTGCTCGACAAGGCGGACAGGGAGATCTTCAAGCTTCCCCGCGAGGTCAAGGGCGCCATCTACGACTTCCAGCACAAATTCCGGAGGGATCCGGCGAACCCGGGCCTGCGCTTCAAGCAGCTCAAGGGGCACCCGAGGCTGTACTCGGCGCGGGTCAACCAGGACTACCGCGCGCTGCTGCTGCACGCCGGCGACTCCGACTACATCCTGGTGGCGGTCAAGCACCGCAAGGACGTCTACGACAACCTCGACCGGTTCGCCTACCAGATCAACCCGGTCACCGGCGGCATCGAGTTCCTCGACCTGGTCTCCATCGAGGAGACGATCCACTCCGGAGCATCCCGTCCGGATCCCCGGCCCGGCCCGGCGCCGGAGCCCGTGCCCACGCCTGAACCGAAGACGCTGTTCGCCGCCTTCACCGCCGAACAGCTCCTCTCGCTCGGCGTGGCCGAGCCGCTGATCGGGCTGATCGCGAAGATCACCACCGAGGACGAGCTGCTCGGCCTGACCGAGTACGCGCCGCAGCTCACCACCGAGGTGCTGCTCGCCCTGCACGATGGCAGGACCTACGAGGAGGTCCTCGACCAGGTCACCACCCCCGTGGCCGCGGACGAACCGGTCGACGCCGAGGACTACCAGACCGCCCTGACCCGGCCCGCCACCCAGGTCACCACCGACGACACCGCCCTGCGCGAGGCATTGGAGGATGGCTTCGAGCGCTGGCGCGTCTTCCTGCACCCCACCCAGCGCAAGGTGGTGGAGCGGGAGTACAGCGGGCCCGCCAGGGTCAGCGGGGGACCGGGAACCGGCAAGACCATCGTCGCGCTCCACCGGGTGAAGCACCTGGTCGACCGGCTCGGCCCGGGAGACGACACCCCCGTCCTGCTCACCACGTTCAACAAGAACCTCGCCGCGGACCTGCGCCAGCGCCTGCTGGTGCTCGCTGGGAACGAGACGGCCAGGCGAGTCGAGATCGTCAACATCGACAAGCTCGCCACGCAGATCGTCGCCGACGCCGAACCCGGCGGGCACCGCCGATGGATCGACGACACCAAGGCGCTGCAGGAGTGGGAGCATCTGCTCGACGAGCAGGGGGAGACCCGGTGGGACGCGGAGTTCCTGCACTCCGAGTGGTCCCACGTCATCCTCGGCCAGTCGATCAACTCGCGCGCCGACTACTTCCGCGCCCGCCGCGCGGGCCGGGGCCGGCCCATCAGCCGGGAGGACCGGGCGGCGATCTGGCAGCTCGTCGAGCGCTACGTCAAGCGGCTCGACGAGAAGGAGGTGTGGACCTACCGGCAGGTGGCCGAGAGAGCCGCCCGGCTGGAGATCGAACGGGCCCGGCGGCGGGCCTCTTACGAGGCCGACCAGATCAGCTCGGTCAAGGTGCAGCGCGAGTCGGGTATCTGGCACCGCCCCCGCTACCGGCACATCGTGGTGGACGAGGCGCAGGACCTCAGCGCCGCCCACTGGAAGATGCTCCGCGCCATGGTCCCGGAGGGCCCGAACGACATCTTCCTCGTCGGCGACACCCACCAGCGGATCTACGGCAACTACGTGTCGCTCGGCAGCCTCGGCGTCAACATCCGGGGACGGTCCTCCAAGCTCACCCTCAGCTACCGGATCACGCAGGAGAACCTCAAGGCCGCCCTCGGCATCCTCGGCGAGGAGGAGTGGGACGACCTCGACGACAAGCGCGAGGACCTGTCCGGGTACCGGTCGGTCCTTTCCGGCCCGCGTCCCGTACTGCGCCCGGCATCCACCTGGGACGTCGAACTGGACGCCCTCGTCGATCAGATCAAGGAATGGGACACCCCGGCGCTCTCGTCGATCGCCGTCTGCGTCCCACGGCGCGACATGGTCGCGCAGGTCGAGAACCGACTGGGCAAGGCCGGCATCAAGGCCGTGGCCATCGGGCCGGACGGCCCTAAGCTCTGGGACGCGGTCCACGTCGGGACGATGCACCGCTTCAAGGGCCTGGAGTACCAGCGGATGATCCTCGCCGGGGTCGCCGACGGACTGGTCCCCTCCGACCGAGCCCTGCAGTACGAGCACACCGACCCGCTCCGTTACCGGCGCGAGCTGCGGCAGGCCCGGTCGCTGCTGTTCGTCGCCGCCACCCGGGCCAGGGACACCCTGGTGATCTCCTGGCACGGGCAGAAGAGCAGGTTCCTGGGATCCCAGGAATCGCCGGGACACCCAGGACTTCCGGGTTGAGGACGATCGCCGGGCGTTACAAGCTGGCCGGCCCCATCGCTCGCGGCGGCATGGGAACGGTCTGGCAGGGGTCCGACCTGCGGCTCAACCGTCCCGTGGCGGTCAAGCTCATCTGCGAGGAGGAGCTGACGGCCAGGAAGGACGCGACCCGCCGCTTCTATCGGGAGGCGCGGATCACGGCCCGTCTGCGCCACCCCGGCGTACCGGTCGTCTACGACTTCGGCAGCGACGACGATGAGCTGTTCATGATCATGGAGTACCTCGACGGCCACATGGTGCAGGACGTGCTCGCCGAGCACACACCGCTGCCGGTTCCGTGGGTGGTCCTCATCGGGGCACAGGTCTGCGCCGTCCTGGCCGCGGCGCACGGAGCCGGGCTGATCCACCGGGACATCAAGCCCGGCAACCTCGTGGTCTGCGCGGACGCCACCGTCAAGGTGATCGACTTCGGGGTGGCCACCTCCTTCGGCCCCACGGAGTTCTCACAGATCACCGCGGCCGGGCAGATCCCCGGAACGGCCCGCTACATGGCCCCGGAGCTCCTGGACGGCGCGGAGGCGAGCCGGTCCAGCGACCTCTACACGGTCGGATGCCTGCTGTACGAGCTGCTCACCGGCTCGCGCCCGTTCGCCTCCCGGGACCTGCTGACGGAGATCGACCGGAGCCGGCGCGAGGACCCGCCCCCCATGAGGCGGCCGGACGTCCCCCGCGAGCTGGAGGAACTGACGTTCCGGCTGCTCGCCAAGTCTCCGGAGGGGCGCCCCGACGACGTGGTCCGGGTCTTCGAGATACTGGCACCCCTGGTGAGGACGGTGCCGCCGCTGCCGGGGCTGGTGAACAGGGATCTGTCCACCGATCCCGTGCACATGTACGCGGCGGCCGTCCAGCGCGTCGGTACGTAGGTTTGGGGTTCCCATGGGTGACAGCGCCACGGTCGCGGCCGCGGACATCGCGCGGCTGGCCGGGGTCGGGCGGGCCGCGGTCAGCAACTGGCGCCGCCGGTTCGACGACTTCCCCGTGCCGGTGGGAGGAACGTCCAGCAGCCCGCTGTTCTCCCTGACCGAGGTGGAGGAGTGGCTGCGCCGCCAGGGCAAGCTGGCCGAGGTCCCCCTCGGCGAGCGGGTGTGGCAGGAGCTGCGGGCAGGCGTCGAGGACCTGCGCCTCGCTGAGGCCGTCGGTCAGGTCGGCGCGTTCCTGCTCTTCCTCGACCGGTCCCCGAAGACGTGGGCGAAGCTCGCGAAGAAGGACGACGACGTGCTGTCCGCGTCACTCGCCGCCGAGCTCGTTATGGACGACCTCCCGGGGCCGACGGGCGTCTCTCCCGGCAGGCCGCCCGCCGCCGGGTCCGCCCTGGACGACCGTCCGGAGCGGGGTGAGGCCGCCGGGCCTTCCATGGTGTCCGTTCCGCTGCTGCGCGCCGTCGCCGAGCTGACCGCCGAGCAGGGTGCCGCGAAGACCTTCGACTTCATCTGCGAGCGCTACCTCGACGCCCACTCCCGGCGCGTCGTGACGCTGTCACCCGACGTGGCGGACCTCATGACGACCCTGTCCGCCGCCGGGGACGGCACGGTCCTCGACCCGCTGTGCGGGCTCGGCACGCTTCTGCTGTCGGCCGCCGCCTCGGGTGCGACCGCCCTCTCCGGCCAGGAACGGGACGAGCACGCCGCCCGCATCGCCGCCGTACGGCTCCTGCTGCACGGCCACCCCGCGACGGTCCGTGTCGGCGACGCCCTGCGCGACGACCGGTTCCCCTCCCTCCAGGCCGACGCCGTCGTCTGCGGTCCGCCCTTCGCCGAACGCGCCTGGGGCTACGAGGAGCTGGCCGGGGACATCCGCTGGCAGTACGGCCTGCCCCCGCGCGGCGAGCCGGAGCTGCCCTGGGTTCAGCACGCGCTGTTCCACCTCAGGCCCGGCGGCCACGCCGTGGTCCTGATGCCCTCGGCCGCCGCCGACCGCCGCTCCGGACGCCGCATCCGGGCCCAGCTCCTGCGCGCGGGCGCGCTGCGCGCGGTGGTCGCCCTGCCCGCCGGGACCGCCCCGAACGCCCTCGGCTCACCTCACCTGTGGATCCTGCGCAGGCCCGAGCCTGGCGACCCGATCCCCTCCCACGTCCTGATGATCGACGCCGCCGACCTGCCCTGGCCCCGGGTACGGGAGACCGTCCTGGACGGCTGGCGGGCCTTCACCGCCGCCCCCGGGGAAGCCGCGGACGGACGAGGGAGAGCCGCGGACGGGCGGGGAGGAGCGGGTCTCCGGGGAACCGCGGAAACGCGGGTGGGCGCGGACACGCCGGGGACCGTACCGCTCATCGAGCTGCTGGACGAGGACGTCGACCTCACCCCCGCCCGCCACGCCACCGGCCGCTCGGCCGCGGGCGCCGGGCAGCAGTTCGCCGCCTCGCTCGACGCGCTGTCCGCCTCCGCCGCCGTGCTCCAGCGGGCCGCCGAGGAGCTGCGCACGCTCACCGCGTCGGCGGACGAGTTGCCCAGGACCACGGTCGCCGAGCAGGTCAGGGCCGGCGCGATCGTCGTCTGTCAGGCCCCCCGCGGCGAGTCCGGCGCGGGCGCGGTCACCGTTCACCAGGCGCCCTCCGGCGAGCCCGATGCGGGCGCGGCCCCGATGCTGACCGTGAACGACGTGATCGCGGGCCGCCCGCCCACCGGCCGCGCCGCACCCGCACCCGGCTCCGTCACGTCTGCCTCCGGCTCCTCGGCCCCGTCCGCCCCCGGCCCTGTCATCCTCGAACCCGGCGACGTCGTCGTCCCGGCCGGAAGCCGGGCCTTCGCCGCCCGTGTCGTCACCGAGGGCGGCGCGCTCCTCGGACCCGGCCTGTACCTGCTGCGCCCCGACCCCGAGCGGATCGACCCCGACTGCCTCGCCGGCTTCCTCCGGCTCGCCGGCTCCCAGACCTCCCGGCGCGGCCAGACCGGCAGCTCCCGCTCCGACATCCGCCGCGTGGAACTGCCCCGCCTGCCCCTGGCGGAGCAGCGCCGCCTCGGCGACGCCTTCCGGCGGCTGGCCGCCGTGGAGACCGCGGCGTCCGGCCTGGCGGAACAGGGCTCGGCCCTGGTACGGCTGGGCCTCCAGGGCCTCGGCGACGGCACTCTCCGCGGCTGACCGTCCCTTCAGGTCCGGCCTGCGCCGTCCCGTGACGCCCGGCGTCCCCGTCCCGTGACGCCCGGCGTCCCCGTCCCGTGACGCCCGGCTTACGTCGGCCCGTGACGCGCGGCTTCCCCGGCCCGTCCCGATCCGCGGCCTTCAGGCCTGGCTGCTGTCCTTGTGCTCGCCCCAGCCGTGCCAGCGGTCGACCTCGATCCAGGCGCTGACCCGCTTACGGTCCCGCCGCGGGTACGGGTTGCCCCCGTAGTGTCGTGACAACCGGTCGATGTCGCTCAGGTCCTCGTCGTCGCGTATCTCGACGACGTGCCCGATGATGCTGACATGGGTGTACCAGTTGCCCCCGTCGAGCACGGTGAGCGTCACCCGGGGGTCGTTGCGCAGGTGGTCCAGCCGCTTGCGGCTCTCGTCCATGTTGACCAGGATCCGGCCGTCGTCCTCCCAGAGGTACCAGGTGGCCGTGGACACGGGCTGGCCGTCGGACCGGAGCGTCGCGATGACGGCGGGGTTCGCCTTCCTCAACATCTCGACGGCGCCCTCGGGAAGCGGCGGGTTCGACATGGGTTCTCCTCGTTCGGCTCGGCGTCCCCGGGGTGTTACGGGTGACGCGTGTGCGATTCATGAGAAGTATGTCCACGGTGTCACACTCGAATACCGTCGAACCTCACGCTTCCCATCCGTCATCGCGCCGACAGGCATGTGGGCCCGGCGAGCGCGGCGGTCGCGGTGGGGAAGGCCGCCAGGCGGGCGGCCAGCTTCTCGACGACCTGGTGGCAGGGAAGCGCGGAGCTGATCTACAACTCGTTCAGCTGGCTGCTCGTCGCATGATCCTCAGCCCTCGTCGGTCGCCGGGGCGCAGCCGTCCGAGACGAAGTAGATCTCCATGGAGATCGTTCCGCCCGGTGCGGACAGGTCGTGGAAGTTCCGGGTGGCGGCGGCCTCGAAGACGCTCGGGTACGCCTTGCGTGCCGCCGCGTTGACCCGGGTGGCCAGGCGCGCGCCCTCTCCCGGGCCGCCGCTCGCGCCGAAGGTCAGCACCATGCCGGCGTGCCGCCCCGTGAGCCGGTCCCGGTAGGCGAGCAGTTCCTTCTTCACCTGCGCGTTCAGCGCCTTGCCGTCGGCCCCGGGGCTCACCCGGAAGGTGACCTTCACCGGCTTGGCCTTCACCCCGGCGACGCGGGTCGCGCACGGGGAGGGACTCGGGGCCGGAGTGGCCATGGTGCTGCCGGTCTCCGGCCCGGCCGACGCCTTCGGCGGCTCGGGCGGGGCCTGGGCGCCGAGCATGATGATCGTCAGGCCGAGGAGCAGGTCGGCGAAGAGCCAGCCGGCCAGCAGCGTCGGGCGGGAGACCCTCGGGCCGGCTCTCATACGGCTCCGCCGGCGCCGCTCGGGACACCACCGGCCACGACTCCGCCGGGAACACCGCCGGCCATGGCACCACCGGCCATGACGCCGCCGGGCACACCGCAGGACGCGGCGTCGTCCGGAACGACCCCACCGGACGTGACGCCATCGGAGGTGACGAGGCCCGCCGCGGCACCGTTCGGTACGGCGCCGCCGATCACGTCGGTCGCCCGGTCCAACGCGTCCTGGAGCCGGGTGATGGCATGCGTCAGATCGGAGAAGTCGCTCTCGGTGACCTCCTTGATCCGGAACGGCAGGCCCGCGAGGACGCCGTCCAGCGTGGCGGGGAGCCGGTCCAGGGCGTTCCGCGTGTCCTCCAGGACGTTGGCCGTCCGGCCCGAGATGCCGGAGACGGTCTCGATCCGGGAGGCGTGCGCGCCCGCGGCGTCCGACCAGGTGCCGAGGGCCTCGCGGATCTCGGTGCCGACGGTGCCGAAGGCGTTCCGGAAGTCGGCCGATGTGCCGGTGAGCGCGGTGGCCAGCCGGTCGCCGACGGAGGCGACCGCCCGCTCGGTGCCGGCGCCCATCGCGCCGACGGAGACCGCGACGCGGTCGACGGCGACGCCGATGCCGGCGGCGTTGCCCGCCAGTTCGCCGACCCGTGCGTCGAGGACGGCGACCGTCTTCCGGATGGTCTCGATGGAGCGGACCAGCTCCTCGTTGAACGACTCCCGCAGCCCCAGGGTGGTCTGCGAGATGGCGGTGGCCAGCTGGTCCCCGGCCTGCCCGACCGCCTCGGTGGCCCTGGTCCCCGCGTCGTCCACCACCGAGGAGGTACGGTCGACCGCCGTCGCGAGGTCGATGCAGGCGGCGTTGATGCCGGTGAGGTGCCGGTCGAGCGATCCGATGGAGCCCTGCACGTCGGCGGCGCCGGCCATGAGCGCGTCCGTGGCCTTCTGTGTCGCCTCCAGTGCCCGGGTCAGCGCGTCGACCAGCTCCGTCTGGGCGCGGCGGGTGGTGTTCCCCACCCTGTTGATCTGGGCCGCCGCCTTGGTGAGCTCGGCGGTGAAGCGCGCGGGGGAGGCGAGCCGTACCTGGCCGAGCGTGAGGCTCGCCCGGGTCAGGGCGTTCCTGAGCCTGCCGCGCAGCACCGCCAGCTCCCGGTCGAGGTCCCTCTCCCGTCGGTCGGCGGCGTCCTCCTCACCGTTGCGGAGCCGGTGGTCGGCCACCGTGACGACGACGAGAACGCCGATGGCGGCCAGCGTGAGCAGGGCGACGTTGTCGAACTCCCAGAACTCGGCCAGCCTCCCGCCGAAACCCTGCTGCCACATCTCCAGGAAGGGGTGCCGGGCCGCCTCGACGCCGTCGGCCTTGAGCGTCTGGCCGTAGGCGTCCGTCGCCATCTTCAGCCCGAGCCAGGTGACGACGATCGGCAGGAAGACCAGAACGTGGCTGAGAATCGGTACCCACCTCCGGAAGCCGGAGTCCCGGGAGGACGGCTTCGCCTCCGGAGAGCCGGGCAGATCCCCCGAGTGGTCCCCGGCGCCGGACGGGAGCACCGTGTCGCCGGGCGCGAAGGCCGAGAAGAGATCGATCTCGCACCAGCGGGCCGCCTTCCCACCCTCCGGGATGTCGTCCTGCCCGGTTTCGGCGATCGCGTCGGCGAGGTCACGCAGCTGCTCGCCGCGCGCCGCCAGATACGGGTGGTCGGCGAGGTCACGGAGCTCGGTGACGAGCGTATGGTCGGTCACGGACGTCCGACCTCCTCTCGTGAGCGGGGGGTACGGCGGGGCTGGACGGTTCCGATGGATCGATCCAGGGGGCAGCCTGCGCGATCATGATGGCAGATATCGCGCATTTCAACGAAGGCGGAGCCGAGCCCCGGCTCCCGGCCGGCCGTCCCGGGCCGGTGACAAGATCGGAAGACCCGGTGGCGCGGTAAAGTCCTGGAACCCCCCGCAGACCAGGAGAGACCCACGTGCAGGCTGAGGCGAGTCCCGGTTCCCGGACACTGTGCGCGATCCTGCTGAACCCCGCCCTCCGCCCGGCCGCGGAGACCATCTCGTTCCGCAACCTCGGCTGCGCCCTTCCCCTCGTGGGGTGCGACCGGCTCCGGCTGGCCAACCTGCTGGACGTCCCCTCCAAGGACCAGGCCCAGCTCGCCGTCCTCCCGATCGGGGAGCCGGAGGTGACCCAGTCCCGGGCCCTGCTCGCCGAGGCGCTGCGCGGGGCCGACGAGGTCCTGTTCGCCTGGGGATCGAACCGGGTCAGCGGCCGTACGGGCACGATCCTGAGGGAACAGGTGGCCTGGCTGCGTCGGCACCTCGAGACGTCGGGCGTCCGCCGGGCGTGGATGGTGGCGGGCACGCCGCGGCACCCCTCCCGCTGGCGGCAGTACGTGGGGCCGGAGAAGGCCCGGGTGCGGGGCAGCACCTTCGAGGACCGGCTGGCGAAGGTGCTCGCCGCGCACCCCCTCGACGCCCCGGATCCGCCCTAAGCCCCGGACTCGCTCGAAGCTCCGGACCCGATCGGGGTCGCGCATCCGCTCGAAGCCTCGAACATCCTCGGAACCAAAGCCCCTAGCTGACGGGTGTCCGCTCCGCAGGCAGGGCTTCCGTCCGGTTCTAGACACACTTCGGAGTCATGCCTGATAAGTCCCTGCGATCGGCGCGATCATCGGTGTAACTTTGCCGAATGGCGAGGCTCCGGGAGGGCTGGTGACGGCGGGACGCACGGTCGTCGGCGACCGCTACGAGCTGGATCCCCTTCCCCTCGGCCGGGGCGGGATGGGCGAGGTCTACGGCGGCTACGACCAGAAGCTCGACCGCAGGATCGCGGTCAAGCTGATCCGCTTCCCCTACGGCCAGCCCGACGAGGCCCTGGTGAAGCGCTTCGTCCACGAGGCGCGGATCATGGCCAAGCTGGAGCACCCCGGCATGCCCGCCATCCACGACGTGGACGTCTATGACGATCCGCGCGTCGGGCCCCGGCCGTTCATGGTGATGCAGTTCGTCGAGGGCGCCACGTTGGACCACGTCCTGGGGGAGCAAGAGACGCTCCCCGTCGGGTGGGCCACCGGGATCGCCGCGCAGGTCGCGGCCGTGCTCAGTGCCGCCCACGCCCGGGGCGTCCTGCACCGGGACCTCAAGCCGTCGAACCTCATGATCTGCCCCGAGGGCACCGTCAAGGTGCTCGACTTCGGCCTGGCCATGTTCCACGACCCCGAGTTGTCCCGGCTCACCCGGACTGGGACCGTCATGGGCACCCCCTCCTACATGTCGCCGGAGCAGGCCCAGGGGGCGGCGGTGGGCCCGCAGAGCGACCTGTACTCCCTCGGTCTCGTCCTGCACGAGATGCTCACCGGAGAGCGGGTGTTTGATGGGGCGACCGAGTACCGGATCCTGGAACGGCAGGTTCACGAGCCCGCCCCGCCGGTGCGCGACGGGCGTCCCGACGTGCCCCGGGAGCTGGACCGTCTTGTCCTGCGGCTGCTGGTGAAGCGCGCCGAGGGCCGTCCCGCGCGGGCGGAGGAGGTCCACCGGGCCCTGCTGCCCTTCGCGACCGGCCTGCGGCCGTTGCTCGGGGTGGTGGGCCCCGGCCCCAGCCCGGTGCGGATGTACGCCGAGGCGGTCGGCCGCGTCCTCGACGGCGCGGACCCGCGTCCCGCCCCAGGCTCGTCCCTGCGGCCCGACCCCGGCCCATCGTCACAGCCGGCCCGGCAGGCCGACCCCGATGACGCGGTCTTCGACCGGGATACCCTCTCCCGGGCGCGCGGTGAGGCCGAGGCCCTGGCCGGAGCATCGCGGTACGGCCAGGCGGTCGAGGTGCTCGACGCCGCCGTCTCCTCTGCCGGGCGGTCGCTGGACCCGCTGGACGAGGAGGTCCTCGCCCTGCGCCTGCGCCTGGCCGAGGCGCTCTTCGAGGGCGGCGACTACCGCCGGGCGGCGCCCGCCTTCGGTGAGCTGCACCGCGACCTGGCCCGCCGGTACGGCCCGCACGACGAGCGGGCCCTGCACTGCCGCCGCCAGGAGGCGACCTGCCAGGCCCTCATGGGTGAGACCGGCGGGGCGCTGGAGCGGCTGCGGCGTCTGCTGATCGATGTCCAGGTCGTCTACGGCCGCACCGACGCGCGCCCGCTGGAGCTGCGGCGGCAGATCGGCCTGCTGGAGCTGGGTGCGGGCGACACCGACCGGGCCCACCGCACGCTCTCCGCGCTGCTGGAGGACCTCGTCGAGCTTCGCGGGCCGGAGCACCCCGACGCGGTGAAGGTCCGGGAGAGCCTCGGCCGTCTCGCCCTCTGATCACAGGGGAACGCGGCCTCTTCGACACTCGGAAGAGGTGAATTCGATACACAGAAGCTTATTGTGTGAGTTGAAGATTTGATCTATGTTTGACCCGTCCTTGGGGAATCTAACACGCTCCCATGGCTGCAAGTGGATCATGCGCGAAAGTTGCTGTGAAGCGGGAGGCCAGGGTGGCGGGCGTCAGACTCGAGGATCTGACTCCGGGCGCGGTCGTCGGCGGCGTGACACCCGGTGTAGATGTCTCCGTCGTCGCGGTCAAGTGGTACGGCTCCGACGCTGTCGACCTCACCTACCGGACCGCCGGTGGCCAGGTCGAGGACCAGCTCCTCTCCCGCGACCACGAGTCCCGGCTCAGCCTGCGCAAGCCCTCGGCCGCCTATGGCTTCGACGGCGACGGCGCGCTGTTCAAGCTAGCCGCCGAGGCGCTCCGCATCCGGATGGCGGCCCGCTTCGACCCGATGCTCGCGGTCACCACCAGCGACCTGGAGCCGCTGCCGCACCAGATCCAGGCGGTGTACGGCGAGCTGCTCGACCGCACCCCCCTGCGGTTCGTCCTCGCCGACGACCCCGGTGCCGGCAAGACCATCATGGCCGGCCTCTACATCAAGGAGCTGATGCTTCGAGGTGATTTGGAACGGTGCATGATCGTGGCGCCGGGCGGCCTGGTCGAGCAGTGGCAGGAGGAGCTGCTGGAGAAGTTCGGCCTCCGCTTCGAGCAGCTCACCCGCCAGCTCGTCGACGCCCAGCTCGACCAGAGCGTCTTCGACCGCCACCCGCTGCTGCTCGCCCGCATGGACCAGCTTTCCCGCAACGAGGAGCTGCAGGCCCAACTTGAACGGAGCGACTGGGACCTCGTCGTGGTCGACGAGGCCCATCGGATGTCCGCCCGCTACTTCGGCGACGAGCTGAAGAAGACCAGGCGTTACCAGCTCGGCGAGCTGCTCGGCCGGCACGCCCGCCACCTGCTGCTGATGACCGCGACCCCGCACGCCGGCAGCGAGGCCGACTTCCAGCTGTTCATGGGCCTGCTCGACTCCGACCGCTTCGAGGGGAAGTACCGCGAGGGCATCAGCTCCGCCGACACCGACGGGCTCATGCGCCGCATGGTCAAGGAGGACCTGCTCACCTTCGACGGCAAACCGCTGTTCCCCGAACGCCGCGCCTACACGGTGCCGTACGAGCTGTCCGACCCCGAGCGCGAGCTGTACGAGGTCGTCACCGACTACGTCCGCGAGGAGATGGGCCGGGCCCAGCAGCTCGCCGCCCAGGGCGAGGGCCGGCGCGGCAACACCGTCGGCTTCGCGCTCACCGTCCTGCAGCGCCGCCTCGCCTCCAGCCCGGAGGCGATCCTGCAGTCCCTCCTCCGCCGGCACAAGCGCCTGCAGCGGCTCCGCCATGAGCTGGCCACCGGCGGCAGCGCCATGGAGTCCCGGCTGAAGGACCGGCTCGCCGTTGCCCTCGGCAAGGCCCCGGACGACCTCGACGCCGAGCTGGACGAGCTGTCCAGCTCCGAGGTGGAGGAGCTGGAGGACGACGTCGTCGACGCCGCGACCACCGCGCAGACCATCGCCGAGCTCGACAAGGAGCTGGGGATCCTCGCCGACCTCGCCGAGCTGGCCCGCCGGGTGCGCAACTCCGGCACCGACCGCAAGTGGACCGAGCTGTCCGACCTGCTCTGCGATGACCCGCTGATCCGCGACGCCGACGGCAGCCCCCGCAAGCTCATCGTGTTCACCGAGCACCGCGACACGCTGGAGTACCTCGTCGAGCGGATCCGCGGGCTGATCGGCCGCGAGGAGGCCGTCGTCGCCATCCACGGCGGCGTCTCCCGCGACCAGCGTCGCCGGGTCAAGGAGGTCTTCACCCAGGACAGGGAATGTCGCGTCCTCGTCGCCACCGACGCCGCGGGCGAGGGCCTGAACCTCCAGCGGGCCCACCTCATGGTCAACTACGACCTGCCGTGGAACCCCAACCGGATCGAGCAGCGCTTCGGCCGCATCCACCGCATCGGCCAGACCGAGGTCTGCCACCTGTGGAACCTCGTCGCCGCCGACACCCGCGAGGGCGCCGTCTTCCTGCGCCTGCTGGAGAAGATCGAGGAGCAGCGACGCGCCTACAAGGGCAAGGTCTTCGACGTCCTCGGCGAGGCGTTCCACGGCGAGCCGCTGCGCAAGCTCCTCGTCGAGGCCATCCAGTACGGTGACCGCCCCGAGGTCCGCGACCGGCTCAACCAGGTCATCGACGACTCGGTCGGCCAGGGCCTCGACCGGCTGATGCGCGAGCGCGCCCTGGCCCACCAGCGGCTGGAGGAGGCCGACGTCGCCCGGTGGCGGCTGCGCATGGAGGAGGCCCAGGCCCGCCGCCTGCAGCCGCACTACGTCAAGGCGTTCTTCCTCGCCGCTTTCCGGCTGCTCGGCGGCCGGATCGCCGAGCGCGAGACCGGCCGCTACGAGATCACCCACGTCGCCGGCGACATCGTCGAGCACGACCGCCAGATCCGGGCGGGCGTCCCGGTGCTGCGCCGCTACGAGCGCGTCACCTTCGACCGCGAGCTCGTCCGCGTCCCCGGCCGGCCCCGCGCCGACCTGCTCGCCCCCGGGCACCCGCTGCTCGACGCGGTGCTCTCCCTGATCGTCGAACGGCACGGCACCCAGCTCAAGCAGGGCGCGGTGCTCGTGGACCGCCGCGACACGGGGGAGGAGCCGCACCTGCTGGTCGCCGTCTCCCAGGAGGTCACCGACGGCCACAACCACGTGGTCAGCAAGCGCTTCGACTTCGTCGAGCTCGGCCGGACGGCGGCCCGTACGGCCGGCGCCGCGCCGTACCTCGACTACGCGCCCGCCTCGGAGCGGGAGCGGCGACTGGTGGCCGGCGTGCTGGAGGAGGACTGGCTCGCGGCGGGCGTGGAGGACCTGGCGATCGGCTGGGCCGTCGAGCACGGCCTGGCCGTGCTCGTCGACGACCTGCGGACCCGGCTGAAGGCGCAGACCGCCCGCACCCGGACGCTCGTCCGGCAGCGCCTCCTGCAGGAGATCAACTACTGGGACACCCGGCACGCCGACTTGCTGGACGCCGAGCTGACCGGCAAGAAGCTCAAGATCCGGCCGGAGACCGCGCAGCGGCGGGCCCGCGACCTGGAAGCCCGGCTGGAGCGCCGCCTGGCCGACCTGGACCGCGACGAGCTGCTCCAGGTGCGGACCCCGCTGGTGGCCGGCGGCGCGCTGGTCGTCCCGCAGGGCCTGCTCGACCGGCTGGACGGCCTGCGCACCGGCCCGTCGGAGGCGTATGCCAGGGACACCGCCGGGGTGGAGCGGCGCGCGGTGGACCGCGTGCTGGCCGAGGAGCGCAAACTTGGCCGCCTGCCGGAGGAGATGGCGCACAACAACCCCGGCTACGACATCCGCTCCCGAACGGTGGACGACCACTGGGTCTTCATCGAGGTCAAGGGCCGCGTCGCCGGGGCCGCAGACTTCCACGTCACCCGGACGGAGGTGCTGACCGGCAAGAACTCCGGCCGGTCCTTCCGCCTCGCACTGGTGAGCGTGCACCCGGACGGCCCGGACCGCGACGAGGTCCGCTACCTCGTCGACCCCTTCCGGGACGTGGAGTTCGGCGACTTCGCCGCCACCGACCTGGGTGGCGATTGGAACAAGGAATGGGCACGAGGAGGAGCACCGGTATGAGCGACGCTGGCACGGGCGGGACGGACGGCATGGGCGCAGGCGGCACCGGTGCGGGGAGCGGCGGTACGGGTTCGGGCGGGTACCGGAAGAAGCTGATCGAGGTCGCGCTGCCGCTGGAGGAGATCAACAAGCAGTCGGCCCGCGAGAAGTCGATCCGGCACGGCCACCCGTCCACCCTGCACCTGTGGTGGGCACGCCGGCCGCTGGCGGCCTGCCGGGCGGTGCTCTTCGCCCAGCTCGTGGACGACCCCTCCTCGCGCCCCGAGGAGTTCCCCACCGAGGCGGAGCAGGAGGTGGAGCGCAAGCGCCTGTTCGGCATCATCGAGCGGCTCGTGAACTGGGACAACATCAACGACAAGGCGCTCTACGAGGAGGCCCGCCGGGAGATCTGGAAGTCCTGCGACGGCAACCCGCCACCGATCCTCGACCCGTTCGCGGGAGGCGGGTCGATCCCGCTGGAAGCGCAGCGGCTGGGGCTGGAGGCGCATGCCTCGGACCTGAACCCGGTGCCGGTGCTGATCAACAAGGCGCTGATCGAGATCCCGCCGAAGTGGGCGGGGCAGCCTCCGGTGTTCCCGGGAGCGGCCGAGGAGCGGATGGGGGACTGGCCGGGGGCGACCGGCCTGGCGGAGGACGTTCGCCGGTACGGGAAGTGGATGCGGGACGAGGCAGAGAAGCGCATCGGTCACCTGTATCCGAAGGCCAAGCTGGCGGACGGCACCAAGGCCAATGTCATTGCCTGGATCTGGGCTCGTACAGTGACCTGCCCTAACCCTGCCTGTGGTAGCACTATGCCACTAGTCCGCTCTTTCTGGCTTGGCAGAAAGAAAGGAAAAGAACGCTATGTGGAACCGATCGTTGAAGGTAAGCAAATTCGCTTCGAGATTCGCGGCCCTGAGGGGAAGCCCCAAGATGGCACTATCATTAAGGGGAAAGCTGTTTGCTTAATATGTGGGGCACCAGTACGTTCTAGCTATATTCAAAGCGAGGGAAAAGCAAGGCGTATGGGGGTCCAACTCATGGCTATCGCCGCCGAGGGGCCTCGGATGCGCTATTATCTCGCTCCTAATGAAGAGCACTGTCAGGCCGCCGCAGTTGTTCGTCCTGATAATGTTCCGGATTCAGCTTTAGCTGAAGATCCTAGGAACATCTGGTGTGTAAACTACGGGCTAGATACCTTCGATCAGCTTTTTACTGATCGCCAGCTTGTTGCATTCGAGACCTTCAGTGACCTCGTACTTGAAGCACGAGAAAAGATTCTTGGCGAAACACCTTCTGTTGATTCCTGTCGAGGCAGTCATGTCGGCAAGAATGGCGTATATAAAGAAGCGTACGCTGATGCAGTATCGATCTATCTAGCTCTTGCTGTTAGCCGTCTTGCTGACTATTCGTCAACCTTGACGACTTGGTCCAGTAATCCTCAGAACGAGCTGCTGCGTAACACTTTTGCACGACAATCTCTCCCTATGACATGGGATTTTGGGGAAGGTAATATATTTGGCCCATCGTCTGGAACTCTAGATATTATAATTTCTGCGATCGCGAAGAGCATGATGATGCTGCCAAGTGGCGGGCGTGGCGAGGTGGCACAGCTTGACGCTGGGAATCGAACTTATGAAGGGGTTTTAGTTTCGACTGATCCGCCCTATTACGATAATATTGGATATGCAGATCTGGCTGACTTCTTTTATGTATGGCTGCGTCGTTCGCTCGGATCTGTCTTTCCGGACATTCTAAGTACGCTGCTAACGCCAAAGACCGACGAGCTTGTTGCTAACCCTTACCGTCACGGCGGAAAGGGAGGGGCGACACGATTCTTCGAGGACGGCTTCCAAAAGGTTTTCACGCAAATTCGAAAGAGTGCGACAGAGCGATTCCCGATGACTGTTTTCTATGCGTTTAAACAGTCTGAGGTGGATGAAAATGGAGACGCCTCGACCGGTTGGGAGACTCTTCTTGAAGGAATGATTCGTTCGGGGTGGTCAATCACTGCTACTTGGCCAATCCGCACTGAGCGGGGTGGTCGCATGATCAGCATTGGAACCAACGCGCTTGCCTCCTCGGTAGTGCTAGCGTGTCGCCCTCGACCGGAAACGGCTGGTTTAATTGACCGGCGAGGCCTGATTAATATTCTCAAGACTGAACTTCCTGGCGCACTTCGTGACCTGCAGCAGGGTGGAATAGCCCCAGTTGATCTGGCTCAAGCGGCGATTGGGCCCGGGATGGCAGTATTTTCCCGGTATGCGCAGGTAATTGAATCTGATGGTTCTCCAATGCGGGTTCGTGCGGCGCTTATTTTAATTAATCAAATCCTTGCAGAGGTCCTCTCTGAGCAAGAGGGAGACTTCGACTCCGACACTCGCTTTTGTATCGAATGGTTCAAAGGTTACGGTTTCGATTCAGGTAAGTTCGGTGAGGCTGACACCCTCTCCAGGGCCATGGACACCGCAGTCGCCGGTCTCGATCGAGCCGGAGTGCTCAAGTCACGCGGCGGGATCGTCCAGCTCTTTAGCCCAGGGGAGCTTCCGAACGACTATGACCCCCGAGACGATGATCGGATTTCTGTCTGGGAAGTCGTTATGCATCTGGCCAAGCGGCTGGACGAGGAAGGCATCGGGGCGGCCGGGGCACTCATGGCCGCCGCAAAGACCAGAGTTGACCTCGACACTTCCAAGGAACTCTCCTACCTGCTCTACTCGATCTGCGAGAAGCGCAACTGGGCCAAAACAGCACTGCTCTTCAACATGCTCGGATCGGAATGGTCGGAGATCGAGAAGGCGGCGCGCAACGCGCCGATCCCGATGACCCAGGGAATGTTCGACTTCACCCCCGAAGAGGACTGACGAGATGGCGCTCAGCAACAGGGACAGGATCGGCCGGGGTCTGGAGATCCTTGGAAAGGGCCTGGAGCCGTTCGTCGAGTTGATGATGAGCATGGCCACGACCGGCAGCCATGACTGGCTCCAGGTCATCGAGGCCCGGGACGCGGCCAAGCACGGCGTGAACAGGTCCTACGAGAAGACCGACGTCCGCTTCCTGCTCCGGGTCCTCACCGAGGAGTGGCGGGTCTTCAAGGACCGCCTGTCCCGGGTGGAGCAGAACTTCGCCAGCGAGCTGCGCGAGGTCGGCAACAAGTGGGCGCACACCAAGCCGTTCTCCGGTGACGACACCTACCGCGCCCTCGACACGATGGAGCGGCTGCTGACCGCGATCGGCGCCATGGACCGGGCCGACGAGGTGCGCAAGCTCCGGCTGGATCACCAGCGCGGCCTCTACGACAGCGAGGCCCGCAGGGCCGCACAGTCGGTGACCTCCATGCCCGTCGTCGAGGCCAACGGGCTCAAGTCGTGGCGGGAGGTCATCACCCCCCACACGGACGTGCAGCGGGGCAAGCTGGACGCCGCCGAGTTCGCCGCCGACCTGCACATGGTCTCCATCGGGGAGAGCACCGGCGAGGAGTACTCCGACCCGGTCCAGTTCTTCCGGCGCACCTACCTCACCGAGGGGCTGAAGGACCTGTTGAAGCGCGCCGTCGAGCGGGTCGGCGGCGACATGAACGCCACCCCGGTCTGGAACCTGCAGACCAACTTCGGCGGCGGCAAGACCCACTCGATGCTCGCCCTGTGGCACATCTTCTCCGGCACGCCCCTGCACGAGTTCCCTCAGGAGGTCGTCGACCTGCTGCAGGAGACCGACGCTCGCGTGGTCAGCGAGAAGGTCAACCGGGCCGCGCTGGTCGGCAACCACATCGACCCGAAGGCCGGCAAGGTCAAGGAAGATGGCACTCATGTCCGCACGCTCTGGGGCGAGCTGGCCTGGCAGCTCGGCGGCCGGGAGGCGTACGAGATCGTCAGGGAGTCCGACCAGGCGCACACCAACCCGGGTGACGCGCTGCGCCGGCTCCTGGCGGCGTACTCGCCCTGCCTAGTCCTCATCGACGAGTGGGTCGCCTACGCCCGGCAGCTCTACGGGCGCGAAGATCTGGAAGCCGGGACGTTCGACACCCAGTTCACCTTCGCGCAGACCATCACCGAGGCGGCCAAGGCGGTGCCCGGCGCGCTGCTCGTCGTCTCCATCCCCGCCTCCAGCCACAAGGAGGCGGAGGAAGGGATCATGGGCAGCGCCCTGGAGGTCGGCGGCGTCAACGGTCAGGCCGCCCTCGACCGGCTGCAGAACGTGATCCGCCGCGTCGCCCAGCAGTGGCAGCCCGCCCGTGCCCACGAGTCCTTCGAGATCGTCCGTCGCCGTCTGTTCGAGGAGCCCAGCGCCGCGGCCAAGGCCGAGATCGCGGCGATCGCCAAGCAGTTCTGGAAGTTCTACAACGACCACAAGGGCGAGTTCCCGCGCGAGTGCTCCGAGGTCGCCTACGAGAAACGGATCATCGACGCCTACCCGATTCACCCGGAGCTGTTCGACCGGCTCTACGAGGACTGGTCCACCCTGGACCGCTTCCAGCGCACCCGAGGCGTGCTGCGACTGATGAGCATGGTCATCCAGCGGCTCTGGCAGTCCCAGGATGCTGGACCGCTGATCATGCCCGGCTCGCTGCCGCTCAACGACCCGAAGGTGGTGGGTGAGCTGGCGCAGTACCTCCAGGACAACTGGAAGGCCGTCCTGGAGACCGACGTCGACAGCGAGACGGCCACGCCGGTCCAGATCGACGGGGAGCGGACCGTCTTCGGCAAGCGCGCACTCACCCGCCGGCTGGCCCGGACGCTCTTCTTCGGCTCCGCCCCGACGCTGACCAGACCGCACAAGGGAATCGAGCAGCAGAACATCCGGCTCGGCGTCGCCCTCCCCGGCGACGTGGTGGGCAACTTCGGCTCCGCCCTGCACGTCCTCACCGACCGGGCGACCTTCCTCTATGTGGACGGGTTCCGCTACTGGTACGACACGCAGGCGTCGGTGACCCGTACTGCCAAGGACTACGCCGAGCGGCTGCATAAGGAGGATGTCTGGCTGGAGATCGTCAAGCGGCTGCGGGCGAAGGAGCTCAAGACGCGGGGCGACTTCTCCGCCGTACACGTCACCGACGATGGCGCGGAGGTGCCGGACACCGGTGACGCTCGCCTGGTCATCCTGCACCCGAGCGTCGTCCACGCGAAGAACGACCGCGGCTCCTCGGCCATGGTCCGCGCACAGGAGATCCTCGACAAGAGGAGCAGTGCCCAGCGGATCAACCGCAACATGCTCGTCTTCCTCGCCGGTGACGCCAAGCGGATGGAGGAGCTGGCGGAGGCCGTACGGGAGTATCTCGCCTGGAAGAACATCACCGACCGCAGGGACGAGCTGGACCTCACCGTCCAGCAGATCAAGCAGGTCGAGACCCGGCTCGCCAACGCCGACCAGGCCGTCGAGCTGCGGATCAGGGAGACCTACTACTGGGCGCTGGTTCCGGCGCAGGCGCCCGGAGCCCACATCACCTGGCAGATGGAGAAGGCGGACGGCAGCAAGGAGCGGCTCGCCGAGCGGGTCAGCGCCAAGCTGCGCCAGATCGACGCGCTCCGGGTGATCCAGGCCGCCTCGGTCATCCGGGGAAACCTGGACAACGAGCTGGCCAGCGTCTGGCAGCGGGGTCACATCTCCATCAAGGAACTGTGGGACTACTACTGCCGCTACCCCTACCTGCCGAGGCTGCGGGGCCGCGAGGTGCTGGAGGGTGGCATCGTCGCCGGCCTCGACGAGATCGACTGGGAGCGCACCGGGTTCGCCCTCGCCACCGGCTACGACGGCGAGCGGTTCGAGGGCCTGGTCCTGCCCTCCCGTGCGGGCTTCGGGCAGGTCACCGACGGCACCCTGCTGGTCCGGCCGGACCTGGCCGTCGCCCAGCGCGACGCCGAGGAACGGGCCCGCGCCGAGGCCGAGGCTGAGGCCGCCCGGCGGGCCGGGGAGACCGGCGGAAGCACCACCGGAGACGCCGACGGGAGCGACACGGACGGAGGCCGATCCGGTAGCAGCGATACGGACACAGGCCCTCGCCCCGACCCAGAGAAGCCGAAGCCTGGTCCGAAGAACGTCCGGTTCTTCGGGGCCACCAGGCTGGATCCGGAGTTCTACCAGAAGAGCTTCACCAAGCTGGCCCAGGAGGTCATCCAGCACCTGGCCGCGGCTGAGGGCGTGGAGCTGGAGCTGAGCATCGAGATCACCGCGCGCAAGGCGGACGGCTTCCCCGAGGACAAGGTACGCATCGTCTCGGAGAACGCCCGCGTGCTGAAGTTCGACCAGTTCGGCTTCGAGGACCGCTGAGAGCGTCGATGTGCCCGCCCGTTACGGCCGGGCGGGCACATCGGCCCAGGTAGACCATCATGCGATGGCAATTTGTCGGATTTACCCAATTAGTTACATGTCTGTCCTTAACAAAAAATCGCCTCGCCTTGCCGGTCCGTTGGAAACAAGATTTCGCCTCAGTAAGGTGAAAATTCAAGCGATATCCCTCGACTGATTGCACGGAGTCCGCATGCCGGTGGAGAAGACAGAGCGCGACATCCAGACCCTGGTGGGGCAGATCTCCAGCGGAGAGATCAAGCTTCCCGAGATCCAGCGTGGTTACGTCTGGAAACCCACCCAGGTCGCCAAGCTGATCGAGTCGCTCTACCGGGGCTATCCCACCGGATCACTCCTCTTCTGGAGGACCGCGGAGAGTCCCGCCACCCGGTCAGTCGCGATCGGCGGCCAACAGGCGAACCCCGCCGTGCAGCCGCTCTTCCTGCTCGACGGGCAACAGCGCCTGACCTCCCTGCATCGGGTGCTGAACGATCATTCCGAGGCACAGATCGTTTTCAATGTCGAGACCGAGGCGTTCCAGAACCAGAGCGCGGCGACGGCGAAGGACCCACGCTGGATCAAGGTCTACGAGCTGGCCAGGGTCGGAGCCCAGCAGTACCAGCTCATCAGCACGATGCAGGCTGCGCTGCCCCGGCTCGACCCGAACCTCATCGGAGAACGGCTGGGACGATTGGCCGCCATTCGCAACCGGGCCTTCCACATGGAGATACTCGCCGAGTTCCCCTACGAGGAGATCGCGCAGATCTTCGTCCGGGTCAACAGCGGACGCCCGCTCAAGACCAGTGACCTGGCGCTGGCGACCCTCTCGGCCCGCTGGAGCGGGGTCCTCCAGAAGCTGGAGGACGAGGCGGACCACTGGGCCCAGCAGCACTACCAGGACCTCGACGTCACCTTCCTGACCCGGGCGTTGACCGGCACGGTGCTGGGCCGCGGCCTGTCCACCTGGTCGCACGGCCGGCTCGTCGCGGCCAGTGACGAAGAGCTGGAGAAGGGGTGGGCCACCGTCCAGCGCGGCCTGCGCCATCTCATCCCGTTGCTCCGGGAGAACCTCAAGGTCAGCAACAGCAACCTGATCCCCTCCCACGTGGCGCTGCTCCCGCTCATCGTGCTGCTCGGCGAGCACCCGGACACCGGGCTGGACGCCGAGACGGCGAACGGGATCATCTACTGGTTCCTGCTCGCCAACCTCCGCAACCGCTACAGCAGCTCGACCGACACCCGCCTCGGCCAGGACATCCCGGCCGCCCGCGGTCCCGAGCCGGTGAAGAAGCTCCTTTCGAACCTCGGCGTCAACGGCGCCCACTTCGAGGTGACGCCGCAGGACCTGATCGGCCGTACGGTCGGCAGCCCGTACTTCTTCCTCAGTTTCCTGGCGGCCAAGAACGCCGGCGCGCGGGACTGGTGGTACTCCACGGAGATCTCGGCGACCGCGGAAGCGGGCCAGAAGCTGGAGTATCACCACATCCACCCGCAGGCGACGCTCCGGAACCACAAGAAGGACTACAGCAAGACCGAGATCAACGACCTCGCGAACCTGGCCTTCATCTCCGCCAAGGCGAACCGCAAGATCAGTGACCGGTCGCCCGGCGAGTACTTCGTGGACCCGAAGCCGCCGCTGCTCACCGAGGAGGAACTCGCGGCCCACTTCGTGCCGTACGACGAGTCGCTCCGGCACGCCGACGCCTACCGCGACTTCCTGAACGCCCGCCGTACGCTCCTCGCCCGGGCCATGACCGAGCTGCTCGACCGCTTCCGGCCGGCCTGGATGGACGAGACCGCGGTGGTGTCTGACCCGCTCGCGGGCTGCTCCCTGGAGTTCACGCTCTACCAGAGCTCCTGGGACGCCGGCCGCATCGTGGTCAACGCCAAACGGGAGGACGACGAGTGGACCGGGACGTTCGGCTTCGCCGACCTCGAGTCCGTCATCGAGGCCGCGAACGGCGGCCTGGACAGTGATCTGGAGATCGCGGGGGAGCCCGTCCCCGTGCGGACCGAGAGCGATACCGTCACGATCCCCATCGGGCCGTTCCTGGCCTCCGGCACCATCGACGCCTGGCGTAAGACGCTCGAACGCGAGAAGGCCGACGCCCAGCCGCTGTCCCGCTGCCCGGTCGTCGAGCCCCGGCCCTGGGAGGGCGAACGGCTCCTCTTCCCCGTCACCAGCATCGAATAGCGACTGCCTCTTCCCGAGAGGTCCCCCACATGAGAACACTGCGCCCCGGCGGCCGGGAGGAACGGTGACTTCCGGCCGCTACCGCACCGTCTTCCACACCGCACTGCCCCCGGCCGACGCCTTCGGTACGGCCGCCCGGGAGCTACGCTCCTGGCTGGTCGCCAAGTCCAGACACAAAGCCATCGACATCGCCGCGTACGACGACGGGCAGGCCCGCTTGGGGGAGGGGATCATCCTCCTCCGCAACTCCCGGTCGGACGGGGGCGGCGCGCAGACCCACCAGTGGCAGCTTCGCGAACACGACGCAGGCGGGTACTGGCTCAGCTCGCTGGTCGTACACGCCCCCTCGAAACCCAGGGACCCGGAGCAACGCACCTGGTTCTGGCTCGATGTCGAGTACATCCGGACCACCGACGAGACGGCGAAAGAGGAGCGCCGACCGCCACGCGCAGCGGTGCCCGGTATCGCCCGCCAGCTACTGGCGGCGGTGGAAGCCCGCGACCACTGGGCCGAGCTGACTCCGAAGCCCATTCTCATCAGGCCGGACAGGGTCGAGGAGCTACTGGACATCCTCGTCGACGAGGAGCGGCGGCTCCCCGTCGTCGTGGCTTCACCGCACAGTCGCGTTCCCTTCGAGTCGTGGCGAGTGAGGGTCGAGGGACTGACGAAGCTCCTCCCAGGTCTCGCGAGCCTCTACATCCTCGACCCACTGGCGGAAACCCAGTTCAACAACGCGGTGGGCGCTCCCTTTGGAGTCCGGGGCGGAGCGATAAGGACCTACCTGCCCGGCCTCGACCCGGCGGTCGACGGGGACGCCACTCGCCATCGGGTGTTGTCCGAACCGCGTATCGAGGTCGACAACTGGCGAGCGGCACAGCTTCTCACCGGCCTTCCCCGGAAGCTCGCGGCCGACGGCCGCCTGCCGGGGCCGCTGACCAGGCTGGCCCGTACGGCCGCCGCCGTAACCTCTGTCCCGCCCCGGCCGACGCTCCCTCCACAAACGGACGCCGAGGCATCTCTCGCCGCGCTCCGCCAGGAGATCGCGAGTCTCCGGCAGGAGAACGGCGAACTCCGGAGAGAGAACGATGAGCTCCGGCAACTGTTCGACATGGCGGGCCACGAAGAGACGAAGCTCCGCGAAGAACTCGCTGTGGCCCAGGACGACCTCCTGGACGTCACGGACGATCTGGAAGCGTCGAACAAGGAGAACGCCGAACTGAAGGCATGGGTCCGGGTCCTGAGGAGGCGGCTGGAGGAGGCGGGACGCGCTGCTGAGGCGTACGTGCCGGTCGAGGAGCCGGTCAGGCTTCCCACGCAGTTGCCCGAGGTGGTGGAATGGCTCAAGGATCTCGACAGGGTGGAGTTCACCGGCGACATCGACAAGGTGTGGAAGCTCGAAGAGAAGGCGCAGTCGTCGACGTGGGCCCAGACCGCCTGGAAGGTCGTTCTCGCGTTCCAGGAGTACGCCGAGTCGGTGATCGAGGGAAGGTTCAAGGGCGGTGACTTCCGGCGCTGGTGCAGCGAACCGCCCTCCGGGGTCTCGGCCATTTCCGCCGGGAAGGTGAAACCGGACGAGTCGGAGTCGGTGCGTACCAACACCAGGATGCGGCGGCAGCGGGAATTTCCGGTGCCGCCAGAGGTTCACCACTCAGGACGTGTCCACATGTGGTCGCACATCTACATCGGCGGGAACGCGGGGATGAGCTCCCCGCGCCTGCACTTCCACGACGACGTGCATGGGACCGGGAAGATCTACATCGGCTACCTCGGACCTCACCTGGAAGTGAAATCGACCAACTAAGCCGGTGAGGTGGGCGGTCCCGGCTTGCCCGGTGCCGAAGGCTGCTTTCCGGGAGGTGGCGCTACGCGATGGCCTCCCGGAAGCGTCTTGCCTCCAACAGGGTGGGCTCGCCGGTCAGGCGAGGTCGTCGAGGCCGCCGCGCTTGATGTCGCCGACGAAGGCGGCCCAGTGGTCACGATGGAAGACGAGCGTGCCGCCGTCGCGGTCCTTGGTGTCGCGGACGGCGATGGCGTCGTTGACGAACGCCACCTCGACGCAGCTCGGGCCGTCGGCGCTGAGGCTGCTCTTGCGCCAGCGTGCACCGGAGAGGTCGGGCTGCTGCATCCTGTCTTCCTTCCCCTAGCGATCTTCACGCAGGGACGCGATGAGAGCGGCCGTGTCGGCGGGGCTGAGGGCCATCGCGCGAAGATGCTGGCATGTGTCGTTGTATTGCCGGATATCCGCTTCTTTCTCAAGAAACAGACCGCCGGCCATGCTGTCAATGTGAATTACGTCGGGACCGTCACCGTCGAACTTGAGCACGATGAAGCTTCCGGGCATGCCGGGATGGGCTCCGGCGGAGAATGGAATGACCTGGACGGTGATGTGTGGGCGCTGGGCCTGCTGAGCGAGGTGCGTGAGCTGGTCATACATGATGGCGTCATCGCCGACCATCCGTGACAGTGCGGCCTGATCCAGGATCGCCCATAGCCGCAGAGGCGTTTCACTCTCCAGGAGTGCCTGGCGATGCAGCCGTGCGGCGATCCGCGTCTCGATCTCGTCGCCGGTGATGGTGGGCCGCACGCCGCGCATCACCGCCCGCGCGTAATCCTCGGTCTGGAGCAGTCCGGGGATGAACAACGACTCGTAGTTGATGGCCTCGCGGGCTTCCGCTTCCAGACCGATGTACGCGCTGTACTTGTCGGGAAGGTCTACCTCGAAGCCATGAATCCAGCCGCGTTGCTTGGCCTCTTTCTGCAACGCCACCAGTTCAGCGCGGCGGTCGCCGGTCACGCCGTAGGCGTCGAGGAGGGCATTGAGCGTCCGGAGCTGCGGCTTCGCCTTGGCCGTCTCGATCCGGTGGAGGGTAGCGAGGTTCACGTCGGTCTTTTCGGCCACCTCGGTCTGGGAGAGCCCGGCTTCCTCCCGAAGGCGGCGCAACTCGGAGGCCAGACGGCGCAGGCGAACCGTGGGCGGCTGGCGTCTGGTTCGTTTCAGGGGTGCGACCATGCCCGAACCGGGCTTCTCCTGCATCTTTACCGCCTCTCTGGATTATGCGGGCAGTGTGAACGCCTATATTGCGTTTACCCATTGTGATGGTGCATGCTCTCAGCGTAAAGCCTGCCGGGTCGGTTCCTCTCCGGAAGGCGAAACCTCTGATTTCCCTGGACAGCCGGGCGGATGATCTTCCCTCCCGAAACGGCCCACCCCGTTCGGGGTCCGTCCGGCTCAAGCGGCATGACCCGCAGCAGCCCCCTGCCGCGTCCCAGGTCGTGCCCTCATGGGACCGGCGCCGTGCTCCCATCCCCCGTGGGGAGAGCAGCCGCCCCCGTCTGCAAACGGCGCCGGTCCCATGCCCTGCCGCCTGTCATGCCGACCAGGAACGGGTGACCGATGACCGACTTCAGCACCGGAAAGCACCACCTGGAACTCTCCCTCTTCCCGACCTCGCCCTACTACGCCCGCGTCCACGTCCAGCGCGTACTGGAGGGCTGGGGCCGGGACGACCTGGTCGAGACGGCCCAGCTCATCGTCTCCGAGTTGGTCTCCAACGCCATCAAGGCCCACCTCGCCCCGATCGCCGGCGCGGACCTGGAGACGGCGGCGCCCCCGCCCCCCGACCACGTCTGGCTCGACCTCTACCGCCCCGGCGACCCCGAGCACACCGAAGCCCCCGGAGGTACCGGGAGCACTGAGAGCGCCCGGCACGCCGGGGACCTGGTCGTGCTGCGCGTCTGGGACGCCGCCGGCCGTACCCCGCCGGTCCTCCGCGACCCCGGCCCGGACGACGAGGGCGGCCGCGGCCTCTGCCTCGTCGACCTCCTCGCCCGAAGCTGGGGCCACTACCGCCTCGCTACTGGCGGCAAAGTCGTCTGGTGCACCCTGACCGCCCCGTTGATGCTTTCCGGTGGCTCGCCCGGTCCTGACGACCCCTGCGTCCCACCGGAGCGGATCTCCGACTACTGAACGAGCGCCACGGCTTCGGCGGCGCGGACATCACCGACTTCGCCGACCATACCGACAGCCACGATTCCCTCAAGCGGAATCCTCAGCGTCTCTCCCGGAGGAGTAATGATGGGCGGATTCCGTGACCGTCTCAACCGGGCGCGTCGCCGTAGGCAGGCGAACGTGCTCCGTGACCGCTTCCGGGCGCGACGCGAGGCCCGACCGCCGCAGCACGACGACCCCGGTGTCGGCGACGCGCTCAGGTCGGAGTTCTTGGAGATGAGAGACAGCCTGCGCCGGGCCAACGCGAAGATCCTGGATGACCGGTGAACCGCATGAGTGAAGGGTGGGTTGGGCGGATCAGAGAGAGGAGGAGGGGGAGGGCTTGTCGGGGCGGAAGCACGGGGAGCCCACCGACAGCAGGATCTGCGGGGTGGAGTCTCGTTCGACGGTGTCCAGGGCGAGGCGGAAGTCATCGCCGGTCCGCCCGGAGAGCTGCGGCTCACCCATGTCGAAGGCGTATTCGTTGGTGATTCTGTGCCCGGCCTTCTTCCAGTTGGCCTGGATCTGCCGAGCCGCCTCGACGATACGGTCCTTGGGAATCCCGGTGAGGTAATACTTCCTGATCACGTAGACCTTCCCGGTAGGGGTGTTCCCCTCGTCGGGAAGGCAGGTCTGACTGCCGGGGCTTGTGGAGATGAGGTCCATGCCGGGGGCCGGCGTCACCCCCACGAGGACCGTGTGGATGAGATCCTCCGCCCGAGCGGTGGCCTGGGCTTCGGTGATGTCCGGTCCGTCATCCATTGGCGACTCCTTCGCGCAGCCACTGAGCCAGCCGATCATCGCCAGCGCGGTGAGCACCGCGAACACACGCAGTCGCCGTTCCATGGATTCCCTTCACCATTCGTTTGGTTGATCGACGGCTGTCCCGGCCGGCGCCTGGTGTGATTCTCTTCATGACGTGGCTTCTCATGAGAACGTGCTGTCGTTCATAGAAAGGGTACGAACATTTTCTCGACTTTGTCGGTCTTCCCGGTGACGATGCGGCCGATGTTACGCAGGGAGTCCGAACGATCCTGCCAGTAGTCGGAGTGGCCGCCCTCGCCGGCGCGGAAGCGGATGGCCCCGAACTCCGGGGAGTCCGGATCCCCGCCGAACCGCCCGAACTTGGCGACGGGGTCGTTGTCGCTGGCCCCCACCCACACGTGGTCCCTGCCCATGCTCAGCTGGTCGGCGTGTGAGGTGCTGACACCGGGGCTGCCGACGAACACCAGGTCGTCGGCGAACGTCCCGGGACGCAACCTGGCGGCCTTGCCGGTGGTCAACGAGCCGTAGCTGTGGCCGACCATGGTCAGGCGAGCCGGCGCAGCGAGGTCGTGGGTGGCATACAGCCCGTCGACGAAGGAGGCCAGTTCCTGGGCACCCTTGTCGGCGGCCCCGTCGAAGGCCACGGAATGACCCGGAACGGCCACCCCCTCGAGTTGGGGGGCGTCGTAGCCGAGCCAGGCGATCGAGGCCGTCCGCTTGTCGGGATCGAGTTCGGCCGCCACCTTCCAGGTGGTCAGGGAACGGTCGAAGTCGCCGCCGTCGCCCTCCACCTTGGTGGAGAACCCCGGCACGTACGTGGTGATGTTGTTCGCCTTGTCGGGGTCGCCGTACGACAGCACCGCGCGGCCGTGCCCGTGCACCGCGTCGAAGCTGAGCAGCAGCGCGGGGGGCACGCCGTTCTGCCCTCCCTTGGCGAGGGCCGTCTTCACCGCCTGGACTCTCTTCAGCATGTCGCCGATCTGTGTGGCCGCCGCCGACATCGCGCGGGGATCGGCGAGGGCTGGGAACCGGCCGCTGCGCGCGCCCTGGTTGAGCTCCGACAGTTGTTTGGTCAGCCGCTTCTCCTCATTGGCGAGGAAGGTCCGGTTGAGCTGGTCACGGGTGGCGGAGGGCAGCCCGTTCAGCGAGCCGACCAGGCCCGGGGCCGCGCCACTCAGCTTCTTCGTGGTGGCCGGGTCCAGCGCCTCCCACCAGGCTTTGACCCGTCCCGCCAGACCGGCGTCCTTCCCCGCGCGTTGAATGTCCAGGACGCCCTTCAGGGCTTCAGCGTCTCCCTTGCCCGCGCGGGCGAGTAGGTCCCTGGCCTTGTTCGGGGCGGTGTCGGACGCGCCGAACAGCTCGTAGGCCGCGGTGGCCGCGCCGATCATGCCTGCCCCGGGGAACGGTCCCGTCAGGGGGAGCCCGCTCTCGGTCGTCGGCACCCTGCGCTTGATGACGTCCAAGCGTCTGCGCAGGTCTCTCGTCTGGGTCTCGGCCCAGGCCCCGGCGGCGCCGACCGTACGGCCCGCGCCGGGGGCCACGCACAGTGCCGAGCAGGCGCTCTGCAACTGGGAGCCGGCCGCCGACAGCGTGTCACCGGCCCGGTCGAGCTCCTTGACGAGGGCCTCCATCTGGCCCTCGTCTATCCCCCTGAACCCGCCGGCGCCCGCGCTCATGGTCGTCGGCATCGGGGTGGTCACGTGCAGGCGTGGGGGAGCGGACCCGCCCTCGCGCACGATCAGCTCGGCGAGTTCGTCCAGCGCCGACTGGAACGCCTGCTGGATCCGCGTGCGGTGGGCGAACAGTTCTTTGCTGAAATTGGACGCCCCGCCGCCCACCCAGGCGTTGGCCTGTATCGTCTGGGCCGCCTTGTTCAGCGCGGGGGCGTTGACCTGCGCAAGCTCGGCGATTCTCTGGTATGCCGCGATCGCGGATTTCGCGGTGGCTGTCATACCGGGGGACGTCACCGGCGCATTTAATCACGTATGTGATCGTCGCTCCAGTGTTAATGAGCGACCGCTCGGTGTTCCGCCCGGCACCGTGATTTGTCACAGACCGAAATCGATTCCGGCTTTCTGTTCCATATTCTGCTGAAGATCCTTACCTTTCTGGGATGGAAGGTTCCAAAGCGGGGTCCGTGCGGAAGGTCAAGCCGCTGGAGCTGCTCGACCTCCGGGAACGCGCCTGGTCCAGGCGGCTGCGCGGCTCCTCCCTGGTCGCCGAGGTGGACGTCAAGGACGCCCACAGCGAGCAGGTCGCGGCGGTGCTCGGGCCGGTCTACAAGAAATGGATCGCCGCCGGGAAGCCGCCCGAGAGGTTCTTCACCCGCTGGCCCGCTTGCGTCGCGGTCGCCGTCACCGGGATCGCCGCCCGCGGCTACCGGCAGGGCACGTTCTGGCCCGAGCTGTGGAACGCCATCCGTTTCCCCGGTCTCCCGGAGGAAGGCACCGTCTGGGGGCGGGGCTTCACGGCGGCGCTCGGCTCCCTCGGCATGCCGACCTTCCCCGACATGCCGATGCCCTACCTCGGCCCGATCCTCATGCACACCGGCATCCCGACGTTCTGCCTGGAGGACTACTTCCGGCTGATCCTCCAGCGGCGGACGGCGGAGCGGGGGCTGGACGCCGAGGGATTCCTGGCCTGGGCGACCGAGTCGGGGAAGGAGAAGCGCATCCAGGAGCTCGACGTGCCCGCGCGGCGCTTCCTGCAGCACGGCACCGAGTTCGCCGCTGACTTCGTCGAGCGCAGCTTCGACCTGCTCGACCGGCTCCGCGACGCCGACCCCGACCTCGACGGCGTCGGGCTGCCGGTCCGGGTGGTCGTCCGCGCCCAGCAGCTGGCCGCCGAGAAGCGTCTCGGCCTCGGCTCCCGGCGCTCGGCCACCGGGGGCGGGCCTCGGACCGAACGGCCCCGGATCGCCCTCGACCCCTTCGGCCGCGGCGTCGAGGTGGTGCTGCCCGCGACCAGCGACGCCCCCGACGGAATCGCCCGCTGGAACGTCACCGCCGACGGGGTGACCACCACGGTTCGCAGCCAGGCGTTGTGGGTCGGGGCGGCGGAGGGCGCCCCCTCGACCTCCTTCGGACTGCCCCGGCCGGTTCGGACGGCGGTGGTCGCGCTGGCGGGGTGGAACCACCAGATCGAGCTGCCCGTCGTTGATCCCGCCGCGCCGCTACTGGTCTTCGCCGAGGACGGTCGGCGGCTGCCGCCGAGCCTGCCGCTGCCGCCGGACGTGGTGTGGGCGGTGTACCCGGCCGAGCACGAGCTGGTGGCGGACGGCACGCTCGCGGTGACGATCGAGGGGCACCTTCCCCTGGGCTGGAACGGCTGGTGCCTGCGGCAGGTCTCCCTGGAGGGGGCGCGCTCGCTGGGGCTCGCCGGGATCCCCGGGAGCAGGCGTCCGGTGCGCGGCCACTCCCACCCGCGCGTCGTTACCGGCGACCCGGTGCCGGGGGTGGCCACGCCGTACGGGTCCCCGGTCCACGCGCGGGTGCCGGAGGTGTGGCTGCCGGGCGAGGCCGGGGCCGAGACGACCTGGCGGATCGACGTCCGCCGCAGCGGGGACGACACCGTCGTCCTGTCTCGCGGCTACACGACCACCGAGCCCTGCTCGGTCACCGACCTGTGGGACGAGCTGCCCCGGCCGCTGCTCGGCGCCTTCGACCTCGTGGTCCGCGGCCCGCTCGGGCGCGGCGTCCGGCGGACGGTGTTCGTCGCCGAGGGACTGGGGGTGCGGTTCACCCCCCGGGTCCGGGTGTTCGGTGTGTCCGGTCTGGCCGACGGGCGGGCCGAGCTGTCGGCGGCCGTCGGAGCCCGGGCCAACCCGCACGTGCTGTCTTTCACCGCCGACCGGCTCAGGGAGGTGGTCGAGTACCGGACGGAGGAGGGCTCCCAGCCGCTGGTGGTCACCCCTCCACACGTCCAGATGCTGCGCGAGGGCGGCGCGGACGCGCAGGGCTGGCAGGCCGGGCCGCTGCGGCTCGTCACGGACGAGTTCTCCGACGAGCCGGGCGCGCTCCTTGTGCGGGTCCCGGAGGCCCGCGCCCTCCAGCCGATGCGGGTGGTCGCCGGGAGCGGAGTCGTTCAGGACGTCCCGGCCAGTGGCCGGATCCAGGGCGGAACGGCCCGGTACGACCTGGTCAGGATCGCCGACACGGTCAGGGCGTACCAGCGGGCCGACCTGCTGCTGGAGGTGGACGACGAGGTCGTCCGGCTCGCGAGCGTACGGCCCCGCCGGCTCGCGCTGAGCGCCGAGCGCGCCGGCGACCACCTCAGGCTCGACGACTGCGCGACCGTCGAAGGGCTCACGGCGGGCGTCTACGCCACGACGGCCCCCTGGCGCGAACCCTGGATCGTGCCGGTGGAGGACGGCGGCTTGGTGCCGCTGCCCGAGGAGCTGCGAGTCGCCGGGCCGCTCCTGGTGTTCCTCCAGGTCGAGGAGCAGTGGGCGCCCGCGGAGTGGCCGCGCTGGCCCGAGCACTTCCTGCCGGTGGACGGGCAGGGCCACCTGACCGGCGACGATCCGGAGGAGACGGCCCTGTCCCGGTTCGCCGCCGGGGAGGGGGAGTGCCCGCAGGAGGTCGAGGACCTCGGGCGGGTCTGGGTCATGGTCGAGCTCGCCCGGGAGCTCTGCGCTCCCTCCGACGTGCAGAGGTTCCTCCGGGCGTGCTCACGGCCGTTGCAGCGGCGCCCGTCCGCCGCACTGGCCGCGCTGGCCGAACTGGGCCTCGAACCCGGCCGCGCCCTGGTCGCGCTGATCTCCTCCGGCCTGGCGGCGACGGCCGTACCAGACCTCGAACGGGCCGCGGCGGCCCAGAAGATGTGGCCCGTCCTGCCGGGCGCCGCAGTCCTCGCTGGGGACCTCGCCGACAGCGACTGCCGCGCCGCGGCGGAACGGCAGTGCGGAGACTCCCTGACGGAGATCAGGGAGAAGGGAGCCGATCCGTACGCGGCGGTCGGGCGGTTCGGCCCCGAGGTCGAGCGGATGGTCCACCTGACCCCCGAGCAGATCGAGGGCATCTGGCGGGCCGCCGACGTCGTGCCCCGCGCGCTGCTCGACGCCGACAGCCGGGCCGCCGCCGCGCGCCGCCTCTTCGACCTGCGGGAGGAGGACGCCGTCTGCGAGCTCGGCAGGCTCGCCTCGCACGTCGTCAGAAAGGCGCGCACGCTGATCCGGCGGCCGCGCCTCCTGCGTCAACTCGAACAGCGCGGCCACCCGGGAGGAAGGGGCGGCTGGTACGCACTCCCCGCGGCCTCGGCGGCGTTCGCGCTCACCGCCCGGCTCGCCGCCAGAGGCGACGCCGGGTGCCGGTCCGCCGAGCAGACGTTCCGCGCCGACTGGGCCCGGCTCGCCGCCGCGGCCCCCCAGCTCGTGACCACCGACCTCATCCTGGCCGAGCTCCTGGCCGGAGCCGAGCAGGCCGGCGAGAAGACCGACGAGAAGGCCGAGAAGACGGAGACGCAGTGAGCCACACCCTGGACCCGCTGGGCACCAGCGACCTGATCATCGCCAGCTACCGCCGCTACCTGCGGTCGCTGCTGCCGGTGCGTGAGCCGCGCATCGCGGAGGCGCTGGCGGCGGAGATCTCCCGCAGCCCCATGCTGACCAAGGGGCCGCTGCTGGAGGCCACCCCGCCGTACGCGACCGGGGCCACCCCGGAAGGGCTCATCGCCGAGGGCGTCCTCGACCCGGCGTTCCGCGTGCTCGCCGGTACCAAACTGCCACTCGACAGGCCGCTGTACCGGCACCAGGAGAACGCGCTCCGCAAGGCCGTGCAGGGGCGCAACCTCGTGGTCGCCACCGGAACCGGCTCCGGCAAGACCGAGAGCTTCCTGCTGCCCATCCTCAACTCGCTGCTCGCCGAGCACTCACGCGGCGGACTCGGCCCCGGTGTGCGGGCGCTGCTCCTCTACCCGATGAATGCGCTGGCCAACGACCAGCTCAAGCGGCTGCGCGAACTGCTCGGGCACGTGCCGCAGATCACCTTCGGCCGCTACACCGGCGACACCCCGGAAAGCGCCCGGGTGGGCGCGGACACGTTCGAATCCCTCAACCCCGACGAGCCCCGGCTGCCCAACGAGCTCCTCAGCCGGGAGGAGATGCGGGCCACGCCGCCCCACCTCCTGCTGACCAACTACGCCATGCTGGAGTACCTCCTGCTGCGGCCCGCCGACCTGGAGCTGTTCGAGGGGCAGGGCTGGAGGTTCGTCGCGCTGGACGAGGCGCACGTCTACGACGGCGCCAAGGCCGCCGAGCTGGCCATGCTGCTGCGCCGCCTGCACGACCGAGTCGCCCCGGGACAGGCGCTGCAGTGCATCGCCACGAGTGCGACGGTCGGCGACGACCCGGCCGCGGTGACCGGCTTCGCCACCAAGCTGTTCAACGTGCCCTTCGAATGGGAGCCCGGGGACGCCTCCCGGCAGGACCTGGTGCGGGCCACCCGGGTGAGGATGCCCGCCGAACCCTTCTGGGGGCCGCTGCCGGCCGAGGCGTACCGCGAGCTGGCCGGGGCCGGTGACCCCGGCACGGACCTGCTGCGGCTGGCCAAGGAGCACGGGTTCGCCGCCGACGACCCCGGGACGGCGCTGGCCCACGAGCGGGGCATGGCCGAGCTGCGTACCCGGCTGGCCGCCGGACCCGAACTGTTCGGCGAGCTCGCCGGGCTGCTCTTCGATCCCCATGAGAGGCCGGGGACGGCTCTGGCGGCGTTGGTCGCCGTGGGCAGCAAGGTCCGGGACGCGGCCGGCTCCCCGGTGCTGTCCGCCCGCTACCACCTCTTCGCGCGGGCCACCGAAGGGGCCTTCACCTGCCTCACTGAAGCTGGCCCGCACGTCTCCCTGGGTCGCCGGGAGGTCTGCGACTCCTGCCGCGGGGCCGTGTTCGAGTTCGGCGCGTGCAAGCGGTGCGGCGCCGTCCACCTGCTCGGCGCGGTACGGCCGGGCGACGACGGCTATGTCTTCGCGCCGAGGATCAAGAAGGACGAGCGCCGGGTGTGGCTGCTCCTCGGCGACTCTCCCGTCGTGGCCGACGAGGACGACGAGGACATGGAGGGCGCCACGCGGGTCACCGGGGAGGACGCGTTCCTCTGCGCCGCCTGCGGAGGGCTCCACTCCTCGCCCCGGCTCCTGTGCGGGCGGAAGGGCTGCGCCTCGACGACACTCTGGCCGGTCCGCCGGCTCAACACCCATCAGGACTCCCCGTCGGGCTGCGTCTCCTGCGGCGCGCGGGGCACGGGGATGGTCCGGCGGTTCGAGAGCGGCAACGACGCGGCGGTGGCCGTCCTGGCCAGCGCGCTCTACCAGGCGCTGCCGCCCGCCGCCGATGACCTGGCCGACCAGCCGGGGGAGGGGCGCAAGCTCCTGTCGTTCAGCGACAGCCGGCAGGCGGCCGCCTTCTTCGCCCCCTACCTCGAATCCAGCTACTCCGGCATCCAGCACCGCCGCCTCATCCTCGAAGGGCTCGCGGCGGCCACCCGTGACGACGAGGCGGCCGGCGTCGCCGACCTCACCTACCACGTGGCCAAGGCCGCCGACCGGGCGCACGTCTTCACCCGGCGCATGTCCCGCCAGCAGCGCGAACGCGAGGCGGCCCTGTGGATCATGCGGGAGCTCGTCGCCCTGGACGACCGCCAGTCCCTGGAAGGACTGGGCCTGCTGCGGGTCGACCTGGACCGCGACCGGCGGTGGACCGTACCGCCGGTGCTGCGCTCCCTCGGCCTGTCCGCCGAGGAGGGCTGGGCGTTGCTGTCGGAGCTGCTGCGCAGCCTGCGCCAGCAGGGCGTCGTCACCATGCCGGAGGAGGTCGACCCCCGCGACGAGGCGTTCGACCCCCGCCGCGGCCCGATCTACGTGCGTGAGGACGGCTCCGAGCCGCCCCGGAAGGTCCTGAGCTGGCTGCCCACCCGGGGGATGAACCGGCGCCTCGACTACGTGACCCGCGTCCTGGAGAGACTCGGCGCGCCCGCCGACCCCAAGGAGGTGCTGCGCGGCTGTTGGAAGCTGATCACCGCGCAGCGGGACGGCTGGCTCGCCACCGACACCGTCCGCGGGCTGGGGATGGTCCGCCAGGTGGACCACACCTGGCTGCGGCTCGCGCCCGCCGACCCGGACCGTCCCCTGCACCGCTGTGACCTGTGCCGGCGCGTCACCGCCGTCTCCGTCCGCGAGGTCTGCCCGACGATGGGCTGCCGGGGTGCGCTCAGGCCGTTCTCCGTCCCGCCGACGGCTGAGGACGACAACCACTACCGGGCGATGTATCGGTCCATGACCCCGGTGCCGCTGGTCGCCCGGGAGCACACGGCACAGTGGACCAGCCTGGAGGCGGCCGACATCCAGCAGCGGTTCCTGCGCGGCGAGGTCAACGTCCTGTCGTGCTCCACCACGTTCGAGCTCGGCGTGGACGTCGGCGAGCTGCAGTCGGTCGTGCTGCGCAACATGCCGCCGACCACCGCCAACTATGTCCAGCGGGCCGGGCGCGCGGGACGCCGTACGGACTCGGCGGCCCTCGTGGTCACCTACGCGCAGCGGCGCTCGCACGACCTCTCCCGCTACCAGGACCCCGTGTCGATGATCGCCGGTGAGGTGCGCGCGCCGTACGTGCCGCTGGGCAACGAGCGCATCGACCGGCGGCACGCCCATTCGATCGCGCTGTCGGCGTTCTTCCGGCACGCCCGGCGGACCACAGGGGAGACGTGGGCGACCGCGGGCGAGTTCTTCCTGCCCCAGGCCGGGACGGTGGCCGCCTCACGGGTGCGATCCTTCCTGTCGCCCGTGCCGCGCGACGTCATGGAGTCGCTGCTGCGGGTGCTTCCTCCCGAGGTGCAGCGGGAGATCGGCGTGAACGACGGCGCGTGGGTCGACAGGCTGGGGGAACTGCTCGAAGAGGTCAGGGCCCAGCTCGCCTACGACGTGGAGATCTTCGAGGAACGCCGCCGCCAGGCGTACGAGGCGCGCCAGGACCACCTGGTCGCCCGGTACGCCAAGACGGTCAACACGCTGACCCGGCGCAACCTGCTCGGCTATCTCGCCAACCGCAACGTGCTGCCCAAGTACGGCTTCCCCGTCGACACCGTGGAGCTGCGGACGTCCTACTCGGGCGAGGCGGTCGGTGCCAAGCTGGAGCTGACCCGCGACCTGTCCGCCGCCATCTACGAGTACGCGCCCGGCTCCGAGGTCGTCGCGGGCGGCCTGCTGTGGCGCTCGGGAGGGGTCTACCGGCTGCCGGACCGGGAACTCTTCGGCAAGCACTACCTGGTCTGCGAGCACTGCCAGCACTACCGCGAGAGCGACGAGCCGCTCGACCCGGTGTGCCCCTCCTGTTCGACCGTGGCGCGGCACGCCTCCCGGCAGTACTACATGCCGGAGTTCGGCTTCGTCGCGGACACCAAGCCGTCGAAGACGACGACCACCCCGCCGAAACGGAGCTGGAACGGCGCCACCCACGTCCTGTCGCTGGCTGCCGAGGTGGAGGAGACCACCTGGAAGGCGCCGAACGGCGGGACGCTCTGGGGCCGCGCCGGCTCACGCGGCCGGCTGATCGCCCTCTCCGAGGGACCGACCGGGGGCGGCTACCTGATCTGCGACTGGTGCGGCGCGGGGATGCCCCTGAACACGCGGGCGGCCAAGACGCACACCCATCTCCTGAGGGGATCCGAGTGCTCCGGACCCCTGCGGCGGCGCTCGCTCGCCCACCCCTACGAGACCGACCTCTTCGAGCTCGTCTTCGACCGCCTGGCCATGCCGCTGGCGGCGGGCCCCGCGCACTGGCGCTCCACCCTCTACGCCCTGCTGGAGGGGGCGGCCGAGCGGCTGGAACTCAGCCGGGACGACCTCGGCGGCACGCTGTACGCCCAGCCGGGCGGCGAGACCGGGCTGGTCATGTTCGACGCCGTGCCCGGCGGGGCGGGAAGCGTGCTGCGCATCGCCCGGTCCCTGGACGACGTCGTGGAGGCCGCCCACGCCAGAGTGTCGGACTGCGACTGCGGCGAGGAGACCTCCTGCTACGGCTGCCTGCGGAGCTTCGGCAACCAGGCGTATCACGAGGACCTCAGCCGGGCCGCGGCGATCCAGGCGCTGCGGCCCCTGGTGACGGGAGGACGGCTGGTGGCCGCCGAGCGATGGCCGTGAGGCTCCGCCTCAGCTCTGGATCAGCCCATGCAGGAACTCCTGGGTCCGCGGGTCGGTGGAGTACACGAAGGTTCCCACCATCCCGCGGGTGAGCAGGACCTTGTAGGTGTTCCTGATCAGGCGGTCGGCCTGCTCGTCGGTGACTTTCTTGGTGAGGGCCGGGTCCTTGCTGGCGGAGCGGACGGTGACAAGCCGGCCGTCGCGGTAGACCAGGTCCGGGCCGAGGATGACCCCGTTCCAGTCGTACTCGAAGCCCTGGGCGGTGTAGACGCAGCCGACCTGCTCGAAGCCACCCTCCTGGGTCGCCCACAGCGTGCTGGGCGGCGCGCTGCCCACGGCTCGGTCATTCTTGACATTCCAGGGCCGGGACCAGTCGCCGATCCGGACGTCGTGGACGAGGGTGTCGTCCTTGCGCGGGTCACTCCACGGCCAGCAGAAACCGGCCGTCATGCGGGCGGAGAAGCCCTTCTCCTGCCTGTCGCGCAGGAGGGACTCCAGCTCGTACGGCGAGTCCGCCAGGGACACGGCGAAGTGGCCGTCATTGGTCCATGCTTCGGGGCCGCCGCCGTCGCCGTCCAGGTCGAGCAGGCGCAGCACCCACTGCTCGTAGGCGCGGCTGCCGCCGCAGCGGAACTGCCCGTCGAGGGAGACCTCGTGGACGCGGAACCCGCGGGCCTCGGCGTGCTCCCTGATCTCGGCGACGGTGCCCAGCTCACCGGGCCGTACGACCTGGTGCTCGTCCAGTAGGAAGACCGGCACCCGCGCGGCGTCGATCAGCTCGTCGATCTGGCGGCGGTCGCTGCGCAGCCGGGCGGGGGTGTAGCGGTTCTGCGAGGTCTCGCGGATCCGGTGCGCCTCATCGCAGATCAGCACGTCGAGGCCGTTCCGCTCGGCCTGCATGAAGCTGTTGAAGTACTTGAACAGCCCCTTCACCTTCGAGGAGCCCTTACCGGGGACCCGGCGCAGCGTTTCGGTGAAGGAACGGGAGCCCGTGGCGTGCAGCACGGCGCGTCCCTGCCGTGACAGCTCGCCCAGCAGCGACAGCGCGATGACGCTCTTGCCGCTCCCCGGGCCGCCGGAGACGATGACGACCTCCTTGGAGTCGGCCCCGCGCGCCCGGTCCACGGCGTTCAGGACGATCTCGTAGGCCAGCCGCTGCTCGTCCAACAGGACGAACTGCTTACGATCCCTGATCTCCTCGGCGGCGAGCTTGAGGAGCTGCTTGGAGGGCCGTACGGCGCTGCTCAGCAGCCGGTCGGCCGCACCAGCCCCCGGGAGCGGGGCGAACCGGTCCCGGAGGTAGTCGACGAAGGCGCCGCGCCGGGTCTTGGTGAACAGACGGGTGCGCTCGTCCTGAACGCGTTCGTAGAGGTCCTCGACATCGAGGTCGGCGGCGTTGTGCAGATAGGCCACACCCCGGATGGCGTCGTCCCGGCCTGCCAGGGCGCCGACGAAGTCGGCGATGTAGTCGCAGTAGTCCCGCACCTGGAGCGACGGGTGCAGCCTGGGGCCGCCCGGCATGCCCTCGACGAGCACCAGCTTCGGATCGTCCTCGAACAGCTCCGCGCGACTCCACTGCTTGAGCTCCACGACCACGTAGGCGTCATCGCCCGTACGGCGGTCCACCCCCGCGAGCACCACGTCGGCGCGCTTGCTGGTCAGCGGGAGCTGGTACTCCACCAGCATCTCGACACCGCCGAGCCCGGCGTCCAGGAGGTCCTGGGCGAGGACGGGGAGGCTGCGGTCCCAGGACCTGAGCTCAGCCGAGGAGGGGTTGATCCGCGCCGTCCTTCGGAGACACTCGGCGATGACCTCGCTGAGCCGTCTTTCGGGAACCGAGCCGTCGGCCGCCAATTTGGCCAGACCTTCGGCGGAGTGCCGGAACGCCGTCACGGACCTACCCCCAGGCAGCACGAGAGACTCGTGCGGTATGGGGGCGTGTCCGCGACCGGTGGATCAGACGATCAAGTGATCAGACGATCAAGTGATCAGACGATCAGACACTTAGCGGAAGCCCGTCGGGCCGCATCATTACGCCAGGAACATTACAGCGATCTCCCGACAAAATTAGACGGGCGGTGGGGTCATTCAGCCGGCCTTTGGGGGTTTCCGCCGAAAAGCGTTTTTCGCGCCACGGGCAGGCATGCAGGCGGGTGTGCTCTAGGAGTGATTCCGAATGCGGCACCAGGCCCGGCCGGCCGCCGCGACGCGACGCCCCGGTGCCGGTGACGCGCTCAGATCGGAGCGCCCGGTCTCACTCGACGGGCGCGCCGAACCACCTGGGCAGCCGGTCGATCAGCTCCTCCTGGTCCTCGCCGACCCACGCCACGTGCCCGTCCGGCCGCAGCAGCAGCGCGGGCACGTCCGGCTCCTCGCCGTCGTCGACGACGTGGTCGACCCGGTCCGCCCACCCGGTGACCGAGAGCCGGCCGGTCCGGTCGAGCAGAAGTCCGCGACCGCCGCGCATCAGCTCGTAGAGGCGTCCCCGCTTCAGCTTCACGTCCCGCAGCCGGCGGCCGAGCAGTTCGTGCCCCTCACCGAAGTCGTAGCGGACCCCGATCGCGGTGATCTTCTCGATCAGGTGCCGGGTCACCTCCTCGAAGTCCATCAGTTCCGAGAGCAACCGGCGCATTGCCTGGGGTCCCGGCTCGGTGGACATCAGTACGGCCTGCGCGCGGGTGTTCTCCAGCACGTCGGCGGCCACGGGGTGCCGTTCGGCGTGGTAGCTGTCCAGCAGTCCTTCCGGTGCCCAGCCGTTGACCTGGGCGGCCAGTTTCCAGCCGAGATTGAACGCGTCCTGGATGCCGAGGTTGAGCCCCTGCCCGCCCATCGGGGGGTGAACATGCGCCGCGTCGCCGGCCAGCAGCACCCGGCCGACCCGGTAGCGCTCGGCCAGCCGGGTGGCGTCGCCGAACCGGGAGAGCCAGCGCGGTGAGTGCGCGCCGAAGTCGGTGCCGGCGAAGGCCCGCAGCTGCCGCTTGAACTCCTCGAGGGTCGGCGGAACCGTACGGTCCTCGGCCACTTTCTCGGCGGGGACGATGACGCGGTACACCCCTCCGTCTCCGAGGCGTCCGGCGCCGAACCGCAGCTGGGTCTTGCGGACCTCCGCCATGATGGCGGCGACCGTCTCCGGATCCTCGGTCAGCTCCATCTCGCCCAGCAGCGTATCGATCTTGGTGGGCTCACCGGGGAAACCGACGCCGAGCAGCTTGCGCACCGTGCTGCGGCCGCCGTCGCAACCGACGAGGTAGCGCGAGCGCAGCCGCGTGCCGTCGGCCAGCTCGGCGGTCACCCCGTCCTGGTCCTGGCTCAGCCCGACCAGCTCGCAACCGCGCCGGACCTCGGCGCCGACCTCGGTGGCGTGCTCGGCCAGCAGGCGCTCGGTGATGGTCTGCGGAATGCCGAGGATGTACGAGTGCTCGGTGTCCAGCCGGTCCGGCCATGGCTTGATGATGCCGGCGAAGTAGCCACCGACGTTGTACTGCTTGCCGTGCGCGAGGAACCGCTCCAGCAGACCGCGCTGGTCCATCACCTCGATGCTGCGCACATGCAGACCGAGCGCGCGGACATACCGGGCCGGCTCCACCTCCTTCTCCAGCACAAGTACGCGCACGCCGTACAGCCGCAACTCGGCGGCCAGCATCAGGCCGGTCGGTCCGCCGCCGGCGATGATCACGTCGATCATGAACCCCCCCCATTCAAGGTTGCGTTTCAGCCGGTTGCTCCGCACGATCCGGAGGCGCGCACACCCGCGTCTTCGCGCGAAGTCTCCGCGACCGCGTCGTGAGCCCCACCGCCGGTTCGGCGTCCCGCGTGGCCCGGACGACTCGGCAGGAGCACACGTACTCGGTGAGCCCTGTTCCCACGGGTCATGGCTTCGGTCGGAGATTCTGCGGCACGACCCGGGTCTTGCTGCAAGCCCCCCGGTGGGCTATAGATTGAAAGTGGTAAGGAGTGTTCAGCCTCCTTGCCTTTTCGTCCTCGGTGATGGACGGACTCCTCCGCGTGCCGTCGAGGCCGGTCGTCGCGCAGGATAGAAATGGTCTTATGATCACCTGTGTCGTCGAATATGTGATCGATCCCCGGAAGATCGACGCGTTCGAGCGTTTCGGTCGTCGCTGGATCGAGCTGGTCAACCTGCACGGCGGCACGCACCACGGCTACTTCCTGCCGTCGGAGGGCGCCAGCGACAAGGCCCTCGCCCTGTTCAGTTTTCCCAGCCTCGCCGCGTACGAGGAGTACCGCGGGCTCTTCGGCGTCCACCCCGACTTCGTCGAGGCGGACCGCATCAGGGACGAGAGCGGGTGCGTGCTCCGCTACGAACGGACCTTCATGAGACCGCTGCTCCCCGAGTGAGCGCACCGCTGCTTCCCGAGTGAGCGCACCGCGCCGTGGCGCGTGAACTGCCCCGGCCGGTCGGCGAGGTCTTCGAGGTCGGTCCGGGTCCTTCCGCGGCCGGAACCGTTCGCATCACCGGCTCTGCGGTCCGCTGACCTGCTTCCTCCTCAGCAGGACCATCAGGAGGAGACGGGACGCATGCTGGAATGCCGCGCCTCGAACCAGTCGGCGGCCATGTCCGTTCCCGTGATCCGCCCGATCAGTGCCAGGGCCGAGCTGAAGCTCTCGTCCTCTTCCACTCGATCGTCGACGAAGCCGTCATCGCTGATCTGGAAGCGCAGACCGTCCATCAGGTGATCGAGCGCGTGCGGGTCGTCGCCGGACCGATTCTCCGGGAAGGCCGGATCGAAGGAGACGATCATGCGCCCGTCGCGGGCGTAGTCGAAGTACTCCCTGCCGGTGATGTCCATACTGACGTTGAGGACCTCACGGCCGCCCTCGCTGATGGAGCGCAGGCGCTCGCGGCCGACCCCCGGCACGATGCCGATCCAGCCGTTGACCTCGGCCACCCAGTCGGATCCGTCGTCGATGTTGCGGTCGAGGATCTCACTCAGGTGGCAGGGGGTGCGGGTGGCGGGATCCAGGTGCAAATCCGCGGCGAGCGTGTCGAGGTCCGTGCCCTTGATCCATATGGCGCTGAACCCCAGCGCCCACAGGTCCATCTCGCCATCGAGTCCCTCGGTGAAGATCGTCGATACCAGCAGGTCGTACAGGTGTGTTCTCGGCGACATGCCCAACCCCTCATCGCGCGGTTCGTCGATACGGTGCCCGTCGCGGGCCGGCGGGGACGCGGCGCCATCGAAGCCGAGCGCTGCGTTCTTGCCGGATATCGCGCATGAAGCCGGAAGAAGCCCCGGCGTGATCTCGCACAGCGGTGGTCGGCGTGACCGTCGCACAGCCTCGCGCCGGAGACGTCCTCGCCGGTGAACACGCGATGTCGGCGCAAAGCCCGCCGGACCGCATCACCACGCCGGGAACACTACAGCGATCTTCCAGCGAGATCAGGCGAACGGCGGGGCCTTCCTGGCCCGCCCCCGGGAGGCTTCCACCGGGAAGCGTCTCTCGTTCTGGTCGATTTTGGCGTGGGTGGCCTCGACGAGGTCCACCCCCAGCACGTCGGCGAGGCGGACCAGGTAGGTGACGACGTCGGCCAGCTCGGACCTGACGCGTTCCGCCGCCTGGGGGTCGTCCATGACCGCGGCCGACTCCTCGGGCGTCAACCACTGGAACTCCGCGACCAGCTCGCCGGCCTCTCCGGCGAACGCCATGGCGAGGTTCTTGGGCGTGTGGAACTGCTCCCAGTCACGCTCCCGCGCGAACCGCCGCAGCCGGTCGGCGAGATCTTCGAGTTCCGTCATGCGAGCACGCTACCGAAGGCGCCGTGGAAGCCTCGCCGCCGCCTGCTTCGCGCCGGTTGATCAAACCGTCGGCGCTCACCCGGTCCCGCGAACCGATCGGACCGTCGCCGCGGGCGGCGTCACCGGTAGATCACCGGCTTTCGCTGCTCTCCCGGGAAAACCATGATCAGAAGCTGGACGGTGCCGTCCGGCACGTCGATGTGCTCCTGGGCGGCCTTGCGGCCCCGTACGTGGACCCGGACCCGGTACCGTCCCGGCCCTCCGGCGGCCAGGTCGGGCATTTCCTTGCCCTCGCCGTCCACCAGCACCAGGGAGCCGGTCCGGGTCCGGTAGCCGACCTCGACGACCTGCTCCCAGCCGCGTGTCTCCACCGGCGGACGCCTGGTGTAGGCCTCACCGGTCACGCATGCGTGACCGGCCTCGTCGGCGGCCCAGACCTGCAGCGTGCCGTCTCCGCCCCCGACCAGGTCGGCGACCCTGTCGCCGCTCTCCTCGCCTTCCCACCCCTCTTCCCAGGCGTTGATGGTCCAGAACTCCGTCCACATGGTGGCGCGTGCCCGCCGTACCGGCTTGATCTTCGGACGGTGGCGGGGGTGGGCGGCGCAGGCGCGTTCCGCGGCGGCGACGAACGCCTCCGCCTCCGCCCGCTGCCGATCACCCTCGGCCTGCAACATCTTGGCCACAGCCGGGCACATCCGGGAGAGCGCCCCGGCCAGCGGCCCGCCCGCCGCCTCGCCCATCATCCGCTGTACGGCCCGCGCCCCGGTGTCGCCGCCGTTCCGCGTGGCCGCGTGGCACAGGTTGCGGCCGTAGGCGATCAGCGCCCGGTCGGGCAGGCCGGCCAGTTCGGGCACGCCGGGCCCATCGGCCCCGAACCCGTCGGACCGTACCGCGCACAGGAACGCCTTCTCCTGCCCGCTCATCGCGGGCACCCGGACGTCGCCGAATCCGGCGCAGTCGAGTTCGTTCGAGTCGCTCACCCGGCCGGGCCGGCTGTCACTCGCCGCGCCGAGCAGCAGTACGGCCACGACCGGGACCGTGATCGCCACGCGGACCGGGCGGCCGCGCCGGACGAGCCGCGGCCTGACCGGCGGCCGGGCCGCGAGTACCGTCAGGACCGCGGGGAGGAGAGGGTAGAAGCCGGACGTGAGGGTCCAGTTCACCAGCTCCGGCGGGCCCCACGCGCTCAGGCAGTATCGGGAGACGGCCGCGTCGAACGTGAGCAGCACCGGCTCGGGCAGTGAGACGACGAGCATGACCCCGGCGGTTGCGAGACCGAAGATCCGGCCGAGCCGGGGCCGTCCGGCACGGACGCTCAGCAGCCAGCCGGCGAAGGCCAGGCCGACCAGCGGCGCGAGGCCGAACAGCACCAGCGGAAACTCCCTGACCGGCCCGAGGAGGGTGCGGATCTCCTCATTGATCTCGTAACCGGCGCACCACCCCGTCGACATCCACGCGAAGCCCTGTTCCCCGTCACCCCAGCCCAGGAGCAGCGCGCCCAAGACGGACAGAACCGGGGCCAGCGCCGCCACCAGCGCAGCCGCCCACAGGAGCAATGATCGTCGGGACACGGAAGGGAAGAATATGCCGGTTGATCAGTAAAAGAGGGCTTATTGCTTTGGTTTCCCGTGAAATCTCCGCCGACGGTGCTTCTCGTTCCGGCATGCGTGCCCTGAACCGCGTGGACGGAAAGGGCCGGCCGCCGGGGCGGTGGTTTCACCCGCCGGTTCCGGGCGGAGAACCCGCCCCGTCCCCGTCGCATTTCAGGCTGGCGGGTCAGTGCCGTGCGGCGGAGGGCGGGACCCTCTCCGGCACGGAGCGGAGTTCGTCTTCGAGCGCTTCGAGAAGCGCCCTGGCCGCCTGGCGGAGCCGTACCCGGCGGGCGGTGAGATCCTCGGCGAACCGCCGGGCCGCCGGCCCCACCCACACGGGCTGTCCCGTGAACTGGCCGTGCGCCGGATCGAGCGCCGCCTCCAGGATGGCGACCCGCGCCCTGACCTCGGCCAGCGCCTGCTCCAGCACCTGGCGCCGCGGGTTGGGCACCAGATCCCCGGCTTGAGGATTCATACATCCCCTTTGTGGATCGTGGACACAGCGGCGGCTTCATTGGACATTATTGGATCTACAGCACATCGGCCAGCCCCGGAGGAATTCATGGCGTTTTTCGTACGGCGTGGCGTCGCGGTGTGCGTAGTGATGGTGCTGGTGGCGGTGTCGGGGTGCGGGGAGAGTGGTCCTACGGCGGCGGAGGCGGGGGAGACACTCAAGAAGCACATCACGGAGCTGATGCGGAAGGGGCAGGTTCTGGATGTCCGTATAACCGATTCCGGCGGACGCGATATCCCCTGCGGAGAAGGAAAAGCGAAGCGGACTTTCGCTGCAGCTGGGAGGGATCCCGCGACCGAACGCAAGCCGGATAGCCTCAACACCTTACTGGTGGGTGCGCTTTCTGGAGTTGCGCCGTACCGCATCGTCGAAGATCGTGGGAATGCCCCCATCCGGCTCGCCAATGACGAGTACAAGACCGTGATCATCCTGGAGTCGCCGTCCAACGGGCAGTACGCGGTCAGAGGAGAGACCGAGTGTCTTCCGACCTCATGAGCTAGCTGTCGAACGCCAAGCTGCGTTCCCGGCCCCGTTTGTTGCCGCCATCAAACGAGTTCGCCATGTTGCCGGACAATCTCCCAACGGCGGTCCTATCATCGCCACCCATCCCGTTGACGGCTGCCCACTTCTCGAACGCCTCCAGTCCCTTGTTCCCCTGCTTCATCAGGTCCGCGAACGGTCTCAGCTCCCCGTTCGCGTCCGCGATCGCCACCCCCGGCGGGCACTTCGCCTGGTACTCGCCCGGGGTCACCTTCGGGGCGAAGCCGTTCGCCATGAGGATCTGCGCGTAGGTGTGCTGGCGGCCGAGGGTGTCGATGGCGTCCTGCTTGTCGGCCTTCTCGACCCGGGTCTCGTCGTCATCACCGAAGGCGCCGTCAGCGGCGAACGTGGTACTCAGTGCGAACCAGGCGAGATCCGCGGCCATGTTCGGCGCGGCGACAGGAGTCATGCTGATCGCCCCGATGGCGGTGTCGCGGATGAATCCCACCAGGTCGTCCCGCTGCTTGTCGATCGTGTCGAGGTTGCCCTGGACCTTCTCGACGGCTGCCAGTTCGAAGCCGCGTACGTTGCCCAGGGCGGTGAACACCCGGTCCAGGTGCTCGACGTCCCCGGTTTTCAAGGTCTTCGCCGAGGCGTCGGCGATCACCTTCTGGGAGAACCGTCCCATCCCCTCGTCGAACGGCTTGAGGTTCTCCGGGGAGTCGGCGAAGAGCTTGAGGAAGCGGTAGGTGTCCTTCGGGCTCAGCGTGAAGGCGGACTTCAGGCCGAAGGCCGAGGTCGAGGGCTTCAGCGCGCTGGGTTCGGTCATGTTCGCGTCACCGATGTTCGCACCCTCGGTGATCTCGGTGGCGTACGCGCCGGCGATCTCCGCGAGGTGAACCCGGGCGCCCTCGCCCACCTTGCCGAGCGTGGTCATCACGGTGAAGGCGAACGCCGCCGATTCCTGGCTGTGCTTGCCGTCCTCCTCGTCGTAGGCGCCGGAGGCCGCCGCCAGCATGCGCCCGAAGGCGTCGTCACCGCCGGTCGGAGGGAGGGACGAGCCGCCGAAGTGCCCATTGAACGACTTCAGGAACGTCTTGAGCTTCGTCTGGTCCCTGCCGTACGGTCCGGTCACCGCCGCGATGGCCTGCCGGGCCGCGCCAGGGTTGTTGCCCAGGGCGTAGAGGAACCCGGTGCTGACCTTCTTGGGGTCGGCGAAGCCGTGGTTCAGCACCACGTCCCGCAGCCATTCGGCGGGGAACCTCCCCGCGCTCAGCAGCAGGCCCGCACCGGCCCCGGCTGCGGTGCCGCGGATCTCCTCCTTGATCTTCGCGAAACCCGGGACGCGTGATCCTCCGGTGACCGCCGTACCGAACGCCTGGCTCACCGTCCGGAGCACCTCGTCGTCTGGGCGGGGAGGGCCGGCGGGTGCCTGGAAGTCGGCGGTGTCCAGGTTCTCCCGCAGCAGGGCGGGCAGCTGGACGGTGCCCTTCGTGCCGAGGGCGGCGAAGAAGGCCGCGGTGTAGTCGGCGTCGTTCTTGTGATCGGCCAGTTCCTTGACGACCTTCATGTACGCGTCGGAGGAGGGGTTGCCGAGTGAGAAGAAGTTCCGCGGCTCTATGGCCAGGAAACGCTTGCCCAGCGCCGTGCCCTGCTTCTGTGCCTCCGCGGGGGAGAGGATCTTCCCCTCGTCATAGCCGACCAGCTTGGAGCCGGGCGTCCGCGCGCCGGGTAGCCAGGGGGCGAGGGCGTCGCTCGCCTTGATGGTCTCGTTTCGCTTGCGCAGCTCCGGCAGCTCGTCGTCGATCCAGCCCTTGATCTCCCGGATCGGCTGGAGGCCGGCGGCGGGTACCTGCGCCGTGGCGAGGAGTTGGCGGATCCGTTCGGACTGCTCGCCGATGACGTCCCGGCCACGTTCCAGCGCGGCGACGAAGCCCTGCATCAGGTCGGGGTCGATTCCGCTGAAGTCCGGCGACAAGGGCCCCGTTCCGGACGCCATCGGCCCTCCCTGTCATCGCCTTATTCCGGTCTTTCACCTTAACTCGATAAAGGCGGGTCGAGGGCGATGAATGCGAATTCAACAACCGTCATGAGCGGGTTCTTTCCTCGTTGTCGATGATGTCTGCTGGCATGGGCGCGATATCGCCGACATCGAGGAGCCGCCGGGTGGACCGCCAGGCCTGGAAACCGTTTCTGGAGCGCTGGAGCGGGGAGTGGGCCGCCCTGCACGACGCGGAACCGCTCTCCGGGGCCGGGGAACCGGTCGGCGGGACCTGGCTTTCCTCGACCCGGAGGACGTGGACGAGCACGGGGAGCGGGCCGCGTACGAGCTGTTCGCCCGGAGGGCTGTAGGCCCGGAACGGCACGGCTCCTTCCGGGAGTTGATGCTGGGTCTCCACACCGGGTTCCACGCCCTCGGCCGCCTGAACGACCAGACCTGATGACGGCTGAGGACTCGGCGGATTCGACGGCCGGAGGCCGGGCCGTACGGATCGGTGGGCAGATCGTTCGATGCCGGGCCGTACGGGCTCAGCAGGCGGGGCCGCGGCCGTGCAGGAGCGGGAGGTAGACCTCGTCGATGATCTCGACGAGGACCTCGTCGGGCGCCGAGGGGTGCCCGCGGGTGATGAACTCGTCGCGGAGCAGCACGACGGCCACGGTGGCGACGCGCGGGTGCAGGGCCTCGGGGCGCAGCTCGCCGCGGGACACGGCGCGGGCCAGGATCGTCAGCCAGATGTCGCTGCCCGCGTCGGCCGTGCGTTCCTGGAGCTGGGCCAGCAGCTCGGGGTCGTCGCGGGCGCCGGCCAGCAGGGCTCGCAGGATGCCGCCGACGGGTGAGGAGTAGGTGCCGTTGGCGCGGCGCAGCAGTTCCAGCGCGTCGCCGCGCAGGCTGCCGGTGTCCGGGACCTGGGCGTGGATGACGGCGAACTGCCCGTAGGCGGCGATGCCCAGGGCGGCGCGGGTGGGCCAGCGGCGGTAGATGGCGTTCTTGTTGGTGCCGGCGCGGCGGGCGACCCGTTCCATGGTCATTCCGGCGTAGCCGTGCTCGGCGAGCTCCTCCATGGCCGCGCGCAGGATCGCATGCTCCAGTGCCGCCCCGCGCCGCCTGCCCGACGCGGGCCGGGGCTGCTGGGTCGAGCTCGCTGTCGCTTCGTCGGCCATCCCGCTCCTTCCGGTACGGAGCGTATCCCAGGTAGGGGAGGCGGCTGGAGCGGATGCCGGTTTTAGAGTACGGTACGTACCGTACCTTCAAATGGCGCCGGGCTCCGGGCTCTGAGCGGAGGCCGAAGACCGGCCTCCGGTGGCAGCCAGGGTCCGGACCGGTCAGGGAGAGGAACGCGCCATGCGCGGTAAGGGGATCACCTACGACACCGGGTTCGTCGCAGGGCCGGGCCACAGCACCCGGGAGCCGTTCGACCCCGACGTCGTCCGGCGGGAGATGCAGGTCATCCGTACGGACCTGCACTGCACGGCCGTACGGATCACCGGTGGCCGGCAGGACCGTCTGGAGGCCGCCGCCGGGTACGCCGCGGAGGCAGGGCTGGAGGTCTGGTACTCGCCGTTCACCTGTGACCTGACCGCCGGCGAACTGCTGGACTTCCTGGCCGACGGCGCCGCCCGCGCCGAGCGGCTACGCCGGGACGGCGCCGAGGTCGTGCTGCTCACCGGCTCCGAGCTGAGTCTCTTCACCACCGGGTTCCTGCCCGGCGACACCCTCGACGAGCGGCTCGCGCTGCTGGCCGAGCCGGCGCGGCTGCGCGAGGTACTGCCGAAGGTCCCAGCCCGGGTGAACGACTTCCTCGCCCACGCGGTCAAGACCGTGCGGGGGAGCTTCGGCGGGAAGGTCAGCTACGCGTCCCTGCCGATGGACGGCGTCGACTGGACGCCGTTCGACATCGTCTCCTCCGACGCCGGCTACCGGAACGCCGAGATCGCCCCCCGGTTCCGCGACGACATCCGGGCCGCGGTACGGCGGGGCAAGCCGCTCGCCATCACCGAGTTCGGGTGCACCACGCACCGTGGCGCGGCGGACCTGGGCGGACGCGGCGACATGATCGTCGAATGGGGCGGGGACGGCCGGCCGGTCCGGCTCGTCGGCGACCACGTCCGCGACGAGGAGGAGCAGGCCGCCTACCTGCGGGAGCTGCTGGACGTCTTCACCGCCGAAGGCGTGGACACCGCGTTCGTCAACACCTTCGCGCGTTACGACCTGCCGCACCGCGACGACCCCCGCGAGGACTTCGACCTGGCGAGCTACGGCGTGGTCAAGATCCTGGAGGGCGGTCGCACAGGGGAGGCGTATCCGGGGCTGCCGTGGGAGCCCAAGGCCGCCTTCGCCGCGCTCGCCGACTATTACCGGGGCGCTTGAGACCTGCGCATCCCGCCCACTCCGGACGGCCGGCCCGTTCCGTACGCCGCCCGGCCCGAGAAGCCAGAGAAGACCCGAAAGAACCCGAGAGAACCTGAGAAAGACGGTGCCGTCATGACGATGAACCAGCCCTCCGCCACCGCCGCCGGAGACTTCCCGCTGGGCGGTGACCTGCGGGTCAACCGGCTCGGCTTCGGCGCGATGCGGCTCGCCCTCGGTGGCCGGATCCGGGACCCCGAGGAGGGCGTCGCGGTGCTGCGCCGCGCCGTGGAGCTCGGCGTGAACCACATCGACACCGCCGGCTTCTACGGCTTCGGCGACCTCCAGGCGCACGAGATGATCCGGCGGGGGCTGGCGCCGTACTCCGAAGACATGGTGATCGCCACCAAGGTCGGGCCGCTCCTGGAGGGCGGCGTCGTGCCCACCGGCCAGGCGACGGCCGGGCAGTTGCGTGGCCTGGTCGAGGAGGACCTGCGCCGCCTCGGCCGCGACCACCTCGACCTGGTCTACCTGCGGGTGGGCGGCATGGGACGGCCGGGCGGCGAGTCGGTGTCGATGGCGGCGCTTCGCGCCGCGGCTCGGGACGCTTCGGAGTCGGCTCCTTCCCTCCTCGCTCCGGTCGCTGCGCTCCCGGCGCCCGTCAGTCCAGTCGCCGACGCGCCCCTCGCGGTCGCCGAGCGGTTCGCCGCCCTCGCCGAGCTGCGCGACCAGGGCCTGATCCGGCACCTCGGCGTGAGCAACGTCGACGCGGCCCAGCTCGCCGAGGCGCGGGCGATCGCCCCGGTCGCCGCGGTGCAGAACCACTTCCACATCGGCCACCGGGACGACGCCGCCGTGCTCGCGCGGTGCGAGGAGGCCGGCATCGCCTACGTGCCGTTCTTCCCGCTCGGCGGGGGCCGGGAGCCGATCGACCGGCCCGGCGTCGCGAACGTCGCCGCCCGCCACGGGGCGACGCCCGCGCAGGTCGCCCTGGCCTGGCTGCTGGCCGCCTCACCGGTCGTCCTCGCCATTCCCGGAAGCAGCTCACCGGACCACGTGGCCGAGAACGTCGGGGCGGCCGGTATTCGCCTCACCGCCGACGACCTGGCCGACCTGGCCGGATAGCGCCGGAACAGGCCCGTAACAGGTCTGGAACAGGCATGGAACGAACCCGGAGCAGGCTCGGACCGATCCGGGCAGGAGGGCGCATCCCAGTTAGGGCCCGGCCGGGACGGCAGCAGCCCTCCCGGCCGGGCCGGGATGCCCCTCGCAGCCGGGTGCGAGATGCTTCTCCCGGCGTATCGACGGGTTCGGGGTCCGGCGGCGCGCCCCTCCTTGACGCGGAGTATGTGAGTTGAGCGGTTTGAGGATCGTGGTGGACGACCTGTCCGGTCCGCGGATCATCGAGTTCCTCCGGGAGCATGTCCGGCAGATGCGGTCCATCACCCCGCCGGAGAGCAAGCACGCCCTCGGCCTCGACGGGCTCCGCGCGCCCGGGGTGACGTTCTGGTCGGTCCTGGACGGCGAGGACCCGGTGGGCTGCGGGGCGATCAAGAGGCTGGACGCGGGCCACGCCGAGCTGAAGTCGATGCGCACCGCGCCGGAACGCGCCCGGAGCGGCATCGCGTCCCGGCTGCTGGAGCACATCATCGCCGAGGCCGGGGCGATGGGCTTCACCCGGCTGAGCCTGGAGACCGGGTCGGCCGAGTTCTTCCTGCCCGCCAGGAGGCTGTACGAGAAGCTCGGATTCACCTACTGCGAGCCGTTCGCCGACTACCGTCCCGACCCCAGCAGCGTGTTCCTGACCCGGCGTCTCTGACCCCCGCGCGCCCACGACGGGAGATACGCCCGCGCGGGCGCGCTCCATGGCGATCCGACCCCCCGCGCGCCGCGGGTGGGCGCCCGATCCTCCGGGTACGGGGCCATCCCCTTTACGGGCAGACGCGACGGCGGCTTTATTGGACGTTGTCGGATCACGGCGTATCGGCCGCCCCGGAGGGATCCATGGCGCTTTCCGTACGGCGCGGCGTGGCGGCGTGCGCGGTGGCGGTGCTGGCGGTGTCGGGATGCGGCGCGAGCGGCCCCACGGCGGCGGAGGCGGGGGAGACCCTCAAGCACCACATCACCGAGGTCATGAAGAGACGCCGCGCGCTGGACGTCCGGATCACCGACCCCGGCGGGCGTGACATCCCCTGCGGCGAGGGAAAAGCGAAACGGACCTTCGCCGCCGTCGGCAGGGACCGCGCGCCCGGGACCGAACCGGGCCTGCTCAACGACCTCCTGATGGGGGCGCTCTTCCGGGTCGCCCGCTACCGGATCGTCGAGGACGAGGAGAACGCCCCCATCCGGCTCGCCGGCGACGAGTACAGAACCGTGATCATCCTGGACTCGCGGCGTCACGGGCAGTACGGCATGCGGGGCGAGACGAACTGCCTGCCGGTCTCGTGACCCGGCCGTTGACGCACGCGTCCTCCGCGGTCTCCCGGCGCGTCCCCGCGGTCTCCTGGGGCGTCCCCGCGGTCTCCTGGGGCGTCCCTGCGGTCTCCCGGGGCGTTCGCCGGGCCGTTTCCGGACGGATGATCCGATTCCCTGTCAGCCGCGGGCCGGTGATGTACAACGGGTTGGTAATGCGGAGCCGGCCGGTGAGGGGGCGAGATGCTCGATCACGGAGCGGGGCGGAGGGGCGTGACGGCACTGGGCGCCGCGTCCCGGGCAGCCGGTGACCCGCGGTGAGCGGGGGTTTCGGGGCGGGGGAACACCCCGTCGACTTCGCGGCGCATCGCCAGCGCAGGGGCGAGGCGGGGGCCAGGGAGGACTTCGAGCAGATGCTCACCGACCTGGTCTCGGCGGTCACCGGAGAGGACGCGATCCCGGTCCGGGCCAATCCCGGTGACTGGGGCATCGACGTGCTGGTGGGCGATCTCGACGGCCGCGTCACGATCTGGCAGGCGAAGTACTTCGTCAACGGTTTCGGGGAGTCGCAGCAGAGGCAGGTGCGGGAGTCTTTCGGGTCCGCGCGGAAATACGCCCGGGAAAAGGGCTACACCATCGAGAGATGGGTGCTGTGCGTTCCGTGCGAGCTGGACGCCCCGACCGTGCGGTGGTGGCAGCGCTGGAGCCGCGAACGGCAGGCCGAGACCGGTGTCACGATCGAACTGTGGGACGCGGGCGGGCTGCGCCGCCGTCTCGCCCTGCCCGAGGCGGCGACCGTCAGGCGGTCCTACTACGACCCCTACCGGCCCGCCGGACCGGCCGGTCCGGCTCCTGTGCCGCCCGCGCCGTACGGCCCGGCGGAGGCCCCCTGGCGAGGCGGCGAGGAGCTGCGTCTGGGCGGTGACCGCTACCTGCTGCACGACGACGCGGCCGAGACCTTCGCGCCCGACCGGTCCTGGGTGTCGCGGGAGGCGACCGCCGACCGCGTCGAACCCGCCGCCGCCCGGGTACGGCTGCACCGGGTCGCGGTGCTGCGCGACACCCCCGACGCGGCGGGCGCCCGCGAGGCCCTGCGCGACCGGGCGGCGCTGCTGTCCGCCCTGGCCGGGGCGCGCGGCCTGCCCAGGCTGCTCGGCCTGCACGAGGAACCGGGAGCGGCGGCCGTCACCCTCGTCACGGAGTCACCGGCCGGGCCACGCTGGCGGGAGGTCTTCGGCCCCGGTGGCGGACCGCCCGACCGGTTCACGAGCGGATCGTTCGACCGGTTCACGGGCGGATTGCTCGACCGGTTCACGGGCGGGTCGTTCGACCGGTTCACTGCCCGGCCGTTCGACGGGCTCACTGCCGGGCCGCTCGATCGGCTCACGGTCGCGGACGTCCTGGCGAAGGCCGCGCGGCTGGCCGACGCGCTGGCCGAGCTGCACCGGCGCGGGCACAGCCACCGGATGCTGAGCCCCGACACGATCGTGCTGACCGGCCGGGCGTACGAACCCGCCCTGCGGGACGCCGGGCTGGCGGCCTGGCCGGTCCGGCCCGGGGAGGGGCCCGATGGGTACCGCGCGCCCGAGCAGGTCCGCGCCGGTCCGCGCCTTCCGTCGCCGGGGCCGCACACCGACCTCCACCAGCTCGCCACCGTGGTCTACCACACGGTGACCGGCCATCCGCCCCTGCCTGGGGGATCGCCTCCGGTGCGGGCCGCCGTACGCGGGTTCCCGGCGGCCGCGGACGAGCTGCTGGCCCGCTGCCTCGACGCGGATCCGCGGCGCCGCCCCGGGCGGGCGGGGGCGCTCGCCGCGGCGTTCCGGGAGGGACGGCGGGAGCTCTCGCGGGGGGAGTTCTCGTGACGACGGTTCCGGTGTTCCTGCCCGGTCCGGTGGCGGTGGTCCCCTCGGAGAAGGTCCACGCGAGCCTGGCGCCGCGGCTGCACCCCGGCCGGCTGATCCAGGAGATGGAGCGGCTGTCCAGGATCGGCGCGCTGCCCGCCCTGCTGGAGGAGGAGCGCAAGTGCCTCGTCGTGCACGTCGACACGCACGTGGCCCGGCTCTACCTGTCCCGGCGCGAGGACGCCTACGTGCTGGGCAGCGCGCGGCCGCGCGGGTTCGGGCAGGAGGAGCGGCTGCTGCGCGGGTCCCTGCTGCTGGGGTGCTCCGCCGGCTGGCGGGGCTTCCACCGGCTTCGCGACGTGCCGCAGGGCATGTCGGCGCACTGGGGGCTGCTGCGGCGGGCGTGGAGCGACGTGAGCCGGTCCGCGCCGGAACGGCCGTCGCTGCCCCGGCACCACACCGACCACCTCGACCTGATGGACCGGGTCATCGAGGCGGGGCGGGACATCGAGGTCGCCCGGCAGCGGGAGGCGCCGCCCATCCACTACCGGCGAATGGAGAGCGCCCGGGAGGAGCGGCGCTCCGCCCGCGGCGTCTACACCTTCCACCTGGTGCGTCCCGCCGGCCTGGCGGCCGGGACCGCCGTCTGCCTCGCCGACCAGCCCGACCTCAGGGGCCGGGTGCGGATGGTGCGCGGGCTGGAGGTGGTCGTCCGGTTCGAGTCGGCGGTCGACTACGGCCGCATCCCGGCCCAGGGCGCGCTCAGGGTCATGCCCAGCGAGCGGGTGTTCCAGGCGCAGGCCGACGCCGTACGGGCCCTGCGCCTGGGCGAGGCGGTGAACCGCGAGCTGCTGACCTGGTTCGTCGACCGGAGGTTCACCCGGTTCGACGTCGATCCCCGCGACCGGCCCCGCGGGGCGCTCGACCCTGACGGCCAGCTCCCGGCCTTCCGGCGGGCGCTCGCCGTACCGGACCTGCTGCTCATCCTGGGGCCTCCGGGCACCGGCAAGACGAGGACGATCACCGAGATCGCGGTCGCGTGCGCGGCCCGGGGGGAGCGTGTGCTGATCACCTCGCACACCAACCGGGCCGTGGACAACGTCCTGGAGCAGCTGCCCGCGGACGTCCTGGCCGTACGGGTCGGCAACGAGGACGCCGTGACCGGGCGGGCCCGCGCACTCATGGTGGAGAGCCACGTCGCCGGGCTGCGCGAGCGGATCCTCACCCTCACGGAGGGGCCCGCCTCGCGGCTGGCCCCGTTCGCCGGGAACGGAGGCGGGGGCGCCGCTGGAGGCGCGGCCGGGGGCGTGACCCGGGGTGGGGGAGCGGCCGGACACGCCGGGAGCGTCGGGCACGCCGGACAAGCCGGACACGCCGGGGACGTGGCCGGTCGCTGGCTGGCGCACCTCACGGACTCCGTGGCGGAGACCGCCGCGGCCGAGCGGGACGAGCGGGACCTCACCGCGCGTCTCGGCGAGGCGCTCCGCCGGCTGGAACCCGCCCTGGCGGAGCGGATCGCCGCCGCCCGCGCCCGTCTCGACGCCGCGCGTGTCTCCGCCGAGGAGCTGACGGCCGCCAGGGACGTCTGGGAACGGCGGCACGCCGCCGCCCGCGCCCGCGCGAAGTCCGGGCTGCTCGCCTTCCTCCACCGGTGGCTGGCCGACCGGCGGCTGGACCGGCTGCGGGCGGTCGAGCGGAGGCTCGCCGGCGCCGCCGGGGAGGCGGCCGCGGCCGAGGCGGCGTGGCGCGCGGAACGCGCGGAGGCCGAACGGCGCGTCGGCGCCCACCCGGAGACGGCCCGGCTGGCCGGTGACCGGGACGCCGCCCGGCGGCGCGGGAGGGAGGCGACGTCGGAGGCCGCGAAGGCCGCGTGGTCGCTGCGGGCGATGGTCGCGAACGCCGCGCCGGCCCCGGGCGAGACGCTCGGACCGGACCTGGCCTCGGACGAGGATCTGCCGGCCGATCCGGCCGGCTGGGAGGCGCTGCGCGGGGAGTTCGAGCGGGCCGTGGGGATGCTCCGGGCGCGGGCCGCCCTCCTGGCGGAGTGGCGGGCCCAGGTCGGCGACGCCGAGGAGGACCTCCAGCGGGAGCTGGTGCGCTACGCGGACGTGGTGGCCGCCACCTGCATCGGCACAGCGACCACCAAGCTGCTCGCCGAGCTGGAGTTCGACCTGGTGATCGTCGACGAGGCCGGGCAGATCTCCACCCCTAACCTCCTCGTCCCCCTGGTGCGGGGCAGGCGGGCCGTCCTCGTCGGGGACCACCGGCAGCTTCCGCCGTACCTCGACGAGGAGGTGCGCGAGTGGGGCGAGAGCCTTGAACGGGAGGGCGAGCTGCCGCCCGCCGCGGCGCGGGAGGTCGCGGACCTGCTGCGCCGCAGCGCCTTCGAGCGGCTGTACGGCGCCATGCCCGCCGGTCACCGGGTGATGCTGGCGGTGCAGCGGCGGATGCCCCGCGAGGTCGGGGAGTTCGTGTCGGCCGCCTTCTACGACGGTGCGCTCCGCACCGACCACGACGGCGCGTCCGGCGACCCCGTCTTCAGCAGCCCGTTCGCGATGATCGACACCTCCGACCGGCCCGCGGGCGAGCGGAGGGAGGAACCCGGCGGCCGTGGCGCGGACGGTGAGCGGCGCGGTTACGTCAACGCGCTGGAGGCCGAAATCGTGACGCGGCTGCTCCGCGTGCACGCCCGGTACTACCGGGACTGGGCGGTGATCGTGCCCTACCGCGCCCAGGCCGAGCGCATCCGCACGGAGCTCGCCAGGGTCCTCGGCGAGGGCGCCGAGGCGGCCGACAACGTCGGCACGGTCGACTCCTTCCAGGGCGGCGAACGCGACCTCGTCGTCTACGCCTTCACCCGCAGCAACCCGCGCGGGGAGGTGGGCTTCCTCCGGGAGCTGCGCAGACTGAACGTCGCCGTGTCGCGGGCCAGGCGGCAGCTGGTGCTCGTGGGGGACACCGCGACCCTCACCGCCGCCCGGGACGAGGGGTTCCGCGCCGTCGCCAGGCGGCTGGCGGAGCATCTGGGCCGGACCGGCGACCTGCGGCCGTCGGCCGACGTCCTCGCCTGCCTGGCCCGGCTGGAGGAGTCGTCGTGACGGCCCGCGGAATCCGCCCTGCCCGGCAAGGAATTACCGTGACGGCCCGGATCCGCCCTGCCCGGCCGGAGGGGTCCCTGTGACGGCCCGGATTCATCATGCTCGGCCGGAGGAGCCGCTGTGACGGTGCGCGCGATCTATCCCGCCCGGCGTGCCGTGGAGCACGCCGTCACCGTGCCCGGGGTCCGGCCGGTGCGTCTCTTCGCGGTCCTGTGGCCGCTGTGGGAGGTGGAGATCACCGCGAGCGTCTACGACGAGCAGGCGTACGAGGTCGTCGACCGCTTCCTGGCCCGCGCGCTCGCCGAGGGCGGCGTCGGCACCCGGGGCGGGCTGGCCGCGCTCTTCGGCCTGGACCCCTCGCTGGTGGACCGGTGCCTCGCCTTCCTCACGGCGATCGGGCATCTCACCGTGACCCCCGGCGGCGAGGTCCGGCTGACCGAGCTGGGCCTGCGGTCCGTGCGGACGGGCGTGCGGTACGTCCCGAAGGAGAGCAGGCAGAAGCTGCTGATCGAGCGCTTCACCGGCAGGCCGCTGCCCCGGCGGTACCACCGCGGGTCGCTCACCGTGCTGCCCGCCCCGCACGTCCCGGAGGAGATGCTGGCGGACCGCACCCGGTTCCTCCCGCTGTACGCGCCGACGGCGTTCCGCCACCAGCTGGTGGAGGCCCTCGCCGCCCGCCCCGACCGGGCCGACTACAACCTCCCGGCCCAGCTTCGGGAGATCAGGGGCGTCGCCGTGCGGGACGCCTACCTGCCCGCCTACCTGATCGAGACGGACCGTCGCGACCTGCTCGCCTACACCGACGCCGGCGCGGGACGCGATGACCTGATCGAGAACGTCTGCCGGGACGTCCCCGCGCTGCACGCGATGATCGCCGCCGAGGCCCGCGCGGACCCGCGCGAGCTGTGGACCGGGTGGCTCGCCGACCGGAAGCTCGGCCCCGGCCGCCTCCAGGAACTGCCGAACGGCGTCTGGCGGGTCGTGCTGACCCCGGCCGCGTTCGGCGGCCCCCCGAAGCTGCCGCCGAGCCAGGTGGGCTCGTTCCAGCTGCGCGGGCACCATTTCCTGCAGCTGTGGTGCGACGACCCGGGGCTGCGGCGCCGTGCCGTACTGGAGAGGGCCCTCGGCATGGCGCGCCTGCACGAGGTCCGCACCCGGGCCGACCTGCTCGGCAGAGCGGCCACGCTGGCCGCCCGGCTCGAGGTCGCCGCGCCGACGCTCACCGAGCTGCGCGACCACGCCACGAGCGAGCGCATGCACGACCACCTCCTCCACCTCGACATGCTGGAGTGACCTTCCGGCGCGGGTGGCGGGGGCCGGGCGGATCCCGCGGGTCAGGCGCCGGGGCATCCGGTGCGCGGGTTTACGGCGACCCCGTCGCCGAGCCGGGCGGCGAACGGTCAGGCGCCGGGGCGTCCGGTGCGCGGGTCCACAGCGGCCTGGTCGCCGAACCGGGCGGCGAAGTCGTCGGCGAGTCCCGTGACGGTGTCGCGGCCCTCCAGGCCGGCGAGCCAGTCGGCGGGGAGCGCGGCCTCGCCGTGCAGGGCGCCCAGGAGGTTGCCGCAGACGGCGCCGGTCGAGTCGCTGTCGCCGGAATGGTTGACCGCGAGCAGCAGCGCCCGCCGCAGGTCACCGGGCTCCGGATGGGACAGCGCGCAGTAGACCGCGATGGCCAGCGCCTCCTCGGCGACCCACGCTCCGCCGAGCGACTCGACCTTCTCCGGGTTCGGATCGCCCTCGGCCGCCAGGGACACGGCGGCGCGCAGCGCCCGGGTGGTCTCCTCGTGGGCCGGGTAGGCCGCCAGCAGGTCCATCGCCTGCCGTACGGCGGGCACGAGCGGTTCCCCGGCCACCACGAAGTGGACGGCGGCGGCGAAGGCCCCGGCGGCGAGATAACCGGTGGGGTGGCCGTGGGTGAGCCGGGCGCACGCGGCGGCCGGCTCGAAGGCGTGCCGGGGACTCGGCGCGTGCAGGCCGAAGGGGGCCGAGCGCATGACCGTCCCGCAGCCCTTGGAGTCGGGGTTGACCGGTCCGGGCTCGCCGGAGAACGTGAGGCCGTGGCCGTCCGGCCCGGACCCGCCGGAGAGCGGCGCGGACCGGCCCTGGCGCAGGCCGGACAGGCAGGCGTTGCCGGGGGCGCGCCGGGAGTAGAGCCAGGTCTGCTCGCGCAGCGCGCCGGTGCGGAACGCGGCGCCGTCCGCCGGGGGCGGGGCGGGGTGCGACTGGGTGTCCAGCCAGCGCAGGTAGGCGTGGTGGACGGCGGTGACGTCACCCCCGCGGAGCAGCCCCTCCACGGTGAACAGCGTCATCTGCGTGTCGTCGGTGATCAGGCCGGTCCTGCCGCGTGAGTCGGGGACGAACCCGGTCACGCCCGCGGGGCCGTACCGGTGGCGGATCACGCCGATCGAATCGAACTCGACGGGGGCGCCCAGCGCGTCGCCGAGCGCGCCGCCCAGCAGGCAGCCGCGCACCCGGTCGCGGTACTCCGGTGGGCCGCCGGGGGAACGAGGCATGATCACACTCCTTCGTCTCCGGTGGAGGCTACCGCGCCGAGGCCGGAGGCCGTCTCCGGGGCGGCCGACGTCCCCCGGTGGGCGGGTCCGGGGCGGCCGACGTCCCCGGTGGGCCGGGTCGCGGGGAGTTCCGGCCCACCGGGGGACGCTCGCCGTCAGTCCTCCACGCCGATGCTCACCGGTCCGCCCCGGGGGTTCACCGAGGCCAGCATGATCGACGGGACGCGGAACACCCGGCCCGGGGACGCCGGCCACCACAGCCGTTTCCGGGCGACGACCTTCCCGTCCTGCCGGAGGACGACCCGGGGGAACGGGATGAACCGGTCGCTCCACAGCAGCAGGCGGCGGCGGGCCGGGGCGGGGTCGCCGCGGCGGATGACCTCCGGTGTCACCCATCGGAAGGGCGCCTCGGCGACGAGGCGCACCTGCCCGTCCGGCGTGCTCCCGCCGTTCAGCCAGGCGAGGACGGAGCGGGCGGCGCGGGCGCCGTCGATCGCCGCGATGTCGGCGGTGTCGACCGGGTGGAGCAGGTTGCCCACGGCGAACACGCCGGGCCGGTCCGTCCGGAACGCGCTGTCGACCAGCGGGCCCTTCGTGCCCGGGTCGAGGGTGATCCCGGCGGCGCGGGCGAGCTCGTGGTCGGGGATCCAGTCGCCGGTGAGGACGAGGGTGTCGCACTCGACGATCCGCCGCGCGCCGGTGTCGAGGTTCTCGATCTCGACCGCCCGGAGGTCCGGCTTGCCGATGATCCTCGACACCCGGGTGCGGGTGGCGATCCGGGGCCGGAAGAAGGCCCGGCCGCCGATGTTGAACAGGGCGTAGGAGTCGGGCCGGGGATACTCGGTGGTCATCAGCACGGTCGCGCAGCCCGCCTCGCGCAGGGTCAGCGCGGCCGACCAGCTCACCAGCTCCGCGCCGGCGATGACGGCCCTCCTGCCGACCTTGCCGTGCTGCAGGTGGACGATGTTCTGCAGGTGGCCGGTGGTGTAGACGCCGCGGCCGCGGTCCCCGGGGATGAGGCGGCCGGGACGCGGGCGCTCACGGGCGCCGGTGGCGAGGACGACGGCTCCCGCCTCGACCCGGAGACGGCCCTGCGGGGTGGTGACCTCCAGCGTGCGCTCACCGGCCCAGCCGGTCACGGTCGCGTTCGTACGGATCGTCGCGCCGGCGGCCCGGGCCTGCTCGACGAGCCGCCGGGCGTAGGCGGGGCCGCTCATGAAGCGCCGCATGTCCCTGATCCCGTAGCCGGGGTGGTCGCTGTGCCGGGGGATGCCGCCGGCGGCGCTCTCCCGGTCCAGGACGAGGACCTCGCCCCTGACCCGCGGCGCCAGCTCGCGGGCGGCGCTCAGCCCGGACGGTCCCGCGCCGACGATGACGACGGCCGGGGTGAGGGTGGTGACGCCGGCGTTGTCCGGCGTGGTGTCGGTGCTCATCGGCGGGCCTCCGGCGAGCGGCGTTCCCCGCCGTGCTCGCGATTCTCATGGGGGACGCAGGCGCCCCGGCTTTCCAGCAGCCTCCCGACCTCGGCGCCGCAGAAGAAACCCTGGCAGCGCCCGTTCATCGCCCTGGTACGGCGGCGCAGCCCTTCCAGCCCGGCCGGGGGGATCGGCGAGCGGAAGGCGTCGCGGATCTCCCCGGCGGTGACCCGCTCGCAGAAGCAGACCACCCTGCCGTAGGCGGGGTCGGCGGCGATCCGGGCGGCGTCCTGGTAGGGCCGCGGGAACGCCTCCCCGAGGTTGGGCATGCGGGGCGGCTCCGGCAGGTCCTCGCGCGGCACCAGCTCCAGGCCGGCCTCCCCGGCGAGCCCGGCGACGTACTCGGCGATCGCGATGCCGGCGGTGAGGCCGGTCGAGCGGATCCCGCCGGCGAGGACGTAGCGCCGGCGCGCGTCGGCGTCGATGACGTAGTCGGAGTGGTCGCTGGCCGCGCGCAGGCCCGCGTAGGTCGCCGTCACCTCCTCCTCCAGCAGTTCCGGCATGAGCTTGCGCCCCTTTTCGAGCAGGAAGGCGATGCCCTTCTCCGAGGTGCCGGTGTCGGTGCGGTCGGTGAGGTCCTCGGCGGTGGGGCCGAGCAGGACGTTGCCGTAGACGGTCGGGCTGATCAGCACGCCCTTGCCGCGCGAGGTGGGCACCGGGAGGATGATCTTGTCGGCCAGCGGGCGGGCGAGCTTGTCGTAGACCAGCAGCTCGCCGCGGCGGGGCGTGACCGTGAAGCGGTCGTGGCCGAACATCCGGTCGATGACGTCGGAGCCGAGACCGGCGGCGTTGACGACCCAGCGGGTGGTCACGTCCCCGCCGGTGGTGCGCAGCACGGTCGTCCCGCCGCGCTCCTCGACCGCCTCGACCCTGCGGTTCAGCAGCAGCGTCACGCCGCGCCGCACGGCGTCGGTGGCCAGGGCCAGGTTGGTGGTCCAGGTGCAGATGACGGACTCGTCGGGGACGGTCAGGCCGCCCAGCGCGCCCTCCCCGAGGTGGGGGACCTGCCGGTACACCTCGGCGGGGCCGATGATCTCCGTACGGTCGTAGCCGTTCCGCTCGGCCTTCTCCTTCAGGCCGGGCAGGGCCTCCAGCTCCTCGTCGGTCCAGGCCACCAGCAGGGCGCCGGTGCGTTCGATCGGGATGCCGGTCCGCTCGGCGTAGTCGGACAGCAGGTGGTAGCCCTCGCGCACCAGGCGGGACTCCAGCGTGCCGGGTTTCGCGTCGAAGCCGGTGTGCAGGATGGCGGTGTTCGCCTTGCTCGTGCCGTCGCCGACGTCGTCGCGCGCGTCCAGCAGCGCGACGCTCAGCTCGTGGCCGGCCAGCTTCCGGGCGATGGCGGAGCCGACGATGCCCGCGCCGATCACCACCACGTCGAACGTGGCTGAGGCGTCACCGTTCGCGGTCCTGTTCCTGTCTGTGGTGCTCACTGGTTCCCCTCCCGCGCCAGGACGCCGGCCACCGCGTTCTCCCAGCGGGAGCGGAAGCCGGCCGCCCGGTCGGCGGACCATCGAGGTTCGTATGTCATGGCGGGTTCCCACGCCGGCACCGCCTCCCGGAGGGGGAGTGAGGGGTTCAGTGCGGCGCGGGCCAGCGCCACCGCGCCCAGCGGCGTGGCGTGCTGGGACGGGTAGACGCCGATCGGGAGCTGCGTCAGGTCGGCGACCGCCTGCATGAGGACCCGGCTCCGGGTGAGCCCGCCGTCCACGCACAGGGCGGTCAGCGGACGGCCGAGGTCGGCGGCGACGAGGTCGCCGAGCCCGGCGACCTGCGCCGCGATGCCCTGCAGTACGGCCAGCACGAGGTGCCGCGGGCCGGTGGAGAGCGTCATCCCGGTGAACGCGGCCCTGGCGTCGGGACGCCACCAGGGGGCGGCCAGTCCGGCCAGCGCCGGGACGAACATGACCCCCTCGGCGTCGTCGGCGGCGACCGCGTCGAGGTCGGCGGCGTCGCGGACGAGGCCGAGGTCCTGGATCCACCGTACGGCGGAGGCGGCCGTGTAGACCTGTCCGTCGAGGCAGTAGGAGGTCTCGCCCCTGGCCCGCCAGGCGACGGAGGCGGCCAGTCCCGCCGTGGAGCGGGCGGCCGAGGTGCCGGTGTTGGCCAGCAGGAACGCCCCGGTGCCGAAGGTGCACTTGGCCTGCCCGGCCGTCAGGCAGTTCTGGGCGAGCAGCGCCGCCTGCTGGTCGACCACGAGCCCGGCGACGGGGACGTTCCCGCCGAAGGCGGTGGTGTGGCCGACCACCTCGTCGCAGGAGGCGATGCGCGGCAGCCGCTCCCCGCCGAGCCCGAACAGGTCGAGCAGCCCGGCGTCCCATTCGGCGTCGTCGAGCCGGGTGACCAGCGACCGGCTGGCGGTGGCGGCGTCGGTGACGAACTCCCCGGTCAGGTGGTGGACGAGCCAGGAGTCGGAGGTGGTGACGACCCCCTCCGCGGTCACGTTCCGGCGCAGCCACGCCATCTTCGGCGCGGAGAAGTACGGGTCCAGGACCAGCCCGGTGACCTCCGCGATCCGGCCGGCGTGCCCGGCCAGCTCCGCGCAGAGGCCCTCCGAGCGGCGGTCCTGCCACACGATGGCGGGAGAGAGGGGTTCACCGGTGGCGGGGTCCCACGCCAGGACGGTCTCGCCCTGGTTCGCCAGCGTGACGGCGTCGATGGGGACGCCCGCCTGCTCGACGGCCCGGCGTCCGGCGTCGAGGACGGAGTCGAGCAGTTCCCGGGGGTCCTGCTCGACCCCGCCGCCGGGCAGGTAGGCGGGCCGGACGGGCAGCTCGGCGAGGCCGAGCACCGTGTCGTCGCCGTCGACGACGACCGCCTTGGTGCCGGAGGTGCCCTGGTCGATGGCCAGTACGGTCGTCATCGTTCCCGGCTCCGGCTCACGTCGGCCGTGCCGGTGTGCCCGGCCGCTCCGGCGTCGGCGTCCAGCTCCGCGTCGATGGAGCGCATCGTCGGCATCGCCAGGCCCGCCGCCCCGCCCCGGGAGAACAGGAGGTAGCCGAGGTAGAGGGCGCCCAGGACGAGCATGATCAGAATGTAGGTCCACGGGGCGGCGAACGAGGCGTCCCGGAACAGCAGGAGCTCGAACACGAGCCAGACCAGCGCCACGACGATCACCGGGGTCTCCCACCGCCCCAGGGCGAACCCCTTGCTCGGCGGCAGCGTCCTGCGCTTGACCACGTACAGCACGACGGTCGCGGTGTAGATGATCGCGGGCAGCAGGGTGGCGGCGGCGAACAGGTCGAACAGCGCGTCGGTCCGGGTGGAGAAGATCGCCAGGATGAGCTGGCCGATGACGCACATGAGCACGGTGGCGTTCAGCGGTGTGCCGAACCGCGGCGAGACCTTCCGCCAGGCCTGCCAGCCGGGGAACCTCTCGTCACGGGACATCGCCCACACCAGGCGCACCCCGGTCATGAGGATCACCATGCCGCAGGCGAAGATCGCGACGACCACCAGCACGAGCAGGGCCGTGCCCACGACCGGGCCGAGCACCCGGGTGATCACGTCGGCGATCGGCGTCGCCGACTTGGCCAGCTCGACCGGGTCGCCGGCGAGCAGGGTCACCGCGATGAGGAACAGGAAGCCGAGCACGCCGGAGGCGAGGACCGCCTGCCACATCGCGCGGGGGACGACCCGCGCCGGGTCCTTCGTCTCCTCCGCGAGGTTGGCCGCCGACTCGAAACCGACGATCGTGAACGCGCCGAGCAGGAAGCCCAGCATCCACGGGCCCGCCGAGGTGAGGGTCCCGAAGTGGAGGTAGCCCTCGGACGGGACGGCGCCGGTGCTGAACAGGTTCGCGAAGTCGACCTCGCGGGCGACGAACCCCACGCCGAGCAGCAGCAGGACGAGGGCGACCATGCCGATTAGCTCCGCCGTCACCGCGAAGTTGTTGACCCGCTCGGTCCACTTCGTGGAGAACGCCACCAGGACGGCCTGGGCCAGGATGACCACCCCGGTGATCACCCACGCGTTCAGCGACGTTCCCTCGTACCGGAGCAGCACGGGCAGGACGGTGGAGGCGATGGTGTAGTCGACCGCCACGACGACGATCGCCAGGAAGGTGAACGAGATCCAGCCGATGATCCAGCCGAGCACGGGGTTCGCCAGCCGGGACGTCCACTGGTAGGAGTAGCCGGTCACCGGGATGCGGGCGGCCAGGGAGCCGAAGATGAACGCGACGGCGAGCTGCCCGACGATCACGAGCGGCCAGGTCCAGATGCCGGCCGGTCCTGAGCTGTTCAGCACCGAGCCGTAGGTGGTGAAGATGCCGGTGGCGATCGAGACGAAGGCGAACGCCACCGCGAACGAGGCGAAACGGCCGGTTCCGCGCTTCATCGCCTGCTGGTAACCGAACTCCTCGACGCCTCCGGCGGTCGCCTGATCACCGGACGGGGGTGGGGATGGTGAATACTGGGACATGGATCCTCGACCTCTGTGTTTCCTGTGAGATGGCGCATTGTGAGGGGTCCGAGCCGGGTGGCGTTGCCGCGCCGCCCGGCCCTCGAATCATCGGGAGACGTCTCAGGGCAGCGCTATCACCCCGCCCGCGCGGGTGACGGCGTCCCGGACGCTCGGCGGCGGCTCCGCCTCCGTGATGAGACCGGTGAACTCCTCCACGCCCGCGACCCGGTGGCGGGCGATCCGGCCGAACTTGCCGGAGTCGGCCAGCACGTACGACCGGGCCGCGTTCCTCAGGATGATCCTGCGGACCGCGATCTCGTCCAGGTAGTAGTCGGTCAGGCCCACCGCGGCGTCGATGCCGCCGGACCCGAGGAAGGCGAGGTCCGGGTTCAGGTCGTCGAAGAACGCCTGGGCGACCGGCCCCGACAGGGCGAGGTCTCCTTTGCGGAGCCTACCTCCGCAGACGAGGATCTCGACCCCCGGCCGCTCGGCGAGCTCCGCCGCGACCAGCAGGGAGCACGTGGCGACGGTGCCGGAGAAGTCCATCGGCAGGGCGCGGGCCACCTCGACGGCGGTGGTCCCCACGTCTATCACGATCGTCTGGCCGGGCCGCGTGAGCGCGGCGGCGGCGTGCCCGATGCGCCGCTTCGCCTCCGCGGCGGTCACCGACCGCTCGGCGAACGGCGCCTCCTCACCGGCGGGCCGCCCGAGCGCGATCGTCGCGCCTCCATGGACGCGCGCCAGCTTTCCCTGGCGTTCGAGGAGCACCAGGTCGCGGCGGATCGTCTCCGCGGACACGGCGAGCTCGCGGGCGAGGTCCTCCGTGCTGACCACGCGGGAGGTCCGCAGCGCCTCGCCGATCCGCGAGTGCCGCTCAGCGGGCAGCATGCGTGCCCGCTTCTGTGGACTTCTGTGGGCTCATGAGGGCGAGTATGTGTCCATGTGGATTACGCCGTCAACAGGGTGAGCCACGGCACCCGGACTTTTTACTCAAATCTTGACCAAACCGCCCGAAAGGTCGACGGCCTGCTCAGGGAAGCGACCCGGGCTCGTCGACCGCTCCCGCCGCGACCTCCGCGGAGAAAGGCGGGAAGGCGTGATCACGCGGCGGAACCGCGAACGGCCCCGGACCCGGGCGTCACCGCCCGGGTCCGGGGCCGCTCGAGGAGGAGAGTCAGTTCTCGGTCTGGTCGTCGACGGGGGAGGCGGCGTTGGTGCGGACCGACTCGATGCCCTTCATCGCGCCGGCCTTGGTCTTGTAGGACTCGCTGGTGGCGATGATCTCGCCGTTCCCGGCGACCAGGTTGAAGCGGAAACCGGCGGAGGTCTTCTTCAGGACGTAACGCGCTGCCATGGCGGCTCCTTTCCCTGTGTCATGCCCTGCGGGCTTTCCGCCCGGCAACTTCCCCCTTCGACATTCGCTATGCGGATAAATGGATTTTTATGGTGGTTTCGGCGATCACTGGAAATCGGTCGCTCCGGTCCCGGCCCGCCTGACCGGGCTGAGACCAGGCCGTACGGCCGGCCCGTCAGGCGGGCTCGTCGGGCGGGCTCGTCGGGCGGGCTCGTCGGGCGGGCTCGTCGGGCGGGCTCGTCGGGCGGGCTCGTCGGGCGGGCTCGTCGGGCCGGTTCGTCGGGCGGGCTCGTCAGGGGGGTCCGTCAGGCCGGGGCGCCGCGGAAGTCGCCGGCGTGGAGCGCGGCCCACTCCTCGTAGGTGTGCGCCGGCCGCCCGGTGACCTCCGCCACGGTCGGCAGCACCTCCGCCTCCCGGCCCACCGCCGCGGCGAGCGCGTCGAGCAGGAAGTCGGCCCCCGGGGCGGGCATGTGCCGGACGAGCTGCTCCCTGGCCTCCTCCCTCGGCTGCTCCTCGAACCGCAGCGGCCGGCCGATCGCCTCGCCGATGATCCGTACCCGCTCGGCCTGGGTCAGCGACTGCGGTCCGGTGAGCACATGCGACCGGCCGGCGTGCTCGTCGAGCAGGGAACGGACCGCGACCGCGGCGATGTCGCGCTCGTCGATCGGCGCCATGGCCGCGTTCCCGTACGGCGTGCGCACCACGTCGCCGTGCCGGATCTGCGGGGCCCAGTTCAGGTCGTTGGTCATGAACGCGCCCGGCCGGACGAACGTCCACGCCAGGCCGGAGTCCTGCACCGCCCGCTCACACGCGATGTGCTGCTCGCCGATCCAGCCCGGCTCGGGGAACACCACCGCGTAGGAGGACAGCAGCACCACGTGCCGCAGCCCGGACTCCGCGCCGATCCGCAGGAAGTCGCCGAGCGAGCCGAACACCGGGAAGAGGAACGCCCTGTCGACGCCGCGCAGCGCGGCCGGCAGCGTCTCGGGGCGGGTCAGGTCGCCCGGCAGCACCTCGACGTCCTCCGGCAGCCCGGCGCGGGCCGGGTCACGGGTGATCGCGCGAACCTTCTCGCCCGCGTCGAGGAGCTGCCGCACGACGTTGCGGCCGACGTTTCCGGTCGCGCCGGTTACCAGGATCATGTTCCGCTCTCCTTCGGATGAGGTGCCGTGTCGACGGGAGTGTTCCCCGGGCGGCCCGGCGTCGTGAGCCGGACGGGGGCCGCGCCTCGACGGCCGTGGCCATGGGCCACTTCACGGGTCACTTCACGGGAATCGAACGTTGGCATGGCCAACGTTCATATGATCAACGGTAGCAGCGATTGGCGAAGCCAACAATTTTGTTAGGCTGGCCGTATGGAGACGACGGCCGCCGAGACCGCCCCCGCCCGGCTGCGGAACACCCCGAGCTGGCTCATCTCACACGTCGCGACGCACACGAGCCGCCTCGTGTGGGGGGCGTTCGACGCCGCGGGCGCCCGGCGCTACCACTACGCCCTGCTCTCCGCACTGGAGGAGTTCGGTCCCGCGAGCCAGGCGGCACTGAGCCGCCGCTGCGGCATCGACCGCAGCTACGTCGTCGCGGCCGTCAACGAGCTCGTCGAGGCGGGCTCCGTCGAACGGGCCCCCGACCTCGCCGACCGCAGGCGCAACGTCATCACGCTCACCCCGGCGGGGGCCGAGCGGCTGCGGCACTTCGACGAGGTGCTCGCCGGGGTCCAGGACGAGCTGCTCGCCCCGCTGTCCTCGGGCGAGCGCACCCAGCTCGCCGACCTGCTCCGCCGCGTCCTGGACCACCACTCCGGCCGCTGAGGACCCGAGGACGCTACGGGACCCGGCGGACGCCCCGGGTGCCGCCACCCGGGTCGTACGGTGTCCGGGCCGGGGCGGGAACGGAGAGCCGAGCCGACGCGCTCACGGTCCGTAGTCGTACGGTGTCCGGGCCGGGGGCGGGAACGGGCAGCCGAGCCGGCGCGCTCAGGGCCCGTACATGTACGGGGTCGTGACGGTCAGCGGGACGAAGCCGAGGCGGCGCAGGATCGGGCGGCTCTGGTCGGAGGCGTCGACCTGGAGATACCGGTAGCCGCGCTCGGCGGCGACGCGGGCCCGGTGGGCGACCAGCGCCCGGTAGACGCCCCGGCCCCGCCAGGAGGGCACGGTGCCGCCGCCCCACAGGCTCGCGAACCCGGTGCCCGGGTGCAGCTCCATGCGGGCCGCGCTCACCGGCAGGTCCCCGGCCATCGCGACGACCATGACGGTCGTCTCCGGGCTCCCGGCGAGCCGGTCGAGCAGCCACCGCCGCATCCCGGGATCGCTCCGGCCGAACGCCAGATCGTGGGCCTCCACCATGAGGTCCACGTCACCGGGGCCGGTCACCGGGCGCAGCCGTACGCCCTCGGGAAGCCCGCCGTCGGCGGGCAGGCCGCCGATCTCGGCGACCATCACCGTCTCCGCGGGCTCGGCGGCGAACCCGGCGGCCCGCAGCCGCTCACCGAGGCCGGCGGGCCGGTCGTGGCCGTACAGCTTCCATTCGAAGCCGTGTCCCAGCGATCCGAAGAACAGCGTCTGGGCCGCGATCGCCGCGTCGGCCGTGGTCTCGTCGAGGTCCGTCCACAGGACGCCGTTCCAGCCGCCGTCGCCGCCGACCTGGCGGACCACGACGCCGGTCCGCCCGCTCGGGGGCCCGGGGACCTCCACGCGCTCGATCCGGGCTCCCGGGGCGTCGGCCCGCGCCTCCCGCCGCATCCGCCGGTCGAACAGGGCGAGCATCTCGTCAGCGTCCATCGGGCCATCCCAGCACCCGCCGGACGGGCGTGTCACCCGGATTTCCGCCGTGCCGCAGGCATATGGGAACTCCGGACATACGGCCGGCCGCGACGGGGAGGATGGGGGGATGAAGGTCGTGGTCCTGTCCGACACGCACGCGCCGCGGCGGTGGAGGTCGTGCCCGCCGCGGGTGGCCGAGCACCTGCGTGACGCCGACCTGATCCTGCACGCCGGGGACGTCTGCGTCCCGGAGGTGCTGGAGGAACTGACCGGCTACGCACCGGTGCGCGCGGTCAAGGGAAACAACGACGGGCCGGACGTGGTGGCGCCCGAGACCCTGGAGCTCGACCTCGACGGGCTGCGCGTGGCGATGATCCACGACAGCGGGGCGGCGAAGGGCCGCCTGGCCCGGATGCGGCGCCGGTTCCCCGCCGCCGACCTGGTCGTCTTCGGTCACTCCCACATCCCGCTCGACGAGAGCGGCGACGAGGACCAGGGCGGCCTGCGGATCTTCAACCCCGGCTCTCCGACCGACCGGCGCCGCCAGCCGTACGGCACCGTCGGGTTGCTGCGCATCGAGAACGGCACGCTGACCGAGGCGCGGATCGTCCCGGTCACCGGCTGAGCGACCCGGTCACCAGGTCCGGTCCGGACCCGGGCCCGGCCACGCCGGGCCGGGTTCCGCCGTACGGGGCCGGCCCGCCGTACGGGCCGTCAGTCGGGGTGGTGCTGGTGTTGCAGGTAGGCGGCGGTCTCGGGGTTGGCCGGGAAGTACGCCTCGATGGCCAGCTCGGCGACGGTGATGTCCAGCGGGGTGCCGAAGGTGGCCATCGTGCTGAAGAAGACGAGTTCGCGGTAGCCGCGGCGCAACCGCAGGGGGACCACGATGTCACCGGGGCCGGGTCGTTCGATCTCCGGCTCGGGCTGGTCGCAGGGGTAGTCGTCGAGCTCCCGCCAGAGCGCGGCCAGGTCGGGGTCGGCGGTGAGGCTCATCTGACGGCGCAGCCGGTGCAGCAGGTGGGCCCGCCACTCGCCGAGGTTGATGATCCGCTGGGCCATCCCCTTGGGGTGCAGGCTCAGCCGCAGCACGTTGACCGGCGGGTCGAGCAGCTCCGGCGCGACGCCGCGCAGCAGCACGCCGGTGGCGGCGTTGCGGTCCACGAGGTTCCACCGCTGGTCCACGACCACCGCCGGGTACGGCTCGTGGCCGTGCAGCACCTGGCCGAGCGCCTCCCGAACCGAGGCCATGTGCGGCGAGCTGAGCGGCGTCTCGGAGTAGACCGGCGCGAAGCCCCCGGCGAGCAGGAGGTGGTTGCGCTCGCGCAGCGGGAGGTCCAGCTCCTCGGCCAGCCGCAGGATCATGTCGCGGCTCGGCTTGGACCGCCCGGTCTCCACGAAGCTCAGGTGCCGGGTGGAGATGTCGGCCTGCAGTGCGAGGTCCATCTGGCTCATCCGTCGGCGTTCCCGCCACTGGCGCAGCAGCTCGCCGACCGGCCGGGACGCGCTGGCGGTGGTCACGATCACCACCATAGCCACAGCCCCGTCGGCGGAACCATCGTCACGAGGGTAATCGTGACCATGAAGTCACCGACGCACCCCGGCGGTCCCGAACGGCTCTCACGGGGCGCTTCTCCGACGCCGCCTCCTCAAGCCCCGGGCATCTCGGACCGCTGGAGCCGGCGGTGTCGCCCATCCCCGAAGGACTTTGACTATAATTATGTACATGACGGTTCTTCCTCTGGCTGACGCTCGTGCGAGGCTGTCCGGCATCGTCGAGTCCGCCGTCAGCACGCATGAGCGATTCGAGATCACTCGTAACGGCGTGCCCGCTGCCGTGCTACTGGCCGCCGACGAGTACGAGACGATGCGTGAGATGATCGACATCCTCGCTTCGACGGAGGTGGTGGAGGCCATCCGCGAAGGGCTTGCCGACCTGGAAGCGGGATGTATCCACTCCCAAGCCGACGTGGAAGCGGAGCTGCGCCGGATCGGCCGCTTGTGAGCGACCGGTACGAGCTTCGCCTCACCCGTCGCGCCAGACAGGACCTCACCGAGCACCTGCCCGCGAAGGTCGTGCCCGCTGTCTGGGAGTTCATCACCGGGCCGCTGCTGGACAACCCCCACCGCGTGGGTAAGCCGCTCGATGAGCCGCTGGCTCCTCAATGGTCGGCTCGTCGAGGGGAATACCGGGTTCTGTACCTGATCGATGACGGCCGGGTCATCGTTCAGGTGGTCACCGTTCAGCATCGGGGAGACGCCTACCGGCCGCGTTAGGTGACCGGTCCGAGCGGTGGATGAGATCAGGCGGCCGCGGTGAGGACGATGGCGGCGAGGGTGAGGGGGGACAGGACGCTGGAGACGAGGATGGCGTCGCGCGGCAGGTCGGCGGCGCGGCCGTACTCGACGGCGTAGACGTAGGTGTTCTGCGCGGTGGGCAGCCCCGCGAACAGGACGGCCGCGAAGAGCGCGTGGCCGTCGAGGTGGAGGAGGAACCGCCCGGCGAGGAAGGCCACGAGCGGCTGGGCGAGCAGCTTGAGCGCCACCACCGGGAGGGTCCCCCGCCAGGCGACGGCCGAGCCGTTCAGCGACATGCCGAGCGAGAAGAGCGCCAGTGGCACGGCGGCCCCGCCGAGGATCTCCAGGGGTTTCGTCACGAGTTCGGGCGGGTGCCAGCCGAGGGCGGACACGCCCAGCCCGAGGAGCGAGGCCACCACGATGGGCGTGCGCAGCGGCGCCAGCGGGGACGGGCGTTCCGAGCCGAGGCCGAGGAAGATCAGCGGCGAGACCAGCGCGACCTGGAAGACCATGACCGACACCACGAACGTCGCGTCGTGCAGGACGTACAGGCCGACCGGGATGCCGAGGTTGCCGGAGTTGACGTAGGCCGACGACATCGCGGCCACCACCCGGTCCGGCAGCTTGCCCCGTCGCAGCGCGAGCGCGGCCAGGCCGACGGCGAAGGTGCTGACGGCGAAGGCGAGCAGCGGGAGCGGCTGGATCCGGTCCAGCGGCGTACGGCTCAGCGTGCCGAACAGCACGGCCGGCATCGCCAGGGTGAACGCGAACCGGGTGAGCGTCCGCTGGAACTCCTCACCCGCCCACCCGGACCGGGCGGCCAGCCAGCCGAGAGCGCCGATGAGCCAGATGGGGGCGAACGCCGAGATCACCGCCTGCACCGCCCCACCGTACTGATCCCCGTTCTCCGGACCCGACGGCGGGGAAGGCGAAAGGGCCGGCGGTGTGCCACGGGTGAGGTCGTGGTGTCGGAGGGCATTGCCCGATATGGGAGGTGGTGAGATGATCGCGCCTTCCGACGGACTCTCACCCCGGAGGTGGGCATGGTGCTCGGCGGATCGCAGGGGGAACTCGTCGCGGCGGTGAACGCGCTGACCGCGCGCTGGGCCGCGGCCTGTTCCGGGGAGTCGTCCACCGTGCTGGCGGGGGCGGGCGTCTGGCCGCTGCTGGCGTACCTCGCCTCGGCCGCCGACGGGCCGGGGCGCGAGGAACTGGAGCGGGCCGTCGGGGTGGACGCCGCCGGTGCGGCCCGGGCGGCCGGGGAGGTCCTGGCGATCCTGGACGGCTCGCCGGCCGTCCACGCGGCGCTCGGGCTGTGGACAGGGCGGGGGCTGCCGCTGCGGCCGTCGTGGACCGCCGCGCTGCCGGAGCACCTGCGCGGCGAGCTGACCGGCGTCCCGGAGGACGACCGGGCCGCGCTGGACGCCTGGGCCGCCGACCGGACCGGCGGGCTGATCCGGGCCCTGCCCGTGTCCGTGACCGGGGACACGCGCCTGGTGCTGGCCGGCGCGCTCACCGTCCGCACCGCCTGGCGCCACCCGTTCCTCGACGAGGGGGCCGAGCCCGCCGCCGGTCCGTGGGCCGGCCGGCGGGTCGCGGTGCTGCGCCGTACCACCCGGACGCCCGGACGGGTCCGGGTCGCCGGAACCCCGGCCGGGCCGCTGACCGCGCTCCGGGTCGAGGGGGACGGGGAGGTGGACGTGCACCTCCTCCTCGGCGAGGAGTCCCGTACGGCCGGCGAGATCCTCACCGCGGGCATCGGCGTCCTGACCGGGCGGCACCCCGCGGTGGACGGCGACGCCCTGGCGGAGGGGGACGCGGGGCCGGGCGTCACCGTCTCCAGCGAACGCTCCCACGAGCCGGGCGACCTGCTGGCCGTCACGGTGCCGCGGTTCACCGTCGCCTCCTCGCACGACCTGACGGCGCTGCCCGAGGTGTTCGGCCTGGCCGCGGTGACCGACACCGGCCGCGGCCACTTCCCCGGCATCGGCGACGAACCGCTCGCCGTCGGGCAGGCCAGGCAGGACGCGGTCGCGACGTTCTCCGCCACCGGGTTCGAGGCCGCGGCCGTCACCGCCTTCGGCATGGTCACGGCCGCGGCGGTGACGCGGCCCGCCCACCGGGTGAGGAGGGTCGAGGTCGATCTCACCCGGCCCTTCGGGTTCCTCGCCGTGGACCGGGCGAGCGGCCTCGTGCTGGCGGCCGGCTGGGTTGCCGAGCCGGAGGCGTGGAACCCGTAGGCGGCGCGGGGGTCAGCGGCGGCGGACCTTGGTGGTCAGGCGGTTGAGGATGCGCTCCCACTCGGTGCCGAAGGGGTTCTCCTGGACGAGGTAGGTCCAGGTCGCGGTGGGCCGCTTCAGGCCCGCGCCGTCGAGGTCGAGGCCGTCCGCGGTGATCTCGGCGGCCTCGAACGCCGCGATCGAGCGGGACTCCACCTCGGCCAGCATCCGCTCGTAGGCAGGCTTGGCCTCCTTGTTGAACTCCTCGATCGGGCTCAGCCGGCCCAGCGCGCGCAGGTGGATGCCCTCGCGCAGCTCGCCGAGGTAGGCCAGGTGGTCGGCCCAGCAGCGGTCGAGGTGGAACAGGACGATCTGCCGGGCGGCCTCGTCGAGCACGTCCTCGCCGACGCGCTCCGACAGCTCCGCCCACCGCTCCGGGGCGGCCCCGGAGAGGGCGTCGCTCGCCGAACGGCCGCGCAGCACCTTCTCGCGCAGCCCGAGGACCATGGCGCGGTGCTGTTCGAGCAGCCGGGTGTAGCGCCAGGTGTTGCGGTGGATCTCCATGTCCACGCCCTCGGCGACGCGCTGGGCGTGGCCCACCAGTTCGCGGTCGGGCACACCCCTGGCGTACTCGTCGGCCACGTAGTGGGTGATCAGGTCGTCCTCGCCGCTGACGAGGAAGACCGACCCGCCCGGGTCGCCCTGGCGGCCGGCGCGCCCGCGGAGCTGGTCGTCCAGGCGGCTGCTGGCGTGCCGGCCGGAGCCGATGACGTACAGCCCGCCGAGCTTCTCCACGCCCTCGCCGAGACGGATGTCGGTGCCGCGCCCGGCCATCTGGGTGGAGACGGTGATCGCGCCGCGCTCCCCGGCCCGGGCGATGATCGCCGCCTCCTCGGCGTCGTTCTTGGCGTTGAGGACCACGCAGTCCAGGCCTCGGCCGGCGAGGTTTCCGGCCAGCCGCTCGGACTCGGCGACGTCGAGGGTGCCGACCAGGATCGGCCGCCCGGTGGCGTGCACCTCGGCGATCTCGTCGACCAGGGCGTGGTCCCGCTCCATCGCGTACTCGAACAGCCGGTCCGGCTCGTCGATCCGCACGCACGGACGGTTCGGCGGGACCACGGCCACCCTGAGGTCGTAGAACTCCCGGAGCTGGTCGCCGACCGCGACGGCGGTGCCGGTCATGCCGCACCGCTGGGGGTAGCGGGTGATCAGCCCCTGGACGGTGATGGAGTCGAGGACCTCGCCGCTCTCGGACGGGGCGAGCGCCTCCTTGGCCTCGACCGCGGCCTGAAGGCCGTCCGGCCAGCGCTGGAGCATCGCCACCCGGCCCCGGGAGGGGTTGATCAGATGGACCCTGCCTTCGCGGACGATGTAGTCGACGTCCCTGGTCAGCAGCGCGTGGGCGTGCAGGGCGAGGTTGACCTCGGTGAGGGTGGCGGGGGTGTCGTACAGGTCGAGGCCGAGGGCCTCCTCGACGGTGTCGATGCCCCTGGACGTCAGGTGGACGTTGCGCTCCTGGTCGTCGATCTCGTAGTGGTAGCCCTTGACGAGCCGGCGGACCAGCGCCGCCGTCTCCGGCGCCGCGTCGCCCGGGTCGGCGGCCCCGGCCAGCACCAGCGGCACCCGGGCCTCGTCCACCAGTACGGAGTCGGCCTCGTCGACCAGCGCCACGTCCGGTTCGGGCACGACCAGGTCGGCCACGTCGGTGACGATCCGGTCGCGCAGCACGTCGAAGCCGATCTCGCTCACCGAGCCGTAGGTGACGTCCGCGGCGTAGGCGGCCCGGCGCTCGTCCGGGGTGGCGGACTCCGAGATCCAGCCGACCGACACGCCCACCGCCTCGTACAGCGGGCCCATCCACTCGGCGTCGCGCCGGGCGAGGTAGTCGTTGACGGAGATCACGTGGACGCGCTTGCCCTGCAGGGCGTATCCGGCGGCGGCCATCGCCCCGGACAGGGTCTTGCCCTCGCCGGTGGCCATCTCGGCGACGTTGCCCGACAGCATGGCGAGGGTGCCGACGAGCTGCACGTCGTACGGCCGCAGCCCCAGCGTTCGGCGGGCGGCCTCGCGCATGATCGCGCAGAACCCGGCCAGGTCGTCGGTGGAGGGCCGGGGCAGCTCGTCCGCCGCCCGCAGGCCGTCCTCGCGTTCCCCGGCCGCGGCGACGATCCGCTGGAAGGGTGCGAGGTCGATCGAGCCGGGACGCTCCAGGAATCGTCTGATGCGTGCGGTTATCGAGGCCACGTTCCCTCCAACGCCCGCTTCCGGGGCCATGGTTCCGGTGTCGCCTCACCGTACCCAGGGAACGGATCACGTGTCGTGGGGGGGAATGTGATGAATAGAGCTTTAGGCCGTCTCATCACCGAACGGAGCGGTCTTCCGAGCTCTGTCACGATCAGCGCGGCCGACGTCCACGGCGGTCCAGCCCCGAAGAGCCGGTCCGGGCACCCGCCTCGGGGCGGCGCGATCCGCGGGGGAGGGGCGGCCGCGGTGGCCGGTCCCTCCCCCGGGAAGGGGCCGGTTACCGGGGAGGACGCCTGCAGAAGCGGGCGTAGCCGTCGTCGTAGCCGTCCAGCCATCCCCTGTCGTAGTCGCTCATCCGGGTCATGCCGGGGGAGGCCATCGACCTCAGCGAGTTCGCGTAGGCCGACACGCAGTCCTGGCCGGCGGCGCGGTAGCCGTCCCGGTAGCCCCGCCAGTAGTCGTCCTGGGGCGGCCTGCGCGGCGCGACCGTGGGCTGCGCCGCGCTCTGCGCGGTGTCCGCCGTGCCCGCCGGGGTCGGCGCGGCCGAGGCCGCCGAGACCGAGACCGCCCCGACGGCGAGGGCGGCGAGAAGCGCCGCGCCGAGCGCCGTCAGTTCTCTCTTGCCGTACATGGGTTCCTCCCCGTGATCGAACCGCGGGCGGAGATCGCCCGGCGGTCGTATTCGGCGACCACGGTAGGAAAGCGAAGGTCCGGAGCGAGGGACCGAATCGCCCGCTTTCCGGTTCTTGAAGCAGCTTTAGCGAAGCCGGTCTCCCGGTTCCCCACTGGCGGAGGGTCATGGGTCCGCGGTGAGCACGGAGGGTCGTGGACCCGCGGTGAATATGGACATTTCCCTCTATGCGGGACAGGCTTGACCCGTGAACTTCTCTGACTACCAGTACGAGATCTACCTGAACGGACTGGCCGGACAGCTCCCGCCGTACTCGACCGACGTCGGCAGACTCGAACAGGCCGTCAGGGAGAAGCTCGACCCCGGCCCCTACTGGTACGTCGCCGGTTCGGCCGGCACCGGGGCGACCGACCGGGCCAACCGCGAGGCGTTCGACCGGTGGCGCATCGTGCCCCGGATGCTGTGCGACGCCTCGGGCAGGGACCTGCGCACCGAGCTGTTCGGCAGGACCTACCCCGCCCCCGTCGCGCTCGCCCCGGTGGGCGTGCAGTCGATCGTCCACCCGGACGGCGAGCTAGCGACCGCCAGGGCGGCGGCGGCCCTCGGCGTCCCCGCGATCCTGAGCACCGCCTCCTCCCACACGCTGGAGGAGGTGGCCGAGGCCGCCGGTCCCGAAGGCCCGCGGTGGTTCCAGCTCTACTGGCCGCACGACGACGAGGTCACGCTCAGCCTGCTCGACCGGGCGGCCGGGAACGGCTACGACACCCTGGTCGTCACCCTGGACACCTGGACCCTGGCCTGGCGGCCCAACGACCTCGACCAGGCGTACCTGCCGTTCCTGCGCGGCACCGGCCTGGCCATCCCGCTGTCGGACCCGGTCTTCCGCTCCCGGCTGGCGCGCCCGGTGGAGGAGGACCTGAACGCGGCGATCATGCAGTGGGCGCCGATGTTCAACGGCCGCTCCCACACCTGGGACCGCCTGCCGCTGCTGCGCGACAACTGGGACGGTCCGATCGTCCTTAAGGGCATCCAGCACGTCGACGACGCCCTGCGCGCCGCCGACGCCGGGATGGACGGGATCGTCGTCTCCAACCACGGCGGCCGGCAGATCGACGGCGCCGTGGCGGCGCTGGACACCCTCCCCGGCATCGCCGCCGCCGTGGGCGACCGGCTCACCGTGCTGTTCGACTCCGGGATCCGCACCGGCGCCGACATCTTCAAGGCCCTGTCCCTCGGGGCGCGCGCCGTGCTGCTGGGCAGGCCGTACGTCTGGGGGCTGGCCGCCGGCGGCGAGGACGGCGTGCGCCACGTGGTGCGGAGCCTGCTCGCCGAGCTCGACCTCACGCTCGGGCTCGCGGGACACCGCTCACCCGCCGGCCTGGACCCGTCCGTCCTGTCGACCCGGTGACCCGTCGCGGCCGAGGCCCCGCACTCCGGGCCCCGCGCCCTGGGCGCCGGGCTCCGGCCGGTCCGCTCCGGTGGCCCTGTGACCACCCTCCTGTGATCCCCTCCGCCCGTTCCCATCCATCCCGACCCGTCCGCACTGGAGGCACGATGAGCCTGTCCGATCTCAAGCCGGTCCCCGCCGACCAGCTCACCTTCCGGCTGCCGCAGAAGTTCGAGAACGTGGCCGACGAGCGCCGCCACCGCCAGGAGCGCCTGGTGGCGGCGCTGCGGCTGTTCGGCCGGTTCGGCTTCGAGGAGGGCGTGGCCGGGCACATCACCGCCCGCGACCCCGAGCACACCGACCACTTCTGGGTGAACCCGTTCGGCATGTCGTTCAAGCGGATCAAGGTCAGCGACCTGATCCTCGTCAACCACGAGGGGCAGGTCGTCGAGGGCCGCTACCACGTCAACCAGGCCGCGTTCGCGATCCACGCGATGATCCACCAGGCCCGGCCGGACGCGGTCGCCGCCGCCCACAGCCACTCGGTGTACGGCAAGGCCCTGTCGTCGCTGGGCACGCTGCTGGAGCCGCTGACCCAGGACGCCTGCGCCTTCTACGAGGACATAAGCCTGTTCGACGACTACACCGGCGTGGTCCTGGAGACCGAGGAGGGCCGCCGCATCGCGGCGGCGCTGGGCTCTAACAAGGCGGTCATCCTGCGCAACCACGGCCTGCTCACGGTGGGCGACTCGGTGGACGCCGCGGCCTGGTGGTTCATCACCCTGGAGCGTTCGTGCCAGGCGCAGCTGCTGGCCAAGGCCGCCGGGCCGACCGTCCCGATCGAGCACGAGAACGCCAAGCTCACCCACGGGCAGATCGGCAACGACCTGGTCGGCTGGGTCAACTTCCAGCCCCTCTACGACCAGATCAGCGCGGCCGAGCCGGAGATGTTCGACTGACGCCGGGCTGGGCGGCTCCGAGGCGCGGTCCCCGCGTCCCCGCCGTCCGGTCCCGCGCCCGGTCGTGCGCGGTCCGGGACATCGGTCCCGGTGTGCGGTCCCGGTGTGCGGTCCCGGTGTGCGGTCCCGGTGTGCGGTCCCGCGCCGCCGGACGGCGGGCGCGGGACCGTGCCGGGGATCAGCCGGTCACCGGCGCCGGTTCCCTCCTCTCCCGCAGGGCGAGGAGGGCCACCGCGGCGAGCAGCAGGGCCGCGCCCGCGACGCCCTGCGCCGTGAACCGCTCACCGAACGCGAGGATCCCGATGGCCGCCGCCCCGACCGGCTCCACGAGCGAGATCACCGAGGCCGTCGTGGCCCGGACGGACCCCAGCCCGGTGAAGAACAGGACGTAGGCCAGGGCCGTCGGGACGACGCCCAGGTAGGCGACGGCCGCCCAGAAGAAGAGCGGGTCGCCGTCCGGGAGCAGCCCACCGGACAGCGCCAGGGGCAGCAGGCACAGGCCGCCGACGGCGAAGCCGCCGAAGGTCGCGGCGTACGGCTCGGCGGAGAAGGCCCGGTTGAGCAGGGTCACCCCCGCGTAGGCGACCGCGGACAGCAGCGCCCAGCCCGTGCCCGCCGCCGAGAAGGACGCCGGGCCGCCGTCGAGGACCAGCATGGCCAAGCCCGCCAGGGCGACCGCCGCGGAGCCGAGCCCGGCCGCGCCCAGCCGCTCGCCCAGCAGCAGCCGCGCGGCGGCGGCCACGAACACCGGGGTCGCGCCTATCGTCACCACCGTGGCGACGGCCAGGCCGGAGGAGGCGACGGCCGCGAAGTAGGCCGTCTGGCAAATGGCCATCGCCACGCCGGTGGCGGCGATCCGGCCGTACCGCCGGGACTCGCGGGCATGGCCCCGGTCCCGGTCTTGGCTCCGGCCTCGGATCCGGCCGATGAAATGGAGGATCGGAAGGAGCGTCGCCGCTCCGGCGGCGAACCGCCAGAACGAGATCGAGACGGGGTCCAGCCCGCCCGAGAGGCGTAGCAGCGCCCCGGCGGCGCCGCCGGTGCCCCAGGCGGTCGCCGCGATGGAAACGTACAGCAGGCCCCGCCGTACGGAGACGTGCGTCATGGAGTTCTCTCCAACAGGAAGGTGGTCGTCGGGCCGCACGTGTGCGGGCAGCAGCCACCCACCGGATCGCTCGGATCCGGTCGTCAGGAGAGGGGACCGCCCGCGTCAGCGGGCGGGCGGCGGAGAGACGATCAGCATGCGCACGGATGGATCCTAACGCCGTCCCCGGCCGGGAGCCCAAGCCTCGGTGGCTCCGGCTCCTCGGAACCGGTCACCGTACGGTCCGTACGCGGTGACCGCGCGGTCATCGGGTGACGGTCCCCGCCCGGTCCGCGGCGGGAAGAAGGTGATCAGGCCGGGGCCGATCTCCCAGGTGCCGCCGTCGAACGCGGCGCCGCGCAGGCCCCGCAGCGTGCCGGGGCCGGCGAGCGCCGCGCTTCGCGTGACGGAGGCGAAGCCGAAGGTCCTCGTCGGCCGCCAGCCGGTGCTGTGCCGCAGGCGGCGGCTCATCTGGGCCCAGCCGAGAGGGATGCCGGCCACCACCCAGGCGTCCGGGTGGCCCGCGGTGAAGCGCCGGGCCGGGCGCAGCCAGGAGGCGGCCTCCTCCGGCCAGTCGACCACCGCGAGGATCTCTCCTTCCCAGGCGTCGGCGAACGCCGCCGCGGCGGCCGCCGAGACGGCGTCGCGGCTGTGGCCGATCGTGACGGTCCCGATCCTGGGGCGCTGGGCGCGCAGCAGTTCGAGCAGCGCGGCCAGTTCGGCGGCCGTGTGCGGGGGCGTGATCGTCTCGGTGGCCCGCATCCCGTGAAGCAGCGGCGAGGTCGTTCGCATGGCGTCATGCCCTCCGGCTCCCATGTGGACCGGGCGTCCGGGGCGGACGTCAGACCGCGTCATGGAAGACCAGGCCGAGGGTGTGCCGCAGGCCGCGCCGTACCGTGCTGACGCCGTGCCGTACCGGAGCGGCGGACCAGCCCCGTGCGGAGGCGACCGGCCGGTCGCGGGTGGTGAAGACCAGTCCGTGACCCTGGGGCAGCAGCGTCACCGTACCCCGCGACTGGGCCCGGGGGCGCTGTTCCACCAGCAGGAACTCCCCGCCGTCGTAATCCGTGCCCGGCCGGTCCAGGCCGATCACGATCTGCAGCGGAAACACCAGGTCTCCGTACAGGTCGCGATGCAGGGCGTTCCAGTCACCGCCGCGATAACGCAGCAAGATGGGCGTCGGCCTGGTCTGCCCGGCGGCATGGCACATCGCGAGCCATTCGTCCAGGCTGTCCGGCCAGGGCGCGGGCCTGCCGAGCCTGGTCGCCCAGTCGCGGGCGATGGGCAGCAGCCGTGGGTAGAACGCCTGCCGCAGCTGCCCCACCAGGTGGGGGAAGGGCCGGCCGAAGTAGCGGTACTGGCCGCGGCCGAAGCGGAACCGTGCCATGTCGATCGTCGAACGGAACCGGGAGACCTCGTCGTAGAGTCCGGCGATCTCGCGGCACTCGTCCCCGGTGAGGATCGGACCGGTCAGCGCGCAGCCGTGGGCGTCCATCTCCTGGGCCAGGCCGGCCCAGTCGGTGCCTGCCACGCGTTCGTGCGGGGTGACCGCCATCGGTGTCGGCATGTTCGCTCCTCGGTGTCACGTCGGTGGGGACAGGAACACCCGGCTCGGGTCCGGGCCACATGGGCGACGGCTGGAACGCGCCCTTTTCCCCCTCGCCCTGTATAACGCCGGTCCGGCCCCGGGTTCCGGCGGGTTCCGGACGTCGTGTCGGGGCCACTGTCGCGGCCGTGGCCCCGGCACGTGGCGCGACCGGCCCGAAGGGGTCCGCCCGCCGTACCGGGGCCGGGCGTGGGAGCCTCGCCGATCCGGGAGATCCGCATTTTCTTCCTGTACCTGACAGCACGTGGCAGGTATGGGCGGCACGATGAGATCCATGACCATGACCGCGAAATTCCTCGCCGTGAACATCGACTGCGCCGACCCCCGGGGGCTGGCCGAGTTCTACTCGAAGGTCTTCGGCTACGAGGTGCAGTACGCCGAGGACACCTACGCCGGGATCGGCGACGGCACGATGAGCATCTACTTCCAGCAGAACCTCGACCGCAGGCCGGCCGCCTGGCCGGGGCCCGACAAGCATTTCCACCTCGACGTCCTCGTCCCGGACGTGGCGCAGGCGGTCGAGGACTACCTGAAGCTCGGCGCCTCCAAGCCGGACTTCCAGCCCGGTGAGGGCAAGTGGATCGTCCTCGCCGACCCCGAGGGGCACCTCTTCTGCGTCTGCCCCCAGCGCGACTGAGGCCCCCGCCCGCGGGGAGGACACGGGTTCGCACCGTCAAGAGGTATCTGCCGGTACATGACCCGGCGCTTACTTCCCCGCCGGGCCCCTAAGCTGGAACAATGATCCGACTGCCATCGCCTCCCCCCGTCCTGCTCGTCCTCGGGGAGTGGCGATGACCTGGGCCGGAGTGACGATCGCCCTGGTCGGTGCGCTGGGTTACGCGCTCGGCGCCGCCCTCCAGCAGTTCGAGGCGGTCACCGAGGGAGCCTCGCTCAAGCTGATGCGGCGCCCCCGCTGGTGGATCGGCGGCATCATCGGGTTCACCGGCGCCAGCCTCCACGCCGTCGCGCTGAGCCTCGCCCCCCTGGTCGTCGTGCAGCCGATCAGCGTGGCGACGCTGGTGTTCGCGGTGCCGCTGGCGGCGATGCTGCACGGCAGGCGGCCGCACCGGGCGGAGATCCTGGGGTCGATCGCGGTGGCCGTCGGCCTGCTCGGGCTGATGCTGCTGGTCCCGGCCCACCCCAGCGTCCCGCACCTGACGAACACCGAGGCGCTGGGCTTCCTGGGCTGCGTCGGGCTGGTCGTGCTGATCTCCCACCTCGCCGCCCGCAGGGCGCGCGGCCCGGCCAAGGCGCTGCTGATGTCCGTCGGCGCGGGAGCGGTGACGGCCAGTGTGTCCACCTTCGTCCGGGTGGTGGGCGGCGACCTCCAGGGCGACCTGAGCAGGCTGCTGACCTGGTTCACGCTCGCCATCCCGGTGCTGCTGGTCTGCGCGGTGGTGCTGCTGCAGAGGTCCTACGCGATCGGCTACTTCGGGATCGCCTACGCCGCGGTCCAGGTGGTCGACCCCATCACCTCGGTCCTCGCCGGAGCGCTGCTGCTCGACGAGGCACTGCCGAGCGGGGCCGCCGACGCGGTCCCCGCCCTGCTGGCCTCGGCGCTGCTGATCTGGGGGACCGTCACCCTCGGACGGCTCTCCCCGGACCACGGCCGCACCCCCGTCCCGGAGGTCCCGCCGATCACCTCGCCTCCCGCCGGGCCGCAGCCGCCGGAGACGTCAGGGGCGTCACGGGTGGCCTGAGCCGGGACCCGGGCGGCGTGGGCGGCCGCCAGCCGAGCACCTCGTCCATCGCGGCGGTCATCCGCCCGCCGGCGAGACGCCAGGCGAGCGCCATCATCGTGTCGCGCAGCCGTACGGCCAGCGGGTTGCGCAGCCGGGTGGTGCGGCAGATCGACGCCGACCGGGCCATGATCCGCGCGGTCCGCTCCAGCCGGGCGGCGGTGTACGGGCCCAGGTCCACGCCGGCCGCACCCGCCGGGCCGCCGCCGTCCCCGGCGACGTGGGCGAGCACCACCGCGTCCTCGATCGCCTGGCAGGCGCCCTGCCCCATGTTGGGTGTCATGGCGTGGGCCGCGTCGCCCAGCAGCGCCACCCTGCCGAGGTGCAGCGCGGGCAACGGGGTGGCCAGGTGGTGGACGTCGTTGCGGAGGACGAGCTCCGGCGGGGCCGCCTCCAGCAGCGCCGGGATGGGGTCGTGCCACCCGCCGAACAGGCGGAGCAGCTCGGCCCGGCGGCTCTCGCCGTCCCCGGGGTCCTCGCCCGCCGGGACGGTGTCGGTGGCGTAGCAGTAGGCCGTGCCGCCGGCCAGCGGCATGACGCCGAAGACCCTGCCCTCGCCCCAGCTCTCGAACGTCCGGCCGGGCCGTCCCCCGCCGGGGACGAGCAGCCGCCAGCTCGTGACGCCCGCGTAGGAGGGGCCCGGGTGGCCGGGGAACAGCGCGGCCCGGACCGGGGAGCGGATGCCGTCGGCCGCCACGACGAGGTCGGCCACCACCTCGGCCGTCCCGGCGGCGCCGTCATGGGCCGCGCCGCCATCCGGACCCGCGCCGCCATCCGGGCCCGCGCCCGCCCGACCCGTGTCCGCGCCGGTGTCCGCGTCCGACGGGTCACCGGTCCGGACGGTCACCCGGCCGGTGTACGGGTCCACCGCCGTGACCGTGGAACCCAGCCGGATCACGCCGGGCTCCAGCCGGGCCGCGATCGCGTCGACCAGGTCCGTACGGCGCAGCAGCACGACGGAGTCGCCGTGCCGGGCGGAGGTGGCCTCCTCGGTGGTCCGCATCAGCCACCGGCCGTCCGCGCGACGGATGCCGGCCTCGCCCTGGACAGCCGACAGCCGCCGGATGTCGTCCCCGACGCCGATCGTGTCGAGGGCCCGGAGCGCGTTGGCGGCGATGGCCAGCCCCGAACCGACCGGTTCCAGGGACGGCGCCCGTTCGAACACCGTGACCTCCCAGCCGCGCCGCCGCAGCGCCGCCGCCGCCGTCAGCCCGCCGATCCCCGCCCCGACCACCACCGCGTGCGCCACGGTCCCTCCTTCGTCACTACGAATGTAGTGACGGTACTACGTCTGTAGTTTTACTACAAATGTAGTCCCGGGAACGCGGAGTCGCGGCATGCCGGATCCGCGGAGAAGGGCGCCGCGGAGGGCGCGCCGCGGGGGCGGGACCTGCCGGGATGGTCGCCGGGTGACGCCGTGATCGCCAGTGAGGGGACGGGGCCGCACGACCGGTCTTCGCGGGCCGGTCGGGCCGTGTGCTGGCAGTTTTCTTCAGGAAGGGGAAGTTTCTGAAGAAATGTGTCACAAGATCTGGACGGTCCCCTCCACGCGGGTGACAATCCGCTTGTCAATTCAAGATCATGGAGACGCCGGACGACCATGGGCCGCGCGGCGTCCCAGCTCGACGACGGCGAGGGCCGATGCGCTTAGGTCGTGGACTGGTCGTGGTGATGCTGGCGGGCGTGGCCGCCGTGACGCCTCTCAATCGTTCGGACGCCGTCGCCGGCACGTGGGAACAGACCACGGACGCCGTCACGGGACCGCGGGACGCGGATCCCGCGGGGAAACCGGCCGGACCCCTCGCCGGCCGTACGGAACGACCGGCGGAGGAACCGGCCCAGGCGCTCGCCCGCCGGACGGGGAAACCGGTCGAGGTCGCCGCGATGCGCACGGAGACCCGCCAGGTCTTCGCCGAACCGGACGGCACCTTCACCCTGGAGCAGTACGCGCGTCCGGTGCGGGTCCGCCAGGAAGGCCGATGGGTGGACGTGGACCCGACGCTCCGGGCCCGTCCCGACGGCACGATCGCCCCCGTCGCGACGGCGGTCGGCCTGACGTTCTCGGGCGGCGGGAACGCGCCGCTCGCCCGGATGGCCCGCGGCGACAGGACGCTGGAGCTGGGCTGGCCGGGCACGCTGCCGAAGCCCGTGCTGAAGGACGACACCGCGACCTACCCAGAGGTGCTTCCCGGGGTCGACCTCCAGGTCAAGGCGGACGTCGACGGCTTCTCCCACCTCCTCGTGGTCAAGTCGCGCGCCGCGGCCCGGAACAGGGCCCTCACCGAGCTGAACCTCCCGATCTCGGCCGACGGGCTGTCGCTGAAATCCACCGAGGGCGGCAACATCGAGGCGGTCGACGGGAACGGCGGATCGATCTTCACCGCCTCACCGCCGATGATGTGGGACTCCTCGGGAACCCCGGCCGCGCGCACGCCGGCGAAGGGAGCGGAGACGGCGGCAGGGGCGGAGACACCGGCGGGGGAAGGCGCGTCCGCGGACGCGCGCCGTGAGGTGATGGGCCTCGAACTCACCGGCGGGAAGCTGGTGCTCAAACCGCACCGCGGCATGATCGAGGACCCGGGGACCAAGTTCCCCATCTACCTCGACCCGTTCTTCTCCGCGGCCCGCGGCGCCTGGACGTCCGTCTGGAGCAACAACCCCTCGTCCAACTTCCTGAACGCCAACGACGTCGCCAGGGTGGGACACGTCTCCGGGCAGACCAACAGGTCGTTCTTCCAGATGAACACCGGCACGACCATCCACGGCAAGCAGATCATCAAGGCGACGCTGCGCACGTACGAGACCTGGTCCTACTCGTGCGGCGCGCGGAAGGTCGAGGCCTGGGCGACCGGCACGATCAGCAAGAGCACCACCTGGAACAAGCAGCCCACCTGGTCCAGACTCCTCGACACCGTGAACGTCGCGAAGGGCTGGGGGCCGTCCTGCCTGCCCGGCGGCGTCGAGTTCGACGTCACCAGCCAGGCCGCCGACGCCGCGGCGAAGAACTGGCCCAACATCACCGTCGGGCTCAGGGCCACGAGCGAGACGGACGTCTACGCCTGGAAGAAGTTCAAGAACAACCCCAGCCTGGTGATCGAGTTCAACTCGCCGCCCGCCGCGCCCGTGGCCGCCGACACCTGGTCGGACCCGGGAGGCGACTGCGTCACCGGCGCCGAGCGGCCGATCATCGGCACCACCACGCCGAAGCTGTGGGCCAAACTGCGGGACGCCGACAACGCGGTCAGGGGACGGTTCGAGTGGTGGACCGCCGCCGGCACGAAGGTGGGGGAGCGGCTCACCGAGTCGCAGGGAACGGGCAGCGCCTTCTTCGCGACCGTCCCGCAGGGCGCCTTCGGTGACGGCGACGTGATCCGCTGGCGGGTCCGCGCGGAGGACGGCAGGATCAACAGCGCGTGGAGCCCCTGGTGCGAGATGACCGCCGACGCCTCCGCGCCCGGAGGGGAACCGGTGGTGACCTCGACGGACTACCCGGAGGACGGCTGGAGCGACGGCGTCGGCCGGTCCGGCTCCTTCACGTTCACCGCGGCCGGCGTCGCCGACGTCGTCGGCTACGTCTACGGGCTGGACACCGCCCCCAAGGCCGAGGTCGCGGCCGACCAGGCGGGCGGGCCCGCGACGATCCGGCTCACCCCCCGCCACGACGGCCCCAACGTGCTGGCGGTGCGCAGCAAGGACCGCGCGGGACACCAGAGCCCGATCCGCACCTACGTGTTCAACGTCAACCCGGGCACCGGTCCCGACGGGCACTGGACCCTGGACGACGGGCAGGGCGGGGTGGCCGCCGACCGCACGGGCGCCCACCCGGCCACCCTGTACGGCGCGGCCGCCTGGACCACCGGCAGGACGGGCGCGGGGCTGCGGCTCGACGGCGCCGGCGGCCACGCGCGGACCACCGGCCCCGTCGTGTCCACCCTGGGCGACCTCACGGTCGCCGCCTGGGTGCGGCTGACCGGCACCGGCGCCGCCGCGACCGCGGTCGGCCAGGACGGCGGGCGCAACGGCGGCTTCTCCCTGGGGTACTCCAAGGCCGACGGCCGCTGGGCGCTGAGCCGTACCGTCGCGGACACCGACGGGGCGGCGGTGGTACGCGCGCTGTCGACGTCCGCGCCGAGGCCCGGCGAGTGGACCCACCTCGCCGGCGTCTACGACACGGCCGCGGGGGAGCTGTCCCTCTACGTCAACGGCCGCCTGGAGTCGGCGGTCCCGTTCACCCGGCCGTGGGACGCGACCGGGCCGCTGACGATCGGCAGGACGAAGACCGGCGGAGCGGAGACGGAGTTCTGGCCGGGCGACGTCGACGACGTCCGCGTCCACGGGCGCGCCATGTTCGGCGACGAGGTCGACGACCTGGTGAACAGCGCCGCGACGCTGGTCGGGCACTGGAAGCTGGACGAGGAATCCGGCGCCGTCGCCGCCGACTCCTCCGGCCGGGCGTCGGCGGCGACGCTGGGCGGCGGGGCGTCGTGGACCGAGGGCTGGCTGGACGGCGCGCTCGCCCTCGACGGGACGGGCGGTCACGCGCAGGCCGCCGGTCCCGCCGTCAACACCGCGACGGGATTCACCGTCGCCGCCTGGACCCAGCTCGACTACCTGCCCACCCGCGACGCGGCGATCGTCTCCCAGGCCGGGAGCAGGGCCAGCGGATTCCAGCTCGGTTACGACAAGGAGAAGGGGCGCTGGGTCCTCGGCATGGCCGCCGCCGACACCGACACCGCCGCGGTGGCGCGGACACGCTCCGACGCGGTCCCCGCGCCGTTCGAGTGGACCCACGTGGCCGGGGTCTACGACCCCCTCCAGGGCGAACTGCGCATCTACGTGAACGGCCGGCTGTCGGCCGGTACCGTCACCGCCCACGTCAGCTCGTGGAACGCCACCGGCCCGCTGCAACTGGGCCGGGCCAAGGCCGCGGGCGTCTTCACCGGTCACTGGCCGGGGATCGTGGACGACGTCCGTACCTATGACGGCGTGCTGAGCGCCGAACAGATCGCCCAGCTGGCCGCCCAGTAGTCCCCGGGCGGATCTCCCGATCGGCCGCCCGGCACTCCGCCGGGCGGCCCCGACTCACCGGCCCCCGACTCACCGGCCCCTGACCCACCGGCCCTCGACTCACCGGCCCTCGACTCACCGGCCCTCGACTCACCGGCCCTCGACTCACCGGTCCCCATCCCATCGGTTTCCCCGCCCCCACCGATCCCCGATCCCCGGTCCCCGGCCTCCGGTCCCCGCCCCGGCCTTCCCCCGATCCCGGTCTCCTCCGGTCCCGCTCCGACCTTCCCTGCTCAATTCCGGTCTTCCATATCCCGTTTTATCCCTTCTTGTCTCGTTTCTTCTCCTCTCGGTCGCTCACCGCCCCGCCCCTTCCCGTCCCTTTCCGAACCGGTCGTTCACCCCTCCGCCCCGGCTCGTCCAGCCGGTCACTCCCCCCGTTCGACTCGTCCACAGATTGGGTGAAGTCAGTGAACCTGGCACATGATCCAGATCCTCCGGAGTCCTACTGGAACCGTCTGACGCATCCCGTACGGGAGTCGCCGTGGCCCCGGCGGCTGGCGGCCACGCTGGCGGTCGTCGTGATGGCGCCGCTGGTGCACGCGGAGCCCGCGAGCGCCGCGCCCCGTTCCGCTCCGGCCGTCCAGCGGGAGACCCCGGTCCTCGGAAAGCGGGTCCCCGTACTGCCCAGGACGGCCGACCCGGCGGAGAAGCAGGCGTGGAAGACGCCGCCGAGCGTCGTCTGGCCGAAACCGCAGGCGGTCGAGCTGGACGCGACCGGCGGCGCCGGCGCGCGCACGCTGACGGCCGACTTCCCGGTACGGCTCGCCCCGCCGAAGAAGCCCGCCGAGCCCGCCAAGGCCGCGGACGACAGGAACGGCGAGGGCGGCAAGGAAGCCAAGGAAAGCAAGGAGGTCGCGGCGGCGGCCACCCCCGACAGGGTCCGCGTCGAACTGCTCGACACCGCGCCGTCCGGACTCCTCGGTCTCGCCCTGCGGGTGACGGCGGGGCAGGGACTGGCGGTCGCGAGGGGGCGCACCCGGCTGGAGATCGACTACTCCGGCTTCCGGTACGCCTTCGGCGGCGACTACGGCGCCAGGTTGCGGCTGGTACGGCTGGACGAGTGCGCCCTGACGGCCCCGACGGCCCCGACCGCCGCGGCCGCCTGCCCGCGACCCGAACCCGTACCGTCCGACAACGACGCGAAGAACGGCACGCTGGCCGCCGACGTCGACATGCCGGCGCTGTACGCGCTGCAGGCGGCGCCCTCCGGGCCGTCGGGCGACCACGCGGCCACCTCGCTCGCCCCCTCGTCGAACTGGAGCGTCGGCACGCAGTCGGGTGACTTCACCTGGGACTACGGCCTGCGGGCGCCACCCGCGCTGGGCGGTGAGGAACCCGAGATGTCGCTCGTCTACAGCTCCCAGAGCGTGGACGGCCGCACCGTCTCGACGAACAACCAGCCGTCCTGGGCGGGCGAGGGGTTCGAGCTGAACCCCGGCGGCTACATCGAACGCCGCTACAAGTCGTGCATGATCGACGGCAAGAAGACCGGCGACCTGTGCTGGGACCAGGAGAACGCGACACTGGCCCTCGGCAACTCGGCCGTCGAGCTGGTCAAGGACGCCACGACCAAGCAGTGGCGGCCCAGGCGCGACGACGGGACGCGCGTCGAGTACCTCACGGGCGCCGCCAACGGCGACGACAACGGTGAGCACTGGCGCGTCACCACCGACGACGGCACCCAGTACACCTTCGGCCTGAACCGCCTGCCCGGCTGGGCCACGGGCAAGCCGGAGACCGGGTCGACGTGGACGGTGCCGGTGTTCGGCAACAACAGCGGCGAGCCCTGCCACAAGAGCGACGCGGCGTCCTCCTGGTGTCAGCAGGCCTACCGGTGGAACCTCGACCTCGCCGTCGACACGCACGGCAACGCCACCACCTACTGGTACGGGGCCGAGAAGAACCACTACGGGCGGAACATGAAGCCCGAGCAGGGCACGGAGTACGTGCGCGGCGGATACCTCAAGCGGATCGACTACGGCTACCTGCGGGGCGAGCTGTTCACCAGGTCGCCCGCGGCCCGCGTCGTCTTCGACGTCGCCGAACGCTGCGTGCCCGGCGGGACGGTCACCTGCGCCGCCGACCAGCTCAAGAAGGAGACGGCGAGCCACTGGCCCGACGTCCCCTTCGACCAGATCTGCGGCTCGGGGGAGAAGTGCACCGACCGGCTGTCGCCGACGTTCTTCACCCGTCTGCGCCTGGCGAAGGTCACCACCCAGGTGCTCAACCCCGACACGGCCAAGTGCGCGGGCAAGCCGTACTGCGACGTCGACTCCTGGACGCTGACGCACTCCTTCCCCGCGACGGGTGACGGCCTCAGCCCCTCGCTGTGGCTCGCGTCCATCCAGCAGAGCGGCCACGTGGGCGGCACCATCACCCTGCCGAAGATCACGTTCGCCGGCGTCCAGCTGCCCAACAGGGTGGATTCCAACGAGGGCCGCGCGCCGCTCGTCAAGTGGCGGGTCCGGTCGGTGAACAACGAGAGCGGCGGGGAGCTCCGGGTCGAGTACGGCCCCGCCGACTGCAAGCCGGGAGACGCGCCGGCCGCCGACCGCAACGGCCGGCTCTGCTTCCCCCAGCGGTGGGCGCCGCCGGACGAGGGCGAGGTCACCGACTGGTTCCACAAGTACGTCGTGACGCGGACGCTGGAGATCGACCGGGTCGCGCAGTCACCGCCGGTCGTCACCGACTACGAGTACCTCGACGGCGCCGCCTGGCACTACGCCGACAACATCCTGGTGAAACCCGAGCACCGCACCTGGTCGGAGTGGCGCGGGTTCGGCAGGGTCAGGGTCCGCGGCGGCGACGGACAGGACACCCAGCGCACGCTCACCGAGTTCCGGTACTTCCGCGGCATGGACGGCGACCGCCAGGCCGACGGTTCCAAACGCCGGGCGCAGGTCGTGGACTCCGAGGGCGGCAAGCTGGACGACTTCGACCAGTTCGCCGGGTTCGAGCGTGAGGAGATCCTCTACGAGGGCGACGGCGGGGAGATCGCGACCGCCACGGCGGAGGAGCCGTGGTCGCTCAAGACGGCCGAGTCCACCCAGGGCGGCGTCACCAAGCTCGCCCACATCGTCGAGCCGAAATCCATGGTGACCCGCACCGCGCTGGAGGGCGGGAAGTGGCGGCGCACCGCCGAGGAACGCGCCTACGACACCCAGGGCATGCTCACCCAGGTCGACGAGAAGGGCGACCTGGACACCGGTGACGACGACCAGTGCACCCGCTACACCTACGCCCGCAACACCACGGCGTGGCTGCTGGACTACACCAGCAGGATCCACAAGGTCGCCGCGGGATGCGGCGCCGGCGTGTCGAAACTGGCCGCCGCCGACGTGATCTCCGACGAGAGGATGCAGTTCGACGGCGGGCCGTACGGCCAGGCGCCCGTCAAGGGCGACGTCACCGCCGTCCAGTCCGTGGCCGGGGACGGCTCGGCCGTCACCGAGTCGGTCAAGACCTACGACGCCTACGGGCGGATGACCAGCGAGACCGACGCGGCGGGCACCAAGGTCGTCACCGCCTACACACCGACCTCCGGCGCTCCGGCGACGGAGGTCACCGAGACCAACCCGCTCGGCCACGTGGAACGCACCCTCATCGAGCCGGCCTGGGGCGAGGTCGTCACCGAGATCGACGCCAACAACCGGCGCGTCGACCTGGAGCACGACGCGCTCGGCCGTCTCGTCAAGGTGTGGCAGGGCGACCGCAGCAAGGAGGCCGGCCAGTCGCCCAGCACCGAGTACTCCTACCTGACGCGTAACGACGGCCCCAACGTCGTCACCACGAAGACCCTGCGGGCGGACGGCGGCTACACCGTCAGCCACGAGCTGCTCGACGGCCTGCTGCGCCCCCGGCAGACCCAGGAGCCGGCGCCCCGGGACGACCAGGCGCAGGATCCCGCGCTGCGCGACGGGCGCACGATCACCGACACCTTCCACAACTCGCTCGGCGAGGTGGCCAAGTCCAACAGCGGCTACTTCAGCCCCGGCGAGCCGTCCACCGAGCTGCTGGGGGTGGCCGACACGGCCGTTCCCAGCCAGATCGTCACCTCCTACGACGGGACCGGGGAGGTGTCCGTCCAGGCGTTCCGGGTCAAGGGCGTGGAGAAGTGGCGAGCCGCCGCCACCTACCGCGGCGACCGGATGCACATCACCGCCCCCGCCGGAGGCACCGCCGTCACCCGCATCGGCGACGCCGAGGGCCGGCTCGTCGAACTGAGGCAGTACAAGGGGGCCACGCCCACCGGCGACTACGAGGCGACCAAGTACACCTACGACACGTCGGACCGGCTGGCCACCGTGACCGACCACGCGGGCAACGTGTGGCGGCACACCTACGACCTGCGGGGCAGGGAGATCAGGACCGAGGACCCCGACAAGGGCGTCACGACGTTCACCTACAACGACGTCGACGAGGCCGTCACCTCCACCGACGCCCGGGGCCGGACCCTGGCGTACGTCTACGACGCGCTGGGGCGCAAGCGCGAGCTCCACGAGGGCTCCACGACCGGCCCGCTGCTCGCGGAGTGGAAGTACGACGCGCTGGCCAAGGGGCACATGAACGCCAGCATCCGCTACGTCGGCGGCCAGGCGTACAAGGCGGAGATCAACGCGATCGACGCCGAGTACCGCACCCTGCGGCAGACCGTCACCGTCCCCGCCAGGGAAGGCAAGCTGGCCGGGTCGTACGTGCTCAACAGCCGCTACACCCTCGACGACCAGGTGCAGTCCGCCGGCTTCCCCGCCGCGGGCGGGCTGGCGGAGGAGTCGGTCGTCTACACCTACGACGGGCTCAGCCAGCCGGTCACCGTCACCGGCCTGTCGTCGTACGTCACGGCCACCCGCTACTCCAAGCTGGGCGAGACCCTGCAGTACGAGCTGAACAGCGGCGGGAAGAAGAGCTGGCTCACCTACACCCACGACGAGAGCACCCGGCGGCTGACCCGGACCCGGCTGGACCGCGAGTCGGCCCCGGCGCCCGACCTGGACCTCAACTACACCTACGACCCGGCCGGGAACATCACCAGGATCACGGACATGGACGGCGGCCGGTCCAAGGACACCCAGTGCTTCACCTACGACCACCTGCGCCGCCTGACCGCGGCGTGGACGGCCACCGACGACTGCGCGGGCGGCGGCCCGCGGTCGGACACGATCGGCGGCGTGGCGCCGTACGCGATCGGCTACGCCTACGACTCCACCGGCAACAGGACGAAGGAGACGCGGCACGCGTTCGGCGGGCGCGCGGAGTCCGTCCGCTCCTACACCTACCCCGCCGCGGGTGAGGCGCGGCCGCACGCCCTCCTGACGGCCGGCACGGACGTCTTCGCCTACGACGAGGCCGGGAACACGACCCGGCGCAAGGTCGGGGCGGCCGACCAGACCCTGGTCTGGGACGCCGAGGGCAACCTCGAATCGGTGACCGAGGCGGGAAAGACCACGTCGTTCGTGTACGACGCCGACGGCGAGCGGCTGCTCCGCAAGACGCCGACGGACTCGACGCTTTACATCGACGACATGGAGCTGCGGCTCGACATCGCCAAGGACGTCGTCGAGTGCACCCGCTACTACACCATCGGCGACGAGACGATCGCCGTGCGGACCCCCGACAACAAGGTGTACTTCCTGGCGTCCGACCATCAGGGCACCGCGCAGGCGGCGGTCAACGGCGGCACCGGAGACGTGGCCGTCCGCAGGACGACGCCGTTCGGTGAGGACCGCGGCGCGGTACCGCCGTGGTGGCCCGGCCAGCGGGGATTCGTGGGAGGCGTGCGGGACGCGTCGACCGGGCTCGTCCAGCTCGGCGCCCGCGAGTACGACCCCGTGAACGGCCGGTTCCTGTCCGTCGACCCGGTCATCGACGAGGAGGACCCCCAGCAGCTCAACGCCTACGCCTACGCCAACAACAGCCCCGTCACGATGAGCGACCCCGACGGGCAGCTGGTCTGGATCGTCGTCGGCATCGCGGCCAGGATCGCGGCGCGCGCCCTGGCCAGGAAGCTCGCCCAGGCGGCCGCCAGGCGGGCGGCCCAGGCGGCGGCCCGGCGGGCGGCCATCGCGCTGGCCAAGCGGCGGGCCGCCGCGCTCGCCAAGAAGAAGGCCGCGGAGCTGGCGAAGAGGAAGGCCGCGGAGCTGGCGAAGAAGAAGGCCGCGCAGGCGGCGAAGAAACGAGCGGCCGAGAAGGCCAGGAAGGCGGCCGCCGCGGCGGCCAAGAGAAGAGCGGCGGCGGCCGCGCGCCGGGCGGCGGCCCGGCGGGCCAAGGCGGCCGTGGCCAAGGCGCGCAGCAGACGCGTGAGCAGGGCCCCGGCCAAGCCGGCCCGGCAGCGGCCCGCCCACCGTCCGACCAGCCGCAAGGCGGTCCAACGGCAGTCCCCGCCCAAGGCGCAACGCTCGCCGGTCAGGGACGGGAGCTACCACCGCATCGACGGGAGCAGGCATCCGTCGAAATCCGTCAGCGTCTACCGCGACGGGAAGATGTACCCCGACGGACGGCCGCCCCAGGGCATGGTGCGGCCCTCGGGGTCGGGACAGGGCATGCGGCAGGACTACAAACCGGCGGAGTTGGACCCGCCGTCGACGAGGACGGGCATCGTCGCCGAGACGGCGGCCCGGTCGACCAAGTTCATCAACGAGGGCGACCTGGACAGCCTCTTCATGCACATCATCCGCCTGGCGGGGGGAGGGTGATCCCGGCCGGTCACCCACCGGTCCGATGACCGGCGGGTGACCGGCGCGGACGGCGGCGGGCCCCGGCACACCACGGTGTGCCGGGGCCCGTCGTTCCTCCGGCTCCGGTGGGTGAACGCGACTTAACTACACGTGTAGTCTCATCGCATGAAGTCGGAACGGGCCCGGGCCGTGGCGGAGGCCGCCATCACCCTGCTGGCCGAGCGGGGCATGCGCGGCCTGACCCACCGGGCGGTGGACGAGGAGGCGGGGCTGCCGCCCGGCTCGACCTCCAACCTCGCCCGCACCCGCTCGGCGCTGCTGGAACTCGCCCTGGAGCGACTGACCGAGATCGAGGGCGCGGTCTTCGAGCCGCTCCTCGGCGTCACCGAACACGCCGCGGCCGGGACGGAACCCGGGGGGAGCGCCGGGCCGGTCACGCCCGAGACGCTCGCCGAGATGACCGCGCGGAGCCTGTGGGCGCAGCTCACCGTCGACCGCCGCCGCACGGTCGCCCGCTACGAGCTGGCGCTGGAGGCCACCCGCCGCCCCGAACTGCGCAGGATCTACGACGAGGCGGGGCAGCGCTTCCGCACGCTGGCCGTCGCGGTCCTCACCGCCGCCGGATCCCCCGACCCGGTACGGCACGGCCACCAGATGGTCGCCTACGGCGAAGGAGTGATCTTCGATGCCATCGCCGGGGCCGGGGCCGAACCCACCCTCGACGACCTGCGCCTGGGCGTCAGGGAGGTGCTGGCGGGCATGCTGGGCTCGCCTTCCGGCCGCCTCTGACCCGGCCTTCCCGGCCCCGGCGCGGTCCGGGGCTCAGCGTTCCAGCAGGCGGGCGCGGTGGGCGGGCCACTCCTCGTCGAGGATGCCGAAATAGGCGGTGTCGCGCCAGGTGCCGTCCGGGCGGCGGCGGTGGCGGCGCAGCACGCCCTCCGGGACGCCGCCGATGCGCCTGATCGCGGCCTGGGAGCGGGTGTTCAGGATGTCGGTCTTGAGCTGGACGCGGTTCACGCCCAGGTGGTCGAAGGCGTGGTCGATCAGCAGGATCTTGCAGGTGGTGTTCACCGCCGTGCGCCACACGGCCCTGCCGTACCAGGTCCAGCCGATCTCTACGCTGGAGTCGAAGCCCGGGGTGTCGATGTAGGAGGTCCAGCCGACCGCGCGGCCGGTCTCCCGGAGGATCACCGCGAACGGCACGTGGCCGGGGTCGTCGATCAGCCGCTCCGCCATCGTCGCGAGTTCCTCCACCCCGTGCGGCGTGGGATGCTGCCAGCGCCACACCTCCTCGTCGCCGCCACCGGCCAGGAACAGGTCGGGGACGTGGCCGGCGGTCAGCGGCTCCAGCCGTACGGCGGCGCCTTCGAGGACGAGCGGGTCGGGCATCTTCGCGGTCATGGCGGCGACCCTACGGCCGGCGGCGCGCGGCCCGGAAGGTCCACTCGGCCCGGTTGCCGGACGACCACTTCGCCGGCGGGGCGGCGTCCCCGGTGAGCGGCCGGCCCCTCCGGCCGGGGGACGGCCGCCTGTCGGCCGCCCAGACGGCCAGCGCGCAGGCCGCGAATCCGGCCCCGAGGAGGCTGGAACCCGCCCAGCCGTGGGCGGCGAAGGCGGCGGTGGTCGCCGCCGCGCCGAGGGCGGAGCCGAGCGAGTAGAAGACCATGTAGCCGCCGATGACGCCGCTGGTGCGATCCGGATGCGCGGCGGTGAGCAGGTGCTGGTTGCTCACGTGCACGGCCTGGACCGCGAAGTCGAGGACCACGATTCCGGCGACGAGGATCCACAGTGACCACGGCAGCTGCGCGATCGCCGCCCACGAGACGATGAGCAGGGTGAGCGCGAGACCGGTGACCGGGGCCGCCCGTCCCGCGTCCGCCCACCGTCCCGCGCGGGCCGCGCCGAGCGCGCCGGCGAGCCCGGCGATGCCGAACAGCCCGATCCGGCTCTCGCCCAGTCGCCACGGCGCGTCCGCCAGCGGCAGGGACAGCCCGCTCCACAGGGTTCCGAACGATGCGAACAGGAAGAACGCGATGAGCCCGCGCGTCAGGAAGACGCGCCGCCCGAACAGTCCTCCGAGCGAGACGATGGCCCGCCCGACCCCCGTGGGCCGGTCGGGGCGCTCCTCCGGCGGCAGGACGGCGAGGACGAGGGCCGCGAGCCCGAGCGACAGCACCGCGAGCACGGCGTAGACGCTCCGCCAGCCCCACACCTCGGCGAGCGTGCCGGCGACGATCCGCGCGCCCAGGATGCCGGCCACGACGCCCGAGGTCACGACACCGATGTTCCGCCCGCGTTCGGCGGGCGGCGAGGCCGACGCGGCGTAGGCCACCGTGGTCTGCACCACGACCGCGAACATCCCGGCCACCGCGAGCCCCGAGAACGCCACCCACGCGGCCGACGCCGAGGCCGTCAGGATCATCCCCAGCGCGGTGATCACCAGGTGCGCGGGGATGAGCCGGCGCCTGTCGGCCACGTCGCCGAGCGGCGCCAGCAGCACCAGCCCGGCCAGATAGCCGAACTGGCCGGTCGCGACCATCCAGCCGGTGAGTTCCGCCGGCACGCCGAGATCACGTCCCATCGGACCCAGAATCGGCTGCGCGGCGTAGACGCCCGCCACAGAGACACCGCACACCACCGCCAGCAACGTCCGCCGCCACAGGTTCATCGCACCCCGACTCAATAAGTAGCAAAATGCAACCAATTTGACCGTACGGCATGATGGTTTCAATCCGCAACTCATCGGGAGGTGTCATGTCGCTCGCCACCACGGGCGTCCCGAACCTCGACTGGACCGACCCGGAGTGCCCGGTCGCCCGCGCGCTCGACCTCGTCGGCGACAGGTGGAGCCTTCTCGTCATCCGTGACGCGATGGACGGGGCGCGGTCGTTCACCGAGTTCCAGCGGCGCACCGGCATCGCCCGCAACATCCTCTCCGACCGCCTCCGCAGGCTGGTCGCTCACGGGCTCCTCGCCCAGCGCGCCGCACCGTCGGGCCGCCGCCAGGAGTACGTGCTCACCGACGCCGGCCACGACCTCTTCGCGGTCGTCCTCACCCTGCGGCAGTGGGGAGAACGCCACGCCTTCGCCCCCGGCGAGGCCCACTCGGTCCTGGTCGACCGGCACGGCGCCCCCGTGCCGGAGATCGCGCCGACCGGCTCCGACGGCACCCTCCTCGACACCGACACCACCCACGTGCGGAAGTCCCGATAGGAGGCGGGCCCCCGCGCCTTCGGGCCTCGCGGGCGCTTCGCCGCCCACGCGGCCGGGGGAGCGCTTCGGTGGCCGGACGGCCGAGGGGGCGTTTCGGTGGCCGGACGGCCGACACCCCGCCGTCCCTTGTCGACAGCCATACCGTCCGGTCGGTACGCTCCTTGGAGACCGTGAGGAGGGCCATGGATTTCGCGTTCGACGCCAGGACCGAGGAGCTGCGGCAGAGGCTGCTCGCCTTCATGGACGAGTGCGTCCACCCGGCCGAGGAGGCATTCGAGGCCCAGGCCGCGCAGAGCGGGTGGTCCAGCCCGCCGCTGATGGAGGACCTCAAGCAGGAGGCGCGCAAGCGCGGGCTGTGGAACCTGTTCCTGCCCGGCGAGCACGGCGCCGGCCTGACCAACCTCCAGTACGCCCCGCTGGCGGAGATCATGGGCCGCTCGCCGAGGATCGCCCCCACCGCCACCAACTGCGCCGCCCCCGACACCGGCAACATGGAAGTGCTGTCGATGTTCGGCAACGAGTGGCAGCGCGAGGAGTGGCTGGAGCCGCTGCTGCGCGGGGAGATCCGGTCGGCGTTCGCCATGACCGAGCCGGACACCGCCTCCTCCGACGCCACGAACATCTCGCTGTCCATCGTCCGCGACGGCTCGGAGTACGTCATCAACGGCCGCAAGTGGTTCGCCTCCGGCGCGATGAACCCGAACTGCCGGATCCTCATCGTGATGGGCAAGACCGACCCGGAGGCCGCCACCCACCGGCAGCAGTCGATGGTCCTGGTGCCGCGCGACACCCCCGGCCTGGAGATCAGGCGCGGCATGCACGTGTTCGGCTACTCCGACGCCGACCACGGCGGGCACGCGGAGATCGACTTCACCGACGTCAGGGTGCCGGTGGAGAACCTGATCGGTGAGGAGGGCGGCGGCTTCGCCATCGCCCAGGCCCGCCTCGGGCCGGGCCGCATCCACCACTGCATGCGGCTGATCGGGATGGCCGAGCGCGCGGTCGAGCTGATGTGCCGGCGGACCCTGTCGCGTACGGCGTTCGGCAAGCCGATCGCCCAGCAGGGGGTCGTCCAGGACTGGATCGCCGAGTCGCGGGTCAAGATCGAGCAGCTCCGCCTGCTGGTGCTCAAGACCGCCTGGCTGATGGACACCGTCGGGAACCGCGGCGCGCACACCGAGATCCAGGCCATCAAGATCGCCACCCCGCGCGAGGTCGAGTGGATCCTGGACAAGGCCATCCAGGCCCACGGCGCCGGCGGCGTCAGCCAGGACTTCCCGCTGGCCGGGCTGTGGGCGGGCGCCCGGTCGCTGCGCCTGGCCGACGGCCCGGACGAGGTCCACAAGCGCTCGCTGGCCTACCGAGAGCTGAAGAAGCACATGGGTTGACCCGGTGCCGGCGGCGCCCCCCGGCACCGGGTCACCGGGCTCCGGGCGCGGACCGGACCCGTCCGAAGCACCCGGAACGGAACGCCGGGCGGCAGAGGTGATCGCGTGACTGCGAAGGGAGCGTCGTGACGTTGGACGAGGAGACGGTCAGGGAGCGCGCCGTCGCGTTCCTGGCCGGGCACCGCCCCGAGGACCGTACGGGGTTCCTGCGGGCCCGGTTCGACGCCGGGCTGGCGTGGGTCCACTTCCCCGAGGGGCTCGGCGGGCTCGGCGCCCCCCGGGAGCTGCAGAACGTCGTCGAGCGGGAGCTCGCCGGCACCCCGCAGCCCGACCCGGGCACGCAGGCCATCGGGCTGGGCATGGCGGCGCCGACGATCCTGGCGTTCGGCACCCGCGAGCAGCAGGAGCGGTTCCTGCGCCCGCTGTGGACGGGCGAGGAGATCTGGTGTCAGCTGTTCAGCGAGCCCGGCGCCGGCTCCGACCTGGCGACGCTCGCCACGCGGGCGGTCCGCGACGGCGACGAGTGGGTCGTGGACGGGCAGAAGGTGTGGACCTCCGGGGCCCACCACGCCCGGTGGGCGATCCTCGTCGCCCGGACCGACCCCGGCGTTCCCAAGCACCGCGGGCTCACCTACTTCGTCTGCGACATGCGCGCCCCCGGCGTCGGGGTCAGGCCGCTGCGGCAGATCACCGGCGAGGCGGAGTTCAACGAGGTCTTCCTGACCGGCGTGCGGCTCCCCGACTCCCTGCGACTCGGCGCCGTCGGCGACGGCTGGCGGGTCGCGACCACCACGCTCATGAACGAGCGGGTGGCGATCGGCGGCGGGCCGGTCCGGCGGGGCGGCGGCATGATCGGCCTGGTCGCCGACACCTGGCGGTCCCGCCCGGAGCTGCGCACCCACGACCTGCACCGGCGGCTGCTCGCGCTGTGGGTGGAGTCGGAGGTCACCCGGCTGGCCGGGGCGCGGCTGCGCGAGCAGCTCGCGGCCGGCCAGCCCGGCCCGGAGGGCTCGGCCATGAAGCTCTCGTTCGCCTCCCTCAACCAGGCGCTCAGCGCGCTGGACGTGGAACTGCGCGGCGAGGAGGGCCTGGAGTACGACGACTGGACCTTCCGCCGCTCCGAGAGCGTCGACTTCTTCGGCCGCGGCCCCGGATACCGCTACCTGCGGGCCAAGGGCAACTCGATCGAGGGCGGCACCTCGGAGATCCTGCGCAACATCGTCGCCGAGCGGGTGCTGGGCCTGCCCTCGGAGCCCCGCGTGGACAAGGACGTGCCCTGGAAGGACCTGCCCCGGTGACGGGCCCCGGAGCGGGCCGGTCGGCGGCTCCCACGCCGAACGAGGAGAAGTGCCGATGACGCTGCTGTACACCGAGGTCGAGGAGGAGCTGCGCGCCTCCGTCCACGACCTGCTCGCAGACCGCTGCCGGCCCGACGCCGTGCTGAGGCGGGCCGAGTCGGCCTCGCCGTACGACGCAGACCTGTGGAAGACCCTGTCGCGGGAGATCGGCGTGGCGGGCCTGCTGGTACCCGAGGAGTACGGCGGGGCCGGCGCGTCGGCCCGCGAGGCCGCGGTGGTGCTGGAGGAGCTGGGACGGGCCGTGGCGCCGGTGCCGTTCCTGACCAGCGCGGTGCTCGCGACCGAGGCCCTGCTCCAGGCGGGGGTCCACGAAGGGCTTCCGGCGGGCGGGCGCGACCTGCTCGCCGAGCTGGCCGCGGGCGAGACCACGGCGGCGCTGGCCGTGTCGCTGGCGGCCTCGCCGTACCGGCCGCTGCCGCCGCCGGTCGCGCTGAACGACCACGGCGCGCTCGACGGCGAGATCCGGGCGGTGGCCGGGGCCGACGCGGCCGACGTGCTGCTCGTCCCGGTCGGCACGGCGCTCTACCGGGTGCGGGCGGGGGACGCCCGGATCGACGTGGTGCCCTCGCTGGACCTGACCCGGCCGATCGCCGTCGTCACGCTCTCCGGCGCGCCCGGCGAGCGGCTCGGGGCCTTCGACGCGCGGCGGGTGCTGGCGTTCGGGGCCGGGCTGCTCACCTCCGAGCAGCTCGGGGTCGCCGAGTGGTGCCTCGCGACGACGCTCGCCCACATCAGGGAGCGCCACCAGTTCGCCCGGCCGATCGGCTCCTTCCAGGCGATCAAGCACCGGATGGCGGACCTGTGGCTGGACGTGGCGCGGGCCCGCGCGGCGGCCAGGAACGCCGCGAACCTGCTGGCCGCCCGCCCGGAGCCGGGCACCGAGGCCGCCCTGGAGACCGAGGCCGCGACGGCGGTGGCCAAGTCGTGGTGCTCGGAGGTGGCGGTCCGCGTCGCCGAGGAGGGCGTCCAGCTCCACGGCGGCACCGGGATGACCTGGGAGCACCCGCTGCACCTCTACCTCAAGCGGGCCAAGGCGTCGGAGACGGCGCTCGGCACCCCAGGCGCCCACCGCGACGCCCTGTCCGCCCTCGCCGACCTCCCCGCCCCGATCTGACCCGGTACGGGCGGACCGGAGCGGGGCGCCGGGGCGGGGCGGGCGGATCGGAGCGGGTGCGCCGGGGTCAACAGCCGCGTGCGGGTGCGCCGGGGCTCAATGGCCGGGTTCGGCGTCCTCGCGGGTCTGGCGGGGCAGGAGGAAACCGGCCAGGAAGGTCAGGGCGACCATCCCGGCGACCACCCAGAACGTCTGCCGCGCGGCGGCGGTGGGGTCGCCGCCCGTGGCGCCGAAGAAGACCGTGCCGAGCAGCGCCACGCCGAGTGCCGCGCCGACCTGCTGCAGGGCGGTGAGCGTCCCGGAGGCCGACCCCATCTCGTGCGGCTCGACGCCGGCCAGCGCGATCTCGAAGTACGGGCCCATGATCAGCCCCGAGCCGACGCCGGTGACGAGCAGCGCCGGGGCGAACTGCCAGGGGCCCGCCTCCGCGCCCAGGATCAGCAGGAGGGCGACGACCCCGGCCGTCATGATCAGGGCTCCGACGTGCAGCAACCGGCGGCCGTGCCCGCGGAGCGCCTGCACCAGGCCCATGCCGACGATCATGCCCACGGAGAGCGGGATCCCGGCCAGGCCGGCCTTCAGCGGGCTGTAACCGAGGCCGAGCTGGGTGTAGAGGTTGAAGACCAGGCCGAAGCCGGTGAAGGCCGCGAAGTAGATCGTGCCGGTGAACAGGCCGCCCACGAACGAGCGCTTGCGGAACAGGCTGGGCGCCACCAGCGGGTCGCGGCCCCGGCCGGCGCGGCGCGACTCGTACCGGCCGAACAGTGCGAACACCGCCGCCGAGGCGGCCATCATCACGAACGCCCAGGCCGGCCAGCCGTACTCGCGGCCCTGGACCAGCGGGAAGACGACCAGCAGAGCGCCGAGGGAGGCCAGGGCGGCGCCGGGCAGGTCGAGGGTGAGCGACCGTGCCGGGCGGGAGGCGGGCAGGAACCGCAGCGCGGCGGCCAGGGTGGCCAGCCCGACCGGCAGGTTGATCAGGAAGATCATGCGCCACCCGGTGCCGAGGAGGTCGGCGTCGGCCAGCCAGCCCGCAAGGATCGGCCCGCCGATCGCCGACAGGCCCATGACCGGGCCGAACATGCCGAGGGCCGCTCGCAGCTCCGTGGGCGGGAACATCTCCCGCATCATGCCGAGCCCCTGCGGGACCATCGCGGCGCCGAAGAGCCCCTGGACGACCCGGGCGGCGATGACGGTCTCCGGCGAGAAGGACGCCGCGCACAGCAGCGAGCCCACGACGAACCCGGCCGCGCCGATGAGGAACATCCGCCTGCGCCCGACGATGTCGCCCAGCCGGCCGCCGGTGAGCAGCCCGGCCGTCATGGCGAGGGTGTAGGCCGCGCCGAGCCACTGGATCATCGAGGTACCGCCACCCAGGTCGGCCCGCATCGTCGGCCCGGCGATGTTGGTGACGGTCGCGTCGAGGAGCTCCATCACCGACCCGGCGAGGATCACGAAGAGCGCGGGCCAGCGCCACCGGTACGGCGCGGGCCCGGCGGTCTCCGGCGCCTGTGCCGGGTGGGTGTCGAGAGTGGTCATCGGCTCCTCCAGAGCGTCTCGTTCGGGGGACGGGAGGAACACTAGGGATCAACGCGGAAAGGTTGGTTCCGCATTGGCGTCAGGCTGCGGAACTCCGGAGAGGAGACCCGCCGGGAGCGCGGCGGACGCCCGGGACGGCCCGCCCCGCCGGGACCGCGGCCCGGAACGGTGCTCGGGACGGTTCCGCGGGGTGCTCAGGACGGTTCCGCGGGCGTGCCGGCCGCGCGGGTGTAGCGGGCGCCGATCTCGCGCAGGTGCGCGGCCAGCTCCGGCGGATCGACGACCTCGAAGTCGAGGCCGGTCATCCCGAGGTGGATCGCCAGGGCGTCCAGGGACGAGGCTCCGGTGTGGAACAGGCAGCTCCGCTCGTCCGCCGCCTCCAGTTCCCCCCAGTCGGGCCAAATCCGCTCGGCGACCGCCTCGACCGGAGCGTGGAACCGTACGGTGGCCCGGTGCCGGATCACCGCGGTGGTCACACCCCTGGTGACATAGGCCGCGATGTCGCCGCCGGGCGCCTCGCGGGGGGCGAACCGTCCGCCGTTCGGGGTGCGCAGCCGGATCCGGTCGACGCGGAAGCTGCGCCAGTCCTGCCGCGCGGGGTCCCAGGCCGCGAGGTACCACCGCCGCCTGGTGTGCACGAGCCGGTGCGGCTCCACCTCCCGGACGCTCTCGTCGCCGTCGTGGTTGAGGTAGTCGAAGCGCAGCCGCTCGTGGTCCCGGCAGGCGCTCGCAATGGCGGTGAGCACGGCGGCGTCCACGGTGGCGGGGGAGCGGTCCGGGACCGCCACCGTCGCGGTGTGCAGGGCGTTGACCCGGTGGCGCAGCCGGGACGGCAGCACCTGTTCCAGCTTGGCCAGCGCCCGCAGCGAGATCTCCTCGATCCCGGCGATGGAGCCGCCCGCGGCGGTGCGCAGCCCCACGGCGACCGCGACGGCCTCCTCGTCGTCGAGGAGCAGCGGCGGCATCTGCGCGCCCGCGCCGAGGCGGTAGCCGCCCGCGACGCCGGGGGTGGCGTGCACCGGGTAGCCGAGCTCGCGCAGCCGTTCGACGTCGTTGCGGATGGTCCTGGTGGTCACCCGGAGCCGTTCGGCGAGTTGGGGGCCGGTCCAGTCACGAGGGGTCTGCAGCAGGGAGAGCAGGCGCAGCAGCCGCGCCGAGGTTTCCAGCATCCCCCGATTGTGCCGCCCATCGCGGAAGGCTTTCTTCCGCGATACGGGGGCGGTTGGGTCAGGGACGCAGGGAGGCGAGGAGGAGGTCGGCGAAGTGCCCGCCGACCTCGGCGCCCGACAGCGGCCCCTCGGTGCTGTACCAGGTGCCCAGGTGGTGGACCGAGCCGAAGAAGAAGTCCACCACGATCTCGGCGGGGGAGGCGGTGCTGAAGACGCCCTCGCGCTGCCCCTCGGTCACCAGGTCGCGGAAGCGCTCGTGGTAGCGGCGGCGCTCGGCGCGCACGCTCTTGCGGGTGTCCGGGGCCAGCAGGTGCATCGAGCGGAAGAAGATCTTGGAGTCGTCCAGGTTCTCGACCGTGGTCCGCACGACGTCCGCGGCGGCGGCGTGCAGGCGCTCGGCCACCGTGCCGGGACCGTCCGCTATGGCGGTCAGCCGCTCCATCTGCATGCGCAGCACGCGCCCGTAGATCTCGTGGAGCAGGTCGTCCTTGGAGTCGAAGTAGTGGTACATGGCGCCCTTGGTGACGCCGGCCGCCGAGACCACCTCCTGCACCGAGGTGCTCTCGAAGCCCCGCTCGGCGAACAGGCGCGTGGCCTCGCTCAGCAGGCGCTGCCGTACGGACTCCCTGTCGCGCGTCATCTGGCCCCTCCCCGCCGCCGGCCCCGGCCGTCCGGCCCCCCGCCGTGTGCCGACCCAGCATACCGACTGGTCGGTTAAAGCGTCGGTACCTGGCGTAGGTGTGTTATTTGCGTCACCTTTGGCTGCCTGGAGCCCCCGGTTGGGTATTTTCTGGCACAGGGATCTTCAGCGTGGCAGATCCGCTCCTTGTCAGCTCTCGACCTCCGGGGGTTCGCTGTGTCCGGCGGATCAATCTACGTGACGCCAGAGGACCAGGTTCACGGCCTGTCCCCTCAGGTCATGTACGAGCAGTTCTGGATCAAGGAAGCGGGCGAACGCCGGAAGACGCGGGCGGTCAAGGCCGTCGGCGGCCTGGTCGTGGGCGTGCTGCTCGGCTACCGCTTCGGCCTCAACCTCCCGCTCGCCGGGGTGGTGACCGCCCTGCTGGTCGCCGCCGCCGACGCCACCTGGGCCTGGTACTCCTACAACGCCACCGCCGTCTGGCGGGGCAGGCGCCGGGGTGAGACCATCACCGGCAGGCTGCTGCGCCGCAGGCTCCGCAGGCGCGGCTACCACGTCCTCGACGGCCGCGCCGTCCCCGGACAGGCGTCCATCGACCACCTCGTCATCGGTCCCGGCGGGGTCTGGGTCGTCGACAACGAGGCGTGGGACCCCGACACCGAGATCGCCCGCTACGGTGACCGGCTGTTCCTGGGCGAGAAGTACGGCACGAAGGTGGCCAAGGCGCTCGTCGACGTCTCCGCCGCCCTGGCCGAGGTCCTCACCCGCGAGTCGGGCGTCGAGGTGACGATCGAGCCGCTGCTCGCGGTGCACGGCGGCAGGCTGCGCCGTACGGTCACCGCCGAGGGGCTCACCCTCCTCAAGCCGCGCCTGGTGACCCGCTGGATCCTGAGCGGTCCGCGGGCGGACTACGACGCCCAGCAGGTGGAACTGCTCGCCCGCACCGCCGCCCGGGTCCTGCGCCGGATGAACTGACCGTCGGCTCCGGCGACGCCCGACGCAACCTCTCCTCCGTGATCCGGGCGAGGGCCCCGGCCGCCGCGTGGGCCTCCAGGAGGCATGAGGCCGGTCGCCGCGCGAAGAAGGAGATCCGGCTCCCACCTGGCGGGCGGTGCGGAAACTGTCGGTGCCCCCGGCCATACTCATCCCCCGGCGGAAGCCGTTCCGGTGCCGCCGGATGAAGGGAACGAGATGGCCGAGGTTCTGCTGTTCCACCATGTGCACGGGCTGACGGCCGGGGTGCTGGAGTTCGCCGAGGAGCTCAGGCGGGCCGGGCACACCGTCCACGTCCCGGACCTGTACGAAGGGAGGGTCTTCGACGACTTCGAGGAGAGCGTGGCCCACGCGCAGAAGATCGGGTTCGACGTGCTGACCGAGCGCGGGCGGGCCGCCGCCGAGGGATTGCCCGGCGAGCTGGTCTACGCCGGGTTCTCGCTCGGTGTCCTTCCGGCGCAGTCGCTGGCCCAGACGCGGCCCGGCGCGAGGGGCGCGCTGCTGTTCCACGCCTGCGTGCCGGTCTCGGAGTTCGGCGGCGCGTGGCCGAAGGGGGTTCCGGTCCAGGTCCACGGCATGGACGCCGACGAGCTCTTCGTCGAGGAGGGCGACCTCGACGCGGCCCGCGCCCTGGTCGCGGAGGCCGAGGACGCCGAGTTGTTCCTCTACCCCGGTGACCGGCACCTGTTCGCCGACCCGGGCCTGCCCACGTACGACGCGGAGGCCACCGCGCTGCTCACCGAGCGCGTACTCGGCTTCCTCGCGGGCATCCGCTGAGCGGCGTCGGGTGAGAAACGTCCGGTGGGTTGCGGATGGTTCGCCCCGGTAGGTGCGCCATGGATGTTTTGTCAGTGATTGGGTAGCGGCGGGCGGGTGATGTCGAAGACGACCCCCCGCCCGCCTCGTTCCCGCGCCCGGTTCCGGGCGGTGTACGCCGTGATCGCCGCGCTGGTGCTTCTGCTTCCGGCCTGCTCGGCGGGGGACGGCGAACACCGCGGCATCACCGACGTGATCAAGCAGGCGATCGACGACGTCAAACGGCATCGGGAGCAGAAGAGCGGCACCACCGCGAGCCGGGGGGACTCGACGCCGCTGGGCACCGACGGGCGCACGTCCTTCGACTACGCCGCCTACCAGCGCACCCTGTCGGTCACGCTCGGTCTCCTGGAGCGGTACTGGAGCGATGAGGTGCCTGAGCTGGGCGGCTCCTACAGCAAGCCGCGGGCCTATACCTACTACCGCTCCGACGAGGGCGGCGGCCCGGTCTGCGGTGACCAGCCCGCGCCCGCCCGCAACGCCTTCTACTGCCCGGCCGGGGACTTCATCGCCTGGGACGAGTCCGGGCTGATGATCCCGTACTACGTCAGCGGCGGCGACTTCGCCGCCTCCTTCGTGCTGGCCCACGAGTTCGGTCACGCCATGCAGGCCCGGATGCCGCGCCAGGAGCAGACGGGGGTGCTGCGCGAACTGCAGGCCGACTGCTTCGCCGGAGCCTGGGCGCGGTGGGTGGCGCAGCAGAACCTGCTGGAGGAGGGCGACTTGGACGAGGCCACGCTGGCGGTCTTCTCCGGCCGGGACCTGCCCGGCACCGCGTGGACCGACCCGGCCGCCCACGGCAGCGGGTTCGAGCGCACCCGCGCCTTCGGTGACGGCTTCGAGTCGGGCGCCAAGAACTGCTACCCCGCCCCCGCCGAACGGTGGATCCTGCGGTGATCGGGATACGGCCGGTCACCGCAGGTCCACCCGCCGGACGACGTTGGGCTCAGCTTTCCGGCAGAACGGTGAGACGCTGCCCCTTGGGCAGATGCCGAGGGGCGACGATCCGGTAGTCGCGCTGGTCGAGTGTCGCGACCTCCCGTAGATCGAAACGCTCGGCAAGCGCGATCCCACAGGCATCGACCGCCTGGAGCCGTAATGAGGCGTAGGCCAGGAGCAACTCGGACATCCGTCGGTAGTCATGCGGGGTGACTTCGATGACGCGAAGTTCATCGTCGGCGATGGCGGCGCAGAACTCCGCGGCGAGGGCCGGACTGCCACGGCGTACCGGGTCGGTCAGCAGGTGACATATCTCGGTGACGGCAAGCGACGGAACGACCAGTCTGGTCCAATGCCGCGTCAGGAACCGGACGCAGCGTGAATGATCCTTGTCGGCTTTGTTGAAGGCGGCGACCAGCGGCCCGGTGTCGCAGAGGATCACGCGGTGACCGCTCCTCCGGACTCCTCGCGGTGGGGGTACGTCAGGTAATCGTCGTGGTTCGCGCCGAGGTCGGGCGGCCCCTGAAGCGCGCCGACAAGCGCCGCCAAGTGCTTGGGAAGCCGGGGCTCGTCGAACTGCCCGGCAGAGGCGCCGTTCCGGACATCGTCGTCGAACGTCATGGCTTCAGTGTAGGCGGTCGCCTCTCGGTGGCACCGAGACTTGGTCTGACTCATCGCATCGATTGAATGCCGGAGTGTGAGGTGGCCGTCAGGTGAGGTCCTCGATGAAGGCGGCGAGTTGGACGACGTTGCGGCACTCGCGCATCGGGACGACCGCGCCGTAGGCGCTCGCCAGGGAGTCGCCGGTGTCCCACTGGCTCACCGGCTCCGGGTTGAGCCAGTGGGCGTGCCGGGCCTCGCGGACCAGGCCGCGGAGCGTCTCCAGGGCGGGCGGCTGGTAGTTGGACCGGGCGTCGCCCAGGATCAGCAGGGACGTCTTCGGCCCCACGGCGTCACCGTACCGCTCGGCGAACCGTTCGAAGGCGTGTCCGTAGTTGGTCCGGCCGAACCGCACCATGTCGGCCTCGGCCGCCATCCGCGTCATCGCCTCGGCCACGTCGGCGCCGGGGGTGAAGAAGCGGGTGATCTCGTCCACGGTGTCCACGAACCCGAACGCCCTGACCTTGGCGAACTGCTCGCGCAACGCGTAGGTCAGCAGCAGCGTGAAGTGGGCGAAGGAGGCGACCGAGTCGCTGACGTCGCACAGGACGACCAGCTCGGGCCGGTGCGGGCGGCGCGGCCGGTTGAAGACGGCCAGCGGCACGCCGCCGCTGGACAGCGAGGCCCGCACGGTCCGGCGGAAGTCCAGGCGGCCCCGGTGGCCGGTCCGGTTCCTGACCGTCAGCCGGGCGGCCAGCCGCCGGGCGAGCGGGTGGACCTCCCGGCGCAGCCTCGCCAGGTCCGCCCGGGTGATCCGGAGGAAGTCCACCTGCTCCAGCGGCGGCCGTACGGCGGAGCGCGCGATCCGCTCGATCCCCGACTCCTCGGCGATCCGGCGGCGTACGTCGGTGGCGACGGCCTCCTCGAAGCGCCGGATGTTGTCGCCGATCCGCCGCCGGGCCACCTTCTCGGCCAGGCCGCCGCGCTCCCGCCCGGCCAGGACCTCGGCCAGCAGCCGGGCGATGAGCGTCTCGGGGGACAGCGCGCGCAGCACCGGGTAGGAGAACCAGTTCTGCCGGCCGGGTGAGGCGTCCTGGCGGCCGAAGCGCTCCACCATGGCCCGGGCGAAGGCGTCCATGCCCTCGGCGTCCAGCAGCAGTTCCGCCAGCCGGTCGCGCAGCTCGGGCAGCGCGGCGGTCCCCAGGTCCGCGCCTTCGGAGAGGTCCGCGCCAGGGGCCCCGGCGCGCGGGTCCCGGAGGTCTTCCGGGTCCGGGAGGGCGTGCGGGGCGGTGGTCGCGGCGGGGAACCACAGGTCGAAGAGCGCGTCGAACCCCGGCCGGTACGACGGCCGCTTGACCAGTGTGGCGGCGTAGGCGGCGCGCAGCGACTCGCGCTCGGCCAGGTCGACGACCAGCAGCGCCCGCGCGGCGTCCAGCCCCTCGGCCGGCGACACCGGCAGCCCGGCCTCGCGCAGTGCGCGCACGAAGCCGACGTGCCGGTCCAGCAGGCTCACCGCCCGGCTCCCAAGCGGGCGCCCCGGGCCACCCGGGGAGCCGTCCCGGCCGGACGGGCGCGGGACGGGCTTTCGGGCTGCGCGTGCCGCCCGTGCCGTCCGGGACGCCCGCCGGTCCGGCCGGTCACAGGCCGAGCTCCTTGCGGGTCCGCGTCTGGTCGGAGGCGTGCTTGAGCACCACCCCCAGGGTCGCGTCCATGGTCGCCTCGTCCAGCTCGGTCCGCCCGAGGGCGAGCAGGGTGTTGGCCCAGTCGATGGTCTCGGCGATGGAGGGCGACTTCTTCAGCTCCAGGGCGCGCATCGTGGCGACCGTACGGGCGAGCCGTTCGGCCAGGTCCGCCTCGATGCCGGGCACCTGCGTCAGCACGATGTCCCGCTCGCGCTCCGGCGTCGGGTACGAAAGGTGCAGGTAGAGGCAGCGCCGCTTGAGCGCCTCCGACAGCTCGCGGCTGGCGTTGGAGGTCAGCACCACGTACGGCCGGCGCGTGGCGGTGATCGTGCCCAGCTCGGGGATCGTGACCTGGTAGTCGGACAGGACCTCCAGCAGCAGGCCCTCCACCTCGACGTCGGCCTTGTCGATCTCGTCGATCAGCAGGACGGTCGGGGTCTCGGCGCGGATCGCCCGCAGCAGCGGCCGCTCCAGCAGGAACTCCTCGGTGAAGATGTCGTCGTGGGCGGCGTCCCAGCCCTCGCCGCCGCCCGCCTGGATGCGCAGGAGCTGTTTCTTGTAGTTCCACTCGTACAGCGCCCGGGCCTCGTCCAGCCCCTCGTAGCACTGGAGCCGGACCAGCGCGGCCCCGGTCGCCGCCGACACGGCCTTGGCGAGCTGGGTCTTGCCCACCCCCGCCGGGCCCTCGGCCAGCAGCGGCTTGCCGAGCGCGCCGGCCAGGAACACCGAGGTCGCGATGGAGTCGTCGGAGAGGTAGTCCGCGGCGGCGAGCCGGTCGCGGACGTCGGCGGGCGAGGCGAACCACATGTGTGCTCCCGGACAGGACTTCGGACGGACGCTTCGGACGGACGCTTCGGACGGGCGCGGGCGGATTCGGGCAGGACCGAATGTTGTTCTAGCGTAGCCGCCGATCATGCCCGCGGCGACCGGGCCGGGCCGCGGTGGCCGAGCCCGGAGGGGGGCCGCCCACCCGGCCGGGGGGGCGTGGGCCGCCCTGGGTGTGCCGGCGAGCGTCCTGCTGGGCCGCCCGCCCGGCCGGAGGGCCGTGTGACGTCCGGATAACCGTTTCCGGTTACGGGCGAGTTATGGATCTTTTGCTGGACTCCTCGACCGGAGCCGGGAACGTCCCCGCGCCGGATCCGGAGGAGATCATGCTGTCCACATCTGTCGTCCGGCCCCTCGCGCCGTCACCCGCCCTGCGGAGGGCCCGTCACGGTCACCGATGGCCGTGGTGGCTCCTGGCCGCCGGTTTCGCCGCCCAGGTGGGGCTGCGGCTGTGGCTGTTCAGGTATCACACCGGGCCGGTGGCGAATCCGGACGAGACGGGTTATCTCGCCGCGGCGCGGTGGCTGGCCGGAGGCCCGGAGGCGGACTTCAGCGGCTCCACCTTCTACCAGGGCGGTTATCCGCTGCTGCTCGTTCCGGCCTTCTGGCTGACCTCCGATCCCACGCAGGTCTACCGGCTGGTGGTGGGATCGGGTCCATCGCGGCGGCCGGTGCGTTCCCGCTGGCGTACATGCTGGTGCGGCGGTGGGGATGGAGAGGAAGGCGGCCCTGGCCGTGGCGTTCGCGGCCGGCCTCTCGCCGGCGCTGCTGCTGTTCTCCGGGCTGGCGCTGGCCGACGCGATCCTGCCCGCCCTGGTGCTCGGCCTGCTGGTCGCGCTGCACGACCTCGCCGAGCGGGGTTCGCTCCCCGCCGGGACGGCCGCGGGCGGGCTGGCGGCCTTCGCGATGGCGGTGCACCTGCGCGGCACGGTGATCCTGGCGGTGTCGGTGCTGATCGTGGTCGCACTGCTGGTGAGCGGACGGGTGCCGCGCCGGGCCGGGTTCGCGGCGCTGGGCGTGGCGGCGGCGGTGGCGGCCGTGGGCACGCTGCTCAACGGCGCGCTCTCCGCCGAGCTGTACCCTGACGGACCGCGTGACCTGGCGGGCCTGCTGGTGACCCGCCTCACCAGCCTCGAAGGGCAGGCATGGGCGCTGTCCGGGGCGGCCGGTCAGCTCTGGTACCTGATCGTCGGCACCTGGGGGCTGGCGGGCGTCGGCTTCGGGGGAGTGGCCGTCCTGCTGGCACGGCGGGGTGTCCCACCCGGCCGGCGCGTCTCGGCGGCCGCTCTGGCGCTGGTGACGCTGGGTGTCGCGTACGCGTCCTCGGCCGCGCTGCCGGACGAGCACCGGGTGGGCAACTACACCTACGGCCGGTACACGGCCTGTGTCGCGGTGGCCTGGACGCTGATCGGGCTCGTCACCCTGGTCCGCGCCCGGCGCCTGACGGTGCCGCGTCACGCGCTGGCGGCCGCCGCCCTGATGGCGGGGACCGGAGGTGTGGCCGCCGCCGCCCTCCTTCCCCGCCGTCGCGGCCGCCTGCCGGTGGTGGCGGCCGTGCTGGCGGCGATCAACATCGCGTTCGTCGTGCATCTGGCCCCCGCTCCCGCGTCCGCGGCGGGCGGGGACCCGTTTCCGGTTCCGGCCGCGGGCCGGGTGGCGGTGGACCTCCGGGTGCGGTGGCATGTCTGGGTGCCGCTGGTCCATCGGGTGTGGTGGACGGAACTGGAGCGTTTCGACGGAGCCCGGCGGCTCCCGCCGGCAGGCGTCTGCACCGTCATCGCACCCCCGACGGCCCTGCCCCCGGCGGGCTGGACGGTCACGGACGAGGGCGGGGCCCGGCGGGGGTGGACGGCCTGGGCCGGCTCCGGATCCGGCTGCGCGTAGGGGGTGTGCGCCCGCCGGGCGGTCACCGGATTCCGGTTCGGATCGTCCGGCGGAGTGCGCTATTCTTCAAGGGCTTCACGCGCCGCTAGCTCAGTTGGTTAGAGCAGCTGACTCTTAATCAGCGGGTCCGGGGTTCGAGTCCCTGGCGGCGCACGGAAAAGAGACCCCGGCTCGGTGTGACCGAGCCGGGGTCTTTTCGATTCGCCCCTCCGGCGGGGCTTCGAGTACGGATCTCCGTACGTCGCCGTCTCAGTGCGGCTCGATCCTGGACGGCAGCCGGATGGCCAGCAGGAGGGCCAGGAACCCGATGACGGCCCCGCCGACGATCAGGATGAGGGCGAGCTGTGAATCGTCCCGCTCCCGGTCGTCCTCCTGATCCGCGGAACGGGGGGCGGCGGGCGGCGGCAGGACCGACTCGACCAGCCTGACCGCCGCCGGCGCCGGAGAGTCGAACCCCGCCGACACCAGCTTGCCGGGATCGACGGACCGGGCGACCTCGCCCAGCGCGTCGCGCAGCCCGCGGCCGACGGCCCGGTTGGCCAGCACGAGCAGCGAGCGGTCGGGAGGCTCGGAGAGCGCCTCCGACCTGGAATAGCCTCCGGCGACCTCCCGGGGGACGAGAGCGGCCTGTACCTCTCCCTTCCGGAGGTCGCGCAGTGGGTCGGCCGCCGGGACGGTCCTCGGCTTCAGCCGGGGATAGCGGTCCCGCAGGATCCGCCCGGGATTCTCCCCGAAGAGGCCGTCGGGAGAGGCGTCCGGCACCGACACCCGGGCCTTCCCGTCCTGACTCGTCAGGGCCGCCGCCACATCATCGGGCCCGGTCCGTGCGGCGTCGTAGACCAGGACGTACGGGTCCGGGACCGGAACGGTGGCGACCTCCGAGAACCCCTGCGCCGCCAGCGGGTTCACCGGAGGCGCCGGCGCGGCGCCGTCCGGCGGGACGGGGTCCGGGGGAGGGGGCGCCATGAGCACCACGGCCGGTTCCGCGGCGGGCGCGGCCGCGGCGGGGGTGTCGCTCAGCCGGACCTCGGGCCGGTGGCCCGCCCGCCGGACGGCCTCGGCCACGAGATGCCTGGCGAACGCGTCCCGCTGCCCGGCCGGCACCTGGACGACGACCACGTCCGGTTCCGTCCCGGTCACGCCCTTTTCGGCGGGCGGATCACCGCCGGAGGCGCTCACCATCGCGACGGCGCCGACGGCGATCAGGGTGACGGCCAGCGCCATGAACGCCGCGGCCAGGGTGAGCCTGCCGTGCGGGCCCCAGGCGGGTCCGGGCCGTTTCGCGTGGTCCGCCTGTTTCAGCCCGCCGAGATTGTCCTGCATCGAGGGCGGCATGGCACCCGGCCCCGGGACGGCGGCCGGTTGGTAGGACATCGTCGGCGCGGCCCGGCTCCCGGTCGCGGGTTCGATCGCGGGGGCGGCCCGGCTCCCGGACGTGATGCCGAGCGGGGGTGCGGTCCGGCTTCCGGGTGCGGTGTCGAGCGTCGCGCCGGGCGGGCGTACGGCCCGTGTCCCGCCGGAGCCCAGGCCCAGTCGCCTCCACGGCGTGCCGATGAGCGAGGTCAGCCTGCTGACGGGCGAGGTGGGCCGCCCCTCACCGGCTTCCCGCCCCTCACCGGCCCCGCGCCCCTCCCCGGGTTCCAGGGCGGGGCGGGCCGCGTCGGGCCACGGGGCGCCGCCGCCCGCCGGAACCGGTTCCCCGACGCCGGGCGCGGCGTTCTGGAGCCCCGCCGTGCCAGCGGGGACCGCCCCCGGCCCCTCCGCCTCCCACTCCGTGTCGGCCTCGGCGTCGGCGGAGGACAGCACCTCCTCGGGATAGCCCGAGCGTTCGAGCAGCCGTACGGCGCGCGGCAGGTCACCGGGGCCGAACGACAGGGGCTCGGTATCCCGGGCGAGGCCCTCCATCATGTCCTCGATGCGGACGTCGGTCCTGGTCAGCAGATCCAGGTACACGTTCGCCGGGCTGTCCCTCCAAGCGACCTCCGTTCCGCGGCCCCATCCCACCTCATAGGCGTCCCTCGGCGCGTGCCGCGCGAAGGACAGTCTGATCCGGTGCCGGGCCGTGCTGCTGACCCAGGTCGCCGCGGTCAGCCTCGTCCGCATGCCGTACGGCAGGAGCGCGGCGACGGTGTCCAGGAAGCGCAGCCGTTCGACCATGGGAACCCCGTCCGCGCCCACCACGCAGACGGGCCGCCCGGTCAGCAGCAGCGCGGCGGCGCACCGCGCGTCCGGCCCGGGGTCGAGAGCCGCGGGATCGGAGTCGGGCACCCGTACGACCGGCGGGGCGGACGGGGTCACCGGCAGACGCGCGAGGGCGTGGTAGAGCGCCTCGTAGGACACCCGGTGGGCGGCCAGCTCCTCGTACGGGACGTAGAACCAGCGGGTGTAGGCGATCTTCCGGTTGGTGGCGTCCCGGTGCCCGGACCACTCCTGGATCGCGAGCACGACGTGACGCGACACCCGCTCGCGCTCCCTGGTCGCCGCGACCGCGACCGTCAGCTGGGGCAGGTCCGCCGACAGGCCGGTGGCGAACCTGTTCCTGATCTCCTCGAAGACCTCGGGCCCGAGGCGGCCGTCGCTCCAGGAGAGCAGCTCGTAGTCGTTGTGGGCGCCGGGCCGTTTCCCCTCCAGCGCCCACTCGAACCCGATCTCGTGACCGGTCACGAGACCTCCTTCCCCGGTCGTACGGCGGGCGTCCCGCGCCGGGGTCCCGCCGTACGGCCGGTCACGAGACCCCCTTCGCCGGCCGGAGCGCGGCGAGTCGCTGTCCCAGCCAGAGCATGGGCTCCACCACGTTGATCGGATACAGCTGCCCCCGGATGCGGGAGTCCTCGTCGGCCTCTCCCGGGAGCATGTTCTGGAAGTCGTCCCAGTCGAAACGCCTGGCGCGCCGGTCGACGTAGAAGCCGATCGAGGAGGTGGCGAAGAAGCGGATCCGGTCGGGGTGGAAGTACTGGTCGAGCGTCTTGAGCACCATGTCGGCGCTGCCGGTGGCCGACACCTGGCACAGCTCGTGGAACAGCTCCCGCGCGTCGTCGCCGGCCACCCGCGGCAGCCGGTACGGGTCGTCGTCGTCCGTGGTGAGCAGCCCCCGGGCCTCGGCCGTCTCCAGCACCCGGGGGTCGTCGAACTTGGTGACGCACACGGCGATGTGGTGCGGCAGCTTTCCATCGGTGAACTCGCCGGCGGCGAGCATCCGCTCGGCGAGCCGGGTGAGCGGGGGATACATGTGGTCGAAGGCGTCCCCGTAGGTGAACTCCCTGATCGGGTCGAAGAGGAAGACGATTCCCCGGCTGTGCTCCAGGTTGTCCAGCAGCTCCTGCCGGCGCGGGTCCCCCGAGCCGTCCTGGGGGCTCGGGCCGCCCGCCGGGCGCTGCCCCGCGCCGAACAACCCTCCGGGGGCGTCGATCATGCCGATGCCGATCCTGGGCGGTTGCCCCGGCTTGGCCTTCCTGTTCCAGAAGCCGGTCTTCCGGGGAGGGGGGCCGATGAGCGACCAGTGGTAGCGCTCCAGGGCCATGCTCGCCTCGGGGAACACCTTGCCCTGCAACAGGTCTTTGGTCCGCTCGACCAGGTAGTCCGACGACGCGGGGTCGGAGCCGACGATCTTCCAGCCGTTGCCGCTCCTGGTCAGGGCGATGTACAGCGCCGCCAGCAGGGTGGTCTTGCCGCTGCCGGGGGCGCCCCACATGGCGATGTCGTGATCGGGGCGTCCCCGGCTCGGGTCGGGCTGCATGGGCGTCGTCACTCCGTCTCGTCGAGCAGGGGGAACGGGAGGTGGGCCGGGGAGGGGGCGGTCAGGCCGAGGTCGGCGGCCAGCCCGCGCACGTCCACCGCCTCCAGGTGGGCCAGCGCCGTCGCGCCGAGCTCGTGCCACAGCCGATGCGCCTGGCCGGAGGCGTGGTCGCAGATCGCGCCCAGCGTCGTGCCCGGCCGCTGCCGCAGGACGGCGACCAGCTTCCGCCAGTCGTGCCGGCGGGGGCAGGGCAGGATCCTGGACCGGTCGGTGCGCGGCGGGTGCGGCGGGCGGCCCCCGACCGTGAGGACGACGGCGGGCGCCGGGCCGGCCTGGCCGAGCCGTCCGGTCACCGCGGCGAGCGCGTCCTCCAGTTGCGCCGCCTGCGGGTGGTACGGATATCCCCTGGTCACCGCCCCTTGCTCCTCCAGCTCGCCGAGCGCGTCCAGGGCCTCTCCGGCGTCGGCGTTCCAGGCGGCGACCCGCACCGGGTGCTCCGGCGCCGACGGGTCGAAGGAGTGCGCCGCGTAGGCGAGGAGGGAGACCCGGAGCAGGTCGCCGAGCTCTCCGGAGGCGAAACTGATCATCTGGCGTGCCCGGCTCAGCCGTTCCGCGACCTGGTCGTCGGCCCCGCAGACCTCCACCGCGCAGACGAGGTGCGCCGGACCGGCGCGCCCCGGCAGCCGGTCCGGGAGCGAGCCGACGAGCTGTTCCCAGTCGCGGTGGTCGGGGGAGAGCGCGGGCAGGCCGGTGAACCGTACCCGGCCGGGCCGTACCAGCTCGGCGGTCACCTCGTACCGGCCGGGTGCGAGCGGAGCGGACTGGAGGGACAGCAGCCGCGGCTCCGGGCCCTGCCAGGTGACCACGGCCAGTGCGGTGCCGTGCGCGCCCGGCTCCGTGCAGCGGAGGGCGACCCGGGTCCGGGCCCCCGGACGGGAGCCGATGGGGAAGAGCCGCCTGCCGGTCAGCCGGAGCCTGCCGGTGCCCGGATCGGCGAGGAGGACCACCAGCTCGTACGGCCTGGTCAGCGGATCGTCCGTCATGACCTCCCGGACCAGCGCGGCGGTCGGGGCGTCGGCGCGCAGCACCTGCGCGGCGGGATGCGCCGCGCGCAGCCAGTCGAGGGCCCGCTCGGCCCTCGGGTCGGCGGACGCGGCCACGAGGATCACGTCGGCGGGGGACGGGTGGACGCGGGCCGCGCGGAGCACGGCCTCCCGGGCCGCGGCCGGATCGGCGTCCCACCCGTGCTCGCCCGCGAGGTCCGGCCAGGTCGCCGCCCAGCTCCGGCCGCGGGGGCGGCCGTTGCCGTCCCGGTGGAGCAGGAACGTGGTGACGCCGTCGGCGGCGACCTCCACCACGGTGAGGTGGCCGGTGTCGGCGAGGCCGGCCAGAGCCTGGGCGATCGCCTTCCTGGTCAGGTCCCTGTCGGGCTCCGGCACGGGGGAGTCCTCCGTCGGTATGTCGTATCAGCTGCGCTGCGTCCCCAATATCCCGATTAGTCGGCTTATAGAATGCTATGACGAGCTATCCGAATAAAGTTCCGCGAGTTTCGTCGATGAAATCCCACTGGGCATCCGGAAATGTGACATTGGGCGCCTATGATAGCCCCTTCGAGGGGGCCCGCGGCGTTCCGATCGATGCCGGCGCGGTACGACTTCCTTTCCGAGGAGGGGTATGCGACGTTTCCTGGCCGCGCTGTCCGCGGTGCTGATCGCGCTCTCGGGGGCGCGCCCCGAGGTTCTCCGGACGTGCCCCACCGAACGCGGCAAGTTCGAGGGCATCGGGGGCGCGGTCCTCACCACGAGCGTGCTCGCCGCCGTCTCCATGACGTTCGCCCTCAACAGCGCGCTCGGCGTCAACATCGTCCTCGCCGTCGTCGTCGCCCTCCTGTGGGGCCTGGCCATCCTCAGCCTGGACCGGTGGCTCGTCTCCACCATCAGGGCCGACGCGCCGAACCGCTGGGCGCTGGCCGCGCCGCGCGTCGCCATCGCCATCGTGCTCGGCCTGGTGATCTCCACCCCCCTGGTGCTGCAGGTCTTCAAGGCGGAGATCGACACCCAGATCTCCGAGATGAAGCAGCGGCGCGCCGACGCCTTCACCGTGCAGCAGGAGAAGGGCGCGGTGGGCAAGAGCGTCGACCAGCTCCGCAAGGAGGTGGCCGGCCTGCAGCAGGTGATCTCCTCCGGCGGGGACGTCCCCCTCGACCTGGAGCAGGACCCGAAGATAAAGGCGCTGTCCACCCGGCGCGCCGATGAGCAGAAGCAGGCGGACAAACACTACAAAGAGTGGCAGTGCCAACTCTACGGCGGTGCGAACTGCCCCAAAAAGGGCAATGGTCCCCTTGCCCAGGAGAGCCGCCGCGCCTACGAGAAAGACAAGGACCGCATCGAGCTGCTCACCCGGCAGATGGAGGACCGCAAACGGGAGCTGAACTCGACCGGGGAACAGGCCAAGGGGATACGGCTCGCCGCCGCGCAGGACGCCCTGCCCAGGGCCCAGCGCCAGCTCGACGCCGCGGTCGAGCAGCAGGCCCGCATCCAGCGGTCCTTCGACGAGGACAACCTCGCCACCGACGGGCTGCTCACCCGGCTCCGGGCGCTCAACGAGCTGACCGGAAAAGACTTCACCCTCAGCGCGGCCCGGCTGCTGCTGTTCGCGTTGTTCCTGCTCATCGAGTGCCTGCCGGTCGCGGTGAAGCTGATGCAGCGGCCCGGCGTCTACGAGAAGGCGCTCGCGCTCGCCGAACGCCGGCAGATGGACAGCGTGCGCGAGGAGTTCGGCACCCGCTCCGGCTCGCGATCCCGGTCCGGGTCGGCGGAGTCCGGCGGGTCGAACAGCGTCTGGAGCATCTGGTCGCACCCGCAGGACGCGCCGCCCCGGTCCGGCCCCGCCTTCGGGGAGGAGACGGGGACGCCCCGCGGGCCGAACGGCACCCGGGTCGAGCGGTCCGATGACGGCGGCGGACACGGTCCCCGGTCCGGTGAGTACGGGCCGCCCTCCGGCGGTGGGTACGGTCCCCCGCGCGGTGAGCACCGTTCTCCGCGCGACGAGTACGGTCCCCCGGCCGACGACGGGTACGAGCCCCTGGAGGACCAGGCCCTGCGCGGGATGGCCGACACCCGCATCGTCCGGAGACCGGACCCGGGCGCCGGACCGGGCGCGGGACCGGGATCGGGTGCGGGGCGCTCGGGCGGCGTCGAACTGCTCCCCGACGAGGACTGAGGCGCCGGGTGACGGCACGGGTCATCGGAGGCAGGTACGAACTGAGGTCCCGGCTCGCCAAGGGCGGCATGGGCACGGTGTGGCTCGCCTGGGACCGGACGCTGCAGCGGTCCGTCGCGCTCAAGGAGGTCGTGCTGGCGCCGTACGGCGAGGACATGACCGTACGGCGGAAGCGGGCGCTGCGCGAGGCGCGCGCCGCCGCGCGGATCCGGCATCCGGCCGTCGTCCACGTCTACGACGCCATCATGGACGACGAGTCGCCCTGGATCGTCATGTCGTACATCGAGGGCACCTCGCTGGAACGCCGGATCGAGCGGCAGACCCTCTCCGAACGGGAGATCGCCCGGGTGGGGCGCGACGTGCTGGCCGGGCTGACCGCCGTGCACGACGCGCAGGTGCTGCACCGGGACGTCAAACCGGCCAACATCATCGTCGACTCCGAAGACCGGGTCTTCCTGGTCGACTTCGGCATCGCGCGGATCTCCGGGGAGCGCGGTCTCACCTCGGCCAACACCCTGATCGGAACCGTCGAGTTCATGGCGCCGGAACGGATCGAGGGACAGCCGGTGGGACCGGCGTCGGACCTGTGGTCGCTGGGGGTGACGCTGTTCTGCGCGCTGGAGGGCTACTCGCCGTTTCTCCGTGACGGTCCGATCGAGACGGTGCGGGCGGTCACCTCCGGGCATCCCCCGAGCTTCCGGCGGCCGGGCCCGCTCGCCGACGCGATCACCGGCCTGCTCGTCGCCGACCCCGCCGGACGGACGGGAGCGGCCGAGCTGGGACGCCGGCTGGACGCGATCCTCACGGCCGGGTCGCGGGCCCGTGGGCGCGGGGAGGAACGGCGCACCGGTCCGGGGCAGGACCGGAAGGCGCGAGGCGGGCAGGACCCGCGTCCCCCGAACCGGGAGGCGCGAGGCGGACAGGGCGCGCACGGACCGGGCCGGGAGGCGCGGCGCGGACCCGACGACCACGGGCCGGAGCGCGTCCGGGAGGCGGGACGCGGACCCGGGGCGCACGGCCCGGACCGGGCCGGGGACGCGGCCCGGCCGGGGGAGGCCGGCGACGGCGGGAACCCGCTGCTCGGCCGGTCCGGCCGGGAGGCCGCCACCCTGCTGGGCTCGATGGAGCCGAATGACGCCGGACGGCTCCTGAACGACGCGGCGAAGACACCGGGCCCGGCGGCCGAGGCGCTGGCGCTGCTGCCGCCGCCGCGCGCCGCGCGGCTGATCGACCACATGATCCCGCAGCGGGCGGCCAGGCTGGTTGGCGCGATGCCCACCGGCCTGAGCGCGAGCGTTCTGGCGTACACGGACGACCGCGTCACGGCCGCCGTCCTCGGCGCGCTCGGCGTCGTCCCCGTCGCGGTCCGCCTGGTGGAGGCGATGACGCTACGGCGCGCCTGCCGGGTGCTCGCCCACATGCCGCCCGCCGTCGTCGCGAGGCTGCTGTCGGCGACCTCGGACGGCCGTACCGACCGGCTCCTCGGCGGCCTCGGCCGTGCCGTGCGCGAGGAGTTCACCCGCCTGACCGGTGCGACGTGAACGAGCCGGTTTCCGCGAAGGCTCTCGTGGGCCGCGGTCTTACGGGGCGGGTGGTGTGTCCCGGGTTTCACCCTCGTCTCGGAGGCACAGGGACGAACCGGGCCACAGCGGGCGCCTTCCGGGAACGGGGGTGACGGGCGTGACCTGGCGTGAAAGAGTACAGATCATGGCTCTCAACGATCGGCAGACAGGAGTGACCGGCGTCGGCTACGAGGGATGCGACCTCGACGGGTTCATCCGGCGGCTGCACCGGCAGGGCATCACGATGCTGATCGATGTGCGGCTCAATCCGATCTCACGTAAGCGCGGTTTCAGCAAGACCGCGCTCGCCCACGCGCTGGCCGACGCCGGCATCGCTTACGAACACATGCGGGAGCTGGGCAATCCCAAATGGAATCGATCCGGGTTCGGCGGAAGTCCGGGGGAGCTGGGGGCGGCTCGCGGTATTTACACTCAGGCGCTCGCTGGGGCCGACGCCCGCCGCTGCCTGGAACGCATCACGGAGACCGCTCGCCGGCAGATGGTGGCGGTGATGTGCTTCGAAGCCGACGAGCACCGCTGTCACAGAGACTTGGTTCTGCGGGCCGTTCGCGAACGGTTCAGCTGCGCGGCCCCGGTTTAGGCCGCCGTGGGTAGACGACGCCCAAGACGATGAAGCTGCGCGGATGCGCCTGCTGGTTTCCCACATAGAAGATCGTGTCCCGGTCTGACGCGCACATCAGATCCCAGAACTTCTCGCGGATGACCTGCACCAAGCTCGCGTCGTCACGATCATCGAACCGGCGCTGAAGGGCGACGAATTCCCAGTCGAAGATGCCCTGACGGTGGGTGCCGCATGTGGCGGTGTGGCAGCGGTAGCGATACCACCCCTTGAATCTGGGAGCCTGGAGGGCCGTGCGCGGTTCGGAGTCGAACAGGTCAAGCTGGCTCACATAGCGATGGATCTTCGTCTGCTCTTCGGCGGTCCAGCCAGGATGGGGCTGGATGTCGATACCCAGGATCTCCTTCGGCCGGATCGCTGCCAGGGAACGCGCGCCGGGCCGTTGGTGGACAGCCTGGATGAGCTCACACATGGATTCCTCGACGTAGTCCTCCAGATAGGGCATCCGCCTGTCCCAGCCTTTGACGTGCTTTTCGACGACGAGGCTGTCGATGCGGGGCCGCCAGCTCTCCGCACGCGGATCGCCGGTGTTGGGTTTGGCCTCCAGCCTGACGATGTCGTACTTGCCGAACCTGCTGTCGCTGTCCAGCTCGCGGTAGTTGATCGGATAGAGGCGAATCCAGCCTGGATTGTTAAGGTCAAGGTTGAGGGCGGCGACACACACGGTCTCGCCGTAGGTTTCTGACGGGTTGGGTGCGGCCTTGACTGTGATGAGCACGCGTAGCGGCTGGTAGTGAGGGCCGAGCGGTTTGCTCTGAATCGTTCCGAAATCCGGGCTAAAAAGTGAGTTCTGTGTCATTTTCAACCTTTCATTCCTGCTGATTTCGGTGCCGCTCCGAGTAGATTATCTTTACGAATCCTTGAAGCTCCGTGGTCGATCATGAATGGCCTACATCGGCCATGCGTTCGCGCCACGGTGCATCGTGGCGCTCAAGTGATCATCACCTTCTGTGAAGGCGGCGCCGTTCGGGGCCTTCGGCAGGGGAGGCCATCACCCCCTCGGCATGCGCGGAGGGTGGAGTTCGGTGATCGGACTGTGGTCATGCGGCGGGTGGATCGACATGACATGGCGGGCGGTGTGTCCCGGGTTTCGCCCTTGTCCCGGAGGTACAGGGACGAGCCTGGTCACCCTGCCGTCCTGTGATGACGGGCAGGTGGCTGGCGCAGAGCGGGTGCCCACCGGCGGCCGGCGGGGAGCGGTGTAAAAAATTCTGTACATGAGGTCAAAGATTGGCTACTTTGGAGGTGTCAAAGATTCTGTACATCGGAAGGTGTCGATCATGACTCACGTGGAGAAGCGCGCCTGGATCAGGCTGGTCGTCGCCGTGCTCGCCTACGCGGCGTACGTCGTCGCCGTCCTCAGACGGGCGGACGGAGGGCCGTTACCCGACGTGCCGTACACCGCCGCCCTGCTGTGGTCGGTCGGCGGGGCCATCGCCGTCTCGATCGTGGCCGAGATCGGGATGGCGATCGTCAACCCGAGGGCCTCGCGCGTCGTCGACGTCCGCGACAGGGAGATCGACCGGCTCGGCGAGCACACCGGTCAGGCGTTCGTGGTGATCGGCGCGCTCGCGGCGATGCTCATGTCCATGGCCGGATGGGACCGCTTCTGGATCGCGAACGTGGTCTACCTCTGCTTCACGCTGTCGGCGGTCCTCGGCGGCATCACCAGGATCGTCGTCTATCGCAGGAGCCTTCCGGAGTGGTGAAGCCGACACACGTGACCAACCGCATCCGCGCGCTGCGGTTCGCCCACGACGAGATGACCCAGGCCGAACTGGCCGAACGCATCGGTGTGACCAGGCAGACGGTCATCGCCATCGAGCAGGGCCGGTACTCGCCCTCCCTGGAGATGGCCTTCCGGATCGCCCGGGTGTTCGGCGCTCCGCTCGACGACGTGTTCCAGTACCCAGACCCCCCGGAAGGAACGCCATGAAAGCCATCGTCCAGGACGCGTACGGCCCGGCGGATGTGCTCCGCCTGGGCGACGTCGACCGCCCCGGGATCGGTGACGAGGAGGTGCTCGTCGAGGTCCGCGCCGCCGCGGTGGACCCCGGCGTTTGGGTCCTCATGACCGGCCGGCCGTACCTCATGCGCGTCGCGGGCTTCGGGCTGCGCCGGCCCAAGGTCGCGGTCCGGGGCCGTGACGTGGCCGGGGTGGTGGCGGCCGTCGGCGCCCGCGTGACCCGGTTCCAGCCGGGTCAGGAGGTGTACGGCACCTGCGAGAGCGGCTCGTACGCCGAGTACGCGAGCGCCCGGCAGAGCAGGCTCGCGCCGAAGCCGGCCGACCTCACGTTCGAGCAGGCCGCCGCGGTGCCGGTCTCCGGCATGACGGCGTTGCAGGCCGTACGGCACGGCGCCCGCGTACGGCCGGGGCAGCGGGTGCTGGTGATCGGCGCGTCGGGAGGCGTGGGGTCGTTCGCCGTGCAGATCGCCAAGGCCGACGGCGCGAGCGTCACCGGCGTGTGCGGGGCGGCGAAGGCCGGGCTCGTCCGGTCGCTCGGGGCCGACGACGTCATCGACTACGCCCACGGGGAGATCGACCGGGACGGGCGACGTTACGACGTCGTCATCGACACCGCCGGAAACCGGCCGCTGTCCCTGCTGCGTCGCGTCCTGACGCCGCGGGGGACGCTGGTCGTCGTCGGCGGCGGGCACACCGCGTACCGCTTCACCGGGGGCATGGGGCGCACGTTCCGGGCGCCGCTGCTGTCGATGTTCACGGGACAGCGGCTTCGCCCGCTCATGTCGAGAGAGCGCGCCGAGCACCTGGAGGAACTGACCCGGCTCGTCGAGTCCGGCGCCGTCACCCCGGTGATCGACCGTGTCTATCCCCTCGCCGCCGTGCCCGACGCGATCCGCCACCTCACCGGGGGGCACCCGGGCGGCAAGGTCGTCGTCACCGTGCCCGGAGCGGCCTGAGGCGGAGGGCCCCGGACTCGCGGCGACGGGAGCCGGCTCGGACTCCCGTCGCGCGACATCCGTGTCACCCCCCCGCCCGGCGGGTGTGCGGTGCCGTACCGGACGAGGGGCGGTCGTTCGTGCGGTGTCCTGACGGGTTCGACGGGTGGTCAGGTGAGGGCGGGGACCTCGGTGAGGGCGACGCGGACGGCCGACGGGTCGCCGCCGGCGAGCGGGGCGGCGAACACCGCCGTCCGCTGACCGGCCCCGTAGACCACGAACCGCAGGCCGTCCTCGTCCCAGGTGTCCTGGACGTCCGAGGTGAGCAGGGCGGACGCCGAGCAGTAGGCGGGGCTGAGGTACAGCAGGCGCAGCGTGACCTCCAGCGGGACCTCGCCGGGGGAGGGCGGGGCGAGCGGTCTGCGCAGCCGTACACGCAGCCGGCGCAGGGGGGTGAGCCAGTGGCGGTCCAGCTCCGCCGAGAGCCCCAGCAGGGCGACGGCCTCCGCCAGGCCCAGCGCCACGAGCGACGGGTCCATCGGGTACGGCTCCGCCCCGATCGCCACGAGGCTCATGGCGAGCAGGAGCCCGGCCCGGACGAAGCCGCGCCGGTCGACGGGGCGCGAGTGCGCGCCCAGGCAGCCGCACGACGAGGTGGGCGCCACCCGGTGCGCGTAGGCGAGATAGCCGAGGAACCCCGCGGAGAGCGCGGCGGCGGCCACACCCTCCGCAGGAGACGGGGGCGGCAGCAGCAGCGCCGCCGCCACCGCGAGCTCCAGCACCCCGACGAGCCGGAGCGCGGGAACCGCCCGCGCCGGGCCGACCAGCCTGGCCAGCGCGGTCTGCCCGGCCTGTGCCCGCATCCGCCGGTCGAGCAGTTTCAGCAGGGCGGCCCAGAGGAGGAAGAGGCTGATCACGTACGGCTGCAGCGCGGCGATCCCTTGCATCTGTCGCTCCTAGTGGGCGGAGAAGACGGTGGCGATGTCGACCTCGTTGGTGTCGGGCCGCCAGGCGCCCATGACCTGCACGTGCTGGCCCACGCGCAGCAGCGACAGGTCACCGGAGGGCGGCGCGTCGGAGTAGATGGCGACGGATTTGCCCGGCACGCGATGGCAGAGGACCTGCTGACCCTTGTGGTCGAGGTGGATCCGCTCGGCGGTGATGTTCCGGACGTGTCCCTTGATGTTGACGATGTTGAGCCACACCGCCTCGGCCGCCAGCACGCCGTCCGGCATGCGGACCCCGCGGGCGTAGAGGCCGTCACCGGGTTTCGCCTGGTCGAAGGTGGTGGGGCCCAGCTTCCACAGGCTCGTTCCGTCCACGATCCTGATGCGGTGGAACACCATGTTCGACCCCAGGACGAGGAGGGTGTTCTCCTTGACGGAACGGATGCGGCCCTCGGCGAAGTCGGGGTCGGGCGCGCCTGGCGCGACGTCGGGGGCGGCGGCGCCGAAGGCCGCCTCCGGCCCGAGCGATCCCAGCGCGGTCGCGGCGACGACACCGGCCCCGCCCCCGAGGAGGGCGGACTTGAGCAGTTGCCTTCTGCTGGTCATCGTCGGCCTCCTAGGGGGTCGAGATCTCGCACGGCCGCAGGCCGGTGGACAGGCTGGCGATCCGGCTGTAGGCGGCCGGGGTCAGGTCGATCAGGCGGTTGCTCGCGCAGGTCGAGCCGCAGCAGCTCCGCTCGCCGCAGAACAGGTCCGTCTGCGGGCCGCAGTCGGCGATGGAGGTGACGACGCTGCCGCCGCCGCACAGCGAGGTGATCCGGTGCTGGAAGCCGCAGGTCCTCCGGCTCAGCGACACCCCGCAGCTGTCCGGCCGGGTGATCGACCAGCAGGCGTCGGAGGTGTTGGGCCAGGCGTGTTGCAGGCTTCCCGAGTTGCAGGTGCCGCAGGCGCCTTTGCCGGTGCTGCTGCACGGCCCCCAGGCCGTGCCGCAGCAGAACCAGGAGACCTCTCCCTGTACGGCCGCGAGGAGGTCGATGGGCGGGTCGGTGGGCTGGCTGCGCGTCATGCGCGTCCTCCTGGGGGGAAGGGAGGTGGGGGTGGGGGGTGAGGTGGGTGCCGAGGGGCCCGATCAGGTGGGGGTGACGTCGGGGCGTCGGGGGCCCGATCAGGCGGCGCAGTAGCACGAAATTTCCTGACTTTTCACATGAAAAGCATGTAACTAAATTTCGTCAATCCCCGATCTGTCGGCGCTTCGGTCCCGGGAGACCCCGGGCGCGCTCCGCCATGAACCCCATGAACGCGGTGAACGTCATGAACGGCCGGTCGCCTCTTGTCGGGGGTAATCCCATCTGTCACAGTCGGCAGAAGATCCACTATCCCGGCCGGCGCGCGTGGAAGGCGGAACGCGGTGATCGAGCTGACGTCCGGTGACCTGGAGGAAGTGCTGACCCTGGTCACGGGGCAGCAGGAGGAGACGCCCGGCGAGATCCTCCACGTCGCCCGCCGCGAGCAGCCGTCCCTGGTGGCGACGCTGCTGAGCGCCTGGGAACGGGAGGGGCGCGACCTCGGGCCCGCCCTCTCGCACGAGCTGCGGCAGCAGCGGGCCCGGACGGACTTCTACCGCGGGCTGCAGGCGGGTCTCGGCCGGGCGTGGCCGGAGGCGGTGCCGCTCAAGGGCCTGGAGGTCGCCGACCGCTACCCGGACGCGCTGGTGCGCTACATGAACGACCTGGACTACTGGTTCCCTCGGCGGGACCGGCTCTGGGAGGCCGCGGGCCTGCTGCTCGCGGACGGCTGGTCGATGCACACGGCGACCTTCATGCTGGCCGGCGGGGACCTGCAGTTCCTGCTCAGCCTCCGCAGGCTCCCGGAGGATCCGTACGCGCTGCCGTACGGCATCGAGCTGAGCACCACGCCGCTGGTCGGCGACCGGATCGGGGTGCCGGTCCGTACGGCGCTGCCCGCCCTGTGCGCCGACCCCGTGGTCAAGAACCTGGTCGCGCTGCTCTTCGAGCGGTTCGAGCAGCCGTACCGGGCCCGCGACCTCGTCGACGCCGCCGTGCTGCTGACCGGGGCCCCGCGGCGGCTGCTCGCGTCCTGCGCGCTCGCGGTCCACGAGCTGGCGCTGTGGCCCGAGTACGCGGAGCTGGCGGCCCTGCTGGAGGAGAGCCCGTTCACCGTCCCCCGCCTGCCGGGGGACGAGCGGGCCCTGGTCCGGGCCAGCCGCATGTGGCGGCGGGCGACCGCGGCGAGCGGGCTGCGGCGGCCGTTCGGCCTGGCGGTGACCGCGCTGCAGAACGGCATGGTGAACGGCTCCGCGGGCATGCTCGGCAGGCGGGCCTGGGACGCCGTGTCGCGCAGGATGAGCCCGCGCGTCGCGCTCGACGCGGGGCTGCCGCTCTTCGCGCTGCCCGTCGAGGGCGACGACCACCGGGCGGAGGGGCTCACGCTGATCGAGCGCGGCGGGGCGCTGTGGGCGCACACACCGGTGGGCGGGTTCGTCCTGGTCCACGGCGACGAGATAGACGAGGAACTGCTGGCGGGGGCGAAGGTCGCAGGCGGCATGCGCGAGGAGCCGCAGGGGGAGAAGGCGACGGGCGGCATGCGCGAGGAGGACCGGGGATGACGGAGCCGATCCGCGCCGAACTCGCGGGCGGAGTGCCCGCCTGGATCCTGCACCGGCCCGGGGCCGGCGTGACGACCGTCACGCTGTGGACGCTGACCGGATCCAGATACGAGGACGAGGACCTGTCGGGCGGCACCCACCTGCTGGAGCACATCCTGATGCAGGCCCCGCTGCCCGGAGGGGGCCGCCCGGTGGACCTGCTGGAGGCGCTCGGCGGCGAGGCCAACGCGGTCACCAGCCGGGACCACCTCGTGCTGTACGCCCGCGTGCCCACCTCCGAGACGCTCGCCGCGCTGGACGTGCTGTCGCGCGCGCTGGCCGAGCCGGTCATCACCGCCGAGGTGCTGGAGGCCGAGCGCAGGGTGGTCCAGGAGGAGCTGCGCCTGGCCGCGTCCGACCCCGCCGACGTGGTCCACGACCTGTTCTTCGACGCGGCCTTCCCCGGCGGCGCCCTGGGCCGCCCCGTCGGCGGGACAGCCGGGAGCGTCGGCCGGCTGGGGCTGGAGGCGCTGCGCGCCCACCACGCCCGGTGGGCGCGCGCCGGGACGGTGGCCGCGGTGATCTGCGGGGGAGCCGACCCCGAGGCGCTGCTTCGGGCGCTGGAGACCGGGCCGCTCGGCGCGCTGCCGCCCGCGGGCCCGCTCCCCGTGCCGGAACGGCCGCGCTTCGGCGGCGGCGGGCGGCGGACGCTCGCGCTCAACAGCGACTCGGCGGGGGTGGTCCTCGGCGGGCCCGCGGTGCCGTACGGTGACCGGCTGCTGCCCGCCTGGCAGGTCCTCATGGACCTGGTCGCGGACGCCAGTTCGGCGCTGCTCACCGAGGAGATCAGGAACCGGCGCGGCCTGTCGTACGAGATGTGGGGGTTCGCCAACGCCTACCGCGACGCGGGGGTGTGGCGGGCATTCGTCTCCACGGCCCCCGAGAACGTCGGCGAGGTGGTGGAGACGGCCGTGGCGCTGCTGGAGGAGCGCGCCGGGCTCGGCTGGACCGGGGAGGAGGTGGCGCTGGCGGCCCGCCGTACGGCCGGCCTGTTCCGGCTGGAGGCCGAGGAGTCGCTGGAGGAGGCGCTGCTGTACGGGCGGTACGGGCTGCTCGGCGGTGACCCGCACTGGACGCTCGACGCGCAGGTCGCCGCGATCCGCGCGGTGACCTCGGACGACGTGCTCGCCGCACTGCGGGCGGCGATGGACCCCCTCGTCATCGCCATCGCCGGTATTGACTAATGCTGATTTATCCCTAAAAACTCATTTATTAGGGATCGGCCCGGCGGGACATTTCCTGTCCTGTTAGGCGGTGATCCATGGCCGAAAGGGAGGATCGGTATGGACCGGAAAGCGAAACTCCTTCGCCGTCCCAAGACCGTCAAACCGAAGGGGAAGTGACCATGGACCGCAGGCGCAAACTGCTCCGCCGGCCCAGGGCCGTCGCGTCGAGGAAGAGCTGACCATGGACCGCGGGTGCAATCTGCTCCGCCGGCCCAGGACCTCCAAGCCGAGGAAGAGGTGACCATGGACCGCAGACACCATCTGCTCCGCCGCCCCAGGACGGCGAAACCCAAGAAGGGGTGACCGATGGACCGCAGGCACCAGTTGCTCCGCCGCCCCAGGACGGCGAAACCCAGGAAGGGGTGACCGATGGACCGTAACCGCGTGACGGCCCGCAGGCCGCGCATCGTGAAGCAGGCCAAGGGCTGACCCGGGCCGGAGAACGAAACCGGATCAGGGGCTGAGGCCGGCGAGGACCGGCGTCAGCCGGCGGCTGGGATCGGGGAGAACCGATGCCGGCCGCGAGCCGAAACCGGCCGGGAACCATGACCGGCCGGAGAACCGAGGCGAACGAACGGGGAGTGATCGGTGACCGCGATCGAGTGGCACAGGACCGTCCTGTTCCTCCTACCGCCCGACGCGCTCGAACGTCACCTGTGCGGACCCGTCCTCGACATTCTGGAGGAGAACGGATTCTCGCCGGTCCGGTACGACGTTCTGTGGCACCGGCCCCCCAACCAGGACGCCTTTCAGGAACGCAACATCACTTCCGTCTGGAAGGCCTACTTCTACCGGCAGGTCGACCTGGTGTTCGACCTCGGACCCACCCTCGCCCTGCTGGTAGAGGACAGGCGCGCGGACGCCGCGCCCGGCACGAGCCACACCCGGCTGCGCGCGCTCAAGGGCGCGAGCGACCCCGCCGAGGCCGCGCCCGGCACCATCCGCCGCGACCTGCGCGGCATCAACGTCATGCTCGACATCGTGCACAGCTCCGACAGCCCCGAGGACTCCCGGCACGAGGCCGAGGTGTTCTTCGGCCCCGGACTCGGCAGGCCGCTCGACGGCGGCCCCGCGGAGCTGCGCGACCTGGTGGCGCTGCTGGAGGCGGGCATCCCCAGGGAGACCAGGGAGTACGACGACGTGCTCACCGGGCTGCGCGCCAAGCTGGTCGCCGCGGTCTGGAACGAGCTGACCCCCGAGGGACGCAAGCTGGCGCCCGGCCTGGCCGGGCTGACCCGCCAGGGGGCGGGGGCCGAGCTGGCCGCGCTGCTGCCGGGCGGGACCGCGCACCCGCTGGCCGAGCTGCTCTCCTGCGAGTTCCTGCCGGACCACCCGAAGATCGACCTCAAACGGGCGGCGGCGCGGATGGCGGTGTACGGCCTCACCCTCGACCGGTGGGAGAACGTGGTGCTGCAGACCTCCATGATCTTCCCCCCGCTGCGGCGGGACTGACTCCCACCCCGTACGGCCGGCCCGCCGTACGCCCGGGAGACCCGAGGACTCACAGGGACTCACAGGGACTCGCGGGGACTCACGGGGACAGGGCCGTCGTGCGGGCGCTCCACGTCACGGCGGGCTCCAGCGCCGGATCCAGCGGCAGCACCCACCCCGGCAGCTCCACCGCCTCGCACCCCCGCGCCGTCTTCGCCCGCCAGCTCCCCTGGCCGTAGTGCAGACGCCGTACACCCGCCGGGTAGGCGAGCCGCGCGGGCTCGTAGAAGACCGTCGCGAAGTAGGTGTGCCGGGCTGCGGCGGAGGAGTAGTCCATACCGGTGCTCACGCAGTACCAGACGCCCGCGTGCTCGACGAACAGGCCGTAGCCGAGCAGGTCCCCGGCTCGCTCGGCGCGCAGCAGCAGCGCCCCGCCCGCGCACAGGTCCCGGAGCCGCCCGGCCGTCTTCGCCCGGTCCGGCGGGCGGCCGTTGTACTTCGCCGAGTGGCCGCACTTGAGCTCCACGACGTCCGCGCCGGGCTCCGACACCCGTTCCGCGCGCACCTCCACCCCCGCCTCGTGGAGCAGGCGCAGCTCGCGGCGGGCCTCGCCGCGCCGCTTGCGGGGCAGGGCCGCCAGGTAGTCCTCGAACCCGCCGCCGGGCAGCCGCAGCTCGCAGGAGTACGCCAGGGGGACCCCGGTGAACCCCCGGGCGGCCAGGACCCGCCCGAGCGGCGCGGTGCCGGGCGGGGGGTAGAGGAAGGCGACGGCGCGCAGCCCGCGTTCCCGGGCCCAGTCCGTGATCGCCCCGACCAGGGCGTCCAGAGCCTCGCGGTCGCGGGCCAGCGGCCCGAGCGGATGGCACTCGTAGCCCGGCAGCATCACCACCAGGTGCGGGAACCAGTCCTCCCGAGGGGGCGTGCGCGGAGGGGGACCCGCGGCCCGCGCCGCCCGCGCGGCGGCGCTGAGCGGCAGCTCGGCCGGGTCGCCGACCAGGACGTACGGCAGGTCGAAGACCTCACCGCGGCCGGGGCGGTCCACGCCGGTCACCACCGTGCCGTAGAGGGCGAGCACGGCCGCGCCCGTCTCGCGCAGCACGAAGGTGTACGCGGCGCCGGGCACCCGGCCGCGCATCGCCGCGAGCCATCGTTCGGTGGCGAACATCGGCCCGTCCGCCGCCAGGGCGGGCCACTCCGGCGGGCGGCCGGGCACCGCCTCGAAGACGCGCGCCGGGCTCATCGGACGGGGAGCAGGCAGGCGTCGAGGGGGAGCGGGGTCAGGCCGTGTCTGAGCTTGAACACGTGGTTGCCCCGGCCGCCCTCCAGGGTCGTCAGCCCCTCGCGCAGCGCCTGCCCGACCGAGAGGGGGTAGAGCAGCGGGTAGGGGCTGTAGTTGCCGCCGACCTCGTAGTCCACCCCGCAGGCCCAGGCGTGGAAGCGGCTCTCGTCGCGCAGGCAGACGGCCGCGCCGACCAGCCGTCCGCGCTCACGGACCTCGATGACGTGCGCGGCGTCGCCGAGCTCGGTGAGGAACCCGGCGAAGACCTCCTGCGGGTAGAAGGACCCGGTGCCGTGCCGGGCGGCGGTGCGCTCGCACAGCTCGCCGATCTCGGCGAGGTCCGCCTCCTCCAGGGGGATGGACACGCCCCGCGCCCCGGCGTCGCCGGCCCGGCGGCCGTTGCGCCGCATGTTGGCCCGCCCCCGGGGGTTGGCGCTCGCGACGTAGTCGGCCACGTCGCCGAAGGGGCGCAGGTCGACGCGGAACCGGTCCTCGATGTGCCGGGCCGGGAAGCCCAGGGAGGCCAGGCCGTCGCCCAGCGCCGACCCGCGCGGCACGTTGACGAAGCCGTACCAGGCCGCCCCCCGCTCGCCGGCCAGCTCCCGCATGGCCCCGGTGACCGCCCCCAGGTTCGGCTCCCCGGGCACCCAGGCGTCGTAGCAGTGCCACACGTGGCTGAGCAGGCCGGTCTCGTCTCCCGACAGCGGGTAGCGGACGCGGAGCTGGCCGAGCGGGTCGAGCCCGCGCAACAGCGTGACCGGAAGCACCGTGACGGCACGTCCGCCGGCGCGCACGACGAAATAGAAAAACGCCTCGATCGCGATAAGGGGAAACCGCTCGTAGGCGCGCAAATAGCGGGACCGGTAGAAAACCGGCGCTCCCGACCTCGATACAACCTCATCCCATTCGGCGGTGTCAACGGTCTCTATGGACGTGCTGATCTCGACGGTTAAGGACGCACTCATGGCACACCTAGCCTCAGAAACCGGCGCGGATCGGGGGAGACAAGACGCTTGACGACAATGTCGTATATGGCGCAATACTAAGCGGATACTGCTCTCCGTAGCGAGGGAGAAAGCCGTGGTTCACGTCGTCTTCCACAACAAAGTCGGTGGGTCCGAAAATCTCGCGGCCGCCCCCGGCCAGCCGTTGACGGCGGTCCTCGCCGCGCACGGCATCCCGATCAACGCCGTCCTGACGACCCGCAACGGGCAGATCGTCCCCGAGCAGACGACGATCGTCGGGGAGGACGACCTCATCGAGGTCCGCCAGGTGCGCCACTACGACCTCGACGTCACCCGCAGGCCCGCCCGCACGGTCTACGGCACGCCCGACCCGGTCTACGTCAAGTCGGTCCTGTTCGACACCCTGGGCCGCCTGGAGCAGCGCGTCGAGCAGTTCGACGCCGAGGGGTTCGTCCGCTACGTGGAGGAGACCTTCGTCCAGAGCGTGCTGCGCGGCGAGGTGCTGCGGCAGGGCGACTCCGTGGTGATCGGGCTGTCCGGCGGCCGGGACAGCGTGGCCTTCCTCAAACTGCTGGAACGCACCCGGCACCGGCTGCCCGCCTTCACGATGACCTCCGTGACCATCACCGGGCTGCCCGACTGGGAGGAGCCCGCCACGTTCGCCGCGGCCCGCGCCTCGGCCGAGGGGCTCGGCATCGACCAGGTCATCGTGGACGCCACCGACATCGAGCGGGTCTTCAAGCTGCGCAGGCCGTTCGTCGAGGCGATGAACAGCGTGGTCGCGGGCGACACGAGCCACCTGACCATGGTCGTCGGCCACCAGGTGCTCCGCCGCATGCTGGAGGACCACGCCCAGCGGATCGGCGCGGGCACCGTCGCCTTCGGGTTCAACGCCGACGACCTGGTCGCCAGCATGGTCACCTGGATGACGAGCGGCTACCGGATGGGCGGCATCCCGGTCCGGGAGATCGGCGGGATGCGCTACATCTTCCCGCTCTACCGGATCCCCAAGAAGGAGCTCACCCTCTACCTGGAGCTCGTGGCGCCGGAGCTGAACCGCCAGGGCACGCCGGGCCGGTTCACCACCGGGCCGCAGGAGAGGTCGATGGCCTACGCGATGGCCGACCACCTCTACGACCTGTGGCCGGGCATCGACTATTACCTGTTCGAGGCATTCGGGAACATGCAGCGGTACATGTTCCCGCTGGTGGAGGACAAGTGCCGGGTGTGCGAGGGCGTGTACGTCATGCAGGAGGGCGTTCCGGGCAACCCGGCCGGCCTGTGCGACGTGTGCGACTTCTTCGCGCGCCGGGAGTTCGCGTGACGGACTTCTTCACACCGGGGGTTCACGCGCCGGGAGTCCGCGTGACGGGCCGGTCCGCGTGACGGGCTGGTACGCCGACTACTTCACCGCCGACTACTGGAGCTTCGCCCGCCACGAGTACACCGCCGAGCGTACGGCGGGCGAGGTCGCCTACCTGGCCGAGACCCTCCGTGAGCACGCCCCGGGGCGGCGGGTGCTCGACCTGGGCTGCGGCGTCGGACGGCACGCGGTCCCCCTGGCCCGGCACGGCTTCGAGGTGGTCGGCGTCGACGTCTGCGCGTGGGCGCTCGACCGGGCCGCCGAGGCGGCCGGCCGGGCGGGCGTCCGCCTCGGGCTCCGCCACGCCGACCTGCTGGCCGCCCCCGACCTCCCCGAGGCGGACGCGGTGATCTGCGTGCAGGCGTTCGGCTGGGGCGCCGACGCCGAGCAGCGCGCGCTGCTGGCCCGGGTGCGCGAGCGCCTCGTGGCCGGGGGCGTGCTGATCCTGGACCACTCCAACGTCTCGGCCATCCTGAGCCGTTACGAGCCGACCGCGCGGTTCGAGGCCGAGGGGGAGATCTTCGACTTCCTGCGCTCCTACGACCCGGTGAGCGGGCGCAGCCGCGGCGAGCTGCGCGTCACCCGCCGCGAAACGGTCACCGTGCTCCGCGACGACGTGCGGCTCTACCAGCCGAACGAGGTGGCCGCCCTGCTCCGCGAGACCGGCTTCGACATCGTGCGCGCCGACGCGGACTTCACCGCCGGCTCCCCGGTGCGGCCCGGCACCCGGTACGTCCAGTTCGTCGCCGTGGCACCCGCGCGCCCCGAGCCCGCGGTGCTCGACCACGCGCGCTCGGAGCCGTCCGCCGGGGAGGTGGACCTGCGCTGGGCGCCCGACGAGGTGGAGTACGTGCGCGAGGCCGTCGACCGGGCCTGGGCGCGGGCGGCCGGGGAACCGGGCGGGCTCGCCGAGACCGCGCGGCGCTACGCGCTGGAAGATCCGTACGGCGGCGCCCGCGCGGCGCCGGTGCTCGGCCGGCACTTCGGCGCGGACCTGCCCGCCGACCGGGTCGTGACCGGTGCCGGGACGACCGGGCTGCTCAACGCGCTGAGCGCGCTCGCCGCGCCGGGCAGGGCGCTGCTGTGCACGCCGTACGCCCATCCCGACCTGCCGGCGTGGGCGGCGCGGCGGGGCGCGGCCCTCCACGTGTTCGACCCGGCGGACGTCGCGGCCCCGGAGCTGGTGGCCCGGCTCCGGCCCTCGATGGTGCTCGTCGAGCGGCCCGGGGTGCGCGGTGACCTGCTGCCGCCCGGCCGCGTCCTGGAACTGGCCGAGGCGGTGAGCGGGGCCGGCGGCCTGCTGGTGATCGACGAGGCGTGCGCGGCCTACGCGGGCCCGGGGGTGAGCGCGGTGCCGCTCACGGCGCGGGCCCGCGGCCTCGTCGTGCTGCGCAGCGTTTCCAAGGGATACTGCTGCGGCGGCCTGCGCGCCGGGTTCGCCGTCGCCTCCGCCGGCGCCGCGGACGCCCTGCGCGCGGTGGCCCCGCCGCTGGCCGTGTCACCGCTGTCGCTGGAGGTCGCGCTGGGGCTGCTGGAGGAGGGCGACGTCCTCGGCCCGCTGCGCGCGGCCGTCGCGGAGGCCAAGCCGGAGCTCGTCGCGGCCCTGCGCGGCCTGGGCCGGGAGGCCGACCCCGGGCACCCCGCGCTGCCGTGGGTGACGGTCGAGGGCGACGCCCCGCCGGGTGTTCTCGGCAGGCCGCTGCGCCACCGCGCCGGCGGCCCCGCGCTGACGAGGATCAGCGTGCCGCTGTCGGCCGCGCGCAGGCGGGCGCTGCGCGAGGCGGTGGCCGGCGGGAGGGCCGGATGACGGGGCCCGGCGCGGCGGGGGACGTCGGCGGGGCCACCGGGCTGGCGCATGCCCGGTTCGACGTCGGGGCGGCCGAGCGGGACGTCGCCGAGCTGTGCCGGTTCGACCGCTACCAGGCGTCCGACGGGATCATGGCGGCCGCCGCGTACGTCGCCGAACGCGCGGAGCGGGCGGGCCTCTCCGACGTGCGGCTGCTGGAGTTCCCCGCCGACGGCGGCCGGCACTGGTGGACCTTCCGCGCCCCCTCCTCGTGGACGCCCGTCCACGCCGAGCTGGCCGGCGTGGCCGCCTACCCGGACCGGCCGTTCACGCTCGCGGCGTACTCGGCGCCCACCGGTCCCGACGGGGTCGAGGCGCCCGTCGTCCGGCTCGGCGCGGGACCGGGGACCACGCGCGGGGTGCCGCTGGAATCCACGCGCGGGGCGCCGGGGCCCGCGCGGGGGGCCGGCACGGCGCACGACGACCCGGAACGGCTGCGCGGCGCCATCGCCGTACACGACGACCCGGACCTGCCGCTGCCCGCGGCGCTGGACCTCGCCGCCCGGTACGGCGCGCTCGGCCTGGCGACCGACCGCGTCTCCGGCCCCGGCAGGACCGGCCGGATCGAGCTGCGCGCGGGCGGTCCCCTCCTCGCCTTCAGCCTCACCCCCGGGCAGCTCGCCGACCTGGCGGGACGCGACCGCGTGCGCGTCACGGTACGGACGCACGGCGCGGCGCCCATGCCCGTGGTCACCGCGCTGCTGCCAGGGGAGCCCCGGGAGCCCGGCGACCCCGCGGCGGCGGAGGAGGTGCTGCTGTCGGCGCACCTGTGCCACCCCCGGCCCAGCGCCAACGACAACGCCTCGGGGGTCGCCGCCCTCCTCGGGGCGGCGGCCGTCCTGGCGGGCGTCCGGCGCGGCCGCCGGGCCGTCCGCTTCGTGTGGGGGCCGGAGTTCACCGGCATGGCCGCCTACCTGCACGACGTCGCGCCCGCCCCGCCGGTGGCCGCGGTGAACGTGGACATGGCGGGTCAGGACCAGCGGCTGTGCGGCGGCCCGCTCATCGTCGAGCGCAGCCCCGACCACCTGCCCGGCTTCGTCAACGCGCTGGCCGAGTACGTGGTCGGCGCGCTCCCGCAGGCCGGCCGCTCCTACTCGGGCGCCGTGGCCTGCGACACCTGGGCCTGGCGGGCCACGCCGTTCGTCGGCGCCTCCGACCACAGCCTGCTGGTGGACCGGTCGGTCGGCTGCCCCACGGTCACGCTCGGCCACTGGCCGGACCGGTTCAACCACAGCTCCGCCGACACCCTCGACAAGGTGGACTTCCAGGAGCTGCGGCGCACCGCGACGATCGCCTGCGCCACCGCCGCGGTGCTGGCCGCCGCCGGTGAGGAGGACCGGGGGGAGCTGGAGCGGATCGCGACCCGCTGGGCCGCGGCGCGGCTGCTGGAGTGCCTGCCCCGGCCCGGCGCGCCCCCGGCGGACCTGGCGGCGGATCGGGCGCGCGGGCTGCTGCGGCACCGTACGGCGGTGGCGCTCGGCGCGCTCGACGGGGTGGACCGGCTGTGCGGCCGGCCGGGCGACCCGGGGCCGCGCCGGTGGGTCGAGGGCCTGTCCGCGCACGTCGCCGGACTGCTGCCCGGCACCCGGTCGGAGCCCGCGCCGGCGGGGCCCGGGAGCCTTGGCCGCACGAGGCCCGAAACCGTGCCGGTGGGTCGCGTGAGGCCGGAGCCGTGGGCGTCGGGAGCCGAGCCGGGCACACCGGAGCCCGTGGGGCCGCCGCTGCGCCGTACCTGGGAGGGGCCCTTCAACCTGCGCGGGCTGGCCGAGGCCGCGAGCCCGGCCGGGCGGGACTGGATCGACGGGCGGCTGGCCGCGGACCGCTCCCGCGCCTACGCGCTGATGCTGGCGCTGGCACACGGCGTCGACGGCACGCGGGACCGCGCGGAGCTGGCCCGGTACGCCGAGTACGCCGCCGAACTGCCCGTCGGGACGGACTTCGCCGACGGGTTCCTGTCCGTCCTCGTCGAGGCGGGCTGGGCAGAGGAGACGACCACCGCCGAAAGGGGCGCCGATGCGCAGGCTCCTGCGTGACCGACAGTTCGTCCTGCTCTTCTTCGGCCAGGCGGTCAACATGTTCGGCGACCGCGCCCTGCTGATCGTCCTCGCCATCTTCGTCAAGGACCTGACCGGGTCGGACTCGATGGCCGGCGTCGTCCTGGTGCTGCTGTCGCTGCCGTCCTTCATCGCCCCGCTCACCGGGCTGCTGGTGGACAGGTTCCCGCGGCGCGCGACGATGATCGTCAACGACCTGGTCGCCGCCGTGCTGGTGCTGTCGCTGCTGCTGGTACGGCACCCGGGTGACCTGTGGATCGTCTTCGTCGTGACCTTCGGCTACGGCGTCTCCAACCAGGTGTTCAACGCGGCCAGGGGCGGGCTGGTCCACTCCATGCTCCCCTCCGAGCTGCTCGGTGACGCCAACGGCCTGTTCGGCTCCTTCAGCCAGGGGCTGCGGATCATCGGACCGCTGCTGGGCGCCGCCCTCTTCACCGCGATGGGCCTGAGCGCGGTGGCGGTGCTGGACGCGGGCACCTTCCTGGTGTCGGTGCTGGTGCTCCTGGCGCTGCGGCGCGCACCCGACCTGACGCGCTCCGGCGAGCGCGAGCGTGAGCCGGGCGGCCTGACGCGTGACCTCACCGCCGGCATCCGGCACATCCTGCGCGACGCGGAGCTGCGCGCGGGCGTCGTCGCGCTCGGCCTGGCGCTGGGCGCGGCGGGGCTCATCAACTCCGCCATGTTCGCCGCGGTGGACCAGGGCCTGGACCGGCCGCCCGCGTTCGTCGGGGTGATCGCCGCGTTCGAGGGCGGCGGCGCCATCGTCGGCGGCCTGATCACCGGGACCCTCATCCGGAGGTACGGCGAGCAGCGCACGGCGGCCGTCGGCTTCGCCTCCAGCGCGCTCGGCCTGCTGCTGGTGATCCCGACGAGCGTGGTGAGCGTCTGCGTGAGCGGCGTCTTCGTCGGTTTCTCCATCCCGGTGTTCATGGTCGCGACCACCACGCTCGTGCAGCGCCGCACCGAGGCCGGGTTGCAGGGCCGGGCGCTGACCGCGATGGACGCGCTGATCGACCTGCCGTTCGTGGCGTCGATGGCGGTGGGGGCGTTCATCATCCGGTTCGTGGAGTTCCGGCTCATCTACGCCTTCAGCGCGGTGGCGTTCGCGGCGGTGGCGGCGTACGTGCTGCTGTCGCGCCGCGGGTCCCCGGTGGCCGCGGGGGAGACCGGATGACCCGGGGCCGTCCCGGGCGTCGCCGGGCACAGGGCCCGTCCCGGGCGTCGCCGGGCGCGGGGGCCGGGACGGGCCGGCTTCCGGGACGTCGGGGCCCGGCGGGGCTTCCGGGGGGTTCCACCGGTCCGATGAGCGGCGCGCCGATACGCGGCCGGGGCCGTTGACGGGACGTGCCGGCACACGGCGCGAGCCAGTCGGTAAATGAACGGCGGACTGTGCGATTTCCCCGTTGACAGGTAAGTCACCCCATTTTACGTTCATTCACATAATCTCAGGGGAAATCGTCAAATCCCCGTCAGGAGGTCCCGCGTGATGCCCGAGATCCTGCAGCAAACGACGACCGAAACCCCGGTTATGCTCACGCCTGAACTCGTGGAGACAATGCTCTCCGAGCGCCAGGCCGTACAGGTGATGAAATTCCGCACGACGTGCACGGACTGCGTGCCGAACTACTGATGATCGGAATACCCGGGACGTCCGTCGCGAGAAACCCGTCCGGCCTTGCCGGATGACGCGGACCTGACGGGCGGACACGCCGGCGTCCCGGGGGTCGGCGTCACACCCCACCCCCGGGAGTCGTTGCGCGCGGTGCCGGACCGGATCCTGGCGACGCTGGACCGGGCCGAGCGCGGCGTCGTCGTCCTCGCGGTGGACGGCCTGTCGTGGCGGGCGGCCCGCGCGGCCTGGCCCGCGGCCGATCTCGCCCGCCTCACCTCGACGTTCCCCAGCACCTCGGCGACCGCCTGGATGACCTCGGTCACCGGCCTTCCCGTCGCCGGGCACCTGGCGATCGGAGCCGCCTGCCGCTCACCCGCCGACGGCTCCCTGGTGAACGTGATCACCGGTGAGACCCTCGCGCGAGCCGTACCGGACCGGGCGGACGGCGCTCCGCCGGGCGGCGGCCCTCCCGAGGACTCCCTCTCCGGGGGCGCCTTTTCCGGCGGCGGCCCTCCCGAGGACTCCCTTTCCGGCGGCGCCTTTTCCGACGGCGCTCCGCCGGGCGGTGATCTCATCGCGGCGCGGACGACCGTGTTCGAGCGCGCGGCCGCGCTTCCCGGGACCGTCGCCGTCGCCGTGGGGCGCGAGATCGACACGCTCACGAGCCCCTGGTCGGCGGCCCTGCTCCGGGGAGCCGCCCGGTTCCCGGCGTTCCGGGCCACCGGCGGCGTCCCGGCGGCGCGACGGCGAGAACTCACGGCCCAGGCGCTCGACCCGGAGAGCCTGGTGGCGGCCGTGGCCCGCGACGCCGAGGCCGCGTTCGCGGAGCACGCCGCGGACGGCCGGCGGCTGCTGCTGTGGATCTACGTCAACCTGGACGACCACTTCCACCGGCACGGCTACGACCCCCGCGCCATGCGCGCCGTCGCCGGGCTGGAGCGTCACGCGCTGTCCTGGGCCGCGCGGGGCTGGCACGTGATCGCGCACTCCGACCACGGACAGGTGCCCGTCGTCCCCGATCCGGCCCTGGAGGCCGCGTGGGCCGAGGTGGACGCCCCGGAGCTGTGCGCGCTGCCGGGCGGGGGCGCGGGACGGGTGCGCTGGCTCCACCCGCGCCCGGGACGGGCCGGCGAGGCGGCGGAACGGCTCGCCGCCGCGCTCGGCGAGCACGCGCTCGTGCTGGCCGCCGGGGAACTGCCCGGCCTGGGCCTGCTGGAGCTGACCCCGGCCGTCCGGGAGCGGCTCGGGGAGGTGGTGGCCGTCGCGGCCTCGCCCCGCTTCCCCCTCCCGGTGCGCGGCCCGCGTTTCGAGCACGGGGCACTGACCGAGGACGAGATGCTCGTGCCGCTGGCCCTCTGGCCACCGGCCTGAGCCGTGCTCCCGGCTCGGCGATCCGGGGGCGTGAAGGGTCGGGGGTGAGGGGTCAGGCGTTCCGGTCGGCGGGCCGCCAGCGGTAGTGGGCGTCGGGGAGGTTCTCCTCGTTGCCGCCGCCGTCGCCCAGCTCCACCAGCGTGAAGCCGTGCCGCTCGTAGAAGCGGCGGGCGCCGGTGTTCTCCTGGAACACGTGCAGGTCGAGCCCGTCCGGCCGCCGTTCCTTGGCCAGCGCGAGCAACGCGGCGCCGATGCCCCGGCCCTGGGCGTCCGGCGCGACGTACAGGTGGTCCAGCCACCCGTCGCCGAGCGCGGCGAAGGCCGCGACGTCGCCGTCCGGCCCGTCCACCCAGACCTCGTTGCCCGGGACCATGACGTGGGCGATCCAGTGCCGGGTCTCCTCGTCGGTGTGCAGGTCCGGCAGGTAGGTCATCCCGGCGCGGGCGGCCAGGAAGACCTCGGCGATCCGCTCGGCGTCCTCGGGCAGGGCCCGGCGCGGGCCCACGGTCTGTCGCATCCGCATACGGTGGCACACCCGCGCGGCGGCGGGCCACCGGATATCCCCGGCGCCCCGCTCCGCCGGAAGGGGCCGGCGGGGCGGGAGGCGGCGAGATCCGCACCGCGGAGACGGTGAGGTCCCGCACCGCGGAGGCGGACGGCGCGCCTTCACGAAGGGCGGGGCCGCGGCGATCTCTCGGTCAGGCCGGTGGCGACGATGTCGATCAGCAGGTCGAGGACCTTCGGGTACAGGTCGGGGTCGGCCAGCCGGTCCCTGTGCATGGGCACCAGGAGGACGGCCTGCAGGACACCGGTGATCACGGCGGGGTCGGCGTCGACGAGGTCCTCGCCGTGCCGGGCGAGGAAGGCGGCCAGCGCGGTGACCGGGTTCTCCGGCGCGGACGCCACCCGGTCGGGGTCCAGCCTCCTGGTCACGGCCTCCATCTCCTCGGGGTGGGTCATCAGCCTGCCGTACAGCGGGTTGGTGGTCAGTTCCTCGATGGTGGCGTGCAGGAAGCGGCGCAGTCCCGCGCGGGCGTCGGGCCCGCCCAGCAGCGCCTGGTCGATGACGCGTCGCTTGACCTCGGCCATCTGGGTGAGCATCAGCTCCAGGTAGAGCGCCTCCTTGGAGTCGAAGAAGACGTAGAAGGTGCTCTTGGCGATGCCGGTGCCGGCGACCAGGTCCTCCAGCGAGGTCTTGCGCAGGCCCTGGGTGGTGAACAGGCGCCGGCCGTTGGCCATGAGAAGCCCGGTGATACGGGCTCGCTCCTCGGCGGAGAAGGCTGGAGGCATGAGCGGGTCCCTTCCATATGAACATTCCGATCGTATGTTTTCAGAAGGGCAGGGCCTCATCCTCGCAGCTGGAACCCGCGCTCGACCATCCGCCGGACCGGCCCCCACGACGACAGTCGCAGCGGGAGCTGGGTGAGCTCCAGCGCGACCCGGTTGCGCGGTGCGTAGACGCCCTTGACCCGGCGGCCGAGCCTCTGCTTCTTCTCCGCCTCCGGCCGCAGCCGCGCCTCCCATTCCGCGAGCGCGGCCGCGACGTCGCCGGGGTGGCGTTCCAGGGCGGCGCCGAGCAGGTCGGCGCCGCCGACGGCGAGGGAGGAGCCGTAGCCGGCGAACAGCGTGACGCACCAGGCGGCGTCGCCGAGCAGCACGACCCGGCCGTGGCTCCACCGGTCCACCACCATCTGGCTGATGGTGTCGAAGTAGACCGAATCGGCGCTCCTGAGGCCCTCCAGCGCCCGCGGGACCAGCCAGCCCATGTCGCCGTAGACCTCGTGCAGTTCCTCCGGCGACCTCCGCGGACGGCCGAGGTCGCTGCGGTAGCCGAAGAAGGCGGCCGTACGGCCGTCGCCGACGCTCATCATCGCGAACGTGCGGCCGCCCGCGCTGATGGTGCCCGTGGTGCCCTCCGGCAGGCCGGCGGGCCGCTCCCCGAGCATGTAGACCGCGACCCGGTGCCCCATGTCGAGGCGGTAGTCCTCCTCGGGCCCGAAGACGAGGGCACGTGTCGCGGAGTGCAGCCCGTCGGCGCCGATGAGCAGGTCGGCGTGCTCGACGGTGCCGTCGCTGAGGGTGACGCGCACCGCCTCGTCGTCCTGGTCGACCGCGGTGAGCGTGGTGCCGAAGCGGATCGCGGCCGATTCCCCGACCGCCTCGTACAGCACCGCCTCGATGTCGCCGCGCAGGATGTTGAAGGACCCGGCGCCCATGGTGGCGGTGATGACCTGGCCGCTGAGCGTGAAGCGGGGCTCTCCATCCGGTCTGCGGTAGATCAGCTCCCGGGTGACGAAGGCCCGCCGCCGCAGAGCGGGCAGGATCCCCATCCGCTCGGCGCCGTCGTGGCCGATCCCGCCGAAGGTGACGCCGTAGCCGCCGCCGCGGCGCTCCGGCGCCCGCTCGGCCACCAGGACGTCCCAGCCGGCCCGCTCCAGCCGCAGCGCGGCGGCCAGCCCGGCGATCCCCGCTCCGATGATGATGGCTCGCATGTCGCGATCTCCTCTCTGCGACTATGAAAACAGATTGGAAATATGTTTTCAAGTCACGGTGCCGAAGGTGGGCAGGCCGCCGTGGTGACCCATCGGGATCCGGTGGGCGCGGTCACCGGTCGGCGACGCGACGCGTCGCGTCGCCGACCGGCCCGGTGGTCAGGCGTACCAGTCGCCGGCGATCTCGTCGATCGTCTTGCGGCCCCGGGGGACGAACGCGCCGACGGTGAGGACCTGCGTGACCCCCTGCGGGTTGTTGAGCAGGCTGAAGAGGTAGAACGACCCGCCGCCCCGGGTGACGAAGCCGTAGGCGGGGGTGAAGGACCGGTAGGCCGCGTAGAGGCCCTTGTAGACCTGGGGGAAGGCGCGGCGGCTGTAGTTGTCCTTGGCCAGCCGGTAGCCGGTGGCGCCCGCCGGGCTCGTGTGCTTGGGGGAGTTCCAGAAGGTCCGGTACTCCAGGGCGAGGAGCGTGCCGATCGTGCGCGGCGCGGCGGTGACGTAGCCGCCGGAGTCCCGGCGCGGCTCGGGGACCCGCTCGCCGTAGTGGAGCGGGCTCTTCCCGGCCAGGACGAAGGACGGCGTGCCGGCCTCCCGCCAGAAGGACAGGATGTGCGGGCGGTCCTCCCCGCGGTAGGTCGCCTGGAGCATGAACCACTCCCCGCCGGGCGGCTGCTCCCGGGGCACGTAGTACGTCTGGCGGCCGGTCAGCCGGATCGGCTTGCGGACCCGCTTCTTGTCCTCCTCCAGGTGCGCCCGGTCGATGACCGCCTCGTGTAGGGCGGCCTCGCCGAGGAGGCGGCTCATCGCGTCCGGGTCGTCCGCCCATCGGCGTTTCTTGATCATCTTGTTGTACGCGGCCACCCAGGACGCCGCGGCCTGCTTCGCCGCGGCGGGGGTGAGCCGGGGCGCCCCGGACGACGGCTCCGGCGTCGGCGCCGGGGTGGTGGCGGGGGCGGGCGTCGTGCCCGGCCGGGAGGGGGAGGCCGCGGCGGGCGTGTCGGCCGGGCGGGCGGAGAAGGGCGGCACGAGGCCGCAGCCGGTCAGGATCACCGCCAGGACGGCGACGGACAGCGCCTCACGCGCCTCGCGCACCACGGTATTGGTTCCTCCCGTTTCGTCCCGGCAGACGGCGGTGTACGACCGTATCGGACATTTCGGTGGACCATGGTCGCGGGTACGGCCGGCCCGCGCGTTCGCCGGCACGGTCCGTCCGCGCCGTCCCGGGCGTGGCCCGTCCGCGCGTTCTCGGGCACGGCCGCCCCGCCGCGGCGGGTGACGCGGTCGGCACCTCCCGGACACCCGCGGATCAGTCCAGAATGCTCGGATGGGATATCTCAGCCTGCTCCGCGTCCCGTACGTCGTCCGGCTGCTGCTGGGCAGCCTCGTCGGCCGCCTGCCCAGCGCGATGGCCGCCGTGGCCATCCCCCTGGCGCTGCGGGAGAACGGCGCCGGCTACGCCTTCGTCGGCGTCGCGGCCGGGGCGTTCGCCGTCGCGGCGGCCGTGGGCGGACCCGTCCTGGGGCGCATGGTGGACCGGGTAGGCCAGACGCGGGTGCTCCTCCCGGCGGCGCTCGCGGCGGCCGCCGGGTTCGCGGCCGTCGCCGTCGCACCCGGGAACCCGTACGCGGTGCTGACCGGGGCGGTCCTCGCGGGCGCGGCGACGCCGCCGCTCGAACCCTGCCTGCGGGTGCTGTGGCCGAACCTCGTCGGCCCTGAGCTGCTGGGATCGGCCTACGCCCTCGACGCCGCCGCCCAGGAGCTGATCTTCATCGGCGGGCCGCTGGTGGTGGCCGGCGCCGTGGCGCTGGCCTCGCCGGTCGCCGCGCTGTGGGCCGGGGCGGCCCTGGGCGTCGCCGGCGTGCTGTTCGTCGTGACCGCCCCGCCCTCCCGCGACTGGCGGGCCCCCTTCCGCTCGACCGACTGGCTCGGGCCGCTGCGCAGCCGGGCCCTGCTCCTCCTGCTGGCCGGGCTCACCGGCGCGGGCGTCGCCATCGGCACGCTCAACGTCCTGGTGGTCTCCTACGCCGAGGAGCACCGCGTCTTCGGCGGCGCCCCCGCGCTCCTGGCGCTGAACGCGCTCGGGGCCATGATCGGCGCCCTGCTGTACGGGACGATGCGCCCGGCGGCGCGTCCCGCGCGGCGGGTGCCGCCGCTGGCCGCCGGGCTGGCCGGCGGCTACGCCCTGCTCTGCCTGCTGCCCGCCCCGCCCCTCATGGCCTGCCTGATGATCGTCACCGGGCTGTTCCTGGCGCCCCTGCTGACGGTCACGTTCGCCCTGATCGGGCAGCTCGCCCCGCGCGGGACGGTGACCGAGGCGTTCGCCTGGCTGGTCACGCTGATCACCAGTGGGACGGCGCTGGGATCGGCCGCCGCCGGGTTCGTCCTGGAGCACGCGAGCGCCCCCTGGGCCGCCGCGTGCGGCGCGGCGGGCGCCGCCGCGGGCGCCCTCCTCCTGTTCGCCGGACGGCACCGGCTGGCGACGGGCCGGGACGACGCGACGGCCGGGGACGTCCCGGAGACCGGAGGCACCCCGGCGGCCGGGGACGTCCCGGAGAACCGGAACGCCTGATCCCGCGGGTCCTCACGCCGCCGACACCGGCTGGTCCCAGTCGATGCTGTGGCGGTGCACCGGGCCGAACATCTGCTCGGCGGTGGGGAAGAACCGCTGGGCGGGCGCCTGCGCGCCGGCGGCCTTGCGCGCGTTGGTCTGCACGGCCGCCGCGGCGATCGACTCCACCCGGGGACGGCGCAGGGCCTCGTAGGCGGCGAAGGCGGCCTCCGGATCGGGCAGGTCGCGCAGGCAGCGGGCCAGTTCGACCGCGCTCTCGGCGGCCTGGGACGCGCCCTGCCCCGAACTGGAGGAGGGCGCGTGGACCGAGTCGCCCACCAGCACCATCCGGCCGCGGTACCAGCGCGGCACCGGGGGCATCATCAGCATGCCGCCGGTGCACAGGAGGTCGTCGGCGCCGGTGTGCGCGAGCAGGGCCTCGCCAGGCTGGTGGCCCTCGAACAGCTCCCTCAGCTGCGCCAGCCACCCGGCCGCCGGGAGCTCCTTGACCTGGGCGGCGGTCAGCGGCTCGGCGGAGGGGAGTGAGGTGAACCAGCAGACCCGGCCGTCGGGGACGGCCCAGTAGCCGAGGAAGGCCCGGCCGCCGAACGAGAAGGTCATGTGGCCGGGCTCGGGACGCACCCCGCTGTCCGCGACGAAGCCGCCGAAGCCCAGCAGGCCGGTGTACTCCGGGCCCGGCGCGGCGGGGTCGATCAGGGTGCGGACCGTGGAGTGGATGCCGTCCGCGCCGATCAGGATGTCGGCGGTGGCCTCGGTGCCGTCGGCGAAACACGCGGTGACCCCCGCCGGGCCCTCCCGGACCTCGACGAGCCGCTTGCCGTGCTCGATCTTCACGCCCTGGGCCACGGCGTGGTCGTGCAGGGCGCGGTAGAGGGCGGACCTGGACAGGGTCTGGCTGTCCGGCAGGCCGGGCAGGCCGGGGGTGGAGGTGAGGACGGTGCCCTGGGCGTCGGCCATGACGGTGCCGGGCACCGGCTGGCCGACGGCGCACACGGCCTTGTCGGCGCCGACGACGGCCAGGGCCCGCATGCCGTTGGGGGCGACCGTGAGCGTGGCCCCGACGCCGTCGGCGGCCGTGGGGTGCGCCTCGAAGACGGTGGACTCGATGCCTGCTTTTTGCAGGGCCAGAGCCGTCACGGGCCCGGCGATGCCGCCGCCGATGATCAGTGCCGTTCGCGCTGCGGACATGTCATCTCCTGGGGGGTGAGGTGCCGATGCCTGGATAGTTTCACTGTAACTAGTGTTTAGTCAACTAGTTTCTTTGTAAGTATGATTCGGTGCATGGACGCTCCATACCGCGCCTCCCCGCTGGCCCTCACCGTTCTGGCCCTGCTGCACCACAAGCCGCTGCACCCGTACGGCATGCAGCGGCTGATCAGACAGTGGGGCAAGGACCAGGTCGTCAACGTCGGCCAGCGCACCGGCCTCTACCGGGCCATCGACCGGCTGCATGCCGCCGGACTGATCGCCGTCCGGGAGACCGGGCGCGACCAGCAGTACCCGGAGCGGACCGTCTACGAGGTCACCGACGCCGGGCGCCGGGTCGCGAAACAGTGGCTGTGCGACATGCTCGCCGTGCCCAAACAGGAGTTCCCGCAGTTCCCCGCGGCCCTGTCGCAGCTGCTCATGCTCACGCCGCAGGAGGCGCTGGACGCGCTCGGCCGGCGCGCGGACGCGCTCGCCGCGACGCTGGAGGGGTACGAGGCCGCCCTGGAACGGGAGGCGGACCTGCCACGGATCACCATGCTGGAGACCGAGTACCTCCGGGCGGTCACCGCCGCCGAGGCGGCGTGGCTGCGCACGGTGCTCGACGACCTGCGCGAGGGACGGCTGCCGTGGTCGCTGGAGGTCCTGGCCGCCATCGCGGGGGACCGCTCCCCCTGACCGCCGCGGTCAGTCCTCGTCGTGTTCGACCGCGGAGCGGACCGTGGCGACGGGCGTTCCCGAGCGGCACGTCAGGCTGACCGTGGTCTTGCGGTCGTCCGACTCGAAGACCACCGAGGCGGTGTGGGCCGGACCGCGCTCGACGTCGTCGACGCCGTACCCGGGGGCGGGCGTCCAGGACAGCAGCAGGGCCCGCCCGGCGTCGCAGGCGGCGGTCACCGACCCCTCGGCGTAGGAGAAACCGAGAGCCTGCGAGCCGGGACCGGCCGAGGCCGGCGGCCCGACGCTCGGCACGGCGGAAGCGGTGGCCAGGGCCCGCTCGACCTCCTCCAGGGTCATGGGGCGGGCGGCGGGGCCGGTGATGTCGGTGCCGATCAGGGACACCGCCCAGACGACGGCGATCGTGGTCAGGACGGCGGCGGCCAGCCAGCCCCCCACCCCCAGCAGCGCGCGGCGGCCCATCACGTCCCTCCCGTCGGCGGCCGGGGACGGGCGGCGCGTCCGTCCCCGGGTTTCCTCCCCCGGTGTCTTTCCTGTCCGACGGGGAACCTTCCACTCTCGTCGGGACCGTTAACCAGCCAGGAGAGGTCGGTACGTCACCGTGGCCCGGTTGCTGCTCGTCGAGGACGACGCCCAGGTCAGATCCGCGCTGAGCCGCGCGCTGACCGACCGGGGCCACGCCGTGACCTCGGCCGTCGCGGGCATGCCCGGACTCACCCTGGCGGTGGAGGACCGGCCCGACCTGGTCGTGCTCGACCTGGGCCTGCCCGATCTCGACGGCTGCGAGGTGCTGCGCATGCTCCGGGCCGTCAGCGCCGTCCCGGTCATCGTGGCGACCGCGCGCGACGCCGAACCGGAGATCGTCCGGGCACTGGACGCCGGAGCCGACGACTACGTCGTCAAACCGTTCAGCGCGGCCCAGCTGGACGCGCGCATCCGGGCCGTGCTGCGCCGCGGCCGGGACGCGGGCGCGGGCGCCGAGGCGGCGCCGGTGCGGGTCGGCGGGCTGCTCATCGAACCGGCCGGCCGGGAGGCGTTCCTCGACGGAGTGAGACTCGACCTGACGCCCAAGGAGTTCGACCTGCTGCACTACCTCGCGCTCCGCCCCGGCCAGGTCGTCCCCAAGCGGGAGCTCCTGGCCGAGGTGTGGCGGATGGCGTACGGCGGCGCGGACAAGACCGTCGACGTCCACCTGTCGTGGCTGCGCCGCAAGCTCGGCGAGAGCGCCCAGCGGCCCCGCTACCTGCAGACCGTTCACGGCGTGGGCGTGAAGATCGTCGATCCGGGGACGTGAGGAGACCCCGATGAGGCGACGCCTTGCCCTGCTCGCGGTGGCGACCACCTCGCTGGTCCTGATCGCCTTCCTCGTGCCGCTCGCCGTACTGGTCAGGACGCTGGCGGCCGAGCGGGCCACGGCCGCCGCCACCACGTGGGCGCAGTCGGTCGCCACCGCCGCGGCGCTGGACGACCCGAAGGTCCTGGAGGCCACCGTACGGCAGGCGAGCGGCGCCGGCGGGGTGCCGATCACCGTCTTCCTGCCCGGCCACGGTTTCCTCGGCGCGCCGGCGCCGCGCGGACCCGGCGTCGAGCTGGCCGCGCGCGGCCGGAGCATCACCGTCGACACGCCCGCGGGCCGGGAGGTGCTGGTGGCCGTCCAGGGCGGGGAACGCGGCACCGTGGTCGTCCGCGCGTTCGTGGACGCCGAACGGCTGCGCCGGGGGGTCGGGTGGGCCTGGCTGGTGCTCGGCCTGACCGGGCTGGCGCTGCTCCTCGTCGGCATCACCGTCGCCGACCGGCTCGCCCGCTCCCTGATCCGGCCGGTCGGGCAGGTCGCGGAGGTCTCCCGGCGGCTGGCCCGCGGTGACCTGCGGGCCCGGGTGGAACCGGCGGGCCCGCCGGAGATCCGCGAGGTCGGCAGCGCCCTCAACCACCTGGCCGCCCGCATCCGCGAGCTGCTCGCCCACGAACGCGAGGCGGTCGCCGACCTCTCCCACCGGCTGCGCACCCCGGTCACCGCGCTCCGGCTGGAGGCCGACGGAATGCGCGACCGGGACGAGGCGGAACGGGTGGGACGGGTCGTCGACAGCGTCGAGCGCATGGTCGACCAGATCATCCGCGAGGCGCGCCGGTTCGACCGGGAGGGCGTGCCGGGCTGCGACGCCACCCGGGTCGTCGGCGAGCGGGTCGCCTTCTGGTCGGCGCTCGCCGAGGACCAGGATCGGCCACTGCGGCTGGACCTCGCGGACGACCCGATCACCGTGGGGGTGAGCGAGCACGACCTCGCGGCCTGCGTGGACCTGCTGCTGGAGAACGTGTTCGCCCACACCCCCGACGGCACCCCGTTCGCCGTCGGGCTGACGCCCCGGCGGCCCGGGGGCGGAGCCCGGCTGGTGATCACCGATGAGGGGCCCGGCTTCGCCCACCCGGACCCGACCGGCCGGGGCGTGAGCGGTGGCGCGTCCACCGGTCTCGGTCTCGACATCGCGCGCCGCACCGCCGAGGAGTCGGGCGGCGGCCTGCTGGCCCGCACACGCGCCTCGGGGGGAGCCGAGGTCGTCGTCGAGTTCGGCCCCGGCCCGGCCCGCTGAGAACGGGCCCGGCCCCGGCGTGCCGGGATTCGCCCTGCTCACGGCGGGTATGAAACGGACTCTCGCCGGTCGGCGGGGTAGCGTCCCGCCTGCCGGGAGACGTTCGCGGTCGCCCGGGGGGAACGCCGCCCGGGAGACCCGGGAGACAGTGCCGGTCATCCGAGGGGAACGCGACCGGCCCGGCGGGAACGCGTCGTCCGGGTCGTCCGACGTGATGAGAGGCGATCCACCCGGCTCCGGGGCCGGCCCCGTGGCCGTACCGGAGATCCGTCCTTCCGACGCGGAGGGGTGCCCATGGCCACCTATGAATATCTCTGCCCGGAGTGCGGCCGCTTCGAGGTGCGCCTGCCGATGGGGGCCGCACCGCCCACCCGGGACTGCCCCGCCTGTGAGCGGGCCGCGCGGCGCGTCCTGTCCGCGCCGCGCCTGTCCCGGGTGTCTCCCGCGCTGTCGGCCGCCCTCGACCGGGGGGAACGGAGCCGGGAGGCGCCCGAGGTCGTCCCTGAGCCGCCCGGCCGGCGGGCCGCGCGCCCTCCGCACCCGGCGACGGCACGCCTGCCCAGGCCGTGAGCGGTACGGGGACACCCGGCTCGCCCGTCGGCGCCCGCCGTACCGGGAGCACGCATTCCACGAGAAGGGGGCTGTCATGCCAGAAGTCGTGTTCGGCGTGGACCAGTCGAAGTCAATGCGGGACCAGGACGTGCCCGGCCACAATCGGTGGCATCCGGACATCCCGGTGGTCGCCACCGTGCGGCCGGGAGACGAGTTCCGTCTGGAGTGCCGCGACTGGACCGACTCCCAGATCGGGAACAACGACTCGGCCAACGACGTGCGGGACGTCGACCTGTCCGTCCCGCACATGCTGAGCGGCCCCATCGCGGTCGAGGGCGCCGAACCGGGCGACCTCCTGATCGTCGACATCCTCGACATCGGCCCGATACCCCAGCAGTCCGGCCCCGTGTCCGGGCAGGGGTGGGGGTACACCGGAATCTTCGCCAGGGCGAACGGCGGCGGCTTCCTGACCGACTACTTCCCGGACGCCTACAAGGCGGTCTGGGACTTCCACGGCATATTCGCGACGTCACGCCACCTGCCCGGCATCCGCTACACGGGCATCACCCATCCGGGGCTGTTCGGCACGGCGCCGTCGGAGGAGATGCTCGCGCGCTGGAACCGCCGGGAGCAGGCCCTCATCGACACGGCCCCCGACCGGGTCCCGCCGCTGGCCCTGCCGCCGCTGTCCGACGGAGCCCTCGCCGGGACGGCCACCGGCGAACTGGCCGCGCGGATCGTCCGCGAGGGCGCCCGTACCGTGCCTCCCCGGGAGAACGGCGGCAACCAGGACATCAAGAACCTCACCCGCGGGGCGCGGGTCTTCTTCCCCGTCTACGTGGAGGGCGCCAAGCTCTCCGGGGGAGACCTGCACTTCAGCCAGGGCGACGGCGAGATCACCTTCTGCGGCGCGGTCGAGATGGGAGGTTTCATCGACCTCCACGTGGACCTCATCAAGGGGGGCATGGAGAAGTACGGCGTGACCACCAACCCGGTCTTCATGCCCGGAAACGTGGAACCGCGCTACTCGGAGTTCCTGTCGTTCGTCGGTATCTCGGTCGACCACGACAGGGACGTCAACCACCACCTCGACGCGACGCTGGCCTACCGCCGGGCGTGCCTCAACGCCATCGAGTACCTCAAGAAATGGGGTTACACGGGCGAGCAGGCGTACCTGCTCCTCGGCTCCGCGCCCGTGGAGGGACGGATCAGCGGGATCGTCGACGTCCCGAACGCCTGCTGCACGCTCTACCTGCCCACGGAGATGTTCGATTTCGACATCCGCCCCGGCGGGGCCGGCCCCGCCAGGGAGGACAGGGGGCAGTGCGCCGTGACGTCCTGACCGGCGCGCGTGGGCGCCGATCCCCGGCGGACCGGAGGCCGCGGCCCGTGGGGGCGTGGCCGCGCCCCGGCCGCCGGCCGATCCCCGGCGGACCGGTCGGAGCGGGGTGTTAACGATTCCTTAGGAACTTCACAGCAACGCGCTATCACCCGGGCTAGCAGCCTTGAGGGGTCGTCGCGGATTCCGCGGAACCGCGCCTCTCAACGGATATGGAGAAAGCCCGATGCGTAAGCCGATGATCGTTATCGCCGGACTCGCCCTCGCCGGAATCGTGGCCGGCGGCGGCGCCGCCCTCGCCGACGAGATCAAGGCCGACCCGGCCTCGCCGTCCTCGTCCGCCACCCCCGGGACCGGCTCGGGCGACGACGCGGGCGCCGTGCGCAAGCCCGCCGTGTCGGCGGAGCAGGCCCAGCGGACCGCGCTGTCGAAGGTGAGCGGCGGATGGGTCGTCTCCACCGAGCTGGAGACCGAGGGCGACACCACCTCCTGGGAGGTCGAGGTCGCCGACGGCAAGGGGGCCGTGCAGGAGATCGTCGTGGACGCCGCCACCGGCGGGATCACCTCGACGGTCGCCGCCGACCAGGACGACGACGAGGACGACGACTGACGCCGATGCCGCCGGCCGGACGGCTGTGTGATCATGTCGTCGTGGACGACACGAAACTGGAGGCGCTCGCCGGGCGGATGGCGGAGGTGCCCGGAGTGGTCGCGGTGGTGCTCGGCGGGAGCCGGGCCCGCGGCACGCACCGCCCGGACTCCGACCTCGATCTCGGGCTGTACTACCGGGGAGAGCCGGACGTGACGGCGCTGCGGGCGCTGGCCGTCCAGGAGGCGGGAGAGCAGGCGGAGCTGACCGCGCCGGGCGGCTGGGGCCCGTGGGTGAACGGCGGGGGCTGGCTGACCGTCGGCGGTCACCGGGTCGACTGGATCTATCGCGACCTGGACCGGGTCCACCGGATCTGGGCCGACTGCCGGGAGGGCCGCTACGAGATCGGCGTCCAGCCCGGCCACCCGCTGGGCTTCTACTCCCACGCCTACGCCGGCGAGGTCGCGCTGTGCCGGGTGCTGGCCGATCCCGGCGGGGAGCTGACGGACCTGCGGGAGCGGACCCGCGCCTACCCGCCCGCCCTGGGCGACGCGCTCGCCGACGGGATGTGGGAGGCGGACTTCTGCGTCGAGCTGGCCCGTTACGGGGTGTCCGGAGCCGACCCCGCCTACGCGGCCGGCTGCCTGTTCCGCGCGGTCGGCGTCGCCTGCCAGGCGCTGCACGGGCACGCGGGCCGCTGGCTGATCAACGAGAAGGGCATGGTGGCCTCGGCAGGCCGGCTGCCCGCCGCGCCCGGGGGCTTCGCCGTACGGGCGGAGCGGCTGCTCGGCCACGTCGGCGAGCCGGCGGAGCGGATCGCCGAGACCGTCACCGAGGCGGCGACCCTGATGAGTGAGGTACGGGCGGCCGTCGGCCGCTGACCACCGCGTGAGCCCCGGCCGGTCTCACCGGTCCAGGAGTGGGGCGACCACGTCGATGCGGTTGGTCCAGACGCCGCCGGTGTAGCCCTCGGGGAGGCGGGAGAGGTCGGCGGGGGCGTCGAAGCCCTCGGAGAAGTCGCCGGATCCCGCCACGACGATGACGCGGGTGCCGCGGGCGCGCATGCGCTCGACGAACAGGTTGGGCCAGCCCCACAGCCACCGGCCGTACTTCTCCGGGATGTGCAGTTCCAGGCCGGCGCACGCGTCGGGGACGGATCCGGTCCAGCCCACGGCGAGGTAGCGCTTCAGGCAGTCCATCATGAGGGCCTTCGACATCACCTGTACGGCCGGCAGTCGCGCGGCCAGCGCGGCCACCGGCCTGTCCCCGCCGTACACGGTGAGCGCGGCGAGCCGCTTCGGCGGCAGCGTGGCCAGGCGGCCGGCGAGCAGGTCGCCGTCGGCCGCCACGTCGCTCTTGACGTGGATCAGCAGCTTCCGCTCCGGGAACGCGGCGAGGACCTGTTCCAGGGCCGGCATGCGGCCCACGCCCTTGCCGCGGAAGGGGTGGGTCGCGCCACCGTCGGCGGTGTAGCCGTAGCCGATGTCGAGACGCCGCAGCTCGGCGAGGGTGTGGTCGCGGACCTTGCCCCGGCCGTCGGTGCGGCATTCGAGGGTGGCGTCGTGGAACACGGCGATCCGGCGGTCCCGGGTCACCTGGACGTCGAACTCGACCATGTCGGCCCCCGCCTTGAAGGCCGCCCGCATCGAGGCCAGCGTGTTCTCCAGGTAGGAGTGCTCCGGCGGGTGGATGCGCTCGGCCGTGCAGGTCTCGTTGGTGATGCCTTCGAAGCCGAACGTCTGCGCCAGGCCGCGGTGGGCGAGGAGCAGCGGTTCGCCCTTGCCTCGCGCCCGCCAGGAGCCGTTGTTGGAGTAGGCGAAGGCGGCCAGGGTCACGGCCGCGACGAGGACCACCCGGACCGGGAGGCTCCGGGCGAGCCGGAAGGGCCAGGCGGGCCGGGAGCGCGGCGCGCGGCGCGAGCGTCGGGGGCGTTCGGGTTGGGACATGGGCCGTCTTCCAGGTCGAAAAGGGGACGGAGCCGCTCCTGGATATCCGTTTCCGATCTTCATCGGGACGGTAACGGTCAACCGTTACCGTTACGTGACCGGCTCGGGCCCGCTTCCACCGAACTCGGTCCCTCCCCACGTGGAGCCGGGGTTCGCCGGTTCGCCCTGATGGGCCGCCCGGTTCCCGCAGGGAGGTGGCGGGAGTCCTCCCCGCGAGGGCCGCGAGCGCGTTGTTTTTCGGCCGCGCTGGGGGGAGAACTGTCCTCCCGCCGCCTGACAGGCCAAAATTGGTCCGTGGTCAGGATCGGATCGACAGGGATGAGCGATTGCGAGCGGGGGCAACTTCCGCCGTTGCTGGGTCAGCTGTTCGCCGACGGCGGTGAGGGCCGGGCGCTCTCGGTCGAGCTGCCTCCGGGCGACGTGGTGTGGCCCGACCCCGGGTACTCTCCGTTGATGATCGGGTACCGCCCGGCCTTCTGGCTCAGTGACGAGCCGGTCTCCGCCGAGCTGTGGTCCGGCCTGCGGGCCGAGCATCCGCGCTCGGGCCTGTGGCCGCTGCTGTTGGAGGACTCCGTCCAGCCGTGGTCGTCCGGGCAGATCGCCCCGGACACGGTGGAGGAGATCGACAACTACCACACCTCCGCCTTCATGGCCGAGGTCTGGGCCGACTGGACCGAGAAGGCGAGCGACGACCAGCTGGAGCTGCTGGCTCCGTTCGGCTCGCGGTGTCCGGGGCCGGCCCCCGCCGGGCGGCTCGCCGCCGACCCCGACGTGGTCGCCGACTGGTACGCCGGCCTGGTCGCCGAGCGCAGGACCCCCCTGGGCCTGGTGGCCGCCGGCCGGGGGGCCGACGCGCTGGCCGTCATGGGATGGCAGGGCGCGCTGAACCACAACGAGTGGATGGTCCCGCTGGCCGCCGTGGTGCGGAGCTGGGAGGAGCGGTTCGGGGCGCGGCTGGTGGGCGTGGGTTTCAACACTCTTGACCTGAGCGTTGCGGCGCCCCCGACGACGGCGGAGCACGCCCTGCATGTCGCGGCCGAGCACTGGACGTTCTGCCCGGACAGCGTCATCTACAGCGCCGGCACGCTCGCCGGCTACGCCGAGCAGATCATGGGCAGGAACGCCTGGTCGTTCTGGTGGGACTGACCGGTGCGGGGGCGGGCGCGGGGCCCGCGAGGCCGGGCGGGAACGGCGGCCCGGACCACCGGGAATGGCGGCGGTGAATCACCCGTAAGTAATTCGTCGCGGCGTGTATGCCCTGGTCTGAGCCGGTTCGGAAGAGGCTAAACCCGGCCGTCTGCCCTTTCTTGGCTATAGAAGGTAGATCTTCTGGCGTTTCCATGGGTTCTGCTTTGCTTTGTCGGATTTGGCCGGTAGTGTCCTAGTCATCGGCAGGTGACCTGCACCCTCATCCGAGGGAGCGGCCGGGCCGACGTCGAATCCCGAAGCCACCAGGGCCACGGGAACCGGGGACCCACCCTTCCGGGGTGAATCCGCCGCGCACGCGGTGGTAGGGCACTCCACCGCCCGAACCCGTCAGCTAACCCGGTAGACGAGATGGAGAGGAGATCCCCCAGTGGGAGACTGCGCCACCTTCGTACCGGTATACACCATTTCAGTGCCGGTCCTCTGAGACTTTCACGCCCCCTGGGCCCTCTCGCCGCGATCGGTCGCGGCATCCCCCAGCGCTCCGTGTAGCACCACCTGATCTACTCCTGCGCCCCTCTTCCCTGTGAGCGCGACCCCGCCGGTGCCTTTTCGCACATGGCACGCGGCTGCCCCGTTCCCTCGCGAAAGAGTTCTTTTCTTCATGCCTTCCTCCCTGGACCCCCGTAAGACCGCCCGCAAGACCCGCTACGCCGTGGCCGGCCTGGTCGGCGCCGGGCTCCTCGCCTCCGCCGCCGCCGTCTCGGCCCTCCCCTCGGCCGACCACGACGTGCCCGCGGCCGTGCCCGCGGCCGGCGCCCGGGCCGCCGCGGTGATCGAGCAGGTCTCGGCCGTCGCCCCCGAGAGCGCCCCCGTCCGGGCCGCCGCGCTGAAGCCCGCCGCCGCCCCCGAGCAGGCCGCCCCCGAGCAGGCCGCGCCGGAGAAGGCCGCCCCCGCCAAGCCGCAGAAGATCACCAAGACCGTCATGCTGAAGGGCCACACCACGGCCTCCTACTTCTGGGACGACTCCTCCGGCCGCGCCGGTGACACCGGCCTCCCCGCCAGCGGCAAGCCGATGCAGAAGGGCATGATCGCCAGCCCGAGCTGGCCGCTGTTCACCGAGGGCTACGTCATCTACAAGGGCAAGAAGGCCAAGTTCTTCGTCGGCGACCGCGGCCCCGGTGTCCCCTCCAGCAGCGGCGTCATGATCGACCTCGACGCCAAGACCTTCGCCGACCTGACCGGCGGCACGTTCAACTCCGACACCCTCGGTGTGGACGGCAACGGCGGTGAGGGTCACATCAAGGTCGACTACGTCATCACCAAGTGGGGCGACGGCCCGGGCAAGAAGAACCACCCGGTCCCGTTCTCCGCCGGTGCCTGGAACAAGCGGGACAGCGACCCGGCCAAGCCGGTCCAGATCACCGTCAAGCCCTGACAAGGGCGGCGCCGCCGAAGTCGTGACGACGGCGACGGCGCCGAACCGTGGCGGTGCCATCGGGCCGTCACGGCGCCGGACCGACACGGCCGTCGCGCCGTCACGGCGCCGTCGGACCGTGGCGGCCGGAAGCGAAGAGCCTCGAACCCCAGCTTCCCCTGGACACGGGAGCGGACGCCGGCGCAGGGCGTCCGCTCCCGTTCTGCGTCTCCGGTCCTTCGGCTCGGGGATGCCTTGCCCCGGCCTGGGCAGAATGACATTCTGTTTCGGGTCACCGGTCCGCCGGCTCCGTGCGGCGGGAACCGCCCGGGCGGCCACCCGGCCCGCCCGCGGACGGACGGGGAGAGGGAGCGACATGACGACGCGCGTCCGGGCCAACGGCATCGAGATCGCCTACGAGACCTTCGGATCTCCCGGCGACCGGCCGCTCCTGCTGATCATGGGCCTCGGCGCCCAGATGATCAACTGGGACGAGGAGTTCTGCGAACTGCTCGCCGGACGCGGGCACCACGTGGTGCGGTTCGACAACCGCGACGCCGGCGAGTCCACCCACCTGGGCGACGCCGGGACGCCCGCCTCCGGCGGTGGTGGCGGGGCCCCCTACGGGCTCGGCGACATGGTCGACGACACCGCCGGGCTGCTCGACGCGCTCGGCTGGGAATCGGCCCACGTGGTCGGCGCCTCGATGGGCGGCATGATCGCCCAGGCGATGGCGATCGGCCACCCGCACCGGGTGCGGAGCCTCACCTCGATCATGTCCACCCCCGGCCACGCGGTCGCCCCGCCCACCGAGGCGGCGATGGCGGTGCTCATGGCGCCGCCGCCGCCCGACCGCGAGGCCGCGATCCGGCAGGCGCTGAGCACCTGGGAGATCCTCGGGTCCCCCGGCTACCCGATGGACCGGGAGCGCGTCGCCCGGACCGCCGGGCTCGGCTACGACCGCGGCCACGACCCGGCCGGGACCGCGCGGCAGCTCGCCGCGATCATGGCCTCGGGCGACCGTACGGCGCTGCTCGGGGAGGTCACCGTACCCGTTCTCGTGCTGCACGGCGAGGCCGACCAGCTCATCCCGGTGGCCGGGGGGATCGCCACGGCGGACGCGATCCCCGGCGCCGAGCTGGTCACCTTCCCCGGCATGGGCCACGACCTGCCGAGCCCGCTCTGGCCGGACTTCGCCGACGCGATCGGCGAGCTCACCGCCTCCGCCGAGCGGTGAGCTCCGGTACGGCCCGCGCTCCCGGTGCGCGGAGCCGTACCGGAGGATCAGATCTCGAGCCTCTCCTCGATCATCCGCAGGGTGTGCCGGGCCAGCGCCAGGTTGCCCCGGTTGCGGTCCAGCGCCAGGTACAGGAAGAGGCCCTTGCCGCTCCGGCCGGTGACCGGGCGGATGATGTGGTACTGCCCGCTGAGCGTGATGAGGATGTCCTCGATGGTGTCCTTGAGGCCGAGGGAGTCCATCGTCCGCAGCTTGGCCTTGACGACCTCGGTGTTGCCCGCGGCGGCCACCTGCAGGTCCAGGTCCTTGGAGCCGCCGAGGGCGCCCAGCGCCATGCCGCTGTTGTAGTCGACGACGACCGCGCCGATCGCGCCGTCGATGCCCATCATCTCCTTGAGAGAGATATCCATGTTGCCCATGTCTGACTCCGATCAGTGGGTTGTCGATGTGCGGGACGTGATGGCGGCCAGCCTCGCCGCCGTCTTGCGGCCCTCCAGGCGCAGCAGCCCGAGGTTGGTCCCGGGCCGGGCGAGCACCGTGAGGACGATCGTGGGGCCGGCGGCGTAGAAGACCGCGTAGCCGTTGCTGCCGGAGATCAGCGTCTCCTCGAAGGAGCCCTTCTCGGCCATGGCCGTCAGCCGGCCGCTGAGCGCGAGCACCGCGGAGGACAGCGCGCCGATCTGCTCGGTCTCCCCTCGCAGGTCACTCGCTATCGGCAGGCCGTCCACGCTGCAGGCGACGCTCCCGTTCACCTCCGGCACGCGCTCGCGCAGCAGCGCCATCTCCTCGTGCAGCCGGTCGCGCAGCAGGGCCAGCTCCCGCCGGGCCCGGTCGTGGAGCGGCACCCCCTCCCCGTCCGGCGCGGGAGGCGCCTGCGCGGAGGACGCGCCCGCGGACGTCCTCGTGGGCATCTTCGTGGACGCCTCCGTGGACGCCTCCGCGGACGTTTCCGTGGACGTCCCCGCGGACGCCCCGGCGCCGTCCGCGGCGGAGGGCACCGGTACGGCACCCGGCGCGTCCGGCATGCCCTGCGCGTCCGGCGTGCCCGGTCCGGACGGTTCGGCGCCGGGGCCGGGAGGTTCGGCGCCGGGTTCGCGGAACGGCACGACGTCCCGGTCGCGGGACACGGCGGGATCCGCGTACGGCCGCGCCCCCTGCGGTTCCCGGTCACGCGCCTCCACCGGCGGTCTCCTTCCGATCAGCTTCAACGTCCGCAACCTCAGCGGCATCGGGACGAGCTCATGTCAGTGCCTCCAGTGCGTTCCTCAGCCGGATGAGCAGGTTCACGTCGGTGGGGTCACCGGTCGCCGAGGGGAGCCACCGCGCGGACGCGGCGCTCCCCACGGCGCCTTCCCGGGGTTCCCCACCCGCCCGGGGCTCCCCGGTGGTCTTCGGGCGCCGCGGCAGCGCCGGCGGAGCCGACGGCGTCTGCGGGACCTGCGGCGTCGGTGACGTCTGCGAGCTCTGCGGCGTCTGCGGGGCCGGTGCCGGCGTTCCCGTCCCGATGGGCGCCGCGCCGGGACGTCCGCCCGCCTCCGGGACGCGGAGCAGCCCCGCCGCGGCCAGTCGCCGTACGGCGAGCAGCACCGAGTAGGCGGGCCGGCCGAGCCTGCGCGCCAGTTCGGCGGGGGTGGCGACGGAGTCGGCCGCGACCAGCACCTCCCACTGCAGCGAGGTCAGCACCACCCGCTGGGCGGGGATACGCGCCAGGGGGGCGACCGGGAGCATGTCCAGCTCGCCGGACGGCCAGGCACGGTCCAACTGCGCCCTCCTCCGCTCGCACTCCCGGGACAGCCCGGCCACGTCGAAATACCACTGGGGGCCGAGCCAGTGCCGGTCCCCGGGCCGGAACCCCCTGCGGTGCGCGGCCGAGCCCGACAGGAAGTAGGCGGCGTCGAGCACCGCGCTCAGCACGCAGAACTCCAGCTCACCGCGGGTCAGCACACCCTGCCCGACCAGCCGCTCGCCGCCCGGCCGGTCCTCGGTGGCCGCCTGCCTGGCCTGCCGTACGGCCTGCGCCGGGATCCTGTCGTCCGCGGTCAGCAGGTCCTCCAGCCTCGGGACGGCCGGGCTCTCGGCGTAGGTCACCCGGCCGTCGGTCAGGTAGACGGTCCCGGCCTCGTCCAGGCGCAGCGCGCCGGTGACGCGGTCCTCGGCCAGGTCGATGAGAACGCTCTCCATCGTCGGCATGGCGTCACGTCGTGACGAGCCGGCCGGAAATGGACCGCAGGCGGTGGCGGGCGAGAGCGAGATTCGAGCGTTCCGGGTCAAGCCGGACGTAAATCACCAGCGGGCCGTCGAATACCGTTTCCATCGGCCGGAGTAAATGATGTCCGTTATCCGCGGTTACGATCATGTCGTTTATCCGGATCGTTCCGCCGGGGGAGTTCAGGGCGAGGCCGTCCATGGCGGCCCGCAGGGTCTCGCTCAGCGCGGCGGCCGATTCGTCGACGTCCTCGTCGCGGCCACCGCCCACCGCCACGGCCATCCCGCTGGTCTGGTCGATCAGCAGCGCGTCCAGCGCGCCGGGGATGGCCATGGCCTCCGTCACACAGTCTTCGATTCCGAGCACGGGATCTCCCTCGCCGACGACTTCAAGGCGTCGCCCGGTTAGCGTAGGGACATTCCTGAGGAAGGAAGCGTTCTATGTGAAACGCAGATATGTCGGGAGGTGATATTCCTCGCCTGAGAAGAAGGATGTTCATCCCCCGGGGGAAAACATCATCCGCCCCGGATCATTCTCCGGAGATGAAAGCCTCCTCATCCGGCTTGTGGACGAGAACGTGCTTCACGTACGACTCCACGGCGGCGGTCAGCCCGACGTCCCGCCCGGCCTCCTCAGACAGGAACCAGCGGTGGTCCAGCACCTCGTGGAAGAACTGGGCCGGCTCCAGCTTGCCGCGCAGCTCCCCGGGGACCGCCTCCACCGTCGGCAGGAAGACCTCCGCGAGCCAGCGGTGCGCCACGATCGCCTCGTCCTCGTGGCGCAGGCCGTGCGCCACCCGGAAGCAGTCGAGGTCGTTGAGCAGCCGCCTGGCCTGGTTCTCCTCCACGTCCAGGCCGGTCAGGCGCAGGGGCCGGCGCTGGTGGTGGCCGGCGTCCACGACCTTGGGGCGGACGACCAGCCGCCCGGTGCCCGCCTTGCGGCGGACCATCATCTCGGCGACGTCGAAGCCCAGCGAGTTCAGCCGGCGGATGCGCTGGTCGATGACGTGCCAGTCCACCTCCTCGATGATGTCGTCGGAGGTGAGCTCCTCCCACAGGCCGTGGTAGCGGTCACGGGCCGAGTCCGCGACCTCCTCGGGGTCGATCGAGGGAGGCAGCAGGCCGCCCGCCTGGAGGTCCAGCATCTCCCCGAAGATGTTGACGTGCGCCACGTCGATGTCGTGCAGGCGCTGCCCCTCGCTGATCAACGGATGCAGCTCGCCGGTCTCGGCGTCCACCAGGTAGGCGGCGAACGAGCCGGCGTCCCGGCGGAACAGCACGTTCGACAGCGAGCAGTCGCCCCAGTAGAACCCGGTCAGGTGCAGCCGCACCAGCAGCACGGCCAGCGCGTCCAGCAGCCGGTTGAGCGTCTCGGGCCGGAGCGTGCCCGACATGACCGCGCGGTAGGGCAGCGAGAACTGCAGGTGCCGGGTGACGAGCGCGGAGTCCAGCGGCTCCCCGTCCGGGCCGGTCCGCCCGGTGACCACGGCCACCGGCTCCACCGCAGGGGTGTCCAGCCGGTGCAGGTCCCACAGCAGGCGGTACTCCCGCTTGGCGTAGTACTCGCTGATCTCCTTGATCGCGTAGACCCGGCCCGCCAGGCGGGCGAAGCGCACGACGTGCCGGGAGATGCCGCGCGGAAGCGAGACGAGGTGGTGCTCGGGCCACTCCGCGAGCGGCCGGTCCCAGGGCAGCCGGATCAGGTCGGGGTCGCCGGGGGTGCCGGTGAGCTGCAGGGGCATGGGTCGAACCTCCGACGGGGGAGCGGGACGGGCGTTCCGGGGGTTTTCCGAGGGCTCTCCGGGGCGGGAGGGGCCGGCGGCACGGGGCGTCGGGTGTCCCGGGGGCTTTCCAGGGCTTCCGGAGCTTTCCGGACCGGAGGGGCTCCGGGGCGGGGCGCCGGGCGGGCCGGTCAGCCCTCGCGGCGCGGGAACCTCGGGGGGTTCCGGGAGCGGTGGACCACCGCGGCGAGCTGCTCCTCGGTGAGCACCCTGGGCTCGCCCACGGACCTGGCGCGGATGTAGACCTCGCAGAGCCACTCCAGCAGCCGGGCCGCCTCGAAGGCGGCCTCCAGGTCGCCGCCGACGGTGACCCCGCCGTGGTTGGCCAGCAGCGCGGCGCGCCTGCCGTCGAGCGCGGCCCGGACGTTGGCGGCCAGCTCGGGCGTGCCGTAGGTCGCGTAGTCGGCCACCCGGACGGTGCCGCCCAGCAGGAGGGTGTTGTAGTGGACCGGAGGCAGCTCGGTCATGGTCGTGGCGATCACGGTGCCGAAGGTGGAGTGGGTGTGCACCACCGCCCGGACGTCGGCGGAGGCGTACACCGCCAGGTGCATCGGGGTCTCCGAGGACGGCTGGAGGTCTCCGTCGACCAGGTGGCCCTCGATGTCGACCACCGGGCACGACTCCGGCTCCAGCCGGTCCAGGGCGCCCCCGGCCGGGGTGACCGCCACCAGGTCTCCCACGCGCACGCTGAGGTTCCCGGACGTCCCCAGGACCAGTCCGGTCCCGACCACCCGGCGGCCGTACTCACACAGCAGGCGCCGCTGTTCCGCCAGCAACATGCGATCAAAGTAGGCGCTCGCCGTGAGGAGCGGCAAACCCGGTCCACGCACCGGACGGCGGGCCACGCCCGGGAGGCGCCTCGGCTCGGCACGGCCCTTCCCGGTGTGATGTCATGGCCCGATGGACCCGCTTGACGACTCCACCGTGAACCAGAGGCTGGACGGCGTGCCCCAGTGGCGACGCGAAGGCGACGAGATCCGCCGCACGGTCGAGGCCCGCGACTTCCCCACCGCGATCCGCATCGTCGACGAGATCGCGGTCGAGGCGGAGAAGCTCAACCACCACCCCGACATCGACATCCGCTGGCGCACCCTTCACCTCGCCCTGACCACCCACGACGCGGGCGGCCTGACCGAACTGGACTTCACCCTGGCCGCGCGGATCGACGAGATCGCCGCCTCACACGCCTGACGGGCGCCGGTTGCGGCCGCCGGACGGGAACGGCGAATACCATGCGTGATCATGCGGTCACTCAATAGAGTGGCCGCCCACGCCGTATCCGCCGAAGGAGATGCCGTATGCGTGCCGCCGTCGTCGTCCTCGTCGCCGCCGGGCTGCTCTGCGCGGCCTGCGGGGAGCAGCGGGAGGTGGCGTCCCACCCGGTGGGCCACGCCCCCGCCCAGGACCCCATCCCGGCCCGGGACCCGCTCCCGGCCGAGATCCGTCTCTCCGGGGGCGGCGTGCTCACCGCGGCCGCGCCGAAGGCCACGGCGATCGTCTACGACGCCGCGCTGGCGCCGCCCGGCGCGTCGGTCCAGGTGACCGCCGAGTCGGGGTCGGTGTTCGCCGTCACCACCGCCACCATCAGCGGCTTCCTGCCCGGCCGGACGTACGGCGCGCACCTGCACGTCGACCCCTGCGGGAAGAAGCCAGCCGCCGCCGGCCCGCACTTCCGCCGTCCCGGCGACGCCGGCCACTCCCATTCCGGCGCGGGGCACGGACCCGGTGCCAAGGCCGGTCACTCCGATCCCGGTGCCAAGGCCGGTCACTCCGATCCCGGGGCGGGGCACGGGCACGACGGTGCCGGGGCGAGCGCCGCCACCGAGTTCTGGCTCGACTTCACCACCGACGCCAACGGTGCCGCCACGGCCACCTCCCGGCAGGACTGGGCGTTCACCCCGGCCCATCGGCCGCGCTCCCTCGTCGTCCACGCCGAGCCCACCACGACGTCCGGCCCCGACGCCGGCGCGGCCGGCGCCCGCGTCGCCTGCGTCACCCTCGTGCCGAGCTGACCGAACCGGCCCGGTCAATCCGGCCGGGTCGCACCGGGCCGGCCCGGTCAATCCGGTCGCGCCGCCCCGAGCCGGCCCGGTCAAGCCGGCCGGGCCGCCCCGGGCGGGGCGGATCCGGGCGCGGCCGTCAGGCGGTCGGGCCTCCCGGGGGTGTCGCCCCGGCGGCCGCCACGAGCGCGGCCGTGATCCGGGCCAGGTCGGCGTCGCCGGTGACGTAGGGGGGCATGGTGTAGATCAGGTCGCGGAAGGGCCGGATCCACACCCCGTGCCGTACGGCGGCGCGGGTCGCCGCGACCCTGTCCACCTCCCGGTCGAGCTGGATCACGCCGATCGCGCCGAGGACCCGCACGTCGCGGACGCCGTCCAGCTCGCGGGCCGGGGCGAGTCCCGCCCGCAGTCCCGCCTCGACGCGCTTGACCTGCGCCTCCCACGCCCCGTCGCCGAGCAGGTCGAGGGAGGCGCGGGCCACGGCGGCGGCCAGCGGGTTGGCCATGAAGGTGGGCCCGTGGGCGAGCACGGGATGCTCCCCCCGGCCGATGCCGTACGCCACCTCCGAGGTGCACAGGGCGGCGGCCATGGTGAGATAGCCGCCGGTGAGGGCCTTGCCCACGCACATCACGTCGGGTGCGACGGCCGCGTGGTCCGCGGCGAAGAAGGCGCCGGTGCGGCCGAAGCCGGTGGCGATCTCGTCGAAGACCAGCAGCACGTCGTGGGCGTCGCACAGCTCGCGCAGCGCCCGCAGGTAGCCGGGGGAGTGGAATCGCATGCCGCCGGCGTTCTGCGCCACCGGCTCGACGACGACCGCCGCCAGCTCGTGCGCGTGCCGTCCGATCAGGTCGGCCAGGTGGGTGAGGTAGGCGGGGTCGGGCTCGGCGTCGAAGCCCGCGGGCGGGGCGTCGGCGAAGATCTGCCGTGGCAGCACCCCGGTCCACAGCGAGTGCATCCCGCCGTCGGGGTCGCACACCGACATCGGCAGGAAGGTGTCGCCGTGGTAGCCGCCGCGCCAGGTCAGCAGGCGGTGCTTGGCGGGCCGGCCGAGCGAGCGCCAGTACTGCAGGCACATCTTGACGGCCACCTCGACCGACACCGAGCCGGAGTCGGCGAGGAAGACGTGTTCCAGCGGCTCGGGGGTGATCTCCACCAGCCGGGCGGCCAGCCGGATCGCCGGTTCGTGGGTGAGCCCGCCGAACATCACGTGACTCATCCGGCCCAGCTGGTCGCGGACGGCGGCGTCCAGCGCCGGGTGACCGTATCCGTGGATGGCGGCCCACCACGACGACATGGCGTCGATCAGCTCGGTCCGGCCCTCGACGGGCTCGGCCAGGCGCAGCCGTACCCCCGAGGCGGACTCCACCAGCAGCGGGGTCTCCTGCCCCGGCATCGGCCCGTACGGGTGCCAGACGTGCGCCCGGTCCAGCTCCAGCAGCCGCGTGGCATCGCCCCGGCCGGGCGCGCAGGGCTCAGGCATTGGGCGGCAGGCCGGTGCCGGCGCCGCGGCGGCGCAGCGCGACCAGGTCGGTGCGGGCGGACGCCGGGGAGCCCGCGGCGGTACCACTGGACGCGTCGGCGGCCGGGGCGTCGGCGGCCGTGCCGCCGTCCCGGGTACGGCGATGCTCGGGAAGCGACGGCTCGCCGGCCTGTTCGACCTCGAAGCCCGCGTCGGCGATCATGTCGAGGTCGGCCGCGCCCGGCTGTCCCTCGCTGGTGAGGTAGTCGCCCAGGAAGATGGAGTTCACCACGTGCAGGGCCAGCGGCTGGAGGGTGCGCAGGTGGATCTCCCGGCCGCCGGCGAGCCGTACCTCCACGTCGGGGCAGACGAACCGGGTCATCGCCAGGATCCGCAGGCAGTGCTGCGGGGTCAGCGTCCAGTTCTCCGACAGGGGGGTGCCCTCGAAGGGGATCAGGAAGTTGACCGGCACCGAGTCCACGGCCAGCTCGCGCAGCGCGAGGACGGTGTCCACCAGGTCATCGGGGGTCTCTCCCATGCCCGCGATCAGTCCCGAGCAGGCCGACAGGCCCGCCTCGTGGGAGCTCCGCACCGTCCGGACGCGGTCGGCGAAGGTGTGCGTGGTGCAGATCTCGCCGTAGACCTCCTCGGAGGTGTTGAGGTTGTGGTTGTAGGCGTCCACGCCGGCCTCGCGGAGCCGGGTGGCCTGCCGGTCCGACAGCAGTCCCAGGCAGGCGCAGATCTCCACGTCCGGGGCGCGGTCCTTGATCGCCGCGATGGTGTCGGCCACCCGCTCGACGTCGCGGTCGGTGGGCCCGCGCCCGCTGGCCACCAGGCACACGCGCTTGGCGCCGCCCGCCACGCCCGCCTCGGCGGCTTCCGCCGCCTCCTGCGGCTTGAGCCAGCTGTACTTCAGGATGCCCGCGGTCGAGCCGAGCCGCTGGGAGCAGTAGGAGCAGTCCTCCGGGCACAGGCCGGACTTGAGGTTGACCAGATAGTTGAGTTTGACGCGGTTCCCGAACCATCGCCTCCGCACGCGCCCCGCCGCGGTGACCACCGCCAGCAGGTCGTCGTCGGAGGTCGCCAGCACCGCCAGCGCCTCCTCGCGCGTCGCGGACTCGCCGCGCAGGCCCTTGTCCACCAGCCGGGTCAGCAGATCCATGGAACCGATCCTCTGACCCGGCTCCGGTTCTCCCAATGGCCGGACCGGACAAAGGTCCGGCCCCGAAGTTTGTAGGGCGCTGTGCGGGGCGGGGAGATATCGGACGTCAGAGGCGGGCGGCGAGCGCGGACGAGTCCCGCCCCTGTCCGGGCCGGGCTCGTCCGCGTGCGGCCCCGGCGAGCCCTACAGGCCGCCCTCGGACATGCCGTGCACGGCCGGGATCGTGCCCAGCCGGCCCTTCTGGAAGTCCTCGAACGCCTGCAGAAGCTCTTCCCGGGTGTTCATGACGAACGGGCCGTAGTGAGCGATCGGCTCCCGGATCGGCTGTCCGCCCAGCAGCACGACCTCCAGGTCCGGCGTGTGGGAGTCCTGCTTCTCGTCCGCGCGGACGGTCAGCGAGCCGCCGCCGCCGAAGACCGCCGTCTGGCCCAGGTGGATCGGCCGGCGCTCGGCGCCGACCGCCCCGCGGCCCGCCAGGACGTACGCGAGGCCGTTGAAGTCCTCCCGCCACGGCAGCGTGATCTCCGCACCCGGCGCCAGCGTCGCGTGGATCATGGTGATCGGCGTGTGCGTGATGCCGGGGCCCTCGTGGCCGTCCAGTTCGCCCGCGATGACGCGCAGGAGCGCGCCCCCGTCCGGGGAGGTGAGCAGCCGGACGTTGCCGCCGCGGATGTCCTGGTAGCGCGGGGCCATCATCTTGTCCCTGGCCGGGAGGTTCACCCACAGCTGGAGGCCGTGGAAGAGCCCGCCGGACATGACCAGGTGCTCCGGCGGCGCCTCGATGTGGAGCAGGCCGGCGCCGGCCGTCATCCACTGGGTGTCGCCGTTGGTGATGGTGCCGCCACCGCCGTGGGAGTCCTGGTGGTCGAAGACGCCGTCGATGATGTAGGTGACGGTCTCGAAGCCGCGGTGCGGGTGCCACGGGGTTCCTTTCGGTTCCCCGGGCTGGTAGTCCACCTCGCCCATCTGGTCCATCATGATGAACGGGTCGAGATGGCGGTGGTGGATCCCCGCGAAGGCCCGGCGAACGGGGAAACCCTCGCCTTCGAAACCGCTCGGTGCGGTCGTCACACCGATCACGGGGCGCGGCACGGCATCCACCGGCGCGGCCACGCGCGGCAGGGTCAGCGGGTTCTCCACGGTCACGGCGGGCATGGACGGCTCCTTCCAAAGAACGTGTTGACATCAACTCAGTTGATACTTCAACTATTCCGTGCCGGACGGGCCCGTGCCGTCCGGCCGCCGCGGCGCACGGCCGTCCGGTCGCCGCGGCGGTCAGCCGGGGGCCTTGCCCCGCTGCGCCGTACCGATGAAGAGCTTGCCGGCGAGCTGTTCCGGGGTGGGCGCCAGGTCGGTCCCGGTCTCGCCGCTCAGCGCGTTGTAGGTGACGGTGTAGGAGGTCGACCCGACGTAGTAGGAGGCGAAGTCCCCCAGGTCGTTGTTCCGGAACACCCGGGACAGGGGTCCGACCTTGGTGAGGTCCCAGACGCCGAAGAAGACCAGGCAGGAGGCGAAGTCCTTCATGGTCGCCACCGCGTTGTCCTCGAAGGAGCCGGGGCCGTCGCCGAAGGCCGCCTTCGTGCCGATCGACAACGCGGTGTCGCCGAGCGCGAAGAAGGCGCTGCCCGCGACGTACGTCGCCGCCTTCTCCCGCACGATCTGTGCGACGTGCCGTTCGAGGAGCTGCCCGATGAGCCGTGCCCGGATCCTCCGGTACAGACGTTCGGCCGCCCACTTGACGGCGGCCGTGCCGGGCCCGCCCAGCCACGGCCAGGATCCGGCGAACGCGAGCTGCGCCATGCTCGTCGCGGCCAGGACCTTCAGGGCGTGCCGGGTCGCCTCGACCGCCTCCGCGTACCCCTCGCACGCCTCGGCCGTCAGCTCGCAGTGGGCGACGACGGTCCCGGCGTACTCCTCGAAGGAGAGGCGGACGCCCTCGTCCCGGCCGCCGGCGGGAAGCGCGGCGACGGCCAGGAGGCCGCCCTGCCAGAACCGCCGGAACGCCGTGCTGCCCTGACCCGGGTGGTCGTGCCACATCCGCGCCGCCACCGGGTCGAGGGTCCTCGCCGCCCCGCGCACCCGCTCCCCGAGCGACCTCCAGACGGCCGCCGCGGCGCGTGCCCCCTCCGGGTCGCCCTCCGGCCAGTGCTCGTACAGGTCGTGGGCGACGAGGCCCGCCATTCCGGTGAGGCCCAGCGGGTACAGCGCCGGGCGTCCGAGCCTCACCACGGCATCCGCGGCACCTGGGCGATGGCCTCCCACTCGGCGGCCTCGACGTTCGTGCCCATGGCGAAGAGGCGGTCCCCGATCCGGACGCAGAGGCCCGCGAGGGCGTGCGCCTCGCCCATGACCCCCTCGGTCATGTGCCGGTAGCCCGGCGATCCGGAGTCGCCGTCGTAGAAGAGCCTCCCGGCCCGGTCGTCCCCCCAGAAGTTCCCCACCGAGTACAGCCTGTTCGTCTCGATGACGACGGACTCGGTCAGCTCGGTGCCCTCCGTCGTGAAGGGCCTCGCGACGGACCATTTCACGGTGTCGGGGGACATGGCCATGTATGGCATAAAACCTCCTTTGCCCACCGGAAAATAGTATATTGCGGCCATCTCGACGTCTCGCCGGCCTCGGACGGGGGTGGTGCCGTGTCCGAGGCCGGCGAGACGTGCGCTCAGCCGAATACGCCCGGGGGTGGGACCGGGGTGACCACCGGGTCGCCGTCCCGCAGCGGCGGCGCTCCGGCGACGAAGTTGGTCAGCGCCTCGCCGTACAGGCATCTGGCCTGGGTGAGGCCTCCCGCGCCCCGGCGGGTCAGGCCGGCGGTGGGCAGCTCGGCGGGGGAGGCCGTGATGATGAGGTTGCCGAAGCGGCGTCCCCGCAGCACACCCGGCTCGGCGAGCAGGGCGGTGTGCGGGAAGACGCCGCCGACGGTGGCGAGCAGCCGGCGGGCGAAGGCCAGGCCCTTGCCGTCGGCGACGTTGACCAGCAGGGTGCCGCCGGGGCGCAGGACGCGGGCGACGTCGTCCATGTACTCGCGGGTGGCCAGGTCGAGCGGCATCGTGGCGCCGCTGAAGGCGTCGAGCACGAACAGGTCGGCCGAGGCGTCCGGCAGCGCGGCGGTCGCGGCGCGGCCGTCGAGGACCCTGACCTTGAGCCGGGGCACCGACTTCAGCCGGAGCTGGTCCCTGACGAGCTGGACGAGGTCGCCGTCCGGCTCGACGACGATCTGCCGCGACCCCGGGCGGGTCGCCGCGACGTAGCGGGGCAGCGTGCAGGCGCAGCCGCCCACGTGCACGGCGTCCACCGGCCCCTCCGCCAGGAGGTCGATCACGATGGCCATGAGCTGGACGTACTCGAAGTCGAGGTAGGTGGGGTCGTCCAGGTCCACGTAGGACTGGGGCACGCCGTCCTTGGAGATCACCCATCCGGCGGGCCGGTCGAGGTCGGCCAGGAGCTCGACCTCGCCGAAGGTGACCGGGTAGCGGCCCGGCATCGGCTCCCGTGGTTCCCGCCTGCTCATCGCCCGCGGCCCGCCTTCCTGGTGCGTCGTGCTCCCGACCATCCTGTCAGGTCGGCTCGCCCTCCCAGGCGAAGGGCTGGAACGCGGGGTCGACGGGTGCGGCGGTCATCCGGTTGGCGAAGGTGGAGATCGTGTAGGCGCCGATCCCGAGGACGACCTCCAGGGCGTTCCGCGAGGTGTGGCCGGCGTCGAGGAAGGCGCGCATCTCCTCGTCGGTGACCGCGCCCCGGCGGTCCATGACCGCGAGGGTGAACAGCTGCAGCGCCTCCAGCCGGGGCTCGGGGAGCGGCTTGCGCTCCCGCAGGTTCTCGACGAGTTCGGCGGGGGCCTCCAGCCCGGCCAGCGCGGCGGTGTGCATCGCCACGCAGAGGTGGCAGGCGTTGCGGGTGGCGACCGTCATGACGACGACCTCCCGCTGGAGCGGGGTCAGGGAGGTCTGCTCGAAGGCGCCGTTGGCCGCGAGGAACCCCTTGAGCACCTGCGGGGCGCCGGCCATCAGGGCGACCGCCGCGGGGACGTGGCCGAACTTGCGGGCGGTGCCCTCCATGATGGGGCGGGCCTCGGCGGGGGCGCTTTCGAGGGTGTGGGGGACGAACAGGTCGTCGAGCACGTGTCTTCTCTCTTCTCGGTGTCGGGGGGTCGCCTGCCGCCGTACGGCGGAGCGCGGCGGTGGGACGGGACGGGTCCGGTGGACCGGGTCGGGCGCCCGGCGCGATCGGGCCGGGCGGACGCGGTGACTCGGTGCGCCGAGACAAAAGGGCAACCCGGTTGTCTAGATAGTAAATCAGGTTGTCTTTATGGGCAAGGTCGCCCTGCGAGAGGGCGATGTAGGGAAGATCACAACCTACGGAGGCGTAACTTACGCTACCGTAGGTTCATGAGCTCGACCGGCACCCAGAGACCCTCCCTCTCCATGTCGATCAAGCCGCGGCTGCGCGGCTGGCTGCACGCCGGGGCGCTACCCGTCGCGATCATCGCCGGGTACGTCCTCGTCGCCCTGGGCCCCACCCTGCAGGCGCGGCTCGCCGCCGCGATCTACGCGATCACCTCGGGCCTGCTCTTCGGCGTCTCGGCCACCTATCACCGCGGCACGCTCTCCCCGCGCCTGGAGGGGGTGCTGCGCCGGCTCGACCACGCCAACATCTATCTGATCATCGCGGGCACCTACACCCCGTTCGCGCTGCTCGCCCTCGACGGCCCGGCCCGCGTCGTGGTGCTGGCCGTGATCTGGACCGGCGCGGTCGCCGGGGTGCTGTTCCGGGTGCTGTGGATCTCCGCCCCGCGCCTGCTGTCCACCGCCCTCTACATCGCCCTGGGCTGGACGGCGGTGTTCGTGCTGCCCCAGCTCCTGTCCGGCGCCGGGGTGGCCGCGGTGGCCCTGGTGATCGCGGGCGGGGTGCTCTACACCGCGGGCGGGGTGGTGTACGGCCTGCGCCGCCCCGACCCCTCGCCCCGGTGGTTCGGCTTCCACGAGGTCTTCCACGCCTTCACCGTCGCCGCCTACGTCGTCCAGTACGTCGCCGTCTCGCTGGTGGTCTACGGGGCCTCCTGAGACGCCCGCCCCCCGTGCCAGCGCCCGGTCCATGCCCGTGCCCGCGCGCCCGGCCCGCTCCCCGGCGGCTCAGCGCGCGGCGCGCGCCAGGCGGCGGACGGCGAGCTCGGCGTACAGCGCGGCCCCGTCGGGCAGCACGGCGTCGTCGAACAGCGCCTCCGGGGAGTGGTTGACGGCGGCGGTGGCCGGGTCGACGCCCTCCGGGCACGCGCCGAGCGCCACGAACGCCGACGGAACCTCGGCGCAGACGAACGAGAAGTCCTCCGACGCGGGGAACGGCCGCGGGGCCATGACGAACCGGTCCTCGCCGTACACCTCCCGCACGGTCTCTGCGACCAGGGCCGCCTCTTCGGGATCGTTGACCGTCACCGGGTAGCTCACCCGGTACTCGACGTCGGCCTCCAGCCCGTGCGCCGCGGCGATGCCCCGGGCCAGGGCCGTCGAGCGGTCCCGGACCAGAGCGTGGGAGGCCGGTGAGAACGAGCGGACCGTCGCCTCGAAGCGGGCCCGGTCCGGGATCACGTTTTCGGTGGTGCCCGCGTGGAAGCTGCCGACCGTGAGCACCACCGGGTCGAACACGTCGAAGCTCCGGGTGACCATCGTCTGCAGCGCGGTGACGATCTCGCACGCGACCGGTACCGGGTCCCTGGCGCGGTGCGGCGCCGAACCGTGGCCGCCGACGCCGCGCACGGTCACCGAGAGGGTGTCGGAGGCGGCCAGCATCGGCCCGCCCCGGGTGGCGAACACCCCGCGGGGGAGCCCCGAGCTGAACACGTGCAGGGCGTAGGCCGCGACGGGACGCTCGCCCGCGGCGTCCAGCACGCCTTCCTCGATCATGAGTTTCGCGCCGCCCTGCCCCTCCTCGCCCGGCTGGAACATGAAGACCACGCTTCCGGCGAGCAGGTCGCGCCGGGCCGCCAGCAGTCGCGCCGCCCCGGCCAGCATGGCGGTGTGCAGGTCGTGGCCGCAGGCGTGCATCCGGCCCGCCACCCGGGAGGCGACCGCCGGGTCGCCGCGCTCGGTGACCGGCAGGGCGTCCATGTCGCCCCGCAGCAGCACGGCCGGCCCCGGGGACGCGCCGCGCAGCACCGCCGTCACCGAGCTCAGCCGCCGGCCGGGCCGTACGTCGAGGGGGAGGCCCGTCAGGGTGGCCAGCACCCTCTCCTGGGTCCTCGGCAGGTCGAGGCCCAGTTCGGGCTCGCGGTGCAGGTCGTGACGGAGGCGGGTCAGTTCGTCCCGCATGTCGTCGGCTGACGCGCGAAGCGACATCGGAGGCTCCTCTGCGCTCGTGGGACTGAAGAACCATAAGACCGTTTTGCGTGGATTGTCGTTTTCCGGCGGTCATCTTCTGGCATGAACTCGGTCATCGTGGACGCCCGGTCCGCCGCGGCCCGACGCCCGCGCCGACGTTCCCGGTGCGGGGACGTCGGCGTGCCGCCTCCGCGGGGCTCCGGCGGGACTTTCCGTACGGCTCCCGCGGGTGCCCCGCGCGGTGTGTGGGCGGTAAGTGACCAAGGTCCCGGGCCGCCGGGGACCTCCGCCGCCGCGGGAGAGCCGTACGGCACCTGCGGCAAAGACCCGGTAAAGAGTGTGATGGAGCCGTACCGGAGAACAGGGAAAACCGGCAGCGGCCGGCGACGAAGGAGCTCTTCATGGCAGCCACCGCGCACCACCACACCAACCGCAAGCTCGTCCACCGGGCCGCCGCCGGGACCGCCGCGCCGACCGGGACCGCGACCGTCGCCGGAGCCGCCGGGGAGACCACGACCGCGGCCACGGCGCGGCCGGCCGCCTACGCCTGGGCCGCGGCCCGGATCGGGATCGGCTGGGTCTTCCTGTGGGCCTTCCTCGACAAGGTCTTCGGCTGGGGCTTCGCCACCCCCGCCGACCGCGCCTGGATCAACGGGGGCAGCCCCACCACCGGCTTCCTCAAGGGCGCCGGCGACAACGCCCTCGGCGGCCTGTTCGGCGCCCTGGCCGGGCACGCCTGGGTCGACTGGCTGTTCATGACCGGCCTGCTGGGCATCGGCGCCGCCCTCATCCTCGGCGTCGGCATGCGGATCGCCGCCGCCGCCGGCACCCTGATGCTGGTGCTGATGTGGGCCGCCGAGCTGCCGCTGGCCAACAACCCCTTCCTGGACGAGCACCTGATCTACGCCGTCGTCCTCATCGGGCTGGCCCTGGCCGGCGCTGGTGAGACCCTGGGCCTGGGCCGGTGGTGGGGCAACACCGCCCTGGTCCGCCGCCTGCCGATCCTGCGGTAGCGCCCACCCCCGTCCGGTGCCCGTCCCCGCCCCCGGGACGGGCACCGGCATGTCCGGGTGAATGCGCGTGGGGTGACGGGCAATGATCGCAGGACGTGAGGAAAGACCGAGAAGGAGAGAACGATGACCGGACTGATCGTCGTCGGAGTCGACGGCTCCGCGTCCGCGACGGCCGCGGTGGAGTGGGCGGCGCTGGACGCCGCGCGCGCCGGCGCGGCACTGAGGGTCGTGCACGTGAGTGAGCCGTGGGCCGCGGCGTTCCCGCTGGCCGGGACCGGCCTGAGCGAGGACGTGCGGACCCGGTACTGCCAGGACGTGCTGGACGCGGCGGTGGGGCGGGCCCGTGAGTGCGCGCCGGAGGTCGAGGTCACCGGCGCCGTGGTGACCGGCGCGGTGGTCGAGCGGCTGCGGGACGAGGCCGAGCGGGCGGACGAGGTCGTGATCGGCAACAGGGGCGCGGGCGGTTTCGCCGAGCTGCTGCTCGGGTCGGTGGGACTGGGCCTGGCCGGGCACGCCCCCGGCCCGGTCGTCGTGGTCCGCGCCCCCGCCAGGACCGTCCGCGGGACGGTCGTCGTGGGCTTCGACGGCTCCGAGCACTCCGAGGCCGCCCTCGGTCACGCGTTCGCCCAGGCCCGGCTGCGCGGGGCCCGGCTGCGCGTGGTCCACGGCTGGCGGGCCCCGGTGATCCCCTCTCACACCTTCGACTACGCGTCCCTGCTGGAGGACTCGTTCCAGGAGGAGGTCCGTACGGCCCGGCAGCGCCTGGAACCCTGGCGGGAGAAGTACGCCGATGTCGAGGTGGCGGAGTCGGCGGTCCTGACCCACCCGGTGCCGCTCCTGACGGAGGAGTCGCGGGACGCCGACCTGGTCGTCGTCGGGGCGCGGGGGCTGGGCGGGTTCGGCTCGGCCGTACTGGGCTCGGTCAGCCACGGCGTGCTGCACCACGCGCACTGCCCGGTCGCGGTCGTGCGGCCCCGCCCGTAGGGCGGGGAGCGCGGGCCGGGGCGACGAACCGGCCGATCTCCGGAGAATAAGACCGTTTTGACCGAATCCTGGGCCGCCCCCGGGGGGGTTCTGGGCATAAATCGGCCAAAGGGGGAGGTGGGTCATGGAAGAGCTGACCCGTACATGGTGGGTCTATCTCGTTCGTGGAGCATGCGCGATCCTGTTCGGCCTGCTGGCGATCCTCTGGCCGGGCATCACGGTCTTCGCGCTGGTCGTCGTCTTCGGTGTCTACGCCATCGTCAACGGCGTGTTCGCGCTCCTCGGGTCGAGGGAGCGCGGCTCCCGGACCTGGATGATCGCCTACGGTGTGCTGAGCGTCCTGGCCGGCGTCGCGGCCCTGGTCTGGCCGGGGATCACCGCGCTCGCCCTGCTGTTCCTGATCGCGGCCTGGGCCGTCGTCGTCGGCGTCGCGGAGATCATGGCGGGGATCCGCCTGCGAAAGGCCACGACGGGGGAGTGGGCGTTCATCCTCAGCGGGGTGCTGGCGGTCCTGTTCGGCGTCCTGCTGTTCGTCTGGCCGGCCACCGGCGCGCTGGCGGTCGTCTGGCTCATCGGCACGATGGCGATCGTCTACGGCGTCGCCCTGGTGGCGCTCGCCTTCCGGGTGCGGGCGCTCCACTCCCGCAGGGCCGGCCCCGCGGGGGCCGCGCCCACCGTCGCCTGACGGGGACCGCGGGCCCGGGGTCGCCTTCCCGGCGGGGAGGCGACCCCGGGACGGCCGAAAAGGTCACCAAGGGCAGACGCCGAAGAATATTTATAAAAACCGCCTCTTCTGCGTAACGTCTCCATAGGGATGACCGCTCAACGGGGAATCATCTTCCCAAACACCGTGGAGGCGATATGGACGTGCACGGCCGGCTCTCTCGTCATCTGCTCGTCGACGGCTACCGTCTGGTGCTGGACCTGGAACGCAGCCGGGGCTCCCGGCTGGTCGACGCCCGCACCGGCCGCAGCTACCTGGACTTCTACACCTTCTTCGCCTCCGCGCCGCTGGGCGTGAACCCGTTCGACGACGACCCCGCGTTCCTGGACCGGCTCGGCAGGATCGCCGCGAACAAGCCGGCCAACCCCGACCTCTACACCGTCCACCTCGCCGACTTCACCGAGACCTTCGTCCGGGTGCTGGGCGACCCCGAACTTCCGCACCTGTTCTTCGTGGAGGGCGGCGCGCTGGCCGTCGAGAACGCGCTGAAGTGCGCCTTCGACTGGAAGAGCCGTCGCAACGAGGCCCAGGGCCGCTCCCCGGGGCTCGGAGCCCGGGTCCTCCACCTCACCCGGGCCTTCCACGGCCGCAGCGGCTACACCCTCTCGCTGACCAACACCGACCCGGTCAAGACCGACCGCTTCCCGCAGTTCGACTGGCCGCGGATCGACGTGCCCGCCATCCACCTCGGCGACGTCGAGGCCGCCGAGGAGCGGGCTCTCGCCCAGGCCCGGGCGGCCTTCGAACGTCACCCGCACGACATCGCCTGCTTCATCGCCGAGCCCATCCAGGGCGAGGGCGGCGACAACCACATGCGGGCCGAGTTCCTCCAGGCGATGGAACGGCTCTGCCACGAGCACGACGCCCTGTTCATCGTGGACGAGGTGCAGACCGGCGCCGGGACCACCGGCACCCCCTGGGCCCACCAGCAGCTCGGCCTGCGCCCCGACATCGTGGCCTTCGCCAAGAAGGTCCAGGTCGGCGGGATCATGGCGGGCCGCCGGGTGGACCTGGTGCCCGACAACGTCTTCCGGGTGAGCGGGCGCATCAACTCCACCTGGGGCGGCGGGCTGGTGGACATGGTCCGCTCCCGCCGGATCCTGGAGATCATCGAACGCGACGGGCTCATCGCCCGGGCCGGCGAGCTCGGCGCCGAACTCCTCGCCACACTGCAGAAGATCCAGGCGGGCTTCCCCGAGCTGGTCGGCAGCGCCCGGGGGCGCGGCCTCATGTGCGCCTTCGACCTGCCGGACCCGGCCGCGCGCGACCGGCTGGTCACCCTGCTCCGGCAGGACGAGGGCGTGCTCGTGCTGCCCTGCGGCGAGCGGTCGGTACGGCTGCGCCCGGCCCTGTCGATCACCCGCGAGGAGCTGGAGGAGGGCACGGAGGCGATCTCCCGCGCCCTGACCGCCCTGCGGGACGCGCCCTCGCGCGCCTAACCGGCCGCCCTGGACGTCCTGTCCGCGGCCCTGGCCGGGACGTCGCCCTTGCCGGATCGCTGCCGCCACAGGCCGATCGCGGTCATCCGGCAGTCGGCGCCGAGCTTGGCGTAGATCCGGTTCACGTGGTTCTTCACGGTCTTCTCGCTGAGGAAGAGGTGCTGGGCGATCTGCCCGTTGGAGCGGCCCGTGGCTATCAGCTCCATGACCTCGGCCTCGCGTCTGCTCAGGCCCGCCGCGGTTCGCGGGTCGGCGGCGTGGGGGGCGTCGTCGGGTCTCATCCGGCCTCCGTGGCGGCTACACGGTCAGGTCGCCGAACCCCCCGATCTTACGGCGAGGCGATAGAAGTGAGCATAACCGGTTATATCTGGATTTGGTGATCCAGTCGCGGGTGGAAAGCGGAACGGCCGGTCCCGTAGGACCGGCCGTTCTCCGTGGGGTGAGTGAAGGGACTTGAACCCTCGACATCCAGGACCACAACCTGGCGCTCTGCCAACTGAGCTACACCCACCGCGTCTGCCGCAGCAGCACATGGAAAAGTGTAGCGGTTCCCGGGAGTCGTTTCGTACCGGGTTTCGCGAGCACCGTCAGACCGGCTCCGCCGAGACGCCCTCGGCCAGCTCGCGGGCGGTGGCGGAGTCGGGGCCGGGCTGGGCCACGAAGACCGCCGCGCGGTAGTAGCGCAGCTCGCGGATGCTCTCGGTGATGTCGGCCAGCGCCCGGTGCCCGCCCTGCTTCTCCGGCGCGGAGAAGTACACCCGCGGGTACCACCGCCGGGACAGCTCCTTGATCGAGGACACGTCGACCATCCGGTAGTGCAGGAACGCGTCCACCTCCGGCATGTCGCGCGCGATGAAGGAGCGGTCGGTGGCGATGGAGTTGCCGCACAGCGGCGCCCGCTTCGCCTCCGGGACGTGGCCCTTGATGTAGGACAGGACCAGGGCCTCGGCCTCGGCCAGGGTCACCCCGCCCGCCAGGGACTCCAGGAGGCCGGACGCGGTGTGCATCTCCCGGACGACGTCCGACATCTGCTCCACCGCCTCCGGCGGAGGCTTGATCACCACGTCCATGCCCTCGTCGAGCTGGTTCAGCTCGCTGTCCGTGACCACGCAGGCCACCTCGACAAGGGCGTCTCGGCCGAGATCGAGCCCGGTCATCTCACAGTCGATCCAGACCAGCAGGTCACTCATAGCCTTCAGCGTAGTCCCACCTTCAGGAGAGCTTGAGGGAGCCGACCACCCGGTCGATCACCGCGAGACCGAGATTGTCGGGCACGGACATGTACATCAGGGCCGGGCGCCTGCCCGCGCCGCGGTCCACGAGCACCATGGCGCCGCGTTCCTTCTTGAACTTCCAGCCGTTGGCCTTGGCCTCCTGGGAGAAGTCCATGTCGAAGACGAGGAGCCAGGCGTCCCTGCCGCTCACCTTGATCGCCTTGTTCTCGACGATCTTCTTGGTGTGCGGGGGGCTGTAGAAGACCGGTTCGACGCCCAGCAGCAGCGACGCGAGGGTCGCCCGCATGCCGGGGACGCCGTCGTAGCCGAACCTGTCCGGCAGCTCGCCGGTGAAGAGGTTGCCGACCCAGTCGTGGCCCTCGCCGTCGAAGTTCTTCTGGGAGATCGCCTCGACCCTGCTGCCGCCCAGGAAGCTCGTGCCGTCCGTACGGGTGCCGGGCGGCACCTTCCAGGGCTCGCCGGGGAAGTCGTACGACAGGCCGGAGGTGGAGTCGGTGATGCGCCCGTCCTCCGGCTGGGGCAGCTCGGGGCCGTCCGGGGGCGGCGACTCCGGCGTCGCCGGGTCCGACGGCGCGGGCGTCGACGGGGAGGTCGGCTCCGCGGTCGTCGGAAGCGGCGAGGGGCGGTCGTCCGCGAGCTCGCCGCCCCTGGGGATGAGGAACACGGCGGCGACGATCACCGCGACCAGGACCACCGCGCCGACGCCGAGGATCCAGGGCCAGGGGATGCTCCGGCGCGGCGGGCCGTACGCGCCCGCGGGCAGCTGCGCCGTGACGTTCGGCGGGCCGCCCCACGGCGGCTGCCCGTACTGGTCGGGCTGTCCGTACTGGCCGTGCTGGTCGGGCCCGCCTTCCGGACCTGGCCGGCCGTGCTGGGCCTCCGGAGCCGGAGGGCCTCCCGGCGGACCGGCCTGTCCCGGCGGCTGCAACGGGGACGCCCCCGGCTGGTCGTGCGGCCCGGCGGGGCCCGCCTGGCCGGGGAACGGTCCGGTCTGCCCAGGGGGCGGTCCGGTCTGGGGCGGGGACGCCGGTCCGGCGGGGGTCTCCACCGGGTGGGTGGCGTCGGTCCACTGGTTCCCGTCCCACCACCGCAGCCGCGGTGAGCCGTAGGGATCCGGGTACCAGCCGGCGGGGGTCTGCGTGGTCATGGCCGCCAGAGTAGTAAGAACCTATTTATCCTGCATTATCGGCATATCCGGATCATGACTTGCACCGGTAGACGAAAGTGGCCCTGCCCTGGAGCTTCCCGCCCTTGGGCAGGGGAGAGAGGACCCGCAGGGTGGCGATCCCCCGGAAGTCCCCGTCGCCGCGGACCGTCCACAGCAGGGTCACCTCGTGCGAGGTCCTCCCGGCCTCGACCTCTTCGGTCTGCTCGGTCGGCGTCCTGCGGTCGCTGCGCCGCCACTGGTAGCGGATCCTCCCGGCGGAGCCGTTGGTGGAGAGCACGCCGGTGATCCTGACGGTCGTGCCGCAGCCCTGCGGCTTCTTCGGCGCGGTCACCCGCACCCCGGTCACCGCCAGCGGCGTCCCCGGGTCCGCCGGCTCGCGGAACAACCAGACCAGCACCCCCGCGACCACCATCAACGCGATGATCACCGAGGCGAGAGCCGTACGGCCGCGCCGGACCCTCCCGCGGGAGGCCCGCCGCCCGCGGGAGGCCGCGCCGGACGACCTGTCGCGGCCGCCCCGCCAGATCCGCGCGGCTTCGGTCTCCGCCGGCGCCCCGGACCCGAACCCCAGGACCGTGCTCTCGTCGCCGCCCGCGCGCCCGCCGCCCGCGGCGGCCGGCAGCAGCGTGGCGATCCCTCCCTCGTCCGGCAGGGGAGCCCCGGGGACGGGCCCCGGGGGAAGCGTGGCCTCCGCCTGCCGCCGACGCGCGGCCTCCGCCAGCCGGTCGCGTCCGGCGAAGCCGTCCGGCAGCAGGTCGCGCCCGGCCAGCAGGACGTCGCGGGCCTGGGCGAGACCCCGGGCGGAGGCGGTCGCCGCGGCCCGCTCCAGGAGCCCGGCCGCCTCCGGGTACGGCGCCGCCCAGCGGGCGGCCAGCTCCGTGGCGAGCGAGGCCCACGCCGCGACGTCGTGCTCCGGAGCGGCGGGGCGGTCGCGCAGCGCCCCGGCCAGTCCGCGCTCGGCGAGCAGCGCCGACCCGTCGGCGGCGATCACCACCGTGCCCGGGTGCAGCGCGCCGTGGGCCAGGCTCGCCGCGTGCAGGGTCAGGAGCGTCTGCGCGGTCTCCACCAGGATCGCGGCGGCGCCGCCCGGACCGGGACCGTGGGCGGCGGGCGGCTCGGACAGCAGGTCGGCCAGCGTGGGGGCGGCGGGTTCGGCGGTGAGCAGCCACACGTCGTCCCCGGCCGCGACCAGGTCGGCGATCGGGAGCAGCCCGCTTCGGCCGCCCCGGGCGAGCCCCAGGTCCGCGGTCACGGCCCCGGCCAGCCGTCGCCGCGCCCCCGGGTCGGCGACCGACTCGGGGGAGAAGCGCAGGGCGCCGCCCGGACGCCCGTCGGCCGTCACCGCGGACCACCAGGTGCCCAGCTCGCCGGCCCGTGTCCGGTGGCCCGGCCGGAACCCGGCCGGGTCCTCCGGGCCCGGGTTCACCGCCGGGTCCGGCCGTTCGGACGCCCGCGGCGCCGTCCGGCCGCGAACGGGAGGGCGCCGCCGGTCAGCGCCCCGAGGGCGAGGAACGCGGCGGACGCGGTCGTGGCGGGCGGGGTGGGCGAGAAGCCGTTGCCTCCGCTATGGGAGTCCGACGGGGAGGGATCGGATGTGCCGCCACCCTCGCTGGGAGTGGGGTCGGGCTTCGGCGTCTTCGGCGGCTGCGTCCTCGGCGGCTGCGTCGCCTGCGGGGCTGAGGTCTGCGGCGTGGAGGTCCGCGCCGGCTGCTCACCCGAGCGGCCGACGTCGGAGGTCTCCTCCTCGGTGGTGGCCGGTGAGGCCGTCCGGGTGGGGGTTGGCCGGTGCGGGCGGCGGGTCCGCGTCGGGGTGGCCGACGGGGCCGCGGTGGTCCTGGCGGGCCGGGCGGTGGGCCTGCGCGCGGGCGACACCGGTGGCGGGCTGGCGGCGGAGGTCGCCGCCGGGGTCTCGTCGGTCGCCGACGCGCTGGGGGTGGCCTTCGCCGGGGGCTCCTCCGTCGTCTCCTCCTGCGGCTCGTCGGTCTCCTCGGGAGTGATCGACTCCACCGGATCCGAGGGGGTCGCGCTCGCGGTGGCGGCCGAGCTGCGGGCCTGGATCTCGCTGGAGCCGGAGGAGTTGACCAGCACCATCCCGATGACGCCGACCAGCGCGACGCACCCGACGCCGACCAGGATCTTGGAGGTCCGCCTGGACAGCACCGCCCGCCAGCCGTGGTCGTCCAGGTCCAGGTCCTCCGGCCCGTCCAGGTCGGCCTCGCCCGGCACCGGGTCACCCAGGTCGGTCTCGGCGAGCGAGGTGTGCGCCTCCGAGGTCGCCGACTTGCGCGGGAAGGGGAAGAGCGACGCCATGATCCCGGCCAGCGCCGCCAGGCGGCGGCGGCCCCGCTCCTCCCAGTCGGGGCCGTAGGCGTCGGCGGCCACCGCCTCCAGCTCGGTGAGGAAGGCGATGGCGGTCGGCGGGCGGTCCGCCGCGTGCTTGGCCAGGCCCCGCTCCACCAGGCCCCGCAGGGCCGAGGGCACCTCCTCCGACGGAGGGGCCGCGCTCTGGTGCTGCCGGGCCAGCGCGGCGATGTTCGTCCCGCGGAACGGCCGGGTGCCCGTCAGGCACTCGAAGAACACCGCGGTGGCGGCGTAGACGTCGGTGGCCGGGGAGGCCGGGCCCCCCGACCACTGCTCCGGCGCCATGTAGGGCGGCGTGCCCGCCGGGACGTCCCCCTCGCCGGAGCGGACGGCGATGCCGAAGTCGACCAGCCGGCTCGTGCCGTCCGGCTCGATCAGGACGTTCTCCGGCTTGAAGTCGCGGTGCACGACGTTGACCTTGTGCGCGGCGGCCAGGCCGGTGAGCGCTCCCTTGAGCACCACCAGCGCGGCCTCCGGGCCGGTCGGCCCCTCCGAGCGGAGCACGGCCCGCAGCGGGACGCCGTTGACCAGCTCCATGACGATCGCGGCGCCCTCGCCGGTCTCGACGTAGTCGTAGAGCCGGACGGCGTGGGGACTGTCGAGGGTGTAGAGCACCCGGGCCTCGTGCCGGAAGCGCGCGACGAAGCCGACGTCGCCCCTGAGCTTGTCGGACAGGTATTTGATCGCGACCAGGACGTCGTCGGCGTCGTGCCGGGCCATCATCACGCGGCCGGCCGCGCCGGCGCCCAGCTCGCGGATCTCCGTGTAGCCGGGGACTCGCCAGGCCGATGACGTGCCGTACATGCGGTCTCCTCAGTTGACTGGGCCCCCACCCATGAAAGACGGACCGTAGCTTAGCGACAGAACATCGGTTTCCGCGGATTAACCACAAACCGTCAGAACGCCCGGAAAAACACGCCCTATCGGCCGGGCGCGGCGCGGGAGGCGATGTGCCCGGGGACGTCCACGCCCGCGGGCAGCGCGGGGTCCGCCTCCGGTTCGCCCCAGGAGGCGCGCAGCGGCAGCACACCGGCCCAGACGGGCAGCGCGTAGTCCTCCTCCTCGTCGTCCGGCGGGCCCTGCCGTACCTTCACCGACGCCTCCGCCAGGGAGAGGGCCACCAAGGCGGTGGCGGCGAGCTCCTTCCGCGTCGGCAGGCGGACGGCGTCCCACTGGCCGGGCGCGAGCCGCTCGGTGATCGCACGCAACCCCGCCAGCCGCTCCTCGGGGTCCGTCACGACGCGGGGACGGCCGTAGACCACGGCGGAGCGGTAGTTCACCGAGTGGTTGAACACCGAGCGGGCCAGCACGATCCCGTCCAGGTGGGTCACCGTCACGCACACCTCGCCCTCCCCCCGCAGCGAGGGCGAGCCGGTCGAGCCGTGCAGGTAGAGGGTGTCGCCGATGCGGCCGTAGCAGGTGGGGAGCACCGTCGGCGTCCCGTCGGGCCTCACCACGCCCAGATGGCAGATCAGCCCGGCGTCCAGCACCGCGTACAGGTCCTCGCGGCCGGTCCTGGCGCGTTCCTTCATGCGGCCGGGCCGGGTGCGCGGAGTCGTGGAAAGCATGGCTCTAATCTAGAAAGAAGTGGACATAAGGAACATGACCACTTTTCCGTGCTTCCGGGAGACCACTTTGCCGCGCACCTCCATCGACCTGCCGGTCTCGGTGGACCGCGACGCCTCCGTCCCGCTCACCGTCCAGCTCGGGAACCGGCTCCGCGCCGCCATGCGCGACGGCACCCTCAAGTCCGGCGAGCGCCTGCCCTCCACCCGCGCCCTCGCCCGCCAGCTCGCGGTCAGCCGCACCGTCGTCACCGAGGCGTACCAGCAGCTGTACGCCGAGGGCTGGCTGGACGGCCGCCACGGGTCGGGCACCTACGTGGCCGACGTGGTCGTCCACACCCCCTCCCCGCCGCTCGCCTCCGCAGGGCCGGCCGCCTCCGCAGGGCCGGCCGCCTCTGCAGGGCCGGCCGCCTCCGCAGGGCCGGCCGTTTCCACCTGGCCGTCCGGGGCCGCCGGAGCCGCCCGGTCCGGCGCCGTTCCGCCCGACTTCCCCGCCGGGAACGGCGCCGCTCCCGCCGGGCCCGTGATCGACCTGCGGCCCGGCCGGCCGTGGGTCAACGACTACGACCGGGCCGCCTGGCGCCGGGCCTGGCGGGCCGCCGCCGACCTGCCGCCGGGAGACGACCCCGACCCCTACGGCCTGCCCCGCCTGCGCGAGGCGCTGGCCGAGCACCTGCGCAAGACCCGGGCGGTCGCCGTGGGCCCGGAGAACATCATGGTCACCAGGGGCACCGGCAACGGCCTCGACCTCGTCGCCGCCACGCTGCTGCGCCCCGGCGACCGGGCGGGCGTCGAGGACCCCGGCTACCGCGTCGCCGGCAACGTCTTCGCCGCCCGGGGCGCCGAGATCGTGCCCTGCCCGGTGGACCGGGACGGGGTCGTCGTCGAGGAGCTCCCCGGCGACCTGCGCGTCCTCTACACCACCCCCGCCCACCAGTACCCGCTCGGCGGACGCCTGCCGATCCCGCGGCGGGAGCGCCTGCTGGCCTGGGCCCGCCGTACCGGAGCGATCGTCGTGGAGGACGACTACGACGCCGAGTTCCGCTACGACGTCGCCCCGCTGCCCGCGCTGCACTGCCTGGACCCCGGCCGCGTCGTCCTGCTCGGCACGCTGTCGAAGTCCCTGGCCCCGGACGTGGGGGTCGGCTGGCTGGTGGCCGCCCCCGACCTGCTCGCCGCCGTCGCCCGGACCCGCCACGACCTGGCCGACCGCACCGGAGGCCCGGCCCAGCAGGCGGTCGCCGTACTGCTGGAGAGGGGAGACCTGGACCGGCACCTGCGGCGCATGCGGCTGGAGTACGCCCGCCGCCGCGCCGCCGTCGTCGACGTCCTGGGCCCGCTGGTCAGCGGAGACACCGCGGGGCTGCACGTGATGATCGAGGTCCCGCCCGCCGCCGTCCCGTTCGTCGTCGCCCGCGCCGCCGAGCGGGGCGTGCTGGTCGACTGGACCGAGAGCCCGCGCCGCAGCGACCGGCCGCGCGGTCACGGGCTGGTGCTCGGGTACGGCTCCGCCTCCCTGACCGAGGTCAGGCGGGGCACCACGGTGATCGCCGAACTGGTCGCGGCCTGGCGGGACGGGGAGGGCCGGAAAGGGGAGACGCGGGAAGAGCCGGGGAGAACAGGGGAGACGCGGGGAGAGCGGACGGGAGAAGACGGGAGAAGACAGGCGCCGGCCGGAAAGGGCGCCCGGCGGTGACCCGTCTGGCGGATAAAAGCCGAATGACGTTCTAATGTTTGGTCATGAGCACGCCCGGCATCAACTGGTCCCGCCTGGTCGCCTGGATGGCGAGCAACGTCCCCGACGTGGGGGAGCCCACCGGGGTCTCCCTCATCTCGGGCGGGAAGTCCAACCTGACCTATCGGATCGACACCCGAATCGACACCCGAATCGACACCCGAATCGACACCCGAATCGACACCCGGGTCGACACCGGGGACCGCGCCCTGGTCCTGCGCCGTCCCCCGCTCGGCCACGTCCTGCCCACCGCGCACGACATGCGCCGGGAGTGGCGTGTCATCTCGGCGCTGGCCGGGACGGCGGTGCCGGTGCCCGAGCCGGTCGCGCTCTGCGTCGACGAGGACGTCATCGGCGCGCCGTTCTACCTGATGGGACACGTCGAGGGGCAGGCCGTCCGGGGGCGGCAGGACGTCCGGCTGTCGCCGGAGGACGCCAGGGCGCTGTCGGAACGGCTCGCCGAGATCCTGGCGGCCATCCACGCCGTCGACTACGAGGCCGTCGGCCTGGCCGACTTCGGCCGCCCTGACGGCTACATGGTCCGCCAGCTCGAACGCTGGGGGCAGCAGTGGGAGCGCTCGAAGACCCGTGAGCTGCCCGAGTACGACCGGCTCGCCGCGCGCCTGCGCGACCGTCTGCCCGCCGCCTCCCGCGCCGCCCTCGTGCACGGCGACTACCGCCTGGACAACACGCTGGTACGGCTCGCACCCGGCGCGGCCCCGGACATCCGGGCGGTCGTCGACTGGGAGATGTCCACCCTGGGCGACCCGATCGCGGACCTCGGCCTGACCCTGACCTACTGGCACGACCCGGGCGACGACGAGCGCTCGGCCCTGCCGGTCGCCGGTGACATCACCCTCACCCCAGGCTTCCTGGACAGCCGGGGGTTCGCCGAGCACTACGCCCGGGTGTCCGGCGCCGACCTGGGCGACCTGGACTTCTACCTGGCGTTCGGCAACTACAAGCTGGCCGTCATCGTGGAGGGCATCCACGCCCGCTTCGTCCAGGGCAAGACGGTCGGGGAGGGGTTCGACGAGATCGGCGCCGCGGTGCCGCTGCTGGTCGCCCGGGCGCACCGGGCACTGGACGAGGGCCTCTGACGTGTGCTCGCCCCGGACGTGCTCCCCGGCGCGCCGGGGAGCATCCCGGCGTTACTTCTTCCGAAGCCCGGCGAACAGCCGCTCGGCGCCGCGGGCATCCCACTGCAGCCGGTTCCGGTCCTCGGGGTGGGGATGCACGGGGACGGTCACGAACTCGACCTCGCCGGGCCCGACCTTCCGTAGACTCTCGGCGACGGCGAGCATCGTCTCCGCGTCGAACCCGGGGTCGGTCCTGACCCACCTGCGCGCCTCGTCGAGGAAGCTCATCAGCTTCGCGGGCTCGCCGGTCAGCTTCTCCGCCTTCTTCACCAGGGCGCCCATCAGCTGCTGCTGGCGTCCGACGCGCATGAGGTCCGAGCCGTCACCCAGGGCGTAGCGGACCCGCGCATAGCCCAGCGCGGCCGCGCCGTTCAGCGTCTGCCGGCCGGCGGGGAGCCTCACCTTCGCCTTGCGGTCGTACACCGCCCGCGGCAGCGTCACCTCCACCCCGCCCAGCGCGTCCACCAGCTTCGCGAACCCGGAGAAGTCGGTCTCCATCGCGTGGTCGACGCGGATCCCGGTCAGAGACTCCACCGTCTTCCACGCGCAGGACAATCCGCCCTTGCCGTAGGCGGAGTTGATCATGTCGGTCCGGGCCGGTACGGGCTTCCCGCCGGGGGTCTCGCAGGAGGGGATCCGGACGATCGAGTCGCGGGGGAAGGAGACGACCGTGGCCTTCTTCCGCCCGGCGGGCAGGTGGATCAGCAGCATCGTGTCACTGCGGGCGCCGGTGCCCGCCCGGTGGCGGGGGTTGAGCGCCTCGCTGTCGGTGCCGACGAACAGGATGTCGAGGGTCTCCTCCGCCCCGGGCGGGCGCTCGCCCCGCGGAGCGGTGACGGACGGGTCCCCGACGGCCGCCTGGAAGCCGTAGGTCCGGAACACCACGGGGACGGCGACGGCGGCGGCCGCGGTGACCGCGGCGGCCAGGCCGAGCGCCGCCCAGCCGCGCGTCACCCGGAGCGGCCGGACCGCCCGGAACGTCCGGCGCGGGCCGGAGGCGGCGTCGAGGAGGCGCCGCCGCTGGTGCGCCAGCGTCGCCGGCGGCTCGTGCTCCAGGTCGCGGCCGAGGTCGCGGAGCGTCGTCAGGTCGTCCATGGTCACGCCTCCTCGTGCAGCGGGTTGGTGTCGCCGAGCGCCGCGCGGAGCTTGCGCCGGGCCCGGTTGAGGCGGGACCGCACGGTGCCGACCGGGATGTCCAGGGCGCGGGCCACCTCCTCGTACGACAGGTCGCTCCAGGCGACCAGCAGCAGGACGTCGCGGTCGCGGGCCGCGATCCCGGCCAGGGCGCGGGCGAGCGCCGGCCGGGACGCCTGGGCGGTGACCCCGGCGGCCACCCGGTCGGCGGGCGACTCCACGACGTCCTCGGGTGTGGTGCGCAGCAGCGACCGGTAGCGGGCGGCCTCGGCGCGGCGGTGCCGGGAGACCAGCCTGGTGACGATACCGAACAGCCAGGGGCGGGCGTCCTCGCAGGCCAGGTCGTAATTCTTCCGGCGGGCGAAGGCGACCAGGAACGTCTCGCCGACGAGGTCCTCGGCGATCTCCGGGCCGAGCCTGCGGGAGACGTACCGGTAGAGCATCGCCGCGTAGCGGTCGAACAGCGCGGAGAACGCCTCCGGTCGCGTCAGGGACTCCCTGACGAGGTCGGAGTCGAGGCTCCGGGCGGTGGGCGGAGCGGTCATCGCGGGCACCATGGCATCAAGGCCGGCCTTCCGTGGGACGGGTGGTCGGTGATGTATCGCCACACACCCGCCTTCGGGTTCACGCTCGGTGCCGCGCCGCCCCGTACGTCAGGAGGGGTCGGTGGAGGCCGCCACGGCGCGGCGGCGGGCGTCACGGCGGGAACGCCGCGCCAGCCGCCCGGTCAGCAGCGCGCCCAGCGCGGCGACCGTGGTGATGGAGGCCAGCGCGATCATCGCCCGGTCCGTCGTGAACGTGCCGCTCATGAAGAACGCCTCGCTCACGATCATCCCGATGGCCACGCTGAGGGCCAGGGCGAGCGCCGTGCTCTCCGTGGCGTCCCCGGCGTGGTCACGGCGTCCGAACAGCGGGCGCGCCAGGGCCAGCACGGCGGCCCCCGGGCAGGTGAGCATGAAGACGATCGTCACCGTGACCCGGAGGAAGCCGGGGTCGGCCACGTGCGTCACCAGCAGGGCCAGCCATCCGGTGAGGGCGAGCAGGGGCATCGGCCAGCTCGGCCGGTTCGAGGGGGTCATTTGCTCTTCTCCGGGACCAGCTCGTAGACGACGCCCCCGGAGGTGCGCAGGAGCAGCTTGAAACGGTCCGACGCGGCGGCGCCCTTGTCGATCCGGTCCACCGTCCCCTTGGGGAAGATGCCCGCCGTCTCGGTGGCGGCCTTCTGCGCCCGGTTGATGATCAGATACGCCTTTCCTCCCGGTGGAAGCCTCGACATCAGGCTGGTCAGGGACGGTATCGGATCCTTGATCATCTCCGGCAGGGTGGGGACGTAGTCGGGCAGGTTCTTCACGGCGGTGCGCGTCGGCGGCAGTTCGTCCAGCCAGGTGTGGTCGTAGCGCTCGTAGTAGTCGTAGGCCCCCGGGAGGACGAACGTGGGCGCCACGATCTGCGAGCCGTTCGGCGCGACCTCGTAGACCGCCTGGACGAGCGCGGCCTCGGCGGAGGTGAAGTAGTTCGTCTGCTCCTTGCCGTAGTTGCCGAAGAAGAAGCCGGTGACCATCAGCAGGAAGACGAGCGGCAGCACCGTCAGGCGGACCCACTCCCGGCGGGCCGGCAGGAAGAGGGCCGCGGCCAGGAAAGCGGTCAGCGGCAGCGTGAACAGGTAGACCCGGAAGACGATCTCACCGCCGTAGCTTCCGCCGGCGAGGAACAGCAGCGGGCTCAGCCCGATCGCGACCAGCGGCAGCCACGCCCGCCTGAGCAGGTGGCGGCGTTTGTAGGCTCCGGCGAAAGCCAGCAGCCACAGGCCGGCGGACAGCGCGCGGTCGGCGTAGGCGACGATCACCTGGCCCGGGGAGGCGTCACCGAGGGCGATGAGCCCGTCGTCGAGGTTGCCGCCGGCGTCGCCGAGCGACTCCACGATGTCCCCGAAGCGTTCCTCCAGGAGCTGCCGGGCGGCCAGCAGGTCCCACCCCGCCACGACGAGCCCGGTGACCACCAGGATGCCCACGTTGCGGTGGCGGCGCAGCAGGACCAGGGAGAAGAGCGCGGCCGTCAGCACCAGCGGGGTGAGCTGGTGGGAGGAGGCGATCCCCAGGACGACGACGACCAGCAGGCAGGACCAGACCAGACGGGTCCGGGTGCCGGAGACGGGCGGCGGCTCGGCGCCCAGCGCCTCGGGATCATCACCCGCTCGGATCGGCCCGCGCCGGAAGCGCCTGACCACGACCGAGAGCACGATCAGGTAGAGGACGAGGGTGGTGGCCTGCGGGGAGAAGTAGTCCTGCCCGACCCAGGAGCAGGAGAAGTACACCCACACCGCGCCCCACACGAGCTGCCGGTTGCGGGTCACCGTACGCCACAGCAGCAGCAGTGGCAGGAGCAGCGCGACGTTGAAGACGGCCGGCCCCCACACGGCGATGCCGAGGGCGTTCTCCAGTCCCGCGGCCCTCGTCATGAGGGCGAAGAAGGAGAAGAACCCGGGCCACTGGTGGTAGGCCGACAGCGGCGTGACGTCCGGGTCGGTCGCGCCGTGCCTGATCAGGTAGTCGATGACCGAGACGTGCTTCCACGCCCAGGAGTAGCGCAGCGAGGGGTAGAGCAGGGCGGGGGTCGCGTGGAGTACGGCGATCAGCACGAGCACGTAGCCCGCGTGCCATAACTCCAGCGCCTCCCGGTCGCCCAGCAGGCAGACGAACCCGATCACCATGACCGCGATCGCCAGCCAGAACGTGACCGGCATGACCGTTATCAGCCCGAGGTCGGTCATCCCGTCGAGATGGACGCCGCGGAGCGACAACCCCCACAGGATGCTGGCCAGCGGCAGCGACGTGCGGGAGACGAACCAGGTCAGGGTGTTCACCTGCCGGACGGTCCCCTCGGTGCGCGTGGTGCGCAGCCGCCGGGCGACGTAACCGGCGTTGACCGTCAGCAGACCGAGGAGCATCACCAGCAGGGCCTTCCAGCCCTTGACGTCCACCGGGCCGGTGAAGGTGACGGCCCGGAAGATCGCCCTGGGCAGCCCGGCCCTGACGGGCGCCAGGTGGGCCAGCGCCCCCTCCCGCCCGCTGGCCCGCTGCGGCACGCCCGCCTGCGACCGGCCCTCGGCGAAGCACCGGGCCAGGAAGTAGGAGAGGCGGGCCCGGCGCGGCGGGACGTTCAGCCGCACCGCGGCCGAGGGCTCGTGGACCAGCTTCGCCTCGGGTGCGAGCTCCCGCAGGCGCGAGCGGAGCTCGGTCGCGGTCCCTCCGGCGGGCTCGGCGGCGGCGTCGCCCGCCCGGCGGTCCAGCGTCTCGGGGAAGCCGCCCGCCTCGGTCAGCGTCCGGCGCCGGAACGACAGGGCGCCGCCGTACAGGTCGTCGATCTCCTCGGTCTCGTCGGGCGAGCCGGTGCACGGCACCCCCAGGACCCAGGACAGCTCGGTGGGGAACCAGTCGGGACGGCCGGCGCTCCAGCGCGGCGTCACCCGGCCGCGCACCGCGACCACGTCGTCGTCGGCGTAGGCGGCCAGCAGGGACGCCGACCAGCCCGGCTCGGGCAGGGAGCCCTCGTCCAGGAACGCGATCACGTCGCCGTGCGCGTTCGCCAGCCCGAGGTTGCGCGCCGCGGCCGAGCCGCCCGCCTCGCGTCCCGGCAGCACCGTGACGCCGGCGAGTTCGGTCTCGGCCCAGGAGACCAGCTCCGGGCACTGGTCGACGACCAGGATGATCTCCTCGGGCGCCGGGTCCTGGGCGCGCAACGCCGCGACCGTGGCGGTCAGCCGGGCCCGGGAGTCCATGGAGTCGCCGGTGAGGACCACTGACAGGGACGGGTCCGCGGTCCGCACCGCCGTCCTCGTGGCCGTCCGCACCGAACCGGCGGCCGGCGAGGTGGACGATCCGGCGGACGGTACGGAGGACCCGCGGGCCTGTCCACTCAGGAGGTCGGCCGGGATGCGCCAGCTCACGGTGGCGTCGTCGTCCTCTATGGGGAGAGCGACGACGACGAGTTCCTCGTCCCCCTCGTCCTCCCCGGCCTTCTCACCGGGCGCGTCGCTGTCGTCGCTGTTGTCGCTGTCGTCGCTCTCGTCCTCGGGTGAGGCGTCGCCGGACGAGGTCCGGGGCGGGGCGTCGTCCGCTTTCCCACCCTCCGCGTCCTCGTCCGCGTCTTCGAGGAGGATCTCGATCTCGTCCTCGTCGGCGGACTCGCCCCCGTCAGAGGGCCCGTGGGCGGTCTCGTCATCGCCGGAGGGTCCGTCGGTGGCCTCGTCATCAGTGGAGGGCCCGTCCGCGGTCTCATCGTCGCCGGAGGGTCTGTCGGTGGCCTCGTCGTCAGTGGAGGGTCCGTCCGCGGGCCCCTCTCCGGCGGGCCCCTCTCCGGCGGGTCCGTCGCCGGAGGGGCCGTCACCGTCGGGGACCTCGTCCCCCGTTTCGTCCCCGCCCCCGGCGAAGTCCTCGTTCCGCAGGGCACGCCACACGGGCCAGGGGGGAGGCTCGTCCTTCTCGCCGTCCGTGCGATCCGAGGTCGCTCCGCCGCCGTCCGTACGGTCCGAGGCGGCTCCGTCGTCGGCGGCGTCCGAAGGTTCCCCGGACGCGGCCGTGCGGTCTGAAGGCTTCTCGGACGCGGCCGTGCGATCCGAAGGTTCCCCGGACGCGGTCGTGAGGTCCGAGGGCTTCTCGGACGCGGTCCCGCCGTCCGAGGGTTCCCCCTCGCCCGGGGGCTCCACGTGGTCCGGGGTCTTCTCGTCGTCCGGGGAGCGTTCCGGCGTTCCGGACGTCCCGGTCTCCGCGGGGTGGCCGGAGGGCGCGGCCGGGGTGGACGGCGGTCGTGCGAACACTCGGGTGGCCGGTTCCTCGATCACTTCTTCGGCCTTCCTGCCCTCCACGCTCGCCCTTTCCCGGTCCCCGCCATGTCAATGCCAGACCACGACTTTACTCCGCGCGGATTCTTCTCCGTGCGTGTCGGCCGGGACTCCCGCCTGGCGTGTTCCGCCGGGATCCACCCCATTCCCGGCATACCGCCGTCCGGGGGCGACCAGGACGGGGTATGCCGTCCGCTCAGCCCGTGGCCTGCGCCGCGTCGCCCTGGGCCGCGCCCGGCTGCTTGAAGTAGGGGTCCCGGCCGGCCTCGGCGAACGCCTCCATGACACCGGAACCGGTCAGCCGGAAGTCACAGGAGTCGCCGTCGACGTTGTTCCACTGGATGAACGCCTTGAGGTTGGGCATGGTCTTCGCCACATTCGGGATGTCGCGGTACCAGTCGGCCCGTGCCGAGGAGTCGCCCTTGTCGCTCTCGGTGCCGTACTCGGCCAGCATCATCGGCTTGCCCGCGAAGCCGTTCTCCTGGAACCAGTCGTAGGTCGGCCTCACGGTCTCCTCGAAGTTCTGCCAGGAGGCGTTGCGGCAGGAGGCGAAGTTGTAGGGGTCGTAGCTGATCCAGTCGACGTACTCGTCGCCCGGGTAGTACGCCTTCCACCGGTCGCGGAACGGGTAGTAGCCGGTGACGCCCCAGACCCAGACGGCGTTGGTCGCGCCCTCCCGGCGGAAGCCGTCGACGATGCGCTTGTAGGCCGCGATGTAGTCCTTCGGGTCCTGGCCGGTCTCGTCGCGGTCCTTCTCGCCGTCGAAGCCGACCAGGACGGGCTTGCCGTACTCCTTGACCCGGGCGGCCTGGTCGGTGATGGCCTGGTCGTAGTATCCGGCCGCGATCTCCCGCCAGGGGATGTCGAGGTTGTCGCTCCAGATCGACGACTCCCAGCCGAGGAACGTGATGCGGTCGGAGCTCAGCGCGACCTCGCCCTCCCGGAAGAACCGCCCCGCCTCACTGTCGGACATGTCGTGGTAGCTGATAGTGACGTCCAGCTTGCGGCCGATCTGCTTCTCGATGCCCTCCACGCCCGAGACGAGCTCGGCGTCGCTGGACACCGGCACGTGCATGCCCCACCAGGCCCCGCAGGGCGGCACGAGCTTGTCGGTGGGGGCGCACGAGGCGGGCGGGGTGCTCTCCCCGGGGATCGTCGGGGGAGGAGGGGGCGCGGCGGTCTCGTTGCTCCCGCCGCCCCTGGAGACGAGCGCGTAGACGCCCGCCGCGACCACGAGGACGACGGCCAGGGTGACGAGCAGCCACCGTGAGGCCGGGGACTTCGCCGCGGCTCCGGCGCGCTTTCTGTTTCCAGGCTGGATCATGAATCCGTCCGAGTGGGTGAGGCCGGTGGACCGGTGATGATCAACATAGAGCGCGGCTTTCCGGGTCGTTCGAGTTTTAATTGATTTTTATATGAGATCATGCTCGTCCGTTGTTATGGCGAGCATAAGGAAATGTGCTTAGCCGCAGGTGATCGCCGTTCTGGCCGTTTCTTACGGTTTCCTGTGAATCCGTGAACCCACGGATTCCGCCGGATTCCGCCGGGGGGTGCTCCGGTCCCACCGTGGACGCGAGCCCGCCGTCGCGGGGCCCGCGTCCGTCAGATGCCGCGGCCGATCCGCTGCAGCCGGCTCACGATCGCGTCGGCGGGCACCCCGGCGGTCACGGCCAGCGCGAGGTAGGCACGCGGCTCCCAGGGACGCTTGCGGACGGTGCGGCCGATCCAGCGCAGCGCCTGCGACGAGTGGCCCAGGGACGCCTCGGCGAAGGCGATCTTCCCGGCGAGCTGCGCGTAGCCGCCCGCCCCGGAGAACTCCGGATACCGGTCCAGCATCCAGCGCAGTGCCTCGGAGATGGTCGCGCTGGTGTCGACGATGGAGAAATAGGAGGAGTTGTGCATCCGCAGCCGCGTCCCGACCTCGGTGAGGTTGGCGATCGGCCCCATCTTGGCGGCGCGGAGCAGCAGCTCGTAGTCCTCGCCGTAGCCGCCGGGCAGCTCCTCGCTGACCAGCCCGAAGCCGTTCACCAGCGCCTCGCGCCGCATCAGGTAGGTCGAGGGGTGCATCGTGGGGAGCTGCTTGTTCAGCAGGTCGCGCAGGGTCACCGACGTCAGGGGGATCGACCTGGGGTAGGAGACGCGGTCGTTGAACAGCTCGACCCCGCACGTCACGAAGTGCCCGTCGCCGAGCGCGGCCACCTGGGCGCGGAGCTTGTGCGGCAGCCACAGGTCGGTGTCGTCGCAGAAGGCGACCAGCTCGCTGTCGGCCATGAGACTGCCGGTGTTGCGGGCTCCGGCGATCCCCGGCTGCCGCTTGTTCGGGGTGACCAGCACGCGGCGGCCCGGGGTGTCGGACACGAACGACTCGTCCGGGTCGCTCTGGTCGAACACCGCGATACAGGTCACGTCGCCCGGGTAGTCCTGGCCGAGGATCGAGCCGATCGTCTCCCGGAGCATGTCCGGGCGGTTACGGGTGGGAATGACTGCGGTGACCGCCGGCCAGTCGTTCACGATGGGTCCTTTCGCTGGAGCTTGAGCCGTGGGGGGACGCAGGTCGAGCCCCGCGGCGGCAGTCTAGGCGGTTCAGGCCGCCGTTCTCAGGGTCTCGTCCGTCGCGGAGACGGCCGGCTCGGGCCCGCGCCGGGTCCTGCGCGCCGGCACCAGCGCCAGCGCGGCGGCGCACAGGCCGAGCAGGACGGCCAGGGCCACCTGCGGGGAACCCGCCGAGACGAGCCGGAAGACGATCGTCACCAGCATCACCGCGGGCCAGCGCAGCCGCCCGCCCGGACGGATCGTCCGTACGGCCAGCGCCGCCGGGGCCAGCGCGGCCACGGCGAAGGCGGCCGGCGCCCACGCCAGCAGCCAGGTGGGGTCGGTCAGGCCCAGGGCGCGCGCCAGGAAGGCCGGCAGGGCCAGCAGCAGGTCGCCGCCCGTGGCCTCGCCGGTGGTCATGATGCGCGTCACCCGGCCGGCGAGCTCCGCGGCCGGGCCGGTCTGCGCCGCCGTGGCGTTCAGGCACACCGCGACCGCGACGAGCTGCGTCCACAGCACCGGACGGCGGCGGTTCATCAGCAGTTCGGCGGCGAAGGCCACGATCACCAGCCCGGCGGCCGCGACGGCCGCGGTGGTGGACGGGAACGACAGGGCGCCGCCGGCCAGGGCGGCCAGCGCGGCCACGGCCAGCCCCTCGGCGGTGATCAGCGGCGGCAGCCAGGCCCTGGCCCGCACCACCAGGGGCATGCGGGGCCGTGCGGGCGCCGCCTCCCGTCCGGCGGCCCGTCCCGGGTCGTGGGCGGCCGACGCCACGGTCGCCACGGTGGGCTGGGCGTCCACGATCATCATGACCAGGGTCGGGGTCTCGTCCGGTGAGAGCTCGGCCTCCGCGGCCGGGGCCCGCGGCGCCGCGCGCAGCACGGAGACCAGGCCGGGCGCGACGATGGCCACCACGACCAGCTGGGCGGTCAGCGTGCCGAAGCCCACGCCGGTGATGCCGTAGAGCCGGAAGAAGACGAACGACAGCCCCACGACCAGGACGCACAGGAGCGCCTGGAGCATCAGGAGCGTCCGCACCCGGCTGCGCGCGCGGAGCACGCCGAGGTAGATCTCGATCACCGCGTGCGGCAGGCACGCGAGGGCCAGCAGCCGCATCACCGCCGCCCCGTGCTCGGCGTAGGCGGCGCCCCAGCCCAGGCGCAGGATGAGCGGCGCGCTCAGCGCGGTCACGGTGACCACCGGGACCAGCAGCATCAGGGTCCGCCGCAGCGCGAGGCGGCACTTGCCGGCCAGCAGCGAGGGGTCGCCGGAGCCCTCGATGGTCAGCGAGATGGCCATGTTGAGGGCGAGCATGTCGAAGACGCCGACGAGTGTGACGGCCGCGCCGTAGTATCCGGCCATCTCCGCGTTGACGCCGCCGGACACGATCACCGGCATGAGGTAGACGCTGATGAGGGTGAGCAGCGTTCCGGGGAAGTCCCCGGCGAGGAAGCGGCCGATGCGGCGCGGGCGGGGCGGGGTGCGGTGGGCGCCCCGGGCGGCGGCCAGCGGGGACAGCCTGCCGAAGATCGCGATGCTGATCGGCACGACGGTGAACGCCACCGGGATCGTCCAGGCCAGGAAGATCCCGGTGCCGGGGAAGATCGGGGCCAGCACCGCCACCAGGACGATCTTGGCGATTCCGACGCCCACCCCGATCAGCGGCACCCAGGTGGCCTTGCCCAGCGTGGTGAGCACCACGTCCTGGAGGGTGAAGACCGACCACAGGACGACCGAGAGCAGGAACCACCCGGCCGTGCCGATCCCGTGCAGGCTCCCGTAGTTGGAACCCCACTGGTCGAGCGTGGTCAGGAAGAAGCCGGTGGCCAGGGCGGCCGCGCCGCCGCCCACGAGGTAGGCGGCGCCGACGAGCCGCCCGGTCGCCCGCCCGCCCTCGGGCAGGAACCGGGTCAGCGCGCCGACGAACCCGAACGCGGTCATCGCGGCGAGCAGGCGCATCGCGGCGATGAGCGCGAAGGAGCGGCCGTAGTCGCCCTCGTCGTAGAACCGCGCGGCCACCGTCCAGTAGGCGAGCCCCAGGGCGCCCGCGGCGCCCGCGTTGACGATCAGCGAGTAGGCGTTGCGCAGCAGGGGATCGTTGAGGTCCTTGGGAAGACGGCTCCACAGGTTCTTCAGCGGTCCGCCCCGCGTCGCCCGGGTCCCCGTCGTCCCGCCGGAGAGACTCGTGTCACTCACCTGCCGTTACCCGCCCCCGCGTGTACATCGTCGAGACCTGGCGCAACCCGTAGCGCGCGCGGCGCACCAGCGCGTAGCCCTTGGTGAGGGCCCGCTCCCGCAGATAGAGCAGCGGGATCCCCTCTCCCTCGACGGCCCTGGCGAACTTCGTCATGGACGTCCGCTCGGTGACCGTCAGGCGGGGGATCGTGAGCATCTCGTCGCCTTCCTCGAAGGCGTCGTTCGCCACCGCACAGGCGGTCCAGTACCCGGCCCGGCGCACCTCCCGGCGCACCCGCGCGCTGGAGTAGCCGTAGGGGTAGGCCATCGTGGCCACCGGGCGGTCGATCTGGTCCTCCAGGAGGGCCCTGTTGGTGCGTAGCTCGTTGCGGAGCTCGGCGTCGGGGAGCTGGTCGAGCTGCGGGTGGCTGTGGCTGTGCCCGCCGATCTCGATGCCGCAGGAGACGGCCTCGCGGACCTGGCTCCAGGTCAGCATCGGAGCCAGCCTGCGCCCGGCCTCGTCGGGGCCGGCGTCCTGGATCCAGCCGCTGGTCACGAAGACCGTGGCCGGGTAGCCGAACCGGTCGAGGACCGGCAGCGCCTCGCTGTGGAAGTCGGCGTAGCCGTCGTCGAAGGTGATCGCCACCGGCTTGGCCGGCAGCTTCCCGGTCCGGTGCACTCCCGCGACCAGGTCCGACAGCGTCATCGGGGTGAAGCCCCGGTCGCGCAGCAGACCGAGCTGCTCGGCGAAGCGCCGCGGCGAGACGGCCAGCGGCCGGGTCTCGTCGTTCGGGGTGTCGCTCACCGAGTGGTACATCAGGATCGGAACGCCGGTCATGACCGTCCCAGCCTCAGCCGCGCGGTGCCCACGGCGTACCCCCAGGCGGTCCAGGCCAGGCCGACCACGATCGCCCCGGCCCGGCCGAGACCGGCGAGGTCGCCCCGCAGCGCCGCGCCGACGCCGCGCAGCACCCCCAGGGGCAGCGTCTTCGTCGCGTAGCTGCGCTCGCTCGACAGCCCGTCCTCGGTGCCGACGCTGGAGGCGACCAGGGCCTTGGACAGGCCCTCGGCGTAGCAGCGCGACCGGAAGTAGGCGAAGCCCATCCGGGGGGCGGGGACCTTGTGGCCGATCACCGCCCCCGGCTCGAACAGCATCACCGAGCCGGGACGCCGCTGGGACAGGCGGATGCAGAACTCGGTCTCCTCGCAGCCCAGCGGGCGGCTCTTACGGCCCTGCACGCTGCGGCCGATTCCGGTGTGGAAGCCGCCGACCCCGCCGACGACCTCGCGGCGGAAGGCGGCGTTGCCGCCCATGACGTTGCGGATCGGCGCCCGGACCGTGGGCATGCCCCGGTAGGTGCAGCCCACGGTCCAGTCGAACTCCTCGGGGAACCAGCGGGGGCGGCGCCCCGTGGCCCACAGAGGCCTGGTCAGCCCGCCCACCCCCACGACGGACGGGGTCTGGAAGCCCTCCTCCAAAGCCTCCAGCCAGCCAGGCTCCGCCACCGCGTCGTCGTCCAGATAGGCCACGACGTCGCCGGTGGCGATCTCCGCGCCGGTGTTCTTGCCACCGGACAGGCCCTTCTGGTGCGTGTTCTCCACCACGACCACGTCCGGATACTCCCGCTTGAGTCTCAGATGCAGGTCCGGATTGTGGTCGACCACGAGGATGATCTCGTGCGGCGTGCGCCGCTGGTCCCGTACGGACCGGACGGCCGCCCGGATGTCCTCCCAGCGGTCCTCGGTGTAGACGCAGATGACGACACTGATCTTCATGGTTATGCCGCGCCCTGGTCCGCCGCGGGGGTGGTCGCGGGCTCCGGCAGCGCGGCGGACGGACGCCGGTAACGCTCGCGCAGGATGGTGCGCAGCACGCGCAGGCCGTCGCGGACGACGTGCAGGTTGCTCTGGCCGTGGATCCGGCACCGCTCGTGGCTGGGCACCTCCTGGATGCGCAGTCCGGCCTTGACGGCGCGGATGTTCATCAGCGTCTCGACCTCGAAACCCTCGCAGTCGAGGTCGAGGGCCGGCAGGTGCCGGGCCCAGAAGGCGTTGTAGCCGTAGCACAGGTCGGTGTAGCGGGTGCCGTAGAACCAGTTCACCAGCGTGGTCAGGACCGTGTTGCCGAACCGGCGGCTGAAGGTCAGGTCGTCGCTGCCGCCGCCGGCGGCGTAGCGCGACCCCTTGACGAAGTCGGCGCCGGTGACCAGGGCGCCCACGAACTGGATGATCTCGCGGCCGTCGGTGGAGCCGTCGGCGTCGATCATCACGATGATGTCGCCGGTGCACGCGGCGAAGCCCGCCGAGAGCGCGTCGCCCTTGCCCTTGCCGCGCTGGGTGACGACCTTCACGTTGGGACGCAGCCGCCGGGCCACGGCGACGGTGTCGTCCACCGAGTTGCCGTCCACCAGGACGATCTCGTCGATCCACTGCGGCAGCGTGGCGAAGACGTGTGGGAGGTTCTCCGCCTCGTTCATCGCGGGCACGACGACGCTGACGGTCGGGGAGACGGCGACGTGCGGGGTGATGGGGGTGAAGCGCTCGATGGGCGGCACCGAGCGCAGCACGCCGAGCTGCTTGGAGTTCTGTCTGACGGTGTCAGGGTTCATGATGACGGATGTTCCTTTGGTCCTTCCGCCCGCTCGCCCTCACTCGGGAAATGAGAACGGCGCGGCTTCGATAGAGGGAGCCTTGCGTTGGGGACAGGGACAGGGGCTGGAGGGGGGAAAAGGGGGCCGGGAGGTTCAGCGCGCCCGAGACGACTCCGGGGCGGGCCGTTCCGGCGCGGCGGATCGTTCCGGAGCGGCGGGCTGCGACGCGAGGCCGGCCTCCCGCGGGGCGGGGCGCGCCTGGAGGCTCGACCGTGCCCGGCCGTAGCTCTTGAGCACCCGGTCGGCCGCGCGGAACAGCGTGGGGTTCTCCACCACGACGGCGCGGAGCCGGTTCACCGGTACCCGGCGCAGCCACTGGGCGGCCGCGACGGGGGACGGCCGCGAGACGCGCGCCTCGGCGACCATGACGGAGCCGGTCTTGAGCCAGTCCTTGTACTCGCGCCCGCCCTTGCCCATGTCCACCTGCTCAAGGCCCGCCGCGGCGGCGTGCTCGGCCATGTGCAGGTGGTGCATGATCCCGGGCGAGTACCGCGCGTACTCGGGGTCGTAGGCGGGGAACCACCCGACGAGGGTGGTCTCCGTACGGAGGCCGAAGTGCCCGGCGACGGGAGTGTCACCGGCGTAGAGCATCGTCAGGACGCCGGCGAAGCCGTCCGACGGCCGGGCGTGCAGTTCCTCGACGAGCCGGACGATCCACGGCTGGGCGAAACGGTCCACGCGGCCGGTACGCCGGTACTGGTCGGACTTCCAGTCGAGCAGCGTGCGCAGCGTCGCGGGGTCGGCGGAGTCGTACTCGAAGCGGATCTCGCCCTGCTCGCGGCCGAGCTTGCGCTCCTTGTAGCGGACCGTCTTGTAGTTCTTGGCGGACTGGGCGCGCACCTGCTCGATGTAGGCGTCGAAGCCGCCGCGGAGATCCATGAGCGGGGCCGGCCGCACGTCCGTCTCGTACGGGGCGAACGTCGGCTGGCCCGGGACCAGGTACTCGAACTCGAGGGCCGAGATCCCGCAGCCCCGCAGCAGCTCGCGGGAGTCGAGCCGCAGGCCCGGTACGGAGATCAGCCCGTGGCAGGTGGTCAGGAAGCCGCCCAGCGGCCTGCCGACGCCCAGGCCGTGCCGCTCGTAGGGGAAGAACCCGGCGACGGTCCCGCCGTCCTCGATCACGGCGACCCGCACGTAGTCGCGCAGCCGGCCCATGGCCTGGGTGAACTCCACCGACAGGAAGGGGTTGTCGAGGCTGGGAGAGGCCTTCTGGAGCTCGCGCCACCGTGACGCCTCGGACTCCCCGAGATCCCTCGGACTCACGACGGTGATCTTCACTTCGACCCGGCCCCCTGTTCGGTCTGCAAGCGTGCGTTCTTCGGCTGCAGCAGGCGTAGTACGTAGATGAAGCCGCTGAGCACCGCGATCGTCGCCACTCCGGCGCGAGGCGACCATGCGTCAAGGATCAGCATCGAGGTGGCAAGGGAAACGTTCATGACCAGACTTGCCGCTACCCCGGTCGATATTGCCGCGAGAGGGTCACGATCACGCAACAGTCCTACCACGGCGACCCCGGGGGTAAGCAAAATGAACAAACCCGTCAATACCGGACGCAGCGGGGTGTCGAACCCCGTCAGCGCGATCACTGCGCCCGCGGCGCAGGCCGGCACCAGGATCCACCTGAGCACCACGCGGTGACCCGGCATCTCCTGGCTCCCCGATCCGATCTCGTCTTCGCACTCTTCTTCGCACGGTTGATCGCAACCTCATGTGACCAACCACTGCACCGCACGTCAATGCCGACGCCTGGCGGAAGTTTCCGGTTTACCGGATCGCAAAAGGAAGTGCCGAATCCAGTCGGCGGAAGGTCACGAGATCAGGTCGCCTCCGGCGCGGACGGGACGTCCGCGGAAGTGGCCGCCGAGGGGTCGGACGAGGGGACGGGCAGCGGGTCGCCCGGCGGGTCATCATCCTCCTGACCAGGCGCTTCCCAAGAAAGGGCACAGCCGAGGGTGCGGCCCGCGGCCCTGATGGAGACCCGGCCGGAACCGCTCTCGCTCGGATCGGCGGCTGTGACCCATATCACAGCTCTTCCACCGGCCGTCAACCGGCCCGAGGCGGGGCTGACGTCCAGCCCGCCGGAGGCGGACGCCGACCACGACAGCGCGCCGCCGCTCGCCGTCAGGAGAACCCGCCCCGCGCCCCTGCCGAGGTCCGCCGGGCACGTGACGACCGGCCGCCCGGCCGCCGGGGTCGCGGAGGCGCGGCGCGAGGGGCTGCGCCGGGGAGCGGGCCGCGGCGGGGCCGGCCGGGCCGGGCCGGCGGTCCGCGAGGGGGTGGGGACGGCAGGGGCGGACGTCCTGGACCCGCCGGCCCCGTCCTCTCCGTCCTCTCCGTCCTCCCCGTCCCCGGTCGGCTCCGGGGCCGCCGGCGCGGTCCCCCCGTCGTCCGCCGGGTCATCGGGCACCGGCTCGGAGGGGTCCGCCTCCGGTCCCGGCTCCAGGGAGATCACGGCGGGCTCCCCGGCGGGCGCGGCGCCACGTGGCGGGCCACCGGCGAAGCCGCCCCCGGTGACGGCCACCATCACCCCGGTCGCGGCCAGCACGCACGCCGCCGCCACGACCACCGGCTTCGCCCCCCGCGGGGCACGCCGCGCGGCCCCGGCCGGCCGGCCCGCGGCCCCATCCGCCCGGCCCGCGGTCTCACGTCCCCGGCCCGCCTTCGCGCGCCGCGCGCCCGCCGTACGGCGCCGCCCCCCGCGCTCCCCGGCGGTCACCGGGAACCCCGACCGGTCGAAGCGGCCGACCGGCCAGGCCGCGGCGGCCCGGGCGTCGCGCAGCTCCGGGTTCACGCAGGTCTCCACGACCCGGCGGCGCAGGGACAGCGGCGCGAAGGCCGCCGGCACCAGGTCGAGCAGCCGCTCGGCCGAGACGTGCCGGCCGCGCCGCTCCACGCAGACCTCGCATCGGCCGATGTGGCTCGACAGGCGCCTGCGCAGCATGGCCGGCAGCGGGCCCTCCAGCGAGTCCACCATGGCCGACAGGTCCGGGCAGTGCGCCCGGCCGACCTTGGCCAGCACCACCGCGGCGGCGGTGTTCTCCAGGTGGTCGCGGGCGCGGGCGAGCCGGGCGCCGGCCTGCCGGGAGCTCAGGCCCAGCACGGCGCCGGCCTCCGCCGCGTCGAGACCGTGCCGGACCGACAGCAGCAGCGCCTCGCGCTCCTGCCCGCCCAGCTCGGCCAGGGCCTCGTGCACCAGGAGGGCCAGCTCCCGCTCACCGGGGTCGTCGGGGAGGTCGCCGGGGTCCAGCACCGCGGTGCGGGCCGGCTCCCGCGGGGTCCGGGACCGCTCCGCGCACTCCACCCGGGTCAGCGCGTACAGCCACGGGCGCAGCCGTTCCGGCTCGCGCAGCAGGCCGACCCGCTCCCGGGCGGTGACCAGGGCGTCGTGCACGGCGTCGGCCGCGTCGCCGGCCGCGCCGTCACGGTCGCCCAGCAGCGAGCGGGCGTAGTCGTAGAGACGTTCGGCATAGGAGTCGTAGAGGCCCGCCGCCGCCGTCGCGTCGGCACGCCGGAGCTCCTCCACCAGTCGCTGATCGTCGGTTCGGCCCACGGCCGGCCATCCGGGCACGTACATTCCTCCCCGCGGGACGGGCTCGTTCGTTCACGGGCCACGCCCGAGACCCCATACGCGTAGGAGACGCCACCCCCGGGCGGCGGGTTGTCCTGATCGCCCCATCCCATGCCGACACGGCATGAACTGGTAAAACAGTGATTGATGGGGCTGTTGTGAATGCCTCGCGACGTCCGTCGCGGAGCCGTCCGGGACCGGAGGGCTCAGCAGTCCGGCAGGCAGGTGCGGCGCCGCATGCCCTCCAGGAAGAACGTGCGGACCTGGAGGATGTCCTTGGCGATGAACGCCTCGCCGCCGGTGGCCTTGGCCAGCGCGTCCATCCGGGCCTTGCCCCGGGCGGCGTCCGGCCCGAAGGCGATGAGCAGGATGCTGACCGGCTTGTCCGGGTCGTAGGTCTCGCGCAGGTATTTCAAGATCTCCGCGTCGGACAGGCCCCCGCCGGGGTCGTCGTCGCCCGCGCCGTCGGTCAGCACCAGAACCGTGTTGATCTTGTCGCTCCGGTACTCCTCGGTCATCTGCTCGTAGGCGGCCCGGAGCGTGTCGTTCAGCCCGGTGTCGCCGGTGGGCACGGCCCGGACCGCCGAGAGCCTCCGGGCCAGCAGGTCCTTGCGGAGCACGCCGTCGACGCGCTCGGCCAGCGGGCCGACCGGGACCGTCTTCCGGAAGTCCACCCCCGGGCCGTCGAGGTCCGTGGAGAACTCCCAGACGCCGATCTCGCTCTTGGGCGGGAACAGCCGCATGCCCTCGACGGCGATCCTGGAGATCACCTCCATCCGGTCGCGCCCGGTGCCGGGGACCGGCAGGGCCATCGTGCCGGAGACGTCCACCAGCGCCAGCAGCCGCGTGCCGAGGTTCAGCCGCGACCACGACCGCGTCATCCGCGCGATCTCCGCGGGACCGGGCGTCTCCAGCCGCCGGGGCGCCTCGGCCCTGAAACCGCCGGCGGCGGACAGCGCCGCGCCGGCCGTACCGTCCGGGGTGCGGAAACCCTGGCCGCGCAGCACCTCGCGGGCCGACTCGGTGCCGAACTCGGCGGCGAACGCCGCCGCCGCCCGGCGCACGGCCGGGTCGTCGCCGGTGACCACCATCGGGTAGTCCAGGTCGAGGGTCCCCTCGGCCGGGTAGAGCGGCACGACCGGGACCTCGGGCCCGCCCGCCGCGCCGAACGCCCACACGGCCTGCTCGGAGGCGACGCCCACGGGGGCGCGGCTGCCCCTGACGCCGAGGCTCGACAGCAGCGCCTCCGGGTCGCGGACCGCGGAACCGGACAGCGTCTTCAGCGCGCCGGCGAGCTGTTCCTGGCTCGTCCCGGCCGCCGTGGCCGCCCCGGAGGCGGCCAGGAGCGCGCCCAGCCCGGCCGCGTTGGCCGCGGGGTCGAGCGCGAGCACCCGCACCTTGCGGCCCGGCCCCTCGACGTTGGCGACGTTCGCGGCGTCGACCACGCCGTGCCAGCTCACCTCGCCGAGGTTCTTCCGCAGGTCGCCGACCACGGCCTCGGACGCCGCCAGGACGACGGGGGAGCGGGCGAGCGACGCGCCGGGGGCCGGCACGCCGGGGTTCCTCTCCCGCAGCCCGGTCACCCACAGCGACGAGTCGGGGATCCACACGTCCATCGCGCCCGGCGTGCCGGCGCCGTCCTCCAGCGCGGAGGCCACGGTCGCCGGCGCCTCCTTCGTCACCGCGACCTTGACGCAGCGGCCGCCGACGTCGTGCCGGGCCCTGGTGAAGCGCTCGGCGATCCGGGACACGGCCGGCGCGATGTCCGGCGAGGCGGTGACGCGCACCGCGACCTGCCCCCCGGTGCACCCCCGGTCCCGGTTGACGACCACGAAGGCGGCGACGCCCAGCAGTACGGCCAGCGCGACCGCGCCGGCCAGCGGGGCGAGCACCATGCCGGGCCGGGTACGGCGCCGCCTGGCCGGCCGGGGAGAGGGGGACGGATGGCCGTCGTCGAGTTCATCCGTCCGGTGGCGTCCGCCCACGATGCCCTCTCAGGGGTTCGAAGTCCGATGCTGGGCACGCTACGCCGATCCGCCCCGGCGACCGCGCCGGGCCCGTTCTTTCCGGGGATGCCGCCGTCCGGTGGCGTCCGGAGGCGTCCGCGCGGGCGGTCTCGCCACGCCGGGAGACCCGCCGCGCCGACCCGCCGGTACGGCGGGCACGACGTGCGGAACGCGCCTTGGCCGGTCACCTTATAGGCAGATGTCCAGCAATGTGCGGGGAACTGTACTGGGAACGACCGGTGCGACGAAACACCACTCGTGGTGCGGAGATCACGGCGTGTGCCGGGATGAGCCCTTCGCGGGTCCTCAGTGGTGGCAGCAGGCGTGCCCGCGCCAGGCCCGGCGGCCCTCGCGCACGGCGACCGCCGCCAGCAGCGTCGCCACGGCGGGATCGGCCCACCACCAGCCGGCCTCGTTCAGCGCCAGCCCCGCGAGCACCCCGGCGGCCAGCGCGGCGCACAGCAGGTTCTGGGTGCCCTCGCCCGAGGTGGCCGCCGAGCCCAGCCGCGCGCCGAGCCGCCGCTTGGCCAGCCCGAGCAGCGGCATGCTCACCAGGCTGACCGACGTCACCACCACGCCCAGCAGACTGGGCACGGCCCGGTGCCCCGCCTCCAGGTCGTGCGCCACATGGAGCACCAGGTAGGGGGCGAGCACCCAGAAGCTGACCGCCACCGCCCTGCGCGCCTTGACCTCGGCGTCCGCCGAGCGGGTGCGCGACCCGGTGAACCGCCAGACGACGATGAGGCTGGCCGCCGCCTCCACCAGCGACGACACCCCCCAGCCGATCAGCGCCAGCGAGTGGGAGCCCAGCCCGGCGGCCAGGCCGAGCACGCTCTCGACGCCCAGCCACGCCAGGGTCGCCAGCGACAGGAGCCGGGCCCGCCGGGCGTCGCGCAGCCACCCGTCTCCCGCCACCGGCTGTGACAGCACGACCTGGTCGGTCACGACGCCCCCGATCTCCGCGATGAAGCTCCCAGCAACATACATGTCACGGAGCGTCACGGAGGCGCGTACGCGAGGCTCCCGCCGGAACGCGGCGCGGCCCGCTCGCGGGGGAACGGACCGCCGGGTGGCGGCGCGGGGCCGTCGTGGCAGTATGCGAGGGTGATTGACGCCTCCGATCCCCGACTGGCCGACTACGCCAACCTGCGCGACGTCGAGCTGCGCAAGAGCCTGGAGGCCCGGCACGGCCTCTTCGTCGCCGAGGGGGAGAAGGTGATCCGCCGGGCCGTCGCCGCGGGCTATCCGGTGCGCTCGGTGCTGCTGACCCGCCGCTGGGTCGCCTCCCTCTCCGACGTGCTGGAGGGCCTCGGCGACCGGGTCCACGTGGTGGACGATGCCGTCATGGAGGAGGTCACCGGCTTCCCGGTGCACCGGGGCGCGCTGGCGGCCATGGAACGCAGGGAGCTGCCCTCCGTGGCCGGGGTCCTGGGGGGCCCGTCCGCCGAAGGGCCCCGCCGGGTCGTCGTCCTGGAGGACCTCGTCGACCACGGCAACGTCGGCGCGATCTTCCGGTGCGCCGCCGCGCTCGGCGTCGAGGCGGTGATCCTGTCGCCCCGCTGCGCCGACCCGCTCTACCGCAGGTCGGTGAAGGTCTCGATGGGGGCGGTGTTCGCGGTGCCGTACGCGCGGATGACCGACTGGTACGGCGGGCTGGCGGAGCTGCGCGCGGCCGGGTTCCGCACCCTGGCGCTGACCCCCGACCAGTCGGCCACGCCCCTGGACCGGGCCGTCATGACCGAGCGGGTGGCGCTCCTGCTGGGCTCGGAGGGTGACGGGCTCTCCTCGCGCTGGCTGCGCGAGGCCGACGAACCGGTCTGCATCCCGATGAGCCCGCGGGCGATGGACCTGGGCGTCGACTCCCTCAACGTGGTCGCCGCGGCCGCCATCGCCTGCCACGGCCTGATGCGCGGGCGCTGAGTCCCGGGGGTGGGGGTCCGCCCGTACGGCGGTCCGGGTGGGCCGCCGTACGGATGAATCCGGTCACCAGGACCAGCCACCCCAATCGTTCCAGTTGTTCCAGCGCCAGCCGCCGCCCCAGTTGCCCCAGTGGTTCCACCGGTGCCAGTGGTGGAACCGGTGGCAGCGGTGGCAGGGGTGGAACTGCAGGCCGGCGGTCCGCGTCGTGGCCGCCACGCTCTGCGAGACGGTCTGCGGCGCCGACGCCGGCGTCACCGTGGCTCCCGCCGGGCCGGCGAACAGGGTGCCGGCCAGCAGGCCCGCCCCCACGGCGCCGGCGACGGCCGGGGCAGTGATCTTCGTCCTCATGCGACCCTCCGGGTGAAAGTGAGGACAGGATTCGTCCTCGGGGTTCCCTGAGGAACAACACTGCCGGACAGGGATCGACCATTAAACCGCAAAGAACCTATGCTTCGGCAAAGGCCGTAAGGCGGGCATAAATAAGAAATAAATAAGCGTAAGGCATTATTTGGATATTAACGCCCTTGTATCGGAAATATGGGGAACTGTGGGTCAGACCGCCCGGTGGTACTGGTCCGGCCAGCGGGGCTCGGCCCCGAGCTCGCGGAGCTCGCGGGCGGCGAGGTTCGGCCAGTACGGCGTGCGCAGCAGCTCCCGGCCGAGCAGTACGGCATCGGCCTGGCCGGAGGCGATGATCTCCTCCGCCTGCCGGGGCTCGGTGATCTCCCCGACGGTCGCCACGGGCAGGTCCGTCTCGGCCCTCACCCGGGCGGCGAACGGCACCTGGTAGCCGGGGCCGGTCGGGATGCGCGCCCCGGGGGCGTTGCCGCCGGTCGAGGTGTCCAGCAGGTCGACGCCGTGGGAGAGCAGCTCCTTGGCCAGCCGTACGGTGTCGTCGGCGGTCCAGCCCTCGCGGTCGTCCTCGGGGTTCTCGGTCAGCCAGTCGGTCGCCGAGACGCGGAAGAGGACCGGCAGGTCCTCCGGCCACACCGCGCGCACGGCGTCCACGACCTCCAGGGCGAACCGGGTGCGGCCCTCGAACGAGCCGCCGTAGGCGTCGGTGCGGCGGTTGGTGTGCGGCGACAGGAACTCGTTGATCAGGTAGCCGTGCGCGCCGTGCACCTCCGCCACCTGGAAGCCGGCGGCCAGCGCCCGCCGGGCCGCGGCGGCGAACCCCTCGACGAGCCGTCCGATCTCCTCGACGCTCAGCGCCTCCGGGGTCGGGTGGCGGTCGGTGAAGGGCAGCGGGCTCGGCGCGACGGGCTGCCAGCCGTACCGGTCGGGGCCGACCGGACCGCCGCCGTGCCAGGTGGCGTCGGTGGACGCCTTGCGGCCGGCGTGCGCGAGCTGGATGCCGGGGACGGTCCCGTGCTCCTTCAGGAAGCGGGTGATGCGGGCGAACCCCTCCACCTGGCGGTCGTTCCAGATGCCGAGGTCGAAGGGGGAGATGCGGCCCTCGGGCGCGACGGCCGTGGCCTCGGTGAGGATCAGGCCGGTCCCGCCCACCGCCCGGGCGGCCAGGTGCGAGAAGTGCCAGTCGTGCGGAACGCCCTGCTCGGGGCCCTCGGCCTCCGCCGAGTACTGGCACATCGGCGCCATCCAGACGCGGTTGGGGATCGTCAGCCCCCGCAGGGTGAGGGGTTCGAACAGCGCGCTCACGGCCTTGCTCCTTCGTCGTTGTGCGGGATCGCCCCGCTCCGGGCACTCCGTGCCGGGAGCGGGGGTCTCGCCGTCCGGGCACCCTTGTACGATAAACCTCGTAGTACGAGGTATGTCAAACTACGATGCTTCTCGTACAATCGGGTGATCCCGAGGGAAGGAGTCGTCATGCGGGTCACGTCCGACAGGGCTCTCGATCACCCCCGCCGCGAGGACATCCGGCTGGAGGCCGTGCTGCACGCGCTGTCCGACCCGATGCGGCTGCGGGTGGTGGCCTTCCTGTCCGGGGTGGACGACGAGGGCGCCCCGTGCTCGGCGATCGACCTGGTGGTCAGCAAGTCGACCAGCACCCACCACTTCCGGGTGCTCCGCGAGGCCGGGGTGATCAGCCAGGTCTACCGCGGCACCGCGAAGATGAACGCGCTGCGCCGCCGCGACCTCGACGAGCTCTTCCCCGGCCTGCTCGACGCCGTGCTGCACGCCCGCGCCGCGCAGCGCCGTCGCGAGGGCGACGCCGAGCCCGTGCCCTTCTGAGACCCGCGCGGACGCGCCCTCAGAGGTTCCGGACGACCCCGGCGCCCAGGTCCGGCGGCTCCGCGGCCTGCCCGGCCGCCCAGTCCAGCAGCCGGTCGGCGCTCCTGAACCGCCGGTCGGAGCTCGACTCGCCCAGGACGACGCCGATCAGCAGGCGGCCGTCGCGGTCGGCGGCGAACGACAGGCAGTACCCGGCGGCCCGGGTGTAGCCGGTCTTGACGCCCAGCGCCCCGGGGGTCTTGCCGAGCAGTTTGTTGCTGTTGGTCCAGGTGTGCGCCCGGTGCAGCTTCGACGCCCGCACGACGTGGCGCCTGGTGGAGGCGATGGTCCGCAGCACCGGGTCGTTCAGCGCCACCCGGGCCAGCTTGGCCTGGTCGATGGCGGTGGAGTAGCCGCCGCCCGGCTCGGGCAGCCCGTCGGGGTTGGCGTAGCGGGTCAGCGACAGGCCGAGGGCGCGCGCGGCGGCGTTCATCCTGGCCGTGAAACGGGCGGCGCCCGGCCCGTAGACGCGGGCCAGGGCGTGGGAGGCGTCCGCCCCCGAGGGGAGCATCACGCCGTAGAGCAGGTCCCTGACGGTCAGGCGCTCACCGGCCCGCAGCCCCGCCGAGGTCGCGTCGTTGGCCCGTGCGTGCCGCACGTCCGAGGCGTCGATCCTGACGACGGCGTCGAGGCTCGCCTGCCGCAGCACGACGTAGGCGGTCATGACCTTGGTCAGGCTGGCGACCGGCAGCCGCCTGCCCGCCTGCTTGCCGAAGTAGGCCGTCCCGGTGGCCGCGTCGAAGAGGTAGGCGGCCTTTCCGGTGATCGCCGGCGCGGCGCGGTCGGCGACCGGCCGGGCCACCGCGCCCGCGAGCCCGTCCGTCCCGGTGAGCCGGGCCGGTACGGCGGGGCCCGCCGTACCGGGGACGCCGGTGACCGTCGGCGCGGTCCACCCGGCCCGCGCGGCGGCGGGCGCCGGGTGGGCGTGGGCGGGCGCGGACAGGCCGGTGCCGAAGACGGCAAGGGCGGCAAGGACGGCGCACGCGCCGAGGCGGATTCCCCCGATCTGCATGGGATCATGGTGACAGAACCGGCCGCCGGCACACGACCCTTGACCGGTTTCCGGGTGAGATGTCGCCCCGGCGGCCCCTGCGGGCTCGGTGTTCCCCGGCGTTCTCCCCGCGAAGTCCCGGTGTTCTTTCCCGCGGAGTCACCGGGCCCGGCGGCGATCTCAGGCGGTGGTCAGGGTGTCCTCGGGGCGCCGCTCGGCCTCGCGGCGACGGCGACGGCGGCGCCGCAGGACGGCGACGGCGGCGACGGCCACGACCGCGACCACGACCGCCAGCGCGGGCGACCGCGCGGCCAGCCGCAGCCAGCCCCAGATCACCGAGTACAGGCCGAAGGACGTCACCGGCACCCAGGTCAGGCAGCCGAGCGCGCTGGCCACGACGTACCAGGGGTAGGAGATCCGCAGCACCCCGGCGGTCCAGGGCAGCGTGTGCCGCAGCCCGGGGACCCAGAAGCAGCCGTAGACGGCGAGCGCCCCCCATCTCCGGACGGCGTTCTCCACCCGGCGGATGTTGTCCTGGCCGAGCCTGCGGCCCAGCCGGGAGGCGTAGAGCCGGGAGCCGAGACGGTGGCCCACCCAGTAGTAGACCTGGAACGCCCCGAACAGCCCGATGCCGCCGAGCACGACCCACAGCCACAGTGGCAGGCCCCACAGCGCCGCGGAGGTGGGGTCGGGGATGCCCGCCGCCGGAGATCGCACCGGTGAACACCGCCTCGCGCTTGAATCGTCGGCACATGCCGGATGTGTCGGATATTAGGTCAGGCTTACCTGTTCGATACTACGGACCCCCTGCAAGTGAGCGTCAACTAAAGATCAACCGGCCGGGCGTACACCTGACACGAAGAGGGGAAGGTGTGCGGTCATGGGTCCGCGGAGCGGATGGGTCACGGTGCTGGCGAGCGGAACCGCGAGCGTCACGAGACTGCTGGTGGCGAGCCTCGCCTTCGCCGGAGCCTACGCCGGCACGACCGTCACGACCGTGGAGCACGCCGGTCCCGCACCGGGCGCGGCGGCCCGCCACGCCGGCTCCGCTCCGGACACGGCGGCCCGTCAGGCCCGCTCCGGCCCGGGCGCGGCGGCCGTCACCACGGACGGGCGTCCGGAGCGGATCTGCCGGGTCAGCCGCCGAGCGACCGCTGCGCCGCCTCGATCCAGCGGGTCACCCCGACCCGCCGCGCCACCGCGAGCGCCTTCTCGTAGTGCGGCCGGACCGCGTCGGTGAAACCGAGCCGCAGCGCCAGGTCGCCGAGCGTCAGCGCCACCGGCCACAGCGCCACCACGCCGGTGCCGGCCCCCGCGATCCGCTCGGAGAACGGCTTGAGCGTGTCGTACGCCTCGGTCATCCGCTCCCGGTCGTCCAGCAGCATGCCCGCCAGCGCCCGCCAGATCATCGCCAGCTCGTAGAGGAAGTCGGGCCGCACCGGCGTCTTCACCGCGATGACCGCCCTGGCGTCGAGGGGGTGCCCGGCCGAGGCCAGCGCCACCGCGTAGGCGTCGGTGGTCCACTTGGCCCCGCGCCGGTGGGCCTCGGCCAGGGACTCCACCATCTCGGCGGCCCGGCCGTTCACCAGGCGCAGGCAGAACGCGGTGATCAGCGGCAGGTCCTGGCGGCCCTCCAGCATCCCGGCCCGCGCGGTCAGCCGCGCCGCGTCGCGGTAGGCGCGCTCCGCGCCCGCGAAATCACCGGCGATCATCAGGCGCTGCCCGGCGTACCAGGCGCCCACGGCGGCCGGGGCGGGCAGGCCGTACCGCCTGGCCAGTCGCTCGGCGGCGGCGACGTGCGCGTCGGCCTCGGCGAACGCGCCCTGCGCCGCGGCGCACTCCATCAGCACCAGGTGGGCCAGGGCCTGGACCGAGACCTGCCCGCTCGCCTCGCCGACCTCCAGCAACTCCCGGCCGATGACCTCGCGCTCACCGACCGGGGTGATGCCGTAGGACTGGCGCAGCCGTCCGCTCAGCGCGGTCGCCAGCAGCGCCGGGTCGCCGGTCCGCCGGGCCAGCTCCTCGGCCTCCAGCGACGCCTGCTCGCCGCGCGACGTGGCCGAGCCCTCCAGCTCCAGCGCGAGCGTGGCCAGCAGGCTCGCCCGCAGCGACTGCTCGGCGGCCGGCAGCTCCACCAGCGCCTGCTCGGCGACGTCGACGATCTCCCACGCGGTGCGGGTGAAGTCGCGGGCCATGCCCTTGTGCGGTACGGCCAGCGAGGCCGCCACCCGGGCGGTGAGCTCCAGGTCGCCCAGCGGCCGGGCCGCGTCCATCGCCTCGCGCCGCCGCCTGCGGGCCGCCGCCATGTCCCCGCACAGCGCCAGCGCCTTGATCAGGTTCAGGGTGAGCAGCAGCCGCTCGCGGGTGGTCTCGGGGGTGTGGGCCGCGCCGGAACGGTCGAAGGCGGCCACGGCCCGCTCCCACAGCGTGGCGGCCTCGCGGTGGGCGAAGCGGCGCTCGGCCTGCGCGGCGGCGAGCCGGGCGTAGTGGACCGCCTTGCCCGCCGTCTCGGCGGTGCCCGCCGCGTCGTAGTGGTGGGCCAGTGCAGCCACGTCGCCGGGGTTCCTGCGCTCGATCACCGCGGCCACCGCGGCGTGCAGCCGGGAACGGCGCAGCCGGGAGGCGTCGGAGTAGATCGTGTCGCGGACCAGGTCGTGGTCGAACCGCAGCAGGCCGGGCCCCGGCTCGGTGACCAGCCCGGCCAGCAGCGCCGCCTCCACCGCGTCCACCACGGCGTCCTCGTCGCCCGCGACGTCCACCAGCACGTCGACGTCGACGTCGCGGCCGATCACCGCGGCCTGCAGCAGGATCTGCTGGGCCGCGGCGGGCAGCCGGGAGATCCGCCGCCGCAGCACGTCGCGCACCCCGGACGGCACGCCGGAGAGCACCTCGGCGGCCGTCGCGCGGTCGCGCGTCGCCTCGGCGTCGAGCAGACGGACGGTCTCCCGGACGAAGAAGGGGTTGCCGCCGGTCCGCTCGGCGATGGTGCCGACCGCGTCCTCGTCGACCTCGCGCACGCAGGTCGCCCGGACCAGCTCGGCGACGGCCTCGGCGTCGAGACCGTCCAGGCCGACCCGGACCGGTCCAAGCCGGGCCAGCGCGGCCAGCACGTCGGCCTGCTGGTCGCTCAGCTCGCTGTCGCGGCAGGTCACCACCAGCAGCACGCGGCTGGTGGACAGCAGGCTCGGCAGCGCGCGCAGCAGCGCCAGGGTCTGGTCGTCGGCCCAGTGCAGGTCTTCCAGCGTCAGCAGGATCGGCGTCGCGCGGGCGGCGGCGGCGATGTAGCCGCCCACCGCCCGGTGCAGCCGGAAACCCCCGGACGCCTGGTCGTCGTCCGGCTCGGGAGCCGCGTCGTCCAGCAGCGGGGCGAGCAACTGGGCGTACTCGCCGGGGCCGGCCGAGTCCACCAGGGTCCGCAGGATCTCCACCCACGCCCAGCCCGGCGGGGTGGCGCTGCTGTCGGGGCAGGCGCCGGAGGCGGCGACCCAGCCGTCGGCGGCGAGCCGCGCGGCCAGCCGGCGGACCAGCGTGGTCTTGCCGGCGCCCGCGTCGCCGCCGACCAGCGAGACGGTGAAGCGGGCGGTCCGGGCGGCGGCCGCGGTCAGCCGGCCCAGCTCGGCGTCCCGGCCGACGAACGGCTCGGTCTCCAGCGGCGGCGGCTCCACCACGCCCGCCGTACCGCCCGCGCCCGCCGCGGGCCTGGGCGGCCAGGTGTCGGCCGGGACCGCGGCGCGCTGCCGGGCGACCGGCACGGCCAGCTCCAGCCCGGGGTCCTGGGCGAGGATGTCGGACTCCAGCTTGCGCAGCGCCGGGCCGGGGTCGATGCCCAGCTCGTCGGCGAGGATCGCGCGGGCCCGGCGCAGCGCGGCGAGCGCGTCGCCCTGCCGCCCGCAGCGGTACAGGCCCAGGGCCAGCAGCCGCCAGCCCTCCTCGCGCAGTGGGTGCCGCGCGGTCAGCGCCTCCAGGTCGGGCACCGACTCGGCGGGCATGCCCAGGCGCAGGCCGCTGTCGGCGTGCCGTTCCAGCGCCACCAGGCGCAGCTCGGCCAGCCGGTTGACCTCGGCCTCGGCCCACGGCTGGTCGGCGAAGTCGGAATAGGGCGTGCCGCGCCACAGCCCCAGCGCCTTCGCGAGGCGGGCCCGGGCCGAGACGGGGTCGTCGCCCTCCAGCTGCTCCCCGGCGGTGCGGACCAGCGCCTCGAACCGCAGGGCGTCCACCTGGTCGGGGCCGGCCCGCAGGGCGTATCCCGAGGCGACGGTCACCAGCAGCCGGTTGGGGCCCCCGCGCGGGCGGCCGGGCTCCAGGACCCGCCGCAGCCTGGAGACGTACACCTGGAGGTTGGCCTGGGCGCCGCGGGCGCCGTCGTCGTCCCACAGGTCGTACAGCAGCGAGTCGACCGGGACGACCTGCCCGCGCGCCACGAGCAGCCGGGCGAGGACGGCGCGCTGGCGCAGCCCACCCAGGTCGAGCTCGTCATCATCCGAATGCGCCTCGACCGGCCCGAGAACCCGGAACGCCACCATGTCAGGCGCCACGCTATGCGTGCCTTCGAATCGCGCACAAGGTTTTTCTCCTAACGGCGGACCGGCTCCTCCTCGCGGGCCGGGGCGGCGTTGTCACGCCGGCGCAGGAGCGCCCACGCGCCGAGCGCCAGGCCGCCGAAGGGGATTTCGACAGTGTAGGTCCAGAACCCGAAGAGCAGGGCGGCGGCGGTCGCCGAATCGACCGGGGCGCCGAAGAAGACCAGCGCGCCGACGGTGCCGGCCTCCATGATCCCGGCCCCGCTCGGGGTCACCAGGGCGGTGGTCAGCACCCTGGACAGGGCGAACGCGGCGACCGACTGGGCCAGCCCGGTGTAGGCGCCGGTCGCCTGCAGGCAGCAGACCAGGATCAGCCACTGCAGCGCGAGAAAGGAGATCATGCCCAGCGTCAGCCCGGACCAGCGGCGCCGGACGATCTCGGAGGTGTCGGCGCGCAGCTTCTCCAGCGCCTGCGACAGCCCGTGCCGGTCGGGCCGGATCCTCGCCGGGAGCAGCCGGGCCAGGGCGTCGAGGGCGCGGCCGAGCAGGGCCGCGGCGCGGTCCCAGTAGAGGGCGGCGGTCACCACGGCGACCAGGGCGAGGATGGACAGCACGCCCGCCCAGGCCGCGCCGGTCACGGCGGGGTTGAGGTCCTGGTCGCTGAACAGCAGCGCCACGATGCCCACGGCGGGCAGGATGAACCGGAAGAGGGTGTTCCAGATGCCGCTGACCAGGGTGGAGACCACGACGGCCCGGAGCGGGAAGCCCCAGCCCTTGGTCATCGCGAGGGTCATCGCGACCCCGGCGGCGCCGCCGAACGGCAGCAGGTTGCTCACCGCGCTGCCGCCCGCGTTGAGCGTCAGCGCCTGAAGGTGGGTCAGCTTCGGCAGGGAGGCGGTCAGCACGAACGTGTAGGCCAGCAGGCTCGCCAGCCAGACGGCGGTCATCAGCGCGACCGTCTGCCAGCTCAGCTTGGCGAACTGGGCGCCGATCGTCGACCAGGAGACGTGCTCACCCGTCATCGCCTGCAGGATCTCCGGCAGGAAGAGCACCAGCGTGGCGGCCAGCGCCAGCGACACCGCCGACAATCCGATCTGGACCCACTTGTTCTTCATCACACCCCCATGAACCAGTCTGCCGGTTCGGGGCTCATCCTTTCGAAGGAACTTCGAAGGGATGCCTCAACCTCGTGCCCGACGGCAGGCCGCGCTGAACGTACCACTCCGTGCCGAAGATGAGCCGGTAGAGGGGCCGGGGGACCTTGAGCATCACGCCCAGCGTGCGGGTGTCGGCCCCGGTGGCCTGGGAGGCGTGGGCGGCCATGCTGGCCCGCTTCTGGCGGGCGAAGCGCCGCACGGCCACCCGGTGGGTGATCGCCTCGCCGGGGGAGTAGGCGCGCTCGAAGGCGCGGATGTCGAGCTGCGGGTAGAAGCGGCTGATCAGGCGGATGCCCCTGAGCAGCGGGTCGCGGTTGACCGTGGCCTCCAGCACGATCGGGGTGCCGGCGATCTCCGCGGCCCGGGTGCCGACCCGGTGCACCTGGACGTGGTCGGGGTGACCGTAGCCCCCTGCCGGGTCGTAGGTCGTCAGCAGGTGGGCGTCCTCCTCGGTGAGGATCGCCGCGAGCCGCCGGGCGGCCTCCTCGGTGTCGGCGTCGATGAACGCGTTGTCCGGGCGGTCGTCGGCGATCCCGCCGCCGGGCGCCAGCCCGGAGTCGCCGTACCCGAGGTTCACCACGCGGGCGCAGCCCAGCGCCGCCGCCGACCTGTACAGCTCCGCGACCCGCGCCGCGCCCAGCGCCTCACCCGGCTCCAGGTCGGCCTGGCCCCGCTCGCCGGAGGTCGCCACCACGAGGACCACCCGGTGCCCCTCGGCCGCGAGCATGGCCATGGTCCCCGCGGTCAGCAGGGCCTCGTCATCGGGATGGGCATGGAAGAACACGGCTGTCCTGACGGTCTTGATCGCCTTCACTCCGTTCGCGCGGTCCGTCTCCCGCTCATGGGGCCTCCCCAGACGGGCACGCAGGCATGATCTCACGCGGGGATACGCTGGCACGGTGAGGATCCTCCACGTCAGCGATTGTTACCTGCCGCGCCTGGGCGGGATCGAGGTCCAGGTCGCCGATCTGATCCGGTCGCAGCGCGAGGCGGGCCACGACGTCGAGGTGGCGACCGCCACGCCGGGCGACCCCCTGCCGGGGGTGCACCGGATCGTCGCGGGGCTGCCCTTCGACCTGCCGGTCCACCCGTTCGGGGTGGGGCACCTGCTGCGGCTGATGAGGGCCCGGCGGCCCGACGTGGTCCACGTGCACACCGGCGCGGTCTCGCCGTTCGCCTGGATGGGCGTCCGCGCGGCCGTCCGCCTGGGGCTGCCCACCGTGGTGACCGTGCACAGCATGTGGGACCCGGTCACCCGCGCCGTCTACACCGGCCTGCGGCTGGCGTTCGAGTGGCACCGCTGGGGGCTGGTGGGCACCACGGTGAGCGAGGCGGCGGCCCGGCCGATCCGCGCGGTGGCCGGCCGGGGCGTGCCGGTGCACGTCGTCTCCAACGGCCTGGACGTCTCCGGCTGGCGCGCCACCGGCCCGGCCCGGCACGTGCCCGGCGGCGAGCCGGTGCACGTCGTCGCGGTGGGGCGGCTGGCGCCCCGCAAGCAGCCGGTCCGGCTGCTGCGGCTGCTGAAGGAGGCCAGGGCGCAGGTCCCGGGGGACACGCCGATGCGGGCCACGATCGTCGGGGACGGCCCGGCGCGCGCCCAGATGGAGCGTTACCTGAGGTCCAACGGCATGGCCGGATGGGTGTCGCTGCCCGGCCGCTACGACCGCGACCGGATCCGCGAGCTGCTCACCACCGCGGACGTGTTCGTCGCCCCGGCGCCCCGCGAGTCGTTCGGGCTGGCGGCGCTGGAGGCCAGGGCGGCGGGCGTACCGGTGGTCGCGCGGGCGCAGAGCGGGGTGGCCGACTTCGTGCGGCCCGGCAAGGAGGGGCTGCTGGGCAGGAGCTTCGACGGCCTGGTCGCGGCGGTGGCCAGGCTGGTGCGCGACCGCGAGCTGCGCGAGGCGATCGCGGCGCACAACCGTGCGACCGAGCCGGTCCGCAGCTCCTGGCCGGCCGTGCTGGAGGGCTTCGACCGCTGCTACGAGCAGGCGCGGGGGCCGCGGGGCTGAGCCGTACGCGCCGTACGGCTCAGCCCCGCGGCACGTACGGCGCGCGGCCGGTGCGGTGCGTGGCCGGTTACGGCCCGGCCGCTCGGGTCGGCCGGGTCGTACGGCGGCGCGCCTCCTCGGGGAGCTCGGGGAGAGGGGGAGGCGCGGCGCGCGTCAGGAGCAGGCGGTGGTGAGCTTGACGCCGGCCTCCGAGATCTTCGTGGTGAAGCTCTGGACGGCGGTGACGGAGGCCTTCGAGTCGCCGGTGTCGAGCTTGAGGGCGCCGAAGGCCGCGGACAGGTCGTTGAGCGCCGAGGCGAGGTCGCCGTCGGCCTTGGCGGCCATGGCCTTGAAGTTCGCGGCGTACTTCTCGTTCACCGCGTTCATCTTCTCCGTGTCCAGGCCGGCACCCGCGAAGTCGGTCTGGAAGCCGGTCATGACCTTCTGCGCGTCGGCGCACATCGCCGCGTCGCCGGATCCGCCGCAGGCGGCGGACAGGGAGAGGAGGACGGCTCCCGCGACGGTGGCGGCGACACGGCGGGAGGTGAGGACGGAAACCACTTTTTGCCTTTCTTTGCCTTTTGTGACAGGTGCACCTTAGAGGGCTGTCCTCAAAGGCACTTCATGGTTGCCGAAAAAAGCGGCCGGTGTGACCGAGCGTGATTCCGTCTCGACTTCGGGTAAGGCAGCCGCATGGCTGAGGCTGTCGTCGGGTCCGAAACCGGTAAGCAATCGTTGAAGCGGGTCATCGGGCGCAAGGTGCTGTTGATGTTCGTGGTCGGGGACATCCTCGGCGCGGGGATATACGCCCTGGTCGGGAAGGTGGCCGGCTACGTCGGCGGGGCGCTGTGGCTGCCCTTCCTCGTCGCCTTCGTGCTCGCCGCCCTCACCGCCACGGCCTACGCCGAGCTGGTCGGCAAGTATCCCCGGGCGGCCGGCGCGGCGCTGTACGCCAACAAGGCGTTCGGCGTCCCCTTCGTCACGTTCATGGTGGCGTTCGCCGTGCTGATGAGCGGGATCACCTCGGCGAGCGCGGCGGCCCGCGCCTTCGGCGGCAACTACCTGGGCGAGTTCGTCACGCTGCCGGCCGTCGTCGGCGCGCTGATCTTCCTCGGCCTGGTCACGCTGGTGAACTTCGCCGGCATCTCCGAGTCGGTCCGGGTCAACGTGGTCCTGACGATCATCGAGGCGTTCGGCCTGCTGGTCATCGTCGCGATCGGGATCTACGCGCTGGTCTCCGGCGAGGGCGAGCCCGCCAGGGCCGTGCAGTTCCATCCGGTCAACGGCGCGTTCCTCGGCGTCCTCGGCGGCACGGCCCTCGCCTTCTACTCGCTGCTCGGCTTCGAGGACTCGGTCAACCTCGCCGAGGAGTGCCGCGACCCCCAGCGGGACTTCCCCCGGGCGCTGTTCGGCGGCATCACCGTGGCCGCGCTGATCTACATGGCCGTCGCCTTCACCGCGACCATGCTGGTGGACACCAGGACCCTGACCGGGTCCACCGGGCCGCTCCTGGAGGTGGTCAAGGTCGCGGGCCTGGCGTTCCCGCCGAAACTGTTCGCGCTCATCGCCCTGCTGGCCGTGGGCAACACCGCCCTGATCAACATGCTCATGGCCTCGCGCCTGGTGTACGGCATGGCCCGCGAGGGCATCGTGCCGGGCGTTTTCGCGGCCGTCCACCACCGCAGGTCCACCCCGTGGGTGGCCATCCTGTTCACCCTGGGCATCGCGGTGGCGCTGGTGATCACCGGTGACGTGAGCGGCCTGGCGGACACCACCGTTCTCCTGCTGCTGTGTGTGTTCGCGCTGGTCAACGTGGCCGTGCTGGTCCTGCGCAAGGACCCGGTGGAGCACGGGCACTACCGGGCCCCGAGCTGGATGCCCGTCCTGGGCGCGGTGGTCTGCGTGGTGCTGGCGCTGCCCGTCACGGGCCGCGAAGGCGAGGTCTACCTTCGTGCGGGCGTGCTCCTGGTCGTGGGCGTGGTCCTGTGGTTCGCCAACCGGGTGTTCCTGCGGGCGAAGGGCGGGCGGCGCGGGAGGTCGTCAGAAAGGGAGCCTTCGGCCTGAGGGCGTGCGCAGGTCGAGAGGGGCGGGCGTACGAGGCGGACGGGGCTTCTGGACGATTCGTACCCTTTTCATCTCCGACTCCCTTTTAGGTGGAGTTTCGGAGAGACTACGCCAACGTCTCGGGAATTTCGCCCCCTTTGTTCACATAATGAGACGCCGCAGTTCGCGGCGGCCTTCGTCCGCTCGCCTCGCGGTCGCGTCGCGCGGTCCGGCCGCCCCCGGCTCTCCGGTGCGCCGCCCTCACGGGGGACTCACGGCGCACACCCGCTTCTCCGGCGGGCCCTCTGCGCGCGGCGGTTCCCCGGCTCCCCGCCGGAAGACCGCGGTCCGGATCCTGAATACTCCCGTCGCCGGGGGGCACCTGTCACCCGAAGGGGATTGACAGACGTCGTAGAAGGGGAAACCCGGCCGGGATCCGCGGACGCTCCACACCACGGGCGCACGCGGGGATCGGGTGGAGGCGCCGGACGCCGAAGGGCGCCGGACCGCCGTGCCGCCGGGATGGTCCGCTCCGTATGAGACAGTTGCATGGCTGAGAACGGCCGCTGTAGAAGGTTGATCATGTTCGTGGGTAATGAGCCGGAGCCCAGTTTCACGGCGACGTCAGGACTGCACGGTTCGACGATCGTCGTGCAGGCCAGCGGCGAACTGGATCATTACCACACGCCGATCCTGCGGGCCGAGCTGAGCAAGGTCTGGCGCGCCGCGCCGTCGAAGACCATCATCCTCGACCTGTCCGCCCTGACCTTCTGCGACTCCTCCGGCATCGGCGAGTTGCTCCAGGCGCGGCACAACGGCCAGATCAGGGGGTTCCGGCTCATCCTCACCGGTATCCAGGGCAACCTGGCCCGGCGGCTCAACCTCGCCGGGCTCACCCAGGTCTTCGAGATCTTCCCCTCGGTCACCGAGGCCCTGGAGGCCACCGCCTGCTGACCCCGCCCGGCCGCCGCACGACGGGTTCCGGCGATCAGGCGAGGGGCTCGAACGGGCCGACCACCGACATCCCTGTCCGGTCCGTCTGGACACGGAGCAGCCGAACCCGAGGCCGAAAGAGGGTTCTCCGCCGCCCGGGAGGGCGGGTCAGATCGTGGCGGCCGCGTGGACGGGTGTCGAGGACTCGGCTGAGCGGTGCTCACGCAGGATGGTGCGGAGCACCCGCCAGCCGTCCCGTACGGCGTTCAGGTTGCTGACGCCGTGGATGCGGCTGCGCTCGTGGCTTGGCACCTCGCGGATCACCAGCCCGGCGCGGGCCGCGCGGATGTTCATCAGGGTCTCCACCTCGAAGCCGTCGCAGTCGAGGCCCAGGGCGTCGAGGTGGCACGCCCAGAAGGCGTTGTAGCCGTAGCACAGGTCGGTGTAGCGGGTGCCGTGCAACCGATTGGTGACCAGGGTCAGTGCCCTGTTGCCCAGCGAGCGGAGCGGGCTGAGATCGTCGGATCCGCCTCCGGGGGCGTAACGGGAGCCCTTGGCGAAGTCGGCGCCCTCGACCAGCGCGGTCACGAAGGCGAAGATCTCATGGCCGTCGGTGGAGCCGTCGGCGTCGATCATGACGATGATGTCGCCCGTGGCGGCGGCGAACCCCTCGGCGAGGGCGTTGCCCTTGCCCCTGCGGGTCTGGGTGACCACGCGCAGGCCGGGACGGAGGGACCGGGCGACGGCGACGGTGCCGTCGGTGGAATTTCCGTCGACGAGGATCACCTCGTCGATCCACGGGGGCAGGGTCGCGAACACGTGTGGGAGGTTGGCTGCTTCGTTGAGGGCGGGGACCACCACGCTGACGCTGACGGGAAAGGGACGGCTGCTCATGGTCCCAAGGTTCACCGGACCGCCTGCAACCTGCTTTAAGCCTCCTTGCAAGGCCCGTGGCACGGCCGTGGGAAGGCGTCGCGGGGCCCGGCGGGGCTCGGACGCGACCCCGGTACGGCCTCGGTACGGCCTCGCCACGGATGGCGTGTGCCGGCGGGGCGCCCGCGCCGGCGCGGCACGCCGGCCGGAGCCGGAGGGAGGTCCCGGGGGCTTCCTCCGACCGGGGCTAGAAGGGCAGGATCTTTCCCGAGGGGGTCCGCATGTCGAGCGGCGCCGGCTCACGGGGCGGCCGCGGCCGCTGGATGATCTGGATCCTTCTCACAGGTCACTCCTCTCACGGGCTTAACACGTGTTACCCATGTCCGCGCCAAGAATCACCTATCGACGCGCCACGTGCAGCACGCTGGCCACGCGCTCCGCGGCCGTGGCGATGTCCTCGGCGTGCCCGATGCGGCCGGCCCACGACAGCCAGAACCACCACTCGCCGTCCTCCTCGTGGGCGGCGAGGACGTCCTCGGACACGGTGGGGACCATCGGGTTGGTCACGTGCAGGCGGGGCGGCGGCCCCGCCGGGGCGTCGAGGCACACCTTGAAGGAGTGGGCCTCCAGTTGGGCGGCGAGTCGCCGCAGATGATCAACGGCCTGGCCGTCGTCTGCCGTCATCCGGATCACTCCCGGCGGATGCTGGTGTCGTTCTTCCCAGCAGAGTGCGTTTTCCCGGCGCGGCAGGCAATGTCCCATCTTGCTATCTCCCACCGAACTGGTGGAATAGGGAGGAAAATTCCCCCTGTTCCGTGCGGAAAGCGCGATAACGGGAAGGCGAGGCGCGGGAGCGCTCACGCTGTGGCGCGCCCTCGTCCGTGATGGGTGAACAGCGACCGGGGAGGGCGCCGTGGCCCGAGGTGAGCACCCGCCCGCGTGCGCGCGGCGTTGGCGCGAGCAGGCGCAGGCGAGGCGATGGACCCATTGGCAGACGGCCCAGGCCATCCGTGGCTGCTGCGGGGTGAGCCTGCTCAAGGCGCACCGGCTGGCCCGGGGCTGGTCGGCCCGGCAGGCGGTCGAGGAGCTGGAGGAGCTGTGCGAACGCCACGATCTGGGCGAGGCGCGGGCCAGCATCGACCTGCTCAACGCCTGGGAGAACCACCGGGCCCGGCCGCGACCGCAGACCATCGACCTGCTGGCGCGGCTGTACCGGGCCAACGCCGTACGGCTCGGACTGGCCGGCGACTACTGCGAGGACGACGGCGGTGAGGCCAGGATCGTGGTGGTCGCCGCGGGGGACGGCCGCACGCCGTACCAGGCCGACGAGAGGGCCGGCGGCGACGACGGCATGGAGCGCCGCGCGCTGTTCCACCACGCGCTGCTCGGCGCGCGGCTGCCGCTGAACGGGCGCCTGCTCGCCGAGGTCGAGCGGATCCGCCAGGACCTCGACCGCACGCTCGTCGCGGCCACCGTCTCCGAGGAGCAGCTCGACCGCCTCGACGAGCAGGTGCTGCGCTACCGGCGGGAGTACGTCACCAGCGCTCCGCTGCCCATGCTCTACCGGCTGATGCTGGAGTTGTCCGACGTGCGGACGCTCGTCGGCGCCCGGCAGCCCGCGATGGCCCAGCGGCGCCTGCTCAACGCCACCGTGATGCTCGCGCTGCTGTCGGCCGACGCGCTGATGAAGCTCGGCGACACCCGCCAGGCCCACACCTGGTACGGCACCGCCCGCACCGCCGCCGACGACATGGGCGACCTGCGGCTGCGCGCCCTGGTCCGGGCGCAGGAGGCCATGCTGCCCTACTACTACGGCGACCTCGCCGAGACCGTGCGGCTCGCCCGGGAGGCGCGGACGCTGGCCGGCAGCGCGCCCAGCTCCCCGGCGGCCCTCGGCGCGGCGGCCGAGGCCCGCGCGCTCGCCAGGATGGGCGAGCACCGGGCCGCCAGGGTCGCGCTCGCCGAGGCGGAGCGGATCTTCGCCAGGATGCCCCCCGAGGGCCACGACCACCTGGCCTTCCGCTTCTCCGAGCGGCGGCTGCAGTTCTACCGGATCGGCACCCTGATCGAGCTGGGCGAGGAGGTCGACTGGACACCGGGCCCCTCCGGCGCCTACGCCATCGACCCGGTGCTCATCCTGCTCGACCGGGCCGCGCACCTGGCCCGCGGCGGCGAGGTCGAGGACGCCTGCCTGCTGGCGGAGAAGGCACTGCTCCAGGTGCCGGCGGAGCACCGCACCTCCATCGTGCTCGACCGGGCCCGGGCGGTACTGGCGGAGATGCCGCCGTCCCGGCACCGTACGGCGGCGGCGCGCCGGCTGGCCGACCTGCTCGACGACGCGGCACGGGCCGTGTGATGGGCGGTTCGCTGGCGCGGGACGCGTTCGCGGTCCTGCGCGACGTCTGCGAGGACCTGGGGATCGACCACCGGGGCGCCGAGCTGCTGCGGGTGCGCAGCAACGCCGTCTTCAAGCTGCGCGGGGAGATCGTGGTGCGGATCGCCACCGCGTCCGACGCGCGGGCCCGCCTGCCGGTGGTCCTGGCGGTGGCCCGGTGGCTGGCCCAGCAGGGCTTCCCCGCGGTACGGCCGGCCGACACGATCTGCGAGCAGCCGGTGGTCCACGAGGGCGGGGTCGTCACCTTCTGGCACTACGTCCCGGCGGCGGCCGAGCGTCCCACCACCACCGAGCTGGGCGAGATCCTGCGCACCCTGCACCTGCTGCCGGTGCCGCCGGTGGCGGTGAAACGGTTCACCAACCCGCTGGCCGGGATCCGCGCCGAGGTGGACCGCTCCGACGTGCTCACCCCCGGCCAGCGGACCTGGCTGCGCGACCGCATCGCCGAGCTGACCGAGCGGTGGTCGGACCTGGAGGTGAAGGGCGCCCCGGTGCTGCTGCACGGCGACGCCTGGATCGACAACCTGCTGCGCCGCACAGACGGGCACGTCGTGCTCTGCGACTGGGACGGCGTCGCGGTCGGGCCGTGCGAGTGGGACCTGGTCCACACCTACCACGGCCAGCGCCGCTTCGGCCTCACCGCCGCCGACGTGGACGCCTTCGCCCTCGCCTACGGCCGGGACCTGCGGTCGTGGCCGGGCTACGCCACCCTGATGGAGGTCCGCGACATGTACGCCGTGGGCATCCACATCCGCAATGCCGGCGCCGACCCCTTCTCCCGCCGGGAGCTGCCCCGCAGGCTCGACTCGCTGGCGAGGGGCGAGCGGTTCACCCGGTGGTACATGGCGGAACCCGTCGCCGTCGTCCCCCGGCGGAGCGCCTCCCGCCGGGGCTGAGCCGGGCCGGGCGTCCCGGGGGCTTCCCGGGCTTCCCGGGCGCTTCCTGGGCGCTTCCCGGGCGCTTCCCGGTCGAGCGCGCGGGTCGCCGCCGGTCCGGGCCCGCCCGGGAGACGGGCCGGGGCCGCCTCCGCCGTACGGCGGAGGCGGCCCCGGGACATGCGATGGACCGCCGGAATCCGGAAGGTCCCGGAAGAGGGGTCCGGGGACCTAGAAGAGCGGCTTGCCGTCGCGGGTCAGCTTCCAGTTGACCTCGGCGAAGTCGGCGGAGTCGATGATCTTGGTCTCCGTGGCGTAGTCGATCAGCGCCTGGCGGATCTCCACCTGGGCGTTGTAGACCACCGGCGCGGTCGAGACGTGCGGGAAGCCGCCGCCGCCCGACTGGCGGTAGTTGTTGACGGCGACCACGAACCGCTGGTCGGCGGAGACGGGCTGCCCGTTGTAGGACAGACCGGTGATCCGCTGGCCGGCAGGCTTGGCGACGTCCACGTCGTAGCCGACGCCGGAGAGCTGGTCGTAGTTGTAGTCGGGGATGTTGCCGGCGTTGGTCAGCCTGGACAGGTCGACCGGGGCGTCCGGGGCGAGCTGCGCGAAGTACTTCGCCGAGTGCTCCAGGTAGTCCTTGAGCTGGGCGCCCGTGAGCCTCACGGCCATCAGTGTGTTGTCGTAGATGTACAGGCCGGCCATGTCGCGGATGCTCACCGGTCCGGCGGGGAACGTCGCGGTCCGGCTGAACGGCGCGGCGATCGACAGCACCGGCAGGTCGGCGTCCGCCGTGCCGGCGATGGCCTTCTTCACCGTCTCGGTCTGGACCTTCTGGATGTAGTCCAGGATCGGGGTGTCCTTGTAGGGGGACTCGGCGGCCAGCAGTTCGTCCTTGGAGGTGGCCACCTCCTTGTTGACGTACCCGACCGTGGCGTCGTGCTGCTTCTTCATGAGCGCGACGATCTTCGGGTCCTCGGCGACGGCGTTGGTGTTCAGCGTGGCGGAGGACTTGCCGGTGACCGCCCACTTGCCGTTCTTCTTGGTGAGCGTGAAGTCCAGCACGCTGAGACGCTGGCCCCACTTGGCCGGCTCGGTCAGCAGGATCTGCTCGCCGGTGACCTTGTTGGTGACGAACCGCTGCGGCACCTCGTTGTGAGCGTGCCCGAACAGCACGGCGTCCACGCCGGGGACCTGCTCGCCGACCATGGCGGCGGCGTTCTCGACCGGCAGGTCGCCGCCGTAGGAGGACAGGCCGTTGTCGCCCGCGTGCGCGGTGACCACGACCACGTCCGCGCCGAGGCCGCGGATGACCGGCACCCACTTCCCGGCGGTCTTGACCAGGTCGTCGAAGCGCAGTTTGCCCTCGACGTTGCCCTTGTCCCAGATCGCGACGCCGGGGTTGGTCAGGCCGAGCACGCCGACGCGGATCGGCTTCTCACCCTTGACCTTCATCGTCTTGATGACGAACGGCTGGTAGGCGGGCTTGCCGGTGGTGGCGTCCACGGCGTTGGCACCGAGCACCGGGGCCTTCATCTGCTTGATCCAGGTGGCCAGCAGCGGCAGGCCGTAGTTGAACTCATGGTTGCCCAGGGTCACCGCGTCGTAGCCGATGGCGTTCATCGCGCGGGCCATGGGGTGGAGCTCGCCGGTCTGTGTGATCGGCTCGACCTTGGCGTAGTAGTAGGCCAGCGGCGTGCCCTGGATGGTGTCGCCGGAGTCGAACAGCAGGGTGTGGTCGGCGCCGCGCTCGGCGCGGATCTTGTCGACCATCGTCGAGACCTTGGCGAGGCCGACGTCGTTGCCCTTGCCGTCGTCGAACTCGGCGTTCTTGAAATAGTCCCAGTTGAGGGTGTTGCCGTGCAGATCGGAGGTGCCCATCACGGTCACCGTCACCGACTTGCCGGCCGAGGCGTGTGCGACCGACGGGATGGCCAGGGCGGTCAGCCCGGCCATGCCGAGGACGGCGATCTTCTTACTGTGCATGTCACGGGACAGTAACCACCCCAGGTTGCCGGGCGGTCACGGCAGCCTTACAGGACAGGGTGAATGTAGGGGTTTCCGCCGGATAGGTGATCTTCATCCCTTTCCTGAACCCGCGGTTCCGCCGGAACGCTCCGGCCTGACCGCGTGGGAGGCCGACGGCGAAACCGTCCTACGCCGTGACCCTGCCCGGCCTGACCGCGTGGGAGGCCAGCGGGAAGACCACCCGCACGCCGTACCCTCCGCCGGGCTCGGGACCGGCCGACAGGCTGCCGTGGAAGAGCGCGACCCGCTCCCGCACGCCGACCAGCCCGGCCCCGGGTCCGCCCGCCGGCCCGGCGCGGCCGTCGAGCGGCCCGCTGTCGGTGATCTCCAGGAGCAGCTCCCGGGGCCGGTAGGCGATCCGCACCCTGGCGGTGGTGGGACCCGCGTGCCGCAGGGTGTTGTCCAGCGCCGCCTGCACGATCCGGTACGCCGACAGGTCCAGGCCCACGGGCAGCGGGCTCGGCTCACCCTCGACGCTCAGCCGCACGTCGAGGCCCGCGGCGCGCATCCGCTCGGCGAGGTCGTCCAGGCGGGCGAGGGTCGGCTGCGGCGCCAGTCCGTCGTCCTCGGCGCCGGTGCGCAGCAGCCCCAGCGTACGGCGCAGCTCCTCCACGGCGGCCCGGCCGGTCTCCTCCACCACGTGCAGCGCCTCGCGCTCGGTGACCTGGTCGGGGCGGAGCGACAGACGCGCGGCGCCCGCCTGCATGACCATCGCGCTGACGTTGTGCGCGACGACGTCGTGCAGCTCCCGGGCGATCCTCGCCCGCTCCTCGCTCGCCGTCCGCTCGTCAGCCGCCCACTCGCCCGCCGTCCCACCGCCGGCCGCTCGCTCGTTCACCGTCCGGCTGCTCACCACCCCGCCTTTCACCGTCCGCCTCCCGCGCACCGGCTCGCGGGCGAGCAGTTCGCCGCGCTCCCGCGCGCGACGACCGATCCGCAGGTGCCGCCGTACGGCGAGGCCCGCGCCGACCGCGGCGCAGACCGCCGTCACCAGCGCCAGCGCCGGCAGCCGGCCGGCCGCGGTGGGGGGAAGACGGAGGCTCATGGGGCGAGGGTAGGGCGGGCGCCGGGCGGGCGGCATCCGCCGTGAGACTGATAGGAGTCACGACTCTCCCGCCGTCCGGGGACGGGAGTCCGGTTCCCGGCCTTCCGGAAGCCGGTGGGGCCGGGTGCCGGGCCGGAGCCGCCGTCCGGCGTTCCGGCCCGGGTGAGGTCAGCGCTCGATCAGCGACATGTTCACGTACCGCTCGCCCCGGGCGCCGCCCGGCACCGCCGCCTCCAGCGCGGCGAGCTGGTCCGGGGTCAGCGTGACGCCGGCCGCCGCCGCGTTCTCCTCCAGGTAGCGCAGCCGCTTGGTGCCCGGGATCGGGATCACGTCCTCGCCCCGGGAGAGCAGCCAGGCCAGGGCGAGCTGGGCCGCGGTGCAGCCCGCCTCCTCGGCGATCTTGCGCACCTCGGCCACGAGCTCCTCGTTGCGGGCCCCGTTCTCCCCGGTGAACCGGGGGTGGCGCTTGCGGAAGTCGTCGTCGGGCAGTTCCCCGGCGGGCGGCAGCGTGCCGCCCAGCAGGCCCCGGCTGATGGGGGAGTAGGCCACCAGCGCGACGCCCAGTTCCCGCGCGGCCGGCAGGATCTCCGCCTCGATGTCACGGGTGAACAGGGAGTACTCGCTCTGCAGGGCGGCGATCGGATGCGTGGCGTGCGCCCGGCGCAGGGTCTCCGCGCTCACCTCCGACAGGCCGAGACGACCGACCTTGCCCTCGGCGACCAGCTCGGCCATCGCCCCCACGGTCTCCTCGATGGGGACATCGGGGTCGCGGCGGTGCAGGTAGTACAGGTCGATGTGGTCCACGCCCAGCCGCTTCAGGGAGGCCTCGGCGGCCTTCTTGACGTAGGCGGGGCTGCCGTCGACGCCGCGGGCGTCGGGGTCGTCGCTCCTGACGATGCCGAACTTGGTGGCCAGCACCACCTCGTCCCTGCGGCCGGCGATCGCCCGGCCCACCAGTTCCTCGTTGTGGCCCCTGCCGTACATGTCGGCGGTGTCCAGGAAGTTCACCCCCAGGTCGAGGGCGCGGTGGATGACCGCGATCGACTCGGCCTCGTCGGCCGCGCCGTAGAACTCCGACATCCCCATGCAGCCCAGGCCGATGGCCGAGACCTCGGGGCCGTTCCGGCCGAGACGGCGCCTGTTCATCGTGCCTCCGTTGTCGCATAGAAGTCGATCTTGTAGTCGAGGATCCCCAGGTCCTCGGTGAGCCGCGCGATCCGCGTCCTGACCCGCTCCCGGTGGGCCTCCAGGATCCGCCGCCGTTCGGCGGTGGTCCCCGGGCCCCGGCGGCGCAGCTCGGCGTAGCGGCACATGTCCGCGATCGGCATGCCGGTCGATCGCAGCCTGGTCAGGAAGTCGAGCCAGGCCAGGTCGGACTCCGTGTAGGCGCGGTGCCCGCTCGGGTCGCGCTCCACCTCGTGGATGAGCCCGATCCGCTCGTAGTACCGCAGCGTGTGCGCGCTCAGTCCCGAGCGGCGCGAGGCCTCCTGGATGGTGATCCCCATATGTCTCACCTTGCCGCTTAGAGCGCGCTCGAAGTCAAGCGGGTCCCCCCGGGGCGCCCGGCTCGCGGAGCGGTCCGGCAGGTGGGACACGTGATTTCGGAGGCGTGTCCTGCGAGCGGGAACCCGGCCCCGGAGGCGCGTGTCCTGCGAGCGGGAACCCGGCCCCGGGGGCGTCCCGTCCGCGGGCGCCGGGTCCGGAGGCGCCCCGCGAGGGGACTTCCGTCCCGGAGCCGTCCCGGGGGTCCGACCCTGAGGGGGAAGGCCCTACCCCCGGCGGTCTCCGCGCAGCTCAGAGGGGTCATGTCCGGGACGTCCCCGCAGAGGGTGACCCCACCCCGGGCCGGAGTCCCTCGGGGACGGCTCAGGGACGCCTGGGGACCATCTCCAATATTCCGAACCCCTGGTCGATCGCCATTTTTGAGTCATGGCGAGTCAGGCTTTCTCCGGAACAGGGATGATCCACGGCGGTTACGCGGCGATCGGCGCCGGAGCCGCGTCGATGGTGGGGCTGCACGTGGCCACGGGGCTGGACCCGGTGCACACGCTGATCAGCGAGTACGCGTTCGCGCCCGACGGGTGGCTGCTGCCCGTATCCCTCACGTTCTTCGCGGCCGGCGCCGCCGCCTTCGGGATCGCGCTGGCGCGGCGCACCGCGGACCGCGGGGCCGCGTTGCTGGTCGGAGCCTGGGGCCTGTGCATGCTGCTGATCGGCGTCTTCCCCACGGACGCGCCCGGCCTGCCGCTGTCGATGTCCGGGGGCATCCACCGCTACGCGGCGTTCGGGGCCTTCCTCGCCATGCCGGTGGCGGGCCTGATCCTCTCCAGACGGCACGCCGCCGGTTCCTACGCCCGGCCGGTGCGGCTGCTGAGCCTGGCGTCCCTGGGCGTGCTGGTGCTGGTGGTCCTGCCGTACGTGGTGCGGATGTTCGGGATCCCCCTGGCGGGTGAGGACATCCCCGCCGGGGTGACCCAGCGGCTGGTCGTGGTCTTCGAGGTGGCGGTGCTGGCTCTGGTCGGACTGTTGATCGCCGCCGGGTACCGTCGTACCCATGACCGTCCTCCGCTCCCTGCTGCTGTTCGCCCTCGCCGCCGTCGCGGAGATCGGCGGCGCGTGGCTGGTGTGGCAGGGCGTGCGCGAGGGGCGCGGGCCGCTCTGGATCGCGGGCGGTGTCCTCGCGCTCGGAGCGTACGGCTTCGCGGCCGCGTTTCAGCCCGCGCAGGACTTCGGCCGAATCCTCGCCGCCTACGGCGGGGTGTTCGTCGCGGGCTCGCTGGCCTGGGGAATGGTCATGGACGGGTTCCGGCCTGACCGCTGGGACGTGGCCGGCGCGCTGATCTGCCTGGCCGGAATGGCCGTGATCATGTACGCGCCGCGCGGCTGACCGGCGGTACGGCCGCCGCCCACGGGGGCGGCGGCCGTACCGTGTGATGCGTCGCCGGCTACCGGTCGCCGTCGGAGCCGGTGAGCCCGGCGCGGCGCAGCGCGTCGGCCATCGCGCCGCCCGGCGCCTCACGCCGGCGGTCGCCACGCCCCTGCTGGCCGCCGCGTCCCTGCTGCCCGCCGCGTCCCTGCCGGCGGTCACCCTGGCCCTGCTGCCGGTCGCCGCCGCGGCGGCCGCCGTCGGCCTGGTCACGCCTGCCGCCCCCGCCGCGGGCGGGCTCGTCCTCCAGCCGGAGGGTCAGGGAGATGCGCTTGCGCGGGATGTCGACATCGAGCACCTTGACCCGGACGATGTCGCCGGGCCTGACGACCTCGCGCGGGTCTCTGACGAAGGTGTGCGACAGCGCCGAGACGTGGACCAGGCCGTCCTGGTGCACGCCGACGTCGACGAACGCGCCGAAGGCGGCGACGTTGGTGACCACGCCCTCCAGCACCATGCCGGGTTCGAGGTCGGAGATCTTCTCCACGCCCTCCTTGAAGGCCGCCGTCTTGAAGGCCGGGCGCGGGTCGCGGCCGGGCTTCTCCAGCTCCGACAGGATGTCGGTGACGGTCGGCAGGCCGAAGGTGTCGTCGACGAAGTCCTGGGGCCGCAGCGACCGCAGGACCGTCCCGTTGCCGATCAGCTCGCGGATGCCGCCGCCGGTGGCCGACAGGATGCGGCGCACCACCGGATACGCCTCGGGATGCACGCTGGAGGTGTCGAGGGGGTCGTCGCCGTCCGGGATGCGCAGGAAGCCCGCGCACTGCTCGAACGCCTTGGGGCCGAGGCGGGGCACCTCCTTGAGCGCCCGGCGCGACCGGAACGGGCCGGACGCGTCGCGGTGGGCGACGATGTTGTCGGCCAGGCCCGCCGTGATGCCCGACACGCGTGCCAGCAGCGGCGCCGAGGCGGTGTTCACGTCGACCCCCACCGCGTTCACGCAGTCCTCGACGACCGCGTCGAGCGAACGGGAGAGCTTGGTCTCGGCGAGGTCGTGCTGGTACTGGCCGACGCCGATCGACTTGGGGTCGATCTTGACCAGCTCGGCCAGCGGGTCCTGCAGGCGCCGGGCGATCGACACCGCGCCGCGCAGCGAGACGTCCAGGCCGGGCAGCTCCTGGGCGGCGTAGGCGGAGGCGGAGTAGACGGAGGCGCCGGCCTCCGACACCACGATCTTGGTCAGCCCGGGGACCAGCTTCACCAGCTCGCCGGCGAGCTTGTCGGTCTCGCGGGAGGCGGTGCCGTTGCCGATCGCGACCAGTTCCACGTCGTGCTTCTTGGCGAGCGCGCCCAGCGTGGCGAGCGACTGGTCCCACTGGCGGCGCGGCTCGTGCGGGTAGATCGTGGCGGTCTCCAGCACCTTGCCGGTGGCGTCGACCACCGCGACCTTCACGCCGGTGCGCAGGCCCGGGTCCAGGCCCATGGTGGCGCGGGTGCCGGCGGGCGCGGCGAGCAGCAGGTCGCGGAGGTTGGCGGCGAACACGCGCACCGCCTCGTCCTCGGCCGCCTGCCACAGCCGGGTCCGCAGGTCGATGCCGAGGTGGACGAGGACGCGGGTGCGCCAGGCCCAGCGGACGGTGTCGGCCAGCCACTTGTCGGCCGGGCGGCCCCGGTCGGAGACGCCGAAGCGGTGGGCGATGCTCGCCTCGTAGGAGCCGGTGGGCTCCGGCTCGGGCTCCAGGGTGAGGGTGAGGATCTCCTCCTTCTCCCCGCGGAACATCGCCAGGATCCGGTGGGAGGGCAGCTTGGTGAACGGCTCGGCGAAGTCGAAGTAGTCGGAGAACTTCGCCCCCTGCTCCTCCTTGCCCTCGCGGACCGCCGAGACCATGCGGCCCTTCGTCCACATCCGCTCGCGCAGCTCGCCGACCAGGTCGGCGTCCTCGGCGAACCGTTCGACGAGGATCGCCCGCGCCCCGTCCAGCGCGGCGGCGGCGTCGGGCACCCCCTCGCCGACGAAGGCCGCGGCGGCGGCCTGCGGGTCGACGGACGGGTCGGCGAGCAGGCCGTCGGCGAGCGGTTCGAGACCGGCCTCGCGGGCGATCTGCGCCTTGGTCCGCCGCTTGGGCTTGTAGGGGAGGTAGATGTCCTCCAGGCGGGCCTTGGAGTCGGCCGCGACGATCTGCGCCTCAAGGGCGTCGTCGAGCTTGCCCTGGGAACGGATCGACTCCAGGATCGCGGCCCGCCGGTCCTCCAGCTCCCGAAGGTAGCGCAGCCGCTCCTCCAGCGTGCGCAGCTGCGTGTCGTCGAGCGCCCCCGTGACCTCCTTGCGGTAACGGGCGATGAACGGCACCGTGGCGCCGCCGTCGAGCAACTCCACGGCCGCCTGTACCTGCCGCTCGCGCACACCCAGCTCGTCGGCGATCCGCTGATGAATTGACGTGGTCACGGTCTCTCTTTCCTCGGGACGGGCAGCCGGGGCGGGCGGCCCTGTGGGCAGCCCCAAAGCTACCGCGCGACCCCGACAGGGTCCGGCGGAGACAGACGGATGTCCCGGTGGTGCCCGCGAGCGGGGCGAGGGTGACGGGAGGGCGGCGCCGGCGTCGCGGCGGGCTCGGCGGTCGCGGCCGGGCGATGCGACACCGGCCGGATGCCCGGCCTTCCCGGCGGCGGCCGGATGGTGGTCAGACGGCGGCCGGACGATGGCCCGGCGGTGGTCGGGCGATGGTCGGACGGCGGCCGGGTGGTGGTCGGACGGCGGCCGGGTGGTGGTCAGACGGTGGCCGGACGTTGGCTGGGCGATGATCAGGTGGTGGCGGGGCGATGGTCAGACGGTGGTCGGGCGGCGGTGGGCGGGACCGGGACGCGCCCCGGCCGGTTCGGGGCTGATCCGGTCGGCGAGCCGGCGCATGGCGCGGGCGGTCCACCGGCGGGCGGGACCGGGACTCCGAGGGGTCAGACGTGAGAGCTCGGCCTCGGCGATCGCCTCGGCGTGCGTCGTCCGGCACAGGGCGGTGATCTGGAACTCGTTGTTCACGGCTCTTCCCTTCTGGGAACGGGGGGTCTGCCTTCTGGGAGCGGTTCGGCGGCCCGCGCCGCGGATCCTTCCGGTGGCGGGATCCGTGGCACGGGTCCTACGGGCGGGTGCGGACCAGGGAGATGTCGCCGCTCACGGTCTTGACGCGGATCTCGGTCCGCGGGGCCTCGTCACCGGGCCGGTCCGCCTCCTCCAGGCCGGAACGGAGGTCGCCGGAGACCGTGGAGACGTCGAGCCAGGCGCTCACCCCGTCGGCGACACCGATCCTGACGTCGCCCGACACGCTGTCGACCGACACCCGGCCGCGGGTCACCGCCCCGACCTCGACGTCGCCCGAGGAGCTGTGCACCTCCACCAGGTCACCGGCCGTCCCGACGGTGACCTCGCCGGAGGTGCTCCTCGTCCTGAAGGACGCGGCCGACGTCTCGACGGTGATGTCGCCGGAGCCGCTCCTGACGGTGGTGTCGCCGTGGGCGGCGCCCAGCCTGACATCTCCGCTGGAGGTGGTGATCTCCGCCTCGCCGCGCAGCTCACGCAGCCGGATGTCGCCGGAGGAGGTCTGGACGCCGGCCTCGGCGCCGATGACGTCACATGTGACGTCACCACTCGCCGTTCTGACGTCAAGCCGGGCGCAGCGCTCGATCCGGACATCGCCGGAGGCCGAGCCGACCGCGACGTCCCCCAGCGGCCCAGAGGCGCGGACGTCGGCGGAGGCGGCGTCGAGGGCGACCGCCGACCCCGCGGGAAGGGCGACGAGCACGTCCACGCTCGCCCGGCGTCCCAGCATCGCGCGCTGCTCGGGTGTCTCGACGAGGATCGTGCCGTCGTCCAGCCGTTCGACGCGGGTCCTGCTCGCGGCCTCGGCGTCGGCGGAGCTGGACGGACGGGAGGGCCGGACCTCGACGACCGCGTCCTCGCGCGGGGCGGCGGTGACCTCCAGGAGACCGGCGGGAAGCTTGACCCGCAGGGTGACGGGTCCGGGGGCGGGGAACGAGGGCATGGCGGAATCTCCCTTTCGGGTACGGGGGATCATGGAATGGTGCCGGGGGAGCAGGAAGGCCCGGGGTTGATGACCGCCACTCAGGCGTGGACCGGCGGGCGCGGGGGCCTCAGCGGGCCCAGCCGCTGAGGCGCTTGCCACTCCCGCGGGGACGCGGCTCCCGCGGGCCGTCCAGCAACGCGGCGGACAGCACGCGGACCAGCCACGCGTTGACCGAGACGCCTTCGGCGCCCGCCGCCTCCTCGACGCGGCTCTTGAGCGACTCGGGCAGGCGCAGTGTCATCCTGGCCGTGCCCTCCTCGCCCGGGAGCGTCGGCGGGGTCGGCGGGGTCGGGGGGAACGGCGGTGCGGGGAAGCCGGGCGGCCCCGGCGGGGCCGGAGCGCCCGGCGGCGCGAACGCGCCGGGCATTCCGGGCGGCGGCGCGAAACCCGCGGCCTCCCCGAAGTCCGGCGGTGTCACCACGAACTCGGGTTCGCGGTTGCGGATCCGTACCTCGACCGAGCCGGGCGCGAGCTCGCGGGTGACCTCGTCGGCCGCGGCCGACAGCACCTCGATGAGGGTGAGCCTGACCGCGGAGTCGAGTGACGTGGTCAGGTTCTCCACGGCGGCCCGGGTCTCGGCGTCGGCGACCGCCGCCGACGCGGCCAGTGCCCGGCGGAGGTTCTCGACGAAGGGCGTGACGTCCATGGGCACCACTATGACGCCAAAAATGACGTCACGTCAAGCCATATGACGTCACTTATGACGTCTTTCTGGACGTCGTGTGGCGTCACGGTGGTGTCGACGGCTTCGGTTCGGGAGTCGGGGGATCTCCGTACCGGGAGGAATGGAAATCGTTGTCGGCGTTGTTGTGGGTCTCGTCGATCGGAAAAGGAGAAGGCCATGGCTGGAAACGAGATCCGTCCCGTGATCAAGCTGCGCTCGACCGCGGGCACCGGCTACACCTACGTGACCCGCAAGAACCGGCGGAACTCCCCCGACCGGCTCACGCTCACCAAGTACGACCCGATCGCCCGGCGCCACGTGGAGTTCCGCGAGGACCGCTGAGATCCCGTTCCGCCGGTCCTCACCGCCCGGGGGTCTTCCCCCGGGCGGTCCCGGCGGGCGCGATCCGGGCGGGGTCCCGGTGCCAGGCGCCGCGGGGCGTCGTTCCGTTGTGCCGCCGGGTCGCCGCGGGCGGGTCTCAGGGCGCGGCTCGGCTCCGCAGCAGGGCGTCGAGGTGGTCCAGGATCCACTCCCAGCTCTCCTGCGTGCCGGGATCGCTGTGACCGAAGCCGCCGGCCGCCTCCAGACTGATGTAGCCGTGGAAAACGCTGCCCAGCAGCCGTACGGCGTGCGTCCGGTCCGCCTCCGTCAGGTCGTAGCCGCGCAGGATCGCCCGCGTCATCCGCGCGTGCCTGCCCCCGGCACTGGCGGCCGCCGTGTCCGGGTCGAGCCGGAGCCGCGCCGCGTCGTAGCGGCCGGGGTGCTCCCGGGCGTAGTCGCGGTAGACGTTTCCCAGTGCGGCCAGGGCGTCCCGGCCGGCCCGTCCGGCCAGGGCGGCGGCGGCCCGGTCGGCGAGCTCCTCCAGTGCGAACAGGGCGATCCCGGTCCTGAGGTCCCGCGAGTTCTTCAGGTGGGAGTACAGGCTCGCGACCTTGACGTCGAACCGCCTGGCGAGCGCCGAGACGGTCACCTGGTCGAAGCCGACCTCGTCGGCCAGTTCCGCCCCCGCCCGGACCAGGCGTTCCGCCGTCAGCCCCGCGCGTGCCACGATCCTCCCTCCGTCTTCCTGCAGCGATTGTGTAGTTCCCGGAAGCATTCCGGCAACATGATCTGCCGGCGCCGTACCGGCGGGTGCCGGCGGTCGCCCCGCACGGCCGGACGGTACGGTCAGCCGCAGGTGATCTCGGTGAAGGCCGGGGGAGCGGCGGCGGAGCCCACGAAGCCGACTTCGGAGACGGTGGCCCCGGGGGAGAGGACGGCCCCCTCGGGCGCGTGGATCATCGCGATGGGGCCGCTCTGCATGGGCGTGCCGTTCCACACCTGGGTGAGCTTGGCGCCCTGGGGGAGCAGCCACTGGATGTACCAGTCGCGCATCGGCCGGCCGGAGACGTTGCTGATCGTCGCGGCTCCCCGGTAGCCGCCCGGCCAGGACTCGACGAGGGTGACGGTGGCGGTGCAGCCGGCGGCGGACGCCGCCGCGGACCCGGCGGCGTCCGGGGTCCCCGTCGCGGCTCCGGCGGCGTCCCGGGGGTCCGCGGTGCGCCCGGCGGTGTGCCGGGTCTCCGCCGCGTGCCCGGCGGTGTGCCGGGTGTCCGCCGTACGGCCGGCGCAGGACGCCACGACCAGCGCCGCCGCGGCTCCCAGCGAGACGACGCCCAGCAGGGGCGCGATCCTCCGGGTCACCACCGCGGGGCCTCCTTCCGTGCGGGAACGCGGCGGACTGCGGCGGCCCCGGCCGGCGCGGACTGCGGGCGCCGGCCGGGGCCGCCTCTCACCGGGGATCCGTCAGGGGCTGGTGCAGGTCGGGGTGGGTGAGCCGCTGGTGCCGTTGGCGACGAACCCGAAGGTGGTCGAGCCGTTCGCCGCGACGGTCCGGTTCCAGTCGGTGTTCCTGACCACGGCGATCGATCCGGACGCGGTGTAGACGCCGTTCCAGACGCTGTTGATCGTGGTGCCGCTGCCCGGAGTCCAGCTCACCGTCCAGCCGTTGAGCGGGGAGGAGCCGCGGTTGGTCACGGTCACCTCGCCCTGGAACCCGCCCTGCCAGGAGTTGATCGTCCGGTAGGTGGCCGTGCAGTCGCCCGCGATCGGCGTCGAACTCGGGGTCACCGTGGGGGTCGCGGTGGGCGTCGAGGTGGGCGTCGAGGTGGGCGTCACCGTGGGGGTCGGGGTCGAGCCGGGCCGGCCCACACCGGTCACCTCGCCCTTTCCGCCGTCGAAGACGACGTCGGAGCAGTTGTAGAACGTCTCGTTGGAGTCGGACCGCTTCCACACCGAGTAGACGATGTGCCGGCCCGACTTGCCCGAGGGCAGGCGGGCGTCCCAGTAGTAGTAGGCGTCCGCGGTGCCCGCCGAACCGACGCTCGCCGGGTGGTCGGCCGTGTAGAAGGGCTCCGCCTCAAGGTCGTCCCAGGTCAGCGGCCGAGTGGGGTCCCAGCCGTCCTTGGTGACGTAGACGTAGAACCAGCCGGGGTGCGCGGCCCACTTGTTGTACCGGAACTGGATGGAGCTTCCGGCGGTCAGGTGTGTCATGGGCCAGTCGGCGTGCGGCAGGTCGAACCCGCTGTAGGTGGGGTTGCCGCCGCTGCACGCCTGCCCGTCGGGGATGAACCCGCGGGTGCGCCCGGCGCCGTCGGAGCGGAGCACGCCGAACCAGTTGTACAGGGAGTTGGGGCCGCTCTTCGCGACCGCCGCCGCGCAGGCGGGGTTGACGGGGATGATCTGCCCCGTCTGCGACAGCCCGTCCTGCCAGCAGAGATAGGTACGGCTGCCCGGCACCATCATCGCGCCGTGCGCGGACGCCGAACCGGGGACGAGAACGACCGCGAGCAATGCGGACAGGAGGGCGACCGCGCCCGCGGCGACGGCGCCTGGCCATTTCTTCACGGGATTACCTCCCCCTTCCGGGGACGACGAACCGCTGGTTCATGGCGGTGAAGCGCTCACGCGAGACGGACTTTAGGCCGTCGTCTCCGGGGAGTGAACGCGGTGCGGTCGCCGTGGGCGAGGCATGCGTCATCGACGCAGGTCAGCGAGGTGCGGGGATGAGCGGAAGGATGAAAGGTTCATGCCCCGGCCGACGGTGATCGCCGGGCCGGCCCCCGTCGGCGGCCCCGCCGGGAGGAGGTGTCGCCCGGCGGTCCGGCCGGGCCGTGATCGCCGGGCCGGTCATCGCCGCCTCCCGCCGCGGGTCGCGTCGGGCGTCCCGCCGGGGCCGTTCCCGCGGGTCCCTACCGGGCGGCGAGCTTCTCCAGCGCCGGGCCGGCGAGCCGGTACGTGTGCCACTCGTCGAGGTGCGCGGCGCCCAGCGACCGGTAGAACTCGATGGAGGGGGTGTTCCAGTCGAGGACCGCCCATTCCAGACGGCCGTAGCCGCGTTCCACGCAGATGCGCGCCAGTTCGGCGAGCAACCGCTTGCCGTGTCCCCCGCCCCGCCGGTCGGGGTGGACGAAGAGGTCTTCGAGGTGGATGCCGTGCTTGCCCACCCAGGTGGAGTAGGTGAGGAACCAGATCGCGAAGCCCACGGGCTTCTCCTCGCCCCGCTCGTCGCGCTCGGTGGCGAGGTGGCAGAACACCGCGGGGGAGTCGCCGAAGAGCGCCTCGTGCAGGTCGTCGGGGGTGGTCTGGACCTTGTCCAGCGATTTCTCGTACTCGGCGAGGTCGCGGATCATGCCGATGATCGCTGGGACGTCGTCCGGTGTTGCGGGGCGAATCATGGGTGAAGTTTAGGCCTTTTCCGACCCTGCCTTCCCGGCCCCGCCGTCCTGACCTGGGAGTCCTGGCCCGCCGCCCTGACCCGGGAGCCCCGACTCCGCCGTCCCGGCACGGCGTCGCCGCCTCGGCGACCCGCTCCGGGGGAAGGCGGGCCGAGCCGTATGGCGGGCTGATCGTGAAGGTGGTGCCAGCGCCGACACGGCCGGTCACCTCGATCCGGCCGCCGTGCATGGTGACCGGCTCCCGGACGAGGGCCAGGCCGGTGAGAGTGAGCACGTCGTCGACCAGGATGATCGGACCCGTGCCTTCTCCCGGTGACCGGCCTCCCTTGCCTTCGAACACATGAGATGTTCAAATGAACCGTAAGCCCTTGCGGATCGGTTCCGGCGGTCCTCCGTACGGCGAGGCACCCGGGGCGGTCTCCGGCGGTCCGCCCACGGCGGCCGGCCGGGTGCCGCGGGACCACCGCGACCGGTTCCGGCACGGAGACGAAGTTCGCCACGAGACGGAGGAGACGCGTGACCACCTGGATGCTGCTCGACTACGGCGAGGTCATCTCACTGCCGCAGCCGCCCGAGGACGTGACGGCCATGGCGGTCCTCGCCGACCTCGACACCGAGACGTTCCTCGACCGCTACTGGCGTCACCGGGACCTCTACGACCGGGGGAGACCCTCCCACGCCTACTGGGGCGACGTCCTGGACCGCGGGTTCTCCGAGGGGGACCCGCTGGTGGCCGCGCTCGACGCGGCCGACACCGCGAGCTGGTCGCGCCTCGACCCGGCGAGCCTGGAGGCGATCCGCGTCCTCGCCGGCCGCCACCGGCTCGCGCTGCTGTCCAACGCCCCCGAGCCGATGGCCGCGGCCATCGACCGGGCGCCGTGGGCGCAGGCGTTCGACCACCGCTTCTACAGCTGCCGCCTCGGCCTGGCCAAGCCCGACCCCGAGATCTTCGAGAAGGTCCTGCACAGGCTCGGCGCGGAACCGGGCGAGGTCACCTTCTTCGACGACCGGGCGGTCAACGTCGAGGCCGCCGCGGCGGTCGGCATCCACGCCGTCCTGTACCGGCCCGGCACACCCTTCGAGCGGCGGCCGGACTGACCGGGCCGCCGGGCCGTCCTTCCGGCCCGGCGGCGCCCCGGCCTCTCAGCGGCGCCCGGTGGTGGCGATGCCCTGGACGAAGTGGCGCTGGCCGAAGAAGAAGATCACGACCAGCGGGAGCGTGGTGATGACGCTCGCCGCCAGGACGATCTCCCACTTGGGGTCGCCGCCCTGGTAGAACTGGTCGACGATCGCCTTCAGGCCGCGCGGCAGCGTGTAGAGCGCCGGGTCCTGGAGATAGATCAGCGGCTTCATCAGGTCGAACCAGCTCGCCTTGAGCTCGAAGATGAAGGCGATGATCAGCGCCGGTCTGGCCAGCGGCACGGCGATCCGCCAGAACAGGTCCAGGTAGGACGCCCCGTCCACCCGGGCGGCCTCGAAGACGTACCGGGGCACGCCCAGCAGGAACTGGCGCAGCAGGAAGATGTAGAACGCCGAGCCGAACAGATTGCCCGCCCACAGCGGCACCTGCGTGCCGGTCAGCCCCACCGAGTTCCAGATGAGGTAGGTCGGCACCAGCGTGACCGCCGCGGGCAGCATCATCGTCGCCAGCACGCTGCCGAAGAGCAGGTTGCGCCCCGGGAAGCGGAAGTAGGCGAACCCGAAGGCGACGAAGGCGCTCGACAGGGTGACCGCGCCCGCCGCGACGACGCCGATGACCAGCGTGTTGACCAGCCACGCCAGCATGGGCGCCGCGTCCCAGACCGCCAGGTAGTTCTCCGGCGCGAACGGGTGGGGCCACGGGACGAACGGGTCGGCGAACGTCCGGGACCGCGGCTTGAGCGACGCGACCACGAGCCAGACGAACGGGTACAGGAACAGGGCCGACGCCGCGGACGGCATGACCAGGAAGAAGATCTTCCGCGACCCGCGTCCGGCGTCGTCGGCCGGGCCGCCGGCCTCGACCCGGGGCCGCGCCCGGTCCAGCGCGGTGGTCATCCGGCGTGCTCCTCGGCTTCGTAGTAGACCAACCGGTTGCCCACCTTCACCTGGATGAGAGTGATCACCAGGATGACCAGGAACAGCACCCAGGCCAGGGCCGAGGCGTATCCCATGTGCAGGAACTGGAAGGCCTGCTGGAACAGGTAGGCCACGTAGAACAGGGCCGCGTCGCCGTGCGACTGCTGGGCGACCTGGTTGCCGAAGAACATCGCGTACACCTGGTCGAACATCTGCAACGCGGAGATCGTGTTGATGATCACCACGAAGAAGACCGCCGAGCTGATCATCGGCAGCGTGATCGACCGGAACCGCTGCCACCGGCCGGCCCCGTCGATCATCGCCGCCTCGGTCAGCTCGCGTGGCACGTTGCGCAGCGCCGCGAACAGGATGATCGTGGTCGAGCCCAGGTTCCACAGCGACATCAGCACGATGCCCGGCAGGATCCAGTCCGGGTCGGTCGTCCACTGCGGTCCCTCGATCCCGAACAGGCCGAGGAACTGGTTGACCATCCCGGCCTGGCCGTTCAGCAGGAACAGGAAGAGCACGCCCACGGCGACGTACGGCGTCATGGACGGCAGGTAGAAGATCGTGCGGAACACGCCCGCGGCCCGCCCGGTGATCCGGTTGAGCATGAGCGCCAGGGCGAGCGCGAGCGCGATGGACAGCGGCACGTGCAGCGCCGTGTAGTAGACGGTGTTGCCGACGGCCCGGAGGACCTTCGGGTCCTGGGCCATCCTGGCGTAGTTGCCGAGGCCGACGAACTCCGGGTCGCCGATCAGGTCGAAGTCGGTGAACGACAGCACCAGGCTGGCGACCATCGGGCCGAGCTGGAAGACCAGCAGGCCGATCAGCCACGGCAGCAGGAAGACGTACGCCCACCGCGTCTCCGGGCGGATCCGCCTCACCGCGGCCCCCGCGGGGCCGCCGACCGGCGGATCACCGCGGGGACCACTGCGCGGATCACAGCGCGGATCACTGTGTCGCCTCGTCGATGGCCTGCTGCGCCTGCTGCTGCGCCTGCTTCATGGCGTCGGCCGGCTTCCTCTCGCCGAGCAGGACCCGGTTGCCCGCGTCCTGCCAGGCCTTGGTGAACTCGGCCGCGGCCGCCGACGGGGGCACCACGAACCCGGCCTGCTGCACCGAGCGGATCGTCTTGACCGCGTCGTCGTAGGCCTTGTGCCCGCTGGGCTTCACGACCTCCGAGAAGATGACGTCGTCGGCCTTGACGTTGCCGGTGTAGGTGCCGATGTTGACCTTGCCCTCCTTGGCGCGCTTGTCGGCGCGGGCCTTGGCCGCCGCGATCCAGGTGTCGGCGGAGGTCATGGTCCTCATCCAGCGGCAGGCCACGTCGGGGTGCTTGGCGCCCTTGGGGACCACTCACGCGTTGCCGCCCACGTTGTTGACCGGGTTGCCCTGGCGGTCCTTGACCGGCAGCACGGTGATGTCGGCGTCCGGCGTCGTGCCCGCCATGGCGCTGACCACGAACTGCTCGGTGAGCATGGCGCCGAGCTTGTCGGTGGCGAACGGGTTCTCCTCGCCGAAGTAGTCGAAGGTCTCGGTGAACGCCTTCAGCTTCTTCCAGCCGCCCTGCGACTCCACCAGCCGGCCGGCGTAGTCGAGGGCCTCGACGACCTTCGGGTCGTCGAGCTTCGCGGTGCGGCCGTCGGCGGACAGGATGTCGGCGCCGTTGGCCTTGGCCCACAGCGGCAGGAACTCCGGCAACTTGGGATAGAAGCCGAACCGCTCGATCCTGCCGTCCCGGACGCGGTTCATCTTCTCCGCGAGCTTGGCCAGCGCGTCCCAGTCGGAGGTGTCGATGCTCGCCGGATCGACCCCGGCGTCCTTGGCGGCCTTGTTGTTCACCAGCAGGACGATCGAGTTGTAGAACTCCGGAATGGCGTACCACTTGCCGTCGTACTTCGACTGCTGCTGCGCCGCCGGGTAGAAGTCGTCGGTGGCGATCTTCTCGCGGGAGACGCAGTCGTCCAGCGGCTGGATGGCCCCACGCGCGGCGTAGCTGCCGATCCGCTCACGGCCCAGGTAGACGACGTCCGGCGGGTTGCCGCTCGCCACCGCCGACAGGAACGCCTGCTCGTCGAACTGGCCCTCGTTGATCGCGACCTTCACGTCCGGGTACGCCTTCTTGAACGCGTCGACCCGGACGGCGGCGATCTCGTCGGGGAGGCCGAATCCCATCGTGGTCAGTGATGATCCCGCGCCACCGCCGCCCGCCGCTCCGCTTCCGCCGCCGCTGTCACCGCTTTTCGCTCCGACACCGCCGCAGGCGCTGAGGGCCGCCACCAGAAGGGCCACGGCCGAGATACGGCCCGAGTGGTACTTGGGCATCCACGCCTCCTCGGTTCACTTGTGCGCCAGGTCCCTTCCCTTAAAGGGAGGGTTAAACGTGGATTTTCCGGTAATGGAAATCCGAATCCGTTTTTATTCTTTGTGCGGCGGACATTCGGATTCCTCGTACGGTGAGCATCCGGAGCACGGCGGGCACCCGTAGTACGCCGGGCATCCGGACGGGACGCCGGGGGCGGCACCGGGAACGGGTGGGCGAGCCGTACGGGAACGGCGGCGAGCCGTACAGGAGGTCCGCGTGGCCGTGTGGGAGGTCCGTGCGGCGGCACCGGGACGGAGGGCGCCCCGGCGGATCACCGCAGGGGGGTGGGTGGACCCGATGGTCCCTCGACGGTCCTCCGTGACCTCAGGGGAGGAGACGGGTCACAGGGAGAGCGGGACGTTTCTCTCGAAGGCGCGCAGGACGGACTCGTCCACGCTCGCGTCGATGGGGAAGGCGTCCCTGAGCCGGGTGAGGTCGAGCAGGCGCCCCAGGAAGCCGTGCACCCCGGCCAGCCGCAGCCAGCCCTTGAGCTCGTAGGCGCGGCGCAGGCCGCCGAGCAGCGCCCACACGCCTGTGGAGTCGCAGAACCTCAGCTCGTGCACGTCGATGATGATGTGGATCCGCCCGCGCGCCAGCAGCGCGGAGAGTGCCTCCTCCAGATCGGAGGCGGACAGCTTGTCGAGATCGCCGGCCAGTGATACCACGGCGAACCGCGGCTGGTCGTTCACGGCGATGGAGAGCTGGTTCATCAATATGTGCCCCGCTGTCCACAGCTGTTGGAAACAGCGCCCTCGCGACCTCTCCGCCCTCTGGGGAGAGCGGTTGCTCGCTTTCCCCGGTCGAGGTGGGCGACGGACAACCCTGCCCGTTTCGATCACGGGAACCATATCAGCGAGGGCCTTCCCGCCGGGCGGACCCGGCGTTCTTCTCACCCCGCCTGACGGCTCCCTACGGAGCGTGCAGAGACGGATAACCGCTGCGACCACCGTACGCCCGGGCCGGGCACAGTTCAATGCTGCCGGGGCCCGACCCGCCGCACCCCGGGAGGAGGATCGTCACCCGGTCGTCCGCCCCGGTGAGCCCCGGTCGTCCACCCCGGTCAGCCCCGGCGTCCATCCCGGCGCCCGCCCCCGCCCGGCCGGCGTCCGCCCCGGTCCGCGCGGGTGTCCGCCCCGGTCCGGGCGGGCGTTTGCCCCGGTCCGGGCCGGGCACCCGGAGACCATGGCCACCACAGACCGGGCGGTGCTCACCGTCAACGCGGGCTCGTCGAGCCTCCAGCTCCACCTCGTCCGCGACGGCGAGGTACTGCGCGTCGAGCACAGCGAGCGGAGCCCGGACCCGGCGGAGGTCGAGCAGACCGTGGCGGACTTCCTCGACGCCGCCGGAGACCACGAGATCACGGCCGTCGGGCACCGCCTGGTGCACGGCGGCGAGGCCGTACGGCGCCCGACGGTGGCCGACGACGGCGTGGTGGCCGCGGTGCGCGGGTACGCCGACCTCGCCCCGCTGCACGTGCCGCCCGCGCTGGCGCTCGTCGAGGCGTGCCGCCGGCTGCTGCCCGGCGTCCCGCACGTGCTCTGCCCCGACACCGCCTTCCACGCCGGTCTGCCCGAGAGCGCCGCGGCCTACCCGCTGCCCGCGGAGTGGCGCGAGAAGTACGGCCTGCACCGCTACGGCTTCCACGGCCTGTCCTACTCCTGGGCGCTGGACCGGGCGGCGGAGCTGCTGGACAGGCCCGCCGGGGCGCTCCGGCTCGTCCTCACCCACCTCGGCGGCGGCTCCTCGGTGTGCGCGGTCCGCGAGGGCCGCAGCCTGGACACCTCGATGGGCTTCACACCGCTGGAGGGCGTCCCGATGAGCAAGCGGTCGGGCAGCGTCGACCCCGGCATGCTGCTGTGGCTGCTGTCGGACTCCCGGCTGACCCTTGCGGAACTGCGCGACGGCCTGGAGCACCGCTCCGGGCTGATCGGGCTGTCGGGGGGCGTATCCGGTGACACACGGGAGCTGGTGAAGGCCGCGGACCCCGCCGCCGCGCTGGCCCTCGCGGTGTTCGCCCACCGGGTGGCCAGGGAGATCGGGGCCGCCGCGACGAGCTTGGACCGGCTGGACGCGCTGGTGTTCACCGGGGAGATCGGCTGGGACCAGCCGGAGGTCCGCGAGGCCGTCTGCGCCCGGCTCGGCCTGCTCGGCGTCGAGCCGCCGGTCCGTGCCGCGGTGGAGGAGGACGGGGTGGTGAGCGCGCCGGGCGCGGCCGTACCTGTCCTGGTGGTCCAGCCGCGGGAGGAGCTCCAGCTCGCCCGCGACACCCTCGCCGCGCTCGGCGGAGACGGGAAGAAGACACCCGGTGGGGACAGGAAGACGGGAGAGACCAGGTGACGGTGAGGAATCTCGTGCGCGGCGCGGTCGCCGGGGCGGGCGCGACGGCGGTGATGAGCGTGGTGATGCTCGCCGGGCAGCGGGCGGGACTGATGCCCGACCAGCCTCCCAAGCGGATCGCCCGCGCCGTCCTGCCGGGCCATCGGCACCGTCCCAAGCCGGGGGAGAAGGCGCTCGGCACGATCGCGCACTTCGGGTTCGGCGCGGCCTGCGGCTCCCTGCTCGCGCTGCTCCGCGGGGGACGCCGCGCGCCGGTCACCCTGGGCGCCGGCTACGGCCTGGCCATCTGGCTCGTCAGCTATCAGGGCTGGGTGCCGGGCTTCGGCATCCTGCCGCCGATCTCCGGCGACCGGCCCGGTCGGCCGGCGGTGATGGCCGCCGGCCACGTGGTGTACGGCACGGTGCTCGCCGTCCTGCTGGACCGTCTCCGCCGCGGTCCAGAGCGGGAGGCGTAGGGCCGTCCCGATGGACGGCGGCCACCGGGTGGGGCCGGCACGGCCGGGACGCGGCGTGTCAGGCCGGGGAGGGGGCCGTGGAGGAGTCCTCGTGGCCCGTCGGGTTCAGCTGACAGCCGTGCTCGTCACAGTGGTCGGCGTCGGCGTCGTCGAACCACACGCCGCCGTCGGCGAGGTAGCGGAAGCGGATGGGCCTCTCCGATGAGACGGTGAGGCTCACCTGGTAGGTGCCGTTCCTGCGCTGCATCGGGTGGGCGTAGGGATCCCAGCCGTTGAAGTCGCCGACCAGCGAGATCCCGCCGGCGGCGTGGTCGGCCGGCACGCTGAAGGTGAGCTTGACCTGTCCGTTCTTGGTCGGTTTGCCACGCTTGATCATTGAAGTTCTCCTGACTCGCGGTCTCCATGAGTAGCCGGCCGCGAGCGCGGTGACGGTGAGACGCCAAGGTCACGTCGGTCTCCCGTCGCCGCCTCCGCCAGAGGGCGGCGCCGCCAGGGAGACCGGCGTCCAGTCACGGCCGAGCCGGTACGATCCATCAGGATCGTTACCGCGAGTGACGGTTCGACAACCCGAATGTGCTGATTTTTGAGCGGGATCACGTCCGACTTTGACTGGATCATGGCGATTGGCCGGGCCTCGGACGGTGGACGGCGGTTTCACCCCGCCGACGGTACGTCCCCGGTCGGCGGTGCGTCGCCGGGTGGCCGCGTGTCTCCGGGCGCGGGGGACCCCCGGGCGGGCGAGGGGGATTCCGGGCGGTCGCGCGGGGGTTTCCAGGAGGGTGCGCGGGAGTTTCCGGACAGGCGTGTGGGAGAGGATATCCCGGTGAGGATACGGCCCATCACCCCGTCGCTGCTGGTGGAGGAACTCGCCGACCGGATCGCCGCGGCTCCCCGTGACGCCTGGGTCCGGGTGGCGTTCGACGGAGCCCCCGCCGCGCGGCCGGAGGATCTCGCCGACGCGCTGGCCGGCCCGCTCCGCCTGCGCGGCAGGGAGGTGATGAGGGTGTCGGCGCGAGACTTCCTGCGCCCGGCGTCGCTGCGCCTGGAGCACGGCCGTACCGACCCGGACGCCTACTACGACGACTGGCTCGACCTCAAGGGCCTGGTGCGCGAGGTCCTCGGCCCGCTCGGCCCCGGCTCCTCGGGGCGGATCGTCCCCACGCTGTGGGACAGCGTCACCGACCGGGCCACACGCGCGCCGTACGTCACCGTGCCGCCGGGCGGGGTGCTGCTGCTGGACGGCGGCCTGCTGCTGGGCCGGGGCCTGCCGTTCGACCTGACCGTGCACCTGTGGCTGTCGCCGGGCGCGCTGGCCCGGCGGACCGACCCCGGACTGCGGTGGACGTTGCCCGCCTACGCGCGATACGAGGACGAGGCCGGACCGGTGAAGAGCGCCGACGTCGTCGTCCGCGCCGACGACCCCCGGCATCCGGCGGTGGTCGAACGGTCATGACCGTGAGCGGGCCGCACCCGTGGACGCGGCCCGCTCGCGGTCGTCGCCGTGAGCCGAACCTTCGCGCGGTCCCCGCCGCGGAGACCGCGAAGGGCTAGACCCCGGCGCGCGAGGGCATCATGCCCTCGGCGTAGGTCCCCTCGGTCATCTCCATGCCGTGCCCCCGGCCCTGCTCCATGCCCTCGTGGGTCTCCTCGATCCGCAGCGCGACGCCCATCGCGAAGAAGGTGGGCGCCCATTCGCCGATGAAGATGCCCCAGCGGTCGGCCCGGTCCAGCCCGGCCTTCTCCTGTGAGAGCGACACGTACCACGTCGCGAATGACAGGCCGATGGACGCGAGCCCGGCCCCGTACATCATGCTGGATTTCACGCCCATCTTGTGCAGAGCTTTGATCATTTCGTCCCCCCGATGATGGTTCGTTGTTATGGGTACCCTTCGAGGTGGCGTGTAACCGACCGCCTGCGTTGTGTCACGTCATGTCCCCGGAGAAGGCGGCCCACCGGTCCCCGCGGATCAGGACTCCCGCGACCCCGTCTGGCCCGCCTCGCCGAGCTTCCGGTTCAGCCCCTCGCGTCTGAGCTCCAGGTCGTCGGCCAGGGACTCCTGCTGCTCGGCCATGGTGATCAGCGCCGACCGCTCGACCGCGTCGGTCGGGCCGAGATCGTTCACCTGCTCGCGCAGGTCGGCCGCCTCGGAACGCAGTCGCGCGATTTCCTCTTCAACCTCGTGAAGTTCGTCGTTGATGCTCATTCGGGGTCCATACCCGCGCTTCGGGGCTGAATTCCCGGTTCCGCCCGTACGCCGGACGGTCAGCCCGCGGACTCCGGAGCGAGGCGGGCCAGCGCGCCGATCTCCAGCGCCACCCACAGCGCGCCGTCCGGCCCGGCCGCGATGCCGTGCGGCTCCGACGACGGGGTCGGCAGGTCGTACCCGTCGATCCGCCCGCCGGGGGTGATCCGGCCGACGCGGTTGGCGCCCCACTCGGTGAACCAGCAGTTCCCGTCCGGGCCGGCGACGATGGCGTGCGGGCGGGCGGCGCGGTCGGGGAGCGGGAACTCCTCGATTCGCCCGTCCGGGGTGATCCGCCCGATCTGACCCGCTCCGATCTCCACGAACCACATCGCGCCGTCCGCCCCGGCGGTGATGCCCACCGGGGCCGCGCCCTCGGACGGCAGCCGGTGGACGGTGACGTCGCCGTCCACGCCGATCCTGCCGATCGCGTTCGCCTGGTTCATCGTGAACCACAGGGCGTCGTCGGGTCCGGCGGCGATGGCCGACGGGAAGGTCCCGCGTTCCGGCAGCGGGAACTCGGTGATCTCCCCGTCCACCGTGACGCGGCCGATCCGGTCGGCGCCGGTCTCGGTGAACCACAGCGCGCCGTCGGGCCCCGCCGCGATCCCGAACGGCCCCGCCTCCGGGGTGGGCAGCGGGAACGCGGTGGCCTCCCCGCCGGTGGTGAGGCGCCCGATCCGGTGGCCGCGGTACTCGGTGAACCACAGCGCGCCGTCGGGCCCGGCGGTGATGGTCGTCGGCCCGCCCGACGCCGGGTCGAGCGGATGGGAGGTGAGCTCCCCGCCGGGAGTGATCCGGCCGATCCGGCCCTGATGGACCAGGGTGAACCACAGCGCGCCGTCGGGTCCGGCGGTGATGCCGTACGGCCCGGCGTCCGGGCCGGACACGCGGATCTCCGTCACGGCGAAGGTCTGGTCGGATGACATCGGGGGTCCTTTCGTTCGGGGGAACAGGGGGTGGGTCGGAGCGCGTCATGAGGCGTTCGCCACGGGGGAGGACGGGCCTTCCACGCGGACGGGGGCCCGGCGCCCAGCGGCGACGTCCTGGACCGGCTGATGGAGGGCCTTCCACGCGGGCGGGGCCCGGCGCTCAGCGGAGACGGCCGTCGCGGAGCTCGATCTCCTCGCCGGTGAACCGGCCGCGCAGCGCCCGGTCGTGGGAGACCAGGACGAGGGCGCCTTGGTAGGCGGCGAGCGCCTCCTCCAGCTCCTCGACGAGCCTGAGCGACAGGTGGTTGGCCGGCTCGTCCAGCAGCAGCAGGTCCGCCTCCTCCGTCAGCAGGCGGGCCAGGCCGAGCCGGCGCCGCTGGCCGACCGAGAGGGCCCCGACCGGCGTCGCGAGCTGCTCGGGCCGGAACAGTCCCATCGACAGCAGCCGCGCCCGGTGCTCCTCGGGGTGGCCGGGCCGCCCCTCGGCGAACGCGGCGAGGAGCGGGCGCTCCGGCCGGTCGAAGGACGACTCCTGCGGCAGGTGGCCGACCCGGCCGCGGCGCCGTGCGGTGCCCTCGTCGGGCTCGGTGACGCCGGCCAGCACCCGCAGGAGCGTGGACTTGCCCGCGCCGTTCGGGCCGTGGACCAGCAGCCGCCGGCCCGGCCCGACGGTCAGGGAGTCGACGTGGAGCCGGTCGGCCACCCGTACGGCCCGCAGCTCGACGATCGCGCCGCCCGCCGCGTCGGCCGTCGGGCTGGCTGTCGTGCCGCCCGCCGTACCGTCCGGCGGGCCGCTCACCGGGCCGCCCGCCGCGCCGGAGGCGGGGACGCCTCCGAATCGCAGGGGCTCGGGCGGCCTGGGCACCGCGTTCTCGTGGAGCCGCCGCAGGCGTTCTGCGCCCTGGCGGACCCGGCCGGCGATCGAGCTCTGCACCCGCCCGCCGGCGCGGTCGTAGGCCATCTTGTTGGCGTCCCGCATGAGCCGGCCGTGGGCGACGCGGTGCGCGGTGACGGAGGCGAACTCCTCGGCCCGCCGTACCTCCTCGCACCAGTCGGCGTACGCCTGCTCCCAGCGCCGCCGGGCCGCGGCCTGCTCCGCCAGGAAACCGGTGTAGCCGCCGCCGAAGCGGGTCACCCCGCCGTCCTCGACCTCCAGGATCGCGGTGACCACCCGGTCGAGGAAGAGACGGTCGTGCGACACGGCGACCACCGTGCCCCTGTGGGACCGAAGCCGCTCCTCCAGCCAGTGCGTGGCGGCGGCGTCGAGGTGGTTGGTCGGCTCGTCGAGCAGCAGGACCTCCGGGGAGGCCGCCAGCAGGCAGGCCAGGGCGAGGCGGGCCCGCTCGCCGCCGGACAGGCCGCCCAGCCGCCGGTCGCGCCCGACGTGGCCGATCCCGAGGCCGTGCATGGACTTGTCGACGCGGGCGTCGGCCTCGTAACCGCCGCGCGCCTCGTAGGCGTCGAGCAGGTCGCCGTACTCGGCCAGCCGGTCCCCGGTGAGGTCGGCGGCCAGCTCGCGCATCCGCCGCTCCATGTCGCGCAGGTCGGCGAGCGCGGCGTCGACGGCGTCCTGGACGGTGTGGTCGTCCGGCAGGTCGAGGGTCTGGGCGAGGTGACCGATCCCGCCGCCGGCGACGACGGTGATCTCACCGTCGTCCGGGGGCTCGACGCCGGCGATCAGCCGCAGCAGCGTGGACTTGCCGGAGCCGTTCTCCCCGACGATCCCGGCGTGCTCGCCGGGCCGGACGGTGAAGGAGACGTGGTCAAGAACCGGCCGGTCGCCGTACGCCTTGGAAACGTCGTGAAGGGAGAGTTGGGTGGACAGGGTTTTCCTCCGGAAGACGGGATGAACGGGTCGTCGCGGTGTCCGGCGGGATGCCCATTGCTGCTGCCCTCCCTGGTCGCTGTGGCAGGTCTTAACGCAACTAGTTGCGTTAAGATGGAGTATGCCCGACGCGACGCGGAACGGGCAAACGGATAACGGGAGGGATCGTGGATTCCGGTGGGACGACCCGGCCGGGCGGGCGCGCCGCGCGGGTGCGCGAGGCCGTACGGCAGGCGACCATCGCCGAGCTGGGCGAGAAGGGGTTCGACGGGCTGACCGTGGAGGGCGTCGCCGCGCGCGCCGGCGTCCACAAGACGACGGTCTACCGGCGCTGGGGCGGTGTGGAAGGACTCGCCGCCGACGCCCTCGACCTCGCGGGCGGCGAGCCCTGGCCCGTCCCCGACACCGGCTCGATCCAGGGTGACCTGCGGGCGCTCACCCGCCTGGTGGTGGCCGGGTTCGCCGATCCGGAGCTGGGGCCGGTCTCGACCGCGTTCATCGCGGCCGCCATGCGCAACGCGCCCACGGCGCGGGCGCTGCGCGCGTTCTTCGCCGGCCGCCACGAGCAGTCGGCCGTCCTCGTCACCCGGGCGGTCGAGCGCGGCGAGCTGCCGGCGGGCACCGACCCCGCCGAGGTGGTGCGGATCGCCGTCGCACCGCTGTACTACCGGCTGTTCGTCAGCGGTGAGCCGGTGGACGGGGCGATCGCCGACCGGGCGGCCGACGCCGCCCTGGCCGCCGCCCGGGCCGGGATCCTCCGCGCGTCCCGGGCCCCCGATGACCCCGCCTGAGTTCGCGGGGCACGGGTCTCCGGGACGCGGCTCGTTCCCCGGGCCCGCCCCCGCGCCGGGATGCGCGGCCTCCTTTGCGGTCCCTTTACGGTCTCCTCCGTGCCGGAGCGCGGCGGCCGGCCCGTGGGCGTCCGGCGGCCGGCCGTCAGCCCGCGAACATCCAGCGGGGCGCCTCGCCGCGGATCAGGAGGAGTTCCCGCATCGCACGGGTCGCCCCGGTCCGCCGCGACAGCGCGAGCGCCGCGCGGGCCGTCGCGGCCGACCGCTCGTCCTCGTGCGCGTCGGCGTAGGCGTGGGCCAGGCGTGCCATGGCGTACGCCGTCACGTACCCGGCCGGGGCGCCGGGCAGCTCCCGCTCCAGCATCTCGATCGCGTCGGCGGGATGGTGCAGGTCGATGAGGCAGCCGGCGGCCAGCGCGCCGCCCAGCCCGGCGGGGTACTCGATCGGACGGAGCCGGTCGTCGTCCGGCGTCCCGGGTTCCGGGCGGGCCGCCCCCTCCACCCCGGACCGTGACGCCCCGAGCGTCTCGGACGTCCCGGCCGCCGATGCCCCCGGCGTCTCCGGCGTTCCCGCGGCCGCCTCCTCCGCGCACTCCTCAAGGCAGCGGTGGCACATGTCCTCCTCGCCCGCCATGGCGTGCCCCTGCGCCTCGTGCCTGCGGGCCGTCGCGGTCGGCGGCTCGGCCGGGGTGACGTGCTCGCGCGCGGCGACGGCCAGCCCGATCACCTCCCCGGGATCGCCCCGGGACTCCTCCAGCCCGGCCCGGTGGGCGAGCGCGTACGCCACCAGCCGCTCGTCACCGGCCTCCCGGGCGGCCCGCAGGGCGCGGTCCGACCAGGCCAGCGCCGCCTCCGGGTCGCCGGCCTCGCAGTACATCCGGCTGACCAGGTCGGCGTCCTGCGAGCTGAGCCGCAGCAGGGAACGGCGGACGGCCGGGCCCGCGTCGCGGCGCAGCCCCTGGATCGCGCCGAAGACCGGGGCCAGGGCGCCGACCAGGCCCGCGGGGCGCATGTCCGTGCGGGTGTAGGCGTCGAGCACGGCCTCGAAGTAGGCGACCGTACGGTCGTCGGCCCGCGCCGGGTCCTCGATCGCCCGGCCGGTCCGCTCCTCGTCGTCGGGTGAGAACCGCTCGGGCATCAGCGGCACACCCGTCAGGTGGTGCCAGAGCGTCGTGCCGGCCGCCTCCCCGCCGAACAGGCCCCTCTCGCCGGTCTCGTCGGCGTCGAACGCCCGGCACAGCCACTCCGCGCACATCTCGTCCGGCCGCTCCCCGGCCTCCCAGGAGGCGACCATCCCGGCCATTCCATCCGGGCCGGGCAGGCGGTCGCGGCCGGCGTCCCCCGCGGCCTCGGCGACCCGTTCCCCGAGCTCTCTCCGGCTCCACAGGTGGGCCCGCCGTCGCGCACGCAACCGGGCGGCCCAGAGGGGAGTGTCGATGGTGATCATTGCCGTGTCCTCTCGGCGTGTGGGCGCTCGCGCCCCGTCCACTCCCGGACAACCGTTCCCATTCTCCTCCGCCGCAGGTCACCGCGCCGCCCCGGAGACCCCAATAACTCCGGAAACGTCCTTGGGCGTGTCTTGGGGCTTCCCGGCGCGGACGCCGGGCCGGGCGCGGCGCCCCGCCCGGTCTCGGGGCGGCGCGGAGACGAAAGTCAAGAATGGATAACCGATCTGTCATCTCCACTTGTCAAAGCGAGGCGGCGACCTGACATTCTGAGCACGACCCCCGACAGGGGAGCACCCCCCAGGAGAGCAGATGCACACCCTCCGTCGCGCCCTCACCCTCCTCACAGCCGTGATGCTCGCGTTCATCCCGGCCCTGACCCTGGCGAACGCCTCGCAGGCCGCCGAGGCCCCCGGCGTCATGGCCTCGATGGGCGACTCCATCACCCGCGGTTTCAACGCCTGCGGCTACTACCTCGACTGCGCGTCCAGGTCGTGGTCCACCGGATCCAGCACGTCCGTCAACAGCCACTACCTGCGCCTGCGCGCCGCCAACCCGTCTCTCGTCGCCTACAACGACGCCAAGACGGGCGCCAAGGTCGCCGACATGGCCGGCCAGGCCCAGCAGGCCGTCTCCCAGAACGCCGACTACGTGACGATCCTCATCGGGGCCAACGACGCCTGCACGTCGTCGGAGTCCACCATGACGTCGGTCGCCGACTTCGAGGCGAGATTCCGTACGGCGATGCAGACGCTCGCCACCGGCCTGCCCAACGCGTCGATCTTCGTCGCCACCATCCCCGACATCAAGCGGCTGTGGGAGGCGGGCAAGGGCAGCTCGTCGGCCCGGACGGCGTGGTCGGCCTTCGGTATCTGCAAGTCGATGCTGGCCAACCCGCTGTCCACCGCCCAGGCCGACGCCGACCGGCGTGACCGGGTGCGGCAGCGCGTCGTCGACTTCAACAACGTCCTGACGCGGGTCTGCTCCGAGCGGGCCAACTGCCGGCACGACGGCGGCGCCGTCTTCTCCTACCCCTTCACGCTGTCGCAGCTGAGCACCTGGGACTACTTCCACCCCAACACCGGCGGCCAGGCCGTCCTGTCCGAGGTCACCTACGGGGCGACCGGCTTCCTGCTCTGACCGGCCGGACCCGGCGTCCGTGCCGCCGGACCCGGCGCCCCCGGCCCGGGTCCGGCACCCGTGCCCGGTCCGGCACCCGCATCCCTGACCCGGGTGCCGGACCCGGCGGGACGGGGGCCCGCGGGAAAGGCCCTACCCTTCCCTCATGGTCGCCGCCCTGGAGCTCTATCTCGATCCCGCCGCCGAGAAACGGATCAGGACGCTGTGGGACGCGCTGGCGCGGGCGGGCGTGCCGTCGATGCGCGACCTGCTCAGCGGCCGGCACCGTCCCCACGTCTCGCTGATCGGCGCTCCCCGGCTCGACGGCCCCGCGGTCGTCGCGGCGCTGCGGGACATGCGGGTGGCGGCGCCGTTCGAGCTGCGCTTCGACTTCGTCGGGCAGTTCCTGGGCCGGGTGCTCTGGCTCGGCCCGATCCCGACGCCGGAACTGCTCGCCCACCACGCGGCGGTGCACGAACGGCTCGGCCGGGCCGGGATCGACGGCTTCGACGTCTATCTGCCCGGTCGCTGGGTGCCGCACTGCACGCTGTCCATGCGGGTGCCCAGCCCGATGTTCGTGGACGCGATCCGGCTGTGCATGGACGTGCTGCCGATCGAGGCGACCGTGGTCGGCGCCGCCGTCGCCGACCACGCTCGCGACTCCTTCATCCCCCTGGCCTGAGTGATCTCCCCGTCCTGACCGCCCCTTTCGGGGGCGGCCGGGCTACCAGGTCACGGGCAGGCCGGTGAGGCCGCCGGTCAGGGCGTTCGGACGAGCCCGGATCTCCTCCATGGGCACCGCCAGGGCCAGGGTGGGGAAGCGCCGGAACAGCGTGCCGAACACCGTCCGCAGCTCCACCCGGGCCAGGCTCGCCCCGATGCAGAAGTGCGGGCCGTAGCCGAACCCGACGTGCGGCTCGCCGGTGGGGCGGCGCAGGTCGAACCGGTCGGGGTCCGGGAAGGCCCGCTCGTCGCGGTTGGCCGACTGGATGGAGACGACCACCGCCTCACCGGGTTCGACGGCCACGCCGCCGACGGTGACCGGCTCCTGGGCGTAGCGGGGCAGGCCGTGGTCGCTCGGCGCGGCCAGACGCAGGATCTCCTCCACCGCCGCGTCCGCCAGCGACGGGTCGGCGACCAGGGCGTCCCGCTGCTCGGGGTTGGCCAGCAGCAGGAGCACGCCGTAGTCGATCCGGCTGACGGTGGTCTCGTGGCCCGCGAACAGCAACCCTCCCGCGAGCTTGGCGGCCTCCTCGTCGGAGGCGTCCATGGTGGCCAGGTCGGAGAAGACGTCCTCGGCCGGGCGCGCCCGCTTCTCGGCGAGGATCCCCCCGGTGTATTCGGTCATGGCGTCCATCGCCGCCTGGGCCCGCACCGGGTCGCCCAGCATCCCCATCTCGTCGGCCAGCTTCCTGAAGTGGTCGCGGTCCTCGTACGGCACGCCGAGCAGCTCGCAGATCACCAGGATGGGCAGCGGGACGGAGAACCCCTCGTGCAGGTCGACCGGCTTCGGCAACTCGGCCAGGCGGTCGAGGAGGCCGTCGACGAGCTCCTGGACGCGCGGCCGCATGGCGCCCATCCGGCGGGCGGAGAAGGCCGGGGTGAGCATCCGGCGCATCCGCTGGTGCCGGGACTTCTCGGTCTCGATCTCGTCGCGCGGGCCGCCGAACAGCACCGAGTCCGAGATCCGGGAGGAGCGCTCCGGATCGGGGGACGAGCGGCCCAGGCGCGGGTCGGAGAGGGCCTGCCGGGCCTCCTCGTAGCCGGAGACCAGCCACGCGGGGTCGCCCACGTAGGTGCGGATCCGGGCCACCGGCTCGGTGGCGCGCAGTTCCCGGTACGTGTCGGGCAGGTCGAGCAGGTTCTCCCGCTCGAACGGCATCCTCTTCTCCATGCGGAACGTACCCCCCTGTACTCGCGGTCGGATTCTCTTCGACCGTTACATGCCCGGGCGGACGCGGCAAGGGTACGGACTCGGCTCACCGGGGGCGTGGCGGCCCGGCGCACACGTCACGACCGGCGAAATCGTCACGGCGGAAACGCGCAGAAATGCCAGAATATTTCTCTGTTATTGCGGTTGACCGTTGATCATCACGACCTTAACGTCCGAATTGTGCGAGGGCCGCCGGGAGTCGGCGGCCTTCCTCCATGGCTGTCCGCGAGGCCCCCCGGTAGCCGCATCGAGCCGGGTACGGCCCGCGCCGCAGCACGGCACGATGAGGAGGAGAAGTGGCGGAATCTGTGAGAGCCCGGGGCCTGCTCGGTGAGCTGGCCGCCGAGTTCGCGGGAACCATGATCCTTATCCTGTTCGGAACCGGAGTCGTCGCCCAGGTCGTCGCGGGCGGGATCGGCGACCACGACAGCATCGCCTGGGCCTGGGGCCTGGGCGTCACCCTCGGCGTCTACGTGGCGGCCCGGATCAGCGGGGCGCACCTCAACCCCGCCGTCACCGTCGCGCTCGCCGCGTTCAAGGGCTTCCCCTGGCGCAAGGTGCTCCCCTACTCGCTGGCGCAGACCGCGGGCGCGTTCGTCGCCGCGCTGGTCGTGCGGTGGAACTACACCGAGGTGCTGCACGCCGCCGACCCGGGACTGACCATCAAGACACAGGGCGTCTTCTCGACGCTGCCCGGCAACGGCACCCTGCCCGTGGGCACCTGGGGCGCCCTCCGCGACCAGGTGATCGGCACCGCGATCCTGCTCCTGCTCGTGCTCGCCGTCTCCGACCTGCGCAACTCCGCGCCCGCGGCGAACCTCGCGCCCTTCGTGGTGGGCCTGATCGTGGTGGCGATCGGCATGGCCTGGGGCACCGACGCCGGCTACGCCATCAACCCCGCCCGCGACTTCGGGCCGCGCCTGGCCTCCTTCCTCACCGGCTACGAGACCGCCTGGCAGGACCAGTACGGCCGGCTCTACTTCTGGGTGCCGATCGTGGGCCCGCTGATCGGAGGGTTGCTCGGCGCGGGCCTCTACCAGATCATGGTGGCCCGGTTCCTGCCGCCCGGCGAGGAGCCCGAGGCGGGCCGGGTGCCGGTGCCGGCCGACGAGCCCGGGGCGGGCCGGGTGCCGGCCGACAGCGAGGCCGCCTGACACCCGCCTGACGTCCGTCCGGGGACCGTACACGAGACCGGCCGGGAGACCGCGCGCGAGCCGCTCCGCGAGCCGCCCCGCAAGCCGCCGGACCTTAGAGGCCCCGGCGGATCAACTGAGCGCCAAAGGAGACACGACCCTCATGCCTGACTTCGTCGGAGCAGTCGACCAGGGGACGACGAGCACCCGATTCATGATCTTCGACCACGGCGGCAACGAGATCGCCCGCCACCAGCTCGAACACGAGCAGATCCTGCCCCGGGCCGGCTGGGTCGAGCACGACCCGGTGGAGATCTGGGAACGCACCCGCTCGGTGGTCCAGACGGCCCTCAACAGGGCGAACCTGTCCGCCTCCGACCTGGCCGCCCTGGGGATCACCAACCAGCGCGAGACCGCGGTGGTGTGGAACCGGCGCACCGGCCGGCCGTACCACAACGCGATCGTCTGGCAGGACACCCGCACCGACCGCATCGCCTCGGCCCTGGACCGCGACGGCCGCGGCGACGTCATCCGCCGCAAGGCCGGCCTGCCCCCGGCCACCTACTTCTCCGGCGGGAAGATCCAGTGGATCCTGGAGAACGTCGACGGGGTCCGCCGGGCAGCCGAGGACGGCGAGGCGATCTTCGGCAACACCGACACCTGGCTGCTGTGGAACCTCACCGGCGGCACCGACGGCGGCGTCCACGTCACCGACCCCACCAACGCCAGCCGCACCATGCTCATGGACCTCGAAACGCTGGAGTGGGACGACGAGCTGCTGTCGTTCTTCGGCATCCCCCGCGCCATGCTGCCGAAGATCCTCCCCTCCTCGCATCCGGGCCTGTACGGCACGACCCGGCCCGACGGCCCGTTCGGCGGGGAGGTCGGGATCTCCGGTGACCTCGGCGACCAGCAGGCCGCCACGGTCGGTCAGGTCTGCTTCTCCCCGGGGGAGGCCAAGAACACCTACGGCACCGGCAACTTCCTGCTGCTCAACACCGGCCACGAACCGGTCCGCTCCAAGAACGGCCTGCTGACCACCGTCTGCTACCGCTTCGGCGACGAGCGGCCGGTGTACGCGCTGGAGGGGTCGATCGCGGTGACCGGCTCGGCGGTGCAGTGGCTGCGCGACCAGCTCGGCGTCATCTCCGGGGCGGCGCAGAGCGAGGCGCTGGCCCGCCAGGTGCCGGACAACGGCGGCATCTACTTCGTGCCGGCGTTCTCCGGCCTGTTCGCCCCCTACTGGCGTTCCGACGCCCGCGGCGCGATCGTCGGGCTGTCGCGGTACAACACCAACGCCCACCTGGCCCGGGCCACGCTGGAGGCGATCTGCTACCAGAGCCGCGACGTGGTCGAGGCGATGCGGCAGGACTCCGGCGTCACCCTGGACGTGCTGCGGGTCGACGGCGGCGTCACCGCCAACGACCTGTGCATGCAGATCCAGGCCGACGTGCTCGGCGTGCCCGTCTCCAAGCCGGTCGTCGCCGAGACCACCGCCCTGGGCGCCGCCTACGCCGCCGGGCTCGCCGTCGGCTTCTGGAAGTCCACCGAGGAGCTCAAGCAGAACTGGAACGAGGACCGGCGCTGGGAGCCGCGGTGGTCCGACGAGCAGCGGGCCGAGGGCTACGCCGGCTGGAAGAAGGCGGTGAACCGTACCCTCGACTGGGTGGACGTGTCCTGACGCGCCCCCCGGCGGAACCGGAGCGCCGGCCGGCGCTCCGGTGGCCGCGTCGGAACACCCGGACAGGCCGGCTCAGGCCGTCCGGGCCGTGCCGACCGGGCTGGCCGGGCGGAACCGTACCGGCAGCCGGTCCAGGCAGATGTGCCGGCCGTTCTCGTAGTAGCGGCGGGTCTCGCCCGCGAGCTCGTAGTCCGGGTGGCGGGCGAGCTCGCGCAGGACGGCGAGGAACTCCACGCGGGCCAGGTGGGCGCCGAGGCAGAAATGGATGCCGTGGCCGAAGGTCAGGTGCCGGTTCGGCGTCCGGTCCAGCCGGAACTCCTCCGGCTCGGGGAAGGCCCGCGGGTCGCGGTTGGCCGCGCCGGTCAGCAGGACGACCCGCGACCCGCGCGGGATGACGACCCCGCCGACCTCGACGTCCCTCGTGGTCAGCCGGGTGCCGTGGTCGACCGGCGTCCACAGCCGCAGCGCCTCCTCCACCGCCGCGGGCATCAGGTGCGGCTCGGCGCGCAGCCGGTCCTGCAGGCCGGGGTGCGCCGCCAGGTGCCGCAGCAGGTGCGCCAGGGTGTTCATGGAGGTCTCGTGGCCGGCGATGGCGTAGGCGACCAGCATGACGTGCAGCTCGGCGTCGGTGACCGGGCGGCCGTCGATCTCCTCGCGGACCAGGACGGACAGGTGGTCGCCGCCGGACCGGGCGCGGGCCCGGCGGATCTCCGACTGGAACAGCTCGGCGAACGCCGGCCAGAAGCCGCCCGCGTCGCCGTCCCTGGGCATCCGCGCCCAGGTGTTGCTGGTCAGGTCGCGGATGCGGTCGCGCGCGTCCGCCGAGAAGCCGACGGCGAGCGACACCACCGCCAGCGGCAGAGGTACGGCGAGCTCGCGCACCAGGTCCCCACCGCCCCGTGCGACGACGGGCCGTACGGCGTGGGCGACCAGGACGGCGATCTCCGGCGTCAGCCGCCGGGCCTCGGGCAGCAGCAGCGGAGGCTTCATCAGGGCGCGGAAGCGGGTGTGCTCCGGCGGGTCGTACTCCAGGGGCGCGAACGGCGGGGTGCCCTCGGCGCGCGGGAAGAAGACCCCGGAGGCCGAGCTGAACGTATCGTGGTCCCGGAGCGCGGCGCGGACGTCGTCATAGCGGGACAGGATCCACATTCCGCCGTGGGCGCGGGAGTACGCGACCGGCGTCGTCTCCCGGATCTCCCGGTGGACCAGGCACGCCAGGTCGGGCGTGAGCTCGGGGTCGTGGTGGTCGAAGTCGGCGGTCAGCCGTTCGGCGGCCCTCCGTTCGGCGGCCCGCCGGTCGTCGTCCACCGGCCCGCCGCTCCCCGGAGCCCCGTCCGCCGCGTCCCCGGCCGTCGGGCCGCCGCTCCCCGGCCCGTTCCCCGGCCCGTTCACCGTCGCCTGGACGCCGCGCGTGCCCGTCATGACCGCCCCCAGGGTTCCGCCCGCCGGTCCAGGTGACCGAGGGGGTGGACGTCGCCGGGGGAGCAGCTCTCGTCGACGATCCACTTGACCATGCGGCGGACCGGCTCCATGGCGTCCTGGGGCACGTCCGGCCGGAAGCGGGTGGCGTAGCCGAGCGAGACCAGGCGCTGCACGCCGTACAGGGGGAGGAGGTCGCGCAGCCGCCGCTTGAGCGACTCGGGGTAGACGCCGACCGTCTGGGTGTAGGCGTTCATGGCCTTCAGCGCGTCCCGCGGCGAGGCCACCGGCACGACGTTGGCCACCCGGCCCGACAGGGCGGTGTGGAAGTCGACCGGCTCGGCCACCCGGGAGACGACCACCGCCCCCTCGTCGTCGTGGCCGCCGATGACGCGGTACCAGTCGGGGCTGGTCCGCAACGCCCGCAACGACGCCCGCAGCTCCGGGTCGAACCACCGGGCCGGGGTGCTCACTGCGGCGGGCAGCCGCAGGATCTCCCGGTGGAGCAGCTCCCCCCAGCGCTCGGCGCGCTCCAGGCCCGCGGCGTCGAGGCCGGTGACGACGTGGACGACGCGGGCGTTGAAGCAGCCGAGCTGGTTCAGCGCGCCGACGTCCACGGCGGCCAGCCGGGCCGTCTCGGCCATGCTCGCCTCGTCGGCGAACGCCTCCGCGCCGACGATCGTGGCGCTGAGCTTCGGGTCGAGGGTGACCAGCTCCACGCCCGGCTGGATGTAGCGGGTGACGTGCCGGACGGACGCGAGCCCGCCCCACGCCACGATCTTGTCGATGTTGCCGGGCTGGTAGAGGCGGTCCTCGACGGCGGCGCCGCCGCCCTTCCAGTAGGCGACGGCCAGGTGCCGGGTGAGCGGATGGCCGGGCGCCGTCTCCGCCATCGTCCGGGCGACGGCCACCGCGGTGAGCGGATCGTTGGCCGGGGTCTTGATCACGGCGTCGCCGCGCACGAGGGCGTTCCGGATGATCGTGATGGCCGCGATGATCGGGTTGTTGCCCGCGATGATGTGCACGGCGCGGGCCCCGACGGCCCGCACCGCCGCGGTCCCGCCGCCGGGCGAGGCCACCTCCTGCCAGCCGTCCAGGAACCGGGAGCCCACCGTCCCCTCGGCGACCGCGCGGACGGCCTCGGGCGTGAACAGCGACGGGAGCTGCTCGTAGCAGGCCGCCAGGACAGGCGGCGTCATGTCGGACCACGCCGTCGAGTGCTCCAGCGCCTCCCGCAGGAAGCCGTTCACCGAGAGGCGGAGCCGCGGCCCCAGCTCGGCGAGGTAGTCCACGACGTCGGAGGTGGTGACCTCGGCCAGGTCGCGCATGCGCAGCGGGTCGGTCAGCGGCAGCCGGTCCAGCAGGGCCACCGGGTCGGGCGCGCGGAACGCGCACGCCTCGCCGGTCCCGCCGAAGGCGACGGGGTCGTCCCAGACCGTCTCGCCCCGGACGAACGCCGGGATCGTCGGCGCGCCCATCAGAGCAGCGCCCCGTTGAGGAAGTCCAGCGCGTCGTTGAGCGCCTCCGGGGTCGCCGCACAGGTGATCTTGTCGTCTCCCCGCCGGTCGCTGTAGCGGCCGATGTCCGTGGCCAGGTGGGGGGTGGTGCGCCCGCAGCCGCACGGCGACCAGTCGACGGTGACCTCGTCGCCGGAGACGAAACCGCCCCAGCAGACGTCGGCCAGCAGGTCGAAGAACGCGGCCCGGCCGGTCCGCGTCCCCTCGCGGGGCAGCGGGGCCCCGGTGTCGGGGTCCAGGACGTACAGGACCACCCACGGCTCGATGTGGTAGCGGCCGCGCGGGCAGATCAGGTTGAGCGCGATGACCTCCGCCATCGCGTAGCAGTACCGCAGGGCCGGCACCCCGGCGAACCGCTCGACGCCCCTCGCCCAGTCGGCGGGCAGGGCCGTGCCCTTCGCGCCGCCGCCCGGGAAGATCACCGAGTCCGGGGCGAAGACGCCCTCGATGCCGCGGGCGAGACCGGCCGTGGCCATCTCGTGGTAGGTGGCCCAGAGGCTGAGCGAGACGACCCGCCGCCCGGCGAGGCGCTCGGCCAGCTCCTCGACGTACCGGCCCATCCCGGCCGCGGCGGCCCGCTGCGCCTCCTCGAACTCCGCGCGGCGCTCCCGGAGCGTCGCCGGGATCTCCATGCGGCCGGCCTCGCCCCGGGCGGCCGCGGCCCGCAGCCGGGCGGCGAGGAACATCACGTCGGCGCTGAGCGGCCCCGGATGGGCGCTGTGGAACCGGTCCGGCGAGCCCGCGATCCGCTCCGCCATGGCGGCGGCGTGCCGGTCGATGCCGCTGCGGCCGGTGCGGAACCCGGGCCAGACGACGTCGAGCCGCTCCCCGCTCCGCTCCGGGCCGGGGAGGACCTCCAGTCGCACGATGTCGTAGAGCCTGGTGTACTGCTCGCGCGTGTGCGGGATGAACGACATCGTGCCCGAGGTGCCGGAGGAATGGGCCAGGCGCAGCTCGGTCCGGCCGTCCAGCAGGTCGAGCCACCCGTCGATGGAGTCGCACCCGGAGACGTCGAGGCCGGACAGGTCGACGGTGACGAGCCGCGACAGCCAGGTCGTCAGCCGGTCGAACCTGCCCTCCAGCAGCAGCGACGCCGGATACGACTTGTAGATCGTGTGCGGGAACAGCAGCGGGGCCGCGTCGTCGAGCCGGGTGATCCCGTCGATGCCCTGCTCGTCGGCCATCGCGCGGAGCACCGGCAGCCGGTCGCGCAGCTCGGCGAAGCGCAGCCGCAGCGCCGCGAGCTGGAGGGCGGCGAGGTCGTGCGGGGGCATGGTGTGCATGGCGTGGCGCGAGCCGCCGAAGAACTCCATCGGGTCGTCCGCGAAGAGGCGGACATCGGGTCCGGTGATCATGTTGCGCTCCTAGGGAGGGAAGAGTCGGCCGCGCGCAGTTCGGCCAGGTAGTCGGCGATGTCGGAGATCGCGGGCCGGTTCCACAGCAGCGTGGCGGGCAGGGTGAGCCCCAGCCGCTCCTGGAGCCTGGACCGCAGCAGCGTCGCCAGGAGGGAGTCGACGCCCAGCTCGGCGAGCGGCCGGTGCGGGTCCAGCGCGCCGGGCTCGGCGCGCAGGGTCTCGGCGGCGGCCCGGTCCGTCTCCGCCAGCAGGAACGCGCGCAGTTCGGGACCATCGAGGTCCCTCCAGGAGAGCTCGGCTCCGGTTCCGGCTCCGGAACCGTTCGCCGCCGCGCCCGCGGGGCCGGTCGCGTCGGACGCGGTGGCGTCGGGGATCGCCGCCAGGACGCGGGGACGGCCGGCGCGTGCCCCGCCGGGCAGGACGCGCAGCACCGCCAGGTTGCCCGCCGCGCGCGGGCCGGCGTGGTCCCACGCCCGCAGCGCCTCCCCGGCCGTGATGCCCGCGGTCCCCCGGACGCGCAGCTCGGCGTCGGTGACCGCGGACGACACGGACATGCCGAGCCCGTGCCAGCTCGTCCACGCCACGGAGACGGTGTCGCGGGCGCCCCGGCACCGCCGGTGCCGGGCGAGGCCGTCGAGGAAGGCGTTCGCCGCCGCGTACGCGCCCTGCCCCGGCAGCCGCAGCAGCTGTCCGGCGGAGGAGAACAGCACCAGGAAGTCCAGGCTGCCGGGCGGGTAGAGGTCGTGCAGGGTCAGCGCCCCGGCGACCTTCGGCCGCATGGCCGCCCGGATCGCCGGGCCGTCGAGGTCGCGCAGCAGCCGGTCGTCGACGACCCCGGCGGCGTGCACGACCCCCCGTACGGCGGGCATGCCGAGCGCGTCGGGCGCGAGGAGGTCGGCCATCCAGTCGTGGTCGGCGACGTCGGCGGCGATCGTCCGGATCGTCACCCCCGTCGCCTCCAGCGAGCGGATCACCGCGACGGCGGGGTGGCCGTCGCCGTCCCACCGCCCGCGCGGCGGCAGGGGGGCGCGGCCGACGAGCACCAGCCGCCGGGCGCCCCGCTCGGCCAGCCGCCGGGCCACCCGCAGCCCGAGCGCCCCCGTCCCGCCGGTGACGACGTAGGTGCCGTCAGCCCGGCACCGGACGCCGGAGGCCGCGCCGGCCGGGGCGGCGGGGACGAGCCGCGTGGTGGTGGCCGTACCGCGGTCGACGCCGATGACGTCCTCGTCCCACCGGCCGCCCAGCAGCCGGGCGAGGGTCGCGACGTCGTTCCTTCCGGGCTCCGCGGGCAGGTCGGCGAGGCCGCCCCACAGGTCGGGGTGCTCGCCCGCGATCACTCTGCCCAGGCCCCACAGGGACGTCTGCGCCAGCGCCGCCTCGTCCCGCGCCTCGCGCGCGCCGCGGGTGACGCACCACAGGCGCGGGCCCCCGACGGGCACCGTCGCGGCCAGCAGCCGCGCCGTCCCGGTGAGGAGCAGCGCGTGGCGCGCCGCCGCCTCGGCCGGATCGAGACCGCACGACGCGGACCGGCCGGGACCGTACGGCGACGCGACCGGACCGGAACCGTACGACCACGCGGCCGGATCGAGGCCGTACGGCGACGCGGACGGTGACAGGGACGGCGCGAGGACCACCGCGTCGGCGGCGGAGAGCCGCCCGGCCCGCCGTACGAGGTCGTCCGGATCGGCGGCGACCTCCAGGGACGACCCGGCGCCGGACAGGCAGGCGTCCAGCGCCTCGCGGAGGGCGGGATCGGCGCCGGCCAGGAGCACGGTGCGCGGCAGTCCCCGGTCGGTGACCTCCAGGGGAAGCCAGGCCACCTCGTGGACGAGGCCCGCCGGGTCGCCCGCGCCGCCCGCGTCCTCCGCGTCGCCGTGGGGACCGGGGTACGGGCCGGCGTCCGGCTCGCCGAACCGCAGCCCGAGCAGCCGGGCGACGGGGACGCCCCGCTCGTCGATGATCCCGACGTCGACGACGGCACTGGTGACCGCGCCGATGACGGCCGCGGCGCCGGGATCGGCGGCGGGCGCGGCGTCGACGCCGTGACCGGGCGCGAGATCCGCGCCGGCCGGCCGTACCTCGATCACCGCGCGGGACGGCGGCTCACCGGTCAGGACCGCGTGGCCCACGTGGGCCGGCATCCGCAGGCGCGCCGGACCGGGAAGGGCCACCGAGGCGACGGAGAAGGCGGCGTCCAGGACACCGGCCCAGGTGGGGGAGTACGGGGTCGCTCCGGGAGGGGCGGCGACCGCCGCGGTGAGCGCGTCACCGGTCCGCCGCGGCTCCTCAGGAGCGGTGGCGAGCGTCGTGGTGAGCGCGTCACCGGTCCGCCGCGGCTCCTCGGGAGCGACGGTGACCGTCGCGGTGAGCGTGCCGCCGGTCCGGCGCAACTCCTCGATCCGCCAGGGGAGGCCCATCGACGCCACCCCGACCGAGGCGAGCCGGTCGACCACGAAACCCGGGTCGAGCGGCTCCCCGGTCTCGGCCGGCCCTTCCGGCGCGGGAGCGGCGGCCGGCGCCGATCGCTCGCGGGCGGCGACATCGGTAAGACCGCCGGAGGCCGCGACGCGCGGATGCCCGGGACGCCCGCCGTCTCCGGGGCCCGCCTCCCGGCGGCCGGGTGGGGACGATGGCTCGGGGATCTCGTCGCCCGGGGGGACGACGACCGCCGTCGTGTGGGTGAGCCACTCGTCGGCCGCCTCCCCTCGTCCGCCCGGCCCGTCCGCGCCGAAGCGGGAACCGCCCACGCCAGGCGGGAACCCGTTCGTACCGGGACGGAGCCCGTCCGTGCCGGGGGGCGACGCGGCGGGGTCGCGGAGCAGCCGGGAGGACAGCCGCAGCGTCCTGTCCTGGCAGACCACCTGGACCTCCCGGGGAACGGCGGGGGACAGGGGCACCCGCAGCGACACCCCGGCCAGCGCCGGCGTCCCCCCGAAGACCTCTCCGGCCGCGGTGAACAGCGTGTTCAACAGCACGGCCGCCGGCACCACCTCGGTCCCCCGCACGGGGTGCTCCCCGGGGTAGGGGCGGTTGCCGTGCCGGAGCCGGGTGCGCCACAGGTACGCCGGGGAGGTGCCGTGCACCGTCTCCCGGCCGCCCAGCAGCGTGTGACGGTCCGGGTCATGGCCGGGGCCACCGGCCGCCGCGGGCGGGTCGCCCACCCAGTGCGTCCGGTGCCGCCAGGCGTATCTCGGCAGGTCCACCAGGTCGTCGCCGGGGCAGAGGGCCCGCCAGTCGACGGGCACGCCACCGCCGTGCAGGACGGCCAGGCCGCCGAGGAGCGCGCGCCGTCCGGGCCGGTCGCGCCGCAGGCTGTGCGTGACGACGGCGCCCGTCACCCCGGCGGCGTCGAGGACCTCCCCGATCGAGTGGCTCACGACCGGGTGCGCCGAGACCTCCAGAAAGGCCCGGTGGCCGTCCTCCGCGGCGGCGCCCACCGCCGCGGCGAAGCGGACGGGTTCGCGGAGGTTACGCGCCCAGTACGCCGCGTCGCGCTCGGCCGGGTCCCGCGGATCGGCCAGGGCGGTCGTGTAGAGGGGGACCCGGGCCGGGCCCGCCGGGAGGTCCTTGACCGCGGCGGCGAGGTCGGCGCGCAGGGGGTCCATGTGGCGGCTGTGGAAGGCCACGTCGGAGGCGACCTCGCGGACGGCGATCCCCCGGGCGCGCCAGCGGCGGACCGCCCGCTCCACCGCCTCCCGGTCACCGGCCACGACGGTGGAGTACGGCGAGGCCCACACCGCCGCGCACAGCTCCCCGTCCCCGGCCCTGTCTCCGTCTCCGTCTCCGTCTCCGTCCCCGTCCCCGTCCCCGTCCCTGGCTTCGTCGCCGGCTCCGTCCCCGGCGAGCAGGGCGGCCGTCTCCTCGGGGGACAGGCCGACCATCACCATCGCCCCGGCCCCCGCGACCCGGCGCAACAGCCGGGAGCGGCGGCAGGCCAGGCGCGCGCCGTCGGACTCGGTCAGGACCCCGGCGGCCACCGCGGCCGCGATCTCGCCGACGGAGTGCCCGATGACGGCGCCGGGCCGCACGCCGTACGACCGCCAGACGGCGGCCAGCCCGGTCTGCAGCGCGTAGGTCAGCGCCTGGACCCGGTCCGTCCCGCCCAGGTCGGCGGCGCGCAACGCGTCGGCGGGGGAGAGGCCGAGTTCCTCGCGGTACACCGGCTCCAGGCGGTCCAGCGTGGCGGCGAACGCCGGCTCGTCGGCGAGCAGGTCCGCGCCCATGCCCGCCCACTGCGCCCCGTGCCCGGAGAACACCCACACCGGGTCGCGCCGTACCGGCCCGGCGTCCGCGTGCGGACCGGGCCGTACGGACTCCGGTGCGGCATGGCCGGTCGCGGGGGCGGGCCGTACGGGTTCCGGAGGTGCGTGGCCGGTCACGGCGGCCGGGTCGCCCGCCGCCAGGGAGCGCAGCCGCTCGACCAGCTCGGCCCGTCCGGCCGCGACGACGACGGCGCGGCGGGCCAGGTGGGTACGGCGGCGGGCGAGGGTGGAGACCACCGCGGCGAGCGGCGGGTCCTCGCGCCCCGACAGCCGGTCGGCCAGCCGGGCGGCGTTGGCCCGCAGGGCCTCGTCGGTGGCGCCGGACAGCGGGTACGGCCGGACCGCCGCGTCGTCCACGTCGTCCACGTCGTCCACGTCGTCCGCATCGTCCGCCGGGGCCGGGGCGGGGGCGGGCGGGGCCTCCTGGAGGACGAGGTGGGCGATCGTGCCGCCGTACCCGAAGCCCGAGACCCCCGCCCGCCGGGGGCGCCCGGTGCCCGGCCACCCGGTCGTCTCGGTGACCAGCCGCAGGCCGGAGCTCTCCCAGGGGATCGCCGGGGTGGGCCCGGCGGTGGTCGGCGTCGGCGGGATGAGCCCGTGTCCCAGGCACAGCACGGCCTTGATCAGGCCCGCGACGCCCGATGCCGCCTCCAGATGGCCGATGTTGGGCTTGAGCGAGCCGATGAGGCAGGGGCGGCCGGCGGGGCGTCCGGCGCCCAGCACCGCCGCCAGGGCGCCGGCCTCCACCGGATCGCCCACGCGGGTCCCGGTGCCGTGGGCCTCGACGTAGCCGACGTCTGCCGGGTCGACGCCCGCCGCCCGGTACGCCCGGCGCAGCAGGTGCTCCTGGGCCTCGCGGCTGGGGGCCATGATGCCCGGGGTCCTGCCGTCCTGCAGAACCGCGCTCCCGGTGATCAGCGCGAGCACCCGGTCGCGGTCGGCGACGGCGTCGCGCAGGAGCTTGAGGACGACGACGCCGCAACCCTCGCCGCGCCCGTAACCCGTCGCCGCGGCGTCGAAGGCCCGCGACCGCCCGTCCGGGGAGATCGCGCCGGCGGCGTCGAGCACCACGCTCAGCTCGGGGCCGGCCATCAGCATCACGCCACCGGCCAGCGCCAGCGGGATCTCGCCGAGCCGCAGGCTCTGGCACGCCTGGTGGATCGCCACCAGCGAGGCCGAGCAGGCGGTGTCCACGGCCACGCTGGGGCCGCGCAGGTCGAGGGCATGGGAGACGCGGTTGGCCACCCCGCACGGGGCGGCTCCGATGCCGGTCCACGCCTCGATCCGGGGCAGGTCGGAAAGCAGCCGCCGGCCGTAGTCGTCGGCGCTGACGCCGGTGAAGACGCCCGTGTCGGAGCCGGTGAGGGAGTGCGGCGGGATGCCCGCGTGTTCCAGGGCCTCCCAGGCGACCTCAAGTGTCATCCGCTGCTGCGGGTCCATCAGCCGGGCCTCGCGTGGGGATATCCCAAAGAAATCCGCGTCGAATCCCGCGATGTCGGGAATGAAGGAGCCGCGGGCAGTGGTCGCCCGCAGTACGGCGGAGTTTTCCGGACTTATGCGGTGATAAGGGGACCAGCGACCTTCCGGTGCCGTTCCCGATGCGTCACCGCGTTCGATGAGAAAACGCCACAGCGAGTCGGGGGTGTCTATGCCGGATGCGAAACGGCACCCCATTCCGATGACCGCGATCGGCTCACATCGGCTTTCCATTGGGTTCTCCAAGCTCGCGTTCGCTCGTCGGCGGGATCCGGTGGACACGCGAGAGCGGTCCCCGGCGCGGGCGCGCCGCGCCGGGGACCCGTCCCGGTCCGGCCGGTCAGAGCTTCACGCGCGTGCGGTCCTAGACGTCGTCGCCCCAGATGTCACCGAAGAGCCAGTTGCCGGCGGCCTGTGGGTCGGGGCTGGTGTAGTACTCCTGCCACGCGGCCAGCAGCTCCTCCACCGAGAGCGTGCCGCTCTTGTCCTTGTCGAGCCTGTCGAAGGCGATCTTGCTGTTGGCCGGCGACGTGCCGAAGGCCCGCTGGAAGGCCGCGAACTCGTTGGGGCCGACCGTTCCGTCGTCGTCCCGGTCGCAGATGCTCCACAGGGCCTCGGCCAGAGGGCGGAACCCCTCGTCGAACGCCTTGGAGTCGCCGGCGAACGCGCCGATCATCCCGGTGCGCCACTCCAGGGGAGTGACCTTGCCGTCCTGGTTGGTGTCCATGCGGGCGGAGACGTGCCTCCAGAAGTTCTCGAAGCCGTCCAGCAGCGCCTGCGCCTTGGGGGAGTTGAAGGGCTCACCCAGGTAGGCGATGATCCGCGCGGCCAGGGCCAGGGCGTCGGCCGGTTCGAGGATGCCGTCACCGTTCTGGTCGCCGTGCCCGAAGCAGATGTCGATCTTGCGGTTGAGGAGCTGGTTGCCGTTCAGTTCCATCGGTCTCTCCTTCTTTTCTGGGCACCCCCTGCCCCAGGTGATTGCTCTGACATTCTTGTGCGATCCGGGCGTCATGTCTTCAGCTGTGCGGGAGGGGAATTCTGGCCGCGTGGCCAGGGAAGATAGACGCGGATGAGTATTGCGGAATGGTGGCCGATCTGTCGCTCGGAGGCGTTCTCAACTATTTTTCCAGCCTATTTTGTATATAGCATTTAAGATGCTTAGGGTAAATGGGGCCAATAAGGTATATGTCGCCCGACGGGTCGCCGTGGCGGGCCGCCCGTGCCGTGGCGGGCCGCCCGTGCCGGGGAGAGCCGCCCGCGACGAGGCGGTCCGTTCGTGCCGCGCCGGACCTCCGTACCGGCCCCCGTACCGGGCCGCCGGAGCCGTGATCACAGGGGCCGGACCCATCGGAGCCGCGCCGGACATCGCGCCTCGGGTACCTCCGTCGAAGTCCCCCATGGCCGGCGAACACCGCCACCACTGCCACGGCGGGTGAATCCCGCCTCGGCGGAAAGACTGATTTCTCCCATCACGGGATCTACGATTCGTACGTTCGCCGGTCGACGGAAAGGTGCCGGAGGCAGATGTCGGATCTCCACCCCCCGGAACCGGGCGATCCCACGATGCTCGGCCCCTACCGCGTCGTCGGAAGGATCGGCGAAGGCGGGCAGGGCGCCGTCTACCTCGCGGAGCCTGCGGAGTCCACGGAGACGGGTCCCGGCCTCCGCGTGGCGGTCAAGCTCTACCACGCCCGGGTCGGCGGGGAGCCCGCCGTGCACGACGACCTCATGCGCGAGGCGGAGATGGCCAAGCGGGTCGCCCGGTTCTGCACGGCGCAGGTCCTGGACTTCGGCCTGTACGGCATGCGCCCCTACCTCGTCAGTGAGTACGTCCCGGGCCCCTCGCTGCAGCACGTCGTCACCACCGAGGGACCGCGCTCGGGCAGCGCCCTCGAACGCCTCGCCGTCGGCACGGCCACCGCGCTGGTCGCCCTGCACGACGCGGGCGTCGTCCACCGGGATCTCAAGCCGCAGAACGTGCTCCTCGGCCCGGACGGCCCACGGGTCATCGACTTCGGCATCGCCCGCTCCCTCGCCGCGACCGGCACGGTGACCAGCGGGGTCGTGGGCACGCCCGCCTACATGGCGCCCGAGCAGCTCAACGCGGACGAGCCCGGCCTTCCCCTGGACGTGTTCGCCTGGGCCTCCACCATGACCTTCGCCGCCACGGGCCGCCCGCCGTTCGGCAACGACTCCATCCCCGCGATCATCAACCGGATCCTGAACGAGGAGCCCGTCCTGGACGGGATCGAGCCGCCCCTGCTCGATCTGATCCGCGAATGCCTCGTCAAGGACCCGGCACGGCGGCCGACGGCCCAGCAGATCCTCGGCCGTCTCGTGCGCGGAGGACACGGGGCGGCCGCCGTCGGCCATCCGCCCCCGGGTGGGCCGATCCCGGTGCACCCGCCGGGCGGCGCGGCCTCGTCCGGCGGGACGGCGGGCACGCGGCCTCCGGCCGCGCCGGGAGGGCGCCGCGTGCCGCGCGTGGCCGTCGTCGCCGTCGCCGCGATGGCCGTCGCCGGGACCGCGGGCGTCATGCTGCTGCCCGGCGGAGACCCCGCGACGACGGACGCCGGCGCGTCCCGGACCTCGCAGGGAATGGCCGCGGGGGTCACGCCGGAGGCGCCCGCCGGCCTCGGTACGGCCTCTCCCGCCGAGGAGTCCCACTTCGCGGCGACCCCCGCGGTCGCCACCCCGGAGACCTCCCCGCCGGCCGTGCCGACCTCGCCGTCCCCGGCGACGCGCGGTCCCCGGCCCCGGGTGAGCGGGCATCCCACGGCCACCCGCGCACCGGACGACCGGGTCCGGCCGCGGCCACCCGAGACCACCACCGCCCTCCCCTCCCCGCCGAAGTCGCCGAAGCCGCCGAAGTTCTCTGACCCGTCGAAGCCGTCGCCGTCCCGGTCGCCCCAGGCCCGGATCACGGAACTCGGCCCCGGCCACTTCACGCAGTACTGCGTCACGCTGGGCTGGGAATGGGTGGAGTACCGGGAGACTCCCCGCCCGGGCGCCTACTGCGTCAAACGGAAGGGCGAGACCATGTACCTGGCCGGTGGCCGGCTCGACGACGGCTGCCGATGGCGGTACCGGGAGCCGCGCGCGTTCCACCGGTTCAGGAACAAGTCCAACTACTGCTACATCCTCAGGTGAGGTCCCGGGTGACCGGACGGGGGAGCCGGCCGTGCCCGGTGCGCCGCCCCGCCGTTCACCGGGGATGGGCGGACGGCCCGGGAACGGGCGCGGGGATCGCCGGGAGGTCGAACTCGACGCTGACCCGGAGCGCCTCCTCCGGGGGGTGGCGGCTCAGCCGTACGAGCAGGCGGGGGATCTGCCGCCCGAGCCGGTCGAGGGCCTCCACCAGGGGTGTGACGTCCCAGCGGCCGTGGTCCGGTTGCTCGCGCAGGAACCGCGCGAGCAGGTTGTCGAACTCGCGCCGCAGCCTCTCGTCCCCGCGGACGTAGCGGAGCGCGGTCCCCCGGGCCCGCTCCGGCACGCACCCGGGGACGGAGCCGGGCTCGGCCTCGTGGACCCGCACGCCGACCTCCGGCGGGACCCGCAGGAAGGCGGTCACGGTGCTGTGGTCCAGGGTGTTGGCCAAGGACTCCCGCAGCCCGTGCGGGATATCGGGGACCTCCACCACCAGCTCGATCCGGCTGGCGTGCTCCGGGCGGACGTCCAGGTCGTAGCGGGCCGTCACCGAGACGCCGGCGGGCAGCTGGCAGCGGTGGAGGTAGCGTTCGGCGCACTGGGCGACGGAGGCGGCGAGGCTCCCGACGAACAGTTCCACGGGGGTGGGGCCCGTGTCGCTGCCGCGGAAGTCGCTGGTCTGGTCGACGCGGACCACGTGGCGGCGGACCGCCAGGTCGAAACGGTCCCCGCCCCGCCAGGAGAGCCTCACCACGCCGTTCCTGTCGTGTTCCACGAGTGGCTCCAAGTGTGCGATCCCCGCGCCCCGACGGTTCACGGGTTTTCCCCTGCCTTCGTTCACCGTGCGACGGCGGGACCCGCGCGCACCAGGGACCTAAGCCCCGCTCTCCCGGGCCCGAGGTCCAGACCCGCCCTGACCGGGTAGGAACCGGTCATCCGGCCGGGCCGGCCGGACGGATGGAGGATCGGCCGTGTGCGAGGTGCTGCTACGCCGTCCCCGGGCCGCCGTCCGCGCGATCCGCCTGACCGCGGAGCGGACGCCGCCGCACCGTGACCGCCACCTTGACCTGCTGCGCGCCGTCGCGATCGCCGCGGTGGTGCTCGGCCACTGGCTGGCCGTCGTGGTGACCTACCACGGCGGGTTCGGCGGCGACACCGTCCTCGCGGTTCTGCCCTGGGCCCGCCCGCTGACCTGGGCGTTCCAGGTCATGCCGGTGTTCTTCCTGGTGGGCGGCTTCGTGAACGCCGCCTCCCTCGACTCCTACCGGCGGCGGGGCGGCACCGCCACGGGCTGGCTCCTCGGCCGCACCGACCGGCTGATCCGCCCCACCACGGCGCTCCTGCTAACGCTGAGCGCCGCGGCGCTCCTCGCGCTCCTCCTCGGGGTCGGCGAGGGGACGGTCGCCACGGCCGTGTGGCTCGCCGTCATGCCGCTGTGGTTCCTGGTCGCCTATCTCGCGGTCGTCCTCCTGACGCCGGTGATGCTCGCGCTGCACCGCCGGGCGGGCCTCGCCGTACCGGTCGTGCTCGCCGCGCTGGTCGGGCTGGGCGACGCCGTCCGCATCCGGTCCGGCCCGCCCCTCCTCGGCCAGGCCGGCTTCCTCTTCGCCTGGCTGGCGATCCACCAGCTCGGCATCGCCTGGCGGGAGGGGGCGCTGCCGACCCGCCGTACGGTGGCCCTGCCGATGGCGGCCGGGGGGCTCGCGGCCCTGGTGCTGCTCACCGTGGCCGGGCCGTACCCGATCAGCATGGTGGCGGCCCCCGGCGAGCGGCTGCAGAACACCTCCCCGCCGACCCTCGCCCTGCTGGCCCTGGCGACCGCGCAGACCGGGCTCGCACTGCTCCTGCACGACCCCGCCGACCGCTGGCTCCGGCGCGCCCGCCCGTGGACGGTCGTGGTGGGCGTCAACTCCGTGATCATGACCGTCTTCCTCTGGCACCTGACCGCCGTCGTGATCGCGGCCGTCGCGCTCTACCCCACGGGCCTGCTGCCGCAGCCGCCCGCCGGGTCGGCGCCGTGGCTGCTGCTCCGCCTGCCCTGGCTCGCCTGCCTGCTCGTGGTCCTGGCGGTCCTCGTCGCGGTGTTCGGCCGGATCGAGCGGCGCGCCGGGCCGGTCCCCGGCGCGGACGGGCCCGCGAGCCGGGTCCCGCGCGCGGTCGCGGCGGTCGTCGGCGCGGCGCTGGCCGCCGGGGGACTGCTGGGCGCCGCCGTGACGCTCCCGGCCCGCCTGCCCGTCCCGATGCTCCTGGCCTATCTCGCCGGGGCGGGCCTGCTCCGGTTCCTCCGGAGGCGTCCGGGATCATGAACCGGCCCGCGGACACGACCACCGGCCGGATACGGCTGTTCCTCGGCGGGGACGTCATGCTCGGCCGCGGCGTCGACCAGATCCTGCCGCACCCGGGCGACCCGGAACTGCGGGAGCCGTACATGCGGAGCGCGCTGTCCTACGTCGAGCTGGCGGAGGCCGTGGGCGGCCCGGTTCCCCGCCCGTGCGGCTTCTCCCGGCCCTGGGGCGACGCGCTGCCGATGATCGGGGACTTCGGGCCCGACGCGCGGGTGGTGAACCTGGAGACGAGCGTCACGCGGAGCGACGACTTCGCCCCGGGAAAGACCGTGCACTACCGGATGAACCCGGCCAACCTTCCGTGCCTGGCCGCGGTCCGACCCGATGTCTGCGCGCTGGCGAACAACCACGTGCTGGACTTCGGCCGGCGGGGGCTCGCCGAGACGCTGGACGCGCTGGCCGCCGCGGGACTGCGGTCGGCGGGGGCGGGACGGGACGCGGAGGAGGCGCGGCGGCCCGTCGCCGTCCCCCTGCGCGGCGGCGGGCGGGTGCTGGTCCTGTCGTTCGGGACCGAGTCCAGCGGCATCCCGCCGGACTGGGCGGCGACCGCGGACCGCGCTGGGGTGGACCTCGCGGATCTCGCCGCCGGCACGCCGGACGCCGAGGCGGCGCGGATCACCGACCGGGTACGGCGGATCCGGCGGCCCGGGGACGTCGTGGTCGCCTCCGTCCACTGGGGGTCCAACTGGGGCTACGACGTCCCGCCCGGCCTGGTGCGTTTCGCGCACGCGCTCGTCGACGGCGGCGTCGACGTCGTGCACGGCCACTCCTCGCACCACCCGCGTCCCGTCGAGGTGTACCGGGACCGGCTCGTCCTGTACGGCTGCGGCGACCTCATCGACGACTACGAGGGCATCACGGGCTACGAGGAGTACCGGGACGAGCTGCGGCTGCTGTACCTCGTGTCGCTGGAGGCGGCCTCCGGGAGGCTGGCCGGGCTGCGGATGGCGCCGGTGCGGACCCGCCGGATGCGGCTCCACCGCGCGCCGGACGAGGACGCGGCGTGGCTGCGGGCGGTCCTCGACGGGGTCAGCCGTCCCTTCGGGACGCGGATCGGCCTCGGCCCCGAAGGCACGCTCGTGGCGGAGTGGACGTGAGCCGGGCGGCACGTCCACCGCGGACGGCGGGCGTGCCGCCGCCCGCCGGGCCTACGCGCCGCGCTGGGTCGTACGCGCCGGGCGCGCCGTGCCGCGCCGGGTGCCGGTGCCGGGCCGTGCGTCAGCGTGCCGGGTCCAGCGCGGCGGCCAGGGCGGCGAGGGTGGGGCCGAGCGGGGCGTCGAGCGTCAGGAGGGCGTCGCCGTCACCCCGGGTCGGCCCCTGGTTGACGATCGCGACGGGGATGCCGTGCTCGGCGGCGCGCCGTACGAACCGGTAACCCGACATCACGGTCAGCGAGGACCCGAGGACCAGCAACAGGCCCGCCCGCTCGACCAGCTCGTAGCACTCCTGGACGCGGGGACCGGGGACGTTCTCCCCGAAGAAGATCACATCGGGCTTGAGCACGCCGCCGCAGTCGCGGCAGTCGACGATCCGGAAGGCGTCGATCAGGTCGTCGTCGAGCACGGCGTCGCCGTCGGGGTTGATCACCGCGGTCCGGGCGTGCGCGTGCCAGCCGGGGTTGGCCTCGCCCAGACGCCGTTCGAGCTCGTGGCGGGACGTCCGCCGGCCGCAGGACAGGCAGCGGACGCGGTCGAGGCCGCCGTGCAGCTCGATCACGTCACGCGCTCCGGCGGCGTGGTGCAGGCCGTCGACGTTCTGGGTGATGATCCCGCCGACCAGCCCCCGCTCCTGCAACCCGGCGACCGCGCGGTGACCGGCGTTGGGGAGGGCGTCGGCGATGTGCCGCCAGCCCAGGTGGCTGCGCGCCCAGTACCGCCTCCGGGCCGCGGCGCTGCCGACGAACGTCTGGTACGTCATCGGCTCGGCCCGCCGCACGCGGCCGGTCTCCCCGCGGTAGTCGGGGATGCCGGACTCCGTCGACAGGCCGGCCCCGCTCAGCACCACCACGTCGCCGTCGGCGACGAGATCGGCCAGCATGCGGAACCGGGGGTTCGCGGTGCCCGGGGTACCGGGCGGGGCGCCGGTCGGGGTGCCGGGTCCCTCATCCACCTTCCACATCACCCCTTCATGGTGCCTCACGCCCGGGGCGGCCGGGACGGGCCGCCGCCGGGATCGGCGCGAGCCCCGTGATCATCCCCGTTGACAGGCGATCGCCGGATGGTTGTAATGGGCGGCGTGCCACGTGGCGCCGGCCAAAGAGCAATGGGCCGGCCGGCGGCCGGGTGAGCACCTTTCCAGAAGGGACACACGCCATGAGGTCACACTCCGCGTCCCACATCTGACGTAACCGCCGCGCGCCGTACCGGGCATCCCCGCGCCGTACCGGACGACGCCGCGCGCCGTCTCCCGCACGCCGTGGTGCCCGGCACCGCCGTGCGCTCCCGGCGCGTCCCGGCCCGGCGGCGTCCGCCGTCTCCGGGCGGCCGTTCGTGGTCCCACGGACTCCGCGTATCCGGTCCGCGCCCGTCATCGGGTACGGGCACCCGGTCTTCCTCCGTTCCCACCCTTTTCCACAGGTCCTCAGCGTTCTCAATGTTTTCAGCGCTCTCAGCGCTCTCAGCGCTCCCACGAGAGAAAGGTTCACGCACCGCATGCCCATGTCCTTCAACCAGTCGATCATCGAGGAGTTCCGGGCCAACGGAGGGAGGGTCGGCGGCCCGTTCGAGGGCGGCGACCTCCTCCTGCTGACCACCACCGGCGCGCGGTCCGGCACCGAGCACACCGTCCCCCTCGGCTACGTCCGCCACGATGACCTGCTGCTGGTCGTCGCGTCCGCCGGCGGCGCGCCCCGCCACCCCGCCTGGTACCACAACCTGCTCGCCCACCCCATGGTCCGGGTGGAGGTCGGCGCCGAGACGTTCTGGGCGATCGCCGTCCCCGCCGAGGGCGAGGAGCGGGACCGGCTGTTCGAGCACGCCGTGCGCGCGGCCCCGGGCTACGCCGACTACCAGGCCCGCGTCGACCGCCGCCTGCCGGTCGTCATGCTGCGGCGCTCCGGGCCCGAGGAGGACCCGCACGGGGTCACCGACCTCGCCGGAGTGCTCCTGCGGATCCACGCCTGGCTGCGCTCGCAGCTGCGGCACGTGCGCGCCGAGGCCGACGCGCACTTCGCCGCGCGGGCGGCCCACCAGGGCCCGGACGAGCCGCCCGCGCCGGGGCTGGGGCTGCAACTGCGGCAGCACTGCCTGGCGTTCTGCCAGTCCCTGGAATCCCACCACACCCACGAGGACGCGTACACGTTCCCCGACCTCGCGAGCCGGTATCCCCACCTGCGCGACGCCATCGACCGGCTCCGCGAGGAGCACCGTACGGTCGCCCGCATCCAGGCCGAGCTGGTCGTCCTGCTGGACGGCGTCGCCACCGCCGACCCGCACCGCTTCCGCGACGAGCTGGACCGGCTGTCGGAGGAACTGCGGGCCCACCTCGACCACGAGGAGGAGTCGCTGCTTCCCGTACTGGCCGAGATCCCGTTCCCTCCGGTCCCACCGGCCCCCTGAGCCTCTGTTACGGTTGGTCGCGACGCGGGGTGCCCGGTACGCCGGGCTGAGATCAAACCCGTAGAACCTGATCTAGTTCGTACTAGCGGAGGGACGTCACCGCCTGCCGTGTCCCCGGGCGCGGCAGGCCGCGGTGCGCGGCGCCCGCGGGCCTCCCGCGGCGTCGTCCTCCCCGAGACCCGGTGAGCGAGGGGACACGATGTTCTGCGAGGAGATCTGGGCGCGTACCGCCACGCTGCTCAAGGCGATCCACGACCACCCGTTCAACGCCGCCCTCGGCGACGGCACCCTCGACCGGGAGCGCTTCGCGTTCTACATGGTCCAGGACGCCCGCTACCTGTCGGCGTTCTCCAAGGCGCTGGCGGCGGCCTCGGTGCGGTCCGCCGACCCCGCCGACGCGATGTTCTTCGCCGAGAGCGCGCACACGGCGCTGGCCGTCGAGCGCGGCCTGCACACCTCCTACCTGGAGGAGTTCGGGGTGAGCGCCGAGGAGGAGGCGGCGGTCCCCACCTCGCCCACCTGCCTGGCCTACGCGTCGTTCCTCCAGGCGACGGCGCTCGCCGAACCCCTGCCCGTGCTCGCCGCCGCGGTGCTGCCGTGCTTCTGGGTGTACCAGGACGTCGGCACCGCGCTCCTCGCCCGTACGGCGGGCATGGACGACCACCCCTACCGGGCGTGGATCGACACCTACTCCGATGAGTCCTTCGCCGCCTCGGTGGAGCGGATCAAGGCGATCACCGACCGGCTGGCCGAGACCGCAGACCCCGCGACGCGACGCGCCATGGCCGAGGCGTTCTGCCGGGCGACGGAGTACGAGTGGATGTTCTGGGACAGCGCGTGGCGGCTTGAGACCTGGCCCACCCGGCAGTGGCTCGGCTAGCCGGCCGCGGGCCTCGTCCGGACGGCGGGTCTCGCACGGGTCGCCGGGGCCGTGCCGGGCGGACCCCCTTCCCGGCGCGGCTGCCGCTGCTCCTCGCGGCGGTCGCGCTGGTGCTGGCGGTCGCGGGCTCCTGGGCGCCCTCGATGTGGGCCGACGAGCTGGCCACCGCGCAGACCGCGACCTCCTGGGACACGCTGTGGGAGACGCTCCGCGAGCGGGACGCGGTGTTCCTGCCGTACTACCTGCTGATGTACGTCTGGTCCCGGGCGGGCACGGCCGACTGGTGGCTGCGGCTGCCCTCCGCGCTGGCGGTGGCCGCGGCCACCGGACTGCTCGCCGACCTGGGCCGCCGGCTCGGCGGCGTCCGCGCCGGGACGGTCGCGGGAGCCGCCCTGCTCGTGCTGCCGGCGATCTCCCGCTTCGGGCAGGAGGCCAGGCCGTACACGCTGGCCGTCGCCGCCGCGGTCTTCTCCTACTGGTGCCTGCACCGGGCGCTGGAGACCGGGCGCTGGGGCCGTTACGTCCTGTCCGTCGTACTGCTGCCCTGCACGCACCTCTTCGCGGTGCTGTCCCTCCCGGCCCACCTGGTCGTCTCCCGGCGCTGCCTGCCGTGGCTGGCGCTGGGCTCGCCGGTCACGCTCGCCGTCGCGGCGGTCTCGGCCGGGCAGGTGGGGCAGGTCAACTGGCTGGAGGCGCCGGGCTGGGAGAACGTCGTCCTGGTCCGCAGCGCGATCACCGGCTGGCAGCCGCAGCCCGAGCCGGGGAACCTGCCGGCCGTGCTCCTCGGCTGGGCCGTCGCCCTGGCCGGGCTGGCCTCGGCGGCGGTCCTGCTCCGGCGGGGGAACGGCGACCGGCCGGCCGCCGGGACACCCACCGATGACCTCGCCTTCGACCGGCCGCCCGCCGGGACGCCCACCGGTCACCTCGCCCTCGGCCGGCCGTCCGACGGGGTCCTCGCCGCCCGGCCGGCCGGCGGTGGCGTTCCCGCGCCCCGGGCCTTCGCCGCGGGGCTGGTGGTGTGGGGCCTGCTGCCGATGCCGGTCCTGGTCGCGGTGTCCCACCTGGTCACCCCGGTTTACAGCTCCCGGTACGTCCTGTTCGCCGCGCCCGCCTTCGCGCTGCTCACCGGGCTGGGGGCGGCCCGCCTGCCGCGCGCCGTCCTGGTGGCCGGGCTCGGCGTGGCCGTGGCGCTCGGGGCCCGGCAGCAGGTGCTGCTGCGCACCGAGCCGGGTCACCAGGTGAGCTACCGCGCCGCCGCCGAGATCGTCGCGGCGCAGCGCCGGGACGGCGACCGGACCGTCTACGTCGTGCCCTGGGCCCGCCAGGGCCTGACCCGCTACGGGACCATGCCGCCGGAGAGGCGTTCCGGCGACGCGGCGGGGGAGCGGGTCTGGCTCGTCCGGAGCGACTTCGGGCGGGCGGTCCGCCCCGGGACCGCGCTGCCGTCCAGGAACGGCGTGGCCCCGGGGATGGTCCCCAAGGTCGACGCGCTGCTGGAGGGGGGATACACCGTGACGCGGACCTGGCCGCTGCGCGGCGTCACCGTCCTCCTGCTCGAACGCCCCCCGCGCGGCGGACGCCGGTAGCGATCCGCGGGGCCCGCCGTCGGAATCCGGGGAACCGGTGCCGGGGTTTCCGGAAAGTCCGGGAAGCCGGTGCCGGAGGGCTCAGGGGGCGCCGGCCGTACCGGCGCCGAAGCGCGCGGTCACCAGGTCGTCGGCCCAGCGCCGCAGCGCCTGCTCCACCGGCGGCATGCGCAGCCCCGCCCGCTCGGCGAACGCCCGGGCCGGGGCGGTGTCGTAGCGGTCGCCCGACAGGAACGACAGCGTCTCCGGGTCGGCCCCGGTCAGCGCCCGGGGCAGCCGCCGCAGCAGCCAGACCGGGATCGACCGGCGCGGGGCGCGCACTCCCAGGTGGGAGGCCAGCAGCGCGACCAGTTCCGGCAGTTCGGGCGTGTCGTCGTCGAGCACCCAGTACGCCCGGCCCGCCGTCTCCTCGTGCTCGGGCACCGCGGCCATGAAACGGGCGAGGTAGCCGATGTCCACGACCGGGACGAAGACGCCCGGACCGCCGGGCAGGACCGGCAGCCGCCCCCGCCACAGGTCGTGGACCAGCGAGGCCAGGCCGATGAACTGGCCGGGACCGATCACCGTGGCGGGGTTGACGATCGTCAGGGGGACGTCCAGCTCGCGGGCCCGGCGGCGGACCGCCGCGTCCCCCTCGGCCTTGGACGCCTCGTACGGACCCAGCCTCCGGTAGTCCGGCTCCGCCCCGCTGACCCGGTAGCCGCTGACGTGGACCAGGCGGCGCAGGCCGGTCCGGGCCGCGGCCCACTCGGTCACGTTGACCGCGCCGGTGACGTTGGCGAGCCGCGCCTCCGCCACGTCCAGGCCGAAGGCGAAGCGGGCCGCGGCGTTGTAGACGTCGCGGACCCCGGCGAGGTCGGCGAGGCCGGTGAGCCCCAGCCCCGGCACGGTGACGTCGCAGGTGACGACGGTCATCCCCGCGGTGCCCACCTCCTGCCCGGCCAGCCAGGAGGTCAGCCGGTCTCCCGGCCCGCGCACCGCGGCGGCCACCCGGCGCCCCTGGCGGAGCAGCTCCGCGACGATGGACCGGCCGAGGAACCCGGTGGCGCCGAAGACGATCGAGTCGGGCGGGTGAGGGGTCATGACACTCCTTGAAAATAGATCGGTCTACATATTTTTTGGCCGAAAAGAAAGCCCGCCGGAGGCGGGCCCCACCGTGACGGCGCCGGGGTCACAGCAGGGCCTCGATCCGGCGGGCGACGCGCTCCAGCGGCTCGCGGCTCCGATGGGCCCTGGCCAGCAGCAGCGCGCCCTCGACCAGGGCGAGGACGGTGACGGCGGTGTCGGCGGGCTCGGGGTGCCCCTCGGCGGCCAGGCGGCGGCGCAGCTCCGCCTCCCAGGAGCCGTAGACCTCGGCGCAGACCTGCTGAAGCGGGTCACTCGTGGCCGCCGTCTCCAGCGCCACCGTCGCCACCGGACAGCCCTTGCGCCATCCCGATCCCTCCAGCCGGTCGCCCAGGAACGCCAGCATCCCGGCGACCATGCCGCGGGCGCCGGACGAGGACTCCGCCAGCGCGCGCAGCGACCGGCCGATCTCGTCGCCCGCCCGCCGTACGGACTCGCCGACCAACTGGTCCTTGCCGCCCGGGAAGTGGAAGTACAGCGAGCCCCGGGGCGTGCCGCTGGCCGCGATCACCTGGTTCAGCCCGGTCCCGAAGTAGCCCCCGGTCTCGATCAGGTCCCGGGTGGCGTCCAGCAGGCGCCCGCGCGTCTCCTCACCTTTCTGGCCCATGAGAGAAAAATAGACCGGTCTGCCGATTTTCGGCAAGGGCCGGATAGGCGAAACCGATGGGTGATCCTCCCACCCACGGTACGGCCGGCACTCGGCCCCGCGGCCCGCCGCCCGATTCCGCGGCGTGCGGTCCCGTTCCGGGCCTGGGCGGCAACGACCCGCGCTAACCTGCCGGATCGGTGATGCGGTAGCCCACACCGGGTCTCGTGGTGATGGGTGACGGGTCACCCAGCTTGCGGCGCAGACGGCCGACGGTCACGGTCACGGTGTTGGTGAAGGGGTCGGCGTTCTCATCCCAGACCCGCTCCAGGAGGGCCTCGGCGCTGAGGAACGCGGGGGCGACGCTCAGGAGGGCTTCGAGGAGGGCGAACTCCTTGGGCGAGAGGTCGAGGGGACGGCCGTCGCGGGTGGCGACGTGGCGTGCGGCGTCGAGTTCGATGCCGGCCGCGCGCAGCGTCCTCGGGCGGGCGGAGGGACGCCGCCGGGCCAGGGCGTGGATCCGCAGGACGAGTTCGGGGAAGTGGAACGGCTTGGCGAGGTAGTCGTCGGCTCCCAGGGTCAGGCCGCTGACCCTGTCCCCCGGCGAGCCGGCCGCGGTGAGCATCAGGACCATGGGGCGGTCGTCGCGTTCGGTGATCATGTGGCAGAGCGTGTCGCCGTGGATGCCGGGCAGGTCGCGGTCGAGGACGACCACGTCGTAGGCGTTGAGATCGAGCTTGGCGGCGGCGGCCAGACCGTCGTGGGCCGTGTCCACGGCCATGCCCCGGTCGCGCAGCCCCTCCGCCAGGACGTCGGCCAGGGCGCGGGCGTCCTCGACGACCAGGATCCTCATGCGGCGGCACCCGCCGGCGCGGGCGCGGACGGCACCGAGACGGCGACCCGCAGGCCGCCTTCCGGCCGGGCGCGCAGCTCCAGATGTCCGCCGTGCGCGTCGACGACGGCCGCGACGATCGACAGGCCGAGGCCGGAACCGGCCTCCGATCCGGTCCGGTCCGCGGCGAGCCGCCGGAAGGGCTCGGTGAGCCGGGCGACGTGCTCCCGGTCGAGGACGGCTCCACCCGTCTCCACGACGAGCCGCGCCGAGGAACCCGCCGTCGTGGCCGCCACCCGGATCCAGCCGCCGCGCCGGTTGTGGATCACCGCGTTGTCGATCAGATTGTCCGCCACCCGGGACAGCAGAACCGGGCTGCCCCGGGTCCACGCGCCGTCCCCCGTGTCGGCGTGGACGGTCAGGTCCTTCGCCGCGATGGCCGCGGAGCGGCCGGTCACCGCCTCCGACAGCAGCCGGGCCAGCGAGACCGGCGCCCGGCCGGGAAGCGCGCCGTGCTGCGCGCGGGCGAGCAGGAGGAAACCCTCCAGGAGGTGGTCGATCCGGTCGAGCTCGGTGCGGAGCCGATCGGTCAGCGCGAGCGTCTGGGACGTCGCCGACGGCTTGGCCGCGGCCACGTCCAGCGACGCCCGCATGGTCGCCAGTGGCGTGCGGAGCTCGTGGGAGGCGTCGGCCACGAACCGCCGCTGGGCGGCGAAGGACGCCTCCAGACGCTCCAGCAGCCCGTCGACGGTGTCCGCGAGGTCCTTGACCTCGTCGGCGGGACCCGGCACCGCCAGCCGCTCGTGCAGGTTGTCGGCGGAGATCCGCCGGGTGGCCGAGGTGATCGTACGCAGCGGACGCAGCACCCGGCCGGCGACGACCCCGCCGAGCAGTACGGAGACCGCCCCCATCACCACCAGCGCGACCAGGGAGCCCGCCAGGAGCTGCCGCGACTGCGTCGCGTGGACGTCCGCCAGCTGTGCCTGGAGCAGCTCGACGTCCCCCTGGAGGGCCGTGAGATCAGTCTGCGGAGCGGGCGGCCCGGGGATGGCCCGGGACGCCCGCCACCCTCCGGCGAGCAGATTGGTCATGGCCAGCAGGGCGATCCCGGAGGCCAGGAACAGCGCGGCGTACATGACGGTGAAGCGCTGCCGTACGGTCCGGCCCCTCAGCGTGAGACCTCGCGGCTTGCCCATCGGTCCTCTCCCGGGTGACGTGCGGACCACCAGGATGCCCTGCCGCGCCTAACAACGGCATGACGGCGGCGGTTCGCGCGATGCCGGGCGCGGAGCCGAAGAACCGGCCGCATGCCGTCAACCGACGAAACCACCGCCATGTCACCGATCACGTCCGTCGTGCGCCGGGAGTGGGTCGCCTTCCGCGGCCGGGGCCCGATGATCGCCATGATCGCGGCAAGGCCGGGATCAGCGTCAAGGACGGCACCGGGCAGGGCTCCGCCTACGCGGCGCTCATGGTCACCGGCGGCCATGCGTCCGGATGCAGCACGACTACGTCCACGACACGGCCGGCCGCTCCGGAGGCGTCTCCCCCCGCTCCCCGCGCCGGCTGCGCCTGGACGCTCGTCGGTCCGGGGCGGCGTCAGGTCCGGCTTCGGTTCCGGCGCCGGGCCCGGCTTCGATTCCGGTGCCGGGCCCGGCGACGGGTTCCCCGGCGGCGGTGACCGCGCCGGACAGCGTCTCCGCCAGCCGCCGGGCCAGCGGCCTGTTCTCCAGCTCCTCCAGCGGGACGGGCAGCGCCAGGCACCAGTTGGCGCGCTCGCCGTCGGCACCCGGGATGTTGGGCCGCTCCGGCTCGGCCAGCGCGTCGTCGAGCGTGGCCGACAGCAGCAGCGAGGGGGCGCGGGCCAGCAGCCGGTAGGCGGCGAGCACCGCGGCATCGGCGTCCGCCCCGGCGTCGAGGTCGCCGGCCTCGGCGAGCCTGCGGCGCAGCTCCTTCGAGCCGTCCTCGTTCGGATCGAGCCCGAGGCGGCGCTGGGCCGCGAGGTCGCTCCCGTCCCACAGGCCCGCGACCGTCGGCAGGTCGTGCGTGGTGACCGCGGCCAGCGCGCGTTCCGGCCAGCGGGCCGGATCGTCCTCCTCGAACCACAGCAGCCGGTAGGACAGCATGCGGCGATCGGCCAGCGTCTCGCGCACGCCCGGCTCCACCGTCCCGAGGTCCTCGCCGACCACCACGGCCCCGGCGCGATGGCTCTCCAGCGCGACGATGTCGAGGAGGTCGCCGGCGGGGTAGCGGACGTAGGCGCCCTGGCCGGCCCCCGCCCCGGACGGGATCCACCACAGGCGGAACAGGCCCATGACGTGATCGATGCGCAGGCCCCCGGCCGAGGCGATCGTGGCCCGGACGCTGTCGGCGAACGGCCGGTACCCGGCCCGGCGCAGCTTCCACGGCACGAACGGCGGCAGCCCCCAGTCCTGCCCGGCGGTGTTGAACTCGTCGGCGGGCGCCCCGACGCTGACGCCCTGGGCGAGCAGGTCCTGCCAGGACCAGGCGTCGGCGCCGTCGGGGTCGACCCCGACGGGCAGATCCTGGATGATCTGGACGCCGGAGGCGGCCGCGGCCAGCTGCCGGTCGGTGAGCCACTGCAACCAGGCGTGGAAGCGGACCCGGTCGGCGTGCTCGCGGGCGAAGCGCGCCACCGCCGGGCCGTCCGGGCGGCGGTACTCCACCGGCCAGACCTGCCAGTTCGGGCCGTGCCGCTCGGTCAGCGCGCACCAGGCGGCGAACTCCGCGAGGCCGTCCCCCCGCCGGGCCCGCCAGGCGTCGAACTCCTCGCCCGGCGGGGTGCGCCGCCAGATCGCCTCCAGGGCGGCCAGCTTCAGGCGCCACGCCTCGTCGCGGTCGATGTGCCGCCGCTCGTTGAGCGCCCGGCCGCGCGCCGCCAGGTCGCGCAGGTCCGCGCCCGACTCGGCCGCCCCCGGCACCTCCTCCACCCGCAGGTAGAGGGGGCTGTGGAAGCGGCGGCTCGCCGGGAAGTAGGGGCTCGGCTGGACCGGGGGGACGGGCGCGGTGGCGTGCAGCGGGTTGAGGAGCAGAAACCCCGCCCCGCACTGCCCGGACGCCCAGCGGGCCAGCCGCCGCAGGTCGGCGAGGTCGCCGACGCCCCAGCTCTCCCGCGACCGGGCGGCGTACAGCTGCGCGGCCCAGCCCCAGGCCCGGCGCTCCGGCGGGTGGCACCGGCCGGGACTCACGATGAGCCGGTGGCCGGTCTCCTCACCGGGCCGCCGCAGGGTGTGGTAGCCGAACGGCAGGTCGGGCGGGAGCACGTCGTCCACCCGCAGCTCGGAGCCGTCCTCCAGGACCAGCTCGGCCGGGCCGACGCGGTCACCGCGCCGCCGTACCAGCGTCCGCGGGCCGCCCCCGCCGTCCCCGCCATCTCCGCCGTCCGCGCCGGCTCTGCCGTCCGTGTCGCCCCGGGACCGGTCCGCGCCCGCGTCCGCGCCGCCGTACGACCCGTCCGTCCCCGCGTCGTACGGCGGCGCGCCCATCGCCTCGCGCAGCGCCGCCACGGTCTCGGGCGACACCCGGTGGCGCCGGCCCCCGGCGTCCTCGTATTCGTGCTCGATCCCCCAGGCGTCGGCCATCGTTCAGTCCTCCAGGATCGCCACGGTGTCCGGTGGCAGGGTCAGATCCGTTCCGGACAGGGCGACCTCCGGGTCGGAGGCGGCCAGGACGCGACCGCGTCCCCGGGACGGCACGGTCAGCGTCTCCGCGCCGAGGTTCACCGCCACCAGGACCGGCCCCCGCTCGATGACCAGCAGCCCGGTGTCCTCGTCGCAGTCGGCCCGGACCCGGTCCAGGCGGCCGTCGGTGAGGGCCGGGACGCGCCGCCGCAGCGCGATCAGCTCCCGGTGCCAGTCGAGCAGCCGCCCCTGGACCTCCTTGTCCCGCTCGCTCCAGTCCAGCCGCGACCGTTCGAAGGTGGCCGGGTCCTGCGGGTCGGGCACCTGGTCGGGCTCCCAGCCGAACGCGGCGAACTCCCGGCGGCGGCCCTCGCTGACCGCCCGGCCGAGCTCGGGGTCCTCGTGGTCGGTGAAGTACTGGAACGGGGTCGTCGCGCCCCACTCCTCACCCTGGAAGAGCATCGGGACGAAGGGCGCGGTGAACAGCAGCGCGGCGGCGATCCGCAGCCGGCCCTCGCTCATCAGCGCCGAACCGCGCTCGCCCCGCGCCCTGTTGCCCACCTGGTCGTGGTTCTGCGCGCACACCACGAACCGGTGCCCGGACAGCCCCGCCGGGGACCTGCCGTGCGCCCGCCCGCGGTGCGGCGACCACGTGCCGTCGTAGACCCACGCCTGCCGCAGCCCCTTGGCGAGCAGGGACAGCGGGCCGAAGTCGGAGTAGTAGCCGCTCCGCTCCCCGGTCAGCACCGCGTGCAGGGCGTGGTGCCACTCGTCGGCCCAGGCCGCGTCGAGGCCGTACCCGCCGGCCTCGCGCCCCCGCACGAACCGGGGGTCGTTCAGGTCGCTCTCGGCGATGAGGAACAGCGGCCGGCGCACGTGCGCGGCCAGCGCCTCCACCTCTTCGGCCAGCCGCTCCAGGACGTGCACGGCCGAGTCGTCGGCGATGGCGTGCACGGCGTCCAGGCGCAGCCCGTCCACGTGGTAGTCGCGCAGCCACATCAGCGCGTTGTCGACGACGAACGCGCGCACCTCGTCGCTGCCGGGGCCGTCGAAGTTGACCGCGTCGCCCCAGTTGGTGCTGTGGCGGCCGGTGAAGTAGGGCCCGAACTCCGGCAGGTAGTTGCCCGAGGGGCCCAGGTGGTTGTAGACGACGTCCATCACCACGCCGAGCCCGTGGGCGTGGCAGGCGTCCACCAGCCGTTTCAGGCCGTCCGGCCCGCCGTAGGCGTGGTGCGGGGCGAACAGCGACACCCCGTCGTACCCCCAGCCCCTGCCGCCGGAGAACTCCGCCACCGGCATCAGCTCGACCGCGTCGACGCCCAGCTCCGCCAGGTGCGGGAGATACTCGATCGCCCCGTCGAAGGTCCCGGCGGGGGAGAAGGTGCCCACGTGCAGCTCGTACAGCACCGCGCCGGGCAGCGGCGTCCCGCGCCAGCGGTCGTCGGTCCAGCCGAAGGCGGCGTGGTCCACCAGCCGGGAGGGGTCGTGCGGGCCGTACGGCTGGTACGGCGAGCGCGGGTCGGGCCGGGGCGGCCCGCCGTCCAGCGAATAGGCGTAGTCGGTGCCCGGCCCGGCCTCCTCGACGGCGCGCTCCCACCAGCCGTCCCCGGAGCGCCGCATCGGCAGCCTGCGTTCGCCGAGCACCAGTTCGACCCGCTCACGCGTCGGCGCCCACACCCGGAACTCGTGTCCCACCCGTCCCCCTACCCGCCGCCGGACATCGCGAGCGGCCCGCCGTGCCACTCCCGGGCGCGGGCAGGCCGCGCCGGGCGGCTCACGACCGGCCGCGGTTTCTCCTTACCCGTCCGGGCCCCTCACAAGCGGGACGACGGCCGTCCTGTTCCTGTCGGTACCGGTTGATATCGATGATCTTCATAATGTTTCCGATGACGTGCGGAGCCGCGTGATGACAACGGTCACCTTCCGGGACGAGACGGCCACGGGGAAGACGATGGAGGAGTTCGCCCTCCCCGACCTGCCCGAGAGCGTCTCGGCACGGGAACTGGTACGGCTCCGCGTCCGCGAGGAGGTCGCCCGGTACAACGCCGCGCCCTCGACCCGGTTCAACGGCCTGGTCCGCCCGGTGGACGCCGAGGCGGAGCTGAACGGCTACCGGATGGGCGCCGGGCGGCGGATCGACTGGGAGCGGCAGGCCGACGCCGCCGAACGGGCCTTCCTGCGCAACGGGTTCCTGCTGCTGGTGGGGGACCGCCAGATCGAGGACCTGTCCGAGACGATCGACCTGACCGCCGACCCGGTGGTGTCGTTCATCAAGCTCGTCCCGCTGGTCGGGGGCTGAGGTGGGCGCGATCGATGAGATGACCTGTATCTACGACAACCTGCGCGGATACGTGAGCGATGAGACCAGGGAGATCCGCCGCCGCTTCGAGGAGCTCTTCGAACAGGGGCTGCCGCCCGGTCCGGACACCGACTGGCGGGTGTAGGGGCACTGGGCGCGGCTGAAGCTGGGCCTGGGCCCGGAGGGAGGGCGCGAGCACGACGAGCGGGTGCTGCGGCTGATCCGTTCGGTGGCCGAGCGCGACATCGACTGGACGCTCGTGGACGCGCGGCTCCTCGTGCACCGGGCAGGGGAGCTGGTCCACCGGGGCCACACCCGCTACGAGGAGATCTACCGGATCCCGTTCGCGGCGGCGTGCCGCTTCGGCTTCCAGGAGCGCCGCGAGCTGCTCGGCCGGCTGGCGGGGCCGTCGCGGCGTTCCGGGTCCCGGACGCAGGGCCGGCGGGTGCGGAGCGAGCAGGCGAGGGAGGCGCTGGCCGAGCGGCTGCAGGAGCTGCTGACCGAACCTCCCGGGCACGGCCCGGCCGGCGTGGTGCACAACATGATCTGGGAGTGCGACGACTTCGCCCGGCTGCTGGCCGAGGAGTACGGTCCCCGCCTGGCCGCCCCCGAAGCCCTGCCGCTGCTGCGCCACTGGAACACCGCCCGGTCCGCCAAACCGAGCGCCCGCTGGCTCAGACAGCCGTACAAGCAGGCGTTCCGCGAGGTCTATCTGCTGACCCCGGCCGAGGAGCGCACCGGGACCTTCTCCAACCGGTTCGCCGGGCACGTGCTCCGCTACGGCCAGGCCAAGACGCTGCTGAACCAGCGCGGCTGGACCGGTCTGTCGATCGGCCACTGGGACTACGAGTGCGGCGGCGACCAGGGCGCGGCGGTCAGGGAGCTGTCCGGCTGGCGGGCCCGCTGGGGCATGCACGTGGTCAGCTTCCCGGAGGCCGACGGCTGGGACACGGCCTCACTCTGCGCCAGTGAGCAGATCACCTTCCACCGGGACGGGCACGAGGACTACTGGCACTCCTGCGGCTTCGGCGAGCTCACCGAGACCGCCCGGACCCGCCGCGACGTGCTGGCCCGGCTCCTGCCCCGGCTGAGGATCGCCGACCCGTCGATCACCCGCCAGCTCGTCCCCTGAACCCGCCGTGGCGACCCCCGTGATCGGGGAGGTCGCCACCGCCGTCACGTCGGCCCGGTGCCGCCCGCTGTCCCTCTTGTGACTCATCCCCGGAGATCCACGCCCTCCGTGTGGCCACGATCACACCTGACCATAACCCTCTTTTCCGGTAGGTTATTATCGATTCACCTCAGGCGATCCCATGCCTCCGTTCACGAAGGGCAGCCCCATGTCACGTTCCAGACTGCGATTCGCCGCCGCGAGCGCCGCCACGCTCGCCGTCGCAGGGCTTCTCGGGGCCTGTGGCGGCACGGGACCCGCGGCGGACTCCTCGACCGGAAAGGCGAAGGCCGCGGGGCAGCCGGTGTACGGCGGCACGCTGACCTATCTGGAGCACCAGCCTCCGACCTGCCTCTACCTGCCGGCCGCCGGGTTCTATCCGAACGGCGGCATCCTGAACCAGATCACCGACAAGCTCACCTGGCAGAACCCCGAGACGCTGAAGATCGAGCCGTGGATCGCCACCAAATGGGAGATCGACAAGGACGCGACCGAGTACACCTTCCACCTGCGTGACGGCGTGACGTTCAGCGACGGCACCCCGCTCGACGCGGAGGCGGTGGCCGCGAACTTCGACGTCTACGGCCTCGGCGACGAGAAGCTGAAGCTCCCGGTCGCGGAGTTCGTCAACAACTACGAGCGCAGCGAGGTCGTCGACCCCCTGACCGTGCGCTTCCATTTCACCAAGCCCTCGCCCGGTTTCCTCCAGGGCACATCCGTCATCGGCGCCGGCCTGGTCTCGAAGAAGACGATCGCCCTGCCGTACGAGGAGCAGTGCCGGCTGAGGAACATCGTCGGCTCCGGTCCCTTCACGGTGAAGAACCAGGTCGTCGACAAGGAGGTGGACCTCGCCGTCCGGAAGGACTACGACTGGGCGCCGCCGTCGTCCGGGCACCAGGGCCGGGCCTATCTCGACGAGATCAAGATCATCGTGACGCCAGAGGACAACGTGCGCGTCGGCGCGCTCGTCTCCGGACAGGCCGACTTCGTCCGGTACGTGCAGGCGTACGACGAGGCGACCGTCAAGAACGCCGGGTTCACCGTCTACGCCGAACCCACCAGGGGCGTGAACAACGGCCTCTACCTGCGGCCGGGCAACAGCATCCTGAAGGACCGCGGCGTCCGCAAGGCGCTCCAGGCCGGGACGAACGCCAAGGAGATCGTCGAGACCCTCTTCACCTCCGGCTACCCGGTGGCCACCTCGGTGCTGAGCCGGCTCGCCCAGGGCTACACGGACCTGTCGAAGGAGCTCGCCTACGACCCGGACCGGGCCGCCACACTGCTGGACGAGGCCGGCTGGACCCGGGGCCCCGACGGCGTCAGGGAGAAGGACGGCAGGAAGCTCCGGCTCGGCGTGTTCGTCGCCGGCCCCCAGCCGCTCTCGAAGCAGACCCTGGAACTGGTCGGCCAGCAGTGGGCCAGGATCGGGGTCAAGCTGGAGATCCGCCCCGCCGACGCGGGCACCCAGGCCGTGGACATCAAGGACGCCGAGAAGACCGCCGTCGCGCACAGCATGGTCGGCCGCGCCGACCAGGACGTGATCAAGAGCCACTTCCACAGCCAGAACCGCGACGTCATCCTCTCCGACGACGAGAAGCTGGACCGGCTGCTGGAGGAGGAGTCGGCCGAGCCCGACGTCACCGAGCGCAACGCCAAGGTCGCCGAGATCCAGCGGTACGTGGTCGACCAGGGGTACGCCATCCCGCTGTTCGAGGAGCCCCAGGTGTACGGCGGGGCGCCCTACGTGCACGGAGTCGCCTTCGAGGCGGTGGCCAGGCCCTCGTTCTACTCGGTCTGGAAGTCGGAGCGGGAGTAGCGGTGGCGAGGTATCTGCTTCGACGGACCGCGCAGGCGGCGTTCGTGCTGTGGGCCGCCTTCACCGTCGCCTACGTCCTCCTGCAACTGCTGCCGGGCGACTCGATCCTGATCAAGTTCCAGAATCCGGAGCTGGGCCTGTCGCCGCGGCAGATCCAGGAGATCCGCGCCTACTACGGCGGTGACGTGTCCCCCCTGGAGTCCTACGCGACCACCCTGCTCGGGTTCCTGCGCGGCGGCTTCGGCTACTCCATCGACACCGGCACCCCGGTGGTCGAGAGGCTGGCCGAGGCGCTGCCCGCGACGGCCGTGCTGGCCGGAAGCGGGTTCCTGCTGGCGGTGCTGATCGCCGTGGTGATCGCGTTCGCGGCGGGTCACAGCAGGACGTCGTGGATCAGGGGCGCGCTGCTGGCGGTGCCGTCGCTGTTCGTCTCGGTCCCGGTGTTCTGGCTGGGCATCCTGCTCATCCAGGTGTTCTCGTTCCGGCTCGGCCTGGTGCCCGTCATCGGGGGAAGCGCCCTCCAGCAGCTCGTCCTGCCCGTGCTGACGCTGGCCGTGCCGATCGCCGCCCCGATCGCTCAGGTCCTGGCCCGGAGCATCGACCGGGTGCAGGCGCAGGCGTTCGTGCCCGTCGTGGCCGCGAAGGGCGCGTCGCGGTGGTGGATCCTCTGGCGGCACGTGGCGCGCAACGCGGCGCTGCCCGCGCTGACCGTGGCCGGGGTGACGTTCGGCGAGCTGATCGCCGGTTCCGTCGTGACGGAGACGGTGTTCGGCCGCAACGGCATCGGCAGGCTGACCGAGCAGGCCGTGAACGCCCAGGACACGCCGGTGATGCTCGCCGTCGTGGTGCTCGCCGCGGCCGTGTTCGTGCTGGTCAACTTCGCCGTCGACGTGCTGTTCCCGGTGCTCGACCCGCGGCTGAGGGCGGTGACCGGATGAACCGGCCGAAGACCGGGCTGCTCGTGGCCTCGCTGGTGCTCGCGGTCGTCGCGCTCTGGGCGCTCGCGCCGGGCCTGTTCACCGCCCACGACCCCATCGCGGGCGTGCCCGCCGAGAAGCTCCAGGCGCCGAGCGCGCGGCACCTGTTCGGCACCGACGCGGTGGGCCGCGACCTGTTCGCGAGAGTGGTGCACGGGTCCGTGCACTCGCTGTCGGGGGCGTTCGTGGCCGTCGCGGTCGGGCTGCTCCTGGGGACCCTGCTCGGGCTGCTGGCCGGATCGGCCGGCGGGCCGGTCGACGACGCGGTCATGCGCTTCGTCGACGTGCTGCTCTCGGTGCCCGGCCTGCTCCTGGCACTCACCGTGATCATCCTGCTCGGCCCCGGTACGGTGAACGTGGCGATCGCGGTCGGCACCGGCTCGGTCGCGGCCTTCGCCCGCCTCGCCCGGTCCGAGGTGGTGCGGGTGCGCCGTACCGACTACGTGGAGGCCGCGTTCGGCAGCGGCGGCAGATACCCGGTCGTGCTCTGGAGGCACGTGCTGCCGAACTCGCTCGGACCCGTCATCGCGCTCACCGCGCTGCAGTTCGGCATGGCGATCCTGGCCATCTCGACGCTCGGCTTCCTCGGCTACGGCGCGGAGCCGCCCACACCGGAGTGGGGCCTGCTGATCGCCGAAGGGCGCAACTACCTGGCGACGTCGTGGTGGCTGACCACGCTGCCGGGGGCCGTGGTGGTCGCGGTGGTGCTCGCCGCCGGCCGGATCAGCCGCTCCATCGGAAGGAGCACGGCATGAGCCTGCTCGACATCCGCGACCTCGCCGTGTCCTACGGCGGCAGGCCCGCGGTCAGAGGGATCTCCTTCAGCGTGGAGCCGAAGGAGGTCGTCGCCCTCGTCGGCGAGTCGGGGTCCGGCAAGTCCACCACCGCGCACGCGATCATGGGGTTGCTCCCCCCGGGCGGGACGGTGGACGGCGGCCGGATCCTGCTCGGCGACGCCGACCTGACCTCGTGGTCCTCGCGGCGCATGGAGTCGGTGCGCGGCACACGGATCGGCCTGGTCCCGCAGGACCCGGCGAACTCCCTCAACCCGGTCAAGACCATCGGCGCCCAGATCGGCGAGGTGTTCCGCCTGCACGGGCGGGGCGACCGCCGTACGATCCGGCGGCGGGTCGTCGAGCTGCTCGCCCGCGTCGGCCTGTCCGACCCGGAGACGCGGGCCCGCCAGTACCCGCACGAGCTCTCCGGAGGGATGCGGCAGCGGGTGCTCATCGCCATCGCGATCGCCCTGGAACCGCAACTGATCATCGCCGACGAGCCCACCAGCGCCCTGGACGTCACCGTGCAGCGGCGCATCCTGGACCTCATCGACGACCTGCGTGCCGAGTTCGGCACGGCGGTGCTGCTGGTCACCCACGACCTGGGCGTGGCCGCCGCCCGCTCGGACCGGCTGGTCGTCATGAAGGACGGCCTGGTCGAGGAGGAGGGACCGACCTCCGCCGTGATCGCCGACCCCCGGGCCGGCTACACCGCGCGGCTGCTGGACGACGCCCCGGCCCTGTCGGCCCGGGAGTTCCGGACGGCCGAGCCGGGCGGCCGCGGTCCCGCCGTCGTGGTCCGGGACCTGGTCAAGGAGTTCCGGACCGGCCGGCGCCCGTTCCGCGCCGTCGACGGAGTCTCCTTCGAGGTGGCCGCCGGGACGACGCACGCGCTGGTGGGGGAGTCGGGCTCGGGCAAGACCACCACGGCGCGGATGGTGGCGCGCTTCGCCGAGCCCACGTCCGGGACGGTGGAGATCCCCGGGGCGGGCCCGGGACGCCTGTTCCGCCGCCACGTCCAGCTCGTGTACCAGAACCCGTACGGGTCGCTCGACCCCCGGCAGTCCATCGCGGAGATCGTGGAGGAGCCGCTGCGCAACTTCCGGCTCGGTGACCGCGCGGCCCGCCGTACCCGCGTCACCGAACTGCTGGAACGGGTGGCGCTCCCGCGGGACGTCGCCGGGCGCAGGCCCCGGGAGCTCTCCGGCGGGCAACGGCAGCGGGTGGCCATCGCCCGCGCGCTGGCCGCCGGACCCGAGGTGCTCGTGCTCGACGAGGCGGTCTCCGCGCTCGACGTCACCGTCCAGGCGCAGATCCTCGACCTGCTGGAACGGCTCCAGCGTGACCTCGGACTGACCTATCTCTTCATCTCGCACGACCTCGCGGTGGTGCGGCAGATCTCACACACCATCTCCGTCATGAACGAAGGGCGCATCGTGGAATCCGGAACCACCCGGCAGGTCTTCACCGACCCATGCCATCCCTACACCCGGGAACTTCTCGCCGCGATCCCGGAGCCGGTCCGATGAGGCTCGGCTTCTTCACCCGGCTCCTCGACGAGGCGCCGCCCGGAGAGCGTTACCGGCTGGCGGCCGAGCAGATCCGGCACGCGGAGGCCCTGGGGTTCGACACCGCCTGGGTCGCGCAGCACCACTTCAACGCCGCCGAGGGCGGCCTGCCCTCGCCACTGGTGTTCCTGGCGCACGTGGCGGCGGAGACCCGCAGGATCCGCCTCGGCACCGGCATCATCACGCTCCCGCTCGAAGACCCGCTGCGCACGGCCGAGGACACCGCCGTACTCGACCTGCTGTCCGGTGGCCGCCTGGAAGTGGGCGTGGGCAGCGGGGGGACGCCCGCCTCCTTCGCCCCCTTCGGCCGCGACAGCGCCGGCCGCGCGGCCCTGTACGCCGAGCACCTGGCCGTGCTGGTCCGGGCCTGGTCCGGGGAGGACCTCGGCGGCGGCAACCGGCTCCACCCGCCCGCGCCCCGGCTGACCGGCGCCGTGTGGGAGGCGACGTTCTCCGCGGCCGGCGGCGCCCGCGCCGGCCGGGCGGGCAACGGGCTGATGCTCTCGCGCACCCAGCCCCGCCCCGCCGACCGGCCGGAGGCGACCCTCGCGGAGCTCCAGCGGCCCATCGTGGACGCCTACCTGGAGAACCTGCCGCCGGACGCCACACCGCGGATCATGGCTTCGCGCACCGCCTTCGTGGCCGACAGCCGGACCGAGGCGCTCCGGCACGCGGAACGCGGCCTCAGCGGCGACCGGCTCCCGTTCGAGCTGCCCGACAGCGACCTTGATCGGCGGATCACCGCGTTCGACGTGCACGTCGGCACCCCGCAGGACGTCATCGAGACCCTCCAGGCCGACCCGGTCCTCGACCGGGTGACCGACCTGGCCCTGCAGGTGCACTCGGTCGACCCGCCGCATCCCCTCATCCTCCGCTCCATCGAGCTGCTGGCGACCGAGGTCGCGCCCGCGCTCGGCTGGGTCCCCTCGGCGGAGAGGAGCCTCGCGTGACCACGACGGCACGAGACCCGTACGCCCCGGCAGGAACGAGCCCCGCATGACCCTCGACATCCCCGGCACCGCAGGCACTACCGACGTCATCGACCGGCTGGCCGGGATCACGCCCGGCTCATCCCTCGACCGGCTCCGCCACCGGCGGCCGGGCGCCCGCGAGCACGCCCAGCGCAGCTTCGACGCGCTGTTCGCCCCCGACACGGAGACCGAGGTCACGCTCGTCGAGCGGAACGCGATCGCCGCCTTCGTGACCGGGCTGCACCGCGCCGCCCCCGCCGCCGGCTTCTACGCGGAGCGGCTGGCCGACCTCGCCCCGGGCCTGTCGGCGGCCGTACGGGCCGAGGTCGAGGCGGGCGCCGCCACCGGACCCTACGGGGTCTATCCGGCGGGCGTCGCGGCGCCGGAGGAGAGCGTCGAAGGACCGCGCCACCGCGTCGGCGACCCCGGCGCGCTGGGCGCACGCCTCACCGCCGCGTTCGAGCACGCGCACCTGCTCGTGTTCCGGCCCCGCGAGGCGAGCAGGGAGGCCCTCGACGCGCTGCGCCGTGCGGGCTGGAGCTCCACAGGCATCGTCACGCTCTCGCAGCTCGTGGCCTTTCTCAGCTTCCAGGTCCGGGTCGCCGCCGGACTGCGTCTGCTGGGGGCCGCCGCATGACCGGTTTCACCCGGGAACAGCTCGGCTGGACACCGTGGCTGGAGCCGCCGGCCGCCGATGAGCTCACCGACGAGCACCGCGAGGCACTGGTCGACAGGGCGCGCGCCGCGTCGCCGTACTTCCGCCTCCTCGCCCGCGACCCGCGAATCCTCCACGCGCGTACGGTGACCGACAACGACATCTTCCACAACGCCGACGGCGGACTGCCGCGGGCCGAACGCGAGCTGGCCGCCACGGCCACCTCCCGCCGGAACGGCTGCGTGTTCTGCGCCTCGGTGCACGCGCGCTTCGCCGCGCACCACTCCAGGCGGCCCGGCGACGTACAGCGGCTGCTCGACGAGGGCGTCCACGCACGGCAGGACGACCGATGGCGGGCGATCATCGACGCGTCGGCGGCGCTCACCGCCACCCCGGGCGAACTCACCGCCGGACACCTCGCCGCACTGCGCGCCGCGGGGCTCGACGACCTGGAGATCAGCGACGTCATCAACGCCGCCGCGTTCTTCAACTGGGCCAACCGGCTCATGCTCTCACTCGGCGAACCAGTGAAGGAGGAGGACCGGTGACCACCGGTACGACCATCGACCCCCATCTCGACCACCTCGTCTACGCGGTGCCGGACCTGCTCGCCGGCGTCGCCGAGTTCGCCGAGCGCACCGGCGTCACCCCGGTGGCGGGCGGCAGCCACCCCGGCGGCACCGCCAACCACCTCGTCGGCCTCGGCCCCTCCTCCTACCTGGAGATCATCGGCCCCGATCCGGCGGCCGGGCCCGACACCCGCCCGCGCGCCTTCGGCCTGGACTCCCTCCGCGAGCCGCGCCTCGTCGCCTGGGCCGTCCACCCCGGTGACATCGACGCCGCGGTACGGCGGGCGCGGGAACGCGGCCACGACCCCGGCGACGTCCGGCCGCTCTCCCGGCGCACGCCCGGCGGGACGCTGCTGGAGTGGCGGTTGACCCGCCGCGACGACCCGGCAGCGGTCAGACCGGTGCCGTTCCTCATCGACTGGGGCCGTACCCCCCACCCCGCCGCCTCCGGGCTGCCCGAGCTGAGCCTGGACTCCTTCGCCGCCGCCCACCCCGACCCCGCCGGACTCCGCCGCGACCTGGCCGCGCTGGACGTACGGCTCGACGTCGCCGAGGGCCCGGAACCCGCGCTGAGAGCGGTGCTGCTCACCCCTCTCGGCCCTGTGACGCTGACCTGAAACGGAGATCCACCCGTATGAGCACCCTCCGCGACTACCTGTCGCAGAAGCGCACGGCCCTGCTGGCCCGCCGGGAGTCCCCCGAGCGGGGCCCCGTCCCGCTGCACGCCCACGTCACGGCCGAGGGCCGCAGCGGAATCCGGCGCATCAGGATCAGGGACTTCCAGATCCTCAGCGACAGCGGACCCGACTTCGCCGGATACGACCTCGGCCCGGGCTCCCCCGAGCTGCAGGCGGGTGTGCTGGGAAGCTGCGTCACCCACGTCTTCCTGATCAAAGCGGCCGAGTCGGGGATACCGCTCGACTCGCTGGAGGTGGACGTGCGCGCCGAGTACGATCCCGCGGCCCAGCGGCCGGGCGAGAACGGAATCCCGGTGTACCCGCAGAACTTCCGCTACGAGGTGCTGATCGACTCACCCGCCTCGGACGAGGAGCTGGCCCGCCTGCACGCCGAGGTCGAGCGGGTGTGCCCGATCCTCAACCTGATCCGCCACGCCCAGGACATCAGCGGCTCGGTGGTGAGGGTCCGCGCCGGGTCGGCCCTCCCGGCGTAGCGCCGCGGCCCTGACCGCCATCCGATACGCGGCCGGTCGTCCGTCCTCTGCGCTTCACCGCGACGGCATGAGCCGTCCGCCCTCCGAGCCGCGCGCTCGACGGGTTCCCCGCCCGGATCGCGCGTATGAGGGCTGTGAGGGTCGCGAGGCTGCGGGCGGGACCGGCTCGCCTCGTCGGCCGGCGGCCGGCCCGCCGGCCCGTGCCCGCACCCGCCCGGAACCGGAGGCGCCGGTCCCGGGCGGGCGGCGGGGCCCGCCGTCATCCGGCGTAGGTCTCGTACTCGGCGACCTTCGGCGTTCCGGTCGAGCCGGTGATCTCGAAGGTGATCTTGCGTAGCGAGGTCCGGGGGAAGGTGATGACGCCCGCCCCGCTGCCCGAGGTCAGGACGGCGCCGGTGTCGGCGTTGACGACCCTCCAGGTCCTGATGCCGCCCGCGGACCCCGAAGCCTCCCGGATGTTGATCTTGGATACCGCGGTGGGGGAGTCCCACTTGATCGAGATGGAACCGGTCGAGCCGGACGGCGACCAGTGGGTGCTCATGTCACCGTCCCGCACGTTGCCGTAGCTCGTCCCGCTCGCCTTGCTGGATCCGTCGGCGCCGGCTCCGAGGCTGAGGTTGGTCCCGCCGGGCTGGGTCGGCCCGGTGGTGGGGGTGGTGGTGGGTCCCGGGGTGGGGGTCTGCGGTGAGCAGCTGCCGTTCGACACCTTCAGCCCCTTGCCGGCGCCCGCCGTCCGGCCCACGATGTCCGGCACGCAGCTCGCGCCGTCGAGGCTGTAGGGGTAGGGGATGTCGACGGTGGTGTTGGACCGTGGGTCGGGGCCGGCGGGGTTGGTCTCGCTGCCGGGGCCGGACCAGGTCACGTTGTCGAAGATGTTGCCGCTGACCTGCCAGTAGCCGGCCTCGCTGGTGTAGAAGGTGCCCAGGACGTCCTTGGAGTCCTTGAAGTAGTTGTTGTCCACCTTGGCGCGGGCTCCGGCCCGGGAGTTGATGCCGGACTCGTTGAGGCGCACGTAGTGGTTGTTGTAGATGTGGGCTACGCCGCCGCGCAGCAGGGGCGTGCGGGAGTCGATGTTCTCGTACAGGTTGTGGTGGTAGGTGATGAAGCCGTTCGAGCGGTCGCTCTCGCTGGACCCGACGAGGCCGCCGCGGCCGGAGTTGCGCAGGATGCTGTAGGACAGGGTCACGTACTGGGTGTTGTCCTTCATGTCGAAGAGGCCGTCGAAGCCCTCCGGCTCCCCGCCCGAAGCCTCCAGGGTGGCGTGATCGACCCAGACGTTGCGGACGTCGCTCTCCATGCCGATGGCGTCGCCGCCGTTGGACGTGGGCGAGCCCGACTTCTTGACGTTCCGGACCGTCACGTTCTGGATGATGATGTTGCCGGCCTCGCGGATGTGGATGCCCACCTGGTCGAAGACGGCTCCGCCGCCGACCCCGATGATCGTGACGTTGCTGATCTGCTTGAGCTCGATCACGCCGTCGGCGGTGTTGCAACTGCCGCCCGACACCTTGGCGGTGTTGGCGTGGTTGATGATTCCTTCGACCTCGATGGTGATCGGGGTGCTGCTGCCGGCCCGGCTGCACAGGGCCTGGTGGATCGCGGTCCCCGTGGTGGCCCGTACCGTCTGCCCGCCCGCGCCACCGGTGGTCCCGCCGTTCTGGGTCGCGTAGCCGGTGGCGCCGCCGGCCGCCGCCGACGCGCCGGGTAACGACAGGATCGTGCCGGTCGCGGCCGCAACGGCCGTCGTGGCCAGCGCCGCACAGAGTCGCAGCGCGACTGGTCGCCTCATGATCGACGTCCCTTTCGTTGTTGAGTTCCGGATGGCGCCGCTCCATGTCCGGGGTGTTCCGGCGGACCGTTGGCGTCGGCGACCCGTCGCCGGGCAGGGGGTGCGAGCGTTTTTCGATGTGGACGGGGGCGGTGGTTCAGCCGCGGCCCGGCTCCGCGGGGCGCCGGTGCCGGCCGCGGGGCCGCCGCGACCGTGCTCCCGCCGCGGTGCGAAGGTCGCCTCCGTCGGGGCGGCCTTTGTATAGGAAAGCGCTTTCCAGTGAAAGATAGGGCGGCCCTTTCGGGTTGGCAAGGCCGCGCGCTGAAAATCCACCCGGTCCGGGCCGGGCGGCGTGCCGGAGCCCTGGGAACGCCCCCGGAAAGCCGTGCCGGTGGACATCGATCCGGGCGGTGAGCTGCGGAAACCCGAAGGAACGATGCAAATGACGGCTCTGCCGCGGATTTGTCGGTGAATGAAAGTTTCATAGCGCCGCAACGGTCTTCGTTCGGCGCCGACGAGCTCGTGACCGCGATGTTCTCGAATCACTGCCGCCGTCCACGGCGGACGGGATTCCGCGTTTCCGCTCACCACCGCGCGCTGAAGGCGGCGAGAGCACCGGAAGTGAAGGGGGCGGGAACCGGTTCCGGTTCCCGCCCCGAGGTCACTCGAAGAACAGAATCTAGTGCCGCATCAAGCAACGTTCGCCCGGGCGGCTTGCCGGTGAGGGCAGGCGCGCTATGTACGGGTGGCCTCGAAGGTCCACACGTCGTCTGCGGCTGTTGGTGCGGTGCCTGCTCGGTAGCCGCCGTGGACGCTGACATTTGCGAAGCCCGCCTGGTGCAGCATGGCTGTGAACTCGGCCAGCCCGAACCACAGCAGGGAGAAAATCTGGAGCTCGGTGCGTGTCAGGGTGCCGTCCTTCCAGGCTTCGTAGCGAAGCCAGCGGGTGGTGCGCTGGGCCACCGGGTCCACGTGCGTGCGCCAGGTGGTGAGGGTGACGAGATCGCTGCCACTCCACTGGTGGGGGACCGGTCCGTTGTCGGGGGCTGTGCCCGCGGACGGAGGTTCGATGTCGACGATCAGCCGGCCTGCTGGAGCCAGGTTTTCGTGCATGACGGTGAGTGCGGTCTGCGCGCTTTCACGGTCGGGAAGCAGGGCGAAGGACCCGGTGGGGATCACGATCGCTTCGAAGGCGCCGGGGTCGTGGTGCGTGGTCATGTCACCCTCGAAGACATCGGCCTTCACACCTCGCTGGGCACAGTTGACGCGGCACTGTTCCAGCATGGAGACCGAGGTGTCGTAGCCGCGCACGGTCAGTCCCTGTTCGAGCAGGGGGATCAGGATTCGGCCGGTGCCCACGGCGGGTTCCAGGATGGGGCCGGACACGTTCCGCAGGCGGTCGGCGTAGAACTCGACGTCTCCGAACGAGGTGCCGATCGGCTTGTCGAGTTCGTAGAACAGGGTTGCCAGCGGTCCGTAGCGCCAGGCGGTGTTGTCGAAGCCAGTGTCCATGTGTTCCTTCGGTGACGCTTCAGGCAGATAAGAGTGCTCTGTTCAGTATCTTGTGGGCATACTGCTATAACGCCGTCCGGGAAACCAGCCAGTATGCGGGCATGGCCGCACCGGTGCGTTTGCGTGAGATTGATGATGCTGAGGGAGAACGGCTGCTGCGGATCATCCGCAGGGGCACCGGGTCGGTGGTGACCTGGCGGCGGGCCCAGATGGTGCTGCTGTCCGCTCAGGGCATGCCAGCGGCGCGGATCGCCGAGGTCTCGTTCACCAGCGACGACCGGGTCCGGGACGTGATCCACAACTTCAACACCGACGGCTTCGAATCTCTGTATCCGAAGTACTCCGGCGGCCGGCCCAGAACGTTCACGCTGCCCGAGCGGCGCGAGATCAAGAAGATCGCCAAGTCGAAGCCGACCGAGCACGACCTGCCGTTCTCGACCTGGAGCCTGACCAAGCTGGCGGACTTCCTGGTCGCCGAGGGGGTGGTCGACGACATCAGCCACGAGGGCCTGCGCATCCTGCTCCACGAGGAAGGCGTCTCGTTTCAACGCCTGAAGACCTGGAAGACCTCCCGCGATCCGGACTACGCAGCCAAGAAGGCCCGCGTCGAACACCTCTACGCGATCGCCGATGGTGAGGTCACACCCGAGGACGGTGAGCCCGACGTCGTCTTCTGCATGGATGAGTTCGGCCCGCTCAATCTGATGCCCCACCCGGGCCGGCAGTGGGCCGAGCGCGACGGCAAGCAGAAGGACCCTGCCCACGAACCGCGTCGACGCCGGCGGGCGACCTACAACCGTTACGGCGGAGTGCGGCATCTGTTCGCAGCCCTCGACCTGGCCAAGGACAAGCTCTATGGACACATCAAGCCGGTCAAGCGGCGCACCCAGTTCCTGGAGTTCTGCCGCACCCTCTACCCGCCAACAGTACGGATCGCGATCGTCTGCGACAACTTCTCCCCACACCTGACCACGAAGAAATGCCAGCGCGTCGGCACCTGGGCCGCAGCAAACAACGTCGAGATCGCCTACACCCCGACGAACTCCTCCTGGCTCAACCGGATCGAAGCCCAGTTCACCGCCCTGCGCTACTTCACCCTCGACGGCACCGACCACGCCGACCACAAAGAACAAGGCAGCATGATCCGCCGCTACATCATCTGGCGAAACCGCCACGCCGACGACCGACGTCTACGCGCCGTCGTCAACAGGGCAAACGTTGCTTGATGCGGCACTAGACCGTCCGGCCGTCACCGCCGGGCCGGGGCGCGTCCTCCAGCGCCTTGGTCGCGCCCAGCGGACCTCAGGCCGATCTCCTCGCGTTCGACGTCCGTCGGATCGAACAGCCAGTCGGTGACCGGCAGGCTGGAAACGTCCTCCGGGCGGCCGGCCTCGGCCCGCATCACCTCCGCCTCGACCTCGGCCTCGAGTTCGTGCAGAACGTCGTTTCCGCCGCTCGGAACGCTCATCATTCCTCCCGGTGATCCCGGTGATCCCGGTGATCCCGGTGATCCCGGTGATCCCGGCGTGGACGCGGGGTCACCTTCCGTCGGCCTGTTCGCCGGTGGCGGCGCCGCCGAGCCAGTCGTGGTAGCGGATCGCGCCGAGGGTGGCGCCGTCCTCCGGAACCAGCGACCGGTCGCTCAGCTCGCTGCCGAAGTAGCGCGCGTGCGGGTCGGTGACCACCTCACGCGGGTCGCCCCAGGCGACCAGCGCCCGGCGGAAGAACTCGTCCATCCGGAACCGCTCCGGCCCGGCGATCTCGGTCCTGCCGTTCAGCGGCGACCCCACCGCGATCCGGCCGACCGCCTGGGCGACGTCGTCGCCCGCGATGGGCTGGAAGAGCACGGGCGCGATGTGCACCTTGCCGTCCACCGTGGCCTCGTCGGCGATGCCGCGGGCGAACTCGAAGAACTGGGTCGAGTGCACGAGCGAGAACGGGACCCCCGACTTCTCGATCAGCCGCTCCTGGGCGATCTTCGCCGCGAAGTAGCCGTTGTCCGGCATCCGCTCCGTTCCCACGATCGACACCGCGACGTGGTGACCCACACCCGCCGCCGCCTCCGCCGCGAGGAGGTTGCCCGTGGAGGTCTCGAAGAACTTCAGCACCGCCTCCCTCTCGAACGACGGCGAGTTCGACACGTCGACCACCACCTGCGCGCCCGCCAGCACCTCGGCCAGCCCCTCGCCGGTCAGCGTGTCGACGCCGGTGCCCGGCGCCGCCGCCACCGCCTCGTGGCCGTGCTCGCCCAGCCTCGTCACCAGCTTCGACCCGATCAGGCCGGTTCCGCCGACCACCACGATCATCATCGTGTTCCCTTTCCGTCCGCCGGGCCGCCCTGTCGCCACCCGGTCGCCAGCTGAGACCGGGCAGCCTCCGGGTTTGTGACGGCCACCGCGAAATTCTTCCCGGGCCTATGACGCGTCATCGGTGGCGAGCGGAACCTTTGCCGCCCGTTCGCCCCCGCACGGCGGAGGACGGTCACCTCACCGGGCTCCGGCGCGGGCCCCGGCGTTCGCCGCCCAGATCGTGACGGCGACCAGCAGAACGCAGACGGCCGCGATCGCTCCTACCACGGCGGCCACGCCGATCCAGGGCGCCGCGAGCGGCAGCGCCAGGACGACGACGACGCACCCCGGAACCGTGGCGGGAAAGAGGACGGGTACGGCGCCGACCAGCTCGTTCACCGCCCACAGCAGGGCGAGGTACACACCCACCGGGGCGGCGACCGCGTAGCCGAGCGCCATCGGCGACACCGCGACGTCGTGCCCGCTCCGCTCCACCGCCACTTCGAGCCCGGCGCCGAGGGCCGCCAGGGCCGCGAAGATGCCGTAGTGGCCGTACCCCCACAGGTAGGACCGCCGGCGGTGGTCGCTGAGACCGTCGCCCGCCGGGCCGAGGAAGTACAGCCACCAGAGAGCGAACAGCAGGAGGAGACCGGCGACGGCGATCACGACGAGGCGTCCGCCGACCTCGCCCGCCTCCAGCGCCCCTTCGACCCCCCTGCTCGCGGCCAGGACGCTCTCACCGAGCAGGATGATCGTGAACAGGCCGTAGCGTTCGGCGATGTGATGCGGGTGCCAGCTGGTGGACCCGGCCCGCTCCGCCCACCACGGCACCGCGATCTCCAGGGCGGCCAGGAGGACGAAGGACGGCAGGCCCAGGGACGGGGGCAGCGCTCCCGTCTCCACGAGAGCGAGCCGCGACAGCCAGCCCACCTGCAGGAAGGTGATGCCGCCGGCGTAGCGGAACGCGGTACGGCGCCCCTCCGGATCCTCGCGACCGGCCCGCAGCCACTGGACGACGAGCCCGATCCTCATGAGGAAATAGCCCAGCGTGATGACCCCATAGTCGGAGTGGCCCGCCGCGGCGGGCACGCCGGCGGCGAGGACCAGCACACCGGCCATCTGCACCATGGTGAGCAGCCGGTAGGGGATGTCGTCGGTGTCGTAGGACGAGGCGAACCACGTGAAGTTCATCCACGCCCACCAGATCGCGAAGAACACCTGAAGGAACGGCACCAGCCCGGCCAGGCCGTGACCGCCGGCGATGCCGTGTGCGAACTGCGCGGTGGCGGCCGCGACCGCGACCACGAAGGTCAGATCGAACAGCAGCTCCAGCGGGCTCGAAACGCGGTGCGGCTCGTCGACGGCACGGGCGCTCATTCGGGTCCGGATCCGGATCGTGGTGCCTCCTGGGGGCAAGGTCCTGCTCCTGTCGTTTCGCAACGTACGGTCATCCTGAAGATAGACAGGGCGGCGTTCCGCTCTGTGACGGCGCGGCACCGGGATCGCGCGCTCGCCGCCGGGGAACGCGCGGAACCCGCGCCGGGCGCGCCGCGGCGCTCACCCGGCGCGGAAGCCCCGGTGGATCATCCGGCGTGACGCGCGAGCCACTGCCGATAGGTGGTCCCGGCGATGACGGCGCTCTCCTTGGCGATGAGGGCGTCGCCCGAGGCGGCGGCGTACATGCCGGCGCGGTCGTCGGTGACGACCGCGCGGTGGTCACCGCGGGCGGCGAGGGTGATCCGGCCCAGTTCGTCGAGCGCGAAGACCTCGGGACCGGCGACGTCCAGGGTACCCCGCAGCGGGACGCCCACGCTGACGTCGGCCACGGCCCGGGCGACGTCGTCCGCGGCCATGGGCTGCAGGAGGGTAGTGGGCAGGCGTACGGTGCGCTCGTCGGAGGTCCAGGACAGCACCGTGTCGACGAACTCGAAGAACTGCGTGGAACGCACGATCGAGTACGGCACGGGCCCGGCCCTGAGGATGTCCTCCTGCAGCACCTTCGCGCGGTAGAAGACCAGATCGGGCACCAGGTCGGCACCCACGATCGACAGGATGACCGCGTGACCGACGCCCGCCGCATCGGCGGCGGCCAGCAGGTTGTCCATGGTCCTGCGGAAGAAGGCGGGGGAGGCGTCGTCGAAGGTCCGCGGCTTCGTCAGGTTGACGACGACGTCGACGTCCGCCAGCGCCCCGGGCAGGCCCCGCCCGCTGAGCAGGTCCACGCCGGTGGACGTCGAGTGCGGCACCGCCTCGTGCCCGCCCGCGTTCAGGATCCCGACCACCCTGGATCCGATGAGGCCGGTCCCACCGATGACAGCGATCTTCATTTCATGACCTTCCCCGCTCTCGCAATGACGGCACGCGCCGCCTCCCCCGCGGACCCGGACGCCAAGGGCCCGCTCATCCCCTGCGACCGGATGATCCCCCGGTTCGTGACAGGTTCCCGCCGGACGAACGACCTGGTCTCCCGGCCCCCTGGTCCGCTCGCCTGTCCGGGGTCGATGGCGACGAGACCAGCATGCCCTCACCGCCGCCGTTCACCGGCCGATGACGGCGGGCACGTCCCCGACGGTCGCCCCGGAGCCGAAACGTCCCCGCCGGCGATGTCGGTCCCGGCCTGTACGTTGACGCCTCGTTGGCATGTGATCCTTCGGGTGAGGAGTGAGCGGCGTGGGTGCTTGGGACAGCGGTCCTTTCGACAACGACTCGGCGGCGGACTGGTGCGGGGAGCTGGGTGACGCCGGTCCGGAGGACCGGGCGGGCGTGGTCCGGCAGGCGCTGCTCGGTGCCGCGGAGTCCGTGGACTATCTGGAGGTGGACGAGGGGTCCGCGGCGGTGGCGGCGGCGGCCATCGTCGCGGCCGAGTGCTGCGGCGGTCCGCCGGTCACTTCGGCGTACGCGCCGGACTTCCTGCGGGAGGGCGGCGGGATCGGCCTTTCCGACGACCTCGTGCCGCTCGCGCTGCGTGCGCTGGACCGTGTTCTGGGCGAGGATTCCGAGCTCTGGGAGCTGTGGGAGGAGGCTGATGACGGCCGCTCGTTCCTGGCGGAGATCGAACCTTTGCGCGCCGCTCTCACGCGGGGAGCCGCCGGCTGAGGAGAGCGGGAGCGGCCACATGAGAAAGACCAGGTCGGACGGTAGATGACCTGGTCTTGGTGGCGCGCCCTGCAGGATTCGAACCTGCGACCGTCGGATTAGAAGTCCGGTGCTCTATCCAGCTGAGCTAAGGGCGCTCCCGCCTAATTGTGCATGATTCAGGAAGCGGTCACGCATCAGTTATCAGGCTGTGTTGTGAGGATCACTGTAGGGGATCCTCGAACCGCCCGGCGCGGTAAGCGCCATCCGGGCGACGGCGGGCCCGGAAAGGCGGAACCGCGCAGAGGCCGGGCGGCCGGGTGGGTTCGCACGAGCGCGTTCCCGCCCGCCCGCGGGCGGGTCTACCCTCGTATGCCATGTTCGCTGTCACGGCCCACGAGGAGATCCCCTTGCTGGGCGGTGACGTGACCTACGGGGTGGTCCGGGTCGGCGAGACCGTCCGCAGGCCCTCCCGGCCGTCCACGCCCGCGGTCCACGCGCTGCTGCGGCATCTGGAGGCCGCCGGGTTCGACGGCGCGCCCCGGGCGCTGGGAACGGACGAGCGGGGCCGGGAGATCCTCTCCTACGTCGAGGGCAACTCCGCTCCCAGGCCGCTGCCCGGCTACGCGCTCACCGACGAGGCGCTGACAGCCCTGGCGGTCCTGTTGCGCCGCTTCCACGACGCGGCGGCGGGCTTCACCCCGTCACCGCGCGCCGTATGGGAAGCCGGGTCCAACGACGACGCGGCCCCGGAGCTGGTCGGGCACTGCGACGTCAACCTCGACAACGTGATCTTCCGCGACGGCCTGCCCGCGGCGCTGATCGACTTCGACCTGGCCCGGCCGACGACCCGGCTGTTCGACGTGGTGACGACCCTGCGGCACTGGGCTCCGCTCGCCGACCCGCTGGACCTGGAGCCGCTCCAGCGCTCCCTGCCGGTCGGCCCCCGGCTGCGGCTGTTCTGCGACGCGTACGGCCTGGCCCCCCGCGACCGCCGCCGCCTGCTCGACCTCGCCCGCCTGCGCTTCGGCCGCTCCTACCACGTCATGCGGACCCGGGCCGTCACCGCCGGCGGCGGCTGGGCCCGCATGTGGGAGTCGGGCGCGGGGGAGCGCATCCGCCGGGCCCTCGCCTGGCTCGACACCCATCAGGACGAACTCGATGCCCATCTCCTCTGACCGTCGCACCGCCCCGGGAGCCCTCGGCCGCGCGCTCTCCCGGATGCCCGGCCCTGTGCGGCCCGGCCGGGCCGAGGCGTTCGGCGTGCTCGCCGGGGTCGCCCTCGACGCGCTGCTCGCCGACCCCCGGCGCGGCCACCCGGTGGCGGTGTTCGGCCGGGCCGCCGCCGCGCTGGAGAGGCGTCTGTACGGTGACGCCCGCCCCGCCGGGATCCGCTACGTCGCCGCCTGCGTGGGCCCGGTGGCGCTGCTCGGGCTGGCCGCGGCCCGGACGCCGGACCCGCGGGTCCGGGGCGCGCTGGCCGCGGCGGCGACCTGGGCGGTGCTGGGCGGCACCACCCTGGGACGCGAGGGCGCCGCCATGGCCGGGCTGCTGGAGTCCGGCGACCTCGCCGGGGCCCGGCGGCGGCTGCCGCACCTGTGCGGGCGCGACCCGTCCCGGCTGGAGGAGTCCGGGCTGGCCCGGGCCACCGTCGAGTCGATCGCGGAGAACACCTCCGATGCCGTCGTGGCGCCGCTGTTCTGGGGCGCGGTCGCCGGGATCCCGGGCCTGCTGGCCTACCGGGCGGTCAACACCCTCGACGCGATGGTGGGCCACCGCGACGCGCGCTACGAGCGGTTCGGCTGGGCCGCGGCCCGGCTCGACGACGTGGCCAACTACGTCCCGGCCCGGATCACCGGGCTGCTGACGGTCCTCGCCGCCCCGCTGGCCGGCGGTTCGGCCCGGCGGGCGGCGGCCGTGCTGCGCCGGGACGGTCACCGCCACCCGAGCCCCAACGCGGGCCGGTGCGAGGCGGCCTTCGCCGGGGCGCTGGACCTCACGCTCGGCGGCGTGAACGTCTACGGCGAACGCGTGGAACACCGTCCGGAGATGGGCGACGGCGCCAAGCCGTCGGTCGCGGACATCCGCAGGTCCGTACGGCTGGCACGGGTGGTGAACCTCGCCGCCGCGGGCCTGGCCGCCGCCGCGCTGCTCGCCCGCCGTACCGGACCGGCGAAGGGACGGCTCGCGAGCCGGGCGGTGATCGGACGATGAGCGGCGATCGGACGATGAGCGGCGATCGGGCGACGGACTGCGGCCGGATCATGAGCGGCGGCCGGACGACGAGCAGGGCGGTCCGGGCGGGAACGGACGGAAGAGACGGGAAGGTGCGCGGGTGAAGGGCGCGTTGCTGGTCGCCGGGACCACCTCCGACGCGGGCAAGAGCGTCGTCACCGCCGGTGTCTGCCGCTGGCTGGCCCGCCAGGGGGTCAAGGTCGCGCCGTACAAGGCGCAGAACATGTCGCTCAACTCCTTCGTCACCGCCGACGGCGCCGAGATCGGCCGCGCGCAGGCGATGCAGGCCGCCGCGTGCGGCCTGGAGCCGGCGGCCGACATGAATCCGATCCTCCTCAAGCCGGGCAGCGACCGGCGCAGCCAGGTCGTGGTCATGGGACGGCCGCTGACCGACGTCGACGCGATGGAGTACCGGGACCTCAAGGACCACCTCCGCACGGTCGCCGTCGACGCGCTGGAGCGGCTGCGCGCCCGCTACGACGTCGTGGTCTGCGAGGGCGCGGGCAGTCCGGCGGAGATCAACCTGCGCGAGGGCGACATCGCCAACATGGGCCTGGCCCGCGCCGCCGGCCTGCCGGTCGTCGTGGTCGGCGACATCGACCGCGGCGGGGTCTTCGCCGCGATGTACGGGACGGTGGCCCTGCTGGAGCCCGCCGACCAGGCGCTGATCGCCGGGTTCGTGGTCAACAAGTTCCGCGGGGCCCGCGAGCTCCTCGAACCGGCCCTCGGCATGATCAGGGAGTTGACCGGCCGGGAGGTCTACGGCGTGCTGCCGTGGCTGGAGGGCGCGTGGCTGGACGCCGAGGACTCCCTCGCCCTGGACAACCGTCCCGCGATCGGGACGCGTGCGCCGTACGGCCGGCAGACCCTGCGCGTCGCGGTGGTCAGGCTGCCGCGCGTCTCCAACTTCACCGACGTCGACGCCCTGGCCGCCGAGCCCGGGGTGACGGTCCGCTTCGTGACCTCTCCGGCCGAGCTGGACGACGCCGACCTGGTGGTGTTGCCCGGCTCCCGCGCCACGGTCTCCGACCTGGCCTGGCTGCGCGCGACCGGCCTGGCCGCCGCGCTGCCCGGCCGGGCCGTGCTGGGGATCTGCGGCGGCTATCAGATGCTCGCCCGGACCATCCACGACGACGTCGAGTCCGGCGCCGGCCGGGTGGAGGGGCTCGGCCTGCTGCCCGCGACGGTGGTGTTCGCCCCGGACAAGACGCTGGGCCGGCCGGTCGGCGCGGCGTACGGCTGCCCCGTCATGGCCTACGAGATCCACCACGGGGTCGTGACGGCCGAGGGCGGCGAGCCGTTCCTCGACGGCTGCCGCTCGGGCACCGTCTGGGGCACCACCTGGCACGGCGCCCTGGAGAACGACGGCTTCCGCCGGGCGTTCCTGGCCGACGTGGCGGCGGTGACCGGCCGCGACTTCGTGCCCGCCCCGGACGTCTCCTTCGCCGCGCTGCGCGAGGAACGGCTGGACGCCCTGGGCGACCTGGTCGAACACCATCTGGACACCGGCGCCCTGCTCCGGCTCCTGGAACACGGAGCCCCGGAGGGCCTGCCGATCCTGCCGCCGGGCGGTGTCCGGGGAGCGCCGTGACGGGGCCGCCGCGAGCGCCGGGACCGGACCCGGCGGGCGGGTCAGGGGTGGGCCGGTCACGCGCGCCGGGTCGCGGTCCCGCGCGGGCCGGCGCGCCCGGCGGGCCGGACGGCGTCGTCCAGCGGGAGCTCGTTCGAGCCGGCCTGCACCAGTAGCGGGGGCAGGCCCCGCAGGTCGGCGAACACCGGGCTCGCCAGCGGATCGGCGGAGTCCTGACCGGCCAGGTAGCGGGTGGCGAACGCCTGGACCGCCTCCCGGGTGAAGATCGGGTCGATGCCCTCCTTCGTGCGCATGCTCTGCCCGCCGAGTGTCAGGTCGACCCACGGGGACAGGACGACGGCGCCCGCCGGCTGCGGCAGGCCCGCGTCGCGGGCCGCGGCCATGGTGGCGACCGCCCCCGCCGCGTGACGAGGCGGGAGCCCGGCGATGATCGGATTTTCACCGGAGATCTCCGTGGACCCCTGCGGATCCCGGCATTTCACGCGATCCTGGTACGCGAACTGCACAGCGTTGCCGAGGAGCGGGATGCCGGGACTGGAAGCCGTCGTCGCCGCGGCGGGAAAGGCCGTCGCCGAGCGCGCCGTACGGGAGGGGCTGGCCGCGCGGGCGGACGGGACGGAGCGGAAGGCGGACCTCACGACGCTGATCCGCAGCGGGTTCCCCGACCGGTTCGTCCGGCGCAGCCTCGAACGGCAGCTGGAGGCCATCGCCGACGGGGTGGAGCGGCGGCTGGCGGCACTCGTCGAACGGGAGTACGGCGGGCTCACCGAGGACGACCGGGCGGCGGTCCTGCACGAGGTGCTGGCGACCCTGAAAGCCGCCGACCTGACCGACGGCGCCGTCCTGGCGGCCGACATGGACCCGATCAAGCTCGCCAAGGCCGTCCGCGCCGGGCTGCCCGACCCGGCCCGGCAACTCGGCGAGGCCGGGGGACGGCTGTACGACGTGCTGCTGGACGAGTGCCTCGACTGCCTCGTCCGGATCATCCAGCAGCTCCCGCAGTACCTGCCGCGGGCCGCCACCGAGGCCCTCGGCCGCCTGTCGTCCGTCGAGGAGCAGATCGCCGCCCTCGGGCAGCACGTCTCGGCGGCGCTGGCCCGGCTGCCCGCCCGCTCCCTGGAGGCGCCCTGCGGCACCCAGGACGACGCGGAGTTCGAGCGCCGCTACCTCGAACACCTCAGCCGCACCCTCGACGAGGTCGAGCTGTTCGGCGTCCGCGTGGAGAACTACCGGCCCCGCGCCACCCTGAGCGTCGCCTACATCAGCCTCGGCGTCTCGGCGGAGGCGAAGGCGCGCCGCCGCGTCCCGGAGCGGATGCGCCTCGCCGAGCTGGCCGGGACGGCCGCCGAGGCGGAACCGGCGACCCTGCGTGTCGAGAGCGCCCTCGGCCGGTCCCGGCGCACCCTCCTGCGCGGCGACGCCGGGTCCGGCAAGAGCACGCTGCTGCGCTGGCTGTCGGTGACCGCGGCGCGCGGCGGCTTCTCCGGCGACCTGGAGCCCTGGAACGGCTCCGTCCCGTTCGTCGTCAAGCTCCGCAGCCACCCCTCCGGCGACCTGCCCGCGCCCGAGGACCTCCTCGCGGACGTCGCCGGTCCGGTGGCCGGTCGGATGCCCGCCGGGTGGGCGCACCGGGTGCTCGACGCCGGACGGGCGCTGCTGCTCGTCGACGGGGTGGACGAGCTGGCCGTACGGCACCGCCCCGCGGTCCGCAGGTGGCTCGCCGACCTGCTGGCCGCCTACCCCGGCACCCGGACCGTCGTCACCTCCCGCCCCGCGGCCGCCGACGCCCGCTGGCTGACCGAGGAGGGCTTCTCCTCGGTGACGCTGGAGCCGATGACCCCGTCCGACCTGCGGGAACTGGTACGGCAGTGGCACGCGGCGATGCGCGGGTCACCGAGCCTGCCGTGCCCGCCGGAGCGGCTGGACGAGTACGAGGGCGCGCTGCTGGCCCGGTTCGAGGGCGGCCCGCACCTGCGGGCGCTCGCCGCGACGCCGCTGCTCGCGGCGATGCTGTGCGCGCTGAACCTCGACCGCGGCAAGCAGCTGCCGCGCAACCGGATGGGCCTGTACGCGGCGGCGCTGGAGCTGCTGCTGGAACGCCGGGACGCCGAGCGCGGCATCACCGCCGAGGTCGCCCTCGAAGCCGAGCAGAAGATCCGCATCCTGCAGGACCTCGCCTGGCAGCTCGCCGTGTGGGGCCGCTCTGAGCTCGCGAGGACGACGGCGCTGCGACGGGTCGAGGAGAAGATCCGGACCATGCCCCGGGTGAAGGCGACCGCCGAGGCCGTGCTCGACCACCTGCTCCAGCGCAGCGGGGTGATCCGGGAGCCGGTGCCGGGCCGGATCGACTTCGTGCACCGGACCGTGCAGGAGTATCTCGCCGCCAAGCAGGCCGCTGACGACGCCGACGTGGAGCCACTGGTGGAGCGCGCGCACCTGGACCAGTGGCGCGAGACGGTGGTGATGGCCGCCGGGCACGCCAACGCGCCCGTGCGGCGGGATCTGCTGCGCGGGCTGCTCGACCGGATCGACGCCGAGGACCGGTACGGCAGGCGGCTGCGGCTGCTGGTCGCCGGCTGCCTGGAGACGATCCAGGAACTCCCCGGCGACCTGCGCGACCGCCTGGAGGGCTGCCTCGCCGCGGTGATCCCGCCGCGCAACGAGGCCGAGGCGAGGACGCTCGCGCTCGCCGGGGAGGAGGTGCTGCGCCGCCTCCCCGACGACGTGCGCGGCCTGCCGAAGGCGCGGGCGGTGGCGACGGTGCGGACCTGCTGGCTGGTCAACGGGGAGGAAGGGCTGCGCAGACTCGCCGGGTACCGGACGGATCAAAGACGGGAGGTACGGGACGAACTGGCCACCGGATGGGACTACTTCGAACCCGACCGGTACGCGGCGGAGGTCCTCGCGGGGGCGTCTTCCGACGAGGCGGCGCTGACGGTGCGCAATCCGCGCCTGCTGGACAGCCTGCGGCATGTGAAGTGGCTGAGGGAACTGCAGGTGAGCTGCCATGTCCCCGGTGACCTCGGGTTCCTCCGGTCCACGCCGCCGCTGCGGACGCTGGTGCTGGACTCCGTGGGGAACGGCGGTCTGGACGGCCTGACGTTCCAGCCGGACCTCGAATGGCTGCACATCTGGCTGGCGCCGCGACGCTCCCCGGACCTGAGGTTCCTCGCGCACATGCCGAAGCTGCGGCGTCTGAACCTGATGGAGCACGACTTCGGGGGAAGCCTGGCCTTCCTCGACGCCCTGCCTCGGCTCGACTTCCTTTTCCTGCGGGACGTAGGGCCGGTACGGGACTTCGGCCCGGTCGCCCGGCACACCGGCCTTCGCTTCCTGGGCCTGCACGGAGCGCGCCATCTGCGGGACCCCGCGGTTTTCGCGAATCTCTCCGAGCTGACCTGGGTCAGTCTCCGCGATGTGGACGCGGACGGAGGGCTCACCGCTCTGGCCGTGGGGCATCGGACCATCCGGGAAGTCCACCTCCTGAACCCGATCGGCCTCGGCGATCTGGGAGTTCTGGACCCCCTGGATCTCGGGACGCTGACCCTGTCGGGCTGTCCCGCGGTGACGGACCTGACCCCGCTGGCCCGGCAGCCGAACCTGGAGACTCTGACCCTGCAGGCCACGGGCGTCTCCGACCTCGGGCCGCTGGCCCGCCTTCCCCGGCTCAGCGACCTCTACCTCGCGGACTGCCCCGGGGTGAGGGATCTCGGGCCACTCGCGGAGGTGGGCTCGCTGCGCCACCTCAGCCTGGCGGGTGCGGCCCCCGTGCTCGATTTGGCGCCGCTGGCGGGCAGGCGGGGGCTCCGGATCACGGCCGGATCCGGTCAGGAGCTGCGCAACCTGCACCTCCTGGACCGGAGCGTACGGATCAGGCGCGTCTAACGGCACCGAGGGGGCACGGCGGCCGGGCCGGACGACCGGCGCTCCAACTCCGCCCGTCGCGCCGTCGGCCCGTGACGCCGCCCGGGGCGGAGCGTCGGATCCGCCGGGCCGGGACGGCTCTCAGGATTCGGCGGCCGGCGCCCGGTGGTTCGCGGTGATCCAGGCGTCGATCCGCGCCCAGTTGTCGTAGAGCCAGCGGACCTGCTCCTCGCGGTCGCGGGGGACGTCGTCCGCGTCGACCCGCCACCACGTCGCCCGCACCTCCGCGTGCGTGGGCAGCTTGGTCCAGAGGTCGCCGAGGGTGACCAGGTCGTCCAGGCCGGTGTGGGCGACGAACACCACGTCGGCGGCGGGGCAGGCGTCGATGGCGGCGAAGGCCCCGCCGGGATGCGGGGGGAGCAGGTGCGTGAGGCGGCGGGCGCCGGCGGCCTCCTCGGCCAGGCCCTTGTTCTCCAGGCGCCGGATGGCCCTCGCCCGCCGCCTGGGGGTGAAGTTCCCGCCCTCCGGGAAGATCACCAGGGCGTCGTCGGGGTCCATGCCGGCGGCCAGCCGGCGGATCTCGGCGACGACGCCGCCCGCCCCGGAGCCCCGGGGGACGAAGGCGCTGGGAACCCGGCCGGTCAGCACGTCCAGGGACGGGTCGAGCCGCAGGGCCGCCTTCATCACGATCCTGGGACGCCTGCCGTACACGCTGAGCAGGTGGTGCACCAGCAGGACGGAGTCGCCGGGGCCGGCGTGCCGGGCGAGCACGATGACCGGGCGGGTCAGGCGCCGGGACAGCTCGCCCGGGGTGGGCGGGGGCACCTCCATGAGGACGCGCAGGCCGAAGATCCGCTCGGCCGCGCCGTACACCCGGCCCAGGAACCATTTGATCAGGGCGTAGTGGCGGTCCTCGTACTCGTCGCGGCTGAGCCGCCCGCCGAACCCGGAGACCACCCAGATGCCGAAGCAGGCCAGCAGCGCCATCGTCTCCAGCGTCAGCCACGCCACCGCGAACCACACCAGGCGGGTGCCCCGCCGCTGCGGGGGCGGCAGGCGCAGCGAGGCCGCGGCGACCACCAGCAGCCAGACCGGGAGCGTGACCAGCGCGGCCACGGCGAGCACCACCACCAGGGGCGCGAGGACCAGTCGGCGGACGATGCGGGGAGGGAGCACCGGCCCCTCCTTCTGCTCAGGCGGACGACCGCCGGGCGAGATACTCCGACGACGCCCGGTACGCACGCTCGATGTACCCAGATATGCGCGATGAATCGCGGTAGCGCAGCTGGGAGAGGTCCACACCGGGCCTGGCCTCGGCGCCGGCGGGCATGACGTGCACCTCCACGCCGTCGGGCAGCGCGGTCATCTCCTCGGTGAAGCGGTGCCGGCGGGCGATCTCGAAGGCGGTCAGGCCGACCTCCCACGGCCGGCGCGGGGCGACCAGGGGCCGCTCTATCCGGCCGACGTGCAGGACGTAGACGCGGCGAGCGCCGAGGGCGACGGCGCGGCCCACCGGGATGCTGTGGACCAGCCCGCCGTCGAGGAAGTGGTCGCCGCCGATGCGGACCGGCGGCAGCAGTCCGGGGACGGCGCAGGAGGCGAGGACCGCATCGAGGATCGGCCCCTCGGTGAACCAGTGGGCGGTGGCCCGCTCGACGCAGGCGGCCACGCACTGGAACGGCACGGCCAGGTCCTCGATGCGGGTCACGGGGAGCATCCCGGCCAGCAGGCCGCGCAGCGGCGCGGCGGAGTGCAGGTGGGTGCCGCTCCTGGCGAGGGTGGACAGCCGGGTCATCCACGACCCTCCGAAGGCGGTGCGGACCGCCTCCGACTCCCACAGGGAGGTCAGCCGGGCGACGGCCGCAGCGGGGTCGGCGGCGAGCATGACGCCGTTCAGCGCGCCGACGGAGGTGCCGACGACCACGTCGGGCTTGACGCCCGCCTCGTCCAGCGCCCGCAGCATGCCGACCTCGTGCGCGCCGAGCACCCCTCCGCCGCCCAGCACGAACGCCGTGTCCACGTTCATGCCCCACACGATAGACCCGGCGCGCGCCCCACGCGGCGGTCCCGGCGGCGCCTGACCGCCGGGACGGACTCCGGACCTGTGGATCCGCGTCCGGCCCCGAGGCCGGCCGCGCGCGGGGGCTCAGGGGAGCAGCAGGAGCTTGCCGGTGGTGCGGCGGGCCTCCAGGTCCTCGTGGGCCCTGGCCGCCTCGGCGAGGGGGTAGCGGCCGGAGATGTGCACCTTCAGCTTCCCGGAGGCCACCCAGTCGAACAGGTCCGAGGCCCGCCAGGTGAGCTCCTCGCGGGTGGCGACGTAGTGGGCGAGGGCGGGCCGGGTCAGGAAGAGGGACCCGCGCTGGTTGAGGACCTGCGGGTCCAGCGGCGGGACCGGGCCGCTGGACTGGCCGTACAGGGCCATCATCCCGCGCGGACGCAGCGCGGCGAGGCTGCCGTCGAAGGTGGCCGCGCCGACGCCGTCGTAGACCACGTGAACGCCGGAGCCGGTCAGGTCGCGGACCGCCTCGGAGAAGCCCTCGTAGCGAAGCACCTCGTCGGCGCCCGCCTGACGGGCCAGCTTCTCCTTCTCCTCGGTGGAGACCGTCCCGATCACCCGGGCGCCGCGCAGCTTGGCCATCTGGACGAGCAGCAGGCCCACGCCCCCGGCCGCGGCGTGCACGAGCACGTCGTCGCCGGGCTTGACCTCGTAGACCGAGTGGGTCAGGTAGTGCGCGGTCAGCCCCTGCAGGGTGACGGCCGCCGCGACCTCGGCGGAGACCCCCTCGGGCACCCGGACCAGCCGGGAGACCGGCACCGCGACCTTCTCGGCGTAACTCCCCATCACGTTGGACCACGCCACGGTGTCACCGGCCGAGACGCCCTCGACGTCCTCGCCGACCGCGGTGACCGTGCCCGCGCCCTCGCCGCCGAGGACGAACGGCAGGGAGAGGGGGTAGCGGCCCATCCGGTGGTAGACGTCGATGAAGTTCACGCCCGCGGCGGCGACGTCGACCAGCGCCTCCCCGGGGTTGGGCACGGGGTCGGGGTGCTCGGTGTAGGTCAGGGCCTCAGGGCCGCCGGTGGCACGGACGACTATGGCATGCATCGTGCTCGACTCCTCGGGTTCGGTCTGTGATCCTGTCGTCCCCAACTCTGCGGGATCACTCACCCTTCCCGGCCGGGTCACCGGGTCGCGATCAGGTCGTTCGGGCGGAGCCGCCGGAGCCCCGCGGGGTCACTCACCCTTCCCGGCGGAGTCCTTGGGCGGGAGCGGGCCGTTCAGGGTGAAGTTGTCGAACGACGTCCTGAGCGTGGCGCGGCCCTTCTCGGCGACCCGGGCGAACACGCCGACCGAGCCGTTGGGCAGCGGGGTGCCGTCGCGGGCGGTCTGCACCCGCTTGCCGTTGACCCACATGGTCAGCCGCACGCCGCTCTCGCCCTCGTCGGCGCACTCGGCCTGGACGCGGGCGGCCTCGCCCTTCGCCAGGTCCACCTCGGCGGGCGCGGCGAGCTCTCCTCCGGCGTTGTCGACGGCCTTGCGGATACGGGCCTTGCCCGAGGTGTCGAGCAGGAACTCGTACCGGGTCGCGTTGGTGCTGTCCTTGTCGCCGCGGCAGAACACGCCGTACTCGCCGGGACCGGAGCCACCGCGGATCTTGATGTCCACGCCGACGAGCAGCCGTGTCGGGACGACGGGCGTGGGACTGGCCGAGGGGACGGGGGTGGCCGGCGGCGCGGTCACGAACGGGATGGGCGCGTCCACCCGGTGGGAGGAGTCCTCGCCGTCGACGTCGATGGCGAAGTAGCCCTCGTGGGAGTAGCCCCACTTGCGCAGGGGCGGGTCGTAGTCGGAGCTGTACCAGTTGGTGCTCTGGGTGAAGTCGTCCTGGTAGAGCAGGGGCAGGTCGTCCGGCGGGCCGCTCGGGGACAGCAGGAGGTACAGGCCCACCCCGCCTGCCACGACGAGGGCCGCCGTCGCCGCGACGGCCAGGCGGAACCGCCCGCCCGTCCGGCCGCCGCGTGCCGCGGGCGGGGCGGCCGGGTCCGCCGGAGCGGCCCCGCCCGGCCGGCCGGCGCGCGTCTCCTGCGCGGCGGCCCCCTGCCACGGCGTGGTCGGTTGCGGAGCGGCTCCCTGCCACGGCGTGGTCGGTTGTGCGGTGGCCCCGGGCCACGGCGCGGTGGGCTGCGGTGCGCCCTCCGGCCACTGCGCGGTCCGCGCCGGAGCGGAGCCGTCCCCGGGGCCGTCCCACGGGGAGGTCGGCGAGCCCGCGTGGTCCCGGGGGGCTCCCGGCGCCGTGACCTGCGGATCCTGCTGCCAGACCGTCCGGACCGAGCGGGCGGCCTGCTCCGGCCCGGCCGAGCGGCCGATAAGATGGTCGAGGATCTGCTGGGCGGTGGGCCGGTGCTCCGGGTCCTTGGCCAGGGCGCGGGCCACCAGGTCGCGCAGCGCGGGCTCCATGCCCTCCAGCGCGGGATCGGTGTTCAGCACCTGGTACATCACCGAGGGCAGCGAGTCCCCGCCGAACGGCGGCCGGCCGCTGGCGGCGAAGGCCACCAGGCACCCCCAGGAGAACACGTCGCAGGCGGGGGAGACGCGTTCGCCGCGCAGCACCTCCGGCGCCATGTAGCGGGGGGTTCCGATGATCTCGCCGGTCCCGGTGATCCCGCTGAGGGTGTCCAGTGCCCGGGCGATGCCGAAGTCGATCACCCGGGGGCCGACGGAGGAGAGCAGCACGTTGGAAGGCTTGAGGTCGCGGTGCACGATCCCGGCGCCGTGGATCGAGGTGAGCGCGGTCGCCACGCCGACCGCCAGCGCGTCGAGGCTGGAGCCGAGCAGCGGCCCCTGCGTCCGTACGGTCTCCTCCAGGTTGGGGCCGGCCACGTACTCGGTGACGACGTAGAGCTGGTCGCCGTCCAGGTCGGCCTCGATCACGGCGGCCGTGCAGAACCGGCGGACCCGCTGGGCGGCTTCGGCCTCCCTGCGGAAGCGCATCCTGAACTGCTCGTGGCGGCTGTACTCCGGGTTGATCACCTTGATGGCGACCTGCCCTCCCTCGGGCGACTCGCCGAGGTAGACCGTGCCCATTCCGCCCCGGCCCAGCGGGCGAAGCACGCGATAACGGCCGATGTGAGGGGAATCGCCGGATCCGAGGTTGTTCACCGTCATACCTAACCGCATGCCATCCGTTGGGTGGATCACCATATCGAGATCCTCACGATGATCGGCAGTTGTGGCGACCCGCGGCTTGCGCTCCGTACGATAGGAACGTACGTTCGATGCCCAGGCCCGCCTTCCCCCGGGTGATCGTTCGACGGCCGCGGGAGAAGAGCGCCTTGAGCAGACTGTACGGTGACCCGATCGACGTGTGGACCCATGACGGGCTGCCGGTCCGGTTCGTCTGGCGCGACCGGCTCCACACCGTCCGGCGGGTGCTCGACCACTGGGTGGTCGCCCGGGAGTGGTGGAAGATCTCCGACAGCGACCCCGGGGAGCGCCGTTTCTGGCGGGTCGAGGCCGATCCCGGCGACCGGGTCGGCACCTACGAGCTCCGCTTCGACACCGCCGCCGAGGGCTGGTTGCTGATCAGGGCCTGGGACTGACGCCCCGCCCCGGCCCGCGCCCCCGTGAGGCGGCGGCGCCGGACGTCCGGGTCCTGTGCCCGGGTGACCTCCCGGACGGTCGCGGCGCACAGCACGGCGCAGGCGGCGACCCCGGCCAGCTCGGCCGGGCCGAGACCGGTCAGGCCCGCATCGTCCCCGCCCCCGGCGAGCAGCCGTACGGTGACCACGGCCGACAGGGCCAGCCAGCTCAGCCACCAGGCGGCGAGCAGCACCGGCCAGTGGCCGCCCCCGCCGCCCGCCGGGCGGGAGTTCCGCCACAGCCGGTGCAGCATCAGCGGCGGGGCGACGAGGTTGACCACCGGCACGAGCCACGCCGCCAGTACCGGGGCCACCGGCGACCGGGAGGGGGCGACGCTCCGCCGGGCCCGCACCAGCCACGACAGGTAGGCGACGGCCGCCGCGACCGTGGTCGCCACCACGAGGATCAGCAACAGGGCGAAGACGCTGGCGGCCCCGGTGACGGCCTGCGCCGGGGGAGCGTGGTGGTCGCCGCCGAGCGCCGCGAGCCGGCGGGCCAGCCACCGCCCGCGCGTCTCCTCGAACGCGGTCAGGCAGGCGACCGCGAGCACCTGGGCGGCGAGGAGCGCGTAGACGGCCACGGCGGGCCTCCTCGGCGCCAGCGGGACAGAGCGCATGGTCATCTCCCCCGGCATGCGATGGGGTGTCTGCCCTCTTCCTATCCAGCCGGGCTCTTCGCCAATCGCCCGGCGCAGGTCAGACCCGCTTCCGCGGCGCCCTCCGTCAGCCGACCACGCCCGACTCCCAGGCCCAGGCCGCGATCTCCACCCGGTTCCTGGCCCCGAGCTTCGCCTGGATGCTGCCCAGGTGCGTCTTGACCGTCGACAGCGAGACGAACAGCTCCGCGGCCACCTCCTGGTTGGTCCGCCCCCGGGCCACCAGGCGGACGACGTCCATCTCGCGCTCGGTGAGCGGCTCGGCGGGCGGGCGTCCGCCGTCCGACCTGGGCCGGGCCAGGTGCGAGAGCAGCCGCACGGTGACCGACGGCGACACCAGGGCGTCCCCGGCCGCCGCCGCCCGGATCGCCTCGATCAGCAGCGTCGGCCCGCTGTCCTTGAGCAGGAACCCGGTCGCCCCGGCCCGCAGCGCCCCGTAGACGTACTCGTCCAGGTCGAACGTCGTGACGATGACCACCCGCATCGGGTCGGCGACGCCGGGCCCGGCCAGGGCGCGGGTGGCCTCCAGACCGTCCAGCAGGGGCATCCGGATGTCGAGCAGGCACACGTCCGGCCGCAGCCTGCGCGCGTGCTCGATCGCCTCGGCGCCGTTCGCGGCGGTCGCCACGACCTCCATGTCCTGCTGGGCGTCCAGGATCATTTTGAACCCGGTCCGTACCAGTTCCTGATCGTCAGCGATGAGCACCCGAATCGTCACCCGAAGGATTCTGCCAGCCGTACCGGAGGGTCGGACCCCCGCACCGGACACTCCGGACGCCGGCCCCCGGACGCCGGTTCCCGGAACCCGCGCGGTCGGTCCCCGGACATCGGCTCCCGGACGCCGGCTCCCGGACGCCGGCTCCTGGACATCGGCTCCCGGAGCCCGCGGACCCCGACTTTCGGCCGAGGCCGGCGGCAGCGGATCGGACTCCCGGCCGATCCGCGGCGGCCCCCGGGAGCGGGAGAGTCGTCCCCATGAACGTTGTGCTTGAAGGAATCGGCCTGGTCAAAAGGTTCGGCCCGGCCGTGGCGCTGGGCGGTGTCGGGCTGGCCGTCCGGGGTGGCGAGGCCGTAGCGATCATGGGGCCGAGCGGGTCGGGCAAGTCGACCCTGCTGCACTGCCTCGCCGGGATCATGAAGCCGGACGAGGGAGAGGTCCGCCTGCTGGACCGGCGGATCGACACGATGGGCGAGCGCGAGCGCAGCGCCCTGCGCCGCACCCGGTTCGGGTTCGTGTTCCAGTTCGGCCAGCTGCTGCCGGAGCTGCCCGCCGACGAGAACGTGGCGCTGCCGCTCATGCTCGGCGACGTCTCCCGGGCCGACGCCGTACGGCGGGCCCGCGAGTGGTTCGCCCCGCTCGGCCTGGCCGGGATGGAGGAGCGGCGTCCGGGCGAGCTCTCCGGCGGCCAGGCGCAGCGGGTGGCGATCGCCAGGGCGCTGGTCACCCGGCCCGCGGTGATCTTCGCGGACGAGCCGACCGGCGCGCTCGACCAGGCCACCGGCCAGGAGACGATGCGCCTGCTGGTGGAGGCCACCAAGCACAACGGGGCGTCGCTGGTGGTCGTCACCCACGACCCCGAGGTGGCGCGCTGGTGCGACCGCGTGGTCGAGGTCCGCGACGGCCGCGTCCTGCCCGACCCGCGGGGCACCGCGCCCGCCGTGGCCACTGTGCCCGCCGCGCCCGCGGCGGCCGGTCCGGGCGGATGGGACCGGGAGACCGGGGCGGGCCGGTGAGCGCGATGGGCAACCTGATCGGCCTGGCCTGGCGGCTGCTGCGCGGCGGGGGCCGCCGCGGCCTGCTGGGCGCCGGCCTGACCGCGGCGGCGGTGGCCATCAGCACCGCGCTCCTGCTGTTCACCGTGGCCGTCAACTTCGCCTTCCAGGGCAGGGCCGACCGGGAGGCGTGGCGCAACCCGGTGGCCGCCGCGGACGGGGCGGTGGCGGTCGAGTCGGTCCGCACCGACCACGTGCGCGGGCAGCGGATCACCGTCGTCAACCTGACGGCGCTGAAGCCGGGTGTGCCCGCGCCGCCCGGCCTGACCCGCTTCCCGGCCCCCGGCGAGGTCTGGTTCTCCCCGGCGCTCGCCGAGCTCGCCGGGAGCCTTCCCGCCGGCCAGCTCGCCGACCGGTTCCCCGGCCGGCGCGCCGGGACCGTCGAGGAGGGGACGCTGGTCCACCCCGGCGAGCTCCTGGTCGTCCGCGGGCAGACGCCGGACTCCCCGGAGCTGACCGTCAGGGCGCCGGGCTACGCCGACCGGGACCGCGGCGTCGGGCCGGTGCGGATCTCCTCCTTCGCCGGGCGGCACACCGACGAGGCGGTGGGCTACCAGATCCTCGGGGTGGTCGCCAGCGTCCTGATGGTCGTTCCGCTGCTGGTGTTCGGCGGCGCCGCGGCCCGGCTCACCGTGGCCCGCCGCGACCAGCGCCTGGCCGCGCTCCGGCTGGTCGGCGCGACCCCGGGGCAGGTCGTCACGATGACCGTCGCGGAGGCGGTGATCACCGCGTTCTGCGGCGCGCTGCTCGGCCTGGTCCTGTACGGGGTCTGCTCCCCCCTGCTCACCGGGATCGAGGTGGCCGGCGGCTCCTGGTTCCTGGCGGACCTGTGGCCGGGCGCGCCGGCGGTGGCGGGGGTGCTGGTGGCCGTGCCGCTGCTCGTCGGCCTGTCGGCGGTGGCCGGGCTGCGCCGCGTCGTGGTCAGCCCGCTCGGCGTCGCACGGCGGGAGACGCCCCCGGCGATGCGCTTCATCCGGGTCGTCGCGTTGCTCGCGGCCCTCGCCACGGTGCCCGTCGTCGGCGGCATGGGGGCGGGTGTCGGGATCTTCGCCCTCTCCCTGGGGCTGGCCTTCGGCGCCGTCAACCTCGCCGGTCCCTGGGTGGTCGGCCGGATCGGCCGGATCGTCGCGCGCACCGCCCGCGGTCCGGCCCGGCTGCTGGCCGGTCGCCGCCTGATCGACGATCCCAGGTCCGCCTGGCGGACGGTGAGCGGCGTCGCCATGATCGGATTCATCGCCGGGTTCATCGGCCTGCTCGTCCCGGACAGCGGCCTGTTCGGCTCCCCGGACGCCGCCGTCCTGCGCGTCTCGGCGCCTCCCGCGCGCCTTTCCGAGGTCGCCGGCCAGGCCCGCGAGCGGCTGTCGGCGGCCGGCGTCCCGGCGACGGTGCGGATGACCGGCGGGAGCGAGGGCAAGCTGAAGGTGGTCGCCGTCACGCCCCGCGCGCACGACGCCGCGACGCTCGACCGGGCCCGCACCGCGCTGACCGGTCTGGTCCCGGGCGGCGTGGCCACCACGGCGGCCGACGACCAGCGGGCCTCCAACCGGATGCTCGGCGACATCCGCACCGGCGTGGTCGCCGTGCTCGCGGTGTGCTTCCTGGTGGCGATCGCCAGCGCCGGGATCACCGCCGCCTCCTCGGTCCTGGACCGCCGGCAGACCTACGCGCTGCTCAGGCTGGCGGGCACCCCGCTCTCGGTGCTGAACGCGGCCCGCCGGTCCGAGACGCTCATCCCGCTGACGGTCATGGGCGGCGGCACCATCGCGGCGGGCATGTTCTGCGCCCTGCCGTTCGTGTACGCCGCGCTGAACACGACCGGGCTGACGGTCCTGCTGACCTGCGTGGTCCTCGGCTTCGCCGGGGTGGTGGGCGCCGGGGCGGCGAGCGCCCCGCTGCTGCGGTCGGTCACCGCCGACCCCGCGCCGCGGCCGGACTGACCCCGGCCGCCGGCCCGGGACCGGCCGCGGCGCGGGGCTCGGTCCGCGCCGCGGCCCGGCGCGGAACCCGGCCCGGAAGCCCGGTCCGGGGGCGTCGGCCCAGGACCAGGCCGCGGATCGCCGGTCCGGGACGTCAGCCCAGGACCAGGTCGCGGATCGTCCGCAGGGAGTCCTCGTCGCGCGGGCCCATCACCAGAAGGCTGGTGACCGGGCTCGCCCGCCACGCGGCGAGGCGCTCGCGGATCCGCCCGGCCGGGCCGACCAGGGAGATGCCGTCGGCCAGCTCGTCCGGGACCGCCGCGAACGCCTCCTGCCTGCGCCCGGCCAGGTAGAGCGCCTGGATCCGCTCGGCCGCCTCGCCGTACCCCATCCTGGCGACGATGTCGGAGTGGAAGTTGCGGCCCTTGGCCCCCATGCCGCCGATGTAGAGGGTCAGCATCGCCTTCACCGTGTCCAGGGCGCCCCGGACGTCGTCGGTGAGCAGCGTCATGACCATCGCCGCGATGTCGAAGCCCGGGGCCGCCCCGGCGAGCGGCGGGCCGTACATCTCGCCGATCCGTTCCGGGAGCGTGAACAGCGGGAGCCAGCCGTCGGCGATCTCCGCGGCGAGCGCGACGTTCCGGGGCCCCTCGGCGCCCAGGTAGACGGGGATGTCGGGGCGCAGCGGGCGGGTGATCAGCTTCAGCGGCTTGCCGAGGCCGGCGCCGCCCGGATAGGGGAGCGGGTAGTGCTCGCCGTCGTGCGTCACCGGCTCGTCGCGGCGCCAGACCTTCCGCATGATCTCGACGTACTCGCGGGTGCGGGCCAGCGGCCGGGGGAACGGCACGCCGTACCAGCCCTCGACCACCTGCGGGCCGGAGGCGCCGATCCCGAGCAGCAGCCGCCCGCCGGTCAGGTGGTCCAGCGTCATCGCGGTCATCGCGGTCGCCGCCGGGGTCCGGGCCGAGAGCTGGACCACCGAGGTGCCCAGCCTGATCCGGGACGTACGGGCGCCGTACCAGGCCAGCGGGGTGAAGGCGTCGCTGCCGTACGCCTCGGCGGTCCAGACGGAGTCGTAGCCCAGCCGCTCGGCGGCCTGGACGAGCGCGGTGGCGTCGAAGGGGTCGCGCTGCCAGTAGCCGAGATTCAGGCCGAGCCTCAGGTCGGCGGTCATGGGGGCCTCCCGCGAGAAGTCGTGCGCCTACCCGATGAGAACACGTTCCAGCAGGGGGGTCGAGAGGGAGCCGAGGGGGAGGTGTCGGCGTCGGGGCAGGTGGGAAACGTGAATTTGTGCTGAACACCGTCCGCAAGCTCCTGTGCCTGACGCTGCTGTCCGTCCTCGCGGCGGCGTCCGGACTGGCCCCCACGGCGGCGCAGGCCGTCCGGCGGCCGAACATCGTGTTCATCCTCACCGACGACCTGGAGGCGGGGAACCTCCACCTCTTCCCGAACATCTGGAACCAGCTCGTCCTCGCCGGCACCGGTTTCGAGCGCTTCTTCGTGTCGAACTCCTGGTGCTGCCCCTCCCGCTCGTCGATTCTGCGCTCCCAGTACGTCCACAGCCACGGCGTGCTGACCAACACCGGCCCCGAAGGGGGATTCGAGAAGTTCTTCACCTCCGGTCTGGAACGTTCCACAATCGGCACCTGGATGCAGGACGCCGGGTACCGCACCGGGCTGATGGGCAAATACCTCAACCACTACCCCGGCGGCATCGCTCCGCCGGACCACGTGCCACCCGGCTGGGACGAGTGGGACGTCCCCGTGCGCAACCTCTACAACGAGTACGACTACGCGCTCAACGAGAACGGCACGGTACGGGCGTACGGCTCGCTGCCCCAGGACTACCTCGGCGACGTGCTGAGCGAGAAGGCCCAGGCGTTCGTCTCCCAGCCGGGCGACCAGCCGTTCTTCCTCTACCTCGCGCCCATCGCCCCGCACAACCCGGCCAACTGCGCGCCCCGGCACGCCGAGGCGTTCCCCTACGCGACGGCGCCCCGGACCCCGTCGTTCAACCAGGAGGACGTCTCCGCCGAGCCCCTCTGGATGCGGATGCGCCCGCGGTTCGGCGCGCTCGCGACCCAGCGGATCGACGAGCGCTACCGCCGGAGGCTCCGCGCCATGCTGGGCGTGGACGACATGGTCGGCGCCCTGGTCGAGACCCTCAGGGCCGCCGGCAAACTGGACGACACCTATATCTTCTTCGGCTCCGATAACGGGTTCCACCTGGGCCAGCACCGGCTCCAGCACGGCAAGACCACCCCGTTCGACGAGGCGATCAGGGTGCCGCTCGTGGTCCGCGGGCCGGGCGTGCGGCCCGGTGGCGTCGTCGAGGAGATGGGCGCCAACGTCGATCTCGCCCCGACCTTCGCCGACCTGGCCGGGGCCCGGCTGCCCTCCTTCGTCGAGGGAAGGTCCCTGGTGCCGCTGCTGCAAGGCCGCACGCCCCCGTCCTGGCGGCAGAACGTGCTGCTGGAGTTCAACCGCCCGTTCAACCTGGACTCGGCCCGCCAGACGCCGGTCCCGGCCTACCGGGGCATGCGGACCGCCCGCTACACCTTCGTCCGCTACGCGACCGGGGAGTACCAGCTCTACGACCTCGTCACCGACCCCTACCAGCTCCACAACCTCGCGGCCGGGGTGCCGCCGTCGGTGATCTCCGCGTTCGACCGGCAGCTCGACGCGCTGGCGACGTGCTCGGGCGAGTCGTGCCGGGTGGCCGACTCCGTCCAGCCGCCCTCGATCACCGGCACCGTCCCGTCCCCGGCGTCCTCGCTCGGACCCGTCTCCCTGGGGGTCCCCGGGCCGTCGTCGGGCGTCGTCCCGGCCCCGGTCTCCGCCACCTCGGAGGGCCTGCCGGGCGCCGCCCTCATGCCCTGACCGGTGCCGCTCCCCGCGGTTCGGAAAGCCGGACGGATAGTGTGTTGCACCAGACTCGGGAGGGAGTGCCTTGCGCGTCGCCCTGTTCGTCACATGCGTGAACGACACCCTGTTCCCCGGCACCGGGCAGGCGGTCGTGACCCTGCTGCGCCGCCTGGGCTGCGACGTGGACTTCCCCACGGCGCAGACGTGCTGCGGCCAGATGCACCTCAACACCGGCTACCTGGCCGAGGGCAGGCGGCTGGCACGGCACTTCGCGGACGTCTTCGCCGGTTACGACGCGGTCGTGGTGCCGTCGGGGTCGTGCGCCGCGATGGTGCGTGAGCAGTACCCGAAGCTGGCCCGCGCCGCCTCGGGCGGTCACGGCGGTCACGGCGGCCACGAGACGGGCGGCGGGCCGGTCCCGTCCGGCGCGGCGGGCGGGTACGAACCCCGTGCCGGCGAGCCCGCCCCTCCGGCGGGGGAGTCCGCCGAGGCGGGGCCGAGGGTCTACGAGCTGTCGGAGTTCCTCCTCGACGTCCTCGGCGCCGAGGACGTCGGGGCGTACTTCCCGCACCGGGTGACCTACCACCCGACCTGCCACTCCCTGCGCGGCCTGCGCCTGGGCGACCGCCCGCTCCGCCTGCTGGAGCGGGTGCGGGGCCTGGAGCTGGTGCCGCTGCCCGAGTCCGAGGAGTGCTGCGGCTTCGGCGGCACCTTCGCGGTGAAGAACCCGGCGGTCTCCGCGGCCATGTGCGCCGACAAGGTGCGCAACATCATGGACACCGGCGCGGAGGTGGTCTGCGCCACCGACAACTCCTGCCTGATGCACATCGGCGGCACCCTGCGGCGGCAGCGCACCGGGGTGCGGACCATGCACCTCGCCGAGATCCTCGCCGCCACGGAGGACCCCGCGGGGACCGCGGCGGCCGGTGCCGCACGCGGAGTCGCGGAAGACGCCGCGACGACCGCCGGGGAGGACGGCGCGGTGACCCGGGATGACGGCGCGGTGACCGGGGAGGACGGCCGATGAGCGGGGACGACGGCGCGGTGACCCGGGAGGACGGCCGATGAGCGGGGACGACGGCGCGGTGACCAGGGGGGACGGCCGATGAGCGGGAACGCCGCGTTCCTCGGCATGCCCGCGTTCCCGCGCAACGCGGCCGCCGCCGTCCAGGACTCCCAGCTCAGGTTCAACCTCCGCAAGGCCACGCGCACGATTCGCGGGAGGCGGGCCTCCGTCGTCGCCGAGCTGCCCGACTGGGCGGAACTGCGCGCCGCGGGCCGGCAGATCAAGGACCACACGCTGCGCAACCTGGACCGCTACCTCCTGCAGTTGGAGGAGGCCGTCACCGCGGCCGGCGGCCACGTCCACTGGGCGGCCGACGCCGCGGAGGCCAACCGGATCGTCACCGGCCTGGTCAGGGCGACCGGTGAGACCAGCGTGGTCAAGGTCAAGTCGATGGCCACCCAGGAGATCGGACTCAACGAGGCGCTCGGCCGCGCGGGCGTCACCGCCTACGAGACCGACCTCGCCGAACTGATCGTGCAGCTCGGCGACGACTGGCCCTCGCACATCCTGGTCCCCGCCATCCACCGCAACCGCTCGGAGATCCGTGAGATCTTCCGCGCGAAGATGGCCGCCTGGGGCCGTCCGGCGCCCGGCGAGCTGACCGACGACCCCCGCGCCCTGGCCGAGGCGGCCCGCCTCCACCTGCGGGAGCGCTTCCTGTCCACCAAGGTCGCGATCTCCGGCGCCAACTTCATGATCGCCGAGACCGGCACGCTGGTGGTGCTGGAGTCCGAGGGCAACGGCCGGATGTGCCTGACCCTGCCGGAGACGCTGATCAGCGTGGTCGGCATCGAGAAACTCCTGCCGACCTGGCGCGACCTGGAGGTCTTCCTCCAACTGCTGCCCAGGAGCTCCACCGGCGAGCGGATGAACCCCTACACCTCCACCTGGACCGGCGCCGCCGAGGGACAGGAGTTCCACCTCGTCCTGCTGGACAACGGCCGCACCCGCGTCCTCGCCGACGAGGTGGGACGGCAGGCACTGCGCTGCATCCGCTGCTCGGCCTGCCTGAACGTCTGCCCGGTCTACGAGCGCGCGGGCGGCCACGCCTATGGCTCGGTCTATCCCGGCCCGATCGGCGCGATCCTCACCCCGCAGCTGCGCGGCATGGCCTCCGAGCTCGACGCCTCGCTGCCGTACGCCTCCAGCCTGTGCGGCGCCTGCTTCGACGTCTGCCCGGTGGCGATCGACATCCCCGAGGTCCTGGTCCACCTGCGGGGGAAGGCCCGCCACCCGCGCGCCGAGCGCCTCGGCATGCGCGCCGCCGGATGGGTGTTCGACCGTCCGGCGCGCCTGGCGGGGGCCCAGCGGCTCGCCGGACGGCTGCGCCGCTTCGTCCCCGGGCGACTGCCCGGCCCGCTGGCCGCCTGGACCGACACCCGCGACCTTCCCGACATCCCCGCCGAGTCCTTCCGCGACTGGTGGAACCGTACGAACGGGGGCACCCGATGAGCGGAGGCAAGGAGCGGATCCTGGCCAGGATCCGCGCCGCCGTGGCCGGGGCTCCCGACGTGGAGATCACCCGCGTCTACCGCACGACGCGCGACCTGCCCGGCGCGGTGGAGCTGTTCGCCGAGCGGGTGGCGGACTACCGCGCCGCCGTGCACGTGGTGGCCGAGGCGGAGGCGACCGCGACGATCACCGCGGCGCTGGCCGGGCGCGGCGCCGTCCGGGTGGTCATCCCCGCCGGCCTCCCCCCGGAGTGGACACCCCCGGAGCCGGTCGCCGACGACCCGCCGCTGAGCGCGGCCGAGCTGGACGCCGTGGACGGCGTGATCACCGGATGCGCGGTGGCGATCGCCGAGACCGGCACGATCGTGCTGGACGCCGGCCCCGGGCAGGGGCGGCGGGCGCTGACCCTGGTCCCGGACTACCACCTGTGCGTGGTGCGGGCGGACCAGATCGTGGCGGACGTGCCCGACGCCGTCGGGCGGCTCGACCCGGCCCGGCCGCTGACCTGGATCAGCGGCCCTTCGGCGACCAGCGACATCGAGCTGAACCGGGTCGAGGGCGTGCACGGCCCGCGCGTGCTGGAAGTGATCGTCGTCCGCTGAACCGCCCCGGCGCCACCGCGCCGTCGTCCGGGCGCCACGGCGCCGCCGTCCGGTGGGGTGCTGCCGGTTCACGGGACGCCGGATGTCCTGCCTGGTCAGGCATGGTCCGGCCGGATCGGATGGGATTGTTACCCGGAGGCGTGAAGGGGCGTGGCGCCGCTTTTGGACAGTCCGTTACCTGCCCATGCCACCGCGCCATCGGATATCCTCGCCACTCGCGACCGAGTGTCCCCGGGTCGAGATCCACCGCGTACTGCCAGGTCAAGGTCATTGGAGTCTCTCCTTCATGAAACCGCCGCTGCTGCTCATCGGGCAGGGCTCGCACGATGACGCGGGTTCCGCAGAATTCGGCAGGTTCGTTCACCGGCTCCGCTGCCGTCTGGACCAGACGGCGGCCGACGTCTCCGGCGGATACATCAGCAGGGCCAGGCCCCGCCTCAGCGACTCGATCGCCTCGCTGGTCGCCCGGGGGCACCACCGGATGGTGGCGCTGCCGCTGAGCCTCACCGAGGACATGCGCGCCGACGCCGACCTCCTCGCCGTGATGGCCCAGGAGCAGGAGCGTCACCCGATGCTCTCCTGTGACTACGGCCGTCCGCTCGGCTCCGACCCCCGGGTGCTGGCGCTGCTGGCCGAGCGCCTGGCCGACGCCGCCGCCGAGGTCGCCAGCCTTCGCCTGGTCCCCGTGGCCGCCGGTCCGCTCGACGACGAGCCCGAGCGCATCGAGATCGGCGAGACCGCCGTGGTCCTGGTCGGCGACGGCTCCACCAGCCCCGCCGCCAACGCGGACGTCCACCGGGTCTCCCGCCTGTTCTGGGAGACGCACGCCCACGAGTACATGACCGTGGAGACGGCGTTCGTCTCCCTCACCCCGCCCGGTGTCCCCGGCGGCATCGAGCGCTGCCGCCGGCTCGGCGCCAAGCGCGTGATCGTCGTCCCCTACCTGCTGTTCGGCGGCGGGGTGCTCGACCGCGTCTGGGCCCAGGCCATGGCCTACGCCGCGGGCCACCCCGACCTCGACGTCCGGTGCGCCGACGTCATCGGCGACTGCGAGGGCCTGGCCGACGTGGTCGTCGAGCGCTACGAGGAGGCGCTCGGCGGCGTCATCTGGTGACCGGCCGCTGAGCGGCCGGCGGCTCCGCCCGACGCCGGTCTCGTGCGGAGCGCGGGGCTTCCGGCCGGATCCCGGGCTTCCCGCGGGACCTGAGACTTCCGGTTGAATCCCGTATCTCCTGAGGCAAGCGAGGCTTCCGGCCGGATTCCGAACTTCCCGTGGAACCCGTACCCCCGCGGATGCCATGATCCCCCGCGGAACCGAGGTTTCGCGGAACGCCGGGTTTTCGCGGACACTGAACGGCATGACCCTCCTTGAGCAGACCATCGCCGCGATCAGGCCCGCCGACCCCGCCGCGCTGGCCGCGGCCAGGGCCCACCAGGACAGCCTGACCAAACCCCGCGGCGCTCTGGGCGCACTGGAGGAGGTGGCGGTACGGCTGGCCGGGGCCGCAGCGGTCAACCCGCCGCCGATGCCGTTCCCGGCGGCGCTGGCCATCTTCGCCGCCGACCACGGTGTCCACACCCAAGGGGTGAGCCCGTGGCCGCGGGAGGTCACCGCCCAGATGGTCGGCAACTTCCTCGCGGGCGGTGCGGTGGCCAACGCCTTCGCCGCCCAGGTCGGCGCCTCGGTGACGGTCGTGGACGTCGGCGTCGCCGCCGACCTCGAACCGGCGCCGGGCCTGACGGTCAGCAAGGTCGCCTACGGCACCGCCGACATGTCGCAGGGGCCGGCGATGACCGTCGAGCAGGCGGTCGCCGCCCTGGAGGTCGGGATCTCCGTGGCCCGGGATCTCGTCGGGCGCGGCGCCCGCTGCCTGGTAACGGGGGACATGGGCATCGCCAACACCACCGCCTCGGCCGCGCTGATCTGCGCCTTCACCGGCCGGGACCCGGACGTCGTGACCGGCAGGGGGACCGGCGCCGACGACGAGACGCTGGCACGGAAGGTCGCGGTGGTCCGCCGGGCGCTGCGGGTGAACGGCCTGGCCGGCGGCCTGACGGAGGGCTCGGGCGGTTCGGAGGGCTTGGAGGGCCTGGAAGGGCCGGCCGGTCAGGGCGGCCTGGACGCTTCGGGTGGCTCGGACGGTTGGGATGGTCCCGGTGGCCCTGGCGGTGCGGGCGGCGCGTCGGGTGAGGCGCCGGCACGATCGGCACTGGAGACGCTGGCCGCGGTCGGAGGGCTGGAGCACGCCGCGATCGCCGGGTTCGTCCTGGGCGGGGCCGCTGCCCGGGTGCCCGTCATCCTCGACGGCGTCATCGCGGGCTCGGCCGCGCTCGTGGCCGCCGCGCTGGCCCCCGGCGCGGTGGACCACTGCGTCGCCGGGCACCGTTCGGCCGAGCCGGGTCACGCCGCCGCCCTCGACCATCTGGGCCTGCGGCCCCTGGTGGAGCTGGAGATGCGGCTCGGGGAGGGGACCGGCGGCCTGCTCGCCCACCCGCTGGTCTGCGCCGCCGTCCGGGTGATGCACGAGGTCGCGACCTTCGACTCGGCCGGGGTCACGGACAAGGAGGCGTGAGCCCTCCGGCCCGGTGACGGGTGCGGCGGGTCGCCGCACCCGCCACGGGAAGGACCGGGAGGACCGGGAGGACCGGGAAGGTCAGAAAGGCCGGGAAGGCCGGAAAGGCTGGGGGGCGCGGGGGCGGGGCCTCGGAAAGACCGTGGGGCGAGGTGGGAGGACCGCGAGGAGGTCGCGAAAAGGCCGGGTGGAGACCGCGGGAGATTCCGAAGAGATCGCGGGAAGGCTGTGGGGAGTGACGGGGAGGCGTTCCTTACCCTGTTGGGAACCCTGTTGGGACAGAGGCAGTCAACTACACGGCGCAAGCCGGTAGGTTTGCCTCCTGACGCCCATGCCCACCGATCGACCGCGAACAGGAGATCTGCCGCATGTCGCCCTATCTACTGGGTTTGCGCCTCTCCGGGCGGCGGGTGCTCGTCGTGGGCGGTGGACGCGTCGCCCAGCGGCGGGTCCCGGCGCTGCTCGACGCCGGCGCGCTGGTCACCGTCATCTCCCCGGAGGTCACCCACGCCCTCGACGACCTCATCGCGGTCGGCCGCGTGACCTGGGAGGCCAGGCCGTACGAGGTGGGCGACCTGGACGGGGCCTGGCTGGTGCAGGCGTGCACCGACGACCGGGCGGTGAACACGGCGGTGGCGGCCGAGGCGGAGGCCAAGCGGATCTGGTGCGTGCGCGCGGACGACAGGGAGGCGTCGGCGGCGTGGACCCCCGCCCGCGGGCGGGTGGACGAGATCGACGTGGCGGTCACCGCCGGCGGTGATCCCCGCCGGGCGGCGGGGATCCGGGACGCCGTGGTGGCGGCGTTGCGCGACGGCACGATCGACGCCCGGCGCGGCCGTACCAAACCGGTGGGTGTGGCGCTGGTCGGCGGGGGCCCGGGGGACCCGAGCCTGATCACGGTGCGCGGCCGTCAGCTGCTCGCCCAGGCCGACGTGGTCGTCGCCGACCGGCTCGCGCCACGTGCCCTGCTCGACGAGCTTCCCCCGGACGTCGAGCTGATCGACGCCGCGAAGGTCCCCTACGGCCGGTCCATGCCCCAGAAGGAGATCAACAGGCTGCTGGTCGAGCACGCCAAGCAGGGCAAGTTCGTGGTCCGCCTCAAGGGGGGCGACCCGTTCGTCTTCGGGCGCGGCGGGGAGGAGATGCTCGCCTGCGCCCGCGAGGGCATTCCGGTCATCGTCGTGCCGGGCATCACCAGCCCCGTCGCGGTACCCGCCGCGGCGGGCGTGCCGGTGACGCACCGCGGCGTCAGCCAGGAGTTCCATGTGGTGTCGGTCCACGTTCCGCCCGGCGATCCCCGGTCGACCGTCGACTGGCCGAACCTGGCGAATTCCAATGGAACCCTGGTGCTCATGATGGCCGTCGAACGAATCGGAATAATCGCCGAAACTCTTCTCCAGGAGGGACGTTCGCCGGAAACTCCCGTGATGGTGGTACAGGACGGTACTCTTCCCACCCAACGGGCTCTCCACGCGACGCTGTCCACCGTGGCGGAGCGCGTGACCGCGGCCGGGATCCGGCCACCTGCGATCGTGATCGTCGGCGATGTCGTGAAGATCGGCCAGGAGGTCGATATGGTTCGAGCGGAGCGCGTACCGTGAAGTCGCCTGCCAATAGGCCCCCCCACCAGGGCGAACGTGATCGCCGGCTCGCCCGCGCCTCCCGGGAGTCCTCCGGCGGCACCGCTCCGGACGACGCCGAGTCACCAGGGGAGCAGACCCTCGCCTTCGGAGCCATCGGCCCCGCTCACGACCCCCGCTCGCCCGAACGTCCCCCGGCCGGTGAGGACGCGGGCGGATCCGCCGCCCCGCCCGCCGACGACCCGATGGCCGCCTTCCGCGCCGCAGCGGCGGCGGCCCAGGCGAGGATCGCGGCCCTGACCGGCGACGCGCCCGCGTCTCGCGAGGACACCGCCGGACCGTCGGCGGCGGGCGCCGGATCAGCCCGGCCCGCGGGCGGAGCACCCGCACGGCCCGATGCTCCCGGGCGGCCTGTGAGTCGAGCGCCCGCGCGACCCGATACCTCCGGGCGGCCCGCAGGCGTGCCCGCGCGGCCCGCGGGCGAGGCGCCCACACGTAGTGGGGCCGCCTCACCGGCGGCGAACGGCCCCGTCGGCCCGCCGGTGAACGATCCGCTCGCGGACTTCCGTGCCGCCGCGACGGCTGACGACCCGATGGCCGCCTTCCGCGCCGCAGCGGCGGCGGCCCAGGCGAGGATCGCGGCCCTGACCGGTGGCACTCCCGCGCCTCCGGCGAGTGGCCATGACGCCTCGTCACCGGCCCCGGCGAGCGGTGCTCCCGTGGGGAAAGCCCCCGTGAGCGGCGCCCCGGCCTCCTCTCCCGGCCGCGTGGACGCGGAGCCGGACCGGTCCGGGGACGGGTTCGCATCCGCCCTCATCGGCGACGACGCCGGTGAGGGCACCGGCGGGAGCGGAGAGGTCACCGGAGCCGCGCACGCTCCCGTCGTGGCCGGCCCCGCCGGAGATCCGGACTTCACCCGCGACCGGGACCCCGTACACGATCAGTCATTCGCGGACGTCCCGGACTCCGTCGTGTCCGGGGGCGCACACGAACCGGTTTCCGTGCATGAGCGGGACTCCGAGGGTGTCCCGGGTTCCACAGGGTCCGAGGACGTACCCGCCTCGGACCCTGTCGTGTCCGAGGACGTCCCGGGCTCCACTGATGCCGAGGCCGTACCCGTTCCGGATCCCTTGGCCGAGGCCCCGCGTGTCCCGGACCCCGCGCGCGGTTCGGATCCCGGAGAGGACCCGGAGCCCACGTGGGAGCCGGCTCCGGGGAAGAGCCCGGCCGCCACGCGTGATCCCCGCCCTGCGGACGGCCCCCGCCTCGCGGACGGCCCGGACCGGATGCGGGAGACCCCGCTGCCCGACGCCGCCGCCGACCTTCTGGGCCGCGCGCTCGTGGCCGTGCGCGAGGGCGTCACCGGCCTGCGGTTCGGCCTCGACCTGCCCGGGGCCGAGGAGTCGCGGCGGACCCAGGAGGAGATCCTCGCCCAGCTCGACGACTACGTGATCCCCCGGGTCCGCACGAGTACCGCCCCGGCGCTGGTGGTCATCGCGGGTTCGACGGGCGCGGGCAAGTCCACGTTGCTCAACACCCTGGCCGGGGCCCGGGTCAGCCCCACCGGCGTGCGCCGCCCGACCACCGCCACCCCGGTCCTCGCCTGTCACCCCGATGACCGCGACTGGTTCGCCAAGGGTGACGTGCTGGGGAGTCTGCGCAGGCAGGAGGCCGTCCCGGCGGTGGCCGACCGTGACCCCCTGGTGCTCGCCCCCGTCGAGAGCCTCCCGGCGGGCATGGCCCTGCTCGACACCCCCGACATCGACTCGGTCGTCGAGGAGAACCACGAGATCGCCCACCGCATGCTCGACGTGGGTGATTTATGGATATTTGTCACCACAGCGGCTCGCTACGCCGACGCCCCGGTATGGCGGCTGCTGCGTCTGGCCAAGGAGCGCGGGGCCGAGCTGGCCATCGTGCTCTCCCGGGTTCCGCCCAAGTCGCGTGACGTGGTCACCAAGCACTTCTTCAGGATGCTGGCCGAGTACGGCCTGGGCGAGGTCGAACGCTTCGTCGTCGACGAGAGCAAGGTCACCGGCGGCATGCTCCCCGCCCACGAGGTCGCCGACCTCCACGACTGGCTGACCGGGCTGTCCATCGACGAGCAGCGCCGGGCGCGGGCCGTACAGGCGACGCTGTCCGGGGTGCTCGACAGCTTCCGCACCCGGATGCCCGCACTGGCCCGGCAACTGGAGTTCCAGGTCGCGTTCCGGGGCGAGCTCCGCCGGGACGTGGACGCCGTCTACGGCGGGGCGCTGGCCGCGATAGAGAAGGCGACCGGTGACGGCTCACTGCTCTGCGGCGAGGTGCTCGCCCGATGGCAGGACTTCGCGGGCTCGGGCGACCTCATGCGGACCCTCCACCTGCGCAGGCCCGGCCGGTTCGCGGGCAAGGCGGGCCAGCAGGCCCCCGAGCGACTCACCGCGCTGAAGGCCGCGCTCCGGGCGGGCCTGGAATCCGTCGTCATCTCGGCGGCGCAGCGGGCCGCCGAGGAGTCCGTCGCACGCTGGCAGCGGCGGCCCGGCACGGACAGGATCCTGGCCGCCGCCCCGGGCCTCGGCCGCGCCTCCGACGACCTGGCGCGCAGGGCCGGCCGTACCATCGCCGCCTGGCAGGACCACATCGTCGAACTGATCCGCACCGAGGGCGTGACCAAGCGGTCGGTGGCGCGGCTGGTCTCGTTCGACGTCGAGTCGCTGGCGCTGGTCTTCACGGTGGGGCTGCTCGGGCAGGGTTCGGCGGAGGCCGGGCCCGGCACCGGGACGCTGCCGCAGCGGCTGGTCAACGCCCTGCTGGGAGCCGAGTCGGTGCGGACCATCGGCGCCAGGGCCCGCAGCGACCTGCGCGCCCGGATCGGCGCGATCTTCGACGACGAGACATCGCGTCACACCCGGGTCCTCGACGGCGCGGGCGTGCCCGACGAGTCCGCCGCGACCCGCCTCTACCAGGCGGCGTACAACCTTGAAGTGGTCCGCGCGGGACGAAGCGCCCCCGCGGTGAACGAGGAACGGTAAGCGAGCGATGACCACCGTTGGCACCACCAGGACCCGGCAGGGAATCGGCGTCCGGCTCGCCGCACTGGCCCGGGTCGTGGAGCTGGGACCGGGCAGAGTCGACTCCGAGCTCCTCACCGGCTCGGGGCAGCTGCTGCTGCGCGCCGGCGACCGGCTCAAGCTCTCCTCCGAGCACACCGTGGTCGCGCTCGCGGGGGGCACCGGAAGCGGCAAGTCGACCCTGTTCAACGCGATCTCCGGCCTGGAGCTGTCGCCGACCGGGGTCCGCCGCCCCACGACGGCCCGCACCCATGCCTGCGTGTGGGGCCTGGACGGCGCCGGTCCGCTGCTCGACTGGCTGCAGGTCCAGTGGCGGCACCGCTTCGCCAGGGCCAGCGCCCTGGACCGGGGCGAGGGCCGGCTGCACGGGCTGATCCTGCTCGACCTGCCCGACCACGACTCCATCCGGGCGCTCACCGACACCGAGGCCGACCGGCTCATCCAGGTCGCCGACCTCGTGGTGTGGGTGCTCGACCCGCAGAAGTACGCCGACGCCTCCACCCACCGCCGCTACGTCACCGAGCTGGCCGGGCACGACGCGGTGACGATCTTCGTGCTCAACCAGGTCGACCGCCTGGAGCCGGAGGAGCGGGCCGAGTGCGTCTCCGACCTGGCGGAACTGCTGCGCCGCGAAGGGGTCACCGACCCCGTCATCGTCACCGCCTCCGCGCTCACCGGGGAGGGCGTGGACGAGCTGAAGGCCGTCCTCGCCGGGACCGTCACCAGGCGCCGGGCCGCGGTCCAGCGCATCGAGGCGGATCTGGACCGGCTCACCGCGCGGCTGACGAAGGCCATGCCCACCGAGGAGGCCCCCGCCGCCCCCGCGTCCGTCGACGAGGCCCGCAGGATCGGCCTGACCGACGCCCTCTGCGACGCGGTCGGCGTGCCCGCGGTCGGGGAGGCCATGGAGAACGTGTACGGCGTGCGGGCGGCTGAGTGGCTGGGCTGGCCGTACGCCCGCTGGGCCGCCAGGCTCCGGCCCGACCCGCTGAGCAGCCTGCGTCTGGGCGGCCTGAAGGAGGAGATCCGCGGCCTGGCCGGGGGCGCGGTCAGCGCCCAGCCCGCCGAGGTGGACAACGCGGTGCACGCCCTGGCCGACGGCCTGACCACCGGCATGCACGAGGCGTGGCGCAACGGGATCAGGGACGCGGCGCGTTCCCACGCGGACCGGCTTCCCGGGGTGCTCTCCGAGGAGCTGTCGGAGGTGGCGCCGCGCCTCGACCGGGTTCCCGCCTGGTGGCGGCTGGTGCGGATCTGGCAGTACCTGCTCGTCCTGCTCTTCGTGGCCGGTCTCGCCTGGGCGGGCACGGCTCTCGCCTACGGTGTGTTCGGCGTGGGGAAGCCGCCCGCGGCGCTGGAGTTCTTCGCGGACGCGGCCTCGCTGCCGTGGGTGGGGCTGATGGTGTTCTCGGTCCTGGGGCTCGGCGTGCTCTCCGCCACGGCCGCCCGCAACATCGTCGCGATGCGGGCGGAGAACGAGCGGGAACGCCTGGAGCGGGAGATGCGCCGCAGGGTGGCCGCGGTGGCCGGAGAGCTGGTGATCGAGCCGGTGGAGCGGGAGCTGGCCAGGTACAACGAGTTCTACGCAGCCATGCGCGGCGTCCAGGGCTGACACCCGGCCTTCGAGCCTTTCGCGGCCCTTCGGGTCCTTGGTACGGCGAGCGGCGTTTCCCGCGGGGCCGGGGTTTTCCACAGGGCCTGGGCGTGTTCGCGCGGCTGTCCACAGAACGGGGTTCGGCGGCCCGTGCCGGTGGCGGCGCGGGCCATCGTGTCTTCAGGTCGCGGGCAGCCCGCCCGCCTTCACGGGAGATCACGATGAACGACATCCAGATCACGCTTACCGGCAACGTCGCGGCCCCGCCGCGCCAGCACACCTTCCCCGACGGGAGCCGGGTCACCTCGCTCAAGGTCGCCTCGACCAGCCGTTACTTCGACAGGGACAACCAGCAGTGGTGCAACGGCGAGACGACATACTTCGGAGTCCGCTGCTTCCGCGGGCTCGCCGACAACGTCGCCCAGTCGGTACGGCTCGGCCAGCCGATCGTCGTGCAGGGGCGGCTGCGGATCCGCGAGTTCGTCCACGAGGGCGAGCGTCGTTTCATGCCCGAGGTGGAGGCCAGTTCGCTCGGGCACGACCTGCGCTGGGGCCTCGGGAGCTTCACCAAGCCGATGCGGGGCGGGATCGCCCCGTCGCTGGGCCGTGACGAGCGGAGCGAGCTCGACCACGGGACGCACGACTGGGCCATGGGCGGCCTGGCGGCCCCCGCGGCCACGCCCGTCCCCGGCGTCCCCGCGGGATCCGTCCGGGATGCCGCGGCGGTGTCCGCCCCGGACCCGGACCCTGCGGCGGTGTCCGCGCCGGGCGCTCTCACACTGGTCGGGTCCGGCGACGGCGCCGCCGGCGGCCAGGGTCCGGCGGTCCGCGACGCGACCGGGGGGACGGGCGCGGAGGGGACCGCCACTGGGGAGGCCGCCGCGGGGGCCGCGGCGGAGCGGGCCGGTGAGGGGAGTGCCGGTGCGGACCGGCCCGGAGGAGAGGGCGCCGGTGCGGGGCGGACCGGTGAGGGGAGGCCCGGCGAGGCCGCGCGGAGGCCCTCGGGGCGGAGATCCCCGAGGCGGGAGTCACCGGTCCCGGAGGAGACGGACGAGACGCCGTGGCCCGTCGAGGTGCGCGCGGCGGCCTGAAGCGGTGACCGGATCGGCCTGAGGGCGATGCCGACCGGCTGACCGGCCGACCGGTCGGGTGGGTGTTCCGGTCCGGGGTGACGCCGGCCGGGTGGGTGTTCGGATGGGGGTTTCCGTCCGGGGGCGATGCCGGCGGAGAGGGTGTCCCGGCCGCCCGGGGGTGTGACACCTGCTGAGCGGGTGTTCCGGAGCGAAGGTGCTCCGGCCTGGAAGAGGTGTTCTTCGTATGACGAGGTTCCTGCGGCGGGCTTCCGGTGCCGGGCGGTGTCCCTCGGGAGACCCGAGGGCTGAGGGGGCATCGGCCGGACGCGGCCGGTGCCTCGCCGGGAGGGCGGTGGCGCCGGTGGAGACGGCCCGATGGTCTTGCCCGTGCCAGATGCCGGAGCACCTGTCAGGTCCAGGTCACACCCCGCAGCATGGCTGCTCCTTTCCCACATGGCCCGCTCGGCGGGGAGCGGGTCCTTTCACTCGTGGGCCGCCGGGACACGCGCCCACCCGCTCAAGGTAGCGGTTCCCGTCGCGCGCCGCACACTCCGCAACTATCGTGTTACACATCGTTAGTCGGAGAAGGGGGCGACATGACGGCACCCGGTCACACCTCGGTCAAACCGCGTGACGGTGTGGCGGCCTTGGCTGATCGCTGGCCCTTGCTTGGGCAGCACCGTTCGCTGGTCGTCTACCTTTGCGCGATCGTAGCGCTCGATCTCCTCGCCATCGGTTTCTTCGCCGTCTCGACGGTCTTCCGCTGGCACGACGTGCTCGCCTTCACCGCGCTGATGGCGTGCGGGGCCGTCTGCATCGAGGCGACCCGCAGGCTCGGCATGCCGGCCGGCGTCTCGCGTGACCTGCTGTCGGCCTGGTGGCTGCCCGTCGCGCTGCTGCTGCCTCCGGTGTACGCGCTCCTGTCGCCGATCCCGCTCCAGATCCTGCTGCAGAAGCGCGTGCGCGAGACGGTGGCCTACCGGCGGGTCTTCAGCTCGGCCGCCATCGGCCTGGCCGGATGCTCGGCCTCGGTGCTGTTCCACTCCGTCGTGGGCGACCTGAGCGCGCTGACCACCGGGGCCGGGGTGCCGATCCTCGTCGCCGTGGGGTGCGCCGCCCTGTTCACGGTGCTCAACACCGCGTTGATCGCCGTCGCCGCGCACGCGGCGGCACCCGACAGCCGCTGGCGGGAGGTGCTGTGGAACCGGGAGAACCTGCTGCTCGACGTGGTCGAACTCTGCGTCGGCATCCTCGTCGCCATCACCTGCGGGCTGAACCTCGCCCTGCTGGTGCTGGCGCTGCCGCCGGTGATGCTGCTCCAGCGCAGCCTGCTGCACGCCCAGCTCCAGGCCGCGGCCCGCACCGATCCCAAGACCGGCCTGCTCAACGCGGCGGCCTGGCAGCGCGAGGCCGACACCGAGATCGTCAGGGCCCGCCGCACGGGTGAGACGCTGGCGCTGCTGATCGTGGACATCGACCACTTCAAACGGGTCAACGACACCTACGGCCACCTGGTCGGCGACCAGGTGCTGGCCGGCGTCGCCTCGACCATCCGCAGCCAGCTGCGGGACTACGACGTGGTGGGCCGGTTCGGGGGTGAGGAGTTCGTCGTCCTGCTGCCCCGGGCCGACGTGACCGAGGCGCGCAGGGTGGCCGAGCGGCTGCGGTCCCGCATCGGGCGGATGGCGGTCCCGGCCGACGACAACCTCGTCACGGTGACGATCTCCGCCGGGGTCGCGATCATGAGCATGCACGGCGACGACCTGATCGAGCTGCTCGCCGCCGCGGACCTCGCTCTTTACCAGGCCAAGGAGATGGGCCGCGACCGGATCTGCCTTCCGGCCGCCGTGGTTCCCCGGCCCACCGGCCCCGGCCCCCGGCCGCCCCTAGCAAAGCCCGAAAGGCCCTAAGCTAGAAGTCATGCCGGAGTACATCTACACACTGCAGCGCGTGCGCAAGGCGCACGGCGACAAGGTCGTCCTCGACGACGTCACCTTGTCGTTCCTGCCGGGCGCCAAGATCGGCGTCCTGGGCCCCAACGGCACCGGAAAGTCGACGCTGCTGCGGATGATGGCGGGTCTGGACCAGCCGTCCAACGGTGAAGCCCGCCTCATGCCCGGCTTCACCGTCGGCATGCTCCAGCAGGAGCCCCCGCTGAACGAGTCGAAGACCGTACTCGGCAACGTCGAGGAGGGCGTCGCCGAGACCAAGGCCATGCTCGACCGGTTCAACGAGATCGCCGAGCTGATGGCCACCGAGTACAGCGACGAGCTGCTGGAGGAGATGGGCAAGCTCCAGGACGCCCTCGACCACCGCAACGCGTGGGACCTCGACAGCCAGCTCGAACAGGCGATGGACGCCCTGCGCTGCCCGCCTCCGGACGCCGACGTCACCATGCTCTCCGGTGGTGAGCGCCGCCGGGTCGCGCTGTGCAAGCTGCTGCTGGAGCAGCCCGACCTGCTCCTGCTCGACGAGCCCACCAACCACCTCGACGCCGAGAGCGTCCAGTGGCTGGAGTCCCACCTGGAGAAGTACCCCGGCACCGTCCTGGCCGTCACCCACGACCGTTACTTCCTGGACAACGTGGCCGGCTGGATCCTGGAGCTCGACCGCGGCCGCTGCCACGCCTACGAGGGCAACTACTCCACCTACCTTGAGGCCAAGACCGCCCGGCTCAAGCTGGAGGGCCAGAAGGACGCCAAGCGCAAGAAGCGCCTGGAGGAGGAGCTGGAGTGGGTCCGCTCCAACGCCCGGGCCCGCCAGACCAAGAGCCGGGCGCGACTCCAGCGCTACGAGGAGATGGCCGCCGAGGCCGCCAAGCACCGGAAGCTGGACTTCGAGGAGATCCAGATCCCGCCGGGCCCGCGCCTGGGCACCACGATCATCCGGGCCGAGAACCTCACCAAGGGCTTCGGGGACCGCGTGCTGATGGAGGGCCTCACGTTCGACCTGCCGCGTAACGGCATCGTCGGCATCATCGGCCCCAACGGCGTCGGCAAGACCACGCTGTTCCGGATGATCACCGAGAGCGAGAAGCCGGACAGCGGCCAGATCGTCATCGGTGACACCGTCCAGATCTCCTACGCCGACCAGAGCCGCGGCGGCATCGACCCGCAGAAGAACGTCTGGGAGGTCGTCTCCGACGGGCTCGACTACATCAAGGTCGGCCAGGTGGAGATGCCGTCGCGCGCCTACATCGCCGCGTTCGGCTTCAAGGGCCCCGACCAGCAGAAGAAGGCCGGCGTCCTGTCCGGCGGCGAGCGCAACCGGCTCAACCTGGCGCTGACCCTCAAGCAGGGCGGCAACGTGCTGCTGCTGGACGAGCCCACCAACGACCTCGACACCGAGACGCTCTCCAGCCTGGAGAACGCGCTGCTCGAGTTCCCGGGCTGCGCGGTCATCACCTCCCACGACCGGTGGTTCCTCGACCGCATCGCCACCCACATCCTGGCGTGGGAGGGCGACTCCAACTGGTTCTGGTTCGAGGGCAACTTCGCCGACTACGAGAAGAACAAGATCGAGCGTCTGGGGGCCGACGCGGCGCGTCCGCACCGCGTCACCTACCGCAAGCTCACCCGCGACTGACGCGGGACGACAGAGGCGGCCCGCCGCACCCCGTACGGGGAGCGGCGGGCCGCCTCATGTGTTCGGGCCGCCTCACGCACCCGATCGCCTCGCGGCTCCGGGCCGCCTCGTACGCCGAGGTGGCTTCGCGCGTCCGGACCGGACGGCCCGCCGGGTCAGGGCGTGTGCAGCCAGACGGCGGTGTCCGGGGGGAGCAGATAGCCGTCCACCGGCGCGCTGCCGATCAGCACGTGCTCGTGCGGGGGAAGCGGCACCGGCTCGGTGCCGCAGTTGAGGACGCACGTCAGCGGGCCGCGGGTGAAGACGAGGGCGTCCTCGGGGGCGTCGAGCCAGGTGATCCCGTCGGGCAGGGCGCCGCGCAGTTCGCGCCGGGCACGCAGCGCCTCCTTGTAGAAGTGCAGGGTCGATCCCGGGTTCGCGGCCTGCCGCTCGACGGTCAGCGCGGCCCAGTCGGCCGGCTGCGGCAGCCACGGCCCCACCCCGTCGGGTGAGAAGCCGTACGGCGCGGCCGCACCCGCCCAGGGCAGGGGCACCCGGCACCCGTCCCGGCCCGGCAGCGAGCCCTCGGAGCGGCGGAAGACGGGGTCCTGACGCGCCTCCGGGGGAAGATCCTTGACCTCGGGGAGTCCGAGTTCCTCCCCCTGGTACAGATATGCCGACCCCGGCAGGGCCAGCATGGCGAGCAGGGCCGCCCTGGCACGGGCCAGGCCGGCCGTGGAGTTCACCAGGCCCTCGCCGTACCGGGTGACGTGGCGGACCACGTCGTGGTTGGACAGCACCCACGTCGGAGCGGTCACCGCCGCCAGGGTGTCGCCGATGACCTTCCGGAAGGCCGTGGCCGACCACGGCGCCTCCAGCCAGGCGAAGTTGAAGCTCTGGTGCAGTTCGTCGGGGCGCAGGTACAGGGCGAGGTCCTCGGCGGAGTCGGTCCAAACCTCGCCGATGGCCATCCGTTCCCCGGGGTAGGAGTCGAGGACCTTGCGCCACTCCCGGTACACCTCGTGCACCTCGGGGCGGCCCCAGATCGGCGACTCGGACCGGAACGCCTGGTCCTCCGGGGGCAGGTCGGGCAGGCCCTCGGCCTTGTACAGGCCCATCGCCACATCGATGCGGAACCCGTCCACCCCGCGGTCCAGCCAGAACCTCAGCACGTCGAGGAACTCGGCGTGTACCTCGGGATTGCGCCAGTTGAAGTCGGGCTGCTCCGGTGCGAACAGGTGAAGGTACCACTGCCCGTCGGGCGTCTTCGTCCACGCCGGGCCGCTGAAGGTCGACTGCCAGTTGTTGGGCGGCTCGTCTCCGCCGTCGCGGAAGACGTAGCGGTCCCGGCCCTCACCCCGCAGCGCCGCCCTGAACCACGGGTGCTCGGCGGAGCTGTGGTTGGGCACGATGTCCACGAGCACCCGCAGTCCCAGCGCGTGCGCGTCGGTCACGAGCGCGTCGAAGTCGGCCAGGGTGCCGAACAGCGGGTCGACGTCGCGGTAGTCGGCGACGTCGTAGCCGCCGTCGGCCATGGGGGAGGGGTAGAAGGGGGTCAACCAGATCGCGTCCACACCGAGCTCGGCGAGGTAGGGAAGACGCTGTCTTATACCGGGCAGATCGCCGACGCCGTCTCCGGAGGCGTCGGCGAAGCTGCGAACATAGATCTCGTAGACGACGGCATCACGCCACCAGGGGATTTCCATGTGCTTGGATTGCCCTGGCCCGGTGTGGTTTATGCGTCGAAGACCCGGACGTTACCGCTCCTCGGTCAGGCGCCCGGTGCGTTGACCATGCTGTGGGCGGCGTACACCAGGTAGTCCCACAGGCGCTTCTCCAGCTCCTCGGGAAGCTCCAGGGAGACCACCGCGTCGTGCATGTGCCGCAGCCAGGCGTCGCGTTCGGCCGCGCCGATGACGAACGGATTGTGCCGCATGCGCAGCCTCGGGTGGCCGCGCTGCGCACTGTAGGTGTTCGGGCCGCCCCAGTACTGCATCAGGAAGAGGCTGAGCCGGTCCTCGGCCCCGGCGAGGTCTTCCTCGGGGTAGAGCGGCCACAGCAGCGGATCGTCCACGACGCCTTCGTAGAAGCGGTGGACGAGACGCCGGAAGGTCTCCTCGCCGCCGACGGCGTCGTAGAAGGACTGTGATTCCTCGGGGATAGCGGACACGGCTCCAAGCCTAAGCGACACCGGAACCGGGCGGCGTCAGCCGGCGATCGGGATGGCCGCCCGGTCCAGGGCCGACTTGACCCGCAGGCGGAGCTCGCGGGCGATCTCGGACTGCCGGGAGGGGATCGTCTTGGCGCTGATCCGGAAGACGATCGCGGTGTCGGAGATCTGCTCGATGCCCCAGACCTGCGGCTCCTCGACCAGGACGGCGTCGCGGTAGGCGGGGTCCTTCCACATGTCGTCGACCACCTGCTGGAGTAGCTCGCGGACCGCGGGGATGTCGGAGGCGTAGGCCACCGGGACGTCCACGACGGCGCGGGCCCACCCCTGCGACTCGTTGCCGACCCGGACGATGGTGCCGTTGCGGATGTACCAGACCCGGCCGTCGTTGTCGCGCAGCCGGGTGATGCGCAGGGTGACCGCCTCGACGGTGCCGGCGGCGGCGCCCGCGTCGATCACGTCGCCCACGCCGTACTGGTCCTCCAGGAGCATGAACATGCCGGCGATGAAGTCCTTGACGAGCTCCTGGGCGCCGAAGCCCACGGCGACGCCGACGATGCCGACGCTGGTGAGCAGGGGCGCGATGGGGACCGACAGCCGGTCCAGGACGGTCAGCACGGCGGTGCCGAGGATGACGACCGAGGCGACCGACCGCAGCACCGAGCCGATGGTCTCGGCCCGCTGCCTGCGCCGTTCGGCGGCGACCGCGTCGAGGCCCTCCAGGGGGATGTTCTGCTTGCCGCGCAGCCGCCCGGCGATCGAGGAGCCGTTGGAGGAGGAGGCGCGGCGCACCACCCGGGTGATCAGGCGGTTGGCCACGTTCCGAGTGACCAGTGCGACGAGCACGACGAGGACGATGGCGATCGCGCCGGCGACCGCGGGAGCCCAGGCGTCGGGCAGGACGGACTGCATGAGACTGCAGATTAGCCCCCCGCCGTTCTCACATCCTTTGAAACTCGCCATGTCGAGAAGTTGCTCTACTCCCGGCACCCCGGTGGGTGTCGGGGTGGGAGTGGGGGCGGGGGCGAGCAGGAACACGGAGTGGATCCCTCCCGGATCGGATAGGTCGGCGAAACGGGCAACTCGCGTTGCCAGTCCATATTGCCGACCGATCCGGCCGCCGTCACATCGCGCCGGGGAAGACGGGGACGCCCGGATCGGAGCCGCGGGGGCCGATCCGGAGACGACCCGGTGGCGGGCGGCTCGGCCGGGGCACGCACCCGGAAGCGTGTCCCGTGCCGTTTCTGGGAGGGACCCCTCCGACCTCCGTCCGGAGGGGTCCGGACGGTGGCTTCGTGGGCGCCGTGTAAGGGGACGCGGCGGAAGGGGGCGCCGGACTCTCCTGCACGGCGGGTTTCGGGGAGGTCGGCGGGGTGCCCAGCGTCCGAGGACGCTCCGCACCGGATCACCCCGCCGCCCCCGTCGGACCGCGGTGGGCGCGGCGGGCGGGGACGGCTGCGACCCCGTCCCCGCCCGCCGCCGGTGTCACTCTCCCACCGCGGCGAGCACGCGTGCGACCTTGGTCGCGGCGCCCGCGGGATCCTCGACCGTGTGCATCCGCTCTCCCCAGGACCACCAGTAGTAGACGTCCGGGGGGCGGGGGGCCGTGGCCGGCTGCGCTCGGCAGGTGACGTTCTCCGCCAGGCTGGTCGCGTTCGGGTTGATCACGCGGACAAAGGGGCGGCCCGACCGGGTACGCACCAATCGCGCGTGCAGTCCTCGAGAGTCAAGCTCTGACACCAATCGCTCCAGGTGTCCGAAGTCGTCTTCCCCCACCTCGTCCCTCCTTGTTTTTCAGCCGGTACCGCACCGAATCCGGTTCGCTTAGCTGCGCGAATCGGTGCTGGTTGGCCAAAGATGACTCACCAGGCGTGAAGGGTCAACGTAGGAAAAACAAGATCGGGATATGCCTTCTCCCAAGCGGGTTGAAAGAAACAGTCCGGTGGAGGACGATCCTTAGCCAATGGCTTCATCTGCACGTTCCGAATAACTCAAACGTGGGTCATTATTCTCGGTAGGCGCAGTGCGACGTGAGAGTCACGCTGTGTCATCTGGTGAGGACCGGTCAAGTGCGCCAGTCAGCCCGGCTGGCCATCAGAGAGGGGCCGGAATGTCCGGCAGGCAACACAGGGAGACGGAATTAGCGCGGCAGATCCGGGCCCGTGGCCTGGCGGCGGGGCAGGCCCCCGCCCAGATCGCCGAGGAGATCTACGACAGGTGTGGTCCGCAGTTCGGGACCACCCGTATCAAGGGGCATCGCCTCGCCCACGGCGTCGCGCTGGCCGACGTGATCGAGCAGATACGGGCGCTGTTCGAACGCGACGGCAAGGCGGCGCCGGGGATCGGCGAGACGCTCCTGTCCGCGTACGAGAGCGGGCTCAAGCGGCCCGGTCCCGAGTATCTCCACTACCTGTGCTCCGCCTACCGGGTCGAACCGGCCTCTCTCGGCTACGACGGCCCGTGCATCTGCGGCCACGACCACAGGGCGCCCGTGGTGGCCGGGAGTGATCTCCAGAACAGAAGACCCGACACTTCCCCCGGGACGCGCGAGCCGCTGAACCGCCCGGCTGGCGGCGACCCCTCCGCGAACGGGGGCGAGGAGGACGAGAACGTGCTACGGAGGACGCTATTACAGCTCCTGGCCGGCGCCGGCGTGACGCTGGACGGCCAGTTGCTCGGATCGGTCGAGAACGTGCGCAGGAGGATGGACGAGACCCTGGTGTCGGCCACCGTCTCACCCGCGATGCTCGACCAGTGGGAGGAAGCCACGCTCGGCTTCGGACGGCAGTACATGAACACTCCGCCGCTGCGCCTGCTGTGCGACGTGCTGCTGGAGTTCAGCGCCGTCCGCAAGGCCATGGAGCATCGCCAGCCCGTCGACCTGCAGGAACGGCTGTGCCGCATGGCGGCCCAGCTCGCCGGTCTCAGCGGCATGATCATGGTCAACCTGGGCGACCACAGGATGGCCCGGTCCTTCTTCCGGACGGGCCGGATGGCCGCCGACGACACCGGCGACCGGGCGCTGCGAGCCTGGGTCATCGCCCGGGAGGCGCTGGTGCCGCTGTACTACGGCGATCCGCGTGAGGCGCTGAACCTCGCGCGCAAGAGCCGCGACCTGGCGGGACAGACGCCGTGCGCGGCCCAGGCCATGGCCCCGGTCTTCGAGGCCCGCGCGCTCGCGATGATGGCGGGCGGAGGCAAGAAGGACGTGGTGGACCAGGCCAAGCGGGCGCTGTCGCGGGCCAGGGCGGCGTTCTCCCAGATGACCGCCTCCGAGCAGGACGACGCCACCTTCGGCTACACCGAGCGCCAGCTCTACTTCCACCAGGGCGACGCCCTCGTCAGGCTGGGCCAGCCGATGGAGGCCGACCTCATCCTGGAGCAGGCGCTCACCAAGTACGGCCCGTCCGACTGGCTCGACCCGACGATCATCAAGCTCGACCGGGCCAAGTGCCGCCTGCTGGAGGGCGATGTCGAGGAGGCGCTGCGGATCGCCACGACGGCGCTGACGAGCCTGGGGGAGGGCTGCAGGCCCGACATCCTGATGCAGCGGGCCTACGAGGTGGCCAAGGCGGTCGAGACCAGGGCCCCGGGCCACCCCGCCCTCAAGGAGTATCTGGAGGCGGTGCGCACCGCGTCGGTGACGGCCCCGATCACGGGCGAGGTGCTGTGAGGGTACGCCGCTACCGCTGGTCCGATCTCGAGTCCGTGTGGGCGCTGCACCAGATCTGCCTCGCGCAGGTCGGTCTGGCTCCGGGAGACGGCGTCTACTACGAGGACGACTTCCCGCGGATCAACGAGATCTACCTGGCGGATCGGGGGGAGTTCCTGGTCGGGGAGTCCGATGGCGGGCGGGTGGTCGCCATGGGCGGCCTCCGCCGTATCGACGACCGGACCGCCGAGATGTGCCGCATCCGGGTGCACCCGGAGTTCCAGCGGCGCGGGTTCGGCGCCAGGATCGTCGCGGAGCTGGAGGCGCGGGCGATCGCGCTCGGTTACACACGGCTCCGCGGCGACACCACACTGAACCAGCCCGCCGCGATCGAGCTGTACCGCAAGTACGGCTGGCGCGAGATCGGCCGCGAGGAACACGGGGGATGTGTGGTGATTTATGGCGAAAAGGAACTGGTTGAAGCGGTGACTCCTTTGTTGAACCAGCACTAATTCAGACTCTTTCGGCATTTGATGTTTGCCCCGTGATGCCACGCCGGAATACTTGCTTCTCGTACCTGTAGTCCCTTTCCTATGGGGTCACGATGAAGAAGATCATCGTTCACAAGCCCGGCACCGTCCGGCTGAGTGGCACGGCCAGCGCCATCCACGAGGGCTGAGGCAGCCGGCCCGTCGCCACCGTCATCGGCCGTGGCGCGGGCTCGGCTCCGGCGAAGGCGCGCGGAGACCCATGATCCGCCCCTGCCGGCCCGGAGGCACCGTACCCTGCAGGGTGACACCGTACGATCCGACCTTCAGGGTCTGACCTCCAGGGATGAAAGATGAGCGAGCGAGTCGACAGGACCGGCGTGGGCCGGGCGCGGGCGGGCGGGCGGCGCCGATGAGTCCCGCGGCGGAGTTCGTGCTGACGCTGTCCTGCCCGGACCGCCCCGGGGTGGTGGCCGCGGTCTCCGGTCTCCTGGCCGGGCACGGCTGCAACATCCTGGAGAGCCAGCAGTTCGGCGACCCCGTCTCCCAGCGGTTCTTCATGCGGGTGCAGTTCGCCTCACCGGTCCCCGAGGCCGAGCTCCGTACGGCCCTCGCCGCGCTCGCCCCGGAGTTCGGCATGGAGCCCAAACTGCGGGACACCGCCGTCAAGCCGCGCGTTCTGGTGATGGTCAGCAGGTTCGGCCACTGCCTCAACGACCTCCTCTACCGGACGCGCTCGGGCCTGCTCGACATCGAGATCGTCGCCGTGGTCTCCAACCACCCCGACATGCGGCCGCTGACCCAGTCGTACGGCATCGACTACCACCACCTGCCGGTCACCGCCGAGACCAAGGCCCGGCAGGAGGCGGAGGTGCTGGCGCTGGTCGACCACTACCGCGCCGACCTGGTGGTGCTCGCCCGCTACATGCAGGTGCTGTCGGAGGACCTCTGCGTCAAGCTCGCCGGCAACGTGATCAACATCCACCACTCGTTCCTGCCGTCGTTCAAGGGCGCCAAGCCGTACCACCAGGCCCACTCGCGCGGGGTGAAGCTGATCGGCGCGACCGCCCACTACGTCACCGCCGACCTCGACGAGGGGCCGATCATCGAGCAGGAGGTGGCGCGGGTCAACCACACCCACTCCGCCGACGACCTGGCCGCCATCGGGCGCGACGTCGAGTGCCAGGTCCTCGCCCGCGCCGTGCGCTGGCACAGCGAGCAGCGGGTCCTCCTCGACGGCCACAAGACCATCGTCTTCCCCCGCTGAGGCCGCCCGTCGTTCCGGCCCTCCCGCAGGGAGACCCGGGGAGGGCCGGAGACCGGGGGAGGGCCGGAGAAGAGCCGGGGGAGGGCCGCGTCAGACGGCCAGGCCGGTGTGGTGGGCCAGGAAGGTGAGCTGGTCGGCGGCCAGCTCGACGGTCCTGCTCACCGCGCGGGCGCCGTGACCCACCTCGGTCTCGTTGCGCAGCAGGATCGGCCGGTCCCCGGCCTGCGCGTGCTGCAGCGCGGCGCACGTCTTCCAGGCGTGCAGCGGGTGGACCCGGGTGTCCGACTGGAAGACGGTGAACAGCGTCGCCGGGTAGGACACGCCCTCCCGGACGTTGTGGTACGGCGAGTAGGCGTGCAGCCAGGCGAACTCGTCGGGCTTCTCGGCCGAGCCGTACTCGACGTTCCAGGTGGCGCCGAGGCCGAACAGCTCGTAGCGGACCATGTCCAGCAGCGGGGCCGAGCAGACGACGGCGGCGTACAGGTCGGGACGCTGGGTGAGCGCCGCGCCGACCAGCAGACCGCCGTTGGAGCCGCCGGAGATGCCGAGCCGGTCCGGGGTGGTGATCCCGGTGGCGATCAGGTGCTCGGCCGCCGCGTGCAGGTCGTCGAAGACGTTCTGCTTGTTGGCGAGCATCCCCGCGCGGTGCCACTCCTCGCCCTCCTCGCCGCCGCCGCGCAGCTGGGCGATGGCGTAGGCGCCGCCCGCCTCGACCCACGCCAGGATGGAGGCCGAGTAACCCGGCGACATCGACAGGCCGAAGCCGCCGTAGCCGTACAGGATGGTCGGGCGCGGGCCCTCGGCGCCGGGCTTGCTGATCACCAGCATGTGGACCTCGGTGCCGTCGGCCGAGCGGTAGGCCACCTGCTCCGTGTGGACGGCGGGCACCTCGACGACGCCGGGGGAGGCGGCCCACAGCGTGGTCTCGCCGGTGCGGGCGTCGTAGCGCTGGATGGTCGGCGGGGTGGTGTTGTCGGTGTAGCCGAACCACGCCTCGTGGCCGCCCTCGGGGCGCTCGGTGATGCCGCCGATCGTGCCCAGGCCGGGCGTGGGCACCTCCCCGACGCGCTCGCCGGTCGCCAGGTCGTGAACGGTGATCTCGCTGATCGCGTGGCGGGTCCAGCCGACGAGCATGACCGGCCGGTCGAGGTCGTCGAGGATCGCGTAGTCGGTGAGCACCGCCTCGGGGTCCTGCGGGATCAGGTCGCGCCACTGCTCGGCCAGCGGCTCCGAGGGGTCGGTCACGCAGATCCGGCCGCGCGGTGCGTCGCGGTCGGTGAAGACGTACAGCAGGCCGTCGCGGCCGAAGTGCAGCGCGGTCTGGGCGTCCACGCCCTCCTGGACGACGGTCAGCTCGGGCGAGTCGGGGGTGGAGGCGGACAGGTCGGCCACCCACAGGTCGTTGCGCGGCGCGGTGCCGCGGGAGGCGGAGATCTGCAGCCGGCGGCCGTCGCGCGAGACCGCCACCCCGTAGTAGTTGGTCTTCTCCATCCCCTCGCCGAAGATCAGCACGTCGTCCTCGGTGGAGGTGCCGACCCGGTGGAGGTAGACGCGGCGGTGGAACTGCTCCTCGCCCTCGGGGACCTCCGTGGAGGGGAGCCGGCGCACGTAGTAGAAGGCCTCCCCGCCGGGCAGCCAGGCCACCGGGGAGTAGCGGCACCGGTCGATCGGCCCCTCGATCCGCTCTCCCGTCGCGACGTCCATGAGGTAGAGGCTGGACTCCTCGTCGCCGCCCACCGAGACCTGGTAGGCGAGCAGACGGCCCTCCTTGTCGGGCTGCCAGGCGTCGAGGGTGGTGAGCCCGGTCGGGTCGATCGCCATCGGGTCGAACAGCGCCCGCTCCGCGCCGCCGGGATCGGCGGTGTAGAGCACCGCGTGCTCCTGGTCGGGGGTGCGGCGGGTGAAGAACGCCCGGTTCCCGCGCCAGACCGGAGCCCCCACCGAGCCGGACCGGAGCAGCTCGGCGATCCGCGACCGGAACGCCTCACGTCCGGGCAGGGCGCTCATCTCGGCCGCGAACAGCTTCTCCTGCGCGGCCAGCCACCCCTCGGTGGCGGGGTCGTCGGGATCCTCCAGCCACCGGTAGGGATCGGAGACAGGGGTGCCGTGCAGGTTCTCGACGATGTCGTCACGGCTGGCTGGAGGGTAGGGCTGTCGCGTCATGGCAGGAACCCTACGACCTCCGGCGGCGTCCCGGCATCACCAGCGCGCCGGGCGGAACCGATGCGCCGGAAGAGGAGTTAAAAACTGGTAATGCGGGCATAAAACGTACCAGGCGTCTCTCCAGCCTTTTATGGGTGGCGGGAACGACGATGCAGAAGCCAAACTTGGTGAAGGACGGCGCCGGGGTGACCATCCGCTGGGCCGTCCGGCGGAGGTCATCGTGACGGAAACATCCGGGCCTCAGGAGGGGCCGCCAGTCGGGGTACGCCACGGCGTGCCCTCTCACATGACGACCCTGACGACGTGTGCGGCGGGAGATGCTCGCTGATGCGCCAGGTCCTGCTCTTGAACGCCACCTACGAACCCCTGACCACGCTTTCCCTGCACCGGGCCGTCGTGCTCGTGCTGCGGGAGAAGGCCGACGTCGTGCACCGTGACGGGCAGGGCGCCGTGATCCGCTCGGCGAGCCGTATCCTCGACGCGCCCTCGGTGATCAGGCTGCGCAGGTACGTCCGCATTCCGTACCGGTCGCGGATCCCGCTGACCCGGACCGCGCTGATGCGCCGCGACGACCACCGCTGCGCCTACTGCGGCCAGCGGGCCGAGACCATCGACCACGTGATCCCGCGCTCCCGGGGCGGCACCCACACGTGGGAGAACTGCGTGGCCTCGTGCATGCCGTGCAACCACCGCAAGGCCGACCGGATGCTGGAGGAGCTGGGATGGACGCTCAGCGTCGCCCCGGTGGTGCCGCACGGCGTCCACTGGCGGCTGATCGGCGCGCACAACGTCGGCGACCCCCTGTGGGCCCCCTATCTCGCGGAGAGCGCGGCGTGAGCGTTCGCGGGGCCACGGGGTGACGGCCGGATGACCTGGACGTTCACCTCGGACGTCGAGGAGTACGCCAGGGCGGCGGAACCGCTGCTGCTGCGCGACCCGGTCCGCAACACCATGCCGCTCACGGTCCTGCGCGCCATACGCGCCGGGCTGTGGGGCGAGGACCTGCTGCTGGGCTGGCTGGAGCGGGGCGGCGAGGTCGTCGCGGCGGCGAGCCAGACGCCGCCCCGCCCCCTGCTGCTCCCCGACGTCCCCGCCGACGCCGTGCGCGACCTGGCCACCCGGCTCATCGAGGCGGAGCGGCGGGTGCCCGGCGTCTCGGGGCCGGCGGAAGCGGCCGAGGCATTCGCCGCCGCCTGGTGGCGGCCGGAGGCGGGGCGCCGCTCCGAGCGCCTCTACCGGATCGGCACCCTCCGCGCGCCGTCGCCCGCCGCCGAGGGCGCCGCCCGCACCGCCGTCGCCGCCGACCTCGACCTGCTCGTCGCCTGGAACGCCGCCTTCCAGGAGGAGGAGCACGAGTCCGTGGCGTTCGACCTGACGCCGCTGGTGGCCAGCAGGATCACCCGGGAGGAGTTCCTGCTGTGGGAGGTGGGCGGCGAGCCGGTCGCGTTCGCCGGGGTCTCGGCGCCCCTCGCGGGCGTGTCCAGGATCGGCCCCGTCTACACGCCGCCCGCCCTCCGCCGCCGCGGGTACGGCACGGCCGTCACCCACGCCGCGACGGCCGGGGCGCTCGCCGGGGGCGCCACCGAGGTGCTGCTCTTCACCAACCTGGCCAATCCCACGTCCAACGCGATCTATCAGGCGATCGGGTACGTCCCCGTCGCCGACTACGCCTCCGTCGCGTTCGCGTGAGTACGCTTGTGTGCCATGCCGCGCTATGAATTCCGCTGCCGCTCCTGCGGCTCCTCTTTCGAGGTCTCCCGGCCGATGGCCCGCTCCGACGAGCCCGCCTCCTGCCCGCGGGGGCACGACGACACCGTCAGGCTGCTGTCCACGGTCGCCGTCACCGGCGCGTCCGGCGGCGCCGCCTCCCGCCCCGCCGGTGGCGGAGGCGGCTGCTGCGGGGGCGGTTGCTGCGGCTGACCGCCTCGGCTCCGCCTGACGCGACCCGGGGGTCCGTCCACCCTCGGAGGGGCCGCCTCGGCTCCGCCTGACGCAACCCGGGGCGGCCGGCCCTCGGCAGGGACCGCCCCGGGCGGCGTCGGGGCGCTGTTCCCGCGGCCCCGGCGCGCGGGGCCCGCGGGACGGCGCCGGTGGGTGTCAGGCCGCCCGCTTGCCCTGGAAGGGCAGGAAGTCGGTGGCGAGGTGCGGCCGGGCGGGGACGAAGGTCGGCTCGGTGGCGATGATCCGGTCGAACCGGAAGGCCCGGATGCCGCGCCGCAGCCGGCACATGCCCACGAGATACCAGTGATCGCGGTGGACCATGCACGTCACCGGGTCGACCTCGCGGACGGTGATGCGGCCCGACACGTCCCGGTAGTGCAGGCGGACCACCATGCGCGAGGTGATGGCGGCCGCGATGGTCCGGGCCCGGTCGGCTACCGCGTCGGGCATCGGTTCGGTGAGGGTCGCCAGCGTGGTGGCGACGACCTCGTCGTCGAGGTGGAGCTGTTCGAACGCGTGGCGCAGGCCGAGGCGGGCGGCGGTGGCCTGCGGGCCCGAGCCGAGGTGGGCGAGGGACAGGGCGAGGGCGGCGATTTCGGCGGTCGTCAGCGGGTTGGCAGGGGATTTCGTGACGTTTGCCATGTCTTCATGGTACGTCCGAACACCGACATTTTTCGAAAATCCTCTCGGATGCGACGGGACGTATCCGAGAGGATTCCGAGGTCGGAGCGACGGCTGCGACAACCCCGGCGAGGCGCCGGGGGGAAACCGGGGACGATCAGCGCGACAGCTGCGACAGGTCCCGCGAGGCGCCGGTGGAGGCCGAGGTGGTCAGCGCGGCATAGGCCTGCAGGGCGGCGCTCACCGGGCGGTGGCGGTCACGCGGCCGGTAGCCGCCCAGCTCGGCCAGGAGCCGCTGCCGGCGGGCCGACAGCTCCTCCTCGGAGACCTTCAGCTCGATCGAGCGGCCCGGGATGTCGATCTCGACGAGGTCGCCGTCCTCGACCAGGGCGATGAGGCCGCCCTCGGCCGCCTCCGGGGAGGCGTGGCCGATGGACAGCCCGCTGGTGCCGCCGGAGAAGCGGCCGTCGGTGACCAGCGCGCACGCCTTGCCCAGGCCCCTGCCCTTCAGGAACGAGGTGGGGTAGAGCATCTCCTGCATGCCCGGCCCGCCCTTGGGACCCTCGTACCGGATCACCACGACGTCCCCGGCCTTGACCCGGTCACCGAGGATGCCCTCGACGGCCTCCTCCTGCGACTCGAACACAACGGCCGGCCCGGTGAACCTCCAGATCGACTCGTCCACCCCGGCGGTCTTGACGATGCAGCCGTCGACGGCGATGTTGCCGTAGAGGACGGCCAGGCCCCCGTCGCGGGTGTAGGCGTGCTCCAGGTCGCGTACGCAGCCCCCCGCCCGGTCCAGGTCGAGCGACTCCCAGCGGGAGTCCTGGGAGTAGGGCTTGACGGTGCGCACGTTGCCCGGGGCGGCGTGCCACAGCTCCAGGGCCTCGGGCCGGACGTTCGCCGAGCACGGGTCCCAGGCGTCGAGGACGTCGCCCAGGGTCCCGCCGGAGACGGACCGCGCGTCACGGTGGATCAGCCCGGCGCGGTCCAGCTCGCCGAGGATGGCGGGGATGCCGCCCGCGCGGTGGACGTCCTCGACGTGGTACTCGGAGGTGGCCGGGGCCACCTTGCACAGGCACGGCACCCGCAGGGAGATCTCGTTGATCTCCTTGAGGCCGAAGTCGACCCCGGCCTCGCGGGCCGCGGCGAGGATGTGCAGGATCGTGTTGGTCGAGCCGCCCATCGCCACGTCCAGCGCCATGGCGTTCTCGAACGCGTCCCTGGTGGCGATGTTGCGCGGCAGGACGCTCTCGTCGCCGTCCTCGTAGTAGCGGCGGGTGATCTCCACCAGCTGCCGCCCGGCGTCCTCGAACAGCTTCTTGCGCGCCGTGTGCGTGGCCAGGATCGTGCCGTTGCCCGGCAGCGCCAGGCCGATGGCCTCGGCGAGGCAGTTCATCGAGTTGGCGGTGAACATCCCGCTGCACGAGCCGCAGGTCGGGCAGGCGTTCTCCTCCATCTCCAGCAGCTCGGCGTCCGAGACGCTGTCGTCGGCGGCCGCCACCATGGGGTCGATCAGGTCGAGCTTGCGGCCCGGCGTCTTGCCGGCCTCCATCGGGCCGCCGGAGACGAAGATCGTGGGGATGTTGAGCCGGAAGGCGGCCAGCAGCATGCCCGGGGTGATCTTGTCGCAGTTGGAGACGCAGATCAGGGCGTCGGCGCAGTGCGCGTTGACCATGTACTCGACCGCGTCGGCGATCAGCTCGCGGCTGGGCAGCGAGTACAGCATGCCGCCGTGGCCCATGGCGATGCCGTCGTCGACCGCGATCGTGTTGAACTCGCGCGGGATCGCGCCCGCCTCGCGGATCGCCCCGGCCACCACGTCGCCGACCTCGCGGAGGTGGACGTGCCCGGGGACGAACTGGGTGAAGCTGTTGGCCACCGCGATGATCGGCTTGCCGAAGTCATCGCCCGCCACGCCCGTCGCCCGAAGCAGGGCCCGGGCTCCGACCATGTTCCTGCCGTGGGTGACCGTACGTGACCTGAGGGCGGGCATGAGGCTTCTCCCATCATCGCGACCGTGTCCTCAAATGGTACGGCCACCTCCCAGTGCGTGAGACGTCGTGTCCATTCCACGAGACGGAGGTGTCACAACGCGGGACGGTCCCGCGTCCCGCGGCCCCTCACGGGAGGGGCCGGGGGGAGAAGCGCGTGACGGGGGCCCGGGGGCGGTCAGTCCTCGGGGTAACGGGCGGGCAGCACCTCGGCGGCGGTGCGGTAGATCATGTCGATCTCCTCCGCGGTCAGCGACCGCTCCCGCTTGGTGATCCACTTGCGGACGCGGCTGCCGTCGAAGACGTCCACCTCGCGGACGTTGAGGATCTTCCACGGGATCGCCGGGCCGTAGATGGCGAGGGAGGGGATGATCGTGATCTCGCGGCCCAGCGCCTTGCCGATCAGCTCGCTCGCCTGGGCCGCCTCCCAGCGCGCCTCGTCGAGGCGGGGCTTCTGGTTGAACGGGCCGTGGAACAGCTTGCGGTGCGACTGGACGCGGACCGGCAGGCGCTTGTCCCACTTCTCGGAGTCGACGGCGTAGACGCCGGTGGGGCCGACGACCAGGTGGTCGATCTGGGCCTCGCTGCTCGGGATGGCCCGGGCGTGCAGGGTGCGGTAGCCGCGCCGTTCCAGCCCCTTGAGCTGTGCCTCCGTGCGCCGTTCCGCGACCGAGGCGCGCCGCCAGGCGGGCACGGTGGAGTGCGAGCGGGCGCGGACCACGGTGTCGGCGATCGCCGCGAGCACGGCGGCGGTGAGGCCCAGCCGCCAGCTCGCCAGCAGCACCCCCGCGACGACGCCCACGATGACGGCGATCAGCGCGCGCCGGCGCAGGTGGCCGTACCTGGGGTCGTCGAACAGCTCGCGCAGGGAGGCGCGCCTGACGGGCACGGGCTCGGGCTCTGGCACGGTGGGTCGGGGCGCCGGCCTGTCGTCGGCCGACCGGTCACTGACCCAAATCGGTGACGCGTTGTTACCGTCTTCTGGTACCTGGCCGGAATCCACGTAACTCACGGTAGCTGACGCCCCCAGGGGTGCCTAGTATTGGGTTTCTCATACTTTTGTGACCGTCATTGCCCGCTTGGGCCGCAGGCAACCGGGTATCTACATATTTCCTCTCTAGAGAACCCGGTGTCACCGGCCGCCGCGCGGACAGCGCGCACGTGCGTGATCTTAGCGCCCCGGCCGCCGGTGAAGCCCCGTGCCGGACCGCGGCGTCCGCCGAAACCGGTACGTGGTACTCGGGTTTCTGATATGACATGCGTTCCTTTCCCGATATCGGGTAAAGGCCCGGGTCGGGCCGGAGTCGGCCCTGCCGTTCATATTTCGCGGGGGGAATGGTGCGAAAGGCGCCGGACCAGGCGTTCGCCTATCTCACAGGCCTCCTGGCCGAGGCGCGCGACAGGAGTGGTCGCGCGGACCGCAGGGCCGCCGCCCTGGCCGGGACGGCCCTCATCGGCGGGCTGACGGCCGCCCGGCTGACGCCGCGCGACCTCCCGGCCGAGGTGAGCTGGCTGTGGTGGGCGGGCCTGTTCCTGTGCGCGATGGCGATCGTGACGCTCGCCGCCGCGCTCTGGCCGTACAGCGCCCGCCTCGCCGCGCGGGCCGTGGAGCGCCGCCGCTTCTACTCGGCCCGGGTGTCCGCGCCGCGCCCGTCCTCCGACGGGGCGTTCCCCGCCGGCGCCTTCCGCGCCGGTCCGCGCGCCGCCGGCCCGGCCGACGACTCCCGGGCCGGGGCCTTCTCCGAGAGCGCCCTCGCCGAGCTGCGCGCCCGCACCGCCGGCCGGGACGCGGGCCGGGACGGGGCCCGGGACGCGACGGTCCAGGTCGACCGGCTGGTGCGCCGGGCCGGCCGGCTCGGCGCCGTCGCCGACGTCAAGCAGCGCTACGTCCACCGGGGCCTGGTCCTGCTGCTGCTCGCGGCCTCCTGCTGCCTGGTCTCGGCGGTGGCCGGCGAGCTGATGACGTCGTGGGACCTGTCCGGCAGGCCCATGGCCCCGCCGCCCGTACGGCAGGCCGAGCCTCCGCCCTGGCGCTGCGACCCGGTGGACGGCTGCGGACGCCCGCTCTGATCGGGGCTCCGGCTGCGGACGTCCGCGCCGGTCAGAGCTCCAGGAGGCCCGCCAGGTGCGCGGCGATGTCCGCCAGCAGCGTCGAGGGCGCCACCGGGACGCCCGCGACGGCCGAGAACAGACTGGGCAGGCCGGGCAGCGGGAAACCGTCCTCGGCGGACGCCGCGGCGCCCACGTCGTTCTTGGACAGGACGGCCCGGCTGCGCTCCCAGGCGTCGAGGACCTCCTCGGGGGAGGGGACGCCGAACCCGTGGCCCACCGGGGCGGCGTGGCGCAGCCGTACGAGGGGCGTCTCGGCGAAGGCCAGGGCCATCCGGGCGCGCAGGGCGAGGTCGTCGCGGACGTGGGGCCCGACCCAGTCCATCGCGGTGCAGGGGTTGCGGCAGGAGGTCACGCAGGTGGCCAGGGCGCCCGCCACCTGGCTGTGCTGGCGGTCGAAGTAGGCCCGCCACCCCTCGGCGGGTTCCCCGGCCACCCGCAGGGTCCGGTTGGCGGCCGACTGCTCGGACTTGGTGTGGTCGCACTCGCGGTCGCCGATCACGCCGAACCTGCTGCCCGGCGCGCTCAGCCCCACCGGCCAGCGGGCGGGGTCGCCCGCGTTGCCGAGCGCGGGCTCGAAGGCGAGCAGCGGGAGATACTCGCTGGCGATGTGCAGGGCGGCCACCATGGAGCTCAGCTCGCGCCGGTGCCACCGGACGGCGATCACCTCCAGCAGCAGCCCGTAGGCCGGGCGCAGCGACGCGAGCGCGCCGCGCGGCTGCTCCCGGGGCGTCTGGGGCATGGTGCAGGCCCGCGCGCGCCGCCGCAGGTCGGCGGGTACGCCGCGCGCCTCGGCCGCGAAGTCCTCGGCGTCGAGCGAGAGCAGCCGCTGGCCGAACTCGCACACGGTCTCGACGGCGCCCGCCTCCCCGATCACCTCCGGGGCGAGCGCCCCGACGTCGCCGAAGGCGTACCTCCGCGCCAGGGAGACGAGAAGGTCGCGCGCCGATTCCACCTGATCACCTTTCGGAGTCGCCGATGCCGGGAATGTCGCCCACACGGACCGCGCCCCCGCCACGAAGGGCGGGGGCGCGGCCGGGACGCGCGGGTCAGGACGCCGCGGCGGCGTCCTTGGCCTGGGCGCGCAGGGCGCGGCCGATGCCGTCGGCGCCCTCCAGCAGCAGGCGCCGCAGGGCCTGCGGGGGCTGCTCCGCCGAGATCAGGTCCTGGGTCCTCGCCACGGTCTGCGGGGAGATGGCCAGGGCCGGGTAGCAGCCGACGGCGAAGTTCTGCGCCGAGTCGAAGGTCCAGGTGCTCCAGATGTGGACGATCTGCTCGAAGTACTTCGCCCCGTACGGCTCCAGCAGGTCCGGGTGGTTCGGGTCCATGAAGCCGAGGATGGTCGAGCGGAGCATCGCGCCGCTCAGCCTGCCCTCGGTCATGGTCGCCCACGCCTTGGCCTTGCCCTGGGGCGTCGGGAGCGCGGCGCGGCAGCGCGCGGCGGAGCGCTCGCCGGTGGCGGTGGAGTCGCGCATCAGCTCCTCGGCGATGTCCTCCTCGCCGAGCACGCCGCCGGAGACCAGGGCCTGGATCAGGGTCCAACGCAGGTCGGCGTCGACGGTCAGCCCGTCGAGCACGGCCGTGCCGTCCAGCAGGCCCGACAGGAACGACAGGTCCTCGGCGGAGGTCGCCACGGAGGCCAGGGCGTTGACGTAGGCGAGCTGGTGGTCGGAGCCGGGCTCGGCGCCGGCGACGAGGGAACGCAGGCCGGAGGCCAGCAGGGCGAGGCCCTCGGCGCGCCAGGCGGGGTCGGCGTACTGCTGGACGGCCTGGCGGGCCTGGCGGAGCACGGCCTGGGCGACCGAGATGTCCTTGATCGACGCGATGCCGGAGAGCGCCAGGGCCACGTAGTCGCGGGCGGGCATCTCGGCGTCGCGGGTCATGTCCCAGGCGGCCGACCAGCACAGGGCCCGCGGCAGCGACTCGGTGAACCTGTTGATGCCGCCCTCGACCAGCGTCCGCAGCGAGCGCTCGTCGAGCCGGAGCTTGGCGTAGGTCAGGTCGTCGTCGTTGAGCAGCACCAGGTCCGGCTGGACCTCGCCGACCAGCTCGGTCACGGCCGTGCGCGCGCCGACCACGTCGAGCTCGACGCGCTTGGTGCGGACCAGTTCCTCGCCGCGCAGGGAGTACAGGCCGACGGCGACGCGGTGCGAGCGCAGCGTCGGGTACTCGGCCGGGGCCTCCTGCAGCACCTCGAAGGAGGTGAAGCGGCCCTCGTCGTCGGTGGTGAACGACGGGCGCAGCGTGTTGACCCAGGCGGTCTCCAGCCACTCCTTGGACCAGGACGACAGGTCGCGGCCCGAGGTGCGCTCCAGCGCCCCCAGCAGGTCGGCGAGCGTGGTGTTGCCCCAGGCGTGCTCGTTGAAGTAGTCGCGGACGCCGGCCAGGAAGTTGTCCAGGCCGACGTAGGCCACGAGCTGCTTGAGCACCGAGGCGCCCTTGGCGTAGGTGATGCCGTCGAAGTTGACCTCGACCGCCTGCATGTCGACGATGTCGGCGGCGATCGGGTGGGTCGAGGGGAGCTGGTCCTGCCGGTAGGCCCAGGCCTTCTCCACGTTGGCGAAGGTGGTCCAGGCGCCCTGGCCCCAGCGGGTGGCCTCCGACTGGCAGAGCACCGAGGCGTAGGTGGCGAACGACTCGTTCAGCCACAGGTCGTCCCACCAGCGCATGGTGACCAGGTCGCCGAACCACATGTGCGCCATCTCGTGCAGGATCGTCTCGGCGCGGCGCTCGATGATCGCGTCGGTGACGCGGGAGCGGAAGACGTAGTCCTCCAGGAAGGTCACGCAGCCGGCGTTCTCCATCGCGCCCGCGTTGAACTCCGGCACGAACAGCTGGTCGTACTTGCCGAACGGGTAGCGGATCCCGAAGACCCGGTGGAAGAAGTCGAAGCCCTGCCGGGTGACCTCGAAGATGTTGTCGGGGTCGAGGTGCTCGGCGAGCGAGGCCCGGCAGTAGATGCCCAGCGGGATGCCGTCGTGCTCGGAGGTCACCTTGTGGTACGGCCCGGCGCACAGCGCGGTGATGTAGGTGCTCATCACCGGCGTGGCGGGGAAGTGCCAGCGCTTGGCGTCCTGCAGGGCGCCGTGCTTGCCGCGGTGCCCCTCCAGCTCCTGGACCTCGTCGGGCGCGGCGTTGGAGACGACCTCCCAGTGCGAGGGCGCGAGCACGGTCAGCTCGAAGGTCGCCTTGAGGTCGGGCTGGTCGAAGCAGGCGTACATCCGGTGGGCGTCGGCCGTCTCGAACTGGCTGTGCAGGTAGACGTTCTTGTCGACGGGGTCCACGAAGCGGTGCAGGCCCTCGCCGGTGTGCGAGTAGCGGCAGTCGGCGTCGACGCGCAGCTCGTTGACCTCGGCGAGGTCCGGCAGCGGCAGCCGCCCGGTCTCCGGGTCGTAGGCGCTCACGTCCAGCTCGACGCCGTTCAGCACCGCCGAACGGATCCTGGCGTCGGCCAGCTCGATGAACGTCCCGGCACCGGCCCGCTCGCTGGTGAAGCGGACCGTGGTGACGCTCTCGAAGCGCTCCTCACCCTCGGTCAGGTCGAGCTCCACCGCGTACGACTGCACGCTGAGCAGCCGCGCGCGCTCGCGGGCCTCGTCACGGGTCAGATTGCCTGCCACCACAGCTCCCTCGTCACAACTCCTCCGCTCCCTTGCGAAGGGTCCATCGAATCCTGCCATGCGGGGCGGGGGAACGCCGCCTCGGGGACCGCGGGTCGGCCGGTCACCTCATTCGAGGATAAAGCGGCCGGTGGACGTGGGGGCGGACCGGAACGGAGTCGAAGGGTGGACCGGAACGGTGCCGGGGGCCGGGCCGGAATAGGGGGCTCGGCGTACCGGGTTGTCGCCGGATGAACGAGTCTCACGACCAGAGAGCTGAAGAGATGACCGAGCGCACTCCCGTCGACCTGTGGTTCGACCCCTTCTGCCCGTACGCCTGGATAACGTCGCGCTGGCTGCTGGAGGTGGCGAAGGTGCGGCCCATCGAGCCGCGCTGGCACATCATGAGCCTCAACGTCCTCAACGAGGACAAGGACGTCCCCGAGACCTACCGCGAGATGATCGCCAGGGCCATCGGCCCGGTCCGGGTGGTGGCGGCCGTGCAGGAGAAGTACGACTCCGACACCGTCGGCCGCCTCTACACCGAGCTCGGCGTCCGTTTCCACAACCAGGGCATGCTCAAGCAGCTCGACCGGCTCCGCGAGACGGTCGAGGAGGCCCTGGAGGCCGCCGGCCTCGACCGCGGGTTCGCCGACGCGATGGACTCCGAGGACCACGACGACCTCGTGCGGGCCTCGCACGAGGACGGCATCGGCCGGGTCGGCCAGGAGGTCGGCACGCCGGTGATCTCCGTGGAGGGCGTCGCGTTCTTCGGGCCGGTCATCACGCCCGCGCCCAAGGGAGAGGACGCCGGCCGGCTCTGGGACGGCGTCCGCCTGGTGGCCGGCACCGACGGCTTCTTCGAGATCAAGCGCTCCCGCACCCGGCCGCCGATCTTCGACTGACCGCGCGGTGGCCTCCGGTCCTCCCCGGCGCGGAGGGGAGGACCGGAAGTCGTTCTTCGGTGCTTCCGAAATATCCCCAATATTACGAATCTTGAATGATGTCGGTCATTCGTCGCCGGACGGTGCGCTTCGCCGTACGCTCGGGGGCACAGACGGTCGAGTGCCCGCCGCGGCGAGGGGCCCGCGTCCGGCCCGCGCCTGACGCCGCGCGACCCGCCCCTCGCCTGACCTGCCGGGCTCTCGCCTTATGACGATCCGCGCGCGAGGATGAGAGTCATGCGTCATCTTTATCTGAACGGAGCCTGGCAGCCGTCCGCGTCGGGCGAGGGCATCGACGTCGTCAACCCCGCGACCGAGGAGACGGTCGACAGGGTGCCGGCCGGGGCCGCCGCCGACGTCGAGGCCGCCGTGGCCGCCGCCCGGGCGGCCCTGCCCGCGTGGTCGGGCACGGCCCCCGCCGACCGCGGCAAGGTCCTCGCCGCCGCCGCCGACCTGATACGTCAGCGCTCCGACCAGATAGCCAGGATCATCGCCACCGACATGGGAGCGCCGTACGGCGTGGCGATGAAGGTGCAGACGCTGATGCCCGCCGGGGTGCTGGCCTCCTACGCCGAGCTCGCCGCCGCCTACGACTTCGAGGGCGAGCGGGTCGGCAACTCCCGGATCTTCCGGGAGCCGGTCGGCGTGGTGGCCGCCATCACGCCGTGGAACTACCCCCTCCACCAGATCCTGTGCAAGGTCGGTCCGGCGCTCGCCGCCGGCTGCACGGTGGTGCTCAAGCCCAGCGAGGTGGCGCCGCTGGCGGCCTTCGCGCTGGCCGGGATCTTCGACGAGGTCGGGCTGCCCGCCGGGGTGTTCAACATGGTCAGCGGGTACGGCCCGACCATCGGCGAGGCGCTGGTCTCCCACCCGGACGTGGACATGGTGTCGTTCACCGGCTCCACCCGGGCGGGCCGGCGGGTCGCGGCGCTGGCGGCCGAGGGGGTCAAGCGGGTGGCCCTGGAGCTCGGCGGCAAGTCGGCCAGCGTGATCCTGCCGGACGCCGACCTCGCCACGGCGGTCAAGGTGACCGTGGCCAACGCCTTCCTCAACTCCGGGCAGACCTGCTCCGCCTGGTCCCGCATGATCGTCCACCGCGACCGGTACGACGAGGCCGTCGAACTGGCCGCCCGGGCCGCCGCGAAGTACACCGTCGGCGACCCCTTCGACGAGAGCACCCGCCTGGGCCCGCTGGTCTCGGCCGCCCAGCGCGACCGGGTCGTCCGCTACATCAACCGCGGCCAGGAGGAGGGGGCGCGGCTCATCACCGGCGGCGTCGACCGGCCCCTGGAGCGGGGCTTCTACGTCGAGCCCACCGTGTTCGCCGGGGTCGAGCCGGGGATGGTGATCGAGCAGGAGGAGATCTTCGGGCCGGTCCTGGCGGCCATCCCCTACACCCGTGGCGAGGACGAGGCCGTGGCCATCGCCAACGGCACGCCGTACGGCCTGGCCGGCGCGGTGTGGGCGGGCACCGAGGAACAGGGCGTCGCCGTCGCGCGCAGGCTGCGCACCGGCCAGGTGTCCGTCAACGGCGGTCAGTTCAACCCCCGGGCCCCCTTCGGGGGGTACAAGCAGTCGGGGCTGGGCCGCGAGCTGGGCGTGTTCGGCCTGGAGGAGTACCTGGAGGTCAAGTCGGTCCAGCTCTGACCGGCGGCCCGCGCGGCGGGAAGGGTGACGGCCGCCGGGACGGCGCGGAGACGCGGCCGGACCCGGCCGCGGGACCGGGTCGTCGCGGCGGCACGCGCGGGGTAGACCCGCCTGGGCAGTCTCCTCGAAGGGGCACGGTAACGGCATGAGACCGAGCACCGCGCGCGTCGGCGCGTTCGATCTGGTGATCGCCGCGGGCGGGCTGATCCTGCTGCTGCTGGCCGTACAGAACCTCGGACCGGCCCTGGCCGCGTTCCGCGGCGACGGCGCCTGGGGCACCTTCACCGCCCACCGGGTCGAGTGCGTCCAGCACCCCGGCCACGAGCAGTGCACCTGGCTGGGGGAGTTCCGCGCCGGCCGGACGGTCCGTCCCGAGGTGGCGTTCTACGGCGGCGAGCGCGGGTCGTTCACCCCGGGTCAGGCGGCGCGGGCCTTCGACACCGGCCGCCGGGGCCACGTCTACGGCCCCGGCGGGTCCAACGAGTGGATCGCCGTCGCCCTGCTCATGCTGGCCGGCCTCGGCCTGGCGTCCAGGCCGCTGTGGCGTCTGCGGCGCGCGCGGCGGCCGGCCGGCGAGCCCGGCGCTGGCCCGCGGACGGACGCCGGGCCGCGGACGGACACCGAGCCGCCAACGGACACCGACCCGTGAACCTGGCCGGCCCGTCAGCCGTCACCGGTTCGTGAACCGGTGACGGCCCGGGTGGCCGCGCCGGCCGGTGGGCGAGGCCGGTCCCTCCCGCGGGCCGGAGCCGGTCAGGGAGTCTGGAGCAGGACCTTGCGGGCGGCGTCCTTGGGCAGGCGGTCGACGTAGAGCATGCCGTCGAGGTGGTCGCTCTCGTGCTGGAAGCAGCGCGCGAGCAGGCCGCGGGCCCTGACCCGGACCGGACGGCCCAGGCGGTCGAAGCCCTCGACGGTGACACCGGCGGCGCGGGGGGTCCGGGCGTAGATCGGGGTGCCGGTCTCGCGGCCGGGGACCGACAGGCAGCCCTCCTCGTCGAGGACCTCCGCGGGGTCGTCCACGGTCAGCACGGGGTTGACCACGTGCCCCTTGCGGTTGCTGCAGTCGTAGACGAACAGCCTCTTCGACACGCCGATCTGCGGGCCGGCGAGGCCGACGCCCTGCGCGGCGTACATCGCGGCGAACATCTCGTCGATCAGGCGGCGCAGGTCGCGGTCGAAGTCCGTGACGGACTCGGCGGGCGTGCGCAGGACCGGATCTCCGATCACTCGGATGTCACGCATGTGGGATTCTCTCTCGTGGACCCTGTAAGGGGTGCGTTGGCATGCCGGTCATTACCTTAGCCGGGGGGCGGGTCGGCGGGGCGACATACACCTGCGAAACTGGGCGGGTGCGTGTCTACATCGGTGCCGACCATGCCGGCTATGAACTCAAGAACCGCGTCGTCTCCTGGCTCAAGGAGAACGGCCACGAGGTGACCGACTGCGGTCCGTTCGTCTATGACGCCGAGGACGACTACCCGCCGTTCGTGCTGCGCGCCGCGGAGGGCGTCGCGGGAGAGCCGGGCAGCCTGGGGGTCGTGATCGGCGGCTCCGGCAACGGCGAGCAGATCGCCGCCAACAAGGTGCGCGGCATCCGCGCCGCCCTGGCCTGGAACGACGACACCGCCAAGCTCGCCCGCGAGCACAACGACGCCAACGTGATCAGCCTCGGCGCCCGGATGAACAGCGAGGAGGAGTCGCTCCGGTTCGTGGAGATCTTCCTCGGCACGCCGTACTCGGGCCTGGAGCGGCACAGCCGCCGGATCGCGCAGATCGGCGCGTACGAGACCGGCGGCGGCCTTCCGCCGCTGCCGTAGACCGGCCGCGGTAGACCGCGCCCGGTCATCCGCGGCGCGGCTCCCCGCGCGGGCGGTCCCCGCGCCGGGGCTCCCTGCGCGGCGTCTCGTCGCGCAGGGGCCGCGCGTCGGCGCCCTCCTGCTGTTCCCGGGTGGGCCGGGAGACGTCCCGGGCCCGCATCGCGGTGAGCGCGGTGATCTGCAAGCTCTGCAGTGCCATGCCCTTCACCGTAACCGCGGTCCGCGGCCCGCGGAACGGCTCAGAAGACCAGACCGGCCCAGGGCGCCGGCTCCCAGGACATCGCCAGCGACAGCTCCCGTACGGCTCCCGCCCGCGACTCGCGCACCAGCCCCGCCGACCGCAGCGGCGTCAGCGGGCGGCCGCCCAGATAGGCCGCGCCGAGCGCCGCCACGGGAAGCGACACCTCCGCCGGGTCGCCGGTGGGCACACACCGGACGCCGGAGGGGCCGGCCGTCAGCCGCAGGCGGCCCTCGTTCCACGGGCACACGGGGTCGGCGACCTCGACCACCACGTCCACCGGCGCCGAGTAGGCGCGGGATTCCAGCGCCCGTCCGACGTCCACCAGACGGACCCACAGGTCGTCCATCCAGATGGCGTTGAGGTTGCGCGGCTCGGCCAGCATGTGCGCCAGCGGGTCGTCCACCGGCCGTCGGTGGGCCCTGATCTGCGCCACCAGGTCGCGGTCCAGCAGGTGCCGCCACAGCTCCGCGTAGGCGGCGTCGTCCAGCGCGAAGATCTCCCCGACCCGCAGCTCGCCGTCGGGCACGGTGTGCGGGGTGTAGCGCTGGACGGTCCGGAAGAGCGCGTAGCCGCGCGGGCCGTCGTCGTCCTCGGCCACCACCGCGCGCAGCGGCCCGGCGTTCCCACGGTCGGCGTCGTGGTCCGACAGCACCGTGTCCCAGCGGGCCGGGGTGCGGGCGTACATCCCCGGACGGCCCTCGCGGACGGCGTCGAACACCTTCTCGAAGAGGTCCCGGGTCCCGGCCGGCCGTACGACGCGCAGGCGCAGCGCGGGGTCCGCGGGGGCGTGACCCGCCAGGGCCGCGCCGTGCCGGGGGATGTCGAAGGAGAGCGCGTCGGCGGCTCTGCCGTACCCGAACCGCCCGTAGATCGCCGCCTCGGAGGCGTAGAGCGCGGCGACCGCCTCACCCCGCTCACGCAGGTCGGCGAGCTGGCGGGTCATGAGGGAGGACAGCACGCCCCGGCGGCGGTGCGAGGGCAGCACCCCGACCGAGGTGACCCCGGCCACCGGGATCGGCCCGCCGGGCACCGTCATGGTGAAGCCGCACACGGTGGCCGTGCCCACCAGCAGGTCACCGTCGAACGCGCCCAGCGAGCGGTCGAACTCGGTCACCGCCCGGTACTGCTCCCTCCGGTGCGGCGGCACGGCGGCGCCGAACGCCTCCTCGTCGAGATCGAGCCAGGCGGGCCAGTCGGTCTCCGTCATCGGACGCAGGGTGAAAGACATTTCTCCCACGGTAGAGGTGACAAAACCGTCGGGCCATTCAATTTCCCCCCTAAATGATCAAGGTGTCGGTCAAGTGGGCTGCCCAAACAGGGGGCAGCCAGATACAGTCAGGCGCATCATGAGTTCTCGCCCGGTGCCGCTGATTCCTCCTGGGCTCCGTGCGTTTCTGGCACGGATCCCCCTTCTGGCACCCACCGTGCGGTTCCTGCGGCGCGGGCCGTTCGCCCGTGACCGCAACCTCCTCATCACGCTGAGCGTGCTGACCCTGACGGTCGGGGCGCTGGCCGCCCGGGTCTCCACGGAGTGGTTCTCCCCGGCGCTCATGATCCCGATCACCCTCGTCGGCGGGCTGCAGCTCCGGCTGCGCAGCCTGTCCAAGCTGCTGTGCGCGGTCGCCGTCTCGCTCGTCTACGTGGCCGTCGTGCGCGGGGTCGGGCACATCGGGCCGGGCCTGCTGGCGACGTTCGGCTTCACCGTCGTGCTGGCCGCCCTGATGGCCCGCACCCGCGGCAAACTCGGGGTGCAGGGCCTGCGTGGCGACGTGATGCTGCTGGAGCTGCGCGACCGGCTCAAGAAGCAGAGCGAGCTGCCGAAGCTGCCCAAGGACTGGGACTCGCGGGTGGTGCTCAAGCAGGCGGGCGGCTCCTCCTTCGGCGGCGACTTCCTCGTCTCCATCCGGGAGGGCGACGTCCTGGAGCTCGCCCTCGTCGACGTCTCCGGCAAGGGCGTCGACGCGGGCACCAGGGCGCTGATGCTGTCGGGTGCCTTCGGCGGCCTGCTCGGCTCGGTCGACGACTTCCTCGGCGCCTGCAACACCTACCTGCGCCGCCAGCGCGAGGCGGAGGGCTTCGTCACGGCGGTCCACGTGCGGATCAACCTCGCCACGGCGGAATACGTGATCACCTCGGCCGGGCACCCGCCGGTGGTCAAGTTCGAGGCGGGGACCGGCACCTGGAAGGTCTCCCCGGCCAAGGGCGTGGTGCTGGGCATCGTCGGCGACCTGCACTGCGAGCGCGACAAGGGCATGCTCCGCAGGGGTGACGCGCTCATGCTCTACACCGACGGGCTGATCGAGCAGCCGGGCCGCGACATCGACGCCGGTCTCGACCGGCTGCTCGGCGAGGCCGAGCGACTGCTGCCCTCCGGTTTCCGCGACGGCGCCCGGAACCTCGTCACCACCATGTCGGCCGGGCACAACGACGACTGCGCGCTCATCCTCATCTGGCGCCCCTGACGTCCGGAACGGGCCCCGGAGCCGGCGTCCCCGCGGCCCGGCACACTCCCCGACGCCGTACGGGCAGCACCGAAGGTAGCCGGACCATTACGGAACGCATGGTCAACGGCCGGTGTTCCACACCGTTTTCCGGTGAGCCGGAACACTGGCGGGAGCCGGTGGGCTTTTGGAACGCTCTAGGGGCGGTTTCGAACCTTCAGGGAGTCGCCCCGGCGGGCGGCCGGACCCGGTGTCCTTTCACCGGAAGCCCGGCCGATCCGGCGGCCGCCCCGTCCGCATGGGTTCCGGACCCCGGGGGGTGGCGCGGTTGCCCCGGGGTCCGGCCTGGGCGGCGGACGGTGCGACATGCCGGCCGTCGTACCGGGTCACCCGGTGGGCGGCCGCCGGTGTCATCCGTTGTGACATCGGTGATCGGCGGCTCCTCGGCGGCGCGCCGCGCGACGTCGTGACTTTCGTGGGGGAGGTCCGGCCGGGCGCGACGCGAAGGCGGCCGGGTGCGTGGTCCGGTGACGGGCCGCGCACCCGGCCGGGGCGGACGTCCCCGGCGCGGCCGGCTGCGCTTCGGCGGCCGTGCCGGGGACGTCCGTCGCGGAGTCGCCGGGGGCGTCCGTCGCGGAGCCGTCGCGGAGTTTTCGCGGGGTCAGAGCCACCCGGCGTCGCGGGCGATGCGCACGGCGTCGAGGCGATTGCGGGCCTGGGTCTTGCTGATGATCCGCGACAGGTGGTTTCGGACCGTTCCCACGGACAGGAAGAGCTGGTCGGCGATCTCGTTGGACCGTGCGCCCAGGGCCGCCAGCCGCAGCACGTCCAGCTCCCGCCGGGTCAGCGGGTTCTCCGCCGACTCCAGGGCGGCGACCGCGAGCTCGGAGTCGATCGCCCGGCGCCCGGCGGCCACCCGGCGCACGCCGTCGGCGAGCTGCTCGGGCCGCACGTCCAGGCTCATGAACCCGAGCGCGTGCACGGAGAAGGCCCGCCGCACCTGACCGGCGCTGGGGTGGCGCGACAGCAGGAGCGTCCGGCAGGACGGGGCGTCCTCGTGCAGCCGGAGCGCGACGGCGAAGCCGTCGACGTCGGGCAGATCCAGATCGACGACCGCCGCGTCGGGGCGGTGTCGCAGGACGGCGGGCAGGACCTCCTCGCCGTTGCCGACATCCGCCACCACCTTGAGGTCCGGCTCGCACGCCAACGAGGCCACCAGGCCTCGTCGGACCAGCGGCAGATGCTCGGCAATCAGGATCCCGATCAAAAGTTTCCCCCCAGCGCCTTTCACAGGGTGACCGTACGATCGCTTACTGTCAACGAAGTGTCCCCATTCGGTCAACCCGGCGCAAGAGACTTGATCCGGAGGCTCCGTCTCTGTGGCACTCTGGAACCACGAAGCGTGGGTTAGTCTCGGAAGACCGCCCGCACATAAACGACCGGGGAGTTTGACCTGTGAGCTGGCTCGTCGGGGTCCTCATCATCCTCCTGGGACTCATGGTCTCGATCGGACTGCACGAAATCGGCCATCTGGTGCCCGCCAAGATCTTCGGCGTCAAGGTCACCCAGTACATGGTCGGCTTCGGTCCCACGCTGTGGTCCCGTCACCGGGGCGAGACCGAGTACGGCGTCAAGTGGCTCCCCTTCGGCGGCTACATCCGGATGATCGGCATGCTGCCGCCCCGGCCCACCGACGCGCCGGGCACGCTGCGCTCGGTCTCCACCGGTCCGTGGCAGGGCCTCATCGAGAACGCCCGCGACGCGGCGATGGAGGAGGTCCGCCCCGGCGACGAGGACCGGGTCTTCTACCGCAAGCCCTGGTGGCAGAAGGTCATCGTCATGTCGGGCGGCCCGGCGATGAACTTCGTGCTGGCGTTCGTGCTGTTCGCCGTCGTGATGATGGGCTTCGGCGTCGCCGTCGAGAAGAGCCAGATCTCCTCGGTCCCGCAGTGCGTCAAGACCTCCGCCGAGATCGCGAAGAACCCCGGTGCCGAGTGCACCGCGGCCGACAGGCCCAGCCCGGCCGCCGCGGCGGGGCTGCGCCCCGGTGACGTACTGGTGTCGGTGGCCGGCCGGCCCGTCGCGAGCTGGGACGCCGCGACCCGGGCCATCCGCTCCCACGGCGCCGGTCCGCTGGCGATCGGCATCACGCGGGACGGCCGTCCGATGACCGTCACCGCGAACCTCATCGCCCAGGACCGCGAGTCGCTGGACGAGCCCGGGAAGATCGAAAAGGGCGTCGGTTACCTCGGGGTCAGCCCGGTGATCGTCACCGAGCGGCAGGGCATCGGAGCGGTCGCCGCCCACATGTGGGACACCACCTCGTTGACGGCGGGCGCGCTGCTGCGCTTCCCGGAGAAGATGGTGGGCGTCTGGAACGCCGCCTTCTCCGGCCATGAGCGCGACAAGAACGGCCCGGTGGGCATCGTCGGCGTCGGCCGCATGGGCGGGGAGATCGTGGCCTCCTCGGCCCCGCTGGAGAGCAAGGTCGTCATCTTCATCAACCTGCTGGCCGTGTTCAACCTGGCGATCGGCATGTTCAACCTGATCCCGCTGCTCCCGCTCGACGGCGGTCACATCGCCGGCGGGCTGTGGGAGGGGCTGAAGCGGGGCTTCGCCCGCGTGACGCGCCGCCCCGCCCCCGCCCACGTGGACATCGCCAAGGCGCTCCCGCTCACCTACGCCATCGCCCTGGTGATGATCGTCATGGCCGGTCTGCTGGCGTACGCCGACGTCTTCAACCCGATCCGCCTGCTGGGCTGATCTCCGTAACCGTCCATCCCGTACGGCGCGCCGCGGGCGGGCCGTACCCGCCGTAGGGGTACGCCGTGAACGACCGGACGCCGGGAGCGGCGATCGACGTGGCGCTGTTCCGGCTGCGCCGGATCTGGGCCCGGCCGTTGCGCGCCCGCCGGGCGGGCGAGCCGCCCCGGCCGGTGCAGATGTCGAACGTGATGGTCGTGCACGCGGTGCACAAGCTGAGCCTGGACGTGCCCGAGGTGACCGTGGGCGCCGTCGCCGAGCAGCTCGACGTCGATCCGTCCACCGCCAGCAGGCTCGTCAACGACGCGATCGGCGCGGGCCTGCTGGCGCGCGAGGAGTCCGCGGTGGACGCCCGGCGGGCCCGGCTCGTGCTGAGCGAACGCGGCCGCCGGGTGCTGGAGGTGGTCGTCCGCTACCGGCGGACCTACCTGGACGGCCTGATCGCCGACTGGACGGAGGCCGACCGCGAGACCTTCGCCCGGCTGCTCGCCCGTTTCGCCGAGGCGGCCGTCGCCCGCCCGGCCGACCTGGCCGGCCTGGACCGGATGGTCGCCGAGGCGGCGGGGGTGACGGACGTGGCCGTCACCCATCCGTGACGCCGTCGATCCGCACGGGCCGGTCAGTACATCGAGATGTGCACGTGGTCGTAGTGGTTGGCGGTGACGCCTCCGCGGTCGGACATGGCACGCCAGCCGGTGCCGCTGTTGATCCGCTGGCGCCAGATCACGTACTTGACCCCGAGCCGCGCCCTGTTCTTGAGGACCCAGGCGGCGATCTCGTCGCCGAGCGCGACGTGCTCCGCCGTGGGCGTCGAGCCGCCGGCGCTCATCATGAAGTCACAGGCCCGGCCCAGCGGGTGCTCGCCGCCGTCGTTCTCCGAGCGGTAGCAGCCGACCTCGTGGGGGAGGGTGAACCGCTTCCCGACCGCTCCGCGCATGATCCGGGTGCGGTCGGTGATGTTGTCGGAGCCGGTGGGCAGCTGGGGCGCCCAGCTGCCGTCGGCGCGGCGGCCCGAGCCCACGGGGACGAGCGCGTCGAGCTTCCGTTTGACGTCCGCGATGGCCTTCTCGGCGTCGCGGCGCCGGACGGCCACGGCCTCGCCCTCCTCGGCGATCCGGCCGGTGAGCCGGGTGGCCTCCTCGGCCGCCCGCCTGCGCAGGTCCCGGCTCTGGGCGAAGGTCCGCAGGTGGGCGCCCTGCTGGGCGGCGAGCTGCGCGGTGACCGCCGCGCCGTCCGGCTGGGGGGCGAACAGCAGGGCGGGCAGGCCGCCGCCGCCCTGGTATTGGAGCCGGGCGATGTCCGCGACCTGCTCCCTGGCCTCGGTGTAAGCGTGCTCCGCCTCGGTCAGGGCGGTCCTGGCGCGGCTCTCGGCCTGCCGGGCCCTGCGCAGTGACTCCCGCTTGGCCGCGTAGTCCTCGATGAGCCCGTCGACCTTCTTGGTGAGCTTGGCGAGGTCGGCGCGCAGCTCGGACTCGGACGGCTTGGGGTCGGCGCCGGCGGGTCCGCCGCCGAGGACGAACGCCAGGGCGGAGACCGCGGAGACGGTCATGGCCGCACGGCGACGGGACGTGGGGGACGGGGCCGCCACGGCTCTCCTCTCCTACCGCCTACCGGGTTAGCTGACGGGTTCGGGCGGGAGAGAGCCCTTCCACCGAAGTGGATTCACCCCGGGTGCGGTGGTTCCCCGGCTTCCGGGCGACGCACCCGGAATTAGGCATATCGGACATAAAGTCCAATGGGTGAGGATAGCAATGGTAAACGGATGGTCACGCGACCCCGTTCCGTGACCGGCCGCCGATCACCCCTCGGCTCACCCCTCGGCTCACCCCTCGGCTCACCCCTCGGCTCACCCCTCGGCCAGGGACCGCAGGCGGCGGGCCGTGTCCTCCGGCAGGACGTCGTTCACGAAGGCGCCCATGGCAGACTCCGACCCGGCCAGATATTTCAGCTTGTCGGGCGCCCGGCGGATGCTGAACACCTCCAGGTGGGCGTACGACAGGTCCCGGCCGGTGTGCACCGGCGCCTGGTGCCAGGCCGCCACGTACGGCAGCGGCACACCGAAGAGCCCGTCCAGGGCGCGAAGCACCCGGGTGTACAGGGGGCCGAACGCCGCCCGCTCGTCGGCCTCCAGCGAGCCCAGGTCGGGCACCCGGCGATGGGGGTAGAGGTGGACCTCGACCGGCCAGCGCGCCGCGGCCGGCACGAACGCCGTCCAGTGCTCGTTGGCGGCGACCACGCGGACGCCCGCCTCCCGCTCGGCGGCGAGCACGTCGGCGAACAGGTCGCGCCCGGTCCGCCTCCGGTGCCGCTCGGCCGCCCGCAGGGACAGCCGGGTCCGGGGGGTCACGTAGGGGTAGGCGTAGATCTGGCCGTGCGGGTGGGCCAGGGTGATGCCGATCTCGGGGCCCCGGTTCTCGAAGCAGAAGACCTGCTCCACCCCGGGCAGCGCCGACAGCTCCGCCGTACGGTCGATCCACGCCTCCATGACCAGCTCGACCTGCTCGGGGGAGAGCCGGGAGAAGGAGGAGTCGTGGTCGGAGGTGAAGCACACCACCTCGCACCGCCCGGTCCCCGGGCGGACCTCGCTCAGCCCGCCGACGGGGGCGGTGCCGACCGGCTGGCCGGAGAAGGACGGGAAGCGGTTCTCGAAGACCACCACGTCGTAGTCGGACGAGGGGATCTCGGTGAGCCGGCCGGGAGCCGAGGGGCACAGCGGGCACTCGTCGGCCGGCGGCAGGAACGTGCGGCTCTGGCGGTGCCCGGCCACCGCGATCCACTCCTCGGTGAGCGGGTCGTAGCGCAGCTCGGAGGCGGGGGGACGGGGCGGCAGGTCGCGCAGGTCGGCCGCGCTCCGGTCGGCGTCGTCCCGCCGGTCGAAGTAGAGCAGTTCGCGGCCGTCGGCCAGGTGGGTGATCGTGCGTTTCATCGGGTCGCCGTCTCGTTCCGCTGGTGGGGGTCGGTGATGATCAGTTCGCCCACCCGGGCGGCCAGCTCCTCGCGGGCCTCCTCCGGCAGGCCGGGATCGCTGACCACGACGTGCGCCTCGGCCAGCCCGGCGATCGTGCTGATGCCGACCGTGCCCCACTTGGTGTGGTCGGCGGGCACCACCAGCCGGTGCGCCGAGGCGACCAGCTCGCGGTCGGTCTCGGCCTCCAGCAGGTTGGGCGTGGTGAACCCGGCGCGCACGCTCATCCCGTGCACGCCGAGGAAGAGGGTGTCCACGTGCAGCCCGCGGATCGCCGCGACCGCGACCGGGCCGACCAGCGCGTCGGAGGGCGTGCGGACGCCGCCGGTCAGCACGACGGTGCGGTCGGCGCGGGGGGAGCGGTGGAAGACCTCGGCGATCCCGATCGAGTTGGTGATCACCGTCAGGTCGGGCACGTCGGTCAGGAAGTGGGCGAGCGTCCAGGTGGTGGTCCCGGCGGAGAGCGCCACGGCCGTGCCCGGCCGTACCAGCCGGGCCGCCCGCCGGGCGATCGCCTCCTTCTCCGGCTGCTGGCGCGCCGACTTGGCGGCGAACCCCGGTTCCTCGGTGGATCCGGGCCCGGCGACGGTGGCGCCGCCGTGGACCTTCGCCACCAGCCCGCGCTCCGCCAGCACCTCCAGATCCCGGCGGATCGTCATGTCCGACACCCCGAGCTCGCGCACCAGGTCGGCGACCCTGGCCCCGCCGCTCGCGCGCACCCGCTCCAAGATCGCCTGCCGCCGCTGCTGGGCGAGCATTGACCACCCCTTAAATCACCAGATTTCAGCAAATTACCACAACCATGATGGTTGGAAGATGTTGGAACCTGGTGGGGATGATGCCCGCCTGTCTCACCTGTCCTGTCCGGCGGCCCCGTACCGCGCCGGGCACCGGCCGGGCGCACGGCGGGCGGGTCCGGTCACCGGCCAGCGGCGGGCGGGAGCGGTCCGAACGGATCTAGTCGTCGTCTCCGTCGGACTGTGGCGGGCGGCCCCAGGCGGCCAGGAGGCGGGTCTGCGCGTCGGTGCCCGCGGGCGTCGGCCGCTGCTCCCCGATGACCCCGGCCTGCCGGTAGCCCTTCTCCGCGTCGGCGAACCAGGCCGCGCAGGCGTCGACCAGCTCCGGGTCGAGCCGTTCGTCGGCGCCGACGGCCCGGGCGAGGTCCCAGGTGTGGATGAGGACGTCGGCGAACAGCTCCGCGACGTACTCGCCGCCGGGCACGTCACCGAACGACAGGTGGGCGACGCGGGCGAGCGCGCCGTCCTCGAACACCGCCTGCACGGCCGCCGTGGCGGAGGTGTCGAACGCCTTCAGCGCGTCGTCGCCGAGCATGTCGCCGTCCAGGGCGTCGCCGACCTCGCCCACGGTCCGGCCGGCCAGCAGCAGGGGGACCCAGCGGTTCTCCCTGACCACGTGGTCGACCAGGGTACGGACGTCCCAGTCCACGCACGGGGTGGGAAGCCTCCACTGCCCGGGCCCGATCCGGTGGACGAGAGCGCCGAAGGCGTCCAGCGCTCGGCGGTAGGCCTCGCGTGTGTCGATGCTCATCATGCCCTCCCCGATCCTCACCTCGACCGTAACTCCCGCGGGGACGAGTAGTCATCGCCGTCCGCGGGCACGGCCCGGGCGGGACCGGGGGAAGGGATCTCAGGGCAGGCGCTGCTCCACCCAGACGATCTTGCCGTCCGGGGTCGGGCGGGTGCCCCAGCGGTGTGCGAGCCAGTTGATCAGGTGCAGGCCGCGGCCGGTGTCGTCGTCGCTGCCCGCCTCGCGCATGACCGGCCGCGCCGGGGAGCGGTCGGCCACCTCGCACACCAGCGAGGGACCGCGCAGCAGGCGCACCTCGACCGTGCCCGAGCCGTGCTTGATGGCGTTGGTGACCAGCTCACTGATCATGAGCTCGGTGGCGTCGGCGATCGGGTCCAGCCGCCACTCGGACAGCGTCGCGCGCACGAGACGGCGGGCCCGGGCGGCGGAGCGCGGGTCGGGGTCGAGCGTGAGCTGCGCCAGATCCTCCTCGCCCAGCCGGCGCACCCTGGCCAGCAGGAGCGCGATGTCGTCGCGCTCGTGCCCGGGCCGCTGGGCCTCGATCGTGAGGTCGCAGACCGCCTCCAGGTCCTGGTTCTGACCGGCCAGCAGGTCGCAGACCATGCCGATCCCCTCGTCGATGTCCCGGTCGCGGCTCTCCACCAGGCCGTCGGTGTAGAAGGCGAGGACGGCGTCGTGCGGCAGGACGAGCTCACGCATCTCCGTCGGCTCGTTGCCGATGCCGAGGGGCGGCCCCGGAGGCAGCTCCAGCGGCTCGGCCCCGCCGCCGGGCCGTACCAGGATCGGAGGGACGTGTCCCGCCGAGGCGATCGCGCAGGTCCGCGTGACGGGGTCGTAGGTGGCGTAGACGCACGTCGCGATCTGGGTGCCGTCCAGGTCCTGGCTCATCCGGTTGAGGCGGAACAGCACCTCGGCGGGGGTGAGGTCGAGGCTGGCGAGCGTGCGGGCGGCCGTGCGGAGCTGGCCCATCGTGGCCGCGGCCCTGATCCCGTGCCCCATCACGTCGCCCACGACGAGGGCCACCCGGCATCCGGGGAGCTGGATCACGTCGTACCAGTCGCCGCCCACCCCGACCAGGTCGCTCGCGGGCAGGTAGCGGGAGGCGATCGTCAGGCCCAGGGGCTGCTGGAGGTCGACCGGGAGCAGGCTGCTCTGCAGGGTGAGCGCGGTGCGCCGCTCACGGTTGTAGAGCCGGGCGTTGTCGAGGCAGACGGCGGTCCTGGCCGCCAGCTCCTCGGCGAGGTTGATGTCCTGCTCCTCGAACGGCTCGCTGTCCGGCCTGCGGGTGAAGACGACGAAGCCGAGCACCTGGCCGCGCGCCTTCAGCGGCACGACCAGGAACGAGCTGTCCTCCAGCACCCTGGCCACCGTCTCGCGCTTGGCGAACCGCCCGATCTCCTCGGAGGTACGGCGGCCCAGCCGGGGATAGAGGATCGGATTCCCGGTGGCCATGCACCTGGCGTACGGCGTCCAGGCGTCGTAGACGACGACCTCGTCCACCGGGAACGCCTCGGCGTACTCGCCGGGCGAGGAGCTGGCCACCCCGACCGCGATCCGCCGGACCGGCACCGACCCGTCGGTGGCGCGCTGGGGGGACTCCCCCTCGGCCACCAGCCGGTCCTGCACCAGGATGCCGGCCGCGTCGGCGAACCGCGGCACGGCGACGTTCATCAGCTCCCTGCCGGTCTCGAACATGTCGAGGGTGCTGCCGATCCGCTTGCTCGCCGCGTTGAGCAGCGACAGCTGCTCGTTCATGGAGGCGGGGCTGCTCATCCGGGGGATCGCGGTGGCCGGGTCCTTGGTGACGAAGCGGCGGTTCACGCGCCCCGCCGGAGGGGAGCCGGGGTCCGCCGGGTGGCCGGGCCGCCCGTGGGCGCGTTCCCGGACCGTCCGCCGGGTCTGGCGGGCACGGTCGTGGGCGGACAGGAGGGTGAGAGGCGCGCGGCGTGGGGGAGCCCGCTGTGCTCACCGCTGATGATGACGCCGTCGGACCTCGTCACGTTCCCCTCCACGAACTCGGCTACGTCCAAAGAAGAATGGTAAGGAACGATCTAGGGTCTAGGCTCATTTTTGCCGGAGATTTCGGATTATTCACCGTATGAGACTTGTGACGCCTGTACGGCGCGGCGCGACGTTTCACGTCATGTGACCCCGTAGGCCGGGCGCCTCCGACGGGAGCGGGACCCGGGGCGGGCCCCGGGGCGCCACGCGGGTCTTCACCGTTCCGGTGTTCCCGCGGGCGGATGAGCCGCACGGGTTCCCGAACCGCAAGGAGCCGGCGGGGTGGGGCACGCCTCGCCGCGGGTGGCGCTGATCCGCTGGTGCGCGACGCGGGGCCGGGACGAGGCGTCATCGCTCATGCCTTCGGGCCGGTGCCCGGGGCGACGGCCGAAACGAGAGAACAAAATCTGATGCGCGATGCGGGCGGCGTGAAAGCAGCGGGCGGAAAACAAGTGGAAATCGAGAAGGCCAGGTCACGCCGTACGGTGTGACCTGGCCTTTCTCGTTCGGAGCGGACGACGGGAATCGAACCCGCGTAGCCAGTTTGGAAGACTGGGGCTCTACCATTGAGCTACGTCCGCACGAGCCGGTGCCGGTCTGGTCTAGACTTCATCCGGTCGTCAGGGCGTAATCGTACCGGAGTTCCGGAGCGTGCGCGCACTCGGCGAACCGGGGTGTGGCGCAGCTTGGTAGCGCACCTGCTTTGGGAGCAGGGGGCCGCAGGTTCAAATCCTGTCACCCCGACAGCGGGCCAGGGGCCGATCCGCATGGATCGGCCCTTTCCCATGGGCGCGGGGCCCGGACGGTCGCATGGAGCCCGTGTGGGCGCGAGGTCCGCGCGGCCCGGCCCGCGCGCCGAGTCCGGAGGGTCGCGGGGCCGTGGATCCCGCCGAGGCCGCCGGGCCCCGTGATCCCCCGGTCCGGGTCAGTCGGTCCCGCTGAAGACGGCCCAGACGGCCTTGCCGCCGCGGGCGAGGTGGTCCCATCCCCAACACCTGCTGTAGGTCTCCACGATGTAGAGGCCGCGGCCGTTCTCGGAGATGAAGTCGGGCTCCTTGGGCGTGGGCGCCTCGTTGCTCGGATCGGCCACGGCGAGGACGACGTGCGCCGAGATGCGCATCAGCATCAGCGTGATCGGGGTGGTGTCGACGCGGACGGGCGGGCACAGCGCGTAGCGGACCGCGTTGGTCACCAGTTCCGAAACCACTAGCGCTGCGTCATCGCTCAGTTCCGACAGACCCCAGTGGCGCAGCGTCGAGCGGGTCACGTCCCGCGCGGTCTTGACGGAGTCGGCCTGAGGGGAGAGCGGGCACGCCGTCGCGTCGGAGCCGTCGAGGCGGTCGGCCACGAGGAGGTCGTCGAAGCTGACCTCGCGGGTCGCCCGCAGGTAGTCGGTAGCCGATTCTGGCTCCTCAACCATCCTGCCGGTGCCTCCCGCCGCCATTGCCATCTCCGTACCGCCTGTGAATTGTCAGAGCTTGTGCACCTTAAGCCCAATATGCACTAGGCCATCATGAGTCACCCGGCCGCCCCCTGCAAGACCCAAATGCACGTGCAGTTGCAGCGTGCAGCCGCATCGCCGATTCTTACGGGATGCTCGGTGAATCGGACACGGTGTCGGGACCTTGTCAGGAAGGCCGGAAGTGATGACACTGTGTGCGCTGGCCCAACTGCACAGGGAGGCGAAGTGACGCAGATCCACCCGGGATCGGGTCCGACAGCTCTGCGTATCCTTTTGGGCTCCCAACTACGCCGGCTCCGTGAGGCCCGGGGCCTCTCCCGCGAGGAGGCGGGCCATCTGATCCGCGGCTCCGAGTCCAAGATCAGCAGGATGGAGCTCGGCCGGGTCGGACTGCGGGAGCGCGACGTCTCCGACCTGCTGACCTTCTACGGGGTCGAGGACGAGGAGGCGCGCTCGGCGGTGATGGACCTTCTGTCCCGGGCCAACGAGCCGGGCTGGTGGCACCGCTTCAACGACCTGCTGCCCTCGTGGTTCCAGACCTACGTCGGACTGGAGGAGGCCGCCTCCCGGATCCGCACCTACGAGGTCCAGTTCGTGCCCGGGCTGCTCCAGACCAGGGAGTACGCCAGGGCGGTCATCACCGCGGGAAGCGCCGGCGTCGGGCCCGAGGAGATCGAGCGCCGCGTCGACCTGCGGATGGAGCGCCAGAAGGTGTTCGACCGGCCCGACGGGCCGTTCTTCTGGGCGGTCATCGACGAGGCGGCGCTGCGCCGCCCCATCGGCGGCGCCGACGTGATGCGGGCACAGCTGGAGCACCTGCTGGACCTCATGCGGCGGCTGAACGTCACGATCCAGGTCATGCCGTTCAGCTTCGGCGGCCACAGCGCCGAGGGCGGCGCCTTCAGCGTGCTGCGCTTCGCCGACCCCGACCTGCCCGACGTGGTCTACGTCGAGCAACTCGCCAGCGCCCTCTACCTCGACAAACGGGAAGAAGTGGACCGTTACAGCGAGGTCATGGAACGGCTGTGCGCCGTCAGCACCACCCCGGATGAGACGACCGACATCCTGCGGCGCATCATCAAGGAGAACTGAACAACCACCGGTCGCTCTGTGGTGCGCGACTGCCCTAGACTGGCCAGCGGCGCTGGACACCCGCCACGGTGGATCATGCCCTCACGGCTTGTATGTCTCGAAGGCTGTGCCCCGCGCCGCTCATGTGGGCGCGGCGCGCGAGCTTGCCGCGGTAGCCGTACGACTTGACGCGCCCGCGATCACTCGAAGCTTGATCAAGGAGATCACCCCGTGAAGACCGCTGTCGAGGAGCTCAGCCCGACCCGGGTCAAGCTCACTGTCGAGGTGCCGTTCGAGGAGCTCGACGAGAGCATGAAGGCGGCGTACAAGAAGGTCGCGCAGCAGGTGCGCGTCCCCGGATTCCGCCCCGGCAAGGTTCCGGCCCGCATCATCGAGCAGCGCTTCGGCCGCGCGGTGGTGCTGGAGGAGACCCTCAACGACGCGGTGCCGAAGCTGTACGGCCAGGCCGTCGACGAGAGTGAGATCTTCCCCGTCAGCCAGCCGGACATCGAGGTCACCAAGATCGACGATGGCGAGCAGGTCGAGTTCACCGCCGAGGTCGACGTCCGCCCGAACTTCGACGTCCCCGACTACCAGGGCATCGAGGTGACCGTCCCGGTCGCTGAGGTGACCGACGAGGACATCGAGGCCCAGCTGGACGGCCTGCGCCAGCGCTTCGCCACGCTGACCGGCGTCGAGCGCCCCGCCGCCAACGGCGACTACGTCGTCATGGACCTCGCCGCCGCGATCGACGGCGAGAACATCGAGGAGCAGCAGGCCAACGACGTCTCCTACGAGGTCGGCGCCGGCTCGGTGCTCCAGGGCCTCGACGACGCCCTGGTCGGCATGTCCGCCGGTGACGTCAAGGAGTTCACCACGAACCTGGTCGGCGGCGAGAACGCCGGCGAGGAGGCCGTGGTCACGATCACCATCAAGAACGTCAAGGAGAAGGTCCTCCCCGAGCTCGACGACGAGTTCGCGCAGCTCGCCAGCGAGTTCGACACCCTCGACGAGCTCAAGGCCAGCATCCGCGAGCAGGGCCGCCGCAACAAGCTCGTCGAGCAGGTCGTCCAGGCCCGGGAGAACGCCCTCGACGCCCTCCTCGCCCAGATCGACATCCCGCTTCCGGAGAGCGCCCTCAAGGCCGAGGTCGACAACCGCAAGCACAACCTGGAGCACCAGATCGCGGAGAGCGGTCTGAGCAAGGAGGCGTTCTTCCGCCTCTACCAGACCACCGAGGAAGAGCGCTACGCCGAGTTCGACGAGAGCGCCGCCAAGGCCCTCAAGACCGGCTTCGTCCTCGACAAGATCGTCAGGGCCGAGGAGATCGGCGTCAGCGAGCAGGAGCTGACCAACTTCGTGGTGCGCCGCGCCATGCAGATGAACGTCGCCCCGAACGTGCTCGCCCAGCACCTCGCCGACAACGACCAGCTCACCCTCGCCATGGTCGAGATCGTCCGTGACAAGGCCAAGAGCCTCGTCGGCGACGCCGCCAAGGTGACCGACGAGGCCGGCAACGAGGTCGACCTCAAGGCCATCTACGCCGAGATCAACGCCGAGGAGGCCGGCGAGGAGCCCGCCACCGAGGAGACCGCCGCGGAGCAGGCCGACGAGGCCACCGAGAAGTAATCTCGCCGACGCGCACCACGCGGCGCCCCACCGTGCCCGGCACGGTGGGGCGCCGCCGTCTTCGCCGCGCCCCCGGGGAACAGGGCCGGACGGCCCGCGCGGGGCGTCCGGGCGGCGCGGCGAGCATGCGCCGTCAGCGAACAGCACCGGGAGGGGGCATGTCCGGTGGGTGGCGCGCGTTAAGGTCACAAGCAAAGCCACAATCGATTACGACGCATCGGAAGGTGACGCTGTGACCAGCCCGCCGACCATTTACCAGCCGACCGGCTCCGGGCCCGAGTCGATGAGCCAGCCGACCGGCTCGTTCAGGCTCGAAGACCAGCTCTACCAGCGGCTGCTGCGTGAGCGCATCATCGTGCTGGGCACCCAGGTCAACGACGAGATCGCCAACCGAATCTGTGCCGAGCTGCTCCTGCTCGCGGCCGACGACGGCGAGCGCGACATCTGGCTCTACATCAACTCGCCCGGTGGGTCCGTGACCGCCGGTATGGCGATTTACGACATGATGGAATACGTGCCCAACAACGTGTGCACGGTCGCGATGGGCCTGGCAGCTTCCATGGGCCAGTTCCTCCTCTGCGCCGGCGAGCGCGGCAAGAGGTTCGCCCTGCCGCACGCCCGCATCATGATGCACCAGCCGTCCGGAGGCATCGGGGGCACCGCCGCCGACATCGCCATCCAGGCCGAGCAGATGCTCTACGTCAAGAAGACCCTCGCCGAGCGGATCGCCTTCCACACCGGCCAGCCGCTCGACCAGATCGAAGCCGACTCCGACCGCGACCGCTGGTTCACGGCGGAGGAGGCCAAGGACTACGGCTTCATCGACCACGTCGTCCGTAGCGCCCGGCAGGTGCCCTCCACGGGCCCCGTCTCCTGAAGGGGAACAAGGTGAGTGAGTTGATCCGGCCGGGAGACATCAACGGCCGCTATGTCCTTCCCTCCTTCGTCGAGCGCACCTCGTACGGCGCGAAGGAGATGAACCCGTACAACAAGCTGTTCGAGGACCGCATCATCTTCCTCGGCGTGCAGGTGGACGACGCCTCGGCCAACGACGTCATGGCGCAGTTGCTGACGCTGGAGTCGCTCGATCCCGACCGCGACATCAGCATGTACATCAACTCGCCCGGCGGGTCGTTCACCGCCATGATGGCGATCTACGACACGATGCAGTTCGTCCGGCCGGAGATCCAGACGGTCTGCCTCGGCCAGGCGGCCTCGGCCGCGGCGATCCTGCTGGCCGGCGGCACGCCCGGCAAGCGGTTCGGCCTGCCGAACGCCCGGATGCTGATCCACCAGCCCTCCACCGAGGGTGGCGGCCAGGGCAGCGACATCGAGATCCAGGCGCGCGAGATCCTCCGGATGCGCACGCAGATGGAGGAGATCCTGTCGCGGCACACCGGCCGCTCGGCCGAGCAGATCCGCAAGGACATCGAGCGCGACAAGATCCTCGATGCCGAGGAGGCGAAGGCGTACGGGCTGATCGACGACATCATCCCGTCCCGCAAGAAGCTGGCCAAGGCCGTAGCTTCCTGACGGGGTCCACCGCACCGGAACGGTGCCTAATTGGGCACGTTCCGGTGCGACTCGCCGCCAGGGGGCTCACTGAGGGCCCAGAAGACGGTAACGTCGAAACCTGAGCGGGATGACTTTTCGCACCGGGTATCGGGCCGGTCGGAAGAAACGGACCGCGGAAGCCAGGGCGGTCCCACGCAAAGGAGTATCTGGGGTGGCACGCATCGGCGACGGGGGAGACCTGCTGAAGTGCTCTTTCTGCGGGAAGAGCCAGAAGCAAGTCAAGAAGCTCATCGCCGGACCCGGCGTATACATCTGCGATGAGTGCATCGATCTCTGCAACGAGATCATCGAAGAGGAGCTCAGCGAGTCCTCCGAGCTCAAGTGGGACAGCCTGCCCAAGCCGCGGGAGATCTACGAGTTCCTCGACGCCTACGTCATCGGCCAGGACCAGGCGAAGAAGGCCCTGTCGGTGGCGGTCTACAACCACTACAAGCGGGTGCAGTCAGGCGACCGCGGCCGCGACGACGGCCTGGAGCTGGCCAAGTCCAACATCCTGCTCCTGGGCCCGACCGGCTCGGGCAAGACACTGCTCGCCCAGACGCTGGCGAAGATGCTGAACGTGCCCTTCGCCATCGCCGACGCCACCGCGCTGACCGAGGCGGGCTACGTCGGCGAGGACGTCGAGAACATCCTCCTCAAGCTGATCCAGGCCGCCGACTACGACGTCAAGAAGGCCGAGACCGGCATCATCTACATCGACGAGGTCGACAAGATCGCCCGTAAGAGCGAGAACCCGTCGATCACCAGGGACGTCTCCGGGGAAGGCGTCCAGCAGGCCCTCCTGAAGATCCTGGAAGGCACCACGGCGAGCGTGCCGCCCCAGGGCGGGCGCAAGCACCCGCACCAGGAGTTCATCCAGATCGACACCACCAACGTCCTGTTCATCTGCGGCGGCGCCTTCGCCGGCCTGGAGAAGATCATCGAGTCCCGGATCGGCCGCAAGGGCATCGGGTTCAACGCGATCATCCACTCCAAGGACGACGTCGACGCCTCCGACATCTTCAAGGACGTCATGCCGGAGGACCTGCTGAAATTCGGCATGATCCCCGAGTTCGTCGGCCGCCTCCCGGTCATCACCAGCGTCCACAACCTGGACCGCGACGCCCTGATCCAGATCCTCACCGAGCCGCGCAACGCCCTGGTGAAGCAGTACCGCCGGCTGTTCGAGCTGGACAACGTCGAGCTGGAGTTCAGCGACGACGCCCTGGAGGCCATCGCGGACCAGGCGATCCTGCGCGGCACCGGCGCCCGCGGCCTGCGGGCCATCCTGGAGGAGGTCCTCCTGTCGGTGATGTACGAGGTTCCCTCCCGCCAGGACGTGGCGAGGGTGGTCATCACCCGCGAGTCGGTTCTGGAGCACGTCAACCCGACCCTCGTGCCCCGCGACCAGCTCAACAAGCAGCAGCGCACGCCGCGCGAGAAGTCCGCGTAACCCGCGGCCGCCGCACCGGCCGCCCGTACGGCCCGGCGACCGGCGATCCCGCACCACGACGCCCCCGAGGGAGGAATCCCGCGGGGGCGTCCTCCGTTCCGGCGCCGGCCCGCTCCGGGCGATCCGGCCGGGTGAGAGACGGTCCCGGAAAAGCCTGGAGCATCGACCACCCGGACTTCCCTAGAATTGGACACCGTGACGATGCCAGATCTGCCCACCCAGTACACCCCCGCCGACGTGGAGACCCGGAGCTATGAGCGCTGGGTATCGGAGGGATACTTCACCGCGGACGCGAGTAGCGGGCGCGAGCCGTACAGCATCGTCCTGCCGCCGCCCAACGTGACCGGGGTCCTGCACATCGGTCACGCCCTCGACCACTCGATCCAGGACGCGCTGACCCGCCGCGCCCGCATGCGCGGCCAGGAGACGCTCTGGCTGCCGGGCATGGACCACGCGGGTATCGCCACCCAGAACGTCGTCGAGCGGGAGCTCGCCAAGGAGAGCCTGTCCCGCCACGACCTCGGCCGCGAGGCCTTCGTCGAGCGCGTCTGGCAGTGGAAGGAGGAGTCCGGCGGCCGGATCCTCGGCCAGATGCGCAAGCTCGGCGACGGCGTGGACTGGACGCGCGAGCGCTTCACCATGGACCCCGGTCTCTCCCGCGCGGTTCAGACGATCTTCAAGAGGCTGTTCGATGACGGGCTCATCTACCGCGCCGAGCGCATCATCAACTGGTGTCCGCGCTGCCTGACCGCGCTGTCGGACATCGAGGTGGAGCACAGCGAGGACGAGGGCGAGCTCATCTCGATCCGGTACGGCGACGGCGAGGACTCCATCGTCGTGGCCACGACCCGGGCCGAGACCATGCTCGGCGACACCGCGGTGGCCGTCCACCCGTCCGACGAGCGCTACGCCCACCTGGTCGGGCGCGAGGTCGAGCTCCCGCTCACCGGGCGCCGCATCCCGGTGGTGGCCGACGAGCACGTCGATCCCGCCTTCGGCACCGGCGCCGTCAAGGTCACTCCGGCGCACGACCCCAACGACTTCGAGATCGGCCGCCGTCACTCGCTGCCCTCCCTGGCGGTGATGGACGAGCGCGGAGTGATCACCACGCACGGCCCCTTCCAGGGGCTCGACCGCTTCGAGGCCCGTCCCGCCGTGGTGGCCGCGCTGCGTGAGCAGGGCCGGATCGTCGAGGAGAAGCGCCCCTACCTCCACTCGGTCGGTCACTGCTCGCGCTGCAAGACCGTGGTGGAGCCGCGGCTGTCCCTGCAGTGGTTCGTCAACGTCTCGCCCCTGGCCAAGGCCGCCGGTGACGCCGTCCGCGAGGGCCAGACGAAGATCCACCCGCCGGAGCTGGCCAAGCGCTACTTCGACTGGGTCGACGACATGCACGACTGGTGCATCTCGCGCCAGCTCTGGTGGGGCCATCGGATCCCGGTCTGGTACGGCCCGGCCGGAGAGGTCGTCTGCGTCGGACCCGACGAGGAGCCGCCCGCCGGATACGTCCAGGACCCCGACGTCCTCGACACGTGGTTCTCCTCGGGTCTGTGGCCGTTCTCGACCCTGGGCTGGCCGGACCGCACGCCGGAGCTGGAGAAGTTCTACCCGACCTCCGTCCTGGTCACCGGCTACGACATCCTGTTCTTCTGGGTGGCCCGGATGATGATGTTCGGCCTCTACGCGATGGACGGCCGCCCGCCGTTCCACACGGTGGCCCTGCACGGCATGGTCCGCGACCAGCACGGCAAGAAGATGTCCAAGTCGTTCGGCAACGTGGTCGACCCGCTCGACTGGGTCGAGCGCTTCGGCGCCGACGCCACCCGGTTCACGCTGCTGCGCGGCGCCAACCCCGGCTCTGACGTGGCGATCAGCGAGGAGTGGGCCGGCGGCTCCCGCAACTTCTGCAACAAGATCTGGAACGCCACCCGCTTCGCCCTGATGAACGGCGCCGCGGTCGGCGAGCTTCCGGTCGACGAGCTGACGGCCGCCGACCGGTGGATCCTCTCCCGGCTCCAGGAGGTCGTGGCGGAGGTCGACGCGGCCTTCGAGGACTTCGAGTTCGCCAAGATCTCCGACATCCTCTACCACTTCGCGTGGGACGAGGTCTGCGACTGGTACGTCGAGCTGGCCAAGATCCAGCTCGCCGCGGGCGAGGAGCACACCCGGCTGGTGCTCGGCCACGTCCTCGACGCGCTGCTCCGGCTGCTCCACCCGCTGGTGCCGTTCGTGACCGAGGAGCTGTGGCGGGCTCTCACCGGCGGAGACTCCATCGTGGTCGCGCCGTGGCCGACGGTCCAGGAGTCGCTGCGCGACTCCTCCGCCGAGGAGGAGATCCTGGCCGTCCAGGGTCTGGTGACCGAGGTCCGCAGGTTCCGCTCCGACCAGGGGCTGAAGCCCGGCCAGCGCGTCGCCGCACGCCTGTCACTCACCGGTACGGCTCTCTCCCCGCACGAAAGGGCCATCCGCGCGCTGCTCCGGCTCGATGAGCCGTCGGAGTCGTTCTCGGCCACCGCCCGTCTCGACGTGGGCGGCATCGTGGTGGAGATCGACACCGCGGGGACGATCGACGTGGTCGCCGAGCGCAAGCGGCTGGAGAAGGACCTGGCCGTTGCCCGGAAGGAGGCCGCGCAGGTGGCTGCCAAGCTGGGCAACGAGCAGTTCATGTCCAAGGCCCCCGACGAGGTGGTCGCCAAGGTGCGCGCCCGCGCGGCCCAGGCCGACCAGGACATCACCCGGCTCACCGCGCAGTTGGCCGCTCTCCCGGCCGGCTGAGCCCGCGTGCCCGAGAGCCCGGAGCCCGATCGGGCTCCGGGCTCTCGGGGTTTAGGGAGCGTGACGGAGGGAATACCTGACTGTTCCATGAAGTTGGTCATCAAGGCCCGGAAGGGCTGCTAGAGTTTCTTCCCGCGGGGCGCGTCCCCGCGACTCTCTCTGAACCTGCTCCGCTGGGACGTTCGCGTCCGGGCGGCATCCGGTTGGACAACGACGGGATGTTGGAGTAAGTTAGAGGGGTTGCCCTGGAGACGGGGCGTTCGAGATCCGCTGTGGATCCGGCGGGTGCGGGTCGGCTGACGCGAAAGCGACAGTTTGACACAAACCAGGCGGAACTGCTAGGATTGAGACGCGAAACGAATGCCCCGGAGGGCGGATCGACGATCCGGACCGACGGTGAACGCGTCCGTTTCTTGAGAACTCAACAGTGTGTTAAAAGCCAGTGCATGATGCACAACCCCGTCCCACCCGCCTCGGTGGGAGGACGGATTCCTTTGGTTGATGCACCTCGTCTCCTTCGCTGGGGATGGGGATGCTTTCAGCCGGGAGAAACTCTGTAGACATTGTTTGGAGAGTTTGATCCTGGCTCAGGACGAACGCTGGCGGCGTGCTTAACACATGCAAGTCGAGCGGAAAGGCCCTTCGGGGTACTCGAGCGGCGAACGGGTGAGTAACACGTGAGTAACCTGCCCCTGACTCTGGGATAAGCCCGGGAAACTGGGTCTAATACCGGATACGACACGCTTCCGCATGGGATGCGTGTGGAAAGTCTTTTCGGTTGGGGATGGACTCGCGGCCTATCAGCTTGTTGGTGGGGTAACGGCCTACCAAGGCGACGACGGGTAGCCGGCCTGAGAGGGCGACCGGCCACACTGGGACTGAGACACGGCCCAGACTCCTACGGGAGGCAGCAGTGGGGAATATTGCGCAATGGGCGGAAGCCTGACGCAGCGACGCCGCGTGGGGGATGACGGCCTTCGGGTTGTAAACCTCTTTCAGCAGGGACGAAGTTGACGTGTACCTGCAGAAGAAGCGCCGGCTAACTACGTGCCAGCAGCCGCGGTAATACGTAGGGCGCAAGCGTTGTCCGGAATTATTGGGCGTAAAGAGCTCGTAGGTGGCTTGTCGCGTCGGATGTGAAAGCTTGGGGCTTAACTCCAGGTCTGCATTCGATACGGGCTGGCTAGAGGTAGGCAGGGGAGAACGGAATTCCTGGTGTAGCGGTGAAATGCGCAGATATCAGGAGGAACACCGGTGGCGAAGGCGGTTCTCTGGGCCTTACCTGACGCTGAGGAGCGAAAGCGTGGGGAGCGAACAGGATTAGATACCCTGGTAGTCCACGCCGTAAACGTTGGGCGCTAGGTGTGGGGACCTTCCACGGTTTCCGCGCCGTAGCTAACGCATTAAGCGCCCCGCCTGGGGAGTACGGCCGCAAGGCTAAAACTCAAAGGAATTGACGGGGGCCCGCACAAGCGGCGGAGCATGTTGCTTAATTCGACGCAACGCGAAGAACCTTACCAAGGCTTGACATCGCCCGGAAAGCTCTGGAGACAGAGCCCTCTTCGGACTGGGTGACAGGTGGTGCATGGCTGTCGTCAGCTCGTGTCGTGAGATGTTGGGTTAAGTCCCGCAACGAGCGCAACCCTTGCTCCATGTTGCCAGCACGCCCTTCGGGGTGGTGGGGACTCATGGGGGACTGCCGGGGTCAACTCGGAGGAAGGTGGGGATGACGTCAAGTCATCATGCCCCTTATGTCTTGGGCTGCAAACATGCTACAATGGCCGGTACAGAGGGTTGCGATACCGCAAGGTGGAGCGAATCCCTAAAAGCCGGTCTCAGTTCGGATTGGGGTCTGCAACTCGACCCCATGAAGTCGGAGTCGCTAGTAATCGCAGATCAGCAACGCTGCGGTGAATACGTTCCCGGGCCTTGTACACACCGCCCGTCACGTCACGAAAGTCGGCAACACCCGAAGCCCGTGGCCCAACCCTTTGGGGGGGAGCGGTCGAAGGTGGGGCTGGCGATTGGGACGAAGTCGTAACAAGGTAGCCGTACCGGAAGGTGCGGCTGGATCACCTCCTTTCTAAGGAGCACCGGCCGGCAGCACGCCACCCGCTGGGGTGGGGGCTGATCGGTCCATGCCGTGGCCGCGAGCGAACGTCTCGCGCACGGTGCGCTCATTAGTGGAGCACTGGCTATTCGGTTCAGCGGAGTCGCTGGCCGGCTAGTACCGCCTCCGGGGTTCGCTCTGGGGGAGTGGGAACGGCGGTTGCGAGGGGTTTCGCTGGTCCGGACACACTGTTGGGTCCTGAGGAAACGGACCAGCCGCTTCACGCATGGCGTGGAGCTGGTGAGGTTCTGAGTTTCCCTCTGCGGGACCGTCCGCCTGTCATACCGGCTTACCTCGTGTGGGTGTCTGGTGGTGGGGTCGTGGTGGTCGCTGCGTGTTGTTTGAGATTTGCATAGTGGACGCGAGCATCTTTGTGGCCAAGTTTTTTAGGGCACACGGTGGATGCCTTGGCATCAGGAGCCGATGAAGGACGTGGGAGGCTGCGTTAAGCCCCGGGGAGTCGCCAACCAGACGTTGATCCGGGGATGTCCGAATGGGGAAACCTAGCACCAGTCATGTGGTGTTGCCTCCGCCTGAATGTATAGGGCGGTTGGTGGTAACGCGGGGAAGTGAAACATCTCAGTACCCGTAGGAAGAGAAAACAAATAGTGATTCCGTGAGTAGTGGTGAGCGAAAGCGGAAGAGGCTAAACCGGGCGCGTGTTAAAGCCGGCGGGCGTTGCGTGTTCGGGGTTGTGGGACCCTCTTGTGGTTTCTGCCGGAGCCACAAGCAGTGAGAAATCGATGGGGTAGCCGAAGCTTCTGGGAAGGGGCGCCGGAGACCGTGAGAGCCGGGTAGGCGAAATCCTGTCGACTGCTGGAGGGGATCCCAAGTAGCACGGGGCCCGAGAAATCCTGTGTGAATCTGCCAGGACCACCTGGTAAGCCTAAATACTCCCTGATGACCGATAGTGCACTAGTACCGTGAGGGAAAGGTGAAAAGTGCCCCGGTGAGGGGTCGTGAAAGAGTACCTGAAACCGTGTGCCTACAAGCCGTAGGAGCGTGAGCGGGGTTCGCCCTGCTCGTGATGTGACTGCGTGCCTTTTGAAGAATGAGCCTGCGAGTTGCGGTGTGTGGCGAGGTTAACCCGTGTGGGGTAGCCGTAGCGAAAGCGAGTCTGAATAGGGCGTTTGAGTCGCATGCTGCAGACCCGAAGCGGAGTGATCTAGGCATGGGCAGGTTGAAGCGCGGGTAAGACCGCGTGGAGGACCGAACCCACCAGGGTTGAAAACCTGGGGGATGACCTGTGTTTAGGGGTGAAAGGCCAATCAAACTCCGTGATAGCTGGTTCTCCCCGAAATGCATTTAGGTGCAGCGTCGCGTGTTTCTTGCCGGAGGTAGAGCACTGGATGGCCGATGGGCCCGACAAGGTTACTGACGTCAGCCAAACTCCGAATGCCGGTAAGTGAGAGCGTGGCAGTGAGACTGCGGGGGATAAGCTCCGTAGTCGAGAGGGAAACAGCCCAGACCACCGACTAAGGCCCCTAAGCGTGTGCTAAGTGGGAAAGGATGTGGAGTCGCAGTGACAACCAGGAGGTTGGCTTAGAAGCAGCCACCCTTGAAAGAGTGCGTAATAGCTCACTGGTCAAGTGATTCTGCGCCGACAATGTAGCGGGGCTCAAGTACACCGCCGAAGTCGTGGCATTCACACATCAACCCTGGCTTTTGTCGAGGGGTGTGGATGGGTAGGGGAGCGTCGTGCGGCCGGCGAAGCAGCGGAGTGATCCAGTTGTGGAGGCCGTGCGAGTGAGAATGCAGGCATGAGTAGCGAATCAGAAGTGAGAAACTTCTGCGCCGGATGACCAAGGGTTCCTGGGCCAGGCTAATCCGCCCAGGGTAAGTCGGGACCTAAGGCGAGGCCGACAGGCGTAGTCGATGGACAACGGGTTGATATTCCCGTACCCGCTGTGATGCGCCCATACTGAACCCAGTGATACTAAGGGTCCTTAACCCGGTCTGCTCTTCGGAGCGGGCGTCAGGGTGAACGCCTGACCTGATCTGGTAGTAGGTAAGCGATGGGGTGACGCAGGAAGGTAGCCCATCCCAGGCGATGGTTGTTCCTGGGGTAAGCGTGTAGGACGAGGGGTAGGCAAATCCGCCTCTCATGGGTCTGAGACGTGATGCCGAGCCGATTGTGGCGAAGTGGGTGATCCTATGCTGCCGAGAAAAGCCTCTAGTGAGTGTCATGGCGGCCCGTACCCGAAACCGACTCAGGTGGTCAGGTAGAGAATACCAAGGCGATCGGGTGAACTGCGGTTAAGGAACTCGGCAAATTGCCCCCGTAACTTCGGGAGAAGGGGGGCCTTCGCTGGTGATGAGTCTTGCACTCGGAGCTGGTGGGGGCCGCAGAGGCCAGGGGGAAGCGACTGTTTACTAAAAACACAGGTCCGTGCGAAGTCGTAAGACGATGTATACGGACTGACGCCTGCCCGGTGCTGGAACGTTAAGGGGACCGCTTAGCATGCCTTCGGGTGTGCGAAGGTGAGAACTTAAGCGCCAGTAAACGGCGGTGGTAACTATAACCATCCTAAGGTAGCGAAATTCCTTGTCGGGTAAGTTCCGACCTGCACGAATGGCGTAACGACTTCCCCGCTGTCTCAACCGCAGACCCGGCGAAATTGCACTACGAGTAAAGATGCTCGTTACGCGCAGCAGGACGGAAAGACCCCGGGACCTTCACTACAGCTTGACATTGGCGTTTGGAACGGTTTGTGTAGGATAGGTGGGAGACGGTGAAGCTGGGACGCTAGTTCCGGTGGAGTCATTGGTGAAATACCACTCTGGTCGTTTTGGACGTCTAACTTGGGTCCGTGATCCGGATCAGGGACAGTGTCTGGTGGGTAGTTTAACTGGGGCGGTTGCCTCCTAAAGGGTAACGGAGGCGCCCAAAGGTTCCCTCAGCCTGGTTGGCAATCAGGTGTCGAGTGTAAGTGCACAAGGGAGCTTGACTGTGAGACCGGCGGGTCGAGCAGGAGCGAAAGCTGGGACTAGTGATCCGGCGGTGGCATGTGGAAGCGCCGTCGCTCAACGGCTAAAAGGTACCCCGGGGATAACAGGCTGATCTTCCCCAAGAGTCCATATCGACGGGATGGTTTGGCACCTCGATGTCGGCTCGTCGCATCCTGGGGCTGGAGTAGGTCCCAAGGGTTGGGCTGTTCGCCCATTAAAGCGGTACGCGAGCTGGGTTTAGAACGTCGCGAGACAGTTCGGTCCCTATCCGCTGCGCGCGCAGGAGACTTGAAAGGGGCTGTCCCTAGTACGAGAGGACCGGGACGGACGAACCTCTGGTGTGCCAGTTGTTCCGCCAGGAGCACGGCTGGTTGGCTACGTTCGGGAGGGATAACCGCTGAAAGCATCTAAGCGGGAAGCTTGCCTTGAGATGAGGTCTCCCACCCTGTGAGGGGGTAAGGCTCCCAATAGACGATTGGGTTGATAGGCCGGAGGTGGAAGCGCAGTAATGTGTGGAGCTGACCGGTACTAATAGGCCGAGGACTTGACCATAAAGTGTTCGTGTGGTTTTCTGCAGCGCTCTGTACTCTTCGCCGGGTCCGGAGCAGCGCGTGATCACTGGTTTTGCTCGCGTCCACTGTGTGATTCTGAGGCAGCAGGCACCGTCTGCACCCCCGGGACTGGTTTTCGGGTTGGGTGCGCGTGTTTGTGTGTTTCATAGTGTTACGGCGGTTATGGCGAAGGGGAAACACCCGGTTACATTCCGAACCCGGAAGTTAAGCTCTTCAGCGCCGATGGTACTGCACCGGGGACGGTGTGGGAGAGTAGGTCGCCGCCGGACAATCTTTTGGAGAGGGCCGCCCCCTGGTTTCACCAGGAGAGCGGCCCTTTCCGCATTTCCCGAGCTTTTCCCGGCCTCAGTGGTTCCCGCTCTCTGCGGTTCCGGGCCTCCCGGGCCTCCGCGGTTCCCGGTTTCCCGGTCTCTGTGGTTTCCGGTTTCCCGGGCTTTTCCCGCTCTCGTAGGTCAGTGGGTGAGGTCGAGCTCCTTGACCCGGGGGTCACCCTCGTCGGCGAAGTAGTGGTCGGGCTGGGTGACGTCGTTCCCTTCGCCGAGCCTGGCGCCCCGGGCGACGAACGTGCCGATGACCGCGACGGCCAGGTTGACGAGCAACGCCAGGATGCCCGCGTAGACGGTCATCTTGGTGTCGAAGCCCAGCTGCTCCAGCGGGAACGCCGATCCGGCGAAGTGCATCTTGCCGGTGGCGGGGTTGGAGATGTTGTAGAGCATGATCATCCCGGCCGCCATTCCGGCGATCCAGCCGGCGATCAGGCCGGCCCGGTGGAACCAGCGGGTGTAGAGGCCGAGCGCCACGGCCGGAAGGGTCTGCAGGATGATGACGCCGCCGATGAGCTGCAGGTCGATGGAGAAGCCGGTGTCCAGGAACAGGATGCACAGCACCGCGCCGACCTTGACGAGCAGCGAGGTGATCTTCGAGACGCGGGCCTCGTCGGCGTCGGTGGCGTCCCGCTTCAGGTATTCGCGGTAGATGTTGCGGGTGAACAGGTTCGCGGCCGCGATCGACATGATCGCGGCGGGGACCAGCGCGCCGATGCCGACGGCGGCGTAGGCGACCCCGGCGAACCAGTCGGGGAACATCTTGTCGAAGAGCTGCGGGACGATCGTGTTGTTGTCGGTGCCGATGGGCTTGACCCCGGCGGCGATGGCCATGTAGCCGAGCAGTGCGATCAGGCCGAGCAGCAGGCTGTAGGCGGGCAGCGCGGACATGTTCCGTTTGATCACGTCGCGGTTCCTGGACGCCAGCACACCGGTGACGCTGTGCGGGTAGAGGAACAGCGCGAGCGCCGAGCCCAGCGCCAGCGTGACGTACTGGAGCTGGTTGTTGGCGTTGAGGAGGGGACCGTCACCAGGTGCCGGGGAGGCGTCGAACTTGGCCTTGGCCGCGTCGAAGATCCCGTCCCAGCCGCCCAGCTTCGCCGGGATGACGATGACCGCGACGATGATCACCAGGTAGATCAGCGTGTCCTTGACGAAGGCGATCAGCGCCGGGGCGCGCAGGCCCGACTGGTAGGTGTAGGCGGCCAGGATGGCGAACGCGATGATGATCGGCAGGTGGCCGGTCACGCCCATCGTCTTGAGCACGGCCTCGATGCCGACGAGCTGCAGCGCGATGTAGGGCATCGTCGCGACGATGCCGGTGACGGCGATCAGCAGCGCGAGGGTGGGGGAGTCGAACCGCGCCCGGACGAAGTCGGCCGGGGTGACGAAGCCGTGGACGTGCGAGACCGACCAGAGCCGGACCAGCACGAGGAACACGATGGGGTAGACCACGATCGTGTACGGCACGGCGAAGAAACCGGTGGCCCCGGCTCCCCACAGCAGCGCTGGCACCGCGACGAAGGTGTACGCGGTGTAGAGGTCGCCGCCGACCAGGAACCAGGTGATCCACGAGCCGAAGCTCCGGCCGCCCAGTCCCCACTCGTCGAGCGTGGCCAGGTCGTTGGGGCGCCGCCAGCGCGCGGCCACGAAGCCCATGCCGCTGACCAGCAGGAACAGGAAGGTGAAGATGATGATCTCGGTCAGGTGTTCGCTCATCGGCTCACCGCTTCCGCTTGGTCATCTGGTAGACGATCGTGGTGCAGGTGACGCCGACCACGATGAACGCGAGCTGGAGCCAGTAGAAGCGGGGGAAGCCGAAGAGCCGGGGCCCGTCGGCGTTGAAGAGAAATGGCAACAAAGGCAGGACGATCGGTACAATCAACAGCCAGTTCCACGGACTGCGATCGCTGCGATCCTTTCCGGGAGTGGTCAACACATCTCCTAGGACTGGAGAGGGGCTGGCGGGGCGGCCGGCCCCTTCGGCTGAGCGGCAGCGTAATTACGGGGTCCGCCTGCTGCGGTCATCCAGCGCCGAGTGGGCCGGTCGGCGCGGCGAGCGGTAGCCCCGGCGATCATCCTCGGTGTCACCTGCGGCATCGCCGCGCGGCTCGCCCGAGCCGGTCCGTTCGGCGACGGGGGCACGCCGGTCGCCGCATTCCACGCCCTGCCTTCTTGACGCCGGGCCCCGGGGATGCCGGGATCATCGGCGCCGTTTCCGGTGCGCTTCCAGGCGCGGTTCGGAGATCATCGGCGCCCGTTCCGGTGCGCTTCCAGGCGCGGTCGGTCGGGGACGCGCGTACGGCTCGCGCCTCCGCGGAGGTGCGAGCCGTACCCGGTGCCGGATGGTGCGTCCGAGGTCAGAGCTTGGTGACGCGGACGGCGTCGGCGATGACGTAGCCGGTGCCGGCGGTCCAGCGGCTCACGCCGACGACGTTGTAGGTGCCGGCGTTGAGGGAGAAGGTGCCGATGCTGCGCCATGCTCCGCCGCCGGAGCGCTGGTCGACGTAGACGGTCTGGTTGCCGCCGGAGGTGGCCACGATGTACGGCGCGGAGCTGTTGTAGCCCGCGTCGGCCGGGTACCACACCTCGACCTTGTAGCTTCCGGCGCTGGGGATGCTCGCCTGGTACCAGGCCACGTCGCTGGAGGAGACGGGGTCGGCGAACCGGTAGTCGGCGCCGTAGCGCTGGCCGGAGTAGGTGGAGGTGCCCCAGTTGGCGCTGGCGGTGAACTTCCCGGCGGTGGTGTTGTCCACGGTGGCCGACCAGGCGGTGCCGCCGCCGCTGCCGGTCACGTACTGCATGTACTTGGTCCAGTTCCAGTACGTGCCGGGGTCGGTGTGCGTGGCGCCGGGCACCTCATTGTGCCCGATGATGTGGGAGCGATCCTTGGGGATGCCGTACTTGTCGCAGATCGCGCGGGTCAGCGCGGCCGAGGAGCGGTACATCGCGTCGGTGAACCAGGAGGCGTCGCTGACGTAGCCCTCGTGCTCGATGCCGACGGACCGGGTGTTGTAGGTCCAGTTCCCGGCGTGCCAGGCGACGTCCTTCTCGCGGACCATCTGGGTGACGGCGCCGTCGGAGGAGCGGATCACGTAGTGCGCCGAGACCTGGGCGCTGGGGTTCTGGAACCACGAGATCGAGCCGGCGTAGGAGCCCTGGGTCACGTGGATGACGACCCGGTCGATGGCGTAGCTCGACGGGCGGCTGGAGGCGGTGTAGTTGCTGGAGCTGGCGGCCACCCAGGACGCGGCCGGGTAGTCGGCGCTGGCGGCCAGCGTGTTGGCCGGCGCGTTGAGGTCGGCGGCCTTGGCGTACTCGCCGCGGTCGGCGGTGACCTCCTGCGGGGCGACCTTGACCTTGGGCGTGTCGATGCCGGTGCCGAGGAAGTTGTAGACGGTGTCGGCGTACAGCCGGGCGACCTCGGGGGTGGAGGCGTTGCCGTACTTGGCGACGGCGCCGTACCAGCGGCCGGCGTCCTTGCGGGCGGCGGCGTCGAGGCCGATCTCGTCGGCGTAGGACCGCAGCACCGCGGCGCCGCCGAGGATGTTGGCGGCGTCGTCCCCGCGCAGCGTCCTCGCCGGCTGGCCGGTGATCTGGGCGGCCTTCTCCAGGCTGTGCGCGGCGGGGTTGCTGACCAGGTGCATCACGCCGTAGCCGCCGCTCGCGCTCGGCGCGCCGCCGTGTCCGTCGAGGTGGGTCTCGGAGTAGGCGAGCGCGACGAGCAGGTCGCGCGGGACGTCGTAGGTTGCGGCGGCGCGGGCGAACGCGGCGGCCATGGGCCCCTCGGACGCGGCCGGGGTGGTCGGGGCGGCGGATGCCGGATGACCTCCGAAGATCAGGAGGGTGGAGAGTAAGCCGGCGGCTGTGGCTGCTGACCGGGCACGGGTGAGCGTCATTGTCGCTCCTTGATTGGGGGGTGCCAACGGCTGCACAGTACGGCCTTTATCTGACAAATGTCGATAATTGACATTACTGGCGAGTTAGAAGAAGATTTCCGTCTTCGCCGAATGTTCGGCTTGCCTGATTCAGGCATCTTTGCTCTGGCACGTTCCAAAATCTTTGGACTCGTCCCGCCCGTTCCCGGCCCCGCGGAGGGGTGATGAAGACTATTGCGCTTTCGGGGGATTGGTCTGAAACTTCTTTTCTGTGACGACGCCTCGAGCGGGCCGCAAGCGGCGGCTCGCCGCCCTCGGCCGCATTGCCGCGACGGCCCTCGCCCTCGCCCTCACCTTCGCCTTCACCCCCACGACCGCCGCCACCGCCGCCGTGACCACCCCGCGGACGGCGCACACCGCCACCGCCACCGCCCTCGCCGCCTGCGCCACCGACCCCGCGACCCCCAAACGCCAGCTCCGCGCGATGTGGGTGGCCAGCGTGGCCAACATCGACTGGCCGAGCCGGACCGGCCTGAGCGCCTCGGCGCAGCAGGCCGAGTTCCGCGCCTGGCTGGACCTCGCGGTGCAGAAGCGCATGAACGCCGTCGTCGTGCAGATCCGGCCGACGGCCGACGCGTTCTGGCCCTCGCCGTACGAGCCCTGGTCGCAGTGGCTGACCGGAACCCAGGGCGGAAACCCCGGCTACGACCCCCTGGCGTTCATGGTCAGCGAGGCGCACGCCCGGAACCTGGAGTTCCACGCGTGGTTCAACCCGTACCGGATCGCCAACCACGCCGACCCCACCCGCCTGGTGTCCACCCACCCGGCCCGCCAGCACCCCGACTGGAGGTTCGCCTACGGCGGCAAGCTCTACTACAACCCGGGGATCCCGGTGGTCCGCGACTTCATCGAGGACGCCGTCATGGACGCCGTCACCAGGTACGACATCGACGGCGTGCACCTCGACGACTACTTCTACCCCTATCCGGCCAGCGGTGAGACGATCCCCGACGCGGCCGCCTACGCCCAGTACGGCGGCGGCTTCGCCAACATCGCCGACTGGCGCCGCGACAACGTCAACCTCCTGGTCAAGGAGCTGGACCAGCGGATCCACGCGGCCAAGTCGTGGGTGAAGTTCGGCGTCAGCCCGTTCGGCATCTGGCGCAACGCCTCGACCGACCCGCTGGGTTCGCAGACCTCCGGCATGCAGTCCTACGACGCCATCTACGCCGACACCCGGCTGTGGGTGAAGCAGGGCTGGGTCGACTACATCGCGCCGCAGATCTACTGGAACATCGGCTACAACGTGGCCGACTACAAGACGCTCACCGCCTGGTGGGCCGGCACGGTCCGGGGCACCGGCGTCCAGCTGTTCGTCGGCCAGGCCGCCTACCGGGCCGGGGCGTCCGGCGAGAGCGCGGCCTGGCAGCGGCCCGGCGAGCTCAGCGACCACCTCACCTACAACCGCCAGCACCCCGAGGTGCTCGGCGACGTCTTCTTCAGCGCCAAGGACGTCAGGGCGGACCGGATCGGCGCCGTCTCCACGCTGGTGGCCGCCCACTACTCGAAGCCCGCCCTGGTGCCCGCGTACGGCGCCGGCACCGCGCCGGCCGGCCCCTCGATCACCTCGGCGACCCGGGGGACCGGCGGGGTGGCGCTGTCATGGCAGCGCGGCGGCACCGGCACCCCGGTCTCGTACGCGGTCTACCGGGTGGACGGCTCGCAGAGCGCGGCCGACCCGTGCTTCTTCGCCGACGCCCGCAACCTGGTCGGCACCACCCGCGCGACGTCCTTCACCGACGCCGGCGCGGCGGCCGGTTCCGCCTACACCTACTACGTGACCGCCCTGGACCGCCTGCACACCGAGGGCGGGCCCAGCGCGGGCAAGGTGGTCACCGGCAGCGGGTCCGGCCAGTTCAGCGTGATCGTCGACAACTCCGGCCCCGGGTTCACCGCGGGTTCCAGCTGGGGCACCTCCACCTACTCCGGCCAGCGCTACGGCGCCGACTACCGGTTCGCCGACCCCGTCTCCTCCAGCGACGTGGCCTGGTACCAGGCGGGCATCCCCAGCGCCGGAAGCTACAAGGTCGAGGTGTGGTACCCGGCCGACGCGGGCTACAACAGCTCCGCGCCGTACATCGTGGCCACCTCCGGCGGCAACCAGACCGTCTACGTCGACCAGCGCTCCGGCGGCGGAGCATGGCGCAGCATCGGCACCTTCTCCCTCAACGCCGGCACCTACAACGTCGTCGGCGTGAGCCGCTGGACCGCCGGCACCGGCTACGTCATCGCCGACGCCGTCCGCGTCACCAAGCTCTGAGGAGCCGCGCGGACGGGAGTGAGGGACCGTCCGCGCGGGCGGGGAACGGGGAACGACGCCGGACCGCGGGGCGGCCCGTGACGGGGCCGCCCGCGCGGGCGGAGGACGAGGGCGGAAGGTCCCACGCCGGTGGGACCTTCCGCCCTGCCGTTCCCGAGGCCCCCCTCCCGACCATGGGAGGGGGTGAGAAGGATGACCGAGACCCGCGAGGTGGTCGTCGGCTACGACGGCTCGGACTTCTCCATGCAGGCCCTGGAGTGGGCGATGGACGAGGCGGAGCTGCGGCAGTTGCCGCTGAGGGTGGCCCACGCCTGGCGCTGGCCGTACGGCCAGGCCGAGGAGGAGGCGAAGCTCCACCTGCGCAAGGCGGCCGAACACGTGCTGTACCACGGCGCCGACTGCGCCCGCTCGTGCAGTTCGATCGCCGAGGTGACCGCCGACCTGTACGAGGGGCCCGCCGCCGAGCGGCTGGTGGAGCTGTCGGCCCGCGCCGAGCTGGTCGTGGTCGGATCGCGTGGCATGGGCGCCCTGGCCAGGACGGTCCTGGGGTCGGTCGCCGGCTACGTCGCGGCGCACGCGTGCTGCCCGGTGGTCGTGGTGCGCGGTCCCGGCCCGATCCCCGTGCCGCTGCGCCGGGGAGCCGTGGTCCTGGGCATGGCCGCGGACACGCGCGACGAGGCGATCGGGTTCGCCTTCGGCGAGGCGGACGTGCGGCAGCTCAGCCTGGTGGCGGTACGGGGCGTCTCCCTCCAGCCGGCGTCGTGGCTGTCGCAGGGGCCGCCGACGACCGAGCCGGGGACCGTCGCGAAGACGACCGAGGGCGAGATGGCCGAGCGGCTGCGGCCGTGGCAGTTCAGGCACCCGGAGGTGGCCGTCCGGATCCACGGCGTCGCCGGGCCGCCGAAGGACGTCCTCGCCGACCTCTCCAGGGAGGCGAGCCTGGTGGTGGTCGGCGGGGCGCGCGGGTACGGGCGGCTGGGCTCGGTCACCAGGTCGATCCTCCAGCGCAGCGCGTGCGCCGTCGCGGTCGTCCCGGTGCCGGCCCTTCGGGAGGAGGAGGACGTCGCGCCCGCCGGGGTCGCGCGTGCCGGGGCCGACTAGGTTGGGAGGAGACCATGGTCATGCGGGTCAAGGACGTCATGGGCAGGGTGGCCATCGCGGTCCAGCGCGACGCGACGTTCGCCGAGCTCGTCGCGACCATGCGCCGTTTCAAGGTGGACGCCGTCGCGGTGGTGAACGCCGACGGGCGTCCGGTCGGCACGGTGTCGGAGGACGACCTGCTGCCCGGCGGGACCGGCCTCCCGTCCGGTGATACGGACCTCTCGCCCGGTGAGGCGGACCTTCCGCGCGGCGGGGAGGGTTTTCCGCGCGGCGAGGAGGCGCCCGCGGGCGGCGGGCGGCATCCGGACCGCCGGAGGATCATGGAGATGACCGCCGAGGAGCTCATGGCCAGCCCGGCGCCCACGGTCGTGGGAGAGACCTCCATCCGGGAGGCGGCCCTCCTGATGCACGTCAACGGGGTAAGGCAGCTACCGGTGATCGACGCCGTCAGCGGCCGGATCGCCGGGACCGTGCACCAGGCCGACCTGCTGAGGATCTTCGCCCGGCGGGCGCCGGAGGTCCTGGCCGACGTGGCGGCGGCCGTGGCCCGGCTGCGGCTGGACCCCCGTACGCTCACGATCTCGGTGGACGCCGGCGTGGTCCGCATCCAGGGGAGACTGGCCAGGCGGTCGCAGATCGCCAGGCTGGCCGAGGCCGCGCAGCAGGCGGACGGCGTCGTCGATCTGCGGATCGACGTCACCTACGACCACGACGACCTGGCCGACGACCTGACCGGCGAACCCGCGGACCGCCCGGCGGAGGCGGCCGGAACCGGCCGGGCCACCCTGGCGAGGACGGCCCCGGAGGACTGAGCGCGACCCCGGAGGACCGGGCACGGAAGGAGCGGCTCCGGCGGGGCCCGCCGGTCCGGGCGGGTGATCCGTCCCGGCGGCCCCCGCGGAGCGCGTGGCTACCGGCCGCTCCAGGCCGGGGTGTCGTCCAGGGTCCACCGCAGCTCGTCCACCACGTCGACCACCCCGTTGACCCGCTGGACCATCCGTGTCGCCAGGCGGGCGTCGCTACGCCGGTGCATGCGCCCGGTCAGGGTGACGACGCCCTGATGGACCGTGGCGGAGACGGTGCTGGGCTCGGCCCACAGGGTGCGGTCGAGGATGTCCCGGCGCACCTCCTCGGCGATGTCGGCGTCGTCGCGGACGAAGACCCTCAGCAGGTCGTGGCGGCTGACGATGCCCTGGAGGACGCCCTCGGCGTCCACCACGGGCAGCCTCTTGATCCCGTGCTCCTCCATCAGCCGCATCGCCGAGACGATCGAGGCGTGCGCCCGTACGGTGACCGCGGGGGCCGTCATCAGCTCGGCGGCGGTGTCGCCGCGGGCCTTGGCCCGGCCGTCCCCGCCCTTGGTGCTCAGGCGGTCGCGCAGCCTGGAGCGCAGCGGCGGCTGGTAGCCCTCGCGGTAGTAGCGCTCCCTGAACTCCTCCTTCCGCAGCAGATCCGCCTCCGAGACGACGCCGACGACGTACCCCTCGGCGTCCACCACTGGGGCCGCGCTCACACCGTGGGCGATGAGCACCTCCGCCACGTCCTTGAACGGGGTGGAGCCGTTGACCGACGCCACCTCCGTCGTCATGACGTCCTTGACCTTCACGTGCATGGCCGGACCTCCTCCGGACTTCCCGTGCCGCTCGCATCTCTCATCACACCGCCGCGGGGGCCCGCCGGGCAGCGGCCGGAGGTCCTCAACGACGGGGACCTTCGGCCACCGGGGAGAATCACCGTGTACCGGGAGTGTCGGCAGGAGCCGTGACGCCGGCCGCCAAATAGCTGATCTTAAATAGCGGCCGGGCGACGGCGGCCGGGCATGACCGGCGATGAGGGCGGCCCCGACGACAGGGGTGGCGCAGGCGTCGGTGCCCGCCCCGGCCGGCCGGATCACATCTTGCTGACCTGCCCGCCGAGCCAGTTCTGGAAAGTGAGCAAGCCGGGAAAGTGGTCGCGCAGCTCAGCGAGGTCGGCCTGGTAGCCGCTCTCTGCGAACCACTCGAACATCCTGCCCTCGACCGGCAGGGGGACGAGGTGCGTCGGCACTCCGGTGAGCTTCTCGTAGATTCCGGCCACCTGGGAGAAGGTCAGCTCGTCACCGGCGATCTCGAGTTCCCTGCCCAGGTAGTCGTCCCGGTGGTCGATGACATGCGCGGCGATACGGCCGATGTCGTCGGTGGCGATCAGCTGCATCGGCCGGTCGGGGAGCACCGGGAGCTCCATCACCCGTTCGCCCGCGGCGTCGGCGTAGTGCAGCAGGTTGTCCATGAAGAACACCGGCCGCAGGATGGTCGCGGGCAACCCCAGAGCCCGGATGTAGGACTCGATTGCCGCCTTGCTCTCGAAATGCTCGATTCCAGTGCGCCGCTCGGCGCCGGCCAGGCGGCGCGCGGCGGGGCTCTCCGGGTCGCGGACCAGGGCGCGGACCTGTCAGCCGCGGCTCAGCAGGTGACGTGCGGTGGCGCCGCCTTGCCGGCCGGTGGCACCGATGACCAGAGCCACACTCATGGCTTCACCACCGGGGTGGTCTGGGCCAGCGCGATCCGCCAGATGCCGCCGTCTTTGACCAGCACGAACGTCAGCGCTCCCGTGCGGCCGTCGTTGACGTGCTTGATCAGGCCGGCCAGCGCCACGTCCGGCCGCAGGAACGTGACGTCGAGCAGTTCGTTCTTGGTCAGCACGTCCTTCAGCGGGGTGCGCAGCGCCTCGGCCATGACCTTCTTGACCTGCTCGCGGCCGCGCAGGCGGGTCCCGGTGAAGTTGACCAGGGTCACCTCCTCGGTCAGCAGCCCGGTGAAACCGGTCACGTCGCTCTGCAACTCTTCGGCGGCGCGGACGACCTGCTCGATCGCCTCGATATCGGAGCTCATGTCGTATCTCCTCAAATGGCGGAGCGTTTCGCTCCGCGTCGAGACCATGCCGGAGCGAATCACTCCGCAACTGGTAAGGTGTGTGGTGATGATCACGCGTAAAGACATCACGGAACGCAACGACCGCGCACTGCTCCAGGCCGCTCGGGATGTGCTCGCCGAAGACGGGGCGCACGCCTCCGTCGCCGCCATCGCCGCCCGGGCGGGCATCGGCATCGGCAGTCTTTACCGCCGTTACAAGACGAAGGAAGAGCTGTTCCAGCGGCTCAGTGTGCTGTCCCTCGACCACTGGAACGAGGCGGCCGAGCAGGGCCTGGCTGATCCCGATCCGTGGATGGGCCTGGCGGCATTCGTCTGTGGCTGCGTCGAGTTCGGGCAGGGCTCGCTGGGGCCCATCGCCGGTGCCATCGAGGTGACCCAGGAGATGGGCGCCAAGTCCCGCCGCGGCGATGAGCTGTTCGACGAGCTGGTGCGGCGAGCGCACGAGGCCGGCGTCCTCCGCAGGGATGTGACCGCGGTCGACATCTCGCTGCTCATCGAGCAGTTCGGCCGTTCCCCGGTGGTCGATCAGCTTCGCAAGCAGGGCAGGGACGACCTGCTGCCCGCCGCCGCCGAGGCTCGCCGACGGCTGATCGCGATAGCGCTCGACGGGTTGCGGCCGGGGCATGACCCGTTGCCAGGTTCGCCGCCGGGCAAGGAGCTCTTCACCGGCCGCTGGTCGAGCCAGTAGGGGCGGCCGAGGACCGGGAGCAGGTGGCCGCCGGCCAGCCGGCGGCCATCGATGTCCCCGGCCTGCTCGCCGGGCACCTGCGGAACGCCCCGAACGCCACGATCCGCGACGCGCTGCGCGAGGGCGGGCTGTCGGCACTCGCCGGGATGCCGCCGACGGCCCAGCCGGGATGAGCGCCCGATGCGGGTGCGGGGCCGCCGTCAGGTGCGGCTGTCGCGGAGGGAATCGCGGATGAGGGCGCCCCACCGCTCGGGCCGCTCGATGAATGGTAGATGCCCGGTTGGGATCTCGGTGTGGCGCGTCCCGGGGATGGCGTTGCTGAGCTGCCAGTGGTGGTGCGGGGTGACGAGCTGGTCGAGCGTGGTGGAGATGACGAGGGTCGGCACCGTGAGCGCGGCGAGATCAGCCCGTACGTCGACGTGGTCGATGAGCAGGTCGAGGTGCCCCAGCGTGCCCGGCGGGATCGCTGGGCGGCCAGGGTGTCCAGGATGGGACCGTAGTCGGCGTCTATGCCGCCGCCGGCACCATGGGCGGGCAGCGGGCCGGGGCCGGTGCCGCGCACCACGCGGCCGAGGCTGGAGCTGGGCGGAGCGGTGGACGCGGGTGTCTCTCCTTTATTTGGCGGCCGGTGTCACGGTTCTTGCCAACACCTCTGCCGGTGTGGGTGCAATACGTATTTCGTGGGGAAACTGATATGTATGGCAGATGTTGCGCCATATGTCCTGACTCCACACATGCGGCTGGACGAGCTGCTGGCGGAGCTGCAGGTGCGGCTGGAGGCGGTGCTGGCCACCCGCGACCGCATGCAGGCCCTGCTGAACGCGGTCGTGTCGGTGGGCAGCGACCTCGACCTGGAGACGGTGCTGCGGCGGATCGTGGAGACCGCCGCGACGCTGGTGGACGCCCGCTACGGCGCGCTGGGCGTGGTGGGCGAGGAGAACACGCTCGTACAGTTCCTCCCGGTGGGGCTGAGCGAGGAGGAGATCGCCCGGATCGAGCACTGGCCGCACGGCCTGGGCCTGCTGGGCCTGCTCATCAAGGACCCGTGCCCGGTACGGCTGGCCAACATCGCCGACCACTCCGAGTCCTACGGCTTCCCGCCCGGCCACCCGCCGATGGGCTCCTTCCTGGGGGTGCCGATCCGGATCCGCGAGGAGGTGTTCGGCAACCTCTACCTCACCGAGAAGCGCGGCGGCGGGGAGTTCGACGAGGAGGACGAGGCGATCGTGGTGGCGCTGGCCACCGCGGCCGGCGTCGCCATCGAGAACGCCCGCCTGTACGAGGAGACCCGCCGCCGGGAGGTGTGGCTGCAGGCGTCCTCCGACGTCACCACCGCCCTGCTGTCGGGCGCCGAGCCCACCGAGGTGCTGACGCTGATCGCCGGGCGGGCGCGGCGGATGGCGGGCGCCGACGCGGTGGCGGTGCTGCTGCCGGACGGCGACGGCCGCCGGCTGCGGGTGGTCATCGCCGAGGGCCCCGGCGCCGCAACGGACGTCCCGGGCGGCCCGGACGCTTCGGACGCCGCAGAAGGCGGCCGGGACGCACCGGGAACGCCGGACGAGTGCGGCGGCCACGCCGGCGGACGGCTGTGCCCGAGGGTGGGCGCGTCCACCCTCGTGTCCGACTCGCTGGCCGGGCAGGCGTTCGCCTCCGGCGAGCCGTTCATGGTGACCGACCCCGTCGGCGGCTCCCTGCCGGGCAGGGCCGACCCGGCGGCGCCCGGACCGGCCGCGGCGGTGCCGATCGGCGCGGCCGGCACGGTGCGCGGGGTGCTGTCGCTGGCCAAGCGCCCCGGCCGCATCCCGTTCAGCCAGGTCGAGCTGCGCACCCTGCACGCCTTCGCCGGGCAGGCGGCGATCGCGCTGGAGCTGGCTGAGAGCCGCATCCACGCCGAGCGCCTCGGCCTGCTGGAGGACCGCGACCGCATCGCCAAGGACCTGCACGACGTGGTCATCCAGCGCCTGTTCGCGGTCGCGATGACGCTGATGAGCGCGGTGCCGCTGATCGAGCGGCCCCAGGCCGCCACTCGGGTGCAGAACGCCATCGACGAACTCGACAGCACCATCCGGCAGATCCGCTCGACCATCTTCGCCCTGCAGAGCCCCGACGGCGGCGACACCGGAGGGCTGCGCGGGCGGATCACCACGCTGGTCGAGGACGCCGGCGCGCACCTGGGCTTCCGGCCCGCCCTGATCATGGACGGCCCCCTGGACAGCGGGGTCCCGCCCGAGATCGGCGACCACCTGCTGGCCGTACTGCGCGAGGCGCTGTCCAACGTGGTCCGCCACGCCAAGGCCACCCGCGTCGGCGTGCACGCCGGGCTCGCCGGTGATCGGCTGACCCTCCTCGTCGAGGACGACGGCGTCGGCCTTCCGGCCGACGGCCGCTGCAGCGGCCTGCGCAACCTGCGGGAACGCGCCGACCGGCTGGGCGGCGCCTTCCACGTCGATGTCCCGCCCGGCGGCGGCACCCGGCTCACCTGGAGCGTTCCGCTGGGCTGAGCGCGTGGCGGGCCGAAGAACGGTGGACCCGCCGCGGGTCGTCACGGCGTACCGGGTTGCGGTCGCCCGGCCGACGCGCCGTTCGAACTCCTCTGCCGGAGGTCCGCCGTCGGCCTGCGTGCCCCGAGCTTCTCTGCCGAAGGTCCGCCGTCGGCCTGCGCGCCCCGAGCTTCTCTGCCGGGGGCCGCCGTCGGCCTGCGCGCCCCCGGCGGCGCCGCTAACGGTGGACGCGTCGGCCGGAGATCCGCTCGATGTGGAGCACGATGAAGTGGTCCCCGCAGCCCGTGGTCCACGCCGTCAGCGGCAGCCCGGTCAGCCGGGTGACCTCATCGGGGTCACGGACGGTCCGGGTCCGCCCCACGGCGGTGACCGACCAGCCGGTGCGGGCGTCGGTGTCGAAGTCGTCCGCCTCGAAGGCCACCACGGTGTCCCGGGTGGCGGCGGCCACCTTGGAGGAGGAGTCGGTGCAGATCACGATCTTCCCGCCGTCGACGTAGAAGTCGACCGGCTCCACCGCGGGAAGGGCGCGGTCGGTGAAGACGATCCGGCCGATCAGCGCCGACGACAGCAGCCTCACGCACTCCTCCCGGGAGAGCGTGTGCGGCCGGATCGAGTCGATGTCCATACCTGAAGCTTCGTCGAGGAAGGCCCCGGCGGTTGAGGGGAGAAGGTCCCCTTCTCGCGGACCATGGCCCCGTGCCGTACGGACCTTCGGCCCCACCGCGCCACGTGGTCACCGAACCGGCGGATCAGCGGCGTCGAGGGCGATGGCGGTGCGGCCCGGCAGCCGGTCCGCGCCCAGGGTGGCGAGGTCGTCGTGACGGCGCAGCGTCACCCGGTCGGGGTCCCACGTGCCACGCAGGATCTGCCTGGACGGCGGCGGCCGATCGTAGGGCGGCCGCCGCTCCTGTCCGACCGGGGTCAAGGAACCGGCGAACCCGTTGCGGCGCAGGGCCTCGGCGGCGGTCGGACCGGCCGGCGAAGCCCTGCGACCACGATGCGAGAAAGCCGGTTCACGACATGGTCAGCCGGATGGCCAGAGCCGGGCAGATGCGGGCGGCCTCACGAACGTCCTCCTGCAGCCCCGGTCGCGGGCTGTCGTGGAGGAGCGTGACGATGCCGTCCTCGTCACGCTGGTCGAACGTGTCGGGGGCGATGAGGACGCATTGCCCCGAACCGGCGCAGGCGTCTTGGTCGACGGTGACCTTCATCTGTTCTCTCCTTCTCGGCTCACCAGGTGACGGGCAGTTCGCGGACGCCGTAGAAGACGGCGTGGTGCTTGAACGTCAGGTGCTCCAGCGGCACGGCCAGGGCCAGCGTCGGGATACGCCGGTAGAGGGTGCCGTAGACGACCTGCAGTTCCACCCGGGCCAAGGGCTGGCCCAGACACTGGTGGGCGCCGTATCCGAAGGCGATGTGGTGGCGGGCCCCGCGGTGGACATCGAGGGCGTCGGGGGCGGCGAAGGCCGACGGGTCGCGGTTGGCGATGCTCTTCACCACGATGATGCCCTCCCCCTTGCGGATCAGCCGGCCGCCGATCTCGAGGTCCTCCCGCGCGACGCGCCGGGCCTCGGTGTGGGTGATGGACAGGTAGCGCAGAAGTTCTTCGACGGCGCCTGCCACCAGCCCGGGATCCCCGTCGCGGACCGCTGCCAGCTGCGCCGGGTGCGCCAGCAGGGCGGCCGTACCCAGCGCGATCATGTTCGCGGTGGTGTCATGCCCGGCCACCAGCAGGAGCTGACCCATCGTGGAGATCTCCCGCCGGGTCATCGCGCCGCTGCGATACTGTTCGACGGCCAGCCTGCTGAGGATGTCGTCGCCCGGTTCGGCGTTCTTCGCCTCCACCAGGGCGTCCAGGTAGACGTTCAGTTCCTCGCCGGCGGCCATGGCCTGTGCGGGGTCGCCCTCATCCATGACCAGCGCGCCCGCCACGCGCTGGAAGAAGGCGCGGTCGGCGTAGGGCACTCCCAGCAGTTCGCAGATCACCAGCGTGGGAACCGGCAGCGCGATCGCCTCCACCAGGTCGGCCGGGTTCGGGCCGGCCAGCATCTCGTCGATGAGGTCATCGACGATCCGCTGAATTCTGGGCCGCAGCGCCTCCATTTTCCTGATCCTGAAGTCTGCGGTCATGAGCCGTCGCTGCGCGATGTGCTCCGGCGCGTCCATCTGCATCAGCGTCTTCATCTGCGCGTCGCGTGCCTTGCTCACCGCATTGGTGTGCGGGAAGCCGGGTTCCGCGACGTCGACGCTGACGCGCGGGTCGGCGAGCACCGCACGGGCGTCCTCGTAACGGGTGACCGCCCAGGGAGTGCTGCCGTCCCACAGTCTCACGCGTGAAACCGGCGCCTCTTCGATCAGGCGGCGCAGCTCCGGTGCCGGATCGAACGGACACCGCGCCGCACGGGCCATCGGGAACATCTGCGCCTCTGACAGGTCGTCAGCCATGAGATCTCCTTGTCTCGCATTGCGGTCGGCGATGATGTCGGGCGTGTGCCGGCCAGGGGATCGAGGTCCTGAGCCGGGCATCGGATCACGATCCTTGGTGAAGCGGGGCTTGATCGGCGGGCTTCGTCCGGCTCGTGCGACCGGCGGCGTGTGCGGTCAGAGCGCCGATGGCGCAGATGATCGCGAGCCCGAACGGCACGTACCGTGCCGCGTCCAGCATCGAGTCGCCGGCCAGGTTGACCAGGATCCCGGCCACCGCGGTGCCGAACGCGATCGCCAGGCTCGTCACGGTGGCGATCGCCGCCGCCGCCCGCCCGCCTTCCTCCGGATCGGAGGTGCTGGACATCGCGGCCACCGACAGGTGCGGGTAGGCCAGGCCGATCCCCGCCCCGGCGACGAACAACACCGGTACCCAGACCAGCACCAGCCAGATCGGCGTGTCCGCGCGCTGCAACAGCCCCTGGACGAACAGACCGAGCGCGAGCAGGATCGGGCCGAATACGCGCAGCCGGCGCACCGTACGCTCCCCGGTCACCGACGAGCTGCCGATCTGCGTCACCGACCAGCCGAGCGAGATGGCCGCCGCGAAGAACCCCGCCACGACGGGCGGCAACCCGGCCAGCCGCTGGCCGAACAGCGGCAGGAACGACTCGACCGCGACGCCGAAGGCCAGCAGCCCCAGCGTCAGGTACACCCACTTCAACGACGAATCCCGCCGGTACGTCGTCCGCGGGAGGACCCGCAACTCGCTGCGCCGCTCATGCACGATGAACCCGGCCACCAGCAGCAGCGCCACCCCGATACCGGCCGCCTTCGCGAGCGTGCCCGTCACCACCCCCGTCACGCTCACCGCGCCGGCGGCGGCCATGACCAGCAGCAGCGACCCAGCCGGAATCGCCACCCGTATCCCGCCGCGTTCGCCGCGCGGCAGCACACGGGGCACCATCTCGCCGCATCCGGCCGCGATCACGGCCATCACCCCGAACGCCGGCCGCCACGACCCGAACTGGGCGAACAGTCCGCCGAGCGCCGGACCGGCGAAGTTCCCCACGCCGTACATCGCCGACATCAGCGCCGCGCCGCGCGTCCACAGCCGGGCCGGCAGCGCCGCCCGGATGACGGCGAATCCCAGCCCGGACAACAACCCGGCCCCGAGCCCCTGCACGCCCCGGGAGATCAGCAGCACCGCCATCGCCGGGCTCAGCGCGCAGGCCAGCGAGCCCGCGGTGAACGTGGCGAAACCGAGGACATAGGCGCCGACGTTCCCCCATCGGGACAGCAACCGGCCGGTGAGCGTCGTCGCGACCACCATGGCGACGAGATAGACCGTCATGTTCCAGGCGTAGAAACTCGCGCCGCCGAGGTCGGCCACCGCGGTCGGCAGCAGGCTCGCCGCCAGGTAGATGTTGATCGCACCGACCAGCACTCCGCCGGCCAGCACGATCGCCGCGCCGAGATGCTCCCGGCCCAGCAACTCCCGCCACGCGGGCGGGTCGGAGGGCAGGTTCATGCGCTCACCTTCACGATGCGCTGAGGCCCGCCTTGCGCCTCCCCAGGTTCGGACCCGCCGCCCGCGGCCGAGGAGCGGCGCCGCGCCACGGCCGGTCCGTAGCACGGCAGCGGGACGAATGTGTCGATGGCGGGCCCCGCGCCGCCGGGCTGTTCGTCGTAGTCAGCACTCATGACTTCAAGGCTGTCGTTGAACCGTTCCCGGAAGCTTTCCGCCGCGTGTCGCCCACGGCGCTGGGCCGATGGAGGAAAAGCTTCAAGCCGCGGAGGAACCTCGCCCCCACTCGCCGTCGGCGAAGATGCCCTGTCTCGTCAACCTGAGGTACGGGGTGGCGCTGAGCTGCGGTGCCTCGGATCGGATGGGACGCCCACCACCCGCACCGGCTACGCCGAGACCCTGGCCCGCCTGGACGGCCGCGGCGGGCGAGGGGATCCGCGGGACCGGCGCTAAGGGCCCTACCGGACGGGCACGTTGTCCCGGTCCCACAGCAGTTCGTCGATCACGCCGACGACGCCGTCGACCCGTAGCGTCATCGTCAGGGCGGTCCGGGTGTCGCCGCGCAGGGTCATCGTGCCGCTCAGCGTCACCACGCCGTTCCTGACGGAGACACGCACCCGCGAGGTGTCCATCCACAGCGAGCGGGTCAGGACGTTCCGGCGGACCTCGCGCTCGATGTCCCGATCCGGCCGGACGAACGGCTTCAGCAGGTCGCGGCGGCTGACGATGCCCACCAGCCGGCCCAGACGGTCCACCACCGGCAGTCGCTTGACGCGGTGGTCGCGCATCAGGCGGCAGGCGTCCGCCAGCGGCGCGGTCTCCCGGACGGTGATCGCGGGGGAGGACATCAGCCGCCGGGCGAGGTTGCACCGGCCCGCGCGGCGGTCGCCGTCCCAGGCCGCGGTCCCGGGCGGACCCTCCGGCTCCGCGCGCAGCAGGTCGGACTCGGAGACGACGCCGGTCACCCGGCCCTCGTCGTTCAGCACCGGTACGGCGCCGACCGTGTGGGCGACGAACATCGCGGCGATCTGCTTGAAGCAGGCGTCCTCGCGGACCGAGATCACCTTCTGGGTCATGACGTCTCCGACGTTGACGCACATGGTGCCTCCAGCCCCGCCCGGACGGGGCGGGCGCCCGCGAAGGATCCCGGCCCGCACGTGTGAGGCGACGGTACGGACGGCGCATGCGAAGAACTGACTCACCTCACACCCAGAAGACTGGGCGCGCGGGTGGCCGGCCCCTAGAGGCTAAATGCCCTTTTTGTCAGGGACTGTCGGCCCTGTTCGGTCCGCGGCGCGGAAACCACCCGCCTCGCACGGAAACACTCCGGTCCGGACGGATATCGGGACGGAGACCGGGGCGGTGGCCGCCGCGATGCCCGCGCTCACCCGGGCTCCAGGAGGGGGCGGTGGAACCGTACGGAGGACGGCTCCGGGGCGGGGCCGATCACCGCCAGCGCCCGTTCGAGCGACCGTTCCAGCGGGACGCCGGTGTCGATCCCGACCGCGCCGGGCCACGGCGCGGCCCGCGCCGCCAGCTCCGCCGCGATCTCCGGACCGGCGTCCGAGATCCCCCCGGTACGGCTCGCGAGCCGGTCGGCGACCACCTGGGGCGGGGCGGTGCAGCGCAGCGCGAACAGCTCGCTGGACGCGTCGTCGGCGACGGCCCCGGCCGCCGCCCGGTGCGCGGCGTCGGTCCAGGAGGCGTCGAGGACGACCGGCTCGCCGTTACGCAACAGCCTGCCGGCCCGCGCCAGCAGCTCGCCGTAGACGCGTTCGGTGTGCTCACGGTCGTAGACGCCCTCACCGAAGGGGGCGGCGGCGGACCGCTCGGGAGTGACGCCGGCCAGCTCCTTGCGGACGCGGTCGCTGCTCAGCAGCGTCACGCCGAGCCGGTCGGCGATGGCCGCGGCCAGGGTCGTCTTGCCGGTGCCGGGCGTCCCGCCGACGAGGATCAGCGGCACCGCGCCGGCCCGCAGGTGACGCAGCGTGAGGCCGGCGAGCTCACGGGCCTGGCGCGCCGCGTCGGGGTCGTGCTGGGCGTGCCGCAGGCAGGCCACCTTGACGCGGACGAAGGCACGGTAGGCGACGTAGTGGTGCCACAGCGTGGGCGGGGCGGGGTCGCCGGAGAACTCGGTGTACCAGTGCAGGAACAGCTCGGCCGCCCGGGGCGCGCCCAGCCGTTCCAGGTCCATGGCGAGGAAGGCCGCGTCGTCCAGGCCGTCGAGGAAGCGCAGCCGCTCGTCGAACTCCAGGCAGTCGAGGATCCGCGGCCCGTCGTCCAGGCAGAAGACGTCCTCGGCGAGCAGGTCGCCGTGGCCGTCCACGATCCTGCCGTCGGCGACGCGGGCGGCGAACAGGGGGCCGCGGCCGTCGAGGAAGCGCAGCGTGCGCTGTTCGATCTCGTCCAGCGCCGGGGCGCCGACCACCTGCTCGGGCAGCGCCCTGACCTGGCCGAAACTCGCCGTCCACCGCGAGCGCAGCGCCGCCACGCCGCCCTCCCGATCGATCCGCGGGTCGCGGCGGGCCCGGCCGTGCATGCCGGCGAGCGCCCTGGCGATCCGGCGCAGGTGGTCGTCGACCGGCTCACCCGCCCGGACCAGCGCCGACAGCCGCCGCTCCTCGGGCATGCGCCGCATCACGACGAGGTGCTCGCAGACCCGCCCGTCGGGGCCGACCACGTCGGCGACCCCCTCGTAGACGTCCGGGGCCAGCCGCCGGTTGAGCTCCACCTCCTCCTGGCAGACGGCCCGCCGGGCTTCGACGGAGGTGAAGTCGAGGAAGCCGAGATCCACCGGCTTCTTGAGCTTGACGGCGCGATCCCCGAGGAGGATCACGACGCCGGAGTGCGTCTCCCTGACCTGCGCCCACGGTTCCATCGATCACGCCTCCGCGTCCCGGTCCGGCCGCCCGGCCGGCGCCGCCCGGCCCCGCGCGGTGGGGCGGACGTCCCCGATGCCCGTCCCTTACCCCCGCCCGCGCCTCCCGACGCGGCCGGGCGGCGTTCGGAGGCGGAAAAGCGCAGGTGGGCGTCACCGGAACGGGTACGCATCGCCGGCCCCGCCCAAGCCGCCGACCTGATCGAGGCGACGCACCGGGTGTGCCCCTGCTCCAACGCAGCGCACGGCAACATCGAGGTGGTGCTGACCGTCAACGGCGCGCGGCCCCGACCTGCCGCCGCCTGACAGCCGCCCCGCGGACCCGTGACCCCGGGCGGGCCCCGCTCCCTCCCGGGGTCACGGGTCCGCGGCCGGGGGACTCCTCGCGGCGCCCGGACCGGACCGTGCGGGCCGGTGGTGTGCGAGAGACGGTAGAGAAGCGGCAAAAGTCCCATCGCGGTACTCCCATGGCACGAGGGGAGCGAACCGGCCGGGTTCATCATGGGTCTATGAACGCGGTCGCCCGCTGGGACGCCTTCCGCGCGCTGGCCGACCGGCGCGGGCGTCCCGGTGCCCGGCTGATCGACTCGCTGGCCGGGGCCGCCGCCACCGCGCCGGGCGGCCCGGCGGCGTGGGCCCCGGAGACGGCCCGCGTCTTCGGTCTGCCGGCCGCGGCCGGCCTGGGCCCCGCGACCTTCTACGCAGACCTCGCCGTCCCGCACGGCCGTCGCCACGTGCGGGTCTGCACGGCGGCCGCCTGCTTCGCCGCCGACGCGGGCCGCCACCTGACCGAGGTGGAGGAGACGCTCGGCGTCGCCGTGGACGGCGTCACCCCGGACGGCGAGGTCTCGCTGCAGGGGGTGCGCTGCCTCGGCTACTGCTACGCGGGCCCCGCCTGCCTCGACGGCGACGTCCCGTGTACCGGCCCCGGCCTCGCCGCCCAGCTCTCCGGCCGGGTGCCGCCGCGGGCGCCGTCGATCCCGGTCGCCGACGCCACCGGAGACCCGGTCGTGCTGGCCGGGATCACCGGCGGGGAGACCGCCTGGCAGGTGTGGCCCCGGGTGGTACGGGAGGGCGACCCCGCGCGGGTGGCCGCCGAGGTGGCCGCCTCCGGGCTGCGCGGGCGGGGCGGCGCCGGGTTCCCGGTGGCCGCCAAGTGGGCCGCCGCGGGCGGCTCGCCCGCCACCGTGGTCGTGGCCAACGGCGACGAGGGGGACCCGGGCTCCTACGCCGACCGGCTGCTGATGGAGTCCGACCCCGACCGGGTGCTGGAGGGGATCGCGCTGGCCTGCTTCGCCTGCGGCGCCCGCCGGGCCGTGGTGCTGGTGCGCTCGGAGTACCCCCTGGCGCTGGCCGCGATGCGGGCCGCGGTGGACCGGGCCCACGCCGCCGGGCACCTGGGTCTCGACGTCCACGGCACCGGCGCCGGCCTCGACGTCCACGTCGTCGCGGGAGCCGGCTCCTACGTCGCGGGGGAGGAGACCGCCCTCATCGCCGGGCTGGAGGGGGAGCGCGGCTGCGCCCGGCCCCGCCCGCCGTACCCGGTCCAGGAGGGGCTGTGGGGCGACCCGACCGTGGTCGGCAACATCGAGACGCTCGCCGCCGTGCCGTGGATCGTGCGCCGGGGCGGCGCCGCCTACGCCCGCCGCGGCACCCCGGCCGAGACCGGCACGAAGCTGGTCTGCCTGTCGGAGCGGTTCGCCCGCCCCGGCTGCCACGAGGTCGAGTTGGGCACGCCGCTGTCGCGCATCGTCACCGAACTGGGCGGCGGCCTGCGCGACGGCGCGGAGCTCGCCGCCCTGCAGGTCGGAGGTCCGCTGGGCGGCTTCCTGGCCCCCGACCGGCTGGACGTGCCGCTGACCGAGGCGGATCTGGCCGCCCGCGGCGCCGCGCTCGGGCACGCCGGCCTGGTCGCCTTCGACCGGCGCCCGGCCCCGCGCGACGTGCTGCGCCACGTGTGGGCCTTCGCCGCCGCCGAGAGCTGCGGCGCCTGCTCGCCCTGCCGCGTCGGCTCCCGCCGCGGCCTGGAGATCGCCGGGTACGGCGGGCCGCCCGGCGAGGAGTACGCGCGGCTGCTGCGGGTGATGGATCAGGCCAGCCTGTGCGCCTTCGGCCGCCGGGTCCCCGCCGCCGTGCGCAGCCTCGCCCGCGCCTACGGCGACCGCCTCGAAGGGTGGGACCCGTGAGCCCCGGCCCGCCGCGGGCGAAGAGCCCCCGGGCGGCGGCCCCCGGGACGGGCTCCGGTACGGCCCCCGGGGCGGCGGCGGTGAAGATCGCGGTGGACGGTGTCGTCGTCCAGGTGGGCGAGGACGCCTCGCTGCTGGACGCGGCGCGCGCCGCCGGGGTCGGGCCGGCGACGCTGCCCGCGCTGTGCCACGACGACCGCCTGTCACCGGCCGGCTCCTGCCGTACCTGCCTGGTGCGGGCCGGCGGGCACGTCGTGGCCGCCTGCGTGACCCCGGCGGCCGGCGGCGCCTCCGTGGAGGTCGCCTCGGGCGAGATGACGGGGCTGCGCCGCGAGGCCGTGGAGCTGATCGTGGCGGGCCTGCCGCCGCGCGCCCTGGCCGGCGACGCCGACAGCGAGCTGGCCGGGGCGTGCCGGGCGCTCGGCGTCGGGCCGGAGGCCGCCCGCGCGCCGGGCGGGCGCGGGCGGGACGACAGCCACCCCTACGTCCGCCTCGACCGCGACCTGTGTATCGCCTGCGGCCGGTGCGTGGGCATGTGCGCCGAGGTCCAGGGCACCTTCGCCCTCACGCTGACCGGCCGCGGCGCCGCCACGGTCGTCGCCCCGGGAACGGGCGGGCCGTGGATCGACTCCGACTGCGTGGCCTGCGGCGGCTGCGTCGACACCTGCCCCACCGGCGCGCTCACCGAGCCCGGCCTGCCGCTCGGCGGCCGGGCGGCGGTGACCGCGCGCACCCGCACCACCTGCGGCTACTGCGGCGTCGGCTGCTCGCTGGAAGTGCTGACCCGCGACGGCGAGGTGGCGGCCGTGCTGCCCGACCGAAACGGCCCGGTCAACCGCGGCCACGCCTGCGTCAAGGGCCGCTTCGCCCACGGCTTCCTGCGCTCACCGGACCGTCTCACCCGGCCGCTGCTGCGCCGCGACGGCCGCCTGGAGGAGGTCACCTGGGCCGAGGCGCTCGACCGCGTCGCCCGGGGACTGCGGGCCGCCGTCGCCGGGGGCGGCCCCGGCGCGGTGGCGGCGATCTCCTCGGCGCGGGCCACCAACGAGGAGAACTACCTGCTGCAGAAGCTCATGCGGGTCGTCCTCGGCACCAACAACATCGACAACTGCTCCCGGCTGTGCCACTCGCCCTCGGCGGCCGGGCTGACCGCCTCCCTGGGCCTGCCCGGCGGCACCGACGCCTTCGAGGACGTCGAGCGCGCCGACTGCCTGCTGCTGGCCGGCGCCAACCCGGCCGAGGCCCACCCGGTGGCCGGCGCCCGGCTGCTGCGGCAGGTCCTGGAGCGGGGGACGCGGCTGGTCGTCGCCGACCCGCGGACCGTCGGGCTGGCCCGCCACGCCGACGTGCACCTGCGGCCCCGCCCCGGAACCAACGTCGCCCTGTTCCACGGGCTGGCGCACGTCCTGCTGACCGAGGGGATGATCGACGAGGAGTTCCTGCGGCGGCGCGCCGCCGGCCTGCCGGAGCTGGCCGTGCTCCTCGACGGCTACCCGCCGGAGCGGGTGGCCGCCCTCACCGGCGTCCCGGCCGCCGACCTGGTGGCCGCCGCCCGCCTGTACGGCCGGGCCGAGCGCCCCGCGATCGTCTACGGCCTCGGCGTCACCGAGCACCTGCACGGCACAGACGGGGTGCGGGCGCTGGCCAACCTGGCGATCCTGCGCGGCGCGGTCGGCACCGGCCGCGGCTTCGGGATCAACCCGCTGCGCGGCCAGAACAACGTCCAGGGCGCCTCCGACATGGGTGCGCTGCCCGACACGCTGCCCGGCTACGGCAGGGTCACCGACCCGGCCGCCCGGCGGCGGGCCGGGGCCGTCTGGGGCGCTCCGGTCCCGGAACGGCCGGGCATGCGTATCCCGGAGATGTTCGCCGCCGCCCGCGCCGGGACGCTGCGGGCGCTGTGGATCATGGGGGAGAACGTCTGCGCCACCGACCCGGACGCGGGCCGGGTCGCCGAGGCGCTCGACGCCTGCCCGCTGGTGATCTGCCAGGAGCTGTTCCCGTCGGAGACCGCGCGCCGCGCCGACGTCGTGCTGCCGGTGACGTCGTGGCTGGAGAAGGATGGCACCTTCGTCAACTTCGACCGCCGCTTCCAGCGGGTCCGCCCCGCGCTCGACCCACCGGGGGAGGCCATGTCCGACTTCGCGGTGATCCACGCCGTCGCCGCCGCGCTCGGCGCGGACCTCGGCTGCCCCACCCCGGCCGCCGCGCTGGCCGAATGCGCCCGGGTGGCCCCGCTGTTCGCCGGGCTGTCGCACGAGCGGCTGGACGCCGAGGGCGCCGTCCCCTGGCCGTGCCCGGACCCCGCCGCCCCCGGGGAGGCGCGCCTGTACCGGGAGCGGTTCGCCACCCCCGACGGTCTGGCCCGCCTGGCCGCCCCGCCGTACCTGCCGCCGGGTGAGACGCCGGACGACCGCTACCCGCTGGTCATGGTCACCGGGCGGCGCTGGGCGCACTACAACTCCGGCACCATGACCCGCCGTACGGGCAACCTCCTGCTGGACCCCGGCGACCGGCTCGACCTGCACCCGGCCGACGCCGCCCGGCACGGCCTCGCCGACGGCGCGCCGGTGGTCGTGGAGAGCCGGCACGGCCGGGCCACGCTGCTCGCGCGGCTCACCGACGAGGTGCCCCCCGGGCAGGTGTTCTGCGCGTTCCACTTCCCCGGAAGCGGGGTCAACACCCTCACCTCCGACCACACCGACACCGTGACGTCGTGCCCGGAGTACAAGGTGACGGCGGTACGGCTGGCCAGGGGCGGCTGAGACGGCCGCCCGCCGTCCCCGGACACGGGCATCGAGAGGAGCATCGAGGGGAACAGCATGGCGAAACCGCGGACGAGACGACGCAGGGTCGTGACCGGCTACGACGGCTCGGACCACTCGCTGCAGGCCCTGGAGTGGGCCATGGACGAGGCCGAGCTCAGACGGCTTCCGCTGACCGTCGTCCACGCCTGGCAGTGGCCGTACGGCGAGGCCGGCGAGGACGCCGGGGACCGGGGCCGGGCGGCGGCCGGGCGGGTGCTACGGCACGGCGCCGACTGCGCCCGGGCGTGCAGCACGATCGTGGAGGTGGCCACCGACCTCTACGAGGGGCCCGCGGCCCGGCGGCTGGTGGAGCTGTCCGCCGACGCCGAGCTCGTCGTGATCGGCTCCCGCGGCCGGAACGCCCCGGCCCGGTCGGTGATCGGCTCCACGGCCTCCGCCGTCGCCGCCCACGCGCGGGCCCCGGTGCTCATCACCCGTGGGACCGGCCCGATCCCCGTGCCGCTGCATCCCGGCCCGGTGGTCCTCGGCCTGAAGGACACCACCGGCGGCGAGGTACTGGAGTTCGCCTTCGAGGAGGCGGCCCTGCGGCGGCTGCGGCTGCTCGTCATGCACGCCGGCCATCCGCACCACCTGACGGCGTGGGGCGTCGCCATGGCCCCGCTGCCCGACGTCGACGACTCGGCCCGGGTCTGCCGGGAGTGGGTGGACGAGCGTCTCGCCGGCTGGCAGGAGAAGTACCCGAAGGTCGCCGTCGACGTCTGCCTCAGCACCACCGCGCCGAAGGAGTCGCTGCTGGACGCGTCGGCGAAGGCGACCCTCCTCGTGGCCGGGGCCGGGCGGTCGGCGCTGCTGTCCGGGCACCTGGGGCTGATGACCCGTTCCCTGGTCAGGCATGCCTCCGGCCCCGTCGCGGTCGTGCCCCCCGCCGCGGGACCCGCCGGGCCCGGCGGGTCCCTGAGAGCAGATCTCTCCGGGAGCGGGCCCCCGACGGCGGACCCCCGACAGCACGGATCCCCCGGGAGCATGTCCCCGGGAGCAGGGGACAGGGGCCGGTGACACGGACGGGAGGAAGCCATGGGCGGGCAGGTGGTGGCCGGCACGGACGGATCGAGGCCGGCGTCGATCGCGGTGAAGTGGGCGGCCGACGACGCCGCCCGGCGCGGGTGCGGCCTGCGCGTCGTCCACGTCTGCGAGCCGTGGGCCTACGACCTGCCGTACGTGCAGGTGCCCGGTGTCCAGGCGCCCGGAGCGCAGGTGCCCGGCGCACGGGTGCCCGGAGCGCCCGTGGGCGTGTCGCGCGCCTGCGAGGAGATGCTCGCCACCGCCGTGGACCTGGCCCGCGATCAGGCGCCCGGCGTGGAGGTGACGCCCGTGCTCGTCACCGGGCGGATCATCGAGACGCTGCTGGAGGAGTCCCGCGAGGCGGCCCAGGTCGTCGTCGGCAGCCGGGGCCTGGGCGGTTTCGCCGGCATGCTGGTCGGGTCGGTCGGGGTGGGCCTGGCCGGCCGGGCGGCCTGTCCCGTGGTCGTGGTGCGCGGCGCCCAGGAGGCCGTGCAGGGCGAGGTCGTCGCCGGCTTCGACGGGTCGGCCGAGTCCCGCGCCGCGCTGGAGTACGCCTTCGCCGAGGCCGCCCGCCGCGGCGCCCGCCTCCGCGTGGTCTACGCCTGGCACGCGCCCGTGATGACCCCGTACGCGGCCGGCTGCTCGTCGCTGGCCGAGGACGCCCTCGCCTCCGGCCGGGAGGCGGTGCGCGGGGTGCTGGAGTCGTGGATCAGGGACCACCCCCAGGTGGAGACGGCCGAGACGTCGATCTGCGCCCACCCGGTGTCCGCCCTCTGCGAGGCCTCGGCTCAGGCCGACCTCGTGGTCGTCGGCTCGCGCGGCCTGGCCGGGCTCGGCTCGCTCGTGCTGGGCTCGGTCAGCCGCGGCGTGCTGCACCACGCCCACTGCCCGGTCGCGGTGGTGCCGTCCCCGGGGGAGGAGTGAGGGTGCGCGGCCGCGGCGCGCCCGCGCCGCCCCGCGCCGGGCACACGGACGGGCACACGGACGGTACCGGCACCCGGACCGGAAGTCCCGGGTGGACGGGTCCTTCGGCCGCTGCGGCGGCCCCGGGCCCGGGTGTCGGATGGACGGTGACGGACCCAAGGAGGGTGACATGACAGCGCACGTACTGGTGGGTGCGGACGGCTCCGCTCCGGCGCGGGCCGCGGTTCGATGGGCCGCCGACGAGGCGGTCCGGCGAGGCTGGGCCCTGCGGATCGTGCACGTGTGCGAGCCGTGGACCTACGACCTCCCGCTCCAGACCCCGCCGGGCTTCCACGACTCCATGGCCGCGTACTGCCGGGGGATGCTCGACGGCGCCGTCGACCTGGCCCACGAACACGCCCCGCAGCTGGAGGTGAACAGCGTGCTGGAACCGGGCAGGACCGTGGAGGTCCTGCGCCGCGAGGCCGCCGACGCCCGGGAGGTCGTGGTCGGCAGCCGAGGTCGCGGCGGGTTCACCGGCCTGCTGCTCGGCTCGGTCTCCCTGGCCCTGGCGGGGCGTGTGAGCGTTCCCGTCGTGGTGGTCAAGGGCGAGCCGAGGGAGCGGCCGTTCGGCGAGGTCGTCGTCGGCTTCGACGGCTCGGCCCACTCGGCGGCGGCCCTGGAGTACGCCTTCGAGGACGCCGCCCGGCGCGGAGCCCGGCTGCATGTCGTGCACACCTGGCAGATGCCCGTCGTGGGACCGGGCGCCACCGCCTACACGCCGCTGATCGAGGAGATCGCCGCCTCCGAGCGGCACATCACCCAGGAGGCGCTCGCCCCGTGGCGGGACAAGTACCCGCAGGTGGAGGTCACCGAGACGGCGGTCTGCGGGCACCCGGTCGCGGTCATCCGCGACGCGTCGCGGAACGCGGACTTGGTGGTCGTCGGCTCCCGCGGGCTGGGCCGCGCCGGCTCCGCCCTGCTCGGCTCGGTGAGCCACGGCGTGCTGCACCACTCCCACTGCCCCGTCGCCGTGGTACGCGCCCCCGGGGAGGCGTGATGGACGTGAAGAGCCCGTCGGACGTCCGCGACCTCACGGTCGGCCAGGTGATGAGCCGGACGCTCGTCGCCGTCGACCCCGACGAGTCCCCGCTGCTGGCCTGGGAGATCATGCGCCGGGCCGGCGTCCACCACCTGCCGGTCGTGGACGGCGACCGCCACCTGGTGGGCGTCCTCACCCGGGAGGACATCACCGCCCGCTGGTCGGGCGGCCCGGCCGAGCAGTCCAGGGTCCGCGTCCAGGACCTGATCGCCGGGCACCGCTGCCCCCGCATCTCGGCGCGCGCGCCGCTGCGGGAGGCCGCGGCGGCCATGATCGGCGCCGGGACCGCCGCGGTCCCGGTCCTGGGGGAGTCGGGGACCATCGTGGGGATGGTGACCACCACCGACATCCTGCGGGCGGTGGCCGGCCGGATCGCCGAGGAGACCGGCGAAGGCGAGCCACCGGAGCTCATGACGGGGATGTTCCGCCTGGTCCCGGTGCTGCCGCATGACTCATGGCGTTGACGCGCAGCTCGCCGCGCGGATCCACTTCCTGGCCCGGGTCGCGTACGGCGCCGCGTCCCGCCCCCGCGCGGGACGCGAGATCGTCGTCGCGTTCGACGGGTCCCCGCAGAGCCGCGCCGCCGTCGGGTGGGCGGCGCGGGCGTGCGGGGTGCGCGGCGGGAGGCTGACCGTCTGCCACGTGTGGGACGGCCCCCGGGCCGAGCGCGAGGCGGCGGTGACCACGCGCGAACGCGGCCTCGCCGGGCTCATCCTGTCGGAGGGCGTGGAACTGGCCGAGCGGCTGCTGCCCGGCCGCGCCGTGCGGTCGGCGCTGCTGCGGGGGGATCCCGGGACGGAGCTGGTCTCGCTCGGCCGGACGGCGGAGATGCTGGTGCTCGGCACCCGGGGCCGCGGCGGCATGGCAGAGCTGCTCGTCGGCTCGGTGAGCGCCCATGTCGCCACGCACGCGGCCTGCCCCGTGCTGGCCGTACGCGGGACCGCCGAGGCGGCGGGGGGCGCGGAGACCGTCGTGGTCGGGGTGGACGGGTCGGACTGCTCGCTGGCGGCCCTGCGGTTCGCACTCGAGTACGCCCGGGGGCACCGGCTGCCGGTGCACGCGATCCACGCCTGCCGGGACGGGCCGGGCAGGCGGGGGGAGGAGCTGGAGCGGTGGGTCGCCGAGGCCGTCACCGCGCTGCCCCGGGGAACCGCCGGGGTGACCGTCACGACCAGTACGGTCGGCGGCCCGCCGCTGCCGGTGCTGCTGCCCGGCAGCCACCGGGCCCGGCTGCTGGTCGTCGGCTCGCGCGGGCTCGGCCCGGTGCGAAGCCGCCTGCTCGGCTCGGTCAGCCGGGAGCTGCTCCGGCGGGCCGGATGCACGGTGGCGGTGGTCAAGGACCGCGACTGAGACCCGCGCGGACCGGCGGGCGTTCCCCGGAGGGACACGGGTCGCGAAGCGGGGCGGGCCGGGCCGGGAGATGGGCCGCGCGACGGGGCTTTTCCGGGCCGGAGGGGATCCGGCGACGGCCCCGGCCGGGAAACGGGCCGAAAGTCCCCCGGCGGCGGGCCCAGCGGCTCTGGGAGCCCCGCCGCCCCGCGCCGACGCTTGAACAGACGGCCCCCTACCCGAGGAGGAGACCATGTCCTCGAACGACACCGCCCGGCCGGTCCCTGGAGCGGCCGGCCCCGTCATCGTCGCGGTGGACGGCTCACCCGACGCCGCCAGGGCGGTCCGGTGGGCGGCCGACGACGCCTTCCGGCGGCGGCTGCCGCTGCGCCTCGTGCACGTCGTGGAGCGCGGGCCGTACGACATCCCCCGGTTCTCCGCCCCCGAATGGCCGGGAACGCTCGTCGTGAGCGGCCGCCGCGTCCTTGAGGAGGCCGAGAACCAGGCGCGCGCCCGCCAGCCCACGCTGGAGGTGACCACCGAGCTGATCGAGGGGTCCCGGACGAGGAGCCTGTGCGAGCAGGCCGCGGACGCCGCCCAGATCGTGCTCGGCAGCCGCGGCCTGGGCGGCTTCGCCAGCGCCCTGCTCGGCTCGGTGAGCACCTACGTCGCCGGGCACGTCCGCTGCCCGGTGGTCGTCGTCCGCCCCGGCGGCGAGGAGCACCGCCGCGAGGTCGTCGTCGGCGTCGACGACTCCCCGCAGTCCGACCCCGCCCTCGCCTACGCCTTCGAGCAGGCCAGGGCGCGCGGCTGCCCGCTGCGCGCGGTCCACGCCTGGCAGCTCCCGGTGCACGCCTTCGCGCCCGACGTCACCTACGACATGGACGAGGTCCGCCGCTACCAGGACCGCATGGTGCGGGAGAAGCTCACCGCCTGGCGGGAGAAGCTCCCCGAGGTGCAGGTGATCGAGGACGTCTCCAGCGCCCACCCCGTCGACGCCCTCGTCGAGGCGTCGGCGGACGCCGACCTGGTCGTCGTGGGCTCCCGGGGCATGGGCACGATCGGCTCGGCGATCCTGGGCTCTGTCAGCCGAGGGGTGCTGCACCACGCCCGCTGCCCGGTGGCGGTCGTGCGGGCATGAACCCCGGCCGCGCCGCGCATCGGGCCACCGCCGTCCTGCTCGCGGTCACCGTGGCCGGGCTGGTGTGCGGCGGCGCGCTGTACCTGGCGGGCGAGGTCACCGCGGCCGATGCCGTGTGGGCGGTGGTCACCGCCGTGGCCCTGGCGCCCGCGGCGTGGTGGGTGGTCTCGGCGCTGCGCGGCGGCCGGATGGGCGTGGACGCGATCGCCGTCCTCGCCCTGGGCGGCGCGCTCGCCGTACGGGAGTACCTCGCCGGCGCGCTGATCGGCGTGATGCTCGCCACCGGCCGGGCCCTGGAGGAGCACGCGCTGCGCCGCGCCCGGCGCGACCTCACCGCGCTGTACGAGCGCGCCCCCCGCTCGGCCCGGCGTTACGAGGACGGCGAGCCCCGCCTCGTCCCGGTGGACGTGGTCCGCCCCGGCGACCTGCTGATGGTCCCCGCGGGCGAGACCGTCCCCGCCGACGGCGTGGTCGCGGCCGGCTCGGCGCTGCTGGACGAGTCGGCGCTGACCGGCGAGTCGCTGCCGGTGGAGTACGGCGCCGGCCGGCCGGTGCGCAGCGGCACTGTCAACGCCGGCTCCGCGTTCGACCTGCGCGCCACCCGCACCGCGGCCGACAGCGCCTACGCCGGCGTCGTGCGGCTGGCCAGGGAGACCGAGGCGGCGAGCGCCCCCGTCGTACGGCTCGCCGACCGCTTCGCCGCCTGGTTCCTGCCCGTCACGCTGCTCGCGGCCGGGACGGCCTGGTGGCTGTCCGGTGACCCGGTCCGCGCCGTCGCCGTGCTGGTCGTCGCCACCCCCTGCCCGCTGCTGCTGGCCGCGCCCGCCGCGATCGCCTCCGGCCTGTCCCGCACCGCCCGCCACGGCGTGGTCGTCAAGGGCGGCGGGGCGCTGGAGCGGCTCGGGCAGGCCCGCACGCTGGTGCTGGACAAGACCGGAACGCTGACCTCGGGCCGGCCGCACGTCTCCGGCGTCGTGGCCGCGCCCGGCGCCGACCCCGGTGACGTGCTGTTCTGGGCCGCCGCGGTGGACCGGATGTCGTCCCACGTGCTCGCCGAGGCGATCGTCCGCGCCGCCCGGGAGCGCGGCGTCTCCCCGCCGCAGCCGTCCGGCGTCGTCGAGCGGCCCGGCACCGGCACCGAGGGGCTGGTGGAGGGCCGCCGCGTCGAGGTCGGCAAGGCCACCGCCCCCTCCCACCCGGAGTGGGAACGCGTCCAGCGGGCGCGGGCCGCCCTGGACGGCGCCATGACCGTCTGGGTGACCGCCGACGGCGACCCGGTCGGGGTGATCCTGCTCCGCGACACCGTGCGGCCCGACGCGGCGCGGACCCTGCGCCGGATGCGCGCCGCCGGGATCGAGCGGGTGGTCATGCTCACCGGTGACCGCCCCGAGGTCGCCGAGAGCGTCGGCGTGGTCCTCGGCGTGGACCGGGTGCTGGCCGGGCAGACGCCCGCGGACAAGGTCGCGGCGGTACGGCGGGAGACCGGCCGGGCGGTGACCGTGATGGTCGGCGACGGCGTCAACGACGCCCCGGCCCTGGCCGCCGCCGACGTCGGGGTCGCCATGGGCGCCCGGGGTTCGGCCGCCTCCACCCAGGCCGCCGACGTGGTGCTCACCGCCGACCGGCTGGACCGCCTGGCCGACGCCATGGACGTCGCCCGCCGCTCCCGGCGCATCGCCGTACAGAGCGCCGCCGCCGGGATGGCGATGTCACTGCTCGCCATGGCCGCCGCCGCGGCCGGGATGCTGCCGCCCGCGGCCGGCGCGCTGCTGCAGGAGGCCATCGACATCGCCGTGATCGTCAACGCGCTGCGGGCGCTGCGCTCGGCGCGCGGCACCCGCCCGGCGGTGGACGCCGCCACCGAGTCCCTGCTGCGCCGCTTCGAGCTGGACCACTCCTCGCTGCGGCCTCCGCTGGAGCTGATCCGCCGGACCGCCGACGAACTGGGCGAACGTCCCGGCCCCGAGGATCTCGGGCGTCTGCGGGAGGTCCACCGCTTCCTCACCGGACGGCTGCTCCCGCACGAGCGGGCCGAGGAGCGTGCGCTGTACCCGGCGATGGGGCAGGTGCTCGGCGGCCCGGAGGTGACCATGACGATGAGCAGGGCGCACGCCGAGATCGAGCGGCTCGTCCGCCGGCTGGGCCGCCACCTCGACCTCGCCGGGAACGCCGGGCTCCGCCCGGAGCAGCTCGACGACCTGCGCTCCTGCCTGTACGGCCTGCACGCGGTGCTGCTGCTCCACTTCGACCAGGAGGAGGAGGCGTACTTCTCCCTCGCCCTCGGCGCCGGCTCCCCGGCGTGACCCCCGCCGCGGTCCGGGGCGGCGGCCGGGCCCCGGCGCGGCCGGACCGGGTGCCCGGTGGGGGACGGGCCCGTACCGGGGCCATGGTCCCTGCCATCGGGGACTTTCGCCGCTGACCGCCCGGCCGCCGCCCGGGGACGATCGACACAGGAGGCGATGATGACGACCAAGGATGGCACGGGCGCGCGGACCGCCTCCGCGTGGACGCCCGGCGGAGGACGGTCATGAGCGCTCACCCGATGGAGGAGATCATCTCGGCGACGAGGGCGGCGGTCCAGGCCGCGGTGTGGGCGCCGTCGGTGCACAACACCCAGCCGTGGTCCTTCACCGTCGAGGGCGACGAGATCGCCATGCGCGCCGACAGCGACCGCAGGCTGCGGATCGGCGACGCCGCCGGCCGCGAGCTGCTGATCAGCTGCGGCGCGGCCCTGATGAACGTCCGGCTCACGCTGCGCCGCCTCGGCCACGAACCCCTCGTGCGGATCCTGCCCGATCCCGACCGTCCCGCCCTGGTGGCGACCGTGCGGGTCGGCGGGACGGTCGTCCCCGACGAGCACACCGTCCGGCTGCACGCCGAGATCGAACGCCGCCGCACCCACCGCGCCGGGTTCACCGAGCTGCCCGTCCCCGAGCGCCTGGAGGAGACGCTGGCCGCCCAGGCCGCCGCCGAGGGGGCGCGGCTCACGCCGATCCGCGCCGAGGCCGCCGTCCGGGTGCTCGCCGCGCTCACCTGCGCCGCCCAGGACGTGCAGTCGCAGGACCGGCTGTTCTCCCTGGAGGTGGTCCGCTGGGCCCGGCCGCCGGGCAGCACGCGCGGCGACGGCGTCCCGGCCGGCGGCTACCCCCGCGAGCCCCGGCGGACGCGCCCGCACTTCGCCCAGCGCGACTACGCCCACGGCCACCCCTGGGGCAACGACAGCGACCAGTTCTTCGGCACCTCCACCGGCACGGTGGCCGTGCTGACCACGCGCGGCGACTCCCGCGAGGACTGGGTCACCGCCGGCCAGGCCCTGCAGCGCGTGCTGCTGCACGCCTCGGCGTACGGCCTCAGCGCCGCCTTCCACACCCAGGCGCTGGAGGCGCAACACCTGCGGGAGTTCATCCGGCAGGAGCTGCTGTCCGGCGAGTACCCGCAGATGATCATGCGCCTCGGGTTCACCTTCGACGAGAACGCCGCCACCCGGCGGCCGGTCTCCGAGGTGCTGGAGGAACGCCCGCCGCGCTGACCCGCCGGGCCCCGCCGGCTCGCGCGGCGATCACCGGCCGGCGGCCCGGGGAGCCGGGAGAACCAAGGGAACCGGGAAACCGGGGAACCGGGGGAATCAGGGAGCCCGGAGGAGCCGGGGTAACCAGGGGAATCAGGGGAACCGGAGAAACCGAGGGAACCGGGAAGCCGGGGGAACACCGTACGACCGGGCCGCGGGCCCGTGAGAGCAGGGGAGGACACCGTGATCCTGGTGGGAACCGACGGCTCGCGCGCCGCTCTGGACGCCGTGGGCTGGGCGGTCCAGGAGGCCCGCCTGCGCCGGACCGCACTGCGCATCGTGCACGTCATGCCGGCCTGGCCGCTTCAGATGGCCGAGGACGCCCCGTACGCCGACGTGGGCCGGTGGATGCGCGACGGGGCCGCCGCCACGCTGACCGACGCGCTGGGGCGAGTGGAGGAGGAGGGAGGCGGCGTCGAGACGGACACGGAGCTGCTGCCCGGCGAGCCCCGGAGCGCGCTGCTGGAGGCCGCCCGGGAGGCGGAGCTGCTGGTGGTGGGCAGCCACGGGCTGGGCGGTTTCCGGGGGATGCTGCTCGGCTCGGTCGCGCTCGGCGTGACCGGCCGCGCCCCCTGCCCGGTGGCCATCGTGCGCGACCTGCCCGCCCACTCGCGCGGCGAGGTGGTCGTCGGTGTCGACGGCTCCCCGGAAGGCGCGGCGGCCGTCGACCTCGCCTTCACCGAGGCGGCCCTGCGCGGCGCCCCGCTGCGGGCCGTCCACGCCTGGGGACGGCCCGCCGTCCCGCTCCAGGTGCGCGCGGCGGCCGGGAGCGAGCGGCGGGCACTGGCCGAGGCCCTGGCCGGCCGGGGCGAGAGCCACCCGGACGTCAAGGTCATCGAGCAGGTGGAGCAGGGCCACCCGGTCGCCGTGCTCAGGGACCTGTCCGCGCGGGCCGACCTGCTGGTCGTGGGGTCACGCGGGCGCGGCGAGCTGGGCGGCCTGCTGCTCGGCTCGGTGAGCCACTCGCTGATCCACCACGCCGCCTGCCCGCTGATCGTGGTCCCCGGCCCGCCGGAGCGCTGAGCCCGGCCCCTCCGAAGTCGTTCCGCGTCGGCTTGATAGGTTATCCGGCGGGGTGAGCCGGGAAGTCTGGTCGGCGCTTCCGTCGTCGACCCCGAAAGTGCCGGTGCATCCGATGCGCGCCCGCGACCTCGTCAGCGAGTTCCCGACCATCCCTCTCGACGCCCCGGCGGCCGACGCCGCCCGGATCGTGGCCGACCGGCACCTGCTGGCGCTGATCGTCGTCGACGCCGACGGCTCGCCCGCCGGCGTGCTGCCCGCCACCGCGGTGCTGCGCCAGGCCGTGCCGCGCTACTGCCTGGACGATCCCGCGCTGGCCCGGGTGGTGGACGAGGCGCACGCCGACGCGTTCCTGCGGTCGCTGGCCGGGCGCACCGTCCGCGACTGCATGCCGGACGACCCCCGTGAGCTGCCGGTGACCGACCCCGACGCGACCGTGCTGGAGGTGGCCGCGCTCATGGCGCGCACCTCCAGCCCGCTGGTCGCGGTCATGGACGAGGGGCGCCTGCTGGGAGCCGTCCTGCTGACCAGGCTGCTGGGCCGGGTGCTCTCGTCGTGACGGTCACCGCGTGGCTGACGGTCGCGATCTTCCTCGTCGCGTACGCGCTGATCGCCACCGAGAAGGTCAACCGCGTCGCGGCGGCGCTCGGCGGAGCCGGCATCATGCTGGTCATCCACGCCACCGACGGCCGGGCCGCGTTCTTCTCCGAGCACTCCGGGATCGACTGGAACGTCATCTTCCTGCTGCTCGGCATGATGATCATCGTCGGGGTGCTCAAACAGACGGGCGTCTTCGAGTATCTGGCGATCTGGGCCGCCAAACGGGCCAGGGGCCGCCCCTTCCGGCTCATGGTGCTGCTCCTGGTGATCACGGCGCTCGCGTCGGCGCTGCTGGACAACGTCACCACGGTCCTGCTGATCGCCCCGGTGACGTTCCTGGTGTGCGAGCGGCTCGCGCTGCCGGTCGCGCCGTTCCTCATCGCCGAGGCCATGGCGTCCAACATCGGCGGCGCCGCCACCCTGGTCGGCGACCCGCCCAACATCATCATCGCCAGCCGCGGCGGGCTGACCTTCAACGACTTCCTCGTCCACCTGGCGCCGCTGGCGGTGGTGCTGATGGTCGTGTTCATCGGCCTGTGCCGCCTGCTGTTCCGCAGGGCGTTCGTCTACGACCCCGAGCGCGCCGCGGAGATCATGCAGCTGAACGAGCGCGAGGCCATCGCCGACCGCCGGCTGCTGTGGCAGAGCCTCACGGTGCTCGTCCTGGTGCTGGCCGCCTTCGTCCTGCACCCGGTGCTGCACTACGAGCCGTCGGTGGTGGCGATCCTCGGCGCCGGGATCCTGGTGGCGGTCACCAGGGTCACCACCGAGGAGGCGATCCGCGAGGTCGAGTGGCCCACCCTGGTGTTCTTCGCCGGGCTCTTCGTCATGGTCGGCGCGCTGGTCGAGACCGGCGTCATCAAGCAGGTCTCCCAGGCCGCCGTCGAGGCCACCCAGGGCCGCCTGGGGGTGGCCACGCTGGGCCTGCTGTGGATCTCCGCCGTCATCTCGGCGATCGTGGACAACATCCCCTACGTTGCGACCATGAGCCCGATCGTCGCCGAGCTGGTGAACGCCAACGGCGGCAACGGCCCGGCGCAGGTGCTGTGGTGGGCGCTGGCCCTCGGCGCCGACCTGGGCGGCAACGCCACCGCGGTCGGCGCGGCGGCCAACGTGGTCGTCCTCGGCATCGCCGCGCGCAACCGGACGCCGATCAGCTTCTGGGAGTTCACCAAGTACGGCCTCGTCGTCACCTTCGCCACCGTCGCGGTCGCCACGCCGTACCTGTGGCTGCGCTACCTGGTGTGATCCGGAGACGGCGCGGGCCGCGGGGCCCGCGCCGTCTCCGGCCCGGCCGAACGGCCTGGCCGCGACGGTGCGGCCCGGCCGTGACGGCCGCCGCCCGGCATCGGAGGATCGCCGGGAAAACATGACATGAGATGTCCTCTTTCGGCGGCAGCATCGTCGCCATGCACAACACGCTGAAGGAAAAGGTCGCCCTGGTCGCCGGGGCGACGAGGGGGACCGGCCGGGCCATCGCGGTGGCGCTGGGCGAGGCGGGCGCCACGGTCTACTGCACCGGCCGGACCACCCGCGGGGCGCGTTCGGAGATGAACCGCCCCGAGACCATCGAGGAGACCGCCGAGCTGGTGACCCGCGCCGGCGGCCGGGGCGTCGCCCAGCGGGTCGACCACCTGGAGAGCGACCAGGTGCGCGCGCTGGCCGAGCGGATCGACCGCGAGCACGGCCGTCTCGACATCCTCGTCAACGACATCTGGGGCGGCGACATGTTCGCCAAATGGGACGTCCCGGTCTGGGAGCACCCGCTGGACGACGGGCTGCGCCTGATGCGCCTGGCGATCGACACCCACCTCATCACCAGCCACCACCTCCTGCCCCTGATGATCAGGAACCCCGGCGGCCTGCTCGTCGAGGTGACCGACGGCACCGCCGAGTACAACGCCGCCAACTACCGCCTCTCCGTCTTCTACGACCTGGCCAAGACCTCGCTGAACCGCCTGGCGTTCTCCATGGACCACGAGCTGCGCCCGCACGGCTGCGCCGCCGTCACGCTGACGCCCGGCTGGATCCGCTCGGAGGCGATGCTGGAGCACTACGGCGTCACCGAGGCCGACTGGCGCGACGCCACCGCCCGGGAGCCGCACTTCGCGATCTCCGAGTCACCGGCCTTCGCGGGCCGGGCCGTCGCCGCGCTGGCCGCCGCCGACGACCGCGCCCGCTGGTCGGGGCAGACCGTCTCCAGCGTCCGGCTCGCCCGCGCGTACGGGGTCACCGACGTCGACGGCAGCGTGCCCGACGCCTGGCGCTACATGGAGGAGGTGCAGAGCAAGGGCAAGCCGGCCGACACCACCGGCTACCGCTGACCGGCCCCATCCGGTCCGTCCTCAGCCCGGCGCGTCCTCGTCCCCGGGCCCGCCGTACAGGGCGTTCATCCGCGCGGCCGCCCCGGCCAGGAGCGCGCGCAGCTCCGGCGGATCGAGGACCTCCACCTCGGGCCCCAACCCCAGGAGCTGGCCGTAGGCGACCTCCAGCGACTCGACGGGCAGCGACACCGTGACCCGGCCCTGCCCGTCGGGCCCGGTGGCCGACGCCAGCGCCTCGTCCAGGGCCGCCGGGTCGGCGAAGACCCGCAACCGGCGGTGGCCGACGGGGCTGAGCCGTACGGTGACCCGCGTCCGCAGCAGCGAACGGGCGAACTCGGCGGCCCGCTCCTCCCAGAACGCCGCCAGGTCGAAGCCGCGGTCGCGCTCGAAGCGCCGGTCGGTGTGCGCCTCGACCCCCGAGAAGCGGTCCACCCGGTAGATCGCCGACCGCGTCGCCAGGTACCAGACCCCGGCCTTGAGCACCAGCCCGTACGGTTCCAGCGTCCGGGGCCCGCCCCGGTAGAGGCCGGTGACGGGGTGGTCGCCCCACACAGCCCTGGCCAGCGGGGCCAGCGCCTCCGGAGGAGGCCCGCCCCCGGCGAACCAGCCGGGGGCGTCGAGGTGGAAGCGCTGCGCGGCGCTCGCGGGGGCGTCGCGCGCGCCGGGCGACAACGCCGCCGCCGCCTTCAGCCGCGCCGAGGCCGCCACCTCGCCGAGCCCCATCTCCCGCAGCGCCCGTGGCACCCCGGACAGGAACAGCGCCTCCGCCTCGGCCCGGTCCAGGCCCGTCAGGCGGGTGCGGTAGCCCTCCAGCAGGCGGTAGCCGCCGCCCCGGCCGCGGTCGGCGTAGACCGGCACCCCGGCCTCGGCCAGGGCGAGCACGTCGCGGTGGACGGTCCGCTCGGAGACCTCCAGCTCACGGGCGAGCTCCGCGGCGGTCATCCCGCCGCGCGCCTGGAGCAGCAACAGCAACGACATCAGCCTGGCCGCACGCACCCGCCGACCCTAACCCGCCCGCCGTACGGCCCGGCCCCGCCCCCGAGCGCCGCGCCGCCGTACGGTCTCCGCCGTGAGCCTCCGGATCCGGGCACCGGGCCGCAGTCCCCGCCGTACGACCCGCTCACCGTGCGGCCCGGCCCGGTGCGGGCACGTTGCATGATCACGGTTTCCGCCGGTACCCTTGCGACATGCGAGACCTCGACACCCTCCAGTGGTGGCGCCGCTGCTAGGCGGCGCGTGTTTCGCATTCGCGAAGTGGACAGACGGCCGCCCGGGAAGGCGGCCTTTTCTGTTTCCGCCTCCTTCCGGGCATCGAGCGACCAAAAGGGACGAGGCTGCAAGTGGAGACCAGCGGATATACCACTGCCGGCGGCATCGGCGTCGAAGTCACGACGTCCGATGTGCCGGAGAGCATGCTGGAGGACGTCGTCACCGCTCTCGGCGAGCGCCGCGGCGGCGTGCTCTCCTCGGGGATGGAGTATCCCGGCCGCTACAGCCGGTGGCACCTGGCCTACGCGGACCCCTGCCTGGAGATCGTCGCCCGCGGGCGCAGGATCTCGGCCCGCGCCCTGAACGACCGCGGCCGGGTCGTGCTGCCCGCCGTCGCCTCGTGCATGCTGGCCGCCGGCAAGCCCACCGGCGAGCCGACCGCCGACCACGTCGAGGTCCACGTCGCAGAGTCCGAGGACATCCTCCCCGAGGAGATGCGCAGCCGCCGGCCCACCGTCTTCACCGCGATCCGCGAGATCATCGCCGCCTTCAGCGGCGAGGACGAGCACCTGGGCCTGTACGGCTCCTTCGGCTACGACCTGGCCTTCCAGTTCGAGCCGATCCGGCAGGTCCTCACCCGGGCCGACGACCAGCGCGACCTCGTGCTGCACCTGCCCGACCGGATCATGGTGGTCGACCGCAAGCGGGAGACCAGCAGGGAGTACCTCTACGAGTTCACCGTGGACGGCGTCTCCACCCGCGGCCTGGCCCGCGAGGGCGAGAGCGTCCCGCTGCCTCCCGCCCCCGCCGAGGTCCCCGCCGCCCCCGCCAAGGGCGCCTACGCCGAGGTCGTCGCCGCGGCCAAGGAGAAGTTCGTCCGCGGTGACCTGTTCGAGGTCGTCCCCGGCCAGGTCTTCCACGGGGTGTGCACCGACCCGGCCGGCTTCTACCGCACCCTGCGCAGGCGCAACCCGGCACCGTACGAGTTCCTGTTCAACCTCGGCGACGGCGAGCACCTGGTCGGCGCCTCCCCGGAGATGTACGTCCGCGTCAACGGCGACCGCGTCGAGACGTGCCCCATCTCCGGCACCATCGCCCGCGGCGGCAACCCCATCGAGGACGCCGAGGCCATCCGCACCCTCCTGAGCAGCGTCAAGGAGGAGTCGGAGCTGACCATGTGCACCGACGTCGACCGCAACGACAAGTCCCGCATCTGCGTGCCGGGCAGCGTCCAGGTCATCGGGCGGCGCCAGATCGAGATGTACTCCCGCGTGATCCACACCGTCGACCACATCGAGGGCCGCCTGCGCCCGGAGTTCGACGCCCTGGACGCCTTCCTCACCCACATGTGGGCCGTCACCGTCACCGGCGCCCCCAAGACCTGGGCGATGCAGTTCATCGAGGACCACGAGGAGACCACCCGCCGCTGGTACGGCGGAGCCGTCGGCTACATCGGCTTCGACGGCTCGATGAACACCGGCCTGACCCTGCGCACCGCGCAGATCCGCGGCGGCGTCGCCGCCGTCCGGGCGGGCGCCACCCTGCTGTTCGACTCCGACCCCGAGGCCGAGGAGCGCGAGACCGAGCTCAAGGCCAGCGCGCTGCTCGAAGCCCTGGCCGCGGTCGGCGAGGAGCGTGAGCAGGCGCCGGCCCCCGAGACCCCCAGGACGGGGGAGGGCCTGAAGGTGCTGCTCGTGGACCACGAGGACTCCTTCGTCAACACCCTCGCCGACTACTTCCGCCAGCAGGGCGCCGAGGTCGTCACGCTGCGCCACGGCTTCCCGGCCGCCATGATCGACGAGATCGCGCCGTCCCTCGTGGTGCTCTCGCCCGGCCCGGGCTGGCCCGTCGACTTCGGCCTGTCGTCGCTCATCGACGCCCTCTACGAGCGCGACCTGCCGGTGTTCGGCGTCTGCCTCGGCCTGCAGGGGATGGTCGAGCAGGCCGGCGGCACGCTGGAGCTGCTGGCCAACCCCGAGCACGGCAAGCGCGGCCAGGTCAGGAGGACCGGCGACAGCGCCCTCCTCGACGGCCTGCCCGAGGAGTTCGTCGCCGCCCGCTACCACTCGCTGCACGCCAAGCAGCCCGGCCTGGTGGGCTTCACCGCCACCGCCCTCACCCCCGACGGCGCGGTGATGGCGATCGAGGACACCGAACGGCGGCGCTTCGCCGTGCAGTTCCACCCCGAGTCGATCCTCACCGCCGAGGGTGGCGCGGGGGCCCGCATCATCTCCAACGTGCTGAGGCTCTGCCGCGCCGACGCGGCCGGCGCGCAGCGGACCCGGTAGCCGGCGCCCCGGCGGGCGCGGGCGGTACGGCCCGCGCCCGCCGGGACCCCTGGTTCCTCCGCCGCGCCCGGCCCGTGCCCGATGGTTCCCCCGAGCCCGTGACGTGCCCGGTTCCGGTCGCGGCGCACCGGCCCGTCCCCTCCGGGCGGCTCCGGCGGACGGCGCTAGGCTTGCCTGTGCCCGCGAACCGCCACCGGAAGGTCTACCGCCCATGGACGACAGTCAGCCGCGTTTCCTCGACGACGTCACCGTCGAGCTGGTCAGGCACAGCGCCTCGGACACCGACGTGCTCTGGGCCGCGCGGGTGTCGACCGCGGGGGAGCAGTCCCTGGAGGAGATCAACAAGGACCCGGAGCGGTCCAGGGGACTGATCAACTACCTCATGCGCGACAGGCACGGGAGCCCGTTCGAGCACAACTCCATGACCTTCTTCATCAGGGCGCCCATCTTCGTCTTCCGGGAGTTCCACCGCCACAGAGTGGGATGGTCGTACAACGAGGAAAGCGGGAGATACAGGGAGCTCCAGCCCGATTTCTACGTTCCGGGCCGGGAGCGCAGGCTCGTCCAGGAGGGGCGGCCGGGCAAGTACGTGTTCGTCGAGGGGACCGACGAGCAGCACAAGCTGGTGACCGAGGCGATGGAGGACTCCTACCGGCAGTCCTACGCCGCCTACCAGGAGATGCTGGAGGCCGGCGTCGCCCGCGAGGTGGCCAGGGCCGTGCTGCCGGTGGGCCTGTTCTCCTCGATGTACGCCACCTGCAACGCCCGGTCCCTGATGCACTTCCTGTCGCTGCGCACCAAGAGCGAGCAGGCCAAGGTGCCCTCGTTCCCGCAGCGGGAGATCGAGATGGTGGCCGAGAAGATGGAGGCCGTCTGGGCGGGGCTGATGCCCCTCACCCACGCCGCGTTCGTCGCCAACGGCCGCGTCGCCCCCTGACCGGCGTCTCACGGCGGCGCACGGCCCGCCGGAAGGCGCCGTCTCCGGCGGCGTGCTCCCGTGGCCGGTGCGGCGTGCTCTCGTGACCGGTGCGCCGGCTTCGGCGCACCGGCCACCCCTACCTCATCCGGTCCGCACGGCATGGGCCGCGGCGAAGGCCAGGAAGGGGGCGGCGGTCCGCGGCGGATCCTCCAGGACGGGGGAGTGCCCGAGGCCGGGCAGCACCTCGACCTCCGCGCCCGGAACCGTCAGGTAGTCGGCGGCGGACGAGGATCGCCACCTGCGGTCGTCCTCGCCGAAGATCACCAGTAGCGGCTTGCCGAGTGTTCCCTCCGCTCCTCCCTCGGCCGGGCCCGCGTAGCATGGCGCCGTGCGGAGGTTCATGCACGGCGCGGTCACGTGGGACATCGCGTGCCCGCGGCGGCCCAGCCGGGTGGCCGGCGTCACCATGGCGGGGTTCCGCGTCCGTGAGCTGGACACGCTCCGGATGGTCCCGCACCCGGCCGTGACGCTGCTTCTGGAGTTCGGCTCCGGCTCACCCGTCCTGGACCACGCCGCCGGGCGGCAGCGGGGAAGCATGGCCGCCGGGCCCGGCTTCGGGTCGGGCGGCGCGGTCCGGGCGCGGGGTGAGAACGTCGAGTGCGTGCAGGTGCGCCTGTCCCCGGTGGTCGCCCGCGCGGTCCTGGGCGTCTCTCCCGCGGACCTGGGCGGCGCCGTGGCGGCCCTCGACGACCTGTGGGGACGGGAGGCGGCGCGGATCCTTGAACGGCTGGGCGAGGTCTCCTCGTGGGAGGACCGCTTCGCGCTGACGGACGCGCTGCTCGCCCGGCGGCATGCGGCGGAGGCGTCCGTGGACCCGGAGGTGGCCTGGGCCTGGGAGCGGATCGTCGCCGGTCGCGGGATGGTCCGGATCGACGGGCTGGCGGCCGAGACCGGATGGAGCCGCAAGCGCCTGTGGTCCCGGTTCCGGTCGCAGATCGGCCTGTCGCCCAAGCGCGCCGCCAAGCTGGTCCGCTTCGACCACGCCGCCCACCGCCTGGTCGCGGGTGAGGGCACGGCCGGGGTCGCGGCGGAGGCCGGCTACGCCGACCAGTCCCACCTGCATCGGGACGTCATGGCGTTCACCGGGGCGACCCCGGCGGCCGTGGCCGGCGAGCCGTTCCTGGCGGTCGACGACATCGCGTGGCCGGGGGCTCATCCCGGCTGATCAGCCTCCCCGGAGTCCGGCCCGCCGGAGCCCGTCCGGCCGGCGTCCGCCCCGTCGGGATCCGCCTCGCCGACGCCGAAGGGCAGAGCGTCGAAGTGGACGACGACCTGGGCGGTGTCCGGCGTGTCACCGGGGCGGTCCCGGGCCCGCTTCCGGTAGATGTCCAGGACGGCGGAGACCTCACCGACCAGGTCGGCGAGTTCCTGGCGGGTGAGGCGCATGCCGCTGCTGGAGGTGACACTGGCCTCGATCCACGCCCGGGGCGTGGTCCGTGACTCCTCCAGCCAGCGGGTGAGCTCGGCCCCGCGCTGGCGGACCACCTGGGCGAGCACCATCTCGGCGGCCTGGGCCGTGTCGGGGTCGCGCCGGAAGCGGTCGCCGTCCATGGAGAAGCTGCCCGCGCGCCACCAGCGTTCCTTGCCCCTGCCGCGTCCCGGGACGTCCTCGATGAAGCCGTACCGTTCGAGCTGTCGCAGGTGGTAACTCGTCGCGCCGGTGTTCTCCCCGGTCAGGGCGGCCAGCTGGGTCGCGGTCGCCTCGCCGTGCCGCTCCAGCAGTTCCAGCAGGCGCAGCCGGGAGGGGTGCGCCAGCCCCTTGAGCGCGGCGGCGTCGATGGAACGGGTCTTGTCATCCGTCATGTGCAGCCATATCTTTGCAAAGAATCGTTTGCAAACTTCTCTTTCCACGATACCGGGAGCGCACATGACCGGACGACCCTTCCGCCGGCTGGTGGCCGCCTCCGGCCTGTCGAACGTCGCCGACGGGATCACCGTCGTCGGCGTCTCGCTGGTCGCGGTGACGCTGACCCGCTCGCCGGTCCTGGTCTCCCTGGTCAGCGCGGCGGCCACGTTGCCGTGGCTGCTGCTCGCGTTGCACGCGGGCGCCCTGGCCGACCGGCACGACCGCCGCCGGATCATGGTCGCCGCCAACACGCTGCGGGCGGCCGCGCTGGCCGGGGTGGCGCTGACCGCCTGGCTGGGGCTGCTGAGCCTGCCGGTGCTGCTGGCCGGGGCGCTGCTGACCGGCGTCGCGGAGGTCCTCGCCGACACCTCCGCGCAGTCGGTGCTGCCGATGGTCGTGCCGCGCGAGCGGCTGGGCGAGGCCAACGGCCGGCTCGTCGCGGTGCAGACCGTCGGCAACAACTTCCTCGGCGCTCCGGTCGCCGGGGTCCTGGTCGGGATCGGCGCGACGGCCACCCTCGGGACGCCCGCCCTGCTGTACGCGGCGGCGGCCCTGACGCTGCTCGGCATGCGCGGGCGGTTCCGCGTCGAGACCCCCTCCACCCGGCCGCTGCGCGCCGACATCGCCGAGGGTCTGCGCTACCTATGGGGTCACCGGGTGCTGCGGAGCCTGGCCCTCTTCTCGGGCGTGCTCAACTTCGCCAACGCCGCCTACTTCGCGGTGTTCGTGCTGTGGGTGGTCGGCGAGGAGTCCCGGGTGGGACTGACCTCCGCCGGGTACGGCGTGCTCACCGCGGCGCTGGCGGCGGGCGCGGTGGCGGGCTCGCTGGTCGCCGACCGGCTGACGCGCCGGGCCGGCCAGGTCAGGACGCTGATCGTCGCCGACCTGGTCAACGGGCTCCTGCTGTTCGTGCCGGTCCTGCTGCCCACCGTGCCCGGTATCGCCGTCACCGCGGTCCTGCTCGGGGCGACCAACGCCGTCTCCAACGTCGTCATCGTCTCGCTGCGGCAGCGGATCGTCCCCGGGGCGATGCTCGGCCGCATCAACGCCACCGCCCGCCTGATCGGGATGGGGGCCACCCCGCTGGGCGCCGCGGCGGGCGGGTTCCTCGCCGACCGGGCGGGGCTGCCCGCGGTGTTCTGCGCCGCGGCGGTGCTGTGCGTCGTCGCCGTCGCCGTGGTCTCCCGCTCCGTCACGACCGCCTCGGTCGCCGCGGCGGAGGAGGCGGCCCGTGCGGCGGAGGCGGCCCGTGCGGAGGAGATCCGGGCGGGGGAGACGGCCTGAGCGGCGGGGACGACTTCGGAGACGACCTCAGGACTCGATGATGTCCCGGTGGATGTCGGTCAGGGGGACGCCCCCGCGCCGCAGCCGCCGGACCGCGTCGCCGACCATGGCGGGCGGGCCGCAGACGTAGACCTCGTGGCCGGCCCAGGAGGGGAAGCGGTCCAGCACCTCGCCCACGGTGCCCCGCACCCCGTCGTGGCCCGGCTCGTCGGAGACGACCGGCAGCACCCGCAGCCAGGGGAACTCCGACTCCATCCGCACCAGGTCGGGCAGGTCGTACAGCTCCGCCGCGCGGCGCGCGCCGTACAGGAGGTGGATGCCGGACCGCCGCCCGGAGGCGATGACGTGCTCGATGATCGCCTTCAGCGGGGCCAGCCCGGTGCCTCCCGCGACGCACAGGACGTCGCGGCCGGAGACGGGCGGGGCCATCGACCCGGACGCCGGGCCGAGCATGAGGGTGTCGCCGGCGCGGGTGTGCCGGACCAGCGCGCCGGAGACCCACCCGCCCCGCACCGCGCGGACGTGCAGCCGTACGGTGCCGTCCGGCCGCGGGGCGTTGGCGATGGAGAAGGGCCGCCACACGCGCGGCCAGCGGGGGGTCTGCACGCTGACGTGCTGTCCCGGCAGGTACGGCAGGGGCTGGGCGGGCCTCAGGGTGAGGACGGCGACGTCCGGGGTGCGCAGCTCGTGGCCGGTGACCTCGGCCAGCCACCAGGCGGGGGAGACGCCCGCGTCGGCCTCGGCGGCCTTGATCATGAAGTCGGCGGCGACGGCGTACGCCGCCTCCCACGCCCGCTCGACCTCGGGGGTCCAGACCTCGGCGGCGAAGTGCCGTACGGTGGCCAGCAGCGCGTCGCGGACCACGGCGTAGTGCTCGGTGAGCACGCCGTACTTGCGGTGGTCGCGGCCCAGGCGGCCGAGGAACGGCGCCATGCCGTCGGGGCCGTCGATGCTCCAGACGATGCGGGTCAGCGCGCCGAACAGTCGGTCGCGCTGGGCGTCCATCGCCGGGGGGAACATGCCACGCATGTGCGGATTGACGGCGAACAGCCGCCCGTAGAAGTATGCCGCGGCCCGGTCCGCGACGGGCTCGATGACGGCGAAGCTTTCCTTGACGAGACGCGGATTCAACGACATGTGATCGGACCTCACCCCACCGACCGGATCAAAGTCCGATCACGCAGACCACCTCCATGACGGTTCCGGGTGGCGAGCGCCCGGTGACCCCGGCCCGCCGGTTCGCTCAAATTGAATTCTTGCAGTTTCCCATAGGCGTCACAACCGTTTCTCTGGAATATGGTGCGAAATCTGGCCTTCCGTAATTGCGAGGGCGTCACGGGTAATAACCTCTTGGCGGCCAGGTGTGTGGAAAATGAGGGATATTCGTAATATTTCGTATTTAATGTCGTGTCGGACCGTCCGGTCGGCCCTCGGGCCTTTTCTGGGGCATCTCCGGCAGGTGGATCGTTCCATCGCCCCGGGACGCCGCCGGCCGATGGAGTGCTCCATTCCCCCGGAGAGGACCGCCGCGGCGGGTTCGCCGTACCGGGCCGTTGAGATCTGATATGTGTGGCATAACCGAAATGGCGCGCGGCATGATAGGGATGTTGCCGAAAGACGGGACAGGTGCCGTCCGGGAACAGGGCGCCGCCTCCCGCACGGCCACTGGAGAGCCCATGCCCCGACCTCTGATCGGCATCACCTCCTACCTCGAGGCCGCCCGCTGGGGCGACTGGGTCCGCGAAGCCGTCCTGTCCCCGCCCGCCTACGCCCGGGCGGTGGAGCGGGCGGGCGGCGTCCCGGTGCTGCTCCCGTCGCTCGGCCCGGCCGTGGCCGCCGAGCACGCGCGTCACCTCTCCGGGGTGATCCTCACCGGCGGCGGCGAGCTCGACCCCACCCTGTACGGCGCGGCCCGCGACGAACGGCTCGGCGAGCCCCAGCCCCACCGCGACCGCTTCGAGCTGGCCCTGGCCCGCGCCGCCGTCCAGGCCGGCCTGCCGCTGCTGGGCGTCGCCCGGGGCATGCACGTGCTGAACGTCGCCCAGGGCGGCAGCCTGATCCCGTGGCTTCCCGACGCGGTCGACAGCCACGAGCTCCACACCGGGGGCGGGCACGTCGTCCAGGTCAGCGTGTCGAGCAGGCTGGGCGAGGCGGTGGGCGACCGCGTCGAGGCGACCGCGCCGCACCGGCAGGCGATCCGGCGGCTCGGCGCCGGCCTGACCCCCGTGGCCTGGGCCGACGACCAGATCGTCGAGGGCGTCGAGCTGCGGGACCACCCCTTCGGCGTCGGGGTCCAGTGGCACCCCGAGCGCGGCGACGACGACCGGCTCGTCGCGGCGCTGGTCGAGGCCGCGGCGCGATCCGGACCACGGTCCGAAGCCCGTCCCGGGGCGCGGGACCTGCCCGGCGCCGCCGCGCTGCCGGAGGAGGCCCGGCGATGAGGGGATACGAGGACTACGAGAAGCTGAGGATCGACTGGGCCGCCGACGGGGTGCTCCGGGTGACGATCAGCGAACCGCGCAGGCTCAACGCCGTGGACACCGTCGGCCACCGCGAGCTGGCCGGCGTCTGGCTCGACGCCGACCGCGACGACGCCGTGCGCGCGGTGCTCGTCCGGGGCGAGGGCGAGGCGTTCTCAGCCGGCGGCGACCTCGCGATGATCGAGGAGATGACCCGCGACCACGCCACGCGCATGCGCGTCTTCACCGAGGCCCGCGACATCGTCTACAACGTGATCAACTGTTCCAAGCCGATCGTCTCGGCCGTCCAGGGCCCGGCCGTGGGCGCGGGCCTGGCGGTCGCGCTGCTGGCCGACGTCTCCGTGGCGGGCCGTACGGCGCGCGTCATCGACGGCCACACCCGCCTCGGCGTGGCGGCCGGCGACCACGCCGCCATCGTCTGGCCGCTGCTGTGCGGACTGGCCAAGGCCAAGTACCACCTGCTGCTGTGCGAGCCGGTCACCGGGGAGCAGGCCGAGGCGATGGGGCTGGTCAGCCTGTGCGTGGACGACGACCAGGTGCACGAGCGGGCACTGGAGATCGCCGTACGGCTGGCCGCGGGCTCGGCCGAGGCGATCCGGCTGACGAAGTACGCGCTCAACAACTGGCTGCGCCTGGCCGGCCCCTCCTTCGACGCCTCCCTTGCCATGGAGTTCCTCGGCTTCACCGGTCCGGACGTGGCCGAGGGGGTGCGGGCCGTACGGGAGCGGCGACCGCCGGAGTTCACCTGACGGGCCGGGCGGCCCCGCCGAACCGGTCCGGGGCCGCCCGTCCGGGACATCCGGAGGCCGGGGTCAGCCGACCGGTTCGGCGCCCGCCGCGGAGCGGTGCCCGGCGTGCCGCTCGCCCAGGGCCGCCAGGCCGGGCGCGAAGATGTACCGGACCATGTTCCTGGTCACCTTGGCCTCGTCCGCCCCGCCGTCCGTCTCGAAGGCCGCCGACCACTCCACGAACGCCCGGCCGGTGTCGGTGACGGGGTGGACCCGGTAGACCGCCCGGTACTCCCGGACCGGCAGGGGGCTCTCCAGGATCTCGTAGGTCGCCGAGCGGGAGTCGTCGTCGAGGGTGAGCAGCCGCTCCCGGAAGAGCCCGCCCGCGCCCTCGATCCGGCGCACCGTGCCCGGACCGCCCTCGCCCTCCTCGAACACGCAGGAGGAGATCCCGGGCAGCCACTCGGCGAGGTTCCCGAAATCCCTCAGGTAGCTCCACACCTCGTCCGCGGAGGCGTCGATCACGGTGCTGGCGTAGGCGGGCATCGGCTGCTTCCCCTCGTCGCTGGTCTCACGCTCTTCGCCGTCGTCGGGCCCGGCGGTGATCGCCGGGCCCGAGGGGAGTCTGCCCCCCGGGACGGCTCCGCAACCGGGTCAGAAGCTCCTGGGCAGTCCCAGCACCCGGGTGGCCAGGTGGTTGAGCAGGAGCTCCTCGGTGACCGGGGCGACCTTGCCGATGCGGGCGTCGGCCAGCAGCCGCGCCACCGGGTACTCCAGCGAGTAGGCCATGCCGCCCAGCGTCTGGAAGGCCCGATCGGCGGCCTCCCACGCGGCCTGGGAGGCGGCCAGCTTGGCGATGCCGGCCTCGGTCCCGCAGGGCAGCCCGGCGTCGAACAGCCAGGCGGCCTTGTGGACCATCAGCCTGGCCAGCTCGATCTTCGCCTTGACCTGGGCGAGGGGGAAGGCGACGGCCTGGTTGGCGCCGATCGGCCGGCCGAAGACCTCCCGCTCCCCGGCGTAGCGCACCGCCACCGACAGGGCGACCTCGGCGGCGCCCAGCCCGCCGGCGGCGAGCAGGATCCGCTCGGGGTTGAGGATGTCCCACAGCACCCGCGACCCCTGGTCAACCTCGCCCACCACGTTCGCCGCGGGCACCCGCAGGCCGTCGACGAAGACCGTGTTGGAGGGGGTGGTGTTGGCGCCCATCTTCGGGATCGGCCGGTAGGACAGCGATCCGGCGGCGACCGCCTCGGGCACGTTCACCAGCAGGACCGTCAGGCCGTGGCTGCGCGGCTTCGCCTCGGCGGCCGGGACGGTCCGGGTGACCAGGAGCATCCAGGTCGCGCGCTGCACGCCGGTGATCCAGACCTTCCGGCCGTCGACCACGAACTCGTCGCCGTCGCGGCGGGCGAAGGTGGAGATGCCCAGGGAGTCGGACCCGGCGTCGGGCTCGGTGAGGGCGAAGCAGGTCTCCACCTCGCCGGTGGCCAGCTTCGGCAGCAGCTCCTCGCGCTGCCGGGGGCTGCCGTGCCGGGCCAGGGTGAGGGCGCCGAACCCGGGGGTGAGGACGTAGGTGAACGCCGAGCCGCCGGCCGCGCCGGACGCCGACAGGGCCTCGGTGGCCACGGCCAGCTCCAGCAGGCCCTGGCCGCCCCCGCCGTACTCCTCCGGTACGGCCAGGCCGAGCCAGCCGCCCCGGGCCAGGTCGTCCCAGACCTCCTGCGGCCAGCGTTTCTCGGACTCGCAGCGCTGCCAGTAGCCGAGGTCGTAGCGGGCGCAGACGTCGGTGACGCCGCGCTGGACGGCGAGCGCGCTCTCGGGAAGGGTGAAGTCCACGGGCGATCAACTCCATTCCGGTCGCGCGATCTTAGAACGAAGTTCTGTTCCCGATCCAGTGTCACGCGCCCGCCGCCCGTCTCCTTGGAGCCCGTCTCCACCGCCTCGGAGCCCGTGCCCGCCGCCCGCCCTCCGGGCCGCCCGCCGCCGTACGGACTCAGCCGGGACGGCCCGCCTCGGCGGCGGGGCGCGGCCGGCGCGCGTGGTAGACGAAGGCCGGCGGCAGGTTGCCCCACACGGTCCGGCCCGTCACGACCTCCTCGAAGGCGTTCGACAGGCGCCGCCGGAAGCGCCGGGCGGGCGGCAGATGGCGGGCGAAACCGTAGGCGAAGGTGGTGAAGGCCGCGTCGGGCCCCATGACCGCGCGGACCGCGCCCAGCAGCCCCACCTGGACATCGTCGGGGAACGCCGCCCACGGCAGGCCGCTCACCACCACGTCGGCGCCGGCCAGCCCGCGCTCCCGCAGCAGGAAGGGCAGCCGCGCCGCGTCGGCGGCGACGACGTCCACCCGGGGATGCCGGGCGGCGAGGAGCCCGGCCATCCGGGGGTTGATCTCCACGGCCAGGTGGTGCCCCCGGCCGCCGAGCCGCCGCTGGATCTCCGCCGTGAACACGCCCGTGCCCGCGCCGAGTTCCACCACCACCGGGTCGCCCCGGCGGGGGATCGGCGCGGTCACCGCCTCGGCGAGCCGGCGCGAGCTGGGGGCCACCGCCCCGACGGTCGCCGGGGAGCGCATCCACTGCCTGAGGAAGAGTGCGGCGTCACTGCTCATGCAGTGCACCATAGGTGTTGTGAGCTGGGAAATCGCCCCATCGGGCGGCCGGACCCGGCGGCCACTTGGAGGAGGCGGCCGTCCTTCCGGAGGATGAACCTCCCCTCCTTGGGGCCTATACCGTGCTGTGTATGCGACTGCGTGGCGTGCCACATGAGATTCCGTGACCCGTCCGCGGCCCCGCCGTCCCGCGGCCCGGCGCCAGGCGGGGGGCGCCGCGGCTGGGCCGTGGACGTCTGCCTGGCCGCCGCGGCGGTCGCCCTGGACCGGCTCATCTCGGGCGGCACGTATTCCGGCGGTACCGTCCCGGCGCTGATCACCTGGGGGTTCGCCCTGCTGGCCGGGGCGCCCATGGGGTTCGTCCGGCGGTTCCCCCTGACGGTCTGCGCCCTCCTGGCGGCCGTCCTCGTCGTGTGCGACCAGGTCGGCGCCTACACCGCCAACACCGCGCAGATCCTGCTGTCCGTCGCGGCGGGCGTGGCCGCCCACCGCGGCGACCGGCGCCGCGCCGCGGCCGCCGCGGTCCTGACGGCGGCCGCCACCGCGGTCAACGTGGCCGACCCCGGGATCGCCCTCACCACCGCCTCCTGGTACGTCCCGGCCGTGGCGGGCGTCATCCCGGTGGCGGTCGGCCGCTACCTGCGCCACCCCATCGAGCCGATGGCGCTGGTGGAGCGGCGTCCCGGCCTCGACCTGCTGCTCGCGGGCGGCGGGGTGGCCTTCATGGTGCTCGACACCTGGACCAAGTGGCACGACGGGCCGCTGCCGGTGTGGGGGGCGGGCTGGTTCACCATCTGCTGCGGCCTCACCGCCGGGCTGGCGCGCACCCTGCCCGGCACGGCCTTCGCCGTACAGGCGCTGCTGGTGCTGATGGCCGACCGCACCGCCGGCTTCGCCGTCGGACCGATGCAGGGCCTGTTCCTCGTCACGCTGGGCGTGTTCGCGATGCGGGCCTCCTGGTCGTGGACGGGCGTCGCCTACGTGACCGCCTCCATCGTCACGGCGCTGAGCTTCGTGGGCGACGAACTGTCCCGGATCACCCCGCCCAGGGTGATCGCGCTGCTGGCGATGGTCGCCGCGCCGGTCGCCATCGGCCGCTACGTCGGCATCCGCCGGGCCACGACCGAGCTGCGGCTGGCGATGGCCGAGGAGGCCAGGCTGCTCACCGCCGAACGGGCCCGGGCCGACCTGCTGGCCGAGCGCGAGCGCATCGCCCGCGACGTCCACGACATCGTGGCCCACCACGTCGGGGCCATGGTGCTGCGGGCCGGAGCCGCCCAGTACGCCGCGCCGTCGGGCCCGGTGGCCGAAGCGCTGGCCGACATCCGCGCCACCGGCCACCAGGTTCTGGAGGACCTGCGCGGCCTGCTCAGCGTGGTGCGCGACCCGGACCTCGGCCACCCCCCGCTGCTCGACCCCGAGGACGTCGTGCGCGAGGCGGTGGAGCGGATGAACGCGGCCGGGTTGCGGGCGGAACTGCGCCTCGACCCCGAGGTGGGGCGGCTGCCCCTGGTGAGCCGGGCCTCGGCGGCCCGGATCGTCCAGGAGGGGCTGACCAACGTCCTCAAGCACGCCGGCCCCGGCACCTCCGTCGCCGTCGAGCTCGCCGTGACCGGCGACGGGCTCACGGTGGACGTGGTCAACGGTGCGCCCCCGGACTCCCGCGACGGCGCTCTCACGGCCTCCTCCGACGGCGCGCCCCCGCCCCCCCCGGCGCATCCGGATGCGCCGGAGCCACGGGAGATCCCGGAGGCCACGGAGTCCGGGGCCCGGGGGCTCCGCGACGCCCTGCCCGGCGCCGGGCAGGGCGTCGCGGGGATGCGCGAGCGGGCCAGGGCGCTGGGCGGGCGGCTGTCCGCCGGCCCCGACGGGGCGGGAGGATGGCGTCTGGCGGTGACGCTCCCCGCCGACCCCGCGGACCCGGCGGCTCTGGAGGGACGGACCGGCCGGCCGGGATGGACGGGCTGGAACAGGGTGTGCCATGAGGAGCGGACGGTCCCGGAGGAGGCAACGTGATCAGGGTGGTCGTCGCCGACGACCAGGCGCTCGTGCGCGCCGGCGTGCGGATGCTGCTGGAGGCGGCCGGTGACATGGAGGTCTGCGGGGAGGCGGTGGACGGCGCGCAGGCCGTACGGCTGGCCGAGGGGCTGCGCCCCGACGTGATGCTGATGGACCTGCGCATGCCCCGGATGGACGGCCTGGAGGCCACCCGGCGCGTCCTCGCGGCCTGGCCCGCGGCGCGGATCGTGATCCTCACCACGTTCGCCGAGGACGAGAACGTCTACGCCGCGCTGCGCGCCGGGGCGATCGGCTTCCTGGTCAAGGACGACGAGCCCGGCCGGATGGTCGACGCGGTGCGCCGGGCGGCCACCGGCGAGCCGCTGCTCGCCCCCTCGGTGCTGCGCCGCGTCGTGGAGCGGGCGCTGGCCGCGGAGGAGCAGGCCGCCGCGCACGTCCCGGCCGGGCTGACCGACCGGGAGCTGGAGGTGCTGGCGCTGGTCGGGGCGGGCCTGTCCAACGCCGAGATCGCCGAGGCGCTGCACGTGGGCGTCACCACGGTCAAAAGCCACGTCTCCACCGCCATGGACAAGCTGGGCGTGCGCAACCGCACCCAGGCCGCGGTGGTCGCGCACCGGATCGGGCTGGTCGACGCCGGCTTCCGTCCGGTCGGGTATCCGCCCCGGGGCGGATCGGCGCATCCGCCCCGGGGGTGACGACGCGGCGGCCCCTGCTCCGCCACGATGTGTCACGAATCGTTCATCCGAGGAAGGACACCTCTCATGCAGGAGGTCATCGCCCGGCCGACGGCGGACGGCCGTCCCGTCCCCGCCGGCCTGTTGTACGGCCTGCGCGTCCTGGTCACCGCCCAGGCGGCCGGCCTGATCGTCGCGGCCTCGTTCGCCGGCCAGGCCGTACGCGGCGGGGAGGCACTGGCCGAGACGCACGTCATGGCCGGGATGGTGGTGCACCTGATCGCGCTGCTGCAGGTCGTCGCCGCCGTGCTGGTCTGGCGGCCCGGCCGGGGCGCCGGCTGGCCCGCGCTGGCCAGCCTGGGCCTGCTGCTGATCGGCCTGGGCCAGCACTTCAGCTGGGAGATGCTCGGCACGCACGTGCCCAGCGGGCTGGCGCTGTTCGGCCTGGCCGTGGCCGTGCTGATCTGGGCCTGGTCGTCCCGCGCGGCGGTGCGCCGCTCCTGACAGCCCCTCTCCTGGCCGGCCCTCTCCTGGCCGGTCCGCTGCTGACCGAGTCCGCGTCGCGCGCCGTCCCCGGCGGGCGTGCGGAAGACCCCCGCGCCGCCGTGGTCCCCCGGGACCACGGCGTTTCGGCGTTCCCGGCGCCGGGCCGTCCGGACCGGCGCGACCCGGTCGGACCGGGCGCCGTACGGGGCGGGCCGGGCGGGGACGCCGCCGGAAGGGAGGGGGGAGGCCGCGGGCCGTACCCGTAACAGGGATACGGTTCGCGCATGCCCCGCACAGGTAGGGTCGGCATCAAGTACGGGAGGGGAGACATACCGGTGAATCCGGAAGCATCGGAAACCGAGGACCGTATCTGGACGGTCCCCAACGCGCTCAGCCTGGCCAGGCTCCTGGGTGTGCCGGTCTTTCTGTGGCTGGTGCTGGGCCCCAAGGCCGACGGCTGGGCCGTCGGGCTGCTGATGCTGGCCGGCTTCTCCGACTGGCTGGACGGCAAGATCGCCCGCGCGTGGAACCAGACCAGCAGGCTCGGCCGCCTGCTGGACCCGCTGGCCGACCGCCTCTACATCCTGGCGACCCTGCTCGGCCTGGCCCTGCGCGACATCATCCCCTGGTGGCTGGCGCTGGCGATCCCGCTGCGCGACGTCATGATGCTGGGCATCCCGCCCATCCTGCGCCGCCTCGGGTACGGCCCCGCGCTGCCGGTGCACTTCCTCGGCAAGGCCGCCACCGCCAACCTGCTCTACGCCTTCCCCCTGCTGTTCCTGGCCCACCACGACTCCTGGTACGCCGATCCGGCCCGGATCGTCGGCTGGTCGCTGGCCATCTGGGGAACGGGCCTGTACTGGTGGTCGGGAGTGCTGTATTGGGTACAGGTGCGGCAGCTCGTCAAAGGAGCCAAACGCCTTAAAACGCCTTAAGAGGTGATTCATGAAGGCCGTCGTGATGGCGGGCGGGGAGGGGACACGGCTCCGGCCGATGACCGCCAACCAGCCCAAGCCCCTGCTCCCTGTGATCAACCGGCCGATCATGGAACACGTGCTGCGGCTGCTGCGGCGGCACGGGTTCACCGAGACCGTCGTCACCGTGCAGTTCCTGGCCGTCCTGGTGCGCAACTACTTCGGCGACGGCGACGAGCTCGGCATGAGCCTGCACTACGCCACCGAGGAGACGCCCCTCGGGACCGCCGGCAGCGTCAAGAACGCCGCCGACAAGCTCCGCGACGAGCCGTTCCTCGTCATCTCCGGCGACGCCCTCACCGACATCGACCTGACCGAGATGGTGCGCTTCCACCGCGAGAACGGCGCCATGGTCACCATCGGCCTCAAACGGGTGCCCAACCCCCTGGAGTTCGGCATCGTCATCGTCGACGAGCACGGCCGGGTCGAACGGTTCCTGGAGAAGCCCACCTGGGGCCAGGTCTTCTCCGACACCGTCAACACCGGCGTCTACGTGATGGAGCCGGAGATCCTCGACGAGATCGCCCCCGGCGTGCCGGTCGACTGGTCGGCGGACGTCTTCCCGCGGCTACTGGCCCGCGGCGCCCCGCTGTACGGCTACGTCGCCGACGGCTACTGGGAGGACGTCGGCACCCACGAGAGCTACCTCAAGGCCCAGGCCGACGCCCTATCGGGCCGGGTGAAGCTCGACATCGACGCCTTCGAGGTCTCGCCCGGCGTCTGGGTGGCCGAGGGCGCCTCGGTGGACCCCGACGCCGTGCTCAAGGGCCCGCTGTTCATCGGCGACTACGCCAAGGTCGAGCCCGGGGCCGAGCTGCGCGAGTACACCGTGCTGGGCAGCAACGCCGTGGTCCGCGAGGGCGCCTTCCTGCACCGGGCGGTGGTCTGCGACAACGTCTACGTCGGGCCCGGCACCCACATGCGCGGCTGCGTCGTCGGCAAGAACACCGACCTGATGACCGGCGTCCGGATCGAGGAGGGCGCCGTCGTCGGCGACGAGTGCATCATCGAGGCCGGCGCCTACCTCTCCTCCGGCGTCAAGGTCTACCCCTTCAAGACCATCGAGGCCGGCGCGGTGGTCAACACCAGCGTCATCTGGGAGCCGCGCGGCCAGCGCGACCTCTTCGGCCCGCGCGGCGTCTCCGGGCTGGTCAACGTCGAGATCACCCCCGAGCTGTGCGTACGGCTGGCCAGCGCCTACGCCACCACGCTCAGCAAGGGCGCCTCCGTCGTCACCTCCCGCGACTCCTCCCGCGCCGCGCGGGCGCTGAAGCGGGCGGTGATCAGCGCGCTGAACGCCAGCGCCATCAACGTGCTGGACCTGGAGGCCACCCCGCTGCCGGTGTCGCGCTTCCACACCGCCCGGGAGAACGCGGTCGGCGGCATCGCGCTGCGCACCACCCCCGGCGACCCGCAGAGCGTGGACATCGTCTTCATGGACGAGCACGGCGCCGACCTGTCGCAGGCGGCCCAGCGTAAGCTCGACCGGGTCTTCGCCCGCCAGGAGTTCCGGCGGGCCTTCCCCGGAGAGATCGCCGAGCTGCGCTTCCCGCCCCGGACGGTCGAGGACTACACCCACGAGCTGCTGCGCCACGTGGACATGCGGGGAGTTCGCGACGCCGACATGAAGATCGTCGTGGACTGCGCGGGCGGCACCTCCGCGCTGGTGCTGCCGAGCCTCCTCGGCCGGGTCGGGGTGGAGGTGCTGACCGTCAACAACCGGCTGGACGATGCCTCGCCCACCGAGACCCTCGCCGAGCGCCGCCGCGACCTGCAGCGGCTGTCGGAGCTCGTCAGCTCCTCCCGTGCCGCCTTCGGGGTGCGGTTCGACCCGGTGGGGGAGCGGATCGCACTGGTGGACGAGCTGGGCCACCTGATCAGCGAGGAGCGTGCCCTGCTGGTGGTCCTGGACCTGGTGGCGGCCGAGCGGTGCGCCGGCCGGGTGGCGCTGCCGGTCACCACCACCCGGGTGGCCGAGCAGGTCTGCCGCTTCCACGGGGTACAGGTCGAGTGGACCGCCACCGCGGTCGACGCGCTCACGAGCGCCGTCCGGAACCAGGAGATGATCTTCGCGGCGGACGGGCGGGGCGGCTTCGTCGTGCCGGAGTTCGGCCCCACCGTGGACGGCCTGGCCGCGTTCCTGCGTCTGCTCGGCCTGGTCGCCAGGACCCGCCTGTCGCTCAGCCAGATCGACGCCAGGATCCCCGAGGCCAAGCTGCTGCGCCGTACGGTGCCGACGCCGTGGGCCGCCAAGGGCGTGGTGATGCGCTCGGTCATCGAGGCCGCCCAGCACCACCGCATCGATACCACCGACGGGGTGCGGATCGTCGCCGACGACGGAGCCTGGGCGCTGGTGCTGCCCGACCCGGCCGAGGCCGTCACCCACCTGTGGGCCGAGGGCAACGACGTCGACACGGCGCAGGGCATGCTGGAGCACTGGGCCCGGGTCGTGGAGGAGGCCGCCGGCATCTGAGCCCCGCGAGGGGGCGCCGGTGTCTGGACTGAGGAGGGAGCGAGCGCAGCGAGCGGACGACGAGGGAAGACATCGGACACCAGCCCCCGAGCCGCGACGCGCGGCGTCGCCGTGAACACAGCGCAGCGTCGCCGTGAATACAGTGAAGTGCGACACTCCAGCGCGGCGGCATGGACCGGAAGTGCCACCCGGCGGTAACTTTGTCCCGACCGAACCCGCGGTCGAGCGTCGGCCTTGATCTTTGCGTCTCATTGGTGTATGTTGCGGCATTCGCAGTCAGAGAAAATACTTGAGAAGCGAAGAAGCGAGGCGCGCATCCCTGAGCACCGTTGCCGCGTCTTCGCGGTAGGAGGCCGAGCCGATCGATGCCGAGCGTCTACTGCACGCAGTGCGGGCACGCCAACCCTGAGGATGCCCGTTTCTGCTCCCAATGCGGTTCGCCGCTGACCAAGTACGAGTCACCCGGAGACAGCACGTCCACCATCTCCCTCTCCGGGATCGAGGCGTACGAGGCGGAGACCGGAGAGACGCTCCTCGCCGAGCGGCAGGCCGTCGAGCAGTTGCCCCCGGGCTCCGCCCTGCTCGTCGCCATGCGCGGCCCCAACGCCGGCAGCCGCTTCCTGCTGGACAGCGATCTGACCACCGTGGGGCGTCACCCCGACAGCGACATCTTCCTGGACGACATCACCGTCTCGCGCCGCCATGTGGAGTTCTACCGGCGCGGCGGCGGCATGTTCACCGTCCGTGACGTCGGCAGCCTGAACGGCACCTACGTCAACCGTGAGCGGATCGAGGAGGTGCCGCTCTACGGCGGGGACGAGGTGCAGATCGGCAAGTTCCGGCTGGTCTTCCTCACCCGCGGCGCCTCTGGAGGATGATGAGCTCGCAGGCCGCTCGTGCGCACATGAGCATCGGGGAGGTGCTCGCCCTGCTGCAGGGCGAGTTCCCCGACGTCAGCATCTCCAAGATTCGTTTCCTGGAGGGCGAGGGGCTGATCGAGCCGGAGCGCAGCCCCTCCGGCTACCGCAAGTTCACTTACGCCGACGTCGAGCGGCTCCGCTACATCCTCAGCGAGCAGCGTGACCGCTACCTTCCGCTGCGCGTGATCAAGGACCGGCTGGACGCGGCGGACCGCGAGGAGCGGCCCGTCGCCCCACCCCGGGCCCTGCCCGACGAGCCGGTCAGGGAGGTCCGCCTCACCCGCCAGGAGCTGCTGGCCGCCGCCTCGCTCTCCGAGGAGGCCCTGACCGAGCTGGAGGACTTCGGCCTGGTGGAGGCCGTGGCCCGCCACTACGACGCCGAGGCCCTGGCGGTGGCCCGCAGCGTCGGCGCCCTGGCCGCCTTCGGCCTGCGCGCCCGCCACCTGCGGGTGGTCAAGGCCGCCGCCGAGCGCGAGGCCGGCCTGGTGGAGCAGGCCATCGCGCCGCTGCTGCGCCGCCGGGGTCCCGGCGCGATCGCCAAGGCCGACGAGACGGCCGGGGAGATATCCGGGCTCCTGCTGGAATTACACGCCTCGTTGCTGCGTTCCGGCGTTCGAGGGGCCCTGGGCCGGTGAGCCCTGGCCGGACGGCCGTAGCCCCCCGGATGTTACGTTGAACGAACCGGTCGAAATCCAGCGAAGATGGAGCAGCCCGTGTTGCAGATGGAGGTCGTGGGCGTTCGGGTTGAGATGCCTTCCAACCAGCCCATTGTTCTGCTCAAGGAGGCACATGGGGAGCGCTATCTGCCGATCTGGATCGGCATGACCGAGGCCACGGCGATCGCCATGGCCCAGGCCGACGAGCCGCCGCCGCGGCCGCTCACCCATGACCTTTTCCGCGACGTGCTCGACGCCCTGGGCGTCCGGCTGAGCACCGTCAACATCGTCGCCCTCCGGGACGGCATCTTCTTCGCCGATCTCGTGTTCTCCAACGGGGCCGAGGTCAGCGCCCGCCCGTCGGACTCGATCGCCCTCGCGCTGCGCACCGGCGCACGCATCTTCGCCAGCGAGGACGTGGTCGCCGAGGCCGGGGTGGTCATCCCCGACGACCAGGAGGACGAGGTGGAGAAGTTCAGGGAGTTCCTTGACACAATCACGCCCGAGGACTTCGGCCGCGCGGGGTAGGTATTTCGGTGCATTTACGCTTCACGACGCGCCGGGTGGGGTCGTTGACTGGGCTTGGCCCCAAGCCTACGGTGCAAGTGAACCCCGGGGCCGCGCGTAAACCCCCAGATCAGGCCGCGGGATGAGAGAAAGCCGGAGGTCCGCGTGGCGGTCAGCAGCGGCGAGGGTAGAAACGCCGATCAGGATGACCCGGAACGGCGCGGGAAGGCCCACCAGCGTGCGGGTGAAGAGGGCCTGCTGTTCGACGGGGCACCGGTGAACCCGCCCGCCGACATCGGCTACCGCGGCCCCACCGCCTGCGCCGCCGCCGACATCACCTACCGCCAGCTCGACTACTGGGCCCGCACCGGGCTCGTCGAGCCCACCGTCAGGGCCGCCCAGGGTTCCGGCTCCCAGCGACTGTACGGCTTCCGCGACATCCTCGTCCTCAAGGTCGTCAAACGCCTCCTCGACACCGGCGTCTCCCTCCAGCAGATCCGCATCGCCGTACAGCACCTCCGTGACCGCGGGGTCAGCGACCTCGCCCAGATCACCCTGATGAGCGACGGGGTCAGCGTCTACGAGTGCACCTCGCCCGACGAGGTCATCGACCTCCTCCAGGGCGGCCAGGGCGTCTTCGGCATCGCGCTGGGCCGCGTCTGGCAGGAGGTGGAGGGCTCCCTGGCCGATCTGCCCGGCGAGCGCGCGGAGGCGTCCCAGAGCCCTTTAGGCGATCATCACGCGGATGAACTGGCCCGCCGTCGCAGAGCCCGGCGAACCGGGTAAAGTTGGTCTGGCCGCAGACGCCGTGCGGGAGAGTCCCCGGCTGGACCGGGGCGCCGAAGGAGCAACCCTCCCCGGAATCTCTCAGGCACCCTGTACCGCACGGACGAGGCGACTCTGGAAAGCAGGTACGCCCGCCAGGCGTGTCTCACCGACGGTGAAAACCCTCCCCGGTGGGGAAGGTGAAGCTCTCAGGTGGAGATGACAGAGGGGGAGATCCGGCATACGCCCGCGCTCAGCGCCGGTCTCCACCAGCCCCGGGAGGCTTTCCATGACCGACCTGTCACCGCTCGGTGAGCTCAGCTCCCCGCCGTTCTCCACCCGCCACATCGGCCCGGCCGACGACGACCAGGCCCGCATGCTGGAGACCGTCGGCTTCGCCTCGGCCGCCGACCTCCTCGCGGTGGCCGTGCCGGAGGTGATCCGCACCGCCGACCGACTCGATCTCCCGCCGGCCGCGAGCGAGCCGGAGGCCATCGCCGAGCTGCGGGCCCTCGCCTCCCGCAACACGGTGCTCACCTCGATGATCGGCCTGGGCTACCACGACACGATCACCCCGGCCGTCATCCGCCGCAACCTCCTGGAGAACCCGGGCTGGTACACCGCCTACACCCCCTACCAGCCGGAGATCTCCCAGGGCCGCCTGGAGGCCCTGCTCAACTTCCAGACGGTCGTGACCGACCTGACCGCCCTCGACGTCGCCGGCGCCTCCCTGCTCGACGAGGCCACCGCCGTCGCCGAGGCGATGACCCTGGCCCGCCGCGCCGGCAAGGCACCCTCCAACGTGTTCGTCGTCGACGCCGACGCCCTGCCGCAGACCAAGGCCGTGCTCGCCACCCGCGCCGAGCCGCTCGGCATCGAGCTGGTCGAGAGCGACTTCACCGCCGAGCTGCCCGACTGCTTCGGCGTGCTCGTGCAGTACCCGGGCGCGAGCGGCCGGATCAGGGACTTCCGCTCCATCGCCGACGCCGCCCACGCCCGCGGCGCCCAGGTCGTCGCCGCCGCCGACCTGCTGGCCCTCACCGTGCTGACCGCCCCCGGCGAGATGGGCGCCGACATCGCGGTCGGCTCCACCCAGCGGTTCGGCGTGCCGATGGGCTTCGGCGGCCCGCACGCCGCCTACATGGCGGTCCGTGACGGCCTGCAGCGGCAGATGCCCGGCCGCCTGGTGGGCGTCTCCCAGGACGCCGACGGCCGCCCCGCCCACCGCCTCGCGCTGCAGACCCGCGAGCAGCACATCCGCCGCGAGAAGGCCACCAGCAACATCTGCACCGCGCAGGTGCTGCTCGCGGTGATCGCCGGGATGTACGCCGTCTACCACGGCCCCGAGGGGCTGCGCCGGATCGGCCGCCGCGTCCACCGCCACGCCGTCGTGCTCGCCGAGGGCCTGCGCCAGGCCGGCGTCGAGGTCGTCCACGACGCCTTCTTCGACACCGTGCTGGCCCGCGTGCCGGGCCGCGCCGCCGAGGTCGTCGCCGCGGCCCGGGACAACGGCGTCAACCTGCGGCTGGCCGACGACGACCACGTCGGCGTCTCCTGCGACGAGAAGACCGAGCTGCCGCACATCGAGCAGGTGCTGGCCGCCTTCGGCGTCAGCGGCGCGGTCCTGGCCGACCTCGACGCCTCCGCCCACGACGCGCTGCCCGCCGCCCTGACCCGGACGAGCGACTTCCTGACCCACCCGGTCTTCCACAGTCACCGCTCCGAGACCGCCATGCTGCGCTACCTGCGCAGGCTGCAGGACAGGGACATCGCGCTCGACCGGTCGATGATCCCGCTGGGCTCGTGCACCATGAAGCTCAACGCGACCACCGAGATGGAGCCGATCACCTGGCCGGAGTTCGCCGGCCTGCACCCCTACGCCCCCGCCGAGCAGGGCGCCGGCTACGCCCAGCTGATCGGGGAGCTGGAGGGCTGGCTGGCCGAGGTCACCGGCTACGACGCCGTGTCGATCCAGCCCAACGCCGGCTCCCAGGGCGAGTTCGCCGGCCTGCTCGCCATCCGCGCCTACCACCGGGCGCGCGGCGAGTCCGGCCGCGACGTCTGCCTCATCCCCTCCTCCGCGCACGGCACCAACGCCGCCAGCGCCGTCATGGCCGGCATGCGGGTCGTCGTGGTCGCCTGCGACGACGACGGCAACGTCGACCTCGACGACCTCGTCGCCAAGATCGAGAAGAACCGCGACCGGCTCGCCGCGATCATGGTGACCTACCCGTCCACGCACGGCGTCTACGAGGAGGGCATCACCCGGATCTGCGAGCTGGTGCACGAGGCCGGCGGCCAGGTCTACGTCGACGGCGCCAACCTCAACGCGCTGGTCGGCCTGGCCAAGCCGGGGCAGTTCGGGGCGGACGTCTCCCACCTGAACCTGCACAAGACCTTCTGCATCCCGCACGGCGGCGGCGGCCCCGGCGTCGGGCCCGTCGCGGTCCGCGCCCACCTCGCCGAGTACCTCCCCGGTCACCCGCTGCGCGACGGCTCGCCGGTCGGCCCGGTCTCGGCCGCGCCGTACGGCTCGGCGGGCATCCTGCCGATCTCCTGGGCCTACATCCGGATGATGGGCGCCGAGGGTCTCCGCGCGGCCACCGAGCAGGCCATCCTGTCGGCCAACTACCTCGCCCGCCGCCTGGCCCCGCACTACCCGGTCCTCTACACCGGCCGTGGCGGGCTGGTCGCGCACGAGTGCATCATCGACCTGCGCCAGATCACCAAGGAGACCGGCGTGACCGTGGACGACGTGGCCAAGCGCCTCATCGACTACGGCTTCCACGCGCCGACGATGTCCTTCCCGGTGGCCGGCACGCTGATGATCGAGCCCACCGAGAGCGAGGACCTGGCCGAGCTCGACCGGTTCTGCGACGCCATGATCGCGATCCGCGGCGAGATCGCGAAGGTCGCCTCCGGCGAGTACGACAAGAAGGACAACCCGCTGCGCAACGCCCCGCACACCGCCGACTGCCTGGTCACCGACGACTGGAACCACCCCTACGGCAGGGTGGAGGCGGCCTACCCGCTGCCGTCGCTGCGCGAGGACAAGTACTGGTCGCCGGTCCGCCGCATCGACCAGGCCTACGGCGACCGCAACCTGGTGTGCTCCTGCCCGCCGCTGTCGGCCTACGAGGACTGACCCGCGAGGGGGCGCCGGTGTCTGGACTGAGGAACGCAGCCGCGGAGCGGCGGAGTGACGAGGGAAGGCACCGGGCAAGAGCCCTCGAGCCGCGACGCGCAGCGTCGCCGTGAGCCCGTGAGGGGGCGCCGGTGTCTGGACTGAGGAACGCAGCCGCGGAGCGGCGGAGTGACGAGGGAAGGCACCGGGCAAGAGCCCTCGAGCCGCGACGCGCAGCGTCGCCATGAGTACAGCGAGGGGGTCCCGGCGCCGGCCCGGGGCTTCCTCGCCGTCGCCCCGGCGCCGTCCAGGGAATGATCGACAAGAGATGCCGGCACCGTCCGTCCGCGGGACGCGGGACGCCCCGAGTCGTTAGGCTCGGGGCGTTTCCCTCACCCGGAGAGGACCCCGCATGCCAGAGGTGGACACGCGTCCCTTGGAAACGGCGCGCAGGCTGGCCGAGGACGGCGACCTGGACGCCGCCGCGGCGATCTTCGCGGAGCTCGCCGCCGACCCCGCCGAGCCCGACCGCGCCCAGGCGGCGGTGGGGCTCGCGGTGGTGCTGGAAGAACGCGGCGACGTGCCCGGCGCCCGGTCGGCCGCGCGCACCGCGCTGGCGACAGGGCATCCGGAGTTCGCCGCCCAGGCCGCCTGCCTGCTCGCCCGCAGCTTCGAGCGCGAGGAACTGCCGGACCAGGCGCGGGCCGCCTGGCAGGCCGCCCTCGGCATCGGCAACCCGGCCTACGTGCCGCTGGCGCACATGGCCCTGGCCCGGCTGGCCACGGGGGATGAGGAGGCCGAGGAGGCGCTGCGCGCCGCACTGGCCACCGGGGACCCGGAGATCGCCTCCCGGGCGGCTCAGCGGCTGGCGGAGTTCTTCCTCCAGGAGGGCGAGGCGGGGCAGGCCGCCGACGCGGTCCTCGCGGCGCTGACCGTACCCGACGTCGCCGACGCCGCCCGGCTGCGGGTGCTGCTCGGCATCGCCCATCTCGACCTGGCGTGCGCGGAGTTCGCCGCCGCCGTCGAGGAGGACGGCGACGTGGAGACCAGCGCGCTGGCCATCGAGCTGCTGGCCCGCACGCTCCCGCTCCGGGGCCGCGACGAGGACGCCGAGCGGGTGTGGCGCTACGGCCTGGACGGCGACGCCGACCTCGCCGCCGAGGTCCGCCTCCGGCGCGACCGCGACATCTGATGACCCTCTCCCCGGGACGCCGCGATCGGAGCCCCCGGGGGAGGGGCCACTCCCGTGTCCGGCCCGCCGGTCCCTCCTGGCATCCGCCCGCCGGTGTGTCTTCGCCCGTCGCGCCGTTCCCGCCCGGCGGCGTGCGAAGGTGACCTGCGAAGATATGTGATCGGTCGCCGGCCCGGCCACGTCGGCGAACCGATCGTTCACGGCCTGGCAGGCCGTCCGGAAGGAGAAGACGATGGGACCGAGCAAGCTGCTGCACAACCACCACCACGACCACGACCACGGCGCCGGGACGATGGACCGGCCCCGCGCCTACGACGTCGTGACCGGCGTGGGGATGCTGGGACGGCGGCGCGAGGCGTTCACCCGCCTGGCCGCGCTGTCCGGGGTGCGCCGGGGCGACCGGGTGCTCGACGTCGGTTGCGGCACCGGCTACCTCACCCGGATCATGGCCCCGGTCGCCGGCCTGGAGGGGCACGTGACCGGCGTCGACCCGTCCGAGGCCATGATCGGCCACGCCCGCCGCCGCGCCCCGGCCAACTGCTCCTACCTGGTGGGCGAGGGACAGCGGCTCGACCTGCCCGACGCCTCCTTCGACGTGGTGGTCTCCAGCCTGGCCGTCCACCACGTGCCGGCCGCCGAGCGCGGCGCCGCCGTACGGGAGATGTTCCGCGTGCTGCGGCCGGGCGGGCGCCTGCTGGTCGCCGAGTCCCGCCGGCCCACCGGCCGCCTGGCGGCCCGGCTCGCCGACGCGCTGGGCAGTCCCGCGATGCGGCACGACCCGCGGGAACTGCTCGGGGACCTCATCCCGGCCGCCGGGTTCCGCGTCGAGGAGGAGGGGGAGCTGCCGGTCCTGCTCTACTACGTCCGGGGCTCGCGGGCTCATGGCGACGCTGCGCGTCGCGGCTCGGGGGCTTAAGTCCGGTGTCTTCCCTCGGCGTTCGCTCGCTGCGCTCGTTCTCTCCTCGGTCCAGGCACCGGCGCCCCCTCGCGGGGTCAGTCGCGGGTGCGGCGGCGGCTCAGGGCGTGGGCGATGTTGACCGCGACGATGCCGCCCCAGGCGAGCAGCAGCCCCGCGGCCCCCGCCTCACCCGCGGCGATCGCGGTCAGCGGGACGCCGATGCCCAGGGAGCCCAGCGCGATCGCCACCGTCCCGTCGCCTTTGCGCCGGTTCCCCGGGGACTGGGGGTCGGCGTCCGCGGCGCGTATCTCGGCACGAACCTCGGCGCGCACCCGGGCGGCGATGGTGGCGTCGATCCGGTCGACGAAAGACTCCACCAGCGCGGCCTCGTACTCGGGACCCAGGTCCCGGCGGGCCTCCAGAGCGGCGCGCATGTCCTGTCGGATATCGTGATGCTCCTGCACGCTTCGATTCTCTACCCGATTCCGGCTCCCGGGATCGGCCTTTAGGACGACATCCGTGTCCCTGCGTCAAGCGGCCACCCTGGAGATCCCGACCCCGCATGGCCCGGCCGTGGCCGAGATCGACGGGATCGCCCGTCCGCGCTTCCTGCTGGTGCTCACGCACGGCGCGGGCGGCGGGGTGGAGGCCCCCGACCTGCTGGCCGTACGGGACGCCGTGACGCCGATCGGCGGCCTGGTCGCCCGGGTGACGCAGCCGTTCCGGGTGCGGGGCGCCCGCGCGCCGGGCTCGGCCGTCAAGCAGGACGAGGCGTGGACGGCCCTGGTGGCCGCGCTCCGCGCCCGTCACCCGGATCTGCCGCTCGTGCAGGGCGGGCGGAGCAACGGCGCGCGGGTCGCCTGCCGTACGGCGCGGCAGGCCGGGGCCGGGGCGGTCGTCGCGCTGGCGTTCCCGCTGCACCCGCCGGGCAAGCCGGAACGCTCCCGCGCGGGGGAGTTGCGTGCCGCCGGGGTGGACGTCCTCGCGGTCAGTGGAGACCGCGACCCGTTCGGCGTGCCCGAGGCAGCCGACACCGCCCGGCTGGTGGTGCTGCCGGGTGAGGGTCACGAGTTCAAGAAGGACCCCGGCCGGGTGGGCGAGGCCGTCGCGGAGTGGCTCGGCGCGAGGATGCCGCCGGCCCCGGTATGACTCCCGATGCGGGAACGTGAGGGATCAGGACACCCCGGCCAGCGGCCGATGCGGCTCGATGACGGCGCCGTCGGGGAGGAGCTCGCCGGTGTCCTCGAACAGCACCACACCGTTGCACAGCAGGGACCAGCCCTGCTCGGGGTGCGATGCCAGCGTGCGGGCGGCCTCGCGGTTCTGCGCGTCGGCGGAAGGACAGGACGGCTCATGCGGGCACATCGGCGTGCCTCCGGATCTCTCTTCTCGGCTCGCCGGGACCGTTCCGCCGGACGACCGGCGTCGGGCTCCGATACCCGCGCATGCGGGACGAGCGTCTGGTGGACATGTATGGTCGTGCGCGTCTCGGCGCTGAGGCGCGCACATCAGGCAGATCAAGTGTGCGATCCGCACGCCCCAGGCGACATAGCCCGTTAGGACTGTTTGCACCCTGAACAGGAGTGGGCCCCGCCGGTATGTCGAGGGTGTGTTCTATGACACAGCATGCCTTATAGGAAGATACCCGGCCAACCTCGACACGCCTGGGACCAGGTAAAATCCCTCGCCCGTGCGAGAGGCGGGGCGGCCGGCCGGCATCGCCGCCTTGACGCCGCCCGAGTCTCCGGCCGCGAAGGAGGCGGCGTCCGAGCCCCCGGCCGTGAGGGAGGGGGAGCGGCGCGCCACCGCCTTCCGCGACGAGGTCGAGTGCCTCCCGGCCGTGCGGGAGGCGGAGCGGTCAGCGGGCGGCCAGCCCGGTCAGGAGCGCCTCCAGCCCGACCTCGAAGTCGGCGTCGGACGCCGGGTCGCCGCCGCCCGCCGACGGCGGGCGCCAGGGCTCGTCGTCCTCGCCCATCGGCTCGGCCCAGCCCGACTGCTGCACCTCCACCGCCACCGCGCCGAAGACGTAGGCGCGCAGCGCCCGGACGGCCCGCGGCGCGTCCGGCAGCCCCGCCTCGGCGAGCTGGTCGGTCTGCTCGCGCAGCGCCATCGCCGCCCGCCCCTTGGGGGGCCTGGTGAGCGCCAGCGCCAGCACGCCCGGGTGCTCCCGCAGCAGGGCCCGGCTGGCCCGGCACCACTGCCGGGCGCCCTCGCGCCAGTCGGGGGAGGGATCCACGTGGACGGCGGTGACGTGCTCGGCCAGCGCGTCCATGAGGGCGTCCTTGCCGCGGGGCAGGTGGTGGTAGATGGCCATCGCCTCCACCTGCAGGGCGTCTCCCAGTCGGCGCATCGTCAGCCGTCGCAGGCCCTGGGTGTCGGCGATGTGCAGGGCGGCGTCGATGATGCGTTCCCGGGACAGGGGGATGGGCGGTCGTTTGGCTGGCATGGCGGCCATCCTGCCAGCCGTGACCTTACTGCGTAAAGGCAGGCGCGCCGTGACACCGGTCCCTGGATGTGTGGGGCGGACGGGAACGGCGTAGGCTACGAGCCGTGATCAGCCGGGGAACGCCCGGCGATAGAGAGAGGGCAGACGATGGCGTTTTTCCGACCGGGCGTGAGCCGGGAGGCGGAGGTTCGCTACCACGCTGACCAGGAGGTCGGGAAGAGCTTCCCCGAGCTCCTGAGGAAGGCGCGGGCCGCCGAGGCCGAGCTGCGCCGCGCCCAGGCCGCCGGGGTCTCCACCGAGGAGCTGCGGGTCGCGGCCCGGGCCTTCGACATGGCGCTCACCGCGGCGCTGCGGGCCGCCGAGGCCAATCAGCGGGCGACGTTCGGCGTCCGGTCCTACGACGACCGGATCCGCCGCCGCAAGGCCAGGGCCACCCCCAAGGGCGCCGAGTGGACCGACGAGGTCAACCGGCTGCGCACCCTGCGTGAGCGCAACCGCCTGACCGGTCTCATCCGCGTCCCCCGGCCGGCCGGCTGGGTGGGCTGACGCCCGCACGCCCGGCCGCCTCCCGTGCGGCCGGGCGTCTCCCGCACAGGCCGCCGTCTCGTACGGCCGGCCGCCTCCGCACCCGTCGCGCCCTTCGCGGCGGGTGTTTTCCACGCCGGGAAACCCATACATTCCATTGCGGTTATATATCCGGGAGAGTATGTTCAGAGGGTGTCATCACCGCTCGACGTGCTCGCCGAACCCGTCCGGCGCCGCATCCTCGACCTGCTCCTGGAGCGTCCCCGGCTGGTCGGGGAGCTGACCGACGAGCTGGGCCTGACCCAGCCCGGCACCTCCAAGCATCTGCGGGTGCTGCGCGAGGCCGGCCTGGTGACGGTGCGCCGGGACGCCCAGCGCCGGTGGTACGAGCTGCGCCCGGAGCCGCTGAGCGAGCTCGACGCCTGGCTCGCGCCGTACCGGCGGCTGTGGGCCGGCCGCCTGTACGCTCTGGAAGATCACCTCGACGCGATGCCGGACGAGGACGGCGAGCCCTGTCCGAAGGAGTCCCCGTGAACGAAACCCCGGTGTCCCCGACGTCCTCGCGATCCCCGGAGTCCCCGGAGTCCTCGGTGAACGAGACCCTGGCCGTGGACGGCGACCGCACCGTCCTGCGGATGGAGCGCCGCCTGGGACACCCGCCGGAGAAGGTCTGGCGGGCCGTCACCGACCCCGCGCACCTCGCCCAGTGGTTCCCCGCCCGCGTCGAGGCGGACCTGCGGGCCGGAGGAAGGATCAGCTTCGACCCCGGCGGCGGGCACCCGCCGACGGACGGTGTGATCACCGAGTTCGACCCGCCGCGGGTCATCGCCTACACCTGGGGCGACGCCCTGCTGCGCTGGGAGGCGCGGCCCGACGGCGCGGGCACCCTGCTGATCCTCACCCACACCTTCGCCGACCGCTTCGGCGCGGCCAGCTTCGCCGCGGGCTGGCGGACGTGCACCGGCATGCTGATCCAGGCCCTCGACGGCGGGCTCGTCCGGGCGCCCGGACGGGCCGAGGGCCTGCACGAGGAGCTGGTCGCGAAGTTCGGCCTGGACGAGGGGACGAGCGAGGACGTCGCGGGCGGCTGGCGGGTGCGGTTCGAGCGCCAGCTCGTCCGCCCGGCCGAACGGGTCTGGGCCGAGCTGCACCCGGGCACCGCCCCCACCCCCGGCGAGGCCGTGCCGGCCGGCTTCACCGTCCCCGGGGTCACGCCGGGGGCGGTCACCGAGGTCCACGCCCCCGACCTGCTGGAGTACGGCTGGCAACACGGCGGCCGGCCCGCCGGGACCGTCCGCTGGGAGCTCGCGCCCGGCACCGGGCACGGCGCCCGCCTCGTCGTCACTCAGACGGGCCCGCGCGACCTGCCCGGGGCCCGCGACGAGGCCCTCGCCGCCTGGCGGACCCGCGTCGGCGACCTCGCCAAGCGGCTCCTGGACACCGCTTCCTGAGGTGGCCGGGGCCGCGTCCGGCGGCGGCGCCCCGGGCCCCGGGACGGTCGCGCCGGCACGCCGACATGGAGACGCCGCCCCCGGGGGACCCGGGGGCGGCGCGTCGTCCGTACGGTCAGCTGGCCCAGTCGAGCAGCGGCCGGGTGTTGCTGGGGTGGCGCAGCTTGGACAGCGACTCCTTCTCCAGCTGCCGGATGCGCTCGCGGGTCAGGCCGAGGTGCTTGCCGATCTCGTCGAGGGTGTGGGGCTTGCCGTCGACGAGGCCGAAGCGCAACGCCATGATCTTCGCCTCCCTGGGGGAGAGGTTGCCCAGCACGCCGCGCAGCTGCTCGCCGAGCAGCTGCCGGTCGACCACCTCCGAGGCCTCGGGCGAGTCGACGTCCTCGATGAGGTCGCCGATGGTGGTCTCGCCGTCCTCACCGATCGTGGCGTTCAGGCTGATCGGCTGGCGGCTGGTGCGCAGCAGCTCCTCGATCTGGTCGGGGGACTTGTCCAGCTCCACCGCCAGCTCCTCGGGGGTGGGCTCGCGGCCGAGACGCTGGTGCATGTCACGCTCGACGCGCGACAGCTTGGACAGCATCTCCAGCACGTGCACCGGCAGGCGGATGGTGCGGGCGGAGTCGGCGAAACCACGCTGGATGGCCTGCCGGATCCACCACATGGCGTAGGTGGAGAACTTGTAACCCTTGGTGTAGTCGAACTTCTCCACCGCGCGGATCAGGCCGAGGTTGCCCTCCTGGACCACGTCCAGCAGGGCCATGCCGCGGTCGGTGTACTTCTTGGCGACCGAGACCACCAGGCGGAGGTTGGCCTCCAGCATGTGGTCCTTGGCCCGGCGGCCGTCCTCGGCGACCCACTCCAGGTCGTCCCGCATGGCGGCGGACAGGCCCGGCTCGGCCTCCAGCTTGGCCTCGGCGTACAGGCCCGCCTCGATCCGCTTGGCCAGCTCGACCTCCTGGGCGGCGGTCAGCAGCGTGCGGCGGCCGATGGACTTGAGGTACGTGTGCACCGAGTCGCCCATGACCGAGGACTGGTCGTCCAGGTCGAGCGCCTGCTCGGCGTCGGCCTCCAGCTCGGTGTCGTCCGGGGCGGTCCACTCGTCCTCGTCGAACTCGTCGGCCGGTGCCTTGTCCTTGGCGGCCGTCTTCGCCTTGACGCCCTTCGGCGCCCTGGTGGTCTTCGAGCCGGTGGCCTTCGAGGCGCGGGTGGCCCTGGTCCCGGGGGTGGGCTCCGGGTCGTCCCCGGACGCCGGCTCCGCGAGCTCGGCGGCGGACCCGGCGGCGGTCTTCGCGGCCGTCCCGGTCTTGCGCGCGCCGGTCTTGCGGGCGGGCCTGGCCGTGGCCTTGGCGAGCGTGGGCTCGTCCTCGGCCGACAGGCTGACGCCCGCCTCGGTGAGCTCCCGCAGGATGGCCCTGCCCTCGGTCGGGCTGACCCCTGCCTCGGCGAACGCGTGGCGCAGCTCCGCGAGGGAGAGGTTACCCTGAACTCGCCCTCGGTCGAGGAGCTGGTCGAGGGTCGTCGGGGCCTCAGGTGAGGTCGCCGCGGCGGTTGGGGGCATGAGGACACCTCCTCCATCACGGAGTCGTCTGCATACGGTTTGTCTGTCGGGTGGGGCGGCGTGGGGGCCGCTCAGCGCACCAGTACCAATAACCCCATCCAAGAACTTTCTGTTCCCGACTTGACGGGGAAAATATGATGGGCAGTTCGTGGCCCATTGTGACCCGCCGCTCCGGGCGCCCGTACGGCGGGTCCGGTGGCAGGCCGGTGACCTGCGAGGAGACGGCCCGCTTCGGGCCTATTCCGTCACGTTCACCGGGCCTTCGGCCGCGGGCATGGGGAACGGCTCCGCCTGCTCCAGGCGGCTCTCGGTCCAGTATTCCACGGCCTTGCCCGGGTCGGGGTTGACCCGGCGGGAGATCACGTAGTCCTCCGGGGAGGGCGCCGCCTCCGTGGGGGAGGGGAGGGGCCGGGCGGTCTCGCCCGGCGTCAGGGGCCGGACCGGAGCCACGTCTCCCGGCTCCGCGGCCTCCACCGGGAGGCCCGTGGGCTTTCCGGGGTCGCCGGCCTCGCCGGTCCTCGTGGGTCCGGCGCCGTCGCCGAGCCTGCCCGCCGAGGCGGCCGCCGCGACGGACGCGCCGCCGGCCAGGACCACGCCGACGACCGCCGCCGAGACCAGTGTCCTGCGGTCGATCCTCATCCGTTCTGTCCCTTCCGTATCGGCTGTGCCGGTTGTCTCCGTTGACGCGCGCCGGCCCGCCGATGTCCGCCGGGAGCGCCCGGCGATGCCGGTTTCTCCCTATTGACGCGCGCCGCCCCGTAACGGTTCCGGGTCACGGCCATGACTCCGGACCGTCACGGTTCCGGATGACGACCATAACGGAGGGCGGCGAGATCCGGCTTCCCGTTGGACAGAAGAGGCATCTCCGGCAGCACGACGAGCTCGGCCGGGGCCGCGTGGGCCGGGAGCCGCTCCTTGACGAAGGCGCGCAGCTCGGCCAGGGACGGCGGGGCCGGGGAGACCACGACGGCGACCACCCGCTCGCCCCACTCGGGGTCGGGGCGGCCGACCACCGCGGCGTCGGCGACCGCGGGGTGCTCGGCCACGACCGCCGCGACCTGCGCCGCGACGACCTTCTCGCCGCCGGTGTTGATCATGTCGTCGGCCCGGCCGATGACCCGCAGCCGCCCCCGGGACACCTCGCCGAGGTCGGAGGTCAGGAACCAGTCGCCGTCGCGGGCGGCGGCGGTGAGGTCGGGACGCAGCCGGTAGCCGGAGAACAGCACGGGCCCGGTGAGGCGGATCCGCCCGTCGGCGCCGATTTTGAGATCTACATTGTCAAGGGGCTCGCCGTCGTAAACGCATCCGCCGGAGGTCTCGCTCATGCCGTAGGTGGTGACGACCCGGGCGCCCGCGTCGCGGGCGGCGGCGAGCAGATCGGCGGGGGCGGCGGCGCCGCCCAGCAGGATCGTCCGGAAGGCCGCCGGACCGGCCGGGTCCGTGGCCAGCAGGCGGCGCAGCTGGGTCGGCACCAGCGAGACGTGGTCGGCCCCTGAGGCCAGCACCGCCTCCGGCGAGAAGCTCCCGTGCACGATCGGCTCGGTCCCGCCGAGCAGCGACCTCACCAGCACCTGCAGGCCCGAGACGTGAGAGGGCGGCAGGCAGCACAGCCAGCGCTCGCCGGGCCGGGCGCCCAGCCGGCGCAGCGAGGCGGCGGCCGAGGCGCGCAGCGCGGCGGCCGACAGCTGGACCCCCTTGGGGGTGCCGGTCGAACCGCTGGTGGCGATGACCACGGCCACCTCCGGCGCCGCCGGGACGCCGCCGGCGTACGGCGCGCCGTCGAGGTGGGTGGGGCGCAGCGCCGCGAGCGTCGCCCGCAGCGCCGGGGCGGGCAGGTCGGGCGGCAGGGGGAGGACCGCGGGGCCGTCCCCGCCGAGCGCCGCGGCGACGGCGGCGGTCAGGCGAGGGCCGGGGGGCAGCGTCAGGGCGTGCAGCTCCCGCCCCCCGGAAGGGGGCTCCACATGTGCGGGTCCGGTCGTCACGGTCGTAAGGTTAGTGCCGAATGCCGAGTGACGACCGGGGGAGACCCTGGTGAGGAAGGGGCGAGACGATCGTGAGCACCGAGCGGGCCGAGCCGGGCAGCAACGAGCCGGCGGCGGGCGAGGGGCGTCCCCTGCCGGAGAGCGTCCAGAAGAGCGCGGTCGACTGGAAGCGGTTGGGCGACTACGAGGACATCGTCTACGAGACCGGCGAGGGCATCGCGAAGATCACGATCAACCGGCCCGAACGGCACAACGCCTTCCGCCCGACCACGCTGTTCGAGCTGCGCCGGGCCTTCGACGTCGCCCAGGAGGACGGCGAGGTCGGTGTGATCATTCTCACCGGAGCCGGCGACCGCGCCTTCTGCTCCGGCGGCGACCAGAAGATCCGCGGCGACGACGGCTACGTCGACAAGTCCACCCCGCACGTCGGCCGGCTGAACGTGCTGGACCTGCAGGTGCAGATCCGCCGCTGCCCCAAGCCGGTCATCGCGATGATCGCCGGTTACGCCATCGGCGGCGGCCACGTGCTGCACGTCTGCTGCGACCTGTCCATCGCCGCCGACAACGCCGTCTTCGGCCAGACCGGCCCGAAGGTCGGCTCCTTCGACGGCGGCTACGGCTCCTGGCTGCTGGCCGAGACCGTCGGCCTGAAGCGGGCCCGCGAGATCTGGTACCTGTGCCGCCAGTACGACGCGAAGACCGCCCTGGACTGGGGCCTGGTCAACGCCGTCGTCCCGCTGGCCGAGCTCGAGACCGAGACCGTCAAGTGGGCCAAGGAGATGCTGGAGAAGTCGCCGCTGGCGCTGCGCATGCTCAAGGGCGCGCTGAACGCCGTCAGCGACGGCGCCGCCGGCATGCAGCAGTTCGCCGGGGACGCCACCCTGCTGTTCTACATGAGCGAGGAGGCGCAGGAGGGCCGCGACGCCTTCAAGGAGAAGCGCAGCCCCGACTTCGACAAGTTCCCGCGCCGGCCGTAATGGACGAGACGCTGTCGCGCCGCCCCGGCGGCCGCGGGGCGGGTGCGGTGCGGCACCGCGCCCGCCGGCCGCGGAGGGCGGCGCGGTGAACCCCGCCACCGCGCTCGCGACCGTGCTGGTGGACGAGCTCGCCCGCTGCGGCCTGACCGACGTGGTGCTCGCACCCGGATCCCGCTCGACCCCGCTCGCGCTGGCCGTGCACGCCGACAGCAGGCTGCGGCTGCACGTGCGCGTCGACGAGCGGTCGGCGTCCTACCTGGCGGTGGGCCTGGCCCGCCGCGGGGAGCGGCCGGTCGCGCTGGTCTGCACCTCCGGCACCGCCGCGGCCAACTTCCACCCCGCGGTGATCGAGGCGCACGAGTCGGGGGTGCCGCTGCTGGTGCTCACCGCCGACCGGCCGCCCGAGCTGCGCGACACCGGCGCCAGCCAGACCGTCGACCAGATCAAGATGTACGGCACGGCGGTCCGCTGGTTCAGCGAGGTCGGCGTGCCGGAGAACCGCCCCGGCCAGGTCGCCTACTGGCGTTCGCTGGCCTGCCGCGCCTACCAGCGCGCCCTGGGCCCGTCCGATCCCGGGCCGGTCCACCTGAACGTCCCCTTCCGCGAGCCGCTCGTCCCCGACGGCGACACCTCCTGGTGCGAGCCCCTGGACGGCGGCGCCGCCGGGCCGTGGGTCCGCACCCGGGTGGCGCCCCCGGCGTCGGCGCTGCACCTGCCGCCGACCCGGCGCGGGGTGCTGGTCGTCGGCGACGGCGCCGCCAACGTGCGGCGGTACGTCGCGGCGGCGGGCATGGCGGGCTGGCCGGTGCTGTCGGAGCCGCACGGCAACGCCCGCTACGGCGACCACGCGATGTCGGCCCACCACTTCCTGCTCGGCGCCCCGGAGTTCACCGAGGGGCACCGGCCCGAGGTGGTGGTCACCCTGGGCCGCCCGAGCCTGTCACGGTCGCTGCTGGGCTGGCTGGGCCAGGCCGCCGAGCACATCGTGGTCACCGGAGACCTGACCCGCTGGCCCGACCCGACCCGCTCGGCCACCCAGGTGGCGCAGGCGGTGGAGATCCCGGTCGCGGCCGGCGACGACGCCTGGCTGCGCTCCTGGCGCCGCGCCGACGCCGCGGTCCGGGCCGCGGTCGACGAGGTGCTGGACGGCGCCGGGTTCAGCGAGCCGCGCCTGGCCCGCGACCTGGCCGAGGCGCTGCCCAACGGGTCGCTGCTGTTCTCCGGCTCCTCCATGCCGATCCGCGACCTGGACCAGGCGATGCGGCCCCGCCGGGGCCTGCGGATCATGGCCAACCGGGGGGCCGCCGGAATCGACGGCGTGGTCTCCAGCGCGATCGGCGCGGCGCTGGCCCACAACGGCCCCTCCTACGCGCTGCTGGGCGACCTGACGTTCCTGCACGACCAGAACGGCCTGATCCTCGGGCCCCGCGAGCCCCGCCCCGACCTGTGCCTGGTCGTGGTGAACAACGACGGCGGCGGGATCTTCTCGCTGCTGCCCCAGGCCGCGCTGCGCGAGCCGTTCGAGCGGGTCTTCGGCACCGCGCACGGGGTGGACCTGGCGCACGTGGCCGCGGCGACCGGCACGCCGTACACCTTCGTGGACGAGGCCGGGCAGCTGCCCAAGGCGCTGCGCGGGGAGGGGATCCGGATCGTCGAGGCCCGCACCGAGCGGGAGCCCAACGCGGCGCTGCACGCCGCGATGCGCGAGGCGGCCCACGCCGCGATCCGCGGGGCCGTCTGACGGTCCCCGCACCCGGACCGGCGCCCGGGTGCGGCGGCGCGGTCCGGCGCGCCCGGCCCCGTCCCGGGTCCACCCGCCGGTACGGCCGGCCCCGCGCCGTGCCCGGCCTCCGGTTCCGCCCGCCCGGTACGGAGGGTCCCGCCGTGCCCGGACGGTCCGGATGGCGAAGATCGCGGCACCGGACCCAATAGGGTGGCATCCATGCATGTCGACGCGTTGCTCCAGTCGATCCCGCCGCTGTGGGTCTGCCTGATCGTCGGCCTGGTGATCGGGGTGGAGAGCCTGGGCATCCCGCTTCCGGGGGAGATCGTCCTGGTCAGCGCCGCGCTGCTGGCGGCCAAGGGGGTGGTCGACCCGGTGTGGGTCGGCGTCTGCGCCAGCACCGGGGCGATCATCGGCGACTCGATCGGCTACGCCATCGGCCGCAAGGGGGGCCAGCCGCTGTTCGACCGGCTGGGACGCAGGTTCCCCAAGCACTTCGGCCCGGAGCACATCGCCAGGGCCGCGCACTACTTCCACCGCTACGGCATGTGGACGGTTTTCTTCGGCCGGTTCATCGCGTTGCTGCGCATCCTGGCCGGGCCGCTGGCGGGCGCGCTGCGCATGCCGTACTGGCGGTTCCTGGTCGCCAACGTGCTGGGCGGCATCGTGTGGGCGGGCGGCACCACCGCCGCGGTCTACTCGGTGGGCCGGGTCGCCGAGCAGTGGCTCAAGGGCTTCTCCTGGGTGGGGCTGGTCGCGGCGGTGCTGTTCGGCCTGGCCACCACGGTGTTCGTCAAGCGGCGGGCCGCCAGGGCGGCGGCGAAGGAGGAGCACGGCAAGCCGGTCGGCGCCGCCTGAGCCGGGCCGGCCGGTGCTTCCCTGGCGTTGCGGGTCTTCAGGGCTCTGAGGGCCGTGCCCGGCGTCTGACTACCAGGTCTGGGGATGTGGTGGTCGTCGCGGTCCGGTCACGGTGGGTGTACGACCTACCTGAGGAGGGCCACATGCGACCCGCCGAGACGCCGCCGGCCGCCCGCGAGCCGGTGGCGAACTACCGCACCTACGCGGAGGCCCAGCGCGCCGTGGACTACCTGTCGGATCAGAAGTTCCCGGTCGAGAACACCTCGATCGTCGGGGTGGACCTCCGGCTCGTGGAGAAGGTGCTCGGGCGGCTGACCTACCTGCGCGCGACCGGGATGGGCGCGGCGTCGGGCGCCTGGATCGGACTGCTGGTCGGGCTGTTCCTGGCGATCTTCGTTCCCGGGCGGTTCGGCCTCCTGCTGATCCTGTGGGGCCTGATCTGGGGTGTGATCGCCGGTGCGATCTTCGGCCTGGTCGGTCACGCGCTCACCGGGGGCAAGCGCGACTTCATCTCCTCCAGCGAGCTGGTCGCCGACCACTACGAGGTGCTGGCCACGGCGCCGCACGTCGTCGAGGCGCGCAGGGTCCTGGAGTCGATGTCCCCGGGCGGGACGCCCATGGGGACGATGCCGCCCGGTTCGGCCACGCCCGGCGGGACCGTTCCCCCTCCGGCGACCGGCGGGCCCGGGACGATGCCGCCGGGAGCGCACGGGGCACCGGGGGCGATGCCGCCCGGCGCCGTTCCGCCGCGTCCCTGAGACGGCGCCCCTGAGACGGCGTCCCTGGGACCCCGCGTCCCCGGGACCGGCCGATCGGCCGAACCGTCAGGTCTGAGGATGTGGCGGCGGGCCGTGCGGAGCGATTGTGGGCCGCGTGGGGCGAGACCCTGCCCCGCGGCGTCCCGCGGGGCGCCCGCCCGCCGGAGGCCAGAGCGCACTCGTCGGAGGTCAGCATGGCCAAAGCAGTCGGGATCGACCTGGGAACCACCAACTCGGTGATCGCCACGATGGAGGGCGACACGCCCACGGTCATCCCCAACGCCGAAGGGTCGCGGACGACGCCGTCGGTCGTGGCCTTCACCCCGGAGGGCGAGCGCCTGGTCGGCCAGCTGGCCCGGCGGCAGGCGATCCTCAATCCCAAGGGGACGATCTACTCCGCCAAGCGGTTCATCGGCCGCCGCTACGACGAGGTCTCCAGCGAGATCAACGCCGTCTCCTTCGACGTGGTGTCCGGCCCGGACGGCGCGGTCCGCTTCGACGTGCGCGGCAAGCCGTACGCGCCCGAGGAGATCGCCGCCCAGGTCCTGCGCAAGCTCGTCGACGACGCCTCGAAGTTCCTGGGGGAGAAGGTCACCGAGGCGGTCATCACCGTACCGGCCTACTTCAACGACTCCCAGCGCCAGGCGACCAAGGACGCGGGGAAGATCGCGGGCCTGGAGGTGCTGAGGATCATCAACGAGCCCACCGCGGCGGCGCTCGCCTACGGCATGGACCGCAAGGAGAACGAGACCGTCCTGGTCTTCGACCTGGGCGGCGGCACGTTCGACGTCAGCGTGCTGACCGTCGGCGAGGGCGTCGTCGAGGTGCGGGCGACCGCCGGCGACACCCACCTGGGCGGCGACGACTTCGACCGGCGCATCGTCGACCGGCTGGCCGACGAGTTCCAGCGCGACACCGGCATCGACCTGCGCGGCGACCCCCAGGCGCTGCAGCGGCTTTTCGAGGCGGCGGAGAAGGCGAAGGTGGAGCTGTCGGCCGTCACCCAGACGCAGATCAGCCTGCCGTTCATCACCGCGGACGCGAGCGGGCCCAAGCACCTGAACACCACGCTGCGGCGGGCGACGTTCGAGGAGATCACCGCCGACCTGCTGGAACGGTGCCGGGGGCCGGTGGAGCAGGCCATGTCCGACGCCCGGCTCACCGCGGCCGACATCGACGAGGTGATCCTGGTCGGCGGCTCGACCCGGATGCCCGCCGTACAGGAGCTGGTGCGCCGCATGACCGGCGGCAAGGAACCCAACATGACGGTCAACCCCGACGAGGTCGTGGCGCTGGGCGCCGCGGTCCAGGCGGCCGTCATCAAGGGCGAGCTGAAGGACGTCGTCCTGCTCGACGTTACCCCGCTGTCGCTGGGCATCGAGACCCTCGGCGGGATCATGACGAAGGTCATCGACCGCAACACGACGATCCCGGCCCGCCGTACCGAGGTGTTCAGCACCGCCGAGGACGGCCAGAGCGCGGTGGACGTGGTGGTGCTGCAGGGGGAGCGCGAGCGCGCCGCCGACAACCGGGTGCTGGGCCGGTTCCGGCTGGAGAACATCAGGCCCGCGCCGCGCGGCGAGCCGCAGATCGAGGTGACCTACGACATCGACGCCAACGGCATCCTGAACGTCTCCGCCCGGGACAAGGACACCGGCGCCGAGCAGCGCATCACGATCAGCGAGAGCTCGACCCTCGACCAGGGGGAGATCGAGCGGATGGTGAGCGACGCCGAGCGGCACCGCGACGAGGACCGGCGGCTGCGCGAGGCGGTCGATGCCCGCAACACCGTCGACAGCGCCGCCTACCAGGTGGAACGCCGCCTGCGGGAGCTGGGGGACGCCGCCCCGGTGCACGAGAAGGCGCGGGCCGAGATGCTCGTCTCCGAGGCCCGCGGGGCGATCGAGCGGCAGGACACCCCGCTGGAGCGGCTGCGGTCGCTGGCCGAGGACCTGCGGCAGGTCTACCAGGGCCTGAGCGCGGCCGGGGTCGGGGCGGGGCCGGGGGTCGGCACGGGCACCGCCGGTGCCGGGCCGGGCGCCGGTGGGGACGAGGACGTCATCGACGCGGAGTTCACGACCGATGAGTGACCCGCTGGAGTGGGAGGGCACCGCCGCGGGACCGCCCGCCGGGCCGCCCGCGGAGCCGTCCGAGGGACAGACCACGGACCGGGCGGCGGACCGGGCCGCGGGCCAGGGCGCGGACCGGAGTGCCGGCCGGGCCGGGGGACCGGCCACCGGTGCGGAGACCGGGGCCGAGGCGGCGGCTGAGGCGGAGGCGGCCGGGCTGCGGGACCGGGTCGCCGAGCTGGAGGACCGCTGGAAGCGCGCCCTGGCCGACCTCGACAACCTCCGCAAGCGCGTCAGCCGCGACGCCGAGCGGGTGCGGCTGGAGGAGCAGGTCAGGGCGGCCGGGGAGTGGCTGCCCGTGCTGGACAACCTGGAACGCGCCCTGGAACACGCCGAGGGCGACCCCGCCTCCCTCGCCGAGGGCCTGCGGGCGGTGCTGCAGCAGGGCCTGACAGTCCTGGCCCACCTGGGGTTCCCGCGCCGGGACGACACCTGGGAGACGTTCGACCCGGCCCGGCACGAGGCGGTGGCGGCGGTCCCGCGCGAGGATGTGCCCGCCGGGACGGTCGTCGCCGTCGTGCGGCCCGGCTATGGCGACGGCGAGCGGCAGCTGCGACCCGCCCAGGTCGTGGTCTCCAAGGCGGAATGATGCCGCCCGCCCGCGACTTCTACGAGATCCTCGGGGTCCCCAGGGGAGCGGGCCAGGAGGAGATCCAGCGCGCCTACCGCAGGCTCGCCAGGGAGAACCACCCCGACGTCAACAAGGACCCGGCGGCCGAGGACCGGTTCAAGGACATCTCCGAGGCCTACAGCGTGCTGTCGGACCCGGCGACCCGCCGCCGCTACGACGCCTTCGGCCCGGAGTTCCGCCAGGTGCCCGAGGACGTGGACCCGGAGACCTGGGCGCGCGCCAGGGCGGCCCGCGCCGGGCGGGGCACGCGGACCGGCGCCGGGGGCATGGGACCGGAGGGCTTCGGGCCGGGCGTGGAGTTCGGCGAGGGCATCGACCTCGACGACCTGCTGCAGGGCCTGTTCACCGGCCGGGCGGGCGGTGCCGGGCGGGCGGGCCGCGCGGGCCGGGCCGGGCGGGGCTGGGGGCCGATCCCGGGCGCAGACCAGGAGGCCGGGATCGAGCTGACCGTCGAGGAGGCCTACCGCGGCGGCCGCCGGTCCATCGCCGTGGGCGGCCGTACCCTCCAGGTGGACATCCCGCCGGGGGTGACCGACGGGCAGCGCGTCCGGCTGGCCGGACAGGGCGGCCGGGGCACCGGCGGCGCGCCGCCGGGCGACCTCTACCTGATCGTCTCCATCGCGCCGCACCCCCGCTACCGGGTCGAGGGGCGCGACATCCACGTCCGGCTGCCGGTGACCCCGTGGGAGGCGGCGCTCGGCGCGGCCGTCACCGTCGACACCCCCGGCGGCGAGACCAAGGTCAAGGTGCCCGCGGGCACCTCCAGCGGGCGACGGCTGAGACTGCGCGGCCGGGGGATGCCCAACCCCCGCGGCACGCCCGGGGACCTGCTCGCCGAGGTGCGGATCGCGGTTCCGCCGCACCTGTCCGGCGAGGAGCGCGAGCTGTTCGAGCGGCTGGCCGCCGCCTCGTCCTACGACCCGAGGAGGCGGCGGTGACCTACGCCCTGGCCCGGCCCCGGCGGCTGGACCTGGAGACCTTCGCCCGCGCCGCGGGCGTCCACCCGGAGCTGCCGCGCCGCCTGGTCGTCCTCGGCGCGCTGCAGGCCCGCACCGACCCGTCGGGGACCCTGTGGTTCGAGGAGTCCCAGCTGCGGGCCATGGCGCGGATCCAGCGGCTGCGCGCCGGGTTCGCCCTCAACTACGCCGCCCTCGGCCTGGTGATCGACCTGCTCGACCGGATCGCCGAGCTGGAGGCCGCCGCCCGCACCCGTTCCCGGCCCGCAGGAGGCACGCCGTGGATCTCAACCGGCTGACGGAGAAGTCGCAGGAGGCGCTGCACGACGCGCAGACCGCCGCGCTGCGCCACGGTCACCAGGACGTCGACGGCGAGCACCTGCTGCTGGCGCTGCTGGACCAGCCCGAGGGGCTGGTGCCCCGGCTGATCTCACGCGCCGGCGCCGACCCGGGGCGGCTGCGGGAGGAGGTGGAGGCCGATCTCGCCCGCCGCCCCCGGGTCGCCGGGCCCGGCGTCGAGCCCGGGCGGATCCGGGTGACGCAGCGGCTGTCGCGCCTGCTGGAGGCGGCCAGGCGGGAGTCCGACCGGCTGAAGGACGAGTACGTCTCGGTCGAGCACCTCCTGGTGGCCCTGCTGGAGGAGGGATCGGAGACGTCCGCCGGGCGGCTGCTGGCCGGGCAGAGACTCGACCGGGAACGCTTCCTGCGGGCGCTCACCGAGGTCCGCGGCCACCAGCGGGTCACCTCCGCCATGCCGGAGGCCGCCTACGAGGCGCTCGTCAAGTACGGGCAGGACCTGGTGGCCGCCGCCTCCTCCGGGCGGCTGGACCCCGTCGTCGGCCGCGACACCGAGATCCGCCGCGTCATCCAGATCCTGTCGCGCAAGACCAAGAACAACCCGGTGCTGGTCGGCGACCCCGGCGTCGGCAAGACCGCGATCGTCGAGGGACTGGCCCAGCGGATCGCCGACGGCGACGTGCCCGAGGGCCTGCGGGACAAGACGATCTTCAGTCTCGACATGGGGGCACTGGTCGCCGGAGCGAAGTACCGGGGTGAGTTCGAAGAACGCCTCAAGGCGGTGCTCACCGAGGTCGCCGCGGCCGAGGGCCGGATCCTGCTGTTCGTCGACGAGCTGCACACGGTCGTCGGCGCCGGCGCGGCCGAGGGCGCCATGGACGCCGGGAACATGCTCAAGCCCATGCTGGCCCGCGGCGAGCTGCACCTGATCGGCGCGACCACCCTCGACGAGTACCGCAGGCACATCGAGAAGGACGCCGCTTTGGAGCGCCGCTTCCAGCCGGTGATGGTCGACGAGCCGTCGGTCGAGGACGCCATCTCGATCCTGCGTGGCCTGCGCGAGCGGCTGGAGGTCTTCCACGGGGTGACCATCCAGGATGCCGCGCTGGTCGCCGCCGTCGTGCTGAGCCACCGCTACATCTCCGACCGGTTCCTGCCCGACAAGGCCATCGACCTGGTGGACGAGGCGTGCGCGATGCTCCGTACGGAGATCGACTCGATGCCCGCCGAGCTGGACGAGCTGACCCGCAGGGTGACGCGGCTGGAGATCGAGGAGGCCGCGCTGGGCAAGGAGGAGGACGCCGCCAGCGCCGCCCGCCTCGCGGAGCTGCGCGGGGAGCTCACCGGCCTGCGCGCGGAGGCCGACGCGATGCGCGCCCAGTGGGAGGCCGAACGGCAGGTGCTGCGCCGGGTGCAGTCGCTGCGCGAGGAGATCGAGCGGGTCCGCATCGAGGCCGAGCGGGCCGAGCGCGACTACGACCTCAACCGCGCCGCCGAGCTGCGCCACGGCCGGCTGCCCGAGCTGGAACGCCGGCTGCGCGCCGAGGAGGAGAGCCTGCGCGAGAAGCAGGGCGCCGGGCGGCTGCTGCGCGAGGTCGTCACCGAGGACGAGATCTCCATGATCGTCGCCCGGTGGACGGGCATCCCGGTGAGCCGGCTGAAGGAGGGCGAGCGCGAGAAGCTGCTGCACCTGGACCAGGTGCTGCACGAGCGGGTCATCGGCCAGGACGAGGCGGTGCGGCTGGTGGCCGACGCCGTCATCCGGGCCCGCTCCGGCATCAAGGACCCGCGCCGGCCGATCGGGTCGTTCATCTTCCTGGGCCCGACCGGCGTCGGCAAGACCGAGCTGGCCAAAGCCCTGGCGGAGGCCCTGTTCGACACCGAGGACAACATGGTGCGCGTCGACATGAGCGAGTACCAGGAGCGCCACACCGTCAGCCGCCTGGTCGGCGCGCCGCCGGGATACGTCGGCTTCGAGGAGGGCGGGCAGCTCACCGAGGCGGTGCGGCGCAAGCCGTACTCGGTGGTGCTGTTCGACGAGGTGGAGAAGGCCCACCCCGACGTCTTCAACACCCTGCTGCAGGTCCTGGACGACGGGCGGCTCACCGACGCCCAGGGCCGTACCGTCGACTTCCGCAACACCGTGCTGATCATGACGTCCAACATCGGCTCGATGTACCTGCTGGAGGGCGTCACGCCCGGCGGGGAGATCAAGCAGGACGTGCAGGAGCAGGTCATGGCGGAGCTGCGCGGGCACTTCCGCCCGGAGTTCCTCAACCGCGTCGACGACATCGTGATCTTCAAGCCGCTCACCATGGGGGAGATCGAGCACATCGTCGACCTGATGTTCACCGAGCTGCGCGTGCGCCTCGGCGAGCGCGGCATGCGGCTGGAGCTGTCCGCCGAGGCGCGCCGCCACATCGCCGAGCGCGGCTACGACCCGGTGTACGGCGCGCGGCCGCTGCGCCGGTTCATCTCCCGGGAGGTGGAGACCCGCATCGGGCGCGCGCTGCTGACCGGGGACGTCGGCGAGGGCACGGTGGTGCGGGTGGACCTGTCCGGCGGGGAGCTGACCGTCTCCTTCGGCTGACCCCGCCCGAGTTCGGCTCCCGCGGGTCCCGGCGGTGGTCGGCGGCGGCCGGCGGAGCCGCCGGGTCAGCCCCCGTCCGGGCCGGCGGCCGACAGGGCGGCCAGCCGGGCCAGCTCGACCCGGGAGCGGACGCCGAGCTTGCGGAAGATCTGCCGCAGGTGGAAGGCGACGGTGTGCTCGCTGACGAACATCTGCTCGGCGGCCTGCCGGTTGGTCAGCCCCTGGGACACCAGGTCGCAGACGGCGCGCTCGGTGCCGGTGAGGCTGGACCAGCCGGAGTCGGGGTGGTCGACGCGCTCCCAGTGGCGCCGCCGTTCGCCCAGCTCGCGCAGCCTGCGCCGTACCCGGGCCGCGTCCCGGCGGGCGCCCACGCCGCCGTAGCCGGAAAGGGCGCCGTCGAGCGTCCCGACGGCCGCGTCCCGGCGGCCGGGGGCGGCGCCCAGCAGCACACCCAGGTCCTCGGCGGCCGACGCCCTGGCCCACGGGTCGGCGTACCCGGCCGCGGCCCGGCCCAGCTCCGCGGGGTCGCGGTCGCGCAGGCCGCGGGCGTGGGCGGCCGCCACCGGCGGGCCCGGCAGGCAGGGGTTGCGCCCGGCCAGGTCCTCGGCGGCGGCCACCACCTCGTCGGCCCGCCGGCGGTCCCCGGTCGCCAGGGCCGTGCGCACCAGCCACGCGGCCGCCGCGGGCTCGCCGGTCAGCACTCCGGCGTGACCGGCCAGGCCGTCGTAGAGCCCGCCGAGCCGCGTCATCGCGGCCGCCGCCCCGTCCCGCGCCTCGACGATCCGCCCGGCCGTGAGCTCGGCGCGCAGCCGCCCGTACGGCGTGCCCGCCGACCGCGCGGCCTGGCCGGAGGCGAGGGCCCGCACCGCCCGCGGCAGGTCGCCCGCGCGCAGCGCCGCGGCGCCGAGCGCCGACAGGGCCAGGCAGGCCAGGTCCGGGACGTCCAGGCCGGCGGCGGCCGCCAGCGCGGCCTCGGCCTGCTCGGCCGCGTCGCCGGCCCGGCCCGCCGCGAGGTCGAGCCGGGCGCGCAGCACCAGGACCGCGGCGGCCCACGCGGGCCGGCCCGCCGCCTCGGCCGCGGAGCTCGCGGTGATCTTCTCCGCCTCGTCGAGCAACCCCAGGTCGATGAGCATCGCCGCGAGCACGGCCCGCGGCTGGGGATCCCGGCGGCCGGACGGCCCGGGGAGTCCGGGTGGCGGCTCGGCGGCCTCGCGGGCCAGCTCCAGACCGCGTGAGAGGCGGCCCTCGTCCCAGGCGAGCAACGCGGCGGCCACCGGCGCGACGGGCGGCGGGACGCGCTCGGCCTGCCGGCGCAGCGCCTGCCGTACCGGGGCCGGGACCGTCGCCAGGACCGACCGCCACAGCAGCTCGTGGCGGAAGGCCAGCTCCTCGGGCGTGACCACCAGCAGCCCGGCGGCCAGGGCCTCGTCCAGGGCGGGCAGCAGCGCGGCCGGGGGCTCGCCGAGCAGTTCGGCGGCGTAGGAGGGGCAGAAGGACCGCCCGAGCACCGCGACGGCCTCCAGCAGGTGGCGGGTCCGGGGGCTCACCTCCTCCAGGCGCCGCCGGACCGCGGCGTGCAGCCGCCGGGGCAGCGTCCCCGCCACAGCTCCGGTCCCCGCGAATCCCGCGGTCGCCCCGGCCCTCCCGCATCCTCCGGCATCTCCGGCCTCCCCGGCATCTCCGGCCTCCCCGGTCCCTCCGGCCTCCATGGCTCCCGCGGTTCTCCCGGCTCCCGCCGGAGCCGCTTCTCCCGCGGGTCCCGTCGCATTCGCCGGCCGGGCCACGCCGGTGTCCACCCGGACGGCGCCCTCCTCGCGCAGCCCGGTCAGCAGCGCCAGCAGCAGCGCCGGGTTGCCGGCGGCCTGGGCCGCCAGCGCCGTCAGCTCCGCGTCCGGCACGGCGCCCAGCGCGTCGGCGGCCACCCGCGCCACGGCGGCGCCGTCCAGCGGGCGCAGCGTTATCCGGGCGGCCCCCTCCTGCTCCAGCAGGCCGAACAGCCGCTCGCCGTCGTCGTCGCCGGTGGCGCGGCGCGCCAGCAGCCACGCCAGCGGATGGCCGGCCAGCCGCGACGGCAGCGTCCGCAGCGCCATGAGCGTGACGGGATCGGCCCACTGCAGGTCGTCGAGGGCCACCAGCAGCGGCCCGGCGGCGGCGCGCCGCTCCAGCGCGGTGCTCACCCGCTCGGCCAGCCACATCAGCAGCCCCGGCCCCCCGGGGAAGGCGCTCCGGGCGACCGCGGCGCGGGTGGTGGTCTCCTCCAGCGCCGACAGCAGCGGCGCCAGGGGCATCATGCGTTCCAGCTCGTCGGCCCGGCCCGTGGCGACGCCCGTCCCGAGGGCGGCCGCCGCTGCCGCCGCCTCGGCCAGCAGGAGGCTCTTGCCGATCCCCGGCTCGCCCTCCACCAGGAGCACGTGCGCGCCCGGGCCGGGGACGCCCGCCAGCAGGCGGAGCACCTCCGCCCGCTCGCGCTCCCGTCCGCGCATCGGCGTTCCCAGCGTTTCCGGAATCGCAGGTCACCTCGAGGTCATGTCGCGGCACGCGGCCGCTCTTCCATGACCGGGTTCCTGCGCCGCGGACCACCCGGGAAAACCCATTTAGGCGGACGAATACCCAGATCAACGGTCTTTTTGCCGGAAAGGGGCCGCCGGGCGGCGTGGCGGCTGTTCAGCGGAAGTCGGAGATGCGCAGCACCGCCATCATGTCCGTCGCCCGGGAGCCGGTCGAGAAGGATGCCTCCGCACCGACCCAGCCGCGGAAGGCTCCCGTGTCGTCGATGATCTGCATGAGCGGTTTGACGTGGGAGTTGCCGGTGTAGCAGAACTCACCGCGCTCCATCGCCAGGCAGGTGCACCAGTGCCACAGCGTGTCGCGGCGGTCGGTCTTGGAGATCATCGTGAGGTAGTACTGGATGGAGCTGACATCGGGGCGCGTTCCGCCACCGTATCTGGGGCAGCCGCCCGACTTCTGACACGCGCCGCGCGAGGATGGCTGCAGGTAGGTCAGGCACGAGGTGGTGGCGGCGCAGGAACGGAAGGCGGAGTGGCCGAACGGCTGATCGCCGGACGTGACGAGTTCGCCGCCCGCCCAGCTCGTCAGATCCTGCCTGAGGGAGCCGGGAAACGCCTTCACCGAGCTCATCGCGCGGCGGGTGCTGAGCGCGGCGTTGCTGCCGTAGCCGTACCCGTGCGTGGCCAGCGTGCTCTGCTTGAGGTCCAGGCGGGCCAGCCTGCCGTCAGGCGAGGGCCGCACGTACCACTGCTCCGTCCATGTCTGGGCGATCTTCCAGCGGATGGTGAGCACGTCGCCCGCCACGGTGTACGTCCCGGTGCGGCTCTCGTCGGGGGCGCCGGTGAAGCCCCCGGCGGTGAGCACCTCGCAGGCGCGGGGACGCGTCGCGACGCCGCCCGCCCTGGTGGTGCAGCTCGGATCGGGGACGGTGCCGGTGCGCTGTCTGGCCCTGGGATGACGCTGCCACCATAGGTACAGGGCGGCGCTCACCGTGCCGTCCGCGGCGAAGCGGTAGCTGCCCAGGCGTACCCAGTTCTGCTGGGAGGCGGCCTTCAGATGTCCCTGTGAGATGACATAGGTGGTCTTGCCGCCCGGCAGCGGCGAGGCGGAGACCGCGGCGGTGGCCGGCCGGGCGGGCGGGATGGTGATGGCGAGCACGAAGGAGAGGATTGCCGCTGCGATACGCATGGAGAGGCTCCGGAAGGCTTACGGGCTTAGCCGATCGTCAACAAGCCACCGTATTAGGCCCGGACCGGGTATGTCCCCGAAACCGTGGTCATCCGGAAAACGCCCAGGCCGCTGGTACGCCTTCGCCCGCACCGGCGGTGTCCTGCCGTGGGCCCACTCCACCCCGTCGGCCGGAGGGGTGAACGCCTCCGCCGGCTCCCGCGCCGACGCGGCCCGCGAAGGGCGGCCCGTCAGCGCTCGATGAGCGTGAACTCCAGGGAGTAGTGCGAGGCCCGGTAGACATGGGAGCCGTGCTCCACGGCCCGGCCCTGGTCGTCGTAGGTGGTGCGCAGCATCGTCAGCAGCGGGGCGCCGCGCCGCTCGTCCAGCAGCCTGGCCTCGGCGGCGGTGGCCGCCCGCGCCCCCATCCGCTGGTTGGCCACGCGCATCCGCACCCCCGCCGCGCGCAGCAGCTCGTACAGGCCGCGCTCGGTGAGCCGTTCGGCGGTCAGCGGGGCCACCCCGACGGGCAGCCAGTTGTGCAGCAGCGCCAGCGGCGCCCCGGCGGCGTAGCGGATCCGCTCCAGGCGCAGCACCTCGGTGCCGTCCGGGACGCCGAGGGTCGCGGCGAGGGCCCCGTCGGCCGGGACCGGCTCCAGGGCCAGCACCCGGGTGGCGGGCTCCTGACCGGCCCGGCGCAGGTCGTCGTAGAGGCTGGTGAGCTCCACCGTGCGGTTGACCCGGCCCTGCACGACCTGGGTGCCCACGCCGCGCTTGCGCACCAGCAGGCCCTTGTCCACGAGGTACTGGATCGCCTGGCGGACGGTCGGCCGCGACAACCCCAGGCGATCGGCCAGGTCGATCTCGTTGTCCAGGCGCGCCCCCGGAGCGAGGTCACCGCGCCCGATGGCGTCGGAGATCTGCTGGGCAACCTGGAAGTACAGCGGGACCGGGCTGGATCTGTCCAGCTCGATGCCGAGATCGGCGCTCATGCCGCCCTCCCGTGGACTTCTGTCCTGGTCAGGGTAGCGGACATCAGAATGTCATGACCAACTCGCCCCGGTCCCGCCCCGGGGGCTCGGGGCGGAGCGAAAGGGACGTATCAGGGAAAATGGGATGACCATGCGGGTGCCGAAGGCCGGCGCGGCCCGCAGACGCCGCTGGAGGATTCGATGGACCTGAGCACCTCGCGTGAACTGTGCGACGTCGCGGCGGAGGCCGCCCGCGCGGTCGGCGAGCGGCTCCGCAAGGCGTTCCGGTCCCGGCCCGAGGTCGAGACCAAGCGCGACTTCCACGACCCGGTGACCGAGCACGACCGCGCCGCCGAGGAGACCATCCGGGAGATCATCTCCCGGCGGTTCCCGGACAGCACGATCATCGGGGAGGAGGGCGGCACCACCGGCTCCGGTGAGCCGCGCTGGTACGTCGACCCGATCGACGGGACGGCCAACTTCGCCGCCGGGCTGCCGTTCTTCTGCGTGTCGGTGGCCGCCGCCGTGGGGGAGGAGCCGGTGGCGGGGGTGGTCTACGACCCGGTGCGCGACGACGAGTTCCGCGCCGACCTGGGCGGCGCCTGGTGCAACGGCGTACGGCTGCGCAGCCGGGGCGCGACGGGTGACCGGGAGGCGATGCTGCTGAGCGGCTACCCCACGGCCGGTGACCTGGCCGCCGACCGGGCCGGGTCGCTGGACCGGTTCGGCCGGATGCTGGAGGCGTTCGCCTCGGTGCGCCGGCCGGGCAGCGCCGCGCTGCACCTCGCGCACGTCGCCGCCGGCTGGGCGGACGTGGCCTACGGTTCCGGGGTCAAGCCGTGGGACGTCGCGGCGGGGGTGCTGCTGATCCGGCAGGCCGGCGGCGTCTACCTGCCGCTGGGCGACTCCCTGTTCGCCCCCGGCGGCTACCTCGCCCACGTCGGCGGGTTCGACCTGGCCGGCTCGGTGATGGCCGAGGTGTGCCGCCCCGCGCCGACGGCGTAGGGCGGCGCGGGGCCGCCGGGCACCGCGCCCCCGGGGACCTCTTATTAATCTACATTGTAAAGGCGAGTAGCCTGGTGCGATGAGCCAGCCGTACCTGACCGTGGACGAGATCATCGAGCACGAGACGGAGGTCAAGCGGTCGCGTTTCCTGTGCGCGGTCGCCCCGGCGGGCTCGGAGGAGGCGGCGCGGGAGTTCGTCGCCGGGCGCAGGCGCTCCCACGGCGACGCCACGCACAACTGCTCGGCCTACGTGATCGGCGGGGACCGGGGGGTCCAGAAGGCCGACGACGACGGCGAACCCGGCGGCACCGCCGGCACTCCCATGCTGGAGACGCTGCTGCGCCGGGGGCTGTCGGACGTGGTGGCGGTGGTGACGCGGTACTTCGGCGGGGTGAAGCTGGGCGCGGGCGGGCTGGTGCGGGCCTACGGCTCGGCGGTCGGCAAGACGCTCGACCGGGCCCGCCTGGTGGAGATGGTCCCGGCGCGGCTGGTGGCGGTGAGCGTGGACCACGTGCGGGCCGGACGGCTGGAGAGCGACCTGCGGGCCTCGCCGTACGAGGTGCGGGAGGTCGGTTACGGGGCGGGGGTCCGGTTCACGGTCGCGGTGCGGGAGGCGGACCTGCCGGTGTTCGGCGGCTGGGTGGCCACGCTGACGGCGGGCCGGGCGGAGGTCGAGGAGGGGGAGGCGGTCCACCTGAGGGCCGGGTGACGCGCGGCCCGCAGCCGGCGGGGGCGGCCGGGCCGGTGGGCCGGTGCGGGGATGTGGGATGGATCACATGGTTTCCCGGAACTTTCCGGGCGGCCCTATGGCCGGGCCGGTCGGCGCGGGGCTGGGGTTTTCCGCGTCCCCGGGGTGGGGTGAGGCCGTGAGGAGCCGCCGGGTTCCCGCATTCTCGCGGGTGCTCACGGCTTCGTAGGGTTCGGGGCATGAGCACCTCAACGACTGTCGACGGAGTCGCCGGCTGGGCGGTCAGCCTGATGGAGACCTTGGGAGCCCCGGGAGCGGGGTTGGCGATCGCGCTGGAGAACCTGTTCCCGCCGTTGCCGAGCGAGGTGATCCTGCCGCTGGCGGGATTCACCGCGAGCAAGGGGGACATGACGCTGTTCGAGGCGATCTTCTGGACCACGCTGGGGTCGGTGGTCGGCGCGGTGGCGCTGTACGGGGTGGGGGCGTTGCTGGGCCGGGCGCGGGTGGTGGCCATCGCGCGGAGGCTGCCGCTGGTGGACGTCTCCGACATCGAGAAGACCGAGGCGTGGTTCGCCCGGCACGGCCGTAAGACCGTGTTCTTCGGGCGGATGATCCCCATCTTCCGCAGCCTGATCTCCATTCCGGCGGGGGTGGAGCGCATGCCGGTCCCGGTGTTCCTGGCGCTGACCACGCTGGGCAGTCTCATCTGGAACACGGTCTTCGTGATGGCGGGATACCTGCTGGGGGAGAACTGGGAGCTGGTGGAGGGCTACGCCGGGATCCTGTCCAAGGTGGTGCTGGGCGTGGTGGCGCTGGCCGTGGTGGTGTTCGTCGTGCTCCGGGTGCGGCGCCGGGGCAGGCACCACGCGGAGCGCTGAGCTGAGGACGGCGGCCCGGGTGTTCGAGATGGTGAGCCCGCCCGGCGGGCCGACCACGGTCACCGCGGAGCCGCCGTGCGGGTGGTCCCGGCCGGGGGCTCCGTGCCGCCGCGGGGCCCCCGGGGCAGGGCGCCCCCGGGGAAGGGCTCAGCCCTCCAGGGCGTACTGCATGACGCGCAGCTTGGCCTGGGCCTCGGCGAGCTCGGCGGCCGGGTCGGAGTCGCCCATGATGCCGCAGCCGGCGAACAGCCGGGCCCGGGGTCCCTCGATCTGGGCGCAGCGCAGCGCGATGCCCCACTCTCCGTCGCCCCGGGCGTCGATCCAGCCGACCGGGCCGGCGTATCCGGCGCGGTCCATGCCCTCCAGCTCGCGGATGACGTCGAGCGCCGTGTGGGTGGGGGTGCCGCCGACGGCGGCGGTGGGGTGCATGGCGGCCACCACGTCCAGGACCGACGCGCCGTCGGCCAGGCGGCCGGTGACCGGGCTGGCCAGGTGCTGGACGTTGGGCAGGACCAGCAGCTCGGGTTCGGTGGGCACGGTCAGCTCCGCGCACAGCGGGGCCAGCGCCTCGCGCACCGACTCCACCGCGCAGGTGTGCTCGTAGCGGTCCTTCTCCGAGGCGAACAGGCCGGCGCCTCGCGCGTCGTCGTCGGCCTGGCTGGTGCCGCGGGAGACGGTGCCGGCCAGCACCAGCGACTCGATCGTCTCGCCGGTGCGGCGGACCAGCAGTTCCGGGGTGGCGCCGACCAGGCCGGCGCAGGAGAAGGTGTAGCACTCCGGGTAGCGGGAGGCCAGGCGCGACAGCAGCAGCCGGACGTCGATCGGCCGCTCGGCGACGGCGGTCAGGTCGCGGGCCAGCACGGCCTTCTCCAGCCGCCCGGACCTGATCTGCCGTACGGCCAGCGCCACGGCGTGCTCCCACTCCGGGGCGGTCAGGCTGCCGTCGCCGTAGCGGATCCGGCCGGGGTCGGCGGGCGGGGTGACCAGGTCGAGATGTTCGTCGCCGACGGTGGTCAGCCAGGCGCGGCCGCCGCGGCGGGCGAGGACGACCTGGGGGACGACGAGGACCGAGCCGTGGGCGTCCGGGTCGAAGGTGAAGGAGCCGAAGGCGACCGGCCCGGAGCCGGGGACGCCGACGCCGTCGTCGACGTGGGCCTCTCCGAGGATCGCCGAGAGCCACCGGCGGGCCCAGTCGAAGCGGCCGGGGCCGGGCGGCACGGCCACACGCGCGGCCTCACCCCAGGCGACCAGCCCCTCGCCGCGCCTGATCCAGGCGTAGGGGGCGGCCTCCGGAAGTCGCGCGAGCAGGTCGCCGGGGTCACCGACGAGGGTGGTTCTCACCACGAGGGGGCGGGTCAGTCCGAGCGCGACACTCACCCGGAACACTCTATGCCGGAAACTGAACGTGTTCGACGACGGCCCCGGTATCAGTGCCTCCGCCACGTTACGTCAAGAAAGCCATGGTGCTCGGTCAACGAAGGGCGCCGCGGTGTCCTGCGGTGATACATCCCATGACAGGGGTGATCGACCGCTCGGAGGTGCCATGGCCGGCAGGATTGTGACAGTGCTCACAGGCGTGGTGACGCTCGTGGCCGTCTGCCCGGCGGCGCCGGCGCGGGCGGCCGGGTCGCGGCCGGTGGAGGCGGGGACGGCGAAGCGGACGGTGCCGGCGCCGGTGCGGGTGGCGGGGGCCCGGACGGGGTTCCGGGCGGCCGGAGGGCGGCCGGTCGCGGCGCGGGCGGTGGCGGCCGGTCGCGGCGCGCCCGCCGGGTGGCGGCCGGTGGTGATGGTGGCGGTCGGCGACTCGATCAGCTCGGGGTTCAACGCCTGCGGCTGGTACGTGCCGTGCCCGGCGCGGTCCTGGGCGACGGGCGACGACGAGCGGGTGCGCAGCCACTACCTGCGGCTGCTGGGCGGCGGCGCCCCGGTCGCCGGGCACGGCGTCAACCTGGCCGTGCCCGGGGCGACCAGCGCCGACCTGGCCCGGCAGATGGCCGGGGCCGTCGCCCGGCGCGCCGACTACGTCACCGTGCTGGTCGGCGCGCAGGACGCGTGCGTGGCCGACGAGCGGCAGATGACGCCGGTGGACGTCTACCGCAGGCGGGTGGCCGGGGCGCTGGAGACGCTGCGGGCCGGGCGGCCGGACGTCCGGGTGTTCCTGGCCAGCGTCCCCGACCTCAGGCGGCTGTGGCAGGTGGGCAGGAACAGCGTGGCGGCGCGGGCGTTCTGGGCGGTGGGCCGCATCTGCCCGAGCATGCTGGCCCGGCCGCGTTCGACGGCCCCGGCCGACCGGGAGCGCCGGGACCGGGTTCGGGCCCGGGTCGCCGGCTACAACTCCGCGCTGGCGCAGGTGTGCGCCGCCTACGGCCCGGCCTGCCGGTTCGACGGCAACGCGCTGTTCGACTGCCGCTTCACCCGGGACCAGCTGAGCAAGTGGGACTTCTTCCACCCCAGCGCCTCCGGGCAGCGGCTGATCGCCCAGCTGACCTTCCCGCTGATCGAGGACTGGCTGCGCGAGCCGGCCGGGGAGCGGGTCACCTGAGCGGGTCCCTTCAGGTGAGGACCTTCTCCAGGAACGCCGTCAGCCTGGTCCGGGTGCGGTCGATCTGCTCCTCCACCGTCAGCGACTCCTGCAGCCGGCCGCCCAGGCCGGGCAGCTTCCTGCCGCGCACGTACAGCGAGCAGTCCAGGTCGGTGCAGGCGTACAGGCCGACGGAGTTGCTGTCGCGGCCGGCCGGGCCCGCCCTGCGGGCGGTCATCAGGGAGACGCCGGTGCCCGGGTGCATGGTCAGGCACAGGGAGCACATGCCGCGGTGCAGGCCGCCGCGCTGCCGGGCGGCCAGCCGCAGCGCCACGCCGACGACCTCGCCGCCGTGCTCGGTGACGAGGTAGCCGCGTTCGGGGGCGGCCGGATCGAGCCACCCCAGGAAGTCCAGGTCGTCCCAGGGACGCTCGGCCAGGTCCCGCGGGAGCGTCAGCCGTTTGGCCTCTCCCTTGGAACAGTTGACGAACGAGCCTCGGATCTCCTGTTCAGAGACTGCTTTCATGCCGCGGAACGCTACCTTGCCTAAAAGATATAGGCAAAGGATTAATCAGCCTAGGAAAGGCGGGGGCAGGTCCCCGGTCGCATCGGTCTCTCGGTCGTGCCGATCTCTCAGCCGCGCGGCCCGCCGGGCTCGCCGAGCTCGGCCAGCGCCGCCGCGGTGGCCGCGGGCGCGGAGAACATCGGCCAGTGGCCGGTGGGCACCGCGGCGAAGCTCCACTCGGGCCCGGCGAGCGCGGCGAAGTACGGGTGACCGGCCTCGACCAGCGCGCGGACCTGCTCCAGGGGGTAGGAGCAGGAGATGAGCGTCTTGGGCAGCCGGTCCGCGCCGCCGCCGAGCTTCAGCGGCCGGGTGAGCGTGCCGTACGGCTGCGCGGTGGCGCGGGCGGTGAACCTGGCGCGCTCGGCGGCGCCCATCCCCTCCAGGCTGACGCCGGAGCGCTCGTGCTGCTCCCAGGAGGGCGGCGGGTAGGCGGTCCCCCCGCAGGCGGCGACGCTGTGTTCGACGAACTCCCGCTGGGCCGGGTCGTAGAGGTCGAGCTGGGTCAGGCCGTCGGCCATCGGCCCGCTGTCGAGGTAGACGACGCGGGAGATCCGCTCGGGGATCCGGTCGGCCGCGCCGGTGACGGGGGCGCCGGCGCCGCTGTGGGCCACCAGGATCACCTCCCGCAGGTCGGCGTAGACGATCGCCTGGACGATGTCGTCGATGTGGGTCTCCAGGTCCACGCCGGGCCCGGCCAGGTGGGAGCGGTCGCCCAGGCCGGTCAGGGTGAGGGGGTGGACGTCGTGCCCGGCCGCGCGCAGCGGCCCGGTGACCTCCTCCCAGGCCCACGCGCCGAGCCAGAATCCGGGTACCAGGACATAGGTGCTCATCGATCTCTCCTTCGTCGGAACGGCTCCACCGTAGGATCGAATCCGGACAGAGCCGGTCCTGATCAGTGAGGAGTTTCGATGACGGTCACCCGGGTGCTCGCCCTGCTGGAGCTGCTGCAGGCCGCCCCCGGCCTGACCGGGCCCGAGCTCGCCGCGCGGCTGGAGGTGGACGAGCGGACGGTGCGCCGCTACGCGGTGCGGCTGTCGGAGCTGGGGGTGCCGGTCGAGGCCGCCCGGGGCCGTTACGGCGGCTACCGCCTGCTGCCCGGCTACCGGCTGCCGCCGCTGATGTTCACCGACGACGAGGCCGCCGCCGTGGTGCTGGGGCTGCTGGCCGGGCGGCGGACCGGGCTGTCGGTGGGGGAGACGGCGACCGAGAGCGCGCTCGCCAAGATCCAGCGGGTGCTGCCGCGGGCGCTGCGCGAGCGCGTCGAGGCGGTCCAGGCCACGCTCGGGCACACCCGGGACCCGGCCCCGGCGGAGGCCCGCCCGAAGGCCGGCCCGCTGCTGACCCTGGCCGAGGCGGCCCGGCGCGGGCACACGGTACGGCTGGCCTACCGCTCCTGGCGGCAGGAGTCCTCGGAACGCGACCTCGACCCCTACGGCCTGGTCTTCCACTCCGGCCGCTGGTACGTCACCGGGCTGGACCACGCCAGCGGGCAGGTGCGCACCTTCCGGGTGGACCGGGTCGAGCGCGTGGAGCCGGCCGCCGGGCCCGGGGAGCCGGACGGGCGTCCGGGGCCGGCGGAGCGGCCGGGCCGGGCGCGGGGACCCGAGGCGGGGCGGCGGTCCTTCGAGGTGCCGGACGGCTTCGACCCGGTCGCGCACGTGGTCGCCTCGCTGGCGGCCGTGCCGTACCGGCACGAGGTGGAGGTGCTGCTGGAGATGCCGCCGGCGGAGGCGCGCGAGCGGGTGCCGGCGTCGGTGGCGACGCTGACGCCGACGCCGCGGGGGGTCCTGCTGCGCGCCAGGGCCGAGCGGCTGGACGGTATGGCGCTGATGCTGGCCGGGCTGGGCCGGCCGTTCACCGTCGTCACCCCCGACGGGCTGCGCGAGGAGGTCCGGGCCCTGGCCGGGCGGCTGGCCCGCTGCGCCGACGCGGTCCCCGCGCCCGGGGACCGCCCGCCGGTGTAAAGAAGCCGTAAATCAACAGCCCCGGGAATGGATAACGATCATCATGATTGGGCAGGAAACCCGCACACGCCTTGCGTTCCGGGGAGGTGCGGCATGGCCTGGTCGCAGGAGGAAGAGCGGATTCTGCTGCGGATCGAACGCCACCTCATCGATGAGGACCCGAGGCTGGCGGCTCGCCTGGAGTCGTTCGACAGGCGGGTGCGGCGCCGCGAGGAGGACGGCCGCAGGCGCGAGCGCCCGTCGCGGCGGCCGGGCCGCTCGACGGTCGTCCTCATGACGAGCTGGCTGCTGATCGCCACACTGATCGCCACACTGCTCATCCTCGTCCTGCGTCACGAGGCCGCCGCGCTGCCGCTCTGACCCTCCCCGCGCCGTCGCCCCCGGCCCTTTCATGAGGGGGCGCGGGCGCGTCACGAGGCGCCGGGTACGGCGCCGCCGGTCACCAGCGGACCGGGACCGTGCGCAGGCCGCCGACGGCCAGCCCCTCCACCCGCTCCAGTTCCGCCGCGGGCACGGCCAGCTCCAGGGCCGGCAGCCTGCGCAGCAGCACCTCCAGCACGACCTGCAGCTCGGTGCGGGCCAGCGCCTGGCCCAGGCAGGAGTGGGAGCCGGAGCCGAAGGCCAGGTGCTGGTTGGGGCTGCGGGTCAGGTCCATCTCGGCGGCGTCGCCGAAGGCGTCCTCGTCGCGGTTGGCGGCGGCCATGCTGCACACCACGGTGGTGCCGCGGGGCAGGACCGCGCCGCCGACCTCGGCCTCCTCGTTCAGGTAGCGGGGCAGGCCGAAACCGGAGTTGGCGTCCAGCCGCAGGCTCTCCTCCACCGCGGTGCGGATCAGCGACGGGTCGGCCAGCAGCCGCTCCCACCGGGAGCGGTCGGCCAGCAGCATGGAGACCATCTTGCCGATCATGTTGGCGGTGGTCTCGTGCCCGGCGACCAGCAGCGCTATGCCGGTGACCACGATCTGGACGTCGGACAGCCCGCCGTCCTCGGGGCCGCCGGCCGCGATCAGCTCGCTCAGCAGGTCGTCGCCCGGCTCGGCGCGCTTGGCCGCGACGTGGTCGGACATGTACCGGAAGAACTCGCCCTGGGCGGCGGCGATCTCGGCCCCGTCGTAGCGGGTGAGGTTGAGCATGGTGTCGGACCAGTACGAGAACCGGTCCCGGTCGGCGGCGGGCACGCCGAGCATGTCGCAGATCACGTACACCGGCAGCGGGAAGCCCAGGGACGCCTTGAGGTCGGCCGGCGCGCCGCGCTTGATCATGTCGTCGACGAGGTCCTCGGCGATCCGCGTCATCGCGGGCCGCAGGGCGGCCATGCGCCTGGCGGTGAACCACTTGATGACCAGGCGGCGCCAGTGCAGGTGCTCCTCGCCGCCGTCGGGGATGATCTGCGCCATCTCACTGCTGAACACCCCGCCGCCCTCGGCGGACAGCCGGGCGGCGTCGGGCGCGGTGAGCCGGCGGGTGAAGCGCGGGTCGGCCAGCACCCGCTTGACGTCCTCGTAGCGGGTCAGCAGCGTCGCCCGGTCGCCGCTGGGCAGCCGGACGGGCGCCACCGGGCACCGGCCGCGCAGCTCGGCCCATTCGGCGGGCGGCTCCAGGGCCGCGTCGGTCGGGATCGGGTAGTTCAGGACCTGCTCCTCGGCGCTCATCCGGCGTCTCCTTCGAGAGATGGTCGGCTACCCCGCCACGTTATCTTACAGCTGCAAGATAACTGACAGTTGTAAGCAAGGTTAGACTTACGGCGTGGCCACGATGAAGGACGGCGGCGTCCCCTCCGGTGACCGGCGCGTCCGCCGTACCCGCGCGGCCCTGGCGCGCGCGCTGCTGGAGCTCGCCGAGGAGCGGGACCTGTCGCGGATCAGCGTCTCCGACGTCGCCGAACGCGCCGGGGTGAGCCGCACCGCCTTCTACGACCACTACCGGGACGTCCACGAGCTGGCCGAGGCCGCCTGCACCGCGATGATCGACGACCTGATCGGGCTCCTGCCCGCCTCGGGGCCCGATCCGGAAGGGGAGGGGCCCGGGTCGCTGGCGGCCTTCTTCGCCAGCCTGGCCGGGCACGCCGGGCTCTACCGCGGCCTGCTCGGGCCGCGGGGCAGCGCCCACGTCGCCGACCACGTCCGCCGCCGCCTCGCCGCGGCCGTCCGCGACCGCCTGCGCCGCGACGCCGCCGGCCGTCCGTCCGGGCCCACCGGCCCGCCGGAGGCGTCGCAGGACGTCCTGGCCGCGTTCGTCGCCGGCGCGCTCATCGGCGTGGCCGCCGACTGGCTCCAGCGCGAGTGCCCGCAGTCCCCCGGCCGGATGGCCGACCTGACGTGGCCGCTGCTGAGCGCGCTCGACCCCGGCGGTCGCGGCGACGCCGGCGTGTCCGCCTGAGCCGGACCCGGTACGGCGACGCCGGCGTGTCCGCCTGAGCCGTGCCGGGTCCGGCTGAACGGCCGGCCGGGCCGTCCCGGCCGGTCAGCCGAACGGGCGGGACATCTGGTCCAGCGCCCTGCCCATCAGCTCACGCAGCGTCCGGCTCTCCTGCTCGGCGCACCACCACTGCATGGCGATGCGCAGCGCGGCCAGGAACGCGGCGGTGATCACCTCGGGGTCGACGCCGTTCGGCCGCGCCCTTCCGGTCACCGCCCGGCTCAGCTCGCTCTCCAGCCGGACCCTGCTGGCCAGCTGCCTGGCCAGGAGTGAGGGGTGGCGCATGGCCAGGCGGGTGCGCAGGTGCAGCTCCCGGTCGGAGCCGCCGGCCTCATCGGACTCGTCGTAGAGCTGTTCCAGCGCGCCGCGCAGCGCCTGCCAGGCGGAGCTGCCGGCCGGCTGCTCGTGGACGCGCCGTACCAGGGTGCCCAGGCGTTGCTCGTCGCCGTACAGCAGCGCGTCCTCCTTGCCGTCGAAGTGGTTGGAGAACGTCCGGCGGGAGATGTTGGCGGCGTCGGCGATGGCCTCGACGGTGACGTTGTCCAGGCCGTGCTCGATGGCGAGCCGCAGCGCGGCCTCGTGCACCGCCTGGCGGGTCTCGGCCTTCTTGCGCTCGCGCAGCCCCGGTGTGCTGTCCATGATGCGGACGAGCTTACCCAATGGGAATAAGTTCTCAATGCGCAAAGTTTCCCATTGGGCATGTATGGTGTCCGGGTTGCATTCCCTTCTCCCTTGATCGGAGGTTGCGCGTGAGCGCACAGCCGGCAGCGCCGCCCGCGGCGGAGCCGATGACCCACCGTGAGGTCCTCGAAGCCCTCAGCGGCCTGCTGCTCGTCCTGTTCGTCGCCATGATCAGCGGCACCATCGTCTCGGTGGCGCTGCCGCAGATCATCGGCGCCCTGGAGGGCAGCCAGTCGCAGTACACCTGGGTCGTCACCGCCTCCCTGCTGGCTTCGACCGCCTCCACCCCCATCTGGGGCAAGCTCGCCGACCTGTTCAACAAGAAACTGCTGCTGCAGATCTCCATCGTGATCTTCATGGTGAGCTCGCTGGCCTGCGGTTTCGCGCAGAACACCGGGCAGCTCATCGCCTTCCGCGCGCTGCAGGGCCTGGGCATGGGCGCCCTGCAGATCCTGGCGCAGGTCGTCATCGCCGCGATGATCTCCCCCAAGGAGCGCGGCCGCTACAACGGCTACCTCGGCGCGGTCATGGCCGTGGCCACGGTCGGCGGCCCCCTGCTCGGCGGCGTCATCGCCGACACCTCCTGGCTCGGCTGGCGCTGGTGCTTCTTCATCGCCGTGCCCTTCACCATCGCCGCGTTCGCGCTGCTGGCCAAGACCCTGCACCTGCCGACCGTGCGCCGCGCGGACGTCAGCATCGACTACTGGGGCGCCACCCTCATCGCCGTCGGCGTCAGCGTCCTGCTCATCTGGGTCACCTTCGTCGGCAACTCCTTCGACTGGCTGTCGTGGCAGACCGCGGCCATGGCCGGCGGCGGCGTGCTGGTGCTGATGGTGGCCACCTGGGTGGAGGCGAAGGTCCGCGAGCCGGTCGTGCCGCTGCACGTCCTGCGGCGCGCCACCCCGGCGCTGGCCATCCTGGCCAGCCTCGCGGTCGGCATGGCCATGTTCGGCGGCTCGGTCTTCCTCGGCCAGTACTTCCAGATCGGCCGCGGCTACGGTCCCACCGCCGCCGGTCTGCTGACCATCCCCATGATGCTCGGCGTGCTGCTGTCGTCGACGATCAGCGGCCGGATGGTCTCGGCCAGCGGCCGCACCAAGCCCTACATCCTCGTCGGCCTGGTCGTGCTGCTGGCGGGCTTCGCGGGCCTGGCCACCATCGACCACGAGACCCCGATCCCGCTGATCTCGGTGTACATGCTCGCCGTCGGCGTCGGCGTCGGCATGTCCATGCAGAACCTCGTGCTGGTCGTGCAGAACACCGTCCCGCTGCGGGAGATCGGCGCCGCCAGCGGCGCGATCACCTTCTTCCGCTCCCTCGGCGGCACCGTCGGCGTCTCGGTGCTCGGCGCCGTCCTGGCCAACCGCGTCGCCACCGGCATCACCGAGGGCCTTGCCAAGGCCCACATCCCGGTCAGCGGCGGATCGGCGGCCGGCGGCAGCCTCAACATCGCCGCGCTGCCCGAGCCGGTCAAGACGATCGTCCGGGCCGCCTACGGTGACGCCACCGGCCACATCTTCCTGATCTCGGCGGGCATCGCCGTGGTCGGCCTCATCGCCGCGGCGTTCCTGCGGCCCGCCCGGCTGCGCGACAGCCTCGACCTGCCCGCGCAGGCGGCCGGGGAGACCGGCGGACAGAAGGTCGGCGCCTCCTGACGGGTCACCGCCGCCCGGCCACCTGACCGGGACCGGAGAAGCCGGAAAGGCCGCGCCCCCGCATCGCCCGCGGGAGCGCGGCCTTTCCGCATGCCGGCGAGGACGCCGCCCGGCTGCCCCCGCTCGGCCCCGCCCACCTCGACGTCCCGCGCCGGCCGGGGGGATGCGCCCAGCGTGGGACGAGCCGCTCCAGCGGTGTCCGCGGGCGGATCCCGGCCGGTCACCGGGCCGAAGGACCGGGGCACGGCGCGGTCAGCGGGCGCCCGGTCCGGGGATATGGATGCCGGCGGCGCGGAGCTTGGCCTCGACGAGCGTGACCCCCCGGGCCGCGGCCGATCCCCGCTCCTCGCCGTGGAGGGCGATCAGCTCGTACCGGGCCGCGGTCTCGGTGCGGGCTTGCAGACCGGTCACGATCCTCAGCTGTGCGGGGTTGGCGAGGAAGTGGTCGGCAATGGCGGTGGCGAGCTCGGCGATGCGCGGGTCGTCCGGTTCCCAGGCCGCGGCTTCGGCGCCGCGCTTGATCAAGGCGACGAACCGGGTGTCGTCGAGGGCGTGTTCGACATGAGTGAGGTAGTCGTCGAAGCCCTCGGGGACCAGGGCCCGGGCCAGCACCCAGCCCTCCCTGGCGGCCGCCACCTCGTCTGCGGAGAAGCCGAGGCCCGACAGCCGCTCCAGCAGCGCCACAGCACGGTCGGGCAGCAGAGCCCGGTCACCGTCGGCGAGCCGGCGCAGCGTGTCACGCCGCGTGATCAGCTCCTCGATCCGTTCGGTGAGCCGCCGCTCGACGTCGGCGAGCGCGGCGGCGAACGGCGCGGGGCCGGCGTCGAGCAGGGACCCGATCTCGGCCAGGGGCACCCCGGCGGCGGCCAGCGTCCGGGCCTGCACCAGCCGTAACAGCTCGGCCGATCCGTACCGCCGGTAGCCGGAGCCGTCGCGTTCCGGCTCCTTCACCAGGCCGAGCTTGTGGTAGTGCCGCACCGTCTTCACCGTGACGCCGACGAATGCCGCCGCCTGCCCGATCGTGACTCCGTTCATCTGCAGAATCCTGCCCTGTGCTCAAGCCCGGCGACCGAGCAGACCACGGCCGAGCATGTGGACGGGCCGCGCCGAGCTTGACGAGCTCGGCGCGGCCCCGGTTCGCGTTCCACCTGACGCACGACCGGAAGGGATCGCCCCCTGAGGCGTACGGGTCACAGGCGCTCAGCCCGTCGGCTGGGCCGGATCGGCCTGCCCGCCGCAGAACACCTCGTTGAGGAGCCTCCGCTGGGCCTTCTGGAACGCCGCTGCGATGGACAGGCCGGCGTCGTCCACGCAGCTCAGTGCGGCGGTCAGGGTCTTACCGCCGTCGGGGGTGCCGTACATCAGCGCCGCGTGGCCCACGGCGGCGCCGTTGTGGGAGATGACGGTGCCGCCGCCGTCCGTGGTCACCACGAACACTCCCAGGCCGTAGTCCATGTTCGGGATGCCCGTCGGGTACGGGGTGCACATCTCGGCCAGCAGCGGGGCCGGCAGGAGCCTGCCGCCCAGCAGCGCGGAGATGAACGTGTGCAGGTCCTGGGTGGTCGAGATCATGTCACCGCCGGTGGAGATCCAGGAGGGGTTCTGGCGGGTGACGTCGATCGTCTTCCGCTCGCCGGCCTCCTCGTACCGGTAGTAGGCGCGGGCGTGCGGCGCGGGGATCTCCGGCGAGGCGTCCGGCACCACGGTGCCCGACAGCCCGAGCGGCCCCAGGATCAGCCGCCGCATCTCCTCCGCCAGCGGGCGGCCGGTGACCCTCTCGATCAGCAGCCGGGCCAGCACGTAGTTGGTGTTGGAATAGCTCCAGCCCGTCCCCGGCTCGAACCGCGCAGGCTTGGACAACGCCAGCTCCACCAGCTCCTGCGGCCGGTAGGCCTTGAACCGGTTGCCCACCCACTCCTTGCCCGTGGTGCCGTAGGGGATGGGGATCCCCGGCACGACCGTCCCGTCGTCGTAGACCTCGCCGCTGAAGTTGAACACCCCGCTGGTGTGCTGCAACAGCATCCGCACCGTGATCCGCCGGTCCAGCCCGAACCCGGGCAGATGGTCCGCCGCCGGGACGTCCAGCCCGAGCCTGCCCTCGGCCACCAATCGCAGCACCAGGGTCGCGGTGAAGGTCTTGGTGCTGCTGCCGATCCGGACGTGTCCGTTGATCGGCGGCTTGGCGGTCCCGCCCAGCTCGGCCGCCCCGGCGCTGCCGGCCCACTCGCCCCGCTCGTCGTGCACGCGCAGCGACACCCCGACGAAACCGGACTCGACGATCTCCTCGATCGCCTTCCGCAGCTCCGGGCGGCTCTGCCCGGCCGCGGTTTCCGGTGCGGCCCCGCTGTCCGCGGCGGCCGCCCCTGCGGCGCCGGGGGCTTCGGCGATCTCGTGATGACCACCGGCGGCGGTCCTCAGCGGCACGACGCCGTACGCGGCGGTCCGCAGGGCGTTCCCGTCATGGTCGGAAAGGGCGTGCGTCATGGTGGCCTGTCCTTCGAATCTGTCATGTCCCGGTCGGCGTCGTGCCGCTGCGCCGAGCTTCCACCCTGACCCAAGGTCAACCTCAACCGTCTGCGGCCGGCACCGTGGCGGACCCGGGTCGTCACACGCGGACGTGCGGCGGGGGAGCGGGGGAGATGCGCTCGGCCAGGATGGCTTGGAAGTGCGGGCAACCGGCCAGGTCTTCGTGTTCGCAGTCCAGCGCGCAGTCGATGAGCTCAAGCGAGACCTGGGCCTCGGCGATGCGACGGGCGAGCTCGGCCCGCTGTCGCACCAGGACGGCGCGCCGTTCCGCGGGATCGGACGCGGTGATCATCTCGCGAACGTCGTCCAGGCCGAAGCCGGCCTCCTTGGCGCGCAGGATGGCCGCCACGCGATAGAGGTCCTCGGTGCCGTACCGGCGGCGGTCCCCGCCGATACGGGCCGGCGCCAGCAGGCCCATCGCCTCCCAGTGCCGCAGGACGTGCGTTGCCAGGCCGAACCGTGCCGCGATGTCCCCGATGCTCATCGTCGCACTTGACTTCATGTCGACATTAAGTCGCATGCTGGGTGCCATGTCCAGATCGACGACTGCATCTGATCACACGGAATCGCCCATCCGCATGCTGGATGCGGCCGACGCCCTGCCAGGTGCCGCCGCGCTGCGTGCCCGGTCCTATGAACTGCTCGACCACCCGGCCGGCGCGGGCGTGGTGGACGTGGGCTGTGGCGCCGGCCGGGCGGTGGCCGAGCTGACGGAACTGGGTGCGCGGGCGATCGGGGTGGACCTCAGCGAGCAGATGATCTCGACGGCCCGCCGCCGCCGGCCGGACGCCGACTTCCGCGTCGGTGACGCCTGTGACCTGCCTCTCCAGGACGGCACGGTGGCCGGGTACCGCGCCGACAAGGTCTTCCACGACCTCGCCGACGCCGGGAAAGCGCTGGAGGAGGCCACGCGGGTGCTCGTGCCCGGCGGGCGGATCGTCCTGATCGGCCAGGACTGGGACGCATTCCTCATCGACTCCGACGATCCGGCGCTCACCCGCACCATCGTGCACGCCCGCGCCGACCAGACGGCCGACCCCCGCGCCGCCCGCCGCTACCGCAACCTGCTGCTCGACGCCGGGTTCGACGACGTCGCCGTGGAAGTCCATACCGGCGTCTTCACCGACGCGGCCATGCTCCCCATGCTCACCGGGATCGCCGAGGCCGCCCGTGCCGGCGGAGCCATCACCGTCGAACAGGAGGCGGCCTGGGCTACTGAGCAGACCGAGCGCGCCCGGGCCGGCCGCATGTTCCTGGCTCTGCCGATCTTCGTCGCCTCTGCCCGGCGGCCCTGATCCCTCCGTGTTCCGGAGGCGCGGCGGACCGGACGTGACGCGATGACGACGCCGGCCCCTACCGATACCCGACCGAGCGGGTAAGCGCTCCGGATGCCGTCCAGACGATCGAGACCGGCCCGGTCATGCGCACCCTCAAACGGATCGGCGCCACGCGGCCACCTGCGTCCGCCGACCGATCGGGTCAAGCCGAGAGCCCCCTCGCAGGTATCGCCACTCTCCGGCTCACCTCTCAGGTCAGCGCGCGCAGGAAGCGGGCCGCCACCGGGGCGGCGACGGCTCCGCCGCCGCTGCCCTCCTCGACGATCACCGCGAAGGCGAGGTCGCCCCGGAATCCCATGAACCAGGCGTGGGTCTTCAGGTCGTCCTGCGGGCCGTACTCGGCGGTGCCGGTCTTGCCGCGGGTGCCGGCGGGCAGCCCGGCGTCCTTGGCGGTGCCCTTGGTGACCACCGCCGACATCATCCGGTGCATGTCGGGGACGACCCCGTCGGGCAGCTCGCGCGGCGCGGCGTCCTGCTTGACGGACGGCACCAGCGTCGGCGGGCGCCAGGTCCCGTCGGCCAGGGCCGCGGCGACCGAGGCGACCACCAGCGGGCTGGCGATGATGCGGCCCTGGCCGAAGGACTCGGCGGCCAGCTCGGCGTCGCCGGCCGCCGGGGGGAAGGAGCCCTTGGCGGCGGGGACGCCGATGTCGAGCGGGGTGTTGAAGCCGAACAGCTCGGCGGTCTTCAGCAGCTTGGCCGCGCCCAGCCGCTTGGCGGCCAGCGGGGCGAAGGTGGTGTTGCAGGAGTAGGCGAAGGCGTCCGACAGGGTCACCGAGCCGTAGCCGGCGTGATGGGAGTTGCGGATCGGCAGGCCGCCGACATTGACGTCCTTGGGGCAGGTGGTGCGGTCGCCCGGCTTCATGCCCTCGGCCAGGAGCGCCACCGCGGTGACCGCCTTGAGGGTGGAGCCGGGCGGGTAGTTGCCCATCAGGGCGCGGTTGAAGCCGCCCTGGTTGTTGGCGACGGCGAGGATCTCCCCCGACGACGGCTTGACCGCCACCAGGGAGGCGGTCTTCTTCAGGTCGCGCACCGCGTCGGTCGCGGCGCGCTGCACGCGCAGGTCCAGGCTGGTTTGCAGCGGCTCGCCGTCGCGGCCGGCGATCTCACCGGCCTTCTTGACGGTCTTGCCGCCGGAGTCGACGATCCGGATCTCGGTGGCGGGTACGCCGGCCAGGCGCCGCTGGAAGGCCAGCTGCAGGCCGTCCTTGCCGACCGTGTCTCCGGTGGCGTACGGCGCGCCGAGGGCCTTGGCCTCCTTGGCGGCGGCCTTGTCGAGGTAGCCGACGAGCTGCTGCACCGAGCCGCCCGCCGAGCCGTCGTCGATGCGCTCGCCGCCGGCGGCGACGATTTCGGCCCGCTGCGGCCAGCGGGCCTTGAGCGCGAACGACCGGCCCGGGGCCAGGTCGGGGTGGACGGCGGCGGGGGACCAGACCACTCGCCAGTTGCGGTCGACGACCGCCAGCTCCAGGGCGCCGGAGTAGCTCCACCGGCCGCCGCTCTTCAGCGTGACGGTGGCGGTGTAGCCGGCCCGGCCGGTGTCGTCGCCGGTCCGGCTGACCTGGCCGAGCCGTACCTCGGTGCGTTCGGCGCCGAGCTTGTCGGCCATGGCGCGGTAGGTCGCCTCGAAGGCGGGGTCGGCCTTGCCGAGCTCGGCGCGCATGGCGGCCAGGTCGCCGCCCTGCCAGGCCCGGGTGAAGCGCTGGGCGGTCTCCTGCGGGGTGCCGCGGGTGTGCAGCAGCCACCAGGCGCCCGCGCCGCCGCCTGCGGCCACCAGCACCACCGCCGCGGATGTGATCGCGATCGTCCTGCCGCGTGGCACCTTCGGCCACCCCCCGTCGGTCGGATCCGGCTCCCCTGGGGGCGACAGCCTACCGTCCGGCGCGACCGGTCCCGCCGTGAACGGCCGCCCCGGACACCGCCTGCGGTGACCGCCGCGGGCAGGACGGCGGTACGGCGGCGCGGCGCGGCCGGGGATGGATGACGGTGGGCGGGCCCGGTCAGCCGGCGCTGCGGCTGGGCGCGTAGCCGCCGGCGTACTCCTGCCCGGACAACTCCTGGACGGCCGTCATGATCTCGTCGGTCACCCGGCGCCGGTCGCGGGCGCTGGCGGCCGAGCCGGTGAACGTCAGCGGCTTGCCGATGCGGATCCCGATGCGGCCGAGCTTGGGCACCGAGGCGCCGATCGGCAGCACCTTGTCGGTGCCGATCATCCCCACCGGCACCACCGGCGCGCCGGTCTCCAGGGCGAGCCAGGCCACCCCGACCTTGCCGCGGTACAGGCGGCCGTCGGGCGAGCGGGTGCCCTCGGGGTAGATGCCGAACAGCTCGCCGCCGCGCAGCACCCGGGCGGCGGCGTCGAGCATGTCCTGGGCGGCGGTGGGGCTCTGGCGGTCGATGCTGATCTGCCCGGTGGCGCGCATCCACGCCGCGGTGACGGGGTTGCCGGTGAAGTATTCGGCCTTGGCGACGAAGCGGACCTGGCGGGGCAGCACCAGGGGCAGGAAGGTGGAGTCGAGGACCGACAGGTGGTTGGAGGCCAGGATGGCCGGGCCGGAGGCGGGTACGTGCTCGGCCCCGGTGACCGTGGTCGGCCACAGCAGGTGCAGGAAGGGGGCGCTGACGATCTTGGTCAGGCGGTAGAGCACGGGCTCTCCTCTTGCAGGACGGGTTTCACCACCCTAGGCGGTGACCCGGGGGCCGGCGGCTGTGCGCACCCGCACAAGCGGGGTCCCCACGTTTGTAGCCCTTCTCCAAGCCCGCAGGCAAAGCCATCCGCCTTCCGCGCGCGTCGCGGCGGCCGCGACGCGCGCGCACGGGGCCGTGCGCCGTCTCCCGGCGGCCCGCACCGTCCGCCGGATACCGCCGAGCCCCACCGCCCCTGTTCCGCCGATGAGGACGCGGGAGACCTCCTCCGTTCGTCACAGGCCCAGGCCGGGCACGGTTCGCTCCAGCTCCACGAGGGCGAGCGGGGGGCCCTCGCCGAAGTCGTGGTCGTGTCGCCTGCCGGTCTCGCCGAAGCCGTTCTTGGCGTAGAAACGGCGCGCCTGGGCTGAATCCCGAAGCGTCCACAGATGCACGCGGTCATGGCCGGCCTCCCGCAGCCGGCCCAAGGCGGCGGCCAGCAGGGCCGCCGCCAGGCCGCTGCCCCAGACGTCCGGGTGGGCGAAGAAGGTGTGGATCTCCGCGAGGCCGGGGCGGGAGGAGGCCCCGAAGCGGGCGAAGGCTTCGGGGCGATCGTCCAGGAGCGCGAGCAGAATCGTGTCCTTGCCCTTGTCCTCGGCCAGGATGGCGTTCCACTTGGTGCGCCGTTCCTGGACACCGGCGGCGGCGACCTTCGGCGCGCACAACGGGCCGTGCGAGACGCCCCAGGAGATCGCGTGGATCTCGCCGAGGGCGTCCCCGTCGCCGGGCCCCGCCTCGCGGATCGTGACCATGCCCTGCATGGAGGAGACCCTACGCGGTGGTGCCGAGGGATGAGCCTCGCGGTCTCACACCTCGCCCCCTGCCGGTGACGTCCATCCGCCGGCCCTCGGGCGGCCGGCACGGGGCGGGGGCGCTCAGGGCAGACGGACGCCGGCGACGATCCTGTCGAGTTCGGCGACGAGCGGCGTGCTGGCCATCACGGTGACGACGACCCCTTTCCGCTCGACCCAGCCGACGTACCGCCCGTCGCCGAGCGCGCCGTCGCCCTCCTTCGTCAGCACCCGGCGACCGCCGATCGTCGCGGTCCTCACGTCTCCGGTGAAGGTTCCGTAGGTCACGGGGAGGCGCTTGAGGTTCGCGAGCCTCCTGGCGTCCGGCCAGCACAGGACGCGCACCCACAGGCTTCGCTGCCGGGGGTCGGCGTTCGGCCGGTCGTCCCCCCACTGGTAGCCGTACTCGGTGACGCCGTGGTGCTTGCCGGTCACCACCCCGCCGTAGGTGAAGCCCTTGGGGATGTGACCGACGCGTACGCCTCTGATGGCGGTGGCGCCCCTCGCGGGCTTGTCGATCTTGGAGCCATCGGAACGCTTGATCTCCGCCTTGCTCGGAGTGGGGCAGGCGGCCTTGCCTCCGGTGGCCGCGTGGGCGGCGGGTGCGGCGAACAGCGTCGCGGCGGAGACCACGGACAGGGCGGCGGTCGTGAGCGTCTTCGTCATTGTGTTCACGTACGGATTGGATGCGGCGAACGGGACAGAAGTTCACCGGCTCTTTCCGCTGCGGGTGCGACGTCACTCACGGCCGCTTCGTGGCTGATGACACGAACCCGGGTGAAATGCCTGGACGACCGCTCGGGCGCGTCCGGGGCGTGCCGAGGCGCGGGGCGAGCGGGAACGGGCCGGGAAAAAGGACCGCCCCGCGGCGCCGGAGCGCTCGCGGGGCGGGACGTTTAGTGCCGATGTGGCGGTCGCCTCCTCGGCGAGAGGCACAACACGGCTCCAGCCGAACGGTATTCCGTGAAGGCGGTAATTTGCGGCCCGGGGGACACAAACCACATCGGCACGATTACTGTAACCGACGTCCGGCGGAGGTTATTCCGCCATGATGCGGTGGCGTGTCGGGGCCGGGTCGCCGTCCGCCGTGTCCACGCAGGTCAGCGCACCACCGGTGGCCTGTCCGGTCGCGGCGCGGCGCCCGGCGAAAAGCCCGGGAGGGCGGCGCCGCGGAGCAGGGGAGGGGATCGTGGAGACGGAGCGGCTGGTCATGCGCAGATGGCGGCAGACGGACCTGGAGCCGTTCGCCGAGCTGAACGCCGACCCCGAGGTGATGCGGCACTTTCCCGCGCCGCTGACGCGTGAGGAGTCCGACGCGATGGTGGGCCGGATCGAGGCGGCGTTCGACGAGCACGGCTACGGCCTGTGGGCGCTGGAGGTCCGGGCGACGGGGGAGTTCATCGGGTTCACCGGGCTGGCGTGGCAGCGGTTCGAGGCGCACTTCACCCCGGCGCTGGAGGTGGGCTGGCGGCTGTCCCGCCGGGCCTGGGGGCACGGCTACGCCACCGAGGCGGCGCGGGCGGCGCTGGAGTACGGGTTCGGCCCGGCGGGGCGGCGGGAGATCGTGTCGATGACGGCGGTGGGGAACCTGCGGTCGCGGGCGGTGATGGAGCGGCTGGGCATGAGGCGGGACCCGGCCGACGACTTCGACCATCCGAGGGTGCCCGCCGGCAGCCCGCTGCGCCGCCACGTGCTGTACCGGATCGGCCGCGATCCTTTGTGATCTACATCGTAAAGGCGACCGCCGGGGTGAAAAAATGATCATGGAAGAAGAGGACTCGACGAGGAGGGAGCGGCCGGTGGGCGGGGCGTACGTGACGGCGGTGAGCCGTAGCGCGGGGCACACCTTCAGCAAGGGATGCGAGCCGGTGATCCGGCTGCTGGCGGGCCTGGGGGTGGAGGGGGACGCGCACCTGGGGGTGACGGTCAGGCATCGTTCCCGGGTGGCGCGGGACCCTTCCCAGCCGAACCTGCGCCAGGCCCACCTGATCCACGCCGAGCTGCACGAGGAGCTGCGGGCGGCGGGGTTCTCCGTGGGGCCGGGGGAGCTGGGGGAGAACATCACCACGCGCGGGGTGGACCTGCTGGGGTTGCCGGCGGGGGCGTTGCTGCGGCTGGGCGGGGAGGCGGTGGTGCGGGTGACGGGGTTGCGTAATCCGTGCGCGCAGATCGAGGCGTTCCGGCCGGGGTTGCTGGCGCGGGTGGTGGGGCGGGACGAGGAGGGCCGGGTGGTGCGCCGGGCGGGGGTGATGGGTGTGGTGGTGGCCGGTGGCGCGGTGCGGGCCGGTGACCGGGTGGAGGTGGAGTCGCCGCCGCCGTACCGGGCGCTGGAGCGGGTGTGAGGGGTGGGGCGGGGTGGCCGCCGTCTCGATAGGGTGCGGATTCCGTGCCCCCCGACGGAAAGGGACTTCTCATGCCCGAGGTGCTCGGCCTCCGTGCTTTGAACCGGGCCACGCTGGAGCGGCAGTTGCTGCTGCGGCGTTCGCCGCTGACGGCGCTGGAGGCGGTGCGGCATCTGTACGGCATGCAGGCGCAGGCGCCGGACCCGCCGTACGTCGGGTTGTGGTCGCGTCTTGCGGGTTTCACCCATGAGGAGCTGTCGGGTCTCCTGCGGGAGCGGCGGGTGGTGCGGCTGGCGTTGATGCGTTCGACCATCCATCTGGTCGCCGCCGAGGACTGCCTGGTGTTGCGTCCGCTGTTGCGGCCGGTGCTGGATCGGGTGCTGCGTGGGCCGGTGGGCAGGAGGCTGGCCGGGGTGGATGTGGAGGCGGCGGAGGCCGCGGGGCGGGCTCTGGTGGAGGAGCGGCCGCTGACCTTCGCGGAGCTGGGGCGGCTGCTGGAGGAGCGGTGGCCGGAGGCGGCCGCGGCTGATCTGGTGCATCTGGTGCGGGCGAGGGTGGCGCTGGTGCAGGTGCCGCCGCGGGGGATCTGGGGGGTGGGCGGCAAGCCTGCGCACACCAGCGCCGAGGCGTGGCTGGGCCGTCCGCTGGACGGGCGGGGCGGGCCGGCGGAGATGGTGCGGCGTTATCTCGCCGCTTATGGTCCGGCCACGGTGATGGACCTGCAGCAGTGGTCGGGGTTGACCCGGCTGGGTGAGGTGGTGGAGGGGATGGGGTTGCGGTCGTTCGTGACCGGGGACGGGGTGCGGCTGGTGGACCTGCCGGAGGCGCCGCGGCCCGATCCCGATGTTCCGGCTCCGGTGCGTTATCTGGCGGAGTTCGACAACACGTTGCTGTCGTTCGCCGAGCGGACCCGTGTGCGGATGATGGCCGACGCCTACCGGGGGCGGGTGTTCACCGTGAACGGCATCATCAGGGCGACGGTGCTGGTGGACGGGTTCGTGCGGGGGTTGTGGGCGGTGCGGTCGGCGCGGGGGAAGGCGGTGCTGGAGGTGGATCTGTTCGAGCCGGTGGCGGCGGCGGAGCGGGCGGCGCTGGAGGAGGAGGGGATGCGGATGCTGGACTTCATGGCTCCGGCGGCGGCGGTGCGTGAGGTGCGCCTGCTCTGATGTCCGGTGCGGGTCCGCGCGGTGAGGTGTGGGACGGCCCGGGGTGTGAGGTCCGTACCCGGGGGCGGGGCGGGTTCAGGGGGTGTGGTGGCGCCGTCCGGGCAGGGGGAGGGCGGCCGTCAGCCAGCGGCGGGCGACGGCCCAGGCCAGTGGCGGCGGTACGGTGCCGGCGCCCAGGCCGACCTCGACGAGGAGGTCGAAGACCTCGGGGCGGTGGGCGGCGGTGGTGACGGCGGCGTCGATGAAGGCGGGTGACTGGGCGGCCAGGTGGAGGGCGTCGGTGGTGCGCAGGTGGCGTCCGAGGGTGGCGCGCAGGGCGTGGCGGTAGGCGGTCAGGGGGTCGGTGCCGGCGGTGGCGGCGGCCTGGCCGGCCAGGCGGCCGGAGACGAGGGCGTAGTAGATGCCTTCGCCGGTGAGGGGGTTGATGAGGCCGGCGGCGTCGCCGGCGAGGAGTACGCGGCCGGCTCCGGGGCGGGGGCGGCCGGGGGACAGTGGCAAGTGGTGGGCGCGCAGGTCGCGGGCGGGCAGGTGGGGCAGCAGTTCGGCCAGGCGGCCGTGGAGTACCTGGCGGCCGGGCAGGCCGGTGGCGCGCAGGCGGGGTAGCAGCATGCCGAAGCCGACGTTGGCGGTGCCGTCGCCGATGGGGAAGGACCAGGCGTAGGCGGGCCAGCCGTCTTTCTGCATGGCGATGAGCTGGGTGTCGTCGTCGGCGGGGACGTCGGCGTAGCCGCGTACGGCGATGGCGGTGTGCCGGTCGGGGGAGGGGGGCAGGCCGAGGAGGCGGCGGACGGTGGAGTTGGCGCCGTCGGCGGCGATGACGGTGCGGGCGGTGATGGTGTCGTCGATGAGGGGGAGTCCGCCGCGGGTGGTGAGGGTGCGGACGCGGTGGCGGCGGACCTCGATGTCGTGGGCGCGGGCGGCGTCGATGAGGCGGGCGTCGAAGACGGTGCGGGGGACGACGTGGTTGGGGCGGGCGACGGCGGCTTCGACGCGGGCGCCGCCGGGGGAGATGACGGCCAGTCGGGGGGTGGGGCGGTAGTCGTCGATGATGCCGTCGAGGCCGAGGTGGGCGAGTTCGTCGCGGGCGTGGGCGGCGATGCCGTCGCCGCAGGCCTTGTCGCGGGGGAAGTCCGCGCGGTCCAGCAGGAGGATGCGTGCGTCGGGGCGGAGTCGCCTGGCTTGCAGGGCGGCGGCTGATCCGGCGGGGCCGCCTCCGATGACCACCAGGTCCCATTCCTCGTCCATGGTTGTGAGCCTGCCACTGTGGGGTGGGGGTGAAACCGCCGTGCCGGGTCTGTGCGGTGGGGGTAGCCCCCCCGTTCGGGTCACCGTCATCAGGGGTGATGTAGCGCCGAGTGATTGTCGTTGCTCTGCGTGGTTGCGAGGTTGGTCATCCAAGTTCAGAAGAGGTTGTGCTTCTCCGGCAGATCGACGACGTCTGCCAGCGCCAGCCCCGCGAACACGATCAAGGCGACGGCGAGGACGCCGAGCAGGAGCCAGGCGATCGGATGGCCGAGGTTGAGGGTCCACGAGGAGGAGCCGAGACGGGCGTGCACGAGCAGGGCCGGGTCGCGGCGGTTGACGTAGACGGCGCCGGCGAGGAACCAGTGGCGGTCGTCCTCGCGCGGGCCGACCCCGGAGTCCTCCAGTTCCTCGCCTGGCAGGGCGGGGAGCCGGTGCCCGGCCTGGCCCACCTTGATCTCCCAGATCAGCCAGCCGCCCAGCAGCACGATGAGCGGGGCGAAGATGACCACCTCCCAGACGATCGCAGGAGTGACGATCTCCCACAGCCGTAGACCTGTGAAGAACAGGCTGAGGTTCAGGCAGGCCGCCGACAGCAGCGACATCGTCGCGACGCCGCGCAGGTAGGTGCGGTAGCGGCGGGCTGAGCCTTGGGGTCTGGCGGCATCGAGGTCGGGGCGGGCGCGCAGTACGGCCAGGACCGTGACGAGAACGATCAGGGTGATGGCGATCTGGTAGATCACCGGCTGGAAGGCGCTCAGCACCGTTGTCGGCTCACGCTGTGAGGGGGCTGTGCCGTACCCGAGAGACAGCGGTAGCGTGGCGGGCAGTCCGTCGTAGCGCGCCCAGCCGATGCCCGCGGTGAGCAGCAGCACGGCCAGGGCGGGAAGGCTCCACAACCACGGCACGCGGACCGGGTCGGTGCGGAAGGTGGTGTCCACGGTGACGCCCTGACGACGCTCGGCCGCCCACCCGCCGGCGAGCTTGGCGGCGCGGACCATGCGATGAGCGCGGTAGAACAGCAGCAGGTCCACGGTCATCACCACCGTCGTGGTGAGGCCGATCGTGATGGCAGATCCCGAGAGCAGCAGCGCCAGGATCGAGATCACCGCAGCGATCACAGCCACCAGGACGGTCAGGCGAGCGTAGAACCGACGCGCCGCGACGATGACGGGATCGCCCACCCGCTGGATGCCCACGCGCACTCCGAACGGCAGGGTGGGCCTGGCCAGCGCCGGAAGCGCCAGCATCAGGGACGTGACCAGCGCGATGAGGATCACGCTGGCGCAAAGGGTCAGGATCATGCGCCCTCCTCGAAACCGATCAGTAGCGCCTCACATCGGCGCAGCACATCCTGCCGGTCCATGCCATGAACGGTGGCTTCTGCCAGCAGCACACGCATGTGTCCCTCCCAGTCGTCGATAAAGGGGGCCCCGGGCGGGCCGGTGGCGGCATCACGCCGTACGACCGCGCCGCTCTTGCGGTTGATCCGGATCACGCCCTGCTGTCGTAGCAGGTCGTAGGCCTTGTTCACGGTATGAAAGTTGATGCCGAAATCCGCGGCGAGTTGCCGCGTGGAGGGTAACGGGTCGCCTTCGCGCGCCTGCCGTCTAGCGATCGCCTCCACGATCCGGTCCCGGATCTGCTGGTAGATCGGGACCTCGCTGTCGAGGTCAAGGGTCAGCTGCACGCCACAACTCTATCTGATATACAACTAATAGAACAGATGGCATTCGGAGGGCACATCATGCTGCAGGTAGAGATCCGCCAGGAAACGCTGACCGTCCGCTTCGCCCCATGGGCACGGTTGTTCACCAGGGCCGGCGCTGTGAGCGTGCCGCTGAGGGCGATCGCTGAGGTGCACCTGCTCGACCGGCCGCTTGGAGCTGCCACGGGCACGCACTACGGCCTGCTCGTCTCCGGCGTCATCAAGGCCGGCACCTGGACGTCCCTGACCGGCGTCAAGCGTCTGGTCGCCGCCCGGCGGGAGGACAGCGGCCTGCGGATCGTCCTGAAGAGCCGGGTGCGGGGCCACGACGAGCTGATCCTCAGTGTCCCGGGCGCCGAACAGCTTCAGCGCCGGCTGATCGCGGTGATGGCATGAACATCGAGGCGCGGGGCCTGACCAAGGCGTTCGGGCCGATCAGTGCCGTCACCGACCTCAGTTTCGAGGCCGGAGCGGGCGTCGTGACGGGATTCCTGGGGCCGAACGGCGCCGGCAAGACCACCACCATGCGGATGATGTTGGGCCTGGTCACGCCGACCTCCGGCACCGCCACGTTCGGCGGTCACCGCTACGCCGACCTGCCCCACCCGTCGGCCGCCGTCGGAGCCGTGCTGGACGGCGCGGGCTTCCACCCCGCCCACACCGCCCACGACCACCTGCGGGTCTACGCCCGCATGGGCCGGCACGGCACGGCCCGGGTCAACCAGGTCGCTGACCTGACCGGGGTGTCGGCCTTCGCCGGCCGCCCCACGCGCACCCTGTCCACCGGCATGCGGCAACGCCTCAGCCTGGCCACCGCGCTGCTCGGCGACCCCCAGGTGCTGCTGCTGGACGAACCGAGCAACGGCCTGGACCCCGAAGGCATCGCCTGGCTGCGGCAGTTCGTCCGCGAGCTGGCCGCCGACGGCCGCACCATCCTCATCTCCAGCCATGTGCTCGGCGAGATCGAGCACATGGCCGACCACGTGGTGGTGATCCGCGACGGACGGCTGGTCACCACCGGGCCCATCACCGGCCTGTACGGCACAGCCACCGTGCTGGTCCGCGCCCCGCAAGCGGACCTGTTCGCGGCCAGGCTGATGGCGAGCGGAGTCCGGGTGGAACATCCGCAACCGGACCTCCTTCGCATCCACGGCCTCAGCACCGCGCAGGTCGCCGCCGCGGCCGCCTCCCACGGCGTCACGCTGCACGAGATCACCCCCGAACGTCCCACCCTCGAACAGGCGTTCCTGCACCTCACCGGAGGTTCCCGATGACCGCACTCCTTGCCGCGGAATGGACACGCCTGGCCGGCACCAGGCTCTGGCTGTGGGGTCTGCTGGCCGCGCTGGGCAGCGGAGCGCTCATCGGCCTGCTCGCACTTGCCGGGCCGGAAAACTTCACCCCTCCGCTGCCCGGGCTGGACACCGCCCAAGGCACCCACATGCTGCTGGGCCTGCTGGGCTTCACCGTCTTCGCCCCCGCTCTGCTCGGCACCATCGCCGTGTCCTCGGAGTACCGGCACAGGACCATCACCACCACGACGTTGTTCGCTCCCAGACGCTGGACCTGGCTGGCAGCCAAGCTGGCGATCTACACCGGGGCCGGGCTCGCCTACGGCGCGATAGCCGCGGCTGTGGCCGGCGGCGCTCTGTTCGGCGTGGCCATGCTCAAGGGCATCACGCTCGGCCTGCCGACCGTCATGGTCGCGGCCTTGCTGGCCCGCATCGCCCTGACCATGGGGGTCTACACCCTGCTGGGCGTCGCCGTGGGCGCTCTCCTCCGCAACCAGGTGACCGCTCTCGTCGCCGTCGGCGCCTATTTCTACATGATCGAAACCGTGTTGATGTTCGTCCCGGGGATCAAAGTGCTCTATCCGTATCTCCCGGGCGGCGCCACTGCCGCGCTGACCGGCTTCACCTATCTGGCGGACGCCGTGGCCGGTCAGACCGGTACCTCCGCAGCCCGGCTCCTGTCCGCGCCGGCAGGTGGTGGCGTCTTGGTCGGCTATGCCCTGATCGCGGTTGCCATCGCCGTCGCGGCCCCGTTGCGGCGAGACATCATGTGAGCGTCCCGACAGACCCACTCCCTCTTTCAGGGTATTCGCGCCCATATTCGGCTCCGTGGATCCAAGGCTCAGAGTGGATCATCTGACTGTTGAACCTGGGCGCTCAGGCCCGGCCCGAGGTCGAGCTGTTTGCTCATGTCCAGCTCGAACTTGCCGTACAGGTTCAGATGACTCCAAAACAGAGCCGACAGGCCGCGCCGGTCGGCGTCGGTGAGCCTCTTTCGCCACTTCGGCTCGGCCGGGACGATCTGTACCATCCTGGTGTTCAGGTAGACGACCGCCGCCTGGACCAGGTGAAGGGCCAGCGCGGAGACCTCGACATGCTCACGGTCGCCGCCGGTCGGATCACCGGCCTTACCGTAGAAGACGTCCTTGTTGGCCGAATCCCATTTCTCCACCACGTTCAGGCCCTCGTGGATTTCGCGGCGCAGTTCCTTCTCGTTCGCCTTGGCCTCGGCGATGATGTCTTCCAGCGTCCGCTCGCCGACCACGGGATACAACGCCTTGCGGAGATCTCCTCCGGCAGCTCCAGCGCCGCCGTGGCGAGCTTCACCAGGATTCCGTTCTTGCCCTTCGCGTCGCATGCCCGCACCCTTTCTCCCGATCTCCAGCGGAGCGCCAGGAGGAACATGGTTTGTAATCATGCGGCTATGGACCAGTATGTTCGAGTTGCGATCGTGACGTAGCGAACCTGAAACGCGACGCTCAGCTGCATTGCCCTCGTCTCAAGATGCCTTTCATCATGCGGGCCACTCGAATCACGATCACCCAGAGCCACTTCGCCCCTGGTGACGGCGACCCGAGCGGAGGGCCGGGGTGGGCCACTTGGCGGGATTGGCTGTTTCCCGGGGTGACGGGGTGGGGTGAGGATGCGGTCATGGTGTCCACGGGTGCGGTCATCGGGGCCGCGGGGGTTGCGCTGGGTGTGGTTCTGACGCCGGGGCCGAACATGGTTCATCTGGTGTCGCGGTCGGTGGGGCAGGGCCGCCGGGCGGGTCTGATCGCGCTGGCGGGGGTCGCCGCGGGGTTCGCGGTGTATCTGCTGGCGGCGGTGGCGGGGCTCGCGGCGGTGTTCGCGGTGGTGCCGGGGCTGTACACCGCGGTGAAGTTCGCCGGGGCGGCCTATCTGCTGTGGCTGGCGTGGCAGGCGGTGCGGCCGGGTGCCGCGGTGGTTCCGGGCGGGTTCGCGGCGCGGGCCGAGGGTGTGGTGCGGGCCGAGGGCGCGGGGCGGTTGTTCTCGGGAGGGTTGGTGACGAATCTCCTCAACCCGAAGATCGCGGTGCTGTACGTGTCGGTGCTGCCGCAGTTCGTGGATCCGGCGCGGGGTGGCGCGGCGGCGCAGAGCCTGGTGCTGGGGCTGGTGCAGATCACCGTGGCGGTGTCGGTGAACGCGTTGATCGTGGTGTCGGCCGGGTCGGTGGCGGGGTTTCTGGGCCGGCGGCCCGGGTGGGCGCGGGTGTGGCGTTATCTGACGGGGACGATGCTGGCGGCGGTGGCGGTCCGGGTGGCCGCCGACCGTTCCGGTGGGGTGGCCGTCGCGGGGTGAGCGGCCGTCTTGCGGGCTTGCGGGTTCGGTAGTGGCCTGGTGATCGGCGGTGGCCTGGTGGTCAGTGGTGGCCGCCGAACCAGCCTGGTACGTCGAGGCGGAAGAGGTCGCCGGGGGTGAGGGCGCGCAGGTCGGCCTCCAGGGCGCGTAGCCGTTCCGCTCCGATGACGGCGGCCCAGCGGGCGCGTAGTTCGTCGAAGATCTGTGCCGAGCGGATCAGGCTGTCGATGCCGCGCGGGGTGAGGCGGACGACTTTGCGGCGGGCGTCGCCGGGGTCGTGGCCGCGTTCGACGTAGCCGAGGTTCTGGAGGGTGTCGATGGTCTTGCCGGCGGCCTGCTTGGAGATGCCCAGTATGCGGCCGAGGTCGGCGGCGGTGGTGCCGCCGCGGCCGATGGCCTGCAGTACGAAGCCGTGCATGGGCCGCATGTCGGGGTGGCCCTGGCGGGCGAGTTCGGCGTGCAGGTCGTCGATGAGGACGCGGAAGCCGAGGAGGAGCCGCAGTGGCAGCTCGAACCCCGGGGGATCGGTGGGCACGGTAGGCGACCTGCGTGGATCGGAGGGGCGCTGACGCGCTCCACTTTAGGGGTGGCTCGCGGGGCCTGTCATCCGCGGTTCTTTCCCGGGCGCGTCCGGTGGGCCGCCGGGTGGCCGTTCGGGGGCTTCGCGGGGGGCTCGCGGGGGCGGGTGGCCCGGCAGAGGAGGGGAGGGGGGCTGCGCGGCTCTGCCGGGGGTGTTCAGGGGAGGATCTCCAGGCGGACGCCGGGTGCGCCGTCGTACAGGTGCGGGGTGGGGGTGACGATGCGCCATCCGCCGCGGGATTCGGCCAGCAGTACGGCGTGGGTGGCGGCGAGGGCGGCGACGAGTTCGGCGTCGCGTTCGCCGCCGGGCGGGCGTCTGCGGGAGGGGGCGGTCAGGGCGGGGCCGAGGCGGGTGGTGGCGGCGACGTCGGCGGCGGTGAGGGCGCCGATCGTGATCACCGGTACGGCCAGCAGCGCGTCGGTCTGGGCGGGGCGCAGCGCGGCGGCGCACTGGGCGGCCAGCGCGGGCAGCAGGAGGGTGGTGTTGCGCAGGACGGACTGGCGGACGATCTCCCGGCCGTAGTCGCTTTTGCCGTCGAGGAGGTGGCAGAGGGCGTCGTAGTCGAGGACGTGGCCGGTGAGTCCTTCGGGTCCGGTGCTCACGCCACGTCCTGGGAGGGGCGGCGGGTGCCGGCGGGGCGGGCCTGCTCGGGCGGGGTGTCGAACAGGCGGCTGGCGCGGGTGCGGTCGGCGTCGCTGATGCCGTCGGCCCAGCCGGGGCCCCAGAGGCGTTCCAGGGCGGCCATGCCGTCGCGGATGCGGCGCTGCTCGCGCAGGGCGCCGGCGATGTAGCCGGAGGCGTTGCCCGATCCCTGGGCCTCGTCGGCGAGGTCGTCGGGCAGGGAGATGGTGATCCGCTTCGTCATACCGGAAGGGTAGATCAGTCATACTCTCCTCGTCCACCGGGAGATCGTCCCGGCCGTACGGAGATCCTCGGTCAAAAGCCGCAAAAGGGACGGGGTTCGGGGGTGGCGCCGCCCGGGTCCGCGGGCCGAGGGTGTCACCGTTCGGTTTCTGTGCCCGTGTCGTCCTGGGTGGCCGGTCGGTCGTTCTGGCGGGCGGGCCTGAGTCCGCGCATGGCGAGTTCGGCGACGTCGTCGACGTACGCCTCGTCGTGGGGTCCGGGTGCGATGAGCAGCCGGTAGTACAGCTGGGCGTAGATCAGCTCGATGACGCGGTGCGGGTCGATGTCGGCGGCGACCTGTCCGTCCGCCTGGGCTCGGCGGATGCGCTCTGCGACCAGTGCGCTGGCGGGGCTGATGAGGCGTTTGCGGAACTCCGCGGCCAGGTCGGGGTCGTGCTGGGACTCGGCGACGATCGAGGCGAGCACGCCGCGTGTGTCGCCGATCGTGTCGATCCAGGCGTCTTTGAGCATCAGCTTCAGGTCGGCCTCGAAGCCGTCGCGCTCATGTCACCTCCGTGGTGCTGACGGGCTCACGCTATCGCATTGGGGAGACGAACCGGTTCGTATTGACACGGCAAGAACAACTCCACCGTGCAGGCCGAGGTCGAGGCGGAAGAACGCGCCTACCTGACCGAGGTCGTCGAAACCATCGAGAAGGCGACCGGGCAGCGTCCCCGTGGCTGGATGGGACCCGCCCTCAGCGAGACGTTCCAGACCCCGGCGCTGCTGGCCGAACTCGGTCTCCACTACGTGCTGGACTGGACCGCCGACGACCAGCCGTTCCGGCTGAACGTGCCGGGACTGCTGAGCGTCCCCTACACCCTCGAACTCAACGACCTGGGGCTGTTCACCGCCCACTCCGTCAGCGGCCCCGACTTCGTGCAGATCGTCAAGGACCAGCTCGACCAGCTGCACGCGGACTCCGAGCACAGCGGCCGCGTGATGGCGCTGGCCCTGCACCCCTTCGTCACCGGCCAGGCGTTCCGGATGAAGTACCTGGACCAGGCGCTCGAGTACGTCGTCAACCACCCGGGCGTGTGGACCACGACCAGCGACGACATCGCCGAGCACTACGCCCGCACCACCGCGGGCCTCGGCGCCGCCTGACCGGACCGCCGGAGGCCGGCGGGGCGGGTCTGCCCGGGTGGGGGGTCGAACCGCCGGGCTGGGGCCGCTGCCGCTGTTCGGCGGCCGGGCCGGGGCGTGGTGCCCGGCGGCCGGCTGCCGGCCCCGCCGGCTCTCCCCGGGGTGGCCTGGCCCGGCCGCCCCGGGGAGAGCCGCCGCGCCGGCCAGCGGGGTCAGCCGGCCAGCGGCGCGGTCTGCCGGCTCAGCGCCGTCACGACGTCGGCGAAGCTGCCGCGCTCGGCGAAGGCGGCCCGCTGCCGGGCGGCCCCCGAGCCCGTCTCGCGCAGCCACGACAGGCGGTCCACGACCATGTCGGTGTCGCCCGCGGCCGACAGGGCGGGGCGGACGCGCTCCAGGAGCTGTTCGGCCAGCCGCCAGGCCGGCACCAGGGTGGCCGAGGTCAGCTCCAGGCCCTGACCCTCCAGGCCGTCGCGGGCGGCCCGCCAGTAGGCGGCGTGCAGGAGCGGCTCGTGCGGCCGGGGCGCGGGCACTCCGGCGCGGACGTCGCCCAGCACGGTCGTCACCAGGGCCCGCACGAGGGCGGCGAAGGCGACCGACTCCTCCACCGTGGGGCACACGTCGCCCACCCGCACCTCGACGGTGGGCAGGTGGTGGGAGGGGCGGGCCAGCCAGTACACCATGGCCTCGTCCAGGATGGCGCCCGAGCCGATGAGGGCCTGCAGGGTGGCGGTGTAGTCGGCGGCCGACTCGAAGTAGGGCGGCAGCTCGGCGCTGGGCCAGCGGGAGAACGCCATCGCCCGCCAGCTGCCGTAGCGGCTGTCGGCGCCGCCGGTGAAGGGGGAGTTGACGGTCAGCGTCAGCAGGGTGGGCAGCCAGGGCCGCAGGTGGTTGCAGACCTGGACGGCCTCCTCCCGGTCGGGCACCTCGACGTGGACGTGGCAGCCGCAGCAGTTCTCGCCGCGGGCCATGGCACCGTACTCGTGGGCCATCCACTTGTAGCGGGGGTTGTCGGTGAGGCGGGCGCCGCTGGCGGAGTGCTCCAGCGGCGCCGAGCCGGAGGCGATCAGGCGGCACCCGGCGTCGCGGGCCGCGCGGGCCAGTTCGGTGCGCAGGTCGGTCAGTTCGGCGCGCAGCAGGCCGAGGTCGGTGTGGGGGTTGGAGGCGATCTCGACCTGGCAGGTGGTGAACTCCCGCTGGGTGAGCTCGCGCTGGCGGGGCCGTACGGTCGCCAGGACGGCCGAGGCGCGCGGGGCGGTCTGCCCGGTGTCGGGATCCATGAGGAAGAACTCCTCCTCCACGCCGACGGGCAGGACGGCGGGGGAGGAGGGGGTTCGCGTCCGGGGCGCCGTGTCCGGGCCGGTGGGTGAGTCGATGCTTCCTTGCTGGGCCACCGTGTCTCTTTTCTGGTATCGGTTCCCCGGGTGGCCGGGTCGGGGGTCCCGGCCGCCCGGGGGATGGTTCGGTCCGTGGGCGGGCCCGGCGCCGTACGGTCCCGCGGGGCCCGGGGCCGCGCGGGGCGGTGGGGGCGGGCGGGACCTTACGGCGCTGAGCTGCGCGGAGACCGCTGCCCGCCGGCGGGCGTCTCACACCTCGCGGCGGCCGGGCGGCGCATCCGCCCGGCCCGGAACATTTATTGATCTACTTCGTAAAGCCAACCGGACCAGTGAAAATCCCAAGAAAACACCAAAAACAGACAACGACGAGGTAGGGCGTCCCGGGCGGGCTCATGGCGACGCTGGCGCGTCGCGGCTCGGGGGCTCAAGCCCGGTGTCTTCCCTCGTCGTTCGCTCGCTGCGCTCGCTCACTCCTCGGTCCAGAAACCGGCGCCCCCTCGCGGGCTCAGTGCGCGGAGAAGCCGCCGTCGACGCAGACGGCCTGGCCGGTGATGTGGGCGCCGGCGGGGGAGGCGAGGAGGACGGCGATGCCGGCGTAGTCGGCCGGGACGGCGTTGCGGCGGTTCATGGTGCGGGCGGCGAGGGCTTCGACGCGGCCGGGGATCGCCTGGGCGGGGCGGGTGAGGGGGGTCAGGGTGAAGCCGGGGATGAGGGTGTTGACGCAGACGCCGTGCGGGGACCATGCCTCGGCCTGGGAGCGGGTGAGGCCGGTGACGGCGGTTTTGGCGATGCCGTAGGCGCCGCTGTCGCCGAAGGCTCTGAGGGACTGCTGGGAGCCGAGGTTGAGGATGCGGCCCCAGCCGCGGGCGGCCATGCGGGGGCCGAAGAAGCGGCCCAGGAGGTAGGGGGCGGTGAGGTTGACGGCGAGGGTGTGGTCGTAGTCGTGGGCGGTGAGCTCGTCGAGGGGGCGGCGGATGTTGTTGGCCGCGTTGTTGACGAGGATGTCGATGTCGCCGCGGGAGGCGGTGGCCTGCCGGCACAGGTCGTCGATGGCGGAGGGGTCGGCGAGGTCGGCGGGGATCGCGGTGGTGGGGATGCCGAGGGCGGTGAGGCGTTCGGCGGCCTGGGTGAGGGGGCCGGGGCGGCGGGCGGTGATGACGAGGGAGGCGCCGGCGCGGCCGAGGGCTTCGGCGATGGCGTGGCCGATGCCGGAGGAGGCGCCGGTGACGAGGGCGGTGCGGCCGGTGAGGGAGAAGAGGGTTTCCAGGTAGGCGGGCATGGTCGTCTTCCGGGTGGCGGTCTGGGCGGGGCGGCGGCGGTACGGCGGGGACCGGGGGTGAGGCGGCGGAAGGGCCGGGCCGCGGCGGGGGGTCAGTGGCCGGTGGCCAGGGCGCCGGCGGCGGTGTGGAGTTTGGCCAGGACGGCGGCCAGGTCGTGGAGGGTGGGGGTGTCCAGGCGTTGCAGGAGGCGGCGGAAGTCGGCGAGGCCCGCGTCGGAGATCTGCTCGGTGAGGGCGCGGCCGCGGGGGGTGAGCTGGATGCGGCGCACGCGGCGGTCGTGGGGGTCTTCGCGGCGGGTGACCAGGCCGTGGGCGACGAGGCGGTCGACGATGCCGGTGACGGTGGCCAGGCCGACGCCGAGGTGGTGGGCGAGGTCCTGGCCGGAGGCGGAGTCCTGGCAGGACAGGAGCAGGACGACCTTCAGCTGGCGCATGGTGAGGTTGGAGTCGAACAGGGGGGAGTGGTGGCGCCGGGTGATCAGGCGGCCCAGGTCGCGCTGGGTGGCGCTGATGCGGTCGATCAGCTGGTCGCGTTCGTCGTTCACGTGCACCTCTCGCTTCCTGAGAAGGTTATCAGGAACATCGGATGTGGCTGAATATTCGCCTGAGGCTAAGTGTTAGTGTGGGGCGGAATTCCCTGTGACGTCCCCTAGGAGTCGGCCCCCATGACCGCCCTGGCCAGGTTGAGCCTCGCCAACCGCAGCCTCGTGATCCTGATCGCGGTCGTGTTGAGCGCGTTCGGCGCTTTCGCGATCCCGTCGTTGAAGCAGCAGTTGCTGCCGTCGTTGTCGTTTCCCGGGGCGTTCGTGTTCGCCTCCTATCCGGGGGCGTCCCCGGAGATCGTGGAGGAGCAGGTCACCGCGCCCATCGAGGACGCCTTCCAGGGCCTCGCCGGGGTGGAGGAGGTGACGTCGACCTCGCGGGAGGGGTCGGCGCAGGTGCAGGTGGCGTTCGCCTACGGCACCGACATCGACGACTCGGTCGCCAAGATGCAGCAGGCGCTGTCGCGGATCTCGGCGCGGCTGCCGGAGGGCGTCGATCCGCAGGTCCTTTCCGGCGGCACCGACGACATCCCGGTGATGACGCTGGCGGTGGGCACCGGCGGGGACGAGCAGGCGATGGCCGAGAGGCTGGAGCGGCTGATGGTGCCGCAGCTGCAGGGCATCGCCGGGGTGCGGCAGGCGACGGTGACCGGCACGCGCAAGGAGACGGTGGTCATCACCCCCGATCCGGTGAAGCTGGCGGTGCGGGGGATCGCGGTGACCGCGATCGCCGACGCGCTGCGGGCCAACGGCCAGCCGATCCCGGCGGGCAGCCTGGTGGCCGACGGCAGGTCGCTGACGGTGCAGGTGGGCCGGCGGATCTCCTCGATCGAGGATCTGCGGAACCTGTATCTGGCGCCGGCCGCGGCGGCCGCGCCGCAGCAGGCGCAGCCGCAGGGCCGTACGGCCGTCCCCCCGGGCGCCCAGGGCGCCCAGGGTGCTCAGAGCGGCGCGCAGGGTGCGCGGGGTGCGGTGGCGGCGCCGCCCCGGCCCCAGCCGGTCCGGCTGGGGGATGTGGCGACGGTGGAGACGGCGCTCGCGTCGGCGACGTCGCTGACGCGCACCGGCGGCGAGCCGAGCCTGGGGGTGTCGGTCACGATGACGCCCGACGGCAACGCGGTGGCGATCTCGCACGCGGTGCGGGAGAGGATCCCGGAGCTGGTCCGCGCGGTCGGTGACGCCTCGGCGATCACGGTGGTGTTCGACCAGGCCCCCTACGTGGAGCGCTCGATCGAGGACCTGACGACCGAGGGCCTTTTGGGCCTGGCGTTCGCCGTCGTGGTGATCCTGGTGTTCCTGCTGTCGGTGCGCTCGACGCTGGTGACGGCGGTGTCGATCCCGCTGTCGGTGGTGATCGCGCTGATCGCGCTGTGGCTGGGGGACTACTCGCTGAACCTGCTGACGCTGGGCGCGTTGACGATCGCGGTCGGCCGGGTGGTGGACGACTCGATCGTGGTGCTGGAGAACATCAAGCGGCACCTGGAGTACGGCGAGGCCAAGGGTGAGGCGGTGCTGGCCGCGGTGCGGGAGGTCAGCGGCGCGGTGACGGCCTCGACGCTGACGACGGTCGCGGTGTTCGTGCCGATCGCGGTGGTCGGCGGCATGGTGGGGCAGCTGTTCGCGCCGTTCGCGGTGACGGTCACGGTGGCGCTGCTGGCGTCGCTGCTGGTGTCGCTGACGGCGGTGCCGGTGCTGGCCTACTGGTTCCTCAAGACGCCGAAGGCCGATCCGCAGCGGATGCGGCAGCTGCGGGAGGAGGCCGAGGCCAAGGAGCTGCGCAGCCCGTTGCAGCGGGCCTACCTGCCGGTGCTGCGGTTCGCCACCCGGCACCGCCTCATCACCCTGGCGGTGGGTGTGGTGGTGTTCGCCCTCACGATGGGCCTCGCGGGACGGCTGGAGACGAACTTCCTGAGCGCTTCGGGCGGCGACGCGGTGTCGGTGAGCCAGAAGATGCCGGCCGGCACCGACCTGGCCACCACCGACGCGGCGGCCAAGAAGGTGGAGAAGGTCATCACCTCCCTGCCGCAGGTGGCGTCGTACCAGGTGACGGTCGGCGCCGGCGGTGGTTTCCTGGGCGGTTCCGGCGGCTCGGGCGACAGCGCCTCCTACTCGGTGACGCTGCGCGAGGACGTCGACGCCGAGGCGGTGCAGGAGACGCTGCGGCGGCGGCTGGCCGGGCTCGGCGGCGTCGGGGACGTCACGGTCGGCGCGTCGCAGGGCGGCATGGGCGGCTCGGCGGACCAGCTGAAGGTGATCGTGCAGGCGCCCGACACCGAGACGCTGCGGGCCGCGGCCGAGCAGGTCCGCAAGGCCATGGCGGACCTGCCGCAGCTGCGGGACGTCTCCTCCAACCTGCAGGCCGGCGGTGAGCGCGTCGAGGTGCGGGTGGACCGCAAGAAGGCCGCGGCGCGCGGGCTGAGCGAGACGCAGATCGGCCAGCTGGTGGCGCAGCGGTTCCGTGGCGCGCCGATGGGCCAGGTCACGGTGGAGGGCCGCAGCGAGGATGTGATCCTGCGCTCCGGGGACGCCCCGGAGGACCTCAAGGAGATCGGTGCGCTGAAGCTGCCGTCGGCCGCGGGTGTGGTGAAGCTGTCGGACGTGGCCGAGGTGGTGCGGGCCGCCGGGCCGACGCAGGTCACCCGGATCGACTCCAAGCGCAGCGCCACGGTGTCGGGCACGGCCGCCGGCCAGGACGTCGGCGCGGTGACGGCGGCGCTGAACGAGCGGCTGGAGAAGCTGACGCTGCCGGCGGGCGCGCAGTGGAGCCTGGGCGGCGTCAGCGCCGACCAGGAGGAGGCGTTCGGGCAGCTGGGCCTGGCGATGCTCGCGGCGATCGCGATCGTCTTCATGATCATGGTGGCGACGTTCCGGAGTTTCGCCCAGCCGCTGATCCTGCTGGTGTCGGTGCCGTTCGCCGCGACCGGCGCGATCGGGCTGCTGGTGGCCACCGGCACGCCGATGGGGGTGCCGGCGCTGATCGGCATGCTGATGCTGATCGGCATCGTGGTGACCAACGCGATCGTGCTGATCGACCTGATCAACCAGTACCGCGCCCAGGGCATGGGCGTCACCGAGGCGGTCGTCGAGGGCGGCCGGCGCAGGTTGCGGCCGATCCTGATGACGGCGGTGGCGACGGTGTTCGCGCTGGTGCCGATGGCGCTGGGCCTGACCGGGTCGGGCGGGTTCATCTCCCAGCCGCTGGCGATCGTCGTGATCGGCGGGCTGGTGTCGTCGACGATCCTGACGCTGGTCCTGGTGCCGACGCTGTACGTGATGCTGGAGGGGGCCAAGGAGCGGCTGCGCCGCCGCCGCGGCGGCGGTGACGGCGGCCGTGAGCTGAAGGTCTACGACGCCGCGGATCTGCAGCCGGCCACCCGGGAGGGCTGAGCTTTCCCAGGGGCCCCTTGTGAGGCTCTCCTCGCCGCGCGCCGCCGTGCACCCCTTGTGAAAGGGGGGTGCGGCGGCGCGCGGTGTTTCACGCGGTGGGCGGGCGGCGCGGCGGCGGGCGGGCGTGAAGGGTGGGGGAGCCGCCGGGCGGTGTGGCGGGGGCCAATACACTGAGGCATCGTGACTGCGAAGCCGCCCATTCCCGATGTCCTGGCCGCCCGTTACGCCTCGCCGCAGTTGGTGCGGCTGTGGTCTCCCGAGTACAAGGTGGTGGCCGAACGGCGCCTGTGGCTGGCGGTGCTGTCGGCGCAGGCCCGCCTCGGCGTCGCGGTGCCGCCCGGTGTCGTGGCCGACTACGAGAAGGTCGCCGAGCGGGTGGACCTGGACTCCATCGCCGCCCGTGAGCGGCTGACCCGCCACGACGTCAAGGCCCGTATCGAGGAGTTCAACGCCCTGGCCGGGCACGAGCACGTCCACAAGGGCATGACCTCCCGTGACCTGACCGAGAACGTCGAGCAGCTGCAGATCCGCGACAGCCTGCTCCTGGTGCGTGACCGCTGTGTGGCGCTGCTGGCGGCGCTGGCGGCGCGGGCCGCCGAGCACGCGGAGACGGTGATGGCGGGCCGCTCCCACAACGTCGCCGCGCAGGCCACCACGCTGGGCAAGCGGTTCGCCTCGGCGGCCGAGGAGCTGCTGGTGGCGTTCGACCGGCTGGAGGAGCTGATCGGCCGCTACCCGCTGCGGGGCGTCAAGGGCCCGGTCGGCACCGCCCAGGACATGCTGGACCTTCTGGGCGGCGACCGGGAGAAGCTGGCGCTGCTGGAGGAGGCCGTCGCCTCCCACCTGGGGTTCTCGCGCCGCTTCGCGAGCGTGGGGCAGGTGTATCCGCGTTCCCTGGACTACGAGGTGCTCACCGCGCTGGTGCAGCTGGCCGCCGCGCCGTCCTCGCTGGCCAGGACGATCCGGCTGATGGCCGGGCACGAGCTGGTCACCGAGGGCTTCGCGCCGGGGCAGGTGGGCTCCTCGGCGATGCCGCACAAGATGAACACCCGTTCCTGCGAACGCGTCAACGGCCTGACCGTCGTTCTGCGGGGATACGCCTCCATGGCCGCCGAGCTGGCCGGCGACCAGTGGAACGAGGGCGACGTGTCCTGCTCGGTGGTGCGGCGGGTGGCGCTGCCGGACGCGTTCTTCGCCTTCGACGGCCTGGCCGAGACGATGCTGACGGTGCTGGGGGAGTTCGGCGCGTTCGAGGCGGTCATCGCCGCCGAGCTCGACCGCTACCTGCCGTTCCTGGCGACGACCAGGATGCTGATGGCGGCGGTGCGGGCCGGGATGGGCCGCGAGAGCGCCCATGAGGTGATCAAGGAGCACGCGGTGGCGTCGGCGCTGGCCATGCGCGAGCAGGGCGGCGCCAACGAGCTGCTGGAGCGCCTGGGCGCCGATGAGCGTTTCCCGCTGGACGCGCCGCGGCTGCGGGAGCTGCTGGCCGAGCGGATCGCGTTCACCGGCGCCGCCGCCGAGCAGGTCGGCTCGGTCGTCGGCCGGATCGAGGAGATCGTCGCGCGTCACCCGCAGGCCGCCGCCTACCGGCCCGGCGCGATCCTGTGACCGCGGCCGGTGAGGCGACCGGTGAGACGATCGGCGCCGTCACCGAGCTGACCCGCGCCGCCGACGTCGTCGGCGCCTGCGGCTCCGACGCGCTGCTGCTGTGGGCGGCCCAGGGCGCGCGGCCGGGGGTGCGGGCCTGGACGTGCGGCCAGGCGCTGGCGGTGGCCTGCCCGGACCTCAACCGGCGCGATCGGATGGCGGTGCGGGGCCCCGCGCCGCAGGTCGCCGCCCTGGTGCGGTCGCTGGCCCCGCGGCTGGGGCCGCAGTGGCGGCTGCTGGGCGAGTGGCCGCTGATGGAGGAGCTGGCGCGCCTCTTGGGGGTGAAGCCGGTGGGTTTCGAGTGGATGGACACCGACCGGCCGCCCCCGCCCGCCACCGCCACCGCCACCGGCGACGGTGAGGGTGAGGGTGACGGTGGGGTGCGGTGGCTGGACGACGCCGACGCCGAGGTCGCCGCGCTGCTTCAGGAGGCCTCACCGTCGGCGTGGGCCAGGCCCGGCGTCGCCGGGGTCCGCCGCTGGGCGGGCCTGCGGGACGGCTCGGGCCGCCTGATCGCCACCGCCGCCGACGCCTGGTCCTGCCCGCAGGTGGGATTCGTCGCCGGTGTGGCCACCGCCCCGGCGCACCGCGGCCGCGGCCACGCCGAACGGGTGTGCCGGTTCGTCCTGGCGGAGCTGGTCGCCGCCTGCGGCCGCGGCGCGCTGATGGTCGACAGCGACAACCCGACCGCCATCGGCGTCTACGAGCGGCTCGGCCTGCGACGCCGTACGGTGGCCGCCTCGCCCCTGACCGGCGGCTGACCCGCCCGGGGAGGCGCGGGGGAAAACCCGGTGCGGACGGCACCGCGAAACGGCAGAGTAGACGAAATGATGTTCGATTTCGTTCCCGGGTTACCGCTTTCCCGTGGCTTCTACGAGCAGGTCGCCGGCCCCGCGCTGGCGGGCGTGCCGCACGCCGCGGCCCTGCTGGGGGAGGGTTCGGAGGTCCTGTCCTTCGACACCCCCGCCTCGGCCGGCCCGCGGCACGGAGTCCGGCTGGTGGTGCTCACCGGCCCCGGCCAGAGCGAAGCGGTGCGCGCCACACTGGGCCACGCCCTGCCGCCCTCCTACGGCGGCCGCCCCGTCACCCTCGGCACCGGCGGCGTGGAGGTCGCCGAGACGGGGGCCTGGCTCGTGGCGCGGCTCGGCTTCGACCCGCTGCGGCCGATCGGGCCGCTGGACTGGCTGGCCGTTCCCTGGCAGCGGCTGGCCGGCACCTGCGGCGGGGAGGTCTTCCGCGACGACGCCGGTCTGCTGGGCCGCGCCCGCCAGGCGCTGCGCCGGTATCCGCCCGACGTGGAGCGTTACGTGCTGGCCGCCCAGTGGCGGCGCCTGGCCGCGGGGTACGGCCACGCCGCCCGCTGCTCGGAGGTCGGCGACGAGCTGGGAGCGGCGGCGCTCACCGCGGGCCTGGCCCGCGACCTGATGCGCCTGGCGCTGCTGACGCGGCGGCGCTGGCCCCCGTACGACAGATGGCTGGGCAGCGCGTTCGCCCGGCTGCCGGGCGCGGCCGAGACCGCCGACGCGCTGGCGGCGGCGCTGGCCACCGGAGACCGGTCCCTGCGCCGGGACCACCTGCGGCGGGCCTGGCGTCAGGTGGCGGCCCTGCGCGAACGCTCACCCGCCGCGCCGCCCGGCACCGCGACGGCCACCGGCACCGCGACGACGGCCGGGCGGCGCTCACCGGCCGAGGAGGCCGAAGGACTCGCCGAGACGTTCACCGCCGCGATCACCGACCCGCGGGTACGGGCGCTGCCGCCCGGCGGATCGATCGACCAGCTCACCGGCTCGGCCGAGGTGCTCACCGACCCGGCCCGGTGCCGGGCGCTGACCCGGGCCGCCCTGGGACTGTGACCCGGCGAACCCCCCTTACGGCTTTTCGCCCCGGCGCCCGCGGCGGCTTCCCCCGCGAGGCACGGCCACGCCGGACCGCCCCCGGGCGGCGCCCGGTGACATCGGCGGGCCCGTCACACGGCCGCCCCCGGCGACGAAAACGGGGGAGAACAGTAAAATCATGGGCCTATGCCGCTGGGTGCGCCCCAGAGGGGAGAAGCGATGAACGACCACACCGCCACATCCCTTCCACCGCCCGGCCCAGGCCGCCCAGGCCCCGCGCCCGCCGCACCGGCCGCCGGACCCGCCGAACGCATCGCCGCCCTGCTGCTGGACCGCGCCCACCCGCGCCCCCACCACCCCGGAACACCCGGGAATCCGCGCCGCCCCGCCGGGCTCACCCACCAGACGCTGCGCCACCTCACCGACCTCGTCGCCCAGGCCCGCCCCGGAACCGACGCCGCCTTCATCGTCCACACCCTCATCGCCCTGCTGGAAAGCGACGCCGCCGGCGCCCTGACCGGCGCCCGCGACCGCTCACTGCGCGACCTCGTCGGGGAACTGCTGGCCTGACCCACCCACCTCCGGGGGGAGCGGAACAGCGGACGGCGGGACTTCCGTTGCGCCGCGGCGCGCCGGGCGCAGCAGCGGATGGGACCGCATCGCCACCTCCAGTTCTCCGGGCAGCTCATCGCGGTAGCGGCCCAGCGTCGCCAGGTCGCTGTGCCCCAGCACCCGCCGCACCGCGTCCATGTCCACCGCGTCGGCCAGAAGATGCGTGGCGGTGGTGTGGCGCAGCCCGTGCGGCGTCACCGACCGGCGCCGGTCGGCCTCCACCCACCGCTGTACCCGGTCGATCACCGCCTGCACGTCCCCCCGCGCCAGCCGCCGCCCCCGCCACGACAGCAGCAGCGCCTTCTCCGGCGTCGCGGGACGGCCCCGCAGCAGGTATCCGTCCAGCACCTCCGCCACATCGGCCGGCAGCGGCACGTCCCGCGTCCTGCCGCCCTTGCCGAAGATCCGCCAGTACCGCACGCCGTCGTTGGTGTAGAAGTCCTCCACGTTGGCGCGCACCAGCTCCGACACCCGCGGCCCCACCGCGGTCAGAAGCAGCACGATCAGCGCGTCACGCATCTCGGTGCGCTGGTCGCGCCGCACCCGCCGCACCCCCTGAGCGGCGGCCGGCTCGGCCGTCTCCTGTCCGGGCGTTCCCAGCCGGCGGGCCGCGCCGACCAGCCCCTGGGCCTGCTCACGCGTCAGCGCCCGCCGCTGCGCCGAAAGCCCCCCGCGTTCCCTGGCCGTCACCGTCGACGACGTCATCGGGTCGACCTGCACCCAGCCCGCCAGCGCCGCGTGCTTGAAGAACGCCGACACCGACCGGCGGAAACGCGCCTGGGAGGAGGCCGACTGCAGGCGGCCGTCCGGCTCGGCGCGCCGCCCGTCGGGCTTGCGGGCGAAGGCCAGAAGCACCGCGTCGACGTCCTCACCCGTCAGGTCGTCCAGCACCACCTCCTCACCGGCCAGGCGCACGAACGTGACGACGTCGCGCGCGTACACCTCCGCCGTCGACGGTGACAGCGCACCCGTCGACGTCTTGGCCCGGATCAGCTCCACATACCGATCGGCCGACTCTTGCACGGTGAGACGATTCAGCTCCGCTGGCCGCATGGTCTTCGCAGGCACCCTTCCTCGATCACCACTGACCGTACCGGCCGGCGCCGACAACCGTCCCCGCCTTCGCCCACCGGCGGCCGCACCCCGGCGGAGACCCACCGGAGAAGGCTCACCGGAGAAGGCCCCGACGGGCAGGAGAACCCACCTTCCTCCCGGCGGCCCCCGTCGGCGTCCCCGTCACAGTCCGCCCCTCCTGGCCGCCCGGAGGAAGGCGGGGAGGGGAGGGCGGGGGAATCGGAGCGGCCTGCCCCGGTACCCTCCTCGCCGTCCCGGCGCCGGGCGTACGATCACGCCATGGCGAACCTCGGGCCCACCGAACTGATCATCTTGGTCGCGCTGCTCGCGGTACCGGCCGCGTTCCTCATCGGGGTGATCCGCCGGGCCAACCGCGGCTCCGTCACATCGGCCCCCCGGCCGCGGCTCGACCCCGCCGAACTGCACCGCCAGGCCACCAGCCTGATCACCGCGGGCAAGACCATCCAGGCCGTCAAACTCGTCCGCGAGCAGACCGGTCTCGGCCTGGCCGACGCCAAACGCTACACCGACGACCTCGCCGCGGGGCGCCCGCCGTACCGCGCCCCCCTCCACCCCGGCCCCGCCGCGCCCGGCCCGGTCGCCGCTCCGCAGCCCGCGGCCGACCTGGCCACCCGCGTCCGCCACCTCAAGGCCGCCGGCCGCGCCGAGCAGGCGGTGTTCCTCGTCAGGGGAGAGACCGGCATGGACGAGGCCGACGCCGAGCGCTTCGTCGACTCCCTCGACTGACTCGGCCCCGCACCGTCCTGACCGTCTCGGGTGCTTTCCCGCACGGCCCGGCCACCCGGACTCCGGGAGACATCAGGCGTAGGCCCGAACGGCCACGGCCGGTTCGGCCGCCGCGCCGCCCGTGGCGACCACGACCGCCGACGGGGGAGTGCGCTCACCCACATCCTCGGCGCGGATCGCCAGCACCGCCGCCGGACTGCCCAGGTCACCGTAACGCGCCGCCACCGCCCGCGTGATCACCTTCCGGGCGCGGGCGGCCACCTCCCGCGCCGTCGCCCGCATCCCCGGCACCGACAGATGACCGATCAGCGCCGCGAACCGCAGCTCACCGGCCGCAACCGGCGCCGCACCCGGGCCACCCGGACGCGGCGGATCCAGCCAGAACACCCCACCCCGCAGGAACCCCTCATGTGAGACCCCCTCCTCGCAGGTGAGGGTGCGCACCGCGTCGGCCACGACGCGGCCGAACTCCGCCAGGTCGGTATCCGGCGGCAGATCGGTGGTGACCAGCAACGGCACTGTCGGCGAATTCAGCGGCTCCGGCATCGATGCAGCGTCCCTTCCCGTGAGACGGCTCATGGTAGGGCGCACCACCGACAATCTCGCCGAGCCACGCCCGCCCCGCCGCCGGAGAACCCGGGGCCGGGGGAGCCGGGGCCGGGGGAGCCGGGGCCGGGGGAGCCGGCACCCCGGCCCCGGGAGCGGACGCCCTTGCCCGCCGAGGACCTCACCGGGCTCACCGACCGCACCCTGAAGATCACCAGGCTCATCGAGTCGAGATGACGACGGCCGCCGCGACCGTGACACGACCATGACACGGCGCGGACGAGGCGGGGACACGGCCGGCCGACAGTGAACGAGGTCGACCGGCGCCTGTTCCCCAGCAGCGGGTCCGGCTGTCTCCGTACCACCGAAGAAAGGCTGATCGACCGTGACCGAACGCATCCGCGTGGCAGTGCTGGCGGGCGGACCGTCCGCCGAGCATGAGGTGTCGCTGCAGTCGGCGCAGGCCGTGCTCGATGCTCTGCCGAGGGATCTGTACGAGCCCTTCGCCGTCATCATCGACCGGCAGGGCAGGTGGCCGACGCAGCTGCGACGCGATCTGGCGGACGTGGTCTTCCCCGTGCTGCACGGGCCGTTCGGCGAGGACGGCGTCGTCCAGGGGCACCTGGAGACGCTGGGCATCCCGTACGTGGGCTGCGGCGTCCTGGCATCGGCCGTGGCCATGAACAAGGTCGCGATGCGGCGCGCATTCCTGGCAGAGGACATTCCGACCACCCCACATGTGTGGTTCACCGGCCACGAATGGCGCACCACCACCGACCACCAGGGGCTGGTGAAGCCGCTCGACTGGCCGATGTACGTCAAACCAGCCAGTATGGGCTCCTCCATCGGCATCTCACGTGTCACCTCCATGGATGAGCTGCGCGCGGGCGTGGAACTGGCCCTGGCCTACGACCGGGTGGTCATCGTCGAGCAGGGCGTGACCGCACGCGAGCTCATCTGCGGCGTGCTCGGCGGCCATGACACCCCCGATGCCTCGGTGCCCGGCGAACTCACCGCGCCCGGTGACTGGCTCGACTATGAGGCCAAGTACCTCAGCCCGGCCGAGATCGCCGTCATCCCCGCCGCGCTGCCCGAACGGGTGACCGGAAACGTGCGGGAGCTGGCCCTGCGCGCCTTCCGGACGATCGGTGGCTACGGCCTGGCCCGTGTCGACTTCCTCTACGAGGAGGACACGGGACGCCTGTACGTGCTGGAGATCAACACCATGCCCGGCTTCACCTCCCGTTCCGTCTACGCCAAGGCCTGGGCCGCCAGCGGCGTCCCGTACCCGGACCTGCTGCGCCGCCTCATCGACCTCGCGCTCGCCAGGAGCGGCTCATGATCCCCATGACGCTGAACAAGATCGCGCAGGTCGTCGGCGCAAACATGTACGACGTGCGCGACCAGCGGGCGCTGGTGACGGCACCCGCAGCGGTCGACTCCCGCGAGGTGGTGCCCGGCGGCCTGTTCGCCGCGACGGTCGGCACCCGCGTTGACGGCCACGACTACGCGGCCGGCGCCATCGCAGCCGGCGCCGTCGCCGCGCTGACCCTGAGGCCCGCCGGCGCGCCCGCCCTCGTGGTCCAGGACGTCCAGCTCGCGCTCGGCCTGCTGGCCAGGCACCTGCTCGAACACATCAGCCCGACCGTGATCGGCCTGACCGGCTCCGTGGGCAAGACAACGACCAAGGACCTGCTGGCCCAGATACTCGAAAGACACGCCGCGACGGTCGCCACCGACAGGTCGTTCAACAACGAGCTCGGCCTGCCACTCACCGTGCTGCGCGCCGATGCCGCCACCCGATACCTGGTGCTGGAAATGGGCGCAGGCCGAAAAGGCGACCTGACATATCTGACCGGGATCGCACCACCCCAGGTCGGGCTGGTGCTCAACGTCGGCACCGCACACCTGGAACGCATGGGAACCGGGCCGGCCGACGTCGCCGAGGCCAAGGGCGAGCTGGTCGAGGCACTTCCGGCGGACGGGTTCGCCCTGCTCAACGCCGACGACCCGTACGTCCTGGGCATGGCCGGTCGCACCAGAGCCCAGATCCTGTTGTACGGCAGGTCACCGCAGGCGCGGGTACGAGCCGAAGACGTGCGGATGGGCGACCGGGCGCGAACGGCATTCGAGCTGGTGACGCCCTCCGGCCGCGCCCCGGTCGAACTCGACCTCATAGGCGAGCACCAGGTGAGCAACGCCCTGGCCGCCGCCGCCGTCGCCACCGCACTCGGCCTGGACGCCACCGAGATCGCCGACGGGCTGAACGCCGCACGGCGGCGCTCCGCGGGCCGGCTGGAGATCACCGAACGCCCTGACGGCATCACCATCGTCAACGACGCCTACAACGCCAACCCCGAATCCATGCGGGCCGGACTGCGGGCGGCGAAGGCCCTGGCCGGCACCCGCCGTACCGTCGCCGTACTCGGCGCGATGGGGCAGCAGGCGGACACCTCCCGCGCCCGGCACACCGAGATCGGCCGGCTCGTCGCCGACCTCCGCTTCGACGCGCTGATCACGGTCGGAACAGGAGACCCGCTCGCGATGGCGGAGGCCGCGAAGTCCCCGAACCTGGGTGTGGCCGTCCACACCGCCGAAGACGCGGCCCAGGCCCTCAAGCTGGCCACCGCGCTTCTCGAACCGGGAGACGTGGTGTTCATCAAAGCCTCCAGCGAGATCGGGCTCGGTGCCTGCGCCCGCGCACTGGCCGGCGCCTGACCGCCGGCGCGCCGCCCAAGGACCGAGCGGGCCGGGAAAGTCCCTGCCGACGCACCGCCGGGCCGGTGACGGCACCGTCATCACGGCCGGCACCGATCGGTGTGCCGGCGCAGACCACAGAAAACGGAGTTCCATGCGCGCCATCGGTCTCATCGGCGGATTGAGCTGGGAATCAACGGTGATCTACTACCAGGTCATCAACCGGCGGGTACGCGAACGACTCGGCGGCAGCCATTCCGCCAACAGCCTCATCTGGTCGGTCGACTACACGACCGTCGAGGACCTCGTCTTCGCCGGCCGCTGGGACGAGGTGAGCACCCTGCTGACCGACGCCGGCCGGAAACTGGAGGATCTCGGCGCCGAGGTCCTGCTCGTCTGCAGCAACACCTTCAGCCGGGTGAGCGACGACGTGGCGCGGGCCGCGAGCGTGCCCGTGCTGCACATCGCCGACGCCGTGGGCACGGAGGTCCGCGCCAGGGGGATGCGCAAGGTCGGTCTGCTGGGCACCCGCTTCACCATGGAACAGCCCTTCTACCGGGACCGGCTGGCCGCCCACGGCCTCGACGTGGTCGTCCCGCGGCGTGAGCAGCGGGAGCTGGTCCATCGCGTGATCTTCGACGAGCTGGTGCGCGGGGTGCTCCGGGAGTCGTCCAGGGACGCCTACGCCCAGGTCGTCGCCGATCTCGCAGCCGACGGGGCCGAAGGCGTCATCCTCGGCTGCACGGAGATCGAACTCCTGATCACCGAGAAGGACGCCGCCGTCCCGCTGCTGCCGAGCGCCCGGCTGCACGCGGAGGCGGCGGCCGGTTTCGCGCTGGCCGACTGACGCGCCCTCGTCGCGGTCGCCGCCGCGGCCGTACGTTCCGCTCGACCTTTCCGGCACCACGGCGATCCACCCGGAGCGGAGAACGGGTCGCCGCCGTCACCCCGGGCAGTCGCGGGGGCCGGCGCCCCGCCCGGCGCCGACGACGGTGACCCGGCCGGAGCCTTCCGGCGTCGCGGCGGCGGCCGTGCACACGATCTGCGCGATGGCCAGTGCGGACAGCTCACGGGCCGGGGTGGACGGGTTCACCGCCACGATGCCGGAAGGCCCGACGGTCACCGAGAAGGGGACGGCTCCGGGCGGGACCTCGGTGGTGAACCCGCGCGTCTGTTCCGTCGGGGTGGGTCCGGCGGCCAGCAACGCGAGCGTGTCCGCCTGGGGCAGCCGGAGACCGGTCCGCGTCACCGCGCGGAGCCGGCCGTCCTTCACCAGGTAGATGGTGAACTTCATGGCCTGTGCGATGGTCGGTGCGACGGGCCCGCTCGGCGGGTCGCCGGCGGGGATGGCATCGCTGGGCTGCACGCCGCAGCCGCTCACGGCGACCAGCGACACGAGGCCCGCGGCGAGCACGCGGCGGGCGGGCCCGGTCCTCACTCGGAGCCTCCGTCCGGTTCGTGTGCCCGGCGCGGCAGATGCAACGTGAAGACGGCGCCGCCGTCCGGGGCGTTGGCGACGGTGAGGTCGCCGCGATGCAGGCGCGCGTTCTCCCGCGCTATGGCCAGGCCCAGGCCGCTGCCCTCGGACCTGGCCCTTGCCGCGCTGGCCTTGTAGAACCGGTCGAACACATGCGGCAGCACCGCCTCGTCCAGCCCCGGCCCGTGGTCGCGGACCTCCAGGAAGATCCGGTGCGGGTCGGCGCGGAGCCGTATCGACACCGGTGGCTCACCGTGCCGCAGGGCGTTGCCGACGAGGTTGGCGAGGACGACGTCCACCCGGCGCGGGTCCAGCCGCGCCGTCACCGCGACGGGAAGGTCGGCGCTCACCTGCTGCGACCAGCCCCGGACGCGCAGGGTCGCGCGTACCAGCTCGGCCACGTCGACCTCGTTCAACGCGAGGGCCGCGACACCGGAGTCGAACCTGCTGATCTCGATGAGATCGTTCACCAGAACGGTGAGGTTGAGCGTCTCCTGGCTGACCAGCCTGGCGGCCCGGCCGGCGGGCTCGGGCAGCCGGGCCGCCTCCTCGTCCAGGACGTCGGCGACCGCGGTGAGCGCGGCCAGCGGGGTGCGCAGCTCGTGGGACACGTCGGCCACGAACCGGCGGGCCTCGGCCTCCATCTCGCGCAGCTGCCTGACGTGCCGTTCCAGCTCCGCGGCGGTGTCGTTGAACGTGCGCGCCACCTCCGCCAGCTCGTCGGAGCCGCGGACCGCGACCCTGGCCCGCAGCTCGCCCTCGCCCAGCAGACGCGCCGCCCGGCCGAGCTCACGCACCGGACGCAGCACGCCACGGGCGGCCAGCGACGCCAGGATGACCGCGAACGCCAGGGCCGCCCCGCCGATGAGCCAGGCACGTATGGCGAGCTCGTCGATGCTCTGCTGCTCGGGAAGCAGGTTGCGCGCGACGTAGACCTCGATGCCGGACATCCGCGTCGTCCGGCCCCTCTCGGTGATCAGCAGCGGCATGCCGATGAGCAGGAAGGGGGTGTCCTGCCACACCACGCGTTGCCACGCGGTGTCGCCGCCGGCCACCACCCGCCGCAGCTGCCCGGGAATCACCTCAAGGTTCAGGACCGCCGTGTTCAGGCCCGGATCCCCCCGTCTCGGAGGCGGGGGCGGGCTCGGCGGGAACGGCGAGTGCGTCCCGCGGTAGACGGCGACCGCGAGCATGCCCTGGTCGGCCGCGGCCGCGGCCGCGGCGATCCCACCGAGCTCCTCCGGGCCCGGCGTCGCGCTCCGCAGCGGGTAGAGCGCCTGCAGACGGCTGGTCGTCGCCTTCACCGCGGCGTCCTGGGTCCGCTGCAGGATGGCGCTGCGAGCCTGGACGTAGATGCCGCCGGCCACCGCCGCCGCGGTGACCACACACAGCAGCGCGAAGGCGGACAGCAGCCGGGCACGCAGCCCCAGGCTCGGCTGAGGCGTCACCGGCGGTTCACACCGGCCCGAACCGGTACCCGAACCCACGCACCGTCTGCACGTAGACGGGCGCCGCCGAGTCGTCCTCGATCTTCGCGCGCAACCGCTGCACGCACGCGTCCACCAGACGCGAGTCACCGAAGTAGTCGTGCTCCCACACCGACTCCAGCAGCTGCTGGCGACTGTGCACCCGGCCCGGCGTGCCGGACAGCTCGAGCAGCAGGCGCAGCTCGGTCGGGGCGAGGCCCACCGGCACGCCGCGGCGGGAGACCGTCAGCGCGGCCCGGTCGATGGTCAGGTCCCCGTGCCGCTCCAGCTCGGCCTGGTCCCGGCCGATCCGCCGGAGCACCGCGCGGATGCGCGCCTCGAGCACCCTGGGCTGCACCGGCTTGACCACGTAGTCGTCGGCGCCCGCCTCCAACCCGGCCACCACGTCCATGTCGTCACCGCGCGCGGTCAGCATGATGATCGGTACCTCACCGGCGGCCCGGATACGGCGGCAGACCTCGAACCCGTCCATGCCAGGCAACATCAGATCGAGCACGACGACATCGGGAAGGTCCGCACGCAGCCGCTCCAGCCCCTGCTCACCGGACTCCACCGCGCGCACCCGGTGCCCATGCCGACTCAGGGCCAGCTCAAGGCCCTCACGCACGGCCGGGTCATCCTCGATCAACAACACTCGCGACACGCCGCCGAGTTTCACTGCACGCCCCCCGTAACTCGCTCGCCGGTCGAACCCATCCACTGTCGGCCGGCCGTGTCCCCGCCTCGTCCGCGCCGTGTCATGGTCGTGTCACGGTCGCGCTGACGGTGGCCGCCGTCGATAAACCGTGACATACGGCCGACAAGGCGCGACATCCGGCACCGTCCGACAGGATGCCTCATGATCGATGGGGCTGCCTCGGATTCGGCGGGACCGGGACATCACGCAAAGATCGGCAGGGGAGGGCTGCCGATCTTGTGTCAGGCCTGCTGGGAAAACCACCGGACGCGCTAGGTCTAGCGCCAGGTCTGCTGGGACCGTGTCGGCCCGATGGGGACGGGGGGCCAATGGCAGTGATCACGAACATGGGCAGAACGGTGGATCTCATACCGGACAGAATTCAGCTTCTGTGCGGTATAAGATCTTATGTCCGCTTTGATGGTGTGCCGGGTGCCGGAAAACCGGCCGCGGCGGTGAGGGGACCGGAGGGTGCGGCGGGGCTCGCGGCGGGGCTCTCTTGGAGCGGCCGCCCTTATCGGCATGCCGGCTGTCAGGTTCGCCGGACCCGCCTGCTCGCCGTCCCGCCTGTCATGATCGTCCCGGCCGTGGTGGCACGCCTGCCGTCGGGCAGCCCGGCGGCGGCCGGCGGGAACGGGTTCGTGACGGGAGGCGCTCGTCCCGCGCCCGATGATCGTTTCGCGCCTGGCGGTCAGACCGGGCGCCTGAGGCCGGGTGCGCCCGGCCCCGACACCGGTGGGATCAGCGGCCGGGCGGATGGCGACGCGGGGTCGGCGGCGGGTGCGGTCCGCGCGGTGGCCGGTACGGGTCCCGTCCGGGATCGGGTGTCGGCGCGCCCGACCGTTCCCGGCGCCCGGCGGCGTTCGGTCCCGCCCGGTGCGGCGGTGCGAAGGCGCGGGACGGGTCTTCCGTGCGATGCGTCTTTTGTACGGTCGCCGCTCCGGTCGTCGTGCCTCGGCCTCGCGTGTCGTGTTCTTCTCGGTCTCAGTCTCGGTCTCGACGTCGGCATCGGCATCGGCGTTCGCCGCGGGTTTCGCTACGGATGCGGGCGGGTGTGCGGTGCCGGGTGGATGGTGCGTGGTGCGTCGGTGGGTGTTCGTGGTGGGCCTGTTCCGGGGTGTCGGCTGTGGTTGCCGGTGTGTTTGATGCATAATCGCACTTATGCATCATTTGCGGGTGGTCCCCTGTCGTGGGGCGGGAGGTGCGTGATGGGCGGCGGTGAGGCGGGCGGGCCGATGAGCGTGCGTGAGGCGGCCGAGGAGTTCTTGTTCGCGTTGCGGGTCAAGAAGCTGTCGGCGCACACGGTCGCCGGGTACGCCCGGGATCTGCGTGCGGTGGCGGAGCTGGCGGCCGCTCAGGCGGGGTGCGCGCCGGGTGAGCTCGAGGTGGGTGGTCTGTCGGGGCGGCTGGTGCGGACGGCGTTCGCCGAGTTCGCCGGGCCGCGGTCGGCGGCGAGTGTGAACCGGGCCTGGAGCGCCTGGAACCAGTTTCTGACGTTCTGCGTGGCCGAGGGGCTGGTGGAGGGCAATCCGATGGCGGCGGTCCCCCGGCCGCGGCAGCCGGCCAAGGCGCCCAAGCCGTTGCTGGGTGATGGGGATGCGTCGGGGATGCTGCTGGAGCGGATCGCGGCGGGGGCGCGTAAGGCCCGGGATCCGTGGGTGGAGCGGGATCTGGTGGTGCTGGCGCTGGCGCTGGTGACGGGGATGCGGTCGGCGGAGCTTTTGGGGTTGACGCTGGGGTCGGTGGGTGGTTCGGCCGGGGATCGGCGGGTGCAGGTGGTGGGCAAGGGTGGGCGGACGCGTTCGCTGCCGATCGAGGCGCCGGTGGAGTTGCTGATCGAGCGGTACCTGGACAGCCGGATGCGGCGTTTCGGGCTGGCCGCGCTCCCCCGGTCGGCGCCGTTGCTGGTGGACAATCGCAACGAGGCGTTGCGGCGGGGCGGGCTGCAGTATCTGGTGCGGCAGTGCTACCGGTATGCGGGGGTGCATGATCGGGTGCAGCGGGGGACGCTGGTGCATGCGCTGCGGCATGAGTTCGCCACGCGGCTGGCCGAGCGGGGGGCTTCGGCGCATGAGTTGATGGAGTTGCTGGGGCATGCCTCGATCGTGACGGGTCAGGCGTATGTGGCTTCCACGGCGCGTGAGGTGCGGCGGGCGGCGCGGGGCAATCCGGCGTACGGGGTGCTGGAGCGGCTGGCCGATGCCGATGGGGAGCGGCGGGAGTCGTAGGGCGGCCGGGGGCGGCGGTGGAGGGGCGCGGGGCTGTCCCCTCCCCCGCGTCCTGCCTTGTGGGGTGGGCGGCGGGGGCGAGCCGGGCCGGGGTGCGGTGTTCCGCTCCCCCGCCTCTGGCCTGTGTCCTGTCCTGCCGGGGTGTGGCGGGTGCGTCAGAGGGCGGGGGGTGCGGGGGGTGCGGGGCGGAGTTTCCTGACCAGGCGGGTGGCGGCGCGGTGGCTGAGGCCGGTTTCGCCGCGGACGAGGAAGACGGCCTGGTCGAACTGGTCGGTGGCTTTGAGTTCGAGGGCTCGGGTGAGGAGTTCGGGGCTGAGGCCGCCGTGCAGCAGGGCGTTGCGGGGGCGCTGGGCGATGCGGACGGCCCAGATGATGAGGGCGATGGCGATGATGGCGGCCAGGATCGTGACGGCCAGGATGAGCAGCGGATCCGACATGGGTGTCCTTTGCGGGTGGGTCGGCTGGGGGCGGGGGTTTCAAGGGGGCGGGGGTCGGTTTTGTAGGTGGGTGGCCGGGGTGGGGGTTTAATCCTTTCGGGTTTGTCGGGGGGCTCTGTTACGGTCCGGGTTTGTGGCTGTGCAGTCTCTTATTCACGCGCGCGGGCTGGTCAAACGTTTCGGGGATTTCACCGCGGTCGATGGGATCGATCTGGATGTGGCGCCGGGTGAGGCGTTCGGTTTCCTGGGTCCCAACGGGGCGGGGAAGTCGTCGACGATGCGGATGATCGGGTGTGTGTCGATGCCGTCGTCGGGTGAGCTGCGGATTTTCGGGATGGATCCGGTGCGGGACGGGGTGCGGATCCGGGGGCGGTTGGGGGTGTGTCCTCAGCTGGACAATTTGGATCCGGATTTGACGGTGCGTGAGAACTTGACGACTTATGCCCGTTATTTCGGTTTGTCGCGGGCGGAGGCGCGTCTCCGCGCCGATGAGCTGCTGGACTTCGCCCAGTTGCGGGACCGGGCCGCAAGCCAGGTCGAGCCGTTGTCGGGCGGTATGAAGCGGCGCCTGACGATCGCGCGGGCGATGGTGGGCGATCCCGCGCTGGTGCTGCTGGACGAGCCGACGACCGGGCTGGACCCGCAGGCGCGTCACCTGCTGTGGGAGCGGCTGTTCCAGCTGCGGCGGCGCGGGGTGACGCTGGTGCTGACGACGCACTACATGGACGAGGCCGAGCAGTTGTGCGACCGGCTGGTGGTGATGGACGGCGGACGGATCGTCGCCGAGGGTTCGCCCCGGTCGCTGATCGCGGCGCACTGCACGCCGGAGGTGGTGGAGCTGCGCTTCGCCGAGGAGGGCGACCACGCCGGGAAGCTGGCCGGGGTGGGCCGCGCCGAGGCGCTGCCCGACCGGGTGCTTCTGTACGTCGACGACGGGGACGACGCGGTGGCGGAGGTGCACCGGCGGGGTCTTGCGCCGTCGGGGGTGCTGGTGCGGCGCTCGACGCTGGAGGATGTGTTCCTGCAGCTGACCGGCCGGACGCTGGTGGAGTGAGGGGCGATGGGTGCGACGGCGGCGGTGCTGGAGCGGCACCTGGTGATGTACCGGCGGCTGTGGCGGGGGTCGGTGTTCTCCTCCTTCGTGCTGCCGGTGCTGTTTCTGGCCGGTATCGGGCTGGGCGTGGGCGGATACGTCGGTGAGATCGGCGGGGTGGGGTATCTGGCGTGGATCACGCCGGGGGTGCTGGCCTCGACGGCGTTCCAGACGGCGATCGGTGAGTCGACGTACTCGGTGATGGGCGACTTCAAGTGGGTGCGTTCCTACCACGCGATGTACGCCGCGCCGGTGCGGGTCGGTGAGATGGTGGCCGGGCGTCTTGTGTACATCCTGCTGCGGGTGGTGGTCGCGGCGGCGGTGTTCCTGGGGGTGACGGCGCTGTTCGGCGCGTTGCGCTCGCCGTGGGCGCCGCTGAGCCTGGCGGTGGTGGCGCTGGTGGGGCTGGCGGCTGCGGCGCCGGTGACGGCGTTCGCCGCGACGGTGGAGCACGACAGCTACTTCGCGTTGCTGTTCCGGTTCGTGATGATCCCCTCGGCGCTGTTCTCGGGGGTGTTCTTCCCCGTCGAGCAGCTGCCGGGGCCGGCGCGGGTCCTGGCGTGTCTTTCGCCGCTGTGGCACGGGGTGGAGCTGAGCCGGGCGGCGACGCTGGGGGTCTTTCCGGCGTGGCCGGTATGGGCGCATGTGGCGTGTCTGCTGGTGTGGGCCGCGGCGGGTACGGCGTGGGCGGTGTCGGCGTTCGGCCGGCGGCTGCGGGACTGACGAGGGGCCTGGAAGGACGTCATGGTTTCTGCGATGGTGGCGGCGCGGCTGTCCCCGGTCCGGGTCGGGGCGGTGATGGGCCGCAACGTCGGGGCGCTGCGCTCGGGTCCGGCGTACTGGCTGGTCGTGGTCTCCGGGTTCTTCGAGCCGGTGCTGTATCTGCTGTCGATCGGCGTGGGGGTGGGCGCCCTGGTGGGGCGGCTGGAGGTGGGCGGCGGGCGCGTGGTGGACTACGCGGCGTTCGTCGCCCCGGCGATGCTGGCGGTCTCGGCGATGTCGGGGGCGCTGGCGGAGACCACGTTCAACTTCTTCTTCAAGATGAAGTACGCCAAGACGTTCGAGGCGATCCTGGCGACGCCGGTGCGGCCGGTGGAGATCGCGGTGGGTGAGCTGGCGTGGGCGCTGGTGCGCAGTGCCGTCTACACGGGGGCGTTCTTGGTGGTGATGGTGGCGATGGGGCTGACCGGCGGGTGGTGGGCGCTGGCGGCGTTCCCGGCGGCGATGCTGGTGGCCCTGGCGTTCGGCGGCGTCGGGATGGCGCTCAGCACGCTGATGCGGGGCTGGCAGGATTTCGATCTGCTCGGCACGGGGCAGTTCGCGCTGTTCTTGTTCTCCGGGACGTTCTCCCCGGTCTCGGACTATCCGGCGGTGATGGAGGCCGTGGTGGTGGCGACGCCGCTGTTCCACGCGGTGGAGCTGGTGCGGGGCCTGGCGATCGGGCAGGTGGGCTGGGGCCTTGTGGGGCATGCGGGGTATCTGGTGGTGATGGCGGTGGCGGGCCTGGCGTTCGCGGCGCGGCGCATCCAGCGGACGCTGTGCGCGTGAGGCGCACCGGGATGCGGTGGGCGTCTCGGGTGTGCGGCGGGGTCGCGGTCCTCTCGGGCGGGGGCCGTCCGATGTGCTCCCCTGTCGTGCCCCTGGCCTGCGGCGGGTGGGTACCGGCGCCGCAGGCGGGGTCAGGGCCGGGTGTAGGGGGTGGCGGAGACGACCGCGGTGAGCGGCAGCGGCCCGTACAGGTGGGGGAAGGCCTCCTGCGCGCCGGCGGGGACCTCCAGGCGGACGTCCAGGCCGGTGGGGTCGATGGTCAGCAGCACCAGGGGGTCGGCGATGTCGCCGTAGTAGCGGCGGGCGACGGCGTGCAGCTGGGCGTGGTCGGCGCAGGCGTGGATGAAGCCTTCCTCCTCCAGGGTGCGGCCGAGGGTGGAGACGCGGTACTCCCCCGCTTCGCGGGCGGCGTCCCAGTCGGCGGCCAGGGCCAGGTGCAGGATGGTCATGGTGATTCCTTCGTCAGGGGGTGGGCGTCCCACTCGCGGCGCAGCATCGCGTAGATCACCTCGTCGGTCCATTCGCCTTTGACGAACTCGTTTTCCACCAGGTGGGCTTCGCGGCGCATGCCCAGGCGTTCCAGCACGCGGGCCGAGGCGTGGTTGCGGCCGTCGAGGCGGCCGGTGATGCGGTGCAGGCCCAGCTCTTCGAAGCCCAGGCGCAGGAGCACGCGGGCGGTTTCGGTGGCGTAGCCGTTGCCGTGGTGGCCGGGGTGGAAGCTGTAGCCGATCTCGCCGCTTCGGTGGGTGCGGCTGTGCCAGAACAGGGTGGCGTCGCCGATGAGTTCACCGGTGGCGGTCAGCTGCACCGCCAGGGAGAGGGCCTGGCCTTCGTCGGTCAGTGCGGCGGAGGTGGCCTTCTTGGCCAGGGAGGCGCGGGTCTGTTCCAGGTCGTGGGGCTCCCCGTACAGGTAGCGGGCGACTTCTGGCAGGCGGTGGATGGCGTGCAGGGGGTGCAGGTCGTCTTCGGTGAAGGGCCGCAGAGTGAGGCGATCGGTGCGCAGGGGGTAGGAGGGGTTGAGCATCCGCTCAGCGTAGGGGGCGGCCGGTGGGATGGGCCAGCCGATTATCGTCGCGCGGCGGGGCCTGTCCGGTGGGGGCCGGTGTGCTTCAGCGGGGCCGGTCGGTGGGGTGTGTTTCGCGGGGGCGGGTGGCGGCCAGGCTGGCCAGGAGTTTGAGCCGGTCTTCGGAGGCGGTGCCCGGTTCGGCGGTGTAGATGGTGAGGTCGTACACGTTCCGGTTGGTCATGGGCAGGTCGAGGGACTGGTAGGTCAGCTCCAGGCCGCCGACCTGGGGTGCCGCAGCCGCTTGGTGCCGTCGTGGTGGATGCGCACGTTGTGGGCGGCCCACTGGCTGCGGAATTCGGGGCTGAGGGTGGACAGTTCGCCTACCGGGACATGGCCGACCGCAGGAGCCTCAAGATCCTCGTCAGGCCCTGATCTTCCGGGCACGGTCCCGTTCCTTCCCTGAGGACGGGATCGTGCCCCTGCGGGGCGGGCGCGGGCGGGCGATCCGGGGTGACTTGCGGGTGGCGTCGAATGCGTGTTCCACTGATCGGATGCGATGGGAGGCGCCCGCGTTGCTGGAGGAGCCGCCGCGGGGCGGGCCGCGGATCGAGCGCACCGCCGTCCGGCGTGTCCTTGGGGATCTGACGTGTTATGAGGCTCCGGTGCGCAGCGCGCTGGAGCGTTCGGGCGGCGCGTGGTCGCTGAGCCCGTATCGGGGGTGTGAGCTGGGGTGCCGGTACTGCGCGGCGCGGGGCGCGCATCGGCGGCTGGGGCTGGACGCGGGGGCGGGGTTCGACTCGGCGGTGGTGGTGCGGCCGGACATCGGGCGGCGGCTGCGGGCGGAGCTGGCGTCGCGGTGGGACGGCGAGCATGTGAGTGTGGGGCTGGGCGGTGACTGCTACCAGCGGGCCGAGGAGGTCTACCGGCTGATGCCGCAGGTGGTGGCGGCGTTGCGGGAGGCGGGGGCGCCGTTCACGGTGTTCACCAAGAGCCCGTTGGTGCTGCGGGACGCCGATCTCCTGGCGGGGGCGCCGGGGGCGGGGGTGGTGGTGTCGATCGCGTTCGTCGATGAGCAGGTGCGGCGGTGGGCGGAGCCGGGGGCGCCCAGTGCGCAGAAGCGGCTGGAGCTGGTGGCGGAGCTGGGTGAGCGGGGGGTGGCGTGCGGGGTGGCGATGGCGCCGGTGCTGCCGCTGGTGACCGATTCGGCGGATCAGCTGGCGGCGACGGTGCGGCGGGTGGCGGGAGCGGGGGCGGTGAGTGTGGAGCCGCGGGTGCTGCGGCTGCCGCGGGGGGCGCGGGAGTGGTATCTGGCGTGGCTGGGTGAGCGTCATCCGCGGCTGGTGGAGCGGTACGGCGAGCTGTACGCCCAGGGCGCGGACGCCGAGGAGGGGTATGTGCGGGCGGTGACGGCTCAGGTGCTGCAGCTGGCGGCCCGGTACGGGCTGGGGGCCGAGCGGCCGGAGCAGCCGTTGCCGCTGGCGCTGCCCGGGCATCGGCAGCTGCCGCTGCTGTGAGGCGCGGGGCCTCGGGGTCGGGGTGGTCTTTCCGGCGGCTCGCCGGGGGCCGGCGCCCGCGGGGTGGGGGCCGGGTGGTGAGCCGCCGAGGAGAGAGGCAGGTCCGGTGGGCCCCCGGGTGGCGTCGCCGGGGTGTCGCCGCCGGTGGATCCCCGGGGAAAGCGAAGGGAAAACCAGGGAGGGGGGGAAAGGGCCGGGGCCCCGGGCGCCGGTGCGGCGGCGGCGTGGGGCCCCGATGGGCGGTCCTTCTCCCCCGCTTCCGGCGTGCGGGGTGCTTCGGCGGGAGGGGCGGGGGTCAGCTGTCGGTGCCGGTCAGGGCGCTGCCCTTCTTCCACTGGCTGAACGGCATCTGCCAGAAGCCCCAGCCGTTGTTCCATTCGAGTGCGCGGTTGGTGCCGGTGATGGTGATGACGTCTCCGCGCTGGACCTGGTCGTAGAACCACTTGGCCTGGTCGGGGCGGGCGTTGATGCAGCCGTGGCTGACGTTCTGGCGGCCCTGGGCCCAGACGTTGTTGAGGGCGTGGACGTATTCGCCGCTGTTGGAGAACCGCACCGCGTGGTTGATCATGAGGTCGTAGTAGCCGGGGTCGCCTTTCTTGCGGCCCGGGGAGATCATGCGCTCGGGGTTGGCCTTGCCCATGGTCAGGTGGACGCCGCTGGTGGTGGTGTATTCGCGGGTGCTGGCGTTGCCGGCGCTGATGAGCATGGTCTTGACGACCTTGCCGTCGCGCTTGACGACCATCTTGTGGGTGCGGGTGTTGACGACGGCGGTCTGGGCCGCGCCGATCTGGATGGTCTTGGTCAGGTCTTCGACGCCGTAGGCGTCCTTGCCGCTCTGGACACCGGTGATGTTGGCGGTGAAGGTGACCTTCTGGTGCGGTTGCCAGAATTTCGCGGTGCGGTAGATGACGGTGGTGTCGCTGGTCCAGCGCCAGGCGCCCCGGGAGGGTTTCTCGGATTCGACGTGCAGGGCTTTTTCCACCGCGGCCTTGTCGGTGACCGGGTTGTTGAAGGTCACGATGATGGGGGCGCCGATGCCGACCTTTTCGCCCTTGACGGCGGGGGTGACGTCGGCGACCTTCAGTTCGACCTTGGGCTTGCGGGTGGTGAAGCTGCTTTGCGCGGTGGTGCCGCCGGCGGCGCGGGCCGAGACGGTGTAGGCGGTGGACGGCTTCAGTGCCCGCTTCGACACCCATTTGGTGCGTCCGGCGTCGAAGGCGCCTTCAACGGGTTCGCCGTCGCTTTCGGCGGTGACCTGTTCGAGGGGGCCTCCGGCGGCGGTGACAACGATCTTCTTGTTCGGGGCGACGGTGTCGCTGCCCTGTTGCGGGCTGATCTTTATGGTGGCTCCGGAGGGCGCGTCCTTGGCGGGTGCCTTCTGCCCCTCGGCGGCGGGATCGCTCGCCGCCGGTCCACCGGAGCAGGAGGTCGCCAGCAGGGCGGCGGTCGTCACGGCCAGGGCGGCCAATGGTGTCCGGAGGCTACGGCGTTCCACGTCTAGCACAACTTTCTCCCCCATAGCAGCAAGGTGCGTTCAAAACTTTAATAGGTGATGCGCGGTCCGGCTGCCTGGTTCAACCGAGTTCGGTCACGTTTACGTCACTTTGTGGAGTCAATGTCGTGCCGACAGGAGGTCAGGAGAGCCATGGAGGTCGGCGGGCCGCCGCAACCGGCGGCGGGGCGGCCGCGGCGGTGACGGACGGTGGCCGCAGGGCCCGCCGGGCCGGTGCGGAGGATAGGGTGGTTTGACCGATCGATTCGGAGGTCTGGGTGATGACCACAGCTCGGTCCGCCGGCCAGGGCACCCGCTCCGGAGGTGGTGAGGCCCCCGCCGGCCTGCACGGTGATGTCCGGGGCGGCTCCCTCGGCGGCCTGCGCGCCGGCCTGCTCGATGATCCGCCGGGCGGTTTCCAGGACGACGCGGCGCGGGTGCCGGATGAGGCGCTGCTGCGCGCCGTCGTGGACGCCTGCGCCGAGGGGGTGGTGTTGTGCGACGCCCGGCAGGTGGTGGTGGCGCGCAACGCCGCGGCGGCGCGGATGCTGCCGGCCGCGCGGCCGGGCACGGACGTCGCCTCCGCCGGGGAGGGGCTGTTCGATCCCGGCCACCCCGAGGGTGAGAGCCGCGAGGTCGCCTTCGCCGGGCGGCGGCTGCTGGTGCGGCGCGAGTCGTTCGGGACCCGCCACCGCGCCTGGTACCTGAGGGACATCACCGCCGAGCACGCCCGCACCGAGGCGCTGCTGGCCGAGCGGCGGCGCACCGACTTCCTGCTGGAGGCCGGGCGGCGCCTGGCCTCCTCTCTCAACCCGCGCCGCTGCGCCCGCGCCGCGGTGGAGCTTGCCTCCCCGTTCCTGGCCGATGCCGCCATGGTGGTGCTTCCTCCCGCCGCGCGGCGCCAGGCGCCCTGGCTGCGGTCGGTGCCGGGCCGGCCGGTCATGCAGGAGGGCGTCATCGGCCCGGCCGAGGTCGCCCAGGTGCCGGGCCTGACCGAGGCGCTGGCCGGTTTCCCGCCGGTGCCCAGCCGCTGGCTGGATCCGGCGCAGGTGCCGGAGTGGCTGCTGCCGGAGGGGTTCGGCGTCGCCGCCCACCTGCTGGTCACCCCGCTGCCGGGCAACGGCGTCCCGGCCGGGGCGCTGGTGCTGGCCCGCGGCCCCGGCGGTGAGCCGTTCGATGAGGAGACCGAGACGCTGGTGCGGGTCTTCGCCTCCCGGGCGGGCGCGGCGATCTCGGCGGCGGCGCTGTACCAGGAGCAGGGTGAGACGAACGCGATCCTGACCGGTGGGCTGCTGCCGCCGCGGCTGCCGCAGCCGGCGGGGGCGGAGCTGGCCGGGTCGCTGCGCGCGGCCCAGCAGACCAGCCTGGTCGGCGGTGACTTCTACGACGTCTGCCTGCCCGCGGGCGAGGCCGCCGCGGGTGCGGCGGACGGTGAGGCGCTGCTGGTGCTGGGGGACGTGTGCGGCAAGGGGGCGCGGGCGGCGGTGCTGGCCGGGCAGGTGCGCCAGTCGCTGCGGGCGCTGCTGCTGCTGGAGCGCCGGCCGGGGCGGCTGGTGGCGCTGCTGAACCGCTGCCTGCTGGCCTCCGCGGTGCCCAACTCCTTCGTCACGCTGGTGCTGGGCACCCTTACGGCCGCCGGCGGCGGGACGCGGCTGGAGCTGGCGGTGGCCGGGCATCCGCCGCCGCTGGTGCTGCGCGCCGACGGCACGGTCGAGGAGGTCGCCTCCCGCGGTTCGATGCTGGGGGCGATGAAGGAGGTGGTGCTGGAGCCGGTCACCGTCGAGCTGGCTCCGGGAGAGGTGTGCCTGTTCTACAGCGACGGCATCACCGAGGCCTTCGGCGGCCCGTCGGGCCGGGAGATGTACGGCGGAGCCCGGCTGAAGACGGCGCTGGCCGGATGCGCGGGCATGCCCGCCTCCGCCGTGGTGGAGCGGCTGGAGCAGCTGAGCACCGAGTGGCTGGCCGGGCGGGTCCAGGACGACCGGGCCCTGCTGGCCGTACGAGCGAAAGGGATCCGATGAGCGTCGCCGCCCTCTCCCCCGGTCTGCGGGCCGCGGGTGAGCGTTATTTCGACCGCATCGGCCACGCCGATGAGTTCGGCGCGGTGGATGTGGTGCTGGAGCTGCTGGAGGCCGGGGTGCCGGCCGAGCGGGTGCTGCTGGACCTCATCGCCCCGGCCCAGCGGCGGGTGGGTGAGCTGTGGGCGGCCAACGACTGGTCGGTGGCGCGTGAGCACGCCGCCACGGCCGTCAGCGAGCGGGCCGTGGCGGCCGTGGTCGCGCGGGTGCGGCCCCGCCCCCACCTGGGGCGCGTCACGGTGGCCTGCACCGACGGGGAGTACCACGCGTTGCCGACCCGGCTGCTGGCGGAGGTGCTGCGGCTGCGCGGCTGGCACGTCGACTTCCTGGGAGCCTCGGTGCCGGGCCCGCACCTGATCACGCATCTGCACCAGACGGGGCCGGACGCGGTGGCGCTGGGGTGCGCGCTGGCGTTGCGGCTGCCGCGGGCCCACGCCATGATCAGCGCCTGCCAGGCGGTGGGGGTGCCGGTGCTGGCCGGTGGGGCGGGGTTCGGCGGTGACGGCCGGTTCGCGCGGCTGCTGGGCGCCGACGCCTGGGCTCCCGGCGCCGGCGCCGCCGCCGATCTGCTGGCCGAGGGGGGTCTGCCGTCCTTCCCTTCCCCCGCCGTGGCGCCGGCCCACCTGGATGACGAGGAGTACACGCATCTGACGCGGCGGCGGGCGCAGCTGCTGCAGACGGCGATGGGCGCGCTCGGCGCCGCGTTCCCCCCGATGGCGTCCTACAGCCCGGCGCAGCTGGAGGCCACCGCCGACGACCTGGGTCATATCCTGGACTTCCTGGGTGCGGCCCTGTACGTCGACGATGATGAGCTGTTCTCGGAGTTCGTGTCCTGGACGGCCGGGGTGCTGCGGGCGCGGGGGGTGCCGCAGCGGGCGCTGAGCGGCGGATTGCGGCTCTTCCATGGTGAGCTGCGAGACTTTCCCCGGGCCCGCCGCATCCTGCAGTGCGGTATCGCCGCCGCGGACGGCGGCCACAGCGAGTTGGAGAACTGACGCCAGATGCTCGAGAAGACCCCGCTGCGTACCGAGGTGCGAAGCTGCGAACCGGGCACCGTGTTGCTGGTGCTCACCGGTGACCTGGACTACGACACCGCGGCCGAGCTGGTCGCCGCGGCGCAGGAGGTGCTGGGCGGCGGGGTGAGCCGGCTCGATGTGGATCTGTCGGGGCTGGACTTCGTCGACTCCTCCGGCCTGGCCGCTTTGATCAACGTCTACAACGTCGCCCGCGAGCAGGAGGCGGGCCTGCGGATCGTCGCGCTGACGTCGTATCTGCGGCATCTGTTCCAGGTGACGGCGCTGGACCACATCTTCGAGCTGCCCGCCTGACACTCCTCTTCTCCTGAGGGGTTCCGCCCGGGCCGGGCGGTCGGTGGGTGCGGCGGCCGGTGGGCCGCCGCCGCGGGGCCCGGCCCCCGCGGTCCAGGCCTGTTCCGTGGATTTTCGCTGCGGCCTCGCCGTGACCTCGCCATGGCCTGGCTACGGCGCGGGTCGGCGAAGCAGGTCCTGGGCGGGGCCGGTGCCGGCCGGGCCGTGCGGGTCGTGCGGGTCGTGCGGGGACGGGGCGGCCGGTGGGAGCAGGGCGCCGAGGGCGGCTGCGCCGTCCAGGAGGGCTCGGGAGCGGGCGGTGATGGCGGCGTCCCTGGCGGCCAGCGCGGCGGCGACATCGTGCCGGCGGCGGGCGTGCCGCAGGTGCGGCATGAGGTCCCGGAGGGGTGCGACGCGGTGGCCGGCGGCGCGCAGCTGGTGGACGATCCTGGCGTCGCGCACCTGGGCGGGGGTGTACCGCCGGGTCCCGCGGACGCCGTCGCGGTCGGGCACGACGAGGCCTTCGGCGTCCCAGTGCCGCAGCGTCGAGGGGCGCACGCCGAGGGCGGCGGCCAGTTCGGAGACGCTCATCGCGTCGGAGGGGCGCACGTCGCCGATCGGCTCGCCGTGGATCGCCCGGGCGGCCTCCTCGGCCTGCCGCAGCCGGGTGCGTTCGGCGTCGAGCCGGGCGTGGGCGGCGTCCAGCAGGGCCAGCACGTGCGAGGCGGGCAGGCGGTGGGCGGCCCGGAGGATCTCTTTGGCCTCGCCGGGGCCCACCCCCGCGGCCAGGGCCCGGTAGGCCAGCGCGCAGTGCAGGTGGGCGTCGGTGTAGCGGCGGTGGCCGGTGGCCGAGCGCTGCGCCGGCGGCAGCACGCCGTCGCGTTCGAGGTTGCGCACCTGCTGGACGGAGTAGCCGGATCGCCGCGCGACGTCGACGGTGCGCATGCCCGGTGATTTGCGACCTGGCACCCTGAATCCCCTGATCGTTCGCTGGAAGGTCTCCACAAGCACTTTAATGTGACGCTTGAGGCATGACCATGGATGAGATCATCGGTTTCGCGGGCGGCCTCGACGGCGTGCTGACCCTGCGCCCGGCGCCCGGTGACGGCACGCCGGAGCTCGCCTGGGGGGATGCGTTCTTCTACTACTCCCCCGACGGTGTCGTGCCGACGACGACCCAGCCGTTCGCGACGATCGTGACGAAGAACTATCCCGGTGACGGGACCTCCCGCCTGGAGCGGCCGGGCGCCTTCCGGGTGAACGTCGCCGCCGGCCGGGAGGCGTTCACCCGCTGGACCGGGCACGCGCCCCGCGAGACGGCCGTCGCCGGGCCCGGGGACGGGGCGGGGGCGGCCTCCGGCGGGGGCGACGCCGACGACACCGTGATCGCCCACCCCGTCTACGGCCCCCAGGGCTGGCTGGCGGTGGTCAACCCGGGCCCGCGTACCGGGGAGGCGGTCCGCGAGCTGCTGACGGCTGCCCACCGGCTGGCCCGCGCGCGGTATGAGCGGCGCGCCGAGACGGGGTGAGGCGACATGGCCGCCCGCGCCCCGGGCATGACGTGCCCGGGGCGCGGGCGGTGCCCGAGATCGCCCGCAGGCCGGTCGCCCCCGCGGGCGGGAACGGCCGGCCCGGGCCGGCCACCGGCCCTCCGGGATGACATGGGGTGTCGGTGGGAACCGTGGCACCGGCCGCCAAATAGTTGATCTTGATTGACGGCGGGACGGTGACCGGATCCATGTCGATGAGGGATCGCTGGCGCCGCCCGCGACCGGCCAGGCCTCGCGCAGGCTCCGGCTGACCGGGGCGGTCAGCCGGCCGGTGCATCGCCGCTACGAGCGCGCTTCGATCCGCTCCATGTAGTCCCGAATGATGGAGACGTACTCGCGGCGAAGCGGTTCCTCCTCGAGATAGCCCATGTGGGCGGCACCGGACTGCGTGACGTGCTCGGAATCCGGGATGCGGCCGGCGATGTCCGCGAGATGCGAGGGAACGCATTCGTCGAACTCTCCGCCGAGGACCAGCGTGGGAACTCGGATCCGTTCGAGCCTGTCGAGGATGTCCCAGTCCTTGAGGGATCCCGTCACGTGGTAGTCGGCCTGGCCGATCATCACCCGGAACGTGATCAAGATCATGAGATCCGGGTCGAGGCTCACCGAAGAGGTGCGCACGACGCACGCGCGCATGTACTCGCCCTGGGCGACCCGGTAATCCGGATCATCCGTCTCTCCTCGCAGCTCACGACCGTAGGTGCGGTCCAGGACATCGCCCGGCAGCTTCGCCGGTAGATCTCGTACCTCCTGTTCGAACCGGGGGACGCCGGCCAGTCCATTGGCGCAGATCAGACTCGTCCATTCGGGTGCGCGCTCGGCGGCGTACTGCAGCCCGAGCATGGCTCCCCAGGAGTGGCCGTAGACGTGAGGTCGTTCCAGGCCGAGGCCTCCGATGACCGCGCCGAGTTCGTCGAGGAAGCGATCCACCGTCAGCAGCGAGGCGTCGTCGATCCGATCCGAACGCCCCACCCCGAGCTGGTCGTACCAGATGACTTCGCGTTCCAGGGCGAGCGGTTCGAGGCGGCGTCAGAGCGGCTCGCCCGGCGGGCCGTGCGAGCCATGACCCCGCCGGGGCGGAGAACCGGCCGGTCCCCGTCTCCGGCGCCCGATGGGTGCTCTCCCCGCCTGGCCGAGGACGAGCCCCGTGCCCGTAGGATGGCCGGCTGGACCTGACCGCCGTCCGGCGGGCCGGCGTCGACCCCGTACGACACGGAGAGGCACAGCACCATGGCGAGCCGGGACGTCACCGTACTCGACGACCCTGTGGGCGCATCACTGCGCGGTCACCACGCTCACCTTGCCCGCCGGCTCGGTAAGGCCGTCACCTACCAGCCGGAGGTCGCGACCTTCTCCGCGGTGACCGCCGATCCGGATCCGCAGGAGTGGGCCGACCTCGCCCGGCTGCTCGGCCGGGGCGGGCTCGCCGACATGTTCAGCTGCGCGGCGCCGCCGCCGCCGGACTGGGAGCCGGTCTTCGCCCTCGAAGGCCGCCAGATGACCTGGCCCGGCGGCGGCCGGCCCGGTCGCCTTCCGGCCGGGGCCGGGGCCGGGGCCGGGGCCGGGGCCAGGGCCAGGGCCGGTGCGGCGGTGGGTGTGGTGGAGCTGGGCGCGGACAGTGTGCCCGAGATGCTGGACCTCGTCGCGCGGACCCGGCCGGGGCCGTTCTGGCCGCGCACCCGCGAACTGGGCACCTATCTCGGCGTCCGCGACAACGGCGCTCTGGTGGCGATGGCGGGTGAGCGACTGCGGCCACCGGGATGGACCGAGATCAGTGCCGTCTGCACCGCCCCCGAGGCGCGCGGGCGAGGACACGCCGCCCACCTGGTCGGTGCGCTCGTCACGCGGATCCTGGCGCGCGGCGAACGTCCCTTCTTGCACGTGGCCGAGGCGAACACCGGCGCGATCGCCCTGTACGAGCGGCTCGGCTTCGAGGCCCGCAGGCCCGTGACCTTCCGGGGGTTCCGCACTCCGTGACGGCCTTCGGCACCCGGATGCCGTGGGCGGCGGGTGGGCCGTGACCTGATGGCCGCCGGGGTCGCTGTGGCGGAGGGCGGGGTGATCTCACGGCCTAGGCGCCGGCCGGGGCGCCGGCGCCGGTACGGGGGCCTGGGTGTTCCGCGGCTGCGGTGGAGGGGATCCTTCGGCGGCGGCCGAAACGTCGTGGGGCCATGATGGAGGCCATGACCGTCACCGACTCCGTTCCGCTGGCCGCGCTGGCCGCTCTGCTCGCCGATCCCACCCGGGCGAGGTTCTGCCTGGCGTTGCTGGACGGGCGGGCCTGGACCGCCGGGGAGCTGGCCCGAAGCGCCGGGGTGGCCGCCTCCACCGCCGGTGAGCACCTGTCGCGGCTGGTGACCGGGGGGCTGCTGACCGAGGAGCGCCAGGGCCGTCACCGCTACCTGCGGCTGGCCGATGCGCGGGTGGCCCAGCTGGTGGAGGACCTGGCCGCCCACGCCGGCGGTGAGTCGCGGCCGGTGACGCTGCGGGCCTCGGCGGCGGCGCGGGCGATGGCCGAGGCGCGCACCTGTTATGACCACCTGGCCGGGCGGCTGGGGGTGGCGGTCACCGACGCGCTGACCGCGCGGGGCCTGCTGCGCCAGGACGCCGGGTTCGCCCTCAGTGAGGAGGGGCTGGAGTGGTTCGCGACCCGTCTGGCGGTGCCGCTGCCCGCGCCCGGGCGGCGGCCGCTGGCCCGGCCGTGCCTGGACTGGACCGAGCGGCGCCACCACCTGGCCGGGGCCGCCGGGGCCGTGTTGTGCTCGGCGCTGCTGGAGCGCGGCTGGGTCGTGCGGATCGGCTCGGGGCGGGCGCTGCGGGTCACCGGCGGCGGGCGGCGGGCGCTGGCGGAGCTGCTGGGGCTGGACACGGGCGCGGACGCGGGCGCGGACGCGGATCCGGGCCGGGCACGGGCGATGAGCGCCTGAGCGGTGAGGCGGCCCGGGGAGAGCGCCTCACTTCCCCGGGGAGGGCGAACGCGCCGGCCCCCCCCGGGGGGTGAGGCCCGGCCGCGGGCGACGGCGTGCCGGGGCCGCGCTCACCCGGCGGTGACGCCGGCGCGGGCGGCGGCCAGGGCCGCTTCGGCGTCGGCGGCCGCCAGGTCGGCGTTGATGTGCGCGCCGGCCAGGGCGCCGGCCGCGGCGGACGCGCCGACCTGCGCCATCGGGTCGGTGGCGTTGCCCGCCACCCACACGCCCGGCACGGAGGTGCTTCCCGCGGGGCCGGTGGCGATGCGGCGGCCCATGCCGTGGGGCAGGTCCTCCATCGCCAGCCCCAGTCCGGCCAGGCCGTCGGTGCGGGCCAGCAGGGTGGTGGCCACCGCGATCACGCGGCGGGGCACGAGCCGCCCGTCGGTGAGCCGTACGCCCGTGATGCCGTCCTCGGTGGAGGTGACCTCCGCGACGGGGGTGTCTGTGACGGTGATGTCGCGGGCGGCGAAGCGCGCCCTGGTCTGCTCGTCCAGGTCGGTGCCGTGGGTGAAGTACACCAGGTCGCCGGTCAGCTGCCGGAACAGCAGTGCATGGTGGGCGGAGGCCGGGCCGGTGGCCAGGACGCCGATGGGCTCATCGCGGACCTCCCAGCCGTGGCAGTAGGGGCAGTGCACCACGCCGCCGCCCCAGTGCCGGGCCAGGCCGGGGACGTCGGGCAGCCGGTCCCGCAGGCCGGTGGCGATCAGCAGCCGGCGGGCGTGCAGGACGCGGCCGCCGGCCAGGGTGACGTTGAACCGGGGGTCGCCCCCGGCGGGGGCGGCGGGGGCGGCGGAGGTCACCTCGCCGGTGGCGACGCGTCCGCCGTAGCGGCGTACTTCCGCCCGGCCGGTGCGCAGCAGCTCCGCCGGCGGGGTGCCGTCCAGGCCGAGCAGGCCGTGCACGCCCTCGGCGGGCGCGTTGCGGGGTGTGCCGCTGTCGATCACGATGACCGAGCGGCGGGAGCGGGCGAGCATCAGCGCGCCGTTCAGTCCGGCGGCGCCGCCGCCGATCACCACGGCGTCGGCGGTCTCGTCCGGCAGGTCGTCGCTTGCGTGCTCGGTGGTCGTCGACGTCATAGGTGTGGCCCTTTCTCGTGGTCGGCGGACCTCATGGGCGGGGTCCGGTGGTGACGACGCTAGGGGGGATTTGCGTCTGAGGCATAGGGTTTTGCCTATGGAGCAAGACGATGACGGGCTGGACGGCCTGGTGCGCAAACGGATCCGTGCCCTGCGGGTGTCGCATGGCTGGTCCCTGGACGATCTGGCCGCCCGGGCCCGGCTCAGCCCTTCCACGATCAGCCGGATCGAGAACGGGCGGCGGCGCCTCGCCCTGGACCAGCTCGTCACGCTGGCCCGGGCGCTGGACACCTCTCTGGACCGGCTGGTGGAGACGGCCGGCGAGGACGTCGTCAGCAACCCGGTGCGTGATGCGGCCCGTCGGCTGATGCGCTGGACGGTGCGCGCCGATCCCGGGGTCACCGTCCTGCGTCAGCGTCTGGTGGACCCGCCGCCGCGGGACCTGTCGCGGCTGCGCGCCCACCCGGGCCGGGAGTGGTTCGTGGTGCTGTCCGGCGCCGTGATCCTGCTCCTGGGCGAGCGCCGTTTCCGGGTGGAGGCCGACCAGGCCGCGGAGTTCCCCACGATGCTTCCGCATGCCATCGGCGCCGCCGGCGGCCCGGCCGAGATCCTGGGGATCTTCGACCGTGACGCCCGCCGCGGTCACCAGGACCGTGACGCCTCCGGGACGGCCCGCCGCGCTGACCCGGGCGCCCGGCCCGGAGGCGTTCCAGGGTCCACAGGGTGAGGGCCGCGGCCGACAGGGTGCCGCCGAGCAGGCTGGCCCCGCTCCGGCCGGCGTGGGTCCAGGCGAGCGAGGCCAGGGGCGGGCCGGCGGCGCCGCCGAGCTCGGACACCGTGCCCGCCGCGGCGCGGGCCGGCAGGCCGCCGGGCGGCAGGCCCGTCATGACCGTGCCCACGACGCGGCCGCGTTCGCCGGGCGCGGCGGGGATGCTCCGCGGAGTCTGCGTCATGGGTCGAGGGTGCGCCGACCCCCATCGATGAGTCCAGCACATGGTTTTCATCATGATTGATCGTGATACATGATGGATTGGTGGAGCTGCAGCAGCTGAGGTATGTCGTCGCGGTCGCCGAGATCGGCAATTTCACCCGGGCGGCCGAGCGCTGCCATGTGGTGCAGTCGGCGCTCAGCCACCAGGTCGCCGCCCTGGAGCGGGAGCTGGGCGTCCGGCTGTTCGAGCGGACCAGCCGGCGCGTGCGGCTGACGCCGGCCGGGGAGGCGTTCCTGCCCGGCGCGCGGGCGTGCCTGGAGGCCGCCGAGCGGGCGCGGGCCGACGTCGCGGCCGCGAGCGGGGAGATCCGCGGGCGGCTCGCCGTCGGCGCCATCCCCACGGTCGCGGCCGTCGACCTGCCGGCCGCGCTGCGGGACTACCGGCGGCGCCACCCGCGGGTGCGGATCACGCTCGTCTCGGCGGGCAGCGAGAACCTCGTCGAGCAGGTCCGGCGGGGCGGCCTGGATGTGGCGTTCCTCGGTCTGCCGCCCCGCGCGCGGCCGAAGGGGGTGCGAAGCCGCAGGCTCGGCACGGGCGAGCTGGTGGCCGTGGTCGCGCCGGACCACCCCCTGGCGCACGGCGAGGCGGACCTGCGCGGCCTGGCCGATGAGCCGTTCGTCGACTTCCGCGCCGGCCACGCCGGGCGGGTGCAGTCGGATGAGGCGTTCGCGGCCGCGGGGGTGCGGCGCGAGGTGCCGTTCGAGGTGTCGTCGGCGGAGTTCATGGTGGACCTGGTACGGCAGGGCCTGGGGGTGGGCATGCTGCCGGCCGCGTACGCGCCGCGTTTTCCCGACCTGGGCGTCATCCGGCTCCGTGACGCCCCCACCCGGGCCGAGCACCTGATCTGGGGCGACCGGCCCTCCCCCGCGGCCGCGGCGTTCCTGGAGCTGGTCGGCGCCGGGGACGAGGAGGAGGGCTGATCGGGCGGTGGGACCGCCGGCCGCCTCCCGGGGCCGCCGTCACCGCGCCGGAGGGGACCGGGCATGATCATGCGCATGGATCATGTTGTGGCACGGAAGTTCGTGGACGGCTGGGTGACGGCGTGGAACGCCCATGACCTGGAGGCACTGCTGGCTCACTTCGCGGAGGACGTGACGTTCCGTTCGCCGGTCGCGGCGCAGCTCCTCGGCGGCGACGGGATCATCCGGGGCAAGGCGGCGCTGCGCGCCTACTGGGCGGAGGGGCTGCGGCGCATCCCCGGCCTGCGCTTCGAGGTCATCGATTCCTACGTCGGCGTCGGCTGCCTGGTCATCAACTACCGCAATCAGAAGGGCGGCCTGGTCAACGAGGTGCTGATCTTCGACGGCCCGCTGGTGGTCGAAGGGTACGGGACGTATCCCGGCGGCGACGCCGACCCCGCCGGCGCGGCGTCGGACTGAGGCTCAGGCGGGGCGCAGCCGGTGGGTGAGGCTGGTGTGGCGCCGGCCGGCGCCGCGGGTGCGCACCGCCTGGCCCAGCGCGCGGCGCGAGCCGACGATGACGACGAGCCTCTTGGCCCGGGTGATGGCGGTGTAGAGCAGGTTGCGCTGCAGCATCATCCACGCGCTGGTGGCCAGCGGGACGACCACGGCCGGGTACTCGCTGCCCTGGGAGCGGTGGATGGAGACGGCGTAGGCGTGGGCGAGCTCGTCGAGCTCGTCGAAGGCGTACTCGACGTGCTCGTCCTCGTCCGTCAGCACGGTCATCCTGTGGTCGTCGGGGCGGATGTCGACGACCGTGCCGACGGTGCCGTTGAACACTCCCGCGGCGCCCTTGTCGTAGTTGTTGCGCAGCTGGGTGACCTTGTCGCCGACGCGGAAGACGCGGCCGCCGTAGCGGCGCTCCGGCAGGCCCTCGCGGGAGGGGGTCAGGGCCTCCTGCAGGAGGGCGTTGAGGTTGCCGGCGCCGGCGGCGCCGCGGTGCATGGGCGCCAGGACCTGCACGTCGCGGCGCGGGTCCAGGCCGAAGCGGCGCCGGATGCGGTTGGCCACCACGTCCACGGTCAGCGCCGCGATCTCCTCGGCCTCCTCGCAGGGGAACAGGAAGAAGTCGCCCATGCCCTCAAGGGCCGGCATCAGGCCGGAGTTGACCCGGTGGGCGTTGGTGACCACGCCCGACTCCTGGGCCTGGCGGAAGATGTGGGTCAGCCGCACCCGCGGCACGACGTCCTCGTCGGCGGCCAGCAGGTCGCGCAGCACCTCGCCGGCGCCGACGGAGGGCAACTGGTCGACGTCGCCGACGAACAGCAGGTGGGTGCCGGGGGCGACGGCCTTGACGAGCTTGTTGGCCAGCAGCAGGTCCAGCATGGAGGCCTCGTCGACGACGACGAGGTCGGCGTCCAGGGGGTTGTCGCGGTCGAAGGTGGCGTCCCCGCCGGGGCGCAGCTGCAGCAGCCGGTGCACGGTGGTGGCCTCGTGCCCGGTCAGCTCCGACAGCCGTTTGGCGGCCCGGCCGGTGGGCGCGGCCAAGACGACCTTCGCCTTCTTGGCGCGGGCCAGGGTGACGATGGAGCGCACCGTGAAGCTCTTGCCGCAGCCGGGGCCGCCGGTCAGGACCGCGACCTTGTTCGTCAGGGCCAGCCGTACGGCGTGGGCCTGCTCGGGGGCCAGGTCGGCGCCGGTGCGTTTCCTCAGCCAGTCCAGGGCGACGTCCCAGTCGACGCCGGAGAAGACGCCGAGCCGGTCTGAGGAGGCGTGCAGCAGGGAGCGCAGCGAGGAGGCCAGCGACAGCTCGGCGCGGTGGAACGGCAGCAGGTACACCGCCGGGACGGCGCCGTCGCCGGCGGGCACCTCCTCACGCACCACGCCCTCCTCGGCGACGAGTTCCTCCAGGCAGGCGCCGGTCAGCTCGGCCGGCACCGAGAGGATCTTGACGGCGTCGGCGACGAGGTTGGGCGCCGGCAGGTAGCAGTGGCCGTCGTCGGCGGCCTGCGACAGGGTGTAGCGCAGGCCGGCCTTGACGCGTTCGGGGCTGTCGTGCGGGATGCCGACGGCCTGGGCGATGGTGTCGGCGGTCTTGAAGCCGATGCCCCACACGTCGTCGGCCAGCCGGTAGGGCTCGCCCCTCACGACGGAGATGGAGGCATCGCCGTACTGCTTGAAGATGCGCACCGCGATGGAGGTGGAGACCCCGACGCCCTGCAGGAAGATCATCACCTCTTTGATGATCTTCTGTTCCTCCCAGGCGGCGCCGATCATCTTGGTGCGCTTGGGGCCCAGGCCCGGGACCTCCACCAGGCGTTCGGGGGTGGTCTCGATGACGGTGAGGGTCTCGGTGCCGAAGTGGTCGACGATGCGCTCGGCCATCTTCGGGCCGATGCCCTTGATCAGACCGGAGCCGAGGTAGCGGCGGATGCCCTGGACGGTGGCCGGCAGCACGGTGGCGTACGACCACACCTCGAACTGCCTGCCGTAGCGGGGGTGGGAGGTCCAGCGGCCGGTCAGGCGCAGCGACTCGCCGGGCTGGGCGCCCAGCAGCGGCCCGACGACGGTGAGCAGTTCGCTGCCGGAGCGTTCGGTGGCCACCCGGGCGATGGTGTAGCCGGTCTCCTCGTTGGCATAGGTGATGCGCTCCAGGACCGCCGAGATCGACGTACCGGGGGCACCGCCCTTCTCCGGCTGCACGCCACCACCTCCAGCGCTGGATCGTCGGGCGCAAGTTTAGGCCAGGCGCCGCGGGGGCGGCGGCCGAGGTGATCGCGGGACCCGTGCGGCGCCTCGCGGCGTCTCGCGGGGGTGCGGCCGGGGTGGGCCCGCAACCCGCGGTCGCGATCGTGAAGGTGTGCGGGTCGCGGCGGGGTCAGCCGGCGGGCGTCTCCTGATCGGCCCACGTGGTCAGGAGCCGCAGCGCGGTGTGGGAGGCGCAGTCCTCCTGGCCGCCGGCCTCCGGCTCGCCGAGGCTCTGCGGCCGATCGCCGACCGCCCTGGCCGTACGGTGGCCGAGGTCGCCATCGCCTGGGTACTCGCCCGGCCGCCGGCCGTGCGCATCTCGGTCGAGGCGCCATAGCGACCAGGCCGTCGCCGACGGCGCCGCCGACGGCGCCGGCGACGGCGACGGCCGGCCGCGCCCGGCGTCGTCCTGTGCCGTGCCGCGGTCGGCCTACCCCGCCTGCGGCGCCGGGGCCGTTCCCGTACCGGTCGCGGCCGGTACGGGGACGGCGCGCAGCGCGCGTTCGACCTGCTCGGCCGGGTAGGGCGTGTGCCTGCTGGAGCCGAACAGCTCCCAGTAGAGGTCGTTCATGATGGCGGCGACGGGCGCGTAGCGCAGGATCGTGTCGGCGACGCCGTCCGGGATCGTCTCGGCGGCGCCGGCGGGGAGTTCGGGCAGGGCGCCGCCTTCGGCGCAGGCCCGGATGAAGGCGTTGCGCCGCGCCGGTGGCGTGCCCGGCGCCTGCCGCACCCCGCACACGTCGCTGACCAGCCAGTTGACCAGGCGCATCATGACGTAGCCGAGGTCGTGGGTGCGGTGGCGTTCCACGAAGGCCGCCTCCTGCTCCGACAGCTCGAACCGGGCACTGGTGGCCAGGCCGAAGTCGGTGAGGTACAGGCGCCGGCCGTCGGTGAGGATGTTGCCGAAGTGGGCGTCGAAGTGCATCAGGCCGCCGGCGTTCATGGACGCCACCTCGCCGAGCAGCTGCGACTCCAGCATCGCGCACGCCGCGGCGGCGGCCTCGGGGCCGGCGGCGACCTGCTCGGCGAGCCAGCCGTCGAGGGCGTGCGGGATGAACTCGGTGAACAGCACCAGGCTCGCCGAGGCGCGCTTCAGCGCCTCCAGCCGCTCGCGCACGGCCTGCGAGCCGTGCCAGTAGGCCACGACGGCGTCGATGTCGTCGTGCTCGGCGATCGGCGGCGGTGCGCCGGGCAGCACCCGCCAGTGGTGCAGCAGGGGGAAGGCGTCGGTGCGGCCGGCGGTCACCCAGTCCGTCGTCATGGTGTGCGCGGCCAGCTCGCGCCAGGCGCCGAAGCCCGGCCCGGGGAGGCCCGGCGCGCCGAGGCCGTACTGGCAGAACGCGGGCAGGCCGAAGAGGTTGGCGGTGGATCCGACGTCACCGGGCCGGCGTTCGGCGTCGGTCAGGGGGACGCGTTTGACGAACACCGGCGCGCCGCCGACGTCCAGCAGCAGCGAGGCGCCGCCGACGCCGGAGCCCAGGGGGCGGGCTCCTTCCAGCAGCTCGCCGAGCCGCCGGTCGTCGAGCGGCTCCAGCGCGGCCGTCACCTCGCGGTGGCGGCGCAGCCGCTCGCGGCGGGAGACGTCCGCGTTCCGGTCCGGGATTTCCATGGTGCCCGCCCGCCTGTCGATGTGATCTTGGCCGTGCCGGTGAGGACGTTACCGCCGGGGCCGCGGTCCCGCCACCCGGTGGCACCCGCTCCTCAGGCGTCGCCGGCCGGCGGGGGTCCGGTGAAGGCGCCGGCGGCCGCGGCGAGGGAGGCGGCCCTGGCCGCCTGGCCGGGCAGGTCCGGGTCGGGCGGCGTGCGAAGGAGTACCAGCTGGTGGTACAGCGGCGCGGTGGCGGCGATGAGCAGCCGCCGGGCGTCGGTGCGCGGCGGAAGCTCGCCGCGCTCGGCGGCCCGGCCGACCACGGCCTCGCAGCGGGCGTAGCGGTCCTCCCACAGCCGCCGCTGGGCGTGGTCGGCCTTCTCCGAGCGGAACGAGGCGGCGATCAGGGCCGCCATGATCGGCGGCTGCGCGGTCAGCGCGTCCTGGATCTCGTGGTTCAGCGCCGCCAGGTCGCCTTCCAGCGAGCCGGTGTCGGGGGGCTGCCAGTCGTCCTCGCCCGCGGCGTCGAGGACGTCGGCGAGCAGGCCGCCGACGTCTCCCCAGCGCCGGTACACCGTCGCGCGGTGCGCGCCGGCGCGCGCGGCGACGGCGTCCATGGTGAGGCCGTCGTAGCCGTGCTCGGCGAGCTCGGTGAGGACGGCGTCGAGCACCTGCGCGCGGATGCGGGCGGTACGGCCGCCGGGGCGGCGCCGGGCCGCCGGCGCCGCCCCGGCGGCCCGCGGGTCCCGCGGGTCCTGGGAGTGACGACCCCGACGATCCGACCGCCTTCGAGACCCGTAACGTGCTGTACCACTACGGGCCGGAGAAGCTGGTCATCGGGAGGTTCTGCGCGCTGGGCGAGGGCGTGCGGTTCATCATGAACGGCGCCGACCACCGCATGGACGGTCCCTCGACGTTCCCCTTCCCGATCATGGGCGGCTCCTGGGCCGAGCACTTCGACCTCATCACCGGCCTGCCCGGACGGGGCGACACCGTGGTGGGCAGCGACGTCTGGTTCGGCTACCGCTCCACGGTGATGCCCGGCGTCCGCATCGGCCACGGGGCGATCATCGCCTCCGGCTCCGTCGTCGTCGACGACGTCCCCGACTACGGCGTCGTCGGGGGCAACCCCGCCAGGCTCATCCGCCGTCGCCACAGTGACGCCGACATCGATCGCCTGCTGGCCCTGGCCTGGTGGGACTGGCCGCTGGAGCACATCACCCGGCACATCCGCACGATCATGTCCGGCACCATCGACGACCTGGAGAACGCGGCGCCCGCGTAGACGCGGTCGCGCCCGGCCCCCGCCCGTGCGGAGCGGCGGATCCCGGCGTGTCCGGCGACGACACCCCGGGTCCACCGGCCCCCGCCCGCTCGGGGCGGCGGGGCGGCGGCCCGCCGAGCCGTTCGTCCGCCCTTCCGGAAAACCCGAATCGAGTATCAGCATGCCTGCCTCAGCCCACCGCGACCCGTTCACCCACCGGCTCGGCCGCCGGGCCGTAACGCTCACCCACCTCGACCCCGAGGCGCCGCTCGACGACCTGGAGCCGCTGCGCGGCATCATCGGCTCGGCCCGCGTCGTCGCGATCGGGGAGAACTCCCACTTCATCACCGAGTTCTCCCACCTGCGGCAGCGCATCCTGCGCTTCCTGGCCGAGCGCTGCGGCTTCACCGTCCTGGCCTTCGAGTACGGCTTCAGCGAGGGCTTCCCCCTCGACGCCTGGGCCCAAGGCCAGGGCACCGACGACGACCTGCGGGCCCACCTCGCCGCGACGATCCCCGTGGGAGTGGAGGAGCCGCTGCGCTGGATGCGCCGGCACAACGCCACGGCCGCGCAACCGGTGCGTTTCGCCGGGATCGACATCCCGGCGGCCGGCGGGTCCCTGCTGCCCGCCCTGGCCCCGGTCGCCGACTACCTGCGCCGGATCGACCCGGAGACCCTGCCGGTGCTCCAGGAGGCGATGCGGATCGCCGGATCGTTCGCCGGCGCCTCCGCGGCCTCGGCCGCACCGGCCTGGACCCGCCTGACCACCGCCGAGCAGGACGCCCTCAGCGCCGCCCTGACGCGCCTGCTCATCCGGTTCCGCTCCCTGGAGCCGCTGTACGTCTCCCGCGGCGACCGGCACGACTACGACGTGGCCCTGCGCCGCCTCGAAGGCGCCTGCCACGCCGACTACGGCTTCCGCGCCATGGCCGGCCTCTACGCCGGAGACGGCCTGACCGCCGACACCTCGGCCCGCGACGCCTACATGGCCGGATCACTCCTGTGGCACCTGGAACGCCTCGCGCCCGGCACCCGCGTCGTGCTGGCGGCCCACAACGCCCACATCCAGAAGGAGCCGATCTCCTTCGGCGGCCGGCTAACCGGGTTCCCGATGGGTCACTACCTGCACAGGGCCCTCGGCGACGACTACTTCGCCCTCGGCCTGACCAGCACCGCCGGGCACACCGCCGACATGCGCCCCGACGAGAACGCGCGCTTCGGCTTCGCCGTCGAGGACGCCGCGCTGCAGCCGCCCGAGCCGGGCAGCGTCGAAGCCGCCTTCGCCGACGCCGGTCTCGGGCTCGCCGTCGCCGACCTCCGCCGGATGCGCGCGGAGGCCCCCGGCGGCGCCGGCCACTCCCCCGGCCCCGACCGCATCCGGATCCGGAGCGCCTACGTGCACACCCCCGTCCTGGAGGCGTTCGACGGCGTCCTCAACGTCCCGGTCTCCACCGTGGCCGGTGACGCCGGAGCCGGCGCCCCTTGAGAGGCGACGGCCGGATCACCGCGCTGAAACGCCGCGACCGCCGACGCCGGATCCGGGTCCGGTCCGCCGGTCCCGGCTCGTCGCCGGGGCCGGTCACAGAGACCGGTCAAAGGGGCCGCAGCGTCCCGCCGATCCGCTCCAGCAGCCCCCGGCGGGCGGCGTCGTCGGTGCTCAGCGTCAGCACGCAGGTCCGATCGCCGGGCGCGGGCAGCAGGAGGCGCAGGCCGTGCAGCCGCACGCCGCCGACGGTGAAGACGTATCCGACGCGCGCCGCCCGTCCGCCGGCGACCGGCACCGTGCCGGCCCGCAGGACGCGTCCCCGCAGCGGCGCCAGCCGCCGTACGGCGTCGGCGAGCAGCTGCGCGGAGGAGGTCGTGCCGGGCCGGCAGCGGGCGGTGAGGTTGGTGGCGAAGCGGTGCGGGGAGCGGCTCATGGAGGCGGGGTCGAACGCCCAGATCCCGTCGTGGGCCGCCACGGGCTCCAGCCCGGCCCGGGCCCGGTGGATCTGCTTGTCTGTCAGGCCCGCCCGGTCCAGGCGCCGCTCCAGGCCGCCTCCGGTGGTGTCCAGGGCGACCCAGGAGCGCGGCACGCCGAAGGTCAGGCCGTTCTCCGGCCCGCCGGCCCGCGCGAAGCCCCGCGGCAGGCCGCCTCCCCCGGCGCCGCCGTCCGGGGCCGGGCCGTCCGATGCCGGGCCGGTCGCGGTGCCCGCCGGGTTTCCGGGCGGGGCGGCCGGGCCGCGTACGGGGGCCGGGGCGGTGCCCGCCGGGCCGCCGGCGCAGGCCGCGCAGGCGACGGCCGGCACTAGGCACAGCGTGGCCGCGACGGCGCGGCGGCGGTGACGCGTCATGCCCCCTCCTCTCCCCGCTTCCCCGGACCGTGTCCGGTCGCTTTCCACCGGGTCCGCACCCGCCGGTCCTCCCCGCGCGGGCGCGGGGAGGACCGTGCGGCTGGGCCGGGTCGGCACGGCTCCTTTCCCGCAGGTTAAGCGGCGTGCGGCGGTAGCGGTGGTTTCCGGCGCGGTGTGTCGCCGCGCCGTACCGCGCCCGCCCGGAACCGGCCCGCGCCCACCGCCCCCCAGCTCGTTCGGCCAGCGCCTTCATCGACGTCTTCCGCCGCGTCTTCGGGTGCACTCAGGGGGGCGTACCGGGGAGCGGCCTGAGAGAGGGGGCGCGAGCCGGTCCCCTCGGGCCGGGCGCGGGCCGCGCCTTCCGGGTGGCTCCCCTGGGGCGGCCGGCGCGGCGAACCGTCCGGGTGGGGCCGGCTCACACCGGCGACGCGCCGGGACCGGGCCGGGTTCCCTCCGGGCCTCAGGCCGGTGACGCGCCGCCCGGCGGGTTCGCCGCCAGGAAGGCCGCCATGAGCGCGGCGACCTCCTCGGGCCGCTCGGTGAGCATGTCGTGGCCGGCGTCCAGCTCCCGGAGGCGGACGTTGGACGGCAGGCCGGCGAGGTCGCGGCGCACTCCCCTGCGGAACGCCGCCATCAGCTCCCCGCCCGGCATGGCCGGCGGGTCCTGGGCCGGGATCACCACCAGCGCGGGGCAGGTGAGGTTGCGCAGCAGCGGGATCGTGTCGCGGAACGGCGGGGTGTGGCGCACCGCCGCGAGGAGTTCGGCGCCGGGCCGGGCGTAGGTCCGGCCGTCCCTTGTCGTCAGGGCCCTGGAGGGGAACATCGCCTGGGTCTCGGGCGGCAGCGGCCGGCCCATGCTCGCGGCCTGGGCGTCGAAGGCGGCTTTGAGGTCCGCCAGGGCCCGGTCCCGCTCGGCCGGGTCCATCCCCGGGTAGTTGCCCGGGTCGCTCTCCGCCGAGCGCAGGCCGTCGAGGTTGACGACGGCGGGACACTCGGGGTGGCGCAGGGCCCACTGCACGGCGAGCATGCCGCCCAGCGAGTGGCCGGCGACGGCGGGGTTGCCCAGGCCGAGGCACCTGACCACGGCCTCGAGGTCGTCCAGGGCCGCCTCCCAGTCCCACGGGCCGTCGCCGGAGCGGCCGTGGCCGCGCAGGTCCATGGCGACGGTGCGGTGGCCTTCGAGGCCGAGGGCGTCCCAGGCCTCCAGGGTGCCGCCGAGGCCGTGCAGCAGCAGGACGGGGTCACCGGCTCCGCCGGAGTCGCGCACGGCCAGGGGGATGTCGTGGTCAGTGACGGTCGTGTCGTGCAGCATGGCGCTCCTGGGGTTGGTCGAGCCGTCGGCGGATGGAGTCGGTGGTCACCCCGCCGTCGGGGTGGCGGTCGAGTTTGCCGCGTTTGACGAGGTCGTGAACGCCCTGGCGGGTGATGCCGAGCATCGCCCCGGCCGTGGCGAACGGCACCGCCTGCCTGCCCGGGTGGCCCGCGCGCCGGGCCACCGCCCGGCCGAAGGCCGTGCGCCACCACTCGTCGGGCGGGTCGAACGGGCCGTCTGCGGGGAAGAGCGCCGCGATGAGCCGCGCCGCGGTGTGGACCGCGAGCCGCTCGTCGGCTCCCAGCAGCTGCGCGGCCCACACCTCGGCCTCGATGCGCAGCCGTTCCCTGACCAGCCCGGTCTGCTCGCCGGAGCCGAGCAGGATCTCCAGCGGGTCGGTGATCCTTCGTTCGGTCAGCGCGGCCAGCTCACCGGCCAGCGCGACGTGCTCTGCCGTACTCACTTGACGAACGATAGCAAGTACTTGCTCTATGATGTCAAGTAGTGAGGTCTCCCGCCCGGGTCACCGGTGCTCCATGACGATCACCGCGCTCGTGCCGGGCTCAAGGGCCTGGAAGACGTGCGGGGCGTCGCCGGGGTAGGTCAGGTAGTCGCCCGGGCCGAGCTCGACCGGCTCGCCGGCCGGGCCGGCCAGTGCCCGGCCCGCACCGATCACCAGGTGCTCGGTGGTGTGGGGCATGTGGGCGTCCGACAGGCGCGGCTCGCCCGGCTGGGCCTCGATGCGGTAGATGTCGCGCCGGGCACCCGGCGGGCAGGAGGCCAGCAGTGTGGCGGCGTAGTCGGCGTGTTCGGAGCGGGTGGCCTCCCCCTCGCCGGCGCGGACCACCCGTACGGCCGGTCGCGGCGGATCGACCAGGTGGCTGAACGGCACGCCCAGTGCGACGCCGAGCGCCCACAGCGTCTCCACGCTGGGGTTGCCGGTGCCGGCCTCCAGCTGCGACAGGGTGGACTTGGCCAGGCCGGAGCGGCGGGCCAGCTCGCTCAGCGACAGCCCGGCGCGCTCGCGCTCTCGCCGGATCGACGTCGCGATCGACGCGATCAGGCCGAGGGGTGAGGGTTCGCCGGGGATCGGGGCGCCGTCGGCCATGTGTTCACTCCATCGGATCGTTTCGTTCGGTTTGACGGACCGGCAGTGGAGTGTTCAGTATATCGACTATGCGTTCGTTATGGCGAACAATCGGTCGCGGCACTCTCCGCGACATCGCCCTGGTCTGCCTGGCCGACGCGCTCGTCGGCGCCTCCTTCGGCGCGATCGCCGTCTCCGGCGGCCTGCCGCCGTGGGCGCCGGTCGCCATGTCGCTGCTGGTCTTCGCCGGCGGCGCCCAGTTCGCCGCGCTCGGCGTGGTGCTGGCCGGCGGCGACCCGCTCGCCGCCGTCGCCTCCGGGCTGGTCCTCAACGCCCGCCTGCTGCCCTTCGGCTTCGCCGTCGCCGACGCCCTCGGCGGGCGGCTCGCCACCAGGCTGCCGGGCGCCCATCTGATCACCGACGAGGTGGTGGCGTTCGTGCTGGCCCGGCACGGAACGCGGGCGCGCCGCGTCACCTTCTGGACCTGCGGGCTCGCGCTGTTCGCCTCCTGGAACCTGGCCGTGGCGGGCGGCGCGCTGGCCGGCGGGGCCGTCGGCGACGTCGCGGCCCTCGGGCTCGACGCGGCCTTCCCCGCCGTGCTGCTGGCCCTGGCGCTGCCCGCGCTGCGCGAGCGCGTCACCCGCCGGGCGGCCCTGTACGGCACGGCCGCCGCCCTCGCCGCCACACCGTTCCTGCCCGCCGGCCTGCCGGTGCTGCTGTCCCTCGGCGGCCTGGCGGTGCCCGGCAGCCGCCCGGCGGCCGGGCGGCGGGGACCCGGCGCACGGCCGGAGTGAGGCGACCCGCGCCCCTCGCGGGCACGGGCCACGCAAGGACGGGGCGCGGTTCCCGCCGTCCGCCCGACGAAGGATCCGACGAAGGAGGTGCGACCGATGCCCCTGCTCGCCATCGCCGTACTGGCCGCCGGGACGTACGCGTTCCGGCTGGCCGGGCCGCTGCTGCGTGACCGGGTGGAGGTCCCCGGGCGCCTGCGGCGGCTGCTGCCGGCCGCCACCGCCGTGCTGCTGACCGCGCTGGCGGTCACCGCCGCGCTCACCGAGGACGGCGGCTTCGCCGGCTGGGCCAGACCGGCCGGCGTGCTGGCCGCCGGCGTCCTGGCGCTGCGCCGCGCGCCGTTCCCGGTGGTCGTCGTCGCGGCCACCGCCGTCACGGCCGCGCTGCGGCTGTGCGGGGTGCCCTGAGCCGGGTGCGGCTCCGGCGCCTTCAGGCCGGGTGGTAGATCAGGTGCACCACGCCGGTGCCGAAGGTCTGCGACTCCACCAGCTTCAGGGGCGTCTGCTCGCCGCCCTCGGGGAACAGACGCCTGCCGCTTCCCACGACGATCGGGTGGACCAGCAGCCGCAGCTCGTCCAGCAGCCCCTCACGCAGCAGCGACCGCACGAGGGTGGCGCTGCCGGTGATCGAGATGTCCCTGCCCGGCCCCTGCTTGAGCCTGGCGATCTCCTCGGTGACGTTCCCGCTGATCAGCGTCGAGTTCTGCCACTCCAGCGTCTTCAGGGTGGAGGAGACGACGTACTTGGGCGTCTCGTTCATCTGCGCCGCCATCGGGTCGTCGCCCGCGGTGGGCCAGTAGCCGGCGAACTCCTGGTAGGTGGCCCGGCCCAGCAGCATGGCGTCGGCGCCGGCCGCCTGCGCCGCCACGGCCTGGCCCATCTCCTCGTTGAAGTAGGGGAAGTGCCACTTCTCCGGCGACTCCATGACGCCGTCCAGGGACAGGAAGAAACCGGCGACGATCTTTCGCATGACATCTCCTCGGTGGTTCGCCCGCACCGGGCGCGATCATCTCTGATGAGATGCTCCCGTGCCCGCCGGGCGGGGGCCATCTCCCCAAGAGCCGTATCGGAGCGCCCCGCGTCCCGGCGCGCCCGGCGCTTCCGGGATCGGGCGGATCCGGATCAGGCGGGCCGTCCCGGCGGGCCCGCGAGGCGGGAGGCGGCCCGCCGGGGCCCTGGGTACGGGTGCGGGTGCGGGTGCGCCGGAGAGCACCGGCGATTGCATGTCCGATCACCGCTGGAATTGCACGTCCGGCCGCCGCCGGACGCCCTCTTCGCGACCGGCCTACTGTCGAGATCACGGCCCGCCGCCCGGCCCGGGAGGCGCGGCGGGCCGCACACCGGAAGACCGCGGCAGACCGCGGCCGGCGGCGAAGGCCGCCGCAAGGAACGGAGACTTTCGATGGATCTGCAGCTGTCCGGACGCGTGGCCGTCGTCACCGGCGCCTCCAAGGGCGTGGGACTGGCCGTCGTGCGCACCCTGCTGGCCGAGGGGGCCCGGGTGGTGGCCGCCTCCCGCAAGACCAGCCCCGGCCTCGACGACCTGGCCGGGAGCAACCTCGTGCACGTCCCGGCCGACCTGATGGACCCCGACGCCCCCGCGCAGGTCGTGGCCCGCGCCGAGGCGGAGTTCGGCGGTCTGGACATCCTGGTCAACAACGCCGGCGGCCCCCCGCCGGGGGTGAGCCTGCCGCGCTTCTCGTTCATGGCGCCCACCGACGACGACTGGCGGCGGATGTTCGAGTTCAACCTCTTCTCCGCCGTCCGGGCGGTCCGGGCCGCCATCCCGCTGATGCTGGCGCGCGGCGGCGGCTCGATCGTCAACGTCTCCTCCGGCGTCGCCCGCCAGCCTGCCCCGATGAACGTCGACTACAACGCCGCCAAGGCCGGCCTGAACACCCTCACCCAGACGCTGTCGGAGGAGTACGCGCCGCAGGGCATCCGGGTCAACACCGTCTCCCTGGGCCCGGTGCGCACGGCGTGGTGGACCGAGGAGGGCGGCGCGGCCGACATCATCGCCGCCCAGGCCGGCACCGACCGCGACAGCGTGATGGACACCGTGGCGCCGCAGATGATGAACCTCACCACCGGGCGCCTGGTGGACCCGCAGGAGGTCGCCGACGTGATCGCCCTGCTGGCCTCGCCGCGCTCGGCCAGCACCACCGGCGCCGACTTCGCGGTGGACGCCGGTTTCTCCAAGGCCGTCTGAAGCCCCCGGAGAAGGCGGAAAGGCCCGCCCCGCCGTACGGTGCGTCCCACCGTACGGCGGGCGGGCACGGTCGGGAGCACCGCGGCAGGCTCTCCCCCGGCCTCAGCCGGTGAGCACCTGCGTCAGAAGCACACCGTTCAGGACGGTGACGGCGCAGGTCACCGCGGCGCCCAGCGCCGTGGTGAGCCGGCCGTTGGCCAGCGGCCCCATGACGCGGCGGCTGGCGGTGAAGGCCACCAGCGGCACCAGCGCGAACGGGATGCCGAACGACAGCGCCACCTGGCTCAGCACGAGCGCGTCGGTGGGATCGGCCCCTGCCGCCAGGATCGCCACGGCCGGCGCGATGGTCACCAGGCGGCGCACGGTCAGCGGCACGCGGCGGCGCAGGAAACCCTCCATGATGATCTGACCGGCGTAGGTGCCCACGCTGGAGGAGGCCAGGCCCGAGGCCAGCAGCGCCAGGGCGAACGCCAGCGCCGCGACCGGCCCGAGCGCCGCCCCGATGCCGGCGTGCACGGCCGTGAGGCTGCCGGGGTCGCCGCCGTCGAAGGTGGCGGCGGCGACCGTCAGCATCGCCATGTTGACCAGACCGGCCACGCCCAGGGCGAGTGTGATGTCGGCGCGGCTGGCCCGCACCGCCGTACGGCGGCCCGCCAGGCCCGCCGGATCGGCCGGGTCCACCGCACCGGACGGGCCCACCGCGCCCGATGCGCCGGACGCGCCGCCCGGCAGGCCCGCCTGGTGGCGGGTCAGCGCCGAGTGCAGGTAGATGACGTGCGGCATGACGGTGGCGCCGATGATCCCGGTGGCCAGCAGCAGGCTGTCGGGCCCGGCCAGGCGGGGCACCAGCCCGGCGGCCGCGCCGGACAGGGAGCCGGAGTCCAGCACCTGGTAGGCGAAGCAGACCAGCACGACGGCGAGCATGGCGCCGATGACCGCCTCGAAACGGTGCCGGCCGCGCGGCGCCAGCCCCAGCAGCGCGAACGACACCGCCGCCACCAGCGCCGCGGCCGGCAGCAGCGGCAGGCCGAACAGCAGGTTCAGCGCCAGCGCGCCGCCGATGAACTCCGCCAGGTCGGTGGCGACGGCCACCAGCTCCCCCTGCGCCCACAGCAGCAGCGTCAGCGGGCGCGGCAGCCGGTCACGGCACACCTGCGGCAGGCTGCGGCCGGTGGCGATGCCGAGCTTGGCCGACAGGGCCTGGACGAACATCGCCATCACGTTGGCGCCGGCGATCACCCACAGCAGCATGTGGCCGTAGCGGGCGCCGCCGGACATGTTGGTGGCGAAGTTGCCCGGGTCGATGTAGGCGACCGAGACGACGAACGCCGGGCCGCACAACCGGGCCAGCGCCGTGAGGCGCGCCGCCCGGCGCGGGCCCGGCGGGCCGAGGACGGCGGGCGCCGGTCCGCCGGCCGGCGTCCCGTCCCGGCCGCGGGGGGAATCGAGCACGCGCGCCTCCCATCGTCTGAGGCCGCCCGCGGGCGGGTCGGCTCAGTGCGTCCTTGATCTTGCCTATCGGGCCGGTCCCGGTGCCCAGGGCCGGGCCGCGCGGCTCGCCCAGGCTGCCGTCGTAGGTGTCGTACAGCTTGGGATCGGGTGGCGGCGGCATGGCCACGTCGCCCAGCGCGCGGGGCTCCATGTAGTAGGAGAACTCGTGCCTGCCGTCCGGCTGCGTGCCCGACGCCCAGCCGCCCTGCGCGCCCTCGTCGCCCTCCGACAGGTTCCAGATCGCCGAGGCGTGTTCGGCGTGCTCCTCCTCGAAGAGCGCGTTCGGCGCGATGGGCAGGGGCTCCAGGCCGTCGGGCTGCAGCTCCTCGATGGCCTTCAGCCACATGTTCCGGTGCAGGGTGTCGCGGGCCAGGTTGAACTTCAGCATGTCCTTGACGTCGGGGTCGTCGGTCATGTCGTACAGCCGCGCCGCCTGCATGCGGCCCTGGGCCTCGGCGGCGACGTCGGCGTAGAGGTCGGCGAGCAGGTTGCCGCCGGCTACGACGTAGCGGCCGTTCCAGGGGTGGCCGTTGCTGTCGGCCAGCAGCGGGCCGCCGCCGGAGACGATGGCCCGCTGGGGGTCCATTCCGCCGATCACCGCGCCGATCACGGGGTCGGCCATGGCCATCTTGGTGGTCGCGGTGGCCGGCGCCCCCTCCAGCAGGCGGGCGATCATCGTGGCGATCATCTCGACGTGGCCGATCTCCTCGGTCGCGATGTCCATGATCAGGTCTTTGTGCTTGCCGGGGAGCCGGCAGTTCCAGCCCTGCATCAGGTACTGCATGGTGACGGTCATCTCGCCGTAGGCGCCGCCGAGCAGCTCCTGGAGCTTGTGGGCGTAGACGGGGTCGGGCTTTTCCGGCTTGGCCTCGAGCTGCAGGCGCTTGGTGTGGAAGAACATGCTCGCTCCTCGGGTCAGCCGGATGAGGGCCGCCCGGAGCCGTACGCCGCCCGCCGGGACAAGGACTCCTTTGCCGGTGGATCTCGCGGGGGCGCCTGAGAATTCCATCACGGTCCCCCGGACCCGGGCCGGATCGCCACACCCTGCGCCGTTCCGTGCCGGGCAAAGTTCCTGCCACACCCTTATTCGGAGATATCGCGCCACAGAAGGCGATGCACGATCACCTTCCGTCGCGGCCATCGATGGGGACCTCCCGTGCGACTCGGCGCCGCGTGGGGTTTCCCGCCGCCGAGGGGTCTCCGCCGGGGCCCACCCTCTTGTAGACAGTGTCTACAAGAGGGTGGTAGACACTGTCTATGGATTCTGAGGGCTCCCTGCGGGAGCGGCTGGTCGACGCCGGTGTGGAACTCGTGACGGCCGGGGGCAGCGCCTCGGTGGGCCTGCGGGAGATCGCCCGCCGGGCCGGGGTGTCACACGGCGCGCCGCGCCGGTACTTCCCCACCCACCACGCGCTGCTGTCGGCGATCGCCCACCGCGGATTCGCCGACCTCGCCGCCCGCTTCGCCGCCGCCGGTGAGGGCACGGCGACGCCGCGCGAGCGGCTGCGGGCGATCGGTACGGCCTACGTCGCCTACGCCGTCGAGAACCGCGGCATGTTCGAGCTGATGTTCCGCCACGACCTGCTCGACGGCGACGGCCCGGCCGCCGTCCCGCCGGGCGGCGGGGCCGATGACCGGGCCGGCGGGCACCCGGGCGACCGTACGGATGACCGCGCGCCCGGCCGGGAGAACGGTGAGGCGGGCGGTTCCGCGCCGGAGCGGCCGCGGCTGCGGGAGACGACGCGGCCCCTGTTCCGTGAGCTCGTCGAACTCGCCGCCCGGCACCGGGCTGAGCGGAAGGGGCACGAAGGGACCGGCCCCGGGGACCGGGAAGGGGACGCCGAGCCGCCGGAGGTGACGGCCGCCGCCCTGTGGGCGAACCTGCACGGCCTCGCCCAGCTGTGGAGCTGGGGAAGCCTGCCGCTGATGCTCGACGCCGCGCCCGCCGACACCGGCCGCCTCGACCGGCTCGTCGAGGCGGCCCTGGAGGCCCACCTCGGGCCGGCCCCCCGGTGAGCGGCGCCGTACGACGCCGCCTGGCGCTGACGGCGAGCGTGGCCGGCGCGGCCATCGTCGCGCTGGACGGCACCGTGCTGCTGGCCGCGCAACCCAGCCTGCGCCGCGAACTGGGCGCCGACCTGGCGCAGGCGCAGTGGGCCGGCACCGCCTACCTGGTCGCGGTGGCCGCGCTGCTGGTCCTGGCCGGACGCCTCGGCGACCGCCACGGGCACGTCCGGCTGCTGGTCATCGGCACGCTCGGGTTCGGGGCCGCCTCGGCCGCCATCGCCTTCGCACCCACCGCCGGCTGGCTGATCGCCCTGCGCGCCGTCCAGGGCGTGTTCGCCGCGCTACTACAGCCGGCGACGCTCGCGCTGCTGCGCCTGACCTACCCCGGCGACCGGCTCGCCAGACCGGTCGCCCTGCGCACCGCCGCCATCGGCGTCGCCTCGGCGGCGGGCCCGGTCCTCGGCGGGTTCCTCGTCGCGCACCTGGGCTGGCGCTCGGTGTTCGTCATCAACATCCCCCTCGCACTCGCCACCGCCGCGCTCGCCCTGGCGGTGCGCACGCCGCGTGCGCCGCGTGCGGCGGCGGAACGGCTGGACGCCGGCGGCGCGGCGCTGATCGCGCTCGCCCTGGCCGTGCTGACCGGCACACTGTCGCAGGCGCCGGGCCGCGGCTGGAGCGCCGCGCCGACGCTGCTCGGGCTCCTCACGGCCGCGGCGGCCATGGTCGCGTTCGCCGCGCACGAACGCCGGGCCGGCCACCCGATCGTGCCCCGCGCCGTGGCCCGGTCGACGCCGGTGACCGCGTCGATGGCGATGCTGCTGGTCACCGCGGCCGGCATGTTCGGCGCGCTGTTCTCGGCCACGTTCCGCATGCAGGACCTGCTCGGGCTCGACGCGCTGGCCGGCAGCCTGCGCGCCCTGCCGCTGACCGTGCTCATGGTCGTCGGCGCCCCCGTCGCCGGCGCCGCGCTCGGCCGGCACGGGGCGCGCCGCACCGCCGTCACCGGCGTGCTCCTGGCGGCGTCGGGCATCGCGGCGCTGTCCTTCCCGCTCGACGGGTGGACGGCCGGGGCAGGCTTCGCCGTCCTCGGCGCGGGCTTCGCCGCCGTGATGGTCACCGCCACCGGCACCGTCGTCGGCGACGCGCCCGCCGGGTACGCCGGGGTCGTCGGCGGCCTCAAGCAGACCGCCGGCAACATCGGCACCGCCCTCGGCACCGCCGTGGCCGCGGGCCTCATGCCCGCCGTCGCGACCGGGACATCCGCGGCGGCCCCCGGCCGGGCCGCGGACCCCGTCATGTTCACGCTGGCGGCGCTCACCGCCCTCGCCGTCCTCCCGGCGGCCCTGCTGCCCGCCTCGCGGCCGGCGGCCCGGAAGACAGGGCACGGCGCCCGCGATGACCTCGGTGATCATGGTGACCGTACGGTCTCCACTCGGTGACAGCGGTGGCCGGCTCCGGTCCGGTCCCGCGATCACAGGCCGCGGTCGCGCGTCTCGCGACCACGGTGGGGGCGGCGGCGCCGGTCAGGACGGTGCCAGGACCGCGCGGGCGATCCCGGCCAGGGCGGACGCGACCTCCTCGCGCGGCACGCCGTTGCGTCGCTGCAGGTCGTAGACCTCCGGCCCCAACGGGGCCAGGAGCGTGTCGGCGAGCACGTCCGGCCCGGGCACCCCGGCCGCCACGACCAGGGACCGCACGTGCGCGCGCCAGAAACCGTAGGCTCCGGTGGCGAAGCGCGAGGCGCCGGTCTCCGCGCCGAGCACCAGATGCCCGTGTCGCTCCAGCAGCTCCGTCATCGCGTCGTAGAACGCGGCCAGCCGCTCGGCCGGCGGTGCGCCCGGCCCGAGCGGAGGGTCGCCGCGCAGCAGCTTTTCCTGCAGCCCGCGCTCGTGCTCGTCGAGCAGGGCCAGCGCGATCGACGCCGGGTCGGGGTAGCGGCGGTAGAGCGTGCCCCGCCCCACCCCGGCGGCCCGGGCGATCTCCTCCATGGTCACCGGGCGGCGCTCGGCGAACAGTCGCTCGGCGGCGGCGAGCACCTTCTCCCGGTTGCGTGCGGCGTCGGCCCGCTCGCGTGGTCGCGTGGAGGCGTCGGTCAGCAGGTCAGTGCGCTCGCGCGGTCGCGCGGCGGTGTCGTTCGGCGGATCGGTCCGTGGCGTCACGCCTCCGATTCTAGCCAAGTGGACACCATGTCCGGTTGTGCTACAGTCCTCTCAACCGGACGGAATGTCCGTTTGAGAGGAATCCGTGATGCCCCGACTGCTGCACCTGGACGCCAGCGCCCGCCGCGCGTCCTTCTCCCGAGCGCTGAGCGCCGCCTTCGCCGAGGAGTGGCGGGCCGCGGGTGGTGAGGTCACCTACCGCGACCTGGCCGCCGACCCCGTGCCTCCGATCGGCCAGGCGTGGACCGAGCTGTGCGACCACGTCCTGCGCCACGCCATCACCGACATCGGCCGCTACGGCGAGGCGGTCCGCACCCCCGAGCAGGCCGCCGCCTGGGCCGTCCTGCGGCCGCTGCTGGAGGAGGTGGTCGCCGCCGACGTCGTGCTGATCGGCACCCCGATGTACAACTTCTCGATCCCCGCCGCGCTCAAGGCGTGGATCGACCAGATCACCTTCCCCCGCATGTCCCTGGCCGGGCGGCGCTTCGTCGTGGCCTCCGCGCGCGGCGGCGCCTACGGGCCCGGCGCGCCGCGTGAGCCGTACGACCACCAGGAGCGCTACCTGCGCGACTTCTTCGCCGGGCACTTCGGCATCGACGACGCGGTGTTCGTCAGCACCGAACTGACCAACTCGCTGGTCGATCCGGCGCTGGACCACCTGCGCGGTGAGCACACCGCCTCCCGCGACGCGGCCGAGGTCGCCATACGTCACCTGGCCCGCGAACTGACCCGCGAGGGAAGGCACCGGGTTTCAGCCCCCGAGCCGCGACACGAAGTGTCGCAATGAGCCCGCGAGGGGGCGCCGGTGTCTGGACCGAGGGCGGAGCGAGTGAACGACAAGGGAAGACACCGGGTTTCAGCCCCCGAGCCGCGACACGAAGTGTCGCAATGAGCCCGCGAGGGGGCGCCGGTGTCTGGACCGAGGGCGGAGCGAGTGAACGACAAGGGAAGACACCGGGTTTCAGCCCCCGAGCCGCGACGCGCAGCGTCGCCATGAGCCCGCGAGGGGGCGCCGGTGTCTGGACCGAGGAACGCAGGAGCGGAGCGACGGAGTGACGAGGGAAGACATCGGGCCTGAGCCCCCGAGCCGCGACGCGCAGCGTCGCAATGAGCACAGGCCGTCATGAACACAAGCTGGATTCTGCTGGTGGCGGCCGGGCTGGTGGAGATCGCCTGGTCGCAGAGCATCAAGCCGACCGACAACTTCACCAGGCCGCTGCCCACCCTGCTGTGCCTGGCGCTGGCCGTCGTCGCGGTCTACCTGTTGTCGCGGGCGATGGAGACGCTGCCCGTCGGCACGGCCTACGCCGTCTTCACCGGCATCGGCGCGGTCGGCGCGATCGTCCTCGGCATCGTGGTCCACCGTGACCCGGTCACGGCCGGCCGTCTGGCCGCGTTGTCCCTGATCATCGGCGGTGTCGTCCTCGCCCGCCTCACCTCCCCCGACGCCGGATGAGACCCGGTACGGCCCTCGTTCGGGTCCGCGTCCCCGGGCCCGGAGACCGGGGACGGGGGCCGGGGGCGCGGGCCTGAAGGCCGGGACCCTCCCGTCGCGCCGCGGGTCCACCCGAGGAACTCCCGCAGCGAACGAGGCCGGCGTCCCGAGATGCCGGCCACGGTCGTGGCCGCGCGGCGCGGAGGGGTGCGCGCGTTGAGATGGTCGACGACGCCGGGCTCAGGTCTCCGAGTCGTGACGCGCGGCGTCGCCATGGACACGGCCGGGCCCCTCCGTCAGCCCGGTCAGCCGGCACAGTACGGCGAAGCCGTCCTCGGTGCCGGGCCAGTGGCGGCGCACCGCGGACAGCCCGGCTCGGCGCACCACCGAGCGCAGCGTCGCGGTGACGACGATGGCGTCGTCGGCGTAGCCCAGGACCGGGATGAAGTCCGGCACCAGGTCCAGGGGGAAGGCCAGGTAGGCCAGGAGCAGGGCGAGCCTGATCCGCACGCCGCGCGGCAGTTCCGGGTCGGCGGCCAGCCGGCGCACAAGGCGCAGCACGTCCGGCAGCAGCCGCAGCGCCTCGCGCAGCAGATCGCCGCGCGGCCGTACCGTGATCAGTACGGCCACCAGCGCCACCCATGTCAGCGCCAGCGCGGCGGCGACGCCCAGTAGCAGGTCCCACTCCCACGAGCCGGTCATGCCACTCCTTCGTCGGCCGCGCCACGGCGTCTCTTCCCCGGATCCGGCACTTCTGTCCGACGCCGCTGTCCGGCGACGCGAACGTACCACCGGCGGCTGCGCAGGGCCTGTACGGGTCGCGCCGGTCCCTGGAAAAGCCTGCGATCCCGGCGGGGCATCGGCGACGATCTTCGTAGCACCGACCGCCGGCCCCCGCACGCGAAAGGCCCCCGATGGCACACCCCACCGATGGATCACGGCCCAGCTCCGCCCGTATCTACGCCCACCTGCTCGGCGGCGCGGACATCGACGGGGCGGACCGCGAAGCCGCCGACACGCTCGTCGGCGCGTTCCCCAGCGTCCGCGACGCCGGCCGCGCCAACCGCGGGTTCCTCCTGCGCGCCGTCCGGGAGATCGCCGCGACCGGCGTCACGCAGTTCCTCGACCTCGGTTCGGGGCTCCCGGTCCACCCCAACGTCCACGACGTCGCCCGCGCCCTCCACCCGGACGCCCGCGTCGTCTACGTCGACAACGACCCCACCGTGGTGTCGCACCGCCAGGCGACCGCCGACGGTGACGGCGTGGTCACCGTCGAAGGGGACCTGCGCGACCCCGAGAAGATCCTGGAACACCCCCGGGTGCGCGCCACCCTCGACTTCGACCGGCCGATCGGGCTGATCGCCGTCGCGGTCCTGCACTTCGTTCCCGGAGACGCCCAGGCCGTCATCTCCTCCCTGCGCGACGCCCTGGCCCCGGGCAGCCACCTGGTCGTCACCCACGCCTGCTCCGAGACCATGTCGGAGGAGGAGATCAAGATCGGAGAGACCATCTACCAGCGGACCAGCAGCCCCGTCAACCTCCGCACCCGCGCCGAGATCAACGCGCTGTTCGACGGGTTCGACCTCCTGCCCCCGGGTCTCGTCCCGCCCGCGGACTGGCGGCCGGTCGCCCCCGAACTCGAGCCCTACCCCGAGCGGTCGCATGAGATGCTGGCGGCCGTCGGCGCGCTGAGCCGCTGACCCCCTTCCGGCCGGGCCCGGCGGGGGTGGCCGTTCTCACCGGGTCCGCCCTCGGCGCATCCGAGGGCGGCGCCGTGAACGGCCTTCCCGGCGTGTTCCACCTCGCCCGGCGTCTCGGCGACGGCGGGTACGGACGGACCCGCGTGGGTCAGGTGTTGACCTGCAGGACCCACACCGACACGTGGTCGCCGCCCCGGGTGTAGACCAGGCGGAACGTCTCGGCGCGGAACTCGAAGGCGTCCGGGATGCCGCCGTACGGCCGGGCCCCGATGGGCTCGGGGTCGGCGGTGAGGTCGAGCAGGGTGTCGGCGATCGTGGCGCGCAGGCCGGGCGCGGCCGCGCGCAGGAGTTCCCGTACGGCGGGGGTGAGCAGGAGGCGGTGCTTCAAGAGCGCCCGCCCGGGGCGGGCAGGTCGAGGTCGGCGTACAGGTCGGCCGCGCTGTCGTAGGCCGCCATGTCCGTCTCGCCGCGGTCGTGGGCGGCGATCGCCGCGGTGACGCCGGCGATCTCCCGTTCCCGGCGCAGGCGCAGCAGTTCCTCGTACTCCTCTTCGGAGATGAGGACGGCGCGCTCGCCGGCGGAGCGGCGGATGCGGGTGGCCTCGTGGCGGTGGGCGGCGCGGGCCACCAGGACGCCGAGGTTGTTGCGCGCCTCGACGATGCCCAGTGCGTCGTTCGTCATGCCCTCCACCATACGCACATGGTGTACACCCTGCGCAGGATGCCCAGGATGTACACCCCCCGGGCGCCGACGGGCGGGCCCGGCGACGTCCGGGACGGCCCCGGCGGTCCGACCGTGTCAGGCCGTGTCAGCCTCCGGAGGCGCCCCCGTTCCGGCCGGTGAGGGCCTCCAGTTCGGCGACCGCCCGGTCGGTGGCCGTCTCGGCGGCGATCTCGGCCGCCAGCCGTCGCGCCTCGCGACGGTAGGAGGGCTCGTGGAGGACGCGGCCGACCGCTCGGGCGATCGTGCGGGGTGAGGCGTTCTTGCTCACGATGATCCCGGCGCCGGCGAGCTCGACATGCCGCGCCACCTCCGTCTGGTCGCGGCCGAGCGGCACGCAGACCAGGGGCACCCCGGCGGCCAGGGACTTGACGGCCGTCCCGTGGCCGGCGTGGGTGATCGTCACCGCGGCGTGGCGCAGCGCGACGCCGTGCGGGGCGGCCGCGGTGACCAGGACGTTGCCGGGCGCGCGGATCGTCGCCGGGTCCACGGCCGGGCCGGTGGTCAGCAGCCCGCGCACCGGCAGCGTGCCGAGGGCCTCGGCGATGCGCTGGAGTTGCGTGCGCTGGTTCATGAACGATGAGCTCAGGCCGACCAGGACCAGGGGCGCGTCGCCTTCCGGCAGTTCCGGCAGCTCCGGCTTCCCGGCCCAGGCCGGGTCGTCGAGCCGCGGGCCGACGTGCCGCAGGTGCGCGGGGAAGCGCCTGCCGGGGTGGTCCAGCGCACGCGGGGACAGCACGAGCAGCCGGTCGACGCGGTCGAACGCCTCGACCACCGAGGCCACCGGCGGCAGGCCGTGTGCGGCACGGGCGGCGTTCAGCGCCGGCAGTCCCTTCCCCCACGGTTTGACGGCCAGTCGTGCCAGCGCCCGGTCGCGCAGACGTCCCAGCGCGCCCGAGGCGGGGGCGAGGCCCAGACCGGGCGGTGGCGCCCCCGGGGTGGGGAACGGATAGAGGGTCGTCACCAGCGAGGCCACCGGGATCCCGGTGGCCTCGCCGCCGGTGAGCGCGCCGAGCAGCATGTGCTCGGCGACCAGCACGTCGGCCGGGCGGGCCCGCAGCTCGGCCATTGTGTCCCGGGCGTAGTGGGCCGCGGGGCCGCAGACGATGCGGTCTCTCAGCCGGGCGAGCGCGCCCAGCGGCGTGCGGGCCTCGAAGTCCTTGATGACGTCCTTGGCCGGATCGGCGGCGTCGCCCTGGGGCGCCGTGGTCCAGGCGATCGCTTCCACGCCGGCGGCGGCGACCTCCTCGTGCAGTGACGTGTCGGCCAGCACCCGGACGCCGTGGCCGCGTTCGTGCAGCGCGCGGGCGATCGACAGGACGGGCGGCACGGCTCCGCCACCGGACCAGGTGGCGAACAGGAAGTCCTTACGCATCGCGTCTCTTTCGGGGGTCGATGGAGGTCAGCAGGTCGCGCATGGCACGTTCGGCGTCCTCGCGCGACAGGCCGAGGTCGCGCCGCCACAGTTTCCACAGGTAGACGTCCGTGGCGGCGTAGTGCAGGTTCAGCGTGTGCTCGCGGGCCGGGCCCGGGGCCGGGAGGCGGTCGGCGAAGACCCGTTCCAGCCACGCCCGATGCTGGGCGCGCGCGTGGGCGGCCGCCCGGGCGGCCGCCGGGACACGGTCCATCTGCGCGATCCAGAGCACGCCGGCGTCGCCGCGGTGCTCGTAGTCCGCGAAGAGCGTCGCCACGATCGCCGCCACATCGCCGACCGGCGCCTGGCGGACGACCTCCGCCTGCGACGCCACCTGGTCGGCGACGGCGTCGGCCAGTCCGTCCTTGCCGCCGAAGTGGTTGACGATCGTCTGCACCGACACTCCCGCCTCGTCGGCGATGTGCTGCAGCGTGACGTCGTCGTACCAGCGCCGCGTCCACAGCGCGGCCGCCGCCTCCAGCACGCGCGCACGCGTGGCCTCCACGGCCGCGGCGCGGGCGCCCATGCGGTACGGGCGCCTGGCCCCACTTTCCATGGAGTCATGTTTATATTCAATTGAGGGAAGGGTCAACCGAAAATCGGCTCGCCCTGGACCAGGCCGGGGTCCACGGTGACGGCGGCCTGAGACCCCGGACGATCGGGCGTGCCGGCTCGCCGCCTCCGGCTCCGCCCCGTCAGCGTGCCGCCGGGCGCTGGCGGCGGGCGACGACGAAGAGCGTCCCCGCGCCGGCGAGCGCCATCAGCGCGGTCAGGGCGAGCAGCGTCGTCATCGAGGAGTCGAGCGCGGCCGGCCTTCCCCGGCCGCGGTTGGCCGGGAAGGCCAGGCTGCCCGAGACGGTGTGCGTGATGCGCCCGCTTCGCAACGTGAGCTGGAACTTCCACGGCCCGTCCGGAAGCCGGTCGCCCAGCGGGATGGTCACCCTGCCCGTCTGGTCGGGGGCCAGGGTCGTGCCGGGAGGGACCTGGTAGGGGCCCGCCCGTATTCCGCTGGGACCGTCCGACAGCGTGAGCTGCCCGGACAGGTCGATGGCCCGCTCGCCCGTATTGCGTACGGTCGCCGCGATCGACGGCCGGCCGTCGTCCAGGCGATGGGGCACCACCTCGCCGATACGGAACTGCGACGGCGGCTCGCCCTCGGGGCCGACGTCGAGATAGACACGGATCCCCACGCGGTTGACCAGCGCGATGTTCCGCCTGGCGTTCGGCCGCCCGGTGGACACCTGCGCCCAGATGACGCCGTACTGCTCGCCCTTGGTCGCCGGCTCCGGGACGCGGACGGTGGCCGTCACCTGCGAGCTGCCGTGCGGCGGCACATCGACGGCGGGACGGTTGAGCTTGATCCACGAGGTCAGCTCGTTCTGGGTGCGGCCCGGCGCGAAGGTGAACCTGCCCTGTCTGATGTCCGCGGCGGCCGCGTACAGCTTCACGTGCTGCCGCCGCGGGGAGCTGTTGGTGATCTGCAGGCGCCGGCTGAAGGTGGTTCCCGGGTTGACGTGGTCGACGATGAAGATGCGCGCGCGGGGGTCGTCCATCCGGTTCTCCGGCGCCTCCAGCAGGACGATCCCGATGGCGCCCTTCGCCTGGGGGCGCGGCGGGTCGGCGGCCGCGACCGCCGCGCCGAGCCCGCCGGACACCGCGAACGCGAGCAGCGCGGCCGGCAGGCTCACCCGCGGGAGGATGTCAGGCGACAGAGTGGTTCACCGTCCCGGTGTAGACGCCGGCGACCGCGCCGGCGGGGACGTTGATCACGACGGTCGGGTTCCAGGTGGCGGAGTTCGCGCCGGAGCCGGTCGTCTTGCTGAAGGCCGTGCGTGAGAGGTCGAGCGACTGCGCGGCCGCGGCGTTGGCCTGGCCGGGCACGAAGGTGCCGCTGCCGGTGGTGCCGGTCGCGGCCCCCGACCAGTACAGGACGGCGGTGTTGGGGATGGTCTCCGGTGCGGTGCCGCCGCCCGTGGTGAACCCGCCGGTGGCCGCGACGACCGACGCGGTCCAGGTGGCGGCCAGCGTGGCCCGCTGGTCCGACACCGTGATCGAGCCGAGCTGGCCGCTGATCTGCCCGCCCGGGGCTCCGCTGCCGATGTTGACCGGCCCGCTGGGCACGGTGATCGTCAGCCCGTCGGGGGCGGTGACGGTGAAGGTCACCGTGGTGGAACAGGTGGTCGAGGCGGGACAGGTGCCCGCCGTGGCGGGCAGCGCGGCCGTCAGGGCCGCCACCAGGCCCGTGACTCCCCAACAGACTGTGCCGAGACGGCGTGCGGACATGGCCGCTCCTTTTTCATCCCGTCCAGGCCCACGTCAGGACCTGTGTACGCGGCCCATCCTGAGCAGGGAGATCAACGAGGAGAACCGTTGGATGTGGTGTCTGCCGACTCTTCATCACCACCTGTACAGTCTTGGCGGTCATGCGGGATCACCAGACCCCGTCCATGCCGCAGGGCGGCCGATCGGACGGCCGCGCCTTCGGCGGGCGGCGCCGCCGCCCGCCCCCGCCTGCTCCGCGCCCGCCGCCGCACCTGCCCGCGGCCCCGGAGCAGGACTTCCAACCCGGTCATTGCCAGGGGATTACCTGTCCCGGGCGGCGAAGGGGAAGGAGGCCGTACCTCGATGATCTAGGCTGTCGATCGGTCCTCCCGCCGACGGCGAACCGGTGCCTGGGCACGTCGCCAAGACATCTGTGAGGAGTCGGCATGAGCAAGGCCCGTACCGGCGTCTTTTCCGCGAGAGCTCCGCTGGTGCCGCCGTGCCTGGCCGGGATGCTGCTCGTCCTGGCCGCACCGGCCGCCGCCGGCCCCGTCCCGGGCTCGCCGGCCGTCCGCATCGCCACGGTCGCCCTGCGCGCCGATACCCTGACGATCACCGTGCCCGGATCGGTGGACCTGGGCAGCGGCCCGGCCGGCGGCTCGATCAGCGCGTCCATGGGCACGGTGACCGTGGCCGACAACCGGGGGGGAACCCCGTCGTGGACGGCGACCGCGGCGGCCACGAACTTCACCACCGGGTCCGGGACGCCCGCGCAGACGATCACGAAAGGCAACGTCGCCTACTGGTCCGGCCCGGTCACCACCTTCTCCGGCAGCGCCGCCCGGAGCGCCGGGCAGCCGACGGCCGACCAGCAGGTCGCCCTGTCCTCGCCGGTGACCGCGTTCACCTCGCGCAAGCTGGTGGGGATCCCCACCTCCACGAGCTGGGCGCCGACGCTCGTCGTCACCGTCCCCTCCACCGCCGCCCCCGGCGTCTACACCGGGGTCGTCACCCACTCCGTCGCCTGAGCGGTCCCGCCGGGAGATCGGGTCCGCGATAAGTTGGGGCTTTCCTGACCGGCCACGGACCGTGCGCGATCGAAGGCGGCCGGGGACCCTGCCAGATTGGGTTCGCCGGGCCGGACACGGGCCGACGACGGCGCCCGGAGCGCCGCCCGGGACGAGGTCGCGCCGACGGCGTGGCACCCATCATTCCCCGGTTCCACAGCGCCACAGCGCCACGGCGCTCGACGTCCCGGCGCTCCGCCGCGGGGTGTCGCGGGGTGTCACGGACCGCTGGGCGTGACCCGGCGGCCGGCCCGCGCCCGTGCCGAACGTCTGCTGAAAGGGATGTCATGCGTCATCGCACTCGACGCCTCGGGTATCCGCTGGTCGCCCTGGCCTTGGCCATGACGGCGATCGCGCCCGCGTCCGCGGCGGTCTCCGCCCCGCCGGGGCCGTCTCCGCTGCGGCCCTGGGTGAAGCTCTGCCTCACGCTCAAGCGGATGCCGGAGCATCGCGGGATCCGCTGCCACTACCCGCCCGCGCCGCGGCCCGCTCCCCGGCGCATGGCCGAGGCGCTGCGCGCTCCGGCGATCGACGAACTGCAGATCCCCACGAGGCCGTCGACGCCGGTGGGGCTCACCACCGGGCCGGACGACGCGATCTGGTTCACCGAGAACTACGCCAACAAGATCGGCCGCGTGACCACCGGCGGCGCGTTCACCGAGTACTCCCTCCCCACCTTCGACGCCGAACCGGCCCACATCACCACCGGTTCCGACGGCGCCCTGTGGTTCACCGAGTCCAACAGCGACAAGATCGGGCGGATCACCACCTCGGGGACCATCACCGAATACAGCCTGTCCACCCCCGGCGCCTTCGTCTGGGCCATCACCGCCGGCCCCGACGGCGCCCTGTGGTTCACCGAGTCCAACGGCAACAAGATCGGGCGGATCACCACCTCGGGGACCATCACCGAATACAGCCTGCCGGCCGCCGATTCGTATCCGATGCGCATCACCACGGGACCGGACGGCGCCATCTGGTTCACCGAGGCCCTCGCCGGGAAGATCGGGCGCATCACCACCTCGGGGACCATCACCGAGTACACGATCCCGTCCACCGGGGCGATGCCCATCGGTATCACCACCGGGCCCGACGGCAACCTGTGGTACACCGACGGGAACGGGAAGGTCAGCAACGTCACCACCTCGGGCGTCTTCACCGAGTACCCGGTGAGTGATCCCAACAGTTTCCCGTGGGGCATCACCGCCGGCCCGGACGGCAACCTGTGGTTCGTCGAGCAGGTCGGCGGCAACGTCGCCAGCGTCACCACGGCGGGGACGATCAATGAATACCCGCTGCCCACGAACCTGGCCGGGCCGTTCGACATCGTCCTGGGGCCGGACGACAACCTCTGGGCCACCGAGGACTACGTCGACCAGCTCGCCGTCATCACTCCCTGACCCCGTGCCGGACCGGCCGGCCCGGCGGCCCTCCCCCGGTGGGAAGGCCGCCGGGCCGGCCGTGCCGCGGGCCCTCTCGTCCGCGCCCCCGTTGAAGTGCCGCCGGAGGCCGTCGGGCTCCCTGCGCCGCCGTCACCCGGTTGACGCGCCGCCGGAGGCCGTCCGGTTCCCCGTGCCGCCGCTACCCGGCCCCGTGCTCGCCGCCGACGGCCGAAAGGGCCGCCATCTCCTCGCCGGAGAGGCGCAGCGCGCCGGCGGCCACGTTGGCGGCCAGGTGAGCGGGGTCGCCGGTTCCCGGGATGGCCAGCACGTGCGGTCCCTGATGGAGGGTCCACGCCAGCCGGACCTGCGCGGGCGTCGCGCCGTGCGCGCGCGCCACGGCGAGCACCGTCTCGTCGTCGGTCCCGCGCGCGCCCGCCTCGCGCCCGGCGCCGGCGATCGCGAAGAACGGCACGAACGCGACGCCCTGGGCGCCGCAGGCCCGCAGGAACTCCCGTTCGGCGGCCGGCGCGCCGAGACCGTAGGAGTTCTGCACGCACACCACCGGCGCGATGGCCTGGGCCTCGGCCAGCTGGCCGGGCGTGACGTTGGAGACGCCCAGGTGGCGGATGAGCCCGGCGTCGCGCAGGCCGGCCAGCGCGCCGAAGTGCTCGGCGATCGAGCCCGACCCGTGGCTCGGCGGGACGCGGAGGTTCACCACGTCCAGGTGGTCGCGGCCGAGCTGGCGCAGGTTCTCCTCGACCTGGCCGCGAAGCTGCTCCGGAGCGGCCCACCACCACTCCCCCGACGGGTTCCGGCCCGGCCAGACCTTGGTGGTGATGACCAGGTCGTCCGGGTACGGGGCCAGCGCCCGGTTGATCAGTTCGTTGGCCGAGCGCAGCGAGGAGAAGTAGAACGCGGCGGTGTCGATGTGGTTCACCCCCAGCTCGACCGCGCGCCGCAGTACGGTGATCGACCGTTCCCGGTCGCTGGGCACGCCCAGGTCGAAGGCGGCGCTGCCGGTGAGGCGCATCGCGCCGAGCCCGACGCGGTTGACCGTCAGGTCGCCGAGCTTCCAGGTGCCCGCGGCCGCCGCGGTGGTGGGCACATACAGATCTGACATGGATCTCCTTGGTGAGAACGGTGAACGGCGGGAGCCGGATGCCCGGCCCGCCGCCCGGGAAGCGGCTCAGGCGCGAGGGGCCCGGCCGTACCGGGAACGGCTGCCCCGGGCATGAAAAAGAGCCTCCTCGGTGGACGGGGTCCGTACCGGGGAGGCTCAGGTGTCAGTGGAGATCATATCGCGGACCCGGGCCCGCCCCCTCCCGGCGGCGGCCGGCGCGGTGGCGGTGACCGGGCCCCGGCCGCCGGGCGAGGTCAGTCCGGCAGGTAGTCGAAGGTGTCCGGATTCGGTCCGACCCGCCCCCGCTCACCCTTGTCGAGCGAGCTGATCGCGTCGACCTCCTGCGGGGTGAGGGAGAAGTCGAACAGGGCGAAGTTCTCCGTCATCCGCTCGCGCCGCGTCGTCTTGGGGAAGATGACGTCGCCGCGCTGGATGTGCCAGCGCAGGATGACCTGCGAGGTGGTCCTGCCGTGGGCGGCGGCGATCTCGGTGATCTTCTCGTCCTCCAGGACGGCGCCGCCCTGCCCGAGCGGGCTCCACGCCTCGACGGCGACGCCGTGGCGGTGGGAGGCCTCGCGCGCGGTGCCGTTGGCGAAGTAGGGGTGCGCCTCGATCTGGTTCACCGCGGGCACCACCCCGGTCTCGGCGATGATCCGGTCGAGGTGGTCAGGCTGGAAGTTCGACACGCCCGCGGTACGCAGCCGGCCGTCGGCGACCAGGTCGGTGATGGCCTTCCAGGTCGAGACGTAGTCACCGTCGTACAGGGTCGGCAGCGGCCAGTGCATCAGGAACAGGTCCAGCCGCTCCAGGCCGAGCCTGGCCATCGTCTCGTCGAAGGAACGCCGCACGTCGTCGGGACGGTGCTTGTCGTTGGCGAGCTTGCTGGTGACGTACAGCTCCTCGCGGGGGATGCCGGAGGCCGCGATGGCCCGGCCGACGCCCTCTTCGTTGCCGTACATCTGGGCGGTGTCGACATGCCGGTAGCCGACCTGCAGGGCCTGGCCGACGATGTCGGCGGTCTGCTCGGGCGGGATGAGATAGGTGCCGAAACCCAGCTGCGGGATCTGTGTCTTGTCGTTGAGGGTGATCATGGGAACCATGCCTTCAACGTACCCACGAAACCCCAGGTAAACGGGGGTGCCGGTGTTGCCGCCACCCACGGAGGCCGGAGACCGTGTCGCGGGCCGAGGGCCGCAGCCCCTCCCCGGCCGGCGTCCACCGCGTGCCGGGTGAGGACGGCCAGAGCTGACGGCCGGGGCCGACGGCAGGTCCGGGAGGCCTTCCGACGAAGGACGGCCTGCCGCCGGCGCGGTCCTCACAGGAACAGGGAACCGCGGTGACCGGGCGTGGGCCTGGAGGCGGCTCACCAGTTCAGTTCGTCGCAGCCTCGGTGGTCGGCCGGTTCCACCTGCAGCGTGGCGTGGGCCACGCCATGACGAAGGCGCAGCAGGTCGCGGGCCTGGTCGAGGACGGCGTGGTGGTCTTTCTGGTCGGCGGTGACCAGGTGGGCGGTGGCCACGTTCATGCCGGAGGTGAGGGTCCACAGGTGCAGGTCGTGCACGTCGCGTACGCCGTCGATGGCGGCCAGGTCGGCGGCGACGGCGGAGGCGTCGATGCCCTCTGGCACGTGCTGGCCGAGCACGGCGAAGACCTGACGGCCGAGCGAGATCGCCCGTACGGCGACGAACGCGCCGATGGCCAGGGCGATGACGGTGTCCCAGTACGCCTGCCCGGTCGCGGCCACCAGCCAACCGGCGGCGATGACGCCGACCGAGCCGGCCGTGTCGGCCACGACCTCCAGGTAGGCGCCCTTGACGTTGAGGCTTTCGCTGGCGCCGGAACGCAGCAGGAGCAGCGCGACCAGGTTGACGGCCAGGCCGAGAGCGCCGACGATCAGCATCGGCCCGGTGGAGACCTCGGCGTTCTGGCCGATGCGGCCGATCGCCTCGGTCACGACGTAGACCGCGACGCCCAGCATCAGCACGACGGCCAGCAGAGAGGCGAAGATCTCGGCCCGGTAGGAGCCGTAACTGCGGCGGCCGGTGGTGTCGGGGCGGGTGGCGATCCTGGTGGCGACCAGCGCCGCGCCGAGGGTGACCACGTCGGCGGCCATGTGCCCGGCGTCCGACAGCAGTGCCAGCGAGCCCGACAGCAGGCCGAAGACCAGTTCGACCACGAAGAAGCCGCCGATCAGGACGAAGGAGACCGCCAGCCGCCACCGGTGCCGGCCGCCCGCGTGCCCCTGTCCGTGCCCGTGTCCGTGTCCGGTGCCCATCAGGCGGTTCCGTCGCGCTCGGGGTGGAGGAGCTCGGTGTGCTCGATGTGGGCCAGCGCCACATCGAGCAGCATCCGCACGTGCGGGTCGGCCAGCCGGTAGTAGGCCATCCGGCCGGCGCGGCGCGCGGTGACGATGCGGTGCGCGCGCAGCAGCCGCAGCGCGTGGGAGGCGGCCGACTCGCTCTGGCCGGTCACCGCGGCCAGGTCGCACACGCACAGCTCACCGTCCAGCAGCGCGACCAGCAGCCGCAGCCGGTTCGGGTCCGACAGCAGACCGAAGACGTCGGCGGCGTCGGCCAGGTCCTCGGCCGCGGGCATGCGCTCGCGTACGGCGACGACCCGGTCGGCGTCGACCACTTTGACGGTGCAGCCGTCCACCGCCACGACACCATTATCTGAATACTTATTCATATGAGCAATATAGGGGAAGATCGGGAATATCTGTCAAGATCGACGCTCCGGGGCTCGACGCCCGCTTCACCGTCCCCTTGCCATGACATTCCCGAATCGGGCTATCATCGCCATATGGCGATTGATGATGATGCCGGCCGCTGCGTCAGCGCCGACATCGCCGCCGGCATCTCTCCGGCGGCGGCCCTGTTCCACTCCCTGGCCGATGAGAACCGGCTGCGCATCGTGGCCCGGCTCGCGCGCGGCGAGGCCCGGGTGGTCGACCTGGTCGGCGAGCTCGGCCTGGCGCAGTCCACGGTCTCCAAGCACCTGGCCTGCCTGCGCGACTGCGACCTGGTCGACTACCGCGCCGAAGGCCGCCAGTCCTTCTACTCCCTGACCCGCCCCGAGCTGATGGATCTGCTCGCCTCGGCCGAGCATCTGCTGGCCGCCACCGGCCACGCCGTGGTGCTCTCCCCCATTCACGGCACCCGGCACGGCACCGCTCACGGCGCAGCCGACGCGCGCGGCGCGCTGCGGGCCGAACTCGACCACGACCTGGAACACCTCGACCAGCGGGCAGGCGAGATCGAAGGGAAGACGGTGTCGTGACCACGCGCAACCTGCCCGCCCCGGACCGGCGCACCTTGCTGCGGCGCCGCATCCGGCTGCTGGTCGCGGCCACCATCACCTACAACGTGATCGAGGCGGCGGTGGCCATCACCGCCGGCACCGTCGCCTCGTCGGCCGCCCTGATCGGCTTCGGCCTGGACTCCATCGTGGAGGTCGCCTCCGCCGCCGCCGTGGCCTGGCAGTTCTCCGCCACCGACCACGAGAAGCGGGAGAAGACCGCGCTGCGGATCATCGCGATGTCGTTCTTCGCGCTGGCCGCCTACGTCACCTTCGACGCCGTGCGCGCCCTGCTGGGCGTCGGCGAGGCCGAGCACTCCACCCCCGGGCTGATCCTGGCCGCCCTCAGCCTGGTGATCATGCCGTTCCTGTCGTACGCCCAGCGCCGCGCCGGCCGCGAGCTCGGCTCCGCCTCCGCGGTCGCCGACTCCAAGCAGACCCTGCTGTGCACCTACCTGTCGGCGGTGCTGCTCGTCGGGCTGGCGCTCAACAGCCTGTTCGGCTGGTCCTGGGCCGACCCGATCGCCGCCCTGGTCATCGCCGCCGTCGCGGTCAAGGAAGGCCGCGAAGCCTGGCGCGGGGACGCCTGCTGCGCCGTCCCCACCTCCCTCTCCGCCGACGACACCGCGTCCGTCCCCGCGTCCGCCACCGTGTCCGGGGCGGACGGCTGCGCGGACGGCTGCTGCTCACCCATCCAGAAGAACACGCAGGAGGACCAGCGATGATCGGCCGTCCGATGTCCGAGCGGGTGCGGGGCGCCTACCGCGCCGAGATGCGCGCCGCCCGCACCGCCACCGAGCCCGGGGCGCGCTGGCGGCACCTGGAGCGCGCGCACATCATCTCCCAGCCGTGGCCCTGGCCCCACACCCGCAACCACATCGCCATGTTCGCCCTCGCGATCGCCCAGCGCGACCGGCGTGAGGCGTTCGGCCAGGTCGTCCGGATCATCGTCGCCGCGCCCGGCAGCGCCCTGGGCCGCTACCCCGAGGGCAACACCGGCCGCGCCACCGTGAGCCTCACCCAGCCGATGCCCCTGCCCGACGATCTGGCCGCGCTGCTGCAAACCGCCTGAACCGGCTCCCCGGCGGCGGTGTCCGCCCGCTCCCGGCGACGCCGCCATGAAAGGGACGCGACCCTGCGGCCACACCGGTTCCGCCTCGCTTTCCCCCTGTCCGACCTCGGTCCTGCGGTCCCGTCACGCCGCGTAGCCCAGCATGCGTCGCGGCGTGATCCGGATCACCACGCGCACGTTCTCCGGAGGAAGCCGGAGGTACTCCTCTCCGCCGCCGACGCCCTCGTACTTCTCCGCCAGCTCCACCGCCAGTCGCCTTCCCTCGTCCTCGGTGACCGTCGCGAGCCCGCGGACCTCGATGTACCTCTCGGGATCCGAAAGGTCGAACACGCTGAGGCTGGCGCGCGGATCCCGCTCCAGATTCAGGACCTTGCGCCTTCCGGCCTGGGAGGAGATCACCACGTCGTCACCGTCGGTGCCGACCCAGACGACCGAGGTCTGAGGGCTGCCGTCAGGGTTGAGGGTGGCGAGGATGCCGATGTTGGGGGCGTCGAGGATCTGCCGGGCGGAGTCGCTGAGGGTAACGCTCATGATCGGCAGCCTACGCCCCGGAATGTTCCGACGGCCTGGTATCCGCGTACCTGACGCGCCTTGCTCGGCGAGCAGATCGCCGAGCAGCGCCGGAACTCCCATGGCCGAGGTCAGGGACGAAGCGGGTGTCGGTCCCGCGTTCCGGCCGGGCCCTTCCGGCTCCGGAGAAACCGCCGCGCCGAAGCGGTCCGCCCGGCCGCCCGGGCTCAGCGGGGCCTTACGCCAGAACCGGTTGAGGTCTTCGGGAGTGGAGACCAGGCCGCCGCTGGGACCGAACTCGTGGGTGGGCAGCCGGTCGGCCGGGATGGCGCAAGAGAAGGGAGAGCGCTATGCTCAATCCCTCTCTCAAAAAGCTCAGAGTTCCTCGTTAGGAGTTTATCAGAGAGATGGAGATCCGTCAACACGAATCCGCGCTCACCGCCGCGCTGCGCGCCGAGCAGGCCCACGTCACCCGGACCTACGAGCGGCTCGACGCCGTCCGGCGGCACACCCGCGCCGCGCTGGAGAAGGCATACGGGCGCGAGACCGGCGGCCTGCACCAGGCCCGCTACGAGCGGGAGGTCACCGCGGGCGAGTACGCCCGCCGCCTGGCCCGCCTGGAGGCCGTCGAGCACGGCCTGTGCTTCGGCCGGATCGACGACGCCGACGGTGACACCCGCTACATCGGCCGCGCCGGACTGCGCGACGCCGACGGCGAGATCGTCCTGACCGACTGGCGGGCCCCGGCCGCCCGCCCCTTCTACACCGCCACCCCCGGCGACCCCGGCACGCTCGTGCGCCGCCGGCACCTGCACACCCGCGACCGCGTCGTGGTCGGCCTCGACGACGAGGTGTTCGACCTGGAACGCCTGGCCGAGGGCGAGCGCCGCGCGCTCGTCGGCGAGGCGGCGCTGCTGGCGGCCCTGCGGCGCGGCCGTACCGGGCGGATGGGCGAGGTGGTGGCCACCATCCAGCGCGAGCAGGACCGGGTGATCCGCTCCGGACTGGCGGGCGCGCTGGTGGTGCAGGGCGGGCCCGGCACCGGCAAGACCGTCGCCGCCCTGCACCGGGCGGCCTTCCTGCTCTACACCCACCGCGACGTGCTGGAACGCCGCGGCGTCCTCATCGTGGGCCCCAACGCCACCTTCTCCCGCTACATCGGCCGGGTGCTGCCGTCGCTGGGCGAGACCGACGTGGTGCTGTCGTCGGTCGGGCAGCTGTACCCGGGCGTGCACGCCGTCGCCGCCGACTCCCCTGTCGCCGCCGCCCTCAAGGGCGACCTGGACATGGTGCGGGTGCTCGCCGCGGCGCTGCGCGACCGCCGGCGCGTCCCCGACGGCGACCTGGAGGTGGACGTCCCGGTGCGCACCTCGCTGCGCGACGGCGTGGAGGTGGTCGTGCGGTGGATGACGTTGCGGGCCGGCCACGACGACTGCGTGCGCGCCCGCGACCGGGCCGCCCACGCCCGCCTGCCGCACAACGCCGCCCGCAAGCTGTTCGTGATGGACATGCTCAGGGCGCTGACCCTGGACGAGGCCCGGCGACTGGACGCCCCGGACACGGAGGAGGACCTGCGCCACGCCCGCCGGGCGCTGTGGGCCCATGAGCAGGTCCGCCGGGCGCTGGACGCGCTGTGGCCGCCGCTGACCCCCGAGGAGCTGGTCGCCGGCCTGCTGTCCGACCCGGCCGCGCTGGAGTCGGCCGCGCCCGGCCTGACCCCGGCCGAGCGCGCCGCGCTGCTGCGGCCGTACGGCGCGCCGTGGACGACGGGCGACGTCCCGCTGCTGGACGAGGCGGCCGAGCTGCTGGGCGAGGACATCGGCGACGCCGAGGCCGCCGGGACGTTCTCCCGCGCCGAGCGTGAGCGGGCCGAACGCGAGGCCGACGAGCGGTACGCGCTGGGCGTGCTGGAGTACACCGGCCTGTTCGAGGACGACATGATGGAGGCCGCCGCGCTGGCTGACCGCCACCGCGCGCCGGCCCCGGAGACCACCACCGCCGAGCGGGCCGCCGCCGACCGCCGCTGGGCCTACGGCCACGTCATCGTGGACGAGGCGCAGGAACTGTCGGCCATGGCCTGGCGCACCGTGATGCGCCGCGTCCCGGCCCGCTCGCTGACCATCGTGGGCGACCTCGCCCAGACCGGCTCGCCGGCCGGGGCCCGCTCGTGGGGCGAGATGCTCGACCCCTACCTCGAAGGCCGCCTGCGCACCGAGCACCTGCTGGTCAACTACCGCACCCCGGCGGAGATCATGGAGGTGGCCGCCGACGTCCTCGCGGCGGTCGCCCCCGGCTCGCAGCCGCCGGAGTCGGTGCGCGACGGCGGCGCTCCCCCGCGCGCCGTACGCCTCGACCCCGGCCTCCCCGGAGGCCGGGCCGCCCTGACCGACCTGGTGCGCGACGAGCTCGCCGCGATCGGTGAGGGCCGCCTGGCCGTCATCGTCCCCGACGCCCGCCACGAGGCGCTCACCGCGCTCTTCCCCCGCGACGGCGACGTCCTGGACTCCCCCGTCGCGGTCCTGACCGTCACCGCCGCCAAGGGGCTGGAGTTCGACGCCGTGGTGGTCGTCGAGCCCGGCGAGATCCTCACCCAGTCCCCGCTGGGCGGCAACGACCTGTACGTGGCGATCACCCGGGCGACCCGGCGTCTGACCGTCACCTGCCGCGGCGAAGCGCCGCCGATGCTGTCGCGTCTGCGCCTTTGACGCCGGGTTCCGGCGGCGGGACATCCGCGTTCCCCGGGGGTGGCCGGCCCCGTCCTCTTCTGGACGGGGGCGCCGTCAGGGAACCCGCCGGTGAGGGCGGGGGCGGCCTGTGCCCCCGTGATCAGCCGTTGTGCGGGCTCACCACGTCCAGGACCCAGACGACGCCGAAGCGGTCCTTGAGCATCCCGTACAGCGGAGCCCACTGCGCGGGCCCCAGCGGCTGTATGACGGCCGACCCGACGGACAGCCTCTGCCAATACTCGGTGATCTCCTCCGCGGTCTCACCACGCACGGAGAGGAAGAACGAGTTCTCGCCCCGGTCCCACGGCAGCCGCGAGGGCACGTCGTACGCCATGACGTGGAAGCCGTTCCCGGCGGTCACCTGGCCCCACATCACCTGGTCAGCCTCGGCGGGCTCCCGCACGTCTCCCGAGTCCTTGTACGTGACGACGGCGAGGTCGCCGCCGAACACGGACCGGTAGAACTCCAGCGCCGCACGGGCGTCGCCCCGGAAGTTCAGATGCGCCACGGACTTGACGGACATGTTCGACTCCTGATCTCTGTTCGTTGTCTCCGGGCACCACGAGGCATGCCCGGCCCGCACCACCGGCCGCCGAACCTGCGCGGCCGGGAACGACGGTCGCAGGGGAAGCGGCCGGGTCGTGTCCTCTTCTTCCGGCGGGACGGATGACATGCCGAAAACCTCGGCGCGGCCGCGCCACCGCCTCGACGCCCTCCGGGTCACCGCCGCCGAGCGGCCGGAGCCCCGGCCCGGCCGTCCCGGCGGCTCGGATGGGCGCGCATGGCCTAGCCTGGGACCTCTCAATCAGGCCATGGAAAGGAGCAGATGGTGGCACCGGTTCTGGAGGGTACGGCCCGCGCCCTGCTGCGCAGGATCGCGCAGGAGCAGGCCGGCTCGCGGCTGCCGTCGCTGGCGGCGGTCGTGGTGCGCGACGGGCGCCCGGTCTGGTTCGGCTCCCGCGGCCGGGTGGACGGCGCCGCGCCCACCGAGGCCACCCAGTACCGCATCGGCTCCATCACCAAGAGCATGGTCGCCGTCGTCGTCATGCGGCTGCGCGACGAGGGCCGGATCGCCCTGCTCGACCCGATCGGCAAGCACGTCCCCGGCACCTCGGTGGGCGAGGTGAGCATCGCCCAGCTGCTGTCGCACACCGCCGGGCTGACCGCCGAGCCGCCCGGCCAGTGGTGGGAGCGCACTCCCGGCATGCCGGTGGAGGAGCTGCTGGCCCTGCTCGGCCCGGAGACCGCCCGGCACCGCCCCGGCCGCCTCTTCCACTACTCCAACCTCGGCTTCGCCCTGCTGGGCGAGATGGTCGCCCGGCACCGGGGGACGGACTGGGCGCGGGCCGTACGGGACGAGGTCCTGGAGCCGCTGGGCATGCGCGACACCACGCCCCGGCCCCGCGCCCCGCACGCGACCGGCTACGCCGTCCACCCGTGGGCCGACGTGCTGCTGCCCGAGCCCGAGCACGACGCGGGGGCCCTGGCCCCGGCCGGGCAGATGTGGTCCACCCCCGCCGACCTCGCCCGGTGGGCGGCGTTCCTGGCCGGTGACACCGGTGATGTGCTGAGCGCCGACACCCTGGCCGAGATGCGCGAGCCGGCGACCGTCGACGACGGCGAAGCCTGGACCAGCGGCTTCGGCCTGGGCCTGCAGCTGGCCCGCGTGGGAGGCCGCCGCCTGGCCGGTCACGGCGGCTCCATGCCGGGTTTCCTGGCCTCGGTGTGGGCCGATCCCGGCGACGCGACCGGCGTGCTGTTCCTGACCAACGCCACCTCCGGGGCCAGCCGGGCCCTGACGACGGACCTGCTGGCCATCCTCGACGAGCACGAGCCGCGCCTGCCCGCCGAGTGGGAGCCGGCCGCCGTCGATCCCGCCCTGCTGGAGCTGACCGGTCCGTGGTACTGGGGGCCGGCCGCCTACGCGCTGCGCCTGCTGGGCGGCCGGGACCTGTCGCTGTCACCGATCGGCGGCACCGGCCGGGCCTCGCGGTTCACCGCCCGCGCCGACGGCACCTGGATCGGCCTGGACGGCTACTACACCGGGGAGACGCTGCGGCTGGTGCGCCGCGCGGACGGCTCGGTCAGCCACCTCGATCTCAACACCTTCGTCTTCACCCGCACCCCCTACGACCCGGCGGCCGAGGTGCCGGGCGGGGTGGACGAGGGCGGCTGGCGCGCCTGAGACGGGGCGCGGGACACGGCGCGGACCGGGCCGTACGGCAGGGCTTCCGGCGCGGAGCCCTGCCCGGGTCTCCCCTCGCCGGGGCACCCGGGCCGGGGAGGCGCGGCCGGGCCACCGCGCCCGCCGCCCGTCGTCGCCCTCCGGGGAAACCGCCGGAGGGACGGAACCTCGTGTGCCAGCATTGTGCGGGTGACCGAGCCATCGCCGCGGCGCGGCGTCGCACTCCTGGACGTGCACCGTCTTCGTCTGGTCGAGATCCCCGCGCCCCCGGTGCCGCCCGGGGAGCGGGCGGCCATGGACCGCGCGTGGGACGAGGCGGTCCGGGCCAACCCGAGCTTCTTCGACGGGCCGGTGGCCGCCTCGGCGGGACTGGAGTGGGAGGGACCGCGCAGCGCGGTCCTGACCTGGGCGAGGATCACCTATCGGCGCTACGCCCTGCGCATGGTCCCGGGCGCCACCGCGCGGCTGCCGCCCCTCTTCGTCAGCATCGCGCAGCCGACGGACGACGGGCGGCTGCTGGTGGGACGGATGTCGTCGTCGACCGCCGCTCCCGGCCGCTGGCAGCCGCCGGGCGGGTCGGCCGAGCCGCCCGAGGATTCCGGGTCCCTCGACACGGCCGCGCTCGCCCGGCACGCCGCCCGGGAACTGGCCGAGGAGACGGGCCTGGACACGGCGCCGGACGAGATGACCCTGCGGTCCATCGTCCACGGCGAGGAGGGCGACGTCGGCGTCCTGTTCCTCGCGCCGCCCCGGCCGGAGCCGCTGCTGCGTGAGCGGTTCGCGGCCCTGGTGGCGTCGGAGACGGCGCTGGGCCGGGAGCCGGAACTGGACCGGATCGCCCTGGTCCGCTCCCCTGCCGAGCTGGCCCGGCTCGGTGGGACGCAGGTGGACTACCTGGAGCCGATCGTCCGCCGATACGCGGGATCGGCGCCCCGGAGCGACGTCGGCCCCGCCTAGTGCCGTGACCGGAAACCCTTGCCGGGTCGGCGCCGCCTTCGAAGCCCGGTGTCCGACCGGGCAGACCCGGTGAACCTTTCCGGTCACGGCACCAGACGGCGTCGTGTCCGTCCGGGCGGACGCGACCGGCGGGCATCGCGGCCCGGCCGGCGGTTCCCGGGCGGTCGCCGATTCTCCGGCGGCGGCCCGGGACCGCGACGCGGGTGGCATCCTGGGGCGACGTCGATCACGAGGAGAGAAACGATGACCACCCACTCCCCCGCCCCCCGGTCCGCCACCCGGCACACCCCGCTCGACGCGGACGAGATGGCCCGGAGCGAGCTGGCCTTCTCCCCCCTCGTCACCGAGCACCTCCTGGCGAGCGGGCGGTTCCGGGTGACCGCCGAGACCCCGGACATGGTGGAGCTGTTCCAGCGTGTGGCCCGCAGGGTGGGCGACACGCTGGGAAGGCCCGTGGTCAGCTACGCCAACGGCAGGGACATCGTGATCGCCTTCCCCTCAATTTGACCGGCGCGTTCGATTGGTGGTTCCTGTCCTGACCGGCCGTGGCCGGGTGCGCCCGGGAACCGGGCCCTCCCACGGGCGGCCGGCCGGTCGGAAGACCGGCGGATTTGAGAGTCCGACAGGAAGAAAGACCGTCATGCGCGCTACCGTTCTGCACGCTCCGGGGGACGTGCGGGTGGAGAACATCGAGGACCTGAGGACCATCGAGCCGACCGATGCGATCATCCGGCTGACGGCGACCTGCGTGTGCGGCTCGGACCTGTGGCCCTACCGCGGCGTCGAGGCCGTCGACGAGCCCATGCCGATGGGGCACGAGTACGTCGGCGTGGTCGAGCCGTCAAAGCCCTCCTGCGTCTCTAGCCCGGCCGCGGCCTTGTCAGACCTGGGTGGCGAGTGACCGGAGTTCCGCGATCACGTCCGCGCCGGCGGGCGCGTGCTCCGGGTCGAGCAGCCACTGCATCATCAGGCCGGTCAGCAGGGCGAGCGGCACTGAGCCGCCGAGTCCCTCCCGTCCCTCGCGCTGCCCTCTGGCGAGGTGTTCGCGCACCTCCGGTGACCGCTCGGCCTGCACCGCGGCCTCAAGCTGCGCCACCCACAACGCGCGGTGGGTGGTGAAGCTGTCGATCAGCGCCTGCCAGCGTTGCTCCGGCTCGTCCGAGGGGGTGCGGCGGGCGAGTTCGTCGCCGAGCTCGTCGACCGCCTCCACCAGGGCCTGGGTGAGCAGGGCGTCTTTGGAGCCGAAGTGGTAGCCGATGGCGGCATGGCTCACTCCGGCGGCCGAGGCGATGTCCCGGACGGTCGTTCGAGCCCAGCCGCGTTCGATCAGGCACCGCTTGGCCCCGGCCAGCAGATCCTCTCGGTTTCCCATGCCGTGCAGCATAGCCGATGACTTGACCATCCGGTCTATCCATATGGTTTGACCATTTGGGCAAATCGGCTTACCGTCATGCCCATGACCAAGGCGAAAGTTCTGATCTCAGGCGCGAGCGTGGCCGGACCCGCCCTCGCCTTCTTCCTGAACCGCGACGGGTACGAGGTGAGCGTGGTCGAGCGCGCGCCCGAGCCTCGCGACAGCGGCTACGCGGTGGACTTCCGTGGCGAGGCGTTCGATGTGCTGGAGGAACTGGGCGTTCTCGCCGAGATGCGCGGGCACGACACGAAGATGCGCGGCACCACCTTGCTGGACGACAAGGGTGTGGAGACCGGACGGCTGCCCGCCGAGGCGTTCGCCGGCGAACTGGAGGTGCCGAAGCAGGAGCTGACCCGGGCCCTTCACCGCATCACCGCCGACGACGTGACCTATGTGTTCGACGATTCGATCAGCGCGCTGACCCAGCACGGTTCGGGCATCGCAGTGGAGTTCGAGCGCGGCGCCGCCCGCGAGTTCGACCTGGTGATCGGAGCCGACGGCGTCTATTCCAAGGTGCGGCAACTGGCCTTCGGCCCGCACACCGGCACGCTGCGCCACCTGGGCCTCTCCGGAGTCGGTTTCAGCACCCCCGACCACCTCGGCCTGGAGCGCAGCGGCCTGCTGCAGCAGGGCCCCGGCGCGGCGCTCTATCTGTTCGGTTCCGGCGCGCCGAACCGCCTTACGGTCAGCTTCTCCTTCGCCACAGTCTCTCCCGCACTGGACCGACGCAGCCGAGACGAGCAGGAGAACGCGGTGCGGACGGCTTTCTCCGGCTTCGGCGGGGAGGCGCCCCGGTTGCTGGAGGCGATGAGCGAAGCGGACGACTTCTACTTCTCCTCGGCCTGCCAGATCCACCTGGACCACTGGTCGCGCGGCCGGATCGCCCTGGTCGGCGACGCGGGCTACTGCGCCGCCCCGACCAGCGGCATGGGCACCTCACAGGCGCTGATCGGCGCCCGGAGCCTCGCCCGAAACCTGGCCTCGGCGGCCGGAGACCACATGGCCGCCTTCGCCGCCTACGAAGAGGAGCTGCGGCCCTACGTCACGCGGAACCAGGCCGCGGGCCGCCAGGCCGCAACGATGTTCGGCGGCCACGCCGACCTGGCCGGCTCATAGGGGGTTCCGGTGGTCGCGCGTACCTGGGACCACCGGTCCTACGGGTCCGGCCGCCCGCGTCGGAACGGCCGGTGACGACAGGACCGGCCATGGCGGGGGAAGGGGAGGCGCGGCGTGAGCGCGAAGGCCGCCGGGGGCACTCCCGGCGGCCTTCGTTTTCGCGTCCGGACTCCTTTCTGACTCATTTACCGGCAATAGTGAAGTTATTCAGTGAAATGTTCTTCCGGTCGCTGGTTCTTTTCCGCCGGGCCGTTTCCCCTCAGGCGGGAAACGCCGGGCGGGCGGAGACTAGCGGAAGGACAGCTGCGTGGATCCCAGGAGGCCCTTGGGGTTTCCGGCACTGACGTAGCAGGCGGTGACCGAGCAGTCCACGGAGCCGACCGCCGCCCCCTCGGGCGTGGAGGCCTGGAAGCTCTTGCGGACCACGAACGGGACGCTCGCCGAGCCGGCACCGTCCACGGTCACCGTCTTCACCGTCGCCGGGTTGCAGGCCAGCTGGTCGTTCACGGTGGCGCACTGGAGGATGGTGACCTGGTCCCCGGCCGCGGCGCCGGTGACCGAGGCGGTGACCGAGGCGCCGTCCGACAGGCCGGTGGCCGGCGTCACCGAGAAACCGGAGGCGGCGGCGAAGGCCGACGGCTGCGACACCAGGGCCATACCACCGACCGCGACTGCGGCGGCGACACCCAGCTTGGCGAAAAGACCGGTCTTCTTCTGCATTCCTTGCTCCTTCTCTCTCTTGCCTTCTCTGGCTTTTCCCTGTTTTTCTCCGGCGATCGCTCGCCCTTGCAAGAACAACTTTGCGCCATTCGCGGGGTACATTCCAGAAAAAGCCGTTTCAGCAAGTTGCCCGCCGATATCAACTTCCTGTCAACGTCGAAGTTGTGTTGCGGGCGAAAGCGAAGTAAGGGGTGCAACCGGGTTACGGGCCGTACAGCGCGGCCGAGCGCCGACGGTGTGCCGTCGGGACGGCACCGCCCGGGCCCTCCTCGGGGGCGGCCGAGGAGGGCCCGGGCTTCACGGCGAGGCCGACCCGGGCTTCCTGACGAGGCCGGCCCGTCAGCGTGTCGCCGGTCGCCCGTCGGCCACCCGTTCGTCTTCCCGGCCGGGCGGGCGGGTTCGTCCCGTCCGGTCCGGGTGCCCGGTCACCGGGCGTTCCGGGCGGCCTGGTTCTGCCGCCATCGCTCCACGACCTGCTGGAACGCCTCGCTCACGAGGAGGAGGAGCTCGGCGGAGGACTCGAAGCGGGCACCCGCCGGGGTCGCGGCCCCGAGGATCTCGGCTCCGCGCCGCGACGCGGCCACCAGGGCTTCGTTCATCTGCAGAGAGGCGAGCATGGTCCGGAGCCAGATCTCGTCGCCGATGACGTAGCGTTCGCGCCGTGTGCCGGGAACCCGTTCCCTGCTGAGCATGCCCTGCTGTTCGAGGAAGGCGACGGCGTGCGAGACCGACGCCGGGCTGACCTGAAGTCGCTGGACCAGGTCGGCGGCGGTGAGAGCGCCGGAGTCGGTGATGTACAGGCAGGCCAGCACCCTGGCCTCCATCCGGGGCAGCCCCTGCTGGACGAGGAGGGCGGTGAAGGACTCCGTGAAGTCCCTCACCTCCCGGGGGTCGCGCCCGTGGCCGTCGTCGGGGACCGGCGGGGCCGGAGGCCGGGCCTGCCTGTGGCGGCGCGCGCGGTGCCGGGTGGCCTCGTGCGCCTGGTCCGCCCCGTAGCCGTCGGGGCCGCCGTTGCGGGTGACCTCCCGCATGACGGTCGAGGCGGGCCGTCCCAGGCGCCGGCCGATCTCCGCGTATCCGAGTCCCTCGGCCAGTCCCGCGGCGATGCGCCGGCGGTCCTCATCGGTGAGTCTGCCTCCGGGCATCGGTGGTCGTCTCCCATCTGCCGGCACGCGTGGGGCTCGGCGCCCCCGCGCTCGCTGCACAGTATGCATTCACTCGTAGGTCATTGCAATGCGCGCTCGGCGTTCCGTTGCGTTCGGCTTCATGTCCATTGCAATGAACGACTCACCGATCTCTATCTATCAGGCGAAAATGGCTCATCCATCATGTTGATAGACTCGTAAACGCAATGTAATGTCGCCTTCGTTCAGAGATTCCCGAACGTAGGCGGGCACCCGTGACGCCGCGGAGGGAGTCCCCATGACCGAACTCACCTCCCGCCCCGCGCGTCGCCCGTCGAACCCACGAGCGCCGGACCGGGGCGGGTCCGGCGGATCGAACGCTGTACGCAAGGAGATTCATGATGGAACAGGGCAACGGCGGCTTCTCCGAAGCAGGGCTGTGCAGGCTGCGTGACGTACTGACCCGGCATGTCGAGTCGGGGAGGATCCCCGGGCTCGTCGCCCTGTTCAGCCGGGGCGAGGAGACGCACGTCGAAGCGATCGGGACGATGCGTCACGACGGTGGCGCGCCGATGAGCCGGGACACGATCTTCCGGATGGCCTCGACGTCCAAGCCGGTCTCGGTCGCGGCGGCGATGGTGCTGCTGGACGAGTGCAGGCTGCGGCTGGACGATCCGGTGCAGGAGTGGCTGCCGGAACTCGCCGACCGGCGGGTGCTCAAGCGATTCGACGGCCCGCTGGACGACACCGTTCCGGCGCGGCGGCCGATCACCGTCCGGGACCTGCTGACCTCCACCTTCGGGCTCGGCATGGACATGACGTCGCTGGGCACGCCGATCATGAACGCGGTCTTCGAGCAGGGGCTCACGCCCAACCTGCCGGTGCCGGTGCCCGAGCCGGACGAGTGGATGCGCCGCCTGGGCGAGCTTCCGCTGATGCACCAGCCCGGGGAGCGCTGGCAGTACCACATCAGCAACGACCTCCTCGGCGTGCTCGTCGCCAGGGTCACGGGCCGGCCGTTCGAGACGTTCCTGCGCGAGCGCATCTTCGACCCGCTGGGCATGAAGGACACCGGTTTCCACGTGCCCGCCGATCAGATCGACCGGTTGCCGACCCTCTACGCCCCCGACCCGCAGACCGGGGAGTTCCTCGTGTGGGACGAGGCCGAGGGGGGACGGTGGAGCCGGCCTCCGGCGTTCGCGGGCGGCGGCGGCGGGCTGGTCTCCACCGCCGACGACTACCACGCCTACTTCCGGATGCTGCTGAACGGCGGGATGCACGGCGGCGAGCGGATCCTGTCCCGGCCCGCCGTCGAGCTGATGACCACCGACCGTCTCACGCCCGAGCAGAACGCCGCCCGCAAGGCCATGGCCACCGAGAACGTCCACATCTCGCACGGCCAGGGCCAGCACGGCGGCTGGGGCTTCGGGATGGCGGTGCGCACCTACCGCGGCGACTACGCGCCCATCGGCCAGTTCGGCTGGGACGGCGGAAGCGGCACCGCGAGTTACGCCGACCCGGCCAACCGGCTCACCGGAATCCTGCTCACCCAGGTCGGGGCGTCCACCCCGGACTCGATGCGGCTCGTCCACGACTTCTGGACCACGCTCTACCAGGCCATCGACGACTGATCGTGGTGATGCGGGCGGGTGTCTCCCGGGGGCGAGGTCCGGCCCGGCGTCCGGCGGCGGACCCCGTCAGGGCGGCCACACCGGCCCACCCACCCCGATCCCCGCACCCGCACCCGCACCCGGACCCCTCGAAGGGACCCCTCGGACGCCGCCTGACCCCGGCGGTGGGCGTGGCCGCCGGAGTTCCGGCCGGCCGCCGTACGTGAGGTTTCAGGCCGTGAACGCCCGGCCCGTGACACCCCGGCCCGTAGAAGGGATCATCAAACGAAAAGAGCGGGCGAGGAGGCGAGTTTTGGGACAAAGCGTGGTGGAGGCCGGCGGGGTGCCCACCGGTCCGGGTGAGACGGTTCCCGCCGCGTTCCGGCGCCTGGCCGGGACGCGGGCCCGGCGGCGGCTGATCGCGGTCACCCTGCTGCTGGGCCCGGTGATCGCCGCGGCGGTGACCGCGGTGGTACGGCCCGCCGATCTGACGTTCGCCGTGCTCGCCGAGCCGGTGCAGATCCTGATGTCGGTCACGGTGCCGTTCCTCGGCGCCCTGCTGGCCGGTGACCTGCGGCGGAAGCCCCGGACGGCCCGGTTCGCCCCGGCCCTGCTCGCGGCGGCGCTGTTCGCTGCCGCGGTCGGCGTCTTCGGGAACCTCGTCTGCGCCGTCGCGCTGGTGGCCGCCCCGTCCGGCGCCGCCCCGGACGCCTGGCGGTACGCCGGGGCCGTCGCGGCGGGCGCCGTTCTGGTGCAGGTCGTCGCCCAGCTGATCGGCACCGCGCTGGGCGTGCTGGTACGGCGGCCCGTCCTCGCGTGCCTGGGCACGATCGTGTTGCCGCTGGGTCTGTGGGCCCTGCTGGGCGCGGTGGGCCCCCTGCGTCCCGCCCAGGCGTGGCTCGCCCCCTTCGCCTCCGCCCACAACCTGCTCTCCGGCCCGATGAGCGCGCTCATGTGGGCGCAGTGGCTCGTCGTCCTGACGGTCTGGGCGGTGAGCCTGAACGCCGCCGGCGCGGCGCGGCTGACAGGGCACGGCCCGATGGGCGGTCCGGCGCGGGCGGTCCTCCCGGGAGTCGGCCCGGCCTGAAACGGGGCGCCGCGCGCCCGGCGCGACGCGTGCCGGGCGGTCCTCAGGGAGGCACCCGGCACGACGCCGCCGGATCGCCGGACCAGGCCACCGGGAGGAGCGGACCACCGGTAAGGACGGTTCAGAGCGGGATGTTGCCGTGGCGGCCCCGGGCGGCGGGTGCGGCGGCCAGCGCCTCGGCCAGGCGACGGCGGGTGTCGGCCGGATCGATGATCTCGTCGACCACGCCGATGTCGCGGGCCCGGCCGACACCGCCGGCCAGCGCGACGTGCTCGGCCACCAGGCGGGCGCGCAGCGCGTCGCGCTCGTCGTCGGATGCCGCGGCCAGCGCCCGCCGGTGCAGCAGGTTGACCGCGGCCTCGGCGCCCATCACCGCCACCTCCGCCGACGGCCAGGCGTAGACGGCGGTGGCACCCAGGGCGCGGGAGTTCATCGCGATGTAGGCGCCGCCGTAGGACTTGCGGACGACCAGCGTGACGCGGGGCACGCTGGCCTCGGCGAAGGCGTGCAGCAGCTTGGCGCCGCGGCGGACCACGCCGTTCCACTCCTGGCTGACGCCGGGCAGGTAGCCGGGGACGTCGACGAGCACCACCAGCGGCACCCCGAAGGCATCGCACATGCGCACGAACCGGGCGGCCTTCTCGGCGGAGGCGGAGTCCAGGCAGCCCGCCAGCCGCAGCGGGTTGTTGGCGACGACGCCGACGGTACGGCCCGCGAGCCGGCCCAGGCCGACGACGACGTTGGGCGCCCACCTGGCGTGCAGCTCCACGAACGAGCCGGCGTCGAGGACCTTGCCCACCAGTGGCTTGACGTCGTAGGCGCGGTTGGCCCGCTCGGGCAGCACGCCGGCCAGCTCCGGCTGGCGGCCGATGCCGTCCGGCTCCGGGATCCCCTGGCCGCCCAGCAGGGCGGCCAGGCGGCGCGCGACGGCGACGGCCTCCTCCTCGTCGCCCGCCGTGACGTGTGCGACCCCGGAGCGACGGCCGTGGGCGTCGGGGCCGCCGAGGCTCTCCATGTCGACGTCCTCGCCGGTGACGCTGCGCACGATGTCGGGACCGGTGACGAAGACGCGTCCGGCGTCGCTCATGATGACGATGTCGGTGAGCGCCGGGCCGTAGGCGGCGCCGCCGGCGGCCGGGCCGAGGACCACCGAGATCTGCGGCACCTTCCCCGAGGCGCGCACCATCGCGGCGAAGACCCGGCCGACGGCGTCCAGCGCCGCCACGCCCTCGGCCAGGCGGGCGCCGCCGGAGTGCCAGACGCCGATCACGGGGACCTGGCCGCGTACCGCGGCGTCGATGGCGTCGACGATCTGCCGGCAGCCGTCCTCGCCCATGGCGCCGCCCATGACCCGGGCGTCGGTGGCGTACACGACGACCGGGCGGCCCTCGACGGTGCCGCGGCCCCACAGCGCGCCCGAGCCGGCGTCCGCCGGAACGACGCGCAGCGAGCCGGGGTCGACCACGGCGCCGAGCCGTACGAGGGGATCACGGCGGTCGGTGGCGGAGACGGCCGAGGTGACGGGAACGGCCGAGGTGACGGGGACGGAGGCGGGGGCCGGGGTGGGCGGCGTGAGCAGCGCCGTACCGGGATCAGCGGTGATGGTCACGGGGTTCACCTGCTTTTGGCGGGGGCGGAGCCGTCCGCCGCGGGCGGCGGACGGCGTCGGTGGGTCGGACCGGGTACGGCGGGCCGCGCGGCGGACCGGACGGAGTGAGCGACGGGGCGGGGTGAGCGACGGACCGGATGGGACGGGCGGCCCGCCGTACCCGGTCCGCCGCGCGGGCGGACCCGGCGGGTCAGGCCAGCAGGGTCCTGCGCAGGTTGTAGACGGTGGCGGCGTCGACGCCCAGGCCGCGGGCCAGGTAGCCGGCCAGCGAGCCGAAGGTGGTCCTGGCCTGGTCGATGCCGGCATCCAGGTACTCCGGCCAGGCGTAGTTCACACCGAAGGTCAGGTTGCTGAGCAGGAACTCGGTGTCGATCTGCGCGCGGTCGACGCCCAGGAGGCTCATCAGCAGCGCGACGGTCCAGCCGGTGCGGTAGGTGCCGGAGTTGCAGTGGATGTAGACCGGCCTGCCGCCGTTTCCGGCGATCTTGCGGATGGCCGCGCCGAAGGACGCCTGGGACTGCGGGCTGGTGACGTACTCGCGGAACTCCTGCAGCACGTAGGCGTCCGGCTTGGTGGTGTCGATCGTCGGCGGCATGGGGTTGGCGGAGTCGTCACCGACGGGGGCGCTGAACAGCTGGACGCCCTCGGGCAGCCGGTCGGGCCGGCCGGCTGCCAGCTCGCGGTTGCTGAGCAGGTTGATGTCCCAGGTGAGGCCGAGGGTGGCCAGCTGGGTCAGGCCCAGGTCGGTCACCCGGCCCAGCCCGGCGCCGCGCCAGACCACGCCGCGCTTGACGCGACGGCCCAGCCGGTTGGAGTACCAGCCGATGTCGCGGATGTTGAAGGAGCCCTCCACGTCGAAGAAGTGGGTGCGCGGGTCCTCGGTGCCGGTGGTGGCGGCGCGGGCGGGGGCGGACGGCAGCAGCAGCGCGCCCGCGAGGCCGGTCCCGGTGACGGTCAGGAACCGGCGGCGGCCGAGCCGGGAGCCGGGCGGGGTGATGAGGTCGGCAGCGGTCATCGGGGGGTGCCTTTCAGGTGGTGCGAGAAGGGGGGGTGCGCGGTGTCGCGGGGAAGGGGACGCGCGGCGGGCGGCCGGTCGAGTGGGGCGCGGGGCGACGAGGTGCCGCGTGCCCGGCGTCAGACCGGTTTGCGGCCGATCACGAGGGTGTCGGTGCCGCCCAGCGGCCGGACCTCGGTGTCGGTGCACCCGGCGGCGACCAGCCAGCCCAGGCACTCCTGGGCGGTGTACTCCGAGCCGCCCTCGGTGACCAGCAGCATGTTGAGGCTGACCAGGATCCGGGCGAGGTCGGCGGGCTCCTGCGGGAGCATCGCGTCGTAGATCAGCAGGGCGCCGCCGGGGGTCACCGCGCGGTAGGCCTTGTCGATCAGGTAGGCGCGCTGCTCGGGCGACCAGTTGTGCAGCACGTGGCCGAGGATGACGACCTCGCTGGAGGGCAGCTCGTCGGCGAAGAAGTCACCGGCGCGGAACCAGGCCCGGTCGGCCACGCCGAGCCGTTCGGCGTGCTCGGCGTGCGGGCCGGCCAGCGGCGGCAGGTCGAACACCCCGGCCGTCAGGTGCGGGTGGGCCAGCATGAGCCGGGCGCCCAGGTTGCCCCGGCAGCCGCCCACGTCCAGCACCCGGCGGTGGGCCGGCCAGTCGAACCGCTCGATCAGGTACGGCGCGACCAGGCTGTTGGCCGAGTCCATCATCCGCAGGTACTGCTCGCGCTGGGCGGGGTCGGACAGCATGCGCAGGAACGCCCCGTCGTCGGTGGCCCCGGCGGTCTGCGGCCGGCCGGTGGTCAGGGCCTCGGTCAGCCGGCCCCAGGCCGGATAGAGCATGTGGTTGGCGCGGTAGAGGAAACCGCCGATGTAGTCGGGGCGGCCGGGCACCAGCGTGGCCGAGGCGGTGGCGCTGTTGCGGTAGCGGTCGCCGTCCAGCTCCAGCAGGCCGAGCAGGACCAGGCCGTGCAGGAAGTCGCGGGCGGCCCGCGGGTGCAGCCCGACGCGGGCGCCGAGCTCGTCGCGGGTGGAGGGGCCGTGCTCCTCCAGGTCGGCGAACACCCCGAGCTCGCCGGCGGTCAGCAGCAGTTTGGCATGGCAGAACGCGTTGCTGAGCCGCTTGACGTCGATCGCCGAGGGCCCCAGGACGGCGCCGGAGGACTGACTCATGAGGAGCTCCTTTTCGGTTGGGCCCGGGCACTAGCCGGCCAGGACGACGGCACAGACGTTGGCGAGGCCGGCCAGGACGGCCATGGCGGTGCGCGTCAGGTGCCAGGCGCGCCAGCGCGGCCGCGGGTCCCGCCAGCCGGCGGGCATCGCCGTCGGCGACAGCCGCTTGACCGCCCGGTTGATCGGCACGTTGCCGAACTGCGAGACCGCCGAGACCCCCAGCTGCAGCGCCGCCGCCGCCGCGAACAGCGGCCGGTACGGCGAGGCCGGCGCGGCGGCGAACAGCACCAGGTCGGCGGCGGTGCAGGCGAGCACCAGCGGCGGCATCACCTTGTCGAAGTGACGGCCCACCAGCTGGTGGACGCGGACGTACTCCGCCGGGGCCATCGCCAGGAACGCCGGGACCACGCTGAGGGCCACCGCGAACAGCACACCCGCCAGCAGGCCGCCGCCGACGACGACGAACACACTCAGGACAACGGTCATGGCAGGCACGATCCGGCCCCGGGCTGAAGCGGCGCTCGACGCGGGCTGGCGCGGCCCGGCCCGGCCTTCGACGCGCGCTGGAGCGCGGCTCTAGCGGGCGGCGGGAACGTCGGCGCTGTGACCCGCCCCCGCCGACGCGCCCGTCGGCCGCGGCCTGAGAATCGGAGGACCCATGACGTCGAGCCTCGTGGTCGACCAGCAGCCGGCCGGACCCACCTTCGGGTCGGGCGGCCCGCAGCACCACCTGCTGACGGTGCTGGCCGGAAAGATGATCTCTTCGACGGTCTGCGTCCTGGCCCAGGTCGGCGTGGCCGACCACATGGCCGACGGGCCGCGGACGGTCGAGCACCTCGCCCGGGCGACCGGGACCGACCCGGGCATGCTGTACCGGTTCCTGCGCGCCGCCGCCTCGGTCGGCATCTTCGCCGAGCTGCCCGACGGCCGTTTCGAGCTGACCGGGACCGGCGAGTACCTGCGCAGCGACGTGCCCGGCTCGCTGCGCTACCTGGCCTGGCTGTACGGCGAGGAGAGCATCTGGAACTGCTTCGGGTACGCGGTGGAGACGCTGCGCACCGGCGAGTCCACCGGGCCGAAGGTGCGCGGCGGCAAGGGCTGGTTCGAGTACATGGAGGAGCACCCGGAGTACGCCGAGGTGTTCCACAGGGCCATGACCGGCACCAGCAACATGGCCGCCCAGGTCGCCGACTCCTACGACTTCAGCCGGTTCGGTCACATCGCCGACGTCGGCGGCGGCCAGGGCCGGCTGCTGGCGGCGATCCTCAGCAAGAACCCCGACGCCAGGGGCCTGCTGTTCGACCAGGCATCGGCGATCACCGGCGCCGCGGAGGTGCTGGAGCAGTACGGCGTGGCCGACCGCACCGAGTGCGTGGTCGGCGACTTCTTCGAGTCGGTCACCCCCGGCCCGGACGCCTACCTGCTCAAGGCGATCCTGCACGACTGGAACGACGACGACAGCGTCGCCATCCTGCGCAACATCCGCGCCGCGCTGGGCGACAAGAAGGACGGGCGGGTGTTCATCGTCGAGGCCGTCGTCCCCGACGGCAACGACTGGCACTTCAGCAAGGCCATGGACATCGCGATGGCGGTCAGCCTCGGCAGCAAGGAGCGCAACCTGCGCGACTGGAGCGGCCTCCTTTCGGCGTCCGGCTTCGAGCTGGTCGGCACCACCAAGACCATGCCGCCGCACTGGATCATCGAGGCGCGTCCGGTCTGACCGGCCCGCCGCTCCCCCGCTCCCGGCCTCTGCTCTCCGGGCGCCCGTGACCGCGCCCAGCCGCCCCGCGGACGCCCGCCGCCCGACCATCGCCGTCCCCGAGGAAGGCCCCATGACGACGCCGTCGCACTCCTACCCCTTCGGCTGGCCGTCCCCCGTCGACCAGCCCAAGGAGCTGGCGGACCTGCACGCCGAGCCGATCGTGCCGGTCACGCTGCCCAGCGGCGACACCGCGCTGCTGATCACCCGCTACGACGACATCCGCCAGGTGCTCGCCGACCCCCGGGTGAGCAAGAACCGCAACCGGCCCGACGTGGCCCGGATGACCGCCAAGAAGGTCAAGGTCTTCCAGCGGCAGGTCGACATGGACCCGCCCGGCCACACCCGGATGCGCCGCCTGATCGGCAAGGCGTTCACCGCCCACCGCGTCGAACGGCTGCGCCCGCGCATCACCGAGATCGTCGAGGAGCTGCTGGACGAGCTGGAGCGCGCCGGCGGCCCGGTGGACCTCAACCGCGCCTTCTCCTACCCGCTGACGATCCGGATCATCTGCGAGCTGCTCGGCGTCCCCGAGGAGGAGCGCGCGAACTTCGGCGACACCAGCTCCCCGCCGTGGGGGTACATGCGCGACCTGATCGCCCGCAAGCGCGAGAACCCCGACGACGAGCTGATCAGCGCGCTGATCAAGGTCAGCGACGAGGACGACGGCCGGCTCAGCGAGGAGGAGCTGCACTGGTGGTCTACGCTGCTGCTGCTGGCCGGGTACGAGACCACGGCCAGCCAGCTGTCGGGCTGCGTGGTGCTGCTGCTCGCCCACCCCGGCCAGCTCGCGCTGGTGCGCGAGGACCCCGGCCGCGTCCCGGCCGCGGTGGAGGAGCTGCTGCGCTGCCAGGTCGTCGGCTCCTCGCTGTCGATGCTGCGCTACGTCACCGAGGACATCGAGGTGGCCGGGACCGTCATCCCCAAGGGGACGAGCATCATCCCCGCGCTGGAGTCGGCCAACCACGACCCGGCCGCCTTCGGCTGCCCGGCGCGGTTCGACGTCACCCGGCGGGACCGTACCCAGCTGACCTTCAGCACCGGCCAGCACTACTGCGTCGGCGCGCCGCTGGCGCGGGCGGTGCTGCAGATCGGCCTGGCCGGGCTGCTGCGCCGCTTCCCCGGGCTGCGGCTCGCCGTACCGGCCGCGGAGCTGAACCGGCAGCACGACGTGTTCTTCCAGGGCTTCACGGAGGTGCCCGTTGCCTGGTGAGACGCTCCCCGCGAGCGAGACCCCGCGTTCCTGCCCGTTCTCCAGTGGACCCGGCGAGCCCCGCCGCTACCCGTTCCCCCGCCCGTCCGCCCTGGAGGTGCCGCGCGAGCTGACCGGCCTGCGCGAGCGCCCCGTCGTGCCGGTCACGCTGCCCAGCGGCGACCACGCGCTGCTGGTGACCCGGCACGCCGACGTGCGCCGGCTGCTCACCGACGAGCGGCTCAGCCGCAACCTGAACCGGCCCGGCGCCGCGCGGATCGCCAGGAACAACCGGATGTTCCAGGACCCGAAGATCGACCCCGACCCGCCGGAGCACACCCGGGTGCGCCGCCTGGTGATGCGCGCCTTCACCCCCACCCGGGTGGAGTCGCTGCGGCCCCACATCCACGAGGTCGTCGACGAGCTGCTGACCGCCATGGAGAAGCGCGGCGGCCCGGCCGACCTGAACGAGGCCCTGGCCTTCCCGCTGCCGATCCGGGTGATCTGCCGCCTGCTCGGCGTGCCCGAGGGCGACACCGCGCTGTTCCGCTCCTGGACCGACCACTTCCTGTCGGTCAGCCGGTTCCCGCCCGAGCGGATCAGGGCCGCGATGGCCGACATGAACCGCTACATCGCCGAGCTGATCGCCGCCAAACGCCGCTCCCCCGGCGACGACCTGGTCAGCGACATGATCAGGGTCCGCGACCGGGAGGACGGCCGGCTGGCCGAGTACGAGCTGCAGTGGTGGTGCCGGCTGCTGCTTCTGGTCGGCTACGAGACCACCGCCACCCAGCTCGGCGGCGGCGTCGCGCTGCTGCTGGCCCACCCCGGCCAGCTCGCGCTGCTGCGCGAGGACTACGGCCGCATCCCGGACGCGGTCGAGGAGACCCTGCGCTGGAAGCTGGCCGGCTCGTCGGTGTCGATGCTGCGCTACGCCGTCGACGACATCGAGATGGACGGCTACACCATCCCGAAGGGGGCCAGCGTGATCCCGGCCGCCGACTCCGCCAACCAGGACGAGACGGTCTTCGACCGGCCGGAGGTCTTCGACATCACCCGCGACGCGGGCCGGCACCTGACCTTCAGCGTCGGCCCGCACTTCTGCGTCGGCGCCGCGCTGGCCCGCGCCGAACTGCAGATCGCCACCGAGGCCCTGCTGCGCCGCTTCCCCGGGCTGCGGCTGGCCGTACCGCCCGAGCGGCTGCGCCGCCACGAGGGGTCGCTGCTGGAGGCGTTCACCGAGATCCCGGTCACCTGGTGAGGAGGGTACGGCCATGCGCGTGCTGGTGACCTGCTGGGCCTGGTCCTCGCACTACCTTCCGCTGGTCCCGCTGGTGCAGGCGCTGCGCGCCGCGGGCCACGAGGTGTGCGTCGCCAGCCAGGACTCCATGGCCGGCGTCGTCACCGGCTCCGGCGCCGCGTTCGTCGCCGCCGGCCCGGACGTCGACCACGCCGAGCTTCGCGCCCGGCACATGCGCGGCCTGAGCCACGACCGCGTCCCGGCCGCGCCGCCGCCGGGCGCGGAGGCCGCCGGGCACTGGCGGTCCGGCCAGAGGGAGAAGGTCGCGCGGGTGTTCGGCGCGTTCGCCGCCCGCGCCGACCTCATGGTGGACGACACGCTGCGCTTCGCCCGGCACTGGCGTCCCGACCTGGTGGTGTTCGAGCCCACCAGCTACGCGGGTCCCCTGGTCGCCGCGCTGCTGGGCGTCCCCGCCGTCCGCCACATCCACGGCGTGGACATGACCTACCAGGCCCGCGACATCGTGCCGGAGGTGCTGGCCCCCACGGCCGCGCGGCTCGGCCTGGACGGCTGCGCGGTGCTGGGCGACCTGACCGTCGACCCGTGCCCGCCCAGCATGCAGATCCCCGCCGAGGTCGAGCGCGCCACGGTCGGCTACGTCCCCTACAACGGCCGGGCGGTGCTGCCGCGGTGGCTGTGGGAGCCGCCGGACCGGCCGCGGATCGCGCTGACCTGGGGGGCGACCACCACCAGCGTCGGCGGCGCGAAGAGCTTCCTGCCGCCGAGGGTGGTGGCCGCGCTGGCCGGCGCGGACGCCGAGATCGTGGTGGCGGTCGGCCGGGACGACCTGGAGCGGCTCGGCCCGGTGCCGGACGGCGTCCGCGCCGTCACCGGTGTCGCGCTGCACCAGCTGCTGCCCACCTGCTCGGCGCTGATCCACCAGGGCGGGTTCGGCAGCACGTTGACCGGCGTCCACCACGGGGTGCCGCAGCTCGTCCTGCCGCAGCTTCCCGACCAGGTCTTCGGCGCCGCCCGGCTGGCTGCCACCGGGGCGGGGACGGTCCTGGCCCCCGAGGAGGCCGACGCCGGGGCGCTGCGCGCGGCGGTCGCGGACCTGCTGGGCTCCGCCGAACGGCGGCGGGCGGTCGCCCGGCTGCGCGCGGAGATGAACGCCCAGCCCCGCACCGCCGACCTGGTGCCGGTGCTGAGCCGCCTGGCCGAACGTTCCTCCCAGCCCGCCTGAGGCACGGCGTCGCCCGTCCTCACCTGCCCGCAACTCCCAAGGAGCCGCCATGTCCCCGGTCCCCGCGCCCGCCGTTTCCCGAACCGGCCCGCCCGCCGGGCCGCCGCCCCGCCCGGCCGCCCGGCGACGGGCCGACATCGAGGAGATGTTCACCGGCGAGCGGCATCTGTGGCTGGCCACCGCCGGGCCCGACGGTCCGCACATGATCCCGTTGGCCTTCGCCTGGGACGGTACCGACCTGCTCATGATGACCAAGCGCGGCAGCCGTACGGTGGCCAACCTGCGGCGGACCGCCCGCGCCCGCGCGGCCCTGGGCACCGCCCGCGACGTGGTGCTCGTCGACGGGCCGGTGAGCCTGCGCGAGCCCGCCGAGCTGCCCGGCCGGGTCCGCGCGCTGTTCGACCGGCTGCCGCTCAACCCCGACCGGGTCCCCGGCGTGATCGCGCTGTGCCTGCGCCCCGAGCGGATCTCCGCCTGGCGCGGCCTGCCGGAGATCCCCGGCAGGATCGTCATGTCCGGTGGCGACTGGCTCGGCTGACGGCGTCGGCCAGGTGCGCGCCGCGCCGGAATCGACCGTCACGGCGCGCGCTGTCGTCGGCATCAGTGGCCGGTGAAGGGCGGCCCGGCGACGGCAGAGACTGGTACTCTGGGCGGCGCAGCGACGACCGGGTCCGCTGCGGAGATCGAAGGAGGTGAGTTGATGACTGTCGTGGAGACCGCTGCCGTGCGCAGCGCCCGGATCATCCTCACTTCCCGGGCCTCGTCCTGACCCGCACCTGCCTTCCTCTTCCCTAGCGGGAGTTCTTGGTCGCACGTGCCGTCCGGAGAGGCCCCTTCCCAAGGGTCTCCGCGTTGTCTCATCAACCTGCTTCTCAGCGACCTGCCTTCTTCTCGCCCGCGCGCGTCCTGAATCCGGCCGACCACGGCTGGGACGAGGAACGCGACCATCCTTCGCCCCCTTCCGCGCCGACGGGCTGGTTCCCGGCCGGGTCGTGCGGGCCGAGCGCGGGCAAGCCCACCCTCGGCAACCGCCTGCTGGGCGAGAACGCCTATGCCGCCTCCCGCACCGACGCGCGGCTGCGCCGAGCAGGAACGTCCCAAGAAGGACATCGCGCGCCTGCGACGCGCCATCAACCGCTCTTCCCACCGCAAGGCATGACGGAAAGGAATTCGGTCATGGATCTTCCCCGCATCTTCACCATCCGCGAGAGCAGCCACCGCATCCACAACCCGCTGACCGCCGGCAAGCTCGCCGTCCTGGGCCAGGCACTTCACCTGGCCCCCGGGACACGAGTGCTCGACCTGGCCAGCGGCTCGGGCGAGATGCTGTGCACCTGGGCACGTGACCTGGGCTTCACGGGTACGGGCGTGGACATCAGCACGGTCTTCACCGAGCAGGCCCAGGCACGTGCCATCGAGCTCGGCGTCGCCGACCGGGTTGAGTTCGTCCACGGCGACGCCTCCGGTCATGTCGCGGACGAGCCGGTCGATCTCGCCGCCTGCGTCGGCGCCACCTGGATCGGGAACGGCGTCGCCGGAACGGCCGAGCTGCTCGGCCGCAGCCTCCGCCCCGGAGGTCTGATGCTGATCGGCGAGCCCTACTGGCGTCGGACTCCGCCGGACCAGGAGACCGCGGAGGCCTGTCACGCCACCGGCCCGGCCGACTTCCTGCCGCTGCCCGAGCTGATCGAGCAGTTCGGGGACCTCGGGTACGACGTCGTGGAAATGATGCTGGCCGACCAGGACAGCTGGGACCGGTACTGCGCGGCACAGTGGCTCAACCTCCGCCGCTGGCTCGACCGGAACCCGGACGACGAACTGGCGCCCGAGGTACGGGCCGAGCTCAGCACCGAGCCCGCACGCTACGCGCGCTACACGCGTGAGTATCTCGGCTGGGGAGTCTTCGCCCTGATGAAGCGCTGATCGCCAGATCCGCGCGGGGCCGGGCGGCACACCGTCTGTCCCCGCGCGGCTCGCCGTGAGCGTCATTCCCTGCCGCCCGGCCACCCTCAACCGCAGCTGGTCGGGCCTCTCAGAGGTTCAGCCGTCCGGCACCGGGACGCAGGGGCACGCCCCACCGTGTATCCCGGTGGCTCGCACCGCGCCCGGACCGGCTCCTCCAGCGGTGTCCTTCCGCCGTATTCCGGCCTCCCCCTCAACACCCTCAGACGTGCGGGATGTCGCGTGCGCCATGATGGGGCGGTGGATTTTGAGCCGCATCGGGCTGAGTTGGTGGCGTACTGCTATCGGATGGTGGGTTCGTTCCACGAGGCTGAGGACCATGTGCAGGAGACGATGCTGCGGGCGTGGAAGGCCCGAGACCGGTACGACGCCACCCGCGCGTCGCTGCGGACCTGGCTGTATCGGATCGCGACCAACGTCTGCCTGACCGCGTTGGAGGGCCGCGCGCGGCGGCCGTTGCCGTCCGGGCTGGGCGCGCCCAGCGATGATCCCGAGGCGCCGCTCGCACCGGCCTTCGACATTCCCTGGCTTCAGCCGTTTCCCGACGCCCGGTTCGAGGTGGAGGTGCGGGCCGACATGCGGCTCGCGCTGGTGGCGGCGATGCAGACGCTGCCGCCGCGGCAGCGGGCCGTGCTCATGCTGCGCGAGGTACTGGAGTTCAGCGCCGCCGAGGTGGCCGTCCAGCTCGGCACCACGGTCCCGGCCGTCAACAGCGCCCTGCAGCGGGCCCGCGCCGCCCTCGCCGAGGCGGGCGAGGCCACGGACGTCAGCGAGGTCAGCGAGCCGGACGACCCGAAGGTACGCGAGGTGATCGAACATTACATGCGGGGGTTCGAGACGGCCGATGTTCCCGCACTCGTGCGGCTCCTCACCGACGACGCCGTCCTGGAGATGCCGCCCGTGCCGCTGTGGTACCGGGGCAGCCACGACTACGGCCTGTTCATGCGTCGCGTGTTCGGCATGCGCGGGACCGGCTGGGCCCTCAGGCGCCTCACCGCCAACGGCCAGCCCGCGCTGGCCGCGTACGCCCCCGAGCCCGGTGGCGGGCATCGCCTGCACACGCTCCAGGTCCTCACGGTCACCGGCGGCCGGATCGCGCGCAATGTCGTGTTCGCCGATCCCGCCGTGTTCGAGGCGTTCGGCCTGTCCCAGGAGATCGTCTTCGACACGTTCGACGGGTTGCGATGAGTCCGGCCGATGCCGCCGGTACGTACGGGTGAGCATCCAACGAAAGGGACACCCATCGTGAGCGTCATCGTCATCGAGTTCATCACCCTGGACGGAATCGTGTCCGACCCGGACGGCTCCGCCGGCACGCCGGCCGGGGGCTGGGCGTTCCGGCACGGGCCCGAAACGGTCGCCGGGGACAAGTTCCGGCTCGGCGGCGTCCTCGATGACGGCGTCATGCTGCTGGGACGCCGCACCTGGCAGCTGTTCTCGCGGCTCTGGCCGGGACGCGACGACCCGTTCTCCGCGCGGATGAACGCCGTGCCGAAACTGGTCGCCTCCCGCACGCTGATCGACACCGCAGCCTGGTCCAACTCCCAGGTCATCGACGGTGACCTCATCGACGCCGTCAAGCGCGAACAGCGGGATGTGATCATCACCGGAAGCCTGAGCGTCGTCCATGCCCTGATGGCCGGGGACCTGATCGACGAATACCGGCTGCTGACCTTCCCCACCATCCTCGGCACCGGCGATCGGCTTTTCCCCGCCGGTGGACCACCCGCCTACCTGGAATGCCTGTCGGCCGCACCGGCCGGCGCCGCCGTCCTGACCCGGTACGGACGGGAGGCACGATGACCGCTCGCTTCCCGGCCCTGTACGAGACACCGGCCGGCCCCGTTCGGCCCGGCACTGCTTGAGCAGCTCCTCGCGGACCCGGCCGGGCTGCCGTTCGGCGTCACAGAAGGTCAGGCTGGGGATCTTCGAGGTTCGGCGGCCTGCGGCACGTTGGCCAACGGCATCCCGAGCAGGGCCGACGGCGGGGTTCGCGGCCTTGGAAGTCAGGCGGGCGGGCGGCCTTCGAGAGGGTTGGCGGCGATCCGCCCCGCGACGTCGCTCCTGACCGACGCGGCGGCGGCGCTGTCCGGCTTGCGCCTCGCCTGGTCCTCGAAGCACGCCAGGAACTCCGCGCCGAATCCCAGCCGGGGATAGCGGGCGAGCACCTCCGCCCTGGCGTCGGGCGGGAACTCCTCCGGCCGCCGTCCCGCCACCTCCCAGCTTGTGGCGACCTGCAACAGGTGGGACTCGGGGTCGGCGGCCGGGGACACGTCGTCGCGCATGTGCAGGACGATGATCTCGGTGGACCTGGCGGCCCGTTCCGCCGGCCAGCCGGCCGCCACGCCGAAGACCCAGGCCAGCTGCCCTCCCGCCTCCTCGAACGGCAGCCTGTGGCTGTCGAAGGCCTCCGTCAGCCCGATGTCGTGGAGCAGCGCCGAAACGTGGTAGAGCTCGTCGTCGAAGGCGATCCCGTGCGCTGTGCCGTACATCGCTCCCCACAGGTAGGAGCGGACGCAGTGGTTGAACAGCGCGGGTGGGCAGAAACGGGTGACCACCGACAGCGCCGCCGCGGCGGCGGGAGTCTCCGGAAACACGGGGCCAGCTTCTCATCTGCTCGTCAGGTCCCGATGTCCGACCTCGGTCGCATGCCAGGGGCGGTACCCGATGCGGGGGCCACGCTGACCGGACCCGCGCCGCCGCGCCCGGCCGATGGTCCTACCTTGGCGGATCGTCGACCTTGAGCTTGTCCCCCGTGTCGGAGATGAAGACGACCAGCAGCTTCGCCGGTCGCGTCCGGCTGGTGTTCTCCGTGAGCAGATGGTGGGCGCCCGGCTGCTCGACCCAGTTCTGGCCTGGGCGATACGTGCGCACGGGTTCGCCACCGAGCCGGCTGCGCACGATGCCTTCGAGTACGTAGGCGTAGACGAAAGCCCTGCCGTGGCGATGCGGCGCCGCGCGTGCGGCGGGCGGGAAGTTCACGATCGCCGCGGTGAACGTCTTGCCCTTGACATCGGGAAGCGCCTGTTCCAGAAGAGGCGACAGCGTCTCGGACGGTGGCTGCGAAACCATGGCGGCCACCGGCGCCTGGCCGGTCGCACGCTCTGCCGTGGGCGCGCACGCCACGGACGCGGCCACCATGCCGGCGGCCAGAAGGCCACCGGCGAACCGTGCTCGGATCATGACCTCTCCCATCCTGCTCAGACCTTTCAGACGCGCCGGGTGGTCGCGAGACGTCCCGGATTCCGTCCCCACGCGGCCGCTGTGCCCGGGTTCCCGGTCAGGAGGAGTGATGATTACGCTGTCCAGGCATCCCGGAGGCTAACCACGGGCGGGTCCAAGGCTTGGTGATGGTCTGCTCAAACGCGGCCGAGCCGATATGACGCCGCCGGCACCTGAGCCGGGCCTGCCGGCTATTCGTCTTCCGTGACCCGGATGATCGTCCTGCCGGGGGTGCGCCGGGCGGGTGCGAACGCGGAGGGCGCCTCGGCGAGCGTCCGTACGGCCCCGACGATCGGGCGGAGCCGTCCGTCCCGGACCCGTCGTGCCAGGTCCGCGAGCCGGACACGATCGGACTCGACGACGAAGAACATCGCCTGCCCGTCCCGGGGCCGGACCGTGGGTGGCGAGGCGATGGTGACGAGCGTGCCGCCGGTGCGCACCAGCGCGGCCGAGCGGTCCAGGATGTCACCGCCGATCACGTCGAGCACCACGTCGACCTGACCGGCGTCTTCAAGGGGATCGGCCTGCAGGTCCAGGAAGGCGTCCACGCCGAGGCCGAGTGCCGTGTCCCTGTCGCCGGCCCTGCCGGTACCGATCACCCGGGCTCCCGCCTCGCGTGCGAACTGCGCCGCGATGGAACCGACACCGCCCGCGACGCCGTGGATCAGGACGGTCTGGCCGGCGGCCAGGCGGCCGTGGTCGAACAGTCCCTGCCACGCGGTCAGTCCTGAGATCGGCAGAGCGGCGGCCACGGTGTGGCCGACATCGGCCGGCAGCGGCGCGAGGTTGCGGGCCTCCACCGCCACGTACTCGGCCAGCGAGCCGTTGCGGGTCCAGTCGGTCAGCCCGAACACCCGCTGGCCGACGGTCAGGCCGGTCGTTCCGTATCCCAGTTCGGCGACGACACCCGACACCTCGTGTCCGGGCACGCTGGGCGTCCGGTCGCGGCCGGCGCGATCGGACCACGTTCCCGGCCAGTCGAGCTCTCCGGGGGTGAACCCCGCGGCATGCACCCGGACGATGACGTCGTTCTCGGCGGCGTGCGGGTACGGCTCTTCCGTCAGGGAAAGCCCGGCCAGACCGGCGGTGCGCTCTCGAACGGTGATGGCTCGCATGACGGGTCCTCGCTCGTGACGGAGACGTCGAACAGGACGAACGTAAAGGCGTTCTCCTCCCGAACGTGTCCCGACACGGTGCAACTTGCCGATCCGTTCCCAAAAGCGCTGACCAGCGCCGCCCCTCGCGCTATGGCAGCCGTGAGGAGCCTCCTCAGGAGGCCGGGCCGCGGCTGCTCGGGCTGGGGCGGCCCGCGCCGGCCGTGGACGGGACGCTGCCGTACGGGCCCGTCAGGAGTCGTGGTCACGCGGCAGGGAAAGGACTGGACGGGATGATGTTCCGGCTTGTAGCTTGCGGTTGACCGCGACACCGCCCGAGGAGGTGAGACCCATGAACGCTGTATCGCTGTGGGTGCTCCCCCTTCCCGTCACGGTCGGGCGATCGACGTAGGTGTCGCCGGGAGCGCCTCACCACAAGGCACTCCCGAAAGGCAACACCTGTGCATTCTCAGTTCGCCGCCGAGCCGTCGTCGAACGATACGGCCGAGCGCGACCTCACCGTGGGCGACGTCCCCGGACTCCGGTCGCCGGCCTCCGGCGCCGATCGCGCGCCCCTCGTGTTCGACGTGATCATTGCCGGGTGCGGGCCGACCGGCGCGATGCTGGCCGCCGAGCTGCGGCTGCACGACGTGCGGGTACTCGTTCTGGAGAAGGGAACCGAGCCCAAGTCGTTCGTCCGCATAGTCGGTCTGCATATTCGCAGTCTCGAGCTGATGGCGATGCGCGGACTGCTGGAGCGCATCCTCGAACACGGAAGACGGCGTCCGGCCGGCGGTTTCTTCGCCGCCATCCCCAAACCCGCGCCCAAGGGCCTGGATTCCGCGCACGCCTATCTGCTGGGCATCCCGCAGCCGGTCATCGAACGTCTGCTGGAAGAACATGCGATCGAACTGGGCGCGCAGGTCCGGCGCGGTTGCGCGGTCGCCGGTTTCGAGCAGGACGACGAGGGTGTGACCGTCGAGCTGGCCGACGGGGAACGGCTGCGTTCGCGCTATCTCGTCGGCTGTGACGGCGGGCGCAGTACGGTGCGCAAACTGCTCGGTGTCGGCTTCCCCGGCGAGCCCTCGCGGACCGAGACGCTGATGGGCGAGATGGAGGTGGGCGTGCCGCAGGAGGAGATCACCGCCGGTATGGCCGAGATCCGCGAGACCCATCAGCGATTCTGGCTCCGGCCCTTCGGCGAAGGGGTCTACAGCGTCGTGGTCCCCGCCGCGGGAGTCAGCGACCGCGCGGAACCGCCCACCCTCGAGGATTTCAAACAACGGCTGCGCGCCATCGCCGGAACCGATTTCGGCGTGCACTCCCCGCGCTGGTTGTCCCGCTTCGGGGACGCCACCCGGCTGGCCGAACGTTATCGGGTCGGGCGGGTGCTGCTGGCCGGCGATGCGGCACACATCCATCCGCCCACCGGCGGACAGGGCCTCAACCTGGGCGTTCAGGACGCGTTCAACCTCGGCTGGAAACTGGCCGCGCAGATCCGCGGCTGGGCGCCGGAAGCACTGCTGGACACCTACCAGGCCGAACGTCATCCGGTCGCCGAGGAGGTGCTGGACAACACCCGCGCCCAGATGGAACTGCTGTCCACCGAACCGGGCCCGCGGGCCGTGCGCAGGCTGCTCACCGAACTGATGGACTTCGACGAGGTGAACCGCCATCTGATCGAGAAGATCACCGCGATCGGCATCCGCTACGACTTCGGCGAAGGCCCCGACCTGCTCGGCCGCCGCCTGCGCGACATCGACGTGGAACAGGGCCATCTCTACGGTCTGCTGCATCGCGGCCGCGGTCTGCTGCTGGACCGCACCGAACGCCTGACCGTCGGCGGCTGGTCGGACCGGGTCGACTACCTCGCGGATCCCGCTGCGGTACTGGATGTTCCGTGCGTCCTGCTACGTCCCGACGGCCACGTCGCCTGGATCGGCGACGATCAGCAGGACCTGGACGGCCATCTCTCCCGCTGGTTCGGCGAGCCCGCCGGTTGATTTCGCCTGAGCGGCCGAAAACGAATGCGAACACGTCTGTCTCGGGTCGAGATCACGGCGGAGACCGGTTCGCGCGGTCATCCCGCATGTATCGGGGACAGGGGGATGGCCCGGACGATCGGGGCGTCGGTGGCCAGTGTCCTGCGCAGGTCGTCGCCGCCGACGCCGGACATCACGTTGATCACGATCTTGTCGTCGGCCACCGTCAGGCCGGCGAGTCTCGCCTGCCCCGATGATGCCGATGCGCTTCACCGTGCCTTCCTCCATGGTGCGTGGTGGTCGTGATCCGTGCCGGTCGGGTCCGTGTCGGAGACGCCGTTCGCCACGGGGCTCATCGGCCGACCATGCCGATGCCGTGATCGCCGTATCGGGCTCCCCGGGCGCCGGTGGCGGGGCCGTCGCTCGGGCCGGTGCCGGGAGCGCTGCCGCCCGCGCCGATCGCCTGCGGAGTCCGCCGGAGCCGGTGTCACACCGGTCGCGGTCGTCTCCACAACAACGCGACCGCCAGAAGACCTGCCAGGCAGGGAGCCATGCCGGCCCAGCCCAGCTCCGGTGGCAGGCCGGTCTCGCCGGAGGTGTCCCTGGTGAGCAGCCCGGTCAGGCCGGCGCTCGTGCCGAGCACGAACATCACGGTCGCGGCGGGGCGGGCCCACCGCTTGCCCGCCTTGACCGCCGATGTCGTCCAGAGCCAGGCGATGACGCCGAGCGCTCCGATGACCGACGACAGGACCAGGTAGGTGGTGACGGCGGAGTCGACACGCGTCTGGATGTAGGTGGGATAGCCGGCCCGGATGTGGTCGGCCAGCAGGTGGGTGGTGGCACGGTCGAGGTAGGGGATGATCGTCGCGATGACGGTGAGCCCCAGGCCCGTGTACATCGCCGCGATGGCCGATCGCCGTTGAGGTGTCTTCGTCATCGGAGTGCCTTCCTTTCGTCGCACGCGGCCGTCCGCGCCGCGCTGGACGCCCGCCAGCGGTTCTCCGCCTCGCGGTGGGCGACCAGTTCCTCCTCCGTCATCGTCGGCCGGTCCGGCTCAGGAGGCCGATCCGCGGCGATGACCTCGCTCGGGGGCTTCCCCTCGGACAGGGGGCGGTTGACGGTGCGGGTCACGGCTTCTCCCTTCTTAAACCTACGGCGTAGATTTCACTGACACAGTAGATTCTACGGTGTAGGTTTGGCAAGGAGGAGGAGCAGACGTGACCAGACGCACACGGGGCACCTCGGCGGGGCTCGACCGCGCACGCATCGCGGCCGCCGCCGTCGCACTGGTCGACCGCGACGGCCTGGACCGCTTCGGGGTACGGCGGCTCGCCGACGAGCTCGGAGTCGACCCGATGTCGATCTACCACCACCTCAAGGGCAAGGCGGCGCTGCTGGACGCGATCTCCGAGGCCGTGATCGCCGAGATGGAGGCCGGCGCGGAGGAGGCGCCCCACGATTGGGAGCAGGTCGCCCGCCAGACGGCGCACAACTACCGGCAGGTGGCCTACCGGCACCCTCGGGTGTTCCCGCTGCTGGCCACCCGCCCGCAGAACTCGCCGGTGGCCCTGGCGGCCCTGGAACATCTGGTCGCCGCAATGCGCCAGGCCGGCCTGCCCGACCGGGTGGCCGCGGACGCGCCGATGGCGCTGTTCGGCTTTCTCAACGGCTATCTGCTGGCGGTCCTCAGCGGCGGCCCCGGCGGGCCCGCGATCGACGCCACCGCATACCCGACGATGGCCGCCCTCGCGCCTCTCCAAGCCGACTTCGGGTCCGCAGCGGAGTTCGACCGATTGCTCGATGCCGTGCTGAGCGGGATCCGGGACCAGGCCGCACGGCAGGCGACCCACTGAGGCGCGCCCTGCCGCGAGTCTTCCCGGCGCACGCGACGACGCGCTCATCGGTCACGCGAGCCACCGGGTCATCAGCGCGGGAGCCCGGGATGGCCGCACATGTCCTTTTCGAACCGGTCACCGTCCCGTGTCCGACCGACGGGGCGGCCTCGGCGCGGTTGCCTCGGGCGGTCATCGGGCTGAGGTTCGCGTGTCCGGGGCGGGCCGTGCGAGCCGGGCCGCGAGTTCGCCGGCCTGTTCGGGACGTGGGTTGGCGCCGGTCAGCACCGTCGCCGGCCGATCGCCGGGGACCGCGCCCTCGGCGATCGCCGCCAGGCCCGCCGCCCCCGCCGGTTCCAGGACGATCCCGAGCGTGCGAGCCGCCAGTTCCATGGCGGCGGCGATGGCCTCGTCCGTCACCAGGACGATCTCGTCCACCAGCGCGCGGGCCCGTCGCACCGAGGCCTCCAGCGGGGTGCGCACCGCGATGCCGTCGGCGAAGGTGCGAGCGTGTTCGATGGAGACCGCGCGGCCGACGCGCAGGCTTTCCAGCATCGAGGGGGCGCCTTCGGCGTTGACTCCCACGATCCGGGTGCCGGGTGCGTGCTCCTTCATCCAGCGCGCCACGCCGTTGATCAGCGCGCCGTCGCCGACCGGGAGCACGACGACGTCGAAGCCCGGACCGCCCGCGCCGCCTGGCGCGCCGCGGGTCAGCTCGACCCCGATCGTCCCGGCGCCCTCGGCGATCGCAGCCTGGAGACCGTCCTGCAGGTGGACGCGGTCAGGATGGCGCTCGGCGTGGGCGGCCGCGGCCTTCCGCGCCGACGCGCCGTCCGTCCCGGCCATGATGACCCGGGCGCCGAAGGTCTCCATCCGCTCCCGCTTGGCGGGGTTGACCGTCTCGGGCACGAACACCTCGACCGGCATCCCGCGGGCCCGTCCCGCGTAGGCGACGGCCTGCCCGAAGTTGCCCGAGCTGGCGCACACCACCGGCGTGCCGGGGGCGAGCGTGCTCAGCATCAGATCGGCGCCCCGGCCCTTGAAGCTGCGCACCGGGTTGGCCGTCTCCAGCTTCACCGTCACCGTGCGGCCGCCCAGCGCCCGGCACAGCTGCTCATCGATGTACTGCGGAGTGTTGAGGAACACCGGATCGATCACCTGCATGGCCTTCTCGATCCGCACCACGTCCAGATCCATGCGCGTCGCCTTTCCTGGGGGCTTTCCGGACCCGGCCGACGCTAATCGAGCATCCGATCGAGGCGATTGAGGGTTTTCGCGCCGGCACGCAATAATCTTGCGTGCCTGAACCGCCGCCGCCCCGCCTGGACGAGATCGACGTGCAGCTCCTGGACCTCCTCCAGCGCGACGCCGGACGCACCCTGCACGACCTCGGCGAATGGGTCGGGCTCTCACCGAGCGCCGTCCAGCGGCGGATCGCCCGCTACCGCAGGGACGGCCTCATCACCAGGCAGGTCGCCGTCCTCGACCCACACCGCTTCGGCCCCACCGTCCTGGCCACGGTCCTGGTGACCCTCGACCGGGAATCGTTCGAGCACCACCGCGCCTTCGCCGAACGGATGCGCTCCACCCCGCAGGTCCAGCAGTGCTACCAGGTCGCGGGACCGTGGGACTATGTGGTCGTCCTGGCCGCGCGGAGCATGCGCGAATGCAGCCGCCTCGGCAACCGCCTGTTCAAGGCGGACGACAACATCAGGCGTTACGAGACGCTGCTCGTGTTCGACACCGTCAAAACCGGCCTGACCCTCCCGCTTCCCGCGCCACAGCCTCCTCGATCACAGGACGGGCGGTCATAGGCCGGGAGAGGGCCGGTCGTGCTCCTGCTCGCCCGCGGCGTGCTCGCCGAACGCGTCCACCGCGGCCGGCTCGTCGGCTGTGCGCCGCGGCCGTCGCCTTCTGCCTCCTCGCCCTGACCTGAGCGGGGCCATGCGCCACGTCGGACCCGGCACCGAGACGATCGCCGGCCCGCGGCGGCAGCCGGGCGATGCCGAGGCCGGCGTGACCACGTCCGGTCATGGCCGGAGGGTGACTTGTCCCACTCGGAAGGGACTTGATCCGAAAGTATTGTAGGTTAGGCTTGCCTAAGTGGTTCAAGGTTCAGGTTATGGCCTGTGCGGCACCGCAACCTGACGGTGGTGGTACGCCTGCGCGGTCTCCCAAGTGTGACGACGTACAAGGAACATCCATGCCGTTCAGGTTCACCCGCCGCCGCGCCTTCTCGGCCGTCGTCGCCACCGCCCTGCTGGTCATCACCGGCTGCGGAACGTCCGACCCCAAGCCCGCCGGGCCCGCGACGTCGGCGGACGCCTCCGCGGCGAGCGGCGGCGCGGCCGGGGCGTTCCCGGTGACGATCGACAGCGCCCTCGGCAAGGCGACGATCACCAAGCAGCCGGAGCGGATCGTCACCCTGGGCCAGGGCTCCGCGGAGACCGCGATCGCACTCGGCCACACGCCCGTCGGAATCGAGAGCTACGCGTGGGGCAGCGACAAGACCGGCTACCTGCCGTGGATCCACGAGGCGGTCACCAAGGCCGGCGGCACGCTGCCCAAGCAGTTCACCGGCGGCGAGGACATCGACATCGAGGCCATCGTCGAGCTCGAACCCGACGTGATCCTGGCCCCGTGGTCGGGCATCACCGCCGACCAGTTCAAGATCCTCTCCGACATCGCGCCCACCGTCGCCTATCCGGACCTGGCGTGGAGCACGAACTGGGACCAGCAGATCGAGATCATCTCCAAGGCGCTGGGCAAGCCCGAGCAGGCCGCGACGCTGATCGCCGAGGTCAAGAAGCGGCTCGCCGACGCCGCCGCGACCCGGCCGCAGTACAAGGACGTGACCTTCTCCTACATCTACACCACCGGCCCCGGCACCCTCGGCGTGTTCAAGCCCGAGGAGCAGCGGGTCAAGATGGTCTCCTCGCTCGGCCTGACCGTGGACCCGGTCGTCGACACGTTCAAGGAGACCGAGGGCACCGACTCCGCCGTGATCGGCCTGGAGAACGGGCAGAAACTGGCCAAGAGCGACCTGATCTTCACGTTCTACAGTGACGCGAAGACCCGCAAGGAGGTCGAGGCCCAGAAGCTGTACGCGAGCATCCCCGCGATCAAGCGCGGCTCGGTGGTGGCGAGCGACGATCAGCCGTTCGTCACCGCGTCCTCGATCATCAACCCGCTGACCGTGCCGTGGGTGATCGAGCGCTATCTGCCGCTCATCGACGAGGCGGTCGCGAAGCTCGACCGCTGACCGTGACCGTCACCGTCGTACGCACCGTGCCGGGAGACGCGGGCGCCCCCCGCGCCCGAGCCTCCCGGCTCGTGTGGTTCCTGATCGTCGCGCTGGCCGTGCTGGCACTGGCGATGCTGGCCAGCATCACCTTCGGCAGCCTGCCGACCTCCGTGGGCGACGCGGTGGACGTGCTGCGCGGCACCGCCGACGAGAGCACCACCGCGGTGGTGCAGAGCCGCTATCCGCGTACCGCGCTCGGCCTGCTGGCCGGGCTGGGCCTGGCCGTCGCGGGCACCATCATGCAGGGCGTCACCCGCAACCCGCTGGCCGACCCCGGCCTGCTCGGCATCACCGCCGGCGCCTCGGCCGGAGTCGTCAGCGCCACGGCCTTCCTGGGCGTGTCCGGCCAGTGGAACACCGTGTGGTGGGCGCTGCCCGGCGCGCTGCTGGCCGGCGTCCTCGTGCACGTCATCGGCTCGGCCGGCTCCGGCGCCGGGCTGGCCAGGCTCGTGCTGGCGGGCGCGGTCGTGACCGCGGTGCTGACCGCGTACGTGCAGGCCGTGACCCTCGGCATGCCGAAGGTCTTCGACAGCTACCGCTACTGGGTGGTCGGCGCGCTCGGCGGACGGGACTTCGACGTGCTGCTGTCGGTGCTGCCGGCGGCAGGGCTCGGCCTGCTCATGGCGCTGCTGCTGGCGCCCGCGCTCAACACGCTCGCGCTCGGCGACGAGACCGCCTCCGCGCTCGGCGCGAGTCCCGGCCTCACGCGGGCGCTCGGGCTGGTCGCGGCCACGCTGCTCAGCGCGGCCGCGACCGCGGCCGTCGGGCCCATCGCCTTCATCGGCCTGGCCGTGCCGCACATCGTCAAGGCCGTCGTGGGCGCGGAGGTCCGGGCCCAGGTCGTCTTCTCGGCCATCCTGGGTCCGGCGTTGCTGCTGCTGGCCGACGTGGCGGGCCGGGTGGTGCTGCGCCCGCAGGAGCTGATGGTCGGGATCGTGACGGCGTTCATCGGCGCGCCCGCGCTGCTGGTCGCCGTGCGGAGAATGAGGAGCGGGACGTGAGCAGGCCCAAGGGGTTCCTCGTGCTGGGGCGGACGATGGCCGTGCCCCTCTCGCGCGTCTCCGCCGTCACCGGTCTCGCCCTCCTCACGCTCATGCTCGCCGCCTGCGCGGCCACGCTCTCGCTCGGCCGCCTCGGCATCCCGCTCGCCGACCTCCCCGGCGCCCTGACAGGCGGCGCGGGCGGCAAGGCCGCGTTCGTGCTGGAACGCCTGCGCGGCCCCCGCCTGGTCGTCGGCGTCGGCACCGGCGCGGCGCTCGGCCTGTCGGGAGCGCTGTTCCAGACCGTCACCCGCAACCCGCTGGGGAGCCCCGACGTGATCGGCCTGGCCGCCGGGGCGGGCGCGGGCGCGGCGGCCGTCGCGCTGCTGCTGCCCGGCGCGGTGCCGGTCCCGTTCGGCGCGCTGGCGGGCGCGGTGCTGGCCATCGCGCTGGTCTACCTCTCCACGGGCACCGGGTTCCGCAACCCCGGCCGTCTCATCGTGGCGGGCATCGGCGTCTCAGCGATGGCGGTGGCCTTCATCCAGTACGTCGTGTACGCCGTCGAGCGCGACAAGGCCACCGTGCTGACCGCGTACGTCAACGGCAGCCTGTCGGCCCGCTCCTGGGAGCACGCCGCCACCATCTGGATCGTCCTGCTGGTGACGGCCCCGTTCGCGGCGGCGATCGCCGGCCGCCTGGGTCTGGCCGAGATGGGCGACGAGACGGCCGCCATGCTCGGCGCCGAGCCCGGCCGCACCAGGACGGCGGCCGTGGCGCTGTCGATCCTCCTGTCGGCGGGAGCCGTCGCGGTCGCCGGGCCGATCTCGTTCATCGCCCTGACCGCGCCGCAGATCGCCCGCCGGCTGACCCGCGGCACCGGCCCGCACCTGATGCTCTCGGCGCTGACGGGGGCGCTGCTGCTGGTGCTGGCCGATCTGGCCGCGCAGCAGCTCCCGCTGCCCGTCAGCCTGCCCGTCGGCATCTACACGCTGGGCCTCGGCGGCCTCTACCTCGGCTACCTGCTGATCCGCGAATGGAAGAAGGGCACGCTATGAGCACGACCGGCCTGGGAGCACGGGACGTGACTGTTTCCTACGGTGGCGACCCGGTCGTGCGCGACGTCAGCCTGGACATCCCGCAGGGCGAGCTGACCATGATCATCGGGCCGAACGGGTGCGGCAAGTCCACACTGATCAAGACGCTGGCCCGGATCATGAAGCCGGAACGGGGGCAGGTGCTGCTGCACGGCCGCGACATCTGGTCCTACCGGGGCAGGCAGGCCGCCCGGCACGTCGCCCTGCTGCCGCAGAACCCGGTCGCGCCGGACGGCATCACCGTGCGCGGCCTGGTACGGCGCGGCCGCTTCCCACACCACACACTGCTGCGCCAGTGGTCGCCGGACGACGACGCCGCGATCGGCTTCGCCCTGGAGCGAACCGGCCTGCACGACCTGGCCGAGGCGCAGGCGGGTGAGCTGTCCGGCGGCCAGCGCCAGCGCGCCTGGATCGCGATGGTGCTCGCCCAGCAGACCGACCTGCTGCTGCTGGACGAGCCCACGACCTTCCTCGACATCGCCCACCAGTACGACCTGCTGGAGCTCTGCCGCGAGCTGCACCGCGAGGGCAAGACGATCGTGGCCGTGCTGCACGACCTCAACCAGGCCGCCCGCTTCGCCTCGCACCTGATCGTGATGAAGGACGGCCGGGTGGTCACCCAGGGTCCGCCGTCGCAGGTGCTGACGCCCGACCTGGTCGCCGAGGCGTTCGGCCTGGCCTGCGACATCGTGCCCGACCCGCGTACGGCCACGCCCATGGTCATCCCGCACGCCTCGCTCGCGCACGGCGTCCGCTGATCGGCGTCTCCCCGGGGCGTCGTCCGCCGGGTCACCCCCGCTGCAGCCGCAGCGCCTCCTCGGCCACCCGCAGGGTCTCCAGGTGGCCGTCCAGGGAGGTGGCCAGTGAGGTCAGCCCGAGCGTGGTCACCCCGGCCGCCGCGTACTCGGCCATCCGCGCCGAGATCCGTTTGGCGTCGCCGACCAGCGAGGTCCGGTCGATCAGCTCGAACGGCACCGCCCGCGCCGCCCCGGCCCGGTCCCCGGCGTGGCAGCGGTCGTGGATCTCCTCGGCCGCCGCGCCGAACCCCATCGAGACCGCCAGCGCGAAGTAGACGCTCCGCTCCCTGCTGCCCATGCCGATGAAGTTGGCGAAGTACGGCCGCAGCGGCTCGGCCGCCCTCTCCGGGTCGTCGCCCACGCCGATCGGGATCGACGGCATCACCTCGAAACCCCCAAGTCCCTTGCCGGCCCGCGCCCGCCCGGCGCGCACGTGCCCCAGCGACTCCGCCAGCCGCTCCGGCGGGCAGAACACCCCGATCCAGCCGTCGGCGATCTCCCCGGCCAGTTCCAGGCTGCGCCGTCCCACCCCGGCGAGGTAGACCGGGATGTCGGCGCGGACCGGGGCGGCCCGCAGGTGCGCGGCCTCCCGGGTGCCCGGCGGCGGGAGCCGGAAGTGCTCGCCGCTGTAGCGCACCGGGCCGCCGGTCAGCGCCAGCCGTACCACCTCGACGTACTCGCGGGCACGGGCCAGCGGCGCGTCGAAGTCGACGCCGTACCAGCCGCGCGAGACGTCCGGGTTGGACACCCCGAGGCCCAGGCAGAACCGGCCGCCGGACAGCCCGTCCAGCGTCGCCGCGGCCAGCGCCGTCATCACCGGGGTGCGGGCCGGGATCTGCATCACCCCCGGCGCGAGGCGGATCCGCTCGGTGGACGCGGCGACCGCGCCCAGCACGCTGACCGCGTCGGACCGGAACCCCTCCGGCGCCAGCGCGTAGGCGAAGCCGAGCCGTTCGGCCTCCCGGGCCACCGGCACCGCGCCGTCGTAGTTGAGGAAAATCCCCAGTTCCATGAACCGCTCCCTCTTCTCGCGGATGTCCTGCGGACGTTCCGCGGACGCTCTCCGGGCGTTCCCGCCGGCCCGGACCCGGCCCGCCGGGCCCGTCCCGACCTGTCCGCGCGGACACCGTCGCCGGGACGACGGCGGCGTCCGCGCGTTGCTCGCGCCACTGTGCGCCATGCCGCTCGAGGATCGCCCGAGCGATCGAGCGGCGCTTGAGGACGCCGCGAGTCCGGCCGCCCACGATGGCCCGGTCGCCACCCCGGGACGGGCCGCGGCGACCGGTCACCGATCCGCCGTCACACCGATACGGAGGCAGGCGTGCGAGTTCTCGCCGCGACCTGGGACATGCCCGGGCACTTCAATCCGCTGGTTCCGCTGTGCTGGGCGCTGCGCGCCGCCGGCCACGAGGTGGTCGTGGTCAGCAACCCCGGCCTCGTCCCGGCCATCGTCCAGGCGGGGCTGCCCGCCCTGCCGGCCGGCGACCCCGCTTTCGACTCCTACGCCGTGCTGCGCGAGCAGCTCGCCGCCCGGTCCTGGCGGCCGGTCCCGCCCGCCGACACCGCGGCCACCGGTACGGCGAACACCGCGGGTACGGCAGGCGGCCCGGCGGGCGCGGGCGGGACGGACGGCTCCGCGGCGGCGCGGCCCTCCGCCGGCGAAAGCGCCGGTGGAGACGCCGGCGGAAGCGCCGACCACACCCGCCGCCGCCTGCACGGATTCCGCGTCGCCACCCGCTCCGCGCTGGCCCAGGCCGACGACGTCGCCGCGTTCGCCCGCCACTGGCGCCCCGACCTGGTGCTGTTCGAGCCGGTGGCGTTCGTCGGCCCGCTCGTCGGCAAGCTGTGCGGCGTCCCGGCGGTGCGGGTGCTGTGGAGCGTCGACTTCACCGGGCCGATGGCCCGGTTCGAGGCCGACGTGGTCGGCGACCTGCTGGACCGCTTCGGCCTGGAGCGGCTCGACGTCAACGGCGACCTGACCCTCGACCCCTGCCCGCCGGAGCTGCAGTACGACCTGGACCTGCCGCGCAGGCGCTTCCGCTTCGTTCCCTACAACGGCGCCTCGGTGCTGCCGGCCGGCCTGGAGCCGCCCACCGGCCTGCCGCGGGTCTGCGTCACCTGGGGCACCTCGCAGGAACGGCTCGGCTTCGACCGGATGATGATCGCCCCCCGGGCCGTCGAGGCCCTGGCCGGTCTGAAGGCGGAGGTCGTGGTCGCGGTGACCGACGGGCAGCGGGCGGCGTTCGACCCGCTGCCGGACAACGTCCTGCGGATCGGCCGGATGCCGCTGGACACGCTGCTGCGCGACTGCGACCTGCTCGTCCAGCAGGGCGGCGCGGGCGGCACGATGACCGCGCTCATCAACGGCGTGCCGCAGCTCGTCGTGCCGCACATGCCGGACGAGATCTTCCACGGCCGCCAGGTCGAGCGCGGCGGGGTGGGCCGCTGCCTGCCCGGCGCCGAGGCCACCGTCGAGGCCCTGCGCGGGCAGATCACCGCCGTGCTGGACGACCCCTCCTACCGCGACACGGCCCGCCGGCTGCGCGAGGACATGCTCGCCCTGCCCACCCCGGCGCAGCTGGTGCCCGAGCTGGAGGAACTGGCCCGCGCCGGTGTCCGGTCCGGCGCCTGACCCCAGGCCCGGCGCCCCGGCCCCGGGCGTGGGGCCGGGACCGAGGCCCGGCACGGGGATCGAGCCGGGCTCCACCGCGGCTCGCGCCGGCCTCTAGCGGCCCTTCCTAGCCTCGCAGGCGTGAGTGGCATCGACATCTCCGCATACCTCGCCCGGCTCGGCCTCCCCGCGGCCCCGCCGTCGGCCGAAGCGCTGGCCGCGCTGCACGCCGCGCACGTCGAACGGGTGCCGTTCGAGACGCTGGACCGGCCGCCGGGCATCGACCCGCGGCGGTCGCTGACCCGCATCGTCGGCCAGGGCCGCGGCGGGGTCTGCTACCACCTCAACGGGGCCTTCCACCTGCTGCTGCGCGAGCTGGGCTACCGGGTCGGCATGCACGCCGCCGGCGTGCAGAGCGGCTACAACCCCAACCCGGTCGGCGCCAACGGGACCCACAACGTGCTGACCGTCTCCGGCCTGCCCGCGCCCGGCAACCCCGGCGGCCGGTGGATCCTGGACGTCGGCTCCGGCGAGGGCTTCCACCGGCCGCTGCCGCTGGCTCCCGGCACCTACACCCAGGGCCCCTTCACCTACCGGGTCCGCCCCTCCGAGGCCACCCCCGGCGGCTGGCGCGTCGACTACGACCGGCTGGAGTCGTGCAGCGGCGTCGACTTCACCCTGGAGGAGGCCACCACCGAGCAGTTCGCCGCCACCTTCGACCGGCTCGCCGACCAGGAGATGTCGATCTTCTTCGTCTACGGCTGGGTCAAGCGGCACCACGCCACCGGGTTCGACGAGCTGATCGGCTGCCAGCTCAGCGCCGTGGGACCCGCGGGCCGTACCACCCGCACGCTCACCACCGCCGAGGACTACCTCGCCGCGCTGTCGCAGATCTTCGGGCTGACCCTGCCGCACCTGACCGACGAGGAGCGCCACGGCATCTGGGAGAGGTTCCACCACATCTGGACCACCCGGGACTTCAGGAAGGACATGTTCCCGGCCGGGAACCGACGGCATCGACCGCAAGGAGACAGAAACCGTGAACTCTCGCCTCAATGACCTCGAACCGCTGCTGCTCGGTCTCGACGGCGTGCTCGACGGTGTCGTCCTGCGACGGACCCCGCCGGACCGGCCCGCCGAAGACGGTCCCGGCCGTCCTCTCGACGGAGGCGGCTCCGGACCCACGGGCGCCGGGACCGCCCCGGCGCTCACGGTGGCCTACCCGGTCGCCGCGCACGACGCCGACCTCGGGGAGCTGCGCGAAAGGATCGCCGAGGCCCTGGCCGGGCACGCGGCCGGTGCCGTGGCGACCGTACCGGTCCGGCGCGTCCCGCGTACCGGCGACGGCGAGCCGGACCTCGCGGCGCTGACCCGGATCCCGGTGCCGGCCGCCGAGGCGCTGGACGCCTTCGCCGCGCGGTGGGGCGTGCGCGCCGAACCGGTACCGGTCGGCGAGGAGGCGCCGCGGGTCGTCCTGGCCGACGACGACGCCCCTGCCCGCGCCACCGGCGCGGCACCGGACACTCCGGACACTCCGGACACTCCGGACGGCGCGGACGGCGCGGCCCGGCCCTCCCTGGCCGAGGGGCCGCCGCTGGAGCGGCTCGCAGGCGACCCCGAGACCGTCACCCAGGCCATCGTCTCGGCCGCCGAGCGCTTCCCCCACCTGGGCGTGCGGGCCGTCACCCGCGACGGCGACACCTTCGTCGGCTACCCCGAGCTGCTGCGGCGCGGCAGGAGGATCCTCGGCGGCATGCGCGAGCGCGGCATGCGGCCCGGCTCCCCGGCCATCCTGCTGGTGCCGGGCCTCACCGACTACTTCCCGGCCGTGTGGGCGTGCGTGCTGGGCGGCGTCACCTGCGTGACCGTCACCGCGCCGCCCTCCTTCGACGACCGCCACCCGGTGCTCGACAAGCTGATGCACGCCTGGCGCGCCCTCGGCCGCCCGCCGATCATCACCGACGACGCCTCCGCCGACGGCGTGGCCGGCCTGGCCGCCCTCTACGGCGAACCCGGGCTGAACTGGCTGTCGGTCGCCGAGCTGGAGATCTCCCCCGAGAGCGACGACGTCCACCCCGCCCGGCCGTCCGACGTGGCGATCATGGCCCTGTCGTCCGGCAGCACCGGCGCCTCCAAGGTCATCCCGGTGACGCACCGCGCCATCGTGGAGAACGCCCTGTCGGCCCGCCAGGTGGACCTGGTACGGCCCGGCGAGACCAGCTTCAACTGGCTGCCGTTCGACCACGTCGCGCCGCTGGTGATGTACCTGCTGCGCGACGTCGTCCTGGGCTGCGACGGCGTCCACGCCCCCACCGGCCACATCGCCGAGCAGCCGCTGCGCTGGCTGGACGTGCTGAGCCGGTACGGCGTGCACCACACCTGGTCGGCCAACTTCGCCTACCGGCTGGCCGCCGACGCCCTGCGCGACCTGCGCAGGGACGGCGGCGACCCGACCGGCAGGTGGGACCTGTCGTCGGTGCGCACCATGCTCAACGCCGGAGAGCAGTGCCTGCCCGCGGTGATGCGCGACTTCCTCGTCCAGGTCGCGCCGCTCGGCATCGACGAGCGCGCCGTCGTCCACATGTGGGGCATGGCCGAGACCGCCACCGGCGCCACCTGCAAGTTCTTCGCCGAACCGGCCAGTGTGCTGCGCGTCGCCAAGTCCTCGCTCAACGGCACGCTGCGCCTGGCCGGCCCCGGCGACGCCGCGGCCGACTGCCTGGAGTTCATGAGCATGGGCCCGGCCGCCCCCGGGGCGGACCTGCGCGTGGCCGACGACGAGGGCCGCGTGCTGCCCGAGGGGATGATCGGCCGCTTCCAGGTCAGATCCGCCCGCGTCACCCCCGGCTATCTGGACAACCCGGCCGCCAACGCCGAGGCGTTCACCGCCGACGGCTGGTTCGACACCGGCGACCTGGCCTTCATGCTCGACGGCGAGGTCGTCATCAGCGGACGCGCCAAGGAGCTCATCGTCATCAACGGCGAGAAGTACTACTGCCACGAGATCGAGGACCTCGTCGGCGGCCTGGACGGGGTGGCCTCCGGGCTGGTGGCCGCCTGCGGCGTGCCCGACCCGGCCACCGGCAGCGAGGTGCTGGCCGTCTTCTTCGTCCCCCGCCCCGCCCCCGGCGAGGAGGCCGCGGGCCCCGGCGGCCGGCCGCCGGCCGCCGTCGTGGAGACCGTCGAACGGGTCCACCGGGCCGTCGCCGAGCGGATCCGGCTGACCGCCGCCCACGCGCTGCCCATCACCGAGGCGGAGTTCCCCCGCACCACCAGCGGGAAGATCCAGCGCGCCGCCCTGGTGCGGCGCATGGAGTCCGGCGACTTCGACGAACTGGTCCGCGCGATCGCCGCGGCCCGCGGCACCGCGGCCACCGTGCCGGACTGCCTGTCGCGGCCCGTCTGGCGCGCCGCCGAGCCCCGCCCGGTCGCCGCGCCGGTCGCGGACGGCGTCACCGTGGTGTTCGCCGACGACCTCGGGCTGGCCGCCGCGCTGGAGCCGCCCGGCCCGGTCGTCGTCGTCCGCCCCGGCCCGCACTTCAGCACCCTGGACGACGGCGGCTACACCATCGACCCCGCCTCCGCCGTCGACTGGTACGCCCTGCGCGACGCCCTGCGGCTGCGCCGGACGCCACCCGCGACCCTGCTGTACCTGTGGAGCTACCTGCCCGCGCCCGACCCGGCCGGTCCCCGCGAACGGGTCGAGGAGGCGCTGCGCCGCTGCGGCCGCGACCTGCTGACGGCCTGCCGGACCTTCCTATCCGGCAGGCCGGGCGACCCGCGGCTGGTCACCGTCAGCCGCGGACTGCGGCCGGTCACCGGCGAGGAGGACCTGTGCTACCCCGCCGCCCAGGCCGCGCTCCTCGGCGCGGTCGCCGGGCGGGAGAACCCCGCGAGCCGCGCCTGCCACGTCGACCTGGCCGGCGCCTCACCCGCCGAGGACGCCCGCGACCTGCTGGCGGCCCTGTCCGACCACGCCGCCGGGCAGGGCGAGGTGGCCTGGCGGCGCGGCCGGCCGTACACCGTGCAGCTGGAGCCGCTGACCGGTGCCGGCACCGGCACCGGTGAAGGCGCCGGAGCCGCCGGGACGGGCCGGGCCGCCGGGGGACGGGACGCGTTGCGCCGCGGCGGCCGCTACCTGGTCACCGGCGGCGCGGGCGGCGTCGGCGCCCCGCTGGTCGCCTCCCTCGCCGACCGCTACGGCGCCCGCTTCCTCCTCGTCGGGCGGCGTGACCCGGAACGGGACGCCGCGCTGCGGACCGTCCTCTCCGGCCTGGCCGTCCCCGGCCGCGACGTGCGCTACCGCAGCGTGGACGTCCGCGACGCCGAGGCCCTGGAACGGGCCGCCGCCGAGGCCGAGGCCGCCTGGGGAGGGCCGCTGGACGGCGTGCTGCACCTGGCCGGCGACTACCGCTTCCGGCCGATCGCCGAGGAGGACCCCGCCGACTGGGACCCCGCCCGGCAGCCCAAGGTCGCCGGCCTGCTGAACCTCGCCGACCTGGTACGGCGCCGCCCCGGTGCCCGTCTGGTCACCTTCTCCTCGCTGCTGGGCCACCTCGCCTCGGCCGGCTGCGCCGCGTACGGCGCGGGCAACGCCTTCGCCGACGCGTTCACCGAGCACCTCGTCGCCCGCGCCGGCGTCACCGCGCACAGCCTGGCCTGGGGCCTGTGGCGGGGGCTCGGCGTCAACGAGGACAACCCCTACGAGGCGGCCGCCGTCCAGCGCGGCGTGCTGTCCCTGCCGGCCGACCAGGGTCACCTGCTCACCCGGGTCCTGCTGCGCCGGCCGCCCGGCGTCCTCTACGCCGGGCTCAACCCCCGCGCCGCGGAGATCCGCACCCGGATGAGCGGCACCGGCCCGCTGGAGCGCCTGTCGTGCCACTCCCCCGGTCTTCCGGGGGAACCGCTGGTCTACACCGACCCGTTCGGCGTCACGGCCGAGGTGATCCGCGAGGAGAACGCGTCCCCGGCGGACGGGGACGGATCCCTCACCCCGGCCGAGAGCGCCGCCTGGGAGACCCTGCGGCAGACGATGACCGACTTCACGGGCCAGCCGGTGCAGCCCGGCGACCGGCTCTACGAGCTGGGCGTCAGCTCCATCCAGCTGTTGCAGCTGCGCGCCCGGCTGGAGGCGGCGCTGGGGGTGGACGTGCCCAACGCCGCCCTGTTCGAGCAGCCCACGCTGCTCGACCTGGCCTGCTCCCTCACCCGCTGACAGCCCGCGCCGGCTCCGTGCCGTACCGAACCGCCCGTCCCGGCCCCGCCGTACACCGGTCCCGTGCCCTGTCGAACCGGACCGCCTGCCCCGGCTCCGCACCGTACACCGGCCCCGTGCCAAAACGAACCGTATCGAACTGAACCGAACCGCCCGTCCCGGCTCCGCGCCGTACAGATCGGAGGGAAACCCGTGGGCCCCCTCACCCGCGAGATCCTGACCAGCTGGCTCTACACGTTCTGGGGCGCGCCCACCTGGCCCCTCGACGACCCCGGCGGCCTTGACGAGGTCCCCGCCGCCACCGTCACTCCCGCCGTACCCGCCGTACCCGCCGTATCCGCCGGTCCCGCCCGCGGACGCCCCGCCCCCAGCCCGGTCCGCCTCGCGGCCGCCGACGGCGGCGACGTCCCGCTGTACCGATCCCCGAGCGGTCCTTCAGCGGCCGCGGGGATCCTTCCGGAAGACACGCGTCCATGACCGCTCCCGCACCCGTCATCGAGTCCGCGATCGCGCCCGTGAATGCTCTCAGCCGCAACGAGGGGAAGTCCCATGTCTAGCCGACAGTTCGACGTCATCGTGATCGGCGGAGGCCCGGCCGGCAGCTCCGCCGCCGGCCTGCTCGCGAAGAAGGGCGTCAACGTCCTGCTGCTGGAACGCGAGAAGTTCCCCCGCTACCACATCGGCGAGTCCCTGATCACCGGATGCATCGAGGTGCTGGAGGAGCTCGGCGTCCGCGACCGCGTCGAGGCGCTCGGCTTCGTCAGGAAGTACGGCGGCAGCCTCGTCTGGGGCAAGGACGGGCGGTGGAACTTCTCGTTCGACCACGGCCAGCCCGAGTACCCCCACGCCTACAACGTCCGCCGCGCCGACTTCGACGCGCTGCTGCTGACCCGGGCCAGGGAGCTGGGCGCCGAGGTGGTCGAGGAGGCCGTCGTCAAGGAGCCCGTCATCGAGGACGGCCGCGTCACCGGCGTCCGCTACGCCGTGCGCGGCGGCGGCGAGCAGGAGGTCCGCGCCTCCTTCGTGCTGGACGCCTCCGGCCAGGGACGTGCCCTGGGCCGCCACGTGTCCGAGGTCCAGTGGCACGACGACCTGCGCAACGTCGCGGTGTGGACCTACTACCAGAACGGCGAGAGCCTCACCGGCGACGAGGCCGGCAACATCTTCATCGAGCACGTCCCCGGCGGCTGGTTCTGGTACATCCCGCTCAACGACGGCACCCACAGCGTCGGCTTCGTCACCCCCGTGGACGAGGCCAAGGCGAGCGGGCTGGACCTGCCCGCGCTGTTCGCCGCCAAGATCGCCGAGTCGGTCCACGTCAAGCATCTGCTGGCCGAGGGCAGGCAGGTCAGCGCCTTCCGCAACGCCCGCGACTGGTCCTACACCTGCGAGCGGTTCACCGGTCCGGGCTGGATGCTCGTCGGCGACGCGGCGGGGTTCGTCGACCCGCTGTTCTCCACCGGCGTGACCCTGGCCATGATGGCCGCGCGGGCCGCCGCCGACGCCGTGCCGCACATCCTCGCCGACCCGGCCAGGGAGGAGGCCGTCCGCGAGCGGTACGAGAACTCCTATCGGGAGTTCCTGGGGAACATCATCTCCTTCGTCCGCTTCTTCTACGACGCCGGGCTGGACCGGAAGGCCTACTACGAGTACGCCCAGGCGCTGGTGGATCCGAAGAAGCTGTTCTTCCCGCGCGAGGACTTCGTGACGCTGATCTCCGGCCTCAACCGGCTGCGCCCCATCTTCGACCTGTCCGGCGACCCGGCCCCGGCCGGCCCCTCCGGCACCGCCGGCTCCGGCTCCGAGGCCGGTCCGTCCGACGTCGTCCCGGACACCGTCCCCGACGAGCCGGTGCCCGCCCCCGCCTGACCTGCCCCGGCCGAGACCACCGCCGCAACCGGACCCGGATCGGGCCCGTCGCGGGCGTGCCGCGCGCACCCGCGACGGGCCCGATCTCTTTCCCGGCCGTTCCTCCGGCCCTCCAGGAGGTGCGTCCCGGCGCCCGCCATCGTCGCCCCGAGCCGAAAAGAACCCCGGACCGACAAGGACTCCGAGCCGAAAAGAACCCCGGGCCGAGAAGAACCTCGGGGCGAAAGGGCCCCGGGGCGACGAGACGCCCCGGGGCCCTTCCGTTCTTCTTCCCGCTCAGCGCCGTGTGCCGTCGAGCAGGTCCTTCCAGAAGTCGTCGAGCGCGTCCCGCAGCGTCCGCCGGGCCGTCCAGCCCAGCACCCGCCGCGCCGTCGCCGGATCGACCTGGAGCCATTCGGCGATCGCCCCGGGCGAGACCTGCGTCGTCGAGGCGGGCTCACGCTCGACGATCTCGGCGCGGACCCCGCTGACCTCGATCAGGTCGCCCACCAGCCGCCTGATCGGCACGGCCCGGCCGGTCCCGATGTTGACGACCCGGCCGCTCGCGTCGGCGCCGGCCGCGGCCACGACGGCCTCGGCCAGGTCGCGCACGTCCAGGTAGTCGCGCACCGCCCGCAGCGGCGCCAGCTCCAGCGTCGCGGGCCGGCCCCGCCGTACGGCGTCCAGCAGCGCGTGGCCCACCTTGCCCAGCAGGCTGGAGGGGTGGGCCCCGGGGCCGACGGAGTTGGTCACCCGCAGCACCACCGCGTCGGCGTCCGCGTCGAGGACCGCGCGGGTGGCGGCGTACTTGGTGCGACCGTAGCCGCCGACCGGGTCGATCGGGGCGTCCTCGGTCAGCGGCGTGCCCTCGGGCAGTGGGCCGTACTCCAGGACGGTGCCGAGCTGCACCAGCCGCGGCCGCCGTACGGCGAGGTCCGCCGCGGCCAGCACCCGCTCGGTCACGGTGACGAAGGAGTGGCGCATCCGCTCCTCGCTCAGGCCCCAGTAGTCGCCGGCCGCGTTGACCACCGCGGTGGCGCGGTGCCGGTCGAGGGCCGCGGCCAGGGCGCGCGGCGGGGCGGCGGTGAGGTCGAGCGCGACGTCGGCCGCGGCGGTGCGGCCGACGGTGAGCGCCTCCCAGCCGGCGGCGGTGAAGGCGGCGTGGACGTGCCGGCCCACGAAGCCGGTTCCCCCCAGGACGACCACTCGTTTCTCCGGGTCGTGGTGAGCGCGCACCGTGCCTCCTTTGCGGTCGGATGTCGGTCGGGTGCCGGACGTGTGCGGTCGGATGTGGTCGAGTGCCGGTCCGGTGCCGGTCAGGCGGGGACCCGCCGGGCCGTCTCGCGGATGCGGTCGACCAGCCGCGCCTGGGCCAGCGACGCGGCGGCGTCGCCGTGGCGCTCCCCGGTGCGCACCGCCCGGGCGAAGCTCCGCAGCAGCGCGGCGAACTGGTCGTCGGCCCGCAGCGGCAGGTCATCGGTCCGGCCGTCGAGTCCGGTACGGCGGGCCACCGGCGTCAGGTCCGCGGGCGGGGTGAAGGCGCGGTCCAGCAGCAGCCCGCCCCGGCTGCCGCGGATCTCGTAGGAGCAGCGGTAGGGCCGGTCGAAGCCGAACTCCACCTGCGCGGTCACTCCGCGCGGGGAGACCAGCAGGGCGGCGCCGCCCACGTCGACCTCGTCGCCGCAGCGCAGCACCGCCCCCAGCACCTCCAGGTCGCCGCCGAGCAGGTGCTGGGCGGCGCGCAGCGGGTAGACGCCGGTGTCCAGCAGCGCGCCGCCGCCGAGATCGGCCCGGTAGCGGATGTCACCGGGGTCGCGGGGCGGCACGGTGAAAGCGGCGGTGAACGCCAGCGGAGTGCCGAGGGCGCCGCCGTCCAGCAGCCGGCGCACCTCCTCGTGCTGGGCGTGGTGGACGAACATCATCGCCTCCATCAGCACCAGGCCCCGCTCGTCGGCCAGCCGCTGCAGGCGGGCGGTGTCGGCGGCGCAGGTGGTGAGCGGCTTCTCCACCAGCACGTGCCGGCCGGCCCGCAGCGCCCGCTCGGCCCAGGGGGCGTGCAGGGCGTTGGGCAGCGGCAGGTAGACGGCCTCGACATCGTCGCGGAGCAGCGCGGTCTCGTAGTCGCCGGCGGCCTCCACACCGAACTCGGCGGCGAGCCGTCCGGTCTCGGCCGGGCGGCGGCCGGCCACCACGACCGGTTCCACCCCGGCGGCCCGGGTCATGGCGGGCAGCATGCGGCGCCGGGCGATGTCGGCGGCGCCCAGCACCGCCATCCGCACGGGCCGGGACGCCACGTTCACGCCGCCCGCGGCGCTCAGGCCCTCCACGGCGTTCACATCGCTCATGGCGCTCATGCCGCCCGCGGTGCTCAGGCCCTCTGCGGCGTTCACATCGCTCATGCCGCCCGCGGTGCTCAGGCTCCCCGCGGCGTTCACGTCGGTCACGGCGTTCACGCCGCCCGTGGCGCTCATGCCGTCCATGGCTCTCACGCCAGCGACAGCAGACCGGCGAAGAGGCTGCGCGCCTGGATGCTGACGTAGTAGCTGTGCCGCAGCAGCGCGCTCATCTGCCGTGGGGTCATCCAGCAGAACTCCGGCGGCGTCTCCAGCGGGAAGCCCTCCCCGACGTCGATGATCATGCTGCGGTTCTCGGCGTGGTAGAACCGGCCGCCCTCCTCCGACTGCACGGTGTCGTAGCGCAGCCGGGCTGGGTCGGGCCGCAGCGCCTCCTCGCGGTAGCGGGGGACGCGCTCGGGCGGCAGCCCGGCGTAGTTGCCCGGCTGGAGCTGGACGGTGGGGGCCAGCTCCACCACGTCGCGCGACCCGGCCTCGGCCCGGGCGTGGACCAGCAGGTGCGTCACGCCGCCGATCGGCCGGGTGAGGAACGCGCTGACGCCCCGCTCGACCGGCTGGACCAGCGGCTGGGTCCAGGCGGGCACCTCCCGGTTGCCGGCGTGCACCTCGGTGGCGATCACCCTGAAGTACCGGCCGCTCTCGTGGGCGATCTGGTGGTCGTCCCGGTGCCAGCCCTTGACGGTGTCGAGTCCGTCCTGCCGCTGGACCATCTCGTGGCGGGACTTGAGGTCGGTGAGCCAGTGCAGGATGTGGGCGTCGGTGTGCAGCGCCCACACCGACGGCGACAGCGACGCGCGCAGCGCCGCCCGATAGCGGTCAGGGTCGTCCCCGATCTCGTCGCCGTCGCCGTCCGGAAGCCGCGGAATGCACGACAGGACCGTCCGCGCGTCCATGTTGATCACATTGTCCCGCTGGAGCAGCCGGTGGATCTGCCCCAGCGTCAGCCAGCGGAAGTCGGGGTGCTCGGGCACCTCACCGGTCGTCTCCACCACCATGTTGCGGTTGCGCTTGCGCAGGAACCACGACCCCTGCTCGGACTGCAGCACGTCGACGAGCACGGCGGCACGGGAGCGGTCGGTGAAGAACTCCAGGTAGTCGATAGGCCGGCCGCCGTGCACGCCGGTGTAGTTGCTGCGGGTGGCCTGCACCGTGGGCGACAGCTGGATGGTGTTGACGTTGCCCGGCTCCATCTTGGCCTGCATGAGGAAGTGCGGGACGCCGTCGAACTCCTTGACCAGGAGACCGAGGATGCCGATCTCCGGCTGGTTGATGATCGGCTGGGACCAGTCGCCGCCGCCTTCGAAGTCGGTGCGCACGTGCAGGCCCTCGATGCTGAAGAACCGGCCGCTGTCGTGCGTCAGGTTGCCGGTGCCGGGCCGGAAACGCCAGCCGCGCAGCCCGGAGAACGGGATCGGGGTCACCGAGAAGCGGTTGGCCCGGTGCTGCTCGGCCAGCCACGTGTCGAGGTGGTCGTTGGAGGTGACCCAGCTGTCGGTCACGCGCGCCGACCGGGCGAACCGGCGGGCGAGGTCGGGGCCGCCGACCGCGGCGGGCTGGGCGGGGTGCCGGGTCAAGGTGGCGTTGCTCATGGACGTTCCCATCCTGACGGTGGCGAACAGGGCGACGCCCCGAGCGTCGGCGCACCCGGTCGAGAACCGCTCGCGGATCCATCTGAGCCGCGGTGCGGGGGCCGGTGTCGTCCGGGGCCGGCGGATGCCGTCCGGAGACCGCCGCGGACCCGGCCGGGCCGCCGCCGCCCGGCTCAGCCCGGCTCAGCCCGGCTCCGACCGGTATTCGAACCGGCTTCGAGCACGCCCTCCTAGCCTGCCGCCATGGCTGTTCGCGACGTTCACACCCGCAGCATGCATGTCCGGCAGATGGCCGTACCGGGGGCGTTCCTGGTCACGGCCGAGAGGTTCGACGACGAGCGCGGCACGTTCTACGAGGCGTACCGGGAGGACGTCCTGGCCGAGGCGCTGGGCCACCCGCCGAAGGTCGTGCAGACCAACTTCTCGGTGTCGCACCGCGGGGTGCTGCGCGGCATCCACGGCGCGGTGGTCCCGCCGGGGCTGGCGAAGCTCGTGACGTGCGTGCGCGGCGCGGTGCTCGACGCGGTGGTCGACCTGCGGGCCGGCTCCCCCACCTTCGGCCGGTACGAGGTGACCGTGCTCGACCACCGCAGCCGGGCCTGCGTCTACCTCTCCGAGGGGCTGGGCCACGCGTTCCTGGCGCTGGAGGACGACACCTGCGTGCAGTACCAGTGCTCGGAGACCTACCGCCCGCGGGACGTGATCACGGTGAACCCTCTCGATCCGGAGATCGGGCTGCCGTTCCGGACGCCGGAGCCGCCGATCCTGTCGCCAGGCGACGCGGCGGCGCCGACCCTGCGGGAGGCACTGGAGCGCGGCCTGCTGCCTTCCTATCAGGACTGCCTGGACCACCACCGGGCACCCGCCGCCGGGTGGTGATCCGCGGCGGCCCTCCGCACCCGTCGCACCCGGTGCCGCCTCCGGCAACGCGGCCGGCCCGTCCACGGTGAACGGCAGGCCGAGCGCGGCGAGATAGACGGCCGGCGTCAGCGGAGTGGCGGCGCCGATGTGCAGGAGGCACCGCTCGTCGTCGAGATGTTCGACCCTGGCCATCGGAGGCACCCGCTCGCTGGCGGCCGAGGCCGGGGCGTGCACCGTCGCGACCGTGCGGCAGGGGCCCAGCGTCGTCGCGCTGCTGCTCAGCCCGGACGCGGCGTGGCTGACCGGCCAGAACCTCACGGCCGATGGCGGCCTGGTGTGACGCCGTATCGGTTCGGTACCGCCTGGTGACCGGTCAGGCTCGGCGTTCTCCGCCCTCCTGGAGCGCGGCGCGCTCCGTGAGGCCGCCATGGGCCGGACCTCGCTCGAACGGAGACGCTCTTTCACTCCGCGGCGATGACCTCGATGAACCCGCGGTCCGGGGTGGTCATCAACGCTCTTCTCTTGCCTTCTCTTTACAAAGCATTGCGTATACGCAATGCTTTTTATGTGGGTGGCAAGGAGAAGCGAACGGACCTCCATAACCGGATCGCGGTGCTCCGCGCCGAGCGCGGCGTGTCACGAGCCGAGGTCGCCGAGGCGGTGGGGGTGAACCCGCAGACCATCGGGTTCCTGGAACGCGGTGACTACGGGCCGTCCCTCGACCTGGCCTTGAAGATCTGTGAGTTCTTCCAGTTGCCGGTCGAGGCCGTCTTCTCCCGACACCCGTTCCAGCCGATGTCGCAGCAGCTCTACGGAGGTCAGTGATGAACACGTCCGCAGGAGCCGGGCCGTTACGGCTCGCGCGCAGTACGGTCCGCCGGGTGCTGGCGGTGCTCGCCGCCGCCCCGATGGTGTTGCTGGCGGTGACCGCGCTCACCGATCAGGACTCCGCGATCTCGATGATCGCGGGTCTGGCGGCGGTGGCGGTCGCGGCCATCGTGTTCGTGGCACTGCGCCGGGCGACCCATCGGACCGCGGAGATCGCCGACGGCGATCTGGACGAGCGCGAGCGCGGCGAGGTGCGGGAGGCGTTGCGCATCGCCTATTCGGCCAACGGGGTGATGCTCGGGCTGCTATTCGCGGCGGCCATGGCCGACCGCCGACTGGTGACGGTGACCTGGGAGCCGCTGATCGCCGGTGCGATCATCACGTTGGTCCTGCTGCCCTCGGCGATCGTGGCCTGGCGGCAGCGTGACCTGACCGATGCCTGAAACCTCTCGGGGAAGAGCGGGCGCAAAAGAGCGCACCGTGACGTGGGCGCACACCAGGCCCGTTCCCGCGCGATGCCCCGATGCGGCGTGGTCGGTGCCGCTCGGCCGGCACGGCCTCTGCCCGGTCAAGGACCCGCTGTCGATCGCCACTCAAGATGAGGATCGTCTGGGGCCGGGTTGATGTGGGAGCCCCGGTAGATGCCGTACGACCCCGGCCACCGGTAGACGATTCCCCGGCCCCGCCGGCCTCACCGGTCGGCGCCGGGAAGGCGCCCGGCGGGTCGCATCACGTGCTCACGTGCCCCCTGAACCGTTCGTGAGCACTCTGCTTGGAGATCCCCATCGCCTCCCCCACCTGCGTCCAGGAGGCGCCGGCCTCCCGGGCGCCGGCGACGACCTGGTCGAGCAGGGTGCGCTGCCAGCTCTCCATCTGAGACAGCAGCGTGAGGGCGGCGAGAGGACGTTCGGCGGCGAGCTTGACGATCCGCTCGCACAGGAGATTCGACTTCGTCACCAGCTCGCCGGGTGGCGCGGCGGCGATCAGCGGAGCGGCGTGCCTGCTCCACCATCGATACTCCGTCTCCTTGGCCCCCTCCGCCGTGGGCGGGAACCGGCGCTGGTCGGTCCATCCGCATGAACATCCGGCCTGGTAGCCGACGAAGGTCTTGGTGAAGGCGCCGCCGGACGAGGCCGGATCCCCGTTGGGGAGCACCGGAGCGGCGAAGCCCTCGTGGCTGGGAATATCGGGGCACTTGAACGTCATAGGCGTCAGGATATCCTGACGCCTATGACGTGTGCGGGAACACTGTCATCGGTCGGCGACGCGACCGAGCACCGCACCGGCGGATGCCCGTCTCGCCGGCGACCCGCCGGGAGGCGGCGGGTCCTCGGATCGGTGGGCGGGGCCGTGCGGGTCCGCGCAGTGGAACGCGCCGGAGTCGTCGGCGGGCGGCTCGGCCGGGGCGTGATCGACCTGCAGGGTGGTGTGCCTGATGCCGTAGCCGTCGTGCAGGAGGTGCTCGACGGCCTGCCGTACGGCGTGGCAGTCGGCTCCCGGGGCGACCAGGATGTGCGCCGACATCGCCGGGTAGCCGGAGGTGACCTCCCACACGTGCAGGTCGTGGACCTCGACGACGTGGGGCAGGGCGGCGGCCCTGCGGCCGATCTCGGCGGGGCTGACGCCCACGGGGGCGGCCTCCATGAAGACGCGGCCCGCGTCGCGCACCAGGCCCCAGCCGGCCTTGAGCATCAGGGCGGCCACCACCAGGGCGGCGACGGCGTCGGCCCGCGCCCAGCCCGTCGCCATGATGACCGCCCCGGCCGCGGTGGTGGCGATGAAGGCGTACAGGTCGTTGAGGATGTGCTGGAAGGCGCCTTCGACGTTGAGGCTGGACCGGTCGGCCCTGCGCAGCAGCCAGGTCGCGGCGAGGTTGACGGCGATGCCGGCCAGCCCGGTGGCCAGCATGTAGCCGCCGGCGACCTGCGGAGGGGCGATGAGCCGGTGGACGCCCTCGTAGACGAAGTAGGCGGCCAGCAGCAGCAGGGTGATGCCGTTGAGCTGGGCGGAGACGATCTCGGCGCGTTTGAGGCCGTAGGTGAATCCGCCCCGCGGCGGGCGGGCGGCGATCCGCATCGCCGCCAGGGCGAAGACGATGGCGAAGGCGTCGGTCAGCATGTGCCCGGCGTCGGAGATCAGCGCGAGGGAGCGGGCGATGACGCCGACGACCACCTCGGCCGCCATGAAGACGACGATCAGGGCGAGCGCACCCGTCAGGTAGCGGCGGTCGGCCTGTGCGCTGACTGCGTGCCCGTGCCCGTGTCCGTGGCCGTGTCCGCGGGGGGCGGAAGGGCCGGGCTCGCCGGCGCCGTGCAGGCCGGAGGTGTGCAGGTCAGTCATCGCGTTCTCCTTGTTCGTGCCTGATGTGGGCGAGGGCCACGTCGAGCAGCATCCGCACGTGGGAGTCGGCGAGCCGGTAGTAGGCCATCCGGCCGCTGCGGCGCACCTTCACCACCCGCTTGGCGCGCAGCAGCCGCAGCGCGTGCGAGGCGGCCGACATGCTGTGGCCGGTGATCGCGGTCAGGTCGCACACGCACATCTCGCCGCCTTCGAGCAGGGCGGCGATCAGCCGCAGCCGCCGGGGGTCGGCCAGCAGTCCGAAGATCTGGGCCAGCTCCTCGATGGACCCGTCCGCCGGCAGCGCCTCGCGGACGCCGGCCACCCGTTCGGCGTCGACCACCGTGACCGAGCAGTCGCGGTCCGGCCGCAGAGGAACAACTGAATGACTGTTCACCTGTGCAATTGTGAGGACTCTCCTGTCGTCCGTCAATGCACTCGGTGATTGTCCGACTACGCAGACCTTCGACCCTGAAGGAGAGCGAAACCTCACTTGCATGGTTGCTCATATGTGTGATGCTTCAGTAGTCGGGTAACCACGAAGAGTGAACATCGCAGGTCGATCCCCATTAGACCCGTCCGGCCCCCGGCGCTCAACCGGTTACGGCGATGCTCACCGGAAGGAAAAGTCCCATGCGAAACACCCAGCGGATCCTCCCCGCGCTGGCCGCATGCGCCGCGGCCGGCCTGCTCGCGATCGGCGTTCCATCCGCGCAGGCCGACTCCGGCAGCCCCGGGCCCACCGGCATCGGCACCCCCACCACCGCCGCCCCCCGGCCCACCGGTGTCAACCCTCCCGCCGCCGGCGCCACCACCTCCTCGGCGCGCACCTGCGGCTACCGGGTCGTCCATGTACGGCGCGGCAGCTTCTTGCGCGTCCGCTCCGGACCGGGGCTGAACCGCCGGCCCATCGGACGGCTACGGGTGGCCGACGGCCGCGTCTACGGCTCCTGCACCGCCCGCCACGGCTGGATCGCCGTCAAGACCCCCACCGGCACGTCCGGTTGGTCCTTCGGCTACTACCTGCGCCGGGTGAGCCGGAGGTGACCCGCCCGGCGGCGCCGGCCGGCCGCCGGGCCGCGCTCCTCGCCGCGAAGGCGGCGTCGCGCCCGGTATCGCGTTCCGCGCCGTGGTCTTCCGCGGCGACCCCATCGACCCAGGTGCGATCTCAGCGAACAGAACACACCGGAGGCGTTTCCATGACAGACGAACCTGGCACCCCGGCCCGGGACCCGCAGTGCGCCGGCACCGGCTGTGACATTCCGGCCGATCAGCGCGTCGCCCATCCGCAGTGGGGTGACCGGCACCCCCACCACCACGGCGGTGACGGCCACGGGGACGACGGCCACGGGGACGACGACTGCCCCTGCGGCCACGACTGATCACCGGTACCGCCCGCCATCGGGTTCTCACCGTCCTCGGCGAGGAGAGCCCGATGGCGGGCCCCCGGCGGAAACACGCGAACCCGCGACCGGTGGAACACACGCCCGACCCCTTCTGTCCCTTTTCCAGCTCATCTCGGAACCTCGGAACCTCGAAACGGCGAAAGAACGGTGAAGACGTCCATGGGCGAAGAACACGGACACGGACACGGATCTGCCGAGCACGCCGGACAGGACGGCCCGCCGGCCGCGCCGGCGCTCCCCGACCCGCCCGCGGCCGCGGGACTGCTGACCCCCGCCGCGGTACGCAACCAGGTGTTCACCGTCGTCCGGCTGCGTGAGGGCTACGACCTGACCGAGGTCGACCAGTTCCTCGGACAGGTCGAGACCACCCTGATCCGGGTGCTGCGCGACAACGCGGAGCTACGGGCCCGCGCCGCGGTGAACGGGAACGGCGAGCGGGCGGCCGGCGGTGAGGGCGCCCACGTCTCCGACATCGTCCGGCAGGCGGCCGACCGCGCCCTCGCCCTGGCCCATCAGGAGGCCCAGGCGATCCTGGAACAGGCCCGCCGTACGGCCGGGCAACTGGAACGCGCCGCCTGGTGCGACGCCTCGACACGGCATCCCCGGGACCCCGCCGTCTCCCCCGAGGTCCTGAACGAGCGGATCCAGAGCCTGCGCGCCGTCGTCACCGCATCCGGCGGTGACCTCAAGGACGCGCTCGACGGTCAGATCAGCAGGCTGCACGCCCTGCTCGACGAACTGCGGGACCTCACCGGCCCCGCACAGGCCCCGCCGTCCGCCCGGCACGCCGCCCCCGAACGGCCCACCGGCTGACGACCACCGGCCGTCCCGCCCTCTTTCCGGAGGGCGGGCGGCGCCGATCCGGATCTCACCGGCGACGGCCGCGCCGCGCCGTACCCCCTGCCTCCCGTGCGCTTTCCACCGTGTTCACCCACCCCTTCAGATCATCAGGAGGTGCTCACCAATGCCACCATCGGCCTTGGCCTGGGCAATGGGGCCGGTCCCGCAGGCACAACCTCCCCACCAGGCGGCCTGGGGCGCGGTGCTCCTGGTCTGCGTCTCCACCCTCGTCGGCGCCTACCTCGCCCGGCGCGACTCCGAGCGCATGACGCTGTGGCTGGCCATCGCGTCGGCGATGATGCTGGTCACCGCGCTGGTCGACCTGCTGCCCGACGCCTGGAGCGAAGCGGCCGAGACCGGAGTCCCGCTGTGGGGCCTGGCCCTGGCCGCCGCGTTCGGCTTCCTGGTCATCACCTACTTCACCCGCCACGGCTGCGCCTGCCCCGAGGACGCGGCCGCCCGCACCGCCCTGCACGGCCCCGGGCTGCACCGCCGCGTCAAACAGGGCATGGACGCCGCGGTGTTCGGCGGCATGGGCACCGCCGCCGCGCTGACGCTGCACCGCGCCATCGAGGGCGCCGCCCTGGCGCTGACCGCCTCCATCGTCGTCATCATCGCGCTCGTCGTGCACTCGGCCAGCGAAGGTCTCGCCCTGGCCGCTCTGCTGGACATCGCCAAGCAGCGCCTGACCCCCTGGCTGATCGTCTCCTGTATCAGCCCGGCCGTGGGGGTCGTGATCGCCACCATCAGCCCCCTGCCCGCCGCCCTGGTGCCGATCCTGCTCAGCATGGTCATGGGTGTGCTGTGCCGTACCGCGATCGTCGGGATGAAGCTCGCCGCCAGTAAGCGGAGAAGCGGCCGGCTGTCCCGGCGGCAGATCACCGCCGCGGCCGTCGCGGCGGTCTGCGCGGGCGTCCTGCTGATCACCGCGAACATCCTGGGCGGCGACGACGACCCCGTGAAGGCGTCCCATCCCGCCCCGGCGGCCACGCCCTCCGCCGGACTCCCCCGCACCGGGCCGGCCGCCACCCCGCCCGTGCCCACACAGGCTCCGCCGCCGCACCGCCCGGCGCCGGCCGCCACCCTCAGCAGGGCGCAGCTGCGCAGGGCGCTGACCGCCGGGCAGCTCAGCCTGGCCGAGGTCTTCCAGCGCGACGACGAGATCACCCGCCGCACCCCGATCCGCCGGATCCTGCTCGCCCTGCCCGGCGCCACCCCCGTCACCGTCCACGCCCTGCTGCTGAGCACCGGACTCGACGGCAGGCAGTGGGTCGCCGACCTCACTGAACGGCAACGGCGCGCCCTGCTGACCGCCCTCGCCTGAAGACGCGATCCCCCGCCGGTCCCGGCCGCCGCTCCGTCAGTCGTACACCCCGATGGTTTATGTTGTACACCGTGAACGCGACAAAGGAGCGGGTCGCCGAGGCCGCGCGGGCGATCCTCGTCGGTGAGGGGGCCGACGCGGTGACCATGCGGAGGGTGGCGGAGATGGTCGGCGTCACCGCCATGGCGATCTACAAGCACTACCCCGGACGCGAGGCCCTCCTCGCCGCCGTGGCGGACCGCACCTTCGACGAACTGGGCGAAGACTGGGGAACGAAGGTCCCGGACGGCGACTGGGAGACCCGCTTGATGTGCCTGCTGGACGACTTCCTGGACTTCGCCCTCGGCCGCCCGCATCTGTACACGTTCCTGATGACCGATCGGCGCGACCGGGCCAGGCGCTTCCCCGACGACTTCCGGCGGAACGGGTCACCGGCGTTCACCCGCGTCGTCGAGCTGACCGAGGAAGGCATGCGCCTGGGTCTGCTGCACCCCGACGACCCGCTGGAGACCGCCCTGGCCCTGACCTCGCCCGTCCAGGGACTCGTCCAGCTGTATCTCGGCGGACGCGTCGGCCTGGAAGAGGACGACTTCAGGGCCCTCTGCGCACGCACGGTGAGGAGGAACCTCCGCGGCCTCCGGGCCTAAGGCGTGATCGCCCGGGCTCACCAGCATGCCGCCGGCGCTCGGAAAAGGGGGACGACGGAGGGACGATCGACGCGAGAGCCTCCCAAGGACGGCAGGCCCTCGGCCGGTCCCGGGGCGGGCCGACCACCAAGCTCCATCTGATCACCGAAAGCCGTGGCCTGCCGCTCACCCTGCACCTGACCGGCGGCAACGTCGTGGAGCGGTGTTTTGCCCAGCTCAAGCAATGGCGAGCCGTCGCCACCCGCTACGACAAGCTCGCCGGCCGCTACCTCGCGGGTGTCACCATCGCTTCCCTGCTGCTCTGGCTCCGCCACGCTGAATCGTCAGACACGCCTCAGGCGGAGGGCTCGGCAACGGGATGTGTGGAGCTACTGGTCGTTGGGCGGGTGATGGTGGCCCGGTTGCTGGCGGTTTGCCGTTTCCGTTGGTAGTGGGTTCGGCCTTTGGCGGCGTTCCCGCAGGTGGCCATGTCGCACCAGCGGCGGCGGCCGCCTCGGGAGCGGTCGATGAACAGCCAGCCGCACCGCAGGCCAGGGCAGACGTGGGTGCGTTCGAGCGGCAGTGACCGGAGCAGGTCGAACGCTTGCAGGGCCAGCTCGTGGTTGAGGTACTCAAGCCCCGAGGTCTCGACGTTGACCTGGGGTTGTGGCGTGTTCCCGCGGACGGTGAGGCGAGCACTGGCGACCGCGTGCTTCCAGTGCTTCTCAACCTGGTCGACCGCCTGCGGAGAGGCTGGAGCGTCTTTGCGGATCAGTGTCGTGATGAGATCGTGCAGAGCCTCGCGCAGCTCGCGGGTGCGGTCCAGGGCCAGCGCGGCGTTGTCGGGCTCGGTGTCGGCCAGCCGCTGCAAGACCGTGAGGGCGACGGGGTCGAACTGACTGGTGAGGGCGGCCCATTCCAGCAGGCGCGGATAGCCATCGAGCCAGTCGATCGGCTCGGTGTCACGCGCTGTGACCGTGTTCACCAGGTCGATGATGATGTGCCCACCGACCAGGTCGCGGGGCCTGAAGGTGTGCGCCTGGATGCTTCCCACTGCCCATGACCGCCTTCCTCGGCTTGCCTCGTTCCATCCAACCAGTGTAATGATGTTATCCGGTTGGAATGTCTTCCGGTTGAAAGGAGAGGGCCATGGCTGCTGCCGTTGAGGTGATCGCGGCCCCCTGGAATCTCGGCCTGCGACCGCCCGCGCCGGGCCGCGAGCCCGGCACGTGGCGGGCCCCGCGAGCGCTGTTGTCGGCGGGGCTGGAGGCGCGGCTGCGGCCGGCCCGGGTGGTGGAACTCGCCCGTCCGCCGTACGAGTTCGACGCGCAGCCGGCGACCCGCGTCCGCAACGGAGTGACCATCCGCGAGCACGCGCTGCGGCTTGGCGAGGCGGTCCAGGCCGCGCTCGCCGCGTCCCGGTTCGCGGTCGTGCTGGGCGGCGACTGCAGCATCCTGCTGGGGTGCCTGTTAGGGGCCCGGCGCGACGGACGCTGCGGCCTGGTTCATCTCGACGGCCACAGCGACTTCCGGCATCCTGGCAACTACGACGCCGGTTCGTCCCTCGGCTCGGCAGCCGGGATGGATCTGGCCCTGGCAACCGGCCGTGGTGAGCTGCTGCTCACGCACTGGCCGGTGGTGGGCCGACCGCTGGTCGCCGACGAGGACGTGATCCAGATCGGTGACCGGGAGGACGCGGGGATGCCCCCGGTCACCCGGTTCACCGCTCAGCAGATCCAGCGGATCGGCATCGCCGATCTGGGCGGGCGGATCATCACCCACCTGGAGCGGCGCGGGCTGGACCGCGCCTGGCTCCATCTCGACCTCGATGTGCTCGACGAACGCGTCCTGCCCGCAGTGGACTCTCCGGGCCGTCCCGGCCTGGACTTCTCCCAGCTCGCCGAGCTCGTCTCGACCCTGGTCGGCACCGGCCGGGTGGTGGGGCTCGACGTCGCCATCTACGATCCGGAACGCGACCCGGACGGCGTGTACGCCGCCCCCATCGTCGACTGCCTCGCCTCCGCTCTGACCCCGCTTGCGACCGTGGAGGCGCACGCATGAAGACGCTGCTCGCCGACGGCCCCAGCGACCTGTATGCGACCGAGATGGAGCAGTTCGGACGCCTGGCCGGACACTGGGTGACCCAGATCACCTACTACCCCACCGACGGCTCACCGGCCCGCAGCGTCAGCGGTGAATGGGAGTTCGGCTACGCCCTGGAGGGCAGAGCAGTCTTGGACGTCTGGCAATGGCCCGGGCGCCAGGAACTCCCCGACACGGGGCGTGCGCCCGACCAGGAGTGCGGCCTGTGCGTACGAATCTGGGACCCGCGCCTGCGACTGTGGCGGTTCACCTTCCACGGCACCGCCCGCGGCGACTTGGTGCACATGTACGCCCGACAGATCGACGATGAGATCGTCATGGAACGCGCCGCAGGCAGCGACCTGGTCCGCTGGGCCTTCGCCGACATCACCGCCGACACGTTCCACTGGCGGAACGAACGATCGACCGACGGCGGACACACCTGGCGGCTCGACCAAGAGGTCAACGCCCGCCGCCTACGGTGAGAGGCCTCGATGCAACGGCCGGGCCTGCTACCGGCAGGGCACCACGCGTCGACGTACTTCTCGATGTTTCACAGGCGGTCGCTCATGAAGCACCCCACCGTCCGGCGGTCCACCTGCGGCGATCATGTTTCATGAGTTGTTGCAAACGACTGGATGTCCGAAACACCCTCATCGGCGCGGTCATCCCCGAGCGGTCCGACCAGATCGCCGGCCGCTACCTCGCGGGTGTCACCATCGCTTCCCTGCTGCTCTGGCTCCGCCACGCTGAATTGTCAGACACGCCTCAGGGATCACCATCGCCGCCGGCGCGCCGCTCGTCCTGACCGCGGTGACGGCGTCCGCCGCCTCACCCCCGCCACCGGAAAGGCCCACCGAAGCGGATAGGGCCCATGCGGTGGGCCGACTCACCATCGACCGGTGGACGGGCTGCCTCCATATCCTGTGGCGATTCTTCTCGACCCCTTTTCCCGACGGCATTCCGTCCGAAGGTCACGAGGCCGTGTTATTTTCCTGCTGCCTGCGGCGACCGACAGATGTGGGGCGATGATGTTCCGGTACGAGTTCGGCGTTGTCGAGTGGTTATGGGATCTGGAGGCCATCCGGGTGAACATGCCCGGGAGCGGCGAGCGTAAGTTCTCCGGCAGCTACGACGAGGTGGTCGCGGTGCTTTCCGAACTCGGCGGTCAGGGTTGGGACGTGGCCACGTGCGCGGCCAACGGCAACTGGTTGTTCTGGACTCTGCGGCGCCAGCGCTGAGAGGTCCCGGTGGTATCGGTGAACTGACGGCCAGGGAACACATCCGGCAGGCATATCAGGTGTGAGGCTCCGCCTGGATCGATACGCTCCGATATCCGAACCACGCGGAGGGTGAGAGCATGGCGAAGTGCAACGCCTGCGGCAATGAGGTGTCAGAGGGAAGACTCTGCGCATTGTGTGCCGCGAAAATGGTCAATTACCACAACGGGGACTACGACGACGAAAACGACCCCGCCGTGAAGCTCTACCACGAGACCGCCGCCAAAATGAACTCGCCGAAACCTCCCTCGGGCGGGTGCGTTCTCGTCGTGCTCGCCATCACGTCCCTTTCCGCCGTCCTCGCGGCCGCGGGGATCGGTATAGAGAATCTCATCGGTTGATGCGGCACCGTTCAGCCCCGGTTCGGGGGCCTCGATCCGGGCGCTGATCGAACGCGCCGGCCTGGCCGACGACTCCGGCGGTGGAGGCGACGGCCAGGCCGGTGAAGGCGACCATCGAGAAGCTGGAGTGGATGCGCGGCATGGACGCGCATCTGCTGGATTTGTCGGCGTTGCCGACCTGCGGTGGTTCACCCCGAACGTGCCGGCGACGCCCAGCAGGGCACCATCACCACGCCGCACCTCGCCGGTCGGACGGAGGCGGCCGGCACCCCTTGCGCCCGGCCGTTGTCGAGCCGAGCCTGCGCCCATGACGGGTTCTCGGGGGGTCCGGGTCTGGCCGAACACCGAGCCGCCATGTGCGTGGGCTTGGAGGAGCGAGGCGGGGAGAGGAGTGGGTCGGCCTTCAACTGCCGAGGGTGCGCTTTTGTGGGTGGATCGCCTCGCCGCGGGCGAGCATGTCAACGAACTGGGTGATACGGCGGGCTCGGGTCTCGGCGCGTTTGGCGTTCGCGATCCGATAGAGAACGGCGTAGCGGTTTTGGGAGGTGAGGATGTCGAACATCGCTTGCGCCTGGGGTTTCGCGGCCAATGCGGCGGCCAGGTCGGCTGGTACCTCGATACCGGCTTGTCCCGCGTAGGCCGTGTCCCAGCGGCCGTCGGTCTTGGCGCGTTCGACCTCGGCCATTCCGGCCGGATGCATCCGGCCCTCGCTGATCAGACGGGTGACGATGGAAACATTCCGCGCTGACCAGGGACTCTGCCTTCCGCGAGGGGTGAAGCGCCGGCAGAAGGTGGTCTCATCCCGCCGTCGTAGCCGACCATCGATCCAGCCGTGGCACAGGGCTTCGTCGAGCGCCTGGTCATAGGTCAGGCTGGTGGGGTGGGTCGTGTTCTGCTTGGCGAGGACCAGCCACACCCCTGCCGAGCCGTCGTGGTGTCCGCTGAGCCACTCCCGCCAGGCTCGGGCATCGGTAACGGTCAGTTCCAGTAGTTCGTCGCTCATCGTCATGTGCCCCTGATGATCATCAAAGGTATGGTCGTCGGCGGTCACCCGAAGGTGGGAGCCCAGGACGGGGGCCTGCCGGAAGTGGCGCTGGATCGGTCGGCGCGAGCGCCGCCCGCTCCGCCTCGGTGAAGAACGGGGTCTCGCGCCAGGTGACCGCGTTGTGCAGCCGCTCCTCGGTCTCTCCATGCTTCTTCGCCGACTGGACGCCGGCGAACAACACACGGGCTGCAGCCGTTGATCTGGCTGGCCCGCAGATGGACCAGCTCGAGCACGAGCGGGTCGACGCCACCGGCGTGAATCGCCTTGTGGAGATGCTGGATCCCTGTGATCACGTCGGGATTCGCCACGCTCTTCATGCGTGCTTCCATGGGGCCTGCCCCTCGTCGGTCACGTGCGCCCATCCGGGCCCGCCATCTAACGCACCTTGGCGGAGGTCATCGTCGTCGTAATGGACTTCTCGGCCGAGGAGTTCTCGGTCATGCCGGCGACGTTACGGTATGACCCGGTCAGAAACGGTCCTGGTTATCGAGCAGACTGTCAGCCGTGATCAACACCTCGGCGCGGCTGCTGCGGCTGCTGTCTTTGCTGTCAACGCGGCGGTCCTGGACGTGCGCTGATCTGGCCGCCCAGCTGGAGATCACCGAACGGACGGTTCGCCGGGACATCGCCCGGCTACGTGAACTCGGCTACGGCATCGAATCGGAGATGGGCCCATGGGGCGGCTACCACCTCGGGCCCGGAACCAGCATTCCGCCACTGATCCTTGACGAGGAGGAGGCCCTCGCGGTCGCTGTCGGGCTGCGCACCGCCGCCTTCAGCGGAGTCTCCGGCAGCGACCAGGCAGCCCTGTCGGCGCTGCTGAAACTACGCCAGGTGCTGCCGGCCAGGATCGCCGACCGGCTCGGCGAGTTGGACGCCGCGTTCACTCACACCGCACGACCCGACGACAGCCAGATCTCCCCCGCGTTGCTGCTCGACCTGGCCACCGCGTGCCGGCGAGGCGAACGCACCCAGTTGACCTACCGCGACAGGGGCGGAACGACGTCCACCCGCCGGGTGGACCCCTACCGGCTCATCTACACCGGCCGCCGCTGGTATCTCCTCGCCTACGACCTGACGCGGCAGGACTGGCGCACCTTCCGTACCGATCGCATCATCGATGCCACAGCCACCGGGCAGGCCACTGCCCTGCCCGACCCACCAGATCCAGCACAGATGGTCAGCACGGGCATCGCGCTGAAGCCCTACCCGGTGCGGGTGACCATCCGCCTGGCCGTACCGGCCGATGAGGCCCGCAGGCTGGTGCCACCAACGGTCGGCGTCCACCACCCGGACGGCGATGACGCCACGATCATCGACATCGGCGGGCCAGACGCCGACGGCCTGGCCCGCTACCTGCTCAGCCTCGGCCGACCACTCCGGATACTGCACCCGGAAGAGGTCCGCCAGGCATTCCTCACCCGCACACGACAACTCCTCAAGGACAACCAGTAACACAAACACCCGCCGATCGCCGACACGGCTACCTGCGGTGACGGATGTCGCCAGCCACCACGAAGTGCGACTGCGATCTTGACCGTCTCAATCGAGGTCCGCTCAACGAGACACGCCGCACCGCCGGTCCGCGGGTGGTTTTTCGGCCAGGACCACCGGGACCCCATGAAGGAGCGGCGTGGGCCGGCCCTCCGGTTCGGCAGGACACCCGGCGGCTGTCTGACCTGCCCGCCGGAACCGTCTTGCGGATTCGAAGCCTCCGGCGGGCCTGAAGATCCGGACTTCGTACAGGCTCTGGTACTGCTATGCCGCCGACTGGGGGTTCTGTCCCGTTCGTGATGACGTCATGGGTCTTCGATGACCAGGTCTCTGGGTTGGAGATCAGCGGTGCGGCAGTGTCGTTGACACAAGCCGAACGATCACTAAAGGGAAATCCTGATGCGAAGCCTCGCGAGACTGTCAGCCGTCGGAGCGTCCACCGCCATCCTTGCCACAGCCCTCATGACCCCCGCCCAGGCGGCGGCCACCTCATGGGCCTCCTGCCCCGCGGGCTCCGGCGTGGATCCGCGCCAGGAATGCGCCACCCTGCGGGTCCCCATGGACTACCGGAAGCCCGGCGGGCCGACGATCTCGCTGGCCGTGTCGCGGATCAAGACCGCCAAGCCCGCGTTGCGCCGTGGCGTGCTGCTGCTCATCCCCGGCGGGCCGGGCAGCCCCGGCCTGAACCGCCCCAGCGTCCAGGTCAAGAAACTGCCGCAGGACGTGCTCGACCGCTACGACATCATCGGGTTCGACCCGCGCGGCGTGGGCCAGAGCTCGCCTGTCTCGTGCGACCTCGCAACCGGCGACCTGTCGGTCACCAAGCTCAAGCCGTATCCCGACGCCGACGGCGGCATCGCGGACAACCTCGCCTGGTCACGCAGGATCGCCGAGGCCTGCGCCCACAACGGCGGACCGCTCATCCGGCACATCAGCACCCGCAACGAGGCCCGCGACATCGACGGCATCCGCCAGGCGCTGGGCGAGAAGAAGATCTCCTACTGGGGCGTCTCCTACGGCACCTACGCGGGCGCCGTCTACGCCACCATGTTCCCGCAGCGCACCGACCGGGTCATCCTGGACAGCAACGACGATCCCGATCCGCGCCGCGTGGCGCGCCGGTGGCTGGCCAACTACACCGTCGGCGTGGAAGACCGCTTCCCCGACTTCGCCACCTGGGCCGCGACCCGCGACGGCGAGTACGGCCTCGGCACCGACCCGGCGCAGGTCCGCCGGACCTTCCTCGACCTCGCCGCCGAGCTGGACCGCGAGCCCCTGCCCTGGCCGGGCGCCAATCCGGAAGAACTGAACGGCAACCTCCTGCGCGAGACCATGCTCAACGCCCTGTACTCCGACGCGAACTTCCCCATGCTCGCCACCCTCATGCACGCCGCCCTGACCACCGGCGAACTGCCTCCGTCGAACACACCCCCGGCCGCGGCCATGCAGAACACCGCCGCCACCGCCGGCGCCACCATGTGCAACGACGTCGAGTGGCAGGACTCGACCAGCGGGTACGAGCGCCAGGTGGCGAGCAGCCGGTCCGCCCACCCGCTGACCGCGGGCATGCCCGTCAACGCGGGGCCGTGCCAGTTCTGGCCCTTCAAGCCCGCCGAACCCCCCGTGCGCATCACCTCGCGTGGGCCCGCCAACGTCCTGCTCATCCAGAACCTGCGTGACCCCTCCACGCCCTACGGCGGAGCGCTGAAGATGCGCCGGGCGTTCGGGCAGCGGGCTCGCATGGTGGCCGTCGACTCCGGCGGTCACGGTGTCTACCTCGCCAACGGCAATACCTGCGGCGACCAGACCGTCACCTCCTTCCTGACCACCGGAAACCTGCCCACCCGCGACAAGAGTTGCTGATCGCATCGCCGGGCACGCCGGAAGAGGAGACGTCACACACCCGGGCCGTGGCGCGACCACGGGCACCGCGTGACCGGTCAGCCGAGGGCGGCCCGGGAGCGGGCGATCTGGTCGCGGGTGCGGGCGGACCAGACGGGTTCGTTGAGCGGGTCGAGCCGGTGGAGGCAGGTGGTGAAGTGGGCCAGCGCGGCCCGCTCGTCGCCCCGCCACCGGCTGATCTCGCCCAGCGTGTAGGCGATCAGCGCCTCTCCCTGGGTGTCTCCGGCGTTGACGTACATCTCCGCGCACTGGGCGAGAATGCCGATGGCGGTGTCATGGCGGCCCAGCGCGGCCTCGGCCTGGGCCAGCCGGCGCAGCGCCAGCCGTTCCCCGGTGGCCCACCGCAGGTCCCGGCAGAGGTCCAGGCAGGCCCGGTAGTGGCCGATCGCCTCCTCGACGTGGCCCGTCTCGTAGCGGGCGACGCCGAGCGTGCGCAGGAAGCGGGCCCGGTGGACGGCGCTGTGCCCCTCGGCGTGGGCGAGGGCCCGGCGGCAGGTCGCCGCGGCGTCATCGTAGCGGCCCAGGTAGAACTGGACCGCGGCGATCTCGGTCCACGCGCTCAGCAGGCCGTGCGGGTCGCCCAGCGCGTCGAACCGCCCGGCGGCCAGGGTGGCGGTGGCGAGCGCGGACCCCAGGTCCGTCTCCAGGGTGGCGGCGACCCCGAGCAACGCGTACGCGGCGGCGTGCCGATCCCCGTCCCGTGAGCAGCGGCCGAGCAGATGGCGGAACTCGTCGGCGACCCCGCGAGCGCGTATGCGGTCCACCTCGACATCGGCGCGCACCAGCCGCAGGTGCGTCTCGGCGGTGACGTCCCCCGCCGCCGCGGCGGCGCCGGAGGCCGTCCCCAGCACGCGGACGGCGTCGTCGTGGAAACCGCGCACGATCAGGAACGGCGCCAGCGCGTAGGCGAGTTCGGCCGCCTCGCGTACCAGCCCGGCGCGGGCGGCGGTCTCGGCCACGGCGACGAGCACGGCGCGCTCCGCCGCCAGCCAGGCACCGCCCTCCGGGCAGGGCGGCGTCCGGTCCGGGACGCCGGGCGGCGGCGGGGCGAAGGCGAGGGGCAGTTCGCGAGCGGCGGCGGCGGCGTGGTCCCGGGCCGTGGCGGCGACCCGGCGCAGCGCCGCCGCCCGGCTCCGCCCGTTCTCCTCGGCGGCGAACAGCTCGGCGGCGAAGCCGCGCAGCAGGTCGTGCATGCGGTAGCGGGGTTCGGCCGCGGCGTCGGCGTCACCGGCGGTGACCAGCCCGGCGGCGGCCAGCTCCTCCAGGGGGCCGTCCACCTCGTGCGTGCTCGTGCCCGCCAGCGCGGCCACCGTCCAGGCGGCCACGCCGTCGGCGGCCACCGACCCGAGCAGCCGGAACGCGTGCCGTGCGGGCGCCGACAGCGCCGCGTAGCTCGCCTCGAACGTGGCGCGGACGTCCAGGTGGCCCGCACGCAGTTCGTTCAGCGCCGAGGCGTCGGCGAGCCGCCGCGCCAGCTCGGCCAGCGGCCAGGCCGGCCGGGTCACCAGCCGCGCTCCGGCGATGCGCAGCGCGAGGGGCAACCGCCCGCAGGCGCCTATGATCGCCTCCGCCGATTCGGGGTCGCTCGCCACCCGGCTTGCCCCGGCCACGCCGGCGAGCAGATCGCGGGCGTCGGCGGGCGGCGGCACGTCCAGCGGGTACGCGATCGCGCCGGGCAGCGCGGGCAGCGGCCCACGGGAGGTGACGAGGACCGCCGATCCGGGGGTCCCGGGGATCAGCGGTTCCACCTGGGCCTCGCCGGCCGCGTCGTCCAGCAGCAGGAGAACCGCCCGGTCGGCGACCTTGGCCCGGTACATCGCCGCCCGCTCCCCGACGGAGGAGGGCATGCCGGCGGAGTCCACGCCGAGCGTCCGCAGCAGCTCCGCTAGCGCGTCGGACGGGTCGCGGGGCGACGCCGAGGCGTCGCACAGCCGGACGAACAGCTGCCCGTCGGGATACCGCTTCCGCACCAGATGCGCGACATGGACCGCCAGCGTGCTCTTCCCGACCCCGGGCGGCCCCGACAACGTCACGATCACCGGTGCCGTCCCGGTGCCGTCCAGCGCGGCGACCAGGTCGCGGGTCTCGCCCTCGCGGCCGGAGAAGTCGGCGATGTCGGCCGGGAGCAGGCAGATCCCCGTCCAGACGGGTTCCCGGACCGTCTCCAGCGCGGGGGGCGGGACGGGGGCGTCGTCGAGGATCGCCGCCTGCAGGCCGCGTAGTTCCTGGGAGGGTTCCACGCCCAGCTCGGCGACGAGCGTCGAGCGGGCCCGCCGGTACGCCTCCAGCGCCTCGGCGCGGCGGCCCGCCCGGTGCAGCGCCAGCATGAGCCGGTGCCACAGGCGTTCGTTGAGCGGCGCGGCCTCCACCAGCGGCGTCAGCTCACCGACGAGCTCGTCGTGCAGGCCGAGCCGCAGGCGCACGTCGATCCAGCCGAGCCGGGCGTTCTCCCGGCGCTCCTCCAGCTCGGCGACGCGCGCCTGCATCGCCGCGGCCAGCGGTACGTCCTCTGCCGGCCGGCCGCGCCACAGCGCCAGCGCCTCCGTGAACAGCCGGTTCGCCGTGGCGGCGTCGCCGCGCGCCGCCTCCAGCCGGGCCTGCCGTACGGCCTCGTCGAAGGCGAGCAGATCGAGCCGGTCGGGGCCCAGACACAGGCGGTAGCCGTACGGCACGGTCTCGACCTCGATCGCGGCGCGGCGCAGCGCGGTCAGGTACGTCTGGAGGTTCGGCAGGGCGGACCGGGGCGGGTCGTCCCACACCGAGGTGATCAGCCGGTCCCTGGACAGGACGGTGTTCGGATGGAGCAGGAAGACGCCGAGCACCGTACGAGCCTTGGAAGCCAGCCGGATCGGCTGCCCGGCGTCGGCGGCCCGGACCGGTCCGAGGACCGCGAAGTCCACTTCGTCTCCCCGAACGATCAGCGGTTCTGTCCCTTCTATGGCGACCATATGCGGTTTCTGTGGGCGAAGGGAGGACCTTGATCAAGGACATCGGAAAGAAGGAGGTGGACAAGGTGAAGATCGAGGTTCGCAAGGTGGAGGCCGTCAAGGCGACCCAGTTCATGACCTGAGGCACCGCCTCTCAGTAGGCCGGGAGGCGGCTCTGGCCGCCTCCCGGCCCTCTCCCTCCCGACGAGCGATGCGGATGAGCGATGCAGGTGATGTTGAAAGAGTGCGCCTGGGAGTCTCTCGGTGACGAGCTGGTGGTGGTCCACGACCCGCGCGAGGCGTACACGCTGGCCGATCCGGACGGCCGGATCGCGGCGCTCCTCGACGAGCTGGCCCGCGGGCCGGCCACGGCGGAGGAACTGAGCGCGGCGCTGAGCGCGCGAGGCGTACCCGTCACGGAAGACGACGTCCGCGACGGTCTCGCCGGGCTCGACTCCCTCGGCCTGGTCGAGGACGCCGCCGAACGCCTGCTGGGCGACCCGGACGCCGACGAGCGGCACTTCTCCAACCTGACGTTCTTCGGGGTCTTCGCCCGGCTCGGCAGGTCGCGGGCGGAGTTCGTCCGGCGGCTGCGAGACTCCCACGTCCTCGTGCTCGGCGCGGGCGGCGGCGGCTCGTCCCTCGTGCAGTGCCTGGCCGGGCTCGGCGTCGGCGCGCTGACACTGGTGGACCGCGACGACATCGCTCCGCGCAACTTCGCCCGCCAGTTCCTCTACCGGCACGCCGACGTCGGCCGGTCGAAGGTGGACCGCGCCGCCGAATGGGTGCGCGAGTACGACCCGGGCATCGAGGTCCGCGCCGTGGACCGGTGGATCTCCGGCCCGGACGACCTCAAGGACCTCACCGAGGACGTCCACCTGATCGCCGGCGGCCTCGACGGCGATCCGGACGCGAACCTGTGGGTCAACGAGGCGGCGCTGCGCGCGGGCGTCCCCTGGGTCGCCGGCGGGATGACCCGCACCCAGCTCATCTACTTCTCCGTCGACCCGGGCGTGAGCGCCTGCCTGCGCTGCGACGAGTCCGACCTCCCCGATCCGCGGGAGCGCACGACCGCGGCGGTCGCCCAGCGGCTCACCCGCGGGCTGCGGCTCGCCAACGGCCTCACCGGGCCGATGGCGATGCAGGTCGGGTCGCTGGTCGCCTACGAGGCCATGCGCTACCTGACCGGCGTCGAGCAGCCGCGCGCGGCCGGGTCCCGGGTCGTCATCGACCTGCTCAACGGGCTCGTCCCGGTGTGGCAACCGTTCCCCCGTGACCCCGACTGCCCGGCGTGCGCGCTGGCCCGGCGGTGAGCCGATGAGCGGCACGGTCCAGCTGCGTCCGCTCAGCGTGGTCGAGGAGGGCGACGAGGTCCTGGTCGGCGATCCCGCCACCGGCACCTTCGTGTCCATGCCCGCCGTGGGCGGAGTGGTGATCTCGGCGCTGCTGCGCGGCGCGACCGAGGAGGAGGCCGCGGCCGAGGCCGAGGCGTTCGCCGGTGAGCCCGTGGACATGCCGTCGTTCGTGGCGACCCTCGCCGAACTGGGATTCGTCGACGACCGGCCCGATATGGAACGCCGGGCCGTGCGCACCGCGCCCATCCAGATGCGGCGCTGGATGGCGGGGGTGAGCCGGCGCGTGGCCCGCCCCTTCTTCGGGCCGGTGGCCTGGGCCTGCTACGCCGTCCTCGCACTGCTCTGCCTGGCCGTCTTCGTCGTCTCGCCGTCCCTTTTCCCGGACCCGGCCCGGGACGCGTTCCTGCTCGACGACATCGGGCTGAGCGCGCTGCTGCTCATGCCGTTCGTCCTGGTCTCGACGTTTCTGCACGAGTGCGGGCACTGGCTCGCCGCCCGGGCGATCGGTGTCGAGTCCCGGTTCGGGGTGGACCGGCGGATGATGCTGCTCGTCCTGGAGACCGATCTCTCCCAGATCTGGACGGTGCCGCGCCGTCGCCGCTACGGGCCGCTGCTCGGCGGGATGGCGGTGGACGTGGTCCTGCTCAGCCTGCTGCTGGGCGCCCGTCTGCTGATCCGGCAGGGAGCGTGGTCGCCGGACCCCGTGGTGGACGCGACGCTCTCGACCTGGGTGTTCGTGAAGCTGGCGGGCCTGCTGTGGCAGTGCATGGTCTTCCTGCGCACCGACCTGTACGGGGTGCTGGTCAACGCGCTCGGCTGCCGCGACCTGTGGCGGGTCAAGACGCTGCTGCTGCGGCGCGCGTTCGGCGGGCTCACCCCGGCGCAGGCCGCGGAGCTGGACTCGGCCGCTCCCGCCGACGTGCGGGCCGGGCGGTGGTTCCGGTGGGTGTGGCTGGCCGGGTTCGCCGTGGTGCTGGCCTGGTTCGTCTTCTTCGTGGCCCCCGTCGCGGTGACCGTGCTGGCCTGGGCGGCCGAGGGGCTGCTGCTCGGACCGCTCAGCCCGCGGTTCTGGTACGCGCTGCTGTGCGCGGCCCTGCTGCTCGGCCCGTACCTCCTGGCCGCCACCCTGGCCATCCGGGAGTACGTCCGGCGGTAGCCTCCTCGCCGCGCGCCCGGACGGACGGCTCACCCGCCACCGGCCGGACGTCCTCACCGTCGGCCGGCGCCGGTGACGTGGAGCCGGGAGGCCGATCGCTCGTCTCAGGTCCACGGTCGCCGTCTTCCGGGGGAACAGCGGGCCGATGTGGAAGAATCTTGTTCCATGGCACCGCCTCCATCCGCCGCCCCGAGCGCGTTCCGGCCCTGATGGCGGGCAAGCGCGCCGCGCGGACCGCCCGGTCGATCGACGTCACCCGCCTTCCCGAGGACGTCCTGGCGCTCGTCGACGCCCTCGAACCCGGGGAGGAGCTGGCCGTCACAAAGGGCGGCGAGCGGATCGCGGTGATCTCCAGCACCCTTCCCGTGCTCCACGGCGCCGTCGTCGATTCCGCCACCGCGGAGGAGACCGGCGAACGACCTCCGGATGAACGACCTCCGATCGACTACGACGGCGTGACGGTCGTCGCCACGGCGATGAAGCTGCCGGCGTCGGCCCGGGTGTCGCTGTCCGACAAACTCGGCCCGGACTACGTCGTGCTCGACATGCACGCCGCCCCCAGGACGGCCGACGTACTGCTGACACCGCCGATCAGCCCCCAGCTGATCGGGAGCCTCCGGTCGATGTTCCCGGAAGCCCGGCTCGTCATCACCGAGATCGACGACGACGAGCTCGGGGTCAACTACCACGGCCCGGTACGGCGCATGCTGGACGCCGGCGCGGAGGCGTACCTGCCGCCGGCGACCATCCCCCACCTGGCGACGCAGCTCGACCACACCCTCACCCGGCTGCGTCAGGTCTCCGGTGGCGCCGGTGCCGCACCGGAGATCGAACCCGCCGCGGCGGCGCCGGATGACGACGGGGACGGCATGCCGGCGGCG